>CAKZGE010000001.1 GCA_936914845.1 uncultured Chloracidobacterium sp.
ATTCGCTGCTGATGGTCATCAACCAAGGCGACGAATGGTATTACGTCTGGGATCGGTATCAAGGCGGCGAGGGATGAAGCTTGAAGAAACCTTGACTAGTAGATTTAAGGCCCTTTTGGCGAATAATTTCTTTCGTCGATCAATTCAGCAAATTTGAGAAGCTTAAGTAATTCGCTCGGGTAAACATTCATCTTTTTATCAAGCACCAAGTTACTGTGATTTTCTTTTAAGATTATTTGCCTCAAGCCAGTGCTGAGATTTATGTCTAATGTAACCTCTACTGCGGCGTCGAGCATCCGCTCCGTTGGTTCGTATATCGGCTTAACTTGTTCCCAAGATCTATTTTCGAGGATATGTTTGACATAATTAAGGTCTTCTTCAGATAACTGTAACGATCTCCGTTGAAGATAAAATTCCTGCCCTTGAGGTGGAAAGTGATCGTACTCAGCTTTTCCAGAATTGAATACTCTGAGTTTCAATACCTTGACGTCGGGATAGGATGTAAATTTGCCTACGCTATGGATTTCGAAAAGAACCTTCTCCGGTATAGCAGTTGTTGATAGCTCTGACTTTTGTCCACACCCAACTGTAGCGAAACAGCAGATAAGGGTTACAAAAAACAAAATACCACTGCACCTTGAAATTATCGATGTGTTTTTCATATTTGGTTTATAGCACGAAATTCATCCTCCGCGATCATGGAGCTCTAAGAATATCGGCTCAGTTTTGAATTTCAGCAGTTAAGTTATTCTTTTTTATGCTTAACTACATACCTGTTTATAATTTTCATCTCCCTATCATATTACTAGGGTATTACATCGAAACATCGCTTGGAAATCTCATTATAGTATTCATTGTTCGGTTCGCCTGTATGCCCTTTATCCACTGAATGTTTGAGTTCATGCAATAAAATATTTGTCATTGTCCGGGGTCTATTCATACTTCCAACCCACCCTCCAACCGTGGGGTCATCAAACCATTTATCTCCTAAACTTATAGCAGATTTAGTTCCTTTTCCAACATTTTTACCCTGGACTTGAGCGATTGGAGAATTGGCTTTATTCCCAAGTGTGGAATCATAAGTAATTTTATCTCCATTACTTAAAGCCTTTAGGGTTTCTTCAGGATCATGGGATGAGTTACCCTTGATGTAAGCCTTACAATCAGGTTTGTTTTGAAGTCGCCACAATGCACTTGCTATAGCACTCTTAATTAGGCGACGGCGTCTTTGTTGCTTGGTTTCTTTGTTGCTATTCGCAAAATAATTAGATAGTGTTCCTACGCTTGCTTTTGAAGCTATCAACACTACCATCCCAAAAGCGGAGTTTATAACCGATGTCATAACTCCAAGCATGGCTTCAGTAGTTATTCCTAACGATCCAGCGATTGATCCAGTAAAACTCCCAAACAAACTACTGCCGATCATTCCCGGTATTTGAGCAATGAAATTTAATATTCCACCTATAAGTGTATGACTAAATGCTAGCATAGCTGCGGGGCCCAAAATCATGCCCGCGACAGATAAGACCATTGCAACCACAGCAACAATCAGGATAACCCATTTGATTATTTTCTTTAACCATTTGAATAGTTTGCCGAAGAATAATCCGCTCGGATCGGTATTGTTAATAGGATCGTTTCCGCAGTAACGTTAATTAGCTGTGATCATTCGTCGAACGTCTGTCTGAAACTGATTATCCGAGGTTCTTCCAAGGAGTTAACTGTGCTGTATCCCATTTTAGTTTCGATTTGGCGTGTTACGGGATCCCATACGTCGATACTCCTTAAAATTTTTCGGCCATCTTTCTTAAATTTTCCTTCTACGATCAAATCTCCCTTAATTAGCCCGACTTTTCTGTTTAGACGATCTTTTAGAAGTTGTTGCAACTGCAATCCGTCAAATTGAATATAGATTGCACCACAATCTGGCGAACCGACCTCGGGAGATAAAGCAAAATTGTGAAACCCTTCTAAATTCCCTTTAACCTCAACCAATCTATCGTTAAATTCTTCAATATTGCTCCCGAGTTGACATACTGTAAGATAGCTTTCCTTTCGCAATTGAACGGGCTGTTCGCTTCTGGTTGTATCAGAACAGCTAAAACAAAGTTGACATGCAGACGTCAATATAAAAAAGCGAAATAGTCTTTCGATCATCTTATCGGCACCCCCTCGGAATACCGATACCGAAAACTCCTCTTTCCGGACCGTAAACTTGCGGATCAAACTTTCCTGTTTCGTGAGACCGTTTCACTATTATGCCAGGTAGTTTCATGTTATTGTTGACAGCATAGTCGCCATCTTTCCCGGGTGTAGCCCAAATGCCGCCTGCATGTGTATGAAACGTTCCGACCACCTTATATCCAGCTATATTTCTTGGATTTGACAGAACTATGCTGGTAGGTCCATCGCCAGCGTCCCAATCGACACTTCGATTTTTTTGAACGACTTTTATAGTTCCGTTCTTATCCATGTATATCCAGCCTCCTTCTTCATTACGATGCATATTTGCTTCGGCTTTCAGCAAAGTCTTGTACAGCTGCGACAGTACATAAGCCGAGTTTGCCAGTGATGCTCCGGTCGGGGGGCAAACAGACTTATTGCTCTCTGCTTTTTTCTTCTTTCCGTCATTTCTCTTCTGAGCATAATTTGATATGGCTCCGATTCCATAAAGCAGTGCCAAACCTATCTTGACGGCGGCCGAGGCTCCGATCTCCACGCCGATAGCACCCACCATGAAGGAGAAGGCAGAGCCGGCACTGCCCATCGCTCCGGACAAGGCACCCAGAAAACCGCTGCCGCCTAAAAAAGCAGGTAAGGTCACGTCGAATACCATTGCCGCCACGAACCCCGCGCCAATTATAATAAGTGCAATCGCAACTACAACCGCCACGGCAATCATTACCCATTTGAAAAGTTTTTTCAAGAAACTGAAAAACCCAAGCCCGCTCGGATCGACGTAGTTCACCGGATCATTCTGGCAATAAGAATAGAGATTGAAGCTTTGCGGATTCACAAGGCTCGCATCTCCGATCCCGATCGGATCGACCTGTGAGAATCTGCCGAGTTTGCTGTCGTAGGTGCGGTTGACGGCATAATCGAGACCAGTTTTCGGGCTGCGGTCATAGCTCGTGAAGCGTTTATTGTTTGCTGTTGTAGATTCTGCGTTCAATGCCGTGCCGAAGGGAAGATGTGCCTGTTCGTAGCTTATGCCGCCGTTTTGGGCCGTGATCGTCCGTGCTCCCAAACGGTCAGGATGATTATATTCGGTATGTTCGCCGCCGGTACCATTCGGCGTGATCGTTGATAATTGTGAGCCGCCAAGATATGTATAACTCTTCGTCCAAGTCGGCGTGTTCGCTGTGAATTCCGTATATTCGGCCATCACCGAACCGCCCTCAGCCGCGTAGATCGTCCATTGATTTGTGCTGTGATCAAGAGCCATCAACCTTGCATCGGACGACCCATACTGAAACGTCTGAACCTCTGTCTGATTAACGTCATCTTTCTTTACCGTCCGCAGACGGTTCGCTGCGTCATATTCATACTTCACCCAAGTCACGCCGTCTTCGGCAAGGCTCCTGATCTGATTTCCGGCAACGTCGTACTCGTATCCGCTGGTCGTAATTCGGTTGCTTGAGTTGTCGTACGTCAGATTCGGAATGCCGTCAATTGGAATCGGCGAACTATCAGCTGCCGTGCCGCTTGCCGCAACGTTCGTCCTGTTGCCGTAGCGGTCAAAGGTGTAGGTCTGATTCCATAGTGTCCCGGTCGTACCTCCCTTTGCCTTCGTCAGCCGACCCAGCACATCGAATTCATACTCACGGTTCTTATTCGTATCAAGAATGTCCATTTCTGCTATCGCATTCCATATCTATGTTGAACTCAGCGGCGAGAAAGCTGCACACTTCCTTCAGTTTTAGCCCATCTGGAAAGGTCGTGGTCCGCCCGTAAAATATACGCCGATATTCGCCCCATTGAATAACCTCGAGAAGAATTATCGATTCATCACGATGTAACGCAAAATCAGGATCACGTTTGATCCCGTGCGGGGTGGTTAATCGAGTTGTAAACGCAAAAGCAATGGCCTGCCGTCCCATCTGCGGCTCGCCAAGGTCTGTCTTCTCAACGAACAGCTTACCGTCCCTGTCGCCGAATTTAACAAAATCTGAGCGGAAATTATTTCCATCGGTTCGGACCGCAAGCAATCCTGCATCGCCTCGACCGCCCAAGTTTGTCCACAAACGAAACTCGAATCTATCTGATTCGGGCTTTTGCGGTAGTTCCGGGATTTGCAGGATGCGAGAAAAATTCTTTAGGTCTTTTTCAACGAGCTTATCGGTCTCCTGATAATTATCTAGTTCAATGATATGTCCGCCATTCGGCATTTCGGGGGTTGCAAATGTAGCCGGCATTGTGGAATCAACCGGCCTTGAAGTGCATCCGCAATACAAACCCATCAACAACACCGCAGCAAATAAAGGGAGAAATCTTATACTTCCTCGAAATGGGATACGAAATAAATCCATCATTATCTCCTAATTTCGCAGATCACACCTTGTCCGCCATATATAGTAATTTGATCTTTACCAATGACCGCTTCCGGCGCTTTCGACTTCCAACTCCCACCCAAATCGCCATATTTTGTGCCTGTGGCTCCCGACGGTCGTGGATTGCCATCAGGATGACTGTGGACTACGAGAAAGCTCCAACCTCCTGGATCGAGTCCAAGCACCCTCTTCTTTTCCAATTGCCATTTATCAAATCCATCTCCCATACTCATACCATTTGGATCCACCGCCCCCTCATAAATTTCCCAGCCATATTGCTCTGTTCCCCCTGTACTTACGCGGCTGGAACTGAGATACGCAATCCCTCCTTGCTCTAATCCATCAGGAGCTCTCTTAGTTTTTGAGTTTTTTGTTCTATCCCATATCTCATCGAAGAAGCTCTTGAGATGAGGATAATACGCCCCCGCCCAATGTGTGCATGGTTTTACATTTGATTTTGGAGATCTTTTGCTTGCATACGAACTCGCCAAACTTCCTACGGCATAAACTCCGGCAGCGATCTTGGCTCCAATGGAAATTGATAAGGCGGAAACTTGCATGGAAATTTGGTAGCCGGCAATACTATAGATCATCGGCGTTTCCACCATCTTCACGCCCAGCCATTTCCCGAGCGTTCCGAAGATCAGCTTCAGAAAGCCCGCCGCCGCACCGCCGGAGTGGAACACTGCTATCACCGCCGCAGCCGCCGCGATCGCCAGCACGACCCATTTCAGCACCTTGTTCACCGCCTTGAATATCTTGCCTATCTACTTGAAGAATAATCCGCTTGGATCTATTAGATTTTTGATGGTATGTTTTTAACCTTAAAAATCATATTTTCCCAATTGACTTGGAATACCGGATTTTCCATTTATGATCTCTAGTTATCATCTAAAATTATTCTTTTTGATCTATCATCAAACACGTCTAATGAATCCGGATTATAAATAGTGACAGAGATCTCCTTCCTAAAATCTTCACTAGGTATATGTTCATGTTGAACATCACTTACAGTTAGTAAGTGTTCCACAGAATCTCTTAGTTCTTTAGCCTCGGCACTTGTTAAGTAAATTATAATTCGATTTATCGAGCTATTTGTATCTTGATTTAGAATTCGCATTTTGAAATCCTTTTTATCGAGGAGGAACTCCTTGAGGATAAATTGGCCCGGATTTAACCCACTTTCCATCGATTAATTCTTCCGCATGCATATGGGGGTTCTTATGCGGACTTGGATTATTTATATCAAATCTGACTCGCCTCGTGCCATCCTTTGATAAAAATACCTTATCTCCTGCCGGATTTGTAATTACCTTACTATCAGGACCAAGCCATTCTTTTGCAGGATTCTCGGGGTCCGGAGTCTCAGTTTTGTTGAACTTTTTTTTAATCCAATCCCATGCTTCCTCGGATTTTCTCCGAGTCCATCTCCCGGCGCTTTTTACACCTTCCCAAGCAGCTCTAGCTGTAGCTTTCATCCAATTCCATATCGCTGGACCATTTCGAGCAAACCATCTGCCTATTGCCCCAAGAGCCTTAGCCAATATTTTAATCAGCCCGCCAGCTCCTGCGGCCGCTATTGTTACCGTCTCATTTTGGAGGGTTATTTCATTGCTGCAATCGGGCGGGCAGGTTCCGCCGTTTTCAAAGTATCTGCTTACAGATCTAAATGAATTAAATACGGAGGCTGCGGCCCCAAGGATTGCCGTGATTGCTCCGATTGCACCCGTCGAGGCTCCGATGCCGCTAGCGGTAGCAGCAAAGCCGCTGGTAAATACCATCCCCATAGCCCCAGCTGTAATATAAATTGCCGCCAGCACGGCTACAACTGCAACGATAACGGTAATTGCCTTTGCAACCCATTTGAAAAGCTTTTTCAAGAAACTGAAAAACCCAAGCCCGCTCGGATCGACGTAGTTCACCGGATCATTGTGGCAATAAGAATAGAGATTGAAGCTTTGCGGATTCACAAGGCTTGCATCTCCCATCCCGATCGGGTCGACCTGTGAGAATCTGCCGAGTTTGCTGTCATATGTTCGGTTTACGGCATAATCGAGACCGGTTTTCGGGCTGCGGTCGTAGCTCGTGAAGCGTTTATTGTTTGCAGTTGTAGATTCTGCGTTCAATGCCGTGCCGAAGGGAAGATGTGCCTGCTCATAGCTCACGCCGCCGTTTTGGGCCGTGATCGTCCGTGTTCCCAATCGGTCAGGATGATTATATTCGGTATGTTCACCGCCGGTACCATTCGGCGTGATCGTTGATAATTGTGAGTCGCCGAGATATGTATAACTCTTCGTCCAAGTCGGCGTGTTCGCTGTGAATTCCGTATATTCGGCCATCACCGAACCGCCCTCAGCCGCATAGATCGTCCATTGATTTGTGCTGTGATCAAGAGCCATCAACCTTGCATTGGACGACCCGTACTGAAACGTCTGAACCTCTGTCTGATTAACATCGTCCTTTTTGACTACCCGCAGACGGTTCGCTGCATCATATTCATACTTCACCCAAGTGACGATCGTTCGTGTTATATGGATTCACCGCTTAAAATTCCTGCGTTTCCATGTTGTCGAGCGTCGCCCGCCAGCGACCTAAGATACTATGATCCATGTCCGGTTGCAAGATAATTTTTGCAGATCAATGCTGGATCTCTTCCCGGATGTAAGCGACAACATCCCGAAGGTCAGATTCGCGGAGCTTTTTAGCAAATGCGGGCATTCCCTTAGGCGATCCATCCATGATCTTAACGATCATCTGGTCATCAGGCATAACAGCCCCATTTTTCGGACGAAGATCGGCGGCTGAGATGATCTTGCCGTCAATTTGCACCTCGCCGCCGCTGCCATCGGCCTTGTGACATCGAAGACAATTGTGCTGATAGACGACCTTGCCGAGTTCGACGGGGTCGAGCACAGCTTCCGAAGGGGTAGGTGAAGGCCCGGCATTTCGTGCACCGCGCGAGGAGGTTCCGTCGCCTCCGCAGGCCGATAACAGACACGCGACGCAAACAGCCGCCGAAATGACGTTCCAACGAAATTTAAAAAGTTGCTTCATACCGCACAAAAGCTTAACTTTAAGTTAAAGCTGGGGCAATTCATTATGACACAGAAAAAAGTTTTGATCGGCGGCGATTGGCGTACGGCAACCGAGAGCTTCGAGGTGCGTTCACCATATAGCGGAGAGGTTTTGGCGAATGTCGGTTCGATCGGGCCGGTCGAATTGGCGGAAACGATCGACGCGGCAGAGGCGGCCGCTGCGGAAATGAGGCATCTTTCGCGATTTGAGATCGCTGCGGGGCTGCGGAATATCGCTGGACTGATATCGAACCGGCGCGAAGAATTTGCAAAAGCCATCGCGGCCGAGGCAGCCAAACCGATCGTGGATGCCCGACGCGAAACGGATCGGGCGATCGCTGCTTTTGCGACTGCTGCCGGCGATGCCGAAAGATTTGTCGGCGAAGTGGTCCCGGTGGATGCTCAAAGCGGCGGCATCGGCAGGTCTGCGTGGACCGAACGCATACCGCGAGGCGTGATCTATGGGATATCGCCATTCAATTTTCCGCTCAATTTGACCGCACACAAGGCGGCACCGGCATTGGCGGCAAAAAACGCAATAATTTTGAAACCGAGCCGCCGGACGCCTTTGTCCGCATTGCTGCTTGCCGAGGTGTTTTTAGAAAGCGGCCTGCCGCAGTCCGGCCTGCAGATCGTACCGATGGATAATAAATATATGGACGGCGTTTTTGGCGATGAAAGAGTGAAAATGATCTCGTTTACGGGAAGCGATAAGGTCGGCTGGGAGATAAGGTCGCGTGCACAGAAAGCGGCAGTTGCTCTAGAACTGGGCGGGAACGCCGCTGTGATCGTTGATGAGACCGCAGACGTCCGGAAGACGGCGGAACGGGCCGCGTCGGCGGCTTTTTCATACGCCGGCCAAGTTTGCATTTCGGTACAGAGAGCTTATGTACACGAAAGTATATTTGATGAATGGTTGGAGGCGGCGGTTGGCAAGGCGAAGTCGCTGAAGATCGGCGACCCGCTGGAAGAGGAGACGGAGATGTCGGTGATGATCGACGAAAAGGCAGCGGAACGCGCGTCCAAGTGGATCCAAGAGGCGGCGGAAAACGGCGCGGACGTAGTATGCGGCGGCGAACGCGACGGTTCGCTGTTGAGGGCGACAATTATCACCGGAACACAGCCGGAAATGCGGGTCGTTTCCGAAGAGGTATTTGCACCGGTGCTCGTAGCCGAGAAATTCGACGATCTGGGGGCGGCAGTTGCAGCGGTTAACAATTCGCGTTACGGATTGCAGGCGGGTGTCTTTACACAGGATATCAAAAACGCCGTCTTCGCAGCAGAAAACATCGAGGCCGGCGGCGTTATGATCAATGATGTGCCGACATTTCGGGTGGATAATATGCCTTATGGCGGCGTCAAAGATTCCGGTATGGGCCGCGAAGGCGTTCGTTATGCAATGGAAGAGATGAGCGAACTTCGGTTGATAGTGATGAATATGTAAGGGAAGTTTTGCATTGCTTGCAAAATCGAATATCTTTTGAATAATGATCCACCAAAAACTTATATTGCCGGTTATTTTTGCGGTGTTGTTGATAGCCGCATTATCCTTTGGTCAAAATGCCGCAGAGATCAAGGTCGCGGGGCTCAGCGGACCTGTTGTCGTCAAAAGAGATGCCCGGGCGATACCGTATATCGAAGCGCAGAACGACGATGACCTCTATTTTATGCAGGGATACGTTACCGCCAGCGACCGATTGTGGCAGATGGATGTTATGCGGCGTGTTGCTCGCGGACAAACTGCAGAAATATTTGGCGAGCAAGCTTTAAAAGAGGACATTCGATGGCGAAAACTCGGCTTGGCGGCAGTTGCCGAAAAAAGTGCGGAATTGCTTTCGCCTGAGCTTCGAAAAGCTTTAGAGCGATATTCGGCGGGTGTCAATGCCTACATCGCTTCGCTGGATGAAAAAACGCTGCCGGTAGAATTCACGATATTGCAATATCGCCCATCGGAATGGAAGCCGTCGGATACAATAATTTCAGGTAAGATAATCGCGGATGCCCTCAGCTCAACTTATGCGGACGATCTGACACTGGCTTCGCTGCAAAAACTGTCGCGGGAAAAGATCGAACAGTTGGAAAATAAGGTAACGCCGTACGATGTGATCTTGTTCGGAACAGACAAACCCGAGAAGAAAAAGATCGCCAGAACCGGCCTTACATCAAATGTTAACGAGCTTTCGGCCGCGGCAGAAGAGCAGAGAGCTTTGCGAGCAGCTTCGCTTGAAAGGGTAGGTTTGTACGCCGATGGCCTTGCCGCAAGCAATAACTGGGTGATCTCCGGCAAGCTCACGGCAGACGGCAAGCCGCTGTTGGCGAACGATCCGCACTTGCGGGCGACGGCGCCGGGCATTTGGTATATGACGCATCTGAGTTCGCCGACAATGCGGGTGTCGGGTGTCACATTTCCGGGAGTTCCGGGAATCGTTCTCGGGCATAATGAAAATATGGCGTGGGGGGCGACGAATGTCGGTCCGGATGTGCAGGACCTTTACCTGGAAACATTTGACGCTGCCGGAAAATATAAAACGCCGACGGGCATGGCCGAACCGGTAAAACGGATAGAAGAGATAAAGGTTAAGCTCAATCCGTTCAAACCGGACGTGCGTATTGAAAAGCTCGAAGTGACGGAAACGCGTAACGGCCCGGTCATTGTCGAGGCCGACGGTAAAAAGTATTCACTGAAATGGACGGCCTTGGATCCGAAAAATGCCGATTTTGAGGCGTTCTTCCTAGTCAATAGGGCAAAGAATTGGACGGATTTCACCAACGCCTTAAAAACTTACGGCGGAGCGACGCAGAACTTTGTATATGCCGACCGCGAGGGACACATCGGATGGTACGCAGCAGGCCGGATACCGATCAGGCAGAAGGGTGATGGAGCACTGCCCTACGACGGAGCGACGACCGACGGCGATTGGACGGGTTACATCCCATTCGAACAATTGCCGCACGAAAGAGATCCGAAACGTGGGTTCATCATGACCGCGAATCAGCGCATTGTTGGCACCGACTACAAGCAAATATCGCGAGCGGCCGCCGCCCCGTGGCGGGCAAAACGCATCAACGATCTGATAGTTTCCGGCGGAAAGCTGACGGCCGAAGATATGGCGCGTATTCAATATGATGCATTCAACGTGCCGTTGAAATTGCTGGGCGACCAAGCACTTGAGCTCAAGGCCCTGTCGCCTGCGGCGCAAGGAAAGGTAAAGGCGTGGGACGGGCAAATGCTGCCGGATTCGCAAACGGCGCTGTTCTTAAATGATCTGCGCGGCTGCATTGCTAATGAGATAGCCCGAGAAAATCAACCGGTTCCGGTGTCGATGATTCGCGAGGTGATCGTTGAAAGGGCGATCCGCGAGCGGTCACGGCTTTGGCTTCCTGCAAAATTCTCGGACTACGGCGAGCTGATAAAGAAATGCGAAACGGAGACGAACGCCGGGCTAGAGCGTAAATTCGGCTCCGATGATAAAGCGTGGGTCTGGGGAACGGTGATGACCTCTACCTTTCCGCATCCGCTGGTCGTTGCGCCGTTGATCGGGGGGCAATTCAAAACCCCGACCGTTCCGATCCGTGGCAGCGGCCAATCGCCAAATGTTGGTTCGGCCGTATCGATGCGGCATATCGCAACGCCGGGGAATTGGGATGATACGCGATTGGGGATCCCGTTGGGGCAGAGCGGAAATGCACGGTCCGTACATTATTCGGACCAGTTCGAAGCTTGGCGGACGGGCAAACCGCAGACCTTCCCGTTTAGCAGGGAAGCGGTGGAAAAAGCAACCGTGAGTGCGACAACCTACGCTCCGTGAAGACGTACTTGACGAAGGCGGTCGAGAAAATCCGCAAGGATAATGGCCGCTGCTTCGGCGTCTATTTTGGTAAATGGATGTTGGCGCGGTCTTTCGCTCCAGAATTTGCCCCGAGCTTCATAGCTTGTAGCGCGTTCATCCTGCAGAAAAGCGGGAATGGTCAATGAAAGCTCAAATTTGCGGGCCATATCGATCGCTTCGGCGGTCCATTCGCTCGAGGAGCCGTCAAATTCCAGCGGCAAACCAATTATTAGAGCCGTGGCATCAAATTCTTCAATGATGCCGGCGACGTCTGCCAAAAGGATCTTCCAGGAACGGCGTGTTAAAGTTCGTATCGGGGAAGCGATAGTTTGTGAGGGATCGCAGACGGCGACACCAACGCGTTTGGTTCCGGGATCAAGAGCGATCAACCGCCCGGTTTGCGGCAGCGACAAAAGTTTTGCAGAGTCGTCGGTATTAGACATTTCTTTTGTTTGCACGAAAAAGCCCGATATCGGATAATTTAACGGCCGGCAAAATAAACCAAAATAGGCTGTAGGCCGTATTGGTCATTGTTAGTAATTATCATAAAGAGGTAACTTATGTCATTTCGCGGAAAGATCTGGGTCATTGCATTCTCTGTGGTGGTGGCGACCTATGCCTTTGTCGGCGGATTGCTCAGCCCATGGACACAGGCTCAGCAGCCGATCAATGATTCCGGAGCTCAGATCAGAATATTTGAATCTGTGCTGCAGCACATTCAGAACGACTACGTCGATGAGCCGAATCTCGAAAAGGTAAGATATGGAGCACTTCGCGGACTGGTCGGCGGCTTGGATCCATATTCGTCGTATCTAACCGCCGAACAGGTTGCGGAATTCAATGCGGCGAAAAATTCGAAAAAGGTTGGTATCGGTGCCGAATTCTCACAGGTTTCGCTTTATCTTTACGTAGTTTCGGTCGTCAATGGATCGACTGCGGAAAAGGCCGGATTGAAAGCCGGCGATGTCATCGAATACATCGAAAACAAAGCGACCCGCGACATTTCGCTATACGACGCGAAACAGATGATAGCCGGTGATCCCGGAACCTCTGTTACGGTCCGAGTTCTGCGGGCCGGAGCAAAACCGCAAACGCTTAAAATTCCGCGCGGTGAATATAAGAAGCCGCCCGTCGAAAGCCGTGTTGAGCCGGGCAAGATCGGTGTCATAAAAATGTACAGCCTTGACCAGGGCGAGGCCGCCAGCGTCAGAGAGCAGGTGGAGAGCCTGAAAAAGCAAGGTGTTGAAAAGATGGTCCTGGACCTCCGCGGTGTAGCCACCGGCACCTTGGATGAAGCCGTCGCTGTTGCAAATCTCTTTATCAAACAGGGCGATCTGGCAAAGGTCATTGGCCGCGACGGAAAGGTGTCCAAAACATTTACAGCAGATCCTTCAAAGACCGTTTTTGACGGCAAGCTGAATGTGGTCATTGACCTCGGTACAGCCGGGCCGGGCGAGGTCATTGCGGCGGCGGTGGCCGATTCGAAACGAGGCGAGGTAGTGGGTGAAAAGAGCTTCGGAGCCGGAACGGAACAGCAGCTTTTTACGCTGACGGCCGGGGACGGTTTGCTGCTGACGGTCGCTAAGTGGGCTTCGCCGAGCGGGGTGACGTTTTTGGGCAATGACCGCACATCAACAGGGGTTAAGCCAACGGTCGAGGTGAAGCGTCCGGACACGCCGGAACCGGTCGAGGTTGAGGAATTGATCGACCAACAGGATCAGCAAAATCAGAATCCGCAACCGACACCAACGCCCGCTGCGAAACCGGAACCAAAACCGGCCGCGGAAGATCTGCAAATGAAAAAGGCGATCGAACTGCTGCAGGAAAAGGCTCAAGCGGCAAAAGCGGGCTAGGCTGCATATCAGAGGAATGAAAGGGCTGCCAAAGAAGGGCGGCCTTTTTATGTTGTTTCATACCACCGAAGATTGTTAAAATCTTTCAAATGACAGGAGACCGCATTCTAGTACGCCCGTTCCGTCAAACGGACCTGACCGATTGGTTTCGGATGCGAAAGGCTTTATGGGACGCGACAAGCGATGAGGATCACCATGCGGAACTACTGGATATCCTCGACCATGCAGATTCGCAACTGGTTCTGGTCGCGGAACGTAACGGAAAACTGATCGGGTTTTTAGAAGCTTCGATCAGGCCTTTTGTCGAAGATTGCCGCACCGAAAATGTGGGATATCTCGAAGGCTGGTATGTTGAGGACGAATTTCGCCGCACCGGCGTCGGCCGCGAACTCGTCCGGCAAGCCGAGAATTGGGCACGACAAAAAGGCTGTGTCGAAATGGCTTCGGACGCTGAACTCGGCAATGAACAGAGCATTGCCGCCCATAATAAATTGGGCTATGGCGAAACATCGCGTCTGATCCATTTTAGAAAGGACCTTTGACCTACCAAATGATGCGTTTTTTTCAATATCTTATCTTCGTCGCGTTTGTCTTTACGGCCGCCGGCCTTGGGCTCGCCCAATCAACGAACCAAGATTCTCCGACCCCGGCCTATACTTCGGAGATCTCGGGCCAGATCACGGCACGCGACATTGGTGATGCCAGGCTGACATCGCACTTCTATACATTCGAAGGTGGCCAAGGTGACCTTTTCATCAACGCCGTTACCAGAAATTTCAATGGCGATATAGACGTTTTTACAGCAGTAGGGCTGCGTCCCGTGGCCAAGATCGTGATCTATGCCGATCAGGCTGAGAACGAGACGGGCCGTGTGATCTACCTTAGAAAGCCCGAAAAATTGATCTTGCGGGTTCAGGGTCGGACGCCGGGCGACGAACCGGCGGCTTACAGGATAAAATTTGCCGGCAGTTTTGTCGCTTCGAGAGAGATCGACAAAGGCGTAGGTGACCCGCGAGTGGCGTCTTCGCAGACGGGCGGCGTAAAGGTGAATTCGGTCGGCACGATCATTGAACAGCCGACGGAAGAAAAGAATCTCGAAAAAGCTCGCGACGAAAAGATCGAAAGAGCGGCCCGAACGGAGGAAAGTGCTACGGCGGAACCCCCCGGCCGGAAGGAAAAGGCAAAGCCGAAAGCCCCGGCGGCCGACCCGGCCGCCGAATTATCTAAGACTGCTGCGACGAGCCGAAATAAGACGCCAAAACCGCCAAAGGCATCAAAGACGGAAAGTGTTCCCAAAAAAGCAAGTGCCGCGAACGAACGGCCCGCAAAAAAGACCACCGAGAAACCATCGGAGCGAGCAGAAAAGCCCGCCCGTCCTACTCCTAAAAAAGAGGAAAGATCCGATGTTGAACAAGCTCTCGAAAACGTCAATTTGGTGATCGAATTTAAGGACGGAAAGGTCATCCGGCGACCGATAAACGATGTGTTTAGGTTCAGCGTAGATAAAGGGATATTGACCGTGATCTCAAAAGACGGAAAGATCGGCCGCTATTCAATGCTGGATGTGGCAAAAGTGACGATCGAATAGGTCACCGCTGCTGCTCTTCCATATTCTGTCTCAGCCGTCCGATCAGAACGCTTTCCGGATTGGTCTTTTCGAGGTCAGCCAGAGCTTTTTCCGCATTTGCTTTATCACCTTTTCGAAAATATGCGATCCCGAGATAATACAGCGTCGGTTCGTGTTTAGGATCGATCTCAAGGGCCGCCTTGAATTCCTTGATCGCACGATCGTAGTCGGGTTTGGTGCGCTCGACGAATGTGGTGCCGAGATCGGTGCGGGCATTGAGGTCTTTCGGTTCGATCAAAAGAGCTTTGGTGTAAAAAGCTTCGGCCTCTTCGAACTGCCGCGAATCGAACAAAGCATTGGCGAGCACAATGTTCGCATTGAGATCTGCCGGTTTGACGGCGATGCCGCGGCGGTAATATTCGACCGCCTTTTCAAAGCGTCCGATGCGCGCATACATATCACCGGCTTCCATCTGGGCAACGAAATTTTCCGGTTCCGAATCGGCCTTGTTAAGAGTTTGGGCGACATCTGCCTGCATCCCGCCCGGTGCTGTTTCGGAAATGACAGTTTGGGCGTTAGACGCCGCAGCCGGTGCCTGCGAGCCGCTCGATCGTGTCGCAGTGTTTCGATTGATGGCGTTGGCCGCTAAAAAGCCGACCGCAAGCCCGACGATCAGACCGACAATGCCAAAGGTAAAAGGTCTCTGCATGGTTTAAGCGTAACTATGAAGTCCCGGCAGCAAATAGCTAACACCGAGGTATGTAAAAATAACTAGCAGAAAGCCGACGATGGCGAAATATGCCGAGCTCCGCCCGCTCCATCCGCGAGAGATACGCGTATGCAGAAAGGCAGCATAGGTGAGCCATGCCACAAGTGCCCCCGTTTCCTTCGAATCAAAACCCCACGGTCTTCCCCATGATTCGTTTGCCCAGATCGCTCCTGTGATCAAAAGCATCGCCAAACCCGCAAAGGCAAGACAGGCAGTTTTATAGACAAGGCCATCCAGCGAAGCGAGACTCGGCAGACGCTCGATCAACCGTTCCGTACGGAAGCCGAAAAGCAGCACGAAAAAGGTGCCGGCAAGAGCGGTTATCAACCCCGCAAATTCGACCGGATTAGTGTTAAGCGTTGCGTAGAAGCTGTGGCTGTTCGACTGGAAATAGGAACGGCCCATCTGTTCGAACTGAACCGGCGAAATAGCGGCAAATTCCTGCGCCGAAAGTCTTTGGCGTTCGGCAATCGCACGGCCCGCAGTGATATATTGGCCCGGGTCCGCTTGCAGCTGCTGCTGTAGTCTTTCCGTGGCGTCACCCATATTTTTAACGCCCGAAACAAACAGTGCGATGCCGGCGATCTGCGCAACGAACGCAGCCTTCAGCAAAATATGGCCGATCTTTTTCGCCGCCTGGTCGCCCCGATAAAGATAGATCAAGAAGGAGATAATGACACCCAAAAGCAAGATCGAAGCAACGATCAGCGCCGGGCCAACATAAGGAAGATCGACACGAAACGGAGCGGAGAAAGGCTTGCCGCCGCTCGGGTTGGGAAGGAAAAGGCCAATGCGATAGACGAAAGCGGTAAAGACCGAAAATTTGCTGATGGAGCCAATAACGGCGATAGTGAAAATACTTGTCCAGACAGCCATTGCCTCTACTTTTACGCGGTCCTTCAGCAGATAGATAACGGCGAAGGCGAAACACACAAGAGCCACGCCATAGCTTAGAGAGGCAACGCCGACGTGGATCGGACGCCAATATGAATCGAGAACCGGAGGCAGATCGATAAATTCGCCGCCGATAAAGCGGGCAAGCGTTAGGATGAGAGCGGCGAGCGGCAGCGTAAACGCACTCAGTATCTGGTAATTTTTGCGTCGAGCCAATAAGAGCGTGGCAATTCCGGCTCCGAAGGCAAAGGCGAGGCTGAGATCGTAAAGATTAGCGAACGGGACATATCGAAAGATCCACGGCGTTTCCATATTGCCGCTCGAACGCAATTTTTCGATCTCTAATTCATAAGCAACTACCCATCGAACGAGCCAACTTGAAAGATTAAAGAAAACCCCGAGTGCGGCCGTTGCAAGTCCGATCTTGCGCGCCATATCAGACGGAGCGTAAAGATTGGTGAGCTGAAAAAGCGCCGCCAGAATGTAGCATGCCAGGGCGATCATCATCAATGCACCATCGGTGATGAATTGCGGCCCCATCTGAAGCTTTAGGAAAAGCATGGCAAGCGCACCGCTGATCGCCAGGATCGCCGGCAGATAAGACCGCCAAGACATCGAATTCTGTATCTGTTCAACCTCTTTCATAACTACTGCTCTGGTGTTTCAAGTGGTTCTTTGCGGGCAGATCCGGGATCGGCCTCAGACAATATGCGTACAAATTTTGACTCAATACCCGCCGGATTGCGGTTCGCTTCCGCACCCAGCACAACCGCTGAAGTGCCGTCGCCATTGTCTTGAACGACCGCCCAAACGCGCTTATGTGAAAAGAAAAACACAAATGCCAACGCGCCGATCAATCCGAAACCGCCGAAATACCATCCAATGAACGCCCCGCCGTAGGGGTCGTATTTGATGGAAAGGACATGTGCCGCCGGCGACCTTTCAAATTCGGCCATTCGCCAGCGGTATCCGGCCTTGGGTGCCGCAACCGGAGTGTTTTCGGCAAGCTTTGCGGCAAAGGCAAAAACCCGCGTGCGAGAACCCTCAGGCGGCGTAACATTCAATATCGCAACGGGATTATTATAATCATTTGAACGTGAATCGGGCTTGCCTTCGGCATTGAAGGTGAAATCCGGCAAGAATTCCTCATATTCGATCTTTGTACCGTCCGCCAGGTTGGCAGAGCCAAGGCGGTCGATCGTGACCGTTTGCGGTTCGCCGCCCTTTTCCGGCGTCAATTCGAGTTTGATGCTGCGAGCGCTGCCAAAGGGTATGGTCTGAGCCTGAAAGAACCGATAGCCGCGGTAATTGAACGGCTGATTCATGCTGATGTCGGCAAAGGTCGTGCCGTATTCCGGATCATCGACCCGCATTTGGGTTCGCCAATCCAAGGTGTTCGTCACATCGATCGAGCCCTGAGGATCGATCAGCTTTTGCTGAATGTCCGTGCAGGTCATTGAAAATGGCAGCTGAACATCGAATCGTTCACGTTTGTCCAGATCGAATTTTATCATCTGGATCTTGTCCGTTGTTTCCCCCGGCACCATTCTGACATCAGCGTCGAAACCGGTCTGATTCGCAATAAAGTGGCCAAGGAAGAGCAAAAGAAGGGCGATGTGAACAACGTAAGCTCCGAGGCGGTTCCAGCGGCCGCTCTCACCAAAAACATTAAAGGCCTTGCGTTTGACGGTGGACGAAAAATCTTTATTGCCGCTGCGGTCGGTGGCGTAATCGGTTGTCTCGGATTCCGTCACAACAGCGTTCAGGCCGTTTTTGGCAAAGATCGATCTCAGGTCCGCGGCAACATCTGCGGCGGGCTTATTCTCGTCAAATTGGGCATGCAGCGTCTGTTCAAGAAGCCATTTACTGGTGGCGGTCCTCTTTGGTTGAGAGATAAATTGTTTCCAGGTCGATGGCAGACGGTCAATTGAGGCCAAAACTATATTCAGCGATAGTACCAGCAGCAATAGGTTGAAATACCAGCTGTGATAGATATCGAAAAAACCGAGGCGGCCATAGACAAGCTTTTCGGCTGGTGTGAGCGATGCGAAATAGGCATCAAAACCATCAACATTCTGCTGAATTATCAGCATGCCGATCATGGAAAGGACGACGAGTGCAATGAGAAGTGCGACACCGAACCGGACCGAGCTCAAAAAAGCGATAACGCGGTCGAGAATGGGCGCCTGTTTTGACTTGGCGATCGGTTTCGCCTCTATTGTTTCTTCGATTGCGGACATTGCCGTAACTAAAAATAATAACTTACGGATACAGGTTTGTCACACGGGCAATGATTAGCCTGCCTTTTAAATAAAAGAAGCTTTAGGATTTTGCATTGGCTTGGAAAAAATCTTTGATAGGAGTATTCTTTACTTTATCGAATTGCGCACGGCGCCTGACAGATCGGTATTCAAATACATTTTTTAAACCGGAACGGATCTGCGGATCTTCCGGAAAGCTGTTGAACGATGGATATTGCTACGGCCGAACTTGAAGAGAATAAAGTGACCGGAACGCGTGAGCGGCTGGCTGCGTACATTGAACTCACCAAGCCGCGTATTGCGTTTATGCTGGTGCTGACGTCGGCGGCAGGGTTCTATTTAGGGTCGGTCGGACAGATCAACGTGGCCCTTTTCATCAATGCGATGATCGGCATTGCCTTGCTCGCTTTCGGCGTTGCCACGCTCAATCAATTCATCGAGCGAGACACCGACGCTTTGATGGACCGGACGATGAACCGGCCGCTTCCATCGGGCCGCGTAACACCGACGGAGGCTTTGGTCTTTGGGATCGTTCAATGTGTGGTCGCCGAACTTTATCTGTATTTTTTGGTGAATCCGCTGACCGCTCTGTTGGGCGTCACGGTGATCATCGGTTATGTTTTCTTATACACACCGTTAAAGACAAAGACATCCGCTTCGACAGCGGTGGGCGCGATTCCGGGCGCAATGCCGCCTTTGATGGGGTGGACAGCTGCGTCGAATGAGATAACTATCGGAGCATGGGCTTTGTTCGTCATCCTGTTTCTGTGGCAATTTCCACATTTTTTGGCTATCGCGTGGATGTATCGCGAACAGTATGCTAAAGCGGGCATATTGATGCTGCCGGTCGTTGAGCCGAGCGGGCGTATTACTGCCCGGCAGATCGTAATGTTCTCCATAATGCTGTTTGCGGCGGCCCTTGCTCCATATTTTCTTGGTTTTGCCGGCATCATTTATCTGATCGGTGCGGGTGTGCTGGGTGTTTGGTTCCTAGTTGAAAGTATTAGAACCGCACGGGCCAAGACCGTGGAAAAAGCGCGTCGCCTGCTTCTCGTTTCGGTCATTTACCTTCCGCTTCTCTTTGGCCTCTTAGTGATCGATCATATCTAAATGCCGCATATGAACATCGGAACCGCTGAACCGCTTGCCGAACCGGAGATACCGTCCGGCAAGGTTTCCGGCGTGCGGAGCAGTTCGGGCGGGGGAAATAGCGGCAGCGGCGGAAATGGCGGGGATGACGGGGATGGCCACGAAGGAAAACGGATCTGGCGGGAACAGCCGGTTCCGGATAAGGCAAAGGTCGTTACGTGGTTTCTTTTGCTGATCGTTTTCATGACCTTCGGGGGATTGATCGGGGCATATATCGTTCTTGCCACGAACAGGGCGGCTGAATGGAATCCGTTCGAGCTTCCGCTGCCGGTTTGGGTCAGCACGGTTTTGATCATTGTCAGCAGTTTTGTATATCACCGGGCAAAGATCGCCGTTGACCGCAGCGATTGGGCTTCAGCACGGCGATGGTTTACCGCAACGACCGTCTTCGGCGCAGCATTTATTGCATCACAAATGCTCGCTTGGCTAATGCTTGTTAAGCAGGGCCTTTATATGTCCGGCAATCCGTATGCGGGCCTTTTCTATATCTTGACCGGCATCCATGCGGTACATGTTTTGGGCGGAATGATCGCTCTCGGTACGATCTTGCTGCGATCTTGGGTAGATACCGAAAACGAACGCGAGGTAATATACCGAAGACAATTGGCGAGATCGGTCGGGTGGTACTGGCATTTTATGGGGATTTTATGGATCGGCTTGTTTCTCCTGTTGGGATTTTGGAAATAAATGGACTGGCTAAATATCTTTCCTCACGTCAATGCGGCGCTTAACGCAACAAGCTGCATTCTTCTTTTGATCGGGTTCTATTTCATCATGCGGCGGAATGTTGCAAAACACCGGGCGTGCATGATCTCCGCCAGTACGGTATCGGCCTTGTTTCTGGTCTGTTACGTCATTCATCACGTTATCCGGACAAATGTTTATGGGTTGGGGCCGACAAAATTTACGGGCGAAGGATTGGCAAGGCCGGTCTATTTCACGATACTGACATCGCATACGATATTAGCCACGCTCGTGGCTCCTTTTGTGATCGCGACGCTGTGGCGGGGATTAAAAGGGAATTACGAAAAACATAAGCGCCTCGCCCGATATGTATACCCCGTTTGGCTATATGTGTCGGTGACCGGCGTTGTCGTTTACGCCATGCTGTATCATCTCTATCCAAATAGGTAAAATTTCTGTTAAATTACTCACGAAAGTGCTTGTAAACCGCGGAAAAGTGTGATAACTTTTCTTTTGTTGAAAAGTCGATCACCGAAGTAAGTTCCCTTGGTGGGATTTACGCGGGGGAACCAACGTCTGATACAGACATTTGGGGCGAGGCATTCTTCAGAATGCGGGGATAATCTTTCGTTCCTAGCCCGTCAGCTAACCTCGTAGGTGTGGCAAAGAAGTTACTGCAAGACTTCAGTGATTTTGTCGCGATTTTGTGTGTGCTTCGCGCTTCTGCTTCTTCAACATTTCAAGCAGACATCCGGTCTTCTCAAAGAAAAAGTTCCGCGCTTCTCACGCGGAACTTTTACTTTTATACATTGATCATTTCTTAGCTTTCTTCTTTTTGGTTTCGGCTGACGCAAGTTTAACGATCTTGACCGGGACCTTCATATCAGGATCGATCACAAAATTCGACGGCTTGCCCTCTACTTTGAAGGTGAAGGTTTGATTCCGGCGAGTAACCTCAAAAGCTTTGCGAACCCGTTCGGATCCGACCGTAAATTCGACCTCGAGCGGTAAACGAAATGCAGCCGGAACGATGCCCCCGGCCTTTTGCACCTGATCAACGGTCAGCGAAAGCGTGTTTCCTCGGTAGCTATGCATAATGTTCAGCCGCGGAGCCCCGCCGCCATACACCCATTGATCAAAGAACCACGCAAGGTCCTGGCCGGAGGCATCTTCCATCGCCTTTTTAAGGTCGCCGGTCACAACATTTCCAAATTTGTGCGCGTTTAGGTATGCGTTCACACCTTTCCAGAATGCTTCATCGCCAACCTGCTCACGAAGAGTGTGAATGACTGCACCGCCCTTGTTATACGTAACAGTGGGCCGGTCGAAAAGTCCGGCGACATTGTTGGCGGTTTGATTATACAACCCGATCGGCTTGGGGCTGGCCGCTTCCTGGGCTAGAAATTGGTCGGCATCGAGGCTGACCTTTTGCAAATAGTTCTCGCGACCGTATTTCTTTTCGCGATATGCGGCTTCCATAAAAGTAGCGAAGCCCTCGTTCAGCCAAAGCTCTGCCCAATTTCGACATGTTACAAGATTGCCGAACCAAGAATGAGCCAATTCGTGTGAAACAAGATCTTCGACAAGGGGACGGATGAAATCGATGCGGGCCGCAGCGATCTCGGTATCGGCCATTGTGGTGGCGGTGATATTTTCCATGCCGCCGAACTGAAAACTGCCGACGACCGTTTGATCATATTTGTTGTAGGGATACGGAATGCCCGTCAGACCCTCAAATATCGAGAACATCTCCTTCGTGTTTCCGTAGGCCAGCGGCACGATGGATTCGTCTTCCGGATACACATAAAAACCCAGAGGTATCTGCTTATATTTATCTTCGACCTTCTTATAGTTTCCAACGATGAATGAGGTGAGATATGTCGAATGCGGCACGGGCATGCGAAAGTGATGGGTGACCGTTCCGTCCGCATTTTCCCTGGTCTCAAGGGTTTCGCCGTTCCCGATCACGGATTCCCCCTTTTCTGCTGTAATGAACTGTTCACTCGTTGCCTTGTCGCTCGGGAAATCGAACGAAGGGAACCAGTGGCGTGCCTCGTCGGCCTCGCCTTGTGTCCAGATCTGGGCGCCGTGTATGGTTTTGCCGTCAACGATCTTCGGTTCGACAAAATAGACACCTTTTTTAGGCACTGCGGAATATACGAATCTTATCGCCAACTCGTCGCCGGCCCGGTATGTGCGGTCAAGCGTGACCTTGATCTTATCGGAGCCGGAGGAGAATTTTAGCGGTGTATCGCCCGGAACCAGCGAAACTGCAGTGAATGTGATACCGATGGCATCGAGTTCGACCGCCGCAATATCTTTGAGCGGTTTCAGCCGGACGGTAGTTTCTCCAATAACGGTCTTTTTCGGACGGTCGAACCGAACATTCAGCGTGTAGTGCTGAATATCAATATCGCTCGCACGGTCAAAATTCTTAACCGCCGGCTGGCCGTTCAAATTACCTATGAACAGCAAAAAAACTGCCGCCGAAACAATGATTCTGTGTTTGATATTTACCATTTTTTATTTCAGATGTTTATCCAGCCAGCCAATGACATTGGAATACCAAAACTCCGAATTTTGCGGCTTCAGGATCCAATGGCCTTCATCGGGGAAAACAATAAGCTTTGAATCTACATTTTTGAGCTGCAAAGCGGTGAAAAGCTGCAGGCTTTGGTCCACCGGAACGCGATAATCAAGTTCCCCGGCGGTGACGAGTGTCGGGGTGGCAAAATTGTTCGCGAATTTATGCGGAGACCATTTGTTATAATTGACCGGATTTTCCCACGGCATTCCCTTGAATTCCCAATTTACGAACCAGAGCTCTTCTGTCGTGGCGGCCATGCTTTCGAGGTTGTAAACGCCGGCATGAGAGACAAGGGCCTTGAATTTGAAACGCGGGTCCGTGTTATGGCCCAATATCCAATCGACCATATAACCGCCATAGCTGGCTCCGGCTCCGCCGATGCGGTCCTTGTCAACAAAAGGCCGTTTGATGACCTCGGCGATGCCATTTTTAAGGTCGATGAAGACCTTTCCACCCCAATCGCCGGAGATATCGTTGACGAACTGCTGTCCGTAGGTGGTTGAGCCGCGCGGATTTGGCATGAACACTACATAGCCCGCGTTGGCGAACATCTGCGGATTCCAGCGATAGCCCCAATTGTCGCTCCAAGCCCCTTGCGGCCCGCCGTGGATAAGCACCAATAGCGGATATTTTTTGGCCGCGTCAAAATTGGCCGGCTTGAGCAAAAAACCATGCACCGGAGAGTTTGCGGCACCTTTCCAATCCAATTCCTCAGCGGTAGCCAAATTGAAAGACGCGTTTGCAGCGGTCAAGCGAACGGCCGCACCATTCCCGGTTGTGGAAGCTTTAAAGATCTCCGCCGGCATGGTCATCGAACTTGACGTAAAGAAGAGCGTCGAGCCGTCCGGCGCTACATTTATGCTTCCGGCATAGACCTTTGGGATAACGGTTTTGACGTGAGTGGCGATCCGCAATCGGAAGTCTGGTTCGACCGGCACTGAATAGATCGGCGAACGCCCACGGGTGCCGGCAGAAAAATAGACAGTTTTGCTGTCGTTTGTGACAACGATATCATCGGCCTGCTGATCGAAACCCCGCGTCAATTCGACTGTTTCGCCCGATGTGCGGTCATAACGCATAATGCGCCAGCGGTCAGCTTCAAAGGTGGCCGTCGCTTGCGAACGGAAAAGAATGTACTTACCGTCCGGTGTATAGACCGGGCCGGCGTCATAGCCGCGATTGTTTACAGTAATATTCTTTTGAGCTTTGTCGAACAAAGATACGACAAAGATATCGCTATTGGTCGATGTGGCTTCGACCTTGTCGGGGTTTCTCAGATAGGCAAGCTCTTTGCTGTCGGGAGAAAATGCATAGTCCACACCGGTAGCGGCTGCATATGGCGGTGAATCGAAATCGCCGGGCGTGAAATCGACGGCTTGGCCGCCGGCCGCGGGCACAACGAAAACGTGTGAGCGTTTACGGTCGCGCCATTCGACCCAATGACGGTAGAGCAAGCGATCAGCGACCTTTGCCTGGACCTTGCTGGCGGCGGCCTTTTCGTCTTCGGCCTTGTTGCATGCGTCGTCCGGGCATTCCGGATAGACCTCAGAACCAAAAGCTATCCATTTGCCATCCGGTGACCAGACAGGCCCGCCGGCACCGGTGGAGATGGACGTTATCTGCTTACGGTCGGAACCGTCCGGTTTGATCGTCCATATTTGACCGCCGGTGGTGATGGCCAGCAATTTCCCGTCGGGCGACCAACGAGGCGAGCTGTGCGATGCGGTACCGGTGGTGATCTGTTTTTGACCGCTGCCATCGGCATTCATCGTATAGATCTGCGTAAGGGTCTTATTCGCTGCTTTATCAACGACGCCGATCGTAAAGGCGATCGTTCGGCCGTCCGGCGACATCTGCGGGTCGCCGACACGTTTCGCATTGAGCATGGTGTCGAAATTAAAATTGGATTGAGCAACAAGGGGCATCGCCGCTGCGATGGCCGCGAAAAGCAGAAGACAGATCCGTTTCATCATAAATAAACCGTTTCCTTTTATAGATTTAATGCAGTAGTCGTAACGAAAATTATTACACAATAATGGGAATTTATAAACACGCCGTATTCTGCGGTCTTGCAATATTCACCGTCATATATAAGATTCTTTACTATGAGGAAACTATTGAGCGTTTTGATCATTGCCTTTGCCTCCGCTGCCGCATTGGCACAAACACCTTCGCCGACACCGGTGCTCTATTCGAAGCAGACACTATCGGATCTGCGAAAGTTGCAGAATGCCGCTCTAAAAAGCGACTACGCTCTTCAGCAGGCCGCCTATCTTTCAAACAATATCGGGCCGCGTTTAAGCGGTTCGAAAGGAGCGGCAAGAGCTGTTGAATATGTGGCTCAAGAAATGCGGAGACAGGGGTTTGAGGTGACGCTACAGCCGATAATGGTGCCGCACTGGAAACGCGGAGCCGAAAGCGGCGAACTTGTCGAATGGAGCGGAATGGGTGCCGGCACGGTGCAAAAGATCGTTCTTGCGGCGCTCGGCGGAAGTGTTGCAACACCGCCGGCCGGGATAACCGCCGACGTGGTAGTGGTCAGTTCGTTCGAAGAGCTTGAAACGCTCGGGAAAAAGGGTGTTCAGGGAAAGATAGTTTTGTTCAACGGTAAATTCGATAAGCGTCTGGCGGACAGCGGATATGGTTCGGCGGCATACGGGTTGGCGGTGCGTTTTCGCGGAGCCGGGCCGTCTGCGGCGGCAAGGCTCGGTGCGGCTGCGGTGCTGATCAGGTCGGCGGGCGGTTCGCAAAATCGACTGGCACATACCGGATCGACACGCTACGCGGATGATGCACCGAAGATACCGGCGGCATCTATACCCTTTGAAGATGCGGAATTGATCACACACCTTACAGCGATGGGTAAAGTGCGGATGAAGCTGGTGCTGACGCCGCAGACATACCCGGACGCCCCGAGCCACAATGTCATCGCAGATCTGAAGGGAACGGAAAAGCCCGACGAGATCGTTATCGTATCAGGACATCTCGATTCGTGGGATCTGGGTACGGGGTCGATCGACGATGCGGCCGGTGTGGCAGTTTCGATGCAGGTACTGCATTTGGTAAAGTCTCTTCGATTAAAGCCGAAACGCACGATACGTTTTATCGCATATATGAATGAGGAGAACGGCCTGGTCGGTGGGACTGAATATGCAAAGGTACAGGAGGCCAACATCGGCAAGCATTTTGCGGCGATCGAAAGTGACCTCGGAGCATCGCATCCGCTCGGATTCTTTTATGCCGCAAAACCTGAAGCTGCTCCTTTCCTAGCTCCGCTTTCCGAACTGCTCCGCTTACAAGGGGCACCCATGATGCAGGCCCAGCCGGGCGGTGTGGGAGCAGATATCGGGCCGCTGACACAGCGCGGTGTGCCTTCGTTTGCCCCATTTTTTAACACACAGTCATATTTTAACTACCACCATACGGCGGCGGACACATTTGACAAGATCGTACCGGAGGAACTGGCTGAGGTAGGAGCGTTGAACGTCGTTCTCGCATACGGATTGGCAAATTTGGAGCAGCCGCTGCCGAGATAGTTGCACGGCAATGAATAGATTGTTACGCTTTTGAATATGAAAAGGCCGCCACCATATTTTCCGCAGAATCAATTGTCGCCGCCGGATGAGAACCGTTATCGGAAATTCAAGCTGGTAATAGCCGCATTAGCATTGCTGTTGGTCGCCCTTATTGCCGGCATCGGCGTTGGGATCTTCTATCTCGTGCGATGGCTGATGGGCTAAGGAATAGATCTACTTTTAAAAAGAAAGATGGCGAGCAACAAGTGCCCGCCATCTTTTTGTTTCAGCCACCGGCCGTTTATTTGTTGGTCAGCCGAGAAGCATTGGATTTGACCTTTTGAGATTCCAAAGCCAATTGTTTTGCCTGAGGCATAAGTTCAACCGCCTTTTTGAGTTGATTGTCATATTCGTTGATGACCTGCAGAGACGTCTGCGTTCCGAAAGCCGCTGTGACGAGTTCCGTTCGCAAACTCCGTTCGATGAACTCTCGTTCGGCATCTATTTGAGCTGTCGAGAGCTTATATTTCTTAACGCCGTAACTTTTGAAAGCATCGTAAAGCTCAGGTGATATCTGAAAATCTTTCGCTGTGATGTCGTAATTGAAAACTATCGGCCGATCAGCCCGGTAGTTCGGAAAACCGGTAATCCTGCCATAGGCGAGGTCAAGAGCGAAATTGAAAACCGGATTGATAAGCTTTGTTTGCTCTCGTGCTTTTTCGATCGGGATCGTGTCGGCTTTGACAGCTACGTCGGGCGAAATGCCGCCGCCGCTGTAAACCGAACGTCCACCATCGGTTTTGCTTTCCGGGCCCGCCGGTTTCACGGGTTCGTCCTCTTCACCGGAAATGCCGCCTTTAGTGTAGTAATTGTAAAGTCCGCCATTGGAATAATCGCGCTGGATGAGCCGGCCGGAAGGCGTTTCATATTTGGCGATGGTCAAAAGAAGCATCGAGCCGTAGTCAAGCGGGAACGGATTTTGCACGAGACCCTTACCAAAGGTCGTTTCGCCGACGATCAGTGCCCGGTCATGATCCTGTAAGGCTCCGGCCAGGATCTCTGATGCTGATGCGGAATTGCGGTTGACCAAGACGATGACCGGCATGGTTTCCGGTCGTGGATTGTTCGCCCGATATGGTTCGGTGGTGCCGTCCAAACGCCCTTTCTGGGTAAAAACGGTCTGCCCCCGTGATAAAAAGGTATTTGCTACGGAATAGGCTTCGCGGACCAATCCTCCGCCGTTATTTTTAAGATCAACGATCACCTGCGTCATGCCTTTTGCTTTGAGATTTTTCATTGCCTCGGCAAATTCAGCTCCGGTGGTTTGATTAAATCCGCCGCTGATGGCGATATACCCGATGCCGGGGCGAAGCATATACGCCTCAGAAATGGAAGGCTGCGGTACCGCATCACGGATGATATTGACCGTCTCCCGTTTGCCGGTCCCGTAGCGTTCTACAACAAGCTTTGCTGCGGTGCCGCGCGGTCCGCGGAGAAATGTCCGAACATCTGAGAAAGGTTTGCCGACCATTGATTCGCCGTTCACCTCGACGATCTTATCGCCGTAGCGGAGCCCGGCCCGGTGTGCAGGAGCATTTTCAAAAGTCGCCCGGATGTAGGTGCCGAGCAATTTGCCGTTCTCATCCGTTAGGTCGCCGATCGTCGCTCCGATCCCGTAATAACGCGAGCTTTGGTCCGTGCGGAATTCCTCGGTCTCCTTGGCGTCGAAATAATTCGAATGCGGATCTAGCGTGTGCAGCATGCCGTCGATGGATGACTTGAAGACCTCGTTGTAATCGATCTTCGATCCGACGACGTGATTGTTCTCGATAACGGTCAGAGCCTCGGCAACGTCCGATTCGATCTTGTCCAAAGTGACCGGTGCGGGTTGTGCCGATCTTGTCGCCGCCGGCTTTTGGTCTGCTTTAGAAACTGTATTTGATTGAGCGAAAGCTGTAGAGGAAAGGAATACAGAAACAGCGAACGCTGAGAATAAAGCCAAACTTCTTTTCACGTATAAAAACTCCTTTGTCAAAAGCCTCAGAAGATAATGAAAAATGATAACACTCATTTGAGGAATTTGCGATGGAAATAGTTGCACGTCATAGTCGAATAAACCATTTACGCCGCTTTTAACTTGAATGGAGAGTGCGATAAACTTTTACTGCTTGCCCATTTGTCAATAACTCGGAGGATATATGGTTAAACGTTTTTTGCCCGTATTTGTTGCAGTATTTCTATTGTCGGTCGCTGCAGCAGCGCAAACGAAGCTCCTGCGCTTTCCCGATATCTACAGCGACCGCGTGGTATTCACCTTCGGCGGCGATCTTTGGACGGCGTCTGCCGGCGGCGGAACGGCTGTTCGCCTTACGTCGCACCCGGGCGTGGAACAGTTTGCGAAATTTTCTCCGGATGGGAAATGGATAGCTTTTACGGGTCAATATGACGGCGATGAGCAGGTTTATGTGATGCCTTCGGGCGGCGGCGAACCGACACAACTAACGTTCTATCCGGCTCGTGGGCCGCTGGCGCCGCGGTGGGGGCTTGATAATCAGGTCTATGGATGGACGAAAGACGGTCGGATCATTTTTCGTTCTCAGCGCGATTCTTGGTCATTGCCGATCGCAAAGCTTTATACGGTATCGCCAAGCGGAGGGCCGTCTGACCCAATGCCGATGCCGGAGGCCGGTTCGGGAGAAATTTCGCCCGATGGTTCAAAGATAGTATATTCACCGCAATTTCGCGATTTTCGCCCGGAAAAGCGGTATGCCGGCGGTCAAGCGAACACGCTCTACATTTATGATCTGGCCACGTCCGACGCGCTGAAAATATCGGCGGATCCTCACGCTGCCCGTGATGCAATGTGGGTTGGCGACACTATCTATTACAACACCGACCGCGACGGAAAATTTAATCTTTGGTCGTATAACACAAAGGATAAAAAGACCGTTCAAGTTACCAAAAACCGTGATTGGGATATTCGTTGGCCAAGCAGCGATGGCGGCGAAAGGATCGTTTATGAAAGAGACGGTGAACTGGAGATCTTTAACATTGCGTCAAAAAAGGCGGTAAAATTGACGATCAACGTACCTGATGACGGTTCAAACCGACGCCGTAGGACGGTAAATGTGGCGAATCTGATCTCTTCGTATAATCTCAGCCCGAAAGGTGAAAGGGCCGTATTTTCGGCTCGGGGCGATATATTTTCGGTTCCGGTCGATAAGGGCGGCGTCAGAAATTTGACCCGCTCGTCCGACGCCAACGACAAACTGCCAATATGGTCGCCGGATGGCCGAACTATCGCCTACATCTCTGATAAAAGTGGTGAAGAGGAGATCTGGACGGTCGCTCAGGACGGGTCCTCGGCACCCGTGCAAATTTCCAGCGGTGGAAGCGCTCAAAGATATTCGCCGACATGGTCGCCGGATGGGAAGAAGATCGCCTTCACGGACAAGGATGGAAAGATCTTTGTTCTAACGCTGGCGACAAAACAGCTACAGCAGATACAGGACGCGGCTAATGGGTTGATCTTCGACCCGGAATGGTCGCCGAAAGGGAATTATATTTCCTATTCAATGCAGGGATCGAATGGAGTTTCATCGGTCTTCATTTACAGCTTTGCGGATAACAAGAATTATCGTATAACGCCGGAAATGTTCAGTGCCGGAAATCCGGTCTGGGATCCGAGCGGAAACTACCTCTATTTTACGAGCGATCGCGAATACGCTCCGCAGATCTCCGGTGCCGAATTTAACTACGCGACCAACAGAACGTCGCAACTATATTCGCTCGCCCTCAGAAAAGATGTTCCTCATCCGTTTCCGCTGGAAAATGACGAAGTCGCGATCACGGAGGAAAAGACACCTTCTACGGCACCGGCAAGCACACCGAAACCTGCAGAAAAGCCGGAAACCATCGATCTGGACGGGATCGAAAAGCGGGCGGTAAAAGTTCCGCTGCCGGCTGACAATTATGGTGGGTTGGCTGCGGTCAAAGGATATTTGATCTACAGCGTCCGGCCTGCATTTTATTACGGGCGGGCAGGCGAAGGAGCTCCTTCGCTGCGGCTTTTTTCTTTCAAGGACCGTAAGGAAACGATACTTTCGCAGCCGGCATTCGGTTATGCGGTGTCCGGCGACGGAACGAAGATATTGGCCGGTGCGCCGGGCGGTTTTCAACTGGTCGATGCCAATCCGAATGGTGATAAGACAAAACGTCCAGTCTCAACGGCGGGCTTGGTGACAGAGATCGATCCGGTTGCGGAATGGAATCAAATATTCAATGAAGTATGGCGACGCTATCGCGACTGGTTCTACGTCGAAAACATGCACGGCTTCGATTGGGTCAAGATCCGCGAGGAGTACAAGCGGTGGCTTCCGTATGTCAATCATCGGTCGGACCTTAACTATGTTATTTCGGAGATGTGTTCAGAATTGACGGTTCAGCATGCGTATATCGACGGGGGCGATTTCAATCTCCCGCCGCGCGTCCGTGTCGCTTTGGCCGGTGCCCGCTTTGATGCTGATAAGGAGGCCGGCCGCTACAAGATCAGCAAGATATATGGCGGACAGAACGAAGAAGATATCTATCGTTCGCCGCTCACAGAGGTCGGTGTCGATGCCAAGGTCGGTGATTATGTGATCGCGATAAACGGAGAAGATGTCCGAACGACACGCGATATATATTCGTATCTCCGCGGAAAAGCCGATACTACGGTCACGCTTCGCTTGAGTTCGTCGCCATCCGGTGAAAATGCCAGAAACGTAACATTTCGACCGGTGACGAGTGAATCGGACCTCGTCTATCTTGACTGGATAGAGGCAAACCGCCGACGTGTCGATCAAATGAGCAATGGCCGGGTCGGCTATATCCATATACCTGATATGGGGGCCGCGGGCATACGAGAATTCATAAAATGGTACTATCCGCAGTTAAAGAAAGAAGCATTGGTCATTGATGTCCGGGCAAACGGCGGCGGAAATGTTTCGCGGATGATAATTGAGCGCCTGCGGCGAAAAGTGCTTGGGATAAATTTCAGGCGCGGAGACGTTGATGGCTCTACCTATCCAGATGGTGTAATGCCGGGGCCGATGGTTGCGATCCTGAATGAAAATTCGGCGTCGGACGGTGATATTTTCCCATATATGTTCCGCGAAGCCGGACTTGGCCCGTTGGTCGGAAAGCGGAGCTGGGGCGGTGTGGTCGGCATTACAAATCGCGGCAATTTGATCGATGGCGGCGTGGTGAATGTCCCGGAATCTGCACTCGCGAATACAAAAGGACAGTATATTATCGAAGGGTACGGTGTCGATCCGGACATCGAGGTCGAAAACGATCCGCGTTCGGTGATCGGCGGCGGCGACCCTCAGCTCGAACGCTCTGTCCAGGAAGTGATGAAAAAGCTGACGGTACCGGTTAGGCTGCCGAAACGCCCGGCGGATCCGATAAAAACGAAGAACTAGAGCGAATGACCGCACTTTTACAAGTTACAGGGCTGCAAACGCACTTTCCAACCCGTGCCGGCTTGGTAAGGGCGGTCAATGACGTCAGTTTTGAGCTGAATGAAGGAGAACTGTTAGGGCTGGTCGGCGAATCCGGCTGCGGCAAATCTATCACCGCACTATCAATTATGCGGCTGATCGCTCCGCCGGGCCGTATCGCCGCCGGCTCGATAAAATTCAGAGGCGAAGAGCTGACAACGGCAACCGAAAGCCGCCTTCGTCAGATCAGAGGCAATGACATTGCCATGATCTTTCAAGATCCGATGACATCGCTCAACCCGGTATATACGGTCGGCGATCAAATAGCGGAGGCTTTGCGGCTGCATCGTAAACTCGACCGAAAGGCAGCAAAAGAAGCGGCGATCGAGGCAATGCGCGAGGTTTCGATCCCGGCACCGGAGCGGCGGGTCGATGATTATCCGCATCAGCTTTCAGGCGGGATGCGGCAGCGTGTGATGATAGCGATGGCATTGGCTTGTGACCCCGAATTGCTTATTGCGGACGAACCGACGACGGCCCTTGACGTTACGATACAGGCGCAGATATTGGAATTGCTGAACGAACTCCGGCGGGTGCGAAAGCTGGCAGTACTTTTGATAACCCATGATCTGGGCGTAGTCGCCGAAACCGCCGACCGCGTCTGTGTTATGTACACGGGTAAGATCGTCGAAGAATCCGGTGTAAATGAACTTTTTGAAAGCCCGAAGCATCCCTACACCCGAGGGCTTTTGCGTTCGGTGCCGAAGCTTGCGGTTTCAGAGATCGAACGAAACACGCGGCTTCAGACGATAGACGGTGTCGTGCCGTCGCCGACCGACTTGCCGTCCGGATGTCATTTTGAACCGCGGTGCGAATATAGCATGGATATATGTTCCCAGAGCCCGATACCGCTGTACGAGCTGCCGCGGGATGTAAAGGTCAGATGCGTACTCTATGCCGAAGAGGCAGAATGTTTTGCGGACACAGCGAATACGGAGGCCACATAGATGGCATCAATTGGGCCGGATAAAAAAAATGAATTGGTCGAGGTTCGCAACCTTGTCAAATACTTTCCCGTCACGGATAGCGATGATGTCGTGCGGGCGGTCGATAACATAACCTTTGACATAAAAGCCGGCGAAACGTTGGGCCTGGTCGGTGAATCCGGTTGCGGAAAATCAACGGTCGGCCGTTGTTTGCTGCGACTGCACGAACCGACCTCAGGCAGCATAAGTTTTGACGGGCGAGAAATAACGGGGTTAGGTTCGAGCGAAATGCGTCGCCTGCGTCGGCAGATGCAGATAATCTTTCAGGATCCGTATGCCAGTCTCGACCCGCGCATGAGTATCTTATCCATCATCTCGGAACCGATAAAGATCCATCAACCCAAAGCGACGAAGAACGAGCGTGTCGAACGGGTTGCCGATCTTTTGCAAAAGGTCGGGCTTGACCCGAAATATATGCATCGTTACCCGCACGAATTTTCCGGCGGCCAGCGGCAGCGTATCGGCATTGCACGGGCTTTGGCTCTGAATCCGCAGCTGATCGTTTGTGATGAACCTGTTTCGGCATTGGACGTATCCGTACAGGCTCAGGTGGTCAACCTTCTTCAGGATCTGCAGCAGGAATTCGGTTTGACCTATCTTTTCATATCTCACGGGCTGGCCGTGGTAGAACACATTTCTGATCGTGTAGCGGTAATGTATCTCGGCCGGATCGTCGAGATCGCCGAATCGATAGATCTGTATGAATCGCCGCAGCATCCGTACACCCAAGCTCTTTTGTCCGCGATCCCGATCCCCGACCCGAAACGTAGAAGGGAGCGCGTGATCCTTCATGGTGACGTGCCGACGCCGATCGACCCGCCGTCGGGCTGCCGGTTTAGGACCAGATGCCCGATCGCGATCGAGCAATGCGGCCAAGCCGATCCCGAACTTCGCGAGATCACGCCCGGCCATTTCGCCGCGTGCATTCGTATTGACGGATATGAACAAGCCTCGCCGATCGAAATTGGAACCTTTTAGTCCCGATCGGCGTAGATATTTTTGCACAACACATGCGGCCACCCGGCCAATATCGACCTATATTTTTGAGAACAGGAGAATTTCGTATGGAAGAGCAGAATGCCACAGGATGGGAGGCACCGCCGCCACCCGAACTTATTCCGAAAGAGGAACCGGAAATGTCTGAGGTGCAGACGCTGGGGTCGATATTTTTCGAACCCGGGCGAACCTTTCAAGACCTTCGACGCAAACCCCGCTTCATTGCCGCTTTGGTAATAATTTCATTGTTGGTGATGGCTTATGTTATGGGTCTGCATATGAAATTTGGCGAACAGGGAATGCGGCAGGCAATAGCTGAACAAATGGACCGCAATGAACGAACCGCTTCGCTGACGCCGGAACAGAAGCAAGGCGCGATCGACATGCAAATGAAGATCTCGTCTTTTACGCGCTATCTGGTGCCGGTCTTTGTCATCATCGCAATGGTTATCGGCGGTTTGATCTACTGGCTCGCGGCAAAGGCCTTTGGCGGCAGCGGCGGGTTTATGCACGCCTTTTCCGTGTGGGTCTATTCAAGCTTTCCGCCAACGGTCGTTAGTATGGTCGCCAGTTTGATCGTATTGGTGTTCAAATCGACGGACAACATCGACCTAGCCGCAAGCCAGAAAGGATTGATCACGGCAAATCCGAGTATGTTCATCGATGGAAATGCGAATCCGGTGGTCGGAACGCTGCTGGCAACCTTTGATCTGTTCCTGATCTGGGGATGGGTTTTGGCGGCAATTGGCCTGCGGATAACCAACCGGCTTTCTTCGGGATCGGCGTGGGCCATAGTGTTGATACTTGCGCTTGTTTCAACGACCCTCCGTGTTGTCGGAGCCTTGTTTTCGGGCACCGTAAATTGATGATGGCTGAAGGCCATCGGTTCAATAGCGTCCGGTAACACCCGACGTTGAGTTAAGCCGGCAATGAGGATGTCTGAAAGTCATTTTCTGTGTCTTTATTCTGTGAGTTCTGTGGTTTATATCCTGCAAAAATTGGAAATACCACAGAATACACAGACCTAAAACCGAAATACACAGATAAGATGCCACTTTTCAGACGGCCTCATTGGTTTCATCGCCGCAATAATCCGTCCCTTACAGGGACGCGGCGATGTGTGCTGCATCGCCGGGTGTTACTCGACGCTATTCAACTTATCCGCTTTGCGGATCGAGAACGCAATGCAGTCGAATATGCGAGGGGTGCGACTTTCGACTACATCGAAAACTACTACTACCAAAAGCGGCCACATTCGGCTAGGCGAAATCGGCGGTCGCAGTACCTTTGGCATCACCGATACCGAGATCATTCTATTCGTACCGAAGGGCTTCGATGGGGTCGAGCCGGGCGGCCTTCCACGCTGGGAAAAGGCCGAAAATAACTCCGATCGCAACACTGGCAAAGAATCCAAGCGGCGGAGCCCAATACGGGACGTATGATGGGAAAACAAGCGCAATGAGCTTGGTGATGAGAAAACCGATGGCAAGGCCGACCAACCCGCCAAAACCCGTCAACGTGGCCGCTTCGATCAAAAATTGAATGAGAATGTCTGATTGCTTGGCCCCGAGAGCCTTGCGGATGCCGATCTCACGGGTACGCTCGGTAACCGAAACAAGCATAATATTCATGACGCCGAGACCGCCGATCATCAAACCGATCGAGGATATGCCGAGCATCAGAGCCGCAACACCGGCGGTTATTGATTGAAACTGTTCGATGATGCTGTCCGCCGTAGCGACAGAAAAATTATTCTTTTTACCAAATCCGACCTGGCGACGAATGCGGAGCATATCTTCGACCTGGTCCTTAGCCTGTAAAATTCGGCCTTCTTTCGCGACGACCATAATGAAGACATCGTCGGCGCTTGGTTTAATGCGCAAGGCCGAGCCATAGGGCATATAGATCGTGTTGCTTTCGTCATTGTTTCCGCCGCCGCCGCCAAGAAGCTGAGCCTTCTTTTCCAGCTGGCCGACGATGGTAAATTCACGGCCGTTGATCTCCAGCTTTTTGCCGACAGCAGATTCATATGGAAAAAATGTTTCTTTGACGGTCGTGCCGATCACGCATACATCGCGGCGAAAATCGACCTCGCTTTGCGTGAACCAGCGGCCCTCGGTGATAAATTCCGTTTCGGCCCGTTCGATCTCCGGCAATGTGCCGCTGATCTGAATGTTTTGGGTCTGTTTGCCATTTGCGGAAACTACGGTTCGATTACCGAAAAAACCACTCGAAACATTAAGGAAAGGAACGGACGTGTCAACTTCTGAAAGCGTACGGAGAGCCATCGCATCATCGAAGGTCAGGTTGGGACGCATCCGCTGTTCGCGAGAAGGCCGGCCGACATTGATGCCGATATCCATTTTGTAAACGAAAATGGAACGAGTGCCGAAAGATTTGATCTGCTCTTCGAATGCCATGCCGATGCCCGAAATAACGGACGACATGAGCATGACCGTGATGACACCGATGACCACGCCGATGATAGTAAGAAAAGAGCGCAGTTTATTTCCGCGCAGCGTGTCGATCGCCATTCGGAAGTTCTCATACAAGCCTGAGGTGAAATTTGCCATTTTATCAGTCTGCCCTCAAAGCTTCGATCGGATCGAGTTTTGCCGCCTTCCATGCCGGAAAAAGTCCGGCCAGGACACCAACTATCGCCGGAACCAGGATCGCGATCATGGCTGCCCACCACGGGATCTTGGTCGGTATCAGGACGGCAGATATAAGATACCCCAGGAATATCGCCATAAAAAGGCCAATGACGCCGCCGATCGCGGCAAGCAGGGCGGCTTCGAAAAGAAACTGCCGCAGGATGTCGCCCTGTCGCGCTCCTAAAGATTTGCGAATGCCGATCTCTTTAGTGCGTTCGGTAACCGCCACAAGCATTATATTCATAATGACGATCGCTCCGACGAATAGTGCAATTCCGGGGATAAACAATATTACGGTCGCAAATGCCTTGGTGAAACCGCCGATCAGGCTGCTGATGGCATCAGGTGTGACAATGCCGAAATTGTCCTTTTCACCGACGGGCAGTTTCCGTTTGACCCGCAACAGCGTTCTGACCTCTTCGACGGCATCGGAAATGCTGGTTCCGGGGCGAGCCTTCGCTACAAAATAAGGCGCACGGTTATACCGAAGCCCGCCGAAATTGGCTCCGAAGGTTTTGATCGGCATCTGAATGAATGCATCTTGCGATTGGCCGAAAACGGTTCCTTTTGCAGTTTGAATACCGATGATGCGATAAGGAATGCCGGAAATGGACAATTCGTTGCCTAATGCATCGCCAAGCGGAAAAAGTTTGTCAGCAATGTCCGATCCAACGAAAATAACGCGCATTGCGTTGTTATTCTCAGTATCAGTAAAATAGCGTCCGACGGCGATATCGACGTTATCGATAGTGCCGATGATCGGCTCGACACCGGTTATCTGGACATCCGTCAGCGTTTCGGAACCGCGACGGATCTCACGCGAGGTGTTGCCGGCCTTTGCACCAATGAATTCGACCAATTGGGCGCGTTCGCGAATATAATCGAGTTCATCGAAGGTCAGTTCTTTGTTTCGTCGCTGAGCGGCGTTGATCGAATCGGTATCTTTAAAGTCTTCGAAATTGAAACGCTGAATGGTAAAGGCACTGGAACCGATGCCGGCGATCTTTTCATCGACATATGCACTAAACCCCTGCAAAAGCGAAAGCACGACCATAAAGGCCGTGACTCCGATGATCATTCCCAAAAGTGTCAGGAAAGACCGCAGCTTGTGGGCCCAAATGGCGTCCACAGCTAATTTGAATGTTTCGTAAATGTCCATCTACATCGCCATGCCACAATGCGGCAGCGGCTTCATTTTATCCTTTCATCCTTTTCGATCTCGCCGTCGCGGATCGTTATCACCCGATGTGCCCGCTCAGCCACTTCCATTTCGTGCGTAACTATGATGATAGTATTGCCGTCGCCGTGCAGTTTTTCAAACAGCGCCATGATCTCGACGCTGGTTTTCGAATCTAGTGCACCGGTCGGTTCATCGGCCAGCAATATCGACGGGTCGTTGACCAATGCTCGAGCGATCGCCACCCGTTGACGCTGCCCGCCGGAAAGTTCGTTTGGGCGATGCATGACACGGTCGCCGAGTTCGACCGCAGAGAGGGAAGCCCGAGCCTTTTCATCACGCTCCGAAGCCTTGATCCCGGCGTAAATAAGCGGAAGCTCGACATTATGCAGAGCTGTTGCCCGCGGCAGCAGGTTGAATGTTTGGAAAACGAAACCGATCTCTTTGTTGCGGATATGGGCGAGCTCGTCGTCGTTCATTTCCGAAACCCGCTGGCCGTTGATCCAGTATTCACCTTTGGTAGGCGAATCAAGGCAGCCGATAAGGTTCATCAAAGTTGATTTACCCGAACCCGAAGGCCCGATGATCGCCAAGTATTCCCCTTTCTGCACCTCAAAAGACACACCGCGCAGTGCGTGAAGTTCCTCGGTGCCCATTTGATACGTTTTCCATATATCACGCATCAATATTAGCGGCTGAGTTTCTTTTGCCGGCTGCTGTCCGGCCGCAGTTGTTACGCCTTCATTGTCCATAAATCGATACATAGAACCGTTCTAGCTGCCGGAGGCCTGCGCTCCCGCCTGTTTGGTCTGTCGTTTTACAACGGTGCCGTCCTTGAGCGTATTTAGGATGCGGCTCGGCCCGGTAATGACCTCGTCACCATCCTTTAACCCGGAAACGATCTGAATATCGGATTCGCCTGTAATACCGGTTTCCACCTCAACGAATTTGGCTCGATTGCCGTCGAGAACATAAACGCCTTTTATCGTTTTCGGGCGTTCCGGGGCGGCCGGTGAGTCGCCTTGCAGTGTTGGGCTGGGAACAGCGTCCGGACGCTTTTCAACAATGGACTGAAGCGGAACCGCGATCAGATTTTCAGCGGTTTTGGTGGTGATGGTGGCCGTTGCGCTCATGCCTGGGCGAAGGCCTTCCTGCAGTTCCGAAGTCAGGTTGTTGAGCTGGATCACAACCCGAAATTCTTTGGCTTCCTGTACATTGATGTTGGTTGAAAGCCCGCCTGTGGTCTGTGATTTGCCGACGGCCAGCGGTGTTTTCTGCGTCACTTCGCCTTCGATCTTTGTTTCGCCGAAAGCATCTACTTTGATCTCGGCCTTCTGCCCGACTTGTACGTTGTCGATCTCGGTCTCATCGACCTTGACCTCGACATTGATGGTGGACATATCGGCGATCGTCATCAAAGCGGTGGTGGAAAGCCCGGCGACGGCAAAGGTTCCGACCTTTGACGGGATCTCTGCGATAACGCCATTGATCGGGGCGACCTGCAGCGTTTTGTCACGCTGACTGCGCTGTCCGCGGAGCAATGCAGATTGCTGGTTGGCTCGAGACTGGCTGGAGCTGACATTGATGCTCGCCGTTTCGACGCCACGACGTGCATCCCGGACAGCGACATTTTGCTGCGTTACGCGGGCCGTTGCGTCTTTCACGGAGATGCGCTGGGCTTCGAGCCTTGCCTTGGCGGTATTCAGTGCAACGCGTGCATTTTCAACGCGGTCCTTGGCGGTGTCATATTCCTGTCTAGCAATAACACCGCTTTCAAGCAGCTCTTCGTTGCGCTTCAACTCGCGGTTCGCCGCGTTTACCTCAACCTGGGCACGATCGACCTCGGTCTGCGCCGTAACTACGCCCTGACGGGCGTTATCGACCGCGACTTGGGCAATGTTAAGTTGCTGCTGTGCTTGTGAGAGACTGTTTTGCGCGGCGGAAACCTGAGTTTGCGATGAACGCACGTCGTCCTGAGCACCTTGCAATGCAGCGAGTTGTGCATCGGTGCTGGATTCGAACTGATTGGGGTCGAGCCGAACAAGCGGGTCACCTTTTTTGACGACCTGGCCTTCTTTAACATAGATCTCTTCGATACGGCCCTGGACCTCGCTCGTGAGGTTCATGAACTGGATCGGCCGAACCTCGCCGGATGAAACAACGGTCGAACGCAGTTGTCGCCGCTGCTCGACCTTGACGACGGTCACTTCCGGTGTATCCGTTCGAGAAGCAAAAATTCCGCCAATGATCGCGGCCAGCACCACCACACCGACCACTGCTCCGATTATGATCTTTTTCTTACGGCTGAGAGCCATACGCAAGTTTCCCCTTCAAAAATGAATCAGTATAAAATAGGTAATAACGCAAAAAAGCTAGAAAATCAGCGTCAAGGCGTTATTACGACGGCTTTGCGCCGTTAGTTTCAAAAATTTGATGCCTTGCGATCCCCGATGTTGTTTTCCAAAAATGGCTGTTTAGATGCGGATTAACCCTTCATTCGATTTACGAAATTTGAAATAACGGTTAAAATTACTTTTGCCCGATCACTATAAAGTAGAAAGACCAAATTTGATAGCACGGTAGAATTAAAAGATGATAAGATGCCAGGCCTGCGGAGCTGAAAATCTGGATAATTCGCGTTTTTGCCACGAATGCGGGACAAAGCTTGCGGCGGTATTTGAAAAAGGGAGCGCAGAAGAAGCAGTTTTGTCTTCGGTACATACAACGAATTCGGGAGTTCGCTCGGGCGGAGTAACATCTTTCGGTGTGCCGATGGCGGTGGAACCGCTGCTCGATCCGGCTTCCGGGACGTCTGAGAGCAATGGACAAAGGAACGCTATCGGGCACGCTAAACTAATAATAGAGCGAGGCGGTTCAGCGAATACGGAGTTTCTATTGACGGCCGAAGAATCGAATATCGGTCGATGGGATGCGGACAACGGCATATTTCCGGATGTAGATCTGGATGCACACGACGCCGATGCAAAGGTTTCGCGGCGGCACGCCCGGATCGTGTACCGGGATGGACAGCACAGAATTGAGGACCTTGGTTCTACCAACGGCACCTTTATTAACCGGGGACGCAGGCTGATCCCCGGCAGCCCTCAAAACTTGAATGAGGGCGATGAGATAATCGTAGGCAAGACCTTCCTGCGGTTTCATATCAATAATTGACACGGACCTGAATATACAAACCGATGAAATGTCACGAATGCGACTCAGAAGTCGCCGATAACGATGTCTTTTGCCCATATTGCGGGATAAGCCTTCAGTCTGCCGCTGCACCATCAGCGGTCGCCGAACCGCCGCCGGCCAAAGATCCTGTCAATTCTGCAGAATTTGAGAGCACGATACTTATCAGCCGTTCGGATATTTCTATTTTGGATGAACCGCCGGTGTTGAATTATTCGTCGGAAAAAGAAAAGACAGAGCGGTCCGATGAAGCTTCTTCCGATGAACCGTCTTCTGATGAAGAATTTGCCGTGGATACACCGAGTTCGACACCGGTCGAAGAGATAGGAGGTGAACGGGGCGACCAAGGCGAGACGCCGGCCGCAGACGAAGAAGATCTGGATATTCACGCTTCGGTACCGCCGACGCCGTCAATACTCTCTGAGACGAGCCGAGAGCAAGAGATCATCGAAGATTTGCCGGAAACCCGGCATTCGAACGCGGTCGAGGCAGTTGACGCGGACGATTCGGCGAACCGGTCGAATGCTGCGGCGGAGGCACCGGAACCGGTCGCGGAAGCACCGTTCATACCCGAAGAAAGGACGTCTGTCGAGAACAGCCCGGCAGATCTGGGAGACCTTTTTATACCGCCGGCCAAGGACGAAGAGCCGGTCCCGGCCGACGAATTGGCGGAAGATCTGCGTTCGGAAGACGTGCCTGAAACTATTTCTCCCGTCAAAGAGAACGACGATCTCTTTATTCCGGCTAGCGAAGGACCGGCGGATGAAGCAGTTGAGCCGGAGCCGACTTCGGAGAACCTCGCTGAAGCACCGGAAACATTCGAAAACCCTGCGGAGAACCTCACTGAGGAACCGGAAACATTAGAAGAACCTGCGGAGAACCTCACTGAAGTCCCGGAAACTTTCGAAAACCCTTCGGAGAACCTCGCTGAAGCACCGGAAACATTAGAAGAACCTTCGGAGAACCTCGCTGAGGCACCGGAAACATTAGAAGAACCTGCGGAGAACCTCGCTGAAGCACCGGAAACTTTCGAAGAACCTTCGGAAGACGCCGAGGCGGAAAAGACCGAGGCGACGGAGCAAGTGCCCGCAGACCCTGTTTCGATAGCCGAACCTGTGGCCGAACCTGCGGCCGCGGATGAGATCGATGGCGGTATCACGATGCCGCCCGGCGAGCTTGAAATGGAAGAGCCGGAAAAGGCCCCCACAGCTTTTGATTCGGTTCGCATAATGGAAGGAAAAGATCCGGTCGCGGTGGCTGAAAGCCTTTTGCGGGGCACTTCGTCGCCGGTCGGGGAAGAAGTTCCGGCAGTTTCCAATGTTCCGGCCGGTACGGAAGATATTCCGAAAACGGCGACGACGGGTCCTGATTCCTCCACCGGTGATACCGACGGTAAAAAAGGTTCGAAACTCAAGCCGCTTGCCGAGGGCGTCGTGCTTAACGGGCGCTATGAGATCATTCGCAAGATCGGCGGCGGCGGCATGGGAGCCGTCTATTTGGCAAGCGATAACAATCTCGGCGGTGTTCTGCGAGCGGTCAAGGAAATGGTCCAATCGCACATCGAAGAAGAGCAGCAGGAAAAGGCGGTCAATGATTTTCGACGCGAATCAATGATCCTTTCAACGCTTGACCACGTTTCGATACCGACCATATTCGATTATTTCTACGACGAAAAGGAAAGCCGCTTTTACCTGGTGATGAAGTATATTTCCGGCGGCGATCTTTCATCGCGACTACGTTCCGCACCGGAAGGCCGAATAGACGAGCGTAAGGTGACGGAATGGGCGACACAGATCATCGATGTCCTCGATTATTTGCATAACCAGCCATCGACCATCGTTTATCGTGACCTAAAACCGTCAAATATTATGATCGACGGCAATTCGGGACGTGTGATGCTGATCGATTTCGGCATCGCCCGGTCGATAAACCAAAAGTCCGAAAAAGGTGTGACCGCGGTCGGAACAATGGGTTATGCACCGCCGGAGCTCTTCAGCGGCAATGTCGAACCGCGATCGGACATTTACAGCCTTGGTTCTACAATGTTCCATTTGCTGACCGGTGCGGATCCGCAAAGTAATCCGCTGCTGATCTTTGACTTTCAGAAAAATCCGCGTCCGCGCCAGATAAATCCGCAACTGTCCGACCAAATGGAACGTATATTGATGCGGGCGGTCGAATATCAATCAGAAGCAAGATTTGCTTCGGCGGCTGAAATGCGTTCGGTGCTGGAAGAGCATCTTGAAAACTTAAAGCAGGGCAAGGTAACCTATGGTGTTTCGGAAGCTCCGGCTTCGGTCAGTCTTGCGAACCAGAACGTTTTTTGCGGCTTTTGCGGCCAGCGGATCGTCGCAACAGATCTTTTCTGTGCATATTGCGGGGCTAAACAGCCGATCGCACAGCATGGTGTTCATTCCGAGATCTACTCGGAACCGACCGTTACCGCTCGTTTGGTTATCGAAGGAACCAGCGAATTGCCGCCGCCGGTCTTTTCTTTGCTGAAGGGAGAAAATCTTGTCGGCCGCAGAGATCCGATGTCGAACATCTTTCCGGAAGTTGACCTGTCGAAATACGATCCGCAGACAAAGATCTCGCGGCGGCATGCCAAGATCTGGCGCGATGGCGGAAATTTCTTGGTCGAGGACCTCGGATCTTCGAACGGAACGATTTTGGCACCGTCAAAAGGAGACGCGATGCGGCTTGTGCCGAACCGGCCTCATCCGCTAACCAGCGGAGATGTGATCAAGGTCGGCGATGCGAATCTGCATTTCTTAAAGGATCAATAATGAGTACGGCAAAGACTGCTGAACATTTGGCCCCAGCCGCGAAAGCTCGCCGCGAACGCGAAGTTGTCGTGGATTTTGAGCCGAAAGAAGTAAAAGCACCATTTATGCTTCGGTGCGGAGCTTTGATCATCGACTACATGATCGTTGTCGCCATTCCCGTGATCTTTATGCTCCTAAGCAAATTCATGGGAAATGACGGGGCGAAGTTGATCAACAGCGAGCTTAACAACGCGGGTTGGCTGGTCGGTATTTTGGTCGGCTTGACGAACGTCATTCTTCTGCCCGTCTTCTTGGGACAGAGCATCGGCAAGATGTTGACGGGGCTGCGTATTGTCAGCATCAGCGGTCAACCGGCATCTGTGACGGCATTGCTGCTGCGGCAGACCTTTGGATATCTGTTGACGATCGCGAGCCTAGGGCTCGGATTTCTATTTTCAGTCTTTAGCAGCAAAGGCCGGGCTTTGCACGATTATATTTCCGGAACGGTCGTGATATACGCCAAAAAGGGGTTTCGCTAAGATATGCCGAATCTTATCTTTAAGAACACGGAACGTGCAGAGGAAACCTTTCCGCTTACGCGTCTTCGCACTACGATCGGACGCTCTGCCCGCAGCGATGTGTGCATTCCGGATGCGTTCGCCTCGCGTCTGCACGCCGAAGTTCGGCTGGAAGGCGACCGCTATTGGCTGCGGGATCTCGGCTCGGCCAACGGCACCCGTTACAACGGTAATGTTGTCACCTCTGCGGTTCCGATGACCTCCGGCGGTGAGATACAGATCGGGGAAACGATCATCAAGTTTGACGATGAACGCGCTCGATCGGCTTCCGGAGCAACTTTGATCGCCGACGAAACAGACCCGTTAGACCCTTCGCAGACGATCTCTTTCACATACAAAGCAAATCCGACAACAGAATTTCTGGAAGGTCAGGTCTCTACCCGAACAGATCTGCTGCAATTGATCAGCAAGGTCGGCGTTACGCTTTTGTCGGCCAAAAATCTGACGGAAACGCTCGAGCAGGTCGCTTCGCTGGTGTTTGAAGCTGTGCCGGCGGAACGCTGTATCATCATGCTCCGTGATGAGAACCAAGATGGTGGCATGGCGATAATGGTCGCCCGGATGAGGGGTCGTGAGGAGCCGATAGAAGAGGTCCGCATTAGTCGTACGGTGATGGACGAGGTGCTGCGAAATGGTAAATCGGTACTGACCGCAGACGCCCAGCACGATCCCCGTTTTGCCAGCCAAACCATTGCACTGTCAGGCATACGCTCGGTGTTGGCGGTGCCGCTTAGTGTGGATGAAAGAGATATTTTCGGTTTGATCTATGCGGATTCGCCAACCTATGAAGCGACGTTTACCGAGGAGCATTTGAACATTCTGACCACTTTGGCGTCGGTTGCATCCATTCGCGTAGAAAATGCCTCGCTGATGGAAGAAAGGTTAAAGCGCGAGCGGATGGAATATGAGCTTGAATTAGCAACGGAGATCCAGCAAAGGTTCCAACCGTCGTCACCACCCATCGTCGATGGCTATGAATTTCAGGGCATTTCTTTTTCGTGTTATGAGATCGGCGGCGATTACTATGATTTCATACCGCGCGAAGATGGGAAAATGCTTGTCGCTCTTGGTGATGTTTCCGGCAAGGGCACGGCGGCCGCATTACTGATGTCAAGTGTTCACGCGGCTATTCATGCACAGATGTCGGCAAAAAGCACGTTAGGAACTGCGATCACCTCTGTCAACCAATATCTTGCCGAAAATACGCCGGCCAATCGCTTCGTGACCCTTTTTGCTGCCGAGCTCGACCCAAGCAATGGAAAGCTCAGATATATAAATGCGGGCCACAATCCGCCGCTTATCGGACGATCTGACGGCACTATCGAGCAGCTTTCATCCGGCGGATTTCCGCTCGGAATAATTCCGACGGCCGAATTTGAGATCGGCGAAACACATCTGGGTAAAGGCGACACGATCGTTGTCTATTCCGACGGTGTTTCAGAGGCTAATAATCTCAAGGGCGAAGAATTTGGCCTTGATCGATTAACAGAGGTCGTCAAGAACAATCTTCGTTCATCCGCGGCCGGTATGCGTGATAAAGTGGAATCGGGCCTTTCGGCCTTTACCCAAACCGCTCCGGCGAATGATGACATCACGCTGGTTATTGTTAAGCGGGTCTAGGTTCGGTTCAATTCCTTGAAAAGCCAAGCCTTCGCCATTTTCCATTGACGGTTGATGGTCGGAACACTAACGCCAATTACTTCGGCGGTCTCTTCGATCGAAAGTCCTCCAAAATATCTCAGTTCGACGATCTTTGCTTTCTGCGGGTCGATCTTTGCCAATTCGGCCAACGTATCGTCTAAGGCGACCAATTCGGCCGATCGGCCATGTGAAACAACGAGGATCTCTTCTTCAAGCGGCAGTTTTTCTGCATCACCGCCACGCTTTTCGGCTAGGTGCTTGCGGGCATGATCAAGTAGAATGCGGCGCATAACTTGGGCCGCAATACCAAAAAAATGAGCTCGATTCTGCCAACGAACTTGTCGCTGATCGATCAGTTTCATATAAGCTTCGTGGACCAAAGCGGTCGGCTGCAGCGTATGATCGGCCCTTTCTTTTCTGAGATAACTGCCGGCGAGTTTCTTTAATTCATCATAGAGGTGCGGCAAAAGTCGATCGACCACTTGTTCGTCTCCACCTGTCAGGTCGATCAGCATTTGCGTTATGTCATGCGAGTCAGATTGGGTCATAGGTTTTACTTTGCAAACGTATTTGTGAACGAAGCAAATATACGTTTCTGATTTTTTTACGTCAAGGCGAGCCTTATCGGTTTTGATACGATATATGCAAACTATACGCGTAGTGTTGTGAAAGCCGGAATTGCCGGATGCAAAACATCTTGTTGGAGAGCGATCATAATGCTAAGAACATCAATAAAACTCGCAATATTAGCTATTTTAGCAACCGCCATACCGGCGCTGGCTGACGTAAAGATCAAGGCAAAACAATCTATCGGCGGCCAATCTTACGAAAATACGACCTACATCAAGGGCAAAAGACAACGCCAGGAATCAATGAATGGAATGAGCATCTCGATCACGCAATGTGATATGCGTCGTGACATTCAATTGAATACGGCGATGCGGACATACCTTATCAATCCCTTTGATACCGGCGAAACAGCTCCGGGGCCGGTCGCAACTAAGAATTCGGCTCCGGTAACGAGAGGCGGCAAGGTCACCACAACCGTTACGATCAAAGATACCGGTGAACGCAAACAGATGTTCGGCTTTACGGCTCGTCATCTGATAATCACTATGGAAACCTTGCCCTCGGCGGATGCTTGTCAAAAAGAGAGTATGAAAATGGTGACCGATGGCTGGTATATAGATTTTGAACCCCAATTTGATTGCTCGCAAAATCATTCGCCCTACCGGCAATATGAGAGCAAACCATCGGGCTGTCAGGATAGATACGAAATGAAGACGGTCGGTACCGCAAAGCGCGGATATCCGCTGTACGAAAAAATGACTATGTTCGATGCTTCGGGCAAAGAATCGATGAGCACGGTTACGGAGGTGGTTGAACTTAGCAGATCGCCGCTTGACGCAGGGTTGTTCGAGATCCCGGAGGGCTACAAAGAAGGAAGGGATCTTGCGTCGATGTATAACATTGCGGCAATGGCTGGAAAGGACGCAATGTCGGATGAGCCGAATTCAAGATCATCAAGCCTGAAAATGCCACCATCGACGGCTTCGGTGGGTGATCGCGGAATGATCGGCCCCAAGCGTCCGGGTACGATACGCATCGGCGTCCCGCAACAGGTGCGAACAGGTGCCGTCGGCGATGGCATCGCACCGACCGATTTAGCGAGCGCCGTTGCCGGAGCGCTGAAGGCAAGCCTACAAATGGAAACGGTCGAGGTGGTGTTTTTGACAGCAAACGACCCAACGGCGATCACGAAAGAGGCCGTGGCAAAGGAGTGCGATTTTGTGGTTGACGCAACGATCTCGCATAAAAAAGGCGGCGGTGGTTTTGGGATGTTCAATAAGGTGCTGGCTCCGGCAATAAATGCGACCGGGATCAACACCGGAAGCACCGCTGGAAATATCGCCGCATCTGTTGCAGCAAATACCGTCGTCACCGCCGGCCAGGTAGCGGAGAAGGTAAAGGCCAAAGACGAACTAACGCTCGATCTGAAAATGAGCAGGATCGGTGCGTCTCCGGTCTTGGTCAAAGTGTTTAAGGCAAAAGCAAAGTCCGATGGCGAAGATGTTATTACGAACGTTGCATCCCAAGCGGCGCAGGCGATCATCGCTGTTGCCAAGCAGTAGTTCTCAGCAAAATAGATCATTTGAAAGGCTGCCTCGATGGCGGCCTTTTGATATTTTATGGTCATTGAATTCGCGTTAGCTGTTGTAAAGGAAGGAGATCAGCAATGCAAATTCGGTGTTCGATAACAGCTTTTATACTAACGGCGGTCATTACGACCTTTGTCGGTGTTCCGGCGACAGTTGCCCAACGGAGTGGTAAAACAATGTCTGGTTCCAAGCGGGCGGGCAACTGCAGCGGAGCATGGACCGGCAGTATCACCTACCGCCGCACTCAGGCCGATTCACACCACAAGGTGGTCGAACGAGTGTCCGGCAGAGGAACCGACACGACCGATTGGAATATGAAGTACGAATATTCCGCACGAGTGATGGTCAAAGAATCTGCCGTATCACGCGGCCAGAGCGAAGGTATTGCTAAGATCCGGCATTCAATGAGCTCAAAAGAAACGGTCGAAGCTGTCGAAAAGAATTCGTGCGATCGCGGAAAGACTTGGCGCGATATGCGCGGAAATACAACTTCCGAAACCCAAACGAACGGTAGCGCCGCCGTTGATGCCAATGTTTCGATCGGGGTGAACACGGACGGCACCTATACCGTCAGCGTTGCTCTGCCGCGGATAAAAGGGACCTCGAGCGGTTCGCAAAATTCTAAATATTCCGGCCAGTGTACGCCGAAAGAAGGAAAAGATCTGACAATGCCGGCTTCCGAAACAAGTATCGATGGCAATTCGTTGAGCTCCGATGGTTCCGACCGCATTGATGCGAAAGATCCCAATCGACTTTCCGGCAGCTTCACCCGTTCCTGGCAGGGTGTGACCGAAACGCTTAGCTGGAATCTGCAAAAGTGCGGAGCTCCGCTGCGGATCGCAGACATCAAATTTCAGGATATGAAATTTCCCAAATGGGGTGAATGGCAAGAAATATCCGAACAGAAAGGAACGGTCGATGGGAATCTGGTACGAATCAAGGCGACCGTGGTGAATCTTTCCGGCGAGGAGAAATACGCGAATGTAAAGCTAAAAGAGACCTTCAAGGGCGATAAATGGGACGGGGCCCGGCCGGACGGGTTGCTGCCGGGCGGTGAAGTTTCGGTGCGTTTGGAACCGGGAGAAGAGCGCGAGGTCGAGCTTGTCTGGGATTCTTCCGGCTATTCGTGGTTTGATGACGGAAGGCCACGCCTTCTGCAGAGGATCAAGGCCGAGCTTGAAGAGAATGGCAGCAAGACGGATGAGATGATCAAAAATCTCAAAGTGGCTCCCAAACCGCTCGTACTGGTTCATGGCCTCTGGAGCAACTGGAAAGCCTGGGAAACGTGGCAGAACATTCTGACGACGACGCACAGCTATGATTGGAAAGCCTTTGCGGTCGGCGAAAAGGCGGACAAGGGCGTAATGAACACAGGCGGAGAGTTTCTTTCGACCGAACGGACGAATTCGGTCTTTGAAAATTCTCAGCAGCTGGGCAGATATATCAGGTATGCCCAGGAAGACCGCAATGCGTGGCATGTGGACGTCGTAGCACATTCAATGGGCGGATTGATCACCCGCCACTATATACACCAATTCATGCCGCCGGCATACCAGGACGGTAAGCCGCAGATATCGCATCTGGTGATGCTCGGCACTCCGAATATGGGCAGTCCGTGCGCGGACGTAATGGACCTTGCATTTGGCGTCGTCGGTAAAAATGTCGAAGCGATACGTGAACTGCGGCGAGATGTGGCGGCGGATTTCAACCGGGTCAATGTCGATCGAAAAGGCGTGCGGTTCTCAGTGTTAGCGGGTGACCCTCTGCCCGTAATGTGCAAAACGGCGGCACCGAATGACGGTGTTGTTACTACGGCATCTGCATACTGGAATGTCAGCGATAAAGGGCGAACAAGCAGCGTGCACACCGATCTGACCGGAACCGGCGACTTTTCCAATTTTGTTAGACCGAGATTAGCCATTGGGCCAAAAGGTGTTCATACACCCGATGTACAGGTTCCTCAGTTGCCGGTCTTTAAAGGTCACAACGGAGAATTTAGACAGACCGAGATGTTTGGCGGGGGGCCGAACACCCCGGACGAGCAAGACCAGGTTTTCGCAAAGGCGGTCACGCTCGCACCAGGCGAAACCTTAATGGTCGATGTACCGGTGACGGTAGGCCCGGATCTTGGCATCACCTTTATGGCGGCGGCGGGTGTTTCGGTAGAACTCTTGGATGCAGCGGGTGTATCGGCCGGAAAGAACGAAGCAAATGTTGCGGCGGCGAACGGAATATTTCGCGGGATCTATGTGCCGCGACCGACAAATGCCGGCGTCTGGAAGCTTAAAATGACGAATCATGGAAAGCGGATTGCGGAGGTCGTAGCAACGAGATGGAATAGGGCGGTTCCTTGAGGGAGCATTAAAGCGGCCTTAACTGCCGCCTTTATCTAAATACCTTTTGAGGATCGGATTTCCGGTGCGGCGGAGAAGTTCGAAAAACCGCGGGTCGCTGCGAATACTTTTTAGCTTCGGTTCCGTTCCCAGCCAAAGCATCCACGAGCTCTTTTCTTCCTGAGCGGCCGAGAGGTGTTCAAACGCTCTTTCGACCGCTCCGATAGCTATATTTGAGAGTGCAAGGAACCAATTCGGGACGTACATTTTTTCGGCAATATTATAAAAGTTGCGGACGATCTGTTCCGCTTCTTCAAGGTTCCCCTCAGCCGCCGCGATAAAACAACGCATAAAGGAAGGAGCCGGGGCTCCTTGCGCCAAAAGCGAGGTCCGATCTGCAAATTGGCGGGCTGCAGCCAAGTCGCCGAGTTCAAAATAGATGTTCGAAAGCTGAAAGTTCACTTGGACGGAATCCGGCTCAAGCGACAGGACCTCTTGCGAATATCGAAGTGCGTCTTCGGGGCGGCCGGCGTGGTAGTATCGCCAAGCCGAAAAGAGAAGGGGCCTCGTCGAAAGAGGCTCGAGTTCGCCGGCGGTGTGCATTTCGGCCAAGCCCCGTTCAAAATCACCTGTCGAAGTGAAATAGGCACTTAGCCATTCGTGAACCAAAGGGAAGTTTCGGTTAAGTGAAACGGCGTGCTCCAGCGATGCCAAAGCGGCATCCCATTGCTGGTCAATGTGCAGAAACAGCCCGAGCGAAGCGTGTGTTTCGGGAATGTCCGGGGCAAGAGCGACAGCTTTGCGTGCGGCAATACCCGCCTGTTCCATCGCTTCCCTTGGCGGAATAAGGCCGAAAATACTCGCCCAACAATAAAAATCGGTGATCCCGGAATAGGGAAGAGCGTAATTAGGGTCGAGCCGCGAAGCACGTGTAAACGATTCCAAAGCTTTGGAATAGGATGCCGGCGTCAATTGGTTCCAGAAATATCTGCCGTGCAGATAGGCTTCATAGGCGTCCGGATCATCGGTCCCGCGGCGTGCGAACTGTTCGCGATCCTCGCCGGAAAGCTTTGGCAGCAGCGAAGCGATCACTTGGGAAGAGATGTTGTCTTCGAGTTCCAGAACATCGACCTTGGTTTCGTCGAAGCTTTGCGACCAAATGGCGGCGTGGCCGTGAACGTCCAAAAGTTGAACCGTGACGCGAACGGTAGGGCCGAAATAGCGAATATTGCCGTCGATCAGATAATCGACCTTCAGATCGCTTCCGATGTCGAAAAGATCATCCTTTCTTTCGCGGTAAGCGAGCACGGAACTTGTTGGCCGGACGATGAAACGGCGAACATTTGAAAGCCGCATCGTCAAAGCGTCTGCCAGACCAAAGGCTAAATAATCTTCCCCGGCCGGAGAACCGATCAAATTGAATGGCATAACGGCGATCTTTCGTTGCTTTTCCCCCGTATTTTCGCCGGTCGAGGCCTCTTTTCGGTCGGCGAGCGGACTGCGGATGAGGCGAAGAAGGCGATCATATCGAGGATCGGACCGGATCGGATCCAGTTTCGGATCGCATGATATCCAGATCAGCCATTCGTTCTTTTCATCCACGGCCTTTTCAAACCATTCGAAAGCCGTATCCAGGTCGCCGGATGCAACAAAACACATCGCGATGAAATAAGGCTTCATGTAGCCGCTGTGCCGTGTTTCCAGAAGCTTCTCCGTTATTTTAGCAACGGCTTCGATATTACCCTGCCCTCGGCGGGCATGAGCCAGCATATATCGAGGAAGGCCAGATAGCGGCCAGATCTCCGCCGATCTGCGTAAATATTCCACCGCTTCGTCGAGATTGCCCAGTTCGATCAAAATATTTCCGAGATGCAGGCACGCTTGCGGCGAATCAGAACGCATTTCAACGGCCTGTCTTGCTTTTGCGGCGGCCGCGGTGAAATCGCGGGCATGATAAAGCATCCAAGCCGTCATCAGGATCGAACGCTGTGAGACCGGATCTAAGGCCTCGGCGAGCTTGATCTCTCGGATCGCCTCGTCCGTACGGCCTTGAGCCATCAGAAAATTTGAATAGCATTCGTGTGCAAACCCGTAATTGGGATTCAATTCCAATGCTCTGGTGATCAGAAATTCGCAGCCGTCCCAATCCCAGTCGCCAAAAAAGGTGCTGAAGGCAAGAAGGGCATAAGCCTCACCAAAACTGTCATCGATCTCGATCGCCTTTTTAACGGCGGCCTGGGCCTCGGGAAAGCCGATGGACGAAGGCATCACGCCGAAGATCGCAGACCAGATATAATATTCTCCGATACCGATGTACGGCAATGCGTAGAAAGGATCAAGACGGATAGCTTCGCGATAGTGCTCGACGGCCCGCTGAAGGTCCGCATCGGTGAATTTGCTCCAATGGAACCGGGCACGCATATAGGCCGCGAGTGCTTCGGGATCGGATGTGCCGCGTTTTTCAAGACGTTCTTTTTCTTCGGCGGTCAAGTGCGAGATCAGCTCGTCCGCTACCTGTGCCGATATAGAATCTTCGAGCTCTAGTACATTTCGGATGTTCTCGTCGAACGTCTTTGCCCATCGGGTGCTGCCCTCGTTCACGTCAAGAAGCTGAGCGGAGATCCGGATCCTCTCACCGAAGCGTCGGACCGTGCCGTCGAGAACATATTGGACATCAAGTTTGCGAGCCGCTTGGATCGGATCGACGTCCGAGAACGGAATTACCGAGCTGGTCGGGCGGATGGTCAACCGGGCAACACCGCTGAGACGCGAAATTAGCGAATCGGCGAGTCCGATCCCAAGAAAAAGCTCGCCGCTTTCGTCTTCATCGACACTGCTGTCGAGATATTTGAAAGGAAGGATCGCCAAGGATGCCGCTGCGGCCGGCGTCGGAAGGTCCAGATTCCGCATCGAATAATGCGAAATAAAAGTTTCGGCCGTTACGTCACGATCTTCAAGAAGACTGCTTAGGTCGCGGATGAGAACTTCGACCGACGGATAGCGACGCGAAGGGTCTTTTTGAAGACACTTCATAATAATGTTATCGACGGGGCCGATAAGTTCGCGGCGAAGAGCTTCGGCGCTCGTGCTTCGTGCCGCCGCTATTCCTTCGAGATTTGAGGAAGCATCGAAAAGCAGTTCGCTATGCTCGAGCGATTCGCTGGGCCGAAGAGGTTCATTTTCGATAACGACAGCGGCGGAGCGCTCGGGAAATGAACGGTCCAGGCGATAGGGCCGGTGGCCGGACAAGAGTTCGTACAAGATGACACCGATGCTGTAAATATCGCCGGCCGGTCCGGAAATGCCCGCCGAAATTTGCTCCGGCGAGGCATATTCCGCGGTCATAACTCTCAGATGCGGGGCGGTTGCTTCGGTATCGGCACCATCGCCCTCCAATAATTTTGCGATCCCGAAATCGAGAAGTTTGGGCTTGTGCTCCGGCGTAACTGTAATGTTCGAAGGTTTTATATCGCGGTGCACCACGTTAATGGCGTGGGCGGAGCGGACCGCGTTGCAGATCTGAAGCATCAGCTCGATCCTTTGAGAAACCGTCATCCGATGTATATCGCAGTGGGCATATAGCGTATCGCCGCTGATATATTCCATGACGAAATAGGGCAAACCGCCTTCGGTCGAACCGCCGCCGTAAAAATAAGCGATATTCGGATGATTGAGCGAAGCAGAGATCTGACGTTCACGGCGAAACCGGCGAAGTATCGCGTCGGTGTCCATGCCGCGTTTGATCAGCTTGATAGCTACGACCTGATCGAATTCACCGTCCGCGCGTTCCGCCCGATAGACGACACCCATTCCGCCGCTGCCGAGTTCTTCGACAAGGCGGTAAACGCCAACCCGCCGCCCGATCATCGGGTTGGCTGCGGGATCATTGCTGTCGTTCGTGTCCATAGGGCCGAATAATAAAGATACGACCGAGCAAGAACTATTTGCAAATTTTCGGCGTATTATTCGCGTGCAGAATTCGCGTTAGATGATAGGTTCAGAGATTCTATTTATGCAAACAGCTGAAAATTCGACAAATGATATAACGCGGATCTTGATCCGTTGGAACGACGGTGATAAACACGCCCTGGATTCTCTCATACCGTTGGTACAAAAAGAGCTGAATTTGATCGCGCATCGTTATCTTCGCCGCGAATCTCCGGCTCATACGCTGCAAACGGCGGCTTTGGTCAACGAAGCATATATTAAAATGATCGACCAAAATCGTGCCCGGTGGAATAATAGGGCTCATTTTTTTGCGGTAGCGGCAATGATAATGCGTCGGATATTGATCGAACATGCGCGCCGAAACCTTCGCAATAAGCGCGGCGGCGGAGCTGTGAAAGTTTCTTTGGACGAGGAACGCGTAGATATTTCGGACGAGCGGGCTGCGGATCTGGTCGCTTTGGACGAAGCTTTGCAGCGATTGGCCCTAGAGGATCCGCAAAAAGCCCGGCTGGTAGAATTGCGATTCTTCGGCGGAATGTCGATCGAAGAAACGGCAGAAGTGCTCGGTATCGGCACGGCGACGGTTAACCGGCAATGGCGGGTGGTGAAAGCATGGTTGTATAACGAAATTTCCGGATAAGCGTGCAACCGCGGCACGGTTTGCTGTATCTAAAATCTGGAACCTTTCAACCTGCGTTTCTTCTCAAAAACAAAATGTAGTTGTAATTGTTTTATGGAACAACTGTCTTGGGACAGAATAGAAGAAGCGTTCTCGCTTGCCGCTGATATGCCTGAAGGGGAGCGGCAGGCATTTCTTCGCTCTCAATACCCGCAAGAAGATATATTGATCAAAAAAGTTGAGGACCTGTTGATCGCGGACGATGCGGCCAGCGGCTTTTTGAGTGGTGCACCGATGCTGCCTCAGGCAATGGCTGATGTGTTTTACACCGAACGGCCGTCACAAACGACACTTATCGGTAAGCAGATCGGTTCTTATGAGATCATTGGTTATATCGGCGAAGGCGGCATGGGTTCGGTCCATTTGGCCGAACGCAGTGACGGCGAATTTGAAAAGCAGGTCGCCATTAAGCTGATCAAGCGAGAGATAGTCGCCGACCTGAATTTGCGGAGATTTCGTCGAGAGCGGCAGATCCTGGCCGGTCTTGAACATCCGAACATAGCGCGGCTGCTCGACGGCGGCACGACCGACGATGGCATCCCATACCTAATAATGGAACTGGTCAAGGGTCGTCCGCTGCTGGATTTTTGCCGTGCGAACGAACTCGATACGGACACCCGAATAAAGCTTTTTCTGCAGGTGTGTGATGCTGTGTCGCATGCTCACAAACGGGGGATCATTCATCGCGACATTAAACCGTCCAATATATTGGTCGATGATCTAGGAATGCCGAAGCTGCTCGATTTCGGCATTGCGAAAATGTCCGATTCGGGACGGGACCGTGCCAATGCCGCAACGACTGCCGCACCGGCCATGCAGATGACGCCGGAATACGCCTCGCCGGAACAGGTGCGCGGAGCTCTTATCACGCCGGCCAGCGACATCTACAGTCTCGGTATCGTGCTGCATGAAATGCTAACCGGAAAGCGGCCGTACAGTCTTGGGTCAAGATCGGTATATGAGATCGCACGGGTCGTTTGCGATGAGCCGGTTTATCGTGTCGAAAATGTTTCCGCCGCGGTCGAATCAGTGATCCTAAGGTGTTTGAACAAAGAACCGGCCGACCGTTTCCCGGACGTCTGCTCTCTGGCGGGGGCTTTGCGTCGGGCCATTAAACCTGCGGCGAATGGAAATGCTGAGCGTCTCCAAAATGACGTTTCATCTATCTCCGTTCCAACTTTGGCGGTGCGGCCTTTTCGAATATTGACCATTGACGGGAAATTGCAGGATGCTCCGGAACGCGGCTATCTCGGCATTGGCTTGGCAGATGCCCTGACAACCCGATTTGCGGGATTTCGAGAGATTAATGTCGTCCCGACCAGCTCTGTCGTTGCAGCCGAACGAAGTGAACCGACGTCATTTGATATGGCTTCCGGATTGAAAGCCGAATATCTGATCGAAGGTACGATAATGTCTGACGGGGTCCGATTTCGCGTCACCACGCATTTTCTGGAAATACGAACAGAGAGACTTTTGGCGGCCGAAAGATTTGAGCTGGCAGAAACGGACATCTTCCGGTTACAGGATCTGATCGCTGAAAAGACCATCGATGCACTTCTGCCGCAACTTCCGATACGCAACGTCACGCCGATAAATGGCACAACGACCAGCGGGATGGCTTACGAGGCTTATTTGCACGGACGTTATTATTGGCACACATACACATTTGAAGGCATCGCCCGCTCGGAGCATTTTTTCAACGAAGCGATCGGGCATGATCCAAACTTCGCCCTTGCCTATGCCGGACTTGCCGATTTTTACAATTGGGCCGGTGTAGCCGAAAGCACACCGTCGGCGCCGCTTTTTCAAGCCGCGAAAAAAGCCGCGCAAAAAGCTATCTCGCTGCAGCCTGATCTGGCAGAGGCCCTCTCGGCTCTGGCTTTTACCACGTGGGCCTATGATTGGGACAATGAAAAGGCCGAGCGGTTGTATCGGCGTTCGCTCGATGCCAACCCGAATTATGCCAATACGTACGAATGGTATGGGTATTTGCTGACGACGGAAAAAAGGTTCGAAGAGGCTCGCTCGTCCCTGGAAAAAGCACGGCAGCTAAATAGCGGAGCCGGCGTGGCTGTCATGGCCAGCTACTGTGCCTATCTTGCCCGCAGGTATGGAGAGGCATATGAGTTGAATGCGGCTGTTATCGATGCCGAACCGCGCTATTACCTCGCATTGCAGGGAATGGGTTGGGTGTGTCCGCCGCTTGGAAAATTTGACGAGGGTATTTCGGCCTGTCGAAAAGCTTTGGAGATCAGCGATTCGATCGGTTTCAACAAGCTTTCGTTGGCGTTGATCCTAGCCGAATCCGGCGAGACGGAAGAAGCGCGAAAACTCCTTGATGAACTTTTGGAAAAGGATCGGACATCACATATTCCCGCATATTTTTTTGGGTTGCTATATGCGGTGCTTGGCGACATAGAACTTTCTTTGAATCACCTTGAACAGGCCGTTAAAGACCGAGGCTACTGGACGCAGTGGATGCGTGTCGAACCGCGTTTGGACAGGCTCCGCGGCATTGTCCGATTCGAAGAACTTTTGACGAAGATCTCCGCGCTCGAGATGCTGGCGGCCAATACTTCCGAGTTTGTTCCTGGCGAATCCGCGACGGGCGAAGTTGCGGCAGAGACGCTTTCGGTTTCTAACATCTGGAAGAGCGGCCATATCGCAATTGCAGCTGCTTTGCTTCTGGCCTCCGTTTTCGCCTTAGCCGCGTTGTTTCTCGGTGACCGTCCCTCCGGCGATGCGGCGGCCCAGCCACCACCGCGTTCGAACGGCGTAAGAACCGTGGCGATCCAAACCTTTACGGATCATTCCTCTTCCGGATTAAAGGGACAAGGAATTGCGGAAGAATTGCGGAATCAATTGGGAAGATTTCGTTCGATAGCCGTCATAAAGGCCGAATCGGCCGGTAGAAAGGATATTAATGAAGCCGAATATGTATTGAGCGGCAGCATTAACGAAATGGGAGAGCGACAGCAACTATCGCTTGAGCTTTCGCGTTCTGATTCCGGCGAATTGATCTGGAAGGACAAGTTTGCGGCCAATGCAAACGACCTGCCGATGCTGAGCAGCCGGGTAATGGAACGTCTGCTGAATATCCTTGCTGTGGAGGCCGATGGCCGCGATATGACGAGGCAATACACGCAAAATGCAGCGGCCTACGAAAGCTATCTGGAGGGCCGCCACTATTTGCAGATGCGAACATCGGACGGCTTCGGAAAAGCTCGAAAAAGTTTTGAAACGGCCTTAGAGAGCGATCCCCAATTCGCTCTTGCCTATGCCGGCTTGGCCGATACTTATATCTTAATAGCGAGCTATGCTGAACCTGTTCCGCCGGGCGTATTGATCAAAGCGGAAACGAATGCACTAAAGGCTTTGGCGATCGACGAGCAATTGGCCGAGGCACATGCTTCATATGCAATGGTCAGGTCGTTCGAAAACCGCGAAGACGATTCTGTCGAAACACATTTCCGCCGTTCGATCGATTTGAATCCTTCATATCCGCAGGCGCGACATTGGTACGGCTTCTTTTTGATGAATGAGGGCCGTAACGAAGAAGCTTTAGAACAATTGACCCGAGCGGCGTATCTCGAGCCATATTCCAGCGTTATCCAAACCAATCTTGCTGTTATCCATGGAAAAATGGAGCAAGGGAAAGAGGCGTTGGCTATTTTCGAAAAAGCGATCGAGCTGGATCCGAATTCGGCACATCCGTATATGGCAAAGAGTATGCAACAGCAGGCGGCGGGAGATTACGAAGGAGCTGTTGCGACGATGCGTCGTTTGGAAAACCTACATACAACACCGGAAAATGCGGCCATTCTGGAGATAATGGAAGCTCAGCTAGCGGCCCACCGAGGTGAAAGGAGCAGTGCGAACGAAAAGCTCGAGAAATTTTTTGCTCAAAAGGTTGTTAAGCAGGCAAGTGCTTCTTTCGCTGCTGATATTGCGGTCACATATCTTTTGCTGGGAGATCGGGAAAAGGCACTTTCGTGGCTCGAAAAAATAAAGAGCCCGGTTCGCAGAAAGGATGCTTATAACGATCCGCGTTTAGCTTCGCTGGCCGGCGACCCGCGGTTTGACGCGCTGGATACGGCCGGCCGCAGCGAATTGACCTTTTTAGAGTTTGACCTTCAGCCCAACGGCATCCCATTTCCCGTAGTTCGGCTTTCCGTACAAAGCCTTTACATCTGAGGGCATAAGAAGCATATTGAAAGACCCGTCGCTGTTTTGTTCGCCAAGCCCGAATGCCGGTAGATTCTTGTAACGAGGCTCCGAAATTTTCAGCCGCCGCCCGTCCGAAAGCTTTGCTGAGATGCGATAGCTGCCGATCGGAATGTTTCCGATCATGAACTGGGAAAAATCGTTTGAAACCTTTCGCTTCACGACAAAAGACCTTTTCTCGCCGGTCCATAACGACTCGCCGGTGAGTGTGAAAACGATCTCCGAATTCACCGGCAAAGAGCCTTCGGACGAGAACATATCGCCAGTATCCAAATTGTATTCGCACGAGATCGAACCGCCGTAATAAGTTGAAGAAAAGAACGGCTTTTCGGCGTAGGCATCCCGATCGGCAATGCCGTAAGGGATAAGAACGAAATTTTCGACCGAGCCATCGCCGGAGGCAAAACTGTTCGCCTTGCCGTCCGCCGGATGCAGACTAACCGCCGCTCTCGAACCACCGTAGTCTATCGTATAGCCGGCCGCGTAAAAATGAGCCGCTCCGTAGGGAACCACTATCTCGTAATAGCCTTTGGCGTCAGATTCTGCCGAAGCTCCGGAGTAAGTTCCGCCAACCAATGTTGAGCGAACGCCGATATAGGCTCCCTGGAGTGGCTTTCCGGCCATGTCCTTGACATAACCGCGCAGCTTGCCTTTCGTAGGGGCGAGCTTTGGAAAGGCGGGCATTACCGGCATCTCGTCACCCATCAAGTTGACATAATTGATCTTGGCGGGTATCGAAAAGCTCTTCGCACCCGGAGCGGAGATCGGTGAAGTGCTATTGTTCGAGATGGCGGGATCTGGTGCGGCCCGGCTCTTATCGACCTTGATCTCCGTGATGCGGAGCAGAAGTTCTCTCCCGCTGGTGAGCCATATTCCGTAGATATTTATTCTGACAGGAGATCTTTTGACCGCTGTAAAAATGGTACCGTCAGCGATCGTGCCGGTTATGTCGTAATCCCAGCCGTTCGATCTAAGAGCGGCTTCGATCTGTGAACGCGATGAGCTTTTTGCGATCCGGAAAGTTTCGGTTGCTCCTTCGACAAATCTTGGGTCACCAAACATTCCATCATGAAAAGTTTGCGCCTCTGCCGTCAATGTGCCGTTTGGACGGCTCGTTGCGTCGGCGATCTCCAGACCGATGATCTTTGATGGTGCTTGCCCGGCGACGGCGAATGCTGCCGCGAGCATCAGAAAAGTTGAGATAAAGAGTTTCATAACAATAAAAAAAGGCATGCCCTTGGGCGGACATGCCGGCTTGTAAATTAAGAACAGACCTCTATTTTAGATTGACAGCCAGTTCCAACATCTGAGGCTTGCGATTAGTTGCGATCAATTCTTTTTCCATCTTGCTTGTTCGAAAAAGGTATTTCTTTTCGACACCGGGGTGAACGATCTTTGTTAGGAAATACTGATCGCCGTAACGATTGAAATAGAATTTTGAATCAGTGCTCTTTAGTTCGCTGTATGGAAGGGCTTCGATACGCATTCCCGGTAAAATGCCCGGTTTTGAAGCTTCACCGTCGTCGCTGATCTTGGTCATAGCAGCAAAATCTGCATTGCGAAGACGGTCAAAGCGGTAGGTTCCCGCGGAATATTCCTTGTTTCCGACGTGAAAATCGAAGGGAACCGAAACGAGTATTCGATTGCCTTGCGCCATTGCGGCAAAAGCTGAGGTGAGAATGACAGCACCTAGAATTAGAGATCTGAGAATATTAAGACGCATATGATTACTCCTATATGATGTTATTGCTAAGGACCGACAGGATTGCCGGCCGTCGGCCCTTAGCCGCTACCGCCGAACCTCGTTTTCACATCGGTACATTGTCCGGGCGGTAATATCGGCCGCTGCAAACAAACAACGGCTGCGTTTTGAACAGGCACTCGCAGGCCTGCTCACATACATACGCGCTATTTAAGATCGAAAGTGGATCAAATTTCAGGAATTAATGTATGGACTTAGCGAACCAGCTTTTTTACAAGAGCGGTATAGCGAGGTTCGTTTCTGAGCGGGGCAAATCGAGCGTCCGTGGCAATGAAATTGAAGCCGTGGTTGCCGCTTGTCTCGGCGCGTTCGAGCCACGTCAGCGCATCCGGCTTGTCGCCGACCGCCGTGTAGGCAAGCGAAACATCTACCGCAAACGCAAAGGGATTGTCGCGGATGAATGGGGTTTTGGCAAGAGAATCGATCTTTTCGCGCAATTCGTTCCTGTTGCCGTCAATGGCGGCTATCTGTGCGGAAATGAGTTGCCAACCGAAGTCCTCGCGATTTGCTCCGGAATAGGCTATCTCCTTATCAAGTGCCTGCCGGGCCTGTTCAACATTCCCCAAAGCGGTGTTCGCCCATCTAATGACCTTATAGGCGGGTACGGAGGATTCGTCTATTTGAAGAGCCTGCTTACTTTCCGAGATGGCTTTGTCAAAATCGCCGGCCTGATATGCGATCAATCCGGACGCCGAATATATTACAGACGAAAGCGGATCCAGCTGTTTAGCGATCTCGATCTCCTGAGCGGCCTCAGCGGGACGGCCGGCGGCGGCCAGCATCAGGGCAAACCAATGCCGTGCGGGTGCATAGGACGGATTCGCCTGGATCGCCCGGCGGAACTCAAGTTCCGAACCGACACGGTCGCGATGATGAAAGAACTTGATATAGCCGTAGATGGCGTGTGCATCGGCTAGGTCCGGGTCGATGGCCAATGCATGATCGACAAGCTGCTCGGCGCGTTGATAGCCTCCCGGCGGCGGATGGAGAGCATAGGTATGCAGCAGGGCGTGAACCTCCGCCAATCCGACGTAGGCAAGAGCGAACTGCGGGTCTTCTGCGATCGCCGCCGAATAAGTGTCCAAAGCTTTGTAGAGATTGGCGGACGTCCGGATGCCTATCTGGTAGCGGCCGATAAGATAAAGCCGGTATGCCGTAACGCTGCGCGTATAGCTTTTGTTGAGCTGAAGCTGCTCCAGAGGCTGGAGTTTCAACTTCAAGGCATTTTGCAGTTTCGCGGTCAATTCGCTTTGCAGCCCGAACATATCTCCGTCCGGCGATGATATCGTATCGTTCCAGACAGTTTCGCCGGAGGCTGTATCTACCAACTGAACGCCCATATCGATGCCGGAACCGATCCTTTTCAGCGTTCCGGACAATATATACGATATGTGGTGCTCCGCTGCCAATTTACGACTATCCGTTTTAGCAAGAGACCTTCCAGAGGCGGCGGAAATTATTTGGAGTGAACGCACATTTCCCAAACGATTGGTCAAGGCGTCGGCTAACCCCGTCCCGATGTCATTATCCAGATCGGTTTCGCCCTTAAAGGGAAGAATAGCAAGAGAAGGCCCGGACCCGACGCTGCTCAAAGACGCAGCCGGTGCCGAGATGCCGGCATTCCGCACGAATGTGCGGTAAAGAAGAAAGCCGCCGAGAACAAGGGTTACCGCAAGGAGCGCGGGTATGCCGAACCTCAGGATTTTCGATGGCGCGGCAGCCCTGCGGCCTCCGGCATCCGTGCGATCAACCTCTTTCATAACGATCGTGGTCAGATCGTGAAATTGCGTCGGCACGACAGGAGCTCTATCGACGAGTGCGTCCGGCCTGAAGCTCAATTTTTCAAAAAAATGAGCGTAACCGATCTCATTCAGATAGGCGGCGAATTCGGGAAGCCGGCGGATGACGTCAAAGGTGGGTTCGATACCCAGCCAATTGAGCCATGGATCTTTCAACTCAAGCGATCGGTGAAGCAATTCGACAATATTCGCGCTGTATTTGGCATTGCCTTTCCTTACCAATGCACAGTATATCAGCGATTGCAGGTAGTGCGAGATATACGGGACACGAGGGTCGCTGTGCAACTCTGTCAGGCGTTCGACCGCTTCATCTGATCGTCCTAAAACTGCCAGGCATTCAAGATATGCCAATTTCGCAAAGATGCTGTCACCCCAGATGGCGACCGCCTTTTCTGCATACAGCATCGCCACGTTCGGATCTCCGGCTAAACGCTCGACCTTACTTAGACCATAGTAGCCAAGTGGATATTCGGGAAATTCCCTGATCAGCTTTTGATAACAGCTTCGCGATTCATCGTATTTGCGGGCATAATAGTGGCCCCAGCCTAAATTGTGATGGTTGAAAGGCGTCAATGGATCGACCTCGATAGCCCGCCGAGCGAGGTCAATGCCTTCGTTGAAGCGGCCCTCGGTAAAGAGAACTATTGAGTACCAAACGTAAGCATTGGCGTTGCTTTGATTCAGCTCGATCGCCTTTCGCAGGTGGTGTTCCGCTCCGGCCCAGTCATAATCTCCGGCATGAAGAGCGAAACCGAGACTGGCGTGAGCATCGGAAAGTTGTTCATCCAGCTCTACAGCTTTTTTTGCTGCGGAGATGGCATGAGGAAAGCACTGTTCCGGCGAAAGCACACCAAAAATGCCCAGCCAATTGTAATAGTCTGCCAATCCGCAATATGCATGAGCATAATCGGGATCGGCGGCGATCGCACTGTGAAAACTGACGAAGGCGTGGGCAAAACCTTCCTCGGTAAAGGTATTGAAATTGTATCTTCCGCGAAGGTAATGCTCGAATGCTTCGGGGCTTTCGGTGCCGCGTTTCGAATATTCTCGAAGTTCGCTGCCGGTAAGATGCGGCAGTAAGACCTCGATCACTTTATTAGCCAAGGTGTCTTCGAGTGTGAAAACGTCGGAGATCGATTCGTCAATGGATGTGGCCCACACCGCCGCATTCTCTTCGAGATTGAGGAGCTGGACGGTTACCCGCAACCGCTCACCGGAGCGTTTGATGCTGCCATCAAGAATATAATCGACAGCTAATTCGCGGCCCGCGCGAGTGGGGTCGGTCAGATCATCCCCGAAAGCCCGTATAGAACTGGTCGGCCTGACAACGAACCTTTTCACTTTTGAAAGACGCGTGATCAGTGCATCAGCCAAGCCCACGCCTAAAAACCGGTCGTCGGAGCTGCCTTGCCCGGCAATATTCAAAAAACGAAATGGGAGAACGGCCAGAGCCCGGCTGTTGTCATTTGCGCGGAGAAATGCCGGTGATGCCGCACCGGCGCCGAATGTCGGGGCATTGATCGGCCGGCCCTCAATGTAGTTTTCGATATCATCAGAAAGCTCAGAAACCGTTTTATAGCGGTCAGAGGGCTCTTTGCTGATGGATCGCATAATGATGCTGTCGAGATCGCCGGCGAGAATTGAACGAAGTTCGTCGCCGGTGGTCTGGCGGGCTGAAAATATTCGTTCGGGAAAATCGGAATACAACGGCAAAAAGCCGGCGGCGAGATCGACCGCCTCTGACGGCGCTCGGGGCACAACTTCACAGATCACCCGCGATATCTCATGGATCGGCAATCCGACAAACGTGTAAGGGCGGTGGCCGGTCAAAAGCTCGTACAGCAGCACACCTAGCGAATAGATGTCGCTGGAAGGTGTAATATCGATACCCTTGACCTGTTCCGGGCTGGCGTAGTCCGGCGTCATCATCCGAAGCATTGATGCGGTCGGGTTCAAAGATTCATGGATCAGGTCGGGATCGAGTATCTTAGCAATGCCGAAATCGAGAAGCTTTGGTGAGCCGCTGCTATTGATCAAAATGTTGCCCGGCTTTATATCGCGGTGGATGATGCGTTTGCCATGTGCATAATCGATCGCAGCACATATCTTTTGAAACAAACGCAGCCGATCTTCGATCTTTAACCGTTTGCGGTCGGCAAAATGATATAGGGTGTCGCCTTGAACGTATTCCATTACAAAATACGGAATATCGAAGTCTGTCGTGCCGCCGTCGATCAGTCGCGCGATGAACGGATGTTCGAAGGAGGCAAGGATCTGGCGTTCGTGACGAAAGCGGCGAATGATGAAATCGGAATCCATTCCGCGTTTGATCAATTTAATAGCGACCTTCTGATCAAATTCGCCGTCGGCACGTTCGGCAAGGTAAACGGCTCCCATGCCGCCGCGGCCAAGTTCGCGGGTCAATTTATAAACGCCGATCTGGCGGCCTATTTCACGGCTTCCGAATTCATCTTCCGGCTCGAGCGAATCCGAGATCGCCCTTCGGGCGGATGTGTCAAGCGGCCCATCCTCAGCCCATACCGGCCCTTCGATGAATTCGCCGGCATCGTCAAACCCGTGCAGCAATTCATCGACCTCTGAGCGCAAAACATCGTCACCGACGCATTCCCGATCCAGGAATTTTCGGCGCTCATCGCCGGTAAGTTCGACGGCGCGGTCGAATATATCTTCAATTTTTTGCCAGCGTTCGGGCGACATTCGTATTTCCGCGTTCTGGGATGCTTAAAGTATAGGCGATGAATGTAATATTGACGAATTACGCCGGTGGTAAGTTGCATCAATCTCCGTCGAAACCGCTGATCAGCGTTAAAACTTGTTGACCAAGAATAGCCTGCTGCGTTACAATTTTATCGGCGTTGTTCTACGCCGCACCCAAATGCCCCGCAAACCTGTCAAAATTCGCTTGATCTTCTTTGTCGTATGCATGCTTTTGCTTGTAGGACTTGTGCCGTTAGTTCTGACGGGATGGTTTCTGTCCGAAAGAAGCGCCCGTGAGCTGCGAAACGTAGAAAATCGATATCAGATCCAATTGGTACAGGAAAAGGGCCGGCAGATAGAAATGTTCGGTCAGCGGCATGGCGACCTTGTCAAAAACCTGGCGGACGCTCTTGAGTTTTCCGACGGAATGAACGTCCTCGCGTCTGAAAAGGCGGAATCGAAGCTTAGCCAGGCTCTTCGCGACAATCCGAGCGTACTTGCCCTGTATATCAAACCGGTCGGTGCCGAATCGATCTCACTGTTTCGGCAGGGCGTGATAGAGCGTTCGGATATCGAAACGCTTGCCGATCAAGCCATCGGCGAATCAGGAACCAAAGACCTTTTTGTATCGCCGCCCAAACAGCTGCCGCGTTCCGGCGAATCGGTGATCACGATGGTTTCGCCGGTTAGTTCGGACAATCGGACAGTTGCCTCGGTGGTGGCCATAGTTTCGCTAAAGGAGATATCGAGAAGCGTGGTCGGTATGAATGCCACGAGCGAGAATGAATTGTGGAAGGCCGGATTACCGATCATATTTGTAGTCAACGAACACGGAAATGTTATCTTTCACCCTGATCAGGATCTAGTTCGATCACAACGTCCATTGACGGATCTGAAGATCGTTAAAGAATGGCAGGAAGCCAATCGACAGATACAATCGGGCCTGGTGCCGTTTGAGGCGAGCTATGGCGACAAGACCTACGAAATGATCGGAGCATATTCAACGGTCGATCTTGGATGGGGCGGCCCGCTTGGCGTCATCACGATGCAGGACGAACGAAAAGCATTGGCTTCGGTCGGCGAAATGCGGACTCAGACATGGCTTATTAGTCTGGCATTCGCTTTTTTGGCAATGTTGGTCGGGTCGGTCGCCGCTCGGCGATTGACCGCACCGATCCAGCGGCTGTCAGCCGCCGCAGAGAGGATCGCTCAGGGCGACCTGACGGCTCGTGTAGAGACAACGAATGTTACCGAGATAGGAACGCTTGGCGAATCTTTCAACCTCATGAGCGACAAGCTCGAAGAACACATTGCCCGGCTGGCACGAGCGGCGACGGAAAACCGCGAACTCTTTGTCGGGACGGTAAAAGCGCTGGCCGCCGCAATAGATGGAAAGGACAAATATACACGCGGCCATTCCGAACGCGTGTCGCGGATATCAGTTGCCATCGGCCGACAGTTGGGAATGCCGCCAGACGAACTTGAAACGTTGCGGATCAGCGCTCTTCTGCACGATGTCGGAAAGATCGCGATCGACGATTCGATATTGAAAAAGCCGGCGGCATTGACCACCGAGGAATACGACATTATGAAAACCCACCCGCAAAGGGGATATAAGATAATGTCGCAGATACCGGCAATGAAAGATTTTCTGCCGGGTATGTACATGCACCACGAAATGGTCAATGGGCAAGGCTATCCGCAAGGGCTTCGCGACGAACAGATCCCGTTGCAGGCAAAGATCGTCTCCGTCGCCGACACGTTCGACGCAATGACGATCGACCGTCCATATTCTAAGGGTATGGTGCTTTCTGAAGCTCTGGAAAAGATAAAGGAACTGGTTGGCACCCGTTACGATGCGGCCGTTGTCGAAGCTCTCGTCCGCGGATGCTCCAGCGGTGAGATCGGAAACGGTATCGTGCGATTCATCGCGAATAAAAATGGAGCTGGATTGACTGAAAAGCCGATCGGGAATCAGATCCGAGCAGTGTCGTAGAGTTTTCATCGGGCAAACTAAATATGAGCAATGATGTGATGAACGAAGAATGGGAAGTCGAGGTTAGCGGCCAGATCTATCAAGCCGCTTTCGGTGAGTTGCCCGAATGGATAAACGAAGGCTCTCTGCTGCCCGAGGACAAGGTTCGCAAGGGTAACCTGCGCTGGATAGAGGCTCGAAAGGTGCCGGCACTAGTTCCATTTTTCAACGCAAAAGCTGCGGGACAACCGCTTCCCGTGCCGACCCAGACCGTGAACGCTCCCGCAAAACAAGGGAACGAAGTCGCAGTACCGCCCCCGACGGTCTTCACCAATGCATCGCCATCGGTAAATGTGCCTGCAAAACCTTTAGCAGCGGCCGTTAATGCGGCGGCTCCTGTTTCCGAGACCGGCAATATAGAACACTGCATCCGGCATGCCGACCGCGAAGCGGGTTATATTTGCGACAGCTGTGGAAAGGCATTTTGCAAAGCGTGTCCGTCATCCTACGGCGGAAGTGTAAAAATATGTCCTGATTGCGGTGCGATGTGCCGGGCAAGGGCGGAATTGATAGAGAAACAACGGAGCTCCAATGTATGGGCTGAAGCAGGGTCGAAAAAATTCGGACTCGACGACCTATTTTTTGCGATCAAACATCCTTTCAAATACCGCACCAGTTTGATCATCGGAGCTTTGATGTTCGCTTTTTTTACTTTTGGCCAGGGAGCGGCGTCTATCGGAGGGATCTTTCTGCTGGCGGCGGCCATTTTCTGTATGATGCTTTCGAACATGCTTTCCTTTGGCATCCTCGCCAATGTTGTTACGAATTTCACGCAGGGAAAGCTCGAAACAGATTTCATGCCTGATTTCGACGACTTCTCTTTATGGGGCGACGTCGTTCATCCATTCTTTTTGAGCATTGGGGTCTATCTCAGCTCATTTACACCCTTCATTTTGATATTGATCGTCGCCGTTTATATGGCCTTTAGTTCGATGCAGCAGCAGGCCCGGGTCTTTCAGGAACAGGTAAAAAAGATCCCGGGTACGGAGCTTTACGCTCCCGACCGAACTGCTCAGCAATCACAGGAGGTCCGCGACCTTCTCGAAGGGGTCAAGCAGCAGAATGACAAACGAATTGCCGATCAAAACCGTCTCGAAACGGGAACGGCGGCGGGTTCGGCGGATAGCGCCTCAAACGAAGACAACGAAGCCAAGATCGAAGCTATTAGGCAAAAGATGCAGCAGCAACAGCTGAATGAAGCAACGCAGGCCAACGAACCTCAATTCAATGCCTTGGCGTCCAATCTGCTAAAGGTGGCGGCTCCGATGATGGTTTTGGCATTTATGGCGTTGTTGTGGGGGGTGATATATTTTCCGGCGGCATGTGCGGTGGCGGGCTATACCCGTTCGTTTTTTGCAACGATCAACCCTTTGGTCGGGTTGGACACAATGCGCCGGCTCGGCGGCAGTTACGTAAAAATTCTGCTGATGTGCTTTGTGCTATTGATCCTCGTCTCGATCGTAAATATGACGCTGGCGGTGATCCTGTCGCCATTGACGCTGCCAAAGGTCGGGAATATACCGGCTACATTCGTTGCGAGCATATTGATGTTCTACATGACGATCGTCTTTTCGTGCCTGATCGGGATGGCTCTATATAGAAATTCTGAAAAACTGAAGCTTTCGCGTTAGGAAAAGGCCAAAATCGTGAGCAGGAACGGCACGTTGTTCGGCGTGCCGTTTTTCTTTATAATTAAGGTTTTGCAGATCGTATTGCATAACTATATATGGCATTTTTTTGGCGTAGGAATAAGGAAGACAAATTTTCCAGCTCCGTTCTCGGGTTGGATAGGTCAATAGAAGAGCTTAAGAAACAGGAAGAGGCGGTTGAAAAGGAGGTCGGCGTTCGCTTTACAAATGCGATCGCAAAGACGCGCGATTCGATCAATTCGAAACTGGACACGATCTTTGAAGGCCGCAAACAGATCGACGAACGGCTACTCGACGAACTCGAAGAGATGCTGATCTCGACCGACATCGGCGTTCAAACCACGATGCAAGTTCTAGACGCCATACGGCGAGGGGTTTCCCGGCAAGAGATAAATGACCTTGACGCTCTAAAATCGGTCATGAAAAAAGAGCTGCTCGGTATCTTGCGTCATTCCGAGGCTGCGGGGGTCGCGTCGGAAACTACGGTTTCCGGCACTATCAAGCCCTATGTTCTGATGGTGGTGGGGGTAAATGGCGTCGGAAAAACGACAACGATCGGCAAATTGGCACAGAGGATCAAGGATGAGAACAATGACGTTCTGATCTGCGCCGCAGACACCTTTCGGGCTGCAGCTTCCGAACAGTTGGAGATCTGGTCGAAGCGCGCAAATGTCCCTTTGATCCAGCAAAAGCAAGGAACCGACCCTGCGGCCGTTCTGTTTGATTCGCTGCAGGCGGCAAAATCAAGAAATGCAGATGTTTTGATCGTTGATACGGCCGGACGCCTGCACAACAAGGCCAATCTAATGGCGGAGCTTGATAAGATGCGGCGTATCGCGGCTCGCGAGGTCGATGGGGCTCCGCATGAAACGCTGTTAGTTATCGACGCCGTCACCGGCCAAAACGGACTCGAGCAGGCGCGCCAGTTCATGAAGGCAGCAAATGTTACCGGTATCGTTTTGACCAAACTTGACGGTACGGCGAAAGGTGGTATTGCAGTTGCCATTGCGAAAGAGCTCGATCTGCCAATTCGGTATGTAGGCATCGGCGAACAGGTGAATGACCTCATGGTCTTCGACCCGGAAAGTTACGTTAATGGACTTTTCAGCTGATCAAATGATGGCGACGAAACAAGATCTCGAGCACCTGCGGCGTTCCTTAGAGCTGGCGGAAGCCGGTCGCGGGCTCGTGTCACCGAACCCTTTGGTTGGCTGTGTCATTACGTCACCTGCCGGCGAGGTTGTCGGCGAAGGTGCTTATATCTACGAGGACATCAGCCACGCCGAGGTAATCGCGCTTCGCCAAGCCGGCGAAAAAGCTCGCGGCGGCACTGCCTATGTTTCCTTAGAACCCCATTCGCATCACGGCCGCACACCTCCTTGCACAGATGCTCTCATCAATGCGGGTATAGTCCGCGTCGTTTGTCCGATCGAGGACCCGAATCCACTGGTTTCGGGTAAAGGATTTCTGCAGTTGCGGCAAGCCGGAATAGAGGTCGAGACCGGGCTCCTTGAAGATGAGGCCCTGCGGCAGAATGAGGCTTTTATAACTTGGCATCAAAAAGGCAGGCCGTTCGTTCATCTGAAACTCGCAATGTCTCTTGATGGACGCATCTCTTTAGGCAAAAGTGTCTCGACGACCCTTTCGAGCAAAAGCGCGCTGGAACGCGTTCAGGAGATACGACATGGGTCAGATGCCATCATCGTCGGTGCGAGCACCGCAGTTACGGACGATCCGAGCCTGACCGACCGGAGTGGGCGGCCGCGTCGACGCCCGTTGGTCCGCGTGATACTGGACGGCAGACTGCGTTTGCCCGTTACCGGTAAATTAGCCGATACGGCCGGCGAAACTCCGGTGCTGGTTTACACTGCGTCGCGGGAGACTGAGAAGATCGCACGCCTGAGCGATAAGGGCATCGATGTGATACGCATCGACCCGCACGACGTGGCAGCAGTAATGGCGGACCTTTATTCACGGCAGCTTCAGAATATCCTGGTTGAAGGCGGAACCGAGGTTGCGGGAGCTTTTGTGGACGCCGGATCGGTCGATCGCGTTACGTTCCTGATGGCCCCAATTATTATCGGGGGGCCTTCTGCTCCGGCTGCGGTCGGCGGACGCGGTACACCATCTTTAGAATCTGCCCTCCGCTTGGACGGCTTGGAAGTGATTCAGCGCGGAATTGACCTCGAATTGACCGGCCGGGTCAGGAGCCGATAATGCCGGACAAACCACAAAAACCGGTATTTGCAAAAAGGTCGTTCGGCCAGAATTTTTTGACGGATCAGAATTACATTCAAAAGATCGTCGATGCACTTGACCTTTCGCCGGAAGACCAGGTTATCGAAATAGGGCCCGGCAGAGGTTCATTGACGCGACCGCTGACGGAAAAGGCCGGCCGCGTTCTGGCGATAGAATTCGACCGCGACCTGATACCGTTGCTGCAGGAGCAATTCCGCGACCGCTCGAATTTCATCTTATACGAAGGGGATGCTTTGACGGCTGATCTGGATGCTCTCGCCGAGGGCGGTGTCATCAAATTGGCGGCCAATCTACCATACAATATTTCGACGGCGATCCTCCAAAGGCTGATAACATACAAGGCGAATTTTTCGGAAATGGTCCTTATGTTTCAGCGGGAGGTCGTAGAGAGAATTGTTGCCCGGCCGGGCAGTCGCGAAAGGGGCTATTTGAGCGTCATTGCTCAATCTGCATTTGACGTTGAACGACTTTTTGACGTTCCGGGAAACGCGTTCAGGCCGGTTCCCAAGGTTTGGAGTTCCGTTGTACGCCTACGACCCCGCGAAACTCCGTTCGCCAACACTCCCGAATTTGATAAGCTGGTGAGTGCCGGTTTTCGGCAAAAACGTAAAACAATACAGAATAATCTGAAAGTGCTGAATATCGATGCGGCACAGCTTTTGACCACCGCCGGGATCGATCCGCAAACACGGGCAGAGGCCCTTTCAATGCATCAATGGTGCGACCTGGCCGCCGCGGCGATCGAAGCCGCGACATTAGATCCGTGAGGTGTGCTATACTTTCTGGAATTCAAACTTGGAAGGAATTGTGAGCAAGATCGAACTTATCCCACTCGGTGGAATCGGCGAATTTGGAATGAACTGCATGGGCATTCGTTACGGCGATGAAATGATCGTCGTGGATGCCGGGATGGGTTTTCCGGAAGAAACGCCCTTTGGCGTTGATATATCGATACCGGATTTTGATTTCCTTGAGCCGTATCGAGACGAAATGATCGCCGTGATATTGACGCACGGACACGAAGACCATATCGGTGCGTTGGCATATTTGCTCAAGCAATTTAACCTGCCGGTCTATAGCTCACGCTTTACGTTGGCTTTAGCAGAAAAAAGGTTAACCGAATTCGGCATGCTTGACGATGTATTGCTTCATCGGGTCGAAGCGGGAAATCGAATAACCGTCGGGCATTTCGAGATCGAATTCATACATGCTTCGCATTCGCTGGTGGATTGTTTTTCTTTGGCCATCACGACACCGGTCGGCACCGTTATTCACACGGGCGATTATAAGATCGACGATACGCCGGTGATCGGCCGCCCGTATGACCTCAAGGCTTTGGAGCGCCACGGCGACGCCGGCGTGTTGGCACTGCTCGGAGATTCGACCAATGCAACGGTTCCGGGCAGAACACCTTCGGAACAGGCGGTAATTCCGGCATTTCGTGAGATCTTTGCCCAAACGGAAGGGCGCATCTTTGTTTCAACATTTTCATCGTCATTGCATCGGCTTCAGATCGTGTTTGATATAGCACAGGAATTTGGCAGACGTGTTTGTGTTCTCGGCCGTTCGATGATGCGAAATGTCGAAGTAGCTGAAGAACAGGGCCTGCTGGTCATCGGGCATGACGTAATGATCGATCTGTCGTCCGCACGAGCATTGCGCGACGAAGAGGTTGTTTTTCTCGTGACCGGATCGCAGGGAGAGATGCGTGCAGCATTGTGGAATTTGGCGTCTGGCAGCTATAAGGGCTTGGAGATCGGCGAAGGGGATACGGTAATATTATCGGCACGGATCATTCCCGGAAATGAAAAAGCCATTAGCCGCTTGATCGGACATTTGTATAAACGCGGTGCAAACATAATCGAGGAAAAACGCCGCCTGGTGCACGTTTCAGGACACGCTTCGCAGGACGACATTCGGATCATGGTCGAAACAGCGCGGCCGAAATTCGTGGTGCCGATCCATGGTGAATACCGGATGCTTTTCCGGCACAAAGAATTCGTAAAAAATCACATTGAAGGCTATTCAGACGACAATATTGTTTTGATCGAGAATGGCAACATTTTGGAACTTGATGGTTTCGGGGCGAGGATAATCGCCAAACACGAGATCCATCCGGCCTTTATTGATGAAGAATCGAGCGACGAGGTCGATTACGAGATCGTACGCGAGCGAAAAAAATTGGCATATGGCGGTGCTGTTTCGCTGGTGGTCAAGATCGATAAAGATTCGGGGACGATATCCGGCGAGCCGGAAATTAGCTTTCAGGGCGTTGCGGGCATCGATCCGCTCAATGGATTTTCGACGGATGTACGAAGGTCAGTTGTGGAAGCCGTAACGGCAATGCGTCCTGACCACATTAAAGATCGGACAATTTTTAAAGAAAATCTTCGTCTGCATTTGAAACGGTTCATCCAAAAACGACTCGGTACAAAGCCCGTTATCGTGACCACCGTGGTAGATGTATAGGCGGTCAAATTCGTTCATTATCGATAGCATTAGATTTTATTCATTGTGGCCACAGACGCATCTTCAATAATCAGCGAAACTTCGGTTGAGGTCGTTGTCGGAACATTCACATTGGTAGCTTTTGACCACCAGACATGGTTCAAGCTTTTGGAAGACCCGAAAACGTCTCCCCGTATGTCGGCTCCGTTCATGATCTTTCGCGATCAATTCGAGGTTACCATGTTGGTCGATGAGGAAGATCTTTCTGCTCTCCGGCCTGGGTTGGGAAATGCAAAGGTCGAAAGCGGATTTCGCTTGCTGACATTTCTAGCGGAACTGCCTTTCGGTGTGTGCGGTTTTTTGGCGGCTCTTACGGGAATACTGGCTGAGGCGGAAGTACCGGTAATAGCTGTTTCATCCTTTTCTCGCGACCATCTTTTGATCAAACAAGACGACCTTGCTTCGGCCCTGAGAGCTCTGGGACCTCACGTAAAGGACCTTTGCTGAAGTCTTTCAGAACTGCAAATTATGGAGTGGAACGAAAAGGTAGTTTTCATCACAGGAGCATCCAGCGGTATCGGCGAAGCCCTAGCGCGATCTATGTCGGCACGCGGTGCAAGGGTCGGTCTTTTTGCTCGTAGAAAGGAACTGCTTGAGGAATTGGCCCGAAAATGCAGCGAAGCAGGCGGAACAGCACTTGCTTTGCCGGGGGATGTTACCAGCCATAGAGAAGTAGCAACAGCCGCCGAGGAACTTCGGTCGCATTTTGGACACATCGATATTTTGGTCGCGAATGCCGGTATCGGAGGCAATAACGAAGAGACCCGCAATTTGAACCCCGAAGCGGTAAAAAAGGTCATTGATATCAACCTGATGGGGGCGGTCAATTCGGTCGCGGCGGTTCTGCCGGCAATGCTAGAACGCGGCAGCGGACATCTAGTAGCGATCTCCAGTCTTGCCGGTTTTCGGGGCCTTCCGCGTTCTGCGGCATATTCGGCAAGCAAGGGCGGAATGACAAATTTTTTCGAAAGCGTCCGCCTGGACGTTCAGACGAAAGGCGTCGATGTCACAATAATTCAACCTGGCTTCATAAAGACGCCGCTGACGGCCGGAAGAGACGCGAAAATGCCTTATTTAATGGAAATGGACGACGCATTGCCGCTGTTTCTGAAAGCGATCGAGAAGAAAAAGAAGTTTGCGGCATTTCCATGGCAGCTCGCAACGCTGGTTCGGGCGGGCCGGATCTTTCCGGCGTGGTTGTACGATATGATCGCCTCCGGCGCCAGATATCGCGAGTAGTTTGAATTCCTTGGCCAAAGTGTTAGATTCTAATTTTGCCCACTCCCGATCGTATCCGCTGTAGATCATTTTATGGACATTTTACAGGCAATAATTTTGGGTATAGTCCAGGGATTGACCGAATTTATTCCCATCAGCTCAACCGCACACCTAGTACTTGCCAGCCGTTGGCTTGACCTTTACAACGGAAACGCCGAGCAAACAACAGCAACCATGGCGGTCATTCAGTTGGGCACGCTCGCGGCCGTATTTGTCTATTTCGCTTCTGATATATGGGCGATCGCCTCTGCATTCGTCCGCGACCATATCGGGGCCCTAAGAGGTAAGCGGGGCCTTCGATTTTCGGGAACCGACGGTGTTCGCCCGATCTGGTTGTCAGAGGATGCATGGATCGGATGGCTGATAATTTTCGGGTCGATCCCGATCGGGGTTGTCGGATACGTTTTCAAAGATCTGATCCGCGGCAGCGGCACGAAGAATCTTTGGGTGATCTCTTTTATGCTGATCGCCGTCGGATTGCTGCTCGCATTGGCAGAGACGGTCGGTTCCCAGCGAAAAACGATGCGTAACCTCGGCGTTTGGGATGCCATAGTCGTTGGTTTTGCCCAGGTGATGGCATTGATACCCGGAGCAAGCCGTTCGGGTTCGACCATCATGGCTGGGCTTTTTGCGGGCCAGACGCGAGAAACGGCGGCGCGCTTTTCGTTTTTGCTTTCGATCCCGGCGATCACGGCCAGCGGATTGCTCGAACTGCGCGAGGCACTGCAGATCTTGACGACAGACAGCCTAACCGCGCTTATCGTAGGCACTGTCACTGCCGCTGTGGTCGGCTATTTGGCGATCTGGTTTCTGATGTCATATTTGAAACGCAACACGACCGCTATCTTCATCATATATCGCATCGGCCTAGCGGCTGTTATCTTGATCCTTCTGTGGCAGGGTTACATTTCCGCCGCGATAAACTGATCACATGCAAAAAGCCTGGACAGTTAAAAAACACGATCACGCCGCGATCGTTGAGCTGTCAAAAACAATGGATGTCTCGCCATTGGTCGCGGCTCTACTCATTAACCGCGGACACGATACCCCCGAAAAAGCGGAAAGATTTCTTCGTCCAAGCATTTCTCATCTTCATGACCCCGGTCTATTGCTGAACATGGATAAAGCGGTCCGGCGCATCATGAAAGCGATCGCGAACCGGGAAAAAATTCTGATCTGGGGCGATTACGACGTTGACGGCACTACCGGCACGGTACTTTTACGAAAGGTTTTGAACGATCTAGGAGCCGAAACTTCTTTTCATATTCCCGATCGGTTCATCGAAGGCTACGGAGTGAATATTCCGGAATTGCAAAAGGCGGTTGAAAGCGGAGTTTCGCTTTGCATAACCGTTGATTGCGGAAGCCGAGCTTTTGAACCTCTTAAATGGGCTAAAGAAAACGGGCTTGACGTCATCGTGACCGATCATCATTTGGCAGATGATGAGCGCGGAAATCCGGAGGCCTTTGCGGTTATCAACCCGAACCAGTCCGGATGTACCTATCCTGATGCTTCGCTTGCCGGCGTGGGCGTCGCATTTAAGCTGGCGCACGCTTTGCTTAAGGCGGCCGGCCGCGAAGAAGACGTGTTTCAGTATTTGAGCATTGCAGCGATCGGCACCGTCGCGGACGTGATGAAGCTTTCTGGCGAAAATAGAGCTATTGTCTCGCTCGGCCTGAAAGATCTGAAAAAATATGCCGGCAGCGGACTCAAGGCGCTAATGGAGGTTGCCGGATGTACGTCAGAAATGACGAGTTATGATATAGGTTTTCGTATCGCACCGCGCATCAATGCTGCCGGTCGGATGGATGTTGCCCGCCACGTCATCGAATTGCTTGAATCAGATGATTTTGTTGAAGCCCGACGGTTGGCGGAACTCTTGGACAGCAGAAATCGTGAAAGACAGCGTGTTCAGCAGGAAATAACGGAAAAGGCTCTTTTTGAGACCCGCGGGATGGCCGGAAAGCATTTTATCGTAGTTTCCGGGCAGGGTTGGCACCGCGGAGTGATCGGCTTAGCGGCTTCGCGGATAGCCGAAAAGCTGCATCGGCCGACGGTAGTGATCTCAATAGAAGACGGCGTGGGCCACGGGAGCGCCCGCAGCATCCCGGGATTTCATATTCTTGAAGCCCTCCAAAGAGCTCCGGAATTATTTGAACAATTCGGCGGCCACGCGGCAGCGGCGGGCATGCGAATTCCGGAGGAAAACATCGCGGCCCTGTCGGAAAAAATGGAAACGTTTGCACGCGACAAATTCGAAAGGTCGGATCTTTCGCCTAAACTGGAGATCGATGCACTGGTACGGCCCGTCACTCTGAACCTCGAGCTTGTCGAGCAACTTAAATGTTTTGAACCATTCGGCGAAGGAAACAGAAGACCGGTATTTAAAACCCAAGGATTGCATATTGCGGGCGAACCGCGGGTCATGAAAGAAAAGCACCTGCGTCTTCGCTTGGAAGACGACGAGCGGAGGGTGTTCGAAGCCGTTTGGTGGGACGGCGTTGACCGATCATCGGGGCAAACTCTTAAACCCAATTCACGCATCGAAATAGCTTACACGGCAGAGTCCAACGTATGGAACGGAAATACGCGTTTACAGCTTGTCGTGGAGGATATTAGAACGGATAATTAGTGACGAGTGGCCGAAAATAGAGCACACGATCTTGGTAACCTTCACCTGAAGGCGAAGCTTCCGACGTATATTCGATTCGGGGCCGTGATACTGCTTGTTGTAACGGCCGCCGCAATATTCATCAGCTATTACCGAGCAAGAAATCCCGAATTTAGAATGAAAGGATTTCCGACGACGCTTTCATCGGATGTGACCGCAACCATCGAAGGTTATGAACGCCGTGAAATGGAAGGTGACGTTGTCAAGTACTATATTAAGGCGGATCGGGCCACCACCTTTTCTGATAACCATCAAGAATTGGACAATGTCTTTCTACAGGTATTCGACCCAAACGGCGAAACCTATGACCAGATCACAGCCGTTAAAGCGGTGTATGTGCCCGAAGAGAATATTGATTTTACGGCCTATTTTTCCGGTCAAGTGGATATCAACACGCGCGACGGATTGATCGTCAAGACAGAACAGGTAACTTATAAAAAGGGCACTGAAACCGCTTTTGCCGAAGAACAGATCAATTTCGAACGCGGCAACATCAAAGGAACGGCACTTGGTTCGACCGTCAAAATACAAGAAAAGCAGATCGAGTTGCTGCAGAATGTCGTCATCGATGCTGATGAACCGGAAAACGCCAAGGTCTCTCGAGCTAAATTGACCGCGGGATATGCGTTATACGATCAAACAAATGAAAAGATCGAATTGCGCAATAATATGACGGCCAATATTAAGTCGAATGATTCCGGCCGTGTGACGGATATCCAGGCCGACAGGGCGAATGTTTTTTTGGTTGAGCGCGAGGGCGGGCGAGATATAAGCAAAGCAGAACTCTTTGACAACGTCCGCATCGCCAGTGGTGATAAAAATGGAAAACCGGCGAAGATATCGGCGGGATATGCGATGTATCAAAAGCCGATCGATCGTTTCGACCTTCGCGGCAGTGTGAACATCGTTACTGTGGAAGATGATAAGCCGACAACGATCAAGGCCGAAAATGCTGTTTACGAACAAAGCGCCGGAAAGATAGCTTTGAGCGATGGGGCGGAAGTCGATCAGGGCCCGAACGTAATGAAAGGCGACCAGATCAACGCCCAACTGAACGCGGCTCAGAAATTGAAAAATGTGCACGTTAAAGGAAATGGTTACCTAAAGCAAGTTTCGCCGGAGCGCGTTTCAGAAGTTCTCGGCCCGGAATTGACAGCCGCATTCAATGATTCCCAACAGCTTTCTGCGGCTAACGCACGCGGCAGGAGCACGGCTGTCATAACGCCTTCGAACGCGGCCGAATATGCAAAACTAACAATGATAGCCGCTTCGGCGATCGATGTCAGTTTTCGCGGTGAAGGGCTCTTGGAGAAGATGCAGACATCCGGTCGGACGACAATTCAGCTTGATGCGGCTCCGGGAACCAGCGATGCTGCGAACAAGCGTGTAACGGCGGATGCGGTAAACACATTTTTCAATGAAAGCGGAAAAGATCTGCGGCGTGCAGAAGCTGTCGGCAACGCCGAATTATTCGTTGACCCGCTCAAAGCATCGACGGAAAACTATCAAACGACGATCACAGCGCCTCGCTTTGACTGTGAATTTTACCCGACGGGCAACAATGCCAGGTCTTGCAGCGGTGCTGTTAAGACTAGGACCGTTCGGACGCCGACGGTCGCCGGACGCTCCGCACAAGTGCTGACGTCCGATAAATTGAACGCTCATTTCAGCGAAGCAACCAAGGATATCGAAATGTTGGAAGCCGTCGGCGATGCAAAATTTGTTGAGGCGGACCGGAATGCGATCGCCGATACGATGGTCTTTTCGGCGGCTGACCAAACCGTTCGCCTGCGAGGCGGTGAACCAACATTGTGGGATTCGGCCGGGCGTGCGAAGGCGGCGGAGATAGATTGGAATACGAAGGAGCAGCATTCCTTTCTGAAAGGCGGGGTTAGCACGACCTATTACAGCCAAAAGCAAACGTCTGGCAGTGCTCCTTTCGGCGAGACAAACAAACCTGTGTTTATTACAGCGGATGCGGCAGAAGTGGACCATCGATCGCAGGTAGCGGTCTATACGGGCAATGCCCGAGCATGGCAGGAAGACAATTACGTTCGGGGCGACAAATTGACCATGAGGCAGCAGCAGGCGGAATTTCAGGCTGACGGCAATGTGCAAAGCCTTTTATATGACGCGACCCGGCGCGAGAACGGTCGTGAAACTACGGTTCCCGTCAATGCATCTGCTGCTAAAATGACCTATAATCGCGATACTCGCAAGCTGCGTTATGAAACGGGCGTCGATATTCGGCAGGGAACTGACCGACTTACCGGATCAGCGGCCGACGTTTACCTTTCGGAAAAAAATGAGGTTGCTCGAACGGATGTGAGCGGCAATGTGGTAATAACGCAACCGCAGAGAAAGGCGACGGCCGATTTCGCTCAATATAATGCATCAGATGAAAGCGTCATTCTAAAGGGCGACCCCGCGCGGGTAAGCGATGCCGAAAGCGGTTCGACGCAGGGTTCCAATATGACCATTTTTCTGAAAGACAACCGAGTTATCAATACGGGGTCAAAAGGCAATTCGGCATCCGGCGGCAGAACCAGAACGGTGTATAAGGTCAACAATAACTAACCTCGATATCTGTGAGCACCACTACCGAAAATCCAACCGCAAACAACGGCCTAGGTTATGATGCTGTTTCAAATGCGCTGATCGGCTCCGATCTGCAGAAATCATATGGCCGGCGAACAGTAGTTGATGGGGTCAGCATCTCTGTAAATACAGGAGAAGTTGTTGGCCTTTTGGGAGCAAACGGCGCGGGTAAAACGACCACATTTTATATGATGGTCGGGCTTGAAAGGCCGGAATCGGGCACCATAGTTTTGGATGATAGAGATATAACGCCGCTGCCGATGTATCTTCGAGCTCGGCTAGGCATCGGATACCTGCCGCAAGAACCTTCGATCTTTCGAAGGATGACCGCTGAGCAGAATATATTGGCAGTATTAGAAACAACCAAGCTTCCGCGCGGCGAAAGATTTGACCGCCTCGACGAATTGCTTGACGAATTTGGAGTATCCCATGTGCGCAAGGTTCGCGGCGACTCACTTTCAGGCGGCGAACGACGTCGCGTAGAGATAGCCCGGTGCCTGGCAACCGCGCCGCGTTATATTCTCTTGGACGAACCATTCGCGGGGATCGATCCGCTTGCGATCGACGATATCCGTGAAATTATCCTTTATCTCAAAGGCCAAGGCATCGGCATTTTGATCACAGACCACAATGTTCGTGAAACCTTAGGCATTACCGACCGTGCATATATTATGACTGAAGGCAAAATATTGCGTACCGGTCTCCCGGACCAGCTTGTTGAAGATGCTGATGTTCGCCGGCTGTATTTAGGCGAAAGGTTCAGCTTATAGAACAAAGCTTTTTCCTTTTCGCCGCAAAAATTCGTATAATTGTCTTGTATTGCAATAGATAGGGATATTCAAGGCATCGGCCGGACGAGCTTCGTATTATGTCATCATTACGGTTAACAACCAGTATCCAGCAAAAGATGATCCTGACGCCGCAATTGCGTCAGCGCATCGAAATGCTGCAGATGACCGCGATGGAGCTGAACGAACTGATCGAACAGGAGATGGTCGCCAATCCGGTCTTGGAAGAGGTGCTTCCGGGCGATGAGGTCAAGGAGATCTCCGACAACATCCTTGATCAGAACGCCGACGGTTTTGATGAGAATTTCGGCGAGGGGCTTTCCGGAGACGACGCTCGCTCCGGTGCCGTGCAATCAGATCGGCCCTCAGTAAGCGAAAGCGAAGGATCCGAGATCCCGGCGGAGGTCGGCGGCCCCGATATTGACGGTGGTGACGAGCCCCACACGGACAATGCGGATTCTTTCGAAGAGATCGATTATGGCCGTGAATTTCAAGAATACCTGGATCCCGGCTATAAGACGCAAGAGATCGAATATAAAGACGATGCTCCGAGTTTCGAACAGTTCCTTTCCCATTCGATGTCGCTTAGCGAACATCTGGAATGGCAATTGGGAATGCTCGATATCGCGGAGGACCGACGAAATGCGGCTATCTGCATAATAGGTAATTTGGACGCCGACGGGCGACTCAATGCGACGCTGGACGACATAGCGGAAATGGCGGATTGTTCACCGGAAACGGCGGCCAAAGCCCGCGGCGACGTTATGTTTCTCGAACCGGTCGGATGCGGAGCCGATGATGTAAAAATGTGTCTTTTGGCTCAGCTTGAATCTGCCGGCGAGGGCGAGAGTTTGGCTGCCGAACTGGTCCGAGATCATTTCGAAGATCTTCAGCCGCACCGCCTTCAGCGTTTGGCGAAAGATACGGGCATCGATGTTCACGTATTGGATCGCGAGATCGGAAAGATCCGGGTGCTTGACCCTTATCCGGGACGAGCCTACGCTGCGGATGACGCTATCTATGTCGCCCCTGAGGTTTATATCGAAAAAATTGATGATGATTATGTTATCTATTTTGTCGATGACGGCAGCCCGCGACTTCGTATCAGCCAAACATACAATCAACTTTTAGATAAGAACGATACCTCGAAAGAGGCAAAGGATTTTATCAAAGAAAAGGTTCGGTCGGCTGTTGATCTTCTTCGCAATATTGAACATCGCCGCCAAACTATTTACCGCGTCGTTGAATGTATCGTCCACCGACAGCAGAGTTTTCTTGACCACGGCATCCAGCATCTAAAGCCGATGATGTTAAAGGATGTGGCCGAAGACATCGGAATGCACCTTTCGACTATCTCGCGTGTCGTGAACAGAAAATATGCACATACGCCGCAGGGCGTGATCGAACTTCGCCGGTTTTTCAGCGAGGGTATGCTGAATGAAGATGGCGAAGAGGTCTCTACACGGATCCTGAAACTAAGGATCAAGAAAATGGTCGAGGAGGAGAACAGCAAAAAACCGATGACAGACGACCAGATCGCCAAGATCCTTAGCAAGGAAGGTGTGAAATTGTCCCGCAGAACTGTTGCTAAGTATCGCGACCAAATGAATATTCCGGGTTCGCGGGAACGCAAAACCGTAGTTTAAATTGATACAAAGGGGGAAATCATATATGAAGTTTGAATATACAGGAAGACATATTGACGTAACTCCGGCCTTGAAAGCCCACGCGGAAGAGCACTTCGAACGCATAAAACAGCTTTTTAACGGCAAAACCGCGAAAGTGCATTTAACGTTAGAAGTCGAGCGAGGCAAGCACAAAGCCGAGGCGGTAGTAAAATGGATGAACGATGTTCTGACTGCTGCTACGAGTTCCGGCGATATGTATCAATCGATCTCTCAAACGGTCGGTAAGATCGAAAAACAGGCACTCAAGCTCAAGAAAAAGGTCATTGACAAATCTCACCGTGCAGAACGTGCAAGCACCATTCTGCAGGAAGGTTCTGAGGTCAAACCGGAACCAGCCGGGCCGAGGGTGATCGTTGAAAGCAGATATTCCGTCAAACCGGTCACGGTAGAAGAAGCATCGATGCTGGTTGAAGACAGTAAGCAAGGTTTCGTTGTTTTTCGAAATGCCGAAAATGAACGCGTTTCCGTGATCTATAAGCGAAAAGACGGAAATTACGGTCTGATCCAACCCTAAACCGACATAATATTTTGATCGACACTATGATCCCGGACATTCATCAACGGCATGCGGAGGAAATGGCAGAGGCCACCATCCACGGAGTTTTGATGGAGATGTTCGGGATCGGTGTCATTTTTACGGGTGAATCGGGGATCGGAAAAAGCGAATGTGCTCTTGATCTTCTTCGACGCGGACACCGATTGGTCGCCGATGATGCGGTCCACGTAAGCCGCAATGGTGATGAGCTTATCGGAGAAGCACCGAGATTGACATTTGAGCTTCTCGAAATTCGCGGCCTGGGAATAGTCAACATCCGCGAACTGTATGGAATTTCTTCTATCTGCCGCCGCATTGCTCTCGGGCTTTCGATAGAGCTTCGAAAATTCAGGGCCGCTGAACCGATCGAACGACTGGGTTTTGAATCATTGGAAGAAAGCTTATTGGGTGTCAGCATTCCAAAATTCATTCTTCCGGTAACGGCCGGCAGAAACCTCTCGACCTTGGTTGAAACGGCGGTGCGGGTATATCTGCTACGGCTGGAGGGTAAAGACCCGGTCGAGAAACTTCTTCGCGATCATTCCGAAATGCTTAAATGACTATGGCGGACAAACACCAGCCTTATTCGATACCAAGTTTCTTGATCATTACCGGACTGAGCGGTTCGGGGATGAGCTCGGCAACCAATGCTTTTGAAGATCTGGGATATTTTTGTGTCGATAATCTTCCATTAACGATGCTCTCCACCTTTGGCAGATTGCTGATGCCCAATGAGGAAGGAATCACCGCCATCGAAAAAGCGGCATTGGTGATAAATATTCGCGAAAGACATTTCCTTTCCGAATTTCCCGCCGAATTGGAAAAACTTCGCAGCGAAAACCTTGAACCTTTCGTTGTCTTTTTTGAAGCCTCCGACGACATTCTGCGGCGGCGTTTTTCAGAAACGCGGCGTCCCCACCCCGCAGATAATGGCAACGGACTGCTTGAAGCGATCCGGGACGAACGGGAGGCGATGAGGGACATTCGGAAGCATTCCGAATTGATCATCGACACTTCGGATCTGACCGTCCACAGTTTAAGAAGATTGGTGATCAATAAATTCAGCCGCCCGGCCGATTCGCCAAAGCTTACGATACAATTGGTCAGTTTTGGCCATAAACACGGAAGCCCCCGCGACCTGGACCTTCTTTTTGACGTTCGTCATCTCCCGAATCCATATTTTGACCCGAATTTAAAGGAGTTTTCCGGCGAGGAACCAAAGATCGTTGAATTTTTGGACGGATTTCCGGAGGTTTCGGAAACCATCAGTCGTTTTGGGGGGCTTTTAGAATACCTTTTACCCTTCTATCAAAAAGAGGGGAAGGCCTATCTGAATATTGGCATTGGATGTACCGGCGGACGGCACCGGTCTGTGATGGTTGCGAATAGGTTGAAAGAGATCTTGGAAAAAGACGGCTATAACGTTTCGGTTGTGCACCGCGATGTGTAAAAATAGATAGTTTAACAGCTTTCTTTTTGGTTTTTGATGCTATGAAAAAAGTCGGCGGTGTAATTGTATCTCACGGACAGGTGGCCACAGAATTGGTCGCAGCAGCCGAAACGGTCGTGGGCGATCTCAACCACATTTCGGCGGTTTCCATCGGTTGGCACGACGATGTCGAACTCGCTAAAGATGCCATCAGTAAGGCTATTAAAAAGGTTGCGCAAGGAAACGGAGTTCTATTGATGACCGATATGTTCGGCGGAACACCGACGAATATTTCCGCAATGTTCCTAAAACCCGGAGAAGTGGAGATCGTTACCGGTGTGAATCTGCCGATGGTCGTTAAGCTTGCTTCGCAAACTAAGGAAACTACGCTGCAGGAAATGGCCAAGGACGTAGAAGAACAGGGCCGCCAAGCGATCCAGCGTACCGCGAGCCTTTTAGAACCGCAAAAATAGAACAAGGAATGCTCGAAGCAAAATTGACGATCAAAAATCCTCTCGGCCTCCACGCGAGAGCGGCCGCACAATTGGTGAAACTCGCAAGCACCTTCAAAAGCCGGATCATTGTTTCGCGGCTGGATTCGTCCAATTTCGCGGATGCTAAATCGATACTAAGTTTGCTGACCCTCGCCGCCTCGCAGGGAACAGAGATCGATCTTCAGGTCGCGGGGGCGGATGAGGATGTAGCGTTCAGGGCGGTGAGTGAGCTGTTCAGCAACGGTTTCGGCGAGATCTGAGCAAAACGACAATGGTTATGATAGACAAAGATATCGGGATAATTGGGATACCCCTCGGTTTCGGAGCGGGCCGGACGGGCAGCCAATTGGGGGTCGAGGCGATGCGGCTTTCGAACGTTCGCGGAAATACTTTAACAGGCCATATCAAGGAATTAGGTTACCGTGTGCAGGACCATGGAAATGTAAGTGTCAGCACACCGCAACGCGAAGCAGAACCAGGCGAAAACCCTAAATACTTGCCGGAAATGTTAGAATCCTGCCGGAATATGTCTCGAGGCGTGAGATCAGTTCTCGAAAGCGGCCAGTTTCCGGTGATCTTGGGCGGTGATCATTCAATAGCGATCGGAACGTTTTCCGCGATCTCCGCTTTTTTCAGAGATCGGGGTGAAGAGATCGGATTGATATGGTTCGATGCCCACGCCGATATAAACACGCCGTCAACATCTTCATCGGGCAATATTCACGGCATGCCGCTCGCGGCCCTGCTTGGCTACGGAAATGAAGAACTAGTTGGACTTGAGGGCTTTTCGCCAAAACTTGACCCGCGGTTCTTTGCACACATCGGCGGTCGCGATTTTGACGGCGGGGAACGCGGCCGCATCCACGACCTCGGGCTTCGCGATCATTTCTTTACAATGAGCGATATTGACAAACGCGGGATGCTTGCCTGTGTCGAAGACGCGATCAATATCGTCTCAAAAGCTCCCGGCGGATATGCCGTCACATTTGATGTTGATATGATCGACCCGCGTTTTGCTCCGGGGTCCGGCACATTGGTCCGCGGCGGAACTACATATCGCGAAGCTCATTTGGCCTTGGAATTGATCTCCGAACGCGGTGGTATGCGTTCTTTTGAGATCGTTGAGGTCAATCCGATGCTCGACCAAAGCAATATTACTGTCGAACTTGCATGCGAACTTATACTTTCTGCTCTCGGTAAAACGATCTTGTGATTTTATGATGATACGAATCGGAATTGTATTTGGCGGCCGTTCGGGCGAACATGAAGTCTCCGTGCGTTCTGCGGCAACGGTTATCCGCGAGATCGATCGAACCAGATATCTCCCGATCCCGATCGCGGTAGATAACCACGGAATGTGGCAGCGGCCGGCGGATTCGCTTCGATATTTGCCGATCGATGTCAGAGAAACGCTTGCCGAAGATATCAAAAGCCTTCCGAGCGGCGAGATCACCTTACCCGGCGACACAAAGTTCAAGGGCTTGTGTGTTTTCGGCGAAAAGGAGAAAGAAACGGTATTTTTAGACGTGATCTTTCCGGTTCTACACGGCACATACGGCGAAGACGGCACTATACAGGGGCTTTTTGAGATGGCCGATATCCCATACGTCGGATGCGGCGTGCTTGCTTCGTCTTGCGGGATGGACAAGGCGGTGATGAAGATCCTTTTTGAAGCGGAGCAGCTACCGATCTGCCGACACGTCTGGTTCCTACGCAGCGAATGGGAACGCGATCCGGCGGCGGTCGTTTTAAAGATCGAATCGAGCTTGGGCTATCCATGTTTTGTAAAGCCGGCAAACCTCGGCTCCTCGGTCGGAGTTTCGCGTGCCGATTCGGCTGAGCCCCTCGAGAAGGCAATTGACCTTGCCGCCGAATACGACCGCAAGATAATCGTTGAAGAAGCTCTCGATATGCGCGAGATAGAATGTGCCGTTATCGGAAACGACGATCCGGAGGCAAGTTTGCCGGGCGAATACATAATTCGCGACAAGGAAAAGAAATTTCTCGATTACACGGAAAAATATGCCGGGACCGGAAATAATGAATTCGTCGTCCCGGCTCCGATCTCAGAGGAACTTTCGCAAAAGATCCGCGATATGGCGGTGCGGGCTTTTCGTTCGATCGATGGTTCCGGATTGGCGCGCGTTGATTTCTTTTTGCGGAATGATACGGGGACGTTGCTTATCAATGAGATCAACACACTGCCGGGGTTGACCGATGCGTCCGGATTTCCGAAAATGTGGGCCGGTTCGGGAAAGTCCTTTTCGGCGGTTATCGACGAATTGGTAGAGCTTGCATTTGCAAGGCACAAAGATAAAAGCCGAACGAAAACGTCTTTTGATAAATGATCACTTCGCGGCAGTGTAGCCCTTGCGGGTCCTGATCGATAGGTTCGGCCGGGCAACGCGGACCTCAATACTCCGCCATTTGCCCGATCTTACTTTGTCAGCCGGTTCAAAGGCGAGGGTATATTGCACGCCCAATTCATTTACGATCCTCTTAAATGCTTCGCGCATGGCCGTTCCCCCCGGAGCATCGATAAATGTGCCGCCTGAGCGTTCCGCGAAATTCTTCAAGACGCCTTGGTTCTGCATTCTTTTTGCTTGACCGCCTTCAGCAGAAGACATATCTATCGTGTAGATGACGGCGTTCGCTGCCAAAGCAGCATTCAGAGCTTTGGAAGACGACCGGCCGCTGCTGGTATCTTCACCGTCCGATAAGACAATGATCGCTTTGCGCTTTTCACTGCGGGATGACAATTCCGCCGCGGCCTTAAAGATCGCGTCGTTGAGAGCTGTCATGCCCCGTGCTTTCAGATCGAAAACACGTTCGGCGATGTCCCGGCTATTTGAAAATGGCTGAACCTCAACGATCTTGCTGTCGAAACGATAGATGGCGGCGCTGTCGTCCGGGCGAAGTCCGTCCAAAAATGCAATAGCGGCGGAACGGGCGATGCTGATCCGCTGTTCCATGCTGCCGGAAGTATCGATCAAAATGACAGCGGCAAACGGTGTGCTTTCAGCCGCAAAGAATTCGATGGGCCTTTCGACGCCGTTATCAAACACCTTGAACTGTTCCTTTCGAAGGCCGGAAACGTATTTGCCGCCGGCATCAAGCACAGTAGCATTGACCACAACCTCAGATGAATCGACGCTGATCACATCTTCGCCGTCTTCGATCTGAGCCGCAGCACTCGCCACAAGCAGGACGACGAGCATAAATGTTCGCCAAATATCGTGCATATTCGTTACTTGAATAGGCGCAGAACGCGAGTTGTTCGGATAACCGCATTCGATGTGCGGATCGCCAAGCCGGAAACGGTGAAGCGCGTGGAGCGTTTTAATTCTTCAACGAGTAGTGCGGTCTTTTCGTGAAGGGTCTTCAAAGCACCGGCCAAAGTAGAAGGTTCGCTTCCTTCCTCTTCAACATCTTCGGCATTCTCCTGGTCATCCCCGCGGCCGCCGAGATCTTTTCGGATCTTGAGTACGAGCTTCTCCAGATCAGCTAATTTAGCCAAAGATGCCGGAGATAGATGGGAATCTTTATTGAACGAGCTTTCGATATCACCACTTAATTTTACGGCCGCATCGCCTTTTCGAAGCAGTTCTTCGTGGTCGCGTTTTTCTTTCGCTACACGCTGTTTGGCAAGCATGTCGCGGACGCCGCGCACCTCCGGGGCCTCCGGATCGCTCGGTTCACCGGTCGTCCGGTTGCGGTCGATCTGCCCCGACGCCGCTTGGGCGAAAATAAGGGTCAATGTGAAAATTATGCCGCCGAAAAGATACATTTGTGGTTTACGGACTACTGGTCCGTGTCAGCCGGTTTGTCGGTATTTTGCGTGTCCAAAGCCTCACCCGTAACAGCTTCGACCAACTTCGCCAAAAATTCGTCCTCGGCTAAGCCGGAACTGGGAATGGTCATCCATTCTGTGGTCAAACCGCTGCCGGCTCGGCCTTCGATCTTCGCGTTGACCGATACATTGTTCTGTATGCCATCAATAGACTGAACTTCGATCGTCAGGGTGTATTGCCCCCGTGACCACGCTGTGTCATTGTATTGTACAACACCATATCGTTTCAATTCGTTCTGGGCTATCACAGGGCCCTTAGCAAAAACATACGGCTGAGTAATGATTATGCCGTTCGACAATCGAGAAGAGGCCTCATCGACCACCATCTTACGCTCTTTCAGGATGTCGAGGATCGTCTGAACCAGTATATCTCTTCGGGAAGCGAGCTTGTAGGGATTAGCCAGCCGATCGCGAACGTGGGTCTTGCCTTTGCCCCAATCAAAAGAACGGGTCGCATCGGTGCTCCGGGACGTCGTTTTGTTGGCGTCTTCTTTGATCCGCTGAGTTTGCGTGTCAATGCCTTTTTGACCAAAAGCGGCGGCGGTAAGTGCCACTATCGAGAAAGAGATTAGATACAGCCTTGTCATATTAAAACGTTAACCGATGTCTGCCCAAAATGGCAACAGAAATGATGTACGAATATATGATGAACTCTATTCTTCAATAGTTGTAAAGGGCCGTTTCTCCTTGATGAGCTGTATCAAATGCAGCGGCATCATGAACACCCTTGCCTAGTTTTCAGGGTTTTGCATTTCTAAGAGAAGAGTATGTTTCAGAAAGGCATGATGGGCCGCGAATTTGGCAATGCAATAGCCCGGGAAACCATCTAGGAAACCGCCTTTTAGAATGTAGGAGCGAATGAATGCGGCCGGGCCGGCGATAATTGTTCGCAGGGAATTGGTTCGCCGACCCGTTTCGAACATTTGCTTCGCGGCAAGCGGGGCGTAACGGCTGCCGATCATTTCATGATGATGAGCGGGGCTTTCAACGCTGTAATGCAAAATGTCTCCGGTTAAAACGCCGGGTTTTTCGCCGGCTTCAAGTTCGACGCTTTCGTGGATCATAACGGGCTTCCAATGTGCCTTGCGGCGGTCAAACAGGCGAAGTTGACGGTCGGGGTACCAACCGCCGTGGCGGATCTCGCGTCCCATATAGACGGAAAGCCGGGGCATAGTGTAGCCGGAGCTCGCCAGGCCACCGTCTTTTAAGCCGACAATTTGGTCCCGCAGAGCGGCCGAAACCTCTTCGTCAGCGTCGAGACTAAAGATCACATCGTGCGTCGCAGAATCGACCGCAAGCTGTTTTTGTTCGGCAAACCCCGGCCATTTGTTCACCACTACGCGAGCACCGAGTCTTTCGGCGATCGCGCGGGTCGCGTCCGTGCTTTCAGAATCAACAACTACTATCTCATCGGCCCAACTGAGGCTGTTTAATGCCCGTTCGATGTTTCGCTCTTCGTTATAGGTTATGACCGCAGCAGTTATCTTCACGCGAGAATTGTCGCAAAGTTAAAGAAAAACGCAAAGTGTCGGATCTAGACACCTTGCGTTCGTGATAAGCCATTGCCGCTAAACAGCAGTTATAAAACTACTTATCGTCGATCGGAGATTCTATAACGACGTTGTTCAGCTCGAAAGTGGTCGAAGTTACCCGCTGAAGATCGGCAAGTGATTTATTATAATCGGTTTCGGCCCGGATCTCTGAGTTACGGGCCGCGGCAAGCGTGTTCTCGCGTTGAAAGAGAAGAAAGGTCGTCGAACGGCCGGAATCGAAAAGCTTCCGTTCGCCGTCGAGCTGGATCTCAGCGTTTTGGCGGGCACGGCGGGCGGTCAGCACTCGCTGACGCGAAGTTTCGACGGCCTGCACCGCATTGCGGACCTCGACGATCACGGTTTGTTCAGCGGCTCGAGTTTCGCTTTCCAAGCGTGAGCCTTGGATGCGGGCGCTGGCAAGGTCTGCTTTTGCCGAACGATTGCGAAAAGGGAAAGAAAAAGTGACGCCGACAGAATAATTGGGTGCGTCGCTGCGAAAGATGTTCGACATCGAGCGTTCGAAGCCGCCGCGAAAATAGCTGGGCGAACCCGGGACTATCACGACCGGAACTGCGATCGGCCCATGGAAATTTTGGATCTGCTGCAGCAGGAACGCACTGGCATTGGTCGCGGGGTCGCCGGAGATCAAAGGGGCGGAAAAAGGGTCGGTCGAAATATTACCCCGAGCGAGCCCGTTCATGGCAAAACTCGTGTTCAGATCGATCTGCGGCTTTACCTGATTCTTAAAGAAGCTGACATCAATATCATTGATATCACGCGCGAGCTTAAGCCGCCGAAGTTCGTAGCGGTTGTCCATCGCATCTTTGATCGCGTCGTCAAGATTGACGGTATCAAGGCTAAAGGCGGGAGTATCGGTGGGAACAAAACTTTGCTGCCATTCCGGCGCGGCGGTATCACGAAGCATCAGTTGCTTCAAGCTATTCTCGGTCGAAGCAACCTGTTGTGTCGCGAGAAGCAGATCGCCTTCCCGGTTGGCGAGTTCGGTCTCGACCTCAGCTTTTGCCAGCGGAGCAGCAGCACCGGCGGATATTCTGGCTTCGACCTGACGCAGATTCTCTTGAGCAAGGCTAACATTGGCAACGCGATTTTGTTGGTTGCGAAGAGCGAAAACCAGCTCCCAGTAAGTGTTTTGCACTTGGGCGATCATCTCGATCGTCTGGCGGCGGAAATCGGTATCGGTCTGCTCCAGCCGCCGTTGGGCGATCTTGATGTTGCGGCGCTGAGAATCAATGCGGAAATTGCGGAAAAGCGGCTGTGTGTAGCGCACCCCCAATTGTGACGAATAAGTCGCCCCGCCGCCGGAGATCAAACCGGAACTGAGCTGCTGTTGGGAAAAAACATTTTCCGTGCGGGTATTATTGAAATATGCCTGATAGCTGCCGCCGCCCGGCCGCACGAATTGTGTGACATTGGCGTTCAGAGCCAGATCGTTAGTGGCATCCGTACCGGTTATCTGAGAATGGGTATAGGTCGGAGAGGCATTAAAGACCGGATCGTAAAATCCTTTGAGCGAAACAATGGTCTGTTCCTGAATGCGCACGTCATCACGTGCCATTTCGACATTGTTATTATTTTCCAGCGCTTTTCTGATCGCTTCTTGGAGCGTTATCGGCGTCGTTTGAGCTGTCTGAACGCCAACCCGAACCAACGAGGTCGGCACTGAATAGCGCGAGGTGCGGATCGGTTCATCCTTCGCCGGCGAGATCTCGCTCTTATTTTCGGTACGCACCTCAGCAACCTGAGAAGATTGGGCAAATGCCCCCGAAACTCCGCCGATCACGCCGAATGAGATGGCAGCTATTGAAAAAAGGTAATGACGGAAGATATTCATTTAGGATCGCTCCGGTATAAATTGTCAGCTTTATGAAAGTAACAGAAAAACTCAAACGGTTACTACGATTGAAAAATTACGATAGTTTCAACAAATTTGCTCTTTCTAGGATACTCCGGGTAGATCGGGGTTCGTTGAAGTTTAGCCCGAAGTAGGGTATCGTCAAGATAAAGATACGGATATTTTCGGAGGAAATAATTCTTACAAAATGGCAATCAAAGTAGGTATTAACGGTTTTGGCCGCATCGGACGCAACGTGCTTCGCACATGTTTGGGCGATAAGGATATCGATTTTGTGGCGGTCAATGACCTGACCGACACAAAAACCTTGGCCCATCTGCTTAAATACGATTCGATCATGGGCAATTTGCACCAGTCCGTAACGGCAGAGGGCGATACGATTAGCGTTGACGGCGACAGTTTTAAGGTATTTTCTGAAAAAGACCCGGCTGCTATTGATTGGGAATCGGTCGGAGCCGAGATAGTTATCGAATCGACCGGCCGATTTACGAAAGCCGAAGACGCCGCAAAGCATCTGCGCGGAAGCGTGAAAAAGGTAATCATTTCGGCTCCGGCAAAGAACGAAGACGTAACGATCGTACTGGGTGTAAATGAGAACATGTATGACCCGGCGGCCCACAATATCATTTCAAACGCTTCATGCACGACGAACTGCCTGGCGCCGGTAGCTAAAGTGATACATGAGGCTTTTGGTATCAAAAATGCCCTGATGAATACGATCCACAGCTATACGAATGACCAACAGTTGCTTGATCTTCCGCACAAAGACCTGCGTCGGGCACGCGCCGCCGCTCTTTCAATGATCCCGACATCCACCGGAGCGGCAAAGGCCGTTGCCCTGGTGATCCCTGAGTTAAAGGGCAAATTTGACGGTATCTCGGTGCGTGTTCCAACTCCGAACGTTTCGTTGGTCGATTTGGTGATCAACGTCGAAAAACCGACCAGCACAGAAGAGGTGAATCAAACGCTAAAGTCGGCAGCAGAAGGGCCGCTGAAGGGAATTCTGGCATTTTCGGAGGAACCCTTGGTTTCGATAGATTTCCGCGGTAACGATAATTCCTCGATAGTTGATGCGGAAAATACGAAGGTCATTGACGGCACGGCGATAAAGATCTTAGCGTGGTACGACAACGAATGGGGCTATTCGTGCCGAGTGCGTGATCTTGTGAAATTTGTTGCTGAAAAAGGGCTCTAATGTTCGATGTTTGAACACCTTGCAAGGCGGATAGTTTTGACGGCCGGAATTGTTGCGATGCTCGCGGCATTCCAGCCGTTTTTTGCGCAGCAACGCCGCACCGCGGTCCCCGCTAAAAAGCGTAATGTTTCAGCCCCGGAAACAGCCGATCAAAAGCGTCGCAAAGAAACGTTTCTTGCGGTAATTGCAACTCTTGCTGTTAACTATTTCGACCCGCGGTACGACAACCTCTATTGGATCCGCTTAAAAAACGACTATCAATCGCGGGTCAACGCTGTCAGATCAGACACAGAACTGCATGATCTGCTGTCGGAAATGATCGCCAAGCTGAATGTTTCCCATTTAATGATCATTCCACCGGAAGTGACGCGAGCGATAGAAAGTGCCCGGATAGAAGCCAAAGCCCGCGAGGCCGAGCGTAAGAAAAGCCGAAATGACGAGATCGTACCGCCCGGACCCGACGATCTGGAAGACGATGAACTCAGCGAATACGGGATCGGAGCCGAACTTCGGCTTATCGATGGAAAATTCGTTATCGCCAGGTTTTCGCCCAATTCTTCTGCGGAAAAGGCCGGTCTGAAAACCGGTTTCGTCATCGAACGTATAAACGGCGTGGTGCTGAGCGACATTCTCCGCCGTATCGCCAACAGCACTGAAAACGCAAAACCTTTGCTGAGAACACTTGCGGGACAGATCTCAACGTGGTTTCTTAACGGGGACAAAGACACCGCCGTTAATATCACATATCTCGATGAGAATGATGCGGCCAAAGAATTAACGATAAAACGCGAAAAACTTTATACGGAATGGATCAAGATCGCTAATACACTTCCGGAACGCCCATTGACGTTTGAATCACGCTCGCTCAACGAAGACGTCGGTTATATTCATTTTAATTATTTTGCACTGCCGGTCGTTGCTAAATTTTGCGATGCGATCGGCACAATGAAGGGTAAAAAGGCTCTGGTTCTCGACCTTCGCGGCAATTACGGGGGAGTTTTGGCCACGATGAGCGGGTTGGCGGGAATGCTCAGCCCCAAAAATATCGCACTGGGTACGGCAAGGTACAGAACCGGCGACGAAATTATGTCGGCCGAGTCCAAAGCAAAGCATTTTGACGGCAAAATAGTGATCCTGACGGACGACCAATCAATATCGGCAGCCGAAGTTTTTGCGGCCGCTTTGCGTGATAATGATCTTGCCGTGGTAGTTGGCACGAAAACCGCCGGAGCCGCGTTGCCTTCACTTTCTATCGAATTGCCGACAGGTGCGATACTGCAGTATCCGATAGCTGATTTTCGTTCGCCGCAGGGAAATTTGCTGGAAGGTGCCGGATTGACGCCCGATGTAGAGGTCCCACTGGTCCGCAAAGATCTTCTGGCCGGAGGCGATACACAATTGAACGCCGCCTTATCTCTTATCCAGAGCGACCGCTATTCTGCCATCTTAGAGCAACATCGCAAACAACGAGCCGCTTTGGCAGCTTCCAGGGGTGACGGGCCCCCACCACCACCGCCGCCACGCTCGATCTCAGGACCTATTAAGCAGCAAAACGTCCCCGTGCAGAGCGTTCTCGACAACACGGCCCCACCGGAACCGAAAGAAAAGAAGGATAGCCGTGCTGTCAAGGTCATTGACGATCTTTTGACTGCCATCGGCGGAAGAGAAGCGGTTCGCTCTTTGAACACATATGAAGTTCACGGCCGAACCGATCTGCTGATGAAAGGTGCACGAAATTCTTTTCAACTTAGCATTTTTCGAGATGGCCCGAATCTATATTCCGAGGTATTGAACTCCGCCGTTTCGGGTGAGATCCGCGAGGTTTTCAATAACGGCAAGCACTTTGTGCAGACCGATTATGGAATGACGAAGGAAATGCCGCCTTTCGTAGATGTTGTCGAAAACGATATTTTTTCAGCATTTCGCAGCTTGGCGGAGGACAACTATTTTTCCACTCTCAACTACAGCGGCATTTTCGATCGCGAAGGCCGCAAGGTTCACGTGCTGGACGGCATCACTAAAGACGGAATGCTGGTGGCTTTGGCAATCGATACGGAAACGGATCTGTTAGCGTCGTTTACAGGGTCCTATTACGGGCTTTCCTTTAACGATTACAATGAGGTCGGCAGATTAAAACTTCCGTTTTCTATAACGCGCCAGGGGCTGATGTCCATCGAACTGGATGAAGTAGCGGTCGGGAAAAAGGCCGACCCGAAGATCTTTACCGCTAAAACGCAATGCTTCGATATTGCCGATTAGACCAGCTTTCTGATATCTTTTCGGCGTGATATGATAAATGGCATCAAGTCGGTCTTCTAGCAATCCATGGAAAAGAAAAGTATCAAAAATGTCGATCTAGCGGGTAAAACTGTATTCATCAGAGTCGATTTCAATGTGCCGATCAAGGCCGGCGTTATCGAAGACGACACTCGGATCAAAGGAGCTTTGCCAACTATCGAGTACGCGATCGAGAAAGGGGCGAAGATCATCTTGGCTTCGCATCTTGGCCGTCCGCTGAAGGATAAGAAAAAGGCAGAGGAGCAGGGAATGCCCTACGAAGCGGGCAAATACAGCCTGCGGCCGGTGGCGGCATATTTGGAATCGCTTCCGCAACTGCGCGGAACCGTTCAGTTCGTCGAAGATTGCGTTGGTGAAACGGCCGCCGCGGCGAAAGCCGGCCTTCAGCCGGGAAAGATACTTCTCCTGGAAAACCTCAGATACCACGCGGGTGAAGAAAAGAACGATCCCGAATTTGCAAAGCAACTGGCCGAAGACGTCGATGTCTATGTAAATGACGCCTTTGGAACGGCCCATCGAGCACACGCATCGACTGAAGGTATCACCCATTTTGTCAAAACAAGCGTTGCGGGGCTCTTGCTTGAAAAGGAACTGAACTTTCTTGGTAAAGTGTTGAACGATCCGGAAAAGCCATTTGTCGCGATACTTGGCGGGGCAAAGGTCTCGGACAAGATACCTATCATCGAATCTTTAATAAAACGCAAGGTCGACAAACTTTTGATCGGCGGAGCTATGGCATATACCTTTTTCAAAGCTAATGGTTTTACTGTCGGAAAATCGCTGGTCGAAGACGACATGATGCCTAAAGCTAAAGAGATCGAGGGGCAGGCGAAAGCGGCCGGCGTTGAATTGCTGCTGCCGACCGATCATCAGGTGGTCGATTCATATGACCCTCTGAATTCGCGAAAAACGATCCCGATCGAATTTACCAACTCCGGATTGGTAGGCCTGGACATCGGCATCGAGACGGCCGAATTGTTCCGCAAGGCGCTTGAGGGAGCCAAAACCATTCTCTGGAATGGCCCGATGGGCATGTTCGAAGAAAAGCCCTTCGACGAAGGAACGATCGCGGTGGCACAGGCGGTAGCGGAGGCGACTGAAAATGGAGCAGTCTCGATAGTCGGAGGCGGCGACTCCGTTGCAGCTGTCAATCAAGCCGGATTAGCCGACAAGATCTCTCATATCTCTACCGGTGGCGGGGCGGCCCTTGAGTTTCTGGCCGGCGACATCCTTCCGGGCGTGGCTGCACTTAACGACAAATAGAAAGAAGAACTTCATTGAAAAACACACTACTGACGGAAACCAAAAATGCGTTGCTGATAGCGGCTGGGACGTTATCAGCAACTTTCGGATTGGAGGGCTTTTTGCTTTCGACAAGGTTCATTGACGGCGGGGTGACCGGCGTTTCGATGCTCTTGTCGAATATTACGGGCGTGCCGCTGCCTTTTTTGATCTTGATCATCAACGTACCGTTCGTCATCGTTGCATTTAAGCAGATGGGGTATCGTTTTGCGATCAAAAGTGCGATCGGTATCGCTAGTCTTGCTTTATGCCTGAAATTCATTCATTTTCCTGAAATAACTCAGGATAAGCTTTTGACGGCTGTTTTTGGCGGATTGTTCATCGGAGCCGGCATCGGTTTGGCAATTCGCGGCGGTTCGGTATTGGACGGAACAGAGATCGCCGCCTTGCTTATCAGCCGCAAAAGCCATCTTTTACGGGTGGGCGATATTATCCTAATCTTGAACGTCACGATCTTCCTGACCGCCGCTTTTACCTTGGGTATCGAGACGGCCATGTATTCGATCCTGACTTATGCCTCGGCGACCAAAGCTTTAGACTTTTTGCTGCATGGTTTTGAGGAATTTACAGCTATCACGATAATTTCCAATCATTCGGATGAGATCCGCGAGAAGATAACTCTTGAGCTTAATAGAGGCGTAACAGTCTTTAACGGAAGCGGCGGTATGGGCAGCACCGGCGAAGTGCGCGAAGAACGCCCGATACTATATTGTGTGGTCACGCGCTTGGAGATCGGAGCCATCAAAAACGTTATCCGCGAGATCGACCCGCAGGCGTTCATTACCACACATACGCTGACCGAAGTTGACGGCGGTTTGATAAGACGACCGCTGATGCATTAAGAGAACTAATTTATGAGAAAGCCCGTAATTGCCGGAAATTGGAAGATGTTCAAGCTTTTAGGCGAAGCCGTTGACACCGCTTTGGCGCTAAAGCCGCTGGTCGCCAATGCGAACCATTGTGAAATTATCATTGCGCCGGTATTTACGGCATTGAAAACGGTCGCCGACCGGTTGGAAGGCACGAATATTAAGGTCGCCGGGCAGGATTGCGCCACCCGTAACGACTTTGGAGCACAGACAGGCGAAGTTGCACCCGTGATGTTAAAAGATATCGGCTGTTCGGCGGCGATCATCGGCCACTCTGAACGGCGGCAATTCTACGGCGAAACCGACGCTTCAGTAAACGAAAAGGCCAAGGCGGCGATCGCAGCCGGATTGACGGGCATCATATGCGTTGGCGAGATGTTGGACGAAAGAGAAGCCGGTTCGGCGAACGAAGTTGTGCGGGGGCAATTGGTTAACGGACTTGGCGGTTTGACACTTACAGACCTGGAACGTATCATTATCGCTTACGAGCCTGTCTGGGCGATCGGAACGGGTAAGACCGCGACGCCCGAACAGGCTCAAGAAATGCATGCATACATTCGTCGAACGCTGGCTGAAATACACGGCGAAGCGGCTGCCGAGGGCATCAGGATCTTGTACGGAGGTTCGGTAAAACCGGACAATATCTCCACGCTGATGTCGATGGAAGATGTGGACGGAGCACTTGTCGGTGGAGCGAGTTTGGAAGCAGATAGTTTCGCCGAGATCGTGAACTACAAATAGTAATGCATTAGTTTTGGACGGGTAAAAAATTGCTTTATATTCTATACGGATTATTTTTTCTTTCGTGCGTCATTTTGATCATTTCTGTGCTGTTGCAGCCGGGAAAGACGGACGCCGGAGCATTGTTCACCAGCAACGTCTCGAGTGCGGCTCTTGCTCCGCGCGGAACAGCCTCGGTGTTGTCGAAAGCGACTATCGCCTCCGCCATTATTTTTATGGTAACGGCGCTTCTGATATCGATGCCGGCATTGAGCGGAAACGTTTCGGTTCTCCAAAATGCATCGTCGGATTCCTCAGCACCCGCAGCAACGACTGAGGTTCCGGCCGCTGCACCTACGGATGCTAATACATTGCCGGCCAATTCGGCTGTGAACGCTTCGAACGGAGCACTGATCGAAACACCGGCAACGGAATCGTTTTCGGAACAGGCAAATGCTAATACAGCTGCCAATGCCAAGCCCGCCAATACAAATGCGGCGGCGGACAAATAGTTCTTTTTAAGTTTCAGCCGAGGTGGCGTAATTGGTAGCCGCGCACGTTTGAGGGGCGTGTGGAGCGATCCGTGCGGGTTCGAGTCCCGCCCTCGGCACCACTTCTAAAATAGACTGTTTGGGAATTGACCCCGGACAGTCTTTTTTTATCTTTTAGCTTTGCTGGTGTTTACGACCGGCGAAGAATGCGTCTGGGTCGCTATCGAGAGACGCCAAAACTTGAACGAGACCTTAGGCTACCTGGGCACCTGTATCGGTAACCATTGTACCGGTTCCTTCGTCGGTAAAAACCTCAGCCAAAAGAGCATTTCGGCGAGTGCCGCTAATAACGTGGGCCGAATGAACCCCGCGTTCGATCAGCGAGATGAGATTTTGGAGTTTCGGGATCATGCCGTCAGTTGCTCGTCCGGAATGTATCAGTTCTCCTGCATCAGAGAGCGAAAGACGCGATATCTTGGTGCTCTTGTCGTTCGGATCCAGATAAATTCCATTGACATCAGACATTAGGATAAGCTTTTCTGCCTGCAAACAAACGGCTATCTCGGCAGCGATCGTGTCGGCATTGATATTAAATATTCGACCGTCGTTATCCGCTCCGAGCGAAGAAACTATCGGAAGATAGCCGGCGGCAAGCATTGTATTTAAAAGTGTACCATCGACACGAACGACGTCGCCGACATGCCCAAAATCGACTATTTTCGTTTCGCCGGTCTCTTTATTCAGCACATCACGCGGCGGACGCTTGACGGCTGTCACAATGCCGCCGTCGATGCCCGAAATACCGACGGCTTTAATGCCGCGGCGACGAAATTGCGAGAGTATTTCGGTGTTGATCTTTCCGCGAAAGACCATTTTCGCCAATTCCAAAGTGTCGTCATCGGTCACCCGACGGCCTTGGATAACTGTTTGTACCACCCCGAGCTTGTCTGCCAATTCGGTCAGCTGTTTGCCGCCGCCATGAATGACGCAAAGACGAATTCCGACCTCGTGCAGCAACGCCATTTCTTCGGCCAAAGACGCGAGATTCTCGCGGTCTTCCGTGACTTTGCCCGAAAATTTAACGACAAAAGTTTTACCCTGAAATCGCTGAATGTAGGGAAGCGATTCGCGCAGCAGATCAAGCGTCTCGATATTCATTGGTTGCCCTCGAAAAGTGCGGCTAAGATTGCTTTCTGGACGTGCAGGCGGTTTTCGGCTTCGTCGATCACGGCCGACCGCGGCGAATCGATGACGGCATCCGCAACGATCACATTTCGGCGAACGGGCAGACAATGCATGAAAATTGCATTATTCGTCAGCTCCATTTTTTGCGGCGTGACCATCCATTGGCCTGTCAGACCGCTCCGCAGGGCGATGTCTGCTGCGGCATTGCCGTAACAATCCTTGCTGCCCCAACTTTTGGCATAAATGGCGTCAGCGTCCGTATATGCCGCTTGCGGGTCGTTCGTTACAACGACACTGCCTCCGTTTTCGGCCGCAAAGCCGCGGGCCCGCTGCATCAGTTGTTCATCCAATTCGTAGCCTGCAGGATGGGCGATGACGAGATCGTGGCCAAATTGTGCAGAAGCGAGAGCAAAGCTGTTCGGTACGGCCATCGGCAGAGGTTTTGGATGGGATGCCCATGTCAGCAAAACCTTTTTCCGTCCGCAGCCCAATTTTTCGCGAATAGTTAGCATATCGGCCATTGCCTGACATGGGTGGTGCATTGCGGATTCAAGATTGATCACCGGAACATCGGAATATTCAGCAAAGGCATGGAGGATCGGATCGGTGCGTTCGACCGCCCAATCCTGCAGCCCGGCAAATGTTCGAACCGCGATAGCGGAAACGTAACGTCCAAGCACGCGGACAAATTCTTTTAGGTGTTCAGTCTTCACGCCATCCATCACGACCCCTTCGCGATGTTCGAGGGTCCAGGAAGTGCTGCCCGGTTCCAGGATCACGGAATTGCCGCCCAGTTCGTAGATGCCGACCTGCATCGAAGCCCTGGTGCGGAGGCTCGGATTGAAGAAAACCAGAGCAACCGATCGGCCGGTGAGCGGTTTTTCATACACAGCTCCGGCTTTGATCGCTATCGCTGATTCGATCAATTGCTCCAACTGTTCAGTATTAAGATCAGCGGTGGTTAAAAAGTTATTCATAAACGGTTAAGCGCGGTGATCGACAGATCCACGTCGTCAGACCCAAGGTTCAGCGGCGGCAAAAGCCGCAGCACCTGCGGATCGCTGGAGGTTCCCGTAATTATTCGTTGAGATAAAAGCTCAGCGTGAGCGTCGGCTGCTCCTTCGTCGAAACGTATGCCGAGGAGGCAGCCTTTGCCGTGGATCTGATGTCCCGCTATTGCTGAACGAAAAGCTTGTTCGACGCGGACAGCATTAGCAAGCATATTTTCCTCTTCAATGGTCTCGAGCGTGGCTAGAACAGCAGCCATCGCGATCATACCTCCGCCAAAGGTTGTGCCTAGATCATTCGCCCTGATCGGGTCGGAAACAGATTCGTTGACCAAGCAGGCTCCGACGGGAATACCGCTGCCCAGCGATTTGGCGAGCGTTATGATGTCCGGCTGAATGCCGCCGGCAAACGGACTGGCGGAAAAGAACCAATGCCCGGTTCGGCCGATGCCGGTCTGCACTTCGTCAAAGATCAGAACGATCCCGAGCCGGTCACACAAGTTCCGCAGATCGACAAAAAATTGCGGTGAAGCCTCTTTGATCCCGGCCATTGATTGGATCGGTTCCAAGATGATGGCGGCCGTATCGCTGCCGGCAAGTGACCGTACGCTTTCAATATCCCCAAAATCTGCCGCAACGTGGTCCGGAACGTTCGGCTTGCCGATCTCTCTGTACCTGCCAAGAAATGTAGCGCTTATCGAATCCGCCGTTCGTCCGTGAAAACCTCCGTTGAACGATATGATCTTTGAACGCCCGGTCGCCATCCGGGCGATGCGCATGGCATTTTCATTTGCTTCGGTACCGGAGTTGCAGAAAAATGCCCTTGAAAGTGTATCGGGGGAAATTGAGACAAGCTTTTCGGCGGCTTTGGCTCGGACACCTGAATAGACCAAATTAGAATAGAAAAGAACCTTGCCCGCCTGTTCACAGATCGCAGCCACCACCTTTGGATGAGAATGGCCGGTGCCGCAGACTGCGTGGCCGCCGTACAGATCAAGATATTTTGTGCCGTCTTCCGTCCAGATGTAAGACCCTTTGCCGCTTTCGACGGCAATGCCCATTTTTTTATATGTTTCCAGCTGAAAGCGGTCTTCGGCTGATTTGATCTCTTGGAAATTCATTGAGTTAAGGGTTCGTTCCACCAAATATAAGGCCCGTTCTTTCATCTAGGCCAAACATCAGATTCATATTTTGCACGGCTTGGCCGGCGGCACCTTTAACTAGATTGTCAATTGCCGAAAAAATGGCGATCTGTTTTCCGTTGGAATGTGCCGAAAGGTCGCAAAAATTGGTTGTCTTCACCCAATTCACGTCCGGCGACCCGGGTACGACCCGAACAAAATAACTATCCTGATAAAAAAACTTGATCTGGTTGTTGAGGTCTTCATTGGTCAGATTTACTGTCGTTTCTGCATAACAAGAAGCAAATATGCCCCGCGAAACCGGCATGCTGTGAGTCATGAAAACTATCTCGTCCGTAACGTCACCGATAGATCTCAGACTTTGCTTTATCTCCGGCAAATGTTGATGAGTAAACGGCTTATAGGCGTAGAAAGAATTCATACGCTGCGGGTGATGCGTGTTTGCCGCCGGTTTTGCACCGGAACCGCTGGAACCGGTCTTGGCGTCAACCACAAGCTTTCCTGTTAACAGGCCGCCGGCAACCAACGGTGCAAGGGCAAGTTGGACAGCGGTGGCAAAGCAACCGGGGTTGGCAATGTAGTGAGCGGTTCGGATAGCATCGCGATACAGCTCGGTCAGACCATAGACAAACCTCTTTTGCAATTCTATCTGTGAACGTTCGCGGCCATAAAAGGCCAAGAATTCCGCCGGATCGTTAAGCCGGAAATCGCCTGAAAGGTCGATGACCTTCGTTGAAGCAGGCAGATGCGGCACAATATCTAAAGCCTGTCCGTGCGGCAATGCGAGAAATACTACGTCAGCATCCAATTTTTCGAGAGCCGCGGCGGCAGGCATCGCTGAAAAGGCCGCCTCGGTCAGTCCGTACAGATTTCTGTGAACATCGCCGACCGATCTACCGGCGTGTTCGTTGGCGGTTATCGCAGTTATCTCGACGTCCGGATGGAACATCAAGAGGCGAATCAATTCGCTGCCGCCATAGCCGGAGCCACCTAAAATAGCTGCCTTTATTGTCTTTAAGGTCATCTTTTTACCATCTTTTCAGGCCGCGGCCTGTCGTACGAAGGGATCTACTAGGTGGAAGAGCCGTCTTCCGTCGCGCCGGGCGTTGCCGGCGGTCAAACCTAAGCGTTCGCGAACGAAATCCTCGCCCATTTGCGAATCGGTTACGGAGCCTGCGACGACATCAATGGTGATCCCAAATTCCGCCAGGACCGTTCTACCGCCGATCACACCGACATAGTCAGGGGCACAAAACACAAAGGAGGCTGTTGCATCGATGATGTCGCGAGCACGCAATATGCTTTCAACCGAATACCCGCCGACGATGCCATCGCCGAGTTCGAGCACGATGAGGTCAGGTTCGGCAGCATTAAGGTGGTTGACGATCGAACGAGCCATCGGTGCCAGGTCGTCACAGCCGACAGTGGAGGGCATGCCGCAATCGAGAAAACTCGCAGTTAGGATCGCACCGTGATCCACCATGTTCAATGTGTCACGCAAGGCAGCGATCCCCGAAAGCTTGCCGGCCGCAACCTTTAAGCCGGCGTGGTGAGCTTGTTTTATGATCTCGGCCGCGGCAACCGTCTTTCCCGAATTCATGCAAGACCCAGCGATCAGGATCAGCGGAGCAGTCCGATGCAGCTCCTCTGTTTTTGGAAGAGCCGCTTGTTTAATGTTTTGAACCTGACCGGAATCATCGCAGGCAAAACCGAGAACTTCAACTTGGATGGCGTCTGAAAGGGAAGAATGGTGTCCGCTGCAAACGCCGATCACCGCGCCCATATTCAAAAGATGCAGTTTGTCGCCCGCCCCGCATATTGCCGGCACGTCGCCGACAAACCCTTTCAAGGCGCGTCGGCGTCCGAGAACGCCCATGAGAATATCGCCGGAATTGATCTTTGCGAGCCTTCCGGTCGGCAATTCGATGTTTCCGTATGTGACGCTCTCGGTCAATGCCCGCACCAAAACGACGTCACCCGCTTCCGGATATCCGTTGCGGTCGATGCAGAGAACCTCTTTTTGCGGCCGTAACGGCGATGATGCCGAGCCGATCTTGTCTGCAATGATCGTTTTCATTTACCCTCCGTAAAAAGTGCCCAGATCTTAGCACTAATGCCGCGAATCCTCTTTTTATCCGCTACGGCAATAAAGATCGTATCGTCGCCGGCGATCGTCCCAACAATACCATCGATCTTTGCCGCATCTATTCTGACGGTTATCGCAGATGCGAGACCCGAATCACATCGAATTACAAGTAGGTTGTCGCCGCAGGGTTCGATAGAGCGCAATCCGAACGAGGATGTGTCAAACGCGGCCGCCGGCAACTGATAAACGCCGTTCGCCTTAACGATGCCAAGTTCCTCTAGATCGCGCGAGACGCTCGCCTGCGTTACATTGAATCCGTTCAGACGAAGAAGTTTTACCAGATCGCTTTGAAGCTTTAACGGCCTTGCCGCCACTACATCTATGATCGTACTATGTCGCTTCGCTTTCTGCATAAATCCCGCAAACGAATACCTTTATGCTTTAAGTATTCATACACGATGTATAATATGCATTTGATGAAACGAAGTCAACCTAGAAGATGCTGAGCCGGATCCGAAGATATTTTTTCGGGTTTTGTCGAAAATCGTAGATCAATTTCGTGCTTTCGCTCGATAGCTGGTTCACGTTCGATGCAGTCTGGTTGAGGTTGTTGTAAAGTGTCTCGTCGGTAATGATCTTGCCGAGCGTCCCTTTGCCGGCTTGAGCGTCACCAAGTATGTTCTCGATACGCTCCGCGGTCGAATTAAAGCGGGCGAGTGTATTGCGAGCCTCGTCGTATAGCTGCTCATCCTTTAGGAATTTACCGGCGGAACCCTTGCCTCCGGTAAGGTCGGTGGTTATCAGCTTAAAGTCGTCAGCGATGGAATTGATCTTGGCAGCCGAAGTTCGCAGGTCGATTATAGCGGCACGAGTTTCGTTGTAAAGGGCGTCGTCGGTCACGAATTTGCCGGCAGTACCCTTACCGGCCTTGATGTCATTGGATATTTCCTGAAGGCGGGCAACGGTTTGATTCAGATTGTTGTATAAGGCCGGGTCGTTTAGCAATTTTCCGGCCGATCCGTCGCCGCGATTGACCTTTTCGATAGTTGTTTGAAGTTTCGTCATTGTCAGACGTGTTTCAGCAACGGTCGAATCGAGATTGCGGTATAAGGATTCGTCGTTGACGATCTTGCCAATAGTACCTTCGCCGCTGTTTGCTTTATTCAAGATCTCATTGGCGGGGACCGCGAGTTTGTTTATCTGCTGCAAAAGGTCATTCCCGGTCTGTGTAAGCTGATTTATTGAAATGGCAACTCCGGACTGAAGAAGATCGTTCTCATTTACAGGATTGCCTTTGGCAGTTCCGGGAATAATATTGATCGATTTGTCGTTGGCCAGTAGGGAGGTCGCGAAGAGCTGGGCTATGGAATCCGTGCGAATACGCTCATTTACGGGACTTCCGCTCAGTTCGCGGTCAACGGACATGGTCGCTTCGATCGTCAGGTCGCCCGGTTCATTAGGCGGCAGGAAAGAAACTTTATCGACCTTTCCGATCCGAACACCGGCCAGTTGTACCTCCGAACCTTCCCGAAGGCCGTCGGCGGCGGCAAATCTGGCTCGCAATTTAAGCTTTTTATCAAAAGGATTAAAATCTCCGGTCGAGTTCAGTATTAAAAAAGCAACGATAGCCAAGCCGAAAAGCATAAAAATGCCGACCCGCAATTTACTCAAAACCAGATTTTGATCTCTATTTGCCATTGGAACCTATTTTACCGTTAATAAACGTTTGAACATAGGTGTCTTCGCTGGTTCGCAATTGTTCGTCGCTTCCATTGAATATTATGCGTCCGTCACGAAGCAATATAACTTCGGTATTGATCAAGCATAACCTCTCACCTTCTTTTTCAAAAACCACTGAACCTTTGTCATCAACCGTCGCATATTCGGAAGAGAGATAGCCGACATTATTCATTTCATGCGTGACAAAGATCGAAGAGACATCCTGCAGATCGCGTAGCTTAATGGCGAGTTCGCAGATCGTGCGCGCCGTAGGCGGGTCAAGTCCGGCGGTCGGTTCATCAAACAAGACGATGGAAGGGTCCCCGATCAAAGCCCGTGCAATGCCGACCCTTCGACGCATGCCGCCGGAAAGTTCGTTAGGCATTTTGTCGATGGCGTCCGAAAGATCTACGAAATGCAGCATCCGCTTTACTTCATGATCGATCTCTTCTTCATCCAAGCCCATTTCGTCTAATCGATAGGCGACATTGTCGTAAACCGAAAGCGAATCGAACAAAGCACCTTCTTGAAATACCATACCGATCTTTTGCCTGATCGGCATCATTTCTGTTTCTGAATAGCGGGTGATCTCTTCGCCGTCGATCAGTATTTGGCCCGAATCGGGTTTGATAAGACCAAGTATCAAGCGGATGATAGTTGATTTGCCGCCGCCGCTGCGGCCAAGGATGAGCTTGGTTTCACCTTTGCGGACGACGAAGCTGATGCCATTGAGCACCTTGCGGTCGCCGAATGAAAGATGAACGTCGCGAAATTCGATCGCCGGGACGACCCGGTGCGGATCGTTAACGGCCTCTTCCATGTCGGGCAGCACGATCTCTTCCGGAACTTGTTCGATATGTTCTATCTCGTCAGCCATGTTTTACCGCAAAAGGCCGATCAGATGATGCCGACGCCGAGGATCGACTGGATCGCTTTTGCCAAAAAGAAGTCGAAAATGATCACCCAAATGGATGAAAGCACAACAGCATTGATCGTTGACCGGCCGACACCGACCGTACCGCCGGTGGTACTAAGGCCTTTATGGCACGAGATAACGCCTATTATCATACCGAAAAATACCGGTTTGACGATGCCGCCGAGAATATCATTTGCGGTAATGCCGTTCCGAACCGAGGTAATATAGACCTGCGGATCCTGATTAAAAATATACGAAGCGCTGACGCCGCCGCCGATGATGCCGAAAATGTCCGCGGCAAAGGTCAATAACGGAAGCATTACGATCAACGCAACGAGCCGGGGTGTAACCAATTTTTTGATCGGGTCGGAACCGAGTGCCCGCATCGCCTCGATCTGCTGTGAAACAACCATTGCTCCAAGTTCAGCACTGATCGCGGAACCTATGCGGCCGGAAACCATCAGAGCGCTAAGGACGGGGCCGAGCTCTCGGATAAGCGACGTTGCCACCGACCGTCCGGCCTCATTATGAATGCCGTAATATTGCAGAGTAGGAAAGGTTTGCAGGATCAATACGCCGCCGGTAAAAAAACCCGTCAGCAGAACGATGGGCAGCGACCCCACGCCAATAAGGTCCATCTGGCGGACGAATTCGGCAAGATACCGCGGGCCGCGACGCAATCCGGTCAACGAGTTCCAGAGCAGCAGACTGATCTCTTGCAGCTCATATAGAAATCTATAAATTGGATTCATCAACGACATTTCAAGTGCGGAAAGGGCTTGGGTTCAAGGTTACAACGCTGCCAGCGAAACGGCAAATTAAAAAGCCGCTCCGATGTTCAGAGCGGCTCGCAAGGATCAAGGCCGTTGAGGCGGAGGCTGGCGTTTACCGCCGGGCGGTTCGCGAAAAGGAGCCGGAGCGCCGGATTGGCGCCTGAACTGTTCCTTTTGCCGCCGTTCTTCGAACTGTCGCCGCAACTCGCGAAATTTTACGAGCTGATCCGGCGAAAGTAGTCGGCGTATAGCAAGTTCATTTCTAAAGCGTATAGAGGCGAGTTCGGCTTGAGCGGCGTGAAATTCGCTCAGCTTTATTTCAAAATCGGCGTCATCCACCTGGTCGGAGTAGATCGCGGAATCCAACGCATCCCGTGCCGCTTGAAAACGTTTCCGGGCCGCGTTTTCGTGCGGCCGCCGCTCACGATTCAATCGTCGCAATTCGCGGATCTGCTCCGGTGAAACACCAAGCTGACGCAGATAGCCGTCGCCACCGGGCCGGTCCGCGACCTGCGGCGGAGCGTCTTCTGCCAAAGGCGGCTGTTGTGCAAGAATGGCGGTAGTAAAAACAAAAGACAACGCCAATGCAAATAATATTTGGGCAACTTTGATCATAACTATACTTCCGGTTCGGTGTCGGCTAATAGATCCGCCAGCCGCAGCGATTCGTCCGTTTCATCTTCGAGATCCTCCAAAAGCGGCAGCCGTGTGACGCGTTTTTTCGCTGCGGTTAGCCCGGTAACTACTGCTGAGGTCGAGATCTTTCGTACGCTCCTGCGAGACGTCCGGGCCGCCGGAACAGCCTGGGGCCTGCTTTGGCGGGCGTCGGAAGCCACAACCGACGGCATCGGGATATCGGACATCGGCGGCTGCAAAGTTTGGGTGGAATTCGGTTCGTTCTCTTGCCTCATTGCAGTTTCGGCAGAAGACGAGGCGATCTCGCCCGTGCGCATATCCTGAAACTCAGAATACCAAGTAAAGAAACCCACAGTGCAAAGGAGTAGTGCGGCGGCTGAACCAAATGCCAGTTTAGGCGGCGTAAACGCATCAGAAAGAATTTGCAGCACATGGGCAACGAGACCTTTTGCCTGTAACTCGTCAAAAGGAATGACAATGCGCGGAGTTTCGAGCGGGGCAAATTCATCGCGATGCCATTCATAAACACCAAGACGGCTCATCGAAAGTTCAGCAAATTCCTCGGTACAGGCATTACATATCATCAAGTGAGTTTCAACTGCCTCGCTGGTTTCACGATCAGCCTCGCCGTATATATATTCGACGAGCACGGTCGTTCTTTCACACAATTCTGAATTCACGGTTTCCATATCGATCACATTATCTCGACCGTTCTTTGATCGAGCTTTGCCCGCAGCTGTTTCAGGGCCGTGTAGAGCCGGCTTTTGACAGTGCTGAGCGGTATATCAAGCGTTTCAGATATTTCCTGAAAGGTCATTTCTTCGAATTCTTTCATCACTACTACCTGACGCAAATTTACAGGCAGGGAAGTGACCGCTTGGCGAACGATCGCCAGCCGCTCCTTTTCTTCGGTGGTGCGAAATGGCGAAGCCTCTTCTGAGGCAACGAATACTCGGTCGTTATCGCCATTTTCATCATCTAAAAATTCTTCCGATCGCGAACGGAGCCGACGCTTTTGCGTCAGACATTGGTTAACGGCGATCCGGTGCAGCCAAGACGATATCTTCGCATCTCCACGAAATCGGGAAAGACTGCGGTAGGCGGATATAAATGTTTCCTGGGCCGCGTCGCGGGCCTCGTCCTCACGTCCGAGCATCCCGAAACATAGAGCAAAGATCTTCCGCTCCCACCGGCGGACGATCTCTTCAAACGCGTCGTTGCGGCCGGCGACGGACATTTCCACCAACAATTCGTCCGGTGCTATTTTTAAGGGTGTAGTTTCCACGCCATCAATGATCAGGCAACGAGATCGGCCTTCCGCTAGGTTAGACGACGAAAAAGGCGAAAAAGTCGATTTCTTTACAAGCCATTATGTTAACATCGGAAAGAATGTGTTGAAGTCCTCGACAAAGCAGTGATGATCCTTTTTCGAAGTTATTGCTTTCCCTAGGCAAAAAACACAAACGGTTTACGTCATTAAAGTAATTTCAATGCCAAGGTTCTGGGAGGCCCACGAGCCGGCATCTATCTATTTACGCTATTTATCAAAGAGGAGTTAAAGGAGAATCTTATGCCGATTGTTGTAGGTATTGATGGAACAGGCAGCGCCATAAACCCGGGTGCACAACGCGACCGTGACTACGACGTAGCCTTTGCCAATAGTTTTGTGCGTCGTATTTGCAATGCGGGCGGGCCACTTGCTCTTTATCGTCGCGGGCCTGTGGCATTGGGCGGCGGTTTGGCGGAGGCAGTCGGTGCAGGCGTGAATCACGTTGTAACGGCCCGGCGCTCAAATCCCGGTGAACCGGTACTGCTTACAGGCTATAGCCGCGGAGCACTCGGAGCGGTCGTGGTCGCGAAACGATTGAAATCGCAAGGCATCCATGTACAGGCCCTGCTGATGTTCGACTGCGTTGACCGTCACCTATTCTTTGATGCCGAGGTCATTCCGGACAACGTTGCGAACGTGATGCATGTCATGAGGCATCCGGATGCCGGTTCGCGCGAAAGCTTCGGCAATGACGGGGTTGTATATTACCCGGCAAAGACGAACTATGAGCCGATCGCCCGCTTTCTGTGTACACACGGCGGAATGGGCGGTTGTCCGTGGGATATTCCGGCCGGAAGCAGCGGCAGCGACATCATCGACGAAGGCTTCGGAGCCGGTAGCAATGATGGAGCGACAAATGTCAGCTACGACCAAGACAGGCGCGTTTCTGCTGAGGTCTGGGCTCATGTTCAGCCATTCATTCGTAGATTCAGGTTTATGGGTTAATGCCTAATAGGCTTTAGCAAAAACCACTCTTCTTTTTGACGGCTTTCCGGAGAAAACGCACGTGCCGCTTTCTTCGGGGCCGTCAAATGGTATGCAGCGGATAGTAGCCTTGGTTGCCTCTTTGATCAATTCCTCGGTTTCGGCTGTACCATCCCAGTGGGCAAGTATGAAACCGCCCTTTTCGATCTGGGCCCGGAAATCTTCCCAAGTATCTATAGTATGAGTATTCTCTTCACGAAAAGCCTTTGCCTTCGCAAAAATGTTTTGCTGGATCTCTTCGAGCAGGGCTTCGACATATCCGACAATACCGTCAATAGGACGCGACTCCTTGGAAAGCGTATCACGGCGGGCTACCTCGATCGTGCCGTTCGCAAGATCCCGCATCCCGACGCCTAGTCTGACCGGGACACCACGGAGCTCGTATTCGGCAAATTTCCAACCGGAGCGTTGCTTCTCGTCGTCATCATACTTTACCGAAATACCGGCGGCCTTCAATGCTTCGAAGATCGGTAGGATGCGCTCGCTGATCTCAGCCAGATCTTCCGGCTGCTTATAGATAGGCACAATAACCACTTGTATAGGCGCCAATTTCGGCGGAAGAACAAGGCCATTGTCGTCCGAATGGGCCATTATCAATGCCCCCATAAGCCTGGTCGAAACTCCCCAACTCGTGGCCCATGCATATTCCAGCTGATTTTCCTTGTTGACGAATTTCACGTCAAAAGAGCGCGCGAAATTCTGGCCCAAGAAGTGTGATGTTCCAGCCTGAAGGGCCTTTCCGTCCTGCATCATCGCCTCGATACAGAGAGTATCTTCAGCACCGGCGAATCGTTCATTAGGCGTTTTGGCTCCTTGGATGACCGGAACCGCCATCCATTCCTGAGCAAATTTTGCGTAAACCCCAAGCATCCGCTCGGTTTCTTCGATAGCTTCCGAGCGCGTGGCATGGGCCGTGTGGCCCTCTTGCCAGAGAAATTCAGCGGTTCGCAGAAAAAGGCGCGTCCGCATTTCCCAACGAACAACGTTGCACCATTGATTTATGAGTATCGGCAAGTCCCGCCAGGATTGGATCCAGCCCCGATAGGTGTTCCAAATAACCGTCTCGGAGGTTGGCCGAACGATCAATTCTTCCTCGAGCTTCGCATTTGGATCGACCACTAGGCCCTTCCCGTCAGGATTTGCCTTAAGTCGATAATGGGTAACGACGGCACATTCTTTAGCAAAACCTTCGGCGTGCTCTTCTTCTTTCTCGAGAAAAGATTTGGGGACGAAAAGCGGAAAATATGCATTGACGTGGCCGGTTTCCTTGAACATATCATCCAAGGCCCGCTGCATCTTTTCCCAGATCGCATAGCCATACGGTTTGATCACCATACAACCGCGAACAGCTGAGTTTTCAGCCAGATCAGCCCGTTTAACAATTTCGTTATACCATTCTGAGTAGTTCTCAGATCTTTTCGGAAGTCCTTTGCTCATAATTCAATAAAAAGCTTAACAGCAAAACAAAAATGATAGTGCAAAACCGGATGAGTTACAATTTGCGGAAATCCGTTCTTTTAGATAATCTTTTTATTTCGACCGCAGATTGTCTTTATGAGTGATTTCATACTCGATTTTCGCAACACCGAGATCGCATTTGCCGATCGTTCCGATGCGGAACTCAAAGAAAAATTCCGTCTTTTTAAAATGCTGAACTCGCCATTTCTAAATGCGATCGGCTCGCGTTCGGCGAAATTCGCGCTTTCGCTCGGCCTCCCGGTGGAAGGCCTGATAAAAAGCACGATATTCGAACAGTTTTGCGGCGGTGAAACTATCGAAGAATGTGACGCGGTGATCCGCCGTTTGGGAAGGTCGGGTATTGGAACGATCTTGGACTATTCGGTCGAAGGGAAATCTTCGGAAGAAGATTTTGACCGGACCAAGGAGGAGATAATTCGAACCATTGACCGGGCGAAGCACGACGACGACATTCCTTTTTGTGTGTTCAAGGTGTCGGGCGTTGCTCCGCTCGGAACTCTCGAACGTCTGAGCAATAAAAAGAAGCTGGACGCAAAAAGCCAGGCGAAATGCGAGCGTATCAACAGCCGCGTGGCTGAGATCTGCGAATACGCCTATAATGCCGGCCAGCCGATCTTCATAGACGCCGAAGAATCTTGGATACAGGAAGCGATCGACCGTATTGCGACCGATATGATGGAGCGCTTTAATCTTGAAAGGCCGATCGTGTATAACACGCTGCAGATGTATCGAACAGACCGGCTGGCCTATCTAACCGACGCGCGTCGCGAATCGAAAGCCAATGGTTATGTTCTCGCGGTAAAACTTGTCCGCGGAGCTTATATGGAAAAGGAGCGCGAGCGGGCACAGGAACTTGGCTACCCGTCGCCGATCAATCCGGACAAAGCGGCGACCGATGCGGATTATGATGCGGCGATCGAATATTGCTTAAACCACCTGGACGATATTTCCTTCGTTGCCGCGACGCATAACGAAGAGAGTACTGCCGGATTGGCGGCGAAAATGTATGCTCGCGAAATTCCGATCAACCATCCGCATATTAATTTTTCACAACTTTATGGTATGAGCGACAATCTTTCTTTTGTTTTGGCGAAGGCGGGGTATAATGTGTCGAAATACGTGCCTTATGGACCGGTCAAGGACGCGATACCGTACCTAATTCGCCGAGCCGAAGAGAATAGTTCAGCCGCCGGACAAGTAAGCCGGGAACTTATTTTGATCGACCGCGAATTGAAGCGGCGCGGTCTTAAATGAACTTTTAACGCAGACCCAGCATTAATCGTACTGATCTATCTGATATCTCTCGCTCCGGAGAATTCTGCCATTCTTTGTAAGCAGACAATTCTTCTTCCGTAAGCGGAACATTCAGCATTCGCGCAACCTGGGTCGCTTCGAACGCACGCGTTGTAAGAGCAGCATGGGGTAGATCTATCTTTAGCTTTTCGGGCGACGATAGAGCGATGTCGAGCGTTTCCGGATCAGGGAACAGATCTTCGTAACCGGCAATATGCCAAACAGCTGCACCGTCGTATTCCTCAATGGCTAACAACCGAAGCAGGCCAAAACCCGATTCGATCTGAAAAATAAGAAAATCGCCCGCCTGAAAATTCTGTGACATTGTCTGTAAAGATTATCACAGCTCAGACGAGCGATCGAAGTTTGCGGATCTTAGGTCAAGGTTTAGATCACACCGTGGTTTCGCAAATGGCCCCACATCCACGGACGGGAACCGGCGTCATTGCTGCCTGCACCGGCGATGCCGCCATGAGACGTATGAAAATCTTTCGCGACCATGTTCACGCTGGAGGCCCAGGTTCGTCCGCAGGTCGGGAACAGCCGACGGTCGAGCCAGCTTTTATCAGTTGCGATCGCATGGTAGCAATTTTCAACATTGTCCGGGACGAAATTCAAAAAATCGTCGGTGGAACCGTCTTGATCGACCGCATCAAATAAGAACATCGCCTCAATATTCTTATCATAATTGGCGCGTTTCAGATCCAATGCGACCTGGATACAAGCAGCAGCACCGCGGCTCCACCCGACCAAAAAGATCGGACCGGAATTTTGACGGATAAACGCGGTCGCCGCATTCGCCATTTTACGGATATTGATCGGGCTCGGGCCCCAAGAAACCGCCGCCGGGCCTTCTTTATAGATCTTTGCAGATTGGGCGGTCGAAACAAAGATGTCCCATACATAATATTTATAATTGTTTTCGCCGCGTATAGTTGGTGAACTCCCTTCCAGAGCAACTAACATAAAAAGTTATCCTCCCCTAAGCTCAAATAAATTATCTCCACGGAAATTAGATAGAAATCACAAAAATTGTGACGTTATTCGGTGTCGTTTTTTGCGTAATTTTTTTCGCGGTCCATTATTCGGCTCTCAACAGATAGTACGAGATATTTTTAAGGGCTTCGTATCACCGGGCTTGTTTTGCGAATGTCGGTTGCTGTGCGAAAATAGTTGTTTGATCTGAGCACATTATATCTATCTATAGGAAAACGATTATGTCACAACCGAACGATGCAGTTATTATTAGTGCGGCACGAACGCCGACCGGCAAGTTTCAGGGGGCTCTAAAGGGATTCACGGCTCCGGAATTGGGGGCGATAGCGATCAAAGAAGCTATTGCCAGGGCGGGGGTCGCTCCTGAAAAGATCGATGAGGTCATAATGGGCTGTGTCGTCCAGGCAGGTGTCGGCCAGGCTCCGGCCCGGCAAGCGGCGTTAAAAGCGGGCCTTCCGCCGGAAGTTTCGGCATTGACCATCAACATGGTGTGCGGTTCCGGGCTGCGGGCGGTCGCATTGGCCGCACAGGCCGTAAAGCTTGGGGATGCTGAGTACGTGGTTGCCGGTGGAATGGAATCGATGTCGAATATCCCATATGCGCTGCAAACTGCTCGCGAAGGTTTTCGAATGGGTGACCAAAAGGCGACCGATCTGATGATCCACGACGGTTTGTGGTGCCCGTTTGAGAATTGGCATATGGGCAATACGGGCGAGATCGTCGCCGAGAAACATCAGATCTCGCGAGAAACACAAGATGATTTTGCTTACAATTCGCATCGCAAAGCCGCCGAGGCTCAGGCAGAAGGCCGATTCAGGGACGAGATCGTTCCAGTCGAGATCCCGCAGAAAAAGGGCGAACCGATCATTTTGGATCACGATGAGCCTGTCCGGCCGGAAACGACGGTCGAAACGTTAAGCAAACTAAAGCCGGCTTTCAAACGCGATGGCGGAACAGTGACCGCCGGAAACGCTCCGGGCGTCAATGATGGCGGTTCCGCACTGGTCGTCACATCCGCGGCGAATGCGGCGGCAGCCGGCATCGAACCGCTCGGTCGCGTAGTTTCATACGCAACCTCCGGGATCGAACCTAAATACATCATGCTCGCACCGGTCGAAGGTGTTCGCAAAGCTGTTGCAAAGGCGGGGTGGGCTTTGGAAGATGTCGAGCTTTTTGAATTGAACGAAGCTTTTTCGGTTCAAGCTCTCGGCGTCATGAAGGAACTCGGCATCGACCCCGACCGCGTCAATGTCAACGGTGGAGCGGTCGCTCTTGGCCACGCTATTGGGAATAGCGGCGGACGAGTTCTGACGACACTTTTGTACGAAATGAAGCGGCGGGGAGCAAAACGCGGTGTTGCGGCCTTATGTCTCGGCGGCGGCAATTCGGTGGCGATGGCGGTCGAACGAGATCAATAGTTTTTATGGATCCACAACCGAGAGTGCAAAATTCGAAAACGCAGGCGAACACACTGGGGCTCTTGCTGTACATTTATGCGGGCATTCAGGGATTGTTTGTTCTATTTATGCTAGCCGCGGTGATGTTTTACGGCGTTACCGGCGTCTTGGCGGTTTCTTCGGGCGGCAACAAAAATTTGAACGGGGCAGCCGTGATGGCGGTTATTGTTGTGGTGTACGCTCTTATGTTCCTATTTGGGCTTGTCTCCATGTTCTTTAATATCAAGTCGGCTCGTGAATTGAGAAATGAGAACAAGATCGCCGGAAAGAACATGCTGTTGACCGCTTCGATACTGAACACTGTCAACTTTCTTGCCGGCGGTGTGTGCCTGCTGCCTTTCGGGGTTGCAATGGGCGTTTACGGTCTGTGGTTCATATTTTCTGAAACCGGGATCCGGTATTTTGGAGCCGGATCTTCGAGACCGCCTTCGCCAATAGAATATTTCGAAGATCGATAGTATTTCTCTGATCAAATATAAAACTATGAGTAAAATAATTGGTGTTATCGGTGCCGGAACGATGGGCAATGGTATTGCTCAGACCGCCGCCGCCAACGGATTTGACGTGGTTATGTGCGATATTTCGACCGAGGCAGTCGCGAAAGGTATCGCCAATGTTTCGAAAAGTTTGGACCGTTTCGTTAAAAAAGAAACGATGACGGAAGACGAAAAGTCGGCGATCCTCGGCCGCATCAAAGGCTCGGCTGATCTAAACGACCTAAAGGATTGCTTTTTGGTGGTCGAGGCGGCAACCGAGAATTTCGATGTTAAAAAGTCTCTTTTCGAACAACTGGATGCGATTACCAACCCGGACTGCATTCTTGCCTCCAACACCTCATCTATTTCTATAACAAAGATCGGGGCTGTTACAAAGCGTCCCGAAAAGGTGATCGGGATGCATTTTATGAATCCGGTGCCGCTTATGAAATTGGTTGAAGTTATCCGTGGAATTGCAACCAGTGATGAGACTTACGAGAAGGTACGCGAGATGTCGGAAACGATGGGCAAGACGCCGCTCGACTGTCAGGACTACCCCGGATTCGTCGCCAACCGCATTCTGCTGCCGATGATCAACGAAGCGATATTTGCCCTCTATGAAGGAGTGGCGACCCGCGAAAGTATCGACGGTATAATGAAGCTGGGTATGAACCACCCGATGGGTCCGCTGACGTTAGCGGATTTCATTGGGCTGGATGTTTGTCTGGCCATACTTAATGTATTGCATGAGGGGTTAGGAGACCCGAAATACAGACCCTGCCCGCTCCTTCGTAAATACGTTGATGCCGGTTGGCTAGGCCGCAAAACCGGAAAGGGTTTTTATGATTACGCTCAGTAAACCTTTCTGAGATATTTCTCGTAAAACACAAGCAAATTTTCCCACGAAAGGAGACCTATGCGTAAATCAGTCTTTCCGGCACTTTTGATCATGGCCGCCGCCTTTACCGTTGCGGCCCAGATCAAGATCTTGCCGATGAACATCAAACAAAGTACACTCGCCAATGGACTTCGGGTCGTGACGCTGCAGGACAACAGCAGCCCGACGGTTGCTATACATGTTTGGTACGACGTCGGCGGAAAAGATGACCCGCTTGGGAAATCGGGGTTTGCACATATGTTCGAACACATGATGTTCAAGTCCACGAAAAATATGCCGAACGAAAAGATGGATCGTTTGACGGAGGACGTCGGCGGATTCAACAATGCTTCGACATGGCCGGATTTTACGAACTACTACGAGGTCGTACCTTCCAATTATTTGGAGACCTTACTGTGGGCCGAAGCTGACCGAATGGTAGAACTTAACGTTGATGACGCTAATTTTTCTTCGGAAAGAGATGTCGTCAAAGAAGAATACCGACAGGGCGTACTTGCCAATCCTTACGGCCGCTTTTACGAATATCTAAACAACCTCTCCTATCAAAAACATCCCTATAAAAGAGGGGTGATCGGCAACTTGGATGAACTTAACGCGGCTACCCCGGCCGATGCTCAAAAGTTTTATAAGGCCTTTTATCGCCCGGACAATGCCGTACTGATCGTGGTCGGTGATTTCGATCAAAAGCAATTGGACGGATATGTGGACAAGTATTTTGGGGGCATCGTAAAGCCGTCGCAGCCGATCAAGCGGATAACCGAGGCCGAACCTGAGTGGACAAAAGAACGCCGGTTTCACGAACATGGCCCGATAGTCCCTTTTCCGGCCGTTGGCATCACATATCTCGCTCCGCCGGCAAAAGATGCAGATGCGGCCGCTTTGCTGGTCGCGGAAAACATTATGTCCGGGGGCGAAAGTTCTCGGCTCTATCAAAGCTTGATCTATCGCCAGCAGTTGGCTCAGGAAGCAGAATTTGACGCGGAATTTCGCCTCGATCGCGGATTGCTCAAATTCGTAGCGATCGCGGCTGAGGGGAAGACGCCGGAGGAATTGGAAAAGGCATTGCTCGCCGAGTTGGCGTTGATTCAAAAGGACGGCCCGACCGCCCAAGAGATGGAAAAGGCGAAAAATCAATTGGTAGCGAGAGCGATCAGGGGGCGTGAGAATAACGACGGCAAGGCGATAGTTATAGAAAGGGCGATCGCATATTTGGGAGATCCGACTGCCGTCAATCAGGAGATCCAAAAGATACAGGCGGTGACGGCGGCGGATGTTAAGCGCGTTATGCAGAAATATTTCAAGCCGGACAACCGGGTGGTCGTTTATTATACGCAGGAAGAAAAGAAATCTACCGACGGAGGTGAAAAATAATGAAAGCACTTATCGTATCAGTTATTTTAACCCTCTGCGGCGGAATAGCCGCCGGACAATTGCCGCAGCCTACACCCGGAACACCGCGTTCGGCTGTTTTGCCGGCAATAAAAGAAGCAAAATTGAAGAACGGCCTATTGGTCGCAGCGGTCGAAAAGAAAAGCGTCCCGCTGGTAACCATAACCATCCTTATCGGAGCCGGTGCCGCTATCGAGGATGAAAAAAAAGCGGGATTGGCGGATCTAACGGCGAGCATGCTGACCAAAGGAACCAAAACGCGCTCGGCAACGCAGATCGCCGAACAGATCGAATTTCTGGGCGGAACCATCAGCAGCGGGGCGGGATGGAACGCGGCAAACGTTACTGTCACCGTGCCGAGCGATAAGCTTGAAAGTGCTTTGAAAGTGATGTCGGACATTATTTTGGACCCGGCATTTGAACAAAAGGAGCTCGACCTGCTGAAATCTCAGACGGCCGATGAGCTTTCGTATAATCTCAATCAGCCTTCCTTTCTGGCGAATTATGCGGCCAGTGTATTTACTTTTAACGAACATCCGGTCGTTGGAACGCCCGAAACCATCAGATCGATCACCCCGGAGGATCTGAAAGCATTTTACGCAGCAAACTACCTTGCCAAAAATTCGCGGTTGATATTTGCCGGCGATGTTTCCGCTGCCAACGCTGAGGCTCTGGCAACAAGATATTTCGCTAAGATGGCCGGTCAGAATGGTGCCGGGAAGCCGACGGAGCGACCCGCCGCCGCATCTGCCTCACACGAAATTCCGATGGCACAGCGTCTGCTAGTGATAGACCTGCCGAATTCGGGACAGGCAGCAGTATCTTTCACAAACCGAAGTCTGGCATTACAGCGGTCTTCGCCGGAATATTACGTTGCATCGGTTTACAATTCGGTGCTCGGCGGTGGTTATTCTTCGCGGCTTAATCAGGAAATTCGCATAAAAAGAGGTCTTAGCTACGGAGCCGGCAGCTCTTTTAGCTGGCGAGGCATCGGAGCAAATTTCGCAACCCGGACGCAGACGAAGAACGAGTCCGCCGCAGAGGTCGCACAGTTGGTGGTCGAAGAACTGCAAAAGCTGATGGCGGGGCCCGTATCGGAAGGGGAACTCATCCCGCGAAAGGCAGTATTGACCGGAAACTTTGGCCGCAATATGGAAACTACGGCTGGTATCGCCGGCTTTTTGGCTGACCTCTATACCTTTGGGGTTCCGGTAACGGCGATGAACGAATTTGACGGCGGCATAAATGGTGTGAGTGCGGCAAAGATCGAACAATTTGCGAAAACGAACGTCGCAGGTGACCTGATAATCGTTGGCGACTATGCCAAATTCAAAGAAGACTTGGCCAAGCGCTTTCCGAAATTGACGGCGAAAGTTGTGACCGCCGAAGATCTCAGATCTGACATTGGTTCGTTGACGAAATAGGCGTTATCCGGTTCAGACACAACTTAAATTGTCATTTTCAAGACACTTGAAGTGATACATTATGGCGGGGCTTTTGGCTCCGCCTTTTTACTTAAGCGACGATATTTGTTGAAATATACATAGATGCATCAGGACCTGCAGGGTTTTATCGACCTCTTACAAAAGGAAAATGAACTAGCGACCATTTCGGCGGAAGTCGATCCGTATCTTGAGATCGCCGAAATACATCGCCGCGTTATCGAACAGCAGGGAAAGGCTTTGCTGTTCACCAACGTAAAAGGCTCATCGTTTCCGGTCATCACAAATCTTTTCGGCACAGTAAAAAGGATCGAACTGGCGTTCGGTTCGAAGCCGCTCGATCTCGTTAAGGAAGCCGTTCATGCAGCGGAAACGTTGATACCGCCCACGATGAGAAAGCTGTGGCAAAATCGCAGGCTGGGTTTAACGGCATTGAAACTCGGGACAAAGAATGTTCGCTCGGCACCGGTCACAGAAAACAGACAGCCGCAAACGGATCTCGGCGCATTGCCGATGCTTCAGTTATGGCACGAAGACGGAGGGCATTTCATCACTTTGCCGCTGGTATATACAGAAAGCCCGATCTCCGGCAAAAGCAATTTAGGAATGTACCGCATTCAGCGTTACGATGCCGATACAACGGGCATTCATTGGCAGATCGGCAAAGGCGGCGGCTTTCACTATTACGAGGCGGAAAAGTTGGGGCGGTCGCTGCCGGTGACGATATTTCTCGGCGGGCCGCCGGCATTGATCCTATCGGCGATCGCTCCTCTGCCGGAAGACGTTCCCGAATTGATGCTTGCCTCATTGCTGGCCGGCGGAAAGATCGAAACCGCTCAAAACCCGCTTGGGCCGGACCGGCATCGACTGATCGCTCAGGCGGAATTCGCCATCTGCGGCAGCGTGGCACCAAAAGTGCGGCGTCCGGAAGGCCCGTTTGGCGACCATTACGGCTATTATTCGCTGCAGCATGATTATCCTGTCTTTCATGCAGAGGCGGTGTTTCATCGCAAAAATGCCGTCTATCCGGCAACCGTCGTCGGCAAACCTCGGCAGGAGGATTTTTTTATCGGCGATTATTTGCAAGAGCTGCTTGCACCTCTGTTTCCGCTGGTAATGCCGGCTGTTCGGGATCTGTGGAGTTACGGTGAAACGGGATTTCATTCGCTTGCGGCGGCGGTCGTGCGGGAGCGTTACGCAAGAGAATCTCTCGCGGCGGGATTTCGCATTTTAGGCGAAGGCCAGCTTTCGCTGACGAAATTTCTGCTGCTGACGGATAACCCACAGGACCTGCGAGATTTCAAATCGCTTTTTGAGCATATTCTGGCACGCGTAGATTGGAGCCGCGATCTTTTCATTTTTTCCCAGACGGCTTTCGATACGCTCGATTACGCAAGCGGAAGGATCAACCACGGAAGCAAGGCGATCTTGATGGGGGTTGGCGAGCAAAAAAGAGAGTTACAGCGGACGTTCAGAGGCGAACTTCAGCCGGATGTGCGTGCCGCAAAGACTTTCTGCGGCGGATGTCTGGTGCTTGAGACGAGCGGCTATACGGAAGCTCCGGAATTGGCCCGCGATCTCGCGGCTTCCGGTTGTTTCGATGATTTTGAAATGGTCGTGCTGCATGACAAGATCGAATTTGCCGACACAGCCGAAAAATTTCTATGGGCAACGTGGACCAGATTCGACCCCGCCCGCGATATTAGCGCAAAGCGCGTCGAGGTTAAAAACAACCACATTGGCTATACCGCTCCCGTTTTTGTTGATGCTCGTATGAAGCCCTGGTATCCTGCGGAGGTCGAACCACGGCCTGACATTGTCGAATTGGTTGACGGACGCTGGCGAGAATATTTTTCTAAATGAAACACCGCTTGAAAAAATGGGTTAAACGCATCGGAGTTGCGGCAGGTATTTTGGTTTCGGCGGTCGGGGTTTTTCTTGCATATTCATATTTCGTCGAGCCACGCAGTTTTGTCATCACGGAAGAAACGCTGACGGTTCCGCATTGGAGCAGCAAACTGAACGGGTTTAAGGTCGTTGCCATCTCGGACATCCACGCCGGGTCCAATTTTGCTCCGGCAGAACGGCTGCGCTTCGTCGTTGAGCAGGCCAATGCTCAGGATCCTGATATCATCGTTCTACTTGGCGATTATGTTTCCGAAACCGGCAGGGTCGAGAATTTTCGTTCGCGTCCGCCGGGGACGGACGGAACTTATCTGCGAATGTCGCCGGAAGAGATCACCGCCGCCATCTCCGGTTTTCGTGCTCGATATGGTGTGTTTGCCATCATCGGCAACCACGACGAATATTTCAACACACCGAAAATAAAGGCTGCTCTCGAAAATGCAGGCATTACCGTGCTTGAGAACGAAACGAAACAAATATCCTTCGAAAATGGTGAAATCGTCACTATTTGGGGGATCGAAGATCTCTGGAAGCGTCGTCGCGTACCGACCGAAGCCTTTGATGAACTCCCCGTAAAACAGAATGTAATAGCCCTAACCCACAATCCTGATTCCGTGATGGAAGCTCCCGCCGGATTTTCGGTGATGTTTGCCGGGCATACTCACGGCGGCCAGCTGAATTGGCCGATCTACGGGCCACTGGCGGTGGTCAATGATAAAAGATTTATGCGCGGCCACGCTGTTTTCGAAGGAAAAGACGTTTTTGTCACCACCGGCGTCGGCACCAGCGTTATCCCGCTGCGTTTTCGCGTTCCGCCGGAAATTGCGGTCGTCACACTTAATTCTTCCGGCCAATGAAAATTTCGCGTCGCACCTTTTTGTATCTAACCACCGCAGCCATCTGTGCGGCAGGAGCACTGTTGCTCGCCTATTCATATTTCATTGAACCACAGCGGTTGACCGTTGCTCGCTATCGGGTTGGCGTCGCCGGTTGGGACAATCGCTTCGACGGTCTGCGAATCGTCGCTATTTCCGACATTCACGCCGGTTCTAACGGTTCTGATGCCGATAAATTGCGGCGTGTGGTCGAAACCGTCAATAACGAACGCCCGGACATTATCGTTTTGCTCGGCGACTACGTTTCCCGCAGAACCGACGACCGCTCGCAATTGCGAATGCCGCTTGCGGAAATGTCCGAGGCCCTAAAAGGAATGAAAGCCGTTTTCGGCGTATTTGCTGTCCTAGGTAATCACGACGGCGTGGATGACGGGCCGGAGATCTCGGCTTCGCTAGCCGCGAATGGCTATCGCGTTCTGGACGGGGAAGTTGTCGAAATAGAAAAAGACGGAGCGAAAATTCGCCTTCTTGGGTTAAAAGATCATTTAACGATCAAAAGTTGGAAGCAGTTTTCCGACGATGCAAAAGAGATATTGGCCCGCTCCGGCGAAGACGACAGCAATATCATCGCACTGGAACATAGCCCCGATGTTTTACCGATGCTAACCGAAGGCGACCAGATGATCTCGCCGCATTTCAAAATTCTGCTGGCCGGGCACACCCACGGCGGCCAGATCTTTCTGCCGGTTCTCGGCCGCCCGATCGTACCATCATTTTATGGGCAAAAATACGCCTACGGGCATATCAAAGAAAACGGTGTTGATATGTTCGTCACGTCCGGCGTGGGGACGAATGTCCTTCCGTTTCGATTTCTCGTGCCGCCGGAAATTGCGATCGTTGAGATCCACGGTGTTTAGTATTCAACATTTCCACATTTTCGCGTTATAATTCCCGCAGCTTTTTATCTCAACAATAGGCGGAAAATATATGTTTCAGGTACAGAGGATCTTCGCGGTTCTGGTAATAACCTTTTTTGCGGCAATGGGATCGTCGGCACAGGTCTCAGATCTCCGGACCATCTCTTCTGCCGAGGTGAATGCGGCCATCGAAAAAGGCTTGCCGGGATTCACCTTCCCGAAGGCGACGGCACCGATCGCCGTAAAAAAGGTCGTTTACAGTACGACCGGCACAAAAGGCGAACGCCAGAACGTTTCCGGCATATTGATATTGCCTCAAAAAGGTACGTCGAAAGGCCTGGTCGTTTACATGCACGGGACTACTTGGGATTTTAAGAACGCTCCGTCTCGGGTCGTGCACAAATTAAAACCCGGATCTGCGGAACCGCTGGCATTTGCCGCAGCGGGCTATGCGGTGGCGATGCCCGATTATATCGGCCTAGGCGACAGCACAGGGTATCACCCGTATCCGCTGAACATCGTTAACGGCCGTTCCGGCGTTGATATCGTCGCACCCGCCAGAAATTATGCACGGCGGTCGGGCTATGCTCTCGGTGACAAACTCTTTGTCACAGGGTATAGCGAAGGCGGCGGTACGGCAATGGGAATGGTCAAATTGATCGAAGAAAGCGGCGATGCTTCGTTAAAGATAACGCGAGCGGCCCCGGCATCCGGCCCTTACGATCTGACCGGCGTTACGCGAGACTACCTATTAGCTGATGTTGCCGGCGACGATATTCTTATCCGCGCGTTTCTGCTCGGTTACACGATCTCGTATTTCAAACACGATCTTGGCGTCAACACGGACGATTATTTTACAAAGACGATGGCCCGCACGGTCAACGCCAATTTCAAACGCGGCCGTTCTGATAAAATGGTCGGACTCGGTTTGGTCATTATGGGCAAGCTTTCCGGCGGCACCAGGTCACGCGACCATCTATTGACGCCGCGGTTCATTTCCGCTCTGGAAACGCTCGATCGCTCCGATCCGGTCATCAAGTATATGTCGGAGAACAACGTACACGATTGGGCACCGCGAACGGAGATGCTTTTGATAAGTTTAGCGACCGATAAGGTTGTCGATCCGCGAAATGCGACCGTAGCGATGAAGAATATGCGTCGGCGCGGAGTTTCTGCACACACGCTGCGGCATTTGGAGATCCATAACGACAAACTGGAACACGGCACAGCATCGATTCAAGCGACATACGAAACCCTGCGTTTCTTTGAAAACGGGTTTGCAGCCGTCCCGAATAGTAAATGACATAAGAAAGAAATGCCGTTATCCGCTCGGCTCTTTAATTTTGGTTCGCCGCCGAGAGCGTCCGAATGCCCTTTGATCGAGAAGTGGAAAGCATCGCCTGGCTTTGATCTTCTTCATTTGCGGAGAATGCCTTTGTACATGTCAGGGTGGCCGGAATTTGGTGCGGGTGGAATGCCCAAGATATGGCAGAGAATGTTATAGACCTCGATATTTGCGAAAGGCTCGACCATACGAGCCTTTTTTGTTTTTGGGGCGGTCCGGAGAAATCCATCGGTCATTAACGGCCCAAGAACTGTGGCAGGAAGCATTTTGCCGGCCTTTTTGAAAGCCGGTCCACGGCCGACGAAAATGGCACGCATTTCCGGATCTTCATTGTCGTAGCCGTGTTCCCCGTGCATTCGCGTGAAATCGGGCCTGGCAGAGGTTTCCGCGAATCGTTCGGCGTTGGTCACAGCCCAGCCGGTTTCGGCACGACAGATGATAGGCGCAACACGTACCCCGGCAGAATAGCGAAATCGAGCAGAAATGCTTTCCTTCGCTAGACATTCTGCATGTTCGATCCCGGCGAGCTTTTGCAGGATATTGTCTTTTTGCCCGGGTTGCGGAAAGATCTGGACGATCTGATCAGCGTAGAGAATTCGCTCAGCAAGCGAAAGATCGAAATATTTATCCAGCAGAACGACATTGTTCCAATCGGCGGCGGCCATTCCATGGTCCGAGACCACGACGATGTTCACCCTATTTTCAATTCCGCGTCGCTTCAATTCGGCAATAAGCCTTCCGATGGAAACATCTACGTCCAAAACGGCACGACGATTTTCGAGGCTGTCGGGTCCGAAATGGTGTCCGGCGGTGTCAACGTCGTGGAAATAGAGCGAAAGATATTGAGGGCGTTCGGCAACCGGCAGATCGATCCATTGCATCAGTTGGGCGATCTTTTCATCTGCGGGCATCGTATGCTGATATTCGGCCCAGAAAGCGGCGTGGCGGCCGCCGATCGCGGCTTCCGAACCCGGGTAGAAGAACGGAGCAGCTCGAAGGCCGTTCTTTTCGGCGGTCACCCAGATCGGCTCGCCCAACCACCAGCGTGCGTTTTGCACCTCGCTTTTATTGCCCATCGAAAATTGGGTGCCGAAATCGTAAATATTATTTTCGACAATGCCGTGCTGCTCCGGATAAAGCCCCGTGGCGATGGTGTAGAAATTCGGAAAGGTCTTGCTCGGATAGGAAGGTGTCATCCACCGCGCCCGGACGCCCTTTGCTGCGAGGCGATCGAGGTTCGGCGTACCAAATTTCTCAAAATAGTCGTAACGGAAACCGTCGATGCCGACCAAGATCACCGTCGGGCGAAGATCTTTTATCTTTCCAGGCGCCGTGGGCTGGCCGACGACAGAACCGAAAAGGACAAACGCTAACAGCAAGAAAAGCGTCGATCTTAGACCCGAGTGTAAAAACTGATAGAATCTTTTCATGAGATCAGCAAATTTATCTAGAGTTGTGGCGGTCGCGGCAAGTGTTATTTTAGCATTTTCCGTTGCTGCGTGTAACAGTGCACAGATCGACTATGACGACACGAACACCGCCACATTTAAAATGGTCTCCGGCGGAAATGAAGCCAAGATGAGGATGTTCTCACAATTTAGGATGTACCGGATGACGATATACGGGGATCCGCTGCGGGCGTTCGGATTAGGACTTTCGAAGGATGGCGTGTTGATGACCATATACCGGCCGAACGACCAAAAACAGTGTGTGGGTATCTTGTATAAGATAAGCAAAGATGGATCGCTGAGCGGTGAGACGGTCAATTACCATACCTTGGAGAAAGGAAGCGAGCAAGCTGTTCCAATCGGCGTAAAGAACAGCGGCATCACAGAATATGAGCTGACCGGCGAAAAGGAGCAATTCGGCGGCAAACCTAAATTGAAATACTCCGGAAAGCTGCAGACGATCGACGGTGAACACGGCGTGGACAATGTTGTTTGGACGATCGACGGTGGGCAAGCTTTTGGAAAAGGCATGCGGCTTGGAAACTTTTACGCCGCATCGATCGGCGATGAATTTTGTCGCGTCGGTATCTATCAACTCGACAAACAGGGAACTTGGGTCGGAAGCTGGAACGGAGACGGTCCGGACGCAGCGGTGCCCGAAACTCTTGAAAATATGGGGTCACTGCGTCCGAGCGCAATGCAGTCTCCTTCTCCACAGTAGGGCCGGGGGAAGAATGCCGTTCCGCCGACCGTTGAGCCGGCGGGAACCGTCAATTTTCGTTAAGGCTTTAGCCGGTAAAGCATACGCGGAAACGGAATTGTCTCGCGAACATGCTCAATGCCGCACATCCATGCCGTGGCACGCTCGATCCCCATACCGAAACCGGCGTGAGGTACGCTGCCGTAACGGCGAAGATCCAGGTACCATTCAAAACTTTCCTTTGGCAGGTCATGGTGGGCGATCTGCTCTTCGAGAAATTCGACGGAAGTGGCTCTTTCGCCGCCGCCGATGATCTCACCATAACCTTCGGGTGCGATCAGGTCAGCTCCAAGGGCGAGTTCCGGGCGTTCCGGGTCGCGTGCAAAATAAAAAGCTTTGATCACAGCCGGGAAATGGTGAACGAATACCGGGGCATTGAACTGCTTGGAAATGTACGTTTCGTCCGGGGCTCCGAAATCGCCGCCCCATTCGAAATCGTGTTCAAGTTCGCCTTTGGCAAAGCCTTCCTTGAGCATTTTCACCGCGTCATCATAGTGGACTCGCGGAAAATCCTGCGACATCAGGGCTTCGAGTTTTGAAACATCGCGTTCGAGCACGGCAAGGTCATCGCGGCGTTCTTCCAAAACACGCTTTACGATAAATTTGATCAGCCGTTCACCGAGGATCATCACATCGTCCAAATGAGCGTAAGCAACCTCCGGTTCGACCATCCAAAATTCGGTCAGATGGCGGCGGGTCTTTGATTTTTCAGCTCGAAACACAGGCCCGAAACAATAGGCCTTACCAAAACTTGCCGCCGTTGCCTCGTTGTAAAGCTGACCGGACTGTGTCAGATATGCCTTGTCGTCATCGAAATAATCGACCTCGAAAAGCGTTGTCGTTCCTTCACAAGCGGCCGGTGTGAAGATAGGCGTGTCCGCCAATATGAAGCCGTCACTGTCGAAGAAATCCCGCGTCGCCTTTATGACGGTGTGTCGAACCTTCAAAACAGCATTCTGCTTTTTAGACCGGATCCACAAATGCCGGTGGTCCATTAAAAATTCAGTACCGTGTTCCTTGGGTGTGATCGGATATTCGGACGTGTTTTGAAGCACCTCAAGGCCCGTGACATCCAATTCAACACCGATCGCGGAACGTGTGTCCTCTTTTACGGTCCCGGTAACTATAATGGAAGATTCTTGGCCGAGCGATCTTGCCTTTTCGAAAATTTCCTCGTCATTGGGTTTGAAGACAACGCATTGGACGATGCCCGAACCGTCGCGCAGCTGTAAAAAAGCGAGTTTGCCGCTCGAACGGGAATTGTACAGCCAGCCTTTTAGTGTGACGGTTTCGCCGATGTGATCTTTTAATTGGTTGATGTATGTTTGGTTCATTTCTATTAAACGTGCAGCCGCCGTCCGGCGTGGCGTTCGGTTCTGTGCAACAGCATTTTTGGGAAGAGCCGCAAAGTAGTCGGCTTTAATGACCATTTTACAAAAAATTTGTAGTATCGTCATTCTTGACAATCGGTTATAGCCGTCGCAGTCTTTAAAATCAAATGGCGGAAAAAAAGAAGAAAAAGGTCGATTATTCAAGCGCTTGGCTAGAAGCAAGACGCATTATCTGGAATTCCCGCTGGCGATTGTTCATCGGCAGTATATTGATGCTTATCTCAAGGCTGGCAAGCATGGTACTGCCGGCTTCGACCAAATTTATCGGCGACGAGGTATTTACAAAACAACGCTACGACATAATCAAATGGATCGCTTTGGCGATCGGCATTTCAACTGTCGTCCAAGCGGCAACGAGTTTTGCACTTTCTCAGATACTCGGCGTTGCCGCCCAATTGGCGATCACAAATATGCGAATGCGGGTGCAAAGACATATCGAACGGCTGCCGATCTCATATTTTGATTCTACGCAAAGCGGACAGTTGATATCGCGGATAATGAACGATGCTGAGGGCATTCGTAATTTGGTCGGCACCGGGCTTGGCCAGATCCTTGGCAGTTTTGTAACAGCCGTCGTTGCCATCGGCGTGCTTTTCTGGCTGAACTGGCATTTGACGGCGGCGATGATAGTAGTACTGCTGATATTCGTAGCGATGCTGATGTATGCTTTCAAAAAGCTGCGTCCGATATTCCGCGAAAGAGGCGAGATCACAGCCGAAGTTACCGGTCGTCTTGGCGAGAGTCTCGGCGGTATCCGCATTGTCAAAGCCTATACCGCCGAAAAGCGCGAAGAACTTTCATTCGCCCGCGGCGCTCACCGCCTGTTCCGGAATATTGCCAAATCTGTGACCGGTGTCTCGGCAGTCTCTTCTTTTTCGGCGTTGGTCATCGGGGCTATCGCCGTTGTAATGATCGTCATTGGCGGAAATGCCGTTCAGAGCGGTTCGATGACACTTGGCGATTTTCTGATGTACATCTCGTTTACCTTCCTGCTGGCTTTGCCGATCATCGAACTTACGGCGATCGGAACACAGATAACGGAAGCATTCGCCGGGCTCGACCGTATCCGCGAGGTGATGGCTCTGACGACCGAAGATGAGGAAGATAGACAGAAACAGCCTTTGCCGCAGATCGCCGGCACGATAGAATTCGAAAATGTAAGATTTGAATACGAAAAGGGCGTTCCGGTTTTACGAGGTATTTCTTTTATTTCAGAGGCGGGTAAAACCACCGCCTTGGTCGGTTCCAGCGGGTCGGGCAAATCAACGATATTGAGTCTCGTGCTTAATTTCATACAGCCGACCCAAGGCGTGGTGAAGATCGACGGCAAAGATCTCCGATCCGTTCGTTTACGCGATTACCGAAGTCATTTGGGCGTTGTGCTGCAGGACAATTTTCTTTTTGACGGGACTATTTTGGACAACATTCGTTTTGCGAATCCGGAATCTGATCTCGCGGATATCAAAGAGGTCTGCCGTATTGCAAATGCCGATGAATTCATCGAAAGTTTCCCGGACGGATACGATACCGTTGTCGGAGAACGCGGGGTAAAGCTTTCGGGCGGGCAACGACAGCGTTTGGCCATTGCACGAGCCCTGCTTGCGGATCCGCGGATACTGATACTCGACGAGGCGACATCGTCGCTGGATTCGGAAAGCGAAGCCTTGATCCAGGAAGGACTAAATCGGCTGCGTTCGGGTCGAACAACATTCGTTATCGCCCATCGCCTTTCCACGATCCGAAGCGCGGACCAAATATTGGTTGTTGAGGCCGGGGAGATCGCAGAGCGGGGAACGCATGAGGAGCTGATCGCGATGAATGGTCGGTATAGACAGCTTTACGATAAACAATATCGCTTTGAACAGAATCTGTTCGTAAATCCGGGGGAAGACTATCGGTCGCCGGCCGGCGATGATATGGCAAAATCGAAATTGTAGCCCCGGCTGTCGAACGGGAAATTATTTTGCTTTTTGAAACTACATTTATGGAACAACAAAACTACGCTAACCACACGCGGTGGAACAAACTCGTCCATTTTGTGATCACGCCGCTTCTGACGCTGAATTTTGGCTGGCAATTGTATCAATTGAGCCAGGCTCCGAGTTGGGACAGAGGAATGTCGGTCGTGCTCGCCGTAACGCTGATAATGATCTCGATCGCCGCCAGGCTGCAATCGTTAAAGGCTCAGGACCGGGTCATAAGACTCGAAGAGCGTCTTCGTTATAAAGAATTGTTGTCTCCCGAGGCGGCGGCCAAAGCGGCGAAGCTGCGTACGGGCCAAATAATTGCTCTACGTTTCGCATCGGACGCAGAATTGCCGGGCCTTGTTGAGCGAGTCGTGTCCGGCGAACTCAAAACGCCCAAAGACATAAAATTGGCGGTCGAGAATTGGCGTCCCGACCACTTGCGGGTTTAATGACATGGCTCGTCATATCTCAACATTTGTTGTATATCTCGGTTCTTGAACAGCAGCGTACCGGCAGGAGCATTTTTTACCTCCTCCGCCTTGCCGTTAGAAGAAGCGTCTGCACGAGTTGTGATCTGAAAAACTCCTTCGGAAAAAACGAGCAAGGCCAGATCTTGCAGCTCCGGTTCACGAAATGCCATATAAAGTACGCCGCCATCATAGCTTACGCCGAGCGGTTTGCCGCGAAATGGGATCTTCCATCTCACTTTCACCCGTGACGGATCTTTTTCATCGATAAGTATCGTTTCACCGAAACGAAGTCCCGGAGGACGTTCAAACTTGATGTTGACTCCGTGTAATTGAGAAATAAAATCGGAATCGGTGATCTCAAAGATCGGAAGTGTCAAGGTGCATTTCGCACATTCAGAATTCGCGAAATCGGCCGGAGGCACCCGCAGTTCCGCCGGATCTCCGCCAACGGAGGAAAGTTTTGTTCGTAGATTTTTCGGGGCCTTTTGATCCTTCAACTTTGCGATGGCGGTTTTGATCGAATCACAGACCGCGTCGTCGAAGATAAAACTAAACGGGACGCCTTTCGACTGGAGCACAACATTTGCTTTTTCCGCGAAGGCTTCGGCGCCGATGTCAGGCGTCGTTCTCTTGATGGCTTTTAGTTCTTCGACCAAGGTCGGCGGAGCAACGTCAAAAGCGTCAAGACTGAATTGCTGAGCCTTTGCAAAAGAACCCAAGAGCAATATTACGCCAAAAATGAGGGCCAATTTTGCGGTCATAGACGTGTTTCCTTATTTAGCAAGGATCGTAATACCGGAAAACGATCCAGATCTTCTAGCTCTTCCAAAACAATGCGGAACATCGGTGCAATATACGGCAAAAAGTAGGTTTTGCCGCGATTAACGGACTGAAAAGAGAACGTGCCGACGGCTTTTAGACAACGCTGAACGGCCTGGAGTTGGAACTCGTATTCGAAATCTTTGCGTTCGAGTTCGGGTAATCCGACAGCGGCCCGCTGGGCAAGAAAGAAGGTTCTTTTTTCGTCCAACCACGCTTCTGGCGGTGGTTCGGTAACGCGATCGAGCAGAAAAGAAACGAGGTCATAGGTGACGGACCCGATGCGTGCATCCTGATGGTCGATGATCCGCAGTCGGCCATTTCGGTCCACCATCAAGTTGGCCGCATGAAAATCCCGATGGCAAAGCACCGCCGCCCGCGCTTCGAGTTCCTTTGAAAGCTCAATAAATTCTGCTTCGACGGCTGAATTAACGTCCGCCGATAGCGGGCTTTTGCGAAGCGTAGTGAAATAATGCTCCTTAAAGAAATTCAATTCCCACAAGAGCTTTTCGGTATCGAATCGCAGTTTTGCGGCTATCGAATCTTTGATCACAGCCGCTTCCGTAGCGGCCTGAATTCGCGGGATCAGCGAAATGCCGGCATTAGCAAGCGATTCGCGCTCCGAGCTTCCGGCTTCTATCAAAACGTCCCGCAGAATAATATTGCCGAGATCTTCCTGGATCACTACTCCGGAGCCAAGATCCATGGCATATATCTGAGCAACAGGAAGATCCTGAGAGAGAAAAAGTTCGGTTACGTCTGCATAGGCGGCCGCGGCGGGATCATTCGCCTCCGGATAGACACATGCGATAGCCGAACCGTTTTGCCAATGAACGCGATAGTATTCACGGGTCGAGGCATCCGGCGTCAACTGTTCGACAACGGTGCTTTGGTTGTTCTGATCGAGAAAATTCTGCAGCCTAGCTTGAAAATCAGACATAACCTCAATTTAGGGGAACAATATAATTTTCGCCCTGAATATAACCTTTTAACGCTTTTTCGGGTATCTCTTCGCAATTTCGAACCATATCGGCCCGAACGATAGCGGCATTTTCGAATGCTTCCCCGGGTTCGATCGTGACCCCGTCAGCAATGATGGTTCGATAGAGCTCTGCTCCGCTCGAAACCGTTACGTCATCCCACAAGACGGAATCGCGTATCCTGGCGCTTTCTGCGATCGCACAATTAGTTCCCTTAAAAACATCGCTTCCGTGCATCATTGCCAGAGAGATGTCCAAATATCGGGGAATGGTGGAAAGTTCGTACCAATTGGCATCGGTGACAAATGCGGCTATTTTCTCGCCGTTTTGCAAGGCCGGATTATAGAAAGACGGAACGATATCAGAATACACGCCCCGCGGAATATATTCGAAAACCGCCGGTTCCAGAATGTGAATTCCGGTGAACATCAATGGGGTCGCAGGTTCGTGCTCCGTGTCACGGATCTCTTCTTCAGTAACCGGCGTAGCGAAATCGCCAAAACCGGTCACATGACCGTCCTGTGTCTCAACTATTGTGAACCTCTCGCGCTTTACGTTCGGTTTCAAAACCATCGTCGCCAAAGCCCCGGAGCGTTTGTGGGCCTCGATCGCAGCGCCGATGTCTATATCCGTGATGATCTTACCGTTGACGATCAAAAAAGCTTCATCCTGGAGATATTCGCGGGCGTTGTCCAGTGCACCGGCCGTGCCCAAGATCTCAGGTTCTTCGCGAGTGTAGGCAATATTGACGCCAAAGGCGGACCCGTCTCCGAGAGCTTCGATCACCGAATCGGGCTGGTGGTGCAGATTTACAACCAGATCTTTCAACCCGTACCGGCTTAGATATTCGGCGACATAGCCGACCAAAGGCTTGCCGAGAAAAGGAATGGCAGGTTTCGTCCGGTCGATGGTCAATGGAAAAAGGCGTGTGCCGAACCCGGCCGCCAGGATCATAGTTTTCATATACAAATGAACTAGCTTAACTTTACGTTAAAAGGCTTGCAAACGCCAAGATGTAAGTTATCTATCGATCGCTGACAGCTTGATTTCTATGGAGCTTTCATCAACAATCAAGCGCGTAAAGAGGAATTTTATGGATCAGGCGGCGGAACAAAAGAACGATCGGAAGGAAACCTTTGGGTGGATGATGTACGATTGGGCGAATTCGGTCTATTACACGACCGTGATCGGCGTACTGATCGCACCATATCTGACAAGTTTGGCTCAAGCTCACGTCGGCGAGAACGGTGTTGTTTTCGATCTCGGATCGCTCGGATCGGTTACCGCAAAATCACTGACCTCAGCCACGACGGTCGTTGGTGTTATCATCCAGGCCGGAGTGATGATCTTTTTAAGCGCTATTGCCGACTATTCGAACCTAAAAAAGGTTTTTATGATGGTGCTGTGCTACCTGGGCGTGGCGGCCGCCTTTTTAATGTTCTTTATTGATGGTGACAACTATCTTTTCGGGTGCTTGCTGCTGATCTTTGCCAATGTTTGTGTCGGTTCGAGCCTTGTTTTCTACAACGCCCTTCTAACGGAGATAGCGTCCGAAGACCAACGCGACCGCGTTTCCGCAAAAGGTTACGCTCTTGGTTATGCGGGCGGTTCGATCATGTTGATACTCGACCTGCTGCTGTTATATGCGGCGCCGCAGCTAGGCATTTCGACATCAATGGCCGTTCGGATCTGTTTGGCGGGTGCGGCATTGTGGTGGGGCGGTTTTGCGATCATAACGTTTCGCCGCATCAAGGATCGGGGGACGACAAAACCTCGCCCGCCGGGTAAAAATATTGTTGCGCTTGCTTTTGGCGAGATCAGAGCAACGATCGCCCATCTGATCAAATTAAAATATACGCTTTCCTTTCTGGCCGCCTATCTGTTTTACAACGACGGCATTCAGACCGTTATCTATCAGGCATCGGTGTTTATCGAACAAGAACTCTTCATTGCCCGCGGTGAGCCTTCGAACCCGATGTTCCTGCTGTTGCTTTTTCTCGAAACGCAGATCGTTGCTTTGATCGGGTCGCTTTTCTGGGAACGGCTTTCACGCCGAATTGGCAATAAAACGACGATCTTGGTCTCGCTGGTTTGGTGGGCCGGCATCGTGTTCTATGCATATGTCTTTCTAAAGGTACCTTCGCAGGCATGGTACTTGGGAGCGGCGATCGGTTTCGTTCTAGGCGGCACACAAGCCCTTTCTCGCTCGCTGTATTCACAGATGATACCGCGTGGAAAAGAATCTTCATTCTTCTCTTTTTACGAAATATCGGAAAAAGGAACTTCGTGGATGGGCTTGCTGACATTTTCGATCATCGTGGCATCAACCGGGTCGTATCGAAACGCTATTTTGGCGGTCGTGGTATTCTTCGTGATCGGCGGGCTCATCCTATTCTTCACCGATACGACCAAGGCCATCCATGCCGCTGGAAACATAACGCCGGAGGAAGCCGCCAAGGAATGAATTTTGGTGATAGTTGTATAATTGGCTATAATTGAAGAGCCGCGTAAGGCTAAATAATCAGCATGATCGAAAATTCAGAAGACAAGATAGTAACTATTTTCGGCGGATCGAAATGCCGGTCCGATTCACCCGTATATCAAGATGCCCTTGAGCTTGGCGGCCGCTTAGCGGAAGCCGGATTTACGATTTGCACGGGCGGTTATCTCGGTGTTATGGAAGCGGCTTCGCGAGGAGCCCGCGAAAAGGGCGGACGAGTTTTCGGGATCGTGATGAACCAGTTTAAATCTGAACCGAACAGATATCTGACCGATAAGGTCGCGACCGATCATTTTTATGATCGGCTGCAAAATCTGATAACTAGATCCGTCGGGTTCGCAGCGTTTACGGGCGGCATGGGAACCGTAACGGAAATATCGCTCGTTTGGAACAAGCTTCAGACACGCGTTTTGAACCGCCGCCCGCTGGTGCTGATAGGCGATAACTGGAAAAATGTCGTCCGATCTTGGCGAGAGAATCTGGTCGTTTCAGACGAAGATGTGGCGCTCCTGGATTTTGCCGAGAATGCTGAGCAAGCTTGTAGAATTTTGATAGAGAAATCTGCCAACGTGAAACTATGAACTGTCCGAAATGCACAATGCCGCTGATGCCGAACGCCCGATTTTGCGGCTCTTGCGGCTTCACGCTCGAATCAACTGCCGCAGCCCCGAATTCTGCTCCGCAGGCAACCGCACCATCCGGCCAGGGCACTTCCGGAGGGGTTTTCAATGTCGATCTTGATGGACGCGGTCAAGGCCGTGGATACACCTGGGAAATAAAGTATCAAGGTGCTTTCGCTTTGGCAGTGGTCAATTTACAGGCAGAACAGGCGATATCGGCCGAAGCCGGAGCAATGGTTTCGATGTCGGCGAATGTCGATCTTGATTCGCAATTGAAAGGCGGCGTTTTTGGTGCCCTGAAACGAGCTGTTGGCGGTGAATCCGCCTTTGTTTCGACCTTTACCTCGCGGGGAGCACCCGGTGAGGTCACCTTCGCCCCGGGGTCGCCGGGCGACGTTGCCGGCATCGAAATGAACAACCAAACCTTCATGGTACAGTCGAGTTCGTACCTGGCGGGCGACACCAGCCTTAATGTAGATACAAAATTCGGCGGTGCAAAATCGTTCTTCGGCGGTGAGGGCTTGTTCGTATTACAAGTTTCCGGCAGCGGATTGCTGCTTGTATCCTCTTTCGGGGCGATCCACCGCAAAGTTCTGCGGCCGGGCGAACGTTATGTCGTAGATACCGGCCATTTGGTCGCGTGGGAAGGCCATATGCAGTATAACCTCCGGAAGGCATCTTCGGGCTTTTTCAAGAGTTTTCTGAGCGGCGAGGGGATGGTGGCCGAATTTGCCGGCCCGGGCGAAATACTTCTCCAAACCCGAAACTTGGCAGCTTTTGCCGGCCTGCTCAAACCGTTCTTTCCATCGCAGGGCGGTGGAAGCGGATTTAGCTTTGGCAACTAAGAAAGCTAGCCCGCTATGGATAAAAAGCGTGTCAATTCTTCCTCCGGTGCTCGCATTGAGGTCCACATAGCTGCTAAAGCCGTGTCTCGCGGTGTGGCTATCGGCCCGCTGATCTGCCTACACGGTCAGCACAGGCAGTTTTACCGCATCGAACTGACGGAAGCGAAGATCGCAGCTGAATTGAGACGCTTGAAAAAGGGTCTGTCAACCGCCGAAAAGCAACTTGATAGACTGGTCTCCAACGGCGGCAATGCAGGGCCGGCGATCTTTGACGTGCATCGCATGATACTGGCCGATGACACTTTTCGCACACGGATCGAAACACAGATAAAAGAAGAGCGGGTGAACGCCGAGTGGGCTGTCAAGGTCGTGATCGACGACTACGTCAATAAATATAAGGCCATCCCGGACGAACACCTGCGCAGTCGCTATATCGACATCGAGGATATTGGCGACCGACTGCTTGCCGCCTTGGGCGTCGGAGCAAGTTCGCGGCTTCGGTTTGCCCGCGATTCGATCTTAGTGGCCCGGGAATTGAAGCCTTCGACACTTTACGAACTCAACGACCATCGACCCGCAGCGATCATCACCGAAACCGGCGGTTGGACGTCGCATACTTTTATTCTGGCAAGGGAACTTGGAATTCCTGCGGTAACCGGAGCAAAAAAGATACTTCGGCAGGTAAACACGGGCGATAGGGCTATCGTCGATGGGTTCTCCGGCGGGGTGGTCGTCAATCCGACTCGTGAAACTCTCAAGAGATTTTCAGCGGCTGTAAAGGAATTTCGGGCGGTAGGCCGAGATCCCCACCAAGCCTCCACAACCCCGCTAAAAACCCTTGATGGGCGAGAGATCGCCATCTACGTTAATTCCGAACACGATACCACGTTCCAAAAAGCTATGGATCTAGGAGTATCCGGAGTTGGCCTATATCGCTCTGAATCTTTGTTCAATCGCTACAAAGGCTTTCCGAGCGAAAGGGAACAGTTCGAAGCCTATAGGCGTATGGCGGAGCTCGCGGGTGACAAGATACTCAATATACGATTGTTTGACGTCGGTGTAGAGCAGCTATTGGACCATAATAAAGGGGTGGAAAAGAATCCGGCGCTCGGTCTGAGAGCGATAAGGCTTGCTCTTACGCAGGGAAAAACACTAAACACACAACTTCGTTCTATACTGCAAGCCTCTTCCGATCATAATATAGGCATCGTGCTACCGATGATCTCGGACATTTCCGAGATAGAGGCCGTACAGAACAAGCTGAAAAGGGAATCGACACGCCTTAAAAATAGCGGTAAAACCTTTGGAGCGCCTTCGTTGGGAATAATGATCGAAACACCCGCAGCGGTGATGATAATAAAAGAATTACTTGAAAAGGTCGATTTTGTCTGCATCGGCACGAATGATCTGGTCCAGTACCTGCTCGCGGTGGACCGTGACAATGAAAGCGTTTCAACGTGGTTTCGAACACTACACCCCGCCGTCCTGCGATCGCTGCGGGTGGTTATAGAAGCGGCTGCAGCGGCTGGAAAGCCGGCGGTCGTCTGTGGTGAAATGGCAGGTTCACCTTTCTATGTACCGGTTCTGATCGGTCTAGGTGCGACGCGGCTGAGCATGAACGTCAATTCTATACCGGTCGTCGCCTCGTTGATTAACGGTATTGCATACCAAGAAGCCGCTGACCTGATTGCGAAGATAGATAAAGAATCGTCATCGGAGAAGATCGAGGACATTATCTATCACCAGATCGAGACGGTGTGGCCGCACTTATATCCGCCGCAGTTCCTACATCGATAAAACATTCCAACCGCCGTCTCATTTCTTTGTAACAGAGGTTTTGATGTTCAACATTATTTGCTATACTGTGACACGCCTTGCAGAGAGCACGTCGGGCAATCGCCTGTTTTTTCGACAGGAGGAAAGTCCGAACACCATAGGGCAGCGAGCCGGATAACGACCGGGCATTTGAATTTTATTCAGATGACGACAAGTGCAACAGAAAGCAAACCGGCCTGAAAGGGTCACGGGTGAAATGGTGAGGTAAAAGCTCACCGGCGTATATGGCGACATATGCGGCCAGGTAAACTCCTCGCGGTGCAAGATCAAATAGGAAAACGCTTTCCGGGCGGCTCGTCCGGTGTCCGGTCTGATGATCGGCGGCGGATTCGGGTAGATCGCTTGAGCGGTGCGGCAACGCCCCGCCTAGATGAATGATTGCCGCCCGTTTTTTCGGGAACAAAATTCGGCTTACAGGCGTGCTTTCGGCAAGGCATTTTGGCCACGACAATATTTAAGGAGTAATCACCTACATTATGGCAAACCGTAAAGGTGTGTTTATCGGGGCTTACGTTCCGAATGAGCTTAAAGAATCGCTGCGAAGGCGTGCGGCTGCGGAACACCGCACATTGTCGCAGGAGATCACAAGAATACTAGTTGAGGCGGTCCACGGAAAAGGCCTGCCGGCCGGAAGTGTTGATCGGCGTCTGTCGCCGACGGTGCCGCGCCGTCGTGCAACCGATCCGCTCCCGCGCCGCCGAGCAGAGGATCTACCGTTCCTTCCCCCCGGAACGGAAAAGGAATAGCTTTTGTACTATCCGTTTTTCAAGCGCCGCTTTGTTCAAAAGCGGCTCTTTTCATTTGTGACTAGCGGTCTGATAAAATCTATTCCAAATGGCAAATAAATCGATCTTGATCTCAATCGGTGCAGTGCTTTTAAGCTTTATTGGCGGATTTTTGCTCGCAAATATGTTAAACCGCTCCGAATTGGACACTATCCGTTCCGAAAATGAACGGCTGAAGCGATCGGTCGAACAGGATCTGAGTGGCGACAATGCATTGACGCTTAAACCTTCGGAGATCGAAAACGCCTTGAACGAAGCGTCAAAGCGTCTGGATGATCCGGCCGCACAAAAGCGGATCGGGCTTTCTCTGTACCTCTATTCTTCCATGAAGCAGGATCAGGAATTGCTCCAGCGAGCGATATCCATACTGGAAAGGGCTTTTGCTCTGGCTCCGGAAGACCCCGATGTTATGTCCGGCTTGGCTAACGCCTATTTTGACGATGCGTTCTTTAAAAAAGACAACACAAAGCTGGTAAGGTCGCGGGAACTCTACGAAAAGGTACTTGCCAAAAACCCGAAAGATGCGGTAACCATAACTAATTTGGGCCTTACCTATTCGTTGCAGCAGCCACCTGCATATGCCAAGGCCGAAGCCGAATACATGCGTGCGTTGGCTGTTGATCCAAAGCAGGAAAAGGCTTTACAGTTTTTGGTGCAGGCATTGATCAAGCAAAATAAGGATCCGGAAGCGGCGAAATATCTCGGGGAACTCAAAACACTCAATCCGGGGAATACGGCTATCCCCGAATTTACAAGTGAATTGGCCGGTGTTCCGACTCAAAGCGCCAAATGAGAGAAGCTCTTATCATTCTACTGGTGATCGCCGTTTTGTTGTGCTTAACGGCCTTTCGGTACCGCCGACAGATATTAACGGTGCACAAGATCTGGAAGATGCTGCGCTCGGCCCGGCAGTTTCCATCAACCGAAACAGAAAATGACGGAGAACCGTTCATCGACAGCGGTTCGAACGGAGGGCAATTGGTGAACTGTTCGAAATGCGGCGATTGGGTTCCGGAAGCATCCGCGATCAAGCTGGGCAGAGCCTATTTTTGTACAACTGCCTGTTTTGAAAAGACCGCCCGTTCGGGTTAAGGAATAAAGTTTTGCAGGTACCAATTTATCAGCCTTTCTCCGAAAAGAAGTGCCGCCATTGAGCCGATACCCAAGAAAATACCGAATGGAAGCTGAGCCTGCATATCTTCTTTTTTTCGTGTCGCGATGAGAATAATGCCGGCGATCGCTCCGGCGAACGTCCCGATAAAAATTGAAAGGAGTGTCAGCCGCCAACCAAGCAGGGCACCAACACCAAGCATCATTTTCACATCCCCCAACCCCATTGCATCGACGCCTCGGATGAGTTTCCAGATCCAGCCCAAAAGCCATAGAAAACCGCCCCCGGCCAATGCCCCCAACAAGGCACCGAAAAGAGACACCGCCCACGCCGGATAGGATCCCATTTCGCTCAACGGATAAAAATAGAGATCCGTGAAGAATTTTTCCGTGAATAGCAACGGATAAATGATGCGAACGCACAATGCCCCAATAAAAAGGGGATAGGTTATTACATTTGGTAATATCATATGCTCTGCATCAATAAAGATGAGCGAGATCATTACCAACGAAAAAACCAGGCAAACGGGCAGAAAGGCGGTCAGACCGATCTGCCAAAAGACCAGTGCGAAAACAATGCCTGTAAGTGCCTCGACGCCTATGTACCGGGCTGAGATCGGCTCCTTGCACTTTCGACATTTTCCGCCTAAGATCAGCCAACTAAATATCGGAATATTATCGTAGGGTGCGATAGCATTTCCGCAGCCCGGGCACGCCGAATTCGGGAAAACGATGGATTCTTCGCGCGGCACACGATGAATTACCACGTTGAGAAAGCTGCCGAAAACAGATCCGAAAAGGAATGCGACAATGCAGCCGACAAAATTCGGCAAACCGGTCATTAATTCAAACGACGTCATAGGAATCTTCAATTATCAGGCGGAAACACGAGGTGCGGTGATATCGCGAAATGCGACCATTCCCAATGATACCTTTTTTCGTCATCGATGAAAAGCGATATTTCCCGGGCGTGTTAACGAGATATTAATTGTATTCGGCTCAGCTTGGCGGTATATTCAACTGTAAGAAGTTTTTTCTCGGCCAGCGGGGGTGGTATGCATAAACGCAAAAGCGGTAAATTTCGGGCTCAGCCCAGGCATCTGTTAGTTTTCTTTGCTCTCGGTGCGGCCAATCTTATTGTTTTACTGGTTACACTCCCTTTCACGCTTTACGCTAAGATACGAGGAGAGATCAGTGGCCACTAGTCACTAAAACGGCTTCGATACCCATCCGATATAATCAAATTATGAAGGCTTTCCTCTGCATAGCACTTTTGCTCGCCATCGGACTGACCGGTCCATTCAACCTTTCGACCGCAGCACAAGATGCTTCACAACCGGTGCAAAAAAGACGACCGAAGATCGGACTTGTATTGAGCGGCGGCGGAGCAAGAGGATTTGCTCACATTGGCGTGCTCAAGGTGCTCGAAGAAAATCACATTCCGATCGATTATATTGGTGGAGCAAGCATGGGTGCCCTTATTGGTTCGCTCTATGCAATGGGTAAATCGCCGGAGGAAATAGAGGCTCTTGTATCGAAGCTGAACTGGGGGACTTTGCTCCGCCCAGCGACCAATTTCGACAATCTTTCCTTTCGCCGAAAAGAAGATCGCCGAAATATCCCTGCCCCTATTATCCTAAAAGGTAAGATCAACAACTTAAAACTGCCAAATGCTTTGAATTCGGGCCAGGGCATAGCCTTGCTTTTCGATGAAGTCACACTCCCGTATGCTTCGATCGACAGTTTCGACGAACTTCCAATACCGTTCCGGGCGGTCGGGACTGATATGATAAATGGCAGTTCCGTAACATTAAAAAGCGGATCACTGGCACGTTCGCTGCGGGCAACTATGTCTATACCGGGCGTTTTTTCCCCGATCGAAGTTGACGGAAAGATTCTCTCGGACGGCGGATTGGTTAACAATATACCAACAGATGTGGTCAAAGAAATGGGTGCGGATATATTGCTGGTCGTCAATATAGAGACTCAACTCGGCGACCGCGAATCATTGGAAAGCTTGCCCGGCGTGCTTGCTCAAACGATCAACATTGCTACCCTTGATAACTCGCGGCGAAGTTTGCGGCAGGCGGATGTCATAATAGCTCCGGATCTGGAAAAATATACGTTGGCCGATTTCGGCGAATATGAAAAGATCATCCAGCTCGGATACGACGGAGCGAAATCCAAAGAAACACTTCTGAAAGGCCTTTCCCTCAATGATGCCGAATGGCAGGCTCATCTAACCCACCGCAGGTCTCGCGAACATCCACAGGCCGATCCGACACCCGAATTCATTGCAGTGATCGGAAATACATCGGATGCCGAACTGACGATCCGGGAAAAGTTAGGTGATAAATATACCGGTCATCCACTCGATGCAAAAGCGAGGGAATTGCTCGGGCGAGATCTGACAGACCTCGTCGGAACCGGCCGCTTTGATTCGCTGAACTATGAATTGATCGAGCGGGACGGAAAAAAGGGCTTGGCAATTGTTTCCAACGTAATTGGAAAACAAAATTCTACTCCGACACGACTCGAAGTGGGGTTCGATGTTAATAGCGTGGAAGCGGATAATGTCAATTTTAACGTCCTTTCTCGCTTAACGGTCTTTGACGTCGGTCGTTATGGTGCCGAGTGGCGCAATGACCTGCGCTTCGGTTCCAACACATATCTGGGTACAGAATATTATCGTCCGGTAGGGAATACGGGATTTTTTATAGCTCCGCGGGCGAACTACGAACGGCGTCGGATCAATTTTTTTGTGGATGACCAAAGAGTGGCGGAATACATTGCCAGCACCGCAGAAATTGGCGTTGACGCGGGTTTCAGATTCAACCGTCGTACTGAAGGGCGTGTCGGTTACGCCGTTGGCCGTCAAACTATGACAAAAAGGATCGGCGATCCTTTCTTTGCAAACGAAAAAGGCGGCTTCGCAACTGCCACCGCGAAGTTTGCATATGACGGACTGAATAGTGCGCAGGTTCCAACCTCCGGTTTCTTCAACCGAACTACCTTCAATTACTTCGTGAAATCGCCCGGCGACACGAAAAAATTTGCTCAGGCCGAAACCCGGTTCAGCTATTTCCGCCCGTACGATGAACGCAATACGATAATCGCCTTTGGCGGGGCGGGAACCAGTTTTGGATCCACTGCGCCGATCCTGCGGCAATTTATGCTCGGCGGACCGATGCGGCTGGGCGGCTACGGTTACGAACAGTTGCGGGGCAGCAACTATGGCTACGCAGGTGCAGGATTTCTTCACAATCCGAAAATTATACCGACCTTCCTAGGCGGGAAAACTTATGTCGGTGCGTGGTATGAGGGCGGCAGCATGTTCGAAGGTGCTCGCGATCTGAACTATAGACAGAGCATTTCCGGCGGAGCCATCATCGAAACGCCGCTTGGCCCCATTTTCGTCGGCGGCGGCTTTAACGAAAACGGACGCGGAAGGTTCTATTTCTCATTCGGCAAATTTCTTCGGTAGTTTGAATATGGCGTCTGGAGATCAATATAAAAAGCCGCGTGTTTAGCGCGGCTTTTGTCGTTGCAGGCATGCAGTTTAGATAATATGGAGGCGGTGATCGGAATTGAACCGATGAATAAAGGTTTTGCAGACCTCTGCCTTACCACTTGGCTACACCGCCGAAACTTTTTGAATGAGAAAGGCGAAAGGTTTTGTGTGCCTTTCGCCTTCCTTTGATCTGGAGCGGGAGACGAGGGTCGAACTCGCGACTTCGACCTTGGCAAGGTCGCGCTCTACCACTGAGCTACTCCCGCATAGCAAATGATTATTTTACAGCTTCTAAGCTGAATGTCAAGCTGAGACAAAATCCTTTTTATGGAATCGGTTTTGTTACTCGACCAGCTGAAACTCGAGCCTTTAAAGATCAAAAGGCACCGCCCGGAAAAGCGGAGCCTTTTTAGTGTAATAGTCCGTTTTAGCTATTGGACCGAAATATCTTTCACAAAGCTCCAATCTCCGCTGCCATTCATCTTTATGCTGCCGATCCGTTTGTTGGAAATGACCATATTTGCTGGATACCACAGTGGAAAGAGCGGCATATCGTCACTTATCAATTCCCAGGCTTTGATGTAGCTTTCGCGGGCGATGTCACGATCGGTGGCATTTACCGCATTGTCGATCAATTTATCGACCTCAGGGTTGCTGTAGCGGCTGCGATTGCAGCACTTTACGGCTTCACCGGGAATGCGTCCGGTGGTAAAGAGATCTCGCATAAAGATCGGATCCTGATTGCCGCCGATCCAAACACCGGTATTTAACTGAAATTGGCCATTTGCCAACTGCTCACGCAGAGCATTGGGATCGAGCGTTTCAATTTGGACATTGAGTCCAACGGCTGTCAACGAACTTTGGATCGCCTGTGCATACTGGCTGAAAGCCGCATTGCCGGAAGAATATTTGAATTTTATCGGCTCGTCCTTGTAACCGGCCTCTTTTATCAGATCTCGCGCCTTCTGTTGGTCGAATTTATAGACCGTTCCGGCTGAATAGGCCCAAGAAGCTTCGGGCAGGATGGAATTTGCCAATTTCGCTTGATCAAGAAGCAATTCGTGAATTATCTTTTCACGGTCAACGGCATAGGCGATCGCCTGACGTATCTTTTTGTTGTTCAGCGGAGCCGATTGGGTATTCAGGCCAATATATTGGATATTCGATCCGTCAAATTGTTCGACCTTCAGGTTCGGGACGTCATTCATCGCTTTAAGCGAATCGGGCGGTAGGTTCGAAGGCAGAGGGGCGATATCTACGGCTCCGGTCTGCAGCTCGGCCTGCAAGGCACTGGCATCTGTCACGGTCTTGACCCGAAGCTTAGCTACCTTTGGAGCTCCTTCCCAATATTGGTCATTGGCTGCAAATTCGATAGTGTTCTGCGATTGATCGAAGCTAACAAATTTGAAAGGCCCGGACCCGACGGGCTTTGTCTTTTGCTCAGCCACCGTACCCTCGGGAATGATCGGTATCGCGACCAGATTGGACAGCAATTGATTTTTTAACGAAGCCTTACCCACCGTGATGACCACCGTTTTCGGGTCCGGCGTTTCAAGCGAAACGATATGAGCAACCCTCTTCCCCTCGACGGTATCGAAAAAAGCTCCAGATTTATAGCCGTTGCTTTTTATCAATTCATCAAAAGTGTATTTGACATCGGCGGAGGTGAAATCCTTGCCATTGTGAAACTTAACGCCTTCACGCAGCGAAAAGGTCACGGTCTTACCATCCTCCGAAACCTTTATATCCGAAGCCAATTCGCCGGTGTAATTAAAATTCTGGTCTTTTTTGACCAGCGAATTGAACATTAGATTGCGGATGCGTTCAGCGGCAGAATCCGATTGGGTCGTCGTCAGGGTATCCAAGCTTGAGAATGCATCGGGAAGTGCGATCGTGACAAATTCACTATTGGTACGGCGGCAGGCCCACGAGGATGCCAAAAAGGTAGAAAGAAGAATGATAGCAAAGAATTGACGCAAAATGCTGGACCTCCAGTGGAATGTTTTAATTGAGCCGGGCCGACAGATCCTTTATCCGTTCTGACAACTCGGCAAGTTTTTCTTCGGCGAAATCTGCGGGCGGCGAAAGCCTATTCCGCAGTTGCGCAATGCGCTCAAGCGAAGCAGCCAACCGGCCTGAATTGATCCGGCCGGAGCGAATTGCCTCGCGGACCGCCGCATGAGCTTCGTAGATCGAATCTATGCCTGCACAGACCGCGACCATATCATTTCCGGCCTCAATTGCCATTACGGCAGCTTCGCCGATACCGTAATTATTGACGATCGCCCCCATTTCCATATCGTCCGTTACGACTACGCCGTCAAATCCAAGTTTATTTCTAAGGAGTTTGGTTACGAAGCTGTAACTTAGGGATGATGGTAAAAGTTTGCCATTTTGATCGGCTTCCTGCAAGGAAGAGTTAGGATATGCCGCGTGCCCGACCATCACAGCAACCGATGAATGGCTCGCTAAAAGAGATCTATAAGGGAAAAGATCGACGGTCTCGAGATCGTTCTCGCTAACATTGACCACGGGCAATTCTTCGTGCGAATCGACGGTGGACGCTCCGAGACCGGGAAAATGCTTTAGACATCCGAGAACCCCTTGTCGTTCCAATTGCCTCAAAAATTCTCCGGCGAAGTCGCACACAGATTCTTTTGAATTTCCGAATGTGCGTGAATAGAGGCCATTCGCCGAGCTTATTCTTTCTGCCCCTATCACATCCACTACCGGAGCAAGATCCATGTTCAGACCAAGATGCCGCAAAGCTGTGCCAATAATGTACGCGAGCTCGCCAGCGTCTGGCGAGTTGCGGATTTTGGAGGCGGCGGGCATCGGGGCGAGAACGCGCCGCAGACGGTCAACGAGGCCTCCTTCCTGATCGATACTAAGAAAGGGTGTTTCGGAAAGCCTGGCTCTGATCGCATCCGTCAACGCGCGGGTTTGGCCGAGAGATCTGATATTGCGGGCAAAAAGACAAATGCCGCCGGGCGAAATGTCTTTCAGAAGGCTTTCTGTTGCCTCATCAACTTCAGGGCCCGGAAGTCCAATAAGAAATAGCTGTCCGACGCCTTTTTCGATGTCCATAAAACTTAAGGAAGATCATGAGCTGTCGCCGCAACAACACCTCAACTAGTTTCTAAACAATACGCGACCTAATGTCCAAAAGAAGCTGTTTTGCAGCCTCCGGCGATAAAGTTTCCGGCTCGATCTCACGCAATTCATTAACGACAGATTCGTTGGAAACGGCAAATAGAGAGAATTGCGACGCACTTTTGCGGGCGGCCGCGGCGGCGACCCCGGTCTTTTGCTCATCACCGAAAACGGCTAGCTCATATTTTTCGAGTTTTGCGAGCACGGCCTTAGCTCGTTCGACAACGCTTTGCGGCAAGCCGGCTAGGCGGGCGACCGCGATGCCGTATGATTTTGATGCCTTTCCTTTTTGGAGTTTGTGCAAAAAGACAACATCTCCATCTTTCTCGACGGTGGCTATTTCATAATTCTGGGAACCCGGGAGCTCCAGTTCGGTGAGTTCATGATAATGGGTGGCAAAAAGCGTCTTCGCAGCATGTTCGGGCGAATTGTGTAAATATTCGGCAACTGCCCATGCTATCGAAAGGCCATCAAAGGTCGATGTACCGCGACCGATCTCATCAAGCAAGATCAGACTTCTTGGCGTCGAATTGTGCAGGATCGCGGCCGTTTCTGTCATTTCCACCATAAAGGTCGAGCGGCCCGACGCCAGATCGTCTGATGCTCCGACGCGTGTCCAGATCCGATCCACTATCGGGAGGCGGGCGAAAGAAGCGGGCACGAACGATCCGATCTGGGCGAGGATCTGGATGAGAGCTATTTGCCGTAAGATGGTCGATTTGCCGCCCATGTTGGCACCGGTGATGATAAGCAAACGATCCGTGGAATTGTTTAGATATGTATCGTTCGGTATAAAGGAACGCGATGCGAAAGCCTCGACTACGGGGTGCCGCCCACCTTTTATCTCGATTTCATCGCCATCATGAAGTACCGGTGCGACAAAATTCCGCCGCGATGCCGTTTCCGCCAGTCCGGTCAAAGCGTCCAAGGTGGCAAGAGCTCGGGCCGTTGATTGCAGTCGCCGCGTTTCCTCACGTACGGCCGCCCTGATCTTCTGAAACAATTCCGCTTCGATCTGTAAAATGCGTTCGTCTGCACCTAAAACCTTTTCTTCCCATTCTTTTAGCAGCGAGGAAGTATATCGTTCGGCATTGGCAAGCGTCTGCCGCCTCTCGTAGCCTTCGGGCACGCGGGCGATATTGCCCTTTGAAATTTCAATGAAATATCCGAAAACATTATTGAACCGGATCTTCAAATTGGCTATTCCGGTACGCTTACGTTCCTGTTCTTCGAACTCGGCTATCGTTTGTTTCGCGGAGCGGGAAATGTCGCGAAGCTCATCCAATTCTGCATCAAACCCGTCGCGAATGGTGCCGCCATCTCCAATATTCAGCGGCGGTTCATCCGCGATCGAGCGAGAGATAAGTTCGCGCGTTTCCGGAAGATCGAAGATATTTTCTGCCAGAACCTGAAGGAGAAGTGAACTAACATCATTGAGGGCATGGACGATCTGCGGAGCTCGTGAAAGGGATGAATTAAGTGCGATCAGATCGCGAGCATTCGCCGTACCAAGGTTAAGGCGCCCGATCAGACGTTCAAGATCGGAGATCTCTTTCAGCACAAAACGGAGCTGTTCGCGAAGTATCGAATCGGAAAATTCGGTGACGGCGGCTAGCCTTGTTTGTATTTCGCTCCGCTTGATCGAAGGACGCAGAAGCCATGTCCGCAGCAGACGCGACCCCATACCGGTAACGGTCTCATCAATGACCCCAAACAATGTTCGTTTCGATCCTTCCGAGCGAGACTGGATCATTTCCAGATTCCGAAGCGTGACCGGATCGAGAACCATGAAATCATTGGCCTCTAAATAGCTGATCTCAGAAATATGACTTGCCGCGACCTTTTGTGTCTGTTGCGCATACCTTAGACAAGCTCCCGCCGCCCGGATCGCTTCGGCATGTTCAGCGATCCCGAAAGCAGCGAGGTCCGCAACGCCAAACTGCTTTTTTAACAATGTGTTAGCATCTACAACCTCAAAGTTTACATCAGGTTGTGGTGTGAGCAATGCGGTTGATGTCCTATGCTCCGCCTCGGCCGAACCCAGCAGATCTTTACCGTCCGAAAAAGTTCTCTGAACGAGGCCTTCGAGAGATTCCGGGAAAAGTATCTCCCGAGGGTTGTAAGCGGAGATCAGATCAGCTGCCTTGCTGAGGGCGTCCGGTCCGGCGAGCTCAGCGGCAAAGAATTCGCCGGTCGAAAGTTCAAGAAAGGCAGTGGCGAACGATTCGCCTGCACCACATACCGCTGCCAAATAGACAGTTTCTTTCGGCTCAACGAGTTGCGGATCGATCGCGGTACCCGGCGTTACCACACGCACAACTTCTCGCTTTACAAGTTTTACGCCCTTGCCCGGTGTTTCCGTCTGTTCACAGATAGCGACCCGATATCCTTTTTTGACGAGCCGCGAAATATAATTGGCGGCGGCGTGGTGCGGCACACCACACATCGGGATCGGATTTTTCGAATCTTTTTGGCGAGCAGTAAGGGTTATATTGAGCTCCCGGGCCCCGACGATCGCATCTTCATTGAACAATTCATAGAAATCCCCTAATCGAAACATCAGAAGCGTTCCGGGATAGAGTTTCTTAATTTCCAGATATTGCCGAAGCATCGGCGTTGTATTTTCCATAGCAACGTGCAGTTGAAAAGAGTTTAGCCGAATGCGGGGAAGTTTTAAACCGGCGGTTTCCAAAGTATTTAGCATCTGTTAAACTGTTCGCTTGTAAAATTTTGTCATGATCCGGCAAAAAGTTCGCGAACAACTTTTGCGAGCAAGCGACAATCAAAGTCAAAATCTTTTGAATACGCCGGATGGGTATGAATATGAGCAAATTTCTTAGACCGTGGGCAGTGGTTCTATTTGCTGTTGCGGCAATTCCTGCTTTCGGGCAAACTGACGAAACGCCGGAACGGCCGGTTTCCACACCGCCGGCAGTGGTTTCGGCAGATCCCTTGGCCGCTGTCGGCAGTGATGAACGCTATCGCATCGGTTTTCAAGACACGCTCGAGGTCAAGGTGTTTCGCCATCCGGAATTGACGCAACGCGTGAACGTAAATTCGAATGGCACGATCAACCTGTTCCGGCTCGATATGCCGATCGTCGCGGTTTGTAAGACCGAACGCGAGCTGGCGAATGATATCGCCGACGCATACCGGAAAGATTATCTGCGGAATCCGGAAGTGAATGTCGTCGCTGCCGAACAGCGTTCGCGGGCCTTCTCTGTGATCGGTGCAGTTGAAAAACCGGGCAGTTATTTCATTGCTCGCCGCGTTAGGCTGCTGGAATTGTTAGCCCAGGCCGGCGGTCAGACAAAAGATGCCGGAAACCGTGTGCTGGTGGCCCGCACCGGCAGCACTTCTGATTGCAAAATGGACGTTACAGCTGCTCAGAAAGAGCAGGATCTGAATAACGTTGAAGTTCTCTCTTTCAGGATGTCGGACATTCTGGAAGGCCGTCAAAATCTGGTGATGACTCCCGGCGATGTGGTATCTGTCCTTGATGCGGACATCGTCTATGTTTACGGAAATGTGAATGAGCAGGGCCAGGTAAAAATGACCGAGCCGTTAACATTGACCCAAGCGATCGCTTCGGCAAAGGGATTAAAGGGTGCGACCAAAAAGGATAAGGTTCGCATTATTCGGCAAAAACCGAACAGTTCTGAAAGGGAAGAGCTCGTTTTTGACCTGAATGCGATCGATAAGCGAACGGTCGAAGATCCGTTCCTTGAACCAAATGACATCGTTGCTGTATCTGAAGATAAGATGAAAAGCATCATGAACAGCATCGGACGTTCGCTGACCACCGGCGTTCCAAACGTCTTTTATAGATTTCCTTAATAATTACTTTGCATGAAAGAAAGCCGCGAAATTGTTCCAAAACCGGTGAACGAAACACTGGATCTCGAACGCTCCTTTGAAAACCAGAGCCTTGCCGGGGCCGGCCGATATCCGTCGTATCGGGGTACTTTTGCCGCCGAAGGCATGCAGCTGATGGACTATTGGCGGGCGATCCGTAAGCGCATATGGTTGGTTATTGGCATTGCCGTGCTGGTTACCACTCTAGTAGCAGTCTATATGGCAAAACAGCCGAACATATATTCGGCGACCGCCGTAGTTCAGGTTGACACAGAACAGACCAATCCCGACCTCATCACCAGTGAGCGGCAACGCGTTCTCAATTCCGACCCTTCGTATTTCAATACGCAGCTTCAATTGTTGCAAAGCGACACATTGCTGCGCCGGGTTATCAAGGAACACAATCTCGACACGAACAAATCCTTTCAGAAAATGAAGGCGGATGCTTCGTCTTCCACGCTTCGATCGATCCTAAAGACGGTAGGTCTAGCAAGCGGCGGCAATGAAAAGGAAACGGGATCCGGAGAAGAAGCCGCGGCCGGCAATTCGTCCTTGATCTCAGCAGATGAGATACAAGAAGCGGTGCGTCTTGCTCCATTCGTTGATATTCTTCGAAAAAATCTGTCGGTTGAACCCGTGCGCGATTCCAGAATGACGGTCAAAGACACCCGTTTGATCGATGTTTCCTTTAAAAGCAACGACGCCGAGCTGTCGGCATTTGTCGCGAACGGTATCGGCGAAACATTTACCAACCTAAACCAAGAGAAACGCTTTGGCACGAGCCGCAAGACGAGCGATTTTCTGACAAAACGTATTAATGATCTGCAAGCTGAGATCAAAAGTTCTGAGCTGAAACTTGTCGAATTGAAGCGGTCCACCGGCATTCTTAAAACCGACGGCGAACAGACGATCGTTATAGACAGGCTTTCGGGTTTGAATAAACAATTGCTTGATTCTGAGAACGTCCGCAAGAATGCAGAGGCCGAATACAATGCCGCTCGCAGCAATCCGGAAAACCTAAGATCGTTGGCAGAGGCGGCAAGTGCACGCTATATTACCGAGCGCGAAAATTACATCGTCGCCGCCCGCAATGCTACTCTGGAAAAGATCGCCGATCTCGCCGCAATGCGCAACAAACTCCTTCAGGAATATAAGGAAGGGGCTCCGGAAGTAAAGGAGATCGATTCGCAGATACAGAGTTTGGAAAGGTCGATCGATACGCTGGTGTCGAAAAACGACGAAGATATCAAAAAATATCGCGAGCGGACATCGAAGACGCTAATAGACAATCTGCGCACCCGTTATCAACAGGCAAAAGAACAAGAAGACAAGATAAGGGCTTCGTTTGACGCCCAATACAACGAGGCTCAGGGTCAAAATTCTGATGCGGTACAGCTCAAGCTCCTAGAACAAAAAATAGAAACGGATCGCAATTTTCTGGACGGCCTCATCAAGCAGCAAAGTTCGAACGATGTCGCTTCTCAAGGTTCTGACAACAACATTAGCGTTGCCGGGTTTGCCATTCCTCCGGAGATCGCCATCGGGCCGCGACGACTGACTTCGGTTTTAGCGGCTCTGCTTCTTTCAACCCTTTTCGGTATGGGCTTGGCACTCTTTATGGAGTACCTCGATGATACCATCCGATCGACCGAAGAGATCGAGAGTTATTTGCAGCTACCGGCTCTGGCCGCAATTCCGACCATCGATTCGATACCAAAACGAAAGCTATTGTTGGTTGGCGGCAACAGCGAAGAAGAAGAACGCGACCGAATGAATTCGGAATTGCTTCTTTATGCTGATTCCAGATCGTCTTTGGCAGAGGCCTATCGGCAACTGCGAACGTCGATCCTGCTCTCAACAGCCGGACACGCTCCCAAATCGCTTTTGATCACCTCAAGCCTTCCTTCCGAAGGCAAGACCACGACGGCGACGAATACGGCTATCAGCCTGGCCCAAACCGGTGCAAAGGTTTTGCTGATCGATGCGGACATGCGCCGTCCGCGTTTGCATTCGGTCTTTAATGTAGGCAACGGCGAAGGTTTAAGCACCTTGCTTTCAGCAGAATTTGATGATCGGCAGATGCTTAATGTGATCAAAACAGATCAGGGAACAAAGCTGAACATCTTAACATCAGGGCCGATACCTCCCAATCCTGCGGAACTGATCGGATCTGACCAAATGGCCAATTTGATCCAACGGCTAAATGGACATTTTACGCATGTTGTGGTCGATTCGCCGCCCATCGCATCCTTTACGGACGGTGTATTGATCGCTTCGATGGTCGATGGTGTTATACTCGTCGTCCATTCGGGCAAAAGCTCGCGGCAGGTCGTTCGCCGTTCGCGTCAATTGCTGCAGGATCTCGGTGCGAAAATACTCGGCGTTGTTCTTAACAATGTGAACCTTCGGTCGCACGATAATTACTACTATTATCAGACATATTACGACCGCAGCACATATGAAGCGATGGAGGAAGACGAAGATTAGCCCCTTCGCACCAGAATATATATGGATCGCTCAAATAAAGTACTTGTCACCGGTGCCGGCGGCTTTATCGGCAGCCATTTGGTAACGTATCTCAAGAATAAGGGGTATTGGGTACGGGGCGTTGACATCAAAGAGCCGGAATTTGCAGCTTCGAATGCAGATGATTTTCGATTGCTGGACCTTCGTCGATGGGAACAATCGCTCGAAGCCACAGAAGGTGTGGATCATGTTTACGCCTTGGCCGCGGATATGGGCGGGATGGGTTTTATTTCGGCTCATCACGCACAGATACTCTACAACAATTCGCTTATCAACCTGCATACCCTTGAGGCCGCCCGTGAAAACGGGGCTCAACGATATCTTTATACCAGTTCAGCTTGTGTCTATCCGGAATATTTGCAAGAGGATGCGGATGTAAAGCCATTAAGCGAATCCGATGCTTATCCGGCAATGCCGCAAGACGCTTACGGCTGGGAAAAGCTGATATCCGAACGCTTGTGCATGCATTACGGTCAAGACTATGGCATTCAAACCCGAACGGTCAGATTTCACAACATTTTCGGTGAATACGGCACATGGGAAGGTGGAAGGGAAAAGGTCCCGGCCGCTTTATGCCGAAAGATCGCTTTCGCAAAACTGACGGGAGAAACATCGATAGATATTTGGGGCGATGGCGAACAAACGCGTTCATTTTGCCACGTGGATGATTGTGTAGAAGGCATTTACCGCCTAATGGCCTCCGATTTTTCCGATCCGTTGAATTTGGGGCAGGATCGAATGGTCACCATTAATGAGTTAGCCGATATTATTGCCAACATCGCTGACGTAAACATCGAGAAGCACCATATCGACGGTCCACAGGGCGTTCGCGGAAGGAATTCGGACAATACTCTTTTGCGTAAGGTGCTCGACTGGGAGCCGACAATTTCATTGGAAGACGGCCTGCGGCGGACCTACGAATGGATCGAGGGAGAAGTTCGTGTAAAACTTGAAGGTGAACGTATCAATTCAACAACTGCTTGAACCTCTCATTGCCCGGTAATGAAAAACATTAAGGTCGAGATCGTCACGCCGGTTTTTAACCGCCGCGAACTTACTTTGCAGTGGCTTCGCAGCCTAGACCGTATCGATCGAACAGGCCTCGATATTCATATAATCATCCTGGATGCTGCTTCTACGGACGGCACCGCAGATGCTGTCCGCGAAAGCTACCCCGACGTCGAGATCATTCAGGGAAGTTCAGACCTCTGGTACACCGCCGGCACGAATCGAGCCATCGAAGCCGCAATGGAATGCAGCCCGGATTATATTTTGGCTTGCAATAACGATTCTATTTTCGAAGCTTCCTGCATTTTAAGAATGGTGAAATGTGCCGAAGCTCACAGCCGCTCCGTAATAGGGGCCGTTTTGCTCAATTGGGAAAGCCCCCATAAGGTGTTCCAACTGGCTCCGCGTTGGGAACTGATGAAAGGGGGAATGCGTCACTGGCTTCATCAAACCGTCTTTACTATTCCCCCAAGACCGTTCGAAGTTGAATTGATCGTGGGCAATTGTGTTCTGTATCCCGCGGCCGCCATTCGTGAAGCAGGATTGATGGATGAAAAGCGCCTTATCCAATATGGCGATGCCGAATATACTCCGCGCATGCGGCGTCTTGGATGGAAACTTCTGATCGAGCCGAAAGCCCGCGTTTTTTGCCTGCCGAATGATCCGCCGCCGTCTTTTATGCCGCTTCCTTTCAAAGAGAAGCTGAAAATGCTGTTCATTAATTCCGGAAGAGCTCACAGCCTGCATCGGCGATTTTATACAAATTTTTTCGGAGCCCCGAACAAATTTCAAGGAGCACTCGCGTTTCCTGTGTTCTATCTGCGCTATTTTCTCGGCAGGAATATGGAGGGCCAATACGGTTTGAGGGCGGCAGAACGACCGCTTTCTGAAACACTTGAAAAAGCTGTTGTTGAACCAGACCGTGATGTGCCCGAAGTTTTAGAGGACACCGAACGTGGCTGAGGCGGCCTCTCCAACAAAGCGCAATTTCGCATTGAATACGGTGTTGACGCTCGTTTCGTGGTTCCTGCCTCTTGCCGTTGCCTTTGTCGCAACCCCGATCCTGATCCGCAATCTCGGCAATGAGCTTTACGGACTGTACACATTTTCAGTAAGTTTTCTGGCATACGCCTTTGTGAGCGGCCTGGGCCGGATCTCGAGCAAATATGTTCCCGAATTTCGGGCGGCAAATTCTCAGCCGGGCGTGGATCGATCGGTTTCGGCGACCTTTTATTTAACGACTATCGTCGGTGCCGCACAAGCTCTGCTCGTAGCGGGTATAGCGGCATATCTGGTCCGCGATGTGCTTTTTGTTTCGCAACAATTTCAAACGCAGACGATAAACTCTCTATATTTTGCAGCTGCTGCCGGTTTTGTAATGATGGCCGGACAGGTGTTTTTTTATGCGCTGCAGGGCGTTCATCGATTTGGTATTTTTACATTGCTGACTATTATCAACGGGTTGTTGATAAGCATCGGGAACATTGTTTTGACCGGCGGTGGTTTCGGCATAACCGCGATGCTGGCGTGGAATCTCGCCGTGGTAGCGATAACGGGTACGGCCGCCTTCTACTATTCGTTCAGCAGATTCAACATCTTCAGATTCACTATCTCGATCGATCGCCCTTTGCTTCGCGAAATACTTAGGTATGGCGGAAGCATCTTCATCTACCAGGCTCTTGGGTGCGCTCTGATCCTGTTTGAACGATCTTTGATCGTGAGAAAGTTCGGTGCCCAAGAATTGCCGCATTACGTTGTGCCAATGATGCTCGCTCTGTATATGCACGGAGCCTTGGCCGCAATGTTATCGGTCGTTTTTCCTTACGTTAACGAGCTTTTGAATGAACCGCAGCGGCTATCAGAGGTATATTTGAAGGCAAGCAAGGGTGTCACGGCCGTTGTTTTCTTGTGCGTGTGCGGTTTCTTTACATGCGGCCATTACTTTTTGGAATTATGGCTCGGTCGCGATTTCGCGGATGCAGCGTATCAGATCTTCATTATTCACGGCATCACTTACGGATTGTCGGCGATCGCTCTGGTAGTTTGGCATTTTGCGGAAGCTTTGAAAGTTGCGGCACTCAATGCCGCCTGCACGATCGTCTGGGTTGTCAGCTCAGCCCCGTTAATGATCGCCGCAGCGGAATATTCAGGTATGAAAGCGGTAGCATTTGCCCGGCTGAGCGGCCTTCTTCTGACCATGCCAATAATTCCTTTTTTTGAACATCGCTTTATGGGCGGTGTCAAATGGAAATTTTGGTCCGAGGTGCTGATCAAACTTGTCTTGGCCTCTGTCGTCATGGCGGCCGCCACTCTCGGCATTCTAAGCATTTTGCCGTTCGGTTGGGCGACGTTCATCGCGGCGGCATTTTCGGGAACAGTGGTCTTCGGAGCGACTCTGCTGGCGGTTGGCTTTGCATCAGCCGACGAAAAGGCGATACTGCGAGGCGCTTTCGGGAGGTTTATCAAAAAATAATGGAGATGCTCCGGGAACAGAAATGGTTTTCGCCGACAACGGTGCTTTTCTTCGCCGTCTGTGCGGTTTACATCTATTCTCACGTTTTTTTATGGCCCGATCTGCCGATATTTTATGAAAATGACCATACCGCGCTATTGAACGACGCCAAAAGAATGTTTGACGGGGAGGTGATATACAAAGATTTCTTTGAGTTTACTTTTCCCGGAGCCGCGAGTATTTATTACCTCTTATTCCAGGTCTTTGGGCCACGTTTTTGGGTGCTCGATCTTGTTATTTTTCTTTGCGGGCTGGCATCGGCGTTGACCTGCTACGCGATCTCTAAACGCTTGCTCGGGAATACGGTCTATGCGTTGCTTCCGCCGGCACTCTTTGTTTTTTTTGGTTTCAGATGGTTCGGGCTTGACGGGGAACATCGGTCGATCAGTCCCATATTCGTCAGTTTGGCTATCGTTCCTCTTTTAGACCGCACCACAGCCCTGAGGGCCGCTGCCGCCGGAGCCCTTTGCGCATTCGCAAGCTTTTTTACACAACAGCGAGGATTGGCAGCTCTTGCAGCCATCGGCCTATATATGCTGATCGATCTGGGCATTAGACGGAGAGAGCTAAAAAAATTCGTTGCTTGTTCGGCGTCTGCGATCTCGGGATTTGTTGTGACCTTGTCGGTGTTATTGGCTCCTTTTATATGGAAAGCCGGTGACAACGTGTTCTTTGCCAGCACTATCGGTTTTTTACGGAGCTATGTCAAAGACCCGACGACCAACAGCCTTGCTACATATTTTCTGACATTTCAGAAAATACTTTCCTTGGGCGTTGTAAACGCGATGGTCGCAGCGTTCTATTATTTGCTGATCCCGGGCATTTTTATCGGAATATTGATCTATCTCTACGTTAAACGGAGATCTTTGAAAGTCGGCGAATCTTCTAAACTTCTTCTGATATCGCTTTTGGGACTCTTTCTGATGCTCGGAACGCCGGCACCAAATGCAGAAAGATTATTTCAGATATGCATCCCTGCTTTGGTTTTGGCGGGATGGCTGGTTTCAAAGATCCGAATTTTTACACCAGTAGTAGTTCGGGCCTGCATTTTGTTGCTGATCGCCGTCGGCTGCGTGTTGGCGGTGAGAGTGCAGACCGCTTGGACCACGCATACATTGACTACGCCGGCCGGGGAAATGGTCTTCTTAACGCCAGAAGTTTACGAAAGATACAAATGGCTGAGCGATAACATTCGTCCGGGAGACGAAGTTTACGAAACATACAATGCTCAGGTAAATTTTCCGCTTGGCGTGAAAAACCCCTCGAAAATATCCGTATTGCTTAACAGCGGCTATAATCCGCCGTCGCAAGTGGCTCAGGCGATCAGCGACATTGATATTAAAAAGCCTAGATTCATATTGTGGGACGCAGTTTGGACGCGTGAGATAGAAACACAGCAGCCGGGCGACAGGCTCGAGCCGTTCTATCGGTACTTGACCGAACACTACGAATTGCGGCAGAGATTTACGCCTTACGATGGACGCGAAAGAGAGGTCTGGGAACGCAAAGCAGAGCAGAGATGATGCATTTTTCACCTGCTTTGATATACTTAACCTTTGGTCATTATGGCGACACCAGCCCAACACTACCCGAATCAAGATCCGGCTGCCAGGCTTTTGCCGATGGCATTTGGTCTAATGGGAGGAGTGGTCTTTCTAGGCCTTTTGTTCCTGGTTATCGCCGGCCAATTTGACACCGTTTTCCCGTATGTTTATCTGATCCCCTGGATCATCGGTCTTTTTATTTTGCTGATGGTCCCGACCACTATCTACTATCGAAAGGGAACGCTGACACTTGCAAACCCTTTGATGCTGGCAACATGGTCTTACTTTTTTCCGGCCTTTGTAATCGGCGGGTTGATGGTAGCTTTCGGGTTTTCGCATCCGTATTTTCTGACCTATATTCAAGATCCGCGTACGAATATCCCATTTTCGATGTTCTTGGTCATGCTGGGTTACGGCAGCCTTGCTTTCGGATTTATGTCGCCGCTCGGAAAATGGGCCGGAATGCGGCTTCAGCGATATCTTCCGAACCGCGACTTTGATCCCGAAGCTCTTTACATCCCCGGCATGGTCCTGCTGGTGATCGGTTTTACAAATTCCACGATAGCTTTTTTTTCCGGGGTTTTCGGATTTCAAAAAGCTGTTGAGATCGAAGCTTATGACGGCTTGCTGTCGCTGTTGACCGTGCTTTGGATGCAGGGGACCTTTCTGCTTCTTTACATTGTTTTTAAAACCAGAAGACTTTCATTCCTCGCTGTCATTTCGTTGCTGCTGGTGACGATAACGGCCTTAGGCCGGGCTTTGCTGGCAGGAAATCGCGGAAGTTTCCTTCAGGTTTTTATGATCGTGATGCTCGCATTTTTACTTGCGGGGCGCAGATTGACCGCGAAGCAAACCGTTATATCAGGCATGGTGCTGGTCGTTTGCCTGATGGTCGGAATGTTGTACGGGAGCACATTTAGATATTTGAAAGGGAATGAATCGGTCGTTTCGGCTTCGTCTTATGCCGACAGCATCGGCGACACCTTCGCTTATCTCGGGCGCGAAGGCTCGAACAACCTTTTGCGTGCCACCTTTGAAAATCTGGCGGAAAGACTAGATGCTTTGAGCTCTGTAGCACTTGTCGTTTCTACCTATGAGCAATTGGCCCCGTATGAAGAAAGCTATGGTTTGCAGGATAATATCTGGAATGAATTGACAACCTTTTTCGTGCCGCGGATCATCTGGCCGAACAAACCCATCGCCGCCGATGCCCGAAAATTCAGCGACCTTTACTTTAACCACGCCGAAAATTCTTTTGCAGCTACACCGATAACGGATCTGCTCAGAAATTTCGGGTGGGCGGGTATCGTTTTGGGTATGTTTTTTCTCGGCTTCGTGTTGCGGCTGATATACAGAACATTCATCGAAGATCAGCCTAAAAGCATCTTACGGGCAGGTGTATTTTTTCTGATGTTGATCACCGTTTCATACGAGGCCTTTTACGGGAACATTCTCACGTATATGATAAAGGTCGGCATTACCGCGGTCTTTGGAATTGTGATCGTATATCTGATCGCCCGAGCGATCGGAAAGGTTCCGCGGAGGATCTATATTTGATCGAACAATTATGATCGTTTTCACAAACGGCTGTTTTGACATTCTGCATCCGGGCCACGTTGACCTATTAAGGCGAGCTAAACAACTCGGCGATAAACTTGTCGTCGGCATCAATAGCGACCGGTCTGTCCGGCGGATCAAGGGAAACGACCGCCCCTATTTGGACGAAAAGGCCCGGGCGGCGGTTCTGCGGGGACTTGATTCGGTTGACGAAGTCGTTATTTTTGATGAGCTTACGCCCGAAAAGCTAATAAACGACCTGAAGCCTGACGTGTTGGTCAAAGGCGGAGATTGGAGGATCGAAGAGATAGTCGGTGCCGATTCGGTACTTAAAAACGGAGGTCAAGTTTACTCTCTGCCCCTTTTCGAAGACTTTTCTTCCAGCAAAATAGTGGAAAAAATAAGAGCTTTTGAAGAACAAGATAAAGATCAGGCGGGACCGGAAGTTGCTGTTATATCTCTCCGCCAACATATAGCGGTTTTCGAAGAGATCCTTGCGAATCATCTGGACGCGATCAGGGAATGTGCCGAAATTTTTGTCGATACGCTCAAGGCGGGAAAAAAACTTCTCATCTGCGGCAACGGCGGCAGCGCGGCTGACGCTCAGCATATCGCTGCAGAATTCGTAGGCCGCTACGAAACGGAACGTCGGGCATTGCCGGCGATCGCTTTGACCACCGACACATCCGCATTGACAGCTTTGGCGAATGACTACGATTTTGAACGGATCTTCGCCCGACAGGTCGAGGCCCTCGCGGCTGAGGGCGATTGTTTGATCGCTATCAGCACGAGCGGCAATTCGCCGAATGTCATCGCCGCTATCATGGAAGCTCGCCGGAAAGGTTGTCGCGTCGTCGGCATGACCGGAGCAAAAGGCAAAAAGCTTTCTTCGCTTTCAGACGCTTGTTTTATGTCGCCCTCAGAACGAACCGCACGAATTCAAGAAGCCCACATAGCGGTCGCCCATATCTGGTGTGAAATGATCGATGCGGAATTTACAGGTGATCAAAATTAAGTGGACGTTCTGACCAAATATAAAAACGTAAAGGTAATGGTGGTCGGCGATATCATGCTTGACCGCTATATGTGGGGAACGGTCGAGAGGGTTTCCCCGGAAGCCCCTGTGCCGGTAGTACGGCTGAAGGAAACGTCGGCCGCCGCCGGAGGTGCCGCAAATGTTGCTGCGAATATTGCCAGTCTCGGGGCAAAGCCGATATTGGTAGGTATCGTTGGTGACGATATTGATGCTGATGAGCTGCGGCGCGTCTTGCGGAGCTCCAATGTTGATGATTCAACCTTGCTAACCGTCTCCGGCCGGCCGACGACCGTTAAATCACGCATCGTCGCCCATGGACAGCAAGTTGTTCGCGTAGATCATGAGCTGACCGATCCGCTTGCCCACGATGCCGAGATCATGGCGATCAGTAAATTGGAACCTTTGATCGACGCTGCGGACGCGATCGTTATATCGGATTATGCAAAGGGTTTCTTGACCGACAAAATTCTTTCGATGCTGATCGGATCTGCCGAACGGAGTGGAAAAAAGATCTTAGTTGACCCAAAGGGGAAGAACTATCTGAAATACAGCCGGGCTTCTATTATTACACCCAACAAGCGCGAAGCGGCCGAGGCCTGTGGGTTGGAAACATGCGATCCTGAACTGATCGAAAATTCGGGAAATCGTTTGCTGGGAGAATTGGATTGTTCGGCGGTTTTGATAACCCGCGGAGAAGAGGGGATGAGCCTGGTCGAAAACGGTGGAGAGTGGCTTCATTTACCTACGACCGCGCGCCAGGTCTATGATGTAACGGGTGCGGGCGATACGGTGATCGCCGCGATGGCGGTTTCGCTCGCGGCCGGTTTCGGCTATCAAGATTCGGCCCGGCTCGCTAATATGGCCGCGGGCGTCGTCGTCAGCCAAGTTGGCACCACCGCGATCGATGCACGCCAACTCCAAAAGGCCATCGATTCGGCGGAGCGAACATATTCGGTCTCTGAGCAATAGTTTTCGGCAAAATGTCCATCCGTAAACGTTTTTCCAATTTGGTCAAGAACTCTTATTGGGCGCGATTCATATCTTGGATCGTGCTGCTAAATCTCATTGATCTGCTGGCGATGAGCGGAGGGCGGAAAACGTCTGCGGATACTGTAAAAAAGACCGTTGTTTTTTGTAGGTTGGACGGTATCGGCGATCTGGTCATTTGGACGACTGTTTTCGAAGCTATCGAAAAAGCCTTTCCGTCGGACAGCTTTCGCAAAGTTCTTGTCGCCGGAAGCGGGGCAAAAGGTGTAGCCGACCACTTCTCATTGTTTGATGAAAAGATATATCTGAACCGTAACCGCCTGGCGACCGACCCTGTTTATCGTTACCGCTCAATGAAAGCAGTTCGTAATTTGGACGCCGACATTTTTATTAATCCGACAATCAGCCGTGATTTTTTGTGGGCGGATTCGGTTGGCAGGTGCACCCGTGCAACATCGATTATTGGCAGCAGCGGAATTGGAAACCGCATGCTGCCTTTAATGCAATTGATATGCGACAGTTGGTACAGCAAGCTGATTCCGGTCGAAGCGGATGCCGCAACCCGTCATGCATCGATAACAGACAGGTCGTTTGCGAAGGCGGCGTGGGGCGTTGATGTGGGGGCCGTCCCGCCCTATCTGCCGCTTCCCAATAGAGACATTGCGAGGCCGGCGAAAGATTTCGCGGTCATCTTTGTTGGTGCACAGTTTGCTTCGAAAAGATGGCCGATAGAAAGGTTCGCCGAGGTCGCAGAAAGTTTAAGCAAAGCCTACGATCTAGAATTGGTGCTTGCGGGCGGCCCGGGCGAGGAATTTTTAAGCGAACAATTTCGGGCGCTTTCTAAGACGCCGATCCGCGATACGGTCGGAAAACTTTCATTAACAGAACTTGCCGACCTGATGAGACATTCGCGGCTGGTCATTACCAATGATACAAGCGCCGCCCATATTGCGACCGCAGTAAAGGCTCCTGCGGTCATCGTTTGTTCCGGTGCACATACGGAAAGGTTTCTGCCGTACCCGTCCGATCTGCAGGCGTATTTGGCTCCGCAAGCGACGGTGGTGCATAAAATGGAATGTTTCGGGTGTGAGTGGAACTGTATATATACCAAGCTGCCGCCTGATGCCCCTAAGCCGTGCATCGACCACGTCACGGTTACCGACGTCATGGAATCCGTCCACGCCGTATTGGGAGCAAAAGCCTAACGAACAATGAATTCCAAACAGGATAAACAAAGGCTTTTTATAGTGTCGGAACTATATTATCCGGAAGATACGTCGACGGGGCTTCAAATGACGCAGATCGCCGAATCGATCGCCGACCGTTTTGATGTGAAGATCCTTTGCGGACAGCCAACCTATGCCAAGCGGGGTACTCGTGCACCGAAATATGAGGTACACAACGGGGTAGAGATCTTTCGGTGCTCCGGCACAACGTTTGACAAAAACATACTGCCGTTTCGTGCTGTTAACATGATCACGCTCGGCTTTTTCATCTTCTGGAAAGCTCTATTCAAATTTCAAAAAGGTGACCGCGTGATGGTAGTAACAACACCGCCGACGATGCCGTTCGTAGCTGCCCTCGCCGCTCTGATGAAAGGCAGTATCTATAAGCTCCTTATTCATGACCAATATCCGGAGGTTCTGGTGGCGGCCGGAAAGATCTCGCGCAGCTCCAAAATTAACGCCCTAATCGAATATTTCAACCGCTGGCTCTACAAACACGCCAACCGGATCATTGTTATCGGCCGCGATATGAAGATCCTGGCGGAGCGAAAGTCTGCCGGTCTCGGTATACCGGTCAGCGTCGTGCCGATCTGGGCTGACGCAGATAAGATTACTCCCGAACCGCGCGAAAGTAACGAGATCCTGAAAGAACTCGGTGTTGCCGATAAAATTGTATTTCTTTACTCAGGCAATATGGGCACTACACACGATCTGGAAAGTCTTTTTAAGGCGGCAAAGGAATTGCAGAACGAGAATGTACATTTTATTTTCGCCGGAAGCGGAGCGCGGAGAAAATGGCTGGATTCCGCCCTTGAAAATGAACCCTTGCCGAATGTGACCTTAATGCCGCGACAGCCCGCGGAAAGGCTTAATTCGCTATTGAACGCTTGCGACGTTGCTCTTATCACGACGGTCAGCGATATGTTCGGGGTTTCTGTCCCGAGCCGCGCCGCTAATGTAATGGCCACCGGACGCCCGATACTCGCAATGACCGATCCGGGTTCGGAGCTGGCATTGATGATCGATGAGGAAAACATCGGTTGGCACGTTAGGTCGGGCGACCTAAACGCTCTAATTGCGACAGTTCGGGCCATTCTGAGACTGTCTCACCAGGACATAGCAATGATGGGAAACCGTGCCCGCGTCGCAGTTGACGAACGATATACGCTATCGGACAGGGCAAACAGATATGCGGAGGCTTTGAAATAAAATGCATGCCGCGTTTGCAATATCAATTCTTGCATTAGCCCTCACATATGCGGGCGTTGAAATGATGCGTCGCTGGCTTTTGCATAGAGAACTTTTGGACCACCCAAATGAAAGGAGTTCGCATTCCACTCCAACCCCCCGTGGTGGAGGGGCGGTCATATTTGCGGTTTGCATGGCTGCGTATGGCGCAGGCTCGGTGCTGTTTCACTTTCCTTTTATATGGGCCTATTTCGTCGGCTCCTTTTTGATCGCCATGGTCAGCTGGCTCGATGATGTTTATTCTGTCCCGACGCCGATCAGATTTGCAGTACATTTGGCAGCGGCGGTCCTCGCGATTTGGCAAATGGGATCGTGGGAAGTGGTCTACTCGCCTTTCGGCACCGGCCAGGTTGTCCTGGGCCATGCGGGAACTGTGCTGACCGTTCTTTGGATAGTGTGGATGATCAATGCCTATAATTTCATGGACGGCATTGACGGCATTGCCGGAATTCAAGGGGTTGTAGCCGCAGCCGGGTGGGCACTCGCCGGTGCCATTGGTGGAGCAAATGATCTGACCTTTTATTCTGCGGCTGTCGGAGCGGCGTGCTTGGGCTTTCTGATACATAACTGGCAGCCTGCGAAGATATTTATGGGCGACATCGGAAGTGCATTTCTAGGATACACATTCGCCCTACTTCCGCTTTTAACACTGAAGGTGCCCGCCATCGAAAGGTCATCCCCATGGTTGGCAGCCGCTTTTGTCTGGCTATTCGTTTTCGATACTGTTCTTACTCTTATCCGGCGAGCTTTTCGCGGCGAAAAGGTGTGGACGGCTCACCGCAGCCACATTTACCAAAGAATGGTCGTCGCCGGCCGTTCGCATGCGGCGGTAAGCAAAACCTACGGCGTGCTGGCGTCACTAGTTGTAGCGGGGGCAGTGCTGGCTCTGTTCGACCCGTTCTATTGGTTCGCGACCGCGATGATCGCGGCGGCAGCGGCGGTCTATCTGGTGATATTCGGATACTTTTACAGCGGTGTTGACCTAAAGCAGTAAAATTGATAGTGTTAAACACTTCATTGTCTGACCCTAAGAAGTTTTGGAAAGCGGAATACAGAAAGAAGATCTATCAAAGTTCTTTGATATAGAGGCGTACGGCGTAAAGGTCCGTATTGCTGCAGACAGCGACGTCCTGCTGCGCGCAATGCTGGAACGGGTCCGGAAAGCTTACGGCGAACGGTTTAGGATCGTTGAACTCAACGAAGAACCTGCCCATTTTTTCGGACTTTGTGAACAGAATGGCCGCTTTTCGTATTTTGAGAACGAACGGCCACCGGGGTCGATGGAAGTTCTCGAGCACATTTTGATGTATTTCGAGAGTCATCTGCGGATGGAGATCGCGGAATATACAGTTGAAAAGGTCTTTATTCATGCGGGTGTTGTCGAATGGAAGGGAAAGGCGGTCGTAATACCCGGTTTTAGCCACAGCGGCAAAACGACCCTCGTATCCGAATTGATAAAGCTTGGTGCCGTCTATTATTCGGACGAATATGCGGTGATCGACCCGGACGGGCATTGCCACCCATTTCCCAGGGATCTGGCGGTTAGAGGGATCAAGAGCGAATATGAACAAACGGATGTTCGAGCTGCTGATCTCGGAGCCGCGATCGGCAGTGTGCCGGTAACGGTCGGAGCCGTCGTGCTAACGTCCTTTGAACCCGATGCCGTTTGGCGGCCGGAGATGTTGTCGATAGGGCAGGGAATGCTTGAAGTTTTACCCCATGCGATCTCTGTTAGCCGCAACACGGAATTCGCTATGAAAGCATTGAAAAATATGCTCGATGGTGCGATAATCGCGAGAAGTTCGCGAAACGATGCGAGCATTGCTGCTCGTGCGATATTAAATTTAATTGACAATAATTGTAATACTGCTAATATAGCTTAGCCCTAGCATAGCTTGGAGGAGAACATGAATAACTCACAATTTCCCACTGCCCGCAAGTTGGACCTCGTAGTTCAAGAGGTTCCGAATGAAGTTTTGGTCTTTGACCTGAACACAAATAAAGCCCATTGCCTGAACAAAACGGCCGCTATGGTTTGGCAGAATTGCGACGGTACGAGATCAGCATCTCAGATCGCCGAACTGGTCAGCACTCAAGCCGGCGGAAAAGTTTCAGAAGATCTGGTGTGGCTGGCGATCGATCAGCTTAACGATATAGATCTGCTGGAAAACAAGATCCAACCGAAATTTGGCGGCCAAAGCCGACGAGACGTCATCAAAAAAGTAGGCCTTGCCGCTGTTATCGGTTTGCCGATCGTCGCTTCGTTGGCTGCCCCGACCAGTGCTCTGGCGAGCACTTCTTGCGCGTGTAGTTCCCAACCCTCCGGTGTTTGTGCAGGAGCCTGCGGGTCATTCTGCGACACCGGTATCGGGCGTTGTGTGATCTGATCAAGGAATATTACTAATGAGCCCGCTGCAACCGATCGGGGTTACGGCGGGTTTATATTTTTTCTTTTTGAAAACTTTTACTTATTAGAACTTTAAGGTAAACTGAAGATTCCCAAATTAAATTTAGTGGAGGAGAACGGATGAAACCCCTGCCGTTTCCGATTGCCAGAAACAGGGACCTTGTGGTCCAAGATGTTCCAGATGAAGTTTTGGTCTATGACCTGAAGAATAATAAGGCTCATTGCCTTAACAGCACAGCAGCCGAAGTTTGGCTCCATTGCGACGGACGCCGGTCTGCCGGTGATATTGCCAGTTCGCTGACGGCGGTTAAAGGATTGCCGGTCAATGAGGAGATAGTTTGGCTGGCGATCGATCAGCTTAAGGATATCGACCTGCTCGAAAACGCAAATGTCCAGCGGCCCGGTTCAATGAACCGGCGTGACGCGATAAGAAAAGCGGGCTTCGCCGCGGCGATCGCCTTGCCAATAGTGGCATCACTTGCCGCACCGACCAGCGCTTTGGCTGCTACATCGTGCTCATGTATCGGCGAGGGCCCATCACCCTCGTGCCAGGACAGGCCCGGCTGCGGCACAAACTGCGAAAGTGGCCGTTGTCAGATCATACCCGATTAGTATTTGCAATGATTTATGCATATGATAAAAGCAGTGCCTACGGCGCTGCTTTTGTATGCATCGAAACAACGACGAATACTGGCATATAATCCAAGCAAAAAAGCAGCAGAACGACATCGAGACAGTTTTTTCGATCGTCAGGTCTGCGGCCATTGAACCCGTCCTGTTAAAAGGCTGGGCGATAGGACGCTTTTACCCTGCCGGGCGACACAGATATTCAACCGATGTTGATATTGCGGTCGCATCCAAAGACTACGACAACCTTAAAAATTGCATAACGCATGCCGATCTTAGATCGACCGTAGTAGATATGCATTCGGGGCTTCGAAAGCTGGACCTTTCCACGTGGGAGGATCTTTTCGAACGGTCGAAATTGATCGATATGAATGGCACCGCCGTGCGTGTGCTTTCGGATGAGGACAACCTGCGGTGCGTTTGCATACATTGGCTCGCGGATGGCGGGAACGATCGGGAAAGACTTTGGGATATCTATTACGGCGTAAATAACCGCTCGCCTAATTTCGATTGGCAAAAGTTTTTTGACCCTGCCGGGCCGGTCAGAACAGAGTGGCTGAAAATTTCGATCGCCCTGGCGGCAAAATACCTTGATCTGGACACCACGCGTTTGCCCTTTGACGCATCTGCAGAGATCATTCCCAATTGGGTCATCAAAACATTAGAAAAAGAGTGGAAAAGCGGTGTGAAACTCGGAGCTCTGCATCTGAGCCTCAACGACCCGGGAGAATTGTGGCGCCAGATCATTAAGCGCATCCCGCCAAATGCGATACAATCGACTGTCGAGGCCGAGGCGAGGTTTGATGGTTCAATGCGGTTGCCGCTGCAGATCCGCAGTATATTTCGCCGCATTTCCCCATCATTTCAAAGGGTCTTTTATACAAATCCGATCCGCATAATCTTTAATGGTCTCAGAAAAAACAGAAATGATAACACTGGCGATCGAATCGGCGATCAAAGGCGGTAGCGTCGCCATTTTAGACGACAAGGTCACATTGGCTGCGTTGGCCGCCGACAGCGCGGCTTCAAGGGCCGAAGACCTGTTAACATCGATCGCGAACGTGCTGAATTCGGCTTCCGTAGAAATGGGGGCCATCGGGTCGATCGTCGTCTCGGCCGGACCGGGAAGTTTTACCGGTATCCGCATTGGAATGGCTACCGCAATGGGATTGAGCATGGCTATTGGGTGTCGATTGTGTTCCGTTTCTGTAATGGATTCGATCTATGCAACGTTCGGAGCCGGTGAAACCTCAATGGTCGTGGTGCCGATGGGAAAGAACGATGCGTGTTGGCAGCTCTTCGAAGCAGGGATAGCGGGAAGTCCGGCGGCGGACGACGCAGATAAGATCCCGGACATTGCAGCCGAACACTTATCCAAAGGACAAAAGATCCTCATCTATCCGACCCTGGCGGCCAGTTTCGCTGCCGAATTAGCCGATTATGAGATCGTTGGAACAGGTCGCGACCTGGCATCGACTATAGCGATGTACGCAATGACCGCGGCGGAAAAGGAGTCGGGGCCGATCTACGTTCAGCACAGTCGATATCAGGCTGCCGTGCCATCAAACACGTGAAAGAATTCAAATGCCGCAAAATGAGGCCCGACGACATCGCCGCGGTGATAGATATTGCCGGCGATCTCGGACTTAGCTATTGGTCCAGGGCCGACTATATCGATGAGGCAAGCCGGAACGATTCGATCTCCCTGGTAATGGCAAATGCGGAAGAATTGGTGGTCGGATTTATCGTGGGACGCATTGTTCCGGGAAATACCGAGGCAAGCAAGGACGCCGAAATATACAATATAGGTGTCGTCGAAGATCAGCAGAGAAGGGCTTTGGGCAGCTACCTGCTTCGGCAGTTTTTGGCGCGATGTGCAAAAGCAGAGGTTTCGTCGCTATGGCTTGACGTCAGGATCTCGAACCTAAAGGCAATAAGATTTTACCGCAAACACGGGTTCGTCGATACAGCCACAAGGCCAGGTTTTTACAGCCATCCGGCGGAAGACGGCATCTTGATGGAGCTGGTCGATGTTAAAGCTTTGTGACGGAAAACTTCGCAAAATGCTTGAATGTGGAGGCTAGTTACGTTAAGATTTTACTTACGCCGACAAATCATCTTTATCCGATCTGCGGTGGAAAAACTTTGAAAGTGAGGAAGAAAATGCTTATGGACCTTTCAACTTCTGATCACGCACGTGACGAATTGATCAAGACAAACCCGGCTTTTCGCGAATTGGTGCATCAACACCAGAATTACGAACAAAGATTATCAGAATTGGCCAACCTGAACTATCCAAGCGATGACGAACAGCTAGAAGAACACACCCTCAAAAAGAAGAAACTTTTGGTAAAAGATGAGATCCATTCGATGCTCACTGATTATCACCAAACACATTAAGTATCCTTTGTAAATATTGTAAGAGCGGCTTTTAGGAGCCGCTCGTATTATTTACGGCACACTTATCCATAGTGTAGATCAAAACCGAAGAACCGTTGACAAAAATAATGTCGGTGCCGCTCATGATCGGTGTTTGGCGGAGAAAATTGCGCTCGGCGAGTTCTGAACGAGCGAGGATCCGGCCTTTCTTCGGTTCCAGCAAAAATATCGATCTTTCGCCATACACGAGCAAAGCTATCGAACTACCATTTTCGCTTACTCCTTCGACAATACGGCCCGGCATTCTGCGTTTCCAAACAACATCGCCATTGTAGCCCCAGATCGAATAAAGAAAATTATCATAAGAACCGGCGAGCACCCCATTTTTTGTATCCGTAATATAAGAAATGGCTCCGCCGCTCTTGAACTTCCATACTACGGCCCCGGACGTCGGGTCGAACAATGTCAAGTTTCCGCGTTCGTCGCCAATAAAGAGCTTTCCGGTTTCGGGGCGATGCAGAGACGTGATCGCCGCACCGGCAACTAGCCTGGCGGTCTGCTTGCCCTCGGCATCGAGCGTCACCGCGATATTTCCTTTGAGCGGTATCACGACCCCATCAGGCGAAAAAATCGACGCCGAACTTGGCTCGGAGCCAAGCTTATTGACCCATTGCTGTTCGCCGCTGTCAGCAATAAACGCGGAAACGTCGCCTTGAGCAGATACGGCAAATATTGAATTTTTAACGATACCCAGCGAAAAATTGTCCGAAGGCGGCAATTTCGCGATCCAATTTGTAACACCCGTTTGTTTGCTTAACGAGCGGAGTGTAGATGCGGACGGGTCATTTTCCGCCGCTCCCCTTGAATTAGTAATTACATAGACAGCGCTTGAACCGGACGCGATGGGGGCAGCGGGCAGTCCGCCCAATTCGCTCTTCCATAGAATTTGTCCCGTCGCCATTTCCAACCCCTGTACGATCCCGTTTTCTGTCATCACAACTATTTTGTCGTTATCGGACGCAGAATATGACGCGATCGGGGCTTCCAATTCGATAGAGGAACACGGTTTAAGAGCCGAAGAACCCGAATCCGGTTTCTTTTCCTTATTTTGGGCAAATATTGGCCGATGGATCGAGCCGCTAGCCAAAAGAGCGAGGGCTGCCAGCAGCAGTTGAGAAATAGTTAAGAAAGTACGCACAAAAAATTTCGTTGGCTTAAAGATTATTCTAGCACTTGACGCATTTACTTGATGAATGTAATATCCGAAAAGTTTACAGCCATAGTTAGTTCTAAGGAGAATCCAGCATTTAAATGTCATTCAATAAAGTTACACTTATCGGAAATTTGGGCCGCGACCCCGAACTTCGCTATACGCCGCAGGGAACTGCAGTATGCAATTTCTCGATAGCGACGAACGAAAAACGCCGCGACCGCTCGGGCGAATTTCAGGATATAACCACATGGTTTCGAGTCACTCTTTGGGGACAGCAGGCGGAAAATGCCGCGAAATATCTTGCAAAGGGTCGCCAGGTCTATATTGAGGGCCGTCTAAAGCTTGAAGAATGGAAGGACAAGGACGGGAATAACCGTTTTACCTTGGACGTCACAGCGTCTGAAATGCAATTTTTGAGCGGGGCTCGAGACGAAGAATATCACGGTGAAAGCACGGGCGGCGGTATGCCGGACTACGCTGGTCCGGCGAACAGCGGATCTTCCTCGGGCGGTTCGTCCGCTTCGGCGAGCGATTTTGCTCCGCCGGCGTCCGCAGATGATGATATACCCTTTTAGACAAGGATCAAACCAAATAAAAAGCCGCTGTTCTATTGGACAACGGCTTTTAACTTTTTATCGAGGGCGTCGAAAGCGGATCATTGCCACGCTCCCATTTTGCGGAACTTTTGAAATCTGTCTTTTACAAGGGTCTCTGGCTCGGTCCTCTCGATCTGCCGAAGATTTTTTACCAGCCTCTCGCGCAAATGATCCGCAATGCCCGTAAATTCTGCGGCTTCTTCGCCATCAGCGACGCTCCACAATTCCGGCTCAGCTATTACCTCATCGATCAAGCCAAACTTTTTAAGGTCGCCCGCGGTTAGACGCAAAGCATCAGCCGCAAGGTCTGCCTTGGTCGAATCCTTCCACAAAATAGCGGCACACCCCTCCGGTGTGATGACCGAATATACGGCATTTTCCATCATCAACACCCGATCACCGACTCCGATCGCCAACGCCCCACCGGAACCGCCTTCGCCCAATATAACGATGATGATGGGCACCCGCAGCCCGGCCATTTCCCTTAAGTTGAAAGCGATCGCTTCGGCTTGGCCGCGCTCTTCGGCATCAATGCCGGGATAAGCCCCCGGCGTATCCACAAAAGATATTATCGGCCGGTTGAATTTTTCCGCCAATTTCATAACACGCAAGGCTTTACGATAGCCTTCGGGTTTTGGCATCCCGAAATTTCGAAACTGGCGTTGGTTCAGGTCGCGGCCTTTCTGTTCGCCGATAACGACGACCTCTTTCCCATCCAGTCTTGCAAAACCGCAAACCATTGCCGGGTCGTCTGCATAGCGCCGATCCCCGTGGACCTCGGTAAAGTCCGTAAAGACGCTCGAAAAGAGATCCAGAGCATACGGACGATCCGGATTGCGAGCGGTCTGCACACGTTCAAAAGCCGTTTTGGCTGTTTCATTTGCCATACATTTTTTCTAATTGATCCATTCGATCACGCATCCTTTTGCTCTAAGATCAGCTTCCAGCATTCTTGAACCGGCGACGCGAATTCCTTGAGTATCCATTTTTACATCAACACCGCCGAGCGGCAAATTGAGGACGACACCACATTGGCCCTGATTTTTACCAAAAATGGTCAAAAGGTCATATAAATAGTTTTCGTCAACGCCTTCTGAGGGGAGTTGTATGAAAAGTTCCCTGGCCGAACGCGACTGTGCCTCTACCAACGACCGCACACCACTGACGATGAATGTAATTTCGTTGCCCTCGTTCGCCTCGACTCGGCCTTCGACTATGACAAGCTCGTCATTTTTCAACTTCTCGGCAAATTTCCCATAAGCTTCTGCCCAGATCAGACATTTAACTCCGGTAGATTGATCTTCCAACCGAAAAATACCAAAACGATTGCCTTTTTTACTATATTTCACCTGCAATCCGGAGATTATTCCCGCGATGGTCAATTGGTCCCCGGCGGCGATCTCTTCATAATCACCAATATTTTTGATCTTAAGCCGCGACAGGACGCTCACAAAATCGTCCAAAGGATGAACGGAGAGATAGAAACCGACCGCGGATCTTTCCATCAGAGATATATGAGCTTGAGACCACGGCTCAACATCGGGCAAGCTTTCATCCGAAGTGGTTTCTGCTCCCCCGCCAAAAAGGTCGGTCTGTCCGTTTTGCGAATCATTCCAGCTCTTCTGAGCAAAAGCCAATGCTCCATCGATCCCTGCAAAAAGCTTTGCGCGCCAAGAATTGATCGAAACAGTTTCAGGTTTCAAAGAATCGAACGCTCCGGCCGAGATAAGGCTTTCAAGGCCGCGTTTACCAATCGCTCCTTGATCTATTCGAGAAGCAAAATCGTAAAGGGAAGTGAACCTTCCGGCACGTCGTGCCTCGACAACGGCCCTGACTGTGGTTCCGCCAATTCCTTTTATAGCGTTGAGTCCGAAGCGAACCGAATCATCGGCGGGCGTAAAGCTGTCGCCGCTCTCATTAACATCCGGCGGCAGCAAATTTAGCCCCATCGCCTTCAATTCCGTTGAGTATTTATAGACCTTCGCGCTGTCATCGGCTTCGTGCGAAAGAACAGCAGAAATGAAATACGCGGGGAAATGAGATTTCAAATAGCCGGTCTGAAAAGCTAAGTATGCATACGCGATACTGTGACTTCGGTTAAATCCGTAATCGGCAAATTGGGCCATCAGGTGAAAGATCTCTTCTGCCTTTGTCCGGTCGATCCTATTCTCAACCGCTCCGCTGACAAATTTGACCTGCTCTTTGGCCATGTCCTCGCGTTTCTTTTTGCCCATCGCCCGACGCATCATATCGGCTTCGCCAAGCGTATAACCGGCGAGCTTTTGAGCCAACTGCATGATCTGTTCCTGATACACAAGCACACCGTAGGTGTTATTAAGGATCTCTTCCATCTCCGGGACCAAATACCGCACTTTCTTCTCGCCCCGATGCCGCTGAATGAAGTCTTCGATCATCCCGCCGTCGATCGGACCGGGGCGATACAGAGCGTTCAGTGCCGAAAGATCCTCGAGTTCCTTGGGCTTCAACCGCCGGCAAATATCCTGCATACCGGAGGATTCGAATTGAAAGACGGCGTCTGTCCGGCCTTCGCCGAAAAGTTCCATGGTCTTTTCATCGTTTAGCGGTATCGTGCTCCAATCGATCTCAATTCCTTTCTTATCCCGAATGGATTCGAGGCAATCATTGATGATGGTAAGCGTTGTCAAAGCCAAAAAGTCCATCTTCAACATGCCGACCTTTTCGAGATCGGTCATGGAATATTGGCTCGTCAATTCATTCTTGGATGACATTGCTACCGGTACTATCTCGTGCAGCGGCTTTGGCGAGATCACAACCCCGGCGGCGTGCACGGACGAATGGCGAGAACACCCTTCTAAACGGAGGGCCAGATCAATAAGGTCTTTGATCTTCGGATCGGAAGAATGCGCGGCTTTTAACTCCGGAACCTGTTCTAAAGCCTGGGAAATACTGACATTTCTGCCGCGAACGGGCGGCGGGATAAGTTTAGCTATCTTTTCGACGTCCCCGTAAGGAATGTTCAAAGCTCGGCCGACGTCCTTAATCGCCGCTTTGGAAGCCATCGTTCCGAAAGTGATGATCTGGCAAACAGATTCACGCCCGTAAACATTGCTGACATGATTAATGACATCGCCGCGACCTCGGATACAGAAATCGATATCTATATCGGGCATGGAGACACGTTCCGGATTAAGAAAGCGTTCGAAAAGCAGGTCGTATTGAAGCGGGTCGATGCCGGTGATGCCGAGACAATATGCTACCAGCGACCCGGCTGCCGATCCGCGGCCCGGCCCAACCGGAATATCTTTATCAATAGCGTACTTGATGAAATCCCAAACGATCAGAAAATAGCCTTCGTAGCCCATTTTCTCAATGATCTGCATCTCAAGTTCGAGACGCTTGGCATATTCATCGTAAGAATAACGAAGCATTCCCGCCGCCTGCATTCCGGAAAGCACCGTTTCCTTCCGGTGCTCCAACCCATCCCAGGCCATTTTTTCAAAATATTCGACCAATGTTTCACAACCGGATTCCGGCGGGATAGGATATTTAGGAAGCGTCAATTCTTCGCCTATCGGCAGTTTCACCAGACATTGTTCTGCGATCTTGACTGTATTTTCAAGAGCTTCCGGATAGGTAGAACCGAAGATCTCCCACATCTCATCAGCCGAACGCAAGTAATGTTTGTCTGACGGCATTGAAAGCCGCCCCTCACTGAACGGACGCCCATCACCGATGCAAAGCAATATCTCGTGAGCCTTAACATCGTCGCTGTTAAGATAGTGGACCGCATTTGCGGCGACCAAAGGAATGCCGGTCTGCTTTGAGATCTGCGCCATTTCGGCGTTGTGTTCGCCATCGGAGCCTACGCCATGATCAAATATCTCGAGATAAAAATTTTCCTTGCCGAAAATGTCCCGAAGTTGTAGGGTTGCCTGAAGTGCTTTATCTTTTTCACCCTGTCTGAGATAGTGTGAAATTGAACCATTGCGGCCGCCGGAAAGAGCAATTATATCGCTGCTGTGAGCAGCCAATAACTCCAGATCTATCCTTGGTTTATAATGAAAACCCTCAGTAAATGCTTTAGATGCCAAATAGACCAGATTATTATACCCGGTAAAATTTTTGGCCAGTAGAACCAGATCGTAATAGGGACGCTCGCCGGAACTGACCGCCGAGGCTTTATCAAGCATCGACCCGCTTGCCACGTATGCATGATAACCGAGGATGGGCCGGATGCCCGCATATTTTAGCTCGTTGTAGAAAGATACAGCACCGTACATGTTGCCGTAGTCCGTGATCGCACAGGCCTGCATCTCGAATTCGCCCAGCTTTTTTGACAACGACTTGAGTTGGATTGTGCTCTGCAAAAGGCTATAATCGGTATGCAGATGCAGATGTACAAAATCCCTCGGCTTGAAGATCGGTTTATCCATTTTCTGCAATTTTAATATGAAAAAGGTGTTTCTGGAAACGTTCGGATGTCAGATGAACGTTTCCGATTCAGAAAGAGTAGCGAGTTCGCTGGCATTGAACGGTTTTGAGATAACGGCCGACGAAAAGGACGCCGATATCATCCTTCTAAACACTTGTTCCGTGCGGGAAAAGGCCGAACACAAGTTATATGCCAGGGTCGGACGCATTCGCTCGGCAGAAAGGGAAAAACCCGTAGTCGGCGTGATGGGATGTGTAGCCCAACTTGAAGGCGAAACACTTTTCAATAAGATCAAGGGAGTTGATCTTATCATTGGCACAAAGGCCGTTGGCCGCGTATCCGATGCGATCAAAAAAGTTTTGAACGGCGACGAATTCGTTTATGACCTCGGCGAACGTGAGAAGGATTACGACTGGAATGTAGCCGAACCGCAGCGGCATTCTCCCTATATCTCCTTTGTGCCGATCATCGAAGGCTGTAATAAATTCTGTACATATTGCATCGTACCTTTTTCGCGCGGACGGGAAGTGAGCCTGCCGGCATCTGAGATCATCCGGTCCGTGCTCGAACTGCGGCGACAGGGCGTCAAAGAGGTGCATTTGATCGGTCAAAATGTCAACAGCTATCGGCCGCTCACAGATTCCGGGCTGGAAGGTTTCGCAGGGAAAACGCCTTTTTCAAAACTTTTGCGAGCCGTTGCGGCGACGGGCATAGAGCGGGTCAAGTTCAATACTTCGTTTCCGCGGGATTTTCACGCCGACATAGTCGATGCCATTAATGACCACGATAACCTCTGTAATTGGGTCCATTTGCCAGTGCAATCGGGCAGTGACCGGATACTGAAATTAATGAAGCGCGGCCATAGCATTGAAAGTTACAAGAAAAAGATCGATCTGCTCAAAGCTTCGCCCCGAGACATCGCTTTGACGACAGACATTATAGTTGGGTTTCCCGGTGAAACGGAAAAGGATTTCGAAGAAACCGCTCGCCTCGTCGAATACTGCGCTTACGATGCGGCCTATATATTCAAATATTCTCCGCGGCCCGGAACTCCGGCGTATGAAATGAAGGACGATGTTTCGCCGGAGGAAAAGACGCATCGCTACCTACATCTGGAATCGGCACACAAAGCATCTCAAATGAACGTATTGCAGCGTTATCTTGATAAAACACTTGATGTTTTGGTCGAGAGGACCTCGACGCGGAGCAGCGAACATTTGACCGGGCATTCAACCTGTCACAAGGTCGTCAATTTTCTTGGTACCGAAACTATGCTTGGTAAAACTGTTAATGTTAAAATTACTGAGGTCAAACCAAATTCATTGTTCGGCGAGGTCGTCAGCTAGGTGGAAAACGATTTAATAGAAGTTCGTATCGGGGCTTTGATCCTCGATCCAAATACAAATACGCCGATCGTGGTACTCAAGGGTGTTGAATCTGAGGTCGTATTGCCCATTTGGGTCGGGGCTTTCGAGGCAAATGCAATAGCTTTGGAGATCGAAAAGGTCGTGCCGCAGCGACCGATGACCCACGATCTACTGCGAAATCTGATATTGGAGTGTGGACTCAATTCAGCCCGTGTCATAGTGACCGATCTGCTTGAAAACACCTTTTACGCGTCACTGGAAATGGCCGATCAAGAAGGGCGAGCCGTGGTCATGGACGCAAGGCCGTCAGATGCCATTGCGTTGGCTCTGCGGCTTGATTGTCCAATATTTGTAAGGCAGAGCGTGCTTGACCTTTCGTCTGCACCGGCCGAAGCTGACTCGAACGAACCGGAAGCAGAAGACGAAGTTGGCGGCCCCGAAGATTGGCCTGATCTGATCGTTGATTAAACCACTGCTTAAAATTAAAAACTCGATGATAATTGTTATCGCCAATCAAAAAGGCGGGGTTGGTAAAACAACGACCGCGATAAACCTAGCAGCAGCCTGTGCATTGCAAAAAAAACGTGTTCTGCTGATAGATCTCGATCCGCAAAGCAATAGCTCAATGTCGTTCATCGATCCGTCTTTGGTCGATGCGGGCTCCTATGAACTCTTTACAGAAACGGATAAACCGGCCAGTGACTTCATTTACGAGACCGGAATTAAGAACTTGGATCTAGTTCCGGCGCGTATCAACCTTGCCAAACTTGAAGCAAAATTGGTCGGCGATTTTGACGCTGCGTTCAAATTAAGGGATCGTCTCGATGCAGTCAGGTCGAATTACGACGTAATTCTTATCGATACGCCGCCAACGCTCGGCTTGATAACCGTAAACGCTTTGGTGGCGGCAAATCATGTTATAATCCCGATCCAATCCTCATATTTCGCATTAGAAGGCACCGATGACCTTCTAGAGACCATAGAAAAAGTGCGTTCGCGTCCAAATCCGGATCTTAGCCTGTTGGGTGTTCTTGTGACCATGTTCGACCGCCGAACGGCACTTTCCAGAGATGTGGAATCGCATATCCGGAACGTTTTCGGAGATAAAACATTCAAAACGGTCATTACACGAAGCGTTCGTTTGGAAGAATCTCCGGCTCATAAGCAATCGATATTTGCATATGCTCCAAAGTCTTCCGGTGCAATAGAATACCAGAGCTTATCTAAGGAGGTGCTTAAACGTGTCTAAACGAGGCTTACCAACATCTGTTTCAATGCGCCATGACTCCCATTACGTGGAAGAATTGGTCTCCGCCGGCCGTTCTATCGGCAAACGTATCAAGATAGACCGAATTGCTCCTAATCCGAACCAACCTCGCCGCGAGATCGGCGATCTGACCGAACTTTCAGCTTCGATAAGCGAAAAAGGCGTTCTTGAGCCGCTTTTGGTAAAGCCCATCTCGGACGGGACCTATATGATAATCGCCGGCGAAAGGCGGTGGCAGGCTTCTAAACTCGCAGGGTTGACCGAGGTGCCATGCATCGAGATGGACCTCGACGAGAAAGGCATCGCCGAGATAGCTCTCATCGAAAATCTGCAGCGAAAGGACCTTACGATATGGGAAGAGGCGGACGGGTTGCGAGCATTGGCCGATAAATTTGATTACAAACATGAAGACATCGCAAAAAAGATCAGCAAAAGCCGCTCGACGGTAACGGAACTCCTAACCGTTGCGGGCATCCCGAAGGACATTCGAACGAGGTGCTTAAAGGCCAACATTAACTCCAAATCGAATCTGTTGGAGATCGCACGTCAATTTGACGAGGCCGGAATGTATGAGGCCCTTGAGAGATTCGAATCCGGCTCTACGGTCAAAAAGGTCAAGCCCGAAGCCAAACCCAAGGAAGCTCCGACGTCAAAAAATGACTCCAAGGCCTCTGCAGATGCGAATTCGACATTCACTTATAGTTCGAGCGAATTAGATTTCAAGCTGACACTAGCTTTCGGGGAAACGCAGGTTGTTAACCGAACCAGTATTTTGAAAGCATTGAAAGAAGCGTTCGAATCAATTAAGACAGGCGCAACAGAGGTTTGACCGCAGACCATCTGACACTGCAAATATTCTTACTCCGGCATAACATAATCTTTATTATCAGACGCACGAGATATATTGGATAGTCGCTCCCGATGGTCGTGGTTCGAGCCGCTACAGTTTGATTCCCCGCCGCATTTCAACCAACAGATCGATTTGCCAAAATTTTACCGCGGTGCGAAAATGCCCTCTCCGGAAGCGGTTCCCACTCAGGTTACTCATCGGAAAGTGTTTTACTTTGACACGCCGCACATATCAGAGTAAAATCGGAAGTTTGTAAAAACATAAGATCAACCTTTTACAAAACAACCTAATTCGTAAGGAGTTTTAAATAATTGAGTAACGGAAATTTTTTATTCACGTCCGAATCGGTCACCGAAGGCCACCCGGACAAAATTGCTGACCAGATCTCAGACGCAGTTCTCGATGCGATCCTGAAACAGGATCCTGAAGGACGTGTCGCCTGCGAAACCCTTGTCACCACGGGTTTAGCGGTCATTGCCGGTGAAATCACAACCAAAGCCTCCATCAACTATAAAGAGATCGTTCGTCAGACCATCGAAGAGATCGGCTATAACGATGCGACCTTTGGATACGACAGCAATACTTGCAGCGTGGTAGATGCCGTAGGTACGCAATCGCCGCATATCGCACAAGGCGTTGATACGGGCGGTGCGGGCGACCAAGGCCTGATGTTCGGCTACGCCTGTAACGAGACCAAAGAGCTGATGCCGATGCCGATCCAACTTGCCCACGATCTGACGAAAAAATTGTCGGACGTACGTCGCAGCGGCGAGATCGCTTATCTCCGCCCCGATGGCAAATCACAGGTAACGGTAGAATATAAGGACGGAAAACCAGTTCGTATCGATGCTGTTGTCATTTCAACACAAACCGGTGAGGTGCCGATCGAACAGATCAGAACTGATGTGCTTGAAAAAGTCATCAAGCCTACGCTTCCGCAAGAACTCCTTGACGAAAATACCAAATATCACATTAATCCGACGGGCAAATTCGAGATCGGCGGCCCGATGGGCGATGCCGGCCTGACCGGACGTAAGATAATTGTCGATACGTACGGCGGCTATGCCCCGCACGGCGGCGGAGCGTTTTCCGGCAAGGATCCGACAAAGGTCGATCGCTCGGCCGCTTACATGGCACGCTATATTGCAAAGAACATCGTTGCTGCCGGATTGGCTGAAAAATGTACTGTTCAGTTGGCATACGCCATCGGCGTCGCCGAACCGGTTTCCGTCTATGTCGATACGCATGGAACGGGCAAAGTCGATGAAACGAAGCTTTCAGAAGCGATCCGCAAAAACTTTGAATTAACGCCGGCCGGTATCATCAAAACTTTGGACCTGCGCCGCCCGATCTTTAAGGAAACGGCTCGCTTTGGCCATTTCGGCCGCTCGAACGAGAATTTCACTTGGGAAAAGACCGACAAGGCCGATGCCCTGCTCGGAACATTGAGCGCCGCTTCGGGCGTTTAGTAGATCAAGACTTGAAGCCACGAAAGCTGATACGGGACCGAGTTCCCCGCTATGGCATTCGTGGCTTCCCTATTGAACGGACTTTTTATACTAACAGAACTATCAGATAAAATTTTTATGGCTAAAGAAGGAATTTCAATGCAATACGACATTAAGAATATCGACCTTGCACCGCAGGGCAAACAACGCATCGAATGGGCTGACCGCGAAATGCCTGTGCTTCGCCTTATTCGCGAACGCTTCGAAGCAGAAAAACCGCTCTCCGGCGTAAAACTCGTCGCCTGTGCTCATATAACGACCGAAACCGCTAATCTTGCTCGCACACTACAGGCCGGAGGAGCTGAATCGCTACTAATCGCCTCAAATCCGCTTTCGACCCAAGACGACGTCGCCGCGTCTTTGGTGGCCGATTGGGGTATTCCGGTCATGGCGATCAAAGGCGAATCGACGGAAACGTATGTGAGCCATGTTAAAGCGGCTCTTGAAACCAACCCAAATCTCATTATCGACGACGGCTCCGACGTGGTCGCGACCATGATCAAAGAAAAGCCGGAGCTGATCAGCAACCTGATCGGCACCACGGAAGAAACGACGACAGGTATTGTCCGGTTGAAAGCAATGGTCAATGCCGGCGTCCTGACTTTTCCTTCGATCGCCGTGAACGACGCCCAAACCAAACATTTTTTCGATAATCGATATGGAACCGGCCAATCAACGCTGGACGGTGTTATCCGAGCCACGAACATCTTGCTCGCCGGCAAAACACTCGTCACAGTCGGTTATGGTTGGTGCGGTAAAGGCGTTGCAATGCGGGCTCGCGGGCTGGGTGCAAATGTTGTCGTCACTGAGATCGATCCGATCAAAGCCATTGAGGCTGTAATGGACGGATTCCGTGTGCTTCCGATGAGCGAAGCCGCCAAGATCGGTGATTTCTTTGTCACCGTCACGGGCAACCGCCACGTCATTGACAAGCCGCACTTCGAAGTTATGAAAGATGGAGCGATCGTCTGCAACAGCGGCCACTTTGATCTTGAGCTTAATCTCGAGGCTCTTCGCGATATGTCGCAGCCGGCCGTTACTCGTCGCCCGTTTGTAGAAGAATATGTAAAAAATGACGGCAAGAGCGTGATCGTGCTTGGCGAAGGCCGCCTGATCAACCTTGCCGCAGCTGAAGGCCACCCCGCCAGCGTTATGGATATGTCGTTCGCGAACCAAGCTCTTTCAGCAGAGTATTTGGTCAAGAATAAAGGTTCGCTGGCTGCCGGCGTACATGTTCTGCCCTCAGAGGTCGATCAAGAGATCGCAAGCCTCAAGCTCCGTGCGATGGGTGTAAAGATCGACGAACTTACGCCGGAAATGCTCGAATATATGTCGAGTTGGGAAACCGGTACCTAATCTGATAGATAATTTGTATCAAAAGGGCTGTCGTAAATGGCAGCCTTTTTCTTTTTAGGTCCGGACGCGCGATAGCAAATATATCCCAACCATTGCGAAAAAGATAAGCGGTCCCCAAACCGCAACGCCGGTCTGTAGTGCCCCGCTCGTTCCAAGCTGCTCAAATGCACCGCTGATACCCATGAATGCAAGCCATAATCCGATGGCGTATCCCGCCATTGCGGCCTTTCCCTGCCGCGTAATAGATAAGGCGAAGGGAGCCGTAAAAAGAGCGATAACGAAAGGCAGCACCAACGTCGCATATCTCTTTTCTAAGGCAACCGCGAACGCTCTGCGTTCCACTTCGGACTCGCTCGTATCAATTTGAAAACGGATCTCAGCTCCGGTAAGGTGACTCGGCTTTTTGCGGGCCTGAAGGAACGGATTGGACGCTTGATCCAGCTCCCCCCCGGCCAGCGAGGAGGTGCGGACGTCGGTTCGTGAAAGGTCGAAGCGTTGATACCCTTCATTAAAGAATATCTTGTCCCGATCCCAAATGGCTGCAGGAGCCCGATAGACTGTTTTAAGTCGAGTACTATCGTTGTCGAATTCGAAAACCTGCAGATCCTGAACCTGTTTTGCGTTATCAGACGCGGCTTTGTTTAGGCGGAAAGAGAATATGCGTCGGCTATCCGCCACCCATAGCTTGTTATTCTGTTCTGCGGTCGAACCGCGGCTGCGCAGAAGCGTACGCAGTTCATCTTGCCGTTGATTTGCCTGCGGCATTATCCGTTCCTGCACTTGGTAATTGAAGATCCCCAACAGAAACGCGGCGATCATGCATGGCAGCAATATTCGATAGATGCTCTGACCCGCTGCCGTCCAAGTAATGATCTCGTTTTGTCGGGATTTGATCACATAGGTAGCCAATACCGCCACCATTGCCGACGAGGGAGCCAATTGCAGGTAGATGAACGGCAGCAAATAAAAGATATACTTCAAAAGGAGCGAAACACCGCCCTCGATGCTGCCCGCGAACCGCCACAATTCGAAGGCCGTGAAGATCACAAAAACCGCTGCTAGAAACGTCAAACTAAGCAGATAATATTTAGCCAGATTGAATAAAAGGTCTATATCGCGCAACCCGGTCTTAATATTTACCAATAAGTCTTCGATCCTCCGCTTTGGCTTGGGTAACGAAAGACGGGACCACCGATCTTTGAAAGATGCAAATATATTTTGAAGGAAAGTAAACTTTGGTAAATACGCAAAATACAGCATTGCTAAAATGCTGAATACCAATGGGATAGCACCGCCAACATATTGGTTGAGAGCTCCTGAGCGAACCATCTGTTCACCAAAAAAAGATGCCAGATAGTATGCTATCAGGGTTATCAACGCTGAAAAGATGGCAAATCCCCGACCTTTGCGCCAAAATCGCAAAGCGATTATCCCACCGAGCAATGCGAAGATGAGCGGTGTGATCGACAGCAGAATTCGTCGCTGCCAAAGGATCAACGCTTCTGTACGTTCCTTTCCCTCTTTGTTCCTGGCGTATTCCGCGAGATCGGAAAGCCCTAATTCGTCCGGCGTTAGCTCGCTGGCTCCGAGCTTTTCGATCAATTCCCCTCGTCGCGTCTTGATCGAATAGCGCACCTCGCCGATATTTTCCGAAACAAGCTTTTCCCCCTTTTCGCTTCTAGACAATTCAGAAGATACTGCGTTCTCCAAGATCAATTCCGACTTCTCATCGGACGAATCGATCCGCCCATTTGTACTCGTTATCAGACGCACCTTGCCCGCTTTCTCGTCTTCTGAGTAAACAAAGATCTTTTTCCAGGTCCCATTCTCAACGTCGCCATCTTTGATGTAAATAGTGTACCCGGCAACTTCGGTATTAAATATGCCTGGTTCGATAGGCGATTCGAGCTTGTAGATCGCGGTCTGCGTCGCCACCTGGCGCACCACCCGGGCGGCAAATGGCACACCACTCAAATTGACGTAAAACGAAAATATCGAAAGGGCTATCCCTAAAACGATGATCGGAAGCATCAACCGCACACTTCCCGATCCGGCGGCCCGAATCGCGATCAATTCGTTATCAGACGCCATTTTGCTTATTCCGATCAGCACACCCACTAAAACTGCCATCGGACAGGTAAAACTAATCACGCTTGGGATCAAAGATAAGGTCAATTGCCAAATAAGTGAACTTGGAATATTGGCCGAAAAGAAGATGTCAGAAAAACGGCTAGCTTGTTGAACGAAAAGCACGACACTCAACAGCAGCCACGCCGAAAAAAAATACGGCATGATGGCTCTAAGCGTGTATCGGGAAAACAAAAGGCCAAGGCTCATTGAATAGATTATATCTGAAGCCGAAAAGTATGGTCATCTATCTCTTTCTTTAAGATCGAGTCTATGATCCGTTTCGTTAGCTTTCTATTGTTTGACACCGCTGCTCCGCTCTGCACCGCCCACTCAACCAGATCAGCCGGCGAAAGCTTGCGGATCTGTTGAAAAAGCTCGCGGTCGAGCCCGCCCAGAGAGTTCTCTTCACCTACTCGGCGACATTTAATGCAGTAGATATGCGGAACGCCGGCAATGACGGATCGCTCAGTCGCGGTAAAAACCCGTTCGCATTGCGCACACGCCGAGATATCCGGAAAGAATCCTCCGAGCCTTAGAAGCCACGTTTCAAAATAGAGTGTAATTAGACCGATGGACTTTGGCTCTGCGGCCGAAACGTCCATACAAGCTGCTATCATTCGATAGACCCGTTCATCCGGGTCATGGGGCGGAAGAAATGCGATAGTAAGCTCCGCCATGTAGGACCATGCCCCAAGTATCTGAGGTTCGCTGGCAGCGGAAAAAGACGATCTCAGCAATTCGGCCTGTTGTATAGACACAAGCTCGCGCTCCTCATTCTGGAAAAAGCTTATATTTGAACGGGAGAACGGCTCCAAAGAACTGCCAAATTGACTTTTCAATCGTTTAGTTCCCTTCGCTACCCCCCGGACAATTCCGTAATTTCGCGAAAGAAACACCACGATCCTGTCAGCCTCAGCTAAATTATGCGTACGCAGCACGAGGCTTTCTGATTCGAAAAGAGGCATGAAGTCTATGGTATGAAATAGAGGACCCACGCGATAACAAGACTTATGACGAGGAATTGAACGAAAGACTTTCCGGCATAAAACAATTTGTCACGCATCGTGCCGTCGGAAAAAACACCGAAACAAGCAGAAACCAAAAAAGCGAATCCAACCAAATAAAGAAAATGTATCATCGCTTCCTCCCAAGATTGATATCGATCGCGTCCATCACCGCAAGATAATTAAGCAATCCGGCCGTTTCCAAAAACCTTCCCCCGTATTCGAATGTAGCTCTCGCCGCTACTTTTGAGTCTGGTGTTGCTGAAATAATATAGCTGATGACAGTTCCGAGTCCATTGCCGAATTTGGCGAAGAGGTTAAGAAGATAGAGGAGGGCTCCATCCTTAAAATCAAAACCGGGATAGTATGCGCCACCGCTGATAACGGCAATTATGAACATCGTCCAGATCGCGGCAAGGATAACGAGTCCGCGCTTGATCCTGCCCTGGATAATATGTCCGACCCCGGGAAGAAACCAGCCTACTAAAGCAACGACGATTGTATTATCCATAAAATTTTAGCGATGAACTTACTTTAACTGTCTGATATAGGACATTTACCAAAATACCTTATCCTAACCGGCCTAAATATTCAGCATGCAGATGTTGGGGCACGCTGTGGGTCTTCACTACTCAAAGTTAACGCATTTAGTTAAGAATTTCCCGCAATCTATTATAACTTATATTGCTTATAGCTAACCACCTGACGATCTCGACCCCTGCGAACAACTGCTGATAAACCTTTCAAACAATTGTTTCGAAACGGGGTCAGTATCCCATGATAGTTCCGGATGCCATTGCACACCGATACAGTAGCTTGATCCTTCGGCATCTTCAATACATTCAACTACACCATCATCTGCCCATGCTGTTGCGGTCAACCCTTTTCCAATATCCCTTACCGCCTGATGGTGATGCGAATTGACGAAGATCGACTCCTTGCCGCAGATCTCATTTAAAAGACTGCCCGATTTCACTGATATTTGATGCGAATTCCTAGCCAAAGGCACGCCTTGTTCATGCTTAATGGCGCTCGGAACCTGACTGACAACATCTTGGATCAGCGAGCCGCCGCGAAAAACGTTCAAGGCCTGCATGCCGTAACAGATACCAAAAACCGGCAGGCTCAGCTTTTCAGCCTGCTCTAAAATAAGCCGATCGACCGTATCTTTTTCCGGCACCACCCGCCCAAGCTTAGGATGAGGCGAATCGCCATAGAAAGCCGGATCGACATCGGAATCACTCCCCGGTAAAAGGACGCCATCCAAGCCCGAACAAACGCTTTTGATGTACTCCACATCCGGTATCAGCGAAATGTGCACCGGAACAGCTCCGAGGCCCGCGAGAGCCTCGCTATAATCACGACCAAGGTAAAACCTCCGCGTTTCCAATTCTAAACGCATCGCTATCCCGATCACAGGCCTTTTTACCATAAACATTTCAATGGTCGAACAATACGCCCCTTCTGTCAATTTGAGCATTTGAAATTAAAGACTTATGATTGAATTTTTATGAGTAACGCAGAATTTGATGCACGCATTCGCTCCACCACGGTACTTTTGGTACAGCGGGAGGGCAAAACAGCAATGGCTGCGGATGGGCAGGTCACCCTGGGCGATACCGTTATCAAATCTACCGCTCGGAAGGTCCGTAAGCTGTCCAACGGAACGATCATCGCGGGCTTTGCAGGTGCAACGGCCGACGCTTTTGCATTGCTCACTAGATTCGAGACAAAGCTAGGCGAATTTCAGGGACAACTGGAGCGATCCGCGATCGAGCTTAGCAAAGATTGGCGGACAGACCGTTATTTGCGGCATCTTGAAGCCTTGTTGATAGTGGCCGACCAAAATACCGCATTTTTGATATCCGGCAAAGGCGATGTTATATCTTCCGATGACGGATTACTTTCGGTCGGGTCGGGTAGCATGTACGCTCTGGCGGCCGCACGAGCAATGATGCGGCACACGGATCTTTCGGCCAGCGAGATCGCCGCTGATTCCCTTCGGATCGCTAGCGAGATTTGTATCTATACAAATTCTGAAATAGTTATTGAAACACTTTAAGTTTTATTGTTCCTAATGCCTATTTATTTAGCCGGTGAGACGGAAGCGTCGCCGCAGAAACCACAATTGGACTCTCTAACGCCTCGACAGATCGTGGAGGAACTTGACCGCTATGTTGTCGGCCAGGAGGCCGCCAAAAAAGCTGTTGCCATTGCATTGCGGAACCGGATCCGCCGCCAAAAATTGCCTGAAGATATAGCCCGGGACGTTTTACCGAAAAACATACTAATGATCGGCTCAACGGGCGTCGGAAAGACCGAGATCGCTCGCCGGCTGGCACGCATAGCCGATTCCCCGTTCATAAAGATCGAGGCGTCTAAGTTCACAGAGGTTGGCTATGTCGGCCGCGACGTAGAAAGCATGATCCGCGAACTTACGGAGATCGCCGTCGATATGTCAAAGCAGGCGGCTTTCGAAGGTGTGCGCGGATCGGCCGAACGAAACGCGGAGGAATCTCTACTTGACCTACTTTTGCCATCAAGCTCGTCTTTGCGTTATCAGACGCAAACCAGCTCCGAAGACGCGGAATCTGAAAATTCTTCGGTGCAGCGTTCTCGCGAAAAGCTGCGCGAACAACTTCGAAGTGGAGAATTAGATGACCGCCCGATCGAGATCGAAACCCAAGACCGCTCCGGCACCATCGATTTCATAGGTGGCCAGGGCATGGACGACATGGGCGTCAATCTCAAAGATATGTTCGGCAACATATTTCCCACAAAGAAAGTACGCCGGAAAATGAGACTCGCCGAGGCTCGTGAATATCTTATAAGAGATGAACAAGAAACTCTCGTGGATATGGAATCACTTTTCAGGGCCGCCATTAAGAAGGCTGAAAATTCAGGGATCATATTTTTGGACGAGATCGACAAGATAGCAGGTAGGGAATCCGGCGGAAACCCGGATGTCTCCCGCGAAGGCGTCCAGCGTGATCTGCTGCCGATCGTCGAAGGTACCAGCGTCAATACGAAATATGGAATGGTTAATACCGATCACATTCTTTTCATAGCGGCCGGAGCATTTCACGTTTCAAAACCCAACGATCTGATCCCGGAATTACAGGGCCGCTTCCCGATACGCGTAGAGCTGGAAAGTTTAAGCCTTCAGGATCTTAAGCATATTCTTACACAACCAAAAAATTCTCTGATAAAGCAATATCAGGCACTGCTTAAGACAGAGGGTGTGGAACTTATTTTTACCGAAGATGCTGTGGAACGCCTTGCCGAGATGACGGCTGAGATCAATCGGAACACGGAGAATATAGGTGCCCGTCGGCTTCACACACTACTCGAACGATTGCTCGAGGAAATCAGCTTTCACGGTTCTGAACTCGACAACAAACAGCAGCATATAGACGCTGTTTACGTAGAAGCAAAACTCGGCCACTTAATAGTCGATCAAGATTTTAGACAGTATATTCTTTAACCAGAAAAAATTAAACAAACAAGTGCTTAACACAATTTTGATCTTCCAATATCTCAAACAACACGCGAATAAAGCAGCATTAGCGTTTTTAGCACTTGCTTTGCTTAGCAGCTTAAGCTGTGGCAAACGGCTGCCGCCATTGCCTCCGGAGGAGCGTGTCGGGCAACGAGTGGAAGCGAGCGCCTTCCAAAGAGGAGGCCAGGTTCTGCTTAACTGGAAAATGCCGGCAAGAAATGCTGCGACGGGCAGTGTGCAGCGGATCGTAAGGGCCGACATATACCGTTTGGCGGAGCCGCTTAACTCCAGCCTGACGCTCAGCGAAGAAGAATTTGCTTCTAAAAGCGTGCTGATCGGTTCGCTGCCGATAGCAGATGAAGATTTTGGGCTTAAATCGTTGACCTACGTCGATTCCCTTCAGTTTGCGACCCAGCCGGTTCGATTAAGGTATTCCATCCGATTAGTGAATGAATCGGGCCAGCGGGCCGCTTTTTCCAATTTTCTGATGATCGAACCCGTCGGCAGCATCGCTGCCGCCCCAACCCATTTGACAGCAACAGTTAGCCAGGAAAACATGATGCTCCGCTGGACACGCCCGACGTTAAATGAAGATGGCACATCGCCCGCCAACATCCTTGGCTTTAACATCTATCGGTCTGACGACGGACGAACGGCGGCAAAATTGCTCAATCCGGCCCCCATAACAAAAGAGGAATTTTCCGACGAATTCTTCAGTTTTGATAAGGAACAAGGCTATTTTGTGCGAACGGTCTCATCGGGAGCCAATGGACAGCTTTTGGAAAGCAACGAATCGAACATAATTAAATTGACGCCAAAAGATACGTTCGCACCCTCGCCGCCGAGTGCGATCACTCTTGCCGCAAGCCCCAATGTCATTTCGATCTTTTTTGCCAGCAATCCGGAAAAGGACGTTGCCGGATACCGGATCTATCGCTCCACCGACCCATCGAAAGATAAAGCAGCTTGGGAGCTAATAACACCTAAATTATTGACAACAAATACCTTTCAAGATAGATCGGTTTCGGCGGACAAGACCTATTTTTACTACCTTAAAGCAGAAGATACGCATGGAAATGTTAGTGATGCTTCGGAGATCGTGTCAGAGACACTTAGATAAATAATGAAGATTTGTAGATTTACTCAAGCCGGTGCAGTATTTACGGGACTTTTTTCAGACTCGACATTAACTGTCTGCGACGAGACGTTTAATGCTACGGATCAAGTATATGCCGCAGATGACGTGGAACTGCTGGCTCCAGTGACACCTTCAAAGATAGTCTGCGTCGGAAGAAATTACGCGGATCACGCAGCAGAGCTTGGAAATGCTGTACCGAAGGAACCGCTTCTCTTTCTAAAAGCTCCGTCCGCGATCGTTGCCCACGGCGCCGATATCCAAATTCCCTATCAATCTTCTCAAGTTGAACATGAAGGAGAACTTGCTGTCGTTATCCGGCAAAAGTGCAGCCATTTAACGGCGGACGAAAATACAGCGGATTATATTCTCGGATATACATGCCTGAACGACGTAACGGCTCGGGATGTACAGCGACACGATGTACAGTTTACGCGGGGTAAGTCCTTCGACACATTTTGTCCGATCGGCCCCTATATAGAGACTACTTTTGACCCCACCGACGTTCGGGTTCAGACGCTTGTTAACGGAGAGGTCCGACAGGACGGCAGCACGGCACAGATGGTCTTTCCTGTCGAGTTTCTAGTGCGGTATATTTCCCAACAAATGACACTCTTGCCGGGGGATGTCATCGCCACGGGAACGCCGGCTGGGGTTTCGAAGATGGAATCGGGTGACGTGTGTGAGGTCCGGATAGAAGGTCTCGCCACTTTGCGAAACACTATTCGCTGAGCGACTTTTTATCAGCGAAAATTACGTTAATTTAATTGTCGGAAACGGAGAAATTATGAAATTTTTTATTGATACGGCTAACCTAGGCGAGATCGAGGAAGCGAATGCGCTTGGTTTGATCGATGGCGTAACTACCAATCCTTCATTGATCGCAAAAGAGGGCGACGTAGATTTTAAGCAGCATATCGCCAAGATATGCGAACTGGTAAAGGGTGACGTTTCGGCCGAGGTAACGGCTCTCGACACCGAAGGTATGGTCAAGGAAGGGCGTGAATTGGCAAAGATCGCCCCGAATGTAGTTATCAAATGTCCTCTTACATTGGATGGGTTAAAAGCTACCCGGATCTTTCGGGAAGAAGGCACGAAAGTGAATGTGACCCTTTGTTTTTCTGCCGCTCAGGCTTTGCTCGCGGCAAAGGCCGGAGCCAGTTACATTTCACCGTTCATCGGCCGCTTGGACGACATTGGCCAAAATGGCATGCAGTTAATTCAAGATATTGTTCAGATCTACGGAAATTACGGCTATGATACCGAAGTGTTGGCCGCATCCATCCGACATCCAATGCATATAGTAGATTGTGCTTTGGTGGGAGCAGACGTCGCAACGATCCCGTTTAAGGTGATCCAACAACTTGTAAAACATCCATTGACCGACAAAGGGATAGATGCTTTTCTGAGCGACTGGAACAATCGTTCAAAATAAAAGGCTCGAGGAAGCCGGACACATTGGCCGGCTTCTATACCTAATTTCCCTGCTGCAATGATGCTCGCAGTTCCCTATGAAGAGCGGCCGCTTCCACGTTCTGCTGTAGTGCCGTTTGATACCTCTCCCAAAATGCCGTATCGTCGGAACCATCTCCCAAGGCCAAAGCCCGCAATTTGTCCAAATGGGCTTGGACCTCTTGCTCTGAATACCCATCCTTTTGGGCAAGCATTTCGTCAATCTCAACGATCAGTGTAGAAAATCTGCGGAGCCACGAAAAATGTGGATCTTCCAACAGCAATCCGAGAAACTGGGCGGGCGTTACCGGCCCGGCGACCGATTCATGCAAAGTTCGCTCGCCATCAACTAATGATTTGTGCAGCTTCAGCAAAAGGTCTCTGCCCTGCTTAAGTGTTTGTAAGTTATCCATTGGATAATTATAACCGAACTAATAAACAATATATAGCTCGCTTACCTTAGTTAATTAGCTGGCTTATTGTTGATTATTAGCTGGCTAATATACTATACTTAGCCCGCTCGATATCTTTGGTTAGCTCGCTCACCGCATATTAATAGGAGCATAAGCAATGAAATTTGAACATACCGCGACCTTCATGCTCTCAAAGATCTCGATCGCCCACCGGAATCTGCTTGAACGGGCGATGAAGGAGGTCGGGCTGCACAGCGGTCAAACCTTCACGCTTTTGGAATTATGGAGAGAGGATGGTCAGCGTCAAACCGACCTCGCCGAGAACATGCAGGTGTCCGCTCCGACGATCAATAAGATATTGGTCGGACTTCTTGAGATCGGATTGGTTACGCGTTCTCGCATTGATGGTGATCTACGCTCGACCCGCATATTCTTGACCGACGAAGGCAAAGCGATCAGGGCTTCTGTAGAAACCCAGTGGATCGAACTCGAAACTCATGTTCTTGCCCGGCTGACAGAAACAGAAAGTCTGATACTGCGGCAATTGCTGCAGAAATTGCTTGGGCAAACCGAGGACGAATAGGTATGATAGCTTGTATATTGCGAGGTGAAATAAGATGAAGATCCTTTTAGCAACCGATGGCACCCCGGAGAGTTCGGCCGCCGTCGAGTCCATCAATAAGCTTGCCCTTTCGGCGGGCGACGAGATCAAGGTCGTGTGCATAGTAGATATGGCCCTGCCGCTGACGGTGGATATCTACGGTGGTTTTGTGCCTGACACCGCCGAATTGGAAAATACTGCCAAAGAAAATGCCCGAAAGGTCGTTGAGACGACCGCAGAAACATTGAAAAATTCGACCGGGGCCAAGGGAGTGGTCGTTTCTTCTGAACTATTGTTCGGCTCACCCGACCGGCGGATAGTAGAAAGCGCCGAAGATTGGGGAGCAGATCTGATAATAGTGGGTTCACACGGATATGGACGCTGGGAACGAATGCTGCTCGGTTCGGTGTCAGATTCCGTTATCAGACACGCTCCATGCTCTGTTTTGGTCGTACGTAATAGAAAGGAAGAAGATTAAGCTACCAGATGGTCGGCATTACGCCGCGGACCACAAATCCAAGCGGCATCCTGCGCGGCATTTGAGTGGCGGGCATCGAAAGCTGCCATTCGCTTTGTGATGTTTCGGTCATCTTAGCCACCACCTCCAGCCAGGTCATGCCGTCCTGCAGCAGAACCATTTTCTGGTCGAGCAACCCGGCCGCAACACCAGTCGGCCGACGCGTGATCAATGTCTGTTGGCCTCGATTTAACGACGCGGTTATATTGAGCACATCGAGGGTTTCCGCGATATTTGAATAAAGGTCGCCCGTCGTTCGATCGACCGACAACGTACCCCGCACAGCAAGGTCCTGTTCGTGATATACCTTCAGCCGCAGATGTTCCGGTGCCCCGCGGTGACGCAGCTTCAACCGGCAGACGATATTCGGACGGCATATCCATCCTGGGCCATTGCTCGTTGTAAAATCGAAGTAATCAAGATCCTTGGGCGTGATCAGGATGAACTTATTGCTCCAAAACCGTTCACACTGGAGAAAGGCTTGATGCAGCGCATCTTTTTGGCGTTGGTCCCATTCATTGGGGAATGCAAAATTTTGGGTGTAGTTGACGGTAAGCGTCAACACAGCGTTCTCGCTGGGATCATTCCCGGACGGCAAGGACAACTCCGCATCGAACTCATCGAAGCTCATTGAGGAGGCAAATGCCTGTCCATTCTTTTTTGTGGAGCTGATCAATTTCATCGAGATACAATGGTCTTAACGAAAAGACGATACTATATCCCCATTTTGCATACTTTTGGCACATTTTGAAAGTCTTATTGCTGGATCAGTGAAAATGAACGACATGATCTCGGTAAATTCATATTCCTTCCACGGCGAACTGCGAAAAAGCTGGCAGGCCGAATTGGTGATGCAAACTGCTGAAAAGATTGAACTAACGGGGCTTTTTGACCGAGATATCCGGCACAATGAGCTCGGCCTGATACGCAAAAACACTATTTCAAGGGAATATTATTGGTTCGCGAAGAATTACAATCTGTTCTGTTTCTTTGAACCGAACGGTATATTCCGCAATCTCTATTTCAACATTTCCTTACCGCCAAAATTGCTCGGCAGGAAATTGGAGTACATCGATCTGGACATCGATGTAGTGGTTTGGCCGGACAAGAGCCATACTGTGCTCGATCTGGATGAATTCGAGGCCAATGACTATCCGGAGAATATCAGAACAACGGCATTTGCAGCACTTGCGGACGTTTTAAGCGACATTGAAAGCGGCAGATATGAATTACCGCGGCTGAATCCTTAAAGTATAGCTGCAGATCACCAAACTAACGCCCGGATTGAGCACAATGCGTTGACCGTTTGGCAATTCGACATTGTTTATAGTGGCAGCATTGCGACCTTCGTTAACGGCCCAATAACGTCCACTGCCATCGGTGGAGATGGTCAAATGGCGGCGGCTGATCTCCGGATCGCCAGCCAGAGTAATATCGACCGGCTTTGAGCGCGAACCGCGACCGACAACGATCTCTGTGTTGTAGATCGGCACCACATTTTGCCGGACACCGTTTAACCACACCTCAAGGCGATAGATTTCGGTCGGTCGATGACGAACGCTGGTTGCGTCTTCGCCTTCGGAACTGATCGCGGGCTTTTGTATCTGTTGCCCCGATCGATCGACCACATAGGTTTGCAGGGGCGACGGTCGCGGCTGAGCCGTAAAATTCGGCGGCGGCGGAGCATATGGAACTGTCGGCGGCGGCGCGTCCGCGGACTTCGGCACCTCCGGTTTCGCAGCGGCGGATGCCGGGCGTGACAGCACACCGGTCTTGTTGCTCGAAGATTCTTCCCAACTATGCTGGATGCGTATATCCCCTTTTTCAAGGGTTCCGTCTATTCGCAATTCCAACACAAAAGATCTCGTTTCAAGCTTCTTTTTACCTGCTATTTCTTTGGCTCGCTCAGCCAATATGTGGTACAGCCCTTGTTCTAACCCACGCCTTTTGACACCCTGCCATTCCTTGTCATCCTCATTGCTGAGAAAGATCATATATTCGCTTGGAATGATCGTCGTACCCTGCGGCAGCGGCACCATTTCATTCTGCATGACCGCTTCGACGGCCCGTGCTATCTTGACGATAAATTCTTCGGCCTGGCTCCGCGGCTTTACCTGAGCATCGCGTGCAGCGTTTTCAAGCACCAATTCAGCGGTCTCGCCGTCTATCCATCTTCTAACTTTGTCCAATACGCTCAAATCAAAAACCCCACTTAACCAATTTCGCTAATTATCCAGATCGACATATTTACCGTTCAACCAACCTCGCGTGCCCGATGGCGAATCGGGACGTTCTCTTCCTTGCTCAATGATATCAACTTGATACCAGTTATTTTGCACTTTTACAATGCGAACCCTCGAATTTTTAGTAACGACGCCGATAGGGTCGTTGTCTAGGCTCGGTGCGGGCCGCAAATTAATATCCGTGTTAGCCTTGCCGGTCTTGGTCGAAAAGATCGAAGCAATGTCCGGAAAATTGCTTCGAATATATGCTTGGGTAGCATAAAGGCCCCCGATCAACATCAGTAAAAATATCCCGAAAGCCATTAGCCGCGGCCATAACTTTCTTTGTTTTCTTTGTTTAGATCGCTTAACTTCATGTTCCAGATCAACTTGTATAACATCATTAACAGACCGCCCAAGCTCCGCATCCATATTTGATCCCGGCGGAGGAACGTATTGTCGCTGCTCGATCAGCGGAAAGCGGAGCTTTAGATCCCGCGACGTATCAAATTTCGGCCGTTGTGGAGAGACCGGCGAAAAGCCGCGCGACACCCTCGGTTGCGGCGTTTCACTAAACGATGGCCGAACGCTGGTCACGGTTTCCGGCCGGAGGATCTCTCGACGAAATTCAGTCAGGTCGTTCCAAAAGGAAGCCACAGTCTGCTGCCGCTGTTGTGGATCATCCGACGTAGCCTTTTGCAATACCTCAAGTAATGCATCAGCCCAAGGTTCTTCTCGAATGTGCAGCGGCAAAGCGGTTATTTGGCTATTTGCGTAAAACCTGGGAGCTTCTCCGGTGATCAATGTATAGACGGTCTTCGCGAGCGAATAGATATCAGCCGCCGGCGTCAATTGAGCCGAAGAAGCACTTGCGGCCGAGTTGAGCGGGCTGTGTTCCGGGGCCGCATATATGTTTGTCCCCACGCGAGTTATAGGAGCATCCGATTGATGCACTCGAGCGACGCCGAAATCCGCGATCTTGACAGTCAATTTGTCCTTTGTCAGCAATAGATTCTGGGGCTTGATGTCGCGATGTATAATCCCCTTTTCGTGGGCGTGTGCCAATCCGGAACAAACTTGCTCAATGTACTGCAGCGAACTTTCGAGCGTCAAACTTTTTTCACGCATCGCCTTTTGGAGATCTCCGCCTTCGAGATACTCAAGGACCAGATAGTGAAAAAGCATTCCTTTCAGGTCCCGTGCCGTTCCGTGGCCCAAACGGCTGATAATGTTCGGATGCCGCACACGGTCGAGAGCGATCGCTTCGTTTTGAAAATTTTCAACAAGTGTTCGCTCAAGGTCATGGTCCAAGTCGTCCTGTAAAAAGACATTCAGAGCTTTGATGACCACAAATTTATGCGGCGATTGGGGCGATGCCAACGTGTCGCGAGCGACAAAGATCTCCGCATAGCTACCGCGGCCGAGCCGTTCAAGCACGTCGTATCTTTTGTCTAATCTGCTATTTACAAGCGAAAGTTCTTTCAATACTTTATATCTGCCATCGAAAACAATGACCGTTATGCATTACGACATTATAAAGGGAAAGTTCGCAAAAGCCATATCGCAAAAAGGCCCGCACGCGAGCGCACGGGCCATTGAAGCATTGATAGCAAAACCCAACTAATTCAATCGCTGGAAACCGGTCAGCTGCACGGCCTGGAAGAAAGGAGTTCCGGGCGGCAGACGATTCGGATCTAAGAACGATGTGTCGAAGATCCAGTTACGATTGGGCGGTGAATAGACCTTGCCGTCGTTCTTGAAGGCTCCGTTGCTATTCTGGGCGTTGTACAGATTGATGATCGAACCTGCGTAGTTCATCTTGATATTCGACCAATTCTCCAGAAAGCGCTTGAAGTTGTGTACGCCGCCGGAAAGGTTCGGATCGCCGCCGCCCTGATTGATCGAATTCAAAAAGCTTGATCTCGAATCACCCGCGATCATGGCGAAGCGGACAGTGGTTTCCATTGCCGTCTGCGAAGTGTACGGCGTATTGAAGCTTTGGCCGTCGTTCCACCTTCTCGACAGGATAGTAACGGCATCCGCAGCGATCGAAGCCGGAATGTGGTCCTGAGTGTTGATCGGGCGATAGTCTTCGGGCGGCGTCGGATTTGAACTGCCAACGATGTTGGTCGCATTATAGTTTCCGAGTACATAGACCCCGTTTTCGGACGCCACCGTAAATCCTTTCGTGTTGGCGGGCGTTGCGGAATCATATCGTCCCGGCAGAACCGTACCGTTCATCAATCTGAAGGTGCGGCGGAAGTAGCGATGGTCATACGACGCAGCGATCTCGGGGATGACTTGAGCGCTGTTCCAGATCGCCATGGTAGTATCAGTCGGCAACAAATTTGGGAACACGCTTCCTAAGTATTTGGCTCCTTCAAAACCATCAAAATTCGGCATTCCGTCGTAATAATCCTTTTCCAGGATACCATTGCCATTGACGTCTTCTCCGGGTTCAAGCGTGCCGTTATTCCCAAGCACATCCTCCATATCGAATTGACCGTCAAAATCCTTATCACCTCGGCGATCGGACAGATAAAGCACCCAACCATTCGCCTGCGGGATGTCGTTTGATGTCAAGGTGTGTCCGGCCGCAGTGGCAAACGGGGTTCCGGAGGGAAATCTTCCATTAAAATCGCCGTTAAGGAATTTTCTTAAGTTTGCGACATCCACATCGACCACACTCATCACACCGTTCCATGGCACTTTAGTGTTGTTTCCCGTGCCGTAGTTGGTTCCGGTATTCATTCCCGCATTGTAAATTCCTTCGCGCGAATCGAACATATTGATCGGAAAAGCCGCAACCCAACTGCGATTGGCGAGCTTTCCTGCGGTTCCATCATCCTTGACCTGAGCTCTGATCAGGTGGCTGGGATTGTCTCCGATCTCACCGCGAAACATTCCCGAGTTCAGAACTGCAGGCAAATAGCCGGATGTAGTTCCCGTTCTGGCCAAGACATAGTTGTAAACTGCCGTTATCGACGTGGAATCGATGGTTCGGGTCTGGGTAATATTGGATTTTAAGTAAGAATTTAACGTCGACGGAACGGCCTTGTCCCCGAAAATAAAGCGTTGAAGCTTTAGAACGGATCGACTGTCATTCGTGCCGTACCCGTCAATACAAAACCTTTCAGTTCCGCTGCACCATTGCGGCGATTCTTCGGTCACGCCGAGGCTGAGGATCTCCTTGGTAATGTCCATGGATGTGACCGTGCTGGTCGTAGCATCGAAACCGACCGCCTCAACTTTGATCCACTGTTCGTTTCCGGTGTATGGATAGAAGCGGTTGCCATTAAGCCTCGTGGCGGTATAATCCGTCATTTTGTTTGCGGGAAGGCCGGGATCATAACCGCGAACTCCGGCGTCCGTGCCCGGGGTTCCGTCCGCCCTGCCGTTAAGTATCACTCCGCAAGGAGTAGCAACGGCGGCTCCGCTTGGTGTCGCACATCCCGGAAGCTTTGCTTTACTGTCTGCAAGCGAAACTCTTATCCCCGGTTTATTGTAATATCGCTCCTTCTTCGCGACCTCGGGGTCTTTGGTCGAAGAATTTACGGGCAATGCAACCTCTCCGGCTTCCAGAGTGCCGTTTTCGTTGATATCAGAACTGGCGAGGTCGCCGACTTCTTTGCCTCGCTTAATCATTTCAATGTAGGTGCCGGTCTTTTTGATAGGCAGATCAAGTCGCGGTTGGTTCGATTTCAGGTTGCCTTGAAAAGACTTTTGCACATTCGGCCAGTCTGTGTTGTCGTTGACGGGCGGAAGGTCCGGATCATTGGGCGACGTGAATACGTGCGGGGTGCCGGGCTTGGTTTTCAAAACACTGCCGTCGAGCCGAGCCAATTTCTTGAAAGCACCATCAGCTTTTTTGATGAAAACGTTGTCGCTCCAAGTATATTGGCCGTTTCTGCCGGTGTCGGTAAATATTTCGCCTTGTGCCGTAACCTTTGACGAAAAATAGAGTCCGGTATTCGCCATCAGAAACAGATTGGCGTTCGAATGGACTCTGCCGCCGAAATCAAACTTCGGCCCCGGGTGGAATTCTAGATTATCGTCGTAAAAAATACCGAACTGAAAGATCGGGATGCGGTCATTGAAAAATCGCCGCGTCAAAGCGACCTGTACGCCCGTCGCTTTGTGGGTAACTGTCGCCCTGATCTCCCATTCGTCGCGAGTGGAACTTAGGCCTTGGAAATCACCGCCCGTCATTACCACCTGTTGGGCATTTTGCGACTGATGGATATTTTGCACAATATCATAATCATCGAACCCAGGCGGCAAATTGGTCATGATATTAGATAGGTCGCTCGGCTCCGCATTAAGTTTTATATCAAAAACTTTTTTGAAATTGCGTGTCATGTATTCCAAGCTTGCATGAGCAACTTCAAAAGCTCGCGATTCTGCGGCATCGTTCGCCGCTGATATGGTCTCGCTCGTCGTTCGCGTTACCGCCAGGGCGACAAAGCCCAGCAATAGAACCATTATCAGAAGTGCAATAACGATGGCCGAGCCTTTTTCGCCGGCCTCATCAGACGTCACCTTATTTGCGATATTTTTATTGTCGATCGTTTTCATATCTACACCTCGCGGCCTAGCCGGCATCATAGCCCATGTTTCGTGTGCTGAATGTTGCAGTCAACGGTATTGTTTGACGAATTCCCATCTGTTCGTCATTTTCGGTTGCCTGCACCTTGAGATTGACCACGATCTGTCGAATCTCGTTGTAATTTTCCATGTTCTCGTAACCGGGAGCTCCGGGATTTTCGGTTACCGTCCCGTCTTTCAAGACGAATTTGAATTGCAGATCTTCTACGTTGTATGCGATCGGGCGTTCGACGATCTGTTCCGCGGCGGTGGCATCTCTGTTATTGCCGTAGCTGATGCGAACGAGCGTTCCGTCCTGTTTGACCTTGTAGCTGACCAAAAAGAACCGTTTCAGCGAAGCGTTGTATGTCGTGCAATTCTCCGGCGGCGGGTCGCCTTCATCAACGGGCGGACATTTCTTAAGCAGTGTACCTGCCTGGCCCGTACCATTGAAGGGCTGGTTAATGCCCAATGGGTCGCCGACCGCAGCGTCTATATAGTTCGCACCCTTTCCGGTAGCCATTATCGCTACCTGCGATGTATCCGATTCAATAAGATACAGATCGTACGGGCGGATCGGGTCTGCCTCGGTCGCCCCGACCGTTTGCAGTCGGACCGTGGAACTGGTCGAGCCGGCTCCGACGCTCTGTAACGCGATGGTTTTGCCCGAATTGAATTCCATATCGCGGAAAGCGAATGTTATGACATCTGTTCTGGTGCCCGGCACTTGCGTCAGATCGTTTGTAAAAACGTTGTCGCCCATAAATACCCCGGAAAGGATGTCTCGATTTACGTTGGCGTCCGGAATGCCGAGGTCGAACCTGGTAGAAAGAAAATTATCAGGCACAACGGCGCCATTTGTGTTAAAGCTCAATCCGGCGTTCAATGCGTCACGACCGATCATGTGCACTCCAACACGGGCATTCTTTAATATGTCCGACCTCCGGCTTGATCGATTGCGGTCAATACGGCCAACCTGCATCAAGCCCCATATCGTGCCCGTCACCATCAAGAAGATAACAAGGGTCACCATCAATTCGATCAGTGAAAATCCCGATTCGGTTGAACGCAGCTTGTTCATAGTTACTTTCTTCATAGCTCTCGTTATTCCTTAAAGTTGGTTATCATCGTGGACATTTTCTCTTCTCTGAGATTGCCGTTGACAGAAAATTGCACACGAACATCGATCCTTCTTTGCCCTATGCGGTAGGTTGGAAACGGTCTCTCCGGATCATCCACGTCCGTAATTACCACTTCCCGGAGAAATCCTTCTACCACTTCGCTATTGTTTGGCGGTGAGGGCGGAACCACACAAGCACTCGACGCCGGACATGCGTCATCGGCAGTTCCGGCCACTCCGTCGCCGCCGCTGTCTTGCCTGATCGGCCTCCAGCCCGAAAGGAAAACACCGCTTATGGTCACGGATGGGTTATCCGGATGCGGCAGCGTCGGCGCACTATCATTTCTGATCGAATCAAAATGAAATTTCTGGATCTCTTTAGCGGACACGATCGATTCAAGCGTTGAAACCACGATCTGCTTCGCCGTCGTGCGCTTTTCCGATTCATAGGAACGCATTAGACTGGCCGTTAATGCCGAAAGCATAGCCAAAATACCGACCGTCAATATAACGATCGCGATCAAAAGCTCTATGTAGGTAAAGCCTGCCTGTCTTCTGTCTGTTTTGCTCATAACGCTCTCCTGCACTTAGTAGGTTCCCCGGCGTGAATTTTTCCACTTGTTGGGTGCCGAAATGCTTTGATCGAACTCCCACATCCGCACTGAACCGGTCGAGGACACCACCGTGATCGCTCGAGCTACGGCATATTTATCATTGTCGTCTTTGTTTGGCGACCAAAGCTGGATCGTCGCACTGATCGGGTTTCCGTCAGTGCCCAACGGGTTGGTTCCCCCATCGATCACGGCAGCATTGCCTGTTTCGCCGGAAAACGGGCGAAATCTCAATGTCGCAACGCTCTGCCCTACGCTCATCGGATACACGCTAGGCGAAAATGTCAGCGGCGGCACCGGCGTCGGCTCCGGCGGATCGTATGCAATATCGGCCGGCCGATAGCCGATCCTCAATTCCCCATCCGGCAGCCAATGCAACACTCTCAGGATCCGTGCATTGCTTACGGATTTAGGCGTCATCTGATTGTTCTCGTCGATCAGGGTAACGGTTCGCTTGTCTCGATTGAATTCAACCCGCATTGTCTCGCGCTCGGTCAATGAACGCTGGCGAGCCTCTTGCAGCAGATCAACGATCTTCAACGATTCTTCGTCCGGCACATACAGCTTTTGATACGGATTTAAGTAAAACAATGCGAAACCGCTGAGGATGAATATCATCGCCACCACTACCAGCAATTCCGATACGGAAAAACCCTTATCGTCGCGATAGACCGCTAAACAGTTCCTTTTCATAGTGTGTTGCTCTTTTTAGACTTGATATTCCGTCCGGAAAAAGGACCTATAGAATACAAAGAAGGAATGGAAAACACTTTCCAAAATCATTTTACATTGTTGAACATTGGAATGCAATAGAAGATTTCGCAGGATTATATGGTTCGAGTTTTTCGCTTTCCGAAATTTTATAGGTAAAATAAACAGCAGTTTCGTATCTAATTGCGATGAGCGAAGAAATTCAAGCGGCAGCAGAAACAAAAGAATCGCGGCGGGCCGGTGTTTCACCGGATTGGCTCGTTCGCGGTGTTCTCACGAAGATCGGCGATACACTCGACCGGTTTACCGGCCGCAGATGGCAGCCTTCAAGCAATTTGGCTACCAGCGAACTTGCCGAAAAGCTTAAGAAACTGCTTGAGGAAGAGATCCGGATAGAAGACGACGGGCGTCGCTTTGTTCCGCATAACATTAGCCTTAAGATGCAATGGGACAAATTCTCTACCGATTCGGAAAGATCGTTGCGATCCCTTAAAACTGAACTACTGACTTCGGCTGTTGATTTCATCAATGACAATCGTTTTTACACTTATGCACCGCTGACACTAGAGGTCAAACCGGACTATTTTACATCCGGCGTAAAGCTTTTTGTTAGTTTCGATCGATTTGCGGATGAAGAACACGAGGCGGAGCTTAATGTTTCCGTACCCGGTATGACAACGGGGCAATTGGTCGGAGAGGCTCAGATCGAAGAAAGTTTGCCTGATATTCCGGGAAGGGCCATGTTTTCTCTTAACGGTGTCCAGCGTGAGGTAAAGCTCTTGTTTGCAGATGGTAAGCGATCGAGTGTCGGACGAACCAAAGAGAATGATCTCGCCCTTAACGATCCGAGTGTCTCCAAAATGCACGCGTCGTTAATGTTAGATCGCGGGGGGCAGCTTTTTGTGGCTGACACCGGCTCGACCAATGGAACTTTCATCGGCGGCGAGCGTATCCCATACGGCAAAGCAGTACAGGTTTCGAAGGGGCAAAAGGTCACTTTTGGAACAGTCGGCGTTTTGTTTGACATAATGCTGCAAGCCCCGGCAAAACCACTTGATCCGCTTCCCCGTCATTCTTTGAGTGACGACGGCCGATTCGCAACAAAGATCGATGCTCCGCCGGCAGCAGCGACACAGCCCTCGATGATCCTTGACGAAGAGGAGAAACGCTAGACCAAGATGTACGGATCCTTTTTATTGTTGATCGATTGGGACAGATTTCGACCCGAGAATATCTTTGGCGGACAGGTATTGGAGCGTACCCCCGCCGGACTTAGCATTCTTTATATTATCGGCGTCGGCATACTGATAGGTTTTTTGGTTCTTACTTTTTTCGATAATTTTGGGCGCCCAAAATTCCTTTTTGAACGCGACCTTCCCCGCGAGGTCAAAAAGAAGATCACGCAGACCATCGCCAATCGAAGCCTTCGTCTATGGCAGTTTATATTCGTTGCATTGGCATTTACGGTTTTCGGTTTTCAGGTTTACTGGACATATTTTGCGGGCGATTCAAACGAACAATTCCAAGCTCTGGCTTATAAGGACCTCCGCACACGCCGGGTAACCGCTGCCAATCTGCGAGGCTGGATGTTGGACAGAAGCGGCCAACTTGCGTCATCGCTGGCCTATTACAAACTTGATAAAGACGGCAACATTGTGAGGTCCTTTCCGCTTGAGGTGGAAATGGCACATCTTTTGGGCACCGAACGCGGCACGCCCGGCTTGGAGCGGACACTGTACCGCCGAAATTACGACCCTACGCCCGAGGCTTGGGAGGTCTTAACAAAGATCAAGCGAAAAGAAGATTCGGAAAAAGATGTCCGTATCACGATCGACCGCGATCTGCAGTCCTATATCGCCAAACAACTCGACGGCAAAAAGGGAGCGATAGTTGTTCTAAACCCTCAAAATGGCGATATTTTAGGGATCTATTCGAACCCGTCCTTCAACCTTAGCCAAGCTCAGGATCTGGATGAATATCTAAAACTGGAGGGCAACAAACGAGACAAGCCTTTGCTGAACCGTGCCACACGGGAATTCTATGTTCCCGGTTCGACTTTCAAAACTTTTACGATGATATCAGCATTTCGCGGGAACAAGCAGAATTCGATGTTCCCGAGCTATCCGGGCGGATTTAAGCCAACGCGGAATTCGCGACCTATCGTCGATGCAACGCAAAAGCTTTTCCCTGACGGCACTGTCACCGGCGTCTGTGACGGCGGCTGTCAAGAAAAGGATATTACTTTTGCTTACAAGGTTTCGAGCAATCAATATTTTGCCCAGATGGCTATCGAACTCGGCCGCGAAAGGCTGCGGGAATCGGCCTTGATGTTCGGCATTGCTCCTGTTGAAACGCCGGGAGACGCTCTTTTGCAAGGCTTCTTTCCGAATATCTTTACGACCAGCAATCCGGCGATCGCAACCGCTTTGGCTCCGCAGCAATCTACCATGGTCACCGGAAAGGAAATATCCCTTTTCGATATTGGCCTAGAAGGTATGGGGCAAGGCTATGCGGGACAAATGACGCCTTTGCAAATGGCACTAATAGCTGCCGTGCCGGCGAATATGGAGGGCAAACTCATGAAACTGCGGATCGAAGCTGACCAGACGCCGGAAGCCTTTTCGCAGGTATTGTCGCCGGCTCAAGCAGCAGCTGTCCGCAGTATTATGTCCACCGTTACCGAAGAACCGGGCGGTACCGGAACTGTGATCTCATCAAAACTGGCCGGCACCGGCATTCGCACCGGCGGAAAAACCGGCACGGCCGAAAAAGAAGCACTGCTGTATGACGAAAAAACTGGTAAATTGCGTACCGAAAAGCGAAAACGCAAGAATGACAAAGGAGAGATCGAAGAATACGAGGTGCCCTTGATGTATCAACGCACGGACAGTTGGTTCATAACAATTGCACCTCTCGAAAGACCACAGGTAGCGATAGCAGTCGTCGTCGAGGGCGGCGGTTTTGGTGCCCGCACGGCGGCCCCCATCGCTGCTAATGTGATCTTAAAGGCTCGCGAATTAGGGCTTTTAGGTGACCAATATAAACCTAAGGCTCCGGTTCCGGCAGCGAAAAAGCCCGCAGGAAAGAGGCGTTGAAGTGAATACCAAGAACCGCACATCGTCACATTTTTTTATTCTCCTGCTTATTGTCGGCTTGACGGCGGTCTCCCACTATTCGATCCACTATGGAGCCTTGATCCGCGGATATGAAACTTCGCCGCTGACGGCGTATCGCAATATTGGCCTTCTGGCATTCCTGGCGATACTCCCCATTTTCTTGAAAAGATTCTTGAAATTTCAGGGCAACTGGACCCTTTATACCGCAGCCGTGTTGCTCTTCTCGATCGGCCTAACCATTCAATACAGGCTATTTAGCGACCCGGAATATACATCGCGAAAGGACAAGGCGGAAGCACGTCAACAGAAGATCAAGACGCTGCAGCTTCACTACATACAGGAGAATTATTCGGCCGAAAAGAAACAGATAATGGGCCTGCCCCCTACGCCGCCTTCACCCGTCGATCTTTCGACCGAAACACCGCGGCCCGCAGAGGATTCTTTTTCAAGTGTTTTGATGTCCGGCAGAACCGTCAATCCGGTGCTTGGGATCCTGGGACTGCTAGCGGCATTCCTGTTGTTGCGGAGAGACAAAATGCTTGAATTCCTCCAAAACAATGGGTTTCTGATCGTACTTTTGACCCTGATCCCACTGTTCTTGGCTGCAGTAACGTCCAAAGCGGGCAAGTCTATCGGAAATATGACGCCATGGGAACCGTCGAAAATTCCCTTCCTTATTGGGTTCGCTGCTATTCTGGCAGTTTTGTATAAGAATTTGGCGAGAACCTATTGGGGGCTTCCGCGTGCAAAAGATGTCGTGCCACTGGTCTTTATGGCGGCTTTGCCCTTCTTTCCATTCTTTGTGCTAAAGGATTTCGGTCAAATGATGGTGTTCAGCAGTGTTTACGCGACGCTGTATCTGATCGCCGTCCGTCGCTTCTCTCAGCGTTTCGTACTTATCGGCAGCGTCCTGCTGGTAGCGGGCATACTTATTGTTGGTGCATTGCCGGACAACACACAGGCCAAAATACCTCTGCTGCCTACCCTTGCAAAACCTGTCAAGACCGTCCTGCCGGATCGTATTCAGCAGAGATTTCATCTGTGGCTCGACGGTTTCAATCCGCCGACACCGGAAACCTCTTGGTGGAAAGAAGATTACGACAGCTATTACAAAAAGCTTGTTGAACGCGATCCGGAGCTGCCGCAAATGCTCCAGGACGACCCAAATCTGCAGCGAACTATAAATGTTGACGCATGGTTCGACGTTTTAGCATTTCAACCGGCGCAGGCAACGTTCGGACTCGCTTCCGGAGGAACCACAGGCCGCGGACTGGGCCTTGGATTTCCGGAGTTGATACCGGTCGCAGATTCAGACTATATCTTTGCCGCTTTGGCCGAAGAACTTGGACTTTTTGGTGGTTTATTGATAACCTTTGCTCTCATTGTGTTCGTCAGTGCGGGGGTTCGCACAGCCTTGGATGCTCGCGATATGTTCAGCAAATTGTGCGCGATCGGGCTTTCGGCCTTTATAGGATTTCAAGCTCTCGTGAATATTGGCGGGATAACCCGGGCATTGCCGATGACCGGGATCACTCTTCCTTTTGTCAGCCATGGCGGATTTTCGCTTATTACCAGCTTTGTTATGCTGGGAATGTTGATGGCTTTTTCGCACCGGAATGCTGTCGATAGGCAGTTCAATGAGGCTAATTAGCAGGTTTAGCTTGAACACGGTAATTGACTGATTTTAATGTATTTGGAGTACTACTTAAAGTGATGGATGAACACTTGACGGTCATAGCAGCAGCGATCTCCGACAGAGGTTTGAGCGAAAAACGCCCGGTCAATGAGGATTCGTACATAGCCTCGCTCGAACACGGCATATTCGCCGTTGCCGATGGTGTTGGCGGAGCTCAGGCCGGTGATGTTGCGTCTCAAATGGCTGTTGAGATAATTGGCGAGGCGTTTGTGAACTTGACCATCGAAGCAGACCCGGAAGATACGATGAAACTCGCTCTCGAGCGAGCGAATGAAGCCATCTTTCATATGTCGCACGACCTGCCGCAGCTGTCATCAATGGCAACGACCGTCGTCGCTCTCCACCTTGCCCGCGAGGTGGCAACTATCGCACATGTCGGTGATTCAAGGCTCTATCGTTTAGATCCCAGCGGCCAACTTCACCGCGAAACCGCTGACCATTCAGTAGTGGAGGAAGAGGTGCGAGCGGGCCGGATGACCCCCGAACAAGCCGCCAATCATCCGAGCAGAAATGTCATCAGTCGTGCATTAGGAGCGGAAAGCACTGTCGATATCGATCTGAAAATGCAGATCGTAAAGCCCGGAACCAAATTCTTGCTTTGTTCGGATGGCGTCACCCGCCATATTGATGACTGGGAACTCGCGGCTCTTCTGTCCTCTGAAGACTCGCCCGAAGATATATGCGGACAGATCAGAGGGATTTGTTACGACCGCGGGGCTGAAGACAACCTAACGGCAATAGTGGTTTTCTCTCCGCTGGCTGAAGCTGAATTTCAAACGGCCCCGCTGGTCTATCCGCATTCCGAAACTATTGTAGAGGAAGAAGTTACGATCGCTGGCTCGAGACCTGTCGATGAACATGAAAGCTCGACCACGTCGGGATCCGGCCTTCTAGACGAACCGCCGCAGATCGCGGTTCCGTTGGCAAAGGGCGATGATTCTGAAGATAACGAGGCCTATCTGCTGGAAAATGCTGAAGAGATCTATGCTGACGAACCTCAACCCGATGAGACATACACTTCTTCAAGCGTGATCGTACCGGCAGAACATACAGATCCACCCGTTGTTACGCGGTCCGAAAGGTCGGAGACATTTGCTTCTGATCTCCACGGCGAGCCGGAAATGGGCTCATTTGCTGGTCGGATGCTTTCGTCGCTTATATTACTGGTCGTTGGATCATTGCTGGGCATGGCGGCATTTTACTTTCTACTACGTACGGAACCTACCGTTGTCCAACAGCCCCCACCGGTTTTAACGGAACAGAAAAGTAATAACGTTCCTTTGACCAGTTTTGAAGAAGGCCGTCGATTGGTCGATAAGAACCCGGCTGCATACATTCAAGCAAATGCCGCCAGTCCTCAGACTTCAGAAGAATACTTTTTACTTGGCAGGGCTTTCTTTCTGTCCGGGAAGCAGTGGGAGGCAAAGCGAGCATTTACTGAAGCGAAAAATCGGCTTAGTCAGGCGGACCCGCTTAATGCTGCAACGTTGGCAAATGAGATCGGAATGGCATTGGCTATCATCGACAGCCCCTCTGCTGCAGAAGCGATGCAGAAAGACATAACGTCGAGGGCCGCCGCAAATTCGGGTACCCCGAATGGTGCAGCCGGCGAGCCTTCGCCAACCCCGGCTTCTTAACCGGACCTTGCTACTTCAAACAGGATCACCGCCGCTGATGCGGCCAAATTAAGGCTTTCGACCCTATTTGCCATCGGAATGGTCACTCGGTCATCCGCCAGGTTAATCAAGTTTTGAGGAACTCCGTGGGCCTCAGATCCAAAGATCACTACCCGCGGCATGCTCCAATCGACATCATAATATGCTTTCCCAGTTATATCGGCAACGGTCATGCGGAAACCATTCCCCTTCATCAACCGCAAAAACTCTTCTTCCGGAGCATTTTCCCAAATGGGTAGCCGAAATACAGAACCCATAGAAGCCCTTACCGCTTTTGGCGAATAAGCATCCGCCGACCGTGAGGAAATGGCGACACCGGAGCAACCGGCCGCCTCCGCGGTGCGAAACAGAGCTCCGAGATTTGATGGGTTCGATATCTGGTGCAGATAGACAACCACCCCTTCCGCCAATTTTTCGATCTGTTTCCGTGCTGCCGGCGGCTTTTGAACCGCCATCAGGATCCCCTGCGGGCTATCTGTGTCGGCGATCTGTGCGATCATATTTTCAGGAACGACGTAAACGTTGGCACACCTGGTGACGAGACGATGCAGAAGCTCCGCTCGTCGATCGCAAGCACCAAAATCCGGCCCGATTACAGCGAGCGGTACATCCAATTCCGTACGCAGCACCTCCTCGGCCAGGCGACGCCCTTCGACGAAGATATCGTTCGATTCCCTTCTTTCTTTTAGCGAACGAAGATATTTAAGTTTTGCATTATCTCGACTGGAAATTCGCGGCAGATCGATCATATACTTTTCGGCTTTTGAAAAACGTCACAACTCGTTAAACTTATCACTTATGAAACCCGAGACTCAACATGAAACCAAACTCGATGTCCTTAAACAGCTGTCCAAAGAAGCAGAGATTGGCGGCGGTGCCGCAAGGCTTGAGAAGCAGAGACAAAATGGCCGCCTGACTGCTCGAGAAAGAATCGACTTTTTCCTGGATGACGGCACCTTTCAGGAGTTTGATAAATTCGTTACCCACCGCTCGGTCGATTTTGGCCTCGACAAACAGGTATTTCCGGGTGACGGCGTTGTTACCGGGCACGGGCGGGTGGACGGTCGCGAGGTTTTCGTTTTCGCTCAGGATTTTTCCGTTTTTGGCGGTTCACTTTCTGAAACACACGCCGAAAAGATATGTAAGATAATGGACCTGGCGATGAAGACCGGAGCACCCGTTATCGGGCTCAACGACTCCGGCGGGGCTCGGATTCAGGAGGGCGTCGTCTCGCTCGGCGGTTATGCTGATATATTTTTGCGAAACACTCTCGCCAGCGGTGTTATCCCGCAGATCAGCTGCATTCTAGGCCCATGTGCCGGCGGAGCAGTATATTCACCGGCGATAACGGACTTCAACATCATGGTTCGCGACACTTCATATATGTTTATCACCGGCCCGGATGTGATCAAAACCGTTACCCACGAAGATGTCACGAAAGAGGAATTGGGAGGTGCAATGACACACAACGCGATATCAGGCGTTGCTCATTTTGCCGCCAATTCCGATGAACATGCCCTTCAGCTTACACGAGAACTGCTATCTTTCATCCCGTCGAACAATATGGAAACGGCCCCGTTCTTGCCGACCTCCGATCCGGCAGATCGCACCAGCGAAATTCTCAATACGGTCGTTCCCGAATCGTCCAATCAGCCTTACGACATTCGTGAAGTGATAACCGAAGTCGTCGATGATCGGTATTTCTTTGAGGTACAACAGCATTTCGCTCCGAATATTATCATCGGATACGCTAGATTGGGGGGGCATTCAGTCGGCATCGTGGCAAATCAGCCTTCGTTCCTCGCCGGAGTTCTCGATATTGATGCCTCTGTAAAGGCGGCCCGATTTGTTCGTTTTTGCGATTGTTTTAACATTCCTTTAATAACTTTCGAAGATGTGCCGGGCTTTCTTCCCGGTATCAATCAGGAACATTTCGGCATCATTCGCCACGGAGCTAAGCTCTTGTACGCCTTCGCAGAAGCTACCGTACCCAAGATCACAGTTATCACGCGAAAGGCCTATGGCGGAGCATATTGCGTTATGTCGTCGAAACATATTCGAACAGATATCAACTTCGCATATCCGGGAGCAGAGATCGCTGTCATGGGCGCAGAAGGAGCGGCCGGTGTGCTCTATCGCAAAGAGATCGCTACGGCAGAATCTCCTGAGGAATTCCGTTTAAATAAGGTGGAAGAGTTCAGGGAGAAATTCGCAAATCCTTATGTTGCCGCTCAGCGAGGGTTCATAGACGAGGTTATCGAACCGGCATTCACGCGGCCAAAATTGATATCTGCCCTAGAGCTTCTAAAAAACAAAAGAGACTCCAATCCGCTGAAAAAACATGGGAATATACCTTTATAAAGACTTTAACTGTCGGACGTGGGACAGTTAAAGTATCTCCGGAAGAGTGTGAACTAAACCGTTCTCGGACAACAATTAAGAAAATTTCCTGAAGTTTAACATTAATGCACCATCGCCCTACTTTTGCAACGATCGATCTTAACGCCCTTGCCGACAACTACGTCTCCGCAGCGGATCATCTTGGGGCAGATATTGCGATCATGTGTGTGGTTAAGGCCGATGCGTACGGACACGGAGCTATTCGTTGCGCGGAAAGATTGTCGGAAGCCGGAGCGGCGTGGATGGCCGTCGCCATTCCCGAAGAAGGCATTGAACTTCGCAAAGCCGGGATCAAAAGCCGAATCTTATGCATGGACGGGTTTTGGCGGGGTCAAGAAGATACACTATTTGAATACGACCTAACACCTGTAGTTTTCCGCGAAGAGCAACTCCGTATATTGCAAAATGAGGCTAAGCTTCGGAGAAAGCCCATCAAGATCCACGTCAAGATCGATTCCGGCATGGGGCGGGTTGGGATAAGATACAATAACATCGGCACTTTCGCCTCCTTACTTAAGGCATCTGATCAACTTATCCCCGAAGCCGCTATGACCCATTTTGCCGCCGCGGACGACCCGCACAGCAATTGGTTCACGGCATTACAGGTTGAGCGATTCGAGCTATCCGTGAAGGAGATCCGGGATGCCGGCATTTCATTCGAATTTACCGACCTCTGCAATTCTCCCGCTGCTTTTGGCTTTCCTGAAGCAAGAAAGAATATGGTGCGGCTCGGAGGCGTTATATACGGACTGAAGGACGATGTTTTGCCGCCGAGCATTTCCGCCCCTATCCTGAAGCCGGTCATGTCGCTCAGCACTTCTATTTCTCATATCAAAAAATTGGCAGCGGGTGCTACTGTCGGTTATGGGCTTACCCATACGCTCACTAGGCCATCTGTCGTCGCCACGCTTCCGGCCGGTTATGCCGACGGAATTCCGCGAAGCCTTTCAAATAGCGGCTGCGTAATAGTTCGAGGACGGCGGGCACCGATCATCGGACGCGTTTCAATGGATTGGACGATCGTTGATGTAACCGATATTCCCGAAGCGGAATTTGGCGACACTGCCTTTTTCATCGGCGGATCCCTCGATCAGGATCATATTTCGGCCGAAGAACTCGCCTGTGTCGCCGGAACCATTTCGTACGAGGTCACCTGCGGTATCTCACCTCGAGTCCCGAGAATTTTTGTATCTTGAGTGCCCGAAAAACAAAAATGTTTAGGTTTCGCTTAAATTTGCTATCATTAGTTTCTTTTACTTTGGTTGAAGTTTAACTATTGGCGGATATCCGCATTGTACCTAGATGAGAAATCTGCTTAAGCTTTCCTGGAGGCGCTTTTTTTCCCTTCTTTATGACCGCATTTTCGATGCGGACATCTTTAATCGGGCCGCTCAGGTTGCCTTTTACTTTTCCTTTTCTCTTTTTCCCCTATTGTTCTTCTTGATCAGCCTTTTCGGTTTGGTTCTCGAATCGACGGACGGACTTAAGGAGGAATTGTACACCTACCTCGGACAGCTCATGCCCGGGACCGCTTTTCGCCTTGTCCAGAAAACCGTTGAAGAGATCGTTGAAAATAGTTCAAGTGGCAAATTAACTTTAGGGTTATTAGTGACCCTTTGGTCGGCATCGGCCGGGGTTGATAGCATTCGCTCGTCACTTAATGCAGTTTACCAACTTAAAGAAACACGTTCGTATTTTCGAACAAAACTTCAATCTTTACTTTTAACACTCCTGGTAATTATTGTAGTTGCGGTGGTTTTGGGTTTTGTGTTTTACGGATGGCAGATGTTTCAAATATTGCTGTCTTACATTGGTTTGCGAGTAACTTCGCCGCTGGTCCTAGTTTCTATTCAGTGGGCGTCGATCTTGTTAGTGATCTTGGTCGCTTGCGATGTTCTTTTCAGCTGGGTGCCGAACTTCGACAAGTTCGACTGGCTGTGGATATCGCCCGGTTCGGTCGTAGCGATAATCCTATGGTTGGCTTCGTCTAGCGTCTTCAGGCTCTATTTAGAGTATTTCAATACATATAACCGTACCTATGGATCTCTCGGCGCCGTCATTATCTTGATGCTCTGGCTGTATATCACGGGAGTCGCCTTACTTATTGGCGGTTCGATCAACGCTGTACTGAACGAAATGGACGGACTCGGCCGGACCAATGCGGACCGGGACAAATGCGATGAGCTTCCTCATCAGTAATGTTTATGGATCTGGCGATCGTCTTTCGTAAATGTTATTATTGTTGGACCAATATCACACGTGACACCGAGGTTATATAATAATGTCTTTAATGCTTGAAGAGATCGCGGAACAGCCGATCGTTCTGGAACGCACACTTTCTGCCGAGTCCCAAAAGCTATCTCGTCTAGCCGAATTCCTTCGCGGACGCGACATTGATCTGATAGTTCTGGTAGCCCGCGGAAGTTCTGATAATGCCGCCCTCTTCGGACGTTATCTTTTGGAGGTCACAACGGGGATCCCGGTTTCGCTGTCGGCTCCTTCAGTCTTCACTCTATACAATGCCAAGCTTCGCCTTTCAAAGGCATTGGTGATAGGTGTTTCTCAATCGGGTGAAGGCTCTGACATCAACCATGTCCTCGAACAGGCTAAGGCATCAGGAGCTTTTACTTTGGGCATTACCAACGAAGCCGCATCGACAATGGCCGGTTTGGTAGATGAAACGCTATTGATACATGCCGGCCGAGAGCGTTCTGTCGCGGCGACCAAGACGTACACGGGTCAGATGCTCCACTTTTACATGCTTGCCGAGGCACTTTCCGACAGAAAATTACACATAGAACGGATACCGCAGATAACCGCGGATTCGATGGCCCTTGCTCCTTCCATTAAAGAGATGGTTGAACGCTATTCGTTTGTAGAGAACTGTGTGGTGGTGGGGCGTGGCTTTAATTACGGTAATGCCTATGAACTGGCCCTTAAACTTATGGAAACGTGTTATGTGGTTGCCGAACGTTTTTCTTCGGCAGACTTTTTCCACGGGCCGCTCGCCATAGTTGAGCGCCGCTTCCCGGTTATCATGTTTGGGCCGTCGGATATGACCCGAACCGCCAATCTGGAACTGCTTCAACGGTTGAACGAGCTTAATGCTGATTGCCTTTCGATAACCAATGACGATGAGATCGCAAAAGCGTCCTCGCGGTCGCTGCGTCTGTCGGCCAATATTGACGAATTTTTAACACCTATACCGTTCATCGTGCCGGCACAGCTTTTTGCCGCACACCTTTCGGCTGCCAAAGGTATTGACCCTGATGCCCCGCGATCTTTAGCGAAAGTCACGAAAACGCTGTGATGGCAAGGATCCTTCTATTGTTGGTATTCACGCTCTACGGTATTGTCGCCTCGGCTCAAAACCGTCCTTGCATCTATCGGGCCGAAACTTTGCAGTTCGACGGATCGCCGATAGAACAGGCTCGTTGTTTGCTTCGCCGAAATAGTATCGGCGGCGTATTGGAGAAAGACGCGGAGCGGCTTCCGAAGCCTCTCGAAAAGTTGATCGGCCAAAAGGTCAAAATATCGTCAAAAAAGCTACAGGAGTTTTTGGACCATTCGGGCATCAAGGCTGCTGATCTGGGCGGAAATTTAGACGAGCCGCTGGCCACTTCCATTTCGCCGGCCGGAGCCCGCATAAGCTCGCTGTATTTCGTTATCCACGATACATCCTGGCCATATTTGGGCGAACTGCCATTTCCGGCCGCAGCGGACACAGACCCGAAATGGAACGGTAACGACCTCAGCATTTGGCGCCGTTCGCCGGTTGCACACGTCTTCGTTGATCGTCTAGGCAGGTCGATCACAACTTCGCCTTTTTCGGAAACGGTAGGAAAAGGCTGGGGCACGAAATTCGCCCGGGATAATTTGAAAGATCCCGGCAAGGCGATGCAGATCCACATCGAGCTTATTCAGCCTCGCCGCCGCGACGCTGTGACGGGTTCGCCTACAAACGATCGCATCGCACCGACCCCGGGCTTTACGGTCCGACAATACGAACGTCTGGCGTTGCTTTACATCTGTGCATCGGTCCGCCGCGGAACATGGATGATACCGGCATATCATGCGGCAGTGGACGCGGGAATAAAGGATGCTCACGACGATCCTCAAAATTTTGACCTGGCCGCATTTTCAAATGCCCTCCGGTCTTTAAATGAGAAGCTAAAATGACGATTAAGCTAGCAAAACTGCTCTTTCTGGCTTTTGTCGTATCTATTCCGCTAGCCCGACCTTTGAATTTCAATGTGTTCGGACAAACTCTCCAATTCAGCGAAGCTTTTTTCATTTTGTCCGCCATTTTTTGGATCTGTGCCATTATCAGACGCGAAACGAGAGTTTACCTAGATCCGGGATTTATATTTATAGCTGTCTATATTGGAGCATTGGGACTTTCAGCTTTCTTTTCCATTGCCCCTTTACGAAGTTTTGTAAAACTGGCCGGGGTCATTTATCTCGCTGCGATCTGCTTCTTGGCCTACAACCTCTGTCGTGATACTCATTTTTTGCGCAAAGTGATCGCGGGATGGGTCCTTGCTACAGCGATCGTCATCATCGGTTCATTTCTCGGGATCGGTTTGTTTTACGCCGGCTACCGATCGATCGCCAACAATTATTTTCTTTCGCATTTTGGCAGTTTGCCCTCCGGAAACTATCCACGGGTTCATTCGTTTTTCGCGAACGCGAATATGATGTGTAATTACCTGAATGTAAGCTTGATGCTCACTATCGCCGTCCGTCACCTTTATCGGCGATTCAGGCCGTTGATGTTAGCCGTCCAGGTGAGTACTTGGATAGCTGCGATCTTTACCTTTTCGGTTGGGCTCGGCGGTATGATATTCAGTTCTGCGTTGTGGTCATATCAGCAATTACAACAAAAGAAGAGGAAAGTGCTTGCAACAGTATTGATCTCGGCCGGGGCCATCATGGCCGGGACGATCCTTGCTACCGCACTTGTTTCACCGGATACCCCAAACACGGACCAGAATTTTAGCGTTGCCGGAAAAGGCCTCGAACCCTCGGTTCGCGTATTGATCTGGCAAAACACATTGAAGACGATAGCTGAGCATCCCTTAACAGGCGTCGGTGTTGGGAACGATCCGGTCCGCTTTAAATACACCACGCTTTCAGGGGACGAACAGTTGTTGGCAGACGCCCACAATATATGGCTGAACGTCACGGCCCAAGCCGGCTTGCCCGGTCTGATAGCGATCTTGGCCCTTTCGTTCTACCTCTATCAGCGCTGCCGCTTTGCCGTGGACAACGAAAGTAGCGAAAATTCGACAATTTTACCTGCTGTATCCTGCGCTTTGGCGGGGGCCTTTTTCTATCAAGGGCTGACCGGTTCTTATGAAGACGCCCGGCACCTTTGGCTTCTTTTCGGAATTCTTTTTGCCGTCAGCCGTGCTAAACCCGAAACCGATTTACCAGCAGGGTCCGGATCGCTGCAAAACCATCCAGCCACCTGATCTTTTTGCCTTCATTGCGGGTGCGGGGCCGATAAGAGATCGGGACCTCTTCGATCTCATAGCCGAGCATGGTGATCTGAGCGGTAATTTCAGGGTCAATGTCGAACCGTTTGGCTCTCAATCTGAACTGCCCGGCCAGTTCGGCATCGAAAACCTTATAGGCCGTGCCCATGTCGGTTAGCCGCGTACCATAAAGCAGATTAGTGATGAACGTTAAAACATAGTTGGGTATCCTTCTGGAAAGTTTGACCCTTGATCTGCCGAGAAACCGTGAACCGTAGACCGCTTTCACCCGTCCGGCCAGCACCGGTTCCAGCAATGACGCATATTCGTTCGGGTCCAGTTCGAGATCAGCATCTTGGATCAGCATCACATCTCCCTTCGCCAAACCCATGCCGATCCGAACGGCTGAGCCTTTTCCTTCATTTAACTCTGCCACGTGGATGGCAGCTACATTAGGGCGGCGGCGTTCGATCTCTTCGACTGTTCCGTCTGTAGAACCGTCATCAACTACGATTATTTCCTTCGCGATCGGCAATTCTACGGCAATTACCTTTTCGATAACCTCGCCGATGGTTGTCTGCTCGTTAAAAACGGGAATTATGACCGATAGAAGCTGTGGGCGATCAGGCATTTAGACAAAATAGTTAGATGATGGCACGCAAAAGGGCTTCGCGCATCTCGCCGGCCGACGCCCATCGAAGCTCGACCTGTTTGGCGAGAGCGGTCTCGATGACCGCCGCCACCTTGAGCGGAATATCCGGTACGCGACGGGAAATCGGAATGATCGGTTTTTCGAAAATGGCTTTCACCGTTTCAGAGATTCCGGCGTTGGGTCCGATATCAAGGGCGTGTGCCCCTGTCAAAAGGCTGTACGCCGTCATGCCGACACCGTAAATATCCGACGGCGGCCGCACCTCTTTGAAATCGCGAACTTGCTCCGGCGGCATATAGGCGATCGTGCCGGCAACATCACCGACCATCGTCACGCCGCTCATTCCGGTCTGTTTATAGCTTTTCGACAGGCCAAAATCAGTTAGTTTTGAAATGTAGTTCGGGAAAGTTCCTTCAACAAGGATATTTTGTTCCTTGATGTCGCGATGAACAAAGCCAAGCTTATGGGCAAAATCAAGAGCCTGAAGCGTTTGTTCAATAATCTTCACTACCTCTCGATAGCTAAGCTTTCCGCCGCGATGCTTCGCCAACTTCGAAGCGTCCATTCCATTTATGAACTCGGTTACAAGATAGACAATGCCATTATGCGTACCATGTTCGATGTAACTTACGATGTTGGGATGCTGCAGCGAAGCAGAGACCTCTATCTCTCGCATAAAGCGTTTGAGCGACTGATCGCTGACGGCCACTTCGGGCAAGAGCGTCTTTATGGCGACGGCGCGTCCGTCCCGCTCCGAGCGTGCGAGCATAACGCTGCCCATGCCGCCCTGGCCGAGCACCCGCATCATTTGATAATTAGGTATCGGCTGAGGATTCTTCCTTAGCTTTTCACGGCAATCATCACAAACGAACGAAAGTTTTGCATCGGGGCGTGACGCTTCTGCGTTTGACGGCAATCCGCAATTTAGACACGCAACCGTTATCAATGAAGGCTCCGTCTGGTCAGATATCTGCGGATTGGACGCCGTAATATCGACAGGTTCGCTGGCCACGACTTCTACCTCAAGCACAGTCTCGCCGCCTTGGATGCGGTCTCCGTGCTTTAGGTGGGCGGTATCAACGCGAATGCCGTTTACAAATGTTCCATTGGTAGAGCTTAGATCACGAAGAAAGGCCTTTGGCGGAGCGATCTCGATTATGCAATGATGACGCGAAAAAAAACGATCGTGCGGAAGACAAAATTGAGCGTCTTCACTTCGCCCGACCATAAAGGTATCGTGCTGGTCAAATGTGAACTCTCGTCCGGTTTGGGGTCCCGCAACGACATGCAAGGTTACGCGCATCTAGAAAAGAGTATAGAAGATTTATTCTTAATTCGCCAAACCGGCTACGATCAAGAAAACCATTGATATCAGAAAAGTTACGACACCCAAGACCATCCCTGCGATGGCCATCCCGCGACCATCATAACGCCCCGGATCACTATCGGCGTTTTTCATTCCCAGATAGCCGACAATGGCCGCCGGCACACCGAGCCATATTCCTCCATAGCAACACACCAGAAACGCCGCCAAAATACCGAGAACCAATGAAACTATAGGCAGAGTATGATCTTTTGCATAGCCGAAGGCCGCCGGGGCATTGTATGGAGTCTGGACGGACGAAGGTGTTTGCGGCGTCCATTGAGTTAGCGGACCTGCCCCCCAATTTGTCTGATCAGTTACCCGGGCGGCGTCCATCATGAGGGTCGGCGGCGAATCGTCATCCAACGGGGACCGCTCAACGTCCGCCGCGATGAGCAGTTCACCGTCATTCAGACAAAAATTGATGGCCGCATCAGAATAGGTTTGGCCGCATTGGGGACATTTTTTCATACCTGCCGTCATCGGCTATTTTTTGATCTGCAAATTTTTGAAGGTCGCTTTGATACCATCACCCGAATAGAGTCCGACGACACCGTTCTGGTATCGATAGGTGTTTGGTATGGATTTGGTCAGGATGCCATTTATGTAAAGGTCCGTGGTCGCCCCCTTATCGCGAGCCGAAAGTATGTTTTCTTGCGTGCCGCTTTTGATGGTCGTTGAGTTTGTCCATGGCAATACGGGGATCTCTTTTCCCGGTTCGTGCCGGACCACACGGTAACGCTGTTTTTTGGCGTCGATAACAAAAGCGTAATCTTTTATAAGCGGTGTCGTATTGCTGTGAAATATCAATCCGTAACCGAGATTCGTTGCCTCGTCCGAACCGTTGCGTACGGTCACTGAAGCCTCGGCATTGTCGCTCTCATATTCTGAAGGTGCCACAAGAACGTAATAATAGCCTTTTTGTTTTGCCCCCATCGTCAATTCACCATTGGCGAATTCTTTGGTGCCGTACGGAGAAGGATCCTTTACCCATTCGGATAGATCGACCACCACGGTCTCACCGGTCGGGCCGCTCTTGATCGGCGTTTTTGACTGCGGGGACGGCCCTTTATTGTCTCCGCCCACAACGGTATTGCTATTATCGGCTTGTGAAGCAACCCAAGCGAAAAATCCGACGAATCCGCCGCCGCACAAAATAACCACCGTTCCGAGGATGCCGAGCACCCAAAGCCAGGTTTTTGATGAAGATGGCTGCGGCTGCAGCGAATATTGCTGTGGCGCCTGTCCACCGAACGTCTGCGGATTCGGATTCGTCAATCCCGAACTTTGTATCGTCGGCGGTGCCTGATTCATGATCAAGGTCTCCGCCGGTACATCGTTCGAATTCGTTAGAACCGACCCATCTTCCAAACAGAAGTTCAAACCGTCGTCCGTGTAAGTTTTTCTACAGGTTGGGCAAATTTTCATTTTGCTGCGTAAAGGTATCCTGCCAAAGTATAATCTTTGTCATTATACGCATTTACCGGCTGAAAAGAAAATTTTGCTCGTCAGGTAAGACTGTAACCGCATCGGCCGCAGAATTTTATATGCGACGGATAAGTTCCGTTGCACCTTCGACAGACTCGCTGAGCCTGTTGGGCGAGCTGGTTAGTTTGAAAGGGTGAAGCAAATTGGACGGGCTGGGCCGCGGCAGCATTTTGCCGGGGAATGATGCTGAACCCGCAACGGCCGCAAAATTTGGAATTTGACGGCAGCATATTGGAGCACCGCGGACACGCTACGGCGTTCGGCATTTCACCCGGGCTGATCAAAATGAACGACCGGTTGCCGCATCGGCCGCAAAATTTGACTCCTTCGGCAAATCGAGAGTGGCAGTTCGAACAAGCGACGATCCCGGGCATAATACTCGAATCTGCAGAGCTACCGCTGCCCTGCGAAGGCGATGGCTGGCTGGCTCCCTCGCTCGCGATGGTGCGCAATTGAGCCTGGATCACCTGTTCATTGCCGCCTTCGCGGATCTCGATCACTCGCTCGTCGTCCTTTTCGCCGGGCTTCGCTACGCGGAGTATGTGCTGCCCAGCGGGGACGTCGCTTAGAACTACGCGGCCCGAACTGCCGATGCTTCCCTGTCGCTCGTCGTCAATATAGACCTCAGCATTGACCGGCCCCATGATCACAAGTCGAGAAGTTCCGGCTCGCCGGCTTTCATCCACGTCTTCTGCCGCCGATTCAAGCTCCGTGATCCACTCATTCACCGAGGCTGGCCGTTTCGACGGCTCTATTTCCAACGAACGCATGATAACCCTTTCAACATCCGAGGGAATATCGCTTCTGATGGAGGAAAGCGGCGGAGCGGCATGCATGATCTTCTGCATCACCAGCTGCATCATATCTCCGGCAAATGGTGTTTTACCGCCGAGCATCAGGTATGCAATAGTTCCCAAAGCATAAAGGTCCGTTCTGGCATCAACGCCCATTTCGGGCTGCATCTGCTCCGGAGACATGAATTCGGGCGTTCCGATGATGCCGCGGGAAGAAGGAGTTGCGTTCGAACTGGTATCCGTAACGGTTTGATTGATGATCTTCGCCAAGCCGAAATCGCCGACCTTGATAAAACCGTCGCCTTTTCCGCGCTGCAATAAAAATATGTTCGCCGGCTTCAGGTCGCGGTGCAGAATACCGATCTCGTGCGCGGCATCAACTCCGTCGGCTATCTGACGAAGTAAAGAAACCGCCCGTTTTACCGGTAAAGTTCCTTCGCGTCGAAGCAATCGGTGCAAAGTCTCGCCTTCGACATATTCCATCACGAGATAGAAAACGCCTTCATCAGTTTCGCCGAAATCGGTGACGCTGACTGTATTCGGATGCTGAATCGACGCCGCTGCCTGGGCTTCGCGCTCAAAACGGGTGATCGCCTCGCCTTCCTGGAGGTCGTCGCTGTTCAAAATGTCTTGCCGGACGGTCTTTACCGCCACGCGACGTGTTTCAAACTTTTTATCTCGAGCTAGGTAAACCTGCCCCATTGCGCCACGCCCCAATCGCCGCTCAAGAAGGTATCGGCCAGCCAAAAGCTGTCCGCCCGGCAACGATAAACGTGTCGGCGAATCATCGCTCGGACATTTATCTACCGCGTCCGGATAGCACAGCTCGCATTTTGGGCATTCTTTCATTCGATATCTATTTTCCCCGAAATCAATGCTTTATCCAAATACGGAACGAACGACGGCCCCAATTTTTGCACGCTGCGTCATTTTTTATCCGTAATTCTTAAGTTGCTTGTTATGAACAACATAGGTTATGCAACCGGCAGTTGCATATTCTGAATGGTCGTTGTTATAATTTCCGTTGCGGGTCGATAGCTCAGTCGGTAGAGCAGCGGACTCTTAATCCGCGGGTCGCAGGTTCGATCCCTGCTCGGCCTACCACGCAACTAACATTCCTTTTACTGAAGATATTCAGGCATTAATCAACTTTATCGCGCCATTTGAGGACCTCTTCACGGAGCAGCGGATTTTGCTGAAAACTCGCCGTTTGTCCTTGGGCAGCCGTTGCCCGCTGGATGTGCCAATAGCTCAGTCCGAGACTTCCGATAGCCCGCAAATAACGGCTTCGCGGACGAAATTTTCCTGAAAACAAACCATTCAACAGCCAACCTGAGCTTTTGAACGCTGATGTCGCGATCTTAGCATGCGGCTCCGGGATCAAGCCTCGAGCGACATCGATCGCCAACATCTCTTTTAGGATCTTGTTCTGTCGATGCATGATGTAAAACGAAAAACCCACGAACAGAAGAAAGAATGGTATCTCCAAAATAAGATAACCCAGCAGAAACGACGAAAAACCACCGATCAGGGCCATCCCGTTCCATATCGCATGCAAGGCGACCGCCGCACAATAGCCAACGACCGGCATCGCAAACCGAACAAATTTGTTATGCGATTCGCGAGCTATCCCGCAGCCGATACCTGTCATAGCCGTAAAGGTTACATGGGCAAATGGTGAAAGCACACCTCGCATAAAAAATATCAGAACCATCGCTCCGATGTTGAGGCTGCTGACCGCTCGGCCATAATAAAGAACATTCTCTACCGTCGCAAAACCAAGGGCGATCACCCCGGCGAAAACAATGCCGTCCAGAATGTCATCGAAATATTTACGAAAAAACAGAAGCAATATCAATAACCCGACGCCTTTTGACGCTTCTTCGAATACGGGTGCCGAAATAACGCCACTTACCGCGCTCGCGATCCCGGGGTCGTTCGTCAAGGCAAATGCTAAAATGCCGACTGTCGTATTTATCACGAAAGACGCTATCACCGCTACAAGTGCTCCCCAGGCAAAGGCCAGTGCCAGAAGCCATAATGGTTCCGGATCATACCGATCCAGCCATATCAGCGGAAGAATATAAAAGACTGCCGGAATGAATGCGATAAAACTGGCTATAAATGCGAAAATAATGCCCTCGATCCCTAACGGCCCAGATTGCGAAAGTGACGACGAGATCAAAAGGATCACCACCAGCGACAGAAACACGATGCCCATGATGGTAATGGCGGCGATGATGTACTTCTTGCTTTGCCCGGAAGATTCAACAACAGGCGGATATAATGTCGGAACACTACCCAGCCCGATGCTAGCCATCGAATTCTGAAGATTCTCCGGCTCTTTGCGTGCCAGCGAATTGAACTGGTCTATTTGCACATCGCGAAAATTGTCTGCCGTCGCCGGAACGCCCTGTTGGGACGAGATCGAAACCGAAGCCGTAGTGCCGTTTTTCCCGAATTGGATCACGTCGCCATTTTTTAAAAGCGATCGTTGAATTCTTTCACCGTTAACGAAAGTCCCGTTGGTACTGTTGTTGTCCGTTATAAAATAACCTTCGGGTGTCGCTTCGATGAACGCATGCTGTTTCGAAGCTATCCGTTCAGAAACGGGATCAAAACGAACACTGCATGTCTCGCCGCGGCCGATCGTCAAAAATCCTGTCTCAAGCTCGAACGACGATCCGTTCAAGGAGCCTCCATTGATCGTCAAGGTCAATTTCATAATTCAACTCAAGTTTTAAGAAAAGACCCGATGCCAATTAAATATTTGACACCGGGCCGACCAAACCTACTCGAAAAAGCTAAGTCAATTTCATCAACGCGGTTGGGCCGCGGCCGGAACCGGTACATCGCCTGCCGCTCCGAATTGGCGTACAACAAAACCGCCGTCTGAGCTATTAACATGGAACCAATTTTGATTCGATGCTCGATAGACCGCTATATCGGCCTTACCATCACCGTCGTAATCCGCCGGAATGGGTGTATCGCCGCTTTCCCCGAAACCGCGAGCGGTCGTTGAAAGATCGGCCGAATTGCGAACATACCAGGTTCCCGTCGTTGGACGATATATCGCATAATCTACGCGTTTATCGCCGGTAAAATCACCGATCAGAGGCTTATCTCCATTCTGTCCCCATTGAACGGTGTAATAGATGTTGGAAGAACTTTGGAGAACATACCATGTTCCATTAGAGGGACGCCAGACCGCAAGGTCGGCTTTGCCGTCACCATCGAAATCACCGGGTGTCACAATATCGCCTGCCGTGCCCCATATGCGGGTACGGAAACCCATCAAAGACTGCTGCAAATACCACGTATTGTTCGACGGCCGATAAACAGCGAGGTCTGTTCTGCCGTCCGCGTCATAATCGGCGGCTACCGGAACGTCGCCATTTATACCGAATTCCTTTGAATAGAATCCTTCGGTGCTGCCGTATATATACCATCGTCCGTTCGAAGGCCGCCAAACCCCGCGATCGCTTTTGCCATCGCCATCGAAATCGCCCGATATCGTAACGTCACCCGGTTCGCCCCACACAACTTGGTGCAGATCAGATCCGCTGCTCGATTCGGTCGTCCACAAGCCGCTTGCCGGCGAGTAAACAGAAAGATCGCTTCGGCGATCGCCGTCAAAGTCCGCAATTTTATTACGGGCGATCGAGTTGGCCTCCGTGACATCAACGATGAACAACCCATTAGCGAGATCGCCGATCAAAACCTTGTCTTCACCCAGGAAAGGAAATACAGCCCAATTGCCATCGTACCCCGAAATAAAGGTTTCACGTGCCAGGTTTCGACCGCAAACCATTTCGGAAGGATCTTGTTTGGAAAGTTCCTGCCGCTGTTCTTCGGTAAAAGCATTGCCGAAGGTGTCGTACTGCCCTATGCGTTTCGGCGTATTGGGCGTAGTAATATCAAAGACCTGCGTTCCTGCCTGATACCACGAAACGTATAATTTGTCGCCCATTACCACAGGATTGTGCGGCGTGACCGCGTTCAACTGCAGCTCAGCCATTGAGATACTGCGGATAAGGAACGGAGCCGCCGGATTGGAAACATCATAGACCCGGATATCTCCCGGATTAGTTACTGCACTATTGCTTATCTCGCGAGCACTGTAAAGATAATTTCCGTCCTCGCTGGTCCAGGTGCTGTGATTTGAACTTAGACCGACATTGACCGCCCCCAAAAACGAAGGAGCTTGGGCGGCCAAATTATCGATGTTAAATATCTCCACTCTCGGATTGCTAAAAAAAGCAGAAAGATAAAGACGGTTCCCGCGAATATGCATCGCATGGATCCAACCGCCGTTTGTCGCCGAAAACGTGTGTTTCAAGACCGGCGCGGTCGGATTGGTGATGTCTAAGATCCGCATGCTTGTTGTGCCGGTGCTGTTTGAATTTTCAAGCAGGTAGCGGGACGCCCCTTGGTCAAAGACCATCATTTCGTGAATGTTCGAAAAACCGCCATTTGAAGTATTCACCTTGCCTAAAAGTACCGGACTATAAGGGTTTGAAAGATCGACAATATGGATGCCGTCACCACCCGTTCCCGCACTTGGACTCGTTCCGCCGCTGCCAAAATAACCTCTATTGCCGATAACGATAGCTTCCAGAAAAGATTGGTTCGGCATCGGGTTATAATGAGACGCCAATTTTGGATCGTCCGGGTCGGAGATATCAAAAATGAAAGCCCCTTTACAGCCATATGTTCCCATCACGGCGATGTTGCCGTCGCCGTAGATATCCGCAAACTTAAGCGTTTGGTTAGAAGCCGTGCATGTCGGATTGATGTTGGAACGCAGACGAACTGCTTGTGCCGAAGAACTTTCCACGACCAGCAGAATAGCGGCGGCGGCCGCAATGATCGTTATGCATCCTTGCAGCAAGCGAAATTGTTTTAAAAACATCCTAAATATCTCCGAAAAGGAATTTATCTGGCCGATCAACGGACCAATTAAAACAGAAATATGCGATCCCCGGTCGTTGTCCGGAAGATCTACGTTAAGTTTCAGCAATGCTTACGATGCGGCCTGCTGTGAAGCCTCTCGCATCATCAGATCGAACGTCCCCGGGCCCACTTTACGAAACCGGCGATTACGGTTAAGCGAGACCGCTATGGAAATAGTAGGGTTATTTCCTTTGAATTCCATACCGCCTTCCACAAGCAAATGATAAAGCTCGTTAACGTGCAGGGCGGATCCGGCTTCCCTCAGCAAGAGTGTGCAGGCTTGTGTAATGGTCCTGTCGGCAAATCGGCTGCTGAGAGGTTCGATGGTGCCTTGATCGCGCAGACTTCCGCGTCGCTGATGGCTAAGGTACGCAACGCCTGTTGGCTGGCCGTAGCTATGCGTTGCCGTGGGTTTGACAGGAGCCGCGTCGTAATCGTCGGAAAAGCCGCGCATCGGTATAGCTCGCTTATTTTCGGAGGGTCTCGCCGGAATATCGTCTTCGATCACCATAGATTTCGAACGACTGCTGGAACGCATTGTTGCCAACAGGCTATCGATCGCGTTTTCCGTTTGACGAGCACTCTTCTCTAAAGCACCGATCTCCTCACGGAGCAATTCAACCTCGTTCTGAGCTTCATGCAGACGAGATTCGAGCCTGGTCTGGGCATTACGTGTCTGCCGCAAACTTTGCTCGAGGGTCGCAATGAGATTATGATCCAGCATTTAGATAGTCAAATGAACGTAAATAGATAAATCAAGAGACGCTAATTTTTTCTATTCAAGACGAATTTCGGAAGTTCTTCCAATGCAACACGATACTCGCTTTCGGGCAAAACATCAAGATAATTTCGCGACTCCAGCGCAAATTCATTCGCCGTATGCCTTACTTTTTCAACCACATCATGCTTTTTTATTGCCCTCTCGATCTCATCAAGATTGCTCGGCAGATATTCCTTTGCTTTGACTATCCGGTCGAACAGACCCACGATCGACGGCTCCGATTCGGTAAGGATGATCAGCGGTAAAGTAAGTTTTCCTTCCAAAAGATCGGCACCGGCCGCTTTACCCAGTGTGTTTTGGTCAGAGGTGACATCAAGCAGGTCATCTGCCAATTGAAACGCAATGCCAAGAGCCATTCCATAACCCCGCATCGCCAACCGGATATCTTCTGAAGCTTTTGCAAGCAACGCACCGATCTCGCAACAGCCGGATATTAAATAAGCCGTCTTCCGCCGCAAAATGTCAAAATACGACGCTCTGGAAATGTTCAGGTCGCCGATCTTAGTCAATTGTATCAATTCGCCCTCGGTCATCTTGCGGGTCAGTCGCGTTAAGATATCGAGGATCGGCAATGAGCGTTCCTGAAGTGAGTTTTCAAAGGCCGACATGTATAGCCAGTCGCCCATTAGAACCGCCGTTTGATTACCGAATTCGGCATTGACCGAAGCTCTGCCGCGGCGAAACTCGGCATTGTCGATAATGTCGTCATGAACGAGCGTTGCTGTATGAAGCATTTCCATTACCGTCGCCAAACGAATGACGCTTTCATCTCCGCCACGGCCGCCGCAAGACCGATTTGCCAGTATCAGCAACGCCGGACGCAACCGCTTACCGCCAGAATCTCTCAGATATTTACCGAGATAGTCAATGACCTGGATGTTCGAACAAGCCTGAGATGCAAATTCGGCCTCGACCAGCTTCATTTCGTCAGCTATCAGATCGAAGAACCTTTTTGCCGAAGACCGCGTTACAATTTTATTTTTTATCGCCGCGATTCTCTGCATTTGCTTGTGGCTTATTCAAAGACCAAGTAACTTTTTCGACATAGCCGGGGTATTTGGTGACATCTGCCTTTATCGGGTTAAGCAGTCGTTTCCAATTTACATTGTTAACAGTAACCACTGTGTGAGCATCTTTAGTAGCATTGACCATAAAATAATTCATGCCATAGACCTTGGGGACATCCGGATCTTTTTGGCCGATAAATGCATCGATCGTCACCTTCCTACTGAAAGCCTCGACACTGACAAAATCCGGAGCAAAAAACCCGACCATATCTGCCGCTTTCATTTTCTTATTCACCGGTGTGGCACTGACCATTACGACCTTTCCATCCAAGGTGAAAAATTCAACATGTTTCCATCCGCCTAAAGATCGATAGACCCAAGCATCGGAGGGAGGAAACTGAACCGTTTTATCAACCGGAGAAAACCCCTTTTTTATCTTCTTCGGCTTGCCGAACTTTGCATTTAATTCAGCGGTAGTTATCCCGAAAACTTCGGAAAAGCTCGACGGCCTCTGCGCCTCAACGACCGCAAATGAAAAAAATAATATTGATGCCAGAACTAATATCCGCATAAATTTTCAGATGGTTTATCAATTACTCCGATAGTTGTCGAATTGCATATCGATGCCAAAATCCTTTCCCTTAAGAGCAGTAATAACTTCCTGCAGCGTATCGCGATCTTTACCGGAAACTCGAACGGTCTCACCTTGAATAGATGCCTGAACCTTCAATTTCGCATCCTTAATGAATTTCACGACCTCTTTGGCCTTGTCGGTCGGAATTCCCTGTTGTATCTTGACAGCCTGACGCACCGTTCCGCCGGCCGCAGGTTCTACCTTTTGATAATCGAGGGCTTTCAAAGAAACTCCCCGCTTTAAAAGCTTTCCTTGCAAAATATCGTTCATATTTCGGAGCTTCGTTTCGTCTTCCGCAGTCAATTCAAGCTCCTTGTCTTTGAGTTCAACATTTGCCTTGCTGCCCTTAAAATCAAAACGCTGAGACACTTCCTTGGTGGTTTGATTGATCGCGTTGGTGATTTCGGCAAAATCCGTCTTTGAAACGATATCGAATGAATTTTCCTTAGCCATAGCTTATATTTTACACCGGAATCGATGCTATGCGGTATTTCGATCTTTAATTTTTTTAACTATCCAGGATGTTTTCAGGCCGAGGACTATTTCAAAGTTATCCGCTGACCGAAAAGGTCAAGGAAGTTCTGCGTGGTCTGTCGAGCCAGCAGTCCCGCTTCGACCCCGTAAATTTCAGCCAGAAAATTAACAGTTTCCGCTACATAGGCCGGCTCGTTTCGTTTCCCGCGAAAAGGAACGGGCGTAAGAAACGGACAATCGGTCTCGACCAGCAACCGATCGATCGGAACCGACCTCGCCGCGTCCCGCAGATTTTCCGCCTTTTTGAACGTTACATTCCCTGCAAACGAAATATAAAACCCGAGTTCGAGACATTGTTCCGCCATCTGTGGGGAACCGCCGAAACAATGCAGTACGCCGGGAGCAGTTTGTTGGCTATTCCGAACATTTGATCCGCCATACTCGTCGCTCAGCACCGAAACAGTTTCCTGATCCGCATCGCGGCTGTGAATTATGATCGGCAACTCGAGCTCTTTGGCAACCGCTATTTGCCTTCGGAAAACTCGTTCTTGCACTTCTCTCGGGCTATGGTCATAGTAATGATCAAGCCCGATCTCGCCCCACGCGACGACCTTGTCGGAATTTTTTACAAGTCCGATCAGATGATCTTCAACCTTATCGTCATACATCCTCGCATCGTGTGGATGTACGCCAACGCTCGCAAAAACATTGTCATAACGCTCCGCGGTCTCGACAGCCCTCGCTATCTCGCCGGTATGCGGATCGCCCGTACCGACGCACAACATTACATCAACCCCGGCCGCCTTTGCCCGAGCAACGACCTGATCGCGATCAGGATCGAATTCCGGACCGTCGATATGGCAATGCGAATCAACTAACATCAAAATATTCCAATAGTGCTTCTGATAAAGCCTATTTCAACCGAGCACCGATCGCAACATCTTCCAAAAATGAAGCCAGAGCCGGATTCGGGCCGGAATCGTCCTCTAAAGACGCCGCACAGATCATTCCCTGCGATTCGAGCCCTCTCATCTTTCGCGGCTTCAAATTCGCAACCACGACCACTTTGCGGCCGATAAGCTTTTCCGGTTCGTAATATTGAGCCAACCCGGCAAGTATCTGGCGGGGCTTTTCTTCGCCCAGATCGATCTCAAATCGAAGCAGCTTATCAGCGTTTTCGATCCGCTCTGCCACTCTGATCTCCCCGACCCTTAGTTCGACCTTGAGAAAATCGTCTATCGTAATGAAATTGTCCGGTATTTCGGCGGACTTGACCTCAACCGCCGGTAAAGCCTCTTTTTCGGCCATATTGTCTTTGATCTCGCTCATAATCTTACCCTTATCAATTCTCGGAAAGACTGCTTCGAGTTCTCCGATCGGCGTCTCAGCCGGCAATTCTCCCCACTGTAATCTTATCGGATCCATATTCCGCAAATCGCCGCTCAACCCCAGTTGTTCGTAGATCCTGACCGCAGATTGCGGCATCACCGGATACAGCAAAGTGCTTATCCATCTTATAGTTTCAGCCGAACGATAAAGTACTGCATTAAGTGTTTGAGCTTGAGTCTCGTCCTTTATCAGCACCCACGGCTTGCAGTCTGAGATCATTTTATCGACTCTAGCTATCACGGTCCATAAGATCTCGATCGCCAGACTGAACTCGAAGTTATCAAACCTTCGCAAAAATTCATCTCGCGCGTGCTCCAACACCGATGCTATCTCTTGCTCATCGGGGTTCAACCCTGCCCGTTTAGCGTTTAGATAGTTTTGCTCAGCTATCTTTCCGGAGGGCACCCTTCCATCCCGGTATTTCGCGATCATCGAAAGTGTTCTCGACGTCAGATTCCCTAGTCCGCCTGCCAGATCGGCGTTTACTCGATCGACCAGATTTTCGTAGCCAAATTTTCCGTCTTGCCCAAAAACCATCTCCCGCATCGCATAATAGCGAACAGCGTCAACCTGAAAATGTCTGTGCAGAACGTCCACTTCAACCACATTGCCGGTCGTTTTGCCCATTTTCCGCCCGTCAACATCCAACCACATTCCATGTGCGTAAACTGTTTTCGGAAGCGAGAGCCCCGCGGCATGTAGGAAAGCGAACCAATAGACGGTGTGAAAACGAAGAATGTCTTTGCCGACCAAATGCATCACATTCGGCCAAAACTTTTCGAATCCGACAGAGGAGCGTTCGGAATTTCCGTATCCGATGGCTGTCAAATAGTTAGACAGGGCGTCCAGCCAAACGTACATGACATGGTTTTCGTCGTCCGGAACCGGAATGCCCCACGAAACAGAAGTTCTCTCGCGGCTGATAGAAAGATCTTGAAGACCCGTTCGGATAAATGCGAGCACCTCATTCCGGCGAGCTTCCGGGCGAACCAAAAGCGGCTCGTCTTCGATCTTTTTTGCCAACCAATCGCCATAATCTGATAAGCGAAAGAAATAGCTTTCTTCAGAAATATGATCCAATGCCCGTTCGTGGATCAAGCAAAAAGGAACCTCCGAATTTTCGGGAACATAGTATTCATCTTCAGTTTTAAACGCCGCACACGGGGCACAGAACCAGCCCGTGTAAAACCCCTTATAAATTGGCGAGTTGCCCTTTGGGGTTTGGCTTTTAGCTATCTGGCGCCAGAAATGACGAGCACCTTCATAATGAAAGGGCTCAGTTGTCCGCATAAAAATGTCATAGCCGCCATTCTCCGCATCGAGGCGAAAATCATGGAACATTCGCTTCAATTCCGCCGAAATTGCATCCACCTGTTCCTGCGGGGTCCTTCCATTACGCTCCGCTGCACGCTGAATGTTGATACCGTGTTCATCCGTACCTGTCAAAAAATAGGTTTCAGATCCACGTTGCTTTTTGTAACGCTGGATCACATCCGCGACGATCGTCGAATAGAGATGGCCTAAATGCGGCAAACTATTCGCATAATATATAGGCGTGGTGATATAAAAGGTTTCAGTCATTTCTCAAAAGGGTAGTCTGGTAGTCTGACAAAGCCAGCAATTCTCTATTTAAAACGCTTTTTATCCGGAACAGAAAACTCATCGTCGGCATTATAGGACGGCATAGTCTTTAAATTAGCGATCTTCACGCCGATCCCGAGTGCCAGCTCTGCCTCTTGAGCCATCGCCGACATGTCCCACCAATCATGATACTCATCCGTTACTTGGTGATAATGCTTTGCCGTGTAGTCGCGGCCGAAAGCCTCAGCCTCCCTGCTTAGCGGTTTCGTAAATCTCGTTCCGTGCTGGAGTGAGATCGCCGGAACCCCCGCTTTGGCAAAAGGAAAGTGATCGGAGCGGAAGAAAAAGCCCTGTTCAGGTCGTTCATCGCCGATAACGGTCAATTTTCGTTCGACCGCCGCCGCGTTGACCACATCTGCGAGCGACGAGCGGTCATATCCCAGCGGAATGAAATCGGACACCTGGCCGAAAAAATTCACACCGTCAATGTTGATATTGGCCGCTGTTTTGCTGAGCGGAAAAAGCGGATGCCGGGAATAATACTCCGCCCCAAGCAACCCCTGTTCTTCCGCGGTCGGAAAAAAGAATAGAAATGAACGCCTAGGCCGCTTTCGCTGAGGCATTTTGGCAAGCACATCAGCGATACCCAGAACCGTTGCCACACCGGAAGCATTATCATAAGCTCCGTTATAGATCTTGTCGCCACCGGCTCCCGGTTCGCCGATGCCTAAATGATCCCAGTGTGCCGAATAGATAACATACTCATTTTTCAGCCTTTTGTCGCTTCCCTCGACTATGCCGATAACATTTGGCGAATCAAACGTTTTCAGTTCGCTGCTCAGATCAACTTTGACCTTCAACCCGGTATTTACGGGTTTAAATCCTCGGATCGATGCCTTTTTCCTAAGCTCATCGATATCCATCCCGACGCTTTTGAGCATACGCCCCGCAGCATCGTTCGTCGCCCACGCTCTTATCTTTAGGAAAGGCGACGTGTCTTGCGGAGTTCGGGCAACCTCGTAACGCCATCCGCCGTTGGAGGTTCGAACAACATTCCATCCATAGCCCGCAGATTCATTCGTGTGGATCAGGATAACGCCCGCCGCTCCTCGCCTGGCCGCTTCTTCGTATTTATAGACCCACCGGCCAAAATAGGTCAATGCCCGCCCGCCGAAAAGGTTCGGTTCCGCGTCCGTAGCCGGCGGGTCGTTCACCATTATCATCAACACCTTCCCGCGATAATCTTCCGCCGGGCCGGCGTAATCATTCCACTTGTAAAGCGGAGCGTCGATTCCGTAACCCATAAAAACAATTTCAGAATCCACGGAAACATTCGGCGCTTGTGCTCCGTTCGTCGCTACAAAATCGTCGCCGAATTTGTAAGAGGCAGCTCCATTTTCGCCCTCTATCAATAATTCAGTTTCGGGCTGAGCCTTTAATCCGATCAGTTTAACGTTCTGAAAATAGCTTTTGCCATTAGCCGGACGCACACCCGAGGCTTTCATTTGATCCGCTATATAATTTGCGGCCTTTCTACCACCTTCGGTACCCGGTCCCCGGCCCTCGAACTCGTCGGCCGACAAGGCTTTCACCCGCTCCCGCATCTTGCCTTCGTCGAATTTATCTAAAGAGATCTGGGCGAATGACGATGCCGCAAAGACGACCGCGATAACCAGCAATTTCAAGAACTTTTTGCACATATTTAATGTTAAGGGTTAGGTGTATGTACTCAGACAGTTAAAGTATTTCTGTATGTTTTCAGCCTCTGATAAGCGACATCGCCTCTGCTCGCGTACGCGGATCGGAACGAAAACCTCCCAACACAGCCGACGTGATGGTTTTTGAACCGGGCTTTTTCACACCGCGTAGAGTCATACAGGTGTGCTCCGCTTCGACGACTACCATAACGCCGATGGGATCCAGTTCCGAAAACAAAGTGTTGGCTATCTGCTGCGTCAATCGTTCCTGAACCTGCAATCGGTGAGCGAATATCTCGGCGATACGAGCCAATTTTGAAAGCCCGACGATACGCCCGCCTTTTGGAATATAGGCGATATGGCATTTCCCGACAAATGGGGCTAAATGGTGCTCGCATACTGACGCGATCGAGATATCCTTAACGATCACCATTTCATCATGGGAATCGCCCGGAAGCGGCACAATGTGGTGCTTGGGGTCCTGCCACATCCCCTCCGTCAATTCCGCGTAAAAATCTGCTACGCGGTCGGGTGTTTTCACAAGCCCGTCACGGTTTGGATCTTCGCCCATTCCCTCCAACATCATCCGAACGCCATCAGCGATCTTTTTAAGGTCAACTTTTCGATTATCTTCCAGCCCCATATTCATTCAATGTCCGCCCGCGGAAAGTCGCAATATATTCGCCCTGGCGATCACATCCTCTCGCAGTTTGTTCAAACTTATCCCGTTTTCGCTCGCGATCCGTTTTAATTGATCATATTCGGGCATCGCGTTCACTATTTCTCCTCGCAGTTTCGCTATCTTAACATCAACCATACCGAATCCTGTTTCGACACTGGTAATTTCGCGTTCCAAATATCGCCGCTCGACCTCGGAAACCCGAATACCGAGCGTGGTCGTTTCACGAAATAACAGCTCACAGAGGCTTTCTCTTTTATCAACCGAACACAATATAGACAAAAGCGTAGCCGGCCGATCTTTTTTCATTTGTATAGGAGTGAACCAGCAATCAAGAGCCCCTTCTTCAATAGCCTTTTCCATAACATAGCCCAAAACCTGCGGCGCCATATCGTCAATATTGGTTTCAAGTAGTATCAACCGCTCCTGCAAAACATCTTTCGGCTGCTCCGAAGCTCGCGAAGAGTTTCCGATAATTAACCGTAAAACATTCGGAAAATCTTCGTAAGCCCTACTCCCCGCCCCGTAGCCGACCGCTTCTGCTTTAATTTCAGCCATCGGCCCGAAACTACTGCAAAGGGTTGTAATTATCGCTGCGCCGGTCGGTGTAAGGAGTTCGCCTGCGATATCCGTAGCATAGATAGGGACATCCTTTACTAATTCCGCAACGGCGGGCGGCGGCACAGGATAAGTTCCGTGCGCCATTTTAACGAACCCGCTTCCTACGTGCAGTTTAGAAGCCGCAAAGCATTCAACCCCAAGGATTTCAAAGCCGATACAGGCTCCTGTAATGTCAATGATCGCGTCCATTGCACCAACCTCATGAAAATGCACCTTGGTAATATCTGTGCCATGGATCTTCGCCTCGGCCTGGGCCAATCTGGTAAATATTTCGATCGACCGCTTTTTGACCGATGCGGACAAGCCGGAACCGGAAATGATCGATTCTATATGGTGCAAATGTCGATGGGCGTGTTCATGCGGAACCTGAACGTCCACATGTACGGACGAAATGCCCGAACGATCTGCCTTTGAAACGTGGAGATCAAAGTCCGGAATGTTCAATTTGCTCAGCTCTGCCTTTAGGATCAAAGGATCTATACCGAGAGCGATCAACCCACCGAGGATCATATTGCCGCTGGCACCGGCAAAGCAGTCAAAATAAAGCGTTTTCATAAACAATAGAGTTTAGCCCTTTCACCGGAAAAATAAAAATCTATGAAACAACGCCTTCTTGTTCTTCGCGTATTAGTTTGGAGGCTCAAGAACGATGCAGAAAATTACTGTAAAGACATTTTTCGTGATCGCAGCAGCGGTCGCTTTAACAAATGCGGTATTCGCCGATATCCGAATAAGATTCCCGAAAGGCTCTTCGACAGCCGTCGTAAATGGGCGCATCAGTCGCGGCGGTAAGAATTGCTATTTCGTGCCAACTCGTGCCGGACAAGTGCTGACTGCGTCCGTCGCTGCCAAAAATGGCAAGGTCGTCATATTTGAAAGCGGCGAAAAAGGCTATGAATTAGAAAGCGAACACGGAGGCAACGAATCTGTTTGTGTGGATAATTTAGGTGGCCCGGCGGCCTATACACTCACCGTTTCTCTCCGATAACTTTTCGGCTTTGCCAACCCAAAGCCGAAAACTCTATAATTTCAGTTTATTTACAGGTGAAGAAAAATGACCATAAATGAACTGAAAAAAGCCTTGAGCGATGCGGTCCGCGAAACCGCCCTCTCTTCGTTCGGCATTTCAATGCCTCAGGTAACTGCTGAAGAACCTCCTTCCAGCGATCTGGGCGATCTCGCTTTCCCCTCCGCCTTCGAACTTGCAAAAATGATCAAGCAAAGCACCGGAGAAAAACAAAATCCCCGAGCTGTTGCCGAGGTGTTACGAGCAGAACTCGAGAAGAACGAATATGTTGAGCGAACGGAGATCGCCGGACCCGGATATCTGAACGTCTTTTTCGATCGAGGCAGATTTCTCACCGAAAGCCTCGAAAATAGTCCATTTTCGGCCCTTTTTGATGCACCTTCCGAAGAAGCCCGAAAGGTTTGTGTCGAGCATACTTCCGTAAATCCGAACAAGGCGGCTCATATCGGCCATGTCAGAAATTCCGTTCTCGGCGATACCTTCCAGCGGATCCTGAGAGCGGCAGGAGATCGTGTCGAAGTTCAAAACTACATCGACAATACCGGAGTTCAAGTAGCAGATGTAGTTGTCGGCTTTATATATCTGGAAAACAAGGACTTGGCAGCTATCAAGCAACTTGATCGAGAACTCGCTGAACAAGGTCGCTCTTTCGACTACTACTGCTGGGACCTTTACGCCCAAGTTGGCGTTGCATACCAGAACGACGAAGATCTAAAGGCAAAGCGGGCCGAAGTGCTCCATCTTATCGAGGCCGGAAACAATTCGATCGCCGAACTGGCAGATTACGTGGCGACGCGCAATGTCCAGTGCATTCTGGCGACCATGGACCGCCTTTCGATCCGATACGATCTCTTGCCTCGAGAATCAGAGATACTGCACCTGCATTTCTGGAAAACGGCCTTCGAACAAATGAAGGAGCTCGGAGCTATCAAGTTTGAAAACGAAGGCAAAAACGCCGGCTGTTGGGTGATGCCGTTTGAGGAGCATTCCGGCACAGAAGAACATGATGCAGATAAGATCCTAGTTCGTTCCAACGGAACTGTAACATACACGGGAAAGGACATTGCCTATCAAATGTGGAAACTCGGTCTTTTAGATCAGGACTTCTTCTACGCCGAATTCCAAAATTACCCGGATGGCAGGACGGTTTGGGTAACGACGGCTAAGGATGACGGCGGACTGCGGCGTCCCGATTTTGGGCGGGGTGATGTAGTTTACAATGTTATTGACTCTCGCCAATCCTATACGCAGGAAGTTGTAAAGAAAGGCGTCGCCGCCATTTCGCCGGAAAAGGGCGAACGCTCCAGCATACATCTTTCATATGAGATGGTCGCCCTTTCAACCGCAGCCGCAGAAGAACTTGGCTTTCGACTTTCCGAAGAGGACCGTTCACGCAGTTTTGTTGAAATGAGCGGACGAAAGGGGCTCGGCGTAAAGGCCGACGATCTGATCGATCGACTCGAGAAGAATGCTGCCGTCGAGGTGCAGCGACGGCATCCTGAATTGCCGCAAACAGAAATGGCGAACGTATCGCGCCAACTGGCGGTCGGAGCTCTTCGCTATTTCCTAACTAAGTTCACCCGCACCACTCTGATCGTATTCGATTTCCAGGAGGCACTTTCGTTTGAGGGTGAGACCGGAGCATTTTGCCAATATTCGACTGTGCGGGCAAACTCGATATTTCGTAAGATGGACGAACGCGGCATCGCCTATGACGCGACTTCGCTTTTGGTTCATGCCGAACGGATCCGAGATATACTTGCCGAACCGGACACGGGCATTTGGCCGATGATAATATTGTCTCTTCGTTTGCAGGACGCCGTCTTTCAGGCTTCCTTGCAGAACGAACCGGCGATATTGGCGAAATATACGTTCAATCTTGCTAGATCCTTCAATGCATTCTATCACCACAACAAGATCCTTGCGGAAGAGGACACATCCCGGCAGGCTGTGTTGATCGCTGCCGCATTTATCGCTCGAGATGCTCTCACCCATTCACTTTCGATACTCGGTATCGAGGTGCCGGAGCGGATGTGAGCTCAAAATAACGTGTATGATTGCAAAACAAACTCTGTGAACTTAAAGTCTATCTCTGTGTTGAGAAAATAGTCCTATGCTGATCGTAATGAAAAAGGACGCCCAAAGGCGTGAGATCGAAGCCGTTTTGCAAGTGGTCGATGAAATGGGCTTTCGCAGTCACGAATTGCCCGGAGAGACTCGTACGGCGATCGGCATAACCGGCAATAACGGTTCGGTCGATCCGGCCCATTTTGAGAATATGTCCGGCGTGGCCCGTGCCATTTCTGTTACCAAACCATTCAAGCTGATAACACGGGATGCACGAAGCGAACCTTCGGTGATCAGTATCGGAAATGAATCCGTTGGCGGCGGCAGTCTTGCCGTCATTGCCGGTCCTTGTGCGGTGGAAACGAAGGAACAAGTATTTGAAATAGCCCGGATCGTGGCGGATTCGGGCGTTAAGATGTTTCGGGGCGGGGCTTATAAACCACGATCGTCACCCTATTCCTTCCAGGGATTGGGTGAAGAAGGCTTGAAAATGCTTAGGGACGTGCGCGAACAGAACGGATTGGCGATCGTGACCGAAGCTATGGATGAGCACGGTTTGGACATGGTGGTCAAATATGGCGATTGTATCCAGATCGGAGCCCGGAACATGCAGAATTTCACGCTGTTGAAATATGCCGGCCAGGCGAAGTTGCCTGTTCTTCTGAAACGGGGAATGTCTGCAACGCTTGACGAATTTCTACTCGCTGCCGAATACATTATGTCCGAGGGAAATTATAACGTGATCCTCTGTGAACGCGGAATAAGAACCTTTGCCGACCATTCGCGAAATACCGTTGACATCTCCGTCATTCCGGCGGTACAGCGAACCTCGCATTTGCCGATCATTGTTGATCCTTCGCATTCGACGGGCCACAACTATATGGTCGATCCGATCGCTCGAGCAGCGGTTGCGGCCGGAGCCGACGGCATTATTATCGACGTCCATACGCGGCCTCAAGAAGCTCTTTGCGACGGTGCTCAAGCGTTAAAGCCGGAGCAATATTTACAGATGCTGCACAAACTGCGCACACTGCATCGGCTTTTGATCGAGGCAGAAGTTCAAACCTCTGCTGCGATCTCCAGCGAATAAGCCGATGTCGGCTATTGTCCAGACTCATTCTAAAAAGCTACAATTCAAGTTATGTCCGAAACATTTCAACTTGCACCGCTCGATATCGAAACCTATTCGTTGGCCAATGGACTTCGTGTGGTATTGAACCGCGATACAGCGGTACCGGTGGTCGCGATCGCCGTGTATTACGACGTCGGCTCGCGGAACGAACGAATGGGCCGAACCGGATTTGCCCATCTTTTTGAACACATGATGTTTCAAGGTTCCGCCAACGTTAAAAAGGCTGAGCATTTTCAGTACATCATGAAAGCGGGCGGCACCATGAACGGGACCACGTCCAGCGAAAGGACCAATTATTTCGAAACTCTGCCGGCTAACCAACTTCCACTGGGGTTATGGCTCGAATCTGATCGCATGCGCTCATTGGCTGTAACGCAGGAAAATCTTGATAACCAGCTCGAAGCGGTAAAAGAAGAAAAGCGTCTTCGGTACGATAACCAACCTTATGGCGGGATATTTGACATGATCTCCGAAATGATCTTCAAGAATTTCGCCAACGCTCATTCAACTATCGGTTCAATGGAAGACCTTGACGACGCTACGGTCGAGGATGTCCAAGAATTTTTTCGCGTGTATTATGCGCCGAATAATGCGGTGCTTACTATTTCGGGTTCGTTTGACACCGCAAAGGCCAAAGAATTAGTAGAAGAATATTTCGGCGACATTTCGGCTCAGCCGGCTCCGCCGCTGCTTGACGTTTCCGAGCCTGAAGATGTCGCTGAAAGATACCGCGAATATGAAGACCAACTAGCACCGCTGCCCGCTTTTTTGATCGGCTGGAAAATACCTCAGCGGCGCACCGAAGACTTTCTGGCACTTTATCTAGCCGGCAAGCTGCTCTATGACGGCGACAGCTCGCGTCTGTACCAAAAGCTCGTCAAGGGTGATGAATCTGTCATCCAATTGTTCGGCTTTACCGATGAAAGACGCGGCCCATCGGCGATATATATTGGTGCAATTCCCAAACCCGAAAGCGATCTAAGCCGGATTCGCGAAATAATAATGCATGAGATCGCCGATATCGCAGAGTTTGGCCCTTCCGCGGACGAGATGCAGAAGCTGCACAATAACGTGGTCAACGATTCAGTCCGGGCCCGCCAATCGTCTCAGGCTAGAGCACAGCAATTGGCAGAGTTCGCACTTTATGACGGTGATGCTGCGATCATCAATGATCAACTCAATGAACTGTTGGCCATAACACCCGAAAAGATCCGTGAGGTCGTTTCAAAATATTTGAATCATGACAATCGGTCGTTGCTCGATATTCGCCCGGTCGGAAAGGGCTGAGCACTGCCGCCAAAGTGCGGAATAGAAGTAGTAATCGTTATGAAAAAAGCAATTCGAACTGCAGCACCGCCTGCTCTTGATCCGATCCCCTTCAATATTCCGCAGCCGTTCAAAACAGAACTGGCGAACGGGCTGCGTATCGTGATCTTCGAAGATTCGAGACTTCCGCTGCTTAGCTTGCGGCTGGTGTTCTTCTCGGGTGACGTGCATGATCCGGCCGACCTGCCGGGATTGACGTCTGCCATGACATCGCTTTTGACCGAAGGTACAGAGAATTACTCCAGCGTTCAGATAGCAGAGAAAATTGAACGTCTCGGTGCTTCGATCGGTTCGGGCTCTTCAGATGATTTTACCAGTATAAGTGCCTCTTCCTTGTCGCTCTACGCCGAGGATATGCTTGAAATGATGGCAGAGGTTGTTTTCCGGCCGAATTTCCCCGCTGACGAACTTGACCTTTATAAACGCAATACTATCGAAAGTCTTAAGTTCCAGCGGTCGCAACCGGGCTTTTTAGCCGGTGAGCAGACGGCCAAAGCGATCTTCGGCGACCATCCATATTTTCAGCCGACGTTATCACCCGAAGATGTTGAACGCATTTCGCGTGAAGACCTTGCAAAGTTTCGTGCGGAGCGCTTCATACCGAACAACGCAGTGTTCGTTGCGGTCGGCAGCGTTCCAACGGATGAAATGCTGCAAATGATCAAAGATCATTTCGAAGACTGGGAACCGGGAACTGCTCCCCACCCTTCGTTTCCGGAACCTCCAAAACGTTCAGTCCGCTCGGTTATACTCGTCGATCGGCCCGGCTCTGCTCAGGCTAATATCGTCATCGCAAATTCCGGTTTCGACCGCTCGGACGCCGATTATTTCCCTGCTCTGGTCATGAATCAGATACTGGGAGCCGGAGCATCCTCGCGAGTTTTCATGAATCTTCGCGAAGAAAAAGGCTATACCTACGGTGCCTATACCCGCATTGACAGTAAGAAATTGGCAGGTATCTTCGAAGCTACTGCTGAGGTCCGGACTGCGGTGACCGGTGATTCCCTTAAAGAGTTTTTCTACGAACTCGAGCGGATCCGCCAAAATAGGGTCGGTGATGCTGAATTGGCCGACGCCAAAAATTTTCTAACGGGTGTCTTTCCTATCAGGGCTGAAACGCAGGAAGGTTTGACCGGACTTCTTGTCAACCAACAACTTTATGGCCTGCCGGACGATTACCTGGAAACATATCGGGCAAATATCGACGCCGTCACGGCTGAAGAGGTTATAAAAGCGGCTCAAAGGTACGTTCGTCCGGAAGAGGTCGCGATAGTTATAGTTGGCGACGCCGCTGAACTTCTGCCACAGGCTGCACCTTTTGCCGATGATATACAGATCTACGATGCACAAGGAGATCCGCAAAAGCTGAGCGATTACGACCAACCTGTTGAAGCTTTTGCCGATGTTGATGGCGAGTGGCACCTAAAAATGCAGCTCCAAGGGCAAAGCATTCCGGTAAAGCTGATATTGACCCAGGAAGAAGGTTCTATTTCGGGAAAGCTGGACACTATGCTCGGACAAGCAAATATTGCTGCAGCAACTCTAAGGGGAAATCGCTTTAATGCCACTGCGGAGTCTGAAATGCAGGGTCAAAAGGTAGAATTTATCATTGCCGGTGAATTCGACGGCGACCTTATATCCGGATCGGTAAGCACCTCCATTGTGCCTGATCCGCTTGCTTTTACCGGTGAAAGGGTCCGTTAACCGGCTCGTTCGTATTTCATTTCGACGGCCAAGATCTCTTCTTCATTAGGTGGGATGTTGTACATAACGATCTGAAAGGCATTCGGCTCTTTAAGTATCTCGGTACGCCAGCCCCATGGCGGATGTTCACCAATTTGATATGACGTCAGTACAGATATCGTATCATCAGTTTGCAGAGCTCCGTCCGAAACAAGGAATTTATGCTTGCTATGCCATGAATCCGTCCACACGACCTGAGCCGCATTCGATTCTCGGTCGATCCCAAGGACAAGCAATCCTTCCTGCTTTTCGTCTTTGTATGTCCAGTTATAGTCGAATTGAACGAATTGTCCATTTGCTTTCAAAGCAACTACGGCCTCACTCTCTGAAGCAAACAACTGGTCGTCCAGCCATGAAAGGTAAAGGTTGTTTATTCCTTTCCAATGCCCTGTATAGTCTTCAAATCCGGTTTCGTCATGCATCTTTATTACTGCTCGTATAAGAAAAGATCGTACGAATACGATCTTAACATAGGATATTGGATTTTTGAGTTGTGAGTGAGGATAGTGGTTTATCGGCTTATAAGGGAAAGCCGGACGGGTCGTTCACAACTCAAAACTTTTCTGCCGATGGTTTGGCAACTTCTTTAACTCGCTCGTCTGATCGGTATTCGCTGAACGTCCAGGTGTTGTAGATGTTCGATCAGCGCCGAGGCCGCCCGCCGAGAAAGCTCGTTCACTCTACAATTCATCATCGAAACGCAGATATCTTCCGCCTCAACATTTTTTTCCCGACCAAGGGAGCGGATCATTCCAAGCTGCTTGGCAGTCACCAATTCCGCCATCGATCGTGCAACGGGTTCGTCCGGGATTCGAACGGGCGAATGTTTTGCATTAGCCGAACCACCTAGTTGAGGAGCAATGTCTTCACGTTCTATCGCGTCAAATTCACGCCGATATAGATCACGGGCAATGCCGAATTTTACAGCAGCTCGTTTCAATGCATCGTGTTCCGCTTTTTTAATACCGCTTTCGCTTAATGCCGAGCCCGTCCCTATTCCTTCACGCGTAATTCCATCAATAGTTATCGCAACCGTGACGGTCATTATTTCACCAACGGCTTGCATATTCCGGACGGTATGGGCCCAGCTAGGAGCCGTTTCATCAAGAATGTCAGCAACCGTGTGCCACTCAACGTAATCAACCATCTGCCGGTTGCCGGTACGGTCGCGCCATGCTTCTCTTTTACGGACCAGCTGCGGGTCCACATTCTTACGCAATTCACGCAAGGTTGTCGAAAAATCCAACACGTTGCCCGATTCGGGCGAAAACTCCGGAACAGTATCCGATCTTGTATTCATTGATGTTTCTCCTTTATCGACATTGAGACGAAATGCATTCAGATCTAGCTCCCGCGGCGGCCTATCGCCGCTCCGATTCGGGAAAGCATCCGCTGCTTCCCGTTCAACGTTTTCAGACGCCAGCGATCCTGAGTGCTCAAATGGCTGTGCCGGTTCGGTGTTTCTGATAGCGATCGCATATTTGACCGCCAATATGTGCTCACAACGAAAACCGATCTCCACGTATGATTCGGTTTGATATTCCGGGCAATCACAGCGAATGATCCCAAGTTGATCTCGCCGTACCAAATATTCTCCGGCGGACTTTCTGCCCGATGCTTTTACGACAAACCCATCACCAGACCTTTGAACCAACCCCTTCCCTGCAAGTTGCTTCGCCTTCCCGGCTCGTCTTTGTTCAGCCTTTTCTATTTGAATTTGTGTAGTCATCAACATTTGCCTCCGTATAATGCCATCATACTTGTGCCATCTATGAAACATCGTAGCACACACGATCATTTTGTTGCAAGCATGAAACGCGGTGTTGCATTTAAAATATTTTGATGTTATGTTTTATGTGTGAAATACAAAGTGCATCCATGACACTGACATTTAGGAGGCAGCAATGGCATTCAAAAACAACAAAAATTTCATTAATACGGTAGAACTGGGGCGGGCTATAAAACGACGTCGAGAAGAACTTGGGTTAAGTTTGCGTGATGTCGCAGATGAAACGCAGGTATCGGCATCGACCCTTTCACGCATCGAGAACGGTACCGGAAAGCCGGACGCGGACAATATTGCCCGCTTGACCAATTGGCTGGATATGCCCATCGACCGCGTGATGAGCAGCCCGGGCGAAGACAAGGTCGAACCCGTGATCTATTATCCGCACGAATCTGTGCCGGAGATCGTTGAAGCCCATTTAAGGGCCGACAAATTGTTGACGCCGGAGACGGCCAATGCTCTTTCAGAGCTTTTTCGCGTTGCTTATAAACAATTCAGCAAGCCGGGCGAAGAAGGAAAGTAGCCAAATAAATTTTTTGAACGGAGAAAATAAAATGAGCTCGAAAACTAATATAGCTTCCGGCAACGTTCCGGCGGAATTTTCGATCGATACAACCTTTGTTCTGTTTTTTTTAGGTATCGAGGTAGGACAAAGCATTTTTGTTCCGGATATAGGAACACTTTTGGCGTCGGTTACGTTTGCGATGGTTTTAGCTCTTCCCTATTTTCTTCCTTCGGCCGGTGAAAAGCCGGAACTAGTTCAGTGGCTTTGCGGCCGTGGTATCATCGGAACATTTGCGATCGCCATTGGAGCCGTATTTCACAACGTTCAGGGATCGGTTCTGCCTGAATATCTTCGGTCGCTGCCGCTGACCCTTTTGATACTCTCAGCAATGATAAGTTGCTATATTCAATTTTACAGTTTATTGAAGCTTCGTTTGGCAAAATAGGCAAAAGGCGCCAAACGAAAAAAAGCCCGCGCAGAGTCTCCAGCTATGCGCGGTCTTTTTATTTTAGATCAGCTTAATTGTTCTGCGATCTGCCGATAAATACCAGCCACGAATATCCGGCAATTGCGGATATCAGCGAACCTGCTAAGATCGACATCTTCGACGAATTGATCAGGTCGGCGTCGCCGGGAAACGCCAAGTTAGTAATGAAGATCGACATCGTAAAACCGATGCCGCCCATCATTCCGGCCCCCAAAATGTGTTTGAAAGTAACTTCATCCGCCAGCATACCCAGCTTAAGCCGCACAAAAGCAAAAGTTGCTGTAAAAATGCCGATCGGCTTGCCTAAGATCAGCCCTAATGCGATTCCCAACGAATTCGGCTGTGACAAACTACCGATCGCATCGCACCCGATCACCACGCCGGAATTTATCAAAGCAAATATCGGAACGATGATAAATGCGACCGGTTGGTGCAGATAATTTTCGAGTTTATGCGAGGGCGAATTTTCTTCAGCTTCGCTATCTGAAAATGGAATGGTAAGGGCCAGCAGCACTCCGGCTATCGTCGCATGAATACCGGAATTGAGCATCATCCACCACAAGATCAACCCAAGGCCGATATAGGGGAAAATATTCTTGACACGAAAAACGAAATTCAGGGCCAGTAAGGCAATAAAAATCGCTACGGCTCCCATTAAAAACAAAGGCACTAAATTATCAGTATAAAAAACTGCGATGACGATGATCGCGAACAGGTCATCGATAACCGCCAATGCCGTTAAAAAGACTTTCAATGATGCCGGAACGCGATTGCCCGCCAACGACAATATCCCGAGGGCAAACGCAATATCCGTCGCCATCGGAATGCCCATTCCGCGTTGGGTATAGCTGCCGGCATTAAGAGCAAAATGAATAAATGCCGGTACGATAACTCCGCCGAGAGCCGCAACTAACGGCAACGCAGCTTTTCTAATATCCGACAATTCACCGATCAGGATCTCGCGTTTCAATTCAAGGCCGATCAAAAGAAAGAAGATCGCCATTAGGCCGTCGTTTACCCAATGTTCGACAGAAAGCCCGGACAGCTTATAGTGAATAAAGCTTTCGTAGAATGGCCCGGCTGCGGAATTTGCAAGCAGCAACGCAAATATCGCCGACAGAACAATGGCGATGCCGCCTGCACTTTCAGACTCCAAAAACCGATATAAAGTTGTGGTGATCTTTTGCTTCAAAACACCTTTCCGCACTTCCGTAATTAGATCAGAGTTTCATTTTGCTGAGCTATGCAATATAGAGCGGTCTTCACCTGAAATGGAGTCATCGCGGGATGTTTTTCCAGCAAAAGGGCGATCACACCGGATATGTGCGGACAAGCAAAGCTATTGCCGGTAAGATTTTTGTAGCTATTGTTAAGCCACGCGGTCCTTATATTTACGCCCGGAGCCGTTAATTCGATAACTTCGCCATATTTGAAACCAAAGCGCATCGGATCTTTTTCTTCAGTTTTCACAACAGAGATCAAAGAAGACGAAAATACTGACGGAAAGCTCGGCTGAGGTAAATTGTTTGCGGCAGCCACCACCACACACCCGGCCTGGTAAGCTCGGTCCAGCAGATCGTGCAATGGCGAAAAGAATTGTGGTTTGGTGGTGCCGAGACTCAGATTGATTATCTTACAGCGTTTTTTGATGGCATATTCGAGACCGGCGAGAAACGCTTGCCCGTCTCCCGAACCGCCCGCACCGAGCACTTTTACACTATGAATTTCGCAATCAGGTGCAATCTTGCTGATAATTCCGGCACAAGCGGTTCCGTGGCCCGCAGAATCGCCGGAAACTGAGCGGTCAAATACAACGCGTTTACCATCCAGTCTCGCTTCGACCGAATCAACGATGCACCCGTTGAGATCCTGATGAGCAGCGTCAACGCCGCTATCTATGATCGCAACGGTAACGCCGCGGCCGCTTGCCTGTCGCCAATCTTCCGATAGATGCAGAAATGGCGGGCGGACCCCGACGGCTGAAGTTTTGTACGCGTTGTCTGACATGCCTAATAAGCTCTTTCCACCTAGAAAGAGCGATAGCCGGTTCCGATCTTATCGTCTGAAAATCCCGTGACCGCATCCAAGAGCTGCCTGCACAATCGACGCTCGGCTTCTCCCCTGCTTGCCAGGTCGCGAACCAGAACGGCCAATTCCATCATTTCCTGATGTTCTGGAGCGGCTCTTACTCCGGTCAACCATTCGCGCAGTTCCTTAACCCCGGCGGATTCATCGCTTAATATCCGACCGCCCATTTCATGCAATAACCTTGCAGCCTCATAGGCATTTACGAGCGACGCGATCGGCTCGGCGTACATAGCTGCCTTGTCCATTTCAAGCGGTGAAAATGGGCTGAACGGCGGTTGACCGCGACGATTGACATATTCCAGAACCCCGATCATCTCGCCATTGTGTCGTAATGGTGTAGCCAGGATCATCTGTGTGGAATAGCCGGTGCTCTTATCCACTTCCGAATAGAACGTTTCTTCTTCAGCAACGTCCGACACCGCCATTGGTTGACCAGAGGACATAACGAAGCCGGCGATCCCTTTCCCGGGCGGGATCCGCATATTGACCAATTGATCGGCAACGGCCCCGATCACCGTGAGAAATTTTAGACTTCCGTCATTACCGTCTCTTATCAGTACAGATGCCTCGTTTGAATTGAGTTCCGAAGCCGAGATCTGAAGAAGACTTTCGATCGACCGTGTCAAAGGTTCGGTCAACAGCCGCGCCGTATCTACCGTTTCGATAAGTTGTCTTAGCCTTTGTGCGGATTCATTTTGAGATGGATCAGTCATGAAAATGATTTTGCCCAAATTACAACTTTTTATCAACCGACAGAGTTTTCTTTGCAGATTCTGGAACGGGTTTCCTATTCGGCATTTATTCACGGCACACAGCGATATATCTGAAATCGAACCGCTTTGCACATGCTTTGTGTGCCGGGCCGCATACGGAGGGAAGGACATGATCTCGAGAATTGGATTGGTTGGCATTTTCGCAGCTGTTGGCCTTTGCCTATCAAATGCCTCCGCTCAAACCAACGCTTTAGATCTGATAACCTCTTCTGCTCCTTCACAACCTTTTCACATCGAAGCTGGTTCGAGTTTTTCAGCCTCAGGAAAAGACCTCAAACGAAATAGGGCAACTTCAGGTTCCCTATCTGCGATCACAACCGATCTGGAAGAGGCTCTTTCGGTCATCAGAGGAAATCACATTAATGGTCAAAAGCTCGATGCTGAAGCAATGACCGGAAATGCAGTCACCGGCATGCTTCATGAACTTGACCCGCATTCAAATTTCTACGACCGCCGGGAATATTCCGATCTGATGGGCGAACACCGCAGCGAATACAGCGGTACGGGCGTAACTATTTCGACATTTTTGCGGAACGGAATAGCAAACACATACGTTGTGGCGGTCGCTCCGGATTCGCCGGCGATGTCGGCGGGGGTGCGTTTCGGCGACCGGATAGCTGATATTGACGGCAAAAGTATGGTCGGTGCAGATTCGGACACGGTTCGCATTGAACTTCGGGGAAAAGCGGGAACGACGGTCAATGTAACCGTCGAGTCTGCCGATGGTGAGATGCGCAAATTGGCTCTTGGCCGGCGTGTCATTCATCAACCGTCCGTCCCCGCGGGAATAATGCTCACGGGACAGATCGGCTATATAGACCTAACGAACGGGTTCAATTACTCGACCGTCGCGGAAACAGAAGCTGCTCTCAAGAATTTGGAACGATCCGGGATGACGAGCCTGATCATCGATCTTCGAGGAAATGGGGGCGGAATTCTTGAAGAATCGATCAAAGTCGCTGAAATGTTCCTCCCTGCCGGCACACCAATTGTTTCCCAACGGAGCCGCTTTCCGCAGGATGCGAAGACGTGGTATTCGACAAATCGAAGTCCTCAAGGAGTTCCGCTGATCCTGTTGGTCGATAGCCGAACCGCGTCCGCTTCTGAGGTGCTGGCCGGTGCACTGCAAGACAATGACCGGGCACTCGTCATTGGCGAACGAACGTTTGGTAAAGGGCTGGTGCAAAATGTCATCGGGCTGCCCGGCGGCACCGGTATGACCTTGACCTCCTCGCGATATTTTACCCCTGGCGGACGCTCCATTCAGCGCGACTACAACAACGGGCGTTACGAATATTTTGCCAAAGCCGGGGTTGCTTTGGACATCGACAAACCGCAAGTGGTCATTAAAACGCCAACCGGTAGAAAAATGTTCGGCGGGGACGGGATCGCACCTGATATTGCGTCCGAGGCCGACCGCATTACGCCGGCCCGAGCTCAACTTTTTGATCCGGTGTTCTTTTTCGTGCGTGAAAGGCAGATCACCTCCGTTAAGACCGTAACGGCCGCACTTGAAACTGATCTCCTTCGCTATGCTTCCGCGGCTCCCTGGAACATTCCATTTGCACAACTCGCTAAGGAAATGGCGTTTGTGCGAAGTCTGCTGCTGCAGCAGATAGGACGCTCCGCACGGTCCGCCGAATACCAACGTTCAAAAGCTGCCGAATTGATGTCCGATCCGCAAATAGCGATCGCCGTAAAAACGATCCCGGCCGCCCGCGATCTCTACACCGCCGCAGCCAAATCCCGCACCGCGGACAGTTTCAGCCGTAGCCGCTGACCGATCTTGTGTCGATCAACATCGACTGCTGGTTGTTACTTGCATCTGCTTTCTTTAAGATCAAACTGAAAGATCCGACAAAAAAACTCGCCGAGTTTTCAGCCCGGCGAGGTTTAGTTAGAAACAGGAGGAATTAGAAAGAGGCAAACCGCAGAAACTTTTTAATAAAACTGAGGCATCTTCTTTCTTACCCATATTAATGGATTCTCGAGATCGTCTTCCCGTTGCTTGCTCCAAAAATAAAAATGGCCGCCCAAGCGAGCGGCCATCAAATTTTCTAGTTCGAAAGCCTAGAACATAAACCTAAATCCAAATCTGACCGAACGCGGCCCCTGAAAGATCTGAGGCTGTTTGTACCTGGCATCCAATCTAACAGACGGATTTGCATTCAAATGTGCCAAAATGCGGTCTAAAAGTTGTCCGTTCATATACGCATTGGCATAGAGACGGCCGCGTGTCGCAGTTGTGGCGGTTGGAAACATATTTGCGTCATTTGGGCGATCATTCGTGGTATTCATTGTGGGATAGAGGGCTACTACTGTGTCCTGGTTCCACAAATTAAACACGTTTGCATCAAACGCCATAGTGAACTTGTTGTCCAGACCAAACCGATATCTATGCGTAAAATTGAAATCGGTTTGCGTAAAGACCGGCGTCCTTCCAAGATCGCCGCGTGGGTAGAACAATTGAGGCGTTACGCTCGATTGGCCGTAGATCGTCGTTGTTTGAGGCGTTCCCGACGTGACGGTCTGGAAGAATGAAAACTCGCTGGAATTGGTGTTGCTCTTCCACCAATCGAGGATATACGAACCGAAAACGTTGAAAACATGCGGTCGATCGGTTGGCAACCGGCCATTATCCGGGTTTCCGTCAGCAGTAAATCCGATGAAAGGAAGATCGAAGGCACGACTTACACCGGGAGCCAACCGCCCGTTGACCAAGTGCGATTCGTCTGAGCTGGCCAATCCTGAGTAGTTACCGTAAAGACGGCTAAATGTATAGTTGGCATTGAAATACCAATTATTGGACAATCGTTTTTCGAGCACGAATTCAAGCCCGTCATAACGCCTTTCCGGCCGAATTGATTTGTCATAGCCCAGGTCCCGAAGCATTTGGAGATGGAAACCTCTTCCCGGATTGCCGATCACATATGCCTCACTTCCCGACGAATTGACGATACCGGCATCCTCGACCGCCTCGTCGACATTCTTGTACGTGTAGCGGCCCCTCAAGACAAAATTCTTGCTCAATTGGTGTTCAAAACCGACCGTAACCTCAGTTTGCTGAAATGGTCTTAGGTCAGGGTCCACCGCTCCATTCTCATAGGGCGATGCACCGGGCTCATTCGCATTTACTCGCAGGTTGCGTTGACAGCGGCTGTACGCTCCGGACGCAATAAATCCGGTGGCCGGGCAAACGCTTGGGCCGCTAAAACTACCCAAAATGTTGCCAATGTTATATTGTGTAGCAACATTTCCCGGAAAGATCTCAAAGTAATCTTCAAGAAATATGTCGCCGCCAAAAAGACCACGGGGCAAAGCAAATTTCAGTCGATCGAAAAATCGTCCGTAGCTGGCGAATATCTTCGATTTCCCGTTTCCGAATGGATCTAATGCAAATCCCAACCGGGGAGCGATCTTGTCACCCCAACCGAAATCGACGCCGCTCGGCAGGCTATTGAATGTCGGCAGATTTTCCTTTTCAAATCTTACACCCAAATTCAGAGACAAACGGGAGAACATTCGCCACTGGTCCTGAATAAAGAGGCTTTGATTGAGATTTGACCCGGTTCCGTTGGTCCCCGTTCGGCGGAAAGACGCAGATCCTATCGCTCCGGGTGTGTCAACTACGCCCGGCTGCAGACCGGAAATAGGAGTTCCGACAAAAAACCGAAGTTGGCCGTATGCGTTGTTGCCCGACTGAACATCATTAAAGATAGTAAAACGTTGATAGCCGCCCTTTAATTGATGCTGTCCAAGGCCGTTGAAAAGAAAGCTGGCTGAACCTTCGTAAGCCTCACGGATCGAAACATCTTTGACCGTGATGCTGTTGGCACCGGTTTGCGAACACGAAAAGGGCGTTGTATTGCCGGTGATCCGGTTACATTCCGAGATCTGAGCAAAACCGGTAGGGACAAAATAGTTTCCGTTCTTTTCGTTCAAAAATCCGCGACTGTATCGGCCGTCTATCACCAAACTGCTTCCTAACGTATAAACACCGGAGAACGTAACGTTATTTGCAGTTTGACGTCCTCCTTGCTTTTGGCGATATTCGTCTTCCAAAAGAGTTCCGACCGAAGGGCCAAAATATGCGCTTGCGAGACCGGTTCCCAGCACGAAAGCGGAAGATGTAACGTTTGAAAAGGAGCTTCCGGGCAGCGTTCCTCTGCTTTGAACCGGATTCCACAAATAGGTCCCCGTCAATCGAAGATTATCTATCGGACTTGCGTCCAATCTACCAAACGCATATTCGTATTTGGTTTCACGCGTGTAACGGCGACTGGTGATGAATGTCCGAGTTGCCGCTCCGGCATTGGTAAAATATTGAGTATTAACTTCCGTGTTGAAGAACTGGGGCGAATAGCTTCCGAAAAACCACAATCGGTTCTTGATGATCGGCCCGCTGAGATTTGAAGTTGGAAAGACATTTACGCCCTGTGCCTTAGCCGGCTGAAAATATTCTACTGTGCGGGTGAAAGAACTGGAGGTGGCAGATGGTCCCGCAAGAAGTTGCCGCGGATTCCCATTCAGCTTCGGAGTGTCAAATTGGAGCCCGAATTCACCGTGAAATTCGTTGCTTCCGCCGCGGGTCACAACGCTAACAACGCCGCCCGTTGCTCCGCCGTATTCTGCATTAAACCCGCTCGATTTGATCTGAACTTCCTGGACCAGCTGGGTCGGAATATCAAAAGAGTCCGTTAGTGTTCCTGTGCGATAATTGGTCACTTCCTGGCCGTCAATGACAAAAACATTTTCACCGCCGGAAGCACCGTCAACTGTAAATCCGCCGGTGCGCGCCTCCGGTCTCGTCCCGGGTACCGAGCGCAATACACCGGTAAAACCGGTTCCCTTTGGCAACAGCTCCATCTCCTGTGCGCTTATGCTTGTCTGGATGGAACTGTCAGTTGTATCAACGGGAGCCACATCCGAGGTCGTGACATCGACCGTGTTGTTCGTACCCTCCGGTTGAACCGTAATGTCAACTTGCGTGGTACGCCCGATCGATACGACCACGTTCCGATACGCCGCTTCACCAAATCCTGCCCCGGCGACGGTGGTGATGTCATATGACCCCGGCACAACTTGAGCAATTCTAAAAAAGCCTTCGTGATTAGCGGTTATGGTTCGCCTGAAACCGGTGCTGATGGCCGTAGTAGCGGCCCCGGACGTACTTTTGGCACTTGAGACGATAAGTGTAACGTTTGGAACATTTGCTCCAGATGAATCCTTCACGACGCCCTCAAGGGCTCCTGTAGTGTCTTGACCGGCCGCAAACGAAACAAATATAAGCAACGACGCGATCGTTGAGATCAATCCCCTAAATAGGTTTTTCCTCATCAATATATCCTCTCTGATTTTAGTAAAAGAAATTGAGCGAAAGTTTGCGTTGGTCCGGTATCCTGAACAGCCTTTCTCAGAGAAAAAGGCGATAAACGACGGCGTTACATCACGAAAATTAATAAGGCCCGCTTGTAACTGGTCTCAAGGATACAAAAAACGCTGATGTAATGTAACACAACATGACGTTCGTGTTAAGAAAAAAAAGGAGGATATTTAGCAGATCAGACAGAAATTATTTTATATATTCCAGCAAAAGGCCTTTTTCGCCGACGGCCCAACCGTATCTTTTTGTCATGAATAGCCCATATAGGTTTGCTTTCGTGCCGCTTGATTGCCGAACCCACGTTTTACCTTTATCGGAAGAACGCAATATCGAACCGTTGAAACCGACGATCCAGCCGTTCTTGTCGTCAGCGAAATCGACACGCTTGAAAGTTTCGGGAAAATTCGTATCAACCTTTATCCAGGTATCGCCGCCATTTTCGGTACGAAGTATGGTGCCGCGGCCTCCGACAGCATACCCTTCGCTATCGTCGCGAAAATCCACGTTGAACAAAGCTCGCTCCGTGCCCGAACGCTGCTGTCGCCAGGTCTTTCCGCTATCCGTGGTGGCCAATATAACGCCTTTGTCGCCAACTATCCATGCTCGGGAACTGCCGTTATAATCGAGGTGAAACAATTCGACCTTCGTCGGGACCGTCACCCGCTGCCACGTCTCGCCGCCGTCTTCAGTTCGCATCACCAGCGATTCAAGCACGACGTCACCGCCCTTATTAAGGATCGAGCCGATCGCTAGGCCTCGCTTTTTATCGGCAAAGCGAATACTTAAAAGTTCAGGATAACCGCTCCGGAAATCTCCGCTTCGATAGATCTTAGTTTCCCGCCACGTGTTTCCGCCGTCCGCTGTAATAAAGAGTTGCCTTCCCGCAACTAAATAGCCGTTATCGGCATTACGGAAATATATCTCGTTGATGTCCTCAGTGGTAGCTATTTTGGTTTCGTTCCACGTTTTACCGCCGTCATTGGTCACCGAAAGATGGCCGCCGTCACCGGCTATAAAACCTTTGCTTGACGAAGTAAAGTAGATTGCCACCAGATCGCCTTTTGCCCCGGAAGGCTTGCCCTTCCAACCCTGCTGGCCAAAGACAGCGAAAGCCGAAGAGCAAATGCAAATACCCAATAAAAGAACGAACTTGAATTTAAACACTACCAACGGCCTCCTCTAGAAAAAACACGTTTGCGGGCACTTCGGCTCGGAGATATTCTCCCGCCGAAATTATTTGGACCGCTATATAGAGGACGTGATCTAAACATTGATTTTGCCTATGTTATCAAAGCTCCACGCGATAGACCCTACCTTTGAAAACCACGATGACCCTCTCACCCAGCGAGAAATAGCCCGCTAATTCCGGTCGCTCGAAAGCGATCTTGAAATATTCTTCCGAAGCAAATTTTAGCACCGTTTCGGGCAGTTTTTCCGTCGCGTCATATTCCGCATCGACCCAAACGCCTTTTTCATTATTAAAGTTCTTTCCGCCGAAAAATTGGCTTTGATCTGTATTGCCGATCAATATCCGCTTAGAACCTTTACTCTCGTCGCTGACCGCTATGTTAGCTTGCATAGCATTCTGTTGAACGCTCATTTGGACAGCCTCAGCTCCGTCCTTACGCATTGAACGCATGCTGGCGGCCGGTCGCTGCCGCATTTCGAAACGGGTCATTTGCCGTGCGGAGCCGTCGGTAGCCAAATATGATGTGTAAGGCGTTACAATTCCGTATCGCGTGCCTAGCTCGGTTACTTCATCACGAAGCTCCTTTGATTCACCATTAAGCCTTATTTGCTCGATCAGCCATCCGACCCTTCGGCTCGCCCAAAGGCGCGGCAAAAAATCGTTGTCGTCCGACCGCATTGGGAAACCAAGGCCCGGGTAAGTGAAAGTTCGTGTTTCTTTGCCGGTTTTTCCGGTCAAACGAGCTGTGATATTTTTCAGATCCGTTTCATTTTTATAGCGTCCAATGACCGTCATCTGCATCCCCTTAAAAAGATCGTTCAATTTACGAGGATAGGCATTCTCGGTTTCCACTGGCCCGAGGTCCAGTTGCAGGTCTGCCAGCACAGGCGAACTCACCTTGGCGAAGAAATTGGAAACTTTCAATTCCAAGTCTTCTTTCGGTTGTACGTAATCAGACACGCCTTTGTTTTCAGAACCCAATTTATCCAACAACGCTGTGTTGACGTCATAACCGAACCCAAAAGGAAAGATCCGGACATCGAACTTCTTCGCTTTTCTGAGATTTTCGATGATCTTATCAGTATCAGTTTCCCCGACGGTCGGCAAACCATCGGTCATAAACACGAGCATTTTGGGGCGTTCGGAGTTGTCAAATTGTTTGATAGATGCGATCAACGAATCATTTATATTCGTGCCGCCCGTCGGACGGAGCTTTTCTATAAATGCCTCGCCCTTTTTCTTGCCCTGTTCATTGGCGTCGATCAGGCCGCTCTCCATCGGCCGTTCTTCGCCCGCAAACCCGACCACATTAAATCGGTCACCCGAACGCAGGGTTCTGACACCGAAAAGCAAGGCTGCCCGCGCTTTTTCTATTTTCCCTTCATCGGCCATCGAACCGCTTGTATCCAGCACAAAGACAATGTCTTTGTTGACCAATTCGCTTTCATTCAGATCATCTTTCGGCGAAAGCATGAGCATAAAATACCCATCCTTTCCCGGTTCGCGGTGAGTCAATAAAGACAACCCGAAATTCGCATCGGAGATCGTGTAAAAAAGCTGCAGGTCGTTGTCGTTATTTTCCGTCTCGAATGAGAGAAGTGCCCGCGAATCGCCCTTATGCGTAACATCCAACTTATGGGTCGGCGAAAAGATGTTTCTCAAGGGACCGCCGCCTTTGATCTCGACCGTTCCGGACACTGTTCCGATTCGTCTCTGCAGAGGTTGCGCTTGCCGATCCTCCGCCAGCTGCCGCCATATATTTCTTCCGGAACCTAGTGGATAGCGATACGCTACGGTTCCGGCTTCGGCTTTGAGCACCTGTGTATAGGTCAACTCTATCTTTTTTTCGGAACGCGCCGGGATCGGAAAGACCGTCGCCTGAAGAAGATCGCGTCCGGCATATTCCAGCAATCCCGGATCTCTCTGCTGTCGCACGATGCCGTCGTAGATCCGCCGTGCCTCCTCTCTTGAACGCACTTCACCGGCGAGGCGCTTCCCGTTCTCCCAGATCGCAAATTCAACCACCGCGGCCGATTCCGGGATCGGAAAGAAATAGGTCCCCTCTAAGGTATATCCGGTTTCATTGATAAATACCTGCTCGACGGCAGTAGTAGCTACCTGTCCTTCGATGGTCGTTTTCAGTTTGATCGATTTGACCGGCAAAACGTTCGGCAAGACGGGTCGCGGAGGATTCGGGCGGGGCGGCCGGCAAGGCCGAATGTCGCAAGGTATCGGGATAATTATGCCTTGGGCCAATGATGGCACCGCCAGAAAAAAAAGGCCGCCGCCAACCGCAACTAACAAACAAATAAAATTTCGCAGGATCATAGTTCACCGAGCTCCGATCTGTTTTGTATCTTGGGCGTCAACAGTGCAGCCCAAACATTGGATGCTTCAAGAACGAAGGTGAACGGGCTTTCTTGCAAAATTCCTATTTGAACAGAGCAAGATCGCTCGGTTTCCAGGGTAACCGTTTGAACAAAAATACACGTCGGCCAGGCATTAAGGGTGACGTTAGCGGTTCATCAACGGATATTCCATAGCTGCCCCGGCATAATGGTTCTTTCCAATCCTTTCCGTCTCTCAGGAACCGCCTAATGTTCTCATCGTCGGCGCCCATCTCAAAAGCCATCGGCACTGCTTCGCTTACCGGCATATCATTGAACCAGGCATCGCCCACACACCATGAAGCGAGTGAGGTCATGGTCAATGGCACCTCGGCCGCCAGCTCTGGACGGAGTTTCGCCATCAATTGTTTGTAAAAATCGCGTTCGCTGGCAACGGCGTCAAAATCGATCTGGACGGCTTTCACATTCGGACGATCGAGCGATCTTTTGATAAGATCGATGGCTTTTTCTATCTGGGCCGCAGAATAATCGGGCCGCAATTCCGGTTGCCGACGTGTTTCTATCCTTGTAACCGCGATCAAATACACGTTTTCCGGGAGCAAGAGGGGTTGCTTTCGCGGGTTGTAGATCACCGTGTCCTTTTCGATGTAAAGAGTCTGTGCCAAAAAGGCGACCCCCGTGGTCGAAACATCAATAAAACGCAGGTCCTCCGGCCGCTCCCAGGCCCACAAAAACCTTTGTGGCATTGTTGAATTCAGCCGTGGATCCACTTGGTTTTGCTGCCCGCAAGAGCATATGAATGTTGTCGCGAGGATCAAGCAGAATAATGAAAGAAATTTCCGGCTGTTCATGGTGTGTGCTTACATTTTAACAGAAAATGATTGTATGGTTCGGGGCCGCTATCGTATTTACCTCTATGTTTTGATATACTTGCAAAAATTCTGAACAGTCATTCATTGGAAAAATCTATGATCGAACGTGAACAGATCGAAATGGACGTGGTTTTCGTCGGTGCGGGACCGGCCAACCTGGCGGGTGCCTTGCATTTGAAAAAGGCTATCGCCGAACACGATGAACTCATTGAGCGAGGAGTACGTCATGGTGAAAAGATCGGCGAGCTTGAAATAGCCATTGTTGAAAAGGGTTCCTATGTGGGCGCCCACATTCTCTCGGGTGCGGTCATGGACCCGATCGCGATCCGTGAACTAATGCCGGATTTTCTCGAGCAAGGCTGCCCCGTCGATACGGCCGTTACGGAAGATGCAGCGTGGTATTTGACCACCAATAAAGCTTTCAATGCCCCGATCGTACCGCCGCCGCTCCGAAATAAAGGCAAATATATACTTAGCCTTAGTCGTATGTGCGAATGGCTCGGTGAAAAATGTGAGGAGGCCGGCATCAACATATTTCCGGAATTCCCTGCCGCCGAAGTTCTTTATGATGAAAATGAACGCGTCATCGGCATTCGTACCGGCGACAAGGGCTTAGACAAAGAAGGTAACCCAAAAGGCAATTTCGAGCCCGGCGTTGATCTTTTAGCCAAGGTGACGGTGCTCGGCGAAGGTTCTCGCGGTTCATTAGCCAAACAGCTGACCGCTCGCCTAGGTCTGAATAAAGGAAAGGAACCGCAGGTCTTTTCGCTAGGTGTTAAAGAGCTTTGGGAGATCCCGGCCGGCACCTTCCCGGAAGGAAAGGTCGTCCATACGCTCGGATTCCCTTCGGACAGCCGCACCTACGGCGGCGGTTGGATATATGGATTGAAAAATAATGTGGTCAGCATAGGCTACGTTACCGGATTGGACTACGAAGATCCGATGATCGATCCTCATGCTGAGTTTCAAAAATTCAAAACGCATCCGAAGATCGCCGAAATACTGGCGGGCGGGAAAATGATCAAATACGGAGCTAAGACCATCAACGCCGGCGGCTACTACACAATGCCGCAACTATATGCTGACGGTGTGTTGCTGGTTGGTGATTCGGCATCTTTTCTAAATGGACAACGCATCAAGGGAATACACACTGCAATGAAAAGCGGTATGCTCGCGGCGGAAACGATCGTCCATGCGTTCTCGCATCAGAATTTCAGCTCGGAATCGCTCAAACATTTTGAAGAAAAGGTCAATATGAGCTGGATCTACGATGAACTTCATCCGGTTCGAAATTTTCATGGGGCGTTTCAAAAAGGCCGTTGGTCGGCTTTGATAAACACCGGCCTGCAGTTCCTGACAAAGGGGCTGGCCTGGGGTTTTATGCCGAAAGAGCATCACGTCGCCGGCTACGAACGGATGCTCAAGCGCAGCGACGCAAAGCTGGAACCAAACCGCTATGAGGCTGTCAAATATGACAAACAGTTGACTTTTGACAAAGCGACCGATGTTTTCCATGCAGGTGTCGCTCACGATGAGGATCAACCCTCCCATCTGCACATTGCGGATCCGGATATATGCGTAACACGGTGCACTGTGGAATACGGTAATCCCTGTGAAAGATTTTGCCCGGCCGCGGTCTATGAAATGGAATACAACTCCAAAACAGATCGCCGCGAATTGAAGGTCAACTTTTCAAATTGCGTCCATTGCAAGACCTGCGACATTGCTGACCCTTACCAAATAATAAATTGGGTAACGCCGGAGGGCGGCGGCGGGCCGGATTATAAGGGTATGTAACGTATTGGCATATTTTTTGCACCGACGATAGCAGACGCGGTCAACCGCTTCGAAATAATACACGGAGGCACAAGAAATATGTCATTGCCAAACAAAGACGAGATCGAAGGTAAATTGGAGCAGGCCAAAGGAAAGGTTAAGGAAAAGATCGGCGAATGGACCGATAATGAACGGCTTGAGGAAGAAGGCGAGGCCGACCAGGCAGCCGGTGAGACCCAGGAAACTTGGGGTAGCGTGAAACGCAATATTTCTGATACCGTTGACGATGCGGCGGATACGTTGAAGGACGCAGCCCGGAATATAAATCGTTAGAAAGTACAAAAAGAGGCTGACCATCACTTGACCAGCCTCTTTTTATATTGTTTGGTTCAGAACAATTATCAGTTCTGATCAAGAATGTCGAAATTTACCCGACGTTCCGCGAGTTCTTTCATTGCAACACGAGTCGGTTTATGTCGGCGCATATCGATATCGGTCCGCGAGACCGCCCCGCGTTGGAGCTGTTTACTGCGCTGAGCGGCAAGAATGATCATTCTGTATTTCGAATCGATATCCGGCGGATCGATCAATTCATTGGTTTCTTCGATCTCACCGATCAATTCTTCGTTATTTTCCATATCTCTATTTGGCATCTCCGATTTTGTGGCTTTCTGAGGCCTCGAAACTATCTAGAATAGCTTGTATGGCGGCCATTTGTCGAGCGGGCTTTTGCCTTTCCGCCAAAATGATCTGTTTTAGGTGATCGGCAGCAGCGGCAACTTCATCATTCACTACAACGTACTGAAAAACTGAATAGCGATTGACCTCGTAAAGTGAATTTGCCAACCTTAGCGATATTTCAGATCCGGTTTCCGTCGCCCGCCCGGTCAATCGCTGCTTCAAAGCGGCAAAGGAAGGCGGCAAAATGAATATGCTTACCGCCGTCGGGACACGCTCCATTACAGCCTCCGCACCCTGAACGTCAATTTCAAGGATCACATCGCGGCCTTCGGCAATTATCCTTTGTGTTTGGTCCAGAGACGTGCCGTAAAAATTCCCGTGAACCTCAGCATATTCCAGAAACGCCCCGGACGCCCGGTAATCTTCAAATTGCTCTTTAGAAACAAAATGGTAGTCTTTTCCGTCGATCTCGCCGCTCCGTGCCGCCCGTGTGGTAAAGGAGACAGAATAGCCGATATCGGGAACCGACCGCAATATCTCACGGATCAATGTTCCCTTCCCGCCACCGGACGGCGAAGAAATGATGATCAAATTCCCCGTCATTTATTCAACATTCTGCACCTGTTCGCGGATCTTCTCGATCTCGCTTTTTATCTGCAGTGCATTTTCCTTGATCGTCAGATTATTAGTTTTCGAGGTAATGGTGTTAGCCTCTCGGTTCAGTTCCTGAGTCAAAAAATCGAGCCTTTTCCCAACTTCTTTCTCATCGGACATTATCGAACGAAAATGTTCAATATGCGTTCGTAGGCGAGCTATTTCTTCGGAGATATCCGCCCTTTCGGCGATATAGGAGACCTCTTGGGCCAAACGGCCTTGATCGAGTTCGATCTCCGCTCCGCTTTTCGCAAGTATGTCCGCCACACGCTTAGAAAGTTTCTGCCGGTATTCCTCGGGAACTGATGCCGCCTCAGCCGCTATTGGCACCAATCGACTTTCTATCTCTGCCAACCTACTCTCCAGTTCCCCGCCGAGCATTCTGCCTTCAGCTTCGCGCATCTTTTCAAGATCATCCAGAGCGATCGTGACGGCCTCGTCCACAGCCGCAACGAATTCCGCCGAAAACTCCTCTCGTTTCGGCGTCATTACGTTTGGCAAGCGGGCGATCACGTTGATATCAGGTTCGCCGGACAGATCGAAATCGTTCTGCAATTGGCGCAATGCCGAAATATAGCCATTGATCAGTGGGCGGTTCAGGTCATATGCTACCTCCGCCGTCCGATCGTATTGGAAGTTTACATCCACACGGCCACGCGAAAGCCGGCCTGATATCAGCCGTTTGATGGAAGTTTCGAGCTGCTGTAGTTCCGATGGCAGGCGTAACGAAACATCTAAAAATCGGTTATTTACGGTCTTCAATTCTACCGTAACTGAGAAAGTTTCATGCACCGCCCCGCCGCGGCCAAACCCGGTCATTGACTTCATAATCGTCCTTAAATCTTAAACTAATGAAAACTTAAAGCAAATGATCCGTCCTAAAGATCTTTCTCATATGCAACCTGCAATTCATACAGGCGCTTGTATTTGCCGGCTGCGGCGAGCAATTGTTGATGGTTGCCGGACTCTATTACTCGTCCTTTTTCCATAACAATTATCGTGTCTGCCTTACGGATCGTAGAAAGCCTATGGGCGATGACGATCGATGTTTTGTCTGCCATCAAATTCGTCAGCGCCTTTTGTACCAATTCTTCCGATTCCGCATCTAGTGCCGACGTAGCCTCATCAAGGATCAAAACAGGAGCATTGACAAGAACGGCTCTCGCTATAGCGATCCTCTGTCGTTGCCCGCCGGAGAGCATCGCCCCGCGCTCACCGACCATCGTGTCATACTTTTGCGGCAGCTGTTCAATGAATTCATCCGCGAAAGCTATCCGTGCTGCATCGGCTATCTGCTCGTCAGTAGCATCCGGATCGCCATAAGAGATGTTATAGCGAACGGTATCATTAAATAGAACGGTTTCCTGTGTGACCAAGGCGATCTGCCTTTTCAAGCTCGCTAATTCAGCGTCGCGAAGATCCGTATCGTCCCACTTGATCGAACCCTCCGTCGGGTCATACAAGCGTTGGACTAGTTTGATCAAGCTGGATTTTCCGCCGCCGCTCTCGCCAACCAAGGCGATCATTGAACCTTTCGGAACATCTAAGCTCACATCATCCAATATTTGGCGTTCGCTATTGGGATACTTGAAACTTACATTTTGGATCGCGATCTTTTCAACCAAAGGCGTCAATTTCTTTGCATTCGCTTTTTCGGACAGCCGGTCATTCTCATCGAGAACGCTCCAGACATCTTTGGCCGCCGCAAACGCCCGGGAGATCTCATTGTGCTGCCGCGAGATCTTCCGCATCGGATCATAGCTGCGAAATAGAAAGAACAAGAACGCAAAAAACTGGCCGGGCTCCATCTGGCCGAGATTTATCTCGCGAAGGCCAAAATAAAGCAAAACAAGTATCGCCAGGGTCCCGATGGTCTCGATCGTCGGCGGAGATATCGCAGCAATGCGAAATGACCGCAGATTTGCATTCGCGATCAGCCGTGCCACGCGTTCGAAACGTTTCATCTCGCGCGGCTCTGCCGAATAAGCTTTAACTATGGTCTGGTTCGAAAGTGTTTCCTGGGCCGTATCTGTCAAAAGCTTGTTGCCTTCAACCGATTCTTCCGCCAGGCGACGAAGCGCTTTGCTGAACTTGGTGGTCAGAAGTGCGATGATCGGTGCGATAAGCAGTGCACCAAGCATTAATCGCCAATTATAGAAGAATGCGGCCGCGAGAAACCCGACCAGCAAGAGACTTTCGCGGAGCACGTCACGCAGATTTGCCGATACGGCGAGTTCGATGGCAGCACAGCTCACGACCAGCCGCGATACCAAAAAGTTTGTGCGATGTCGTTCAAAAAAAGTGGCGGGCTGCACCAAGATGTGTTCGTAAAGTTTTCTCCGCAGATCGAATACTGCAGATTGGCCGATCTTGGCCATTAAATAAGATGAAAAGTATTCTGCAATGCCTTTAAGAACTGTAAAGGTCAACAACATCACCGAAATGGCAACCCATTTTCTGTACCAATTGTCTTGCGGAATAAGGTCCTGCAATGAGAACAGGGTCCATGCACCAACCTTTGCTCCCGGCGTGAACTGTTCGAATATCGGAACAAGCAATGCTCCGATCGCCGTTTCAAACAAAGCGACCGTCGCCATCGCCAGAGCGGCTACGGCAAATGTGGCCCAATATGGACGCACGTATTTAAGCAGTCTTTTCAGGTCATCCATGCAATATAAAGATTTGACTATACTAGACCCACTGCCGCGATGTCCAAACTAAAGGCGGCTTATCGAATGTAAGTAGCTTTATTTTCAGCATTATAAACAAAAGCGTTTGCAACCCGTTCGTTCTCTATGGCATCTTTTTCTTTTACGAACCTCTCTCGGAGATCATAAATTATGAAGATGTCTAAGTTCCGATTTGCACTATTTTTGTTGTTGTTTGGTTCGATGGGTGCCGGGTTTGCCTTCGCCCAAGTGGACGTTGCCCGGCGCACGACGGCCATTACCTATCCCCTAGACGAACAGGTGATCGTACAGTTTCGCGGCACCACCCGCTTTCCGCGCATGAAAGGCGAAGCAAAGATAAAACGCACCAGCCGCAATGGTTCAGAGATCAATCTTAGCGTTTCGAAGATGCCGCGGCCCTTTGAATTGGGTGCCGGATACGCCACGTACGTATTGTGGGCTATTTCGCCGGAAGGACAGGTCGACAACTTGGGAGAGATCAAACGCCGTGGTTTTTTTGAATTTGATTCTAAGATGCGAGTGACCACAAAGCTGCAAACCTTCGCATTGATCATCACTGCCGAACCTCACTTTCTGGTTCGCAGACCGAGCCAAGCTATTATGCTTGAGAATTTGAGCCCCTACACCGCCAGCGGAAAAACGATAGCAACCATGCCCTCCGTCCAGTATTTTGGTAACTCCAGCGACTATTTCCGCGATTCTCGAACACCTGAAATAGCCGAAATAGACTATTCAAAGACCCCATCGACCATCTTGCAGGCTAAGCAGGCGGTCGCTCTCGCCCGCTATGCCGGTGCCGAAAGGGATGCCGCCCAAGAATTCAATGAGGCGGAAACTCTCTTGAAAAGTGCCGAAGAACAGTGGCGTGCGGGCCGCGCAGAAGAGGACGTTGACATTTCCGCCCGCCGAGCCATCAGTTCAGCGGTTCAAGCGGAATCGACCGCGGGTTTGAGAAAGACAGCCCGCGAAAAGCGTGACGAACAGGTGCGTGCCGATGCCGAGACCCGCCAGGCCGAGAATAAATACACCGATGCGATGGAGCAGATAGAGGATCTCAAGCGGCAGTTGTCGCAGGAAACGCGTAACCGTGAGCTTTCAGAACGTGATGGCGTCAATGCAAACCAACAGGTCAAAGACCTGCGGGCCGAAAATGCTAAGTTACGTGAAGAATTGACGGCCGCGAAGATCGATGCGGACAACGCCAAACGAAAATTGGCTGCCGTCGAAAATGACCGCGCCAAAGAACAGCGTTTGAACGCACTTGCGGAATACGAGCCGCAATTGATCCAGGCTCTCAAGAAATTTGGCAGCGTTGCCAAAACAGATCGCGGCATTGTTCTGTCGATGCCGGAAAATCTCTGGTCTTCGATCAGTTCTTCGAATTTGGCCGCCAATGGAGATTCCCGTCTGGCAGAATTGGGTGAGCTTTTATCGCGAAATGCCGATTATAAAGTCTCGATAGAGTCTCATATAGATGATCGAGGGGAGCAATCCGCTCAGGATGGTGTCACGCGTGACCGTGCAAATCTGGTTAGCATGCGGCTTTCCACATATGGCGTACAGCAGAGCCGAATAGAAGCTAAAGGAATGGGAGCAGCGGTACCTGTCGCCCCAAATTCGACCAATGCCAACCGTGCAAAGAATCGCCGCGTAGAAGTGGTTCTTTCCCCGGCGATCTAGATCCGCAGGTACATTTCATAAACGCGAGTGCGAAGATGGGTTCAACCTTTCTTCGCATTTGCCTTTTTGCCGATCAGTTCTTAAATACTTTGATACGATCGGGTGGCAGTCCGAGCATACATTCATCGCCGACATTAAGTCCGACTAGGCGAAGCACCATTGCACACAGCCTGAGCCCGCCGGCATTAAGATCCACCAAAGTTGTCGCTCCCCTTGGTCGAATGCCTGCAATAGATGCCTTGATCAGATTGTCTTCGGGAAAGGATGCTCCGAAGGATATAGATATCTGTTCCGGTCTGATGCCAAGGAGCATGTTTTGATTGAGCGGAGCAAGAGCCGACCGTTCTATCTTTTGCACCGTCAAACGGTGTTCCCCATCAATGGTCAAGTATTGTGGATCTTCTGATCTGCTTGAGGTCAAACGCCGCGCCTCGAAAAGATTGTTGCGACCCGTCATGCGAGCCGCTGCAGAGGTCTCCGGCAGGTCATAAAGTTCCTGCGGCGTACCTGTTTGAATTAGATAGCTATTTTCTATCAAAGCAACGCGATCGCAAACTTCAAAAACGTCCGCAAAATCGGACGCTGCATATACGACACAAAGCCCCCGTTCAGCCGCGTCTTCGCGAAGACGTCTAAAACAGAGAGTTCTTGTCGCCGGGTCAGACCCGCAAAAGGTGCGATCGAAAAGCAATATCTTTCGTCCGGAATCGGTCGCCATTTCGACAGTCTTCAGATCCTGCCGCTCTTTTCCATCGCCGGCCGACGAAAAAACGCGCGACATAAACCCCTTAGAGATCTCGTTTTTTAAATACACGTCTTTCGAAGAAGCAGAGATCGTGCCGCCGTCGCTTGCCGCCTCATCCTTGATCAACCTCAGAAGCATATCTAGAGCTTCGACATCGTCAGAACAAATACCGAACACTTCGCCCGGCACTACCTCGAACGAAACATCGCGAAGCAGCCAACGATCGGCCGCACGTTTTGAGACATCTTTTACAATTAGGGTCATATCCGAATATTTATCTTTCGTGGAACTCCGGACAGTAATGTGCGTGCAAACAAAAGTATGCTTTCGTCATCAGATTAAAGCAAGTATAATTGAAACCTTGATGAATCAGAAAAAAGAAACAATTACACGCAAGGTAGTTCGAGCCGGCAGCTGGCAACTGCTTCGCCGCACAGCAAAAATGCTTCCTTTTGGTGGAACTTTGGTCGCGGTCGCCCTCGTCGGAACGGACATTCGTAAAAAAGGTGTGGTAAATGGAATAGCCAATTCTGCCCTCGACGCGATCCCGGTCTTGGGACTGGTCAAGAACGGCGTTGAACTTGTTCGTGGCGATTTTTTCCCGGATCGTGAGAGGCCCGAAAAAATAAGGAGCAAAGTATAATATGAGATGGTTTGGAAAAGGGGTATTCACCGTTCTTGCTTTTACTGTAGCGATCGGTGCCGCGGCACAGGACACATCCGCTCAACGCAACAAACGCAAAAAACGCCCTGTCGCTCCGGTTGTTGCCAGCCCAACCTTGCAGCCCCAAACCGAGCCGGTGGTCGTCAGCAGGGCGGATGAATTTCAGGATAATTCCTCCGCACTTCCTCCACAGCCCGTTTATGAAGCGGCTCCTGTTTCTCCCTCGCCTAATTTTTCCGACATCGAAACGCGGATCAAACAGCTCGAAAGCCAAAACAAGAACGATTATGACACTAGGCAAAAGCGTTTGATGCTTAATCTAGACATTTTAACTCGGGCCGAACAACGGACTGAGGCTCTTCGTAAACAGTCTTTTGAACTCGCCGAAAAAGAAGCCGGCATCAGAACAAAACTGGATACTTTAGAGATCGAAGGCAGCTCAGAAAAGATCGATCGCGAAGTTGCTTTCGCCGGCACCCTGCGGCCCGAAGAGATGCGGGCGGCAAGACAAAAAGCCGTAAATGCTGAAAAAACGAATTTGACCAACCTGTTAAATCAGATCGTTCAAACTCGTTCCAGTATTGATCAAAACCTTTTGCGTGCGGACCAAATGGTCGAACGACTACGGTCAAAACTCGAAAAAGATATCGACGATGCGATCGCCGACGAGCAACAGCCCTAACTTTCGAATTGTTTTTTCAAGCTTTCGATATATGGTGCCCGCGCGACTCCTTTTTCCGTGATTATCGCTGTTACGAGGTCATTGGGCGTTACGTCGAATGCATAATTGCTAACATCTACGCTCTCCGGTGCAAGCTGGATCTCTTTGACATGCGTGACCTCGCGTATATCGCGTTCCTCGATGGGTATCTCATCACCGGTCGGGCAATTGAGGTCGATCGTTGACAATGGAGCAGCCACATAAAAAGGGATGCCATGGCGTTTGGCAAGCACCGCCACCATGTATGTTCCGATCTTATTGGCGACATCTCCATTAGCAGCGATGCGGTCCGAACCGACAACAACCGCCTGCACCCGCCCTTTTTTCATGACATGTCCTGACATATTGTCCGTAATAAGGGTAACGGGAATATTGTCTTCCATCAATTCCCAAGCTGTCAGCCGCGCTCCTTGTAAATACGGACGCGTTTCGTCTGCGATGACGCTAATGTTCTTACCCTGGTCGACCGCTCCGCGAATAACACCAAGAGCGGTTCCCCACACACCGCCTGTTGCCAAAGCTCCGGCATTGCAGTGGGTCAGAACGGTGGAATTGTCGTCGATCAAATCACCGCCGAATTGAGCGATCAAGCGCTGCGATTCTATATCTTCTTCGTGTATCGCCTTAGCTTCATCAAGGAGTATCTGCTTGATCTCACTGACCGTATGGCCTTCATCTTTGGCTTTCAGAAAGATACGCTTCATTCTATCGATCGCCCAGAATAGATTTACGGCCGTCGGGCGCGTTGCTCCGAGAACGTCCGCTACGTATTCGATCTCTTCGCCGAGGTCATCAACATTAGTTCCGACAAACTGTTTGGCACCCAGAGCAATGCCATATGCGGCAGAGACCCCAATGGCCGGTGCTCCCCGAACGACCATGTCTTTGATGCCGGCAGCTACTTCGTCATAGCTCTTCAGCGTCAACCATTTTTCCTCGCCCGGAAGAAGACGTTGATCCAACATCAACACGCCTTCATCCGACCACTTAACAGGTATGATCTTTAGTTCCATAATGTGAAATAAAAATCTTACGTAAATTTCGGCGAACTAACAAGAAAGGCGAAACTTTTTATGACGGGATACGCGTTCTAGTATGCAGGAGAATTTACAAACTACGTATGGTCATTGAAGTTCTTGATTCGATCCACGCCAAGGTCACAGGAAATCGCTGCCTACAAGCTTTTACCGCATTTACTCGGGTACTATTGGCTGTCGGCTTCATCCCGCCAAGCATTCCAAAAATACTACATAGGCCTTTTACTATGTTGCCCGATTCGAACCCGGTTGGGCACTATTTCAATGCTTTGTATCAAACCGGGTTCTACTATGAATTTATCGGCTGGTCACAACTGCTCGCCGCAATATTGCTTTTGATACCCCGAACGTCCCACATCGGCGCCGTGATGTTTCTTCCGATCATCGTCAACATAGCCGTGCTTACCTGTTCGGTAGGTTTTGTCGGAACTTGGTTGATCACCATCTTGATGGCCCTAGCCGCAGCTTATCTCACGGCATGGGAATTCGACCGGTTCAGGCCCATGTTCGCGGACCGCGCTGATCAAGCTCGAGGATCTCGAATGCAGTTTGTTGCGATTCCCGCCTTTTTTGCTCTAGGCGGCTCCATCATCGCTTTCCTTTTCAGCATTTTTCGAATTGGCAATTTCAATGACTACGGAAAGATGGCGCTGTTCTTCGCGCTGATCGGAGCGATCTTTGGTATGGCCGTTGCTCTCCACTTTCGCTTTATGAGAACAGGCAAGCTGTTAGAAAAAACCGGCTGATCTTTGAATGATGCACGCCGATGTGGTAGTTTTACTTTACTTCAAGGTGCTCCAAAAAAGTAAATATGAATCAGGTGAAGATCTCACACGTTGCATCTGTCGATTTTACGGTCAAAGAAGACTATCTGCGAGCCGTCGTTTCACACGGCGAAAATTCCTACGAAAATGCTATTTTCTATTGGAAAAGGATCCGCGATGAGATCTCGGCAGGAAAACACCGCAAGCTGCTTATTATTGAACAATTGAGCGGATCGATGAGCGTAGCTGACGTATTTCAATTGGTCGGACAGATCGTTGAAATGGGTTTTGTCGGCGTTAAGATCGCCTTTGTTGACACGGGCCACCGCTACGAACTAGGAGATTTCGGTATCACCGCCGGAGCTAATCGCGGCCTGTGGGGCCAAATATTCTACGACGAAAAGGAGGCCGAAGATTGGCTCCTTTCTGATGAGAAGTGATCGACCAAGCCTCTGATCGCGTCAAGATACTCTGCGGCGACCTAACGCAGAACGATGCGGACGCAATAGTCAATGCGGCGAACCGAACGCTTTTAGGCGGCGGCGGGGTTGATGGAGCGATCCATGCAAAAGGCGGCCCCGCGATCCTTTTTGAATGCGAAAAGATCCGGGCAGAACTGCTTCCCGATGGGCTTCCGACGGGCGAAGCTGTTATCACCACCGCCGGCATGCTTCCGGCTAAGTTCGTCATCCATACCGTCGGGCCGATCTATGGAGAGAATAACGGGCGTGATGCCGAATTGCTTGCTGCCTGTTACATCAATTCCATTGCTCTTGCCAGATCTAAAGGGTTGAGATCGATCGCTTTTCCCTCGATATCCACCGGAGCTTTCGGATATCCGAAACAACGCGCGGCCCATGTTGTGGGCCGGACACTTATTGATCTGTTGTCCGAAGATATTGATCTCCCGCAGGTCCGCCTCGTTTTCTATACGTTGGAAGATGCTTCTCTATTCAACCGCTGCAGCGGATTACGTCCGCTTCATATTTGATACTGACACCAGGTTGGTTTATAGTTTTCAGATACTTCGTTCAAATAAACAACAAAGTCGATCGAAGAATCTTTATGCCGGGAGAAACCTCCCAAAACCAAGAAGCTATGCAGTCAGCAATCGGTCTGGAAACTACCCAAATCTACCGCGAAGATTTTGAACTTGAACGCCAAATGCCGCCGCAACTAGCGGAATTGAAAGATATTTCGCGAAATTTTTATTGGTCTTGGCGTCCGGAAGGGGTTGCCCTTTTTAACGATATCGACCCGGAACAATGGGACAGGAGCGAGCAGAATCCGCGTCATTTTCTACGAAAGGTGAATATGCTGAGATTGTGGCAGAAAGCCGGTGATCTCAGCTACCTGCAGCGACTGGAACGCTTTACCGAAGATTTTGACGAATACACTTCTGTCGGGGCAAAAGCATTTGGCAAGGTTACGCCAAGCAACCCGGTCGCATATTTTTGCGCCGAATATGGTGTTCACAATTCCCTGCCGATCTATTCGGGCGGATTGGGCATTCTTGCCGGCGACCATCTCAAATCGGCGAGTGATCTAAATATTCCGCTCGTTGCTGTCGGCCTGCTTTATCGTTTTGGGTATTTCCGCCAGAGTATCGCCCATAACGGATGGCAGGAAGAGCGCTATGTTGACGGCTTTGGCCCGGACTCGGAAATGGCCCTTGAGCCCGTTCGCGAACCTGATGGCACATTCATGACGGTCAATGTCCACATTCGCGGGAGGGTCGTTGTTTGCCGCGCCTGGCTTGCCCGCATCGGTCGCATCTCTCTTTATCTGCTGGACACAAATATGCCGCAAAATTCAGAGGTTGACCGATTGATAACCGGTCACTTGTACGGAGGCGACTCAGAAACGCGGATCGTGCAGGAGAAGGTGCTCGGGATTGGCGGAGTAAGGCTTCTTCGAAAGTTGGAGATAACCCCTTCGGTCTTTCATTTGAACGAAGGCCATTCGGCTTTTCTAACTTTGGAATTGGCCCGCGAATATCTTGACGCTCATCCGCAAGCAGCATTTACCGACGCCATGGCAGAAGTAAGACGGTTGTGTGTTTTCACCACACATACGCCCGTCGCGGCCGGCAACGACGAGTTTGAACCGAAACTGCTGCGAAGTTGTTTTAGCGATAGTTTCATCGGATCTCTTAAGCTCACCGACAGCGAATTTCTAGCTTTAGGGCGGACCGACCCGGATAGCAATGACGAATATTTCGGAATGACGCCGCTGGCTTTGCGTATGTCCCGTTCAGCGAACGGTGTCAGCGAAAAGCACGGAGAGGTATCGAGGGAACTTTGGGTGCGGATGTATGCTGACGACACACCGGCAACGGAGGTTCCCATTACCCACATCACCAACGGCGTCCACCCGCCGACGTGGATAGCGCGGGTCTTTCAGGAACTCTATGCCGCCAAGATCGGGCAGGATTGGGCGGAGATCACACACGATCCGGTGTTGTGGGACATGTCGCTCGGCAAACTATCCAATGACGATATCTGGTCCGCGCATCAAACGCTGAAAAATCTTCTGATAGCTTTTGTGCGTCGCCGAACGCGCGTTTCGGATACCGGTTCCGTTGACACCATCAATGAACATCGGCATACTAGCCAGCTTTTGTCGCCGGAGATATTGACCATCGGTTTCGCTCGGCGTGTAGCAACCTATAAGCGATGGGATCTGATCCTGTCTGACCTTCAGCGGCTGCTGCGGTTGGTTGATGATCCGGAACGTCCGGTACAATTCGTATTTGCCGGAAAAGCCCATCCACAAGACCGCAGTGCGAAAAAGATCCTCGCAGATCTGATGCAGATCAATCATGAATCAAACTGGCAGAACAGGGCGGTTTTCATAGAAGATTACGACCAAGAGGTTGCTCGTTACCTAGTGCACGGTGTTGATGTTTGGATGAACGTTCCACGCCGTCCGCATGAGGCAAGCGGTACCAGCGGCATGAAGGCCGCGATGAATGGGGCATTGAATTTTTCTATTCTCGATGGTTGGTGGATCGAGGGCTATAACGAAAAGAACGGGTTTGCGATCGGTGGCCTCGAAGAGGAAGAATCCGAAGCGATAGACGCAGCAGATGCCGCCGCTCTTTACGAAACATTGGAAAACCAGGTGATACCGCTGTATTATGATCGTGAGGACGGCGTTCCGAATCGATGGATAGCAGCAATGCGGAATTCGATCGCAACACTGACGCCCCAATTTTCGAGCGATCGCATGGTCGCGGACTACTTACAAAAGATCTATGAGCGAGATTGATTTTACTGTAGGCACGATCAAGCCGATCGAGATATACAAGGAAGCCTGGGCGATGATCAAAGACCAATATTGGGTCATCTTCGCCGTTACTATCATCGGGCTCATGATCGGCGGACTTATCCCGATCATAATCGCCGGACCGATGGTCGCCGGCATTTACCTGGTTCTTCTTCGTGTTTATGAAGGCCAACGGGCGGATTTTGGCCTGTTGTTCAAGGGTTTTGAATTTTTTGGGCCAACTTTGATATTGATGGTCATCGTCACTGTGCCGATCATTGTTCTTGTCTTCGTGATCTATATTCCGATGATCATGATGGCTTTTGCCGGTCAACGGATCTCGGAAAGCGAGTTGATGTGGTATATGATCGGCGTTTTTGCGGTCGAGTTGGTCATGACGGTGATCATGGTGGTGGTTCATTCGCTGCTTATCTTTTCTTTCCCGCTGATCGTCGATAAAAAGCTGTCCGCGGCCGCGTCCATCAAACTAAGTATTCGAGCCGTTATGAAAAACCTGAGCGGTGTGGCGGGATTTTTCGGCGTTGGCTTCGTCGTTGTGATGGTCGGCTATCTGATGCTCTGCGTCGGGCTCTATCTTGTTTTGCCGCTCGTTTTTGCGGCTAACGTTGTTCTTTACCGCAAAGTTTTTCCAAGTAAAACGCCTCCGATAGATGTGCCGCCGGCCTCCGGTGCTTATCGTTTCAATCAATAAATGGCTGCAAATTTCATTAAGATACCTTCGATCGAAGCTCTGAGCGACCTTTTTGCTGCGTCAAAAGATCGGCCTGTCGTCATCTTCAAACACAGCAATTCCTGCGGGATCAGTGCCGACCTTTTTCACCAAGTCGCTTCGATCGATGGCGATGTTCATCTCGTTGTGGTTCAGGAACGTCGCGACATTTCTGACAAGATCGCGGAATTGACCGGCATTCGGCACGCATCGCCCCAGGCATTTGTCATCAGCGAAGGCAATCCGGTCTATCAGAGCTCCCATTACGGCATCGATCCGCGTGCCATCCAAAAAGAATTAGATACAAGCAAATGATGATAGAGCCATTGCAGATAATCGAAGAAAGTGATTCCGCAGTTTCCATTGTTTGGTCCGACGGCGTTGAAACGCTCTACGAAGCGGCCATTCTGCGGAGAGCCTGTCCTTGTGCGGGCTGTGTTAACGAATGGACCGGCGAAAAGCAGCTTGACGACGCTCAAATTGCCGACGATATCTCTTTCAAGAATATTTCTATCGTCGGTCGCTATGCATTGAGCTTTCACTTTTCGGATGGTCACGATACCGGCATCTTCAGCTTCGCATTCCTTCGTAAACTCTCTGAAAACGCGGTTTAAGAATCAATATCTGACAAATTACGCGAAAAGGGCTACAATCTAGTTATGCAGGAGCGTGATATTTTCGACGAGCGTCAGGAAGTGAAGATAGCGAATTTTTCGTGCCCATTTTGTCGCGAGCGGCATGATTATGATATTCGGTGGATGACGCGGCGAAAAAAGCGGCAACCGCCGCGTGGCATCAGCCAACATGACAAAGCTCGTTTTGATAAGTCGCGTGATTATATGGTCCGTATCGACGACCAGCTAATGTGCAAAAATATGCGATGTCGCAAGAGATTTGAGATCCCGACCTCGCAATCAGTAGTTTTCATTTGAAAGAGTTAAGGAGGTTCTATGCAGCAGGAAAACGACTTATTTGAAGGTGACGATGAGATGGATGCCGATATCGCTGAAGTAATGGAACTTGATATATCGCAAGCACCCCAGGCAAAAAGCGAATTGGTCGAACGGCTGCAGGAAAATACCGCCGCTTCACCGGCCGATTCGGGCGGAGATATCGATGCGGAATGGGAAGAGGTCAACACCTCTGGTGCGGAAGCCGTTTTTGGCCATAATCCGACGCCGGATCAATCTGACGTAGAGGAGAACGCCGCAGCGATGGGAATCGAATACGAGGATAACGAGCCGCTTGATATCTTAGGGAAGATCGAAAAACGCGACCGCGATCGGTTTGAGCTTAACGAAAACTCTCGCTCTTCCGACGACACGATCTAGATCGATCTCTTGCGCAAAAATAAAGAAAGGCTGTCCGAAATGGACGGCCTTTCTAACTTTAAACCAATATTAAGATAGTCCTAATAGATATTGAATCCGTAATCTAGCGTAACGGTGGTCGCGATGGGAACACCATTTACCTTTTTAGGCTCAAAGGTTATCTGTTTAGCCGCAGCGATCGCTTGTTCTGTCAAACCGTGCGGAAGACGCGTCACCGGTGTAACGGAGCCAACTTGACCATTTGCTAAAAGAACCACTCGAACCCGAACACTTCCCTGAACATTATTTATTCGGGCCGCTTCGGTATAGCCGGCACGCGGTTTAGAGATGATCCTGATCGGCGTGCTGACCCCTTTCGGTGCTGCCGGCGGTGTTCTTCCATCTCCATCTCCGTCTCCATCGCCATTTCCCGCACCATTTCCGCCACCGCTGCCGCTGCCCGTTCCACTTCCGGCTCCGGTACCGATACCGCTTCCCTGGCCGGTGCCGACGCCGCTGCCCATTCCGCCTCCGGAACCGGTTCCGTTGCTCAATGCACCGAACCTTGCATTCGGGTCACCCCAGCGGTCATATTGCTTATCAAACTTGCGGTTTCCCTCCGTCGAAGGCGGCGGAAGTTCTAAACTTGGATTGGTCAGTCGCGGGATCTTTGCATCCGGCGGACGGATCGGCTTTGATGTCTGGTCGGCGAGATCTCCCTGAGAGACAGGTTCCTTCTCATTCTTTCCGCCACCGCCGCCACCGCCGCCTTCATCCTTCTTCTTCGGCTCCGGTATTTCATCTACAACGGCCGGAACATTCTCGATCAAACTGGCGATCGGATAATCCTCTCCGATCGAATTGATCCCGAGGTCCTTTTGAAAAAGTGAGATCAAGGTTGCACTGATCGCCATTACTACGATCAAAAACAACGAGCCTAGCAAAAGCAGGTTGCGCTGTTTGCCGTTCTTTTCCTGAATAACGGTGACGTGAAAAGCCCCTTCATCGTCTCGTGTGTAAATTGGCGGGGGTGTTGCCGAACGCGGTTCGTCAGCATATTTCGCCTCGCTCTGAAAAACAGGAGCCGCAACAAAGGATTTCTCCACCGGCTTCGTTTCCGCGATCTGCTCGGTCTTCGGAACCTCCGAAACATCAAAAGATGCTTCCTCCACAACAGGTTCAACAGGAACGATCGGCGAAACGGAAATGAACTGCGGCGGGTTAGGCTCAGCAACGACACTATCGACCGGATCTTCAAAAGGTTCGGACACTGGTAGTGTTTCTTCTGTCGCGGCAGCCGTTGAAAGGATATCCGGCTCCGGATCCTTGGCGGCATTCGCCATGATCGGATTCATTTCAAAGGTCTGCAGTGCGGCACCGCAATTCGGACAAAAACCGAATCGCTCGGCAAAGCCCTCTTCACACGAATTGCAATACTTCAAAAGTTTTCCCATTCTTTTCAGCCTCTCAATAAACTGCCCTACCGGCAGAAGCTATTCTATCGTACGATTATAATGCTTTTTTCCCGAAGATGTCAGTGAAATCAGCCGTGATAATTGCAAAACCAATGCTTTCTCACCATTGATAGATGCTTTTCTGTACTCTTTCGATGCCTGACGACATCCAAAAATCACATTCAGCCGCATATTTGTTTTTTTTTAGGCCGACAACACTTGAATGGAATTTTGCAACTAAAACAGTTAACATTTCCTTATAAACATAAAATGATGAAAATAAAAGACCGGTTGTTAGTACTTATATTTGCGATGTGCATTGCCTGCGGGGTATCCATCACCATCGCCGCTCAATCGGGCGGCACCGCCCCGCGTGAAGAAAAGCTCCTCAATGGACTGAAGGTGTTGATGTGGTCAACGACATCGGATAAAGCTACCGTCCGCATTCGCGTCCATGCCGGTTCCTCTTTTGATCCGCAAGGAAAAGAAGGCGTTATGAGCCTTTTGGCAGATTCGATCTTTCCGACGAAAGAGGCCCGCGATTACTTTTCGGAAGATCTGGAAGGAAGTATCAGCATTTCCTGCGAATACGATTACATACAGATCGATGCGACAGGCAAAGGCAGCGAATTTTTGGCGATGCTCGATACGCTTGCAACGGCGGTTGCCGCTCCAACCATCGACAAGGAAACAACTGAGGCCTTGAAGGCTTCGCTGCTTGCTCAGGTAAATGAAGCCGAAAAGGACCCGTCATACACGGCGGACATGGCCGTTATCAAACAGCTTTTCGGAACTTTTCCATATGGCCGTCCGCGGATGGGCACTCCGGATTCGATCGCCAAGATCGATTTTGCGGATCTCCGCTTTGCCAAAGATCGGCTTTTTACGGCAGATAATGCCACGGTGACCATTTCCGCACCAGTCAAATCTGATCTAATGTTTCGGGCTATCCGCCGTTATCTCGGAGCCTGGAACAAGGCCGACCAAAAGATCCCGGCTACTTTTCGCCAGCCGGACGCTCCCGCCACAGCATTGAAGGTCATTGATATCGCCCCGGCGAACGCATCAGAATTTCGTATTGCGATGCGGGGGCCCGCACGGAGCGATGCCGATTTCTTTGCAGCTAAGATCCTACAGAAAATAATCGAACGACGGTTTACGTCAAAAGCCGGAGTTTCGGCGCGTTCGGTTTTCGACCAACGGCTTCTACCGGGAGTTTACATTTTTGGCACGCCCGGTGCGATCCCGGGCAAAGATTCGGCGGTCGAAACCGCTGTACATCTTACCACGGCATTTCGATCCGCCATTGAAAGCGAAATAACGCCTGCGGAATTCGATACGGTCAACAATTTGTGGGTAAAAGCTTTGAATCCGGCGAATAGCGATATATTGTGGCTTGATATCGACACATTTAAGCTCGACAGTGTTGCTAAACAAACGGCGGCGGCGGCTTCGGTCAAACTGCCGGACGTCCAGCGGTTGCTCGAAAAAATGCGCAAGGAACCGGCGGCTTCGGTTTTGATCTACGGCAAATAATTCAAATGCAGCAGCAAACTTCACCTGAGATCGAACATTCGCGGGCCGTGCATGCAATGTTTTCCGGCATCGCTCGCCGGTATGACCTGCTCAATCATGTTCTGTCGGTCAATATCGATAGATCGTGGCGTCGCAAAGTACGGCGAGAATTGGAGAATATTCTTGCAAAACCGGACGCCGAAATACTTGATGTCGCGTGCGGAACGGGCGATCTCGCGATCGAATTGGCGGAGCACGCCAACGCCAAGGTCTTCGGTACCGATTTCTGCCGGCCGATGCTGGAGATCGCCAAAGAAAAGACCGTGCATATGGACCTCGGTATTCCTTTGATCGAAGCAGACGCCATGCAGCTTTCATTCGCGGACCGTTCTTTCGATGCGGTTACGATCGCTTTCGGGTTGCGCAATCTGCCAAATTTCGAAAATGGATTAAAAGAACTGCACCGCGTGCTTAAACCGGGCGGCAAACTGGTTGTCCTGGAATTCACGACGCCGCCGATACCCGGTTTTCGTACGCTCTTCAACTTGTATTTTACTAAGGTATTGCCACGCATCGGCGGTGCGATCAGCGGCTCGCGCGGTGCTTATGAATATTTGCCCGATTCGGTGTCCAAATTTCCGGATCAAAAACGGCTCCGCGACCTTTTGTCCGACGTAGGGTTTGAACACGTTTCTTACAGGAATCTGACCGGCGGCATCGCAGCGATGCATACCGGCACAAAACGAACGTAAAGTTTGTTATCTCATCAGTTTGTGTATAAAATTTTGACTGCCGCTTTATTTTTTGCATGAAGTATAAGCTGTTAAATTTTGTCCGCGAACTGGTGCTGACGATCTTGGTCGTTTGGACCGTTGTTTCTCTTGTGACGCTGCTGATCGAGCTAGTGCCCGGATCACCGGCGACCGCAATTCTTGGCGAAACAGCCACGCTCGAACAGGTTGAAAATTTCAACCGCAAGCATGGGCTCGACAAGCCCGCATTCTTTTTTTCGCTGACATCCGAAGGCATCGTTTGGAATGGTCTGAACAACCGCTACGCCGATTATTGGTCCGGCTTGCTCCGAGGCGATCTTGGAAACTCTTTTCGCACCGACCGTCCCGTGCTCGATATGATACTCGAACGCTATCCGGCGACGATCAAACTGGCACTTGCCTCGATGCTGATCGCCGTCGGGATCGCGATCCCAATGGGAGTTTTCGCCGGAAGGCACAAGAATGGCTGGCCCGACAATATTGCCTCGTTCGTCGCCCTTCTCGGCATTTCTCTGCCGACCTTTGTGATCGGCCCTTTTCTGGTCTATATTTTTGCTGTTCAGCTCGGGTGGGTCTCACCGACCGGCAGTCTTTATCCGGAAGATATAATTTTACCTGCGATAACGCTTGGAGCTGCCCTTTCAGCGATCCTGACGCGCATGGTTCGATCCAGCGTGATCGAGGAACTAGGCGAAGATTATGTTCGAACGGCCCGGGCTAAAGGATTGAGCGAACGCACAGTAGTTTACAAACACGTCCTAAAGAATGGCTTGATACCGGTTGTTACCGTTCTCGGCCTGCAGATCGGTGTTCTGATGGCCGGTGCCATCATTACGGAAAAAATATTCGGTTGGCAGGGACTCGGTCTGCTGCTTCTCGACGATGGAATAAATAAGCGCGATTACCGCTTGGTACAGGGATGTATTCTGGTTATCAGCATTACCTATATATTAGCCAACACGCTGACCGACCTACTTTATCGCAGACTTGATCCGCGCATTCGGCTTTCATAAATGAACCGGCTTACCTACATCGGATTGGTGATCGCGGCGGTCATAGTTTTGGCGGCTATCTTTGCCCCGTTTCTAGCTACTCATGACATCACTGCCGGCGATCTTTCGATAAGATTTGCTCGGCCTTCGGCTGAACACTGGTTCGGAACCGATGCACTCGGCCGCGATATTTACTCGCGAATGTTGTTTGGAGCACGTATTTCGCTTGAGGTCGGAATTATAGTTGTCGCGGTTTCCGGCGTCGTTGGAACTCTGATCGGAGCGATCGCCGGTTTTTTCGGAGGCATCGTTGACAAGATACTTTCCGGATATTTGTTTAACGTTATCTTGGCGTTTCCCGGACTGCTGTTGGCGATCGCCTTGGTTGCCTTTCTCGGTGCAGGTCTTTTTAAGCTGATACTAGCCCTCTGTATAATTGGCTGGGTGGGTTATGCGCGAGTGATGCGCGGCCAGGTCCTCAAGGTTCGCGAATACGATTTTGTCGTGGCGGCAAAGGCACTCGGAGCCGGAAATACGCGTATCCTGCTGACACATATTTTGCCAAATTCGATCCAGCCGCTGATCGTTCAGGCGTCTTTGGGAATGGCTGGTGCGGTGTTGTCTGAAGCGTCGCTTTCCTTTCTCGGGCTCGGCATTCCGCCGCCGGCACCTAGCTGGGGAACAATGATCGAAGAAGCTCGCAATTATTTCACATATCACCCGCATGTTCTGTTCTTTCCGGGGGCAGCGATAGCTCTTACGGTTTTGGCATTTAACTTCATCGGTGATGGCCTGCGAGCGTATCTTGACCCGAAACAGAGGGCTCGCTAAAAGTTTCGCAGCAAAGTTTTCTATCTTTGAGGCATCACATATTTTGACACGCTATGAGCCGGATAGCCTTATTATTTATTATTCTTTTCGTGCCTTTCTCAATATGCCTGGCACAATCCGGCAGGCGCCCGGCCGCAACCCCGACCCCCGAAGTTCGAAATGACGTTACCGGCGATTATTCCGAATCGAAGCCTTTGCCTCAACGCCGCCGCCTTTCGGAAACAACTTTCAGGTCTGTCCGATCTCCTGCCAAGAAGGTCAAAGATGATCTTCCCCGGCAACAAACTCTGCGCGGCGATGAAGCCGATGTCATCACTGTTGACACTGATCTCGTTACCATTCCGGTTTCAGTATTTGATCGAAATGGATTGTATATTCCCGGCCTAGACAAGGACGATTTTCAGATCTTTGAAGATGGCAAAAGGCAGGAGATCTCCTATTTCGGCTCAACTGACAAACCATTCACGGTCGTCTTGCTGCTTGATACCAGCTTGTCCGCTCAATATAGGATCGGTGAGATCCAAGAGGCTGCGGTGGCTTTTGTGGATCAGCTCGGCTCTCAAGACCAGGTCATGGTCCTTGAATTTGACGGCGATGTAAAGGTTTTGTCTGAAGCGACCAACGATCGGGAAAAGTTATACCGGGCAATTCGCAAGGCTAGTTTCGGCAGCGGCACTTCCCTTTACGAGGCTGTCGATTTCGCACTCCGCAAGCGACTCGAAAAGGTCGCCGGCCGCAAGGCTATCGTTCTTTTTACCGACGGTGTCGACACCACTTCAAAAAAGAAATACAACTACGATTCGACACTTGATATGGCGGAAGAATCCGAAGCTCCGATCTTCGTCGTTTACTACAACACTTATGGCAGCGGACCGGCTCAAGATCCGTGGGGCCGACGGCTTTCCACTATTGGCACATCTGCGGCCGAATATGCCCTTGGACGGAAATATCTCGAAGAACTTTCAGCCTATACAGGCGGACGTGTTTTCCAACCCGAGGCAATTCCCGGTGGTTTGCAAGCTGCCTTTGAAGGGATCGCGATTGAGCTTCGACGGCAATACAATATCGGCTACATTCCCTCCGAGACCGGAAGCCCCGGCCAGCGAAAACAGATACGAGTTCGTGTCGGCCGTCCCGGGTTGGTCATTCGGGCACGTGATAGCTATGTTGTTGGGGCTGCGAAATAGCCGCGTTCAATTGACACACCTAAATTACTAGTGCAGACTTATCTCTAATTCCTCAGGGGAGTAGCCAAGCCGCGGAGACATGCGGCCTTGCGAAAGACGACATACTGGCCTGACCGGCCCGCTTCGCAAGCAGAGAAATTTCTGAGAGCCAGACCTGTGACGCCATCGAATCGGCTCGATGGACTTCGTCACGTGTCCGGCTTTTTTATTTGGGTTGACTATGACAGCATTTTGGGTATCTCTGATCTATGTTCTGATCGCCGAAATGGGCGATAAGACACAACTCGTCGCTCTCGCCTTTGCCACCCGATTCAAGGCATGGATCGTGCTTCTCGGCGTCTTTATAGCCACACTTTTGATCCACCTTCTGTCGGTATTTGCGGGCGAGTTGGCGGGCAACAATCTACCTGAATTCTGGGTCAAGCTCTCAGCGGGCATTGCATTCATTATATTCGGGGTGTGGACGATCCGTGGCGACACCTACGAAGAGAACGAAGGCACAACTTCGCGACTTTCACGATTTGGGCCTATCGCAACGGTTGCCGCTGCATTTTTTTTAGCTGAACTTGGGGACAAAACAATGCTGGTCACCATCACAGTGGCCAGCGAACAGCAGCATTTCATTCCGGTTTGGATCGGCAGCACGATCGGTATGGTGATCGCCGACGCCATAGCCATCATCGTTGGACGCCTGCTCGGCAAAAAACTACCCGAACGCGTGATCAAATATTCCGCGGCCGCGGTCTTCGTTATTTCAGGTTTGTATAATCTATATGCGGCGTGGCAAGTTCCGTAGCAACGGACGGTCCGATAGCGAACATCCTCGCTCTGGACCATGTCTCTTTATTTCATGCTAATGATGCCGGACCATTTACTGTTCAGTATCAAATTCCTGTGCCGGAATGTCGCGCTGTTTAAGAACGCGGTCAAGCATCTCGGAACATTCGGAGCTGCGCGAGGCAAGTTGGGCATCGACTTGGGCCTGGGCGGTGCGGACTTGGTGGAATTCGTCCGCAATGTGCAGAGCGGCCAAAATCGCTACTTTTAGTGAATCGACGGTAAGCGTACCTGACGCGATCTCTCGCATTTTGCGGTCAACGTAGTCCGCCAACCGTAGAATATATTCGTTATCGCCGTCCGACCGAATGCTGTAATGCTGATTATAGATTTCGACTCGGATAGAATTTTCGGTAATTTCAGGTTGGTTTTTTCCGCTGATCATAAAAACTATCTCCGGACCGCTTCGGAAACTTCGGCGTCGATGATCGTCATGGCATCAAGCATGGCTTCGACCTTCAATTGAATGGCGTCCCGTTCAGAAAGCAGGCTTTCGAGCTTTTCTTCCAACCGATTTTTTTCCGCCAAAATATTTGTATGGTCGCGGCGCAAGGAAACCACCTCGCGTTCGAGCTTGTCTTTCTCCTCGCGGATCTTTTTAGCGAATTCGATCGTGAGGTATATCTTATCCTCGAGATGCGAAAACTTTTCCATTCCCGTCAGGCCATTCATACCGATCTGCTCCAAACTGTGCAGGGAAACTTTTTTGAGATATTGATTATGCGGACTTTTTCATAAAACCTCAAGTAATATCTCAAGAAATTTCAATATCGTTGTTTTATGCTGAGCTTTTCTTCCGTTGCGGCGACTATTCGATCATGTTCAGCGGAGACCTCTTCTTCGGTCAACGTACGGTCGTCGCTGCGATATTCAAGGCGGACCGTCAACGATCGTTCGTTCTCACCCATTCCCTTGCCTTCATAGTTATCAACAAATGAAACAGAATCGAGAGTGTCGCCGGCTGCCGATAACATTACCGCCCTTACATCGGCATAGGTCTGGTCGCGACGCAATATCAACGAAACATCGCGTACGACCGCAGGAAAACGCGGTAAAGGACGATAAACGACCGCCGCAGTTGCCGCTCCCAAAACCGTCTGTAGATCGATCTCCGCAACATAGATTGCTTGTTTAAACTTATAATCCGCCGCGATTTCCTCATTTAGTCGGCCTAAAGTGCCTACTTTTTTCCTGTTCAAGAAAATGGCCGCAGATTGACCTCGCCGCAGGTGCTTTACATCTTCCGCCGAAAATTTGATGTCGTCGCAGCCGATAGAAGCGAGTGCGGCCTCCAGCGATCCTTTAAGATCAAAAAGGTCGAGCTTTCGACCGGCGGCATCGCGGCTCTCGTTTCTTTCTTCGCCCGTAATTGCCATGCCCAGCACCTCGCGTTCATCAGGCAATTCGCCGCTTCCCGCGTTTGAAAATACGCGGCCGATCTCAAAAAGCATCAGGTCTTTCCGCTGATGGTTAAAATTTAACCGGACGGCCTCGATCAGGCCCGGCAGCAGCGAGGGGCGCATTCGAATAGCACCATCAATAACCGAATCGAGCAATGTGACCGGTTCTGCTCCGACTGCCGGAAGCAATTCGAACATACCGTCAAAATTGGTTTGAATAAAGCTGTACGAAAGTGCCTCGTCAAATCCCAAAGCGGTCAAGGTGCGGCGAAGCGTTTTTTTGCGCGGCTCAGCTGCCTGATATTCTCCGGCCTGAATGGACGCCGGGAGAAGTTCTTCGATGCGTTCGTAGCCGGCATGTCGGGCGACCTCTTCGACAAGGTCTTCTTCGATAGAGATATCATGCCGCCACGAAGGGGCAACAAAGCGATTGAATGTTTCCGTCTGTTCCGTGATCCCGATACCCAAAGCAGAAAGAATGCGAAGGCACTCTGTACGGTCCACCTCCATACCGGTAAGGCGTCTTACGGCACGCGAAATATCTTTCGAATCGATCGATGTCGGCTCGGCCTTGCCCGGATAGAGATCAACGGGATCAGCCGATTCGCCTCCCGCCAGCTCCGCTATAAGCTGTGCGGCACGTTCAGAGGCACGCAGCAAATTCTCAATATCCACACCCCTTTCAAAACGATAACTGGCTTCCGTAGAAAGATTTAAGGCACGCGATGTTTGTCGTATATTCTCTCGTTTGAAATAGGCAACCTCAAGCAGCACATTAACTGTTTCATCAGTTATGCTTGAATCATAGCCGCCCATAATGCCGGCGACGGCGATCGGACTATCAGCATCACAAATGGCCAACATCGCTTGGTCAAGTTTTCGTTCAACTTCGTCGAGCGTTTTTAGCGTCTCGCCATGGCGTGCACGGCGAACGACTATCCGATGCCCGGACAGTTTATCGAGATCGAAAGCATGCATCGGCTGGCCTAGTTCATGCATTACATAATTTGTAACGTCGGCAATGTTGTTAATGGACCGTTCGCCAATGGCCTCAAGACGCTCGACCAGCCACGCCGGCGACGGGCCTACCTTGACGTTGCGGATGATGCGGGCGGTAAAACGTCCGCAAAGTTCCGGCGCATCGATCCGCACGATCTCCGGCGCAAGCACAGCGGGAAAAGGGATCGAATCCGGATCGACGTCGCCGGGCCTAACTGCGTTTGGACCTGCGATCTTAAGCTTTTGACCGGTAATAACGCCCAATTCGCGGGCGACGCCCAAATGCGACAGACAATCCGACCGGTTTGATGTAAGGTCGATGTCAAAAACATGATCGCCGGCAACCGGTTCGACGCCTTCGACGGTCAAACCGACACGCGTTAGTTCGTCTGCTGCGGCTCTCGGCGGCAGATCGAATTCGATCAGATCTTTAAGCCAGTTATAACTGATATTCATTTAGCTTAAGTTTGTTGTCCGTAATATCGGTTCAAAACGACAAATATAATGAGAAAAAATTTCAAGGCAGAAAAAATGGTTCGCCCTTATCTAAACTGTTCCAAAAACCTCACATCGTTATCGAACATCAACCGAATGTCGTCCAGCGAATACATCAGAGCGCACATCCGTTCCAACCCGAAGCCAAACGCAAAGCCGCTATAGACCGCGGGATCGATGCCGCAATTGCGAAGCACGTTCGGGTGAACCATTCCGCAGCCGCCAAGTTCTATCCAGCCGGAGCCTTTACAGGGACGGCAGCGTTCACCTGATACCTGGCCCGTTCCGCCGCATTTGAAACAAGAAAAATCGAATTCTGCTGACGGTTCCGTAAAAGGAAAATATGACGGCCGAAAGCGGGTAACCGTATTTTCGCCAAACAATCGTTTGAGCCATTCGGTAACGGTGCCTTTCAGATGCGCCATCGTGATGTCCTTATCAACACACAACCCCTCAATCTGATGAAACATTGGAACGTGTGTCATATCCGGCGTGTCGCGGCGAAAAACTTTTCCGGGGGCGAGTATTCTAAGCGGAGCTCCGCGACGTTCCATCGCTCTGATCTGTACGGTCGATGTCTGCGAACGCAACGCAAACCCTTCGGTCGTATAAAAGGTATCTTGCGATTCACGAGCCGGATGCCCGTCCGGGATGTTCAAAGCCTCGAAATTATAATGGTCCGTCTCGATCTCGCGGTCATCTTCGATCGAATAGCCCATTGAAACAAAGATGTCTTCGATCTTTTCACGCAAAATGGTGATCAGATGCAAATGACCTGTCCGCGGGCGGCGTCCGGGAATGGTGACATCGACGCGTTCGAGTTCTGCTTTGGCGTCGTCGATATATTTTTTGATGCGAAATTCGGTTTGGCCAATGGTGTCGGCGATCGCCTTTTCCACGGACTGCACCCTTTGACCAAAATTTCCGCGCTCTTCGGCGGCGACCTTACCGATCAGCTTTTTGACGGCCGCCAGCTCCGATTTTTTGCCGGCGTGCCGAATTCGGATATCGCCGAGCTGCTGAAGCAATGCTTGTGCTTCCGCCAAGCCGGAGCCAAGATCAATGTTCAAAAATTGCTCGATATCTTGTTCAAAGGCAATGCGTACCGCATCTGCCCTTTCCATTTCGTTTGACATAAATTGCCCGGGAAAATCGCCGCGAATGCGAACGCCGCGGCTGAAATATACAATCCGTCATTGTATCAATTGAACCCGATTTGGTAAATCCTTTGCGCAAAAAATATCGTTAATTTTTCCAAATATTTCTCCGTGGTTTAATATGATACAGGTCAATTGATATTATCGGAGCAGATCAATTCTCCCATCATAAATATGAAAGCAATAGTAAAGAGCAAGGCGGAACCCGGACTGTGGATCGAAGACGTACCGGTTCCGGAGATGGGCATCAACGACGTGATGATCCGCGTAAAGCGTGGAGGCATCTGCGGAACGGACCTGCATATATACAACTGGGATGCATGGGCGCAGAGCACGATCAAGGTCCCGATGACGATCGGCCACGAATTTGTCGGTGAGATCGTCGATGTCGGTTCGAACGTGCTCGACTTCACTGCCGGCGACATCGTCAGCGTCGAAGGCCATCTCGTCTGCGGACGCTGCCGTAACTGCATGGCAGGCAAGCGTGCGTTGTGTGCGAACACACGCGGTGTCGGCGTGAACACCAACGGCGGATTCGCCGAGTTCATCGCCGTTCCTTACACCAACATCTGGAAGCACAAGCCCGACATCGACCTCGACGTCGCGGCGATCTTCGACCCCTTCGGCAACGCCGTCCACACCGCGCTCGAATTCGAAGTGTTCGGCGAAGACGTGCTCATCACCGGAGCCGGCCCGATCGGCATCATGGCAGCCGCCGTCGCCAAACACGCCGGAGCCCGCAACATCGTCATAACTGACGTAAATCCGTTCCGCCTCGAACTCGCCGAAAAGATGGGCCACGTCACAAAGGCCGTCGATGTCAGCAAGACAACGATAAAAGACGTCCAAAAAGAGCTCGGCATGAAAGAAGGTTTCGATGTCGGCATGGAGATGTCCGGCGTCCCGCAAGCCTTCAAAGACATGCTCGACAACATGTTTCACGGCGGCAAGATCGCCTTCCTCGGCATCCCTTCCACCGAGTTCGACGTCAACTGGAAGACCGTCATCTTCAACATGATCACCATCAAAGGCATCTACGGCCGCCAGATGTACGAAACCTGGTACCAAATGTCCAACCTCCTCGACGTCGGGGTTGACATCTCCCCCGTCGTCACCCACCGCTATTCCTACAAAGACTTCGAACAAGGCTTCGAAGCCATCAAAGAAGGAAACTGCGGCAAAGTCGTTTTGAATTTTGAGGAGTTTTGATCAGCCTTCAACAGATTTGGGTTTCATTGGAACGAACTTCGAAACTTAATTGTCTCTTTCTTGACATCGTTTGATGGACTAACTTAGCGTATATGACCTATTTTGACCGAATAACCGAACTGACCAAATCAGTGCCAGCAACCTTAGTTGACTTTTGCGTGCCCCGTGTCCCAGCAAGGGTTCCCACTCAAGCCTCTTCTGAATTTATCACCAATAAGGAACAGGGGGATTGGGCAGAGGACTTAATTTTTCGTGCGATAAACGAAGGTTCTAAGAATCATGTTGCTATTCGCTACGGAAAATCCGACGATCTTGTGGCTGGCGAAGCTGGATTTGATCAGTTCTTTCAGGAATTTCAAAATGAGCTCGACACTATAGGCAAGCGGCCTGATTTGTTAATTCTCCGCAAAGAAGACTTCCGTGAAGACTTGGGAACTGACATTAGCCGGATTCCGCATAACGAAGTTACGGAGTATGTGAAAAAGGCGGTGGCTGGGATCGAAGTTCGCTCAAGTGCCTTCCTTATGGATCGCTACGATGAAGCAATGAAGGTGAGGACAACTAGTTGCACAACCGCCGCTCTCGAAATTAGGGATCGCATACTCAGAGAGTTCGGTGATCTTCTCGACCATGACTCGCGACGCCATTACATACCGCTGCTAGAAGCATTAACGGAAGAAACTTTGATTGTTGGAGACTTCCGAGTGCCATCCTGGTCGTCGAGTGATCGACTCGTCACGCTTAAAGAGTGTTTTAAGGACCTGAAGAAAAATATAAAGGATATTCAGAAACGGGATTATTTGAGCATCACGCCGAAGGCCGAGGACATTAAGGTCGTCTATAAATGGATCGAATGCTTTGATGTTCCACACTACTATTTTCAGGTTTTCTTTGACAAGGTCTTTGGCATTTCGTTCGAGCAAATTCTCACTATTATTTCCGACCCAGACAACGATGGTCGTATCTTTTCAGTTGAAGCAGATAACAAGAATCAGAATAAAACGACCTTTAAGATTAGATCCAAGATAGGTACTCCGCTTGCGGGACGTGTGGATGAACCCACACATTCGAGTGTGAGGAAAGAAATTGGCCGAGGAAGGCTCCTCTTCTACGTTACGTTCAATGGCGGAACTGCTTACCTTGACTTGGAGAAGCTTAGAGAAATTTTAGGAATTGATGCAGAGGAGTTTTAGATGAAGGCAGTTGTCGAACGAAAAGTTCTATCCGCGGAGCAAGAGTACAGTGCTCTTGTTTCCTTGGCACACCGCAAGCAATTTGCTCAGTTCTTTACTCCAGAGTCGGTTGCCAAATTGATGAGTTCTTGGCTTTTAGGACACGGAGAATTGAAAACAGTACTTGAGCCAGCGTTTGGGCTAGGAATCTTTACTCGCCATTTGATTGCATTTCGTCCGGATATCACGGTAACGGGGTACGAAATTGACGAGGAGATTTATCGCAAAGCAAAAGAGCTGATCGTTAATTTCCCAAATGTGAACTTAAGGCTCAACGATTACATATATAACGGCTGGCAGGATAAATACGACGGGATCATTTGCAACCCACCTTATTTCAAATTTCATGACTTTGATAACAAACCTGCTCTAATCGAACTCGAAAAACATACATCCATCCGTCTTAACGGCTTTACTAATCTGTATGCACTGTTTCTCGTAAAATCTTTAGCACAATTGGCTCCAGGGGGACGAGCGGCGTATATCGTACCCTCAGAATTTCTCAATTCGGATTATGGCAGACTTGTGAAAGAACAGATGTTAAATAACAAAACGCTTCGACACGTCATCGTGTTTGATTTCGAGGCGAATGTATTTGACGATGCCGTTACAACATCCTCGATTCTGTTATTCGCCAATGATGACCATAACCAAGATGTTAGATTCACTAATGTGAAAAGCCGCTGTGATCTAGAACGAGTTGAGGAAGTGATTGAAAACTATCCTATTGGGAGCCTACATATCGATGCTGTTCGATATGAGGAACTCGATGCGGGCGTCAAATGGCGCCGCTATTATCAACCACCGAATCAAAATCGCTATAAAGACCTAATTCCGTTCAGTGGATATGCAAAGGTTAGTCGAGGTATAGCAACAGGCTCAAATGATTATTTCGTTTTCACGAGATCGAAAGCGGAAGGTTTGGGAATTCCGAATAAGTACCTATTACCCTGCATTTGTCGATCTACTGATGTAGCAAGCCCCTTCTTTACTGAAGCTGACTTTAAGCAACTAGAGTCTACCGACCGGCCGGTTTTTCTTCTCAATGCCGAGAATGCAGTAGATTCTAGTGTAGGAGCGTATCTAGACAAAGGTTTGACTGAAGGTATCGATAAGAAGTATCTCACCGGAAAGCGAAACCCGTGGTATTCCTTAGAAAAGAGGGCTCCAGCCCCGATCTGGGTCTCCGTTTTTAACCGAAACGGAGTCAAATTCATTCGAAATGAGGCGAACATCGCGAACCTAACCACCTTCCATTGTATCTACATGAATATGTTCTCCCTTCAACGAAGGGATTTATTCTTCGCATACCTATTGACAAATGTCTCTAAAGAAATATTTGAAGACAATCGAAGGGAGTATGGGAATGGGCTGAGAAAATTCGAACCAAATGATATCAATAACGCGAAGATGCTGAATCTCGATTTGGTAAGTGGCGAGAAAGAGATCGAAATTCTTAACCTGTTTAAGGAGTACAGGGAATCATGTATTTCCGGCTTACCTAACGAAACTCCATTACATCAGATTGACACCATCTTTAGGGATTTATTTCTGGTTGACTAAGACGCCTAAAAGCTCAATACTGCTTGACTTTACGGGCATCTTAGTATTATTTCGAGAGATTACTATTTAGGAGGATGTTTTAACTATGGCAGAGACAGGACATGCTAAGAATATTGCGAATTTTGGGACGTTGATATCGTTCCTTCAGGAAATGTCCAACCTACTCGACGCCGGCGTTGACATAAAACCCGTCATCACGCATAAATATTCCTACGAAGACTTCGAACAAGGATTCGAGGCCATCAAACAAGGAAACTGCGGCAAAGTCGTCCTGGATTTCGAGGAGATTTAGTAAGCGAAACGGTCCAGATTAGAAGGAACCAAAACTACCTGGATCAAAACGTATCGATCTCGAACCCTGCGAGCTGGTGAAATGACGTTGAAAAAGGATGCAAAAGACAAGTTTTCAGGTATTAAAAATGGATTGTCCTTCCGAAGAACAGATCATTCGGATGCGACTGGCAGACTTTGCCAGTATAAAATCTATGCACTTTGATATCGCGAACCGGGCTTTGAGCGTTTTCCACACGGGTGATGTTGCACCTATTTCTAAGGCACTCAAAGATTTAGACCTCGGAGCATCTTTCGTCGCTACCATCGAAGCGGATGAAACCTTTTCTGCAGACACTGCGAGCAAAGAACGCAGAACTTTGTGGCAGATTTTGGCCATCAATTTCAGCTTTTTCGTAATAGAGTTCACAACAGGTTTCATCTCGAATTCGATGGGCCTTGTCGCGGACAGCCTCGATATGTTGGCTGATTCACTTGTGTACGCGATCAGCCTCTTCGCAGTAGGCGCTACGCTAACAAAGAAAAAGAAAGTTGCTCGCGTCGCAGGCTATTTCCAACTTGGGCTCGCAGCTTTCGGATTTGTAGAGGTGCTAAGACGCTTTATTGGTGTCGAGGAGAGACCAGAATTCTGGACAATGATTGTAGTTTCAGGCCTCGCACTAATTGCGAATGCATTCTGTCTTTATCTACTACAGAAATCCAGAAGTAATGATGCTCATATGCAAGCGAGCATGATTTTTACTTCCAATGATATAGTTATCAACCTGGGAGTTATCGCAGCTGCGATTTGTGTGTTTTTGCTCGATTCCAATAAGCCAGACCTTTTGATCGGAGCGATAGTATTTATCATTGTAGTTCGCGGAGCTAACCAGATTTTGAAGCTCGGAAAATAGCTAGTAAAAATGCGGCGATAGAGTTGACGGCGTTGCAGGCTAAGCTGGCGGCGGCGAATCGACAAAATCACGGAAAAGTTCGATAATTCACGCGAAAGTTTGTTATTTCGGAGAAATATCGGATAATTCACTCGAAAATTCGATATTTCAGACGAAAATCGAAAATAACAAACGAAAGTTACAGATAACAAACGAAAGTTTTATATTTCAGGCGTTTTGAGCTTATTTCAGCCTGAAAACACAACGATCATTGTCAGAACCGGAAGCGGTAGCGACTGGGTTCTTCTAGTTTGGGGACCAATCAATGTGGAACGACACGGACATCCCGTTAGCCGTTTTCTTCACATTTAGATCTTACGGAACGTGGCTTCACGGTGACGAACGCGGAAGCGTTGACCGCAACAACAACATCTATCGTTCGCCCCGAATCCAATCAAACAGCAACCGGAAAAAAATAACCAAAAGCTACTGCTTCATCCTCCGGTAACTCTGGACGCCGCAAGCAGAAAAGCGGTCGAGAAAGCTATACGAGATCTTTGTGATAAGCGCGGTTGGACGCTGCTCGCGATCAACATTCGGACGAATCACGTACATGCCATTATCTCTGTCGGAGCGAAAAAACCGAAGGATGTTCTGATCGCGTTGAAAGCAAATGCAACCCGTCAGCTACGCGAAGATGGCTTGTGGATGCACGAACACACGCCATGGGCTGCCAAAGGTAGCAAACGAAATCTCTGGAACGAAAAAAGCATCTGGGAAGCTTGTAACTATGTAATTAACGAACAAGGTGACAAATTGCCGGACTTTGACTGGTGGTGAGCTCACGCCGCATCGCACAAAAACCCAGTCGCTATCGCTCCCGGTTCTGACCCGCTCAGCCATTCCATACAGTTACTTCCAACTAAAAGAATCAATGGAGGATATACCATCTTATGGCAGAGACAGGATATGCAAAGAATATAGCAAATTTTTGACGTTGATATCGTTCCTTCAGGAAATGTCCAACCTACTCGACGCCGGCGTTGACATAAAACCCGTCATCACGCATAAATATTCCTACGAAGACTTCGAAAAAGGCTTCGAAGCCATCAAACAAGGAAACTGCGGTAAGGTCGTATTGGACTTTTCTGAGATTTGAAAAAGGCCCATCACAACGTCGTTTATGAATGGATCAACAGAACAAACATCTTTGCCTCCAAAACATGATGAATCTGACGTATGTCCGATAGTTGTTGATCGGCAGTTGCTGGAGGAACTCTTCTCCGATCTTTATGAGAATCGGATAATTTATCATGAACGGATAACGATCCTTTCAGAAGTAGAACGGGTTGAGATCACTGACAGCGAGTTGGACGTTTGGCACCGTCCGATACGCCTATTGTACAAACCCGACCACTGGTTTGTAGACGGCATGTACGAAAGGTGGATAAGCGTTGCACCGCTACGTTGTGGGGCCGTTCTAGGGAACAAAGATTTCCTCTACAAATACCATTGTAATGGACGGCTTAGCGCACCATATATTCCCTTTTTACTGTGGCCGCACAAAGATCTAGTGAAAAAGATCAGTTCTATGACGGACGAGGAACTCAAAACTGATCTGCAAAGAGTGTTAGGCGAGAATCGAAGATGATAACCACCGCTATTCCTACAAAAACTTCGAAAAAGGCTTCGAAGCCATCAAACAAGGAAACTGCGGAAAGGTCGTGTTGGACTTTTCTGAGATTTGATTTCTAGGGAAGAAATAATCATGTATCGATGTCTCTCAATTCTGATTCTAATCGTTGTTTTGGCGTCTGCGGGGTTAGCTCAAGACGAAGGCGGTGATGCCAGCTTTCTCAAGGCTGTGCCTAAAGAAGTTATAAAAAGCGTGGTTAGCCGGGTCCTTGTTTATAGCTTCAAACCGGTTCGAAAGAGAAAGAGCGTCAAACTTGCTCGAAAGATCTTTGTGGCTGAGCCGGGTTCTGAACGGAGCGAGATCACGATTCAAGCAGACTGGTTGCCGAGCATAACCAACGTTGATTTCCGGTTGAGCGACGAACCGTTTGACAATGAGGTCCACTTCTTCAAAGAGTGGGAATCGAAGCCAGGTTCTTTTCAAATCATGTTCGGGTACGGTGATCCGACGTGCGATTATTCGGGAAATACGTGGGCGTTCAAAGTTGCCGGTCCGAAGGCTCGGTTATGGCCTGATGGCCAAGGCGGAGGTGGCTGTTCGAATCACACCGAAAGTGTTACGGTCGGACAAGGTGACCATTTGCCGGACTTTGACTGGTGGTGAGGCCACGCCGGATCGCACAAAAAACCCAGTCGCTATCGCTCCCGGTTCTGACGCGTTCGAAGAACCCAGTCGCTAAACTGTCGACGCGGGATTTTATCGTTTTAGACTTTTCTGAGATATAATTGAGGCAGCGATGCAAGATGTCCCAGAACTAAGGCTCGATAAGAACAATCTGAAGATCGGCTCCACATTAGAGGAATCGGTCGCGGACGAGATCGAATATTGGCGAAACTCTACGGTCAAGGAACGGCTTCAGCATATTGAAAGACTGCGACGGCTAAATTATGGAGCTCGAGCTACCGAAAGACTTCAAAGAGTTATTCGAATCGTTGAATGCGAATGACGTCGAATATTTGTTGATCGGCGGTTACGCGGTCGGTGTTTACGGCTATTCGCGTTCGACCAACGATATCGACATATTCGTTTCCGATGATGGTGAAAATGTTCGTCGTCTGTCAGCAGCTCTGCAGCAGTTTGGCGTTGATCACGCTAACATCGGCGACCTTTTTCCTGAAAAGCGAAGCCTTTTGGAGCTTGGCGTCGAGCCGATGAAAGTTCAATTTATGAACTTTGCCGATGGCGTTGAGTTCGCCGAATCCTTCGCGGCCCGGAATGTCGTTCAGGTCGAAGACATCCGGATAACCACCATCAGCAAAGCAGATCTTCTCAAGAACAAAATGGCGAGCGGCCGCCACAAAGACCTCGCCGACATCGAACGGCTCAATCAAATGTGATGGGCTCAAAATAAAAAAGTCGTCGTCGCGCACCGCTATTCCTACAAAGGCTTCGAAGCCATCAAAGAAGGAAACTGCGGCAAAGTCGTGTTGACGCTTCCAATGAAAAAGCCACCGGGCGAGCGGCGGCTTTCACATTTAATATTTGGTACACCCGGCAGGATTCGAACCTGCGACCCTCTGATTCGAAGTTTGGGTGCCGGTTTTTACAGATACTTACTTTTCTGTTACTTTTGCCGATAAATAAAGGATGGTAATGCATCGTTATCAATCATTGATCCCTATTTTGGCTATCAATTTTACTTCATTTTGACTTCTCTTTACTTTGGCTAAGGGACTTGCTAAGGGACTTGCTTCTTATCATTGCTGATTTGAAGATTCCTTTCGATCAAATTCTTGGCGCAGATATTTAATTGAGTACTCTATAGTCTTTGGAATGGCTTGGGCACCATTTTCATAACGTGAGATAGTAGCGGGCGTCAATTCCAATATCTTGGCTAAATCTTCTTGTTTAAGATCCATCCATAACCTTTCTCGCTTTAATTCTTTACCTTCCATTTCCATCCAAAATATACGATATCTCACTAAATATCAAGGTAGGTTGTATATGATATTGTCCGTTAACTTGATATTTTGTCTTGCAATTATAGATATTTATATGTTATATATATTTACATCAGGTCGAGAACGGCCTAGCAGAAAGCGAAAAGTTCAAAAGATCGAGCGAGGGGCGGGAATAAATAAGCAGCGAGGTTGATATGAACGAACAGAAACAGATCGTAATGATCACAGAAAACACTTGGATAGATCGATTTGTTATTGTCATGGCGGCTAATCCTCAGGAAGCAGCGGAAAAATTGGCCGTTCGTCAAGGTAAATCGGTCGAAGATATCAAAGCGACCTATATGCCGATAGTTTTGGAAAAGTTGGAAGTGATCAATTAACGCTTGAGGTAGATAGAGCTATGAAACTGGAAAACGCGATCAAGAAAATTGAGAAGATGACCGGCAATCGGCCGGTACTGATCGGCCATCGCTACCGGGTGAATATCAAAAGATATGAAGTGAGCTTTATGCGAAACGGTTCGAGCGAAGATGTAACAAATTTTTACGTGAAACCGATTGGTGCCAACGATGATGTTACGGCCGACTACCATGCGGGCATATTCTTCCCGAACCTAAAACAAGCACTGGATGCCGCCCAGAGGTGGTAATAACGATAACTCAGATTTTTCAAAAGATCAGCCAAATGCTTTCAAGCAGTGGATAGATAAGGAGATACAAAACAATGGATAACTTTCAGTCAATGCCCACAAATTACCGGATAGCGTTCCTCGGCTTTATCGCCGCCGCTGCTTTCATCTTTCTTATTCTTTGCCAATTTTAAGGAGTGTTTATCAATGCAAGAACTTAAACAGCAACATGCCTTAATGGTGCGGTCGATGAACTGCTTCCTGCTGATGATCGCCATAGTTAGCTTTGCCGCCGGATATTACTTCGGCACCAAGGATGCCGCCGATCAGGTCAAGCAAACGCTTTCAGAAACGAAATGAAAGTAATGACGCCAAAGCAGCAATATTTCCAAGAACGGATTGATGCCCGCACCAAAGAAATCAACCGGCTGCAGATGCGGATCTTTACGATCTTGGATCAAGTCCGCGGACATTATAATCCGGCTGCCGAACAAGAGCTTGCCAAACTTCGCAAAGAGATCACCAGGCTTCAAAATGAACGTTTGAGATACGGCAGCATAATACCGAGGTAAATACTATGGATATCATTGTTTCACAAGTTAAAGAGATCAAAGGAACGCCGCGCCGCTTTGAAGGCCAGCATGGAGTCACCTACTTCTTCACCATCGAAATGGAAAACGGCGATAAAGGCGATATCGCCAAGAAATCACCTGATGCGATCAAGCCGGGCATGGAACTCAAATACACCCTTGAGACCAACGCCCGAGGTTTTCAGACGATCAAGGAATTCAAACCGAATAGCGGCCGTTCATTCGGCAGTAAAGCGGCCCCTGCCGTTCAGTCAAATGCCGCCCTTTCGCTTTCCCTTGCCGTCCAGTTGGCCGTTGCGAACATCGGGAAGGCTACCGAGCCGATCAAACTAGAAAACGGCCTTGGACAGCGAGTAATGAGCATTGCCAGTCAGTTCAACGGATGGCTTAAGGAGAATGAGAAATGAGAAGACCTAAGACACCGAAGACAAGAACATACCTGATCTATGTCTATTACGAAGATCGGCCGAACATCGAGCTTCGCATCCGGGCCAAATCAAAAGAAGATGCGATTGCTATCGCGCGGGAAACGGAAACTCTTAACAATTACACGATCATGGAGCTTTAATTTATGAAGGGTTATATCGAAACGATCGCAGAAGATGACTATGACGAGATCAGCGAAGCCATGGAGGACGGCATGATCACCTGCCGCTGTTGCGGTGAAAGTATTGAACTGGACGGCAGATGCCCCGAAGGTACGCCAAGCCTATTGATCAGGATGGGCCTTATCTAAGAGAGGAGAAAGATGTTTATTTCCATTGAAAGTGTTCGGATAAATCTTTCCGAGATCATCACCTATGAACTAGAGAAGGTTGAATTTTCCCGTCGTCCGGAGAATTATCTGCGGATCATTTTCAAAGGCGGACAAACCCGCAGATTTGGGCCGGAGTCTTCTACCGCAGCCCTTGAAATTTTGGATGAAGCATTCGGCATTAAGTTTATGCCTGAAATGAATATGCCCGTTGGCTCATTACTGCCGGCGATGCTGTAAAGAGAATGAACATGCCCACAAAACAGGAATTGATAGATGAGTTCGATATTCGCTGGCTCGGCGGCAATTTTACGATGATGCAGATCCTTAAAATAGCCCTTCGTCATTATCCCGACTGCGAAGCACGGGTGTATATCGCCTTCAATGAATGGAAGCGAGGGTTGCAACTGCAGACGGTGAAGGATCGACCTCAAGAAAAACCGGACCTGACCTAAAATCACATATGAAAGAAAAAGATGAATCGGCGATGATCAAAGAGATCATCGAAAGCCAGAGGTGTATCTTGAGCAAGCTCGAATCACTTGACGGCATCGCCTTTGATGATATGCAGAAGATACTCGACCTGCAATGCGAGATCAATCAGGAACTCGATGAATTGCTCGAAGATTGATAAATCGCTTTGGTGCGGGTAGAATGTCTGTCATGAAGAACCTAAAAATTATAATTGGTGATATTCCTACTGGGCCGGTGATCGGCGATATTCCTATCGACGGTTGAAATATCTTACTAGAATTTTATTTTCACAACCGAATGGCCGCAAATATGGGAGGATGAATGAATCGCATTGGAAGCTCCCGTCTTAACCTACCGTTCCTGCCCGAGTGTTTGCGGGTTATCGCGGGGTGAAGAATTCTTGGGTTTTGCATGATTCCAACTAATCACGATTTCGATGCTTAACGCCAAATCCATATCCACCTATCCCACCAGCTACCAATCCTGCGGCGATTTGAAATATAGATTGGACTAATTGAGGGTTTTTGTCTGCAAGTGCTTGAATAATAAAGACCCCAAATGTTAGAAAAACTATAACAACTACAATATGATAAATTCGAGCATAATTTTGATCATTATATCTTTGCTTTGATTCTTGAGCATTATTATCAATAACTTTAGTAATATGCTCAGGGGATATCTTATCCGTAAGGGGATTTGGCAGAGATCCGAAGCGATAACTCTGCTGCATTTGCATTGTAATGATCGCTCTTAGTTCAGGAGGGAGTTTGTCCATCACTTCTGAATTAAAGGTGGCATTCTCACCGTTTTCTTGTGTATGGGAGCTATGGGGGGCTGAGATATCTTGTGCTTTATTTTCTTCGTTCGCCATAGATATCCCGCATAATATCTGTCTGAATTTTCGCAATTACACCACTAACAGAGTCTCCAATATACTCTTCAGTAGCGTTCGAAATTATAATTGAGAGTAACGCATCTCGCTCAGAATCGGTAATAACTCCCTTTGCGTTTAATTCGATAATCTCTTCCACCGAACGTTCAGGCAAAGCTACGCCAAGAGCATTTAATTTATAAAACATGTTTCCTCCGCCGGATATATTCGCGAATAATGCGATAGTAAACATGACTACCGTTAAGTTAGTCATGAGAATATTATGATGCGTTTACCGTAAACTAGGGTTGGTTTTTAATGCTGTAACCCATATAAAGCATCATGATTCGTATGATTGCATAAAGGGACATACATTGCAATTGTTATCATTGAACAGTCCCACACTTGCAGATAGGCCGGTACATTTGATTTTGGAAAGAAGCTATCATAGCGGCGATCAGATCCTTCAAATCAATCTGCCGGAGCATTCAGAAAGATCGTTCGCAGTTTCTCTATATCAGCCGTTATGCGATATCGGTTACACATTCTTATAAACTATACTATCGGAGATGAACGAATATCGAAAACTTTATCAATCATGCTTTAATATCAAAATCATGAAAACCCTCATTCCCATTCTCTTATTTGCAGTTTTAACCTTCGCCCAGATCAGCGGCCGCGTCATCGGCATCAGCGACGGTGATACCGTTACTATTCTCAAAGACCGATCCCAGATCAAAATCCGCCTCGCCGGCATCGATGCTCCAGAGAAAGGGCAAGCCTTCGGTCAGCGATCAAAGGAAAACCTTTCCCGCCTCATCTTTGGTAAGGATGTGAAGGTTTATACCTTCAAGACGGATCGCTACGGACGTACTGTCGGCAAGATCGTGATCGATGATCTCGATATAAATCTGCAGCAGATCAAAGATGGCTATGCTTGGGTATATCAGGCATACTTACGCGAACTTCTACCGTCAGACCGTAAACTTTATCTTGCTGCCGAAACTTCTGCCCGATCTGAACAAGCCGGTTTATGGCGAGATACTGAACCGATCGCACCATGGGACTACCGCAAACCGCTGGTAAGAACATTCGCCGCTCCTAAGCACGTCGCAACACCGACCGAAGCTCTTATCAAGGGCAATAAGAACAGTATGATCTTTCATGAACCAGGATGCCGCGACTATAGCAAGATCAGCCCAAACAACATTGTTTGGTTTAAGACCGCGAGTGAGGCCATTGCAGCTGGGTATCGGAAGGCGAGGAATTGTTGATAATCATTCCTTATTTTCCAGATTGGGTGATATAAGGTTGATGGCATTTGCGATATTGCTTCTTAGATCCACAAAGACATTGGTCATGACCTCTAATCTTTCTTATTTTATCTTCAATTTCAGATACATAATCAATCTGACATATAGAAGGAATGCGGAAAGAAAAGCACGTTTGGCCATCAAGGTGGGTTAAACAAAAATCTCCTGAAGCGATAATATCCATACCAATTATGGCTCCGAAATTATCTAGAATTTTGTCCAATGCAGTGACATGCACTCCACCGACCATGACAGCATTTGGCAATCTAATATTTACCATATAAGTATTATGTTCGCTCTGTCCGCCGCCATGATTGATTATACTTTTACCTATTGGGACTAATCTTAATTCTTTGGCTGTCCTCTGCGTTATAATACTTTGTGTTGCTCCCGTATCCCATAATGCCGTTGTTTTCAAACCAGTACCCAATAAAGGTGTTCCATTAGAGGAATAAGGCCAAATATGCACTTCGGATATAATCCTATTGGATAGACCTGGATATTTTAATGTAAACGCTTGAGGGATCGGACGAATGGGAAATGATGACATATCTTTAACCAACAACTCCCACAGAGGTCACTGATACTGTATATGCTTCTCTTCCAGCAATGCATGGCTGAATCATCACTTTTCCTAACATGCTTTGCTTCTCCATGGCGATATAAGCCGCTTGCATATTGTCAAACACACCGATCACTTCCTCGTCTTTTATTGCAAGGATTTTGCCGCCATATTGCTGTACTAATCGATCTTGACTTTTCTTGAAAAATTCAAATTCTTTATCAAACATTGTATGCAGTCCCTCATATGATTTTAATATCAAAAACGTATTCCAAATTCTACATATAAAGCATTCATCATTAAATAACAACCAATTGAGAGAGAAATGCACCATAAATAAAAATATCAAAATGTAAACGACATCTTGATATTTTTAATTTTTCCCTAACGGATAGATATAAATTCTTACTAAAGTTACAACTATCATTAAAAAATTGCGGATATTCATTGGGCCTTAAAAGATTTGTCATTTTATGTTTTAAGGCGTCGATTTGGATATTTGTAAATAATCCTTGACAACCACTCCCAATCTGAAATATAAATTACCCAACAATTTTCCGACCGTTGATGAGTTTTTTCCACCTCTGATCCGGCACCCGAGTTGTAACAATTAAGAAAATTTAGAACAGACGACTCCACCGAGATATTCGTGTATCTGCAATTCCTGCGGCAGGCGTCATGATCTCGGTAGAGGTGTGTCTTGGCGGCAGATGATTGATCGGTTTAACCGACAAGAGTGATGTATGAAACAAAATGTGAGCGGAAGCGGTAGAGACGAAGATCGAGTGAGCAAAAGTTTTCTGCTTGGATATCTGCGGCGGAATGTGTGGCTGAGTGTTGCTATCGGCCTTCTAGCACTCGGAGCATTCGGAGCGGGGCTGAAGTATCTTGAAGAAGATGCACGAACGCAGCAGACGCTGCAGGCCAAAGATCGGAATATCATCTCCTCGGTCAATCCGTTCATCGCACCGCCGACATCGACGCCGACGCCGCAGTTGAGCAAAGAATACATCTATGCCGGTTCGCGGCTGCTGGCTGTTGAAGATGCTAATGCGAGTGCTGCTCCGCCGGCCGACCTGGCGGTGTGGCGTCCATCTTCTGGTGTCTGGTATATCCTGACGAATTTCACTACACAGACGTGGGGCGTTGCCGGAGATGTTCCGGTGCCGGGCGATTATGACGGCGACGGAAAGACGGATTTCTCTGTCTTTCGGCCCTCGACCAGCACATGGTATGTAGTACATTCAAGCACCGGCTCGCTCACCAACTTCACCTTCGGACAGAGCGGGGATATCCCGGCCCCTGCAGATTTTGACGGTGACGGCAAGACGGACGCGGTCATCTTCCGACCGGATGCACCTTCGAGCGGTTTAGGCACATGGTATATCCGCCGCAGTTCAGACCTTGCACAGCAGACCCAACAATACGGCCTCTCGACGGACACACCGGCACCGGCCGACTACGATGGTGACGGCAGGGCTGACTTCGGCGTCTGGCGTTCATCAAATACAACCTTCTATTCGACCAACAGCGGCAACTCAGCCCTCAACACCGTGGCGTTCTCTGTGGCGGGTGACAAAGTGGTTAGTGCGGACTTCGATGGCGACGGAAAGGCCGACTATGCTGTCTACGATACAGCATCCGCAGCATGGCATATCCGCTCCAGCCAAAGCGGCACGATCGCCACAAGTACATGGGGCAGCAGCGGAGATATTCCCGTGCAGAACGACTTCGACGGAGACGGCAAGGTCGATCTCGCAACTTGGCGAGACGGCAACGGCACATGGTACATCCGCCAATCATCCAAGCTTGGCATCACAGGCCAAACGCCTTCGACCGGCAACCCATACCCGAACGAACTCAGACAAACCCAATGGGGCCAATCCGGCGATATCCCCGTCGCCAGCTTCTGGAGAAGATAAAGAATATTTTCAGCTGAGATTTGGTGATTTATATGAAAAACGTTTCATTATCCTTAATAGTACTTTTTATAATTGCCACTTGTCTTCAAGACATGTCGGCCCAAACTATGTATGCCGGTAGAACTCCGTTGATGCATCAGAAGGGATCAAGTGGTAGCTACGAACTCGACTTTGAAAACATTAATCTGTTCAATGGCAAAATCACATTCCTGTTCCCATTAGAATCGTCAAATGGAAAAGGAAACGCAGACTTGGGTATATATCAAATTATCAACAACGGTGAATGGCGGATAAACGTAGTGGGAGGGGGGGGATGGGGACCGATATATAACATTCCAGAATATATCACGGAGTCCGATCTCCCTTCTTTTGGGGCCGTTTATCAAAGGAGAGCGACGGATGAATGTAATGAATCATACGGATACGCCCGAACTATAACTCGGATTATTTTCCAAGCTCCCAATGGTACGGAAACTGAGTTTTTGGATTCCTCTAGCGGTGGAACGGTTTCCCAAACAGATTGTGATCTAGGCTCATCAGGGATAAATAGGGGACGCGTATTCTACGCCACCGACGGAAGTGGGGCAACCTTCGTCAGTGATTCAGATGTTAGGGATTATAACTATCCGTCGGATAGTAGTGCGATTGCGGGCTTTTTATATCAGAAGGATGGAGTAAAATGGCGATTTAACGGAATTCAACAACGACCATCGTGGATATTAGATGCAAATGGCAACAAGACTACTATTAATACACTTACCTCACCGGTAGGCGGAATAGAGGTGATTAATAGTAACGGACAAGTTCTTAATGTTGCCGACTCGGGGGTAGAAGTAAAAAAAGGCCCCACTACGAAAAAGACCACCATTCACCGGGAGCAAATGGGAATGGTTCTTGCCAATGGACATCAATTAGCAACGCTTGCTGATCTTTTCCCCGATACAACTGGGGGTCCCCAAACTGGGAGCGGATTATTCAATCCAGTCGTAATATCGAAAATAGAACTTCCAGATGGAAAGGTATTTAAGTTTTTCTATAATAATTATGGGGAGATTGTTAGACTTGAAACTCCGTCAGGTGCCGCTATCGAATATGACTATGGACAGTCAGAGTATGATTGTTGGACAGGGGGATTGCTTGATCTTGGTTATGCAGGATCTCCTGATTTCGGAACCTACATGGCCCAGACGATAACTCGGCGACTGAACTCCCGGAGAGTATATATTGACGGCGGTACCGGGAATAACTTCGATCTCCGAACGGATTTTGGAGCTCACGACAATGGTACTGATCGCTGGGCTAATGTGGTTCAATTTTTAGGAGATGGAACAGCCCAAGGAACGCAGCATTCTCTTTCCCGTCATAAATTTTATGGGACCATTAGACTGGGAACTCAACCTTCAAGTCAAACAGATTTCCCTTACTGGAAGAGTGGAAGAGAATATGAAACCACAGTTTTTGGAGCAGATGGCATATCACCATTAATTAAGTCAACTCAAGTCTGGTCACAAGGCAGCCCGTTTAACGGAACAAACCCATACGAACGTCCCCATAATGTAAGGTTGATCGAAACGGCAGTTTTTAATTATGAAACCAATGAACAATATGTCACAAAGTTTGAGTATGATAATTTTAATAATGTAACGGATAAATTTGAATATGACTTTGCGGGCGGTAGCACTGGAAACCTCCTGAGGCGAACGCATACTGACTACATTTCATCGAATGACTATATTTCTGAGATCGGCTCACATATCAGACACTTGGCATCGCAAACATGGATCTCGTCCGATATCTGGGGAAATAATAAAGTTTCCTTGACAACGTTTGAGTATGACAATTATACGCCGGATTCCAATCATGCAGGCTTATTATCCCGAAGCAACGTCATCGGCCATGATTCTATCAACTACGGAACAAACTTCACCAAACGAGGAAATGTTACGGCAACTACGAGCTATGCCGACGCTCAAAATCAGACTGGCGGGATAACAAGTTACACCCAGTATGATATCCTCGGTAATGTTGTAAAGACCATCGATGCCAAAGGTATAGCTACAACCATTAGCTATGATGATAATTTCGGTGTAGCTGACAATGAAGCACTTACAAATACCCCTCCCATTTCTTTAGGGGGATCAAGCACCTTTGGGTACGCAACCAGTACCACAAATGCTCTTGGATGGACCGCCTATACCCAGTACGATTACTACAGCGGAGCACCTGTCAATACACAGGACGTTAATGGGATAATATCTAAAATCCTATACAACGATCCGCTCGACCGACCGACGCAGACATTTACAGCAGTTGGAACATCGCTCGAAACGCAGTCGAAGATCATTTACGACGACGTTAATCGACGCATTGAAACCTCAAGCGACCTCAATGCTCTCAATGATAATCTGATCAAGTCTGAGAGCTTTTATGATGGTCTCGGCAGAACAATAGAAAGCCGCGCATATAAGGATGGCGGCTATACTTCCGTTAAAACTGAATATGACGCTCTTGGGCGGGTGAAGCAGGTCACAAATCCGTACCGTCCTTTCCTAAGCGAAACTCCAGTATGGACCAAGACTAAATATGATTCCCTAGATCGCGTTATCGAAGTAGAAATGCCCGACGGAGCAAAAACCTTGACGGCGTACAACGGCAATCGCATGTTGGTGACAGATCCTGCCGGAAAACAGAGAATAAGCGTATCAAACGCTATCGGGCAACTGAAACAGATTTGGGAAGTCACGCCATCTGACGGGGCAACGGAAGCCGTGTCGTTTCCAGGCTATCCGTTAATCACTCATGGTTATAAGACTGTCTACAGCTACGACACGCTCGGCAATCTTTTGACCGTGAATCAAGGCGTGCAGACGCGGACGTTTGCATATAACTCACTCTCGCGGCTGACCTCGGCGACGAACCCGGAATCGGGCACGTTTAATTTTACTTACGATAATAACGGGAATCTGCTGACAAAAACCGATGCTCGTGGAGTTTCAACTACGATAACGTACGACGCTCTCAATCGAGCAA
>CAKZGE010000002.1 GCA_936914845.1 uncultured Chloracidobacterium sp.
GGGCGACGCGGCCGACGCGATCCTGCTCACCCCTGACAACTCGCACCTCTCCCCTCTCCCCTCTCGCCTCTCGCCTCTCGCCTCTCGCCTGGCAAGAGCGGACAAGAGTGTCCGCGTTCCGTCGAGACTCAAGACTTAAGACTCAAGACTCAAGACTCGACTTACGACTCACGACTTAAGACTCCTGACTTATTTTAGTTTTAGAGAGCGGCGTGTGATAGAATTGGCCTAGGCGAAGGTTTTTCTGTTTGGTTTGTTACCGAACGCACCAACAATTGAGCCAACACTTGGATTGCGGGAGGCTAATGCCGGTTTCCGTGCCCATCCTTAGATCGGATAGGCTAAAGAGACCAGCTACGACGTTTCGAAAGAGACGGATCGCCACCCACCTGTTAAAAGCAGGTTCAATTCAAGCGTTTGGAACGGCCAAACGGTATCTTCGCCCCCATCTGTCATTTTAAGATCCTTGCTCTTCTTCAAGTTCCTTAACGATCTCTCGGGCCATCTTAGCTTCTTCGAGCGCAAGCGGCAATTCTTTTGACCGGGCGGAAAGCTTTTTCAAAGCGAGCTCGGAATCCGCGAGCCCGCTGCCGCGAATAGCCGCGGCTTCTATCATCTGCAGCCGCGATTCTGATTCGGCCAGCATCACCTTTGCTTCTTCGTTTATCGAATTCAGCTTCGCGATGTCTTCGGCGATCTGCTCCTGGAACTTAACCGCATTTTCAGACCGGAGATCTTTTACCTTTCGCATGCGGCGTTCCGTCAATTGCCGCTCGACCTTAGAAGAACGGACGATCCGCGTTGCGGTCAACCGCGACGCTAAAGCTTCGCGATAGGCGTCCGCGAGAACCGGATCATATTGATCCATTTGCTTAAGCGCACGACGTTCCGTTGTACGAAGTTCCCTTCGGAACCAATCGATCTCGCTTGCCTTAATGCCGTCCGCCGCGATGCGTTCGCGCATTTGCCGCGACCAATCAACATGGCGATATATGAAAAAACCGGACAGCCCGAGGCCAATGCCAAGCCCGACCAATGTAGCTACCAATCCTAAAAAGAAAAAGGTAAAGGCGGCCGGTGGCGTAGCACCAAAAACAAAAGCAAGAACGGTAAAGACGGCCGCAGGCGCCGCCGTAAGTAAGACCGGAGCCGCTACCGCCCCGATCTTAAGATTTCGGCCGCGAGATAGCTCGCGTTTGCTGATGTCGTACTTTGTTATGCCTTCCTGCATCGGTGGTTTTACTTTACAAACAGCTGTGCCTTAATTCAACCGAGAGGCAATAAATTTCTTTCTTTGCAATAAAATGTATTATGATGGCATTATCGGCTTTGTACACCGGAAAGACCTTTATGAAGCGTAAAATAGTTCGGCTTTTGACCATTGCCTTTGTTGCTGCCGTCGGCGTTGCTGCTGCCCAGCAGCCCACATCGTCGTCGCGACAAAATGTACGCACGGTGTCTATCCCGATCTCGATCTTTACTAAGGAAGAGCTTAAAAAGGGCCAGGCCGAAGAATTCCTGCAGGCAGAACGCCTAATTGTTCGCGAAAATAAGGTCGAAAAGCCGATCCTATCGATTCGCAGCTATACTGAGGCGCCTCTTTCACTTGCGATACTCATCCAGGAAGACCTTTCGTCGCAGTTTAACCTACAACTGAAAGATATTGCTGATTTTATCCGCGGGCTGCCGAACGGAACGCGAGTGATGATCGCTTATGTTCGTGGCGGAAGCCTGCAAATACGGCAAAAATTCACCACCGACCGCGAAGCCGCCGCGACTTCTCTGCGCATCGTTTCGTCGAGTGCGGCAATGGCCCCGCGAAGTCCTTATGACGGCGTGCTGGATGTAATACCGAGATTTGACGCTCTTCCCGCAGGCCGCCGGGCGATCCTGTTGGTCTCCGACGGTCTTGATACATCTGCCGGCGGATCGATACTATCTCCTCTCCAAAGCTTAGATCTCGATCGGGCTATCTTAAAGGCCCAGCGTCGAAGCATTGCCGTCTATTCCTTCTATTCGGCAGCAACAATGACCGACGACGGCGATTCACGCAACGTGCTCGTCGGACAGGGCTCTCTGCAAAGACTTTCTGACGAAACCGGCGGACGGGCCTTTTTCCAAGGTTCGATCTCTCCGCTCAGCTTTGACCCTTTCTTCAAAGAATTGAATATTCTGCTCGGGCGGCAATTTCTTTTGTCTTACCTTTCAGACAATATGAAAAAAGGATATTACAAGGTGGAGGTCGAAAGCACTAATCCAAAGGTAAAGATCGAACACCCAAAAGGCTACTATTACCGCTGAGCAAGTTTCGTATTGCACGAAGGACAAAGGTAATAGTCTTCTTTGATGAGAAAACCGATCCAAAATAGAGGAAAAAAGAACACCAGCAGCAATGCAAAGGTTATCCAACCGGCCGTTGATATCTGCCTTTCTTTTCGCGGGTGAAATTGCGACATGCAATGCGGACAGCGATAGTTTGGCCCAAATGGGTCGGGAGCATTATAAATGGCAGGCGGCTGTGGTTGATAAAAAGGAGCCGCATTGCCAACCGCCGGAACTTCTGCCGGTCGGCGTCCCAAGTTCGGAATGCGACGCTCGCTTTGTGTCTGAAATTCATCGGTTTGCCACGAATAAGCTCGCCGCTCGCGATGAAAACCTTCGGGATCTGCCTCATGCGTTGGGATCTCAGGCTTAGTGAACCGAACTCCGCAAAATCTGCAAAATTGGCTATGTTGTGAATTCGATTGTCCGCAGCTTTGGCAATTGACCATGATCTTTGAAAACGATATTCCCGACATCATCCGAGATAACGATAAATAATAGGTCAAAGTTCCTATTCCTAGCAAAAAACATTCGACGCTATTAAAACCTGATTCGTTCGCCGGTCTTTATCGCATGATAGACCGATTCGACGATCTCAACCGAACGAAAACCATCAAGAGCCGTCACCGGCGGCGGTGTCCCGTTCAATATTGCTTCAATGAATGCCACATCTTCCTGCACGTATCCCCAACGTTCTTCTTTTTCCGACATATGCCAAGAAAATGTTTCAAAATTGGCGTCCATCCCTCGCGAATCGACCAAACGCTCCATCTCTTCCGTCATTAAAGTGCGGTGGTGGCAAAAAACCTCCATCCGTTCAAAGGGGAAATGCCAGCTTGCATCCGAAGATGAGGCAAATGTGCAGTGAAAGCCGCTTTTGAATTTGAAGATTATCGAAAATTCATCCAATTCGGGATATTCATGTTGGGAACCGTATGCTGCAAATTCTTCTATTTCGCCGAACTGAAACCGCATCATATCAAAAAGATGGATCGTAGTTTCATATAAAAAGCCACCCGTAACGCTAACGTCGCCGGTCCAGATAGGGTTCTTCAGCTCTCCGCGATTCATCTTTATATGGGCCGAATGCGGGCGGTCCTGCGACAAAAGCTTTTTTAAAGTTGAATATACCGGAGCATAGCGCCGATTGTGCCCAACCTGGAAAACTCCCTTACCTGCATTCGCGGCTTCGAGCAACTCGCGAGCATTATCGATCCCGATCGAAAATGGTTTTTCGCAGAAAACGTGTTTATTTTCGGCTATTGCGTGCAGAGCGATCTCTTTATGAGTTCTGTTCGGTGTACAAACCAAGACAGCATCGCAGTTTGAAAGCAATTCTTCCCGCGATCTGCAAACTTTGCCGCCGATGCTTCGAGAAGCCTTTTCAGCTTTTTCCGGCAAGATATCGTATAACGCAGTGACCTCTGCTTGTTCGATCTGCGAATAGATACGTCCGTGGACGTTTCCAATATATCCCGTTCCAACTATTCCGATTCGTACTTTTTCCATCGAATAAATTTATCGTTTATCTGCCATCGCAAGATGAATCTTTGACCGCCGAAAATATTATCATCGCGGGCAAACCGTTTGATTTTGGTGTAAGCGGCGAATGCCCTATATCCGGCAATAAATACCACCTGCCGGATCCGTTTGGATTCGCAGAGGAGCTGCCTTTAGGAGAAAAGAACCTTTTCCGCCGCGGATCTCGCTTCTCTCGCAACTTCATAGGGATCTCTCGCCCAATATTCGGGCCGAAAGATCTCGATACTCGCCGGTCCATCATAACCTATCGCATCCAGCCTAGATTTTATTTCCTTGATCGGCAAAATGCCAAGACCCGGGTAAAGCCTTTTTGAATCATTCAACTCGGATCTAGGCAGATCCTCCGCATCATTGATATGAAAAATGAATAACTTGTTCGGGTCCAATCTGTCGATCGATTCAAAAGAAGAGCCGCCGGCATAAAAATGATAGGTATCAATAACATTGCCAATACTTTCGCGACCCACCAGATCAACGATCTCACTTCCCAGATCCAGCGTCTGAACGGAGTTTCCGGCCTCGCCTAGAAATTCGAATCCGAGCTTGATACCGAATGGTTCAGCTATATCCGCCAATTCATTCAGAACTCTCACGGATTCATCCACGATCTCCTGATGAGATTTCGGACCTTGACGTAAAGCTCCCGGAACTGAGAGAACATAAGGGCAACCGATCGCGGCCGCGATCTCTGAGAGCTCCGCACATTCTTCTTTTATCTCAGAATAATCCTTTTCCGAACGCCATGTAATGTGCTCGAGCGTATTGATCGACAGAACCTCCACGCCCGTTTCCGACAATAGCCCGCAAAGATCTTCTACACTGTGTTCGTGCAAATGATCATATAATTTATTCGAACGCAGCTCGACAAGGTCATAGCCGGCCGCCGCCGCTGAACGAATGTCGGTTTCCAGGTCTGCGGTCATTGTTGTTGCACCGTTTATGGCAAGTCTCATTATTGTATTTCTAACATCTCCGAAGAAACAATTTAGCTAGATTTTAACACAGCACTCTCGCATACCCATCTTGGCGAACGATATTCCGGCGAACTCGTCGCATTTTGGCGGCGTCAAAAAAATGCGTTAAGGTTAAAGACAATTCTTGGTCCTTAAAAAGTATATGAAAATCCTTTTGCTGATAACCGTAGTTGTGGTCTCTCTTGTTTCGCCGGCTTTTTCTCAGGGTTCTGACGCCGCACTTCGCCGAGCGATCGACGAAGATGCCGCAGCCCGAGCAAATGGCAAGCTTCCATTGATACCTGCCCCGGATCACCTTTCGCGCGCGGATGTCTATATGGCAAATCGTATGTTCCCGCAGGCCCGCGAACATTGGCAGGCTATTCTGGAGAATTATCCGCAGGATCCGGGAATGTCGCGGGCTCTTTTTGGGCATGGGCGATCCTATATGTGGGAGCGTGAATACAGCAAGGCCGTTGAATGGTTCGATAGATTGCTTAAGGAGTTTCCTTTCACGAAAGATGGACGCGAAGGGTTGGCTTTCAAAGGAGCGTCGCTGGTTCGCTTGGGAAAAAATGTTGACGCCGCCAAAACATATGAACAATATACCGTGATGTTCCCCGCGGGAGAAAAGATCGAATCGGCCCACCTGAATATAATCGACGCATATCGCGAGGCAGGCCGCTATGATGACGCCAATTTATGGGTCAACAAAACCGTTTCCAAATTTGTTGGCAAGCCAACGGCTGTTAACGCTCTTCAGGCCCGGGTCCGGATGGAGATCTACCGCGAAAATTGGAATGCCGCGATTGCTGCAGCGGATTCATTACTGGCCGTCAGCAGCTTTGCTCGTTCGATGACGAGCAGCGATGAGGCTAAATATTTGAAGGCACTTGCTCTTGAAAGATCCGGACGCAGACCGGATGCCAATGCCGTTTACTCGTCCATCGGAGCATCCCAAACCTCCTATTATGGAGGTCTCGCCCAAGAAAAGTTGTCCCGACCGTCGAGTACGGCTTCGGAAGCTTTAGTTCGAGAATATCCGGTGATGTTTCGAACGGAAGTTCTTAAACAAGCGCGAAAACACAAGGTCGATCCGAGATTCATGCTCGCAATAATGAAACAGGAAAGCAGCTTTCGAACAAATGCCAAATCCCCGGCCGGAGCTCGCGGGCTGCTGCAATTTGTATTCGACACCGCTATCAAATACAACAAGAAGGCCGGATATACCGATCTTCACCCGGACGATCTTTATCGGCCGGAGGTCAACATTGCTCTGGGTGCCGTTTATATAGGCGAATTGAAGGACGAGTTTGACGGACTTTATGAGGCTATTGCTGCCAGCTATAACGGCGGCGAAGACAATGCCGCACGGTGGTTGAACAGGAGCCGGCCAAAGGAACCCGGGATCTTTGCCGCAGAGGTCGGATTTGCCGAAACGAAAAGTTACGTTTTTAAGGTGATGAATAACTATCGCATCTACCGTCAACTTTACAGCGAGGATCTGCAGAGAAAATAGAGGCTCAAAATTCGATCTTTTTTACGCTAACGTATGAAAGTAGCGACCTCTATCACAAGTGATCTACTAGTGATTCTTCTCAGACAAACGACGATCTTTATTTGCGGTCATTATAAAGTAAAGCCAATAGATGCAATAGTTTAATGGAAAGAAAACTGCTCGGCACACTTGAAGTGCCCAAACAGTTATTGCTAATATTAAGGCAACCCTTGAGCCGCTTCCACCATTGCTCGGGTACAAATGACGTCGCAACTCCCACTGCGGCGTTTTGTTATTTCCACTCGCCCTGCCCTTCGACCTCAACGTGATATCCCTGACTTTCTAGGTGGTGGTAAACTTCTCGTGCGTGATCCGAATCTCGCACCTCGAGGATCATTTCGATCCCAACCCGTCCCAGCGGAGCAAGCCAAATAGCTCGTTGATGATAGACCTCGACAACATTAGCCCCTGTGTCTGCAACATGATTCAACACAGAGGCAAGCATACCGGGACGGTCCAGCACCAATACTTTCATAATTACGTACCTTCCCTGCCGAACCAATACCTGTTCAATTATCCGCGCAAGCAAGTTTCCATCGATATTGCCGCCCGCCAACACGGCACATACGACATCTTCCGAAGAAAGCTCGATCTTATCCGCCAAAAGAGCCGCAACGCCGGCGGCACCGGCCCCTTCTGTCACCAAATGAGCGTTCTGCACGCAATGGACGATGCCAAAAGCGATCTCTTCTTCAGTTACCTCTACAACTTCGTCGACAAAATCCCGAATAAGCGGGAGCGTGATGGTTCCAGGCCTTTTAATGGCAATTCCATCGGCGATCGTTGGTTCTGATGCCAATTCCAGCGGCTCGCCCGCCTTTAGAGAACGATTGACCGGTGACACATTCTTTGCTTGCACGCCAATCACGCGGGCATTCGGCAAGAGGTGTTTGACGGCAATAGCGATGCCGGAAATGATCCCGCCGCCGCCGATCGGAACAACAACGACACTGGCGTTCGGCAGATCGCGGGCGATCTCGATCCCGATCGTTCCCTGTCCGGCAATTACCTCTTTATCGTCAAACGCGTGAACATATGTATAACCCTCGGTCCTTTCCAAAAATCTCGAATGTTCGACCGCCTCTTCAAATGTTGCTCCTTTCATAATTACCTCGGCACCTTGTTGCCGAGTGGCGATCACCTTGGTCAAAGGTGCAAATTCAGGCAGCACGATCGTTGCCTTGATCCCGTTCAAGCGAGCCGCCACTGCAACCCCTTGAGCGTGGTTTCCCGCCGAGGCTGCGACCACACCCCGCCTTTTTTCTTCGTCCGAAAGTTGCGAGATCTTATTGAATCCGCCGCGAACCTTGAAACTGCCGGCGCGCTGAAGACATTCTGCTTTTAGGAAAGCCGGTGCCCCGATCTCTTTCGCCAATTTTTCATCCGAAATGATCGGAGTGTTTTTAATGACGCCGCGAAGCCGTTCTTCCGCTGCAAGAATGTCTTGAAAAGTCACGCTCATGAAGCCGAAGTATAAGCCAAACGGCTTCAAAATGCGAAACCGGAAAGGCCTTGAATTTATGTATGGTCTATTATGTGGTTATGTGTGCGGATCGTAGGTAGGACAACTGGGCCTTTTCCGGTTTCAAAAAGTTAGACGAGGGTCGATCGCCTTCCTTTCAACTATCTAACGCGAAGTTTTCATCGCGAAAGTATCAATAATTAGATGACGCTGTTTTTAGCAATTTTTTCGTTAATAGGTTATATTTTTTCTGTAACCCATATTTTTCTGGAGGAAATAAATGGAACTTATCGGCGGACTCGGTTTGATCTTCATGTTGGTCTTTGGCATTGCTCTGCTCGTCGTCGCTTGGAAGACGATCAAGATCGTTCCCCAATCGAGCGTTTTGCTTATCGAACGGCTTGGACGATTTCACAGAGTGGCCGCGAGCGGTCTTAACATCATTGTGCCGTTTTTTGAATCGCCGCGTGGCGTCTATTGGACCAACGTCCGGCCGGGAACGACCTTCATCGATTCGCGCGAACAGTTCATCGATCTGCCTCCGCAGCCGGTCATCACCCGCGATAACGTAACGATCAACGTCGATTCTGTCGTCTATTGGCAAATTACTGATCCGATCAAAGCCGTTTATGAAGTAGCCGATCTTGTCGGCGGCCTCGTTCAGCTGACCATTACAGGTATGCGTTCGGTAATGGGCGAAATGGATCTTGACCACACCTTGTCAAGCCGTGACCAGATCAACGCAAAGCTGCGTTTGATCCTGGATGAAGCGACCGACAAATGGGGCGTTAAGGTAACTCGCGTCGATGTTAAAAACATCAACCCTCCCGAGGATGTTCGCATTACGATGGAAAAGCAGATGACGGCTGAGCGAAATCGGCGAGCACTTATCCTTCAGGCCGAAGGCGACAAACAGGCCGCCATCACGAGAGCAGAAGGCGAAAAACAGGCATCCATTACCCGTTCGGAAGGTGATAAGGAATCCGCCATATTGACTGCCGAAGGAGCCGCACAGGCACGTCTTCGGGCTGCCAACGCCGAGGCACAGGCACTCGCTCAGGTCGCTCAGGTTCTGGGGGGTGCAGAGAATGCGACACAATATCTTTTAACGTCCAAATATGTCGAGTCGCTCCGCGATATGACACGAACGCAAAATTCAAAGGTGATCTTTATGCCGGTTGAGGCATCTAACGCATTGTCGGGCCTGGGGATGATCAAGGAGCTTTTCAAAGACGGAGAAGAAGATGCTCCGCCGCCACCACCGCGTTCTCCGCGAGAATTGAACCGCTAGGAGCAGTATTTATGCGAACAGTGTTTGTAGCATTATTTTGTGGGATTTTAGCCGTATCCGCATGTTATGCCCAGTCGGGCGGGAAAAGAAATATGTCAAATGAAAACTCGGCCGTTACCGCCCCGGATCCCTCTTCTGTTCTGGATTTCAGTGTCACCGACATTGACGGCGGAAAGGTCGAACTCAGTAAATATAAGGGCAGTGCGCTCTTGATCGTCAATACGGCGAGTAAATGCGGCCTTACGCCGCAATATGAAGGCCTGCAGGCATTGTATGACAAATACAAGGATAAAGGCCTCGTCGTTTTGGGCTTCCCAGCCAACAATTTCATGGGTCAGGAACCTGGGACGGAAAAGGAGATCAAAGAATTCTGCACCTTGAAGTATAACGTAACCTTTCCGATGTTCGCCAAGATCTCTGTAAAAGGGGAGGGCCTTCATCCGCTTTACCAGTTTCTAACCGGCGAATCGACGGATCCGAAGTTTGCGGGCGAGATCACGTGGAATTTTGAGAAATTTCTCGTAGGACGAGATGGTCAGATCGTGGGTCGTTTCTCGCCTAAGACCAAGCCGGATGATCCAGCGGTCATTTCCGCGATCGAAGCGGCTATCAAGTAAAGTTAGATCGCCCGAGACTTCGGGCAAAGCGAATCAATTGATATCTTCCGCCTTTTTTTCTTAGGATGAAGCTTATTAAAATACTGTTCATTGTAACGATCTTGGCTCTTGCGGCAGTTTCCGGTTTTTTCTATTGGATATACACGTCGTTGAACACACCGCATACCCATGAACACTCCGCACAGTACATTAAGATCGAAAAAGGCACTTCGCCTGCTGAAATTCTCGACAAACTCGCGGCCGAAGGCGTGATCACCTCGGCCTTTCCCCTGCGATTTTACCTCCGCACGATCGGCGATCCGTCTAAGATCCAGGCCGGAGAATATCAGTTCGCTTCGCCGATCACGCCACTGCAGGTATTGAGAAGTCTCGAAAAGGGCGAAGAACGCACTATAAAACTAACAATACCCGAAGGATTTACCCGTTTTGACATTGCCAAACGTATAGCTGAACGATTTCCGCAGCAGCCGTCGATCGATGATCGACAAATACTTCTTTTAATGGAAGATACGTCGATGATCCGGGATATTGCCCCCGAGGCTAAAAATCTTGAGGGATACATGTATCCGAGCACATACAATCTTCCACGCGATGCAAAACCGGAAGACATTATAAAGGCGATGGTTGACCAGTTTCGCAAGATATGGAAACCCGAATGGACCCAACAGGCTAAAACTCTTGGCAGATCCGTAAACGAGATAGTGACGATCGCCTCGTTGGTCGAGACGGAATCGAAATTCGATGCCGAACGCCAGCAGGTTGCCTCCGTTATATACAACCGTCTGCAAAAGAATATCCCGCTCGGCATTGACCAAACCGCCGTCTATGTCGCCAAGATGCAGAATCGCTGGGACGGAACTATCCACAAAAGCGATCTCGAGGCTGATTCTCCCTATAATACACGCCGCTATGGCGGATTGCCCCCGGGGCCTATCTCGTCCGTTACAGAAAGCTCGATAGAAGCCGCTTTGAATCCGGCGAAGACCGACTTTCTCTTCTACGTCCTTAATGTTCAAGCCAATGATGGGTCGCATCACTTCTATTCTTCCGCTTCGGAATTTGAAAAAGGCAAGGCCGAATACCAATCGTGGCTCGAAGAACAACGCAAATTGAAACGCGAAACACAAGACAATTCGCAATAGGCTCAACAGCAGAGATCCCGCTCGATATCCTAAGATGATAAAACTCCTCGCACTCGACCTCGATGGAACTTTGCTTGACCCTCAAGGCAAGATATCTTCCGCGAATCGCAAAGCAATAAGGGAGGCAGAACACAATGGCGTTCTAGTAACCATCGCTACAGGCCGCCGCTTTCGCGATGCCTTACCCGTCGCTCTCGAGTTAGGTCTGAATGCCCCCATCATTACCCACAATGGAGCATTGATCAAATATGCCGATACTCTAGATGCGATAAGTGTTTCTTTACTCCAACCCGATGTGTCCGGTGAGGTAATTCGGGTTGGCCGCGAACTAGGCGGCGATGCTCTTGTCAGCACCCAGCCGGAAGGCCATGGCAGCCTATTCTACGAGCGTATCTCCGAGGGCAATCTTCCCCTCCAAAAGTATATCCGCTGGGCAGAATCTCTTCATGGAACGGCCGCCGGCCAAGGATTGAAACACGTTGAAGATCTCGGAGCTGTTCTTCCAAATACCTCTGTGATCCACATTTCCTATTCCGGGCAATGCTCTGCAATGGAAAGAATGGCGAATGAACTGAGGACAGAATTTGGTGATCGGATCACGCTTTTGCAGACCATCTACACAGCACTCGATTTCACACTGCTCGATATTTTACCGGCTGGGTCGTCAAAGGGGAGCGGCGTTGAAAAATTGGCGTCGATCAGTGGTCTTTTGCCGGAGCATGTAATGGCGATCGGCGATAATTTTAACGATATTGAGATGCTTGAATATGCCGGAACGCCTATCTTGATGGGAAATGCCGCCGAAGGCCTCCGCGCCGAAAGAGGTTATCATCGCACACTTTCAAATGCGGAAGATGGCGTTGCACGAGCGATCGAACGTTTTATCTTGGCTTGATGCACTGCGTCCGAAACGCCTAGGCGGCTGAGCCATCGAACGTAAAAGAGAAGCTGCAATTGGCTTACTTGACCCGGAAATTGCTAAAATAGCAGAAAGCAATATGACCCACGGTCTAAAATACGGATCCACCAGGAGATATTTTTAATGGCAAATAGAACGGCTGTAATTGAAACGAACAAAGGTACTATTCGGTTTGAGTTATTGGAAGAAGATGCCCCGAAAACAACTGAAAATTTCCGCATCCATGCCGGCAACGGCTACTATGACGGAGTTATCTTTCACCGCGTGATCAAAAACTTTATGATCCAAGGCGGAGACCCGTTGGGTGAAGGCTATGGCGGCGAATCGGCGTGGGGCGGAAAATTTGACGACGAAATAGACCGGACGTCGGATCTTTATAGCGGCCCTTACAATAAGGGTACCGTGGCGATGGCAAATGCCGGACCGAACACGAACGGCTCGCAGTTTTTCATAATGCACATTGATTATCCTCTTCCGCCAAGCTACACCAAATTTGGAAAATTGATCGAGGGCCAGGATGTGGTTGATGCGATAGCGAACGTTGACACAAATCACAATGATAAGCCGCTTGAACCGGTGGTCATGGAACGCGTTTACGTCGAAGAGACCGAATAGTGCGTGCGGTCGTCCAGCGTGTAAAAAATGCGGCCGTTTCGATCGACAATAACATTGTCGGCAGTATCGGGCCCGGAGCTCTAGTTTTGCTCGGTGTTTCGTCCGAAGACACACACGCCGACGCAAATTATATCTTGGAGAAGATATTGCATTTGCGTATCTTTGACGATGAAGACGGGCGAATGGATCGTTCCTTGGTCGAATCGGGCGGCGAATTGTTAGTTGTTTCTCAATTCACGCTCTTTGGAGACGTTCGTAAGGGGCGGCGGCCTTCCTACATAGATGCTGCCCCTCCCGATCAGGCAGAGCCTTTATATGGATATTTCGTTACGAAGGCTATGGAGCGGCTTGGAAATGTCCAGACCGGACGTTTTCAGGCCAAAATGGATATCGAATTGATAAATGATGGCCCGGTCACTATTTTGATCGACAGTAAAAAGACATTTTAAGCAGATGAGAATAAAAAGTTTATTGGCCCTATTGATCTTGTCAGCGTTTCTTTTGGCTTGTTCAGATTCCAAAACAGCGGGCAACGGAGCTCTTACAAAGGGTGTCGCTCCGATAGCCGACCCTGAGGTTGCTGTTATCGAGATGGAAAATTCCGCCGCTTTCGGTACCATCACTATTGAGCTTTACTCGAACATCGCACCCAAAATGGTGGAACGGTTTAAGACGCTGGCCAAAGAAGGTGTTTATAATGGAACGACGTTTCACCGGATAAACGATTCGGTCATACAAGGCGGCGACCCTAATTCGAAAGATAGCGACCCGAACAATGACGGACAGGGACGGTCCGACAAACCAAATGTGCCGGCTGAGCTTTCGGACCTTTTGTATGACAAAGGTATTGTCGGAGCGGCTCGCGGGACAGATCTCAATTCGGCCAATTCTCAGTTCTTCATCACGCTTAAACGTGAACCCGGATTTGACAATAGATACACCATTTTCGGTAAAGTTATAGATGGGATGAATAACGTTCGGACGATAGCCGACGTAAAAAATAAAGCAATGGAGCGGCCCGTAGAAGATATCCGCATAAAAACGGTAACCATACGTCCCAAGTAGTTAAACTCTTGCTCGCGTAGCTCAGTGGATAGAGCGTTCCCCTCCGGAGGGAAAGGCCGTAGGTTCGACTCCTACCGCGAGTACCATTTTGATCTTACATCTTCCAGAACAAATTTAAGCTCTTAAAACAAAATAACGGCCGCAGAATGACATCCGCAGCCGTTATTTACAGTTTTTGCAATCGTTAGAAGGTCTTTCTTCTCTGCATCGTTCCGAAGGAGCTATCAGCCGAATTTTTCCGGACGGGATTGATATCCTCTTGGCCACCCGTTCCGGTATTGATCTTCAGCATCGGGTCGCCCAACAGCACCCAAGACAACCGAACGTCCGTTCCGCCGCCGATAACGGTCTTTGCATCTTTGACCATATCGCCCATTCTTTCGATCTGGTTTGCCTGAACTTGAGAATAAAAGCGGAGGCCCATTATCTCCTGAATGTCCGGTGTCGTCTTTCCCGTCGATGCCCAAGACACAACTGAACCGCCTGTAGGTGAATTCAACAGCCGCTCACCAAGACTCGCAGCATTATCGCTTAAACCGAGAAAATACCCGTTCAAGCAAGTTAACATATTAAAAATAGTCGGCTGCGACGCATTGGTGAGACTGGCAACATTGTTGTTGCTAAAGAAGGTGGTCGAGGACCAAAGTCCTGTTGTCCCGTGACCGGAATAGTTGACCATATACTTACCTTGATTGATCGCTGCGATCAGGTCGGTCTGGGCGGTGGCTCCCCATTTGGCTATCATCGTCGCCGGAACTTCGGCCCCCAGCCGATCTCTCAGTCTGCCGCTCATCGCTTCGAAATCGTAGCCTACCGGATCGTCGTAAGCAAAAATAAATCCTTTTTGCAGCGGTGATCCTCCCAACCCGGTTTCAAAGGTGACGGTCTTGTTATAGGCTGTGTTAACCATATCCGTGGTTCTTGCGGCAATGCGCCCGACGGCCATTTCTGCTAAACCATCATTATCGAAATCGGCCAAGTATTCGTCGCTTCCCGTTTCGGAATATATGGTGGTTACGATCTTGGTCGGAACGAAATTATAATTTCCGATGCCTTGATAATTGCGCGGATCATAAGTTGCATCACCCATCAGAAGCACATATTTGGGTGGATGCGTCCAATTGCTATTAGTATATTGCAAGAAGCTCTTGATCGATTCCGCACTCAACACCCCATAATTAAATTCGTCGTATATCTCTTCGATGTTGACCACACGCGCGGTAAAACCTTGCGACCGACGATAATTGGCCCATGTTTCAGCCTCCGCCATGAACGTCTTGTACGAAATGATCAGCAGGTCATCGCCTGCATCGGGTTGGCCGATAAGAGCCGGATCATTTAGCGTAATTGATGACGGCTGCATAACTGCAGATTCGTCGGCGGCGTAGAATATTCCTGCTCGCCCGGCGGGCATGTACAGAGAGAACGACGGCCCGTTTGCACGAATATCGGAACCGGTTATCATTATCGGCGATCCTTGGTAGGAAAGGTCATATAACCGCACACTTGAGGACGTAAAACCGTCAAGCTTGGTTGCACGAATGCTGCGGGTATAGAAGTGGAGCCGGTTTTGTTCGGCAACGTAACGACGCGGGTAGGATATTTTCACCGAATCAAATAGCGAGATATCGCCCGCCGGGCCGTTTGCCCTCATCTGCAGCGAATTGACGCCCTCCACCAAGAGCGATGTAGGCACCGTATATTGCTTGCTGAAGGGAGTACGCAACGTCCCGGTAGCTGCTTCAAGAGATTGTCCATTCAGCGATATTTCAACGGAATGATCGCCGAGTGAATATCCTTGAAACGCAATTTCGAGCGTAACATTCGGCTGAGTCAGGTCGAGGCCTGTAACATTGAATGTGTATGGTGCACCGGGTGTTGACACCAAAATACGCCCCCAGTAATTTTCCGCCTCGTCGTTCATGATGTCGTTTACATACACTGTACGTTCCTTTCGCAAGGATTCGTAGTTGTATGTTGCCGAATATACAGTGTCCGGATTCGGGCTCGCCGGTTTAGTGGCGATGCGTTTGCCGGCCGTCGATGTGTTTATCAGGAAATAGGGTCGTGTATCGCTTTCGATCGTATCAATGCCCGTGCCGTAAAATTCAACGTAACTGCCGCCGGAGCCGACCGTGATCGCCTGTTGCACACCTTCGACATAGAGCTGCCAATTAGTTTCATTGCTATTGACGTTAAACCCCGCCCCCGCAAGTTGAGCTCGCGTAATGCGATAGATGCCTTCCATTTTGACACCGATCTTAACGCCGGGCTGGGCTACTACCCATTTGTGTGCAACCGGGTCAGGAGCGGTCAGGTTTGCTTCAACAACTTTCCTCACCTCGGCCGGAAGCTGCTGCGTGTCTGCTCGCACTCGGTCCAAGCCTCTTGCGGCGCTGTTCGGGCCGTCACTATCGACGGCCGCCGCAAACTGAACTTCAAAGGCCTTGCTGCGGTCATAAGAAACACCGAATTGAGACGACGAGGATACAGATCCATCTTTGTTAAAGATCCGAACGACGTATATCGATCCCAATGAGCCCTCGTTATCAAGCAGACTGTATTCTTCATTGAAAGACGGCTGCGGCATCGCTCGCATTCCGCTTGCAGCTATCAATTGGTCCGAAACTAAAGTTTCGCCGTTGGCATCAATGCGATATACGTAGTAGCCGAGCGTTTCAGCCTCTACGGCCATTCGCCATCTTACGAGTACTCCGCGGCCATTTGTTGCAGCGGTCCCCGAGCCGAAAGTAGTTCGGGAAGCCGGCTCCGAGATCTTGCCCTTGGCTGTTGCCGAACCATTTTGTGCAAAGGTTGGGGCGCCGGCAGAAATTAAAATTGCGACAAGGATCAAAACGGAGACCGCTTTTTTCATGACATAACTCCTAAATTGTATTTAACACGTACGGGTGAAATCGCTAATGTACTATATTTTAGCCGGTAGTCCAAGCTTTATTTACCTTAGCGCTAGAAGACCGCCGCTTTCCGCTTCCGGAATGATCGACGGTCTAAAAGGAATTCGGCTTGCTAAAGTGCCCGTTAACTCAGAAGTTGTCGGAGCACATACGGAAGAATTCCACCGCCCTTATAATATTCAACTTCGATCGGTGTATCGATGCGCAGCATCAATTCAACGTTCTCAATACTGCCGTCTGCACGCGTGACGGTCAACGTAACTGACTGGCGAGGGCGAACGTTGCCGGTCTCAAGTCCTTTTAGATCAAAGATCTCAGTGCCGTCAAGCTGCAGCGTTGCGGCCGATTGTCCATCTTTGAACTGCAGCGGCAATACCCCCATGCCGACCAGATTCGACCGGTGAATACGTTCAAAGGACTGAGCGACGACCGCCTTTACTCCCATCAATCGCGTGCCTTTTGCTGCCCAGTCTCGCGAACTCCCCGTGCCGTATTCCTGCCCGGCGAAGATCACGAGCGGTGTTCCTTCCGCACCGTACTGCACCGCGGCATCGTAAATTGACATCTCTTCGCCGCTCGGCTGGACCCTGGTCACTCCACCTTCGACCGGTGCCGCGATCAAATTCTTTATCCGCACGTTGGCAAAAGTCCCCCGAAGCATCACATGGTCGTTTCCGCGACGGGAACCGTACGAGTTAAAGTCCTGGGGAGCAACGCCCTTTTCCTGAAGATACAGGCCGGCCGGTGAATTGGCCTTGATCGCTCCGGCCGGAGAAATGTGGTCCGTCGTTACCGAATCACCAAATATCGCCAAAGCCCTAGCACCAGTAAAGTCAGAAAACCCGCCCGTTTCCATAGAAAAATCTTGAAAATAAGGCGGCTCCTGAATATATGTCGAATCTGGGTCCCATTCGTAGATCTGACCGACGCTTGATTCGATATCGTTCCACAGCGGATTTTGCTCTGCAAACTGACTGTAGAGATCTCGGTACGTTGCGGGGTCGAAAGCGGCCTGTAAATATTCTTTGACCTCGTCCAATGTCGCCCAAATGTCTTTCAAGAAAACGTCGTTACCATCTCGATCTTGTCCGATAGGCTTTAGGTTTACATCATTCAATACCGTTCCGGCAAGAGCGAATGCAACGACAAGCGGGGGCGACATCAAAAAGTTAGCTTTGATGTTTTGATGAACGCGGGCCTCAAAATTTCGATTTCCGGAAAGGACGGACGCCGCGACGAGATCATGTTCGATGATCTGCTCTTCAATACCTGAATCCAATGGGCCGGAGTTTCCGATACAGGTCGTACAGCCGTAACCTACAAGGTCAAATCCGATCTCATTCAAATACGTTTGCAACCCGGCTTTTTCCAGATATTCAGTTACTACCCGCGACCCCGGAGCCAAAGATGTCTTAACGTATGCCGGAACCTTCATTCCGCGTTCGTGAGCCTTTTTAGCGACGATACCTGCCGCGATCATCACCGAGGGATTCGAGGTGTTCGTACAGGAAGTGATGGCGGCGATAAGAACGTCGCCGTGGCCGATATTTGTATTCGTAACCTCGCGTTTTTCGCTTTCTGCTTCGACAACGCGATCCGGCGTGGGCCGGTTGTTTATCATTTCGACCTCGGTCGTAATGTTCGTGTTTTGCTCGCTCACCTCACCGAGCAGCGGCAACGGGATCGATCTTTGACTTTGATCTCCGCCGCCGGCGATGAATCCGGTCGGCAACCCGGTCATCGTAACAGGAAATCTCTTTTCGAGATCCTCGGTGCTCATCCCATATCCGCCATCCGCCGCCGACTTTGTAAACAGCTCGACGAATCGATCATCAAGAGCCGAAAGCTCAATACGGTCTTGCGGGCGTTTGGGTCCCGCCACTGCGGGGGTTATCGTTTCCAGATCAAGATTGAAAACCGTCGAATAATCAACCTCGCCATCACGTGGTATTCCGAACATTTCCTGCGCCTGATAGTAGTTTCGAATGGTGTCGATCTGTTCCTGCGAACGTCCGGTAGCGGCAAAATAATCGAGCGTTTTTTCGTCAATACCGAAAAAGCCCATGGTCGCTCCATATTCGGGAGCCATATTGGCGATGGTCGCTCGGTCCGTTGCGTGGAGAGCAGCCGCACCTTCGCCAAAGAACTCAACGAATTTTCCAACGACATTGGCTTTACGGAGCATTTCAGTGATACGTAACACCAGATCGGTGGCGGTCGCACCCTGAGGAAGCGAGCCCGACAAGTTGACGCCGACAACATCGGGCGTCAAAAAGTAAACCGGCTGGCCGAGCATTCCGGCTTCGGCTTCGATACCGCCGACACCCCAGGCCACGATGCCTAATCCATTGATCATCGTCGTATGCGAATCCGTGCCGACTAACGAATCAGGAAAATAGACGCCCTCCCGTTCAAAAACCCCCTTCGCCAAATATTCTAAATTTACTTGATGAACGATCCCGATCCCCGGCGGCACAACGCTAAAGCCGCTGAATGCTTGAGTTCCCCATTTCAAAAAGCGGTATCGCTGTTCATTTCGCTTGAATTCCATTTCGATATTGCGTTGATAGGCGTCTTCACTCCCGGCAAAATCAACCTGAACCGAGTGGTCGATCACGAGATCGACCGGAACCAATGGCTCGATCACACTAACATCGCGTCCCATCTTCTTCACCGCCGAACGCATCGCGGCCAGATCTACCAAAAGCGGAACACCCGTAAAATCTTGAAGAATTACACGGGCAACTACGAAAGGTATCTCTTCCGTGCGTTCGCTTTCGGCCTGCCAACCGGCAAGTTCGCGGACATTTGCTTCACTGACCTTTTTGCCGTCGTCAAAATTCCGAAGCACGGATTCAAGTACGATCCGTATCGATACGGGGAGACGAGATATGTTGCCGATGCCTTCCTTTTCCAGTTGCGGAAGTGAATAGAACACTCCCTTACTTCCCGATCCGGTCTGGAAAGTCTGCCGCGTGTTGAACAAATTGTGTGTCATAGATTTGAAATGATTCCCGATAATATATAGCCTAAGCCGATCTAGGCCAAATTAAGAAAACATCCATTTTACCATATTTCGGATGCTCTTTAGAAACATCAAGAGAAGTTGGTCATTTACGAAGAAGAAAGCTCGCCGGAACGGAGAAAATGTCGTGTATCAATCTGGAACCGAGATATTGCCGCAAGCCCGAACGGACGATCCCCGCCGACCTCATCTCCGAACGATCCGGGAACTCAAGCAGCACATCACACAACGACGTACATTCCCTGCCGGCCCTATTCAATCGATCTGTCGGCACAATTGTCATTAATGTTCCGTCTTCGGCCGACCAACGGAACGGCGGACGGCGGGCCATGTCGAACATTTTCCATTTTTTCGAAATTGCGGAAGATGCCCGCAGCACCTTGACGTCCTCATCCCGAATGATCACTAAAATTCCACTGTTTTCCATCCGCGAGCAAAAGATCAGGCTCAGGTCGGCTCCGTGCGCACGCACCCACTGCACTCCTGCTATATTCGAAGCTTTTTGGGCTGTTCGATATTCGTGGTATCCGGTGCCTCGGATATGATTCACACCGGTCTCTCGTCCGCGCTTATCAAAAGTTGTAATGCGGCCGGTAACATCTGCCCGCGGCACCGAAAAATTCCAAGAATTGGAATGATCGCGGCTATCAAAGCTTTTCAATACATCGTATTCAATAGAAAGCCATTCAAGTTGCGCAGAAAGCACCGGTCGTCGACCTTCGTCTTCTAGATGCACCGAAAAGCCCGAGCCATACTCGGCAGTTGCAAATTCAAAATAGCTATTTCCAAAATTAAACCGCGTTGACCGCTCTTCTTTCTGTATTCGGGCCGCGGCTTCCCAAGCCAATCGAGTGCGTTTGCCTTCGCGAAAATGCAACAGCTCGACAACATCTCGAACGCCTCTTCGAAATACTAACTGTAAACACTCGGTGCCGTCGTCGGATATCACATCGAAATACCAGATCTGATCTTGCGGCATCTTCCGTCCGGAGTCGGAAAACTCGGTAGCAATATCTGACATTACTGCAAATTCGTCCGCGAGCGGTGTATAATGATGTACGACCATCGTGATCTATTTTAGTGGATCGGAAACTTCTAAAAGAATCGCAGAAACGCCAATTTATCGCAATCATTTTCGACGTGAGCGATGAGGAAACTTATGAAACATAGGACAAATTTTTTACTTGTTACGATCGTACTGTTCATTGCGGTTTTCGCGGCGGCTTGTCCAAAACGCGTCAGCATTGGGGATATAGAGGCTGATCCCGCCAAATATCGCGACAAAACGGTCGCTGTCGCGGGCACGGTTGAAGATAGCTGGGGCTTGTCTATCCCCGGAACTTCGATCAGCGGCGGTGCTTACAAAATATCTGACGGGACCGGTTCGATTTGGATCGTGACAAAACGGAACGTTCCTTCCAAGGGCACAAAGGTCGGGGTAAAAGGCCGTGTCGGTTCAGGTGTAAGTCTCGGCGGACGAAATTACGGGCTTGCGATCGATGAAGAGGAACGGCGCTTTCCGGGCAGATAATACGATGGATTCGCTTTTGAACATTCTCGACGGCCAGTTTGCCGCCATCGACGCTGGCTCCCGACGCCTTCTTGACGTTCTTGCGGAAGAAGACCTTTTTCGGCAGCCGAGACCGCTTGAAAGGACCTATGCGATGTTCTCTTGCGGTGAATATATTCTTCGATCGGCGGCGGCCGTAGAACAGACCTTCGGCGGCATTACTACAAAGTTGTGGGATGATCCGTTTGAATGGACGCTGCCCGAAAAGCTTTCGTCAATTGCCGCTGTGGTCGAATACCTTAATGATGTTGAAGAGACCCGACAGCGTGGGTTTGCATTTTTCACATCAGACACAGATTTGCTGAAGCAAATGCCCGCTCCTGAAAAGGTCAAACCCATTGCCCAAATTTTGCTCGAAACGGTTAGCCGCTCACGACATTTTCAAGGGCGAGCCTTTGCTGTTTTTCAAATGATCTCGGATACTAAATTGCCGGCGATGTGAATTATTTGCGAACTTTTATCTCTTCAGTAACGTAACTTTTCGCGTGCCGAACGATCTTGGAGACACCATGCAACTCTTTTGTCCCCGATGTGGGCAGCAGCAAGTTTCACCCGAAACAAAGTTTTGTTCCCGGTGTGGTTTTCAGCTTGGGTTGGTCAATGAACTCATTCTAAATGGCGGCTATCTGCCGCAGCTCGAACAGCTCCGGAAGAGGCCTTGGTTGAGCAGAACCAATGGTATTGTTTTCAGCGTGATGTGGTTCCTATTCTTCACTTTGCTGCTTACTTCGTTGATCGGCATCGCGGGCGGCGAAGATTCAGTGGCGGTTGCGGCTGTGATCGGCATATTTGGTTCTATGATGCTGCTGTTAGCGTCACTTGTGTTCCTCCGCAATCCTCCGAGATCTTTACCGATCAGTTATCTGGCGATGGGACCACAAATGGACACAACCGCGAAACAAGGGGCTTTACCGGCGGAGCAAAGCATTCCCGCCGGTGTCTATGACGCCCCGAAAGGAAATTGGCGGGCACCTGCAACCGGCGAGGTTCGCTTCCCGGGTTCTGTCACAGATGACACTACAAAACTTCTAAAAAAGGAAGAATAAGATGCATTGCCCAAAATGCGGCCAACAACAGGCCGCGGAAGATACGCGATTCTGTTCCCGCTGCGGTTTTTCACTCGGAGCGGTTTCTCTAGTTATAGCGAACGAAGGAGAACTGCCAATTTCTCATATTGAAGCAACAGAACCGGATGCTCGAAAGAACGGGTTAAAACAAGGATTATTTGTTATGCTCCTCGCGGTGGTCATAGTACCACTCCTGACCGCTATTGCGATTGGCTTGCGGTTCGGCCCGACAATTCCCTTGATCGCTCTTATTTTGCTTTTAGGAGGCGGTTTTCTGCGGCTCGCATACGCTTTTTTATTTGAAGCATCCACGCCCACCCATAAAACTGTCGCGAACGGCAGCTCCGCGAGAAATGCTTTCGAACCCAAAAATAACGAAGAACGGCGAAGTTTTCCTTCGGCTGCTTATACCGCCCCCGCGAGAGAGGGGTGGAGGGCAGAGACAAATGACCTTGCGACACCGTCTAGTGTGACGGAATCTACGACCCGGCTTCTATGACCCCTCGGTGTCCCGTTCAATAGCCGATCGCCGCTCCGTCGCTCCTCGAATCTATGGCACCGAGCCGTACGCCTTCTTTGTCGATCATTATTCCCGTGGCAGAGGCAATATATCCCGGGCCTGGAGCAAATTTGTGGCCTTTTTCGGTCAAGATCTTCATCGTATCGGGCGAAAGTCCGTAAGGCTCCCAAAAGATCTGATCCGGCAACCACTGCTGATGAATTCGCGGAGCATCGATCGCTGCCTGAATATCCATTTCGTGATCTATCACGTTGATCACAGACTGCATAACCGCCGATATTATACGCGGGCCGCCGCGAGCTCCTAGAGCAAACCAAACCGATCCATCTTTTCTCAAAACAATGGTTGGAGTCATTGAAGAGAGTGGCCTTTTACCTCCTTGAACAGCATTGCGTTCGCCTTGCACCAAACCGAAAAGATTAGGTTTTCCGGGCTGGGCAGCAAAATCGTCCATTTCATCGTTCATCAAAACACCGGTACCTTTGATCGTGACTCGCGAACCGTAGAGGTCGTTTATTGTGTATGTATTCGACACCACCATCCCATCCGCATCGACAACCGTGTAATGGGTCGTTTCGGTTGGTTCCGCTCCGAGAGGTTGTCCAAATTTTATTTGACTGCTGCTTGAAGCCTTTTCGAGATCGATCGTGGACCTTCGCTCAGCCGCGTATTTTTTATCTATCAACCCTGCTGTCGGAACCGAAGCAAAGTCCGGATCTGCCATGTATTCGGCGCGGTCGGCAAAAGCACGCCGAGAGGCTTCGGCCAAAACATGGTATTTTGCCGCCGAATTGTATTGCAAACTCTTAATATCATAAGCCTCGAGCATATTTAAGACCTGCAGCATAACTATTCCGCCCGAACTGGGCGGCGGCATCGTGATGATGTCAAATCCGCGATAATTACCCTTTAACGGCTCTCGCTCTTTCGCTCTATAACCCTTAAGATCTTCGAGCGTGATCAAACCGCCGTTAGCTTTCATATCGGCGGCGATCATTTCGGCTGTTTTGCCGGAATAGAATTCCGCGGCCCCGTTCCGCTGAATGCGGCCCAGCGTTTGAGCCAGTTCGGATTGCTTGAAAATATCGCCCTCTTTGTAGTAATTCCCATTATTCAAAAAGATGCGATCACTGTCAGGATATTTTGCGAGATGCTCCTTGTATGCGATCAAAAGTGAGGCGAGCCGATGCGAAAGACGATACCCATTTTGAGCAAGGCGGCGCGATGGTTCGATCAGATCGGCCCATTTTATTTTGCCCGACCCGTGTTTCTGAAATGCCAATTCAAATCCGGCGAGCGTTCCGGGTACTCCCGACGCACGATATCCGATGGTCGATCCGCCTTCGCCTTTGATCAGATCTCCATTCTTATCAACAAAGATATCTCTGCCCGCCGCCGCGGGTGCCATCTCTCTATAATCGATAGCCGCGTTGCTGCCGTCCTTTTTACGGATCATCATGAACCCGCCGCCGCCGATGTTTCCAGCCTCCGGATATACGACCGCCAAAGCAATGCCGACGGCGATGGCCGCGTCGACCGCATTTCCGCCTTTTTTAAGGATATCGATGCCGATCTGCGAAGCGAGTTCATGCTGGGAAGCAACCATCGCATGGCGCCCTCTTACCGGATCACGAGTTGCGGCGTGACCTACCGCGGGATGCACCAATGCGGTGATCGCTATCGCCGCAATCGAAAGAAATGAAAGGAACTTATCGGTCAGGCGTTTTTCCATAGCGTTACCTTATCAGAAGATGCTTTTATGTCCAAATTTTACGGTATATGTTCTTGTGTGTTCCTTTCCAATTGTCACTAAAAAAGCTATAGTCGAATATTCGGAAACAAAAATAGCCGTTAAGTTGATGAAGGAAGACGATAGTAGAAAATGCTTTCAGATCTCACGCCAAAACACATGGTTCGGGCTGTGCGCGGATACTTTTCGCGTCATCGCCGCGGTTTGGCCGAATATCGCATTTATGCCTACATCGCCATTCTCGGTCCGGGTATAATCGCCGCCAATGCCGGGAATGATGCCAGCGGCATCGCCACTTATTCAAGCGCAGGTGCAGGCTACGGCTATTCCCTCCTCTGGACATTCCTGCCAATGACCATCAGCCTTATTTTAGTTCAGGAAATGTGTGTCCGGATGGGTGTGGTCACCGGCAAGGGGCTTGCTGATCTGATACGCGAACACTTCGGTGTACGTTGGACGGCAGTTGTCATGCTTGCCCTATTGATCGCCAACACGGGTGTTATTGTTTCTGAATTTGTCGGCATTGCACAGGCTTCGGAGTTGTTCGGTGTATCGCGCTTTATCGTCGTGCCGCTGGCGGGCGGCTCCATCTGGTGGCTTGTGGTAAAGGGATCACAACAGCGCGTCGAACGGGTTTTTCTAGCCATGTCGCTAGTCTTCTTTGCCTACGTTATCTCGGCCTTTCTGTCGAAGCCGCAGTGGGGCGAAGTCGCACGCAGTTTTGTTCAGCCCTCTTTTTCTACCGATACGGTTTACTTGTTCACGGTGATGGCTTTGATCGGAACGACCATAACCCCTTTCATGCAGGTATTCGTGCAGTCTTCGGTTGTTGAAAAAGGGATGGATAAGGACGATCTGCCGCTCGTCCGAGCCGATGTGATCGTCGGAACGATCTTTGCTTGTGCGATCGCCGCCTTTATTCTTATTTCCACCGCTGCAACACTTCATGTAGAAGGCGTGACAGAGATCGATTCCGCCGCGACGGCTGCCGAATCGCTTGTGCCGATAGCCGGGATCTATGCGAAATACCTTTTCGCCGTCGGACTTTTTGGGGCTGCGATGCTGGCGATGGGCGTTTTACCGCTAGCCACCGCCTATTCAATAAGTGAAGCTCTCGGCTTTGAAAAAGGCCTGTCCCGATCCTTCCGGGAAGCTCCGATCTTTTTAGGGATATTTACGGGTTTGATCCTGGTGGGTGCGCTTATATCTTTAATTCCGGGCATTCCGCAGATCCAACTGCTGCTTTTTACACAGTGTATCAACGGACTTCTATTGCCGATCATCCTCGTAGCGATCCTGTCATTGGCCAATAACAAAGAGATCATGGGTGAATACAAGAACCGCACCGTCTTTAATATTGCGGCTTGGATCACGACCGTGGTCGTCTCTATTCTGTCAGTGCTTTTGATCGGAAAGACCGTACTCGATATGTTCGATCACTGAACATTCTTGTCGTAAATATCGTGCAGAACCTCGGTGATCGGTTTTCGTTGAGCAAACGGATCGCTGTGCGGCCCTTTCTGTTCCCCACTCTGGCCAGTCTCGTGCGAAAAGGCGCTTGAATTGCCCAGATCGTCTATTCCAAAGCCGGGCGGCGGTGTAATGTTGTGTTCGTAAACGGTCTCTGCCAGCAATGGGGCCTCCCGCACCGCAGCAGCTATTGCATTCTCGTCGCTTTGTTCGCGGCTTTCAGCAAGCATCTCCTGAAAATGTTCGTTCCGCAACTGTTCCAATTCAAATACAGCCGCGGATGTCAGCGGAGCCTCAGCGGGTTCTCGTTCTATCTTTCGCAAAACACGCACATAATTCCGCAGTTCATCTGAAGGAGCTACGACCGCCTCTTCACTACCGCCGGCAACGGCTAGATCAAAATATTTTACAGCGACATTATGTTCACCCATGCGATTATGCAGAGCCCCGAGAGCAAAATGCACCAAGGGCGGCGGGGTCGTCATCCGCTGAACTATCTGCTCCCCTTTTACCGTCACATCACGGATCTCAAAACCGAACCAACGACGTCCGTCACGTTTCAATATCTCGTGAGCCGAAAGATAGAACTCAAATATCTCGCGGGTCTCATTTCGAGAACCCGCCGCGAATATTCTCGATAAAAAGTAACCAAAAATTCCAAAAAAGAAGATCACGAAGATCGGAAATTCAACGACCCAAAGCATGGCCGCAATGACACCGAAAGCCAGCATGTACTGGCCTTTGTCTTTCACCAACGGTGAAAATCGTTTTGTTATCGCGTTCTTACTCACGTTCCGTCTGCGGACTTTCGTCTTTCTTATCGCTCTCCGACACCTTTTTTTCTTTTGCCTTGCCGGTATGTTCGGTCGGCCGCGTAGCTGTTCGCTCCCGTCTCTCTTTATCAAGGCCAAGATCGGCCATTACATCCATCAATTTATCAAAGACGAGGTATGGTGAATTCAATATAAAAGAAAATGTTTCGCCGAGCGCAATGGCTTCAAGTTGGGCCAAATTAGCGATCTTTTTATCCAGCGGCAGCTCCGAAAAATCCTTCCGATACTGTTCGGCAGTATCCTCCGCCGAGCGCTCTTGGGGCTCAGCTTTCGGCTCTTCACTTTTTCTCGTCATGACAACTATCTCTCCGGCAGCCTCTATCCGAGCTTGGCATGCCAACCGCTCGTGTTTCTCAAGCTTCGCATCCTTTTCTTTTTGTGTCAGAGGCGAAAGCAGGTCCCCGCCTTGTAATATTTCAACGATACAGCCGTGCTCCGTGTCCTCTCCGACGCACGGATCCAGATCGATGCCAAAGCGCCTCGCCGCATCCAAAATATACGAACCCACACCGACCAAACCTTCGATATCTTCGCGTTCAAATTTAACGGCGGCATTTTCCATTATCTCAGTTTCCAGTCATAGTTCGGACGCGAACCCGCGGCTGAGCTCCGGAAGGTGCCGTCTGCGATTCGCTTTGCAATTGCTGGCATTCCTTGCAAATTCCCCATATACGCAAACTATGATGCGTGGTGTGAAAGCCAAATTTGTCTGCCGTTTGATCTTGCAGAGCTTCGATCTCCGGAGAAAAGAATTCGATGACCCGGCCGCATTCCGTGCAGATCATATGATCATGGTGCTCATGATTGTAGTGATGTTCGTAATAGGTCTTATTGTCGCCGAAACGAACCTCACGAGCTAAACCAGCCTCGGTCAATAATTTAAGCGTTCGATATACGGTCGTGTGTCCAACCGTCGGGTCATCCTTTTGCACGAGCCAATAAAGGTCTTCGCTGGTCAGATGCTCTTCCGTCCGCAAAAAAACTTCCATAATAAGGTCGCGTTGCGACGTTCGCCTCAAGCCGGCCTTTTGGATATGTTCGAGAAATATCTCGCGTTCCTTTTTTAGATCGTCTTTCTTTTTAGCCATAAACTGACGTTTTTCCTATTCTAGCACCGCAGTTTTTTTTTAGCTATTGAAATCTCTTTCCGAACCCTATCCACGCCGTCCGGATCTGCCCCGGCGGTTTCTGCCAATTCGATCGAACGCCCGCCAAGCATTAGATAGGTTTTCATTATCTCGGAAGCTATTGATCCGGCCGAATCCGAAAATGCTGATAGATGACGCACCACCGTCTCTGGATCTGCCCTTGCGAAAGGGCCGGTCAGGGCTTCAGCCGGTGATTGTCGTTCCAGATTGGCGACGGTCGATCTCAGCAGAGGTAAAAGTATGGAGCCGGCCGTATTCTCATCCGGGCCGCATGCTGAAAGAACCTGTCTCGCCATATCGAACAGAGCAACAACATTCCCGCTGGCCATCACGGCTGCCGCATGGTACAGAGATTTGAATTTGGTTTCAATGGTGAATGGACGGCCGCCCAAAAGTTCGGCGATCATCTCAGCCCTTTCCAGCGCCGGCCCCGTGCCTTCAATGCAAAAAAATGCACCCGCGAAATTTCCGGCGCCGGTAAGAGAGTCGCTGACCGACGTCAGAGGATGCATCGAACCGATCGCAGTGCCGGTTGATGCAAGCGGAGCTAAAACCTCCGACGAAAGCGATCCGCTAACGTGCAAAACGGTCTGCATCCCTATGCGCTTTTCTATCAACTTCGCGGCGATCAGTGCAATGAATGGATCGCCAACGGCGATCAGCACAATTTCGCATCTTGAATCCTGCCATTCGTCGAAGGGTCGAACTTTCGCACCGCCGAGGGAAACATGATCGGCCCATTCAGGTATTTTGTGAATAAAAAAGATGTTGTCGGCCGGCCGCCCGGCTTTCGCTAATGCGAAAGCAAGAGCTCCCGCCATTTTTCCCGAACCAATTATAGAAACACCGCTCATATTCTCGAATATAGGCGTGCCGCGATGGAATGTGAAATGGCCGTATCAAAGATTCAGGAGCATCAGATCATCCGAGGTTTCATGAGCCCAATTTCTAGTATCGACATCGTGTTGCGTTTCATGGATCGAACGTTCCGCCATATCGTGAGCGAACGGTGTGCTTGAAGCCGATTCAAGAGCTCTTCTAAGAATGTTTAGATCTTCGTTTGAGAACAGCAGCGGCAGGGAGCCATTTCGAATTGTTGCAGAAAGTTTATGTGCGGCTTCTTCGAATTCGACAGAGGAATTTTCGGTCGCGTTCCTGTCTATCGTATCGGCTATATGAACAGCATCTGCAGAAAGCTGCGAACGATATGCGGCCAAAGCTTCGCCTACCTGCTGCCATAAACGCATCGGAAGGTCTTCCCACGCATCCATGCGGGATAAGCTAAAGGAACAAAGACAGAACGGTTTTGCCTGCAGCATCGAAGTCACATCGTATTTGCATTCTATCTGCATAAAGTCGCGAAGCACGTTGTCGATGGCAAGCTTTTTGCCCGGGTCAAAGAAAGGCATCCGAGACAGGTTCTGATATTCCCACCATTTGTCGGTCCTAAAGATCTCGTTAAATTTCTCCGGAATATCATGCGAATGCATTACGCGGTCATGACGTGTAATGTAATACGAAGCGAACTGTTTTTGAAATTTATTCCACAAATAGCCCATCTCACGATTGTTCGCATCGCTCGGATCAGAATAGCTGACGTCGATTATGCGGAAAAGCTTGTCGCGAAGCTGTTCCAGGTCGGCGTCATCGGTCAATTCGCATACCGTCAGATAGCTGTTTATCATTCCGCGCGTGGCCACACCATTGATGAAATTCTCCAGAAAAGCTACGTCGCGGCGGGCCGCATCCATCTCTTCGGGAGAATCGCCAAAAATATCGGATATGCGGTCTAGGCAATCTTCCACCTGAATTGCGTTATCACGAGCCGCTTTAATATTTTCGGCGACCGACCCATATTTTTTACCAACCCGCGAAGCCACTTGCCAGACACGTGTATTCAAAAGTTCGTCCGGCAATGCCGAGAAGCGGTCGAGCACAGCAGAATTCGCCCAATCTTCGAGCCATTTTTCGAGAGCGATCTTTACATTTTCACGCCCTGCGGTTTCGGCCAGCGACGAGAAGTCTGCCTCGCCGGCAAAGATCATCGCCCATCGGTCTAGTTTTTCTATCGAATAGGCTGATTCGACCGGTTTGGCGACACCCACAATATCTGCCCAGATAATTTTCAGGTCAAGCGAGCGGCTGTTGATGCGATCGCCTTTTGATGTGACAAATTCGATATGGCGCTGAGCAACCAAAGATGCGAGTACCAAGTGCTGCGCTTCGCGAACCAAACCGAGCGGCTCCCGGCGAAGCTCAGAATAGACGGTTCTCAACGAGACCATCGGTTCCGTTGATGTATTGACCAGTTCCATCACTTTCGCGGTCAACGGAAGTTCCTTTAACGCCTCACCGCTTTCCGGCACGTAGAGGCCATTATCAAGCCGGACCAATCCTAACGGGGCGGCGAAGACCTTTGCCAGGTGTTGAACCTCATTAAGCACTTGACGCGAACCGCTGTAAAAATCGCTGACCAGCGTCGTCACCTCAACCATTCCCAATTTTTGCTCGAAATAGGGATGGTCCGGAAAACGGGTCTCGAACAAAGGTTCCAGCATTGTGGAAAAAAGATCAGAAAGCTGAGAAACGGTCCGCGAATCGTCGTTGAAATTATAGTCGAATCCATCGATGACCAACCGGCCGTCTTCGAGCATCACGCGATTGAAGATCTGCTCCACCGAGACTGCATGCGAATGTACGGCTGCACGCACCTGGTCACTGTAGGCTTCACGAAGCTCCGCATCGGAACCCAAAATATGGTACCGCAAGATGGTCTCGACCTCATTGGGCCTTAACGCGTCCGGACGCCAAAGAACCCGCGATGTTTCACTCCCCGAAGGAGCGGGTTCAGCGGAACTGGTGAGATCAATTATCACCTCCCAATCCTTAACATCCACACCGCTCGGATTTGGATCGGGCGGGATGGGCCCGCCATCGCTGTTCCAGACCAAACGGCCCCGTCGCAAACCTCCGCGCCACTCTATCTGACAATCCATCGCGTCCTTTCTGACATCATCCGAGGGCGACGAGATCATGCAGTCCGAAAAACGCTCGACCATCAATCGCCGCATCATCTGGGAAACGACATCTTGCGAAACGCCGGACGCTGCGTCTGAAAGAGCTTTGTTAAGATTGTCCTTTTTCTGCAGCTTAAAGCCGTAACGCGTATCACGGCCTTCTTCCATATCCACGCGAATACTGTCAGGCAATGCCTGGGCAAAGGTGCGCGTCAAATTCTCAACATTCTCGACCGCCGCACCCGGATCATTCTCATCGAAGATCAGCATTGACGCGCTTATTTCCGTCGCGGTCGTTCCCTGTCCATCCAATGAAAGCAATAAAAGCGCTTTCAATATCAATTTCGCTTGAAGCCGCTGCATGACCGGTATCTGCGCAACGACCTCAGAGTTCAATCGGTCATAGGCCTCAAAAGCTTCCGTCAGATCTTCTATCTTACGAAGTGCGGTTTCTGTATTATCGAACACCTCATCAAGCGCGATCAACGAATTTGCCGGGCGCCCAAGTATTCTTTCTCCCGCCTCTGAGGCAAACCCCAAAAGTGCGAAATCATGGACAAAAAGTCGCACAAAAGGAGCAACCTCAAGTATCGCGGGGTGTAGCGGATACAACGATGCAAATCGCTGCTCGCTCCATCTAAAACCTGGGGCGACCTCGCGAAAATATGCGTATATTTCCTGCAGCAGCGGCAGCATCGAACTGTGTTTCGGAAAAACGTGCGTATTGACGACCTTGTACAGATGCTCTTGATCGAGATAGTCAATGGAAAACGTTCGGGAGATCGCAGAGTTTGACCCATCAGCACCCGAAATATCGTCATCCAGAGCCACACCGACAAAGGCATTCATATCCTTCACCGCCAAGGCGATCTCCGCCAAGATCGGCCCGTCATCTCTCGATACGCGCGAAGAACGTTCCACTGCCGTATCGACGATCAGAATGAAAGGCAGTTCGCCGGAAAGTTCGCACGCTGTTCTCAAAAGCTCGGTAGTATCGTTTGGCAGCTTGAACCGATCAAGGTTGAACGTTATTGCGATCGCTTCTTTGAACTCATCCGTCAATGTGTCGCCCGCACCGCGCCTGATGTACGCAACGGGATAATGCCGCCTCATCAAACGTTGTGCGCTGCTGGCGACGTGCGAATCCGATACCCTTGAACGAAGCTCCGGGTTGGAAACCAAAGCGCCCAATGTAGCAATGAAATGGCTTTTACCTACACCGCGATAGCCCGCTAAAGCAAATGCTGCCCCGCTTTGTTCGCGAAGACTTGAAATGCGATCCAGCCATTTACCCATCAACTCTGAGGTTGAATCCGTGAAATGGTAATTTGCAAGCGTTCGCGGCGGTTCGGCGATAAAATCGCGTAGCCGTTCAGACAGTCGGACTTCGACAATGTCTTTAACTTTTTCGTTGATCCGTTTCATTTAGTGCAGAAACAAATGCGAGTCGATATATCGCCATCGAGGATTCGAGATCTTAATTTTGGAGTTCAGACTTTCAGCGCGGACACTTAGCCCAAAGACATAATACCAATTTTTTCCGCAGAACAAAAGTATTTTTTAACAACAATGTTCAACAAAGAAATGACCGGCCGTTAAAACTTAAGAAAAATTCGTAGTTTCGCAACTTTTCCATCGCTTTCTGCATCGAAAGAATAGATTGATTTCACGCTATTTTTGCTTTAGATTTAAGTAAATAAACACTCTTGCGTGACCAATGGAGGCCAAATGCATTCGCGATCGATTAAAAATTCAGTTTTCGGCTCTATCCTGACAGGTTTGACTTTAGGTGCGTTGTCCCTATTAAGTGTCAACAGTTTTGCCCAAACTCCTGATAACCCACCGGCTAAGGCAAGGGAGATTCCCGCCGCCAAAAAAGGCCGGACAGACAAGCAAGCCGGCACCAACAAGGGCGAACCGAAAGCTGCGCCTACACCCGCCGGGCCAAAAGCTCTTGGCGTCAAAGAGGATCCTTCGCAGATCGGAAAGCGCAAGATCAATAGCGGAGCGGATAAACTGTTTGGCTGGTTAGGCGGCTCGCAGGAAAAGGAAATAGCGATCGGCCGGGCCTTGGCCGCCCAGGTGGAGCAGCAAGCCAAAATGGTAGAGGATCCGGTCATCACCGAATATGTTAACCGTGTCGGTCAAAATATCGTTCTTAATTCAGATGCAAAAGTTCCCTTTACGATCAAGGTCATCGACAGCGACGAGGTCAATGCTTTTGCTCTGCCCGGCGGTTTCTTTTTCGTCAACAAGGGGCTAATACTTGCTGCTGATAACGAAGCGGAATTGGCTGGTGTGATGGCTCATGAGATCGCCCATGTAGCGGCTCGCCACGCAATGGAGAATCAGGGTAAAGGCACTTTGATCAATTATGGAGCTTTGGCCGGCATCATCTTCGGTGGACCGATCCTTAGCCCGATAATTCAAAACACCGGAGGCATTTTTGCCGGTCTGGCATCGCTTAAATTCACGCGAGGAGCTGAAGAAGAAGCAGATCGTTTGGGCGTACAATATCTATATGCCTCGGGATATGATCCAACCGCAATGGCGACGATGTTTGAAAAGCTGGCATCAAAGAACAAGAAAAAACCCGGTTCTTTTGCCAAGTTGTTTACGACCCACCCGCCTTCTTTGGAGCGTCGCGATTCCAGTCTGGCTTTGGTTTCCCGCTTTTCCGAAAAGGATGAGTATATTATCAGCACATCCGAATTTCAGCGCGTCAAGGCTCATTTGTTAAAGCTGACGAACGCAAAAGCAGCGGTCGTCGGCGACGACCCCGGTGAAGAATCCGGCCGCCCGACCTTGAAAAAGCGTCAGCCGGAAGCTACAGAGGACGGCGCCAGCTCTTCTTCCAGTTCTTCCAGCGACAGCAGTTCTTCGGACGGGCCGCCGAAACTAAAGAAGCGTGGAGAACCTGAACCACAGCCGTCGCCACAGCCATAGCCGTTTCATCACGTGTTGTTATCTGTCACGATCGGAGGGAACGATGCGGCGAATGTCCGGTCGTTCCCATTTTTTGCGCCTTGATCTTTTGAAATAGACGCAAAAGGGCGGAGCAATGCTTGTCCCGCCCATAGTGCTTTCTTAACGAGTGGCTTACCGTCCGATCTTTTTTCGAAGTCGATCGACCTGCTCCTTTTCCGAGGCCAATTTCAGAGCCTTTTCCCAATGTAATTTTGCTTTGACAAGGTCGCCCTGTTTCTCGTAAACGTCGCCCAGATGTTCCTGGATCGTAGCGGAAGAGGTATCAAGCCTTGATGCGGCTACAAGATGTTTCTCTGCCTCTTTCAGATCACCTTTAGCAAAGTACGCCCAACCAAGGCTATCCAGATAAGAGGGATTTGTTGGATCGACGCGGACCGCGGCCTTGATCATTGTCAAAGCTTCGTCGATACGTTCTCCGCGCTCGAGCAGGAAGTATCCGAGGTTGTTCAGCGCGATCGGATTTGAAGGACTCTCTTTCAGGATGTCGCGAAGCGTGGTTTCCGCCCCCTGAAAGTCTTTGTTCATTTGCTGGGCCGTCGCCAGCGTCAGCCGTCCCAATTGCTTCCGCTCAGTGCCCTTGGCTGACAGGACGGCTTTATTTGCCCATTCGATCGCCTTTTCGTTTCGGCCTGCCTGTGTGTAAAGTTGAGAGATAAAGAGGTTATCGGAAAACACATCACGTCCCGGCGGAGGAAAGGTTACGGAGCCGGGATTCTGCTCGCGTCCACCCGCAGTCGCGGCGAACTTCGTAAAATTCGCGACGGCCTCATCGATTTGGCCATTCTCCGCCAGCAGGCTTGCTTCCAACCGGGCTAAATTGGCATCCGAAGGGCTTTTGATCCGCAAGGAACGCACGAGGTCAATGGCTTCAGACCGCCTGCCGGATTCGCGGTAATACAGGATCAGCTGATTGTCCGCAAAAGAATTGTCCGGCCCAAGTACCTTTCGTGCCCTTTCGAGCGTGGCGATCACCTCTCGTGTGTTGTTCGCCGCTTTGTGGACATTGACGATCTTATCAAAAATGTATGCCGTGAATTCCGGATCGGTATTGCGTACCTGGCTTTTGCCTGTTGCATCAATGCCGCGTTTAAGCAGTGCGTCATTGTAGGCCTTTATCGCCTCGGGAAATCTATTGTCCGCAAAATAGACATCACCCAATGCGGCCGCTAGCGACGAAGCTTCGTCAGGTTGTTTCGCAGCGAGCCCGTCAGCGGCCTTCGAGAGCAATTCGATCGCTGCCTTTCTATCTCCCGCACGTGTTTCCACATCCGCCAGCAACACCACCATCGAAGCGTTACTTGGGTTTAGGTAAACTGCCTGGCGCAATGCATCGGCGGCCGATCGTGCAGTCTCCGCATCACTCGATTCCAGGGCTTCCCGCATCAATTGAACGGCTTCGGTGCTATTGGGTTCATCACTGATGATCGTACTGATCAGCGATATCGCCTCTTTGGTGCGGTTCATTTTCAAATAGAGAGCCGCCAGCTTCATTGACGCATTTTCCGGGGTCAGATCTTCTTCTGCACCCATCACACGCCGATAGAACTGGCGATCGGTCGGCGGCGTCGAAGATATCCACTTCTTCAGAACTTCTACTTGCAGGTCCTGTTTCCCTGTTCGTTCGTACAGAGCATTAAGAAATGCCCACGCCTCAGCATTCCGCGGGTCGAGCTTTCCGACATATTCCCATTCTTTGATCGCCAAACTAATAGATGCGGCGTCCGGTTCGGGTGTGTTTAGGCTGCTCCGAAAAGTATATAGCCGAGCAAGGATCCTTCGGCTTCCGAAGTTATCCGCAGAGGCCGCAACACCTTTTGTCGCATATGCTATTGCCTCGGCGACATTGCCGGTCGTCGTCAGCGTTACCTCGGCGAGTGCTGTATAGCCTTCCGCCAGCTTCGGATCAAGCTCTACAGCCTGAAGAAGAGATGCTTTAGCAAGGGAATTCAGCCTAAGGTTTTCCGCCTGATCCTGTTGGCGGCCCGCATTCCACATGTATCGCTGGCCTTCCATCAACTTCTTGTACGCCATTTCACGAGATCTTTCGTTTGCAGCGGGTTTAGTTCCTGCACCACCAACCGACTTGTTGCTCGTGGACGGCTGAGCTGTTGACCCGCCGACAGATATCGCCGAAAGCAAAACGGTCAGCGACGCATTGTAAAGAAAACTCATTGATTTCGCCCCTTTTTATACAATAAAAGCGGCTCATCAGAGACCGCTTTATCCATTTCGATCAAGTATTTAACGCAATATATCTATTTTTGTTCAGGAACTTTCGATGTTTCTTGAGGCGCGTTGACCGCCTGTTTCTGAGAGATAACGGTCGTCAGCGATTTGGGTATCTGATTCGTCAAAATATCACCCTGGTTCTCGATGATCTGGTCGATCAATTCAAACTTATTATCGTCAAATTTCCTGGTCATCAACACGCCGTCTTTGTCGATCGTCATCGGATAGATACCGAACAACTGATTTTTGAAATTCTGGAAAAACGAAGCGTCCTCTGCCGGGAGCACTTTCATTCGCTCCGGATCTGGTTCGGGTATCGTCGCACCGATCAATTCCAGCTGCTTTTTGGACCTCTCCACATATTCGCTGTTAGGAAATTCGCGAACGATCTTCTGGAAATAGCGGGCAGCTTGATCCGTCTCTTCTTCAACCAAATAGGTGTTAGCCAGTTTGAATAGCGCTTCATCCTGAAAACTAAAATTCGGATATTTATCCAATATCTCGCGAAAACGCGATTGAGCCCCTTTTAACCCACCCTTTTTCTGGTCCACAGAAAGAGTGTAATAGTAATTAGCGATCAGCAGATTGTGCAGCCCAAGATTGTCCTGCACTTGCCGCAAACGCTCCTCAGTATCTTTCTTTAGGATCGAGTTCGGATATTGCTGAAGCAGAGCTTTCAGTTTTGCTTCGGCCCGTTTGGCTCGCGTGGCATCGCGATCAGGCAACCCGATCTGGCGCATCTCCGATTCCGCGATCTTCAGGACGACACGGTCCGCAAGCGGGTGCGTTGGAAAAAATGTAAGCCAATCTTGGTATGCCGCAATTGCCTGGATCAAAGAGCTGGTAGAGCCCTCAAGGAAGAACGAATCCGCAACCGCTAATTTGGACATCGGCAGGTATGGAGAATCCGGATAGGTCGTAATAATGGTTTGAAACAGAAGCCTGCCGACATCAAAGTTCTTTTTACGCACCTCGCGTGTCGCAACAATGAAAAGCTCTCTATCACGGCCGGGTTTTACACCACCGATCAGCTCGTCAAATTCCTCGTTGCCCTTGCGGCCGAATATCCAGAGAAACTTCTTCTTTTTCTTTATCTCGCGCGGCTTTCCTTCCTCCGAACCGGGGTTCGCACGGGCAGAAGCTGTTTCTGTCTGAACGGCGTCGGCCCGCCGCTGAAGATCGGCAACGGCCGTTTCCAATTGGTCCACTTCGCTTGCTTCGTACTTTTCGGAGCGATCGACCTTGCCACGCAGATTATTCACTTCCGACTGCAGATGGGACGCTTCTTTTTCAATACCTTTCAGCCGGGAAAACGGGCTATCAGCGTTCGCCTTATCTTCTTTTTCCTTCTTTTCGTCAGATTCCTCTTTTAATACCGAAGCCGCGCTGGTCGCCGATCGTCTGATCGTTTCCAGCTTTTGACGCATTACCTCGAGTCGCTGAGCCACCGAGCCTTCCTGAGCAAAAACACTCGACCCTAAAGCAAGGGTAATGATCAGAAAAGCACTTGTTCTTGTTAAAAATCTCATAAATACGTAAATTCAAGGAGCAAGGTCATGACCATTGCGTACCCTTTTCCAACAATTCGCGAACGGCAGCGGACGGATCGTCTTTGCCGTAAACGGCAGAACCGGCAACTATGATCTCGGCCCCCGCGGCGGTCACCTCGTGAATATTCGTCGCATCAACGCCGCCATCAACCTCTATCCGCACATCAAGCCCTCTAACATCGATCATCATTTTCAAACGTCGGATCTTGTCCAGCGATGTTGGGATAAATTTCTGACCGCCAAATCCCGGATTAACCGACATCAGAAGAATAAAATTGGCATACGGCAAAACTTCTTCCAGCATGACCAGGGGAGTTCCCGGATTGATCGCCACACCTGCCTTGCCGCCTGCATCCCGGATAGCGGTCAATGTTCTCTGCAAGTGGTTGTCGGCTTCAACATGCACCGAAACCATATTGGCTCCCGCCTTCACGAACTGCTCGGCATATCGGCTCGGTTCAACGATCATCAGATGACAGTCGATCGTCATATCCGTAGCCTTTCGAAGCGATTTGACCACCGGCAGCCCAATGGTGATATTCGGCACGAATCGGCCATCCATCACATCAACGTGCAACACCGTGGCCCCACCATTTTTGACCAAAAGGATCTCTTCTGCCAATCTTGAGAAATCTGCTGAAAGGATCGACGGAGCTATTTCAAACATTTTGTTCAAGTAACCTTTTACTTTGTTGCAAACGGCCAAAGCGCGGTTGCATCCTCAAACTTTATGGGCGATTAGCTTTTTTATCGACCGTCGGAGTCTTTGGCGCCTCTTTCGGCTTTACGACACCCGGCGTTTCCTTTGGCTTATCAGCCGGCTTGTCCAAACGATTCGACTTCTCGCCTTTGTCGTCTTCCGGTTTTGAGTTGTCGCCGGACGACTTAGTATCCGTATTCGAATTTCCGATAACATCTCGTGTGGCATCGGCCTTTTTCTTTCCGGTGTTAGAATTTGAATTGGTCTTGGCCTTTTTGGGTTTGTCGGAGATCATCTCTTCGATCTTTTCCGTGTCGTCAGCCTCTATATCCTTAAGAAGGGATTTTGGCGTTTCTTCGCCTTCGACCCCAGCTTTGCTTACCACGACCAATATCATCTGACCGGTCTTTACCGTTTCACCGGCCTTCGGCAGCTGTTCAAGCACCGTATTCATTTTTTCGGAGCTCAGCCGATCGGCCCTCTTTTTTATCTTCAGGCCTAAAGATGCCAGTTCTTTTTCGCTGTCAGAAAAGTCTTTGCCCGTTATTTCCGGCACTTTCACCTCTTCTCCGGACAACGACATATATACCACCCCTGCCATGCCGACGATAAATGTCGCCAATAACAAGACCACGGTAAACAGTTTACCGATCGCGGACAATCCCGTATTGATAACGCTCACAGCCTTTCCTCTCTAAAATCAAATGCAAAGTCTATCAATTTTTTCCCGATACTGCTAATTTCCAACCGCTCAACTTGACCTTTGAAACCCCGCAATAAAAAATCCGTCTAGCTTGTCACGGCTGGGAAAGGTCCTGACGGCTCCGAGACCGGTGATCAAGCTCGGATCCGCTCGTAGATCAACGGGCTTGAACGGGGCATTCTCAAGAAACCTTCTGCAGACCGATTCGTTTTCAACAGACTCCAATGAACAGGTCGAATAGATAAGCGAGCCGCCCGTCTTAACACATTTTGATGCATTGCAGAGCATCCGAAGTTGTTTCAAAGATAGTTTCTCCGGATCGCCCGGATCAAGAAGGTACCTGATCTCCGGATTGCGCCTTATCGTGCCCGTGCCGGAACACGGGGCATCGACCATTACAATATCAAAGCTTTCCGATGCGTAAGGAAGGTCATGCATGGCGTCGTGTTGGATGACATCGATCGAAACAGCCTGCTTTTCAGCACTTTTGCGCATAAATTCAGCTCGCTGGCCATAAAACTCACCCGCAACGATCTGATCGGGCGCCAGCTTTCCCCGAGCTGCAATTTGGGTCACCTTGCTGCCGGGCGCGGCACAAACATCTAATAGCAGCATCGAGCTGTTCGTATCGACCATGGCCGCAACCATTTGCGAACCTTCACTCTGAAAATATATCTTGCCCGCGTCGGCCAGTTCGCTCAGTTCCGTTGTTAGTCCGTCCGCAAAAAAGCATCCGTTTACAAAGGACGACGTCCGGAAACCGGAAAGATCCGCATCTGTTCCGGCGGCCGTTCGCCGAAATGTGATCGGAGCCGGTTCGTTATTCGCTTTTGCGATAAGCTCCGCCTCAAGCCGCCCAAATTGCTCACTCCACGTCTCTATCAACCACCGCGGATGAGAAGTTTCAATGCTTATTCGATCGATCTCGTCCGCATAGGTAATGTCCGGCCGCTGCCGTACAGCACGGCGAAGCACCGCATTGACGAACGGTTTCGCCGACCGTTTTTTTGCATACACGGCCAACTCTACACTTTCGTTGATCGCGGAATGGTCGGGTATGCGGTCAAGCTCGAACAGCTGAAAAAGACCGATCCTGATCGCAATGCGGATCGCCGGGTCGATCTTTTTACCGCCGGATAGAACATCCGTTATGCGGTCGAGATATAGCTGTCTGCGAAGCACTCCGAGAACGATCGCATGGCACAGGCCGCGGTCCTGTCTGGAAAGCTCCGGCTCGTATAGCCCTAAAAGATAGGATGAATACGCACGGTCGGCCTCGATGCGGTACAAAATATCGAAAGCGGCTTTTCGGGCCGGAGATATTTTCATTTGTCTGCACTCGTTTTGTGCCGCAGAGAATGATCTTCGCCACTGCCCTTTTTCAGCTCGACATCAAGCGTTCGCCGTTCGTCAAAGACAAAACATTCGCCTTCCCAGACCTGCTCTTCCTTAGGCACCTTTTCCAAATATTTCAAAATGCCGCCCTCAAGCTGAAAGATCTGTTCAAACCCCTGCTCTTTCATATACGGTGCAAATTTTTCACAACGAATTCCACCGGTGCAGAACATCGCTACCTTTTTATGGATCTTCGGGTCCAGATTTTGTTCGACATATTTGGGCAGATCGCTGAACTTTTCGGTCTGCGGATCAATGGCATTTCGGAAAGTGCCGCTTTGGAATTCATAGAAATTCCGTGTGTCCAGCAATATAACCTCAGGGTCCGCCAAGACCGCGTTCCAGTCTTCTGGTTTCACATGGGTCCCTTTCCCCTTTGCCATATCGACCTTTTTGCGAAGTGTTACGATCTCCGGCTTGATCTTTACTTCGTGTTTACGGAACGGCGATTCGGCGTGGTATGACGATTTGTAAACTATCTCCGTATCCAAAATAGCATTTACTTCAGCGATAAACGCGGGGATATCCTGTATCGCCCCGCACAAACTCGCGTTATAGCCTTCATCAGCCAAGAGAATAGTGCCAAAAACCCCATGCCGGACGAGGGCTTTGCGCAAATCGATCCTTTTCGTATCTAGGTCCGCAAGTGGTTTGAATTCGTAAAAGGATAAGACCTCAAAATAATTTTCTTTAACTGCCTGCAACTTTCTTCTTCTCCGATTCCCTAAAAGATTCGCCAACCAGCATATGAGTTCCGTTCAGAAGATCGCGAATATGCATCCGGCGTTTGCCTTCCATCTGAATTTCATTTACCGACACCGCGGAATTATTGCCCGCGGCCACTATCAATTTACCATTTCCGGCTTCAATGATGTCACCGGCGGCCGCTCCGGGTTTGCCGGAAACCGCTTCGACCGACCAGAAAACGACCTTGAGGCCATTGTAAAAGCTGTAGCTTCCGGGAAATGGCTGAAAGCCTCTCACCCGACGCTCGATCCGAACAGCATCTTCCAACCAATTCACTTCGCCATCCTCGCGTTTCATGATGGGTGCAAAACTAGCCGCGTCGTCGATCTGCGGGATCGGAGTGATCTTATCTATTTGAGTGAGAGTATCGATCAAAACATCGGCGCCCAATTCCGCTAGCCGTGACATCAATTCGGGAGCGGTCTCCGCAGACCCGATACTTGTCTCGGCCTGCTGATATATGTCACCGGTGTCAAGGCCGGCGTCCATCCGCATGGTCGTTACACCGGTATTCTGCTCTCCGTTGACGATCGCCCAATTGACCGGGGCGGCTCCGCGATATTTAGGCAGAAGCGAAAAATGAACGTTCAAAGCTCCGAATCTGAAGGCTCCAAGAAACGTTTCCGGTAATATTCTTCCATAGGCGACCACAACGGCGATATCAGCACCAAGAGAGCGAAATTCGTCAAAGGCTTCTGTTGTCTTTATCTTTAAGGGCTGATAGACGGGAATCCCGGCGGATGTCGCCAATTCTTTTACCGGTGAGAACACGATCCGGTTTCCACGCCCGGAGGGGCGGTCCGGTTGGGTGTACACAGCAACCACTTCATGCCCGGCAGCAAGTAGTCGTTCGAGCGATACAGCCGCCGCCGCCGGTGTTCCCATGAAAACTATCTTCATCGAATCGATTTTACCCGTTTAGATGAAGATTGTCAGTCCGGCCTTCGCAACGGCTATTTCCGGCCTAACCGCAGACCGTCCGCCATTACATAAAATATCCAATTTTGTTCCATGGATCCGCGTATCAGGTTGGCGTTCGGCCCGATAGCGTAAATGGCGACATCTTCGCCGCCGTGTGTCTCGGCGCCAAGCGGTATATTGGCCTCCTGCCGATAATTCGGATCGAGCACTGTTGCCTGATCAAGCATGGTACGTTCACCCTTACGTGCGCCCAGTCCATTCGAATAACCGAGCGTCGTCATCGGCTTCCCGTCTTTGTCCAGCTTCCATGTCTTTTCCGGTGCTCCGCTATTATCAACTTCGCGGATAAGTCCTAGAATATTGTTCCCGCGCATCGGATAACCTTGCATAAAGAATGTATGGCTGTGGTCTGCCGTTACTATGATCAAGGTGTCCTCCAAATGAACCTTGCTGATAGCGGCCTGAACGGCGTCCGACAGTTCTACGGTCTCGGAAAGCGAGCGAAATGCATTGCCGTCATGATGGGCGTGGTCGATACGACCGGATTCCACCATCAAAAAATACCCCTTTTTATTCTGTGAGAGAATGTCGATCGCCTTAGACGTCATTTCAGTCAGCGAAGGCTCGCCATTCGGCCCGCTATCGCGATCGATCTCGTACTGCATATGCGAGGGTTCGAAGAGACCCAAAAGATGCTTTGTCTTTTTTGCATCGACCGCGTCGAACTGCTGTTTATTCCAGACATAGGCCGAGCCTTTGCTTCTGGCCTGCCATTCTTTCGTTAGGTCACGGCCATCCAAACGCTCCCCTTTTCTATCCCTTCCTTCGGGGTCTATCTCGTTTTGCGGCAGAAATTTCGTGCGTCCGCCGCCCAGAGCGACCTCCGGCCCGTCACCGTACTTAAAATCGAGCAATTGTCGGGCAATATCCGGAAAGTTTGCATCGTAGGCGGCTTTTTGCCGCATAAAGATGTCGTTATCCGATTCCCAATCTCGATCGGGCGAATGTGAATAGCACGCCGCCGGCGTAGCGTGCGTTAAACGAGCCGTCGAAACGATGCCGGTTGAAAGTCCTGCTTCCTCAGCATATTCGACGATCGTTTTTGCTTCATTGCCGGCGACCGAGCGATGATCTGCGTGCACAACATTCTGATCCACCGAAATGACGCCTTCATCAGTTTTAACGCCGGTTACGATGGCGGTCATGGTGGGAGCCGAATCCGGTGTCTGCTGGTTTACCTGATATGTTTTGGAAAGTGCACTGAACGGAAAGTCTTCGAAACTTAGACGGTTTTCTTCACCGCTTTCCCCCCGCAACTGCCCCTGAAAGATCCTTGCGGCTGTAAGAGTGGAAATGCCCATTCCATCCCCAATAAAAAGGATGACATTTTTCGGACGCTTTTTACCTATTTTCAGACGTTTCGCTTTGTCGATCGCATTCCATCCATCGCGTCGCCAGGTCGCCGGCGATTCCTCGCGCTTCACCGGAAATTCATTTGGCGGTGTGGTCTGGCCTACAAAAGACGAGATCATCGAAAGCAGTATGGTCATTCCGGCAAGGCTTTGTATATGCTTTTTCATAGTTTTATACCTAAATGATAAAAAGGCAATGTTAAATTCTTGCAAACTTAACACTGCCTTTTTCAAATAATTGTCGGCTCAAATTAGTATCCGCAATGATAATTTGCGCCTTCGAACACCCGTTCCCATTTGCCGTCTATCAGCGAATAGGCGTTGAAACCGGCCCCTTCAAACGATTGGATATAGGTAAAGACCTCATCTTTTCCGTCGCCATCTATATCGAGTTCATCCAACAACAGTTCGTGGTACATGCCTTTGTCCACTGCGGATATTTCTCCGTTCATGACCTCGCTCTGTTTGACCACCCGGTAATCCGTAATGCCGAACTTATATTTTCCGTCGCTTCCTTTATCGGCGATGAAGAAAAGAAGAGCCCGGGTTTCGGCGTCAATGTTCGTCCAATAGGTGCCGACGAATTCCGGCTTCTTGTCGTTATCTATATCGATCGCCGTTAAGTTGTGATAATCGACCTTCTTGCCACCGGCCTTTTGCCGTTCGAATTCGGCCTTAACAAGCTCGCCGATCTCGGTCCTCTCCGCTGCGGTCGGCATTCGGCGCATTCCGGTGCCAGCCTTGCGCGGAGCGATATTTGTCGCGAGCGCCATTCGCCGCCCGCTTAGCTTTGCGGAAGTTGACCGTGAAACGACCTCGGCAGAGCTCGCCATACATTCGGCCTTGGGGTTCGAGCTTTTAACCGTGACGGTGCCGGCATCTGCTCCGCCAAATACTAATTTGTAAACCGTTCCCGGCTTAAAGTACGAACGATGAAAGCGGCTAATTATTGGAGCTTCCGATGCTCCGTCAACCGCTTTTTCGATGGCACCTTTATCGATGTAGCCGATCGATTCAATAGTTTTTCCGTCATTCAACACAGCAAAAACTACCGGTCCCGGCTTTACCGTACCGGTCCGGTGTTGAGCCGCAGTTTCCGGCAGATTCGCCAAAACGGCAAGAACAACGACAAAAATGTGCGGGAGCGATTTCTGGATCATTTTCATATTGTATATGGGGGCAGTTTTTAAACTTTTTGCGAAACAAGTTTTCCCTGCATGAATTGCAGTAGATATTCCGGACCGCCTGCCTTCGAATCAGTTCCGCTCATATTGAAACCGCCAAAAGGATGAACGCCGACCAAAGCACCGGTAGATTTTCGATTCAAATATAGATTGCCGACATGAAAGACACGGCGGGCCTTTTCTAGCCGTCCCTGATCGGTCGAATATACCGAACCCGTCAGGCCAAATTCAGTCCCGTTTGCGATCTCGAGTGCATGGTCAAAATCATTCGCCTCAATAACCGCCAATACCGGAGCAAAGATCTCTTCCTGCTCGATCGTATCGCCTGCTTTGACGTTGTCGATGATCGTCGGAGCGATGAAGAAACCTGTCGAATCGTCGCCCGCTCCACCCGTAACGACCACTCCGCCTTCCGCAATTCCCGTTTCAATGTATTGAAGCGTTTTTTCAAAAGATCGGCGATTGATGACCGCAGCCACGTTCGTATCACCTTTGAGCGGAGTGTCCAATTTCAGGGCGGCCGTTAGCTCGACAACTTTCTCGAGCAGGGGCCGATGCACCTTTTTATCGACGATCAAACGCGAACAGGCCGAGCATTTTTGTCCTTGGAAACCAAAGGCCGAGGCGACCACTCCGGCGGCGGCCGAATCAAGATCAGCATCGTCTGCAACAATTATCGCATCTTTTCCGCCCATTTCGGCGATCACCCGCTTGATCCAGATCTGACCTTTTTGGGTCTTCGCAGCTCGCTCATTAATGTGCAGCCCGACACCCTTTGAACCGGTAAACGATATAAATCTGGTCTTTGGATGCGTAACCATCGCTTCACCGGTCTCAGAACTGCCCGTCAGGAAATTGACCACACCAACCGGAAGCCCTGCCTCTTCGACCACTTCCATAAACTTTGCCGCGATCGCCGGGGCGTCCGACGAAGGCTTGAGCACTACTGTATTTCCCGCCACCACCGCCGCCATCGTCATGCCGGCCATGATCGCAAATGGAAAGTTCCAGGGCGGTATCACCGCTCCGACCCCGAGCGGGATATATTCCAGTCGGTTATCCTCGCCAGCGATCTTCGTGATCGGACGGTTCTCGCTCCAGCGGAGCATTTCACGCCCGTAGTATTCGAAAAAGTCGATCGCCTCCGCGGTGTCGCCATCTGCTTCTGCCCAGGTTTTCGAAACTTCGAACACCATCAGAGCCGAAAACTCGTTTTTGCGTTCGCGAACTATATCGGCGATCCGAAAAAGGTATTCGGCCCGCTCGGCCGCCGGCACATTCTTCCACAATTCGAATGCCGACAAAGCCGATGCCATCGCCTTTTCGACCAGCGAAAGCTCGGTGTCAACCTCTGAAAATGTGCCGACGATCAGTGACGTGTCGAAAGGGCTGACACTATCAAATTTGGCCGGGAGAGTGATCTTTTCACCGTTGATCACGCAAGGATGTTCCCGCCCCAATTCTGCTCCGACCTTTTCAAGTGCTGCCTGCATCGCCGCCGCATTTTCAGGTTTCGAAAAGTCCGTAAATGGTTCGTTGCGAAATTCGTCGAGTGTTCGTTGTGTTTGCATATTTGTGTGTCGGACTCGGCCGGGCCTATGCCCATTCACCGGTCTTTTGCAGATGTTTGATCTTCCGCTTTGCCATTTCCCGCTTTAATATAGTCATTCGATCAAGAAAAACGATCCCGTCGCAGTGGTCAGTTTCATGAAGAACACATCGGGCAGCCAATTCTGTCAGATCCATTTCGAAATGCTCGCCCTTTACGTCCTGCGCCCGCACGACCACACGCATTTCCCGCCTGACCTGCTGGTAAACTCCGGGGAATGAAAGACAGCCCTCATCGCCGATCTGTTCGCCTTCTACGGAAAGTATTTCCGGATTAATGAATGCCATCGGATTCGGAGAATCTTCGACCGGAACATCCATTACAAAAAGCCTGCGGGAGATCCCGACTTGCGGTGCCGCCAAACCTACGCCGCCAGCTTCGTACATGGTCTGAAACATATCGTTGACGAGCGTTTCGATGCCGGACTCGAGATATTCTTCGTCAGCCGGCCTTCCAACCGTCAGCAGAACTGGTTCCGGGTAATGCACGATCTTTAGCAAAGCCATACACCAGATTTTACTCTAGTCGGCCCTTCCAAACAAACCGCTTTTGATCAGTATGACCCACCGAAGACCTGTGTAATATAGATCGATCCGTCCGGTCCGAATGCGATGCCGACCGCCGATTCACTAAACCGCCGGTCGAGAATGTTCCCCCTGTGGCCCGCCGAACGCAGCCACATTGAAACGGCCGTAGCAGCAACATCGCGTCTATTACGGATAAGAAATATATTCTCTGCTGCCCCATTTGTTTTTGGATATCCAACATCATTCAGCCGATCGCGAAGCTTCCGGCCATCAAACGACCGATGCGAAAAGATCTTATTAAAAACCATCTCTTTTGAATGCTTCGCGGCAGTTTCGTATAATTTCGCACTCCACCTCAAATTAGTCCGGCCCCGGTTCCTTCGCTCAATATTGATGAGCGAAAATATATCTGCCTCAATGGCGGCCCTGTTCGCTGGCACCAACCTCGCCTTATCTTTAACGGAATTCTGAGCAAACGAGAGGTTTGAAAGCCCCACCAGCAATAGAAGCACAAGTATCAGTTTTGGCATACGTCCGTTTTAGTGGAAAGAAACACTTTCTAGCGAGGGTATTCTTCAAATTGCGGGTGTTTTTATTATAATATTGTATCGCAAGGTTGCTCAAGGTTTTTTGGCTAATGAGATCTTTCAGTCCCATCACATACTCAATTCCGATCTTCGCGGTGCTAATTGCCGTCGAAACTTGGTGGGACCTGCGTAACCGTCCGGGCAAACATGATCGGAAAGACACGTGGAATAACATCTTTATCGGGTTCGTTAGTGTGCTTACCGGTGCAATTCTCGCGCTCGGCTATGGTTCGATCTATGCTTTGTGCTATTACATAGCCCCGTATAAATTCCCCGTCGATGCTTGGTGGTCTTGGGTGGCCCTTTTCCTGCTGGACGACCTCGCCTATTACTGGTTCCATCGCGTCAGCCACGAATGTCGCCTGTTTTGGAATTTCCACGTCGTCCACCATTCAAGCAATCAGTACAATTTGAGCGTTGCGGTGAGACAAAGTTGGTTTAGCGGTTTTTTGCATTGGATATTTTATGCCCCGTTGATGTTATTGGGTTTTGCTCCGTGGATGTTCGCAATAACCCATGGCATTAATCTTTTACACCAGTTTTGGATCCATACCGACAAGGTTCGAACTTTAGGACGGCTGGAGCTGGTCATCAATGCTCCTTCACATCACCGTGTCCATCATGGTTCGAACGATCGATACCTTGATAGGAACTACGCCGGTGTTTTCATTTTTTGGGATAGGCTTTTCGGCACATATGTCGATGAAAGCGAAAAGCCCCGTTATGGTTTGATAAAGCCGCTCGAAAGCTACAATGCTTTGTGGGTCAACTTGCACGCTTGGCATGAAATGTTCGAAATGATGCGTTCACAACCCACGCTCAACGCAAAACTTCGCTGTATCTTCGGTCGTCCGGCAATGGATCTTGAAACTTCTGACGTCCGTTTGAAGCAAAGCGAATTGAATTTTTAAAGACGAATATCTATGAAATACCTGTTCATCTCAATAGCCGCATTCGTATTACTTTCTGCCGCGCCGGCGATCGCTCAGAAAGTCACTGTCACCACAAAAAAAGAAACCTTTTCCAGGCCCGAACCGCCGTCGGATTATAAAAAAGAATTCACTATCGACCGCCCGCAGATCGAAAGTTCGTCGCCGGAAATTTCAGCAAAGATCGAAAAGGCTCTTGCCTACGAAAAGTTCTTTGACTTTACCGTTGAGCAAGAGCGAACCGAATACAACTGGCTCGATGCAGCTTCCTACGATGTTAAATATAACGACAATGGCATCTTAAGCGTTGCTCTCTCGGTTGAAGGATCCGCCGCTTACCCGAGCGGTTCCACCAAATACGCTATAGTAAATACTTCAAGAGGCACCATCGTCAAAGCTTCCGATGTTTTCGATAATGAAACAGGCCTGTTGAAAAAACTGCAGGGTTTACAAGAAAAAGAGATCGCCAGTACGTATCAAGAGATCAAAAAGGATCCGGAGAATGCGGACCTGACGAAGGCCGAGCTTTTTGATGGAAAGCAATTCAAGGCAGAAGATCTGAACAACTTTTCAATAGCCGAAAGCGGTGTAACATTTTATTACAATTACGAGTTTCCGCACGTGATCCAAGCCCTCGAGCCCGAAGGCACCTTTACCTTTACCTGGCAGCAGCTAAAACCCTTTATCAAGCCGGCCGGTTTGCTTGCACAGTTCGTTCGCTAATATACTGCGTTTATGCAAGATCGAAAGATTAGAGTTTTAGTGGCTAAACCCGGGCTGGATGGCCATGATCGCGGAGCAAAGGTCATCGCACGTGCGCTCCGTGATGCCGGTATGGAGGTTATCTATACCGGCCTTCGCCAAACACCCGAAATGATAGCGGCGGCGGCACTGCAGGAAGACGTAGATGCTGTCGGCATTTCCATTCTAAGCGGCGCACATAAGACATTGTGCCCGCGCATCGTTGACCTGCTTCACGAAAATGGAATGACCGACACTTTAGTGCTCGTTGGGGGCATTGTTCCTACCGAAGATATTCCGGAATTAAAGGCAAAGGGTGTATCCGAAGTCTTTCAACCCGGAACTTCGACCGAAGATATTGTCAAATTCATCAATTCCAACGTTCGACAGCTTTAGTTTCAATGAGAGATCTCAATTCCGCTTTCTTTCTGCTGTCAATTCCGAATGCGAACAAACATCGCAGCATATGCGAAATGTGTTTAAATGCTTTGATGAAATATGTAAACTGTCCTTAAAGGAGAAAAATCATGAAGAAAATACCTACACTCTTATTTGCTTTTGCAATGATCTTTTCACTGGCATTCATCGCCGGAGAATTCTCGAGCGGAGACAATTCGTTCTCGGCATCGGCACAAACCGTAAGGGCTAAGCGCAAGCGCAGCGGGGTTGCCCGCAAGAGCTGGCGTGGCGGAAAATATGTCGCTCGTAAAAGCTGGCAGGGCGGAAAATACGTCGCTCGTAAAAGTTGGCAGGGCGGAAAATGGACCGCTCGAAAGACCGCTAGCGGAGCAAAATGGACTGCTCGCAAAACATCCCGCGGTACGAAAAAGGTCTTTCGCAAAACCAAAAATGTTGTTTATTAAACTCCGGTCCAACTCTCAACGAAAAAAAACGGCTGTCATAATGACAGTCGTTTTCTTTTTTCCTAAGCAGATCCTCGACAAGAAGGTTTTGGCACAATTCCTGCATCTATTTCGGATGTAATATCGAATCTATTAAAGAGGTCGAGAAAAGGAGACTATAAGATCATGAAAGTAAAGGGTTTATTAAATTTATTCACATTGTCACTGGTCGTACTGTTTGCATACACAGTTGGCAATGCCCAAATCGTCGAGAAAGTTAAGGAAGGGGCTGAGAAGGTCAAAGATGGTACGGTTGATACGGTCAAAAAGGCCGGCGAGGTGACCAAAGAAGGAGCGGAAAAAACAGTCGAGGTCGGTGAAAAGGTCGTCGATAAGACTGCCGACGCTACGGTCGATGGAGCCAAGGCCACTTATAAAGGCGGGAAAAAAGTTGGCAATAAAACCGTCGAATTGGTGGACAATGTCGCCGAGAAGGCCGTCGAAGGCGGCAAATGGTTGACCGTCTCCACCTGGGACGGAACCAAATGGGTCTCGAAAAAGGTTTGGTTCGCGACAAAACACGCGGTTGTTGGCGAAGGCACGCCGAAACCATAGATTACCGAAAGGTCTGATCTCGTAGGCGTCGAAAGGTTTTCCTTCGACGCCTTTTATTATGCAATGATAACGTCCTCTTTTGCTCATGATCGGTTACGTTGTAAACTTGAACGGTAAGACTTAACAATGATGAAACAAAAAGTAAGAGTTGCAGGCGGACAGGGATTTTGGGGCGATCTTTTGACGGCACCGGTGGATCAGGTGCGGCGGGGACCGATAGATTATCTGATGCTGGACTATCTGGCTGAAGTGACGATGTCGATCGTGCAAAAGCAGCGGCAGCGTGACCCAAATGCCGGGTTTGCTCGTGATTTTGTTTCGCTGATGCGCGAGATCTTGCCTGATTGTGTCGAAAAAGATATTAAGGTGCTTTCAAACGCCGGCGGTGTAAATGTCGAAGGTTGTGCGGAAGCGATCAAAGAAACCGCCCAAGAACTCGGACTTGGCGGCAAGGTCAAGATCGGCGTTGTGACCGGCGACGACATTTTGGGACGCCTAGACGAAATAGGTGCTGGCGGCTTTGAATTGACCAACATGGAAACCGGCGAACCCCTGTCGTCCATCCGCGATAAGGTTCGATCTGCCAATGTATATCTCGGCGCCGCCCCGTTGGTTGAGGCTCTGGATAGAGGTGCTCAGATCGTTGTCGGCGGCCGTTTGACCGATACAGGGTTAACGCTTGCTCCGCTGATGCACGAATTCGGCTGGAAGTTCGACGATTGGGATCGGATCGCTGCGGGAACAATTGCCGGGCACATCATCGAATGCGGAGCCCAGTGCTCCGGCGGAAATTGTCAGTACGACTGGAAAAATATACCGAATATGGCGGATATCGGTTTTCCGATAGTTGAGGCATCGCCGGACGGCAGTTTTGTTGTAACCAAGCACGACGGCACCGGCGGGCGTATTAACATTCAGTCCGTCACCGAACAGCTTTTATACGAGATGGGCGATCCGCATGCATACATAACACCCGATGTCGTAGCCGACTTTACTAGTATCAATTTAGCTGATGACGGCAGCGACCGAGTCAAAGTATTTGGCATTAAAGGAACACACAACACGGACTTCTACAAAGTTTCCATCGCCTATTCAGCGGGATGGAAATCCGTCGGCACGCTCGTATATGCTTGGCCGGACGCGTACGAAAAGGCTCAGGCGGCAGATCGTATATTGCGGGAAAGGCTTGATCGGCTGGGCTTGAAGTTTGATGTCATTTTGACTGAATTCGTCGGCGTAAACGCGACGCACGGCCATCTTGCGTTTAGCTCGCATCCTTACGAAGGAAGGGTGGACGCCGCTTTGGGTGGAGGGGGTGGTTTTTCCTCTTCAGTTTCTGATATTCCTGAGGTGCAGTTGCGCGTTGGCGTTCGCGGCCAGAACAAAGCCGACGTCGAACGCTTTACCAAAGAGATCGCTCCGCTGATCCTGACCGGCCCGCCTGCCGTGACGGGTTTTGCTGGCGGCCGACCAAAAGTAGAGGAAATTATGGCCTACTTCCCCGCCCTAATTCCCAAAAACCTCATCGAAACAAAAGTCGAGATCGTCGAGGCGTAATGCAAAAACCCGCACGTGCAAAAGCCCGCGCGTAAGCAAGGGCGATGTCAGGACGGCTTTTTCACGGAGCTATCATGCAAAAGCCCGCACGTTAGTAAGGGCGATATCAGGACGGCTTTTTCACGGAGCTATCATGCAAAAGCCCGCACGTTAGTAAGGGCGATATCAGGACGGCATTCACACAGAATGATTTTTACGTTCGGGTTTCGCCCTTGCTTACGCGCGGGCTTTGGCACCTTAGTTTTCGCCCTTCCTTACGCGCGGGTTTTGGCATCGTAGTTTCGCCCTTGCTTACACGCGGGCTTTTGCATTTTAGTTTCGCCCTTGCTAAAGCGCGGGCATTTGCAAAATAGCCCGAACGTCTTATCCCTTTGCGCAGAAATGTCCGAAATCGCAATACAGATCGCAAAAGCAACAACGACCGTCTTATAGAAATATTTAAGAACGTTCATAGCTAAGATATTTCTCCCAATAAGCATGCGCTTACTAAAGGAATTTTTTGAGCGAGAACACGTGCCAGACCTCGAGGCTTTTTTCTGCGTCCTCAGCAGACGTTTTCCCTCTATCGGTTATCTCTTTGATTCGGTTGCTGAATTCTGCGGTCTTTTTATACTTCTCGAATTGCTCTTTTTTGAAAGCGTGGAAGCCTTTGTTATCAAAATGTTTGGCGGTTGAAAACTTTCCGTTTTCAATTTCAAAGAAAGAATATCTATCGAAACCCGTCAAAAACTCAAGGCTGTAAGGGGCCTCGTTGTTCTTTCCGTCAAGAGTTACAAAAATACCTGAATACCAATCGATCTTTAATGGTTTTCCGTCAGGAATAACGGTGAGTAAAGCAGACGGGCTGGAGTCACTACAAGGTTTAGTAAAAATATCCTTGAGTACTAATTCCCCGCGTTTGATCTCAAATACCGCTCTGTAACCACGCCAACTAGCACTACAATTATAATCCTCATCTTTTGGATCTCGATCAGGATATTTTTTGAAGTAAGGAGTAAGAAGGTCATCAAAAATTGAATATTCCTTTCCTTCGTAAATAAGCGTATCTGGAATCTGCCAAGTTGCCGACGCCGCCGTAACTAAAAGCATCATCAGGAGAGTTGCTTTGAGACAAGATCGGATCATATTTTTCTACTCCTTCCTTCGCGAAAACTTTAGCTAGAGATCAAGATTCTGAACCGGTATCACAAGTTTTTGGGGTTATGACCGGACGTTCGTCAATAATAGCCTTGCCGTCGCGATCTAATTTACCCGTTGAACGGTATTCATAAGCTGCACATTCTGCGATCTTGTATTCTTTTCCGTCATACTTATAGATAGAAATATCGCCAGTTGTTGAGCTTCCGTGAGAGCTCGTTTCAATATCAAAATATGCGTTTGACTTGGTTTTCTTTAGCTTAAATCGCTGAACCATGTCAGCACTTATGATCTGTCTATAACCATCTGATGACTTTTGGAACACGAAAAATACACAATTTCCAACAGTTGCGCAGCCCGTTTGCATTGCCAATTCTTTAATTCCGTCTCCATTCACATCAAGCAGCTCAACACGCGCTCCGCGTTCTGAAACGGAGACAAATTCGTCGTTGCGTTCTAATTCAACGTGCTGAGGCAATCGTTCGCCTTTAAGCCATTTTTCGATGACCGGACGAAAACTTTCTTCTTGCCATTTTGCAATTTGTTCGTCACTAGGCAGATCAGTTTCCGTATCTTTTAAAGATTCTGAGGTCGGGACCGTTTTCGTCTGAATGCTAGATAGATCTGTCTTAACTGCCGACGAACATCCTGTTGCCACCATCGAAATCGCTAGCATTAAAAATACCTTTAACATCTCATTTCACCTTCGCTAGAAATTTGGCGATGCCTTTTTGGCAGTCTTCGGTCATGCGGGCCTTGGCGTTAGTTTGTGCTCCGTGTTCTATGGCGGCGTCGAATGTTAGATTGTCGATGTCGTAAAGAAGTTGCTTTGTCATCTGAACAGCAGAACCGCTAAGGCGAGAGTATTGTTCGGCAAATGCGAACGTGTCCTGTTCGAAATTATCGTCGTGAAAAACGTGGTGGATCACGCCGGTGTTTTGAAGCTGTTCCGCGTCCATTTCTTTGCCAAGCGTTACCATCGCAAAAGCCTCTTTCTCTGACATATTTCGGCGAACGATCGCCGCGACCATCGCCGGAACAAATCCGATCTTGACCTCCGGGAATCCAAACCGCGCCGTTGATGCCGCCAAAATAATATCGCACGCCATCGCCAGCCCGCAGCCGCCTGCTAAAGCGCGTCCGTGAACCGCGGCGATCACCGGAACCTTCACGCGGCGGATAAGTTTATATAGCTCGCCGAGACTGCGTGCGTCTTCGAGATTTTCTTCGAGCGACGCATTTGCGATCTTTTGCAACGCCGAAAGGTCCGCTCCGGAGCAAAAATCCTTGCCCGCTCCGCGTAAGATGATGCACTTTACATTTTCATCCGCATCAGCCTCGCGAAAAGCATTTTTCAAAGCCTCGATCAATTCATCGTTCAAAGCATTGCGCTTATCCGGACGGTTAAGCGTGATCGTGCAAATCGAACCTTCAGTAGTGATAATTACGTCTGCCATAAAAATTACCTGTTTGTTTAGTTTAAAAAATAAGTGGTGCAGGAACTGTAATATCAACCAATTTTCAATTCAACAATTTACAATTTACAATTACTCGCCTTTTGAGGTCTTAACGATCTTTGTAAGCATTTTGGCTATTTCTTTTCGGTCTTTTTCGATGGATTCGAATTCTCTTTCGTTTATATATTCGGCAAATTGTAGAAGCTGTAACCAATACTCGGTCTCATCTGCTTTTTGCAACGCTCGTCCCATATTTGCCACGAAACTTTCTCTGGACTCACCGCCGAGAGCTGATTTTACGTACTTTCCAATATTCGTTCCCGAACTCAGAAGTTCTCGGCTCAAAGTAAATTCTTTGTGACTATATGAAATATATCGACAAAGTTTTACGATCCTTAGTGCGAAAGCAAAAGATTTTGTAAGAATGGGATTGTCTTCCATGGCAAATTGTCCATCGTAAGTTGGTCAATTGTTAATTGGAAGAGCGATCTCGTCGTCTTCGACGTCGATGTACATTCGCAGGAGTGCGGTTGAAATGGTCTTTCCCTGTGCGTCGGTCATCAGACTAAGTGTGCCGCCGCCGCCGAGACTTCCGTGAAGCAGAAAATTGAGAGCGTTTAGATTAGGCAATTCGAAGCGTTCCACATCGCCTTTTACCATTTCGCCAAAGTGCTTTTTTACGCGTTCGGCCGTGACTTCACGGACGAGGATCGGGTAATATTCGTCCTTAAGCGCGATTATGCCGACGTTTGCCGTGTCGCCTTTATCTCCGGAGCGAGCGTGAGCCAATTTTACAAGTGCAACTTTCATAGATCTTTACCTGCGGCGACAGCCAATCCGATCGCAGTTAGTGCCAGCGAATGTTCAAATTTGCCGTCGCGTATCAATTTATAGAGTTCTTCGGTGGAAACCACTTTGGTACCTATATCCTCATTTTCATCAAAAGCGGTGCTTTCGGTCAATTCGCATCCCCGAGCCAAAAAATGATGCATCGAATTATTTTGGATCGCCGGATTTGGAAATGATTTGCCCAGATAGGACCAGTCCGATGAAGTATAACCGGTCTCTTCTGAAAGTTCTCTTTTCGCTCCCAGAAGCGGCTCTTCGCCGGCATCGATCATCCCACCTGGGATCTCCAAGATCATTCTTTCGACCCCTTGACGATATTGCTCGATCAAGACGATCTTTCCTTGGGTCGTAACGGCCAGCACATTAACCCAGTCCGTTGCCTCTATCACAAAAAAACTGCTTTCTAACCCAGTTTTGTCACTTCTGCAAAGATCTTCGCGGACATCGAAAACGCGGCAATCTGCAACTTTTCTGGATGATATACGCGCCCAACCCTGCGGCTTTTCACTCATAATTTCTTCAAATATGACACCCGAATATGTTTCAATAGTAAATCATGAACTACTTCACGACAAAACCTAACGTCATGGCGATCGTCATCGTTTCTTTGCCCTTGGCGTTTCCGGCCGTGGATACGCGAGCCCAGACTCCTTCTTCGGCCCCGGCCGCGACATCCTCCGTTGAGGCGATATTGGATGAAGCGGATGTCCAGCGCAAAGCCTATATAGACGAATTCAAAAATCTTCTTTCGCGTGAAACAAAGTTTTTCGAGATATTTGATAAAGAAGGGCGTTCAAAACGAACGCGTCGGATACTTTCGACCTTTGTCGTATATCCGCTTTCAAGGTCAGAGAACGCGACTGCCGAATACCGCAGCGTTGTCTCGGTTGACGGGAAAGCGATCAGCGATGCCGACAAGCGGGCCGAAGACCTCTTTGCACAGGTCGCCAAGGTCGAATCTTCACAAAAAGAACTTGAAAAGATACAGGAAGAAAGCTCGCGGCACGATCTGGAACTTTTTGTCAGCGGGCTGACCCTGTACCAAGGAGTGACGCTGGCTGAGAATTTGCGTCCGCTTTTTACTTTTACGCTCGAAGGCCGCGATCAGGTAGCCGGCCAGGAAGTTTACGTGATCAGATACCAGCAGAACAGACCTTCTAGAAATATTTCGGTTCGTGAAGATCCCCAGACCGTCAAGGGTGAAATGAGCGTTTATTATGACGCCGGCATCAGTGAAAAAGATCCTAACGAACGCCTTAGCGGAACGCTTTGGATAACTACCAGCAATTTTCAGATCTTGCGTGAAAAGCGCACAATGACGGTTCGGCCGGAAAAGTTCGAAAATCCTGTGACCATCGCGGAAAACGTCTTCGACTATCAACCGAGTGCTTTCGGCATTCTCGTTCCGCAGCAAATTACCCACACGCAATACGATCTAAATAAAAAGGATCGCTCATCGACGATGTCATCGCGGGTCACATTTACCTACGATGAATTCACGCGGCCGGATGTTTCGGTCGAAGGCGAGGTCAGATCGAAGTAATCCTTAGCGAAAAAGGGGTGGTGTTACAAATGGCGAATTATGCTTTAGGAAGTGGTGATCCGAAGATCACACCCGATGCCGGTGCCGGTGTCTGGAATTCAAAGTCCAAAACGTTGGATATGCGCACGCGAGAGGCAATGATCTACCAGATATTGCCAAGCGCGAATTTGGTGATCGGCGATGATGCGGTCCGCCATATGTACCATTATCTTGGTAATACCGGAAATGATCTCACTATCGATCTTCAGGGAATGCTCAACGATGTAGAGGACGAGCGGCGCAATTTTGAGGCGGAAATGCTGCTTGCCCGCAGATTCGTACAAGGTCTGCGGCCCGGGTGTTATATGATCCATTCGCAAAAAGCGACGGTCGGCTACGCCAAGAAAAGCGAAAGTAAAAATTGGTTCTTTGCCACCGGCGGCTACTCATATTGGGGAAAGGGCGTAGCAACGGTCGATACGAACGACAAGGGCGAACGCACCTACAATTTGGCATTCGAGTATAAATTCTATGACCGTTACAATTGGGACGGCGGCAAATCCGTAACGATCGGGCCGGTTACGATAACGGACGCTTTCATGGGTGAATTTCATCGGCAGGGCCTGGCGAAAGAATTCGACATGTTCGGCTCGGTTCGCCGCAACATCAAATGGACCGGAATGACCTTTAGCAATCCGGCCGTCACAGACCCGGGAGGGCGTTCATGAAGCTGATCTATCTATTGGCATTGCTATTCGTATCGTGCGGCGGAACGACCGCACTTGACCGAACAAATCAAATGAAAACAGATATTGCACAGATCCAAACCGAATCAAAACTCAGCTTTCCGACAGGCTCCAAGATCCTCTATCAGGGCGACGACGGCGGCGGCCGTGAATATCGCGAATATATCATCTACAGTCCGCAGCCGATCGACCTGGCCGGGGATACCTGGGATGGTGATGCCGCCACGATGCTTGAGAAAATGAAAGAACTCGCCGGATCGCACGACTTTGGAAAAGCTGCCGCTGAGGCTTCTATCAGAAGCTCTTGGGATAACGAAAGCGGGAAATGGCAAGCCGACGTCGTAAAGACAAATACCGGCAACTACCTCTATTTGGAAAATTTCAAATGATCGGCCGCCAAAGCTTTAGCCAACGGATCATCGGTCACATCGTCAACTAGTCCAATGCTTTTAGCTTTTTCTGCAAGGACAGGAGCGGCCGTCATGAACATCTCAAGAGCGGCCGCTTCGCCGATGAGCCGCGGCAACCTTTGTGTACCGCTCCAACCCGTAATGATCCCCAATCCGACGCCGGGATGTGCGAATACGGCATTCGAAGACGCGATCCGCCCTTTACAAGCGACGGCTAGATCTAAAGCACCGCCATAACAGAATCCGTTGACCGCAGCGATCGTTTCCTGCGGCATTCGGGCGACGGTTTCCATCAAACGCTGTCCGCTCAAAGCAAATTCCCTAACTTCCGTTTCGCTTTTCAACCGAGCTATCTCGCGAAGGTCTGCTCCCGACGCAAAAACACCGTCTGACCCGGTAATTATAACCCTAGTGACGCGGACATCTAGTTCGATCCGCTCCAATGCGGCTGTTAAGCTTTTCACAACATCGACCGACAAGGGATTTCTAACCTCCGGACGTATGAACCGAATAATAACCGAACGCTCTATTTCTTGGATCTGCATTTGAAATCGGTCGAATAGCCGAGAATAATAATACCGTTATGTTTCGAACCAGCAAAGCTCATCCCTGGCATGGCGTCGAGATCGGCGCCGACGCACCGCGGGAAATTACCGTCTTCATCGAGATCGTACCGCAGGACACCGTTAAATACGAGATCGACAAGTCCTCGGGCTATCTTAAGATAGATCGTCCGCAACAGTATTCAAATGTGGTTCCCGCGAATTATGGATTCATTCCGCGAACCTATTGCGGAGAAAATGTCGCCGAGATCGCACGAAAAAGGAAGGAGACCGCCATCACGGGCGGCGATGGCGATCCGCTTGACATACTTGTCCTCAGCGAACACCATATTCCGCGAGGAGATATCATTCTCAAGGCACGGCCGATCGGAGGATTTTGTCTTATTGATAGCGGCGAAGCGGACGACAAGATCGTGGCCGTATTAAAAGGGGACAAGGTCTTTGGAGAATATCAGGAACTCACAGACCTGCCCATCGGCATCATCGACCGTTTCAAGCACTATTTCCTAACATACAAAAACCTTCCCGGGGCACCCAGCGCCTGCGAGATCGCAGAAACATATGGACGCGACAACGCCTTCGACGTCATCGAAGCAGCGATCGAAGATTATCGAATTTTGCTCCGGAACGAACAAAATACCGGCTCTCAAATTTTCTGAACAAATTCCAGTATTGCGGCGTTTACCTCTTCCGCATGGGTTGTGCACATTCCATGATCGTAGCCGTCAAATAATTTCAATTCCGCATTCGGTATCAACCCGGCCGATAGTTTCGCGGAATTCTCTATCGGTACCACTTGGTCATCTGTTCCGTGCAGAACCAAGGCGGGAACATCGATCTTTTTCAGATCCTCGGTAAAATCGGTTTCCGAAAAGGCTTTGATGCAATCGTACGCCGATTTGAAATCGCACATCATTCCCTGTCGCCACCAAGCATCTATAACACCTTTCGAAACGTTGGTGCCGGGGCGGTTGGCGTTGTAAAAAGGCCCGCTCGGGACATCGTAGAAGAACTGTGCCCGGTCCTTTTCCATCGCCGACCGGAAGCCGTCAAAAACACTCATCGGCAGCCCGTTGGGATATTGCTCCGTTTTTAACATGATCGGCGGTACCGCTCCGATAAGAACCGCTCCTGAAACCCGCGAGCTGCCGTGGCGGCCGATATATCTCGCTACTTCACCGCCGCCTGTCGAGTGGCCGATGTGCACGGCAGATCGTAGTTCCAATGCAGCCGTTAGCTCTGCTAGATCATCGGAATATTGATCCATATCATTGTGATCCCAGGTAGATCCGGACCGGCCGTGTCCGCGGCGGTCGTGAGCAATACACCTGTAACCGCGAGACGCGAAATAAAAGATCTGCTTATCCCAGTCGTCGGAGCTTAAAGGCCAACCATGGCTAAACACCAATGGCTGTCCATTTCCCTGGTCCTTGTAGAATATCTGCGTTCCATCTTTGGCATTAATATAGGCCATTCGAAATTCCTCCTGCTGATATGATTTTAACCGAGAACGCCAGCGGAACAAAGTTTTTCGTCTCTACGGGAGTTTTGCCTAATTCGGGCCCGTAGCGTTCACGATCCTGTTCACTGTCGATCGGCCAAGCCCGTTAGATATAATGAAATTTTGGGAGTTTCGAGCTTTTGACCCGGACTTTGAGCTTTTTGCGGAAGTTGATCAGCCATTCGTTAAACGACGATATGATAGTGGCTTTTCTGTGATTTTCGCATTACGATGTATCTTTCTCACGATTATAAAAAGGAGCATTATGACTATTTCGAAAGCATTCGGAGCCGCTGCGGCAACTTCGCCGCTGGCTGAGATCCATATAGAGCGCCGCGACCTGAAGCCGACCGACGTTCGCATTGACATACATTTCTGCGGCGTTTGCCATTCGGACCTGCATTACACCCGCGACGAATGGCATGACGTGATGCCCACAATTTATCCGGCTGTGCCGGGGCATGAAATAATTGGCCGAGTTACCGACGTTGGGCAGGAAGTTTCAAATTATAAGGTTGGCGATCTGGTCGGCGTCGGATGTCTGGTGGACAGCGACCGTACCTGTCCGAAGTGTTCTGAGGGCTTAGAACAGTTTTGCCCGGGAATGGTAATGACTTATGGATCGCCCGATTCGCATGGTACCTCACCGACCACGCTTGGAGGCTATGCAGACAGCATCGTTGTGGACGAACGCTTTGTGCTCCGTATTCCGGAAAACCTAGATCCTGCCGCTGCGGCACCGCTTCTTTGTGCGGGTATCACCACCTATTCCCCCATGAAGCATTGGAAGGTCGGCCCCGGCAAAAAGGTTGGTGTTGTCGGCCTTGGCGGTCTTGGACACATGGGAGTAAAATTTGCTCATGCATTGGGGGCTGAAACCGTTGTTTTTACCACATCCGAATCAAAGGTTGAAGACGCAAAACGTCTCGGTGCGGACGATGTTGTGATCTCGAGAAAACCGGAAGAGATGGCACGCCACGCGGGAACATTTGATTTTATTTTGGATTGTGTTTCGGCTGAACACGATATCAATGCGTATCTCAATCTGCTCAAACCGGACGGCACCATTACCTTGGTAGGTGCCCCCGAAAAACCGCTCCCGGTCGCCGCCTTTGGATTGATCTTCGGACGTCGGTCATTATCGGGTTCTCCGATCGGCGGGTTACCGGAAACCCAGGAAATGCTTGATTTCTGCGGCAAACATAACATTACGGCTGATGTTGAGATCATTCCTATCCAAAAGATCAACGAAGCATACGAGAGAATGTTAAGGAGCGACGTTAAGTATCGCTTTACGATCGATATGAGCTCACTTTAATGATCAAGGGCGGAAAGGATGTGCCGCGTCGAAAAAGGCCCGCACATGCCTGCTGTACAAAATGAAGGGTGCGGTCAGATATCTGATCGCACCCTGTTCGCTTTTTCGACTACCTAATTATCTTTTGTTCAAATAACTGAAAGCCATCGAAGCAATATCGTCGAGTGAGCTGCCGTCACCATCACGATCCAGCATGCTCGAAGCAATATCTGTAACGGCATTTCCCGTAGATCCTTGCTGAGAGCCTCCGAGCAATCCGCCCAACAAGCCGCCAATGCCGTCTGCACCGATGCCCTGCTGCTGTTTTTGTTGTCCCAAATAGCTCATCACGATCGGTGCCAGCATCATTAAGATCTGTGCCACCTGACCGACACCCAACCCGGTTTGGTTGCTGACCTGCTGAGCGACCTGGCCTTGGCTATTGCCAAAAATGTGACCGAGAATTCCGCCGCCGTCCGCTTGGCGCGGTGGCGCAGTTGCCTGGCCGCCGCCGAAGATCAAACTGCCCAATCCACCTAAGTTATTAAGGATCCCGCCGCCCGAATGGTCCTGTTCCAGTGCATTGTTCAAGCTTTCAGCCCCCTGCGGCGTCGATGCGTTATTTGCCAATCCGCCTATTATCATCGGCAGCGCGTATTGAATAGCCGAATTAACGACCGAAGGTTCGGCTCCGACATTTTGACTAATGTCATTTACCGCCGCTTCGCCTTGCTGTTGGCCCAAAAGATCCTGTAATGAAAACATACCGTTTCACTCCTTCTTATTTTCTTTTACTTTACGAAAAGCTATATTATCAGAGTCACCTGTGGTAAATCAAAAAATCAAAAATCGGAGAACGCTCGTCGCGGTGCTCACGGCGGCGATCGCTGCCGCAATCTTCAGCTTGGGGGCATACTTCCTATTATTTCGCGAAAATGTAAAAAAATTGCCGGTTTTTGACAAGACTAGGCTGCTTTTTCACGACCAGCGAAGCGAACCGTTCGGACTCGCAATTTTTAACGGCGAAATATTCTTTTCCGATGGTATCCGCGATGGCGTTTACCGTATCTCTCCCACGGGCGAACCGACCCTTTTTGCCGGTGGTTTCGATACGCCCTCTGCGATTGCTTTTACCGCAGATGGCCGATTGATAGTTGCGGACACCGGCTCTCATACCATAAAGGCAATAGATCGATCCGGTGGTGTTTCGGTTGTCGCCGGTACACCGGGCCAGCGAGGCGACCGCGACGGCTCAGCCGGTACCGCATTATTTAACGGCCCGATAGGAGTCGCGGTTCAGCCTGACGGCACGATCATCGTTGCCGATACCTATAACGACAAGATCAAAGCGATCCGCGAAGGTTCGGTCGTAACGATCGCCGGGAACGAACGGGGATTTGCTGATGGGGCGGCCGCAAAGTTCGATACCCCGACCGGCGTTGCACCGTGGTCAGACGGCCGTGTGTTGGTAGCCGACAGTGAGAATTGCCGGGTTAGGGTCATTGAGAAGGATGGAAAGGTCTGGACGCTTGCCGGAACTGGCGAACGATCCTTGTCCGACGGCCTGTTGAACGAAGCCGCGTTTGTTCGCCCCACGGCTATTACGGTCTCCGAACTCAATGAGATCGCAGTTTCCGATGGCGATGCCGTTCGTATAATTTCGCCGCGAATGGTTCCGATAGTCGAAACGCTTTCGGCGAAGCGTCGCGGGTTCGAACAGGGCCGTCCGCACCGGTCGCGGTTCAATCGTCTTTCGGGTCTTGTCTTTGGTGCGGATTATCTTGTCACCGCCGACGGCGACAATGCATCCATTCGACAATTCGAAGTATCGAATGGAAAAAGCGAAAGATCTAAACCGGCCGCAGAAGTAATAGAACTGCCCACTCGTGTTGACCCGGCGGAATTTCGCCTCCGCCAACCGGGGCGTTGGCCTTACAACCCGCCACTCACAAAACGCGACATCGCCGGCACGCTCGGTGAGATCCGCGGAAAACTTGAAAATAGTGATTCTCAGGTATGGTTCCACAATGGCTTGGACATCGCGGGTGCGTATGGCGAAACTGCCCGTTTTGTACGAACCGAGAAGGTTTTGCGGCCGAACGCCGCCGAGAATTTCGGAACGCTCCGCGAGCTTATCCGCATGCCCGAACTCGGGTACATCCACATAAGACTGGGCCGCGACCAGGGAAATAAGCCCTTTGGCGACGATCGCTTTCAGTTTTCATCTGCAATGGATTCGGTTCGCGTTCCACGCGGTGCAAAGTTCAATGCCGGCGAACCTATTGGCACACTTAACGCCATGAATCACGTGCATCTTATCGCCGGTCCGAGCGGCGACGAAATGAACGCTTTGAACGCTTTGGAACTTCCCGGTGTGGTCGATACGATCGCCCCGGTCATCGAAAAGATAACGCTCATGAGCCAAAGCGGAATGCCGATTGAAACCGTTTCGGATAGCGGACGTATAAAGGTCGGCGGTGCCGTCAGCGTCGTCGCAAAAGCATACGATCGTGTTGACGGAAATCCTGAACGCAGGCGGCTTGGTGTCTTTAAGCTTGGATATCAACTGTTAAAGCCCGGCGGCGAAGCAATTTTCGAACCGGTTTGGACCATAAATTTTGACCGCAATCCGGATGCCGATTCCGTCAGGTTGGCATATGCCACAGGCAGCCACTCCGGGGCGACCGGAGAGACCATTTTCAATTACATGGTCACGAATACGGTCAACGGCGGCTATTTCAAAGAGGGTTTTATCAACCTCGGCGAAATGAGTTCCGGAGAATACACGCTGCGAGTATTTGCGGCCGACTTCTTCGGCAATACAGCCAAAAAGGATATTTCGATCGAGGTAGTTCAATGAAAAAGATCATAGTTTGGATCATTCTTATCGCTTTTGTGCTTTCAGCATTCGCGGCCGCCGTATTATCACAAGTTGCCGACGGCAGCATCCTTACCGCTCCGGCGGCCCCCGCTTTCTCAGATGCGGAACGCCAAGCGGAACTTGGCCGGCGTCGCACCGAAGTTGCGAAACGGCTTCCGGACGACGCGGTGCTTGTTTTGCTCAGCGCAGAAGCCCGGAACTATGCCGGCGACGTTGATTTCATGTACCGCCAAGAGAATAACCTTTACTATTTGACCGGGCTAAAGCAAAAGAATGCTGCCTTGCTGATAGTTAGATCGGGCGGTAAAACGGAAGAGACGCTTTTTATACCGAAACGGGACCCGCGAAAAGAAACATGGGAAGGTTCGATGTATTCGAACGATGACGCTACTCGCATTTCCGGGATCAAGCGTATCGCTGATGCCGACCAGTTCGATGCTCTTCTCTCGGCGCTCAAAGATAAAAAGGATCTGTTGATCGGCAACGAAACGCTGCGAACATCAAGCGGTCCGCTATTTCTGCAGTTACCGCCAGGTGATCGCGACCCGATGGCTCCGGAGTTGACCCGAGAAAAGCAATTTCGCGATACCGTTCCTTCGCGCCAGGTAACGAATGTTCGTCCGATCTTCGACGAGCTCCGGTTGATAAAGTCGTCTTATGAATTAAAACTTTTACAGCATGCGATCGACATTACCACCGAAGCTCAACTGCGTTCAATGGCGATGGTCGGGCGTGCGAAATGGGAATATCAAGTGCAGGCAGAGGTCGAATACACCTTCCGCCGTCGCAATGCCGATTATTGGGGCTATGCCTCGATAGTTGGTTGCGGGCCAAATGCAACAACGCTTCACTATACCGAATCTCAAAGCCCGGTCGTTTCCGGCCAGCTTTTGCTAATGGATGTCGGAGCGGAATATGATCATTACACCGCAGATGTCACTCGCACCTTTCCGGTAAACGGCAAATTCAGCAAGGAACAAGCCGACATTTACCGTATCGTTTTTGACGCCCAAGAGGCAGCAGCCAAAGCAGCCAAACCGGGAGCAACGTTCGCCGACGTTAGCGAAGCCGCCAATCGCGCCGTCGCTGACGGACTGTACAAACTGGGTTTGATAACTGACAAGGAGTCAGGTCAATCGCGATTGTGGTTCATGCACGGATTGGGACATTGGCTGGGAATGAATGTTCATGACGTTGGCGATTATAATACGCCCCTTGCCCCCGGAATGGTCTTTACCAATGAACCTGGAATATATATTCGGGCGGATACGTTCGACGGTCTGCCGAATACACCGCAAATGGCCGCGTTCAAGGAGAAGATCCGCCCGGCTTTCGAAAGGTACAAAAATATCGGCGTTCGTATCGAAGACGATATGCTGGTGACGAGATCGGGCGTTGAATGGATGACAAAGGCATTGCCGCGTAAACTCGAAGACATCGAAGCGTTCATGGCCGCAGCTCCGGCAAAATTCCAATACACGGCCGGCCGCGGATTCAAGGATCCTTTCATCGCCGCTTTAACCAAAAGCGACAGAATGTATTAGTATGGAACTTGGCGAACCGAACGGTCAGCCCCGAATTCATGTCGCTTCCTTTGATCATCGTAAATCCACACTCCGCGGCTGGCTCGACGAGAGAGAATTGGGCCGGTACGGCGGCTGATCTGCGAGCCCATTTCGGGCCCTTCAAAGCTGCCTTCACCCGCGGTCCCGGTGATGGCCGACGTCTTGCACGCGAAGCCGCATTGCAGGGTCGGCCGCTGATAATCGCCTGCGGCGGCGACGGAACGATCAATGAGGTCGCCAATGGGATCATCGAAAGCGGAGCCGACGCGGAAATGGCAGTACTGCCTTCCGGAACCGGGGGCGATTTCCGGCGGACGATAGGATTGGCCAATGCTCCGCGAGAAGCGGCACGAGCCCTTCGCAACGGCATGACCAAACACATAGATGTCGGAAAGGTTTCGTTTACGGCGTCTGACGGGTCGCCGGCGGAACGCTATTTTCTTAATGTCAGTTCTTTCGGTCTCGCGGTATCGATCATCGAGCGCGTGAAATCGACCAAGGCTCTGGATTGGCTGCCTGTAACCAGTGTTCGCGGCCGCGCAAACTTCGCTCTCTCGACATTTCGGGAGGTCGTCGGACTTGAATCGCTTACCGTTCGGATCGGCATCGACGAAGAAAAAGAGACCACTTTACAAACCATTAATTTCTGTGTAGCCAATGCGCGCTATTTTGGGGGCGGGATGATGATCGCCCCGGACGCTAAGCTTGACGACGGCCTGTTGGATGTGGTGAACATTGGTGATATCAAAACCGCTCGTGTGATCCTTAACGCCTATACGCTGTACACAGGGTCACATCTTCGGCTCGAAGAGGTCGGATCCCGGTTGGCCAAACGCATTACAGCCGCCCCTGCTGATCCAACACAAATGATCCATATCGAGACCGATGGCGAGCTTCCCGGCCGACTGCCTGCCGTTTTCGAATCGATTCCGGCCGCACTTAAAATGCGCATACCGACACAACCTTTCTGATCTTACAGCGATTTTGTTTCTTGCCATTGACAGTTAAATTTAGCTAAACTTACCCACAATAACCAACAATTCGCACGTGAGATCGATCTTGTTCGTGCTGTGTGCGCATTTCGGAGGGGCATTCTGACCAATAAACCAAAGACCATAACCATAATTGGCGGCGGTGCTTCCGGCACCTTGACAGCGGTCGATCTGCTCCGCAACGCGGCCGGGCCGCTCAAAATATTTTTGGTTGAAAAACGCAACGCATGTGGGAAAGGCGTCGCTTATTCCACACCGGACGAGGCCCATTTACTGAATGTTCCGGCAGGCAAAATGGGAGCTTTTCCCGATGATATAGGCCATTTTTACAAATGGCTGCAAAAGAAAGGCCGCGACATAGATGACCATACATTTGTTCCCAGGCGAGTTTTCGGGCAATATTTGACCGAATTGCTTGAAACTACAAAAGCCGCCGCGGCTCCGGGTGTCGAGCTTGAAGTCATATGCGATGAGGCGATAGACGTCGAAAATGGTGTCGTGACGCTAGCCTCCGGCCGAACTATTGCGTCAGACGCGGTAGTGCTTGCCTTCGGCAATTTTCTGCCGCCCGACCCGACCGCCGCGGACAATGCCTATGCGGGGGCTGACAAATACTTCCGCGATCAATGGTCGAGCAGGGTGTACACCGACATCAAAACCACTGACGACATACTTATTATCGGAACGGGCCTTTCGATGGTCGATCTGATCATGCACTTCAACGCGGTCGGGCAAAAGGGAACGATCTACGCACTTTCGACGCGCGGTTTGCTGCCGACGGTACACGAACTCGGACACACCTATCCTTCTTTTTTTGAAGACCTCAAAGGAGTGTCCAGGATAACCGATCTGCTGACGACGGTCCGTTCTCATATAAAGAAAGCCGAAAGCTCCGGTTCAAACTGGAGGGCCGTGATCGATAGTCTGCGGCCATACACCCAGCAGATCTGGAAGGATCTGCCGTTGGCCGAAAAGCGATATTTCATGCAGCATTTAAGCCGCCATTGGAATGTTGCCCGCCATCGCATGCCGGCCGAAGCCGCCGCGGTGGTCGAACGTATGCGTCGCGAAAAGAAGCTCTGCATCTTAAAAGGCCGCATAAGACATATCGAATTTGATGGTGAAAAGTTTACAACCACCTACAGTTTTTTGGGCGATGAGCATTCACTAACCAGTGATGTACTTATCAATTGTATCGGTTCTGAAAGTGACCTTCGCCGTGTCGGTTCGCCGCTTTTGAAAAATCTCTTTAAGCGTGGATATCTTCAGGCCGACGACCTCGGCATGGGGGTCAAAGCCGATGCAGACGGGCGGGTGGTCGATATTGACGGCAATTCGCCGCAAAGAATTTTTACGCTTGGCACGGCTCTTAAAGGTTCGTTGTGGGAGAGCACTGCCATTCCCGAGATCAGAGCTCAAGCTAATTTTCTGGCTGAACACCTGAGCAACCCGATCGAATAAAAAAGATTTATGTCAGTTTCTTTTTGTCAGCTTATCATCGACGCCGCCGAAGCAAACAAGGACAAAATGGCGATGGAAACCATCGGTGTTTCGGGTTCTGATTGCACCTATGGCGAAATGCTCGACCGAATTCGGAGCATAGCGTACCGACTTGAACAGGAAAAGATAGATTTCGGCGATCGCGTGGCTCTGATCGGCGAAAACCACCCGCGTTGGGCTATTGCCTATTTCGGGATCCTGTTTCGAGGAGCAGTCTGTGTCCCTATTGATCCGCATGGCGATATTGAAACGATTCGAAATTTTCTCGACAATTCGGAAGCCAAGTTGGCCTTCGTCGGCGAAGATTTCATTGACGCGTTTCAAAAACTCGACCGCGATCTTCCCTGTGTAGTTTTACAGGATAAGGAGCAGGACAAAGAGCAAACGGTTTTAGATGACCGCCGGATCTTCACAGAATGGCAGCAGACAGCTCGGCCGAACGGATATGACAGCCGGCCGACACCCGCCAAGGAGGATGATATGGCGGTGTTGATCTATACATCTGGCACGACCGGGACGCCTAAAGGTGTCCCTCTGACACACGGGAACATCTACTACGAGTCTCGCGGCTGCCAAGAGGTAATGAACATTTCCGAGCACGAGGTGGTGCTGAGCGTTCTGCCGCTGTTTCATGTCTTTGCTCAGGTCGTGAACCTTTGGGTCGTCGCCAGTATCGGAGCCAAGATCTGCTATGTCAAAGAACTTGCACCGGCCGAATTGACGCGTGCGTTCGAAACCGGTCAAATAACCCTTCTTACCGGTGTGCCGCGTTTGTGGTATCTATTTCATAAAAAGATATTTGACGGAGTTGCCGCACAGTCTTTCGCCGTACGGACGCTTTTTGCCGGATTGCTTAAACTAAACGGTTTTCTCCGGGATGTATTCGGTCTGAACCTCGGCCGCAAATTCTTCAAAAAGGTTCACGACGGGTTCGGCGGAAAACTCAATATTACGGTTTCGGCCGGTTCACGTTTTGACGAAAAAATTGCTCGGGATTATCATTCGCTCGGGTTCACCATCATTCAAGGATATGGCCTAACGGAAACCAGCGGCGCCGTGACCGCAACGCGTTTCGAAGACAATGTTGTCGGTTCTGTCGGTACGGCAGTTAACTACGCTGAGATCAAGCTCGGCGAATTGAATGACGAAGGGGCCGGCGAGGTTCTTATCCGCGGCAAAATGGTGTTTTCCGGCTACTATAAGAACCCGGAAGCCACAGAAGAAGCATTTACTGAAGATGGCTGGTTCCGTTCCGGGGATCTCGGGACATTGGATAAAAAAGGTCATCTTTTCATCGTGGGCCGCCTGAAAGATGTCATCGTGCTTCCCAACGGCAAAAATATTCATCCCGAAGATCTGGAAGTCCACTATCTAAAATCGCCGCTGGTAGAAGAGCTTGCCATCCTCGGCCTGAAGGATAGCTCCGGCAATCATAGCGGGGCTGAAAAGCTCGTTGCCGTGGTCGTGCCGGATTTCGCCTATCTAAAAGCAAATAACATCGCCAATTCGAAAGAGGCAATTCGATATGATCTGGACAATCTCGGACGCTCTCTTCCGGAATATCAGCGCGTACGTAATTATGTTATTCACACTGAGCCGCTGCCGCGTACCGCAACGCGAAAAATAAAACGTTTTCAGCTGCAAAAACAGCTCGAAAACGAAGGACTGTCCGATCAGGATGCCCCGCCAAAACAACTGCCCCTGACCGCTCAGGAACGCGAACTTCTCGAAACTCCGGCCGGCAAGGCCGTTGTCGCCGCCATCCGAAAGAATTCTGAATCTGATGAGGTGATACACCCTTCTAACAATCTCGAAATAGATCTTGGGCTTGATTCGCTGGGCCGGGCCGAGGTATTTGCTTCATTAGAATCTGCTTTCAATACGGAGTTTGATGGCGACGACGCAGCTCAGGCTCTCACCGTTGCGGATGCTATCGGCCTTGTGCAAAAACATGGCGGCGGGTCAACGGCGAACGGAGAGGTCTCGGTTGATATGAATTGGGGGCGCATTGTACGTTCAGCCGAACCGGACTTTCCCGAAGTAAAAGGAATTTTAGAGGACCGCCCGATCTTTTCTGCATTTGCGTTCAGCGTCTATAAGCTCTTTAATCTTTTTTCTCGTATATTCTTTAGGTTAGAGGTCGCCAATATCGAAGAATTTAGAGCAATGAAACGGCCATTCATAATTGCTCCGAACCATCAGAGCTTTCTCGACCCGTTCGTCCTTACCTCGAACTATACTTTCGATGTTTTTCGCAATACCTTTCATGTCGGTGCCAGTCAATTTTTCCAAAGCGGATTTATGAAATGGGTGGCGAAAATGTTGAATGTCGTGCCGGTGGACCCTGATACCCAATTGATGAAAGCGATGAAAGCGAGCGCTATCGGCCTACGTCATGGAAAGGTTCTTAACATTTATCCCGAAGGCGAGCGGGGGTACGACGGCGAATTACACAATTTTAAAAAGGGGGCGGCCATCTTGGCTTCGGAACTCGATATTCCAATATTGCCGGTGGCACTGGACGGCCTCTATCTGGCGTGGCCTCGACGGTCTTGGCGTATCCGTCCCGCCAAGGTAAAGATATCGTTCGGAAAAGCATTTTACGCGAAAGATGTCGTGTCAGCGCCGCTGCAGCTAGCAGAAGGCGATAGCCGATCGCCGGCAGCAGAAAAATCGGCGGCCCAAATCGAACGTTCCGAGGCAGCCAGAGAAAAGGTTTATGCTGAAGTTACGCAGCATCTACAGGATTCGATCGCAGAAATGATCGAAAAGATGCGCGGAAATAAGAAGTAGCCGTCTTTGCCATTAGGGCAAAGGTAAGCCAAAATATTCTTTGTAAAACCAATTAGGTCTCAGCCTTTGCGGCCGGCCAAACAAGATTATGCCTTCGACATCTATTATTTGCGGGATCATCCTTATTCTTATCGGCATTGTCGGTTACGTCAATGGAATTTCTTCCGGCCACGCCAGCATGACCGCTCTCATACCGGCCTTTTTCGGAATTGCGCTGACATTGCTCGGGTTCATCGCCAAAGCAAAAGACGGGCTGCGAAAACATCTTATGCATGTAGCAGTTCTGGTAGCCCTAATAGGGTTTATTGCCACCGCGGTACGAGCCGTCCCAAAGCTTGGCGAGATCGCTTCATCACCGGCTGTAATGGCTCAAACAGCTATGGCGGTCGTCTGTCTGGCGTTCGTTCTATTATCGATCCGCTCATTCATCGCCGCTCGCCGAGGCTGATCAGCTTTTCTTTAGATCGAGCTCTACAAGCAATCCATCACCTTGATTGCGGGCGGATATACGGCCGTTGTGAACTTTGATCGCCTGTTCCGCGATCGCCAGGCCGAGGCCGATCCCTCCGCTGGTGCGGTCTCTCGATTCGCTGACGCGATAGAATGGGCGAAACAAGTTAGCCAATTCATTTTCCGGCACTCCGCCACCATGATCAATTATTTGTATCGATGCCAAAGACCGAGTGCATTTTAAGGATATTTCCACTACGGTACCTGCCGAAGTGTATTTGACCGCGTTCCGAACCACGTTCTCGATCGCTCGCTGCAAAAGCCCTTCGCTGCCGATCAAAGTGCATTCATCAGCGTTCGTTATGCGAACTGACCGCCCGTTCGCACGGGCCTCAAAATCGGCATCTTCCGCGACATATTCGATCAACTCTTTCAGATCTATTCGGGTACGTTCAAATTCTTGTGAACCTGACTCTAGCCCCGCCAAAGTCAGCAGGCTCGACACCATTTCATTCAACCGCTGTGCTTCCCTTTCCAGCCGTTCGATCATCGGAACGGTTTCCGCATTGGTCTTCTTCTTGGCGATCTCTAACGCCACGTTCATTCGGGCAAGAGGTGAACGCAGTTCGTGAGAAACATCGCGGGTCAGCCGTTGCTGTGATGTTATCAACTGTCCGATCCTCTCTGCCATCACATCAAAATCTTTAGCCAAATAGGCTAATTCATCCCGCCGATTGCCGACCTTTTCACCAACGCGGGCATCAAGGTCGCCTTCTGCCAATCGCCTGGTGGCAAGCCGTATCTTTTCGATCGGCGACGAAATGTACAGCGCCAACGCATAACAAACTACTATCGCCGTCAACAGCAGTCCCGCGAACCGCAGATATCGAAGTCTGGATTCGCCGAAAAACGGAGGCGATTGCGGCCGGTCCCATCTCAGAACCAAAACATACGCTTCACCATTGGTGAGGATGAACTTTTTTGCCGCCAACGCCGTTTCAGGGACTGAGCTGTCGAGTTCCGTATTGCCGCTTTCCAGCGTACTGCGGATCAACTCCGAATACGCCGACGAGTCCGCCACATCGGCCATCAGCGTTCTGCCATTTTGTCCGTAAATATCGGCCTCAGACACGGTCGTGCTCGTTTTGATACGTCCGAGAAACTCCCGCAACCCGTTTTCGCCTTCGTTTTCGTATATTTGACCGGCGGTGTCCGCGTATATCGTCATTTGATTGCGAACGCTTATTTGCCAACGACTGACGACAGGCTCCGTTTGAACCGACCATGTCAGAAAGATGATCGTACCGATCAATAGACCGACCGCGGCGAGAAACCATAGAAATATCTTAAAGAAGAGATTCATTGCAGCGTGTATATATATCCGACCGATCTGATCGTTTTGATGCGTTCGGTTCCGTCCGCACGCGGGCCGAGTTTTTTCCGTAAATTGCTCATATGCATATCAAGACTGCGGTCATAGGGCGAAAGGCTTCGCTCAAGCACATGTTCACTGATGTCTTCTTTTTTTACTACCTTCCCTGCTTCACGAACCAGATAGTTGAGCAGATCAAATTCGATCGAGGTTAAAACGACCTCTCGGCCATCCAGTTTCGCAGAACGTCCCGCAGCGGACACCTCAAGGTCATCAACTGCCAGTTTTTCCGGGGCTGATTCCGCCTCTTCAACCGACACGCGTCGTAAAATTGCCCGCAAGCGTGCAACGAGTTCGCGTGGATTGAACGGCTTTGCCAGATAGTCGTCCGCTCCGATCTCTAATCCGACAATGCGTTCCATATCGTCGCCGCGGGCTGTAAGCATCAGCACCGGCAGGTCCGAACTTTTACGCAAACTTCGCAAAACGTCAAACCCGCTCATCTTCGGCAGCATCACGTCTAGGATCGCCAGTTCATAGTCGCCCGACAAAGCTTCGCTCAAGCCGCTTTCTCCGTCATGCACCACGGAGCTGGTAAATCCCTCAACACTCAAATATTCCGAGACTAGTTCGCACAGCTCTTCGTCGTCGTCGATTATCAAGATCTTGGTCATATCTGTTAAAAGTTTAACCGAAAAATCCGCCGCCAACTTCAACTTTTACAATTCTTTACAGAATATGACGAAATCTTTTCGACGAAAGGGGCCAGATCGTTCGTCTAAGTTTGCGAGTCCGGCGAAATTGGCCGGACAAATATAGAAACGAATGGAGACGAAAATGAAAAGAACTATCATCGCAATTTTAGCGTTAGCAATTATCACAACCGGATCGGTCTTCATCTTCGCCCAAAAAGGCGATGATGCAAAACATCGAGGACCGGGCAAAGATCGCCAAGGCCGCGAATTCGGCCGAATGTTCAAGCACCTTGAATTGACCGACGAACAAAAGACACAAGCAAAGGCTCTTTTTTCAGCCAGCCGCGAAAAGACATCATCACTTCGCGAGGCCAGCAAAGCAAATCGGAGCAAAATGCGCGAATTGACAGCGAACGGAGGTTTTGACGAGGCTCAGATAGTCGCTTTGGCAAATGAACAAGCCGCTGTGGAGGCTCAGGTTACGGTCGAACGCCTGCGAGTTCGATCCCAGATGTACAACCTGCTGACACCGGAGCAAAAGGCCAAGGCAGAGGAAATGAAAAACTCGTTCAAGGAAAAAAGAAAAGGGCGGTTTGAACGCTTTAAAAAAGAAAGAGCGGCTCCAGCCCCGGAAAGCGAATAGCTTTCGGCAGGACCACAGCTCACTCCTGTAAAAAGAAGAGGGTGCCCATTCGCGGGCATCCTCTTTTATCATTTTGCGTTTTGCCCGTTGATCACGACATCGATCACGCCGCCGCTTTCATCGATCTCGATGAACGTTGTCTCAAGCGGAGGCAACTGGCCGTGAATGCCGAGCAGGCGAGCCGGATTGTGACAGGCCATATCGGCCACTTCGCCGATCGAAAACCCGAGCGAAAGCATCAATTTTACCGCATCAAGCATTGATATAACCGAACCGGCGATACTGCCCCGTTCGTTCCTCGTGCGGCCGTTTACCACGGAAACCGTTTCGCCCCACAGTTCAAAATCCCCATCGCTCAACCCGGTCGGTGCCACGGAATCGCTGATAAGCGTAACTTTATCGGGGGTCTTGCTGCGACAAGCCATCTCCACCATTCTCGGATCAACATGAACGCCGTCGGCAATAATGTCGAAGGTCACGCCCGCGTTGCTCAATGCCCAGCCGGCGACACCTACATCCCGGTGATGAATGCCGCTCATCGCATTGAAAAAATGTGTCAGGTGCCGCGCTCCGGCCGCAAATGCCGCATCCAATGTCTCGACATCCGCCCGCGTGTGGCCGATGGAAGCGATCCACCCTTGACGCACCAGCTCTTTTGTAAGTTCGACGCCGCCGCTGATCTCCGGGGCAAAGGTCGTCATGTGAATGCCTTTTTGCAATCTTGGAAGTTCGTCGAGTTCAGTGCCGGTGAACTGTTTGAAAAACTCCGGCCGCAGTGCCCCGCACATCTTTTCATTCGCAAAAACACCTTCGTAGTGGACGCCAACGGCCTGAGCGATCGGCATTTCCGTTTGCACTTCCATCAGCCGATCGATCTGCGAGATGACCCGAGCGTAATTCTCGTCAGAATCCGGCACGAGTGTCGGCACCCATGCGGTCACCCCTTGCGAAGCAAGAAATTGAGCAATGGCAACGAGCCCATCTGCATCTGCGGCGTTCACATCCACGCCCATCGCCCCGTGAATGTGCACATCTATAAATCCCGAAAAACGCTGCATAACTTCTAGTATAAAATAAATGCCCGCGCCAAAAAGACGCGGGCGTAAATAAACCTAAATTTCAATTTACCAGTAGAACTTAGCGCCAAAGGCGAACGTTCTCGGATCACGAGTTGCAGTTGCCTGCCCAAACTGGGCAGAGGTGACATTCGTGATAATGGTAGAAAAATTGGTCCAATTGAAGATATTGTAGGTTTCAGCCCTTAGCTGAAGACGGAGAGATTCAGTGAAGTTGAAATTCTTCGCCAGCGTAAGGTCAACGCGCTTGGTTCCGGGACCAAAGATGGTACCTCTTCCGGCATTGCCTGGCTGATTTACAATATTCGTCGCACTCGAAAGCGGATTGGTGGTAAAGCAGCTGGTGTTGAACCATTGCTGCTGTGTATTTGCCGCTCCATCGTTCGGATCACAGGTTTGGTTCGGACGTGCTCCTGCGACCAATGCCGGAATGAACCCAAAGCCCGCAGCATCAAATGCTGAGGTCGTTGCGGTAAATGGCAAACCGGTCTGGATAGTTCCGATGCCCTGCAAACGCCATCCGCCGAGTATTAAGCCTGCGGCACCTTTATAGTCATTGAAGAAAGGTATCTCATAATCGTAGCTCACCGTAAGAATGTGTCTGCGATCAAAGAAAGCGCGTCCCCATTCATCTCGAATGTTGTATGTATTCTGAGGCGCATGCGAACGATCTGATTGACTATCCGTCAAATTTTTTGACCAGGTGTAGGCCAAGTTCAAACTCGAACCGCGTGAAAATCTTTGTTCACCGGAAACTTGCAAGCTGTGGTAGTCCGAATTATATCGAGTTTCGATCATATTGATCGACTGATATCCCCTATAGGGACGTTTTTGATCCAATATACGGGTTGCTGCCGATGAAAAGAACGCAGTACCGGCAACTTGACACGGAGCGGTCGGCGTTGTCGAAGATCCTACTGCACAAGCCGTGGCACCCAAAGATATAGCGTAGCCGGCCGGCAGTTCGTTGAGTTCAGTCGATCCGATGAGGTTTACACCTTTCGAACCATAATAACCCACTGACAGCTTAGCTCTTTTCCATATCTGATGCTGAATATCCAATGTCCAATGTTGAACATAAGGAGTTTTCCAGTCGCTCTGCAGGGCACGGATATTTGGAGCTAATGTTGACGCCGCAACGGCGCAGTTACCGCTTGGAACGGGGTTGGCTATGTTAATGCCAGTTACCGTACAAGTTTGCTGGTACGGCGGATTCAGCCCGATCTGCTGCAGCAGCGTACCGTTCAAAACCTGGTCATGATAAATTCCATAGCCGGTTCTAATAGCGGTTGTGCCTTTACCAAACGGATCCCACGAAAATCCGATACGCGGAGCGAAATCAGTTTTAGGAGCTTCTACGACAAATTTACCCCACGGCGACGGCGTTGGAGTACAATTGAAATTTGCCGGTCCGGTCTGATAATTGTTGGTATTTGCGATGAGGCCGTTGCAGAAATTCTTTCCTGCAGCAGCAACTCTATTACCTGCACCGGTGACCAAAGGAGCCGCCGCTGCATCCCAAAGTTCGGGAACAAAGTTCGTCAATCGGCCATTTTTATCCCAAGGGGAACCGAAGAACGAATATCTAACACCAACATAAGCAGTCAATGTGCGCGAAACACGCCATTCATCCTGAGCAAAACCTTCGAAGGTCATCTGCCGAAGGTCTGCCGTGTAGTCAAAGCTGGCCTGCGAAAAGGTTGCATTAGTGCCGAGCAAGAAATTAGCCCACAGCTGGCGGTTTTGGTTCAAGGTTCCGGTCACGCCCGGTGCAAGAACGTTGGCCGTACCGCCCGGAGTTAGAAATCCGCTGTAATTCCCTTCATTGTTGCCGGCCAGTGCATTTTCGTTCTTACGGTATTTGGAGAAAATCGCTCCAAATTTAAATGTATGCCCGCCGGTTATCCACGAAACCGTGCCCGCCGCATTCTGTTTCCATGAGAAATTGTCATACGGCCCAAAACCGGTGACACCGTTAAAGCCCAACCCCGAGATCGAAGGTACGCGATCACGCGTGACAGGATACGGGAGCGGCGGGGTTATGGGCGAATTAGACAGTGCATTAAGACCGATGCTGTGGCTCAAGATCGCGCCGTAGCCGAAATTGTAGCGAGCTTCAACGATTACCCGCGGTGTAACAACATACGTTGCTTGGACGGTATGAGTACGCCCCGGCGAATCAGTTGAAGTAACTGAAACACCCGGAAGGCTTGAGCCTGAGGAGAATAGAGCATTGACGTCCGTCGTCGGGATCTTATCACGCTGTAAGCGATAAGAGAAAGAAAGCCGATCATTCAGGCTGGTATCAAATTTCAAGATCTCCTGCTGAAATTTGGCCACATTTCGATCAGGATAGGCAAGTGAGTAGGGTCCTGATGATGGATTGTTCGGCAGCGGGAGATTATTGTAAATGTAATTCAAATACTGCTGGGAAACCGGGTTGATAGTTGCAACGCTGCTCAGCGGCGTACCAGCCGGCAAGATCGTGTTACAGGTAGTTGTTGTCGCCTGCAAACAAATGTCTACCGGAAAAACACCTTGCCGCAAGCTAGCATCCGGCACGGTCGAAACCAGCGTAGGATATCGAATATCGCGGCGAAACTCCTGCGAGAAGAAAAAGAATGTACGCGGAACCTTGGCAAAAACGCTTGCATCCGGTTCTACTTCGCCTAATCTTAAGAACCAAACCGGACCGCCTACTGTCCAACCAAAATTATTGTATCTGAAGGGCGGTTTGCGGGCCTTGCCGTCGTCATCACGTCCTAGCGGAAATGTCTGGTTATTGAAGTATGTGCTTGCGTTGAAAACATCGTTTCTAACAAATGCGAACATACTGCCGTGAAATTCATCCGTACCGCTGCGTGTGACCACATTTACCTGACCGCCGCCGGATCTGCCTGATTCTGCCGGAAACAATGAACGCAAAACCTTAAATTCTCCGATGGAGTCCACGCTGGGATATGCCTGAATTGTGAGATTCGAACCGCGGTCCGTCACATCGGCACCATCAACGGTGAAAGTATTTTGGCTGCTTCGAGCACCGTTTACAGAGATGTTAACAGTATTGGCCTGTCCGTCCGGATTAACGGTTCCGACATAGACCTGATCTGAAAGGTTGTTGGAAACTCCCGGAGCAAGCGTGACGAGCTGAACAAAGTTTCTGTTATTGATGGGCAATTCGCGAACCTGGTCGCCGCTGATCAGCGTACCGCTGGTTGCAGAGTGCAGATCAACAGCGATCGGGTCTGCTTCGACCGTCACCGTTTCTTCTACACCGCCGGTTTCCATTGCGATATCTACCGAACGACGTTGCCCAACGTCTAGTTTGATCGCTGTTTGCACCGACTTCTTAAAGTTTGAAGCTTCAACCGCGACCGAATAAGTGCTGACAGGCAGATTCGGTGCACTAAATTCGCCTGAATTATTCGTGGTCAATGAACGAACCACGATACCGCCTTTGTCCGAATCGATGATCTGTACCGTCGCTCCCGGAACCACCGCTCCGGAAGAATCGCGCACGGTTCCCACGATCGAACCAGTTATTTCCTGTCCGAACGCGACGCTGCCCAGGCAAATTGATAAGGCCAGGGCAAATAAAATGGAACTCCAAGTTTTTTTTCTCATTACTATCTTCCTTTTCCAAGAAATTGAATTTTTACACAAAAATCTATAAGAATAATTTGCATTTTTGGAGCTTTATCCAAAATTTCGTTATTGCTTATAGCAAGCCCATTCTGCACAAGTTTGGGAAATCCTTTGAAAATAAATGCTTTCGTTAAAAAAAGTGAACGATGGCCGCAATCGACGGCCTGACAATGCTTTTATTTAGGCAAAAACAATGCCGAAAAGTGCTGACCGGGTGCCAGCCGGGCGGCTTGTCGAAATTATCGTCAACAAGCCGCCGGATCACGCTGGAAACTTAGAACGCGTAACGCAGCGAAAGCTGTATCGTCCTCGGTGCATAGGAATTTGCAAGCGTGGTTATTTTTCCGAGATCGGAACTGGTATAGGTCAAATTCGGAAAGCCCCATTGTACCTTGTTAAAAGCATTGAACATATCGGCCCTAAAGCTGATACTGTGATTTTCCCATGGCATTACAAATCGTTTCGTAAACGCCAGATCGACCGTTCGCAAGCCATCAATATAAAATGTATTGCGGCCTAGATAACAGCAATCGCCCGCGGCATTTGGCGCCCGAAAAGCGCTTTGCGGCAGCAATGCCTGCGAGGTTTCCGGGTTGGACAGGTTCGCTCCCAACACAGAAGGATCTACCAAGATCGGCCGAGTTTCGCCGAAACCATCAAAATCCAGGTCAAAAGCCGCCCCGGTCACCGTTGCCGGTGTGCCATGGGCCCATCTAAATACCGTTGATACCTGCCAACCGCCCAATAGGCCGAGAGCTCCGCGTTCTTTATCAAAGAACGGCAGGCGGTAGGTACCGAAAAAGGTAAATCGATGAGGTGAATGGAAGCGGGAAAGAGCCCGCGAATCCTTTGCTTTATTTCCATTTTGGTTGCTGTCGCCGGCTCCGAGTGCTGACGCTTCGGAATTGTGTCGATCGCTTTGCTCCATGTGTATGCAGCCTGAAAGCTAAGGCCGTGGCTCAGACGTTTGGTCCATTCCATTTGCAGCCCGTTATAGTAGCTCCAAGCACCATTGCTGACGACCGTGTTTGTTCCGTATCGCGGATCAGGCCGCCGTTCGTTGACTCGCGGCACGATTCGACTGTATTCCAAAGCACCGATCGGGACCGGTACCGGACATGCTGTTGTCACCGTCGCTGCGGTGGTGCCCGCACAGAAGGCGTCTGCTGCAAGCCGGATCACCTGGCCGCGAAGCGCCGCCGGATTGTTTGGGTGATTTGCTACTAAAACGCCGTTGACAGGATCATGTACCGGCAGATTGTCGAGTGCAAATTTCAACAAGCCAATGCCGCGATTTCCGGTATAGCTGATGCGCATCGCACTCGTCCACGGCAACTGTCTTTCAAAGGTCAGGTTCCATTGCTGGGTGTAGGGCATCTGCAAGCCGGGATCGACGATCGTTATCGAGTGGCGCGTCGTTTGCGGCCCCGGTGTAAAGATAAAACCGTTGGTCGGATCAGTAAGGTTGCGCGGGCTGAAAACCGTACTGGTCACACCTGTATTGTTGTAAAAGAAAGCGTTCGGCGGATTAAAGCGAAGCGTCGCTCCCGATTGTGAAAATACAGATTGAAATATTCTTCCGTCGAAGATCCCGTATCCGCCCCGTATCGAGCTGTCGCCCGCATCCCCAAAAAGCCGATGCATAAACCCGGATGTCCAGTTAGGGCTGTATGCGAACCCGATACGCGGTTCGATATTATTCTTATCGTCCGAATACATATAGTCCACCCGGTCCTCGGCTTCGCGCGGAGCCTGAACGTATTCATATCGAGCTCCTAGATTGAACGTTAAATTCGAACGGATCTTCCAGTTATCTTCAAAATAGAAATTTGATTCACCTAACCTATTTTCCAGAAAGAACGGCCCGTAACCCTTCTGGTACGTCGTTACACAACCGTTTATGAGAGCCTGCCAACCGGAAAGGTTTGTCGTGTTCGGGTCTCTAAACTGCAAGCCGTCACACGTACCGTTGAAGGTGTAAAAACCGCGAGAAAAATTATCCGCAAAATCATTAAGGTTTTGGCGGCGAATGTCAGTTCCCATCTTCAGAAAATGGTTGCCGCCGGCCGCGATCGACAAGTTATAGACTATTTGGTTATCTGTTTGATATCTCTGGATCGGATAAGCTCCGGCATTTCCGATGATCGATGCACCGGTCACCGCATGCGGATTTTGAAATCGCATGACCGGAGTATCATTGCCGGCCTCGATATTGACCAGAGTTGTCCGCAGTCCAAGGCCATATCGAAATTCTCCGACGACCGACGGGGTGAACATATGCGTCCAGTTCAACCCAAAATTCTGCTGCTTGTTGTTCTGACCGGCACGTTCACCGAGGATGACGTCGTCGCCGCGGCGGATCTGCCGGGTATATTGCCAGCGGGCAAACACCGTGTCCTTTGAAGTCGCATTCCAATCAAGCCGGCCGGAATAATCTTCGTCGGGAAAATCAAACCCCTGTTCGCCGATATACCCGCGAGCGCTTAACGAGCTGTTCGGGACGAGAAAGGTCGGAAAACGATCGAACACGGATTGGATAAAAGCCCGATTTGCGGGGGTGTCAAAAGTAGCGGCACCCGGGGCCGTGAACCAATTGGCAGGATTTCGTTCGTATGGCAGCGGCACATCGCGGATATACGTATTTGATCCCGAACTGTAGGTGCGGTCAAAACTCAAAAATCCGAAAAGTTTGTTGCGAACGAGCGGAAATCCGACCACGCCGCCGAATTGGTTGCGTCTGTTGACGGGCTTTTTGCCGTGTGCCAAGAACGATTTTGCGTTAAGGTCGCTGTTGTTGTGAAACCAATATGCGCTTCCCTTGAATTTGTTCGTGCCCGACAAAGTTTGGACCAGTACGACCGCTCCGAAACCGCGGCCAAATTCCGCCGTAAAGTTATTCGTGATCACCTGAAACTGTTTTACGGTCGCCAGCGAAGCCCCTTGTCGATTTTGATTTTCTGAAGAATCGTCATTGTTGACCCCGTTTATCTGAAAGGTCGCTCCGCGCGAACCGGTTCCGTTGAAATTGATCGACGAACCCGAAGACAATGTCGGATTGTTTTGTCCGCTCGTCGGATTTTCCTGAAACCCGGTAAACGTCTCAGCCAAAGTCAAAAAATTTCCTTGGTTGGCAACCGGACGTTCTTCGATCTGGTCGCGCGTAAGCGAACCGGCGATCTGGGCATCCGTACTGTTGATCAGCGGAACCTCATCCGTAATGGTTACTTCTCCTGAAACGGTCGGATCAAGTTTGAAATTGACGACTGTCGTTTCGTTAAGCCGGATCAATACGTTCTCTCGAATGACCTTGTTAAAATCGGTTCTGGAGGCTTCGACCGTGTAAGGCCCGATCGGAAGAAATGGCAGATTGTAGCCGCCGTTGCTGCTGGTAACGATCGTTCGTTCCAAACCCGTTTCCGTGTTACGTATCAAGATGGTCGCGTTCGGCACGGTCGCTCCGTTCGAATCGGTGACGGCTCCTCTCAGGGTTCCGCTGACCGTTTGTCCGTAAACAGCAGCCACACCCGCCAGCACCACGCACCACGCTAACAAATATCGAGAAAATATGTGTCGTTTTGCCTTAATCATCTAATCCTCCAAAGACAGTTCATAAGCACATTTTATGCACTTCGCGAACAGCTTAAATTTTACTTATCGTTTTTCACGCAATTAGTGGATGATGATCTCATCCAAAAAAAACATTTAGGTAATCTGAATTTACCGCGAAAGAGAATCTATATTTAACCGATTGCCAACTATTTGTAAAGCAGAAACTCGCGACGTCTCTGCTCAAAGGCGGCGAGGCCCTGCTGCCAGGCAGCCTTTATTTCTGCCGGCGTACTTCCTTGCTGCACCATCGTTAATACTTTTCCGTTCACCAACAGACGGCCGTAACGCTCCGTCTGCCATGCCTTGGGATACAATTTCTTCAGTGCACAAGCGATTTCGATCCCGGCATCCACCGAATCGAACGCGGAGCGGTCGGTAATGATGATATTTATTCCCTGCAGCAATTCGTCTTTGAAAACGGACGCATTCGGTTTGAACGAGATCGGCACGAAACGGACGCCTTTTAGGCCCCTTCCGTTCAGGTACTGGGCGATCTCCCGCCCGTTTATCCATGGAGCTCCGACCACTTCAAATGGTGTATCCGTTCCGCGGCCGACCGAAACATTCGTCGTTTCCAGCAATCCGATACCCGGATATAGCGTTGCCTGCGTTAGACTTCGCATATTGGGCGAAGGATTGGTCCAGCTTTGGCCAGCTTCATCGAACCACATCGAGCGCGACCAATTTTCCATTTCTATCACGGTCAATTTGGCATTTATCTTCCGTTCTGCGTTCATCATCCGGCCCAATTCACCGATCGTGAGGCCGTAGCGCACCGGTATTGTATGGGCCGCGATAAAAGCAAGTTTGTCTTCGTCCGCCAATGGGCCTTCGACGGTAACACCATTGATCGGATTCGGCCGGTCCAGCGCATAAATTGGTAAGTCCAATTTTGCGGCTTCTTCCATCACATTTTTCAATGTTGCAGTATAGGTATAGAACCGGGCCCCGATATCTTGGATGTCATAGACGATAGCGTCAAGATCCTTTAACTGTTCAGGTTTCGGCCGCCTCATGCCGTCTTTATAGAGCGAATAGACTGGCAACCCCGTCTTTTCGTCCTTGCTGTCATCTATCTTCTCGGTATCAAGTTCGCCCCGAATTCCATGTTCAGGAGCAAATAACGCCACCAGCTTTAGATTCTTTGCCTCAAAAAGCACATCGATCGTCGATCTTCCGGTCAAATTGCGTCCGGTGTGATTTGTGACCAATCCGATACGCTTCCCTTCCAGTTGCTTAAAGCCATCTTTTTCCAGCACATCGATCCCATTCAATACTGTTGCATTTTTGGGATCAGCGATCTGCTTTGATCTTTCGGCCGCGTGCTTGTTTTCGATGAAGGCCGGGATCTGCGAAGCTACCTGCGAAGCATAAACACTTTCGGCTGACCGAAAGAGATCCAACGGAGAGCTTATAAGCGCGGCGGCGGCGATCGTCGCTATTCGCGCACGCAGAGCGGTCACGTCGCCTTTTCCATCCGGATGAACACGATTGGATAGAAAGATGACAAATGTCTGCGAAAGGCGGTCTATCCAAATAGATGTGCCGGTGAAACCGGTATGTCCGAAAGACCCGAGCGGAAAGAATTCGCCGCGATTCGACGAAAAAGCCGTTCGCATGTCCCAACCGAGTCCGCGTGTGTCCCCGCTTTCGGAAACTACGAACGGAGTTGTCATTCTGGCTACGGTCGAAGGCGAAAGTATCTCTTTACCGTCTGCCGAACCGCCGTTCAGGATCATCTGACAATAACGTGCCAGATCATCGGCGTTAGAAAAAAGCCCGGCGTGTCCGGCAACTCCGCTCATACGGAACGCCGTCGGATCGTGAACCTGCCCGCGCAAGATCTCTTCGCCGCCCGGCCCCTCGAATTTCGAGCCGAGATAGCTGTTTTGGCCACGAACGTTCTCGGTCGGTGCGACATTTTGGGTGGAGGCGGGCCGAACGCGAAAAAATCCGGAATTGTCCATTTTCAGTGCGTTCATCCATTCTTTCGAAAAGACATCGACGGGTTTACCGCTGACTCTTTCGATGATCTCACCTAGCACAATGAACCCAATGTCCGAATAAACGAACTTCGTACCCGGCGCAGCTCGCAGCCGCTCCTTTTTTAGAGCGTTCAGCATTCCTTCACGACCGGTCCATTTTTCGCCTAGATCAAAATCCGGTCGATAACCGGAAGTGTGTGTCAGCAGTTGTTGGATCGTGACCTTTTTCGCTTCCGCGTCGTCGATGTCAGAAATGAATTTTCCTATCGTATCGTTCAGCCTAAGTTTACCTTGTTCGGCGAGTGTCATTATCGAAGTGGCAGTCGCGACCGGCTTGGTTAGCGAAGCGACATCGAAAACGGTCTCGGGCGTCATTGGCTCAGCGGTCGGCACAAGCGAGCGATCGCCGTAGGCTTTCCGATACACGATCTTGCCCTGATGACCGATAAGAACGACGGCTCCGGGCAGTTTTTTGGCTGCAATATCGGCCTCGACCAAAGCATCTATCTGCTTTAGCTTTGCCTGGGCCATTGCAGGCTTCTGCGGACCCGCAGCCGATGGCGCTTGGGCTAATGCCGCCGCAGCCATCATCAAAAGACAAACGAGCAATGATATACGGTTAAGAAAAATTTTCATTCTGCTTATTATTTCTTTGATCTGAGTTCCTTTTCCCGCTCAACAAAACTTTCCTTGCAGAGCCTTACGAATTCTTTTCCTAATGGCGAAAAATGTCCTCCGCGCAGCCGCGCCAGCCCGAGCTCCCATTTGATCTCGGCACCTTCGATCAACCAAGATATCAACCGGCCTTCGCGGATCTCTCGAGCTGCGGTCTTGGCACCGGCCATTCCAACCCCAAGGTTCTGTTCGACCATGTTCGTGATCGCTTCGCTGCGGGTCAATTCCATCGTGATATTCGGCCGCACATTTGCCGCCGCAAAAAAATCGTCGATCATCCGACGGGTATTGCCGCCGCGTTCTCCGAGAATAAGCTTTTCTCCAGCCAAGGTTGCGGCTGAAATGAATTTTTCTTTCGCGAGCGGGTGCGAAGGGTGCGCTATGGCAACGATCTCATCGCTAAAAAGCGATTCGGTACTGATATTCAAATTGTCCACCGGCAATGAAACGAAAGCCGAGTCGATCTCGCCATGCATCATTCTATCGACCAGCCCTTGGCTGTGGCCGGAAACTACGGTCAATTCCGCCTTTGGAAATTTTTTTCCTAGTTTGCCGAGAATATCCGGCAGTTGTTTCATCGCAAAGGTGCCGGACGCCGAGCCGATCCGCAGACGTCCGTGTTCTGCTCCGGCCACCTCAGCGATCTCGGCAATGGCCGAATCGTGCTCGCGAAGTATCTTTCGAGCTCTCTCCAGCAGATACTCGCCCGCTTCTGTCAATATCACACGACGCGGCGTCCGCGTAAAAAGCGGCAACCCAACCTCTTCTTCAAGCTGGCGGATCTGCATTGAGATCGCTGCTTGCGTTACATTGACACGGCGAGCTCCCGCTGTGAACGTTTTGGCCTCGGCGATTGCCAGAAAGGCTTTTAGCTGACGAATTTCCATATCAAGTAGTGTTGTTCTTCCGCTCTTGCGATGAGTCGCGTCCACGCTCCTGCGGTATCGGCTCCGCATCAAATAAACTTATTGAATACATAAAATCTGTTAAATTTGATTATATGTCAAGTTTGCTCGAAAATAAATTTTGCGTTTTTTCTATAAATTTTAGAAATGGCAACTATTCCGCGTAGCACTAGACGTTCTGAAAGGTCTCATCGCCTTTATCTCGGTGTGGACGGCGGCGGCACAAAGACCCACGTACTTTTGACAAATACCGCAGGAGAAGTGAAAGGCGAAGGTTTTGCCGGGCCTTCAAACCCCTTGCGCGTCGGCGTCGAAACAGCCGTTGCTAACATTCTTAAGGCGACCGTCCAGGCTTGTGACGGCAACGGACTTTCTCGCGGAGATATTTTCGCTGCAACGCTCGGCCTTGCCGGCGTTCGTCGAGCAGACCTGCGACAGCGTGTTCGTGAAAGCTTTACCGCACGGCTTAACGTCCGGAATGTCGAAGTTGTAACTGACGCAGAGATCGCACTTTACGCCACAACGCAGGGCAAACCCGGCATCGTCGTCATTGCCGGAACCGGTTCGATCTGTCTGGGAAGGAACGCCGAGGGCCAGATGGCTATCTCCGGCGGATGGGGCCCTTTGGCCGGCGACGAGGGCGGCGGTGTCGGCATTGCACAAAATGCGCTCCATGCGGTCGCGAAAGCTTCTGACGGACGCGGTCCGACAACGGATCTTACTTCCCGAGCCTCGGAATATTTCCGAGCGTCGGGGCCGGAAAATCTGATAGTCGCGATTTATTCGCCATTGGTGGACAATACCCGTATCGCCGGATTCGCTCGGTCCGTGGTCGAAACCGCACATGAGGGCGATATGGTCGCATCTGATATATTAAGAGATGCGGGCTTTGAGCTTGGTACGGCCGCCGTCGCAGTTATTCACAAACTCGGCTTGGCGGGCCAAAAACTTCCAATCGGCTGCGTTGGAAGTGTATTTCTAGCCGGGAGCATTCTGATCGACCCCATGATCGAATGCATTCGCAGGGTCGCTCCGAAAGCCTTTTTAACAGAGCCCGCCGTACAGCCGGCCAAAGCGGCCGCCTTGATGGCAATAAGATCTTTTGAGGATAAATGAACATGCTGCCGGTCACTGAACAGGAAAATCCGCGCACCCGCTTGATCGACAAAGCAACGACATTCGAAGCTTTGATACTTCTTAACCATGAAGACCAACTGGTCCCGGCCGCGGTTCAGCGAGTGTTGCCCGAAATAGCGACGGCGATCGATAAGATCGTGGAGCGGTTGAGCAAGGGCGGCCGGCTTTTTTATGTTGGTACCGGCACCAGCGGCAGACTTGGCGTTTTGGACGCTTCTGAAATACCGCCGACCTTTGGTGTTTCTTACGAACTTATCCAAGGCATCATCGCCGGCGGTCCCACGGCTCTTTACCGAGCTTCTGAAGCGAGCGAGGACGACCGCGAAGCAGGCATCACAGATATTAGAGAACGCGGGGTCTCAGCAGGCGATTGCGTGATCGGCCTAGCTGCCTCCGGAAGAACCCCATACACGATCGGAGCTGTCGAATATGCCCGCGATATCGGTTGTTTTACGGCCGCCATTACTTGTGTTCCTGATTCGTCGATCACCCGGGCGGCGGAAATTTCCATAGTTCCACTCGTTGGCCCCGAACCGATCACCGGATCGACTCGCATGAAGTCAGGTACCGCCCAAAAGCTGGTTCTAAACATGATATCGACCGTCGTTATGATCCGTCTCGGGTATGTTAAGGGCAATCGAATGACCAACGTCAAGGCCTCTAATGAAAAGCTTGTGGAACGTTCGCGAAGGATATTGATGGCGGAAGCCGATATCGATGAAGCCGCCGCCATCGAGCTGCTGGAGCGGGCCGGCGGAGATCTCCGGGTCGCGATCGTTATGTACCGGACAATGGCCGATGCCGAGGAGGCTTTGAACACGCTTATCCAAAATGATTGGGTGATCGAGACTTCCGTTGAGAAACTTGGCGGCTGATTCAGCACCGCCGACGACACTACTATTTACAATCAACGATGCAAACAATTGATCTGATAATAATTTTTGGCTATTTGATCGGCATTACGATCTTCGGCATTCTTTTTTCCGGCAAACAGGAAACTACTGAAGATTATTTTGTCGGGGATCGCAGCGTGCCGTGGTGGGCGATCTCGATGTCGATCGTGGCTACTGAGACAAGCACGATCACCTTTGTTTCCGTGCCGGGTGTCGCCTTTGCAAAAGGGGGAAATTTCGAATTTCTTCAGCTGGTGTTCGGCTATATGCTTGGCCGCATTGTCATTTCTATATTGTTCATTCCGCTCTATTTCAAAGGTGATCTGCAAACTGTCTATCAGCTCTTAGGCGATCGTTTTGGCCAACGTGTAAAAATGCTTGCTTCGGGGCTGTTCGTCATTATGCGAAACATTGCCGACGGCATCAGGCTGCTTTTGACCGCGATCGTTCTCGCGGCCGTCTATTCGGCATTTGACCCAAGCGTCGATCCGGTTACCGTTACGATCGGCTCGATCATCCTACTCGGCATCGTAATGATAGTTTTCACTTTCTACGGCGGTATGGAAGCAGTGATCTGGATCGAGGTCGTACAATTAGTAATATATATCGGCGGAGCGATCGCCGCGGCCGTCGTATTGTTAAATAATATCGATGGCGGCGTTGCGGCCGTCACGTCCCTCGGCGAAGAATACAACAAGTTCAAACTTTTCGATTTCAGCTTTGATCTGGCCAAAACCTATACCTTTTGGGGTGGTCTGATCGGAGGTTGTTTTTTGACGATGTCAACGCACGGCACCGATCAATATCTGGTACAGCGATACCTTTGTACAAATAAACCCGCGTCCGCCTCGACGGCATTGCTGACGAGCGGCGCCGTCGTGCTGGGCCAATTCATCGGCTTTCTGTTTATCGGCGTTCTTTTGTTTGCCTTTTATGCACCTTACAAACTGCCGGAGTATGCGCAAGCCGGCGTCGCGGGAAGCGGTATTCCGGCCACTTTTCCTTTTGCCAAAGGCGATCAAGTATTTCCCGATTTCATAACTAAGCATATGCCTCCCGGCCTTTCCGGGCTGGTTGTTGCGGCCATCTTTGCCGCCGCGCTATCGTCGTCGCTAAATTCCATTGCGGCAACGGCGATCAACGATCTTTATAAACCTTTTGCCCGCAATGTGACAGACCGCCATCTGCTTAAACTTTCGGGCTGGTTGACGGTGATCGTCGGTGTGATACAGGTTGCGATCGCTATCGCGTTTATCAGTTCCGGCGAATCGGCACTTGGCCTTGCTTTGTCCGTAGCCTCTTTGATAAATGGCCCAATACTCGGTGTCTTCTTGGTAGGAACGTTTCTTAAACGTGCCCGCGAACGACACGCCCTTGCCGGGATGATCGTCAGCAGTTTGCTGATGCTCTATATTTTGCTCGCCGCCAATAAAATACTTGCCGGACCGGTGATCGCGTGGCCTTGGTATGCGTTGATAGGCAGCCTTGTAACTCTTTCAGTTGCCGCATTGGCAAGCATCATTTCTCCCGTTAAGATCGACAATGAAAGTACTAATTGATTTTTTTACAGTATCGTTATTGGTTCTGAATCTGCTCTTGCCGGCGGCCGCGCTCCCGGCCCGCGATCAGAAGTATTCGTCGGACCTCAAACCTTCGGAAAAGGCTTGGAAATGGGCCCGGAAACAGGTTTCGAAAATGTCCGTCGAGGAAAAGGTCGGCCAGCTTGTACACATCGGCGTCAATGCCCGCTTTGCCAACCGCGATAGCGAATTTTATAAAACTCTCGAGCGTGATGTGGTCGAGAACAAGATCGGAGGAATAATATTTTTCGGAGCTCCGATGTATGAAACGACCATTCTCGCGAACCGGCTCCAAGCCTCCGCAAAGATCCCTCTGCTAATGTCGCTCGACGCGGAGACAGGCATCGGAATGCGTTTTCAAGACGCAGTAAATTTTCCCTGGGCAATGGCTGTTGCGGCGACCGGCGAACCCGAATATGCCCGCCGGATCGGTGTCGTGACCGGGCGGGAAGCTCGGGCAATGGGGATCTTCCACGTTTATGCACCGGTTTTGGATGTAAACAACAATGCAGATAATCCCGTCATCAACGTCCGCAGCTTCGGCGAAGACCCGAACGATGTTGCCCGTTTCGGAAATGCTTTCATCACGGGCGTTCAAAGTCAACGCGTGATCGCCACCGCGAAACATTTTCCCGGCCACGGCGATACGGCCGTCGATTCGCACCGCGGACTTCCGATCATCGACCATTCTCGCGAGAGTTTGGAAAAGACCGAGCTTCCGCCTTTTCGCCAGGCAGTAGAGGCCGGCGTTGGTTCCATTATGATCGCTCACATTGCTCTGCCGCAGATCGATGGAGAAGAGATCAAGCCGCTTAAAGTTTACCAAGGCGGAGATGCGGAAGAGGGAGCGGAGATAGTCTCACAAAAGGCAACAATTCCCGCCACCCTTTCAGCAAAGGTCCAAACGGATATACTGCGTCGCGATATGGGTTTCAAGGGTTTGATCGTTTCGGATGCGATGAGCATGAGCGGCCTTACGCTTTATTTCGACCAGGAAGAGGCAGGTGTGCGGGCGTTTTTGGCCGGGACCGACATACTTGAAAAACCTGCGAATGTCGATGCGATGCTGCGGGGGTTAAAGGCCGCCGTCGCTTCCGGCCGCATCCCAATTCAAAAACTTGACGATTCTGTCACACGGCAGCTTGCCTGGAAGTATGAGGTCGGCCTTGAAAAAGAAAAGATCACGAACATTGACCGGATGGATACTTCGATCGCCGGCGACGACGTTCGCGATCTGACCAACGAGGTCGCGGAAAAGGCGATCACATTAGTGCGCAGTGAATCAGGTGCTTTCCCGCTTCGACCCGATCGAAAATTGGCAGTGCTTGGTTTTTCAAACGGATTCGATGGGCCTTCCACGATGAACACCCTCGTCGGCACCTTGCGCTCCGTCGGGTTGCGTTTCGACACCGGATATCTACAGGACAATTCCACAGCAGAACAAGCCGCAGCGGCGCGTAAGGCGGCGATGGAAGCCGATGTTGTTGTGGTCGGTTTGTACGGCCGCGTACGCTCCGGTGCCAAGAACAGTGTCGGCGTTCCTGACGCTGGTGCCGCTATTTTGCGTGAGGCTCTCGCGTCCGGAAAGACCGTCATCGGCATCAGCTTCGGCAATCCTTATGTTCTAAGCAGCTTTCCGGAGCTAAAGACCTATCTCGTTGCTTACGGAGACATGACCAGCCTGCAGCGAGCGTCGGCTCTGGCCTTGACCGGAAAGATCGGCATTTCCGGCCGGCTGCCGATATCGCTCCCGGGACTCCATAAACGCGGCGACGGCATCATTGTTCAAAAGTGACCTATGGCTCAAGCTTGGGAGATCGACAATTTTCTCTCTGTCAACAACGGCAGACTATTCCTTGACGGTGTTGACACGGTGGATCTGGCCGGCCGATACGGCACACCGCTATTCGTTTTCAGCGAAGACCGCATTCGCCGCAATCTTGAGCGTCTGCGGAGCGTAGCATCCGTCATTGACGCTCCATTGAAGCTTTGTTACGCCGCCAAAGCTTTATCGAACATGGCCATTTTGCGTGCCGTAAAGGATGCGGGCGGTGACCTTGAAGTAAATTCCGGAGGTGAACTCTGGAAAGCGTTAAAGATCGGGTTCGCCGGCGAACAGATCATTTTTAACGGCACCAGCAAAGAGGTTTGGGAAATTGAAATGGCGGTCGAAGCCGGTATCTACGCCATCCAGGTCGATTCGCTGTACGAACTCTCCCTTATCAGCGAAACAGCAAAACGGCTTGGCAAAACCGCGAACGTCAGTCTCCGCTTGGTGCCGGAGATCGAAAGCAAAACCCATTCCGGGCTGCAAACGGCATTGCTCACCTCAAAATTCGGGATGATGCCCGACGAAGCGATTTCAGCATTTATAAAACATAAAGATTCCAACGAATTGAACTTGTGCGGTATTCATCTGCACATCGGTTCGCAAAATCCGGACGGCTCGCCCTATGCTGACGCGTTTCTGAAAATGTTTGAAACGCTTGTTCAGATCTACAACGAAAGCGGCGTTCGGCTTCAGCACATCAATCTCGGCGGCGGCTTTCCCGTTAACTATCTTCGCGACCGTTCATTGGCCGAAGCTTTTCCAAAAGATCAGCTTGCCATGTTTGAGGCTGATTTTGAACCCGCGGCCGCGATCAAACAGGCTTGGCAGGATGTAAAAGCGAAGGCTGTTGCCGACGGAACATCCGAGCTTCTAGAAGGACTTACTCTTCTGCTCGAACCCGGACGCAGTGTAATCTCAGATGCCGGAATTTGTCTTACGACCGTACGAAACGCCAAGCAGCGGCCGGTTGCGGCCCAAAGCACCTCGTCTGATTCCCCGCAGATCGATAACTGGCTGCTGACGGACGCGGGCTTCAATATTCTGCTGTCGATGGAAACCTATAAGTGGTACTACCACCTCATTTCGGCAGAAAGGGCCGATGCACCTCACCACTCACAATATAAAGTAGCCGGGCCTTTGTGCGATGGCGGCGATGTCTATTTTGATATCGAAGGCCTCGGACGCCTGCCCGAACACCGTCTGCTGCCGGCCGACGTCCAACCCGGCGAGGTGCTTGCTTTGCTCAATTGCGGAGCTTATTCACTTGCTCAAATGTCAGAATATAATGGACGGCCAATGCCCGCCGTAGTCTTGATCCGCACCGACGGCTCAGCCGAGCTAGTTCGGTCGCGTGATACATTCGAAGACCTGGTCAGAAACGATAAGTGGTAGTTTTCGACAGATTTTAAGCTTCTGTCAATTCCATTCCATCTTCAAAGCTCATTTTCGGTGCATATTCAATGTGCAAAACCCGTCGCGGCTTTGCATCAGAGCATTTAGACGAAGCATGCAGCAAAAGCGGACTCATAGCGATCACACCGCCCGAAGATGTCGTGCAAGTAACCTCATTTATCTTGTCTAACACTAACCCAAGGTCTGCTTCAGATAGCAAAAGCTTTCGATGAGAGTTTGGGATCACTCGCAGCGGCCCATTGTGTTCGGTCGAAGGATCTATATGAACTCTTAGGGCAATTATTTGCGACAGCACTGCTTCCGGTGCATGAGCAAAGTTGATCCCGCCCTTGACCGAGTGCGATCCCCATCCTTGCGCCTTCTGTCCCCTTTTTATCGGCAGAGCAGTGTCTTGATGATATGCGACAAGCCAATTTGCCTTGCCTGTCTTTTCAAACAAGGGAGCTTTATATGGTGTGAGACGTCTCCCGGCAAGCTTCTCAGTAATATCGAGCAGTTTGTCACTATTCGCCACTTCCCTTACCGCGTAATGCGACATCAAATTTCTTTTGCCCGCACGTTTGCCGCCACAGATGAGTTCCGCAAGGGCGATCATCTCGGCAGGCTCAAAAACATGATCGAATATCCAATATCCCGGATCTTTTAACATTTGGAATTAAGCAAACGCCCGGCGGACCGATTCCGGCATCCAATCGTCCAAGCGTTTGGTCACATTATCTGCACCGGCGGCCCTCAGTTCGCTGTCTGAAACAGTGTTCGTTACACCAAGCACCGGCAGGCCGTTGGCCTTTGCTGCCAACACTCCCGGCGGGGCATCTTCGATCACGAGACATTCGCCATGGATGATCGGCGGATGGCCGGACGCCGTGCGGAATGCATCGATCAGCCGAAAACCTTCGCGATAGCATTGCGGATCCGGTTTGCAGGCTGTGATGTCATTCGCCGAAACGATGACCGCAAAAAGTTCACGCAAGCCTACCGTTTGCAGAAAGAATTCAATATCCTCCAATCGCGCCATACTGACAATTCCCAGCGTCATATCTTGGGCCGATTTGCGGATAAAATTTTCGACACCTTCAAATATCGGCGGTTCCGACGCGATCCTTTCTCTCCACTTTTCGGATTTCTTCTGGGTCAATTCGAGCACTTTGTTGCCTTCCAATGTCTTGCCTGCCCGCTGATAAGCCGCCGAAACGAAGGTTCTGTCATCCATTCCGAGCGAGGCGTAATAATCGCTTTCGCTCAATTCGATGCCTTCGTCTTTCAGTATCTCCGTATAGATCTCCATCTGGATCGGCTCATCGTTGATTATCACACCGTTAAAATCGAAAAGTATAGCCTTTATCATTTTGCGTCTCCCATCAGTTTTGCATCAAACATATTGCCGCGGCCAAGCAGTCCTTGCGGGTCGAAAGCCCGTTTGAGTTCCGCCATTTCATTTAAATATCGTTCACCCATCATTACATTCAAATAGCGGCTTTTAAGTTTGCCGATACCATGTTCGGCAGATATAGTCCCGCCGAGCATTATTGCCTGAGCGATACACCGGCCATAGACATGGCGAGCTTTTTCCGCTTCTTCGGCATTTCGGGGCAACATATTTGCGTGCAGATGATCGTCGCCGATATGACCGAAGATCACATATTCAAGGCCGCTCCCATCAAGTATCTCCTTATAAAATCGGAGAAACGCCGGGAATTTGTCGTCCGGAACGGCCATATCCGTCCCGATCTTTTTTTGTTTGTTACGCACCACGCGTTCGTTGACCGCAACGGGCAAAGCATGGCGAAAAGCCCGCATCTTTTCCCGATCTTGTTCGGTGGTCGTAAACCATGAACGGTCTAGGTCCGCACCGCCGGTTTCTAGCATTTCGTTCCATTGCTCCAGCAAATGATCCTCATCCGCCTCTGTCGTTTCCTGTTCAAAAAATATCGCACCCACAGCATCCTTCGGCGTTTCGGGAAATTTTTCAGATATGAACTTCAGAGAATTGGCGTCGAAATATTCGAGCAGTGTAGCATCGATATCGCCGCCTTCGCTTTCGCGGGTTCGAAAAGACCTTTCGCGGGCGGCATCTACCAATTTTAAAATATCTTTCTCATCTCGGAAAAACACAATACCGCTGAAGAACCCGGCCGGCTTTTTAAGAAGCTCCAATTCTGCCTGCGTGACAATACCAAGGGTTCCTTCGCTGCCGATGAAAAGATCGACCGCATCCAGCGGTGCCTGATTATAATAACCGGCGACATTTTTACGAACCCTAGGACGCATATACGAAGGGATCTTGGCAACGATCCGCGTACCCTGTTCGGTAGTCAATTCGATGGTCGGGCCGTTGGCAACGAACTCACCGCGAGTCAGGCCGAGCGTTTCACCATCTGCCAAAACTACCCGCAGCGAGCGAACAAAATTCCGCGTCGAACCATACTTAAAGCTTCTCGCACCCGAGGCGTTGGTCGCTATGGTTCCGCCGATCTGACAGCTCCATTCCGTCGGGTCGGGAGGATAAAAAAGCCCCTTTTCTTCAACGGCCTTTTGCAGATCGCCCAGCACAACGCCAGGCTGAACCCGAGCACACAGCGCTTCTTCGTCGATAGATTCTATCTTGCTGAGTCTTTCGGTCGATATCAGCACACCGCCGAAAGGTATCGCCCCGCCGACCGTTCCGGTTCGGCCTGCCGTCACCGTAATGGGCGTCGAATTTTGGTATGCTTCGCGAACGGCGTCGATAACGTCCTGTTCGGTTTCAGGCAAGAACAGCTGAGCCGCATTTCCGCCCGGCATATTACTGGCATCGGTCAAATAATCGGCCAGCTCGTCTGGTTGAGTTTTTATCTGCATTTTTAGAAAAGCCGATCCGGCGATCGCTTCGTTTCTAAAATTTTATCTTATAGACATTTATCCGCCTAATCACCGGCACCTGCAAATCACCGATATTCAAGCTCTCTTTCACGCAGATACTTCAATTTATCTCTGATCTCGGCAGCTTGTTCGAATTTCATATCCTTGGCCGCTTTACGCATATCGATCTCAAGCTGTTGGATAGTATCTTTCAATTTTCGCGGCGAATACTCTTCGATCGCGTCAAGCTCTAAAGGCACTTTGAAATAGTCTGCTTCATAGGCCGTCACCAAGGTCGCATCGATCGCCTTGACGATCGTCTGCGGGACGATTCCCTGTTCTTCGTTATAGTCCTGCTGCAGCTTGCGGCGACGCTGTGTTTCGGATATTGCCCTTTCCATCGAATCGGTGATCTTATCGGCATATAGTATCGCTTTGCCGTCCGCATTGCGGGCAGCACGTCCCATCGTTTGGATCAGGGAGCGTTCCGAGCGGAGAAAACCTTCTTTATCAGCGTCGAGTATTGCCACCAGCGAAACTTCCGGCAGATCAAGCCCTTCGCGCAGCAAATTGATGCCAACCAGCACATCAAATTCGCCGCGGCGCAGATCGCGAAGGATCTTGATCCGCTCGAGCGTCAATATTTCGCTATGCAAATAATTAACTTTCACGCCCACTTCCAAAAAATACTCCGTCAGGCTCTCCGCCATTTTTTTGGTAAGTGTGGTGACGAGCACTCGCTCATTCCTTTCTGCCCGAACCCGGCATTCTTCGAGCAGGTCATCGATCTGACCTTTTACCGGACGCACTTCCACGATCGGGTCAAGCAATCCCGTCGGCCTTATGATCTGTTCGACCACTTCCCCTTGCGTTCTTTCCAATTCATAATCGCCCGGCGTCGCGGAAACGTATATTGTCTGTCCGATCCGCTTCTCAAATTCATCAAAATTCAACGGTCGATTGTCTTTCGCACTCGGCAGACGAAAGCCGTATTCAACCAGCGTGCCTTTTCGCGATTGATCTCCCTTGAACATGGCCCGCAGCTGCGGTATCGATTGGTGCGATTCGTCGATCACCATCAAGGCATCCTTTGGCAGATAATCGAGCAGCGTCGGCGGCGGTTCGCCCGGGGCTTTTCCCGTCAGGTGGCGGGAATAATTCTCAATGCCGCGGCAAAAGCCCATTTCCTTTATCATTTCAAGGTCGTACATTGTCCGCTGGTGCAGCCGCTGTGCCTCTACTATTTTGCCGTCTTCGATCAAAAACTTTTCATGTTCCTCCAATTCGGCACGAATGGTCTGAACCGCACGCTTGATCACCGGTTTTGACATTACATAGTGTGTTTTTGGATAGATCGGCAGACGAGTTTCATGCTTGGTCAATACCTCGCCCAATAGCGGATCGATCGTGTAGATCCCCTCGATCTCATCGCCCCAAAATTCGATTCGGTATGCCTGATCCTGGTAGCTCGGAAAGATCTCAACGACATCGCCGCGAACTCGAAAAACGCCGCGGTCAAAATCAATATTGACGCGTTCATACTGCAGCTCGACCAAACGTTTGATCAGGTCTTCGCGTGAGATCTTCATTCCCGGCTCAACGAACATAAGCATATTGAAATATGCGTCCGGATCGCCAAGGCCGTAGATACATGAAACCGAAGCGACGACAATCACATCTCGGCGTTCGAAAAGTGACCGCGTAGAATGAAGCCGCAGCCGGTCTATCTCTTCATTGACCGTCGATTCCTTTTCGATATAAAGGTCGGACGCAGGAACGTAAGCTTCAGGCTGGTAATAGTCGTAATAGGAGACAAAATATTCAACGGCGTTTTCCGGGAAGAATGTCTTAAATTCTTGATAGAGTTGGGCGGCCAGCGTTTTATTGTGAGCCAAAACCAATGTCGGACGCTGTGTTTGCTCGATAAGATTGGCTATCGTAAATGTTTTGCCGCTGCCTGTGATCCCCAACAATACTTGATCTTTTGCCCCTTCGTTGATGCCCTTTACGAGTTCAGCAATGGCCGCGGGTTGATCGCCCTTTGGCTGATTTTCAGAAATGAGACGAAATTGCATAGGTAAATAATACCGCAATTTTGCCCTTTCTCAAAGAATCGCCCAGTCAAACGGTTGCCGCGGCATATCGTTCGCCGACCGCTTCGGCTTTACGCCTGACTTCTGCAGAAAGCTCTTCATTCATCGCAAATTCGGCCAACCTTTCGATGGCTCGCTCATCGCCGGCCACATTGATCGCATGGACGATAGCGAGCTTAACATTCTCGTCTTTGCTTTCCTTCATCGCCATGAAAATATGATCTGTCTCTTGCGCCTTTATCAACAGCATGATCAAAACAAAAGCTTCGTAAGCGATGCGTGAATCAAGATGAACAAGCCGCTCGAATGAACGGTCCACGAGGCCCGCCTCTACAGCCGCCTTCGCCGCAAGGTTTCTTCGCAGATCGTCTTGATTTCCGACGATCCTCGCCCAGGCATCGGCTCGGTCAAAGGTGATCTTGAATAGTCCGCGGGCCGCAGCCGCCCTTACTTCTTTGCTAGGGTCAGAGCCGGCGATAACCAATGTTTCAAAGACGGATCCATGGTCGAAATCCGAAAGCACCAACACCGCTTTTGCTCGCAGATGGGCCGAGATGTCGTAAAGAGCCGTATGGCTTAGTGCCGTTACAGAATTCGCTGTTCGAAACGCCGCCAAAATACGCATCGCCAATTCACGCACTTCCTCCTCTTCCTCGGTTTCGTCACCGACTTGGTCAATAGCGGCAAGCAGGGCAACATCGTCATGGTAAGGAAGATCGGAGAGCTGATGGGGCGGCCTGATCGAAAGGAACGAACTAACGGGCAACAATCCGAAAAGCTGTGTATTGCGATATTTTTTCACGACATCTTCTTGCCCGGCCGTGTTAGCCGTTATTATCGGACTGCTGTGTTGATAGGCCGCCTCCAGATTGATGTCGGTCGCTACTTTGTGTGAACGAGCTGCAGAAGTTCGCATTGCCGCGGTTGGCAGTTGATGCTTTTGCTTAGTTTCAGTTCCATTGTTCGATCTGTTTCGAAACAGTAGTGCGGCGGCGGCCATCACGACCACAACAACACCCGCGAGGAGAGCGTAGAACCAAAGCGATCCGCTGCCTTCGGCATCGCCGGCTTGGGCTCTTGCGGTAAGGAAGCCTCCAGTTATGAAAAATGCAATATAGAAGATCTGCGAAGAAATACGCCAAATTTGTGACATAGCTGCGGGAACGCCTTAAAGCGTCTATTTAGTGGAATGATGAACGCCTGTCGATCTCGACGAACAAGCCGTTCGCCATCATTATATAATTATTACCTCCGCGAATACAACATTTTTTGGCGAATGTTAAAATTTATTTATCCTTGAAACAAGAGAAAGAAATACTGCGATGCCGCACTTTACGCAAATTGGTTTTCATAATAAAGTTAAGCTAAATCAACAATTTTTCCGCCAATTTTAATAGCATGGACGCGACCACCACACTTTCAGGAACCTCGCTGGAGGGGCTTTCACTTTTACACAGGGGAAAGGTACGCGACGTTTATCAGATCTCAGACGAGACGTTGTTGTTGGTTGCAACCGACCGCATCTCCGCATTCGACTGTATATTGCCGACACCGATCCCGCAAAAGGGATCGATACTGACTACTATGTCAGCGTTCTGGTTTAAAAGATTGATCGATATCACTGCCAATCATCTGCTAACCATCGATCTGGATGAAATGCCGGCGGCAGTCAGATCGCACGCGGAACTCCGCGGCCGTTCAGCTCTAGTGAAGAAAACAGTTGTCTTCGCCGTTGAATGCGTCGTCCGCGGGTATTTGGAAGGTTCCGGATGGAAAGATTACCAGGCGACCGGGACTGTCTGCGGCCACGAATTGCCGGCCGGATTGAGGCAATGTGACAAACTTCCCCAGCCCATATTCACACCGGCAACGAAAGCCGCCACGGGCCACGATGAAAACATCGATTGGCAGCAATTTGTTGCTATCGTCGGTCTTGAAACCGCCGAATATCTACGGAAAACGAGCCTCGATATCTATAACGCCGCCGCGGAATTCGCTTTGTCAAAAGGCATCATCATCGCTGATACTAAATTCGAATTCGGCACGGACCGAAGTGGAAACATTATTTTGATCGACGAGGTTTTGACCCCTGATTCTTCCCGATTTTGGGAATCCGAGAGTTATGAACCGGGGCACGCTCAGGCTTCGTTTGATAAACAATTCGTCCGCGACTACCTGGAAACTTTGGAATGGAACAAACAACCGCCGGCTCCAACCTTGCCACAGGATGTGATCGCGGCGACCAACGACCGTTATCGAGAGGCTCTGCGGCGGCTTACAGGCAAGGATATCTCAGAAGACCGATGAAGCTTAAAGACCGAATAGAGGGGTTGGTCGATGACATGCTCGACGGGCAAATACTGCTTGCCGAGGCTTTAGCTGAATTCGAAAAACTCTATATTCAAAAGGCTCTTGATCGACACGACGAACATCTTTCCAAAACGGCCGACCGGCTCGGTATTCATCGCAATACCCTATCCAAACGCATTTCCTGCTATCAAGCGGAGGAAAAAGCCGCAAAACAGAAAAGGAAAAAATCGTAACGTGTCAGTAAAGGCTGAATCCGTACTCGAGAGTTACCGCTGAGGCAACCGGTCGCCCATTGACGATCTTCGGTAAAAAGACAAGTCTCCTCGCTGAGGCAACGGCGTTTTCGGTCAGCCCATTGGGAAGTTCATTGACCGGACTTATCTCGCCTACCGTTCCGTTCGCTAAAAGCATAACCTTCAAGCGCACGCTTCCTTGGGTATTTTTACGTCGAGCCTTCTCTGTGTATCTTGCACGCGGCTTATGGATGAACCTTATGCCTTCGTTCCGGCCTTCTGAATAGCCCGGAAGCTGGGCATTAGCATCGACCGCTAAAAACTCCGCTCCATCGCCAACGTCCTTTCCGCTCTTGCCACCGAGTTCCAAAGTTGCCAAAAATTTATCCAACTGCGGAGCCGTTTCGGTGCGCGAAAAAACGCCGATCTCGATCCATCTGTCCTTTTCCCATTGAGTAATATAGATGCGAGACCGGTCTGCGGCGTCATAGCGTATCGACTCAAACCCTTGCCACCGCGTGGCCGACGGATTTATACCATCCTTTTGTTGGCCGCGAAAAGCCTCCATTTCGTCGGTCATGGTCTGTTGATCGAATATCTGTATCCGCGAACATACGCCTCCCGGGATCGCACCTTGTCTTTTATAGACGATCGCAATGTCGTAGATCGTTGCTCCGTCGGTCGCCAAGTATCGCTCCTTGGCAAATTGCCGGCAGACATTCTCTGCGTCTTCCCTGATCGGCATATTGGGCAACTCGATCGAAAGCCCCGAACGCAGATCATATCGTTCGCCGCCAAAGATCGAGCCCGCCAATGCGGCGAATAATATAGATAAAAGAATTGTGTTTTTACAGAACATGCCGAATCTCCTTTGCTAGGTAGCTTAACAGATAATTTCAGAATTTTATCAGCCTTCTAGAAAAAGCCAAAAATAAAAGCCCGGCGTTGACCGGGCTTCTCCTGTTCGCATGCTACTAGCTGCAACTTGCATCGCCGCAATCACATTTGATCTCGATGATGTCCTGATCTGCGGCGTCTTTGCAATGATCTGAACAATATGTATTCTCTTCCGCTACCGTGCAGGTGCACGGCGCATGACGACATTTCGTAATTCCAGCCATAATGGTTACCTCCGAACGCCCGTCTTCCGGCCGGGCAACGTTTAGTAATTAGCTGCCGGGTTATTCGACCGGTTCATTTTCGCCCGGCAATTCCTTTTCCACAGTCGGATCGATGACCGGGAAAGGATCTGGTGACGGATCCGGGTCGCCTTCCGGAGTTCGTATCGGATTCCCGTCAATGTCCCGCCTTGGTTCCGGAACTCCTCCGTTATCAATATCAGGGTCGTGATCGTTCACGTCCGGGTCAGGAAATTTCTGTTCGTCTTGCATACACAACCTCCTATAATAGGTTGCACTGCAACAGATATGCCATACTTCCTTTCTCCCGGCGGTCTTGTCGGTGACGAAAAGCCCGGCCTATTTGACCGGAAGCTTGATCTCACGTCCCGAACGCAAAACCGAATTCGGCAGCAACCCATTATATTTTGCAACTTCTACCGGATTCGCCCCATGCCTAGCAGCAAGCTTTTGTACCGTATCTCCAGCCTGGGCCTTGACGATCTTGGCAGCCGGAGCGGTGGTAGTAGAAGCCGTGTTCGTCGGACGCGAATATGTCGTCGCCTGAACATTGTTTCCGCTGACCGGAACGAACACCTTGCCGCGCGGATCCTTCATTCCCGGGTTAGCGGCCATCAGATCTGAAATGCTGACGCCCGTTCGGTTCGATATCGTTTGCCACGTTTCTCCATTCACGGATTTTGCCAGATTCGTATTGTTGAGCTTCGATGCCGGAGCACGACGGAAAACCGCCACAACGTCATTTGCCTTTCCGGGCGGAATGTTGATCACATACGGTTCCGGCGGCGTCATGTTGCTTCGCAAATGCGGATTGAGATAACGAAGGTATTGAACGGTAGTGTCCGACGCCTGAGCCAGCAAGTTTAGGCTGGTCGATGCCGGGACGCGCACACGGTCGTAACGCAACGGTGCCGCCGGACGAACATGTCCGAAGCCATACTGAGCCGGGCTGTTCGCGATCAATATTGTCGCAAGTATATTCGGGACATAGTTGCGGGTTTCCTTGGGCAAGTAAGGATATGCCGCCCAGTAGTTAGCCACACCCGCTCGGCGAATGGCTCGGTCAACATTGCCTTCACCGCAATTGTAAGCTGCCATCGCTAGTTCCCAATTGCCGCCGTAGCGATTCGCCAGAAATTTCAGATATCGGGCCGAAGCTCTCGTTGCTTCGTCAAAACTATTGCGTTCATCAACGTGAGCCGTTCGGCGAAGCCCATAACGTGAGCCGGTTCCCGGAATGAATTGCCACAGCCCCGAAGCTGCCGCCCATGACATCGCGGTCGGTTTCCATGCACTTTCTACCTGTCCCAACCACGCTACATTTTCCGGAACGCCTTCTTCGCGGAATATACGGCGGGCAAAATGCATGAACATTCCCGAACGATACAGCCCGACTTCCATCGTTGTCCGGCCGCGGCCGCGATAGTAGTTGATATATTGCTGGATCATCGGATGAACCTGAAACGAAAATCCGAGCGAGCGGTTCGCAACCGCATATTGAATATACTGATACTGGGCCTGAGCAACCGGGTTATCCGCCACCTGCAATTCTTCGGCGTTAAGTTCAAGTTTTGAAAGCTCGTCCAAAGGCGAAGGCTCGAAACCCTGCTGATTGAAGCCAACCGGTGCAATAACGGCATTATTGCCCCCTGCGGCGGAGGCGACGATCGCTTTATCCGCATCGGCGGCCGGCTTGTTCAAAGGTCGCACCATCGCCATTACTTCATCCGCCGTCTTGAAATCTTGTTCGCTCCATCCCCAATTGCATGTCGCAGAAAGTTGGCGTATCTGCGGCAACTGACTATCTGCCGGAAATTCGATGCGATAGACCGTTTCGATCAATTGGTTATAGCATGCCTGCAGTTTTTGCTCTTTCTGGATGTTCAGCGTCGAATAAAGAAATACCTCAACAGACTTGTTGAAATTTTGTGCAGCATCTGACGGACGTTTTTCCTTAACCGCCGTCATGCCCTCGCGAAATAATTTGCCCGAATCGAACAAAACCTTATTTATCCGCGTTTGGGCATTTTCAATTTCCGCAGTTTGTGCCGCTACAAATGAGCTCGAAGCTGATATGGCTCCGGCGATCAGTGCTAATGCACAAAAATATCTATAAATGCTTATATTCATTGATCTTATATTATATATCCGGGCGATAATCATCGTTCCTGCCGTTTAAATAAAACGCTTTACCGGGCTCCTATGTTTCATCATAAAAGCGACGGTACCGGTAAAATCCACCTATAAAATACCATAAAACGCCTACGCCGGTCAAAAATCTCCCGTATTTGCTAGCGTTTCGCGGCTTTAGCGGTCGCCGGCGGCAAACGCAAAGCTTCTTCAAAAACCTGATTTACATTTTCGACGAAAACGAAATTCAGATCCTCCAAAACTTCTTTCGGCATGTCCTCCAGGTCACGCCGATTCGGCTCCGGCAAAATAACGGTCTTCAGCTTCGCCCGTCTTGCCGCCAATAGTTTCTCTTTGACTCCGCCGATCGGCAGCACGTTGCCCCTTAAAGTGATCTCTCCGGTCATTGCCACATCCTTTCGCACGGGACGTTGCGCAAGAACTGAAACCAGTGCGGTAGCCATCGTTATCCCGGCGCTTGGCCCGTCTTTCGGTATCGCACCCTCGGGCAGATGTATGTGAATGTCGTAATTTTCCAGCGTTTCCTCGCTTATACCGAGATCGGCGGAACGGGCTTTAGCATACGAAAATGCCGCCTGCGCCGATTCCTGCATCACCTCGCCTAGTTGACCGGTCAACTGCAAACTACCCTTTCCTTTCGTGCGGATCGCCTCAATGAAAAGGATATCGCCGCCGACGGCGGTCCACGCCAGTCCGGTTACCGTCCCGATCTGGTCCTTTTTCAAGGCACCCTCGTTAAAGATCTTCGGCGTCCGCAGGAAATCTTTCAGATTTTCAGCGCTCACCCGGACCGGCACAAAATTTTCCAGATCCTCCGCTTTTCGCCGCGCCACCTTGCGGGCCACCTTTCCGATCTCCCGTTCAAACTGCCGAAGTCCGGCCTCCTGTGTATATTCGCTGATGATGCGTGCGATGGCTTTGCGGTCAAATTTAACATCGCCTTTTTCCAGCCCATTCTCTTCGATCTGTTTCGGGATCAAATGACGCCGGGCGATCTCGACCTTTTCTTCTTCCGTATAGCCCGAGAGCGATATTATCTCCATGCGGTCGCGCAATGCCGGCTGTATCGTTTCCAGAACATTTGCCGTTGTCATGAACATAACATTCGAAAGATCGAACGTAACGCCCAAGTAATTATCCCGGAAAGCCGCGTTCTGTTCCGGGTCGAGAACCTCCAAAAGTGCCGAACTCGGGTCACCGCGAAAATCGGCCCCGACCTTGTCGATCTCGTCCAGCATGATCAGCGGGTTATTGGTTCCCGCCTGCTGGATGGCCTGAAGTATCCGGCCCGGCATCGCCCCGACATAGGTTCGGCGATGGCCTCGGATCTCTGCCTCGTCATGCAGCCCGCCAAGCGAAAGTCTCACAAATTTACGATTCAGTGCCCGTGCAACAGAGCGTCCCAGCGAGGTTTTGCCCACACCCGGCGGCCCAACTAGGCACAGGATCGAACCCTTGGGCCTTTCCATCAATTTGCGGACAGCCAAAGATTCAACGATACGTTCCTTAACCCGCTCGAGTCCGAAATGGTCCTCGTCAAGGATCTTTTCCGCTTTGCCCAGGTTCAAATTGTCTTTCGACGCCTTTGCCCACGGCAATTCGGTCATAATGTCCAACCAATTGCGGAGCGTAGCCGTTTCGGCAGTATCGGGGTGCATCCGTTCGAGCTTTTTCAGCTGCCGCAGAGATTCTTCTTCAGCCGCCGGAGGCATTTTTGCCTTCAAGATCTTATCCCGATATGCCTCTATCTCTTCAAATAATTCGTTTCCTTCACCTAATTCCGCCTGAATCGCCTTCAGCTGTTGTCGCAGAAAATATTCACGCTGCGAACGGTCGATATCGGCTCTCGCTTGCGTATTTATCTCTTGCTGCACCGTTAGTACATCGATCTCTTTACTTAAAAGTTCGTTGACCCGCCGGAGCCGCTCAACGGGTTCGGCGATATCAAGTACGCTCTGGGCATCTTCGACCTTCAGTTCCAAATTCGAAGCCGAAAGGTCAGCGAGCCTTCCGGCATCGTCGAGATTGGCGATGATCGCCAAAACCTCCGGTGAAATATTCTTGCCGAGCGAAGCGGCCCGTTCCATCGAACCGCGCACGTTTCGAACGAGTGCCTCAACTTCCAGCGAGTTTTCGGGGGCTAAAGGCTCTGTAACCGCCGTAACGCGCGCGCGCACGTGATCACCGCTCGCATCGATCCCGTTAACCGCAACACGCGAAAGACCTTGGATCAATATCCGCACACGCCCGTCCGGAAGCTTAAGCATCCTCATGATGATCGCGACCGTACCCATTGTGTAGAGGTCGTCTTGTTCCGGATCCTCCTTGTTCAGATCGCGTTGCGATACCAGCACGATCATTCGGTTATCTTTAAGGGCTTCTTCGACCGCTTTGATCGATTTATCACGCGAAACAAATAGCGGCACTATCATAAATGGATAGATAACGATATCGCGCAGCGGCAAAGCGGGCAGCACCTCCGGTATCTGCATCATTGATTCGACCGCATCCCCCTCAGGCATGCCGATGGGGAAATCTTCAATATTGACCATATATTATTTATTTTAGACCGATGGCGGGCAGTAGGCAACAAAGGCTATCAGAGGCTTCTGTCGGCGGGCTATTTCTTTTCGCGCTTTTTCTTTTTCGGAACTGATGCCCGCTCGCGGCTGCGAACCAGATCTTTTAGTTCCGCCATGAAAGCCGAAACATCTTCAAATTCCAGATAGACCGAAGCAAAACGAACGTAGGCGACCTTGTCGAGCGACTTCAGCCGCCGCATTATCATCTTGCCGATCTCGGCGGTCGGCAGTTCGCGGTCAAGCGAATCCTGCACGTTTTTTTCGACCTCATCGACTATACCTTCCAACTGATTCACCGATATCGGCCGTTTCTCGCTCGCCCGCAATAGGCCGGCCAGTATCTTCGCTCGTTCAAAACTCTCGCGCCGGCCATCTTTTTTGACGACCATATAAGGCACTTCTTCGATGCGTTCATAAGAAGTGAATCTTTTACCGCAATTAAGGCATTCGCGGCGGCGGCGGATCGAATCGCCATCTTTCGATTCGCGCGAATCTACGACCTTGTCTTCGATATGTGTACAAAACGGACACAGCATAAAAACTTTCTATACAGCCGTTGGCAGATCGGTGTTCGGAGAATCGGATTCGATCTCTTCCACGGCATTTTCGCTGGAAAGAAGATTGCGAAAGCGTTCAATACTAATATCACCGTGAATGAAATAATACAAACCAAAGATGATCGCCGGCGCGAAATAGACCAGATTCATCGCGATCGACATCGCCGCCGCGTCTTCGTGCCGCGTTTCGGGGCGTAAGAATATCAAACTTGCCGCAGTCGCCGCATGAAACGCACCTGCGGCCCCGCCCGGTGTCGGCACCACGGAGCTGATCGTGGCAAAGCCCATTACGAAAAGCGAATCGCTAAAGGATATCGGTATATCGAAAGCAAGCAGGACGAGCCAGGTCGGAATACTGATCGCCAGCCAGAGCGTCGTGGTCCAGAAAACGACCCAGAACGTGCCGCGCCAATCCGTCAAAATGCCGAGCGCCGATGCCAACTGCTTCAATATGCTCGTTATGATCTTGGCGACGCGGGCCGGAATATACTTGCGATCCAGCGACCGTTCAGCCCAATCGATGATGCGGATGCTGTTGCGGTGATAGACATACAAGGCCGCAAACCCGATGATCACACCGATCAGCATCAGATAACCCGCCCATGTAACGTATCTAAAATCTTCTTCGCGGCCCGGCGGCGGTGTGAACCACAACAGATTGACAGCAAAAAAACATACCAAAGCGGCAAGATCAAAGATCCTCTCAAGCCCCAATGTGACCAAGGCCGCGCTCGGCCGTACGCGCGGATCGCGCATCGGTATCCACATCGGCCTTACGATCTCCGCCGCTCGGCCTACCAAAAATATAGCAGCGAATCCGACGGTGGTCGTTGCGAAAAGCTCTTTCAAGCTCGATTCCGTGATCGGCTTTAATAACACCTGCCAGCGGATTGCGCGTAGCAGATAGCCGAGACAGATTATCAAAACCGCCGCACTCAAATAGAAAGGATTTGCCCGCCGAAGGCTTTGGCTAACGTGTTCCCAATCCAGGTTGCGGCCAAAGAACCAGAAAATGAATGCCGCAAATAGGATCAGCAAAATGAATTTGATGTATTTTCGCAAGTCGTTACAACCGGGCCGCTGAGATTTATCTGAAAGCCAAAAGATTTAAGATATAACATCGCTGTTAAATCATAAAATGCACTCAACAAATAAAAAAGGCCGTCGCCGAAAGCGACAGCCTTTCCGCTGTTTGATAAAACATCAAACGTATTTTTCGACAACCTTGGCGATCGCTTCTCGAGAGACCGCACCGACAATGCGTTCCTGCTCTTCGCCGCCTTTGAACAGGATGAGCGTCGGAATGCCGCGAATGCCGTAGCGTTGCGGAACGTTCATATTCTCATCAACATTCATTTTATAGAACGAAGCTTTTCCGTCATATTCTTCGGCAACTGCCTCAACCGACGGAGCTATCATTCGGCACGGTCCGCACCATTCCGCCCAAAAATCGACCAGAACCGGCTGCGATGAACCGAGCACGTCATTCTCAAAATCCCTATCACTTACTACTTTTGCAAAATTTGCCATAAAATCTCCCTTTTCATTAATATGTTGGCATTCTAAGTATGTTGCTATTTTACCAGATTAGCCGTCAGATCGATACGCACGGAGAGCGCTTTGCTGACCGGACAGGCCGCTTTAACCTCTTTTGCGATGTTCTGAAATTCGTCGTCGGTCAAACCGTCAACCTTGGCGTTCGTTTCTAATTCGATGAATTTGATGGAAAACCCGCCATCATCAGGGCCAAAATCGACCTTTGCACTCGTTTCGATCTTTTCGGGTACGTGGCCGCCTTTTTCCAAGGTTGCGGAAAGTGCCATTGTAAAACATCCGGCCAGAGCCGCTCCGATCAATTCCTCGGGGTTCGTTCCGGGTTCATCGCCCATTCGGGTATTAAAGGAAAAGTTCCCTTCGAATGCGCCGCTGCCAAGCGCCATTCTCCCTTTCCCGTCCTTCAATCCTCCCGACCAATTTGCTGTTGCACTGCGTTTTGCCATAATTTCCTCCCTAATGATCTATCCAGACTCTATTTATTTCCTTTTTTCGACCTAGCGGTTGACCGCAGACATCATCGCTTCCGGATAACGGCTTCCGGAGGCTGCGTCAAGCGGAAATGCCTCATTCAAGCGGGCAATATCGACCGGTGTCAATGCCAAACTAGCCGCCGCCGCATTTTGTTCCAGATACTTGCGTCGTTTAGTTCCGGGAATGGGAACGATATCGTCACCCTGCGCCATGACCCATGCTAAAGCCAATTGCGAAGCCGTGAAACCTTTTTCTGCCGCCATTTCCTCGACCCGATGAACTAGCTGAATGTTTTTGGCAAAATTTTCGCCCTGAAACCGCGGCGAATGTCGCCGATAATCATCTTCTGCAAGATCTTCGAATCTTTTGATCTCTCCGGAGAGAAATCCGCGGCCGAGCGGCGAATAGGCTACGAAACCGATCCCCAATTCGCGACAAACGGCAAGCACGTCATTCCCCTCCACATCGCGCGTCCACAGGCTGTATTCGCTTTGCAAAGCAGTTATCTTATGCACCGAGTTCGCCTTTCGAAGCGTTTCTGCTCCGGCTTCTGAAAGTCCTATGAACCGCACTTTTCCTTCTTCTACCAAACGCGACATTGCCCCGACCGTTTCTTCGATCGGAGTTTCCGGGTCAACTCGATGCTGATAATAAAGATCGATCTCGTCGATGCCGAGCCGTTTCAAACTAGCCTCCGCCGCCTCACGAACATATTCCGGACGCCCATTGACGCCTCTGATCGATATGTCATTCGGATCGCGTACGATACCGAATTTGGTCGCAATGACATATTCTGCCCGTTTACCGGCGATCGCTTTTCCGACCAATTCCTCATTCTTGAATGGACCGTACATATCAGCGGTATCCAGAAAATTGATGCCGAGCTCTAATGCTCGATGGATCGTAGCTATCGATTCCTCGTCGTTGCGTCCGGCGTAGAAATCAGACATCCCCATGCATCCTAAACCGATCGCCGAAACCTCCAATTCACCCAGCTTTCTTGTTTGCATAACTCCGTTCCTCCATTTTGCTGTTCCACACGTCCGCCACTATTTCGTAAGAGCGAAGGCGGGCCGCATGATCATAAAATATTCCATTTATCATGATCTCATCGGCATTCGTACGTTCGACGAGATCTTTCAGGCCATCCCGCACAGATTCGGGTCCGCCGATGATAGATCCGGCCATTCTCTGCTGCACGAGGGCTTTCTCTTCGGGCGTCCAGACGCCGTCCATATCCTTCACCGGCGGCTTGATCCGGCCCGGCTTTCCTCTTACGAGAGCAATGAAAGACTGATATTGCGATGTAGCATGAAAGGCCGCTTCTTCGTCGGTTTCCGCTGCATAGACATTGATCGCGACCATTGCGTATGGCTTGCTCAACTCGGCGGACGGTTGAAAATTGCGGCGATAAAGTTCGAGGGCCGGCAATGTATTTTCCGGAGAAAAGTGGGCCGCAAAGGCGAAAGGCAAACCAAGCCGTCCAGCCAATTGGGCCGAAAATCCGCTTGAGCCGAGCAGCCAGATCGGAACTTTTGATCCATTTCCGGGTACGGCGATCACTGGTTGGCCATTGACCGGATCGTTTAAAAAGTACCGTAGCTCGGTAAGCAATTCGGGGAAATCGTCACCGTTCGTTTCTAATGTGCGCCGCAGAGCATGTGCCGTCCGCCGATCGCTGCCGGGAGCGCGTCCCAAACCAAGATCTATGCGTCCGGGAAACAATGCTTCCAGCGTGCCGAACTGTTCGGCGATCACCATTGGCGCATGATTCGGCAGCATTATGCCGCCCGCACCTACTCTAATGGACTTTGTTCCCGCGGCCACATGACCTATCACGACCGATGTTGCGGCACTCGCGATGCCCGGCATATTATGATGTTCGGCCAGCCAAAATCGACGATAACCCAAGCTTTCCGCAAGTTGGGCCAGTTCCAGCGTATTGCTGAATGATCGCTCGATCGTCCCGCCCTCGGTCACCGGTGCAAGATCGAGAACCGAATATGGGATCGAAAACACATCTGGCATATCATACTCCTTTTATCAGATCTCTATCGCTCTTAAATATTGTTTCGGCACATCGACCGAGCCGCCTAATTCCCGGGCCGCCTTGAAGGGGAAAAACGGATCACGGAGCGATTCACGAGCTATCAGAACTGCATCCGCCGAGCCTTCGGCGATGATCTGCTCTGCTTGTAACGGTTCTGTGATCAGCCCCACCGCACCGGTTTTGATACCGGCTTTTTCCCTGATCTCGCGGGCAAATCTCACTTGATATCCTGGTCCCACAGGTATCTCCGCTCGCGGAACATTTCCGCCGGTTGACGTATCGATAAGATCTATACCGAGTTCACGGAGCCGTAAAGCATATTGCACCGATTGGCCCACGTCCCAACCGCCTTCGACCCAATCCGTCGCAGAGATCCTGACAAACACCGGCAGCGTTTCCGGCACCTCCTTTCGAACAGCTTCGGCCACCATTAACGGAAATCGCATTCTGTTTTCCAGATCACCGCCAAACTCGTCCGCCCGGTCATTCGAAAGAGGTGAGAGAAATTCGTGCAGCAGATACCCATGGGCTGAATGTATCTCCACAACCTCGAAACCCGCATTTACAGCACGCCGCGCCGCCATCTGAAAAGCCGCGACGGTTTGCTCTATTTGCTGATGCGTCATCGCCTGCGGCTCAGGAAAATCCGGAGCAAATGCTTTGTCCGAAGGCCCCACGACCTGCCAGCCGCCATCTGTCGGCAAGACCGCGCCGCTGCCCAGCCATGGAACAGCTGTCGATGCCTTGCGTCCGGCATGTGCGATCTGGATTGCCGCGACCGCTCCCTGCTGCTTGATGAACGCTGTGATCCGTGCAAATGCCTGAGCATGTTCTTCTGACCAAATGCCCGAATCGGCCGGCGATATGCGTCCTTCCGGAACTACGGCGGTCGCCTCGACGATCACTAGCCCTGCCCCGCCAACCGCCCTGCTCCCCAAATGGACGAGATGCCAATCGGTCGGCATCCCATCGACACTCGAATACTGACACATCGGCGATATCCACAGACGATTGCGAAAGGCCACGTCCCTGATCTTCAATTTTTCAAACAATTTGCTCATTTTCTCAGATCTTGATCACGATCTTGCCGAAATGTGATGCTTTTTCCATGTAGCGCAAAGCGTCGCGGGCGTCTTCGAAATCGAAGATACTATCAACAACCGGCCTCAGCTTCGCGTGGGAAATAGCTGCGTTCATATCTTCGAACATCTTTCGCGAGCCGACATAGATGCCGGTCAGACGCAGTGACCGCATAAGGATCGGCATTGGTGAAAAATCACTTTCGCCGGTGTCCAAAACGCCTATAACGGCAACATGCCCACCCGTTTTGACAGCTTTCAGAGAGCGCCCGATCGTCCCCGGCCCGCCGACCTCGACCACATGGTCAACGCCGACTCCGCCCGTCAGTGTCGCTACCGCCGAGTCCCATTCGGGTATATTCCGATAGTTGATCGTTTCGGCCGCTCCCAAAGAGCGCACCTTTTCCAGCTTTTCATCGCTGCTCGAGGTCGCGATGACCTTTGCTCCCGCCATAACAGCAAACTGTGTGGCAAAAGTAGAGACACCTCCGGTTCCAAGCGTCAGCACCGTTTCCCCTGCCTGAAGCCTGCCGGCGTCAAACAAGGCATGCCAAGCCGTCACCGCCGCACACGGCAGCGTCGCCGCTTCTTCGAACGAAAGGTGCGATGGAATGCTCACTAAGCCGTCCTGGCTGAAAGTTCCGTATTCACGCAGAACACCTTGCCACCTTTGCCCGCCGCCCAATGCGGTTTTGGATTTTTCCGCGTCTATTGCCCCTTCCGCCCAGCCTTGCATAAAAATGGGCATTACACGATCGCCGACCACCCATCTTTCAACGCCCTCACCAACCGCTGCCACCTCGCCCGCTCCATCAGAAAATGGCGTCACCGGCAACCGCATCCGTTTATTGTAGTCGCCGCGAACGGTCATTAGGTCGCGGAAATTCACGGAGAACGCGCTGAATTTAACTAGTACTTCGCCAAATCGCGGCTCCGGCACTTCTTGGTCATTGATCTTCAACCCGTCGATCCCGAATTCTGTTATTTCATATGCTCGCATCTTTTTTACCTGCCGATCGTTCCCGCAGCTCGCAGCCTCCACAAAGACAGGAAGACAAAGGCGGCTGAAAACTGCGGGAATCTTATGTTACTTTTTGCGTGGTGTTTTCAATTCCAATTTTACGACCACATCATCACGGATCAGGTCATCTGCTTTACCCGCATATGCCATGCCGAAATCTTTTCGATTGATGGAAAAATCCGCCGTTACTGCGACTGCGTCGGCTTCTACCTTGATCTCCGCCGGAAAAGTGATCGATTTTTTCTGGCCGCGAAGCTCCAGATCTCCGGTAACGATATAATTCCCGGCTCCCCTTGCGGCATCCGGTACGATCTTCGTCGAAGTAAAGGTTGCCGTCGGGTACGTTTCCGCATCAAAGAAGTCCGGTTTCATCAAGTGGTCGGTAAGCCCGTCCGCGTCTGTAAAGATCGACGCCGTTTCGATCTTTACCGTTACGCTGCTTTCTTCAGGCTTCTCGTTCACCAGATCGATGGTCCCGGTAAATTTCTTAAATCCGCCGTCGTGCTTACCGGAAACTTTAGAACCGACAAACAACACCTTCGAATTTTCCGGATCAATAGTAAGGGCGTCTCCCTTGACCGCTACGGACGAAGGACTTGCTGCCGGACTTGCCGACGCATTTGCTATCGGTGTCGCGGAATTTGTCACTGTTGCTTTCGGTTTGTTTGCAGCCGGATCCTCGCACCCGGCCAGAAATACTGCTGCTCCAAAAACTGCTATCGCTAATTTGGTCATTTATGTTCCTCCAAAAAGGTAATTATAAAACTTCTATAAAACTATTACTTCGATCGCTATTTCTTTCTCAGACAGCCGCGATCGATCGTGCGACGTCCCATTCCCGCATTAAATGTTCCAGCTCCGTCTGCAGTGAAATGGTCTTGTCGGCGAGATACCATCGCTGCAGTGCCTCGCCGATCTCCGATTTTGGCCGACCTTCCTCTTTCATCTGATGGTACAGAGCCTGTGCGGCGACCGGCCGAGACCCCCAACTTCCGATGATCTCGTAACTTTCCGCATCGACAGCGATCAATTTTGGTATAGCGCGGCCGCCTTCTGTCAAAAACCGATCCATAAGCGGCAGATTCTCGTCCCGCAACAAATACCTTGTTTCGATATTTTGACCATGTTCGGCGATCTTCTCGATGGGCGGAATATTCTGCGCCGCGTCACCGCACCAACTTTCCGTCAAGATCAGCCAGATCATTCTTCGCTGGACATTTTGCGCAGCGTCCGCCGCCCACGGCATTGCCTGAACCGTCTTCTGCAGCCGACGCATACGAGCATCATTGAGCCTGGTGTATTCAACCATCGCCGGCGAATTGTCCGTTCCGGTGGTACGCCCCTCTGCTGACAGGGCTGCGACCAAGCCCGAATATTCGGCGAAACTCATTGACCTATCGATAAATTCTTTCATTAGATCACACCCCCAACAATCGTGTAACGATTCGAAACACTTCCAATATTCGCGGTATCCAGACTGCAAAATATATGCCCATTTTCTATGATCACCCTGCCTTGATCAGCGATATAGCGACCGGAACCAAACCGCAGATCCTCCGCATTGAGAAATTGTTTTTTTCAGCCCTACACTTTATGCTCAATGCCGATCTGTAACGTATTTTGATACAGTTCCGGTCAAAAAAATTTCAAACTTCCTCTTGCTCGATCATTTCCATAACGCTTTTCAGCGTATATTGCGACAATTTCTCCACCACCGTTCTATCTATATCTTTTTGCAAACAGCACAGAACAGCTTCGATATTTTTCCCAACCGGACAATCCTTATTCGGAGTTTTAGGAGACAATGCAAAAAGATCTCCGCACGAAACCGCTTTGTAAACCTCCGCCAAATTTATCTCGTCCGGGCATCTTGCCAATTTCGAACCTCCGGCCGCACCGGGCTGCGACAAAACCAGATCTGCCTGATTCAAACTTCCCAGCAAACGGCGGATGACAACGGGATTGGTATTCACGCTGCCGGCAATGTACTCCGATTTCAGAAGTTCTTCCCGGCTTTTGGCCAATAAGGTCAGCACGTGTACCGCTTTTGAAAATTGACTGTTCGCCGCCATTTGTAACAATGATAGTTACATTTGAGGCGGATGTCAAGGTCAGATCTGCAACCGTCTTATATGCCGGCTTTGGCTTTCTGCAACGCCCGCATCGGAACTGCCGGTAGTGCCTTTTTTAACCCGCTCGACAGTTCGCCTTTTGTGTTAGAATATCTTTCAAATGTCAGAACAATTTGAATCACTTCGTAACGACCCGGATCTACAGGCCGAACCCGGCCCACACGGCACCCTGATCTTCGTAGATGGCGATCAATATTGCGTCGTCGGCCCCGATTTTATCGACATGCAGGAAAGCTCCTGCGTTTCCTTTGGCTCGACCAAACAAGAAGCGATCTTGAACTATCGCCGAGCCGTCCTCGGTTCTGAGGCCTGATCCGGCAGTTTTCTCGTCTTTCGATCAACGCTCTATGCTTTCAACGATATTTTTGCCCATATTCCTTTTCTTTCAACTGCCGGCGGCAACTCCGGTCAACATTGCCGCCCCAAAACCGGCTGCCTCCGCAGAGCAGTTTCCTGAACAGCCGATCGCGACAAAACATTCTTTGCGGCTTGGTTCCCGTCAACTCAATTACACCGCAACGACCGGCTTTCTTCCCATCAAAAACGAACGCACAGGCGAAATCGAAGCGCGCATCTTTTTCATCGCCTACACGCTGGATGGAGCAGCCGACGCGGCAAAACGGCCGCTGATGTTCTCTTTTAACGGCGGGCCTGGCTCAGCTTCGGTTTGGCTGCACCTGGGGGCTTTGGGGCCCAAACGAGTGAAAATGCTTGATGACGGCATGATGCCTCCGCCGCCGTACGAATTGTCCGACAACGAAGCCACCTGGCTGGACAAGACCGACCTCGTGTTTATCGATCCGGTCGGAACAGGATATTCGCGGGCGACCAAACCGGAATTCGCACCAAAATTTTTCGGGGTCAATGGCGATATCGAATCCGTCGGCGAAGCGATCCGCGTCTATTTAGGCCGCTCCGAACGCTGGCGTTCGCCGGTTTTTCTGGTCGGTGAAAGCTATGGCACAACCCGGGCAGCCGGTCTATCTAACTGGTTGTTTGAACATGGCGTAGGCCTAAGCGGGGTCTGCCTGATATCGACCGTGCTTAATTTCCAAACGATCCGCTTTGCGGAAAACAACGATCTGCCTCTGGTTTTGATCTTACCTTCTTACGCTGCGACGGCGTGGTATCACAAAAAGCTTCCGGCGGCGTGGCAATCTCGCCCGCTTAGCAACGTTTTGCGTGCAGCGGAAGACTTTGCGACAAATGAATACGCTCCGGCAATGCTTAAGCTGGATCGGCTTTCGGCAACGGAGCGACGGTCCTTGGCGGCAAAATACAGCTCGCTCAGCGGCCTTTCTCAGACATTTGTCGAAAACAACAATTTTCGGGTCGAGCTTGGTAAATTCAATAAGGAGCTTCTTCGCGAACGCCGCCGCACGACTGGCCGTCTGGATAGTAGATTTCTCGGTTTTGATAAGGATGCGGGCGGGGACGGGCCTGATTCAGACCCGAGCATGGATGCGATCAGGCCGCCATACACCGCAGCTTTTAACGATTATGTCCGCCGCGATCTGAATTACCGCAGCGACGCCGAATATTACATTCTCGGCGGCGGCATCACATCGCCTTGGAATTGGGGTACAAATAACGGATACGCGGATACATCGCAGTCGCTGGGAGCCGCTATGCGCAAAAATCCGTATATGCGGGTTTTTATCGCCAGCGGTTACTACGATATGGCGACACCTTATTTCGCCGCGGAATATTCTATTTCTGCGTTAAATCTGGAACCTGAGCTGCGAAAGAACATCTCATTTGAATACTACGAGGCCGGCCATATGATGTACATCGACCGCCGTTCATTGTTAAAACTCAAGCAGGATGTGGACAATTTTATCAAGTAGAAGAGCTTGAAGTCGTTGGAGCTTAGGCGGTCTCGAACAATGATATTGCCAATTTGCCGTTTATCCGCCATTTTATCCAACCATCGGTGTTGTCATTGACTTTAACCTTTAGCCAATCGCCTTCGATCTCTAAAGGTTCGAACTGTATGTAACTCCTATCCAGATATTCTTTGAAGTGTTGCCCATCCGGGCTTATTCTTACAGAATTTGTCTTATCGAGCGCTGAAACGGCAAAGCAACTCAGAATATATTCCTGCCATCTTTGCCGTTTAAATGACGGATCGTCCTTGCGGATGTATTTAACAAGCCCTGTTTCCTCGTTCGCGATAACTTTATAAAAGCCCTTGCCTTCACCGATCAAATCAAATATAAGATATCCGTCACTCGAAGCACGAAATGGAGCAAGAGCATTGTCTGTCGAGTGCTTCGCCGCAAGGTCGCCAAAAAAGAACTTTGTCCAAATGGTCCCGTCTTCGTTATAGATCTCTACAAAGCCCGAGGGTATCTTTACTGAAGAGTATTCAGCACTCAAGAGCCCCATTGAATTCTTAAGATCTCGGGCAGGGTCGATTTCGGTCGTCCCGGGAACAGGAGATGCAGTGGGAAGTGGAATGGAATTAGCATTATCTCCTTTCATCTCCGAACTCGTACATTGTGTTAACAATGCAAACGAAATGATCAAACCAGCAAAATGCAATTTCATATATCACCTGTGAGAACCAAAACCCAAATGTCCATGGTCGTCGTGTCCTCCAGCAGTTGGAATTCCCGAAAGCTTCGACATTTTGCCTTGATAGTTAACTCTAAACCCGAAAAGCTCCGCGATTCTATAAACTAATTGATTTTTTTCCACAGAAAACTGTTTGTCGTTCATATAGCCGTGAAAACGGTGTCCTGCATGATTTATGTATCTAAAGTCGATGTCAATACCTTTACGGCTCCCATGACCATGTCCAGAATGGTCCGCAAATCCTTTGCTCCATGGATCGGTTCCATTATCTGCCGACATATCACCAAAGGAGATATGAATTCCGTAACTGTCTTTTAGAACCGCTGCAAGCCCGAAAAGATGTGCGGCTACATCGGGAAGAAGATAATGATCGCCTTTGCCGTGTACTACCTGATTATTTTTTCCGCCCGTGTCAACAACTCCATACCTATCAAAGAAATTCATTCTGTCTGGAAACTTCACTAAGTTAGCTTCGTTGAGTTCAAGAGTTATCAAATTGAAATATTCGCTATCGTCAGTCTTTTTTAAGAAATAATTCCTAATGTTGTCAGCGAGGCCCACAAAAATCTTTACTGTCCCGTTACGGTTGATGAAATAGTCTGTTGGCATGCTTCGCCTCCAAGGGTAATGATTTTACTAAAAATATACCGATATCAATCTTGACTAGTCAAATTTTTTAACTGTGTGGGCAAAGCTCTAAATACGCCCCCAAAACGACTAGCTAGGAGCTTTTATTAAATCAACGGCGTGGGAAAGCACCGGCGCGATCACTTCAAAGCATTCGGCGACTGCCTTTGGCGAACCAGGAAGATTGATGATGAGCACTTTTCCGTGAATGCCGCACACGCCGCGTGAAAGCATTGCGAACGGAGTATGCCGGGCCGTTGCCGAGCGCATTGCTTCCGCTAAGCCGGGAGCTTCGCGTTCGATGACGGCACGTGTCGCTTCGGGCGTGTTGTCGCGGGGCGAAAATCCTGTGCCTCCGGTAGTGAAGACGACATCGATATCATCACGGCCCGCCAGAGCGAAAAGTGTTTCTCGGACCTCCAACAGTTCGTCCGTAACGATGACCCTTTCGCAAACCCTATGTCCGGCGGCTTCGATCATCTGCGAAAGCGTGTCGCCGGAAATGTCTTCGGCCGCCGCCCGCGAATCGCTGACGGTCACAATAGCCGCAAAAATTTCTCTTTCCATATTTTTACCCGACCGTGAATTCGATCTTTTCCAGGTCTCGCCGCCGCTTGCTGTAAATGATGCTTGCCAAAACGCCCGCTACGACCAGAAGCATACCGAGGATGGTTTCAATGGACTGAAATTCCCCGAATACGAGCGAACCGATCAAAAGGGCGTAAATAAGCCCTGAATAATTAATGATCGCAACACCGGCAACGGCCTCTTTCTGTAGTGCAGAGGTCAAAAAGATCTGCCCCAGTTGTGAACAGACGCCGACCAAGACCAACCACAACCAATCCCATCCGGACGGCATTTTCCACGCAAAGAAAAGCGAGATCAGCCCCGCAACAGCCCCAAAAAGCTGAAAATGCAGAACGACCGTCAGCGGATGTTCTTTGCCCCGCAAGCTCCGCACAAGATTATAAGCGACCCCCGAGCAGACGGCCGAAACGATCCCGATCGCTAGATACAGCGGCGATATTCGCGGATCGAACCGTTCAATGAATATAACACCCGAAAAAGCAGCCGCGTAGAATATCCATTGCATTGGCAAGACCTTTTCACCAAGCACAAAAATGGCGATAATGCTCGTAAAAAGCGGAGCCAAATATTGTATCGTCATTGCCGAGGCTAAAGGAATGTTCTGCAGCGTCGTAAAGAACAGAAAAAGGGCAAGGGTGCCGAAAGCCCCGCGTAATAATAGCAGCGTTCGGCTTGAACCGAGCCAATCGGCTTTCGCGCGGTAAAGTCCGGCAAAACAAAATGCGGTGCCTAGTATGCAGCGAAAGAACACTATCTCTAAGGGCGGCAAGTGTGAGACCTGTTTGACAAAGACGTTCGCCAACGAAAAAGCGAGCGTGGAAAGGAACATCGCACGCACGCCATCGGTCATGAATCTGTCGTCTGTGTTCAAACTGTTGATCCGGAAGTTTTCTCCGATTTACTATTGCTGCAGCCGCAATCCGTCTCACAGCGCGACTTCGGCGAAAAGGCCCGTACTTTCTTACGGAGCAAAAATACAACGTAGGCAATTGCTCCGGCAACGATGGAGCCTGCGATTATCTCTTGTGTTCCCATTTTCTTAACTAAAACCCAATAACCGCCCGCCCTGATACACGACAAAAGCGGCACCGTATGCAAGCGCGGTCATATATCCGACCATGAACAAGGCCCAACTCCATGAATTCGTTTCCCTTCGAACAATTGCGACCGTGGACATACACTGCATCGCCAATACAAAGAAAACCATCAGCGTCAGAGCCGTCAACGGTGTCCACACCGAACTCCCGTCCGGCCGCTTAGCGTTGCGAACCGCGGAGATCAGCGTTTCAGATTCTTCATTTCCGTCTTTGCCTACATTGTATATGATGCTCAATGTCGAAACTAAGACTTCGCGGGCCGCAAAACTTGCGATCAGAGCAACACCGATCTTCCAATCGAATCCGAGCGGTTCGATAACCGGTTCTATCAGATGGCCCAGACGGCCCGCATAACTTTTCTGAAGGTGTTCAGATTCGGCAGCGTTGACGGCGGATCCCTCATCACCAGTCGGCTGGATCGGCTCTTCGGCGGCGATCTCAGGTACGTTAGCAACGATCGGCTTTTCCGTCCGCGGAAAGTACGTCAGAGCCCAGAGTACGATCGATATCGCCAAGATAACCGTCCCAGCGCGCTTAAGGAAAAGCCACGCTCGTGTGAACATATTGACGAGAACGGTTTTGACATGCGGCAACCGGTAAGGCGGCAGCTCCATTATAAAAGGCGGTGTCGGCGATCTCAGCAAGGTCCGCTTCAATATAAATGCTACGACCAGTGCGGCGACGATCCCCAGCGCGTACATCGCCAGCATCAGCACCGCTCCGAGCGATATGAACCCGAACACTTTTTGGCCGGCAAAAAATGCCGCTATCATCAGTGTGTAAACAGGCAGCCTAGCCGAACAGCTCATCATCGGTGCGATCATTATCGTCGCAAATCTGTCCCGACGATCCTCGATCGTCCGCGTTGCCATTATTCCCGGTATCGCACAGGCGAAACTGCTCATCAACGGCAGGAACGCCTTACCGTGCAGGCCTACCCGGCTCATCAGCTTATCCATCAAAAAAGCTGCTCGCGCCATGTAACCGCTGTCTTCCAATATCGATATGAAAAGGAACAGTAAAAGTATCTGCGGCAGAAATATCAAGACACCGCCTACGCCGGCGATAACTCCGTCGGCGATCAGGTCCGTCAGCATACCTTCGCCCATCTGTTCCCGCACGAGATCGGCGATCGAACCGAATCCTTGATCGAGCAGATCCATCGGCACACTCGCCCATGTAAATATTGTCTGAAATATCAACAGCAATATTGCCACCAAAATTATCAGACCAAATACCTTGTGCGTCAGGATCTTGTCGATCTTGTCCGAGATCCGATGAGCATCGCGGTCATTGTGGCGAACACTTTCCTGCACCACATTCGAAATAAAATTATATCGGGCAAAGATATCCGCATTTTCGCCGCCGACGTGAGCAGCCGCCAAAGGATCGAAAGCGTTCGTCCCGACCGCGGAGCCGGCCGCCGCCGCAAGTTCTTCAATACCCCGCCCCGACCGCGCATTGACCGCAACGACGGGTACGCCGAGAAGCTTCGTCATCTTGTCAATGTCGATCAGATGCTCCTGCTTCTCAAAAAGATCGATCATCGTTAAAGCAACGATAACCGGCACTTTGTATTCGAAAAGCTGCGTTACGAGGTAAAGGTTGCGCTCAAGGTTGGTCGCGTCAACGACGGCGATAATGACATCGGGCTTTGGTGTGCCGGCGGTCTCACCGCGAAGGATCTCCGCCGCAATGCTTTCATCGATCGAAGCCGCTGCCAGGCTGTACAGCCCCGGCAGGTCAATGACCGTCGCACGCATATTGCCAAGCGGCCAAACGCCCGTTTTCTTTTCGACCGTTACGCCGGGATAATTAGCTACCTTCTGCTTAAGCCCCGTCAGCGTATTGAAAAGCGTCGTCTTACCGGCGTTCGGATTGCCGGCCAAAGCTATCGTCAAATTGTCTGAAAGTGCTGGTCCGTCCATCTAAATTTCGGATTCGATCTCTACCGCCGCCGCCTCGCTACGCCTGATCGCAAGACTATAACCCAACAATCTGATCTCGATCGGGTCATCGAAAGGCCCGGATTTGACGACCCGGATCGAAACGCCCGGCACAATGCCCATTTCCATCAGCCGCCGGCCGATCAGTGTCTTATCATTAACGCCGGCCACACGGCCGGTTTCACCTTTTGCCAGATCGTTCAAATTCGCCATGGATCTTCGAATTGATTGTAGAGTAATTGAAATTAGTTTTCAATTTCAGATATTTTACGAACGGTCGTCGCTGAAAAATGGGCTAGCCGTGCACGGCCGGCTAGCTTGCCGGCTGTTCGTTATTCAGCAAAGATCGCTGCCTATTTGATCATTAGATCGGCTTGATAGGGGCCGGCCGCGATCCGCAGCGGTAACCGCGAAGGCTCGTTGCTCAACCAGATCTTCAACCCCAGTTGATCGAGTCGAGCGTCACCGGTGACCAGCGTTATCATCTGTGCAGGCATTTTTAGACCGTTCAATTCTATGGTCTCGGCATCGCCCGGACGCAGTGTGAAAACGAGCGGTTTATTCTCCCAAAATACGGCCACTCGCGTGTCGTTCACCGGATTGTTTCGGTCCGGGCTCCGTTTCAGATTGAACGACCGCATCGCATACAGCAGAGATAGAATACTGTGTGTGCCGACCGGGGCGTCCACACGTCCGTTGTTGCGAAAGGTGATCGCGTTCGTTGCGGCGTCCCAATTGATCGTCTGGTTAAGCTCCGCCAAACTGCCCGAAAACTTTATATCTGCCTGAAAAGGGATCAGCGTGTCGGGATCGACCTGTGCCCGAAAATGATCATTCGCCGCAAAGACCCCGTTTCCCGGCTCGGCCGAGGTAACGGTACCGATCAACAAAAGACTGTCTTTACCAAGAAACTGCTTTCTTTCGCGAGCCTCCATCCGCACTATACCCAACTGCCGCCCCATTAGATTGACGCGATATTCCAGCGATTCTCCGAGCGGAAAAGAGAGTTCAGGAGCCAACGGTAAATTGTCGATATAGGGTTTTGGCGTCGCCGCCGGCCGCGGAGTGCGGCTGACTTCCGGCGTCGGCGTTGGTGCGATCGGCATTATCGGTGACGGCGTCGGTTGCGGCTGCGTGTTTTGGATACCCGATATGTCCGCACGCATCTCCTTTTTATTGGCCATCTTAAAGCGAAAGACGACCGGAATGCGGCTGGCATCGGACGTTACGTTCACTTTTAGATCAAGGATCCCGCGTTCAGCCAGATATTCGGTTTGGATAGTTAGCACAGACGTTTCGAAATCCCCGGCCGCCGTTTTTACACGTTCCGCTCCCGTGGTCGAGAAACTTATCGAATACGTCTTTTCGCCGTCCTGAAAATTAAGCGTACCGCTGCCGCCGGAGTTTCTGATCTTCCAAATAGCGGTCAACAGATCGAGTTCGCCGCCGCCGGGCAACGTTGTATTGTCTTTCACGCTACTTCGCGGCAACCCGCCGGTGTTATCTATCTTTTTTATATAGACGGGCTGGCCGCTTTCGGCCGAAGCATATACGATCCGCTCCTCGTCTATCATATGGAAAGCCGCACTCGCCAGGTCCAACGTCCGGACCACCGACCGCAGTTCAACAACATCCTGCCCGCCTAAATTTCCCCGGGAACCCGTGCTGATCTCGACAAAAGCCGCGTTTTTGAAATGTTCAAAAGAGACCATATAGGTCAATTTTTCACCGATTCGAAAACCCGCCGGCACCGTCGGGGCTGCGTCTTGGGCAAAAAAACAGGCCGCTAAAGTCAAAACTAATGCTGCCGCGGCGCAAGCATTGCCCAGAAAGATCTTTAAAAAATTGATCATGATTCAGTTCCGCTTCTGCGGTTCACCGATCTCCTCAAGAATTCTTGTCATTGCATCAACCGGGTCCGCGGCGGCCGTCACAGCTCTGCCGATGACCAAATGATCTGCCCCCGCTTCGATAGCGGCTGCCGGTGTCATTACACGCTTCTGATCGTCATTCGTTGCAAATAACGGCCTAACGCCCGGGGTGACGATCAAAAGGTCACCCGATCCGCTTTCGCTCCTGACCATGCGGGCTTCACGAGCCGACGCAACGATGCCGTCCAATCCAGATCCCGCCGCCAATTTGGCTAAACGAAGCACTTCTGCTTCGACTCCGCCATCGATGCCGATCTCGGCAAGCGTCGATCCATCCGAGCTCGTCAGGACAGTCACCGCAATAAGTAGTGGTTTTGCGATACCCTCGCGAGAGCAAAAACCGGCAAGTTCGTCTGCCGTGCGGCTCATCATTTCACTTCCGCCCAAGGCATGCACATTGAACATCCAAACACCGAGCCGAGCGGCTTCCACGGCCGCCTTGGCAACCGTATTCGGAATGTCGTGATACTTCAGGTCGAGAAAGACCCGATGGCCGGCAGAAGATATCTCCCGCACCAGTTCACCACCTCCGGCGGTAAATAGCTGCATTCCTATCTTAAAAGCTCCGACGTGGTCCTCTAACTGCGCTACCAGTTCGCGAGCTTCATGAACGGTTTCTACGTCAAGGGCGATTATTATCCTCTCACGTGCGGAAAGCGTCACTTTTTCAGCGGCCGAAGGCATTTGTTCACTCCATATCGAGCGGATTTCTGAATGGTGTTCCGTCATCCTGATCCGCTTTTTTCAACGCCTCGCGAAACTTTTCGTCCAGCAATCGTTCGCGATCTTTTTGCGACGACATTTCCTGTTGAAACAGATTGTCGCGAAGCTCCTTTTGCCTGCTCAATTCACCTTGCAGATCCTCAAAGGTGCCATGCGTCCGCTTCTTCTCTTCGTGAGAGATCAAACTGCCGGTTGTCGCATCTATGGTCAAAACGGCTTCGCAGCACGGACATATAACACTGATCTTTTCCATGTGTATCACTGGGCTCCGGCGATCCGGACAATATCCTCGGCCGGCACCTTGCCTAGGTCTTTGATCGCATCTCCGGCAAGGTCTTTCGTTTTACCATTTCGAAAATACACCTTGATCGAGGATCTTTTACCGGAAACGGTCTTTACAACCTTGGCTATCGACGGATGGCTGTTAAATGTGCGGGTTTCGACCATGTCTTTCGTCAGCGAAGCGCTGTAGGTCGAATCATCCGGAGCCGGAACCGGTGTTACGACCGGCGGAGCGTTCGGGTCACCTTTGTCTCGAGCCTTAAGAGCGTCTATCCGTTCTTTCCGAGCTCGCTGCAGCGGCGTCATTTCCTCTTCGCTCACCGGCGGCGGCTGGGTAGCAGCGGCGGGTTCCGTATTATTCGCACTGTTGCCTGCCGGTTGCCCGGCGGCTATCTGCGGGTCAGCCGGAAAACCTGCGGGCGTTGCCGCATTCGGCTGCGGGCCGCTATTCGAACCCGTCGGATTCGCCGGCTGGCTTGCAACATTCAGCACTTTTTTGTTCGCTGCCGTCTGTTGATCTTCGCCCGCCGCACCGCCGCAAGCCGAAAGGGCCGCCGCGACCGTTAAAATTCCGGCTGCTGTAAAGATTTTCATTTATAACTCCTGATCTTTTCGAGGAGCAGCCTTCGCGTCTGCTCCCATTCTTCTTCAATGATACTGAAATAAACCGAATCACGGAAACGGCCGCTTTCCGTGATCATATGCCGCCGCAGAATTCCCTCCTGCTTTGCACCTATCCGCATCATGGCCGACCGCGAATCTTCATTGAGTCGATCTGTTTTCAATTCGACACGAATGCACTTCCAAACATCGAACGCATGAGTCAACATTAACAGCTTTGCCGCCGTATTTATGTGCGAACGCTGAAATTCCGGGGTTATCCACGTCCACCCGATCTCGGCCCTACGATTGTTTCGGTCGATATTGCCGAATCTCGTCGAACCTACAATTTTGTCGGATTCTTGGTCTATGGTGACAAATGGCAGTGCCGTTCCCGCTATCTGCTCCGCCAACGCCGCGTCAATATAACGCTGCATGTCGTCACGGCTTGCACATCTATTCGTGGTCCATTTCCACAACTCCGGAAAGTGTCCGATCCGCCATAGCTCATCGCCATCAACGCTTTCCAGAGGCCGCAAACGGACACCATGACCTTCCAGAACTGTCGGTTGATTCTCCATTTTGAACCTGTTGATTATAAAGAAAAATGCGGCCAATAACCAGTATCGGCCGCCAACGCAGAACTATTTTTTCCCGACGATCAGATGTCGTAATACATCGAAAATTCCAGCGGATGCGGACGCAAGCGAAGCGGAGTGATCTCTTTTTCACGCTTGTATTCGATCCAACGGTCGATCATCGCTTTTGTAAAAACGTCGCCTTTAAGCAAGAATTCGTGATCGGCTTCAAGAGCCTTCAAGGCTTCATCAAGACTTCCCGGTAATGAAGGAACATTTGCCAATTCTTCTGCCGGCAGGTCATAGATATCTTTATCAAGGGGAGCACCCGGATCAATTCGGTTTTGAATGCCGTCCAATCCGGCCATCAGCAATGCCGCAAATGTAATGTATGGGTTGCAGCTCGGATCCGGCGGCCTAAATTCGAGCCGTTTTGCTTTCGGCGACGGCGAGAACATTGGAATACGAACAGCCGCCGAACGGTTGCGTGCCGAATATGCTAAATTGACCGGAGCTTCGAAACCCGGGACCAGACGCTTATAGCTATTGGTCGTGGGTGCTGCGAAGGCAATCAACGCCGGAGCATGTTTCAGCAAGCCGCCGATATAGAATTTCGCCATCTCCGAAAGTCCCGCATACTCATCACCCGCAAAAAGCGGGTTTCCGTCTTTCCAAAGAGATTGGTGGCAATGCATCCCCGAACCATTGTCGCCATACAGCGGTTTCGGCATAAAAGTAGCTGTCTTCCCGTGGATATTTGCAGTATTCTTGACAATGTATTTGAACAACATCAAATTGTCTGCCGTATGCAGCAGATTCGAATATTTGAAGTCGATCTCACATTGTCCGGCCGTTGCTACTTCATGGTGATGACATTCGACATCAATTCCCACGTCGCCCAGTATTCCCGAGATCGAATTTCTTAGATCGACCAATGTATCCATCGGGGCCACCGGAACATATCCTTCTTTCGGACGGATGTGATAGCCCATGTTCGGATCATCGGCGGTACCCTTTCTTCCGGTGTTCCAGTGCCCTTCTTCGGAATCTACTGAAAACCCGGCCGATTGCTGATCGTTATGAAAGTTTACATTGTCAAAGACAAAGAATTCGGCTTCCGGACCAACAAAGGCCGTGTCGGCGATGCCGGTAAAGCGCAGATAGCTTTCTGCACGCACAGCGACCGATCGCGGATCAAGGCCGTAACCTTCTTTCGTGATGGGTTCAACTACGTTAGCGATCAGACAGATCGTCGTCTCATCTGCAAATGGATCTACCCAAAACCTCGTCGGGTCAGGAACCAGAAGCATATCGGATTCATTGATCGCCGCCCAGCCGCGGAGACTCGATGCGTCGAATCCGAAGCCGTCCTCAAATGAATCTTCCGTCAAATTGTGGATCGGGTAGGTCAGGTGATGCCATGAACCCACCAGATCAGTGAAGCGGATCGACACAAACCGTGCCTCTTGATCCGCGGCATAAGTAAGAACGTTTTTTGGAGTCATATTCCTAATATTCAATGTAATTATTAAAGCATTTTCTCGAAAGGTCGAAGGGTATATATCCTTTGCTGCTTCCGAAGTGGGAACGAATGGCAAGATGTGTGCCATTCCGCATACTGAAAGCAACCACTTGTTAATGCAGCATTTACGTCACGACCCTGGATTTTCCATCCCGCTTAAAATACTACATTATTGTCGTATCCACTTTCGCTTCAAACATTTTTGTAGGAAATGAAAAAGAACGCGAGCTGCCATCCAATCAGCCCGCGTTCTTTGTGGGAGGGTAAAAGCCGATGATCCCTGGGTCGGCCTATTTCTCCGTGGGAGTAAACAATTCCATCCGCTCACCGGACGCAAATCCTACCGTCTTTCCTTTCCGATTGATAAGTTCCACTCGCGAAAGACCTTTTTCCTTTGCGAAAAGCGAGGTCTTTTCCAACAAAGCCCGTCGCTGATCTTCACTTAATTCCTCAAAGCTCGGTTTCATTACCGCATACAGCGTCTGGCCGGTCGCTCGGACGACACCGATCTGCTGAGCCAGTTCGGCGTTGGTCAATTGGATCGTCTTCGCGGGAGTTGCGACAGCAGTTTCTGCTGAACGTTCGCTCCAAAGAAAGAGCCCGATACAGGACACAACGACCAAAAGGGTCGCGGCGAGCAGCCATCTGTTCACCCCCGCAACGTCGATCGTAAAAAAGGACGGTACCTTTTCAATATCGATCGTCGTCGCTGTCCTGGTTATCGGTGTTGCCGCCGGTTGCTCTTCAGCGGTCGTTTCTTCGTACGGCCCATCATCCGTCGTCTGTTCCAGCAATTCCACCAAACGGAGTGTTTTGCCGGTGGCGGCCGATATCAGCAGATCGTCGGCTAGGCCATATTTTTCCTGCAGGGAGGCGTTGTCGAATGCCATCTTTTCTCGTTCGATCAGATCAACATATCGATTTCCGATACGGACGTTACAATCCATCACTTCGGCTGCTACTTCCGGAACGTAAAACAGCTCTCCCAACGCCTCTTTGTAATTCTTTACTCGATCGAAAAACCCGACCTCTAGCAATTGATCGAATGAACGGGCTTCTTCCGCCTCTTTTGCAAAGGCCTTGAACTCTCCGGTTGACGCAAGAACCGCTTCGCTATGTTCAGCCTTTGAATAAAGCAAAATGCTGGACCAATTTTCGTAAAGCGTTTGAATGTGGGCGATCATATCGTTGTGCCCGAACAGGAGTTTCCTTTTCTGGCCGCCTATATCGCGCGTGAAAAGTTTTGTCATCACAAAGTCGAATTTCGCTCGGACGTCCTCCGTGTAGGGGGCATTTCGATAAAAACGCGAAAGCGATATCAACGCTTGTGAGCTGAGAGCTGGACGAGAATTTTCGCAGAACTGGCGAATAGCGGCTACTGAAATGTGCTCGTTGCGTTCACACAGTGCAGCATTCCACGATTCGGTTTCCTGCATCAGCAAAAACTCCGCTTCGGCATGTTCGCTGGAATCTGTATTGCCCGAAACTTGCAAAAAGCGATGAAGGGCTTTTTTCACTTCCAGATCATTGAAAACCTCAGGTACGACGCGCATATATTCGCGCTCGACGTTCGAGAAAAGGTGTTCGACCAGTTGCAGGCTTCCAACCTCTTCCATTGCTCGCCGACGAAAGAATTCGCTCTCGTCCTCCGGCTTTTCAAATTCTGGCAGGTCGTCATCCAGGGCGAGTTCGTCGTCGCCAGAGATCTCCAATTCGACGTTCGCCATCTCGCCCGCTCCGCTGAATTCGGGGGCGGAAACGATGTGGGCATTAGAACTGTAACTGCCGTCATCGTCTGTGAATTGCAGATGAGGCCTTTCCGCAGACCGCGTGGTGACCTGCGACCCGCGGATCGCAGCGACCGGTGCGGCGGCACTCTTTGCTCCGTGGTTCGGAATTGGGGTAGATGTGGGCACTTGATCTTGTTCGAGCAGATTTTCGGCTTTCAGCTCACAGATCAGATCATCATAGACGTTCATATCTGTCTCTCGGTTTAGGGGGTTAGGGGATTTCATGGGAGTTCTCCGGTCGTTCCTTCAATTTACCGGTAGTATTTGGGTTATCTGGCCGGATTGATCGATCTCAAACTTATAGATGATGTCGTCGCCGGTCACATTGCGGGTGGCGGTTATGGTGTAAGATTCTTTGAGATCAGCATCCGAAGGTGTCACACCGCCCATCTCGAACACAAATTTACCGCGGATCAGGTTTGGTGAATTCCACTGTCCGATGCTTCCGCCAAGTTGATTGTTCAGCTCATCGAGCCTGCAAAATCGCGAACGCTGTGAATAGCACCCTACTTGCGAGGAGGACATTGTCCGCATCGTTGCAAAGGTGGTGCTGTTCTCGGCTGCGCGAGAAGCTTTTTGATAGGCCGGCACACCGATCGCGGCGATGATGCCAACGATGACCACAACGAGCATCAGTTCTATCAATGAAAAGCCTTTTTGATTTGTATCTTGCATAACTATTCCTTATCGCCACTCAAATTAGTGACATTTATTGACACCATTTTTTGGCATTACGTCTATCTCGGAAGGGCTAACTCGTTCGATAAACCCTTTAATTCCTTGAGTTTGAAAGATCAGGGGACGGTGTGGGTTCGTTCTCCGGTATAGGCATTGTGCAAAACGTATGCCACTTAGCCGGCTCGTTCAAAACCCCACAAAAATAAGGCTGTTGTTTCAGAATTGTTTTTTTGGTAAACTTACGGTTTTTATGCCGTACGGCAATGTACGGCCTTTTTAATGGAGAGAACGCATTGAGTTCAGTTATTGAAGAAACTGCCGAACTTTACGGCATAGGCAATTGGGGGGCAGATTATTTCGGCGTTAATCGCAAGGGCAATCTGATAGTAAAAGCTCCCGAGAACGAAAGCTTGACCGCGGACGTGAAAGAGATCATTGACGATCTTCGGAAACGCGGTATCAATACGCCTGTTCTGCTCCGTTTTCCGCAGCTTCTTTCAGGTCAGATCCGCAAACTTCACACGGCTTTCAAAAAATCGATCAAGGAATTTGAATACGAAGGCGAGCATTTGTGCGTTTACCCGATGAAGGTCAATCAGAACCGCGCGGTGATCGAAGAATATCTTCGTGAAGGGACACGATACAATTTCGGGCTTGAGGCCGGATCAAAGGCGGAACTTTACGCGGCATTGGCGTTAGAGCAGGCGAAGGATAGTTTATTGGTGCTCAACGGTTTTAAAGACCGTGATTTTATCAAGTTGGCCTTTGCTGGTGCCGGAGCCGGCAAAAAGGTCGTTATCGTTATAGAAAAACTTGGCGAATTGACCCACACGCTCGATCTGGTCAATGAGGTCACAACCGAAAACCCTGACGCCAATCTGCCGATGATCGGTGTTCGCGTAAAGCTTTATTCGAAAGGCTCGGGCAAATGGGAAAAGTCCGGCGGAGAAGCCGCGAAATTTGGATTGACGACGACCGAGATACTTGAAGTGATCCGCCAGCTGGCCGAGGCCGGCCGTACGGATATGCTTCGGCTGCTGCATTTCCACATCGGCTCGCAATTGACCGACATTAAGCGGATCAAGAATGCGATGAAAGAAGCCGCACGCACATATTCAAAGATCCGACAGATGGGCATACCGATCGATTACCTCGATGTCGGCGGCGGAATGGCGGTCGATTATGATGGTTCGCGGACATCCTTCGAATCCTCAGCAAATTATAATGCTCGCGAATTTGCAAATGACGTGATCTATGTGATCAAGACCGTTTGTGACGACGAGAACGTCCCGCATCCGACGATCATCCAAGAATCAGGCCGCTTTTTATCGGCATATCATGCCATTCTCGTCACGAACATTCAGGACGAGATCGAAACGGTGGTCGAAGATCTGACGCCAATGACGGTCGATCCGGATGATCCGCAGATCGTCCGCGAATTATTCGACCTGCGCGAGACTATAAACGGGAAAAATTACCGTGAATATTATCACGACGCCCTGGAGAACCGCGACGAATTGTTCACGATGTTCAACCTAGGACTGATCTCGCTCGAGGATAAGGGAAAGGGCGAAGTCCTTTTTTGGGACGTTTGCGAAAAGGCCGATCAATTTGCCCAGCAAAAGAAATATGTAAGCGAGGAATTTACAGAACTCCGCCGGCTGCTCTGTGCAAAATATCTAGCCAATTTCTCGGTATTTCGGTCAATGCCGGACAACTGGGCATTGGAACAACTGTTCCCGATATTGCCGATACATAAACTCAACAAAAAGCCGATCGAATATGCTACGCTATGTGATATCACCTGCGATTCGGACGGCATTGTCGATAAATTTGTTGATCTGCACGATGTGAAGCCGGTTCTGGCTCTTCATAAGCTAGATAAGAATGAGCCGTACTACTTGGCGATGATGTTGGTGGGTGCCTATCAGGAAGTTATGGGAAATAACCATAATCTCTTCGGTGTTCCTAACGAAGCTCATATTTTCATTAGCGAAGAGGGTTATATCATTAAGCAGGTGCTCGCCGGTGCGACCCTGGCAGAATCCCTTTCGACCGTGCGTTTCGATTCGGCACAGCTGCACGATCAATTCCGACGGCTGATAATGGCCCGGATCAAGAGCGGACAGCTTTCGCCTAAAGAAGGCAACAGTCTTATTGAATTTTACGAAGGCCAAGCAGAAGCATATACATATTTGCTTCCCAACGGGAAATGATGCTGGACTTTCGACCTATTGCGACTTTAGTTTACTGATCTATTTTTTTCTGGAGATATTATGGTGGCTCAAAAGAAGACCAAAGCCTCAAAGTTCCTTACCGTCCCGACGAGGCCGGTTCCGATCGATCGGGACCGTTCGGTGGCGGGTTTGCTTGAAAAGATGGAAGGCGCCGGGTTCGGTGCCAAGCAGCTTGCCGAAGCTCATCGCATTTGGCTTGATATGCTGGATGACAATTCGACCATCTACCTATGCGGTTCGGGCAATCTTATAACGTCCGGCATGCGTCGGCTGATCGCTTACGTGATCAAGAACCGTTTCGTGGACGTGATCGTAATGTCCGGCACGGTGCTTTATCACGACATTCATGAAACGCTCGGCCGCAACCATTATCAGGGCCATCCGAGCATGAGCGACGAAGAGCTTTCGGCCGCAGATGTGGTACGCATGGGTGACACGCTGGCAAACAGCGAAGAATATCAGGAAGCCGACGAATGGATCGGCAGCGTCATCAACCAGCTTGACCTGACGCGGTCCTATTCCTACCGCGAATTTCTGCATCTGATGGGTCGCGAACTCGCGGAGATCGCCCATGAAGATGGCATTGTCACCGCGGCATTCAAATCTCGGATTCCGGTCTTTTGCCCCGATCTGGTCAGCACCGAATTATCTGTCGGCATTGCCCGTGCTCGTTTTGAAAAGAAATCGCATCTCAGTTTTGATACGACCCAAGACGCGATGGATATGATGCAGATCGCGCAGAAAACACGCAATTCCGGTATCATCACGCTCGGCAGTGCCTGCAGCCAGAATATGGTCAACATGGCTGAGGTTTCGTCTTATATTACCCGTACCACGCCGCGCGGCCATAAATACGCGATCTCGATCACCACGGATTCGGTGCCGCTCGATATCCGCACCCCTTCGTATGGCGGCAACCACACGGACCTGTTTGGAAAATTGCTTCGCGGAGCAACGACGGCATACGTGCCGAGCGACCCATCGATCGCTTTGCCCATGATCATTACCGCTCTTTCACAAACCGCCGCGAAATTTATGAAAGGCCGTAAGCGGCCGAACTTCGGTTTTGCCGGCAAGGACCTGACCGTGGACGTTCCCTAGTTTGTCTATTGTCCGCATATTGAACAGCATCTCGCCGATCACCGCAGGTGCTGTTTTTATTTTAAATTTTCGCAACATATTTGAACCTTGAACTGTTTAAAACGTATTTTGGGTGTATAGTTCATTTTTGAGTTATTTGGGAGATGATCGAATGTTGAACAAAAGAATTCCCTTTCTTCTGATATTGATCGGTGCGGCGTCCCTGGCGGGTTGCCGAGCTGGGTTTTTCGGTAATGAACAAGCTCCGCAGCCGAGCATGCCGGTAGCGGCACCACCGAGCCCCATCGTGGTCGATGGTGTTCGCACATCGTATGCGGATGTAGTTGAAAAAGCCTCGCCGGCTGTGGTCCGCATTGAAGCTGATCAGAAAGCTCGTCCGCAGGCACCTTCGCGCTCGCCGCTGGATGATTTCTTTCGTGGCCTGCCCGGACAAGGCGATCAGCAGCCGCGGCTTCAACGCGGACTTGGGTCGGGGGTCATCGTCAGTGCTGACGGCAGCATTTTGACCAATGCCCACGTAGTTGACGGAGCCGACAAGATCACTGTCCAATTGGCCGATAACAAGAGCTTCGAAGCCAAACTGATCGGCATTGATAAAGCAAGCGATCTGGCTGTTCTGAAGATCGAAGCGCAAAATATGCCGTATCTGACGCTCGGCAATTCCGACAGCGTTCGGGTTGGCGATATAGTTTTGGCCATCGGCAATCCGCTCGGAATTGGACAAAGCGTTACTGCCGGCATCATATCTGCGAAAGGCCGCCGCACCGGGTTAAGCGATGGGCAAAGCTACGAAGATTTCCTGCAAACGGACGCGCCGATCAACCGCGGAAATTCCGGCGGGGCTTTGGTAAATCTTAACGGTGAATTGATCGGGATCAATTCACAGATCCTTTCCGGTTCACCTTCCGGAGGCAATATCGGCATTGGTTTTTCGATACCTTCGAACATGGCAAAATCGGTCATGGAACAGCTCTTAAAAGACGGCCGTGTTCGTCGCGGTTTTTTGGGGATCACGCTCCAGGATATCAATAGCGACCTCGCCCGAAGCTTTGAATTAAGCGACACCTCCGGAGTTCTGATCTCCGGTGTGCAGCCCAACGGCCCCGGCGACAAAGCGGGTCTCAAGGCAAAAGATATAATTACCGCGATCAACGGCGAAAAGGTCGAAGACGGCAACGTGCTTCGCAACCGCATCGCCGGCACTACGCCGGACACAGAGGTCAAGCTTTCGATAATTCGTGATAAACAGCCGCAAGAGATCTCCGTCACCCTCGGCGAACTCAATCCGGAAACCGGCACCGCCAGCGGATCAACGAAGGGCGGCGACCGCAATGACGGATCTGCGGCCGGCGGCTCCAAACTCGGACTGAACTTACAGCCTTTGACTCCGCAGATCGCTAAAGAACTTGGAGTTGACCGCAGCAGCGGTCTCGTCGTGACGGGTGTCGATGCCGAAGGCCCGGCGGCCGAGGCCGGGGTTGTTCGCGGTGACGTTATACTTGAGATAAATAATCAACCCGTCACATCGGTTGACAGCGTCACGTCGGCTCTGAGCGTCAGCGGCGATCGCCCGATACTGCTTTTCATCTCGCGCCGCGGACAAACGGTATTTCTTACGGTCGCTCCGTAAGCGAACGGCGTCCTGCATAGTTTCAACGGCGGGTATGGGTTAAAGTCTCATACCCGCTTTCCTTCGTTCAAAAACCTTTCGAAGCGACGAAAGATTCTTTGTTTTTAACGCCAAGTGTGGTTAAATTCTCGTTTATGTGGAATCGCATTTATCTCGGCGTTCTTTTGTTGGCGGTACTGATCACCGGCTCGCTGCATTGGTATGCACTAAGCTGGCTCGGCAGCATCGCCGGGCCGCAATCTGTTATTCCCCAATATTGGACATTTTCTTCGCTTGGCCTTTCAGCACTGGTCATAATCTCTCTCATCCTTTTGCTGATCGGCGCAATTTCATTTTGGACGGTCCGATCCTCGTGGCAGTTGTGGACGACGCTGGCATTTTTTGTTCTTTTTACGGGTTTGCGGTATTTTTATATCTATCCTCACTATGCGTTGTATCTTGAAGCAAATCGCATGACCGATAGCGGCATGATCAGTGCTACCGCTACGGGGTTGGTATTGATAATTTTTGGCGTCGCGGTCGTATTTATCACCAATTTCGTTCTGCAGCGGATGTACGACAAAATGTATCCGGTTCCCGTTCCTACGGTCGAATCGGATGGCCCGGCCGACGGATCCGAAACAGAACGGCGGAAAAGCGACGCCATCTGACCACCATTCATTTTGTCGATCTATGAAACAAATTTTACTTGTAATTGCCATTCTGCTTTGCGGCACCTTCGCCTATTCACAGACCAAGAGCGTCTATACACAGCTGACGGACAAAAGTTGTAAAACGCTGGAAATGAACCCTGATGAAGGCGGCTCATACAAAGGCGAATGCAAGGGCGTTGGCGGCTATAAACTATATCTGATCGAAGGTGACCTCCGGCAGTCCATTGATGTGGTTACGCCGGATAGAAAAGTTCAGCCGTTGCAATTTTGGCAATTCAACGGCGGTTTTTCGGCCGTCGGTGACCGCGCCGAATGGATCACGGCCGGCGGTGCCCCGACTGCTCTGATCGTGCGTTTCAATATTACGAACGGTGAAGATCCATTGGCTCCGCGCATCTCGTATCTGATGGTGTCAAAGATCGCCCGGAACGGTTCGTGCGTAGTGGATATGATCGCACCCGGTAAACAGCAAAATGTTTTGGCTCGGAGATCAGCAGCCAAAGCTCTCTCGATGCCCTGCCGGCCGACTTCCTGAACGATGTTTCATAAACGCCGGCGTGGTACTATTGATTCTCAATAAATTTTCGCAATCTTTTAACATACTGGAGATATACAATAAATGGAATGGCTTGCTGACCCGCAGATATGGATCGCATTCGCTACTCTGACCGTACTCGAACTCGTCCTCGGCATCGATAATGTAATTTTTATATCGATACTGGCCGGGCGTCTGCCTGTTAGCCAACAAGCGAAGGCCCGGTATATCGGGTTGGCTTTGGCTCTGGTCATGCGCGTCATCTTACTCTTTTCGCTTAGTTGGGTGATGGGATTGACCGCTCCTCTCGTCAATCTATTTGGTTTCGATCTTTCGGGCCGCGACCTCATCCTGTTGATCGGCGGATTGTTTCTGATCGGCAAGAGCACCCACGAGATACATGGTTCGCTGGAAGGCGAGAATGCCCACGAAGACCCAAGCGCACCTAAAGCGTCATTCAATTCGGTGATCATACAGATCATGCTGCTTGATATCGTGTTCTCGCTCGATTCTGTCATCACAGCAGTCGGTATGGTGCAGCACATAGAGATCATGATCGCCGCCGTCGTCATATCTATTTTGGCGATGATGGCATTTGCCGGTAAGATCGGAGATTTCGTTCATCGACATCCGACCGTGAAAATGCTTGCTCTTGCATTTCTGTTGCTAATCGGTTTCACGCTCGTAGCCGAAGGCCTGCATCAACACATTCCGAAGGGCTATATTTACTTCGCAATGGCATTTTCGGTGCTGGTCGAATTTTTGAATATGCGGCTTCGTAAAAAACGTGATGCACCGGTCGAATTGCATTCGCCCTATTCGATCCATCAGTCGCAGCAGGGCTCGAGCAAATGATCTGATCACCCTTGTATCTAAAGCCTAGCGGTGGCCGCCGGAAACGGTCACCGTATTTTCTACAATACAATGCGTACCTCTTTTCTGTTTCTACTCCTATTTTTGATTCAAGCCGCGGCATGCTCTCTTACCAAAGCTCCGGAGACCGCACCGCTGACAGATTTCGATCGTTTTCCGGCAGCCGATGTCTGTGTCTATCCTAAGCTTTCGATCAGCAAACGGATGCAGGTTCTGGGTGAAGGATCTTGGAGCCCGCGGCTGCCAGACGCAGCAGACGATACATATACCTGTTCGTCCGTTCCGCTCCGTTCCGTTCTTGGCTCAAGCGAAAACGGACAGACAGCCGTCGAATTTTCCGCATCCGGCTTAAAAGATGGAGCATCTGTCATAAATGTCGCCTACCAAGCGGATCTTTCTTCGCCCGACCCCTACGAAACGACCTATCGAACGATGTACGTAGCATTTGCAGATGAAATGGTTCAGGCCGCCCTAGGAAAGCCCGCACCGGAACTACTTAAGAAAAAGCTCGCCAATCTTGAAAGCTATTCTGGTTTTGGAAAGGACGCCGGTGAGAATTTTGATGTCGGCAAAGGCTTTATAACGGTCAATCGTTATATTTCAGAAGATAAAACCCGGATCGCGGCCGAAGTCCTTATTTTTCCCGACCAGAAAATGAAGCTTAAATAGCAGCCGGCATTACTTTTTCATTTCCAGCAGCCGCTTTAGTTCTTTGACCTGGGCCTTGAGTCGTTCGATGCTTTTGACGTGAGCATTCTGCCGCTTATATTCGTCGAGGGGCTGGATCGGTGTTCCCCACCAGATACCGGGCCGGACGATCTTTCCGGGCAATATGCCGGCTTGCGAACCGATAACGGCACCGCTCTGAACACGAACATGATCGCCAAACCCGACCTGGCCGCCGATCACACAGCCGTCTTCGATGACAACGCTGCCGGAGATCCCTGTTTGGGCGGCGATAACACAATCTCGGCCGATGTTTACGTTGTGTCCGACCTGAACCAGATTATCTATCTTAGTTCCGGCTCCGATACGGGTCTCACCCAATGCCCCTCTATCGACACAGCTATTGGCTCCGATCTGTACCCGGTCCTCTATCACAACGCGGCCGATCTGGGGAAACTGTACGTATGACCCGTCTTCCCGCCGAACATAGCCGAAACCGTCCGCCCCTATCACACAGCCGGCATGAATGACGCAATCGCGCCCGACCTGTGTTCCGCGATAGAGAACGGCATTAGCAAATATCTTAGTGCCGGCACCGATCGAGCAGCCGTCTTCGATCACCACACCCGCAAATATACGGCAGCCTTCGCCGATGACAACGTCCTTTCCGATGCTTGCCTGAGCATCTATCACGGTTTCGCTCGAACGATATTCTTTTTGCAAAACCGCAGCCAGTTCCGCAAAAGCAAGTTTCGGGTCTTTTACGACTATCGAATTCGGGATCTGCGAACGATCTGCCGCCGCGGAAACAAGCACGCCCGAGGCTCCCGTTGGCGGTACCGTTTCGGAGCCTTGATAAAAGGCTATGTCGGCAACGCCCGCATTCGCCAGACCGGCAATGCCAGTGATCTCAGCATTGCCGTCGCCAAACAATTCCCCACCGACCAATTCTGCTATCTCTGTGAGTTTCATTCCAAAATGCGTAAATTCTTTTAAGGTGCCGTACGTTCAGCGGCATCAATGGCCGATTGCAGAAAGATCTCCATACCGACGATCGATACACCGGGCCGTTTTTCGATGCGTTTCAACACTGGAGCCGATTCGCTGTCTAAAAAATCGAGGTCTGCCAGATCGAGTGTTACCGGTTTGCCCGTCTCTTCTATCATTTGCGAGGCAAGCCTTTCGAGCAAAACCGCATCTTCCATCAGCATATCGCCTTCGATACGCAGATATGTTCTATCTTCCGCGTCGGTCTGAATTATATTTGTCGGCATATGGTTTAGCCTCTTGGATGCCTTGAATACGCATCGGGTGCGACCGAGGTTCAAAAAAATGACGATCCTTGGTCTTGATCCTAGCTTTCGGCGATCTTCAAAACCAGTTCGGCCGCTTTTTGCGATGCACCGCCGCTGCCCAATTTATCCCTAACCAATTTCAGTTCGCGCCGCATTTCCGCATTCACCTGCCCCTCGAGCAGCCGCAGCATTTCCGCAGCCAATGCCGCGGGCGTTAGATCATCCTGTATCAATTCCTTCGCTAGGCGATATTCGGCTATCAGGTTGACGAGCCCGAAATGCTCGACGGTTATCAACGGTCGGAGAATTTTATAATTCAATTTCGTCCCTTTGTAAACGATAGCCATCGGTGTGCCGATGATCCCTGTCTCCAGCGTGGCCGTCCCGCTGGCGACCGCCGCGACATCCGACGCGTTCAAAAGATCATATGTTTGATCCAAAACGACCTTTAGGGTTGCCGGCTTCTCCTTTGCTTCGCCGATCAATTGCCGGATCTCGTCGGACCGCTTTTCGGTTGCCGCCGCCACCGCGAACTGTGCATCCGGCCGTTCAGCTTCTATCTGCACCGCCGCCGCCAGCATTTCCGGCAGGATCTTTGCCACTTCCTTGTGGCGGCTGCCGGGCAAAAGCGCTATCAGAGGCCGGCCCGGGTCGAGATCGTTTACCGCACAAAATTCTTTCGGGCTTTTTTCAGCAGATACCTCCGCCGTCAGCGGGTTGCCGACATATTCCACCTTGTGGACGCCTCTTTCGGCATACCATGCCTTTTCAAAAGGCAAGATCGATATCAATAGATCGACGTACCTGCTGATGGTGCTGATCCGGTATTGCCGCCATGCCCACAGTTGTGGAGAAATGTAATATACGACCTTGATGCCCTCTTTGCTTAGAGCTTTCGCCAGCCGCAAGTTGAATTCCGGGAAATCGACCAATACCGCGACCGATGGCCTCCGCGTCCGGGCGGCCGCCTTGAGTTTTGTAAATGCGTTCCAGAACATCGGCAAGGCCTTTGCGATCTCAGGCAGGCCGATCACCGAAAAGGCGTCAGCACCGACCGTCGGCTCAACTCCCGCTCGCCGCATTTGCGGGCCCGCTGAACCAAAAAAGACCACCTTTTGCTCGGGTCGCAGATCGTTTATGGCATGCACCAACCTTGCCGCGTGAGCATCGCCGGAGGCCTCACCCGCTACTATCATTATCTGTATTTGTTCTTCCGGCATTCGTGCGATCGAATCTATACCTTACTACAAAACCTTTCTTCTCACTCTCTATGACAACCAATTCCTATCTCTTTCGCATCAAAGCCGTTGTTTTTACATTCTTTAGCGGGCAAGGTTTAGCCGGGCGGTGCTTGCACAGCGGCGTTTTAACAATTAAAATGCAAGTTTTGTGTTTGTGATAAATACACCGGCCTTTTTGCGGCCCGGATCGTTCTTATAAATTGGCGTATATATTTTGGAGGAGTTTGTGAAACTTCGGTTTATCTTTGCATTTTTAATCATTTTTTCTACCGTGGCGGTTTCTGCCTCGGCTCAGGCCGATACCATGGTGGCTCAGATCACCGCTTCTTCATCAGACACCGTCACCCGCGGTATTAGTGCCGATGGACGCTTCGTCGTTTTCGAATCGATGGGAAATATCGCAACGGTAAATCCTCGCAATTCCGACGGAAACATGGAGATCTTTCTGCTTGATTATGCTCAGCGGCAGATCTTTCAAATTACCGATACGAAGAGTGTGTATCTTAACCCTTCCGCCAGCTCGATGGCTTTTTCGAATATTCACATCAATATCATCAATAAGCGTCCCGTGATCAGCACTGATGGCCGTTGGATCGCTTTTTCTTCGAACGCGACGACATCGCGGCCGACGGCGCCGAATACGACCAATCCCGGCTCCTTTGACGGAAATACGTTCACTACGCCGACGCCGACGCCAACGCCGGGTGCTTCGCCGACGCCGACACCGAGCCCGGCTCCGACCCCGGCCTACAATCCGCTGCAGGAAGATGCCAATATGGAGATCTGGCTATATCAGATCCCGGCATATACAACGGTCGATCTGAGAGCCGGCGACGAGGCCGCCTTCGTCGATCTTTCCGGCGGCACATTTACCCAAGCGACAAATACGGAAGCCAGCCGTTTGCCCATTGCCGGCACAGCCTCGGCGTTTCCCTTTATTGCAGATGACAATCACGATGTCGCCATCTCGGACAACGGCGGAGTTCTAGCATTCACATCTACCCGCGACCTTGTCCCGTGTGCTCCTTTCGGCAACCCGTTTCCGACCGAGGATAATGACGAGGTCTATACCTATATTCCCGGCGGGGCCTCCATTTGCTCCGGTGCCGGGCCGGGCATCCGCCAAATAACGAAAACGCCTCGGGGAACGATCAATAATCCGATCTATAACAAAAATGTCAGTATCGCGGGCAATGGAACGCGCCTTCTTTTCGCTAGCACCGGCGAGAATCCGGTCGTCGGAATGACCGGCGGCAATAATCCGGAAACCAGCCGCAATGAAGAGATAGTCGTTACAGACATCAACGCCAATGGCGAAGCCGTTGCATCGACCGCCAAACAGGTCACCGTCACCAGCCCGCTGAACCCGGGCGATCCGGTAAATGTACTCGATGTGGGCCAACGCATAAGTCGCAATGGCCGGTATATTGTGTTCGATTCCTATGCGGATCTTGAAAACGAGAATAGCGGCACGAACTACACCTCTTTTGCGACATACTTGGTCGATCTGACGCCGCCCGCGACGCCCGGCACGTCCGGACCGATCGTTCGTCTCGGCGGACGGAGCGATGCCGATGCGCAAGCCACGGGCGGCGATGTTGCTCGCTTTCCGGCATTTACCGATTATGACGGTTCCGGCAATCCGGGAACCATCGTGTTGACGATGCGTTTGAACATCAAATCGGATGGCACGGTGCCGAGCACAGCGGCGGATGGCCTGAATGATATCGCGGGCCGCCCGATGCAGATCTACAGCCTGCCGCTGCCGACGCCGGTCACACTACCTTCCCGCCCGGCAACGACATTTACACGTTTGACCAAATTCCCGATCCCTTCATCGGTTTTCCCGCGTGTGGCGGCTATGCCCGCAGGCACTGCGGATCGGATCGCTTTCAGTATGGCATTTACCGAGATCGGAACGGGCAATTTCGACCTTAATAACGAAGGTTTCTATCTTTTGAACGACAATTCGCCGCTGCAGGCTCCGGCCAGTGTCGGATTTGCCACCGGTGCATCGCGAATGCCGGTATCGCTGACGGCTGTTCCGTCACCGACTCCGGTTCCGACCGCCACACCGGCCGCAACACCAACTCCGACACCTACGCCGACGCCGTCTCCGACCGCTTCGCCGACCGGCAGCCCGACCCCGGTTCCGACACCGACGCCGATCACGCCATCGGGTGTGCAAGGAATTTCGCCCGGAATGCTGGTCATTATGACCTACAATAGCGGAACGAGCGTGCCTGTCGTTGCCCGCACCGCTGTCGGTTCGATCAACCGGGCACCGATGCTTCCGTTGGAACTAAGCGGTATTTCAATGTCGATCAACGGCCTAGCCTGCGGCATCAAATCCGTCAGCCAGCACCAGATCGTCTTTGTCGTTCCCCAAGGTATCGGCAGCGTACTTGAGGGCACAAAATATAAATTTGTTGTAAAGAACAATTCCGTGAAATTCACTGGTGATGTTGTTATTGTCCCAACTCGGCCGGATATTTTCACCAACCTTCCGGTTGCCGGTCCCGGTGGCCGTGCTCAGGCTTTTAATGCCACTAACCGCGTATTAACGCCGGAACCGTTCAATACGCAAACCATTAGGGTTCGCGGCGGTGTCATGGGCCCGACGGTGTTGCGTGTCCGGGCGACCGGCATCGCTAATGCGAGGGCTGCGGTGTTCAGTCTAAGAATTGGCGGATCGACCGTTGTCGGAGCCGTCAGCAATTCCCTGATGGTGGAACCCGGCGTTTACACAGTCGATTTCAGGCTTCCGCTTTCGATGACCGGAACGGGCGACCAGCCGGTTATTTTGTCTATCACGACCAGCGGAACCACTTTCTTTTCAAGACTCGACGATACTGCTTCGCGTACCTTTATTCTCTAAGCGATCTGCTGAGAGAGTACTTTAAAGCGGTCGGCCGTTGCCTGCCGCTTTTTCTATTTTCGAAGCCGGCTCCCTTATAAATTCATAACATTTGGTGATATTGAAGTTGTCCTGGCAATGTATTATTCTAGTACTTTGGTCAATTTAATACTTCACTTTTTATCAAGGCAATTTTTCATTGCATTTCAGGAGATCTAGTTCGATATGACACAAAAAGACGTTAGCACGATGAAAATTTCACCAAAGGTTTGGAAGAACGGCGAGATGGTCGCTTGGGAAGATGCCCGCATCCACGTTATGTCGCATGTGGTCAATTACGGCTCGAGCGTTTTCGAAGGCATCAGGTGTTATGAAACATCGAAAGGTTCCGCCGTTTTTCGCCTGCCTGAACACGTGCAGCGTCTGGTCAATTCGGCCAAGATCTACCGAATGGAACCTGCGTTCTCCAAACAAGACCTCATCAAAGCTCACGTTGACCTGATCGGCGAAAGCGGCCTTTCGGCATGTTATCTGCGACCGGTCATTTTTCGCGGGCTTGACGAGGCTTCGCCTGCTTTCGGCGTCAATCCGCTGAAAAACCCGATCGATACCTACATTGCGGCTTGGGAATGGGGCAAATATCTCGGCGACGAAGCATTAGACGGCGGTATTGATGTTTGCGTTTCCAGCTGGACCCGCATCACGTCAAATTCGCTGCCGACGATGGCCAAGGCCGGGGCGAATTATATGAATTCGCAGTTGATAAAGATGGAAGCCTTGCTGGGCGGTTTTTCCGAAGGTATTGCACTTGACGACCGCGGCTACGTTTCCGAAGGTTCCGGCGAAAATCTATTTCTGGTCAACAACGGCAAGCTGATCACACCGCCGCTGGGTGCCGCTATCCTGCCGGGCATCACGCGTGATTCTGTAATTCAGATCGCTCGCGAAATGGGCATTGAGGTGATCGAAACGACCGTTCAGCGCGGCGCACTTTATCTCGCTGATGAACTTTTCTTTACCGGCACTGCCGCCGAGATAACGCCGATCCGTTCGGTTGACCGCATCACCATCGGCAGCGGCAAACGCGGCGAATTGACGCGTCAGCTGCAAGATGAATTCTTTAAGATCATAGACGCGACCCGCCCGGCCCCGAATGGTGCCGAATGGTTGACCTTCGTTAAAGATACGGCTGAAAGCTCCGCCGCAAATTGATCTGTGGATTACTGTTATAATCAAAAGATCTTGTCGGGACGCTCGGCAAGGTCTTTTTTCTTATGATGAAAGATTCAAAGGTGAGCCGCCGGGCCCTCGAATTCGCTGTATTTTTATGCGGTGCGGTGGTGATGGTCTATGAGATAACCGGTTCGCGGATCGTTTCGCCTTATATAGGTGCCTCGACCTACGTTTGGACGAGCTTGATCGGTATCATTCTCGCCGCGCTCAGCCTTGGATATTGGCTCGGAGGGCGGATCGCCGACAAGCGGCCCGATGTTCGGGTACTTGGTGCGGCGGTCTTTCTAGCCGGCGGAGCCATCTCCGCGACCATTTTGATAAAGGACCTCGCTCTCGGCTTTATCGCCGGACTCCCGCTATCGCTAGAGTTAAAAGCAGTAACGGCTGCTCTTTTCCTCTTTGCACCGGCCAGCATCCTGCTTGGTTTTGTAGCTCCGTATGCCGTCAAGCTTAGAACAGCTTCGCTGAATGAAAGCGGATCAACCGCCGGCAGCTTATACGCGCTTTCAACCCTCGGCAGCATCGCCGGGACCTTTGCCGCCGGCTTTTTTTTGATACCCTATTTGGGGAGCCTGCGAACGCTTTATCTGATCGCCGCAATTCTGTTCGCCATCGGCCTCCTGCTTGGCGTCGCCGGTTTTGTCCGCATAAAGGCAGCGGCATTGGTGCTTTTCGCGGCCGCGGTTGCGGTCAATGAGTCTTCCGCCCTGTATTTGCAAAGAGCGTTCGGAAGCTACGATATCGACACCGAATATAGTAGGGTTAGAGTTTTCGATTCGATCGATCCGGCAACTTCGCGAAAGATCACATCGATGGCGATCGATCCTTTTTACGTTCAATCGGCAGCGTATGAAGACAGCGATGATCTCGTCTTTGAATATTCGAAATATTATGCACTGATCGAAGATCTGGTGCCGCACCACCGTCGGATATTGATGATCGGCGGCGCCGGATATTCTTTTCCGAAATATTTCTTAGCCCACTATCCGAATTCGCGAATGGACGTTGCAGAGATCGACCCCGGCATGACCCAGATCGCTCGCACCCATTTTCGATTGCGCGAGAACGAGCGGCTGAACACCTTTCACGAAGATGGCCGGGTCTTTCTGAATAAAAGCGGGTCCGGGACATATGACGCCGTACTGATGGATGCTTTCGGGTCGCTGTTCAGCGTTCCTTTCCAGCTGACGACCATTGAAGCCGTGCGCGAGATCGAGCGCGTACTTAAGCCGGGCGGAGTGGTCATCTTCAACGTCGGGTCGGCGATCAAAGGCGAAGCTAGTTTGTTCCTGCAAGCCGAACTCGCGGCCTATCGAGAGGTCTTCCAAACAGTAGATGTATTCAAAATAAACCCGAACCGTGATGACGCAGATCTACAGAACCTGATAATTATTGCTCGCCGTTCCGGCGGCCCGCTCGAAAAGAATACCATCGCGAACGCGAGTCATCCGGCACTGCTTTCGACTATCTATGATGAAGATATCCCCATAACCGTTCCCGCTCCGACCGACGATCTGGCCCCTATCGAATTTTACAGCTCAAAAGCCCAACAGCTTCGAAGTTTCTGAACTATCTAAGGCCTTGTCCGCCCGCCCTTTCGGTGCCGACAGTCCCGATGCCGTTCAGCCGAAAACTGAACATCAACCGATTTTCATTGCGGACGCCAACATTGAACGTATAGAACTGTAATGCCAATGAGCAGCAATCGTAGGCATAGCCGACCGTGTAGAGGGAGCTTATCAGCGGATCAAGCCCTGCCTGCCGTCGGTTTTCGAAATCGAAGAACAGCGAAGCTCCTCCATAAAGCCCTCGGTCGCGGTCGCCAACGAACACCGAAGGGCTCCATTGCGAACCGCGCAGCGTTCCCGGTTCTTTTATCATTCGCGCATCGCCGGCGATCGCCGGTATTAAGGTCACCGCGCGTGTGTAATAGAACGTCTGTGCCATCTTGAACAAACGCCGGTCATAAGAAACGCTGGCAGAAATAGCCCGCAGGCCGTCGCCATTTAACCCCAGGTCCATTCGTGTCGAGAAAGAGACGGTCCGCTGCGGCCGATAGACAAGATCGATGTTGAGCGGAGAGAATCTTCGTGCTACTCCGCCAAAAGTGTAAAAGCTCAGCGCTGTTATAGGTTCGATCTGATTACGGCGGCCATCCGCCAAAGCTCCGCCAAAGTTCTTATCAAAGAAATATTTTCCCCGCACGGTGAGCGTCAAAACCTCGTAGGGCTGAACCGATAGCGGCTTCTTTTCGTCCGCTCCAAGTTTTTGCAGCAGCCGCTGAGCGTCGTCGGTCACGGCCTCAGCATATCGGCGCGTATAGAAGCGGTTCGTCAATCCGTATTCGATCTCGTTGGTGTTTGTGATCGTATCCAGTTGGTCAAAACGTATGATGCGATTGAAATTGTTGACACCGCCTACGTACCGATAGGTGAGGTACGGTTCGATGACGTGTCGAAAGCGAAAATTCCCTTTCGTAAAATAATTTCTTGCCAGCGCGACGGGCCTAATATCAAACTGAAATTCGCCGTATTTGCGGATCACATCACGTCCGACCACCTGGCGCATATCATTGAAGGAATTTGAATAATACGTAACCCGCGTCGCCGCCGAAGCCGTAAAATTGAAATACCGCGTTGTGATCGGAAGTATCAGCTGCGGATATACGTCGAATCGCTGCCCGATTGCCGGTGTGATAACCGGATCTTGGCCCGCGATCCTCCGGTAGGCGACGATATCGTCGATCTCTTCTCGCCGAGCAACACCTTCCAGGCTGGTCTTGAAGCCGAAATAGAGCCCGTCCAGAAATGACAGCCGCGAGGGCCGTTTTTCAAAATGGACGCTCGGCAGATTGTTCGTTTTTACACGGACATTCGGTATTGATACCACCTGCGAACGAGCCAACAGGTTCAGCGTGTAATTATTCCAGCTTTTATTGACAAAGACCTGCGAATTCTCGATCGGCGAAATGATCTGTTGGATGCCGTCCGAAAAGACCTGTCGGAATGCGAGGCTGGAGGTGATACGCACATCTGCCGCAGCAGTAAATCCATTGGAAAAGAAATGAACGCCCTCCGCGTAAACTATCGAACCGCCCTGGTCCGGATGATCGGTACTTTCCTTTGCACCGAGTATCCTGTCTTTCACCGCATAGAAGCCGAAATTGAAATAGGACCGCGAATTCGCTCGTGTGCGGACGTCGATCCCATAGCCGACACCGCGCGATGTATAAAGATCGCCCCTTATGGTAGCATCCGCCGAACGCCCGAGTGTTTGAAAATAAGCACCCGACAGCCGCAATCCCTGAGCTCCCGAAAAGGCGAACGAAGGTGTAAGAAATCCTGATGCGCGATCACGCTGTTTGATCGGTATCGAGGCGAATGGCACCGGTACGATCGGAACATCCTTCACACGAAACTTTGCCCCTTTCAGCTTCACCCGGTCGTTCATCTTAATTCGGGCTTCATCCGCCGTAAATGACCATTTCGGGACGGCTTCTTCACAGGCCGTAAATTTACCGCGTGTAACGACGACCTCTTCCAGCGACACCCTTTCGACATGATCGGCTGTAAAGTAGAGTACGGTCCCGTCATTGGTCTGATTAGTAAATCCCGTCGAATCCTCGAAAGTACCGAGTTTTGTCTTGTAATTCCAGCGCGCCCGAGCTCCGGTTATTCGCTGATCATCGCCCTGGTCAAATACGACGCTGCCTTCGGCGACCAGTACATTTTCCTTTTCTCTGATCGTTATTTTGTCCGCCTGCATTCGGTAAATGCCGAAACGCACATCAACGTTACCCGAATGAACAAGTACGCGATCACCTTCCGGACCTTCGACAGTCTGTTTTTCGGAGTAAACTACGAGTTCGCCATCGCCGCCCTCCGGTTCAAAAGAATCGGGGCGTTTTGGCTTTGGTGCGGTTATGTCCTGTTCGGCCGAGATCGGATTGATGTTCGGCGTATCCGTTATCGGGTCCGCCACTTGGCGTTCAACCGGATTTGTACGCTGTGCATAAGCTGCAAGCGAGAGCGAGCACAGCAATGCGGCGAGTATGATAAAACTTTGAAAACGCATCAAGATGGTAATTTCGGCAAACTCGATGCTATCACGAAAAGCGACAATTATTAAAGGCTTAGCGGACCTTGAGCATGGCTACTTTGAAAACATTTCCAGCACAAAACTATCGTTTCCATCGACCTTTATCAACCGTCCTTCGGTAAATGGGGGCAACATAAAAGGCTGAGCGCTAAAGGCGGTGCCGGATAGGGTATCGCTGCCCGTCACATCGCTCTGAGCCCGCAATTCCGGCGGAAACCATTCTTCGGAGGATATTTCGACAGGTTTGCCCGGGCCGCTCTTTTCGATCTCTGCTATAAATTTAGGCGTGTCTTCTTCCGAAAACCGGATTACGGCGACGATCTTGCGTTCATTTTGTGTCGGCACCCTTTCGCTTCCGGGCTTTGCCATCGGACGGTTCTCCCACAAGACCTCTTCCAACGCAAACGGGAAATTGGCAAGCATCGAAAATTCTTCGATACTGTCATGCGGTCTTGATCCCGCATTATCTGCATTGGCCGCATTCGCATTGGCATCGGCTGTGTTACCCGCATTGCCGCATGAAGCGACAAATAAGCACGCAAGAATCGTCAATAGTACTGCAATCCTGTTCATTGATTTCATCTTATGTAATATCGCGGCAAATTTGCAATTTGCGGATCAACTCCATAATCTCAATAACGATATCAAACAACAGTCGGTTCATTAGAAAATGAGAATTTTTCGATCTGCGTGGTTCATTTTAGTCGTTCTATTTCTGATCAACACGCTAAATTTCTTTGACCGTCTTCTCATCGGAGCGGTCGGTGAGCCGATCCGCCGTGAATTTGGGCTGAGTGATTCCTCGTTGGGCCTGCTTTCGACCGCCTTTACTTTGGTCTATGCAGCCGCGGGAATTCCGCTCGGGCGTTTAGCAGATCGCTTCCCTCGAAAGAACATCGTTGCCGCCGGCGTTTTTGTTTGGAGTCTGTTCACGGCCGCATCCGGATCGGCCCGCAATTATTGGCAGATCTTCGCCCTGCGGATAGGCGTAGGCGTCGGTGAGGCTTCGTGTGCCCCGGCGGCGGCATCTTTGATCGCAGATATCTTCCCGGCCGAAAAACGAGCCCGAGCAATGAGCATTTTTATGCTCGGATTGCCGCTCGGCATCGCTCTCAGCTTCGCCGTCAGCGGTTCGATAGCTCAAACTTATGGTTGGCGAGCAGCATTTGTCGTCGCGGGATTGCCGGGGTTTTTTATAGCATTCGTCGCCTTTTTTATAAAGGAGCCTTCTCGCGGCAGTCTTACGAAGACTGCGACCACTACATCGCCGTATAGAGAGATCCTGAGCTCGAAAGCGATGTTGTGGTTGATCGTTTCGGGTGCATTGCACAATTTCTGCCTCTACGCCCTCAGTTCTTTTATGACGCCTTATCTGATGCGTCGCCACGGGCTTAATATACGCGATGCCTCAATGATCGCAATGCTCGTCAATGGGATCTTTACCTTGCCCGGCCTGCTGCTCGGGGGTATTTTGGGCGATCGCGTAAAACGTATCCGTCCGGGTGCAGGACTCTACCTGGTTGCCGGGGCAACCCTTTTGTCAGTACCGCTTTTCGCTGCTGCTGCGGCAGCCGAAGCCGGACGAACGACATTTTTTCTAGTCACAATGGGTTCTGCGTTCGCCTTCATGTATCTTTACTATTCGATAACCTACGCCGCCATTGCAGACACCCAGCTGCCGGAACATCGCGGCACTGCCATGAGCATATATTTCCTGGCGATGTATGTTCTTGGCGGAGCACTCGGGCCCTACGTACTAGGCGTGATCAGCGATCATTTTACACGCCGAGCCGCACTTGCCGCCGGGATCATTGAAACATCCTCCGAGGCTCTCGAGCCTTTTCGCGGCGCCGGCCTGCAAAGCGCTTTGTATATCGTCCCGGTCCTCTGCGTTTTGCTTGCCGTCGTTATGATAATGGCCGGCCGGTCGATCCGCTACAATTCGCCTTCTTCCTGAACGGTTTCGGCTCCATTGGCGGCTGTGTTAAGATTTTGCATTATAGAGCTATAACATATGACACCGGAGATCAAAGAAGCATTGTCTGCCGCCGAAGCAGAAAAGAAACGTTGGGAAGCGGAAACACTGCAAAAGGTGCTTGACCGAACCGCAGAGAGAAAGAGTTCTTTTGAAGGCATTTCACTCGAACCCGTCGATCGCCTCTACACATCCGCAGACGCCGAGGGCGTCGATCCCGGATTTCCCGGCGAATTTCCGTATAAACGCGGCATTCACCCCACCGGTTACCGGGGCAAATTGTGGACGATGCGTCAATTTGCGGGTTTCTCTTCGCCGGAAGAAACGAATCGTCGTTTTAAATATTTGATGGCACAAGGGCAAACGGGACTTTCGGTCGCCTATGACCTGCCGGCTTTGATGGGCCTTGACGCCGATTCCCCGCTGAGCGAAGGCGAGGTCGGCAAATGCGGCGTTGCCGTTTCTTCTTTAGCCGATTTTGAGGTGCTTTTCGACGGCATTCCGCTCGACAGCGTCACCGTTTCGCAAACAATCAACGCTCCGGCACCGATCTTTCTGGCGATGTACCTGGTGGTGGCCGAAAAGCAGAAAGCGGATTTCAACAAGATCTCCGGAACGCTCCAAAACGACATCTTAAAAGAATATATCGCTCAAAAAGAATGGATCTATCCGATAAAACCGGCGATGAAACTCGTCATCGACACCTTTGAATATTGTTCACAGCATGTCCCGAAATATAATCCGATCTCGGTTTCGGGATATCACATTCGCGAAGCCGGTGCCACCGCCCTGCAGGAACTGGCGTTCACGCTCCGTGATGGTGTCGAATACGTTCAGTACGGCGTTGACCGCGGTATGGATGTTGATGAATTCGTTCCGCGAATATCTTTCTTTTTCAACGCCCACAACGATTTTTTTGAAGAGATCGCCAAATACAGAGCCGCTCGGGTGATCTGGGCCCGCACCATGAAGGAACGTTTCGGCGCAAAACATCCGCGAACGATGCAGCTCCGCTTTCACACCCAAACAGCCGGTGTGTCGCTGACCGTCCAGCAGCCGCTTATCAATATCGCTCGTGTCGCGGTTCAAGCATTGGCTGGCGTGCTCGGCGGCACCCAATCTCTGCATACCGATTCCTACGACGAAGCACTTGCCCTGCCGACCGATCAAGCGGCGCTCATCGCTCTTCGGACCCAGCAGATCATCGCCGAGGAGACCGGCGTTGTGAATACGGTCGATCCACTCGGCGGCAGCTATTATTTGGAATCTTTGACCGAAAAGATGATCGCCGGTTGTTTCGAATATTTCGACAAGATCGATTCGTTCGGCGGCATGGTCGAGGCCATCGAAGCCGGCTATCCGCAGCGGGAGATCCAAGAATCGGCTTATCAATATCAAAAAGCCGTCGAACGCAGCGAACAGGTCATCGTCGGCGTCAATAAATATTCGATGGAAGAAGAAATGTCGAATGTTGATATTCTTCAGATCGATGAAAATGTCCGCGATCACCAGCTCTTGCGGTTAGAACATGTCAAAACGACCCGTGACGGCGGAGCAGTTGCGAATTCGCTCGACAAGCTCAAAAAGGCGTGTCGTGATAACGAGAATACAATGCCCGCCATCATCGAGGCCGTCGGAGCGTATGCTACGGTCGAAGAGATCTGTGTTGCCATGCGCGATGTTTACGGCATCTATGAAGAACCCGCGTTCTAGTTTTGGGATAGCTTTTCGCAAATGTAATTGAGGCCGGTTTATGCCGGCCTTTTTTGCTCTGTAGATCGTACCGGCTCAGCAGTGGCTCTTTCGGTCGCGGCTCCTTTCGCTTTGAAATAAATGTTTCAAAAAACAGACCGCTCAGCTTTGGAAAGAGATATACTTCCCTTAGCATCAACTGCATCACATCATGAGCGATAAAAATACTGCCGACACCTCTTTCACCGGCCGCAAACGCCGTGTAAGAAAATTTTTCAAAGAGCTCGGGCCCGGGTTGATCACCGGAGCGGCTGATGACGACCCGTCAGGCATCTCCACCTATTCGGTGACCGGTGCTTCGTTCGGTTACCTTCCGCTGTGGACGGCCCTGGTCTCATTCCCTCTGATGTCTGCGGTTCAATTGATGTGTGCCCGTCTCGGTCTTGTCACGGGCCGCGGCTTGGCGTCGGTCATCCGCATCCATCAGCCGCGGTGGGTTCTGTGGATGTGCTGTTTGCTTCTGATCGTTGCCAACGTCTTCAATATTGGCGCTGACCTTGCCGGCATGGCCGAAGCTACCGAAATGGTGACCGGCATCTCTTCTCTTTTTTGGACCCCGACCTACACTCTTTTGATCATCTCGCTTCTACTTTTTACGACCTACCGCCAGATCGCGAAGATATTAAAATGGCTGACGCTCGTATTGTTCGCTTACGTTCTGACCGCCTTTCTTTCTAAACCGGATTGGTCCCAGGTATTATATTCCGCTCTGGTGCCGCGCATCGTTTGGACACCTGATTTCTTAGCCACCATCGTCGCAATATTCGGCACCACCATCTCGCCATACCTTTTCTTTTGGCAGGCCGCCCAAGAGGTCGAAGCGGAAAGGGCCCTCGGCCGCTCGACGATAGAGCTCCGCGAGGGTGCGGACGACGATGAACTCCGCAGCGCCCGCAGCGATGTTCTGACCGGCATGCTAGTTTCCAATTCGGTGATGTTCTTTATCATTCTTACGACCGCCTCGACCCTGAATGCAACCGGCCAAACCGATATTCAGACCGCACGTGACGCGGCGGAGGCCCTGCGTCCGCTGGCCGGCAACGGCGCCTACATTCTCTTTACGCTCGGTCTCATCGGAACTGGCCTGCTTGGTGTGCCTGTGCTCGCCGGTTCGGCGGCATACGCTCTTTCCGAAGCGGCAGACTGGACCGGTTCGCTCGAAGACAAGCCCCGCATCTCGCGCAAGTTCTATTCCGTCATAATGATATCTTTGCTGCTCGGGCTGGCTCTCGATTTTATCGGTATGAACGCCGTTCAGATGCTTTTTTATTCTGCGGTACTCAATGGCGTCCTCGCTCCGCCGCTGATCATCGTCGTCATTCTTTTGACCAACAGCAAAAGTGTGATGGGCGAACGCACAAATTCGCCCGCGATGCGTATTCTCGGTTGGATAACCGTCGCTGTGATGACATTGGCATCCATCGGCGCGGTCGTTGCCGGTTTCGGTTGATCGATCTGCCCCTGTTCGCTCGTTTGCGGCGGCATTGTTCGCTGAAATATAAGGCTTTGCACCGTATTTCTGCTATACTTTCGCGGTAAAGAACCTATCTTTCTATGTCTGTCGATCTGTCCACCGCTGATCAAAACGCCCGCTCGCGAAACGCGGCCGCCCGAAAGCTCGGAGCTCTCGGCGAATCTTTAGCGCGTGAATATCTGGAAAATGTTGTTGGCTGCCGCATCGTGATGGCAAACTTTCGAACCCCGATCGGACGCAATCTCCGCGGCGCGTTGATCTTCGGTGAGATCGATCTTATCGCTCTCGATGGTGAAACACTTTGTTTTATCGAGGTCAAAACCCGCAGTTCGGCGGATTTCGCCGACCCGCTCACGGCAGTTGACCTTCGCAAGCAGCGACAGATCGTCCGTACAGCTCGCTTTTACCGGTTGATCTTTAATGCTCACCGCTTTCAATGCCGCTTTGATGCTCTTACTGAGATAGTTGGCCCAGATGGTCGTCCATCCATCGAATATTCCCGTCAGCATTGGTTTGAATCGCAGTTTCGCAAACGCCGGTGGGTCTCTGACGCTTCTTTTACCATTTTTCCTGAACCGTTTAGCCGGTTTCGTCGTTAATTTCTAAAGAATTCTTTCATCGAACACTTTCAAACTACTTATGAAAACGATAATCCTTTTTTCGATGCTGTTTGCACTGGCAACAGTTACCGCCGCGCAGATGCCGGCGCTCATTGACCGCGACATCTTTTTCGGTAATCCCGAATACGCCGGAGCTCAGATATCGCCGGATGGTAAGTACATTGCCTTCATCAAACCGTATAAGGACACCATGAACATTTGGGTCAAAGGCACTGCCGAGCCATTCGCCGCGGCGCGTCCAATGACGACCGACACCAAGCGGCCGGTTCGTTCTTATTTCTGGTCACGAGACGGCAAATTCATTCTTTTTGTCCAAGATCTCGGCGGTGACGAGAACTTTAACGTTTATGCAGTCGATCCGGCTGCGAAGCCTGCCGCCGGTTCCGATGCACCTGCCGCCCGCAACATCACCGATGCCAAAGGTGTGCGGGCAATGATCCAGGCAGTTCCCGAATCTGACCCCGACACCATTTATGTCGGCCTCAATGAACGCGACAAGGCCTGGCACGACCTGTATAAAATAAAGATCTCTACCGGCGAACGCACACTTATCTCCGAAAACAAGGACCGCTATCAGGGAATGGTCTTTGATAACGCCGATAAGCTCCGTCTTGCCGTTCGTGCCGCCCAAAATGGCGATACCGAATTCCTCCGTATCGATGCCGACGGCAAAGCTACGCCGATATATTCCTGCAATGCCTTTGAATCCTGTTCGCCTGACCAGTTTCATAAGGACAATAAACGCATCTACATTCAAACCAACAAGGGCGACGGCGTCGATCTAACAGAACTTGCCTTGCTTGACCTCGATACCGGCAAAGTTGAAAAGGTTGAAAGCGACCCGCTCAAAAAAGTAGATCTCGGTTCCGCTATTTTTTCCGATAAGACCAAAGAGCTGATCGCCACTGCCTATCAAGAAGACCGCGTTCGCCTCTACTGGAAGGACCGTGCCTGGGAAGCTGACTATAAATGGCTTCAGTCAAAGCTGCCGAACAAAGATGTCTCGCTCGGTTCATCGACCAAAGATGAGCAATTGATGTTAGTTACTGCTTCCAGCGATATTGAACCCGGCGAAACCTATCTTTGGGACCGCAGATCAAAAAAGCTCACCCTTCAATACAAGATACGCGAGAAGCTTGACCGGAATTCTCTCTCTCCGATGAAGCCGGTTCGCTATAAGTCGTCGGATGGCTTGGAGATCCCGGCTTATCTGACCGTTCCGAAAGGTTCGACCGGCAAAGATCTGCCGACAGTTCTCTTTATTCACGGCGGGCCCTGGGGACGCGACGTTTGGGGCTACCATTCCTACGCTCAATTCCTTGCTAATCGCGGTTATGCTGTTCTCCAACCCAATTTTCGAGCCTCCACCGGATACGGCAAAAAGTTCCTTAACGCCGGCAACAATGAATGGGGCCAGAAAATGCAGGATGATATAACGTGGGGTAAGAAATATCTCGTCGAACAAGGCATTTCCGACCCGCAACGCGTTGCCATTATGGGCGGCAGTTACGGCGGTTACGCAACACTCGCCGGTGTCGCCTTTACACCCGATGAATATGCCGCCGGTGTCGCCATCGTTGCACCGTCAAATCTTCAGACGCTTCTTGATTCTATCCCGCCTTACTGGGAAGCTATCCGCACCGTCTTTTACAAGCGGATGGGCGACCCGAACACGCCCGAAGGCCTCGCCCAGATGAAGCGTCAATCGCCGGTCTTTTCCGCCGATAAAATAAAAACTCCGTTGATGGTCGTTCAGGGTGCCAATGATCCCCGTGTCAAAAAGTTCGAATCCGACCAGATCGTATATGCTTTGCAGAAGCGAAACTATCCCGTCGAATATATCGTTGCACCTGACGAAGGCCACGGCTTTGCCCGTCCGGTAAATAACATGGCTATGCTGGCCGCTGCGGAAAAATTCCTCGCACAATTCCTCAATGGCCGCTACCAATCTTCAATGCCGGCGGATGTTGCCGAACGTCTTAAGGAAATAACGGTCGATCCGAAGACCGTGACGCTTGATAAACCGGATACTAGCGCCGCTCCGGCGGTTGACGTTACCGGTAAATGGACATTGCTGGCCGATGCCGGCGGCCAATTGCTTGAGATCGTGTTTGACGCCAAACAGGACAAGGCCGCTCTTACCGGTTCGCTGTCCTCAATGATGGGCGGCGGAAATGTTTCAACCGGTAAAGTGAGCGGAAACTCCTTTACCGCCGAAGCAAGCGTCGATCTCGGCGGCCAGACCGTTCCGATCACGATCGAAGGCAAAGTTGACGGCGACAAAATGACCGGTTCCATCAGCGGACAGGGCATTCCGCCGGTCAGTTTCTCCGGAACCCGCAAAAAATAAGCGGATGGTGTCCCTCCTTTGCGGAGTGAGGGACACCACTCACCACACAAAATGGATCTCTGCCTGCCTCACCACTTTCGTTATCCTTTTACAAATTTTTCGCTGGCTGAAGGCCAACAATTCAATAGCGTCGGGTCACTCCTCCTTTGAGTTTCGCCAAGGTACCGTCCCGGAAGAAAGCGAATTTGCATTTTATCAGGGCATTGGTCGGATTCGGCCGGCTTCATCACAGAGCGGCAGCCGCTGTTCACGAAAATAAGAACGGGCGAAGCCGTTGTGCCTAAGGGACGGACCTTAAGCGGAACAGTTTCGCCCGATCGCCGTTAACGCGAATAAAATTCGACGATAACATTCTCGTCGCAGATGACGGGTATATCCTCGCGGCGTGGAATTGCCGTGTAGGTTGCGGAAAGGCCTGCTTTGTCGCGTTCGATATAAGACGGCGGCGGCGGCGAATAATCAAAAGCTTCGCGAATGTGGACGTTATTCAGGCTCCGTTCGCGGATCGTCAGCACGTCTCCGACACGAACTTGGTAGGACGGAATGTTGACGCGGCGTCCATTCAAAAGCATATGGCCGTGATCGACGTATTGCCGGGCAGCATAGATGGTTTTGGCAAAACCTGCCCGCAGCACAAAGGCATCCAAACGCATTTCGAGCTGCTGTACCAAAACTTCGCCGGTTCTTCCCTTTTTGCTGACGGCACGTCGAAAGTAATTTCGCATCTGCCGCTCGGAAACATTGTATTGAAACCGAAGCCGCTGCTTTTCCAATAGCTGTGCACCGTAAACTGACGGAGCTTTGCGGCGTTTATCCGGGCCATGTTGGCCGGGCGGATAGGGCCGCTTTTCCATATACTTCTGAGCCTTTGGCGTTAACGCCACACCCAGCCTTCTCGACATCTTGACCTTTGGTCCTCTAAATTTCATATTTCTTCCTTAATCGAGACCGAACAGTCCGTGACCGTCGGTCGTGGTCTCTTCATCGGCAGCAAGCACTTCGCGAACGTCATATGCCATTTCGGCAAATTCGATGAACCTGCGTTTCGTGAGCTGTACGGCAACTTCACCGAAATGCAGGTGAATATACCCGGATGCACACTCATAACAAGCGATCTGTATGTCTTCTTCAAAAGATATATTGTCCATTGTTCAGTTTTTGCGGTCTTTTGCGCGTTATTTGCACCGGGCCGGCCGCGACCGACCCGCTTCGTTCGGCGTTGAGCCGCCGGCGGCAGCGGTCAATGAATTCCGGCAGCGGGATAACCAGGCGGTGGTGCCGCGTTTCGACATAGACCCATTCGTTGCCGCAGGCATCTCGCTCTAGCCATAGGCGTACATTTTCGCGATCAGCTTTCATAAAGGCGGCGGTTAGGCGATCAGATCGCTCTCAAGCACGTCATCAGCTTCTTCACAGGCCATCGCAGCAAAATTGCCGAGCCGCGTATCGATCTCCGTGCGGTATATCTCGAAAACAGCGGTCGAAAGCTGTGAGAATTCATCTTTTGTAAACGTAAGACAGACATTGTCCGTGCGAAGATGAACGCTTTGACATTCAGCACAGAACCACATCTGAAGCTGTTTGGGTGCATTCGCAAAATTGTTATGCTCCATCGAAGATCTCCTTATGCAAATAAAGGTGAAACCGCCGGCATATTCGGCTTGTAGGCCGACGGTCTCGGTTTTTCCCGGCTTGGGTTTGACTGACTATGACACACTAAAGCCGAGAAAGACTTTCAAAACAAAGAGATGGGGGTTAGGCAATTTGAACGGATGACCGGAAAAATTCAGAAAAACCGGCCATCCGTGCGGAGCCCGCAAGCAGATCACTTCTTGCGGTCGAAATTCCAGCGAAGTCCGGCCCGAAACGTGCGGCCGACGTCCGCTCTATCAAGCGGCAGCGGTGATGCCGGAGATGCCGGGTTCGCTAAACCGGTGTTCGGGTCTTGGCTATTGAAAATGTTGTCAACCGCACCGAATATCTCGAAACCTTTGATCAGAGACTTGGAACCGTACAGGTCGAATAGCTGATATGCCGGAGCCTGTCGCGTCGCCGACGTCCAATAGTTGCCAAAGAAAGTGCCGCGGAAGTTGGCATTAATGCCGTAACGGGTGTTGTCATAAGCGATCTTCATAAATCCATGATGCTTATGGCGGAATGTCAGCGGAAGCTGTGTGCGTTTATCTTTGGTTTCTAGAAAAGTGTAAGCACCGCTGACAGAAAACCCGTGCGGCAGGACATATGAAGCGTCGGCCTCGATACCTTGCGTGTAAACATTGGCTAAATTCCGGTACACAAATAGCATTACCGGGTAAAAATCGACGTATTGACTAAGCGTCGGGTCAACATTCACGTTGGCAAGAGCTGCTTCAACTGCAGCACGGGTCGGAAACGTGCCAAGCGACTGGGAATTGATCAAATTGCGGACATCATTCCGGAAAAAGTTGAGACCGAACCGCAGCTTGCGGGAAAAGCCATTGAATTCACCGCCAAGCTGCCAGGACCCGGAGTGCTCGGGCTGCAGATCTTGGTTGCCTAACACCTGATAACGGAACAGCGGATTGGCAAACTTGTAATAGAGTTGGCCCAGATCAGGTGCTCGAAAGCCGCGTCCCCATGAAGCTCGGGCATAAAGGTTGTCATTGATGCGGAAATTCAACCCGAACCGCGGCGAACCGGCAGTTCCAAATACAGAATGGTGGTCAAGCCGGGCTCCGGCCGTAAATGTCACGCGGTTGAAGAAGTTCATCTTGTCCTGAACCCAAACCGTCTGTGTATTGGCTTCGCCGCGGTCGTTTTGAAGACGAAATAGCCCGCTGTATTTGTTCTTAACGAATTCAGCACCGGCCTGCAAAAAGTGGCTTTCGCCGATTATCCGCGAGATCGTGAAATCGAATTTTCCGTAGCGTTCGAACAAATTGCCGTCCGGGAGGTTAACTCCCGTCTGGGTCGTATTGCGATAGATCTCGTCGAAGCGCGCCAGATATCCGCGAACCTGCAAATTGGTTTTGCCGTCAATCGCCCAATCAGCCGTCAAACCGTAATTCTGCGTGTCGTCATCAACATCGATTATCTGGCGGCCTGTCGGGTTACCCAACCCCGGTTCACCGACCACACGGCCCCGTGAATTGTTCCAATATCCGTTGGCAAACCCGATCACCGAAAAATTCGGCGTGAATTGATATTTCAACTTACCGTAGGTGTCGTAGCGATGATAACCGGAACCGTCGGTTGTGAAATCGCTCGGGAAAAGATCGAAACCATTGTTCTTGTGGCGTTCGAGATTAAAAACGCCGCTCAGCTTGTCTTTGACGAAACCGATGCGGCCGCGCGTGTCCAATGCACCAAAGCTGCCGCCCGATATCTGAGCCGAAGCCGAAAACGGAGTCGTCTGCTCTTGGGTCCGAAGATTTATTACACCGCCGATGGCGTCGGAACCGTAAAGAGCGCTTGACGCCCCTTTGACAACTTCGACGCTTTCCAACCGCCCGACGGACTGGCGGTCGAGATTGATAATTCCGCTTTTCACGCCGCGGGCCCCGACGACCGGCTGGCCGTCCAAAAGCACAAGCACTTGACGCGAATCGATCCCCTGCACCTGCTCGCCCGTGACCGGCGTGGTTTCCGATCCGCGACGTGTGACCACGCCCGGTATTTCCCGAAGAGCTTCACCGACCGTTTCGTAGCCGGTATCTTTAAGATCTTTTGAGGTCAGAACATCGACCTTTGTGCTCAGCGTTTCCCGCAGCTCTTCTTGCCGCGAACTCGTAAAAACGGTCACCTCTTCCTGTACCGCTTCGGGCTGCAGCGTGACATCGGCATTCTGCTGCTTCGCAGGAGTCAGTGTTTGCGTCGTACGGCCGAAACCTTTGGCGGACGTGATCAATTCGAATTCGTCCGTACTAAGCCCTTTGAACTCGAATCGTCCTGAATTGTCGGTGGAAACTATCCGGTCGAGCCCGGTCTTTTTATTTCGTAGAACAACGGTCGCTCCGGCGATCGGGGAGCCCGCACCGTCCGTGACGGTACCGGAAATGATAGAAGATTGGGCATTCGCGACGAATGCAAATACAAATATTGCAAAAAATGATAAGAATAGGCGCTTGCCGGCCATAATATTAAACTCCTAGCTTGCTATCGAATGCCGGCAAAATTAAACTCTAAAAGGTTGCCGGCCTAATTTTAAGAATAAGGTTGCTTAACCAAGTAGGTCTGCGTGTTGGATTTCTCAGGTCATAGCACGCAGGCCATTCTTTTGTTCAAAACTGAATATCGGTCATAAAAAGCGGTTCGGCAAATTATGACAGTTGAAAATTCCTCGCTCAATTAATTAGCGGATCTGATAAGGGTCAAAGGCTTTTCGAAACATTTTCGAAAGCTGTCAAACGTGTCTTTTGCAGATCGAACGATCTCTTCATCAGCATTGGCTTCTTCGGCAAAGGCCGTTGCGGCCGTGCCAAAAGCCTTCCACATCGGCCCGACATTTGCTCCATAGCTGTTAAAGAATGCCCCGCCCGTTTCCGGGTCGATGCCGAGATGCTGTTTAAGATGGCGTGTAATGACCTGTCCGCCAAGCGTTGCCCCTTCCATCACATACATGCTGCCAAATGCCTTGGCCGCCGAATCTTCTGCGGGGAGCTCGTCCCACAATCCGGCCGCCTTTACTTCGTCAAGCACGCCAAGAGCAGCAAGATCGCGTTCCAGCAAAGGCGTCTTTCGGCGTTCTTCGAAATCGAACCCGTCAACCGAAGCGGCGCCGGCGGCAACAGCCGGTTCTATCGCTGCATAAAATCGGTAAAATTTGCCGAGCAAGGCTTTATAATCATCAAGCGTGAACATCCGGTTCATCACATCAACTGTATTTTCAAGTGCTTCATGCTGTTCGCGGGTCGCTTCTTTAAGTTTTGCAAGTATCATATCGATTCTCCTGTCTTTCAATTCTTCTTAATTTTAGCACTCAATGAACTGTGCTGCTCTTTCCGGCCTGCAAAACTTCGTCGACGCTGAAGCCCTTTCCGGTAACGAATTCGATCGGCTTTTGGATCTCTGAAAGACAAGCAATGGCCGAATTTACAAAATTCGAAAATTCGGAGCGGTCAAAACTGAGAACCGAACCTGCGACCTGCAGATGAAACTTCCCACACGCTTCGCAATCCCAAATATGCGTTCTGTCTTTTGCTTGTCCCACTGTTCCCATAACGAACGCTCATTTGAAAATGAAAGTCGATTTCAGTAATCTAATATCTCTTATTGCCGATGTCAAGAGCATTATTTAAAAATAGAAAAGGCCCGCCGGATCAGCGGACCTTTTTAAAATAGATGCGGTGTTTTATTACGGATTGGTAACAAAATCCGGCATCGTCGTGTTTGTATTCAAGGTCACCGACGTGCTTGAAGTGGTAAATGTATAGCGTTTCGAATTGATCGTCACGGTATAAGTACCGGTCGGCAAGCTATCAAATTTGAAATAGCCGAACGGCCCGGTTACCGCAGTCCAAGTCTGTGTGGCACCCGTTGCACGAACATGTGCTCCGGCAACGCCGCGCCCGGAAGCGGTTACAGCTCGGCCGGACAAACTAGCATTGGCCGGTGCGGTTCCGCCAATTTCGTCTGCACCTATGTCCGGAGTCGTCGCACTGCGTGCATCTCCGTCGATGTCGGTTGTGACGGTCGCGATCGGGGTCGCCAGGTTCAGAACCGGGCTGCTTGCCTGAAGGTGGTTATCCGTCGTTGAAACAAACATCGGATCGACCGAGACTGACGCGGCATCGCCGCCGGTGTAAGTTTGCCATGCTGCTAAGGTCGCATGAACGGTGGTTCCGACGCGGCCAATATTAGCAGCAACGTAATCGTTATTATTGATCGCGGAAAAAACACCGGCACCGGCAGTACCATTATTGATCACGGCAAAAGGATTGCCGACGGTCTGTGTGCTTGAAAGGATGTTGTTCCGCAGATCGACGGCACCGGTACCGGTTACAGCGGACGTAATATTGACCGCCGCGGTAATGCTTCCGGCTGCAGTTTGGTTTACCGGAAGGCTTACCGAATTGTACCAAACGGAGTAGCCGCCGCCGGCCGAAACGACGATACCGTAACCATTGTCACCCACGCCGACACCGTTGAAACCGGCACCGGTCACTTCATTGATGAAATTATTGTAAACTGCTACGGCTGATGCAGTGCCTGTCTGGCCGAGCGTGATGCCCGCTGCTCCCCACCCGCCGGTATTGATCTGTTTGACCTCGCGGATCCTGTTGCCGGAAACGACACCGCCATTCATAGCGCCGGCCAATTGTATGCCATGCATCGTAGCGGTACTGGTGGTGGTGGAGATAACGCCGGTGATGGAATTATTAGCGATCGTAAAATTCTGCGCGTTTGCCAAAAGCAATCCGCGGAAGTTCATCTTCTCGGCGGCAACGGTCGAACCGATCTCATTGCCGGAGATCACCCAATTCTGATCGAATGTAGTAGCACCGCCGAAGGCATAGATAGCATTTTGAGCCTTGATCAACTTATTGTTCGTGATCTTATTGTTGTTGTTCGGAGCTTCGGCCGGGCTGCCAAAGGTAGAGCTGCCGGCAATGACCCCGGCGATGATGTTGCTGGCTGCGGAACCCTGGATATTGACGTTTTTGATCGTATTGTTGGAAGCTCCGTTAGAAGTTCCGGCACTTCGAAGCCAGATAGCTACTGACGTCGTTGTAGCATTGCTTACCGTCAAGCTTTTGTCCGTGCCGCCCGAAAGCGATCCGTCGATCGTAACGTTATCAGCACCATTAAGGATAATGATAGCGGAGCTGGCGGCTGAGGTCCCGTTGATCACGCGGGCTCCTCCGCTTGGTTTGATCGTAACGGTAAATCCGCCGGCTACCTCATTTAGGGCAACCGCACCGGTTTCGGCCGTCAGGTCAGATGTAATATTGAACGTAATGTTGCTGGTAGCTCCGCCCGTATTGAGGGCTTCAAACGCTCCTCCGGCATTTGTCAAAGACGTGTACGTTTGTCCCGTCCCGACACTTATCTCTCCGTCAAGTGAAGGTGCCGCGGCGGCATCAACACGACGGATCGAAGCGCGAACATCAGTCGCTTCTGCAGGTGCAACATAGCCGTCAACGGTCAACCGATCGCCCCGAAGCCCAGAGCGTTCTTGGCCGGCAACCCCTGTCGCACAGACCGCCGCCGTTAAAAGAACCGATAGAAAAGAACCAAACTTCTTCATTTTGCCTCCCCGAGTTTAAAGTAAATGGAAACCCGCTGTCGGACAGCGAGAGCGCCGGGCCCTGAACAACAAAATTACTGACTGCGAGAAACGTTAAAGACCCTGCTGATAAAAGGTGATAAGCCATTATCAGTATTTGCACATCGAAAGTCAACGATTTTTCCGCCGATCTATTAGCGGTCGCCAACAAAATCTGCGTCGGTAACGGTGTCGTTCACGGACACCACCCGCACAGGTTCGGCAAAGGTGAATTGTTTTGCCGAAACAGACAAGAAATATGTACCGCCCGCGGGCACGTCTTCAATTCGATAATATCCAAAGGCGTTTGATGTAGCCCGTTTGGCTTCCGCCATTTCCGGTCCGCCCAGCGTTATCCGAACATTGGGAATGCCGCGGCCGCTGCGGTCCGATATTCGGCCGGCAATACTGACATTTGCCGCCGTCGGCACCACATTGACCGGAGCCGGAGCCACGCCGCGAAACGCCGTATCGGGTGCAGCCGTCGCGAGCAGTACGGGCACGGCCGTCGGCGCTACATTGTATCCATTAGCATCGACAAATTTGACGAGTTGAGTACCACTTCGAGTCGCGACCAGCGTGACTGTACCATCGGCAGCAACTGATCCGGCGAGACCGGCAAACTGCGCCGCGGGAATCGATGGATTTGACGACGTGGGAAATGTTCCTAGATATACCCAAGTTCCCGCGGCGATTCGAAAGGCATATTTTCTGACACCGCGTGGACTATTTTGGTCGGCTATGTACAGCGTGTCTGATCCCTCAACGTCGGAGGAGAGATCCGCAAAAAAGAAGCCATTTGGCGTTATATTATTTTCCACCCCCGACAGAAGGGTAGTTGTTTGCGTAGGTCCTGACGGCAAACCAGTTCCTACCTTTCCCATGCGTAGATTTGTCGAAGTGTTCGAAGATGTGTAGATCTGTCCATCAAAGATATGAATTACATGGCTGTCATACCTTTGATCGCTTATTTGCACACTCGATTCGTCTGTCCCGATCGGAGTGTAGATAGTTCCCGCCACTGCTCCAACAGCCCAAAACGAGGTGCCATCCAAACTTGCGGCGCTTCGAATATGATTGGTTCCAAAACCCCTAATTCCCGTTGTTATGTTTATCGCTTTATCCCGATCGACCCTAGCGATCGTCCGCGGGTTCGAATCTGAATGTGGCGTGCCTCCGAGTGCCGTTAAATAGCCAGGCACAATAATGTACCTTTTATTGTAGGAGCGGGTGATCTGACATTGGGTTCGCTCAATACCAGGAACAGTAATGCCATAATTCGGCCCGCTCCTAGCGACAGGCAGCGGCGTGCTTGAAACCAATGTTCCATCCAGCGTGTATTCGTCCAGAAATATCGGTGCGGCGGAAGCGGATAGGCCAATTGTACCATCACCTACACGGCAAACGACGAAGTTCCCGGCGGTGAACGCCTGCGGTTCAGCCAAAGTGCCTTTTGTCTTGTTCGACGCTGTTTGGGCAATGGTTATGCCGCACAAACTGAATACGAGAGCCGCCAAGGCTGTCGTTCCTATCAAGGATCTCTTCATGAATTGTAGTTTTTAACCTTTAAAAGATGTTCGACGCATTATAGCCGCAAAGCTTTTCTTTTATCAAACACAAAACGGCCGAATGTCATGTTATATCATCGATCGATATTTACATTTTGCCCCATAGCTATTAAAATTCATTTCGGAGCATTCGTTCCAAGCCCGATGAAGATCCTTACCATTGCCAAAAATACGTTCCGCGAAGCGGTTCGCGACCGCATTTTGTATAACCTGATCGTTTTCGTTTTGCTGATCATCGCTTGTGCGATCTTGCTCGGTGACCTGACAAACGGACAGGAGGTGCGCACCATTTCCAATATCGGGCTGAATGCGATCTTGGTATTTGGCGTATTTATAGCCATTTTTACCGGGGTCAGCCTGGTTTCCAAGGAGATCGAAAAACGCACGGTCTATGCGATATTCGCCAAACCGGTATCCCGCGGTGAATTCATTGCCGGGAAATACTTCGGCCTGCTACTGACGCTTTTGGTCAATGTAGCGGTAATGGGTTTTGGCCTTTCGCTTGCTCTTCTTTATGTCGGCGGCAGAGATATGGCCATCTCCGTCTGGCCTTGTATCTTTCTGATCTTTCTTGAGCTGGCGATCTTAACGGCGGTGGCGGTGATGTTTTCGTCGTTCTCTTCGCCGGCATTGTCGGCTCTGCTTACCTTTTTTGTCTTCATTATCGGCCATCTCAGCTCATCTCTTCGCGATCTTGCCGCCGGCATAGGATCAAAAGCGACCATCTACTTTTTCGAGGCGGTCTATTATATTTTGCCGAATCTCGCCCTTTTCAGCTTTCGTACGGAATCTGCCAATGGATTGGTGCCAAATTCAGCGATGATATTTGGCGGAATTGCCTACGCGGCGATCTATTCCGCCATTCTGCTGACGATCACGATCATGATCTTCAACCGCCGCAACTTCAAATGACCAAAACGGACGGCAAAATTCCACGGCGCTTGAGCTTCCGCACCGCCGGAGCGGCCGTTTTTATATTGCTTGCTTTCGCGGCGGTCTATTTCTTAAGCGACCGGATACAGAAACATCGCGTCAATTTGCCGGAAGGGTACGAAGATTCCGACCTTAATCTCCAGGGTTCCAAATTAAAGGGCTTTGCCCTCGGCGGCGAAGGTCTTTTGGCAGATATTTACTGGATGCGTTCGCTTCAATACATCGGCGATAAAATGGTGAAGGTGGCCGATCAGGACATCAATCTTGACGATCTGACGGGACTTTCTCCGCGGCTTCTTTATCCGTATCTCGACACCGCCACTGACCTTGACCCGCATTTTATCGCCGCTTATTCATATGGTGCGACCGTTTTACCGGCCATCGACCCTCGCAAAGCTGTCGAGCTTACCGAGAAAGGCATTAGAAACAATCCGGATTCGTGGCGTCTCTATCAATATCTCGGGTATATCTACTGGAAGTCCAATGATTTTCAGAAGGCGGCCGAGATCTATAAAAAGGGAGCCCAATTTCCCGAAGCACCGCCATTTATGAAGATGATGGCGGCGACCATGGATACCGAAGGCGGCAGCCGCTCAACCGCGTACGCAATATATCAAGGGATGTTGTCCGAAGCTATCGATGAACCGACCAAAAATGTCGCTCGTCTGCGGTTAAAGGAGATCGACGCAATGAACGAAATGGATGCGGCAAACTCCGTTTTGGCGGAATATCAGAAACAGCATGGAAGGTGCATTTCCGGCATCGCCGAGCTTTTGCCGATGCTGTCCCGGATCGAGCTGCCCAACGGCGCCGAATTTCGCATAGACCGCTCCGGGAATTTGGTAGACCCGAGCGACGCTCCTTATATCCTGGCCTCGGAAAAATGCATCTTGAAACTCGATCCGCAACGTTCAAAACTCAGTATTCGATAAGCACATGGAAGCAATATTAGAGATCGAAAATCTGTCTAAAGACTATGAAACGGGCTTTCTGCGTAAAAAGAAGGTGCGTGCGCTGGATTCGCTTGACCTGACCGTGCGCCCGGGAATTATCTTCGGTTTCCTTGGCGGCAACGGAGCGGGGAAGACCACGACAATTAAAATACTCATGCGGCTGCTGTTTCCAAGCGAAGGCTCTGCCCGCATTCTCGGCCGCGATATTTCCGACGTCTCCATGCACGCAAGGATCGGGTATTGTCCGGAAAATCCGTATTTCTACGATTATTTGACCGCCCGCGAGCTCCTCGATTATTTTGGTGAATTGCTCGGGTTGGGTGCCGCCCGCCGAAAAGACAAGACCGAGGAACTGCTTTCCGCGGTCGGACTTGCCGAAAAAGACCGTGATAAACAATTGCGCAAATTCTCGAAAGGTATGCTCCAACGCGTAGGACTGGCACAATCGCTGATCAATGACCCGGAGATCGTTTTTCTCGATGAACCGATGAGCGGACTTGACCCGATGGGCCGCCGCGAGATCCGCCATCTGATCGCCGGGCTTCGCCAAAAAGGCACGACTGTTTTTATGTCAACGCATATTCTGTCTGATGTAGAAGCCCTGTGTGACGAAGTGGCGATCATGCGAGGCGGAAAACTTGCTGCGACGGGCGATCTTGAGGAACTGCTTGAACGGCACGGCGAAACGCAAAGCTTTGAGATCAGGGTTTCGGGTGTTTCACCGGAAAGGTTGACGGCAAGCTTCCCTTCTTCGTCGGTATCATTGGCGGCCGGTGGTTCTGCGATCCAGATCGGCGACGAATCCCAGATCGATTCCGCCATTGCGGCCGTTCGGGCGAATGGCGGCAAGATCCTTTCTGTTCAACCGATCAAACAGTCGCTTGAAGAACTGTTTGTGGAACGAGCGGGATAACCTAGTTCGCCGCTCTGATGGCGGTCACCTTCCAACGGATGTTCGCTCGGTCGTCCTTGCGGTCAAATCCGTCTATCTGAGGCGTTATTGTCACTGTTTGCCCGGGTTCTATTCTCGGCACTTGGGCCGGAGCCACCAATACACGCTTTTCTTTCAGAACCTTATTTTGCGAATCGACCACGGCCACATTCACTTCCAAAATATCGATCGGCTTTGTTCCCTTGTTGCGAATATTGCCCACGATATACATTGATATTGCCCCAAAGCCATTCGGCGATTGAACCGTATTCTCATTGGTCGCGATGATGATCTCCTTATTCAATTCGGCAAATTCCGGGGTCCCTTCCTTATAGGCTGCGTCCAATATTTTCGCTTTTTGGTCTTCGACCGTTGGCCGAAAAGACAAAGCGAATATTACGGCGGCGATCAATGCTACGCCGACGAGGCCGCCGATCACGAGTCCCTTGTTTAAGCCCTTGCGTTCTGCAGGTTTTTCGGAAAAAAGGTCCATAGTAATGTTTAGAGTGCAATTTGGTGTAAAAGGTTCCCAATAGGTTATCATTTTCACATCGCTTTCGCTAAAAATGGCTGTTGAACATAAATTTGCCGAGGTTGCACTTCCGCTTCCCCTGCGCCGGACATTTACATATCACATACCGGTCGGTATGCGTTCGCAAATGCTCGCCGGTGCTCGTGTGTCGGTTCCGTTCGGCAAGCGCTATCTGACCGGATACGCGGTGGAATTCCATCAACATCTCGATCCGGCAACGGAGCTTCAGGAAGCTGATATCAAAGACATCGTCGAATTGCTTGATGAAGAACCGCTGATCACATCAGAGATCCTTGAATTAACACGCTGGGCCGCCGATTATTACCTTGTTTCCTGGGGCGAGATGCTGAAGGCCGCGTTGCCGGCAGGTATCAATTCCTTGACCGAAAGGCTTGTGTCGATAACAGCCGAGGGCGGCCGCGAACTTGAACGGCCCGCTCGCAACTCGATCCGACGCGATGTCCTGCACCATCTGCAAGATGCCGGCAGCACACTTCAGGCCGACCTTGAGCGATCTTTTGGCAAAGATGCGGCAAGACGAGCTTTGAATTCTCTTTCCCGCGACCTCTTCGTTAGCTTTTCCCAGGTCAGGCACGCCCCCAAAACCAAGGCTAAACGTCAGCGTTCTGTTGCTCTTCTCGATGAAAATGCCGACGACAAGCCCCTTAACCCGCAGCAGCTAAGGATACTGGAAGCATTAAAAGCCGCCGATGGTGAAATGCTTTTTACAGATTTGATGCAACAGGCAGAGATCGCCGCTTCGCCGATAAACACCTTAGCAAAACGCGGCTATTTATCAGTTGAAATAGCGGAAGTATTCCGCGACCCGCTTAAAAACGAAGAGATACCGACGGCTCCGGAGTTTGAACTCAGCCCGGCACAAGTTTCAGTGCTAAGCGAGATCACCGCGGGGTTAGGTTCCGGTTTTAACGCCTTTCTTTTGCATGGCGTAACGGGCAGTGGGAAAACCGAAGTTTACATTCGCGCCATGCGGCAGGCTCTAGATAACGGCCGTTCGGCTCTGATGTTGGTTCCGGAGATCGCCTTAACACCGATATTCTCACGGCGCCTGCGATCCGTTTTCGGCTCCGAGGTGGCGATCCTGCATTCGAATCTCTCGGCCGGCGAACGCTTTGACGAATGGAGAAATCTTTACCGCGGCCGGGCTCGCGTAGCTATCGGAACCCGATCCGCCGTTTTTGCACCGCTGCGCGATCTGGGCCTCGTCATCATCGATGAAGAACATGACCCGTCTTATCGACAGCACGAATCGCCGTTCTACAATGGCCGCGACCTCGCGGTGATGCGGTCGAATCTTGCCAAAGCCACGGCCGTGCTCGGTTCGGCGACACCGGCACTGGAAACTTTCCAGAACGCGAAAAGCGGCAAATACCGCTATCTGCGGCTCCCCGAACGCATCGGCGGACGTCCGCTGGCGACGGCTGAGGTGATCGATATGCGCGAGGTATTCCGCTCGGCGGGCAAAGACGTGACCATTTCGCCGGAGCTGGCCTCCGCGATCGAGGCGACGCGCGCCAGAGGTGAACAATCGATCATTTTGCTCAACCGCCGCGGCTTTTCACAGTTCGTCATGTGCCGCTCCTGTGGTGAAACACTGCGATGCAAAAACTGCGATATTTCAATGACCTACCATCGCGGCGAGCGACGGTTGACGTGCCACTATTGCCTGCACACGACCGGTGTTCCGGATGTTTGCCCATTCTGCGAAAGCGAATTTCTTTATTTTGTGGGCGAAGGGACCGAACAGCTCGAAAGCTCTTTGATGAATAGGTTTCCGGGGCTTCGTGTCGCCCGCGTCGATCGTGACACCATGTCCCGCAGGGGCGAGATGTCGAAAACGCTGCTTGCTTTTGATAAGGGCGAACTTGATATGCTGGTCGGCACCCAAATGTTGGCAAAGGGCCATGATTTCCACAACGTTACTCTGGTTGGCGTCATTTCTGTCGATACCGGTCTCGGCATGCCAGATTTTCGCGCCGCTGAACGCACCTTTCAGCTTCTTACACAGGTTGCCGGGCGAGCCGGACGCGGCAAACTTGCCGGCCGCGTACTGATCCAAACCTATCATCCCGAACATTACGCCATTCGGCATGCCGCTAAACAAGATTTCGAAGGCTTTTTTGCCGAAGAATTACGGTTTCGGCGGTTGATGTCCTACCCACCGTTCGTGGTGCTGGCATCAGTGCTGGTTCATCATGAAGATCGCCGGTACGCATATCAGCAGGCCGAACTTTTTCGCACCTCACTGGAAAGAGCTAATTCCGACAGATCCAGCCGCGTTTACGGTGTTGCTCCGGCTTCTCTGCCAAAGCTTCGAAATGAATTTCGGCTCCAGATATTGATCAAATCTGCCAGCCGCAAAAACTTAAGGGCAATGATCGACATTGCCCTTGCGGATGCGGCCGCGGCCGGATGCGATCTCCGCATCATAAATGTAGAGATCGACCCCATCAATGTTATGTAGCGCTAGTTTACTGCCGTCGAAGAAAGCTGCGTATGGCCGAATTTGATCTGCGCATAGATCTCCTGCAGCGAAACCTTACAATTGATCGATTCCATTGAAACCACGTCGTCCCGCTCATTGTAAATGCGATAGATCCATTGCTTGGCGTTTTGCCGGGCATAATGCTCGATCCGCATTTCATCTTCCTTTACCAATAAACATTCTTTGATGCTTTCCATGCCCAAAAAACTCTCGAGTTTTTGAGTACGGTCCGACGAATTCGTTCCGTTGGAAAATATCTCAACAATGACGGTCGGGTTTTCCAGGAGATCCTGTTCAGAATTGGTAAATTTCGGTTCATTGCTCACCACCACTACGTCCGGCAGCGTCACCGCCTTGTTGGGCAGCCGAACGCGCATACTGCTGACATATATTTCAGACCTATGGCCATGGATGCGGCTGCCGATCGCGATCGCCGCATTTGACACTATCAGGCTGTGGCGACGGTTGGATGCCGGTCGATCGAAAGCGGCCGAACGGTCATTGCGAGCCGCCCGGTCATTGACAGAATTGGACGCGGCCGATTGATCAAGGGCTTTTTCATTCATATTGATACTGCTCCGAAAATAAAGAATTAAGCAAATAAAAGCGTTATTGGGGCAACGGCATCAGAGGGTTTTACTTGGGGAAAGTTTGTTTGTAAAAATAGTGTTGCATATAGAACAAGATTTTTTCAAGGTAATTTCTATGAAACTTTCCGAATTGGCCGCACAAACTTCCGCTGAGATCGAACAAGGTTCTCCGGACGCAATCATTTCCAAAGCCGCCGGGCTTGATATCGCAGGTCCCGGCGATATTAGTTTTTTGGCTAATCCGAAATATACCCCACAGATAAAAACGACCTCGGCGGGTGCCCTATTTCTCGCCGCCGGTGTCGATTGTGACCGGCAAGACATCGCCATTCTACGGACCAAAGATCCTTATCTGGCGTACACACGAGCTTTGCGGTTGTTCCACCCGCCGGAACCGATCCGCGCAGGCATTCACCCATCAGCGGTGATCGACGCTTCTGCCGTGATCGATGCTTCGGCGGAGATCAGTGCCAACGTCGTTATCGGAAAAGACTGCCGTGTTGAAGCGGACGTTAAGCTTTTTCCGAACGTTACGATATATGACGGGAGCACCATCGGCCGCGGCAGCCTTGTGCATTCCGGTGTTTCGATCCGCGAAAATTCACATATCGGCAAAAACTGTATCGTCCACAACAATTCAACTATCGGCTCCGATGGTTTCGGATATGCAAAAGACGAGACAAGAGGCTGGTTGAAGATTCCCCAGACCGGCCGAGTAGTTTTGGAAGATGATGTAGAGATCGGTGCTAATACCTCAATTGATTGTGCATCGGTCGGCGAAACGCGCATCAAACGCGGCGCAAAGATCGACAATCTTGTCCAGATCGGCCATTCCTGCACGGTCGGCGAAGACACTTTGATCTGCGCTCAGACCGGGCTGGCGGGCAGTTCTGTTATCGGCGACCGCGTCATACTTGCCGGACAGGTCGGGATCGCCGGACACCTGAAGGTAGGGGATGACGTGGTAATTACGGCAAAATCCGCCACTTCGCACGATGTCGAAAGCGGCAAGATCCTTTCGGGTATCCCCGCTTTTGAAAACAGGGATTGGCTGCGTTCGGTAGCCGCCTTTCGCAAACTCGGTGAGATCGCCAAAAAGCTGCGTGAGGTTGAAAGGCGTTTGAACTCGGCCGGTCAAAGTTCCGACGTCTGACCGTTCGGTCTCTGCGGTATTAGACGGCATCTGACGGCTGCTATCTTAAAACTCTCATCCTTGGCTTGCGGCACAGCTTCGGCGGCTCCGGCCCGTTTGCGTTCCCAATGTCCCGGAACACCGCCCGCAGCTTCGACCCAAAGAAAACCTTCGCGAACGGGCACTTCCGTCGGTTTCGCCGCAATTGCCGCCGCGGAGAAGCTCTTTTTCAACACCGCCGCGATGAAGTTGTTTCGCTTACGCCGGCGGATTGCCTGGCGGCCGGCCTCCACCGCGGGCAGTCGATGATCGCGAACGGTTGGCGGAACGGCTACGGCCGTTTTTACCTTCGCGGCACAATGGCGTACCAAATAGAACCGTTCGGCAAAGGTCAATTTGAGTCCGCCATCAAATTCAGGGTCGTCCCGGCCATAGAGCATTTCGCCTTCCGAGCGAAATTTCCAGCCTCGGCCCTCCAGTAGTTTTGGGTCCATCCATTCGCGAATCACGTCAAAATGTCCCAGTTCATATTCAATCGATTCCAGTTCCATTCCGGCGATCCGCTCGGCGACGCTGTTTAGATATTCATTCTCGATGTCCACATCGCCGATAACTTCCAACGCCCGCGTCTTTGAACTCGCCAGATCGCTTTCGCTCATTACCACCTTCGCACTCTGCCACTGCAGCGGCGAGGCAAATGTATAGCGAAAGTCGGAATTGCCGAGATCACCCGCCGTCGAACGAACATATCGATTCATGAACGCATCTTTCTTTTCTTCGAAATCGGTTCTGAATGCATCGCTTTCACCGGTTATTTCAGTATCAAGATAGAATTTTCTCAAAATGGAGCTTAGATCGCTGTCCTCTGACCTGATGCCATAGCTGAAGTCGTAATACAGAGCGTCCATCGCCCTGTAAAAATGCAACGCCCGAACCGTGTCCAGCGTTGCTTCCGAACCCGTCTGCGGCGGGTCGCTGAAATCAAAGAATTCCTGCGTCAGATCGGCAAAATCGAATGTTGAAGGCGGAAAGGGCGTGATCAGCTTTGACTTTCCGCCCGCGAGCGGCGAAGCACTGATGCCGATCAGCTCGCGGACGTGTTGAAAGATCAAAGACAGCACCGGTATCATATCCATGCCGTCACCTCCGGATCCGGATCCGGGCACAATGGCAAAATATGGTTCCGAAATCCGATCGCCTGCATTCCATTGACGACCATCATATCGTCCTGCTGTGTCACCTGCAGATCCTTTTCCGTCGTGTTGTAGCTTGCTTTTGCTCCCATCGAAAATGGCCCCAGATTAAATCCGCCCTTTCCGTCGGTAGATCGCGTCGCTTCGGTCTGCATCTTTTCGTAGGTTGATCTCGAAAGCTTTATATTGCGGGCAAAGATGAACACCGTCGGATATGCAAAAAGCGAACCTCGCGGATCGGCCGGATCTCCGCTGCTAAGCACACCTTTTCCTTCGGTTCCCGCGGCTGTCGTGCCCGGCTTGAAACGCCATTTATTGCTAAGCAGGAAATCTTCTCTGAACCACGACCGCACGATCGGCACTTGGGTCAGTTCAAATTCTATTTTTGACGAATCAAAACTAATGCTATTTGATGTATCCAATCGCGTATGGCTTCCTTTTGCTCCGCCGAAAAAGGCATAACGAGCGCCGCCGCTGTATTTTTGAGTTTTGGTCAGATCCGTGCTTTTCAGCTGCGACGAAGAAAACGAGAATCCCGTCCACCCTCCCGAATCGTAGAATCCCGCGGGCACGATGCGGGCGACATTGTAATCAAGCGAATCGATCAGCGAGGTGCGAGTGCTCCGGCGGAATATCTCTTCGTACTGCTTCTTCAAAAGGCTCATACTGGTTCCTTCAAGCTGCGACAGATCGGCCGTCAGCTTTTCGTATTTGGATTTGAACCCGCTCGTTTCCCATTTGTCATACGCAGTCGAGACCATCTTATAAAGCTGTGGCCCAAGCATCGAAGCCTTCTGGACATCAGCCGCGCTTCCCGTCACCGCCTTTCCCATCAGATCTATATATTTTTCGAGTGCATTGTTATATTCCACTGCGTAATAGGTGTAAGCGGTTTCAAGCTTAGACGGCATTTCTTCTGTTACTTCCAACCCATCGGCCGTGGTTTTCGTGACCGTTTGCGGCATCAGCTCGGCCCGGATCTTATCAATGCGCTCCTGAACATGCGGAGATGTCACCGTATCCGCTACCTCTGTGCTGTCAAATAGACTTCCGTAAATGTGAGAGATGCGGTTTTGCGGTTCCCACACCTGGAGACTATCGATCATGCCGCTCTTATTCGGAACGGTGTCCACCAGCAATGAAAAATTATCCATTGCCACGGTCAATTCATAGCTCGCGTCCCCGCGGGCCGTTTCGCGGTCCTCTTCCGACATACCCTGCCATTTTTCCGGATCTACGGGTCGCCGCAAGCCTTTTAGAAATGCAAAATCTTCAGCATTTACCGGAATTCCCGGTGTGCACCAAGTAAAGAAATTTGAATCGGCGAACGGCACGTCGCCTTTCAGTTTTGCCTTTTCGCTTTCGGGCAAATTGTTCTTTCCATTGACGATCTGATCTATCGTTTCTCCCAATACGTTGTTGATAAATGTTTCTGAATCCATTTTTTCCTCCGCTATTGATCCAATGCCTTTACCTTGACCTTCATCGTTGAGCCATTCACCCCGCGATCGACCAGCAATACACCCTTGCTTTTCAGCTGTGGATGGTCGATGTAGTGATACCAGGAGCGCGAAAGTCCGTTCGTCCCGTCCGCCTTTTTCGCACCCGTCGATTCCGTGACGCAAATCGCGGGCACTTCGGTTCCTTTCGCCGAACCCAGATTCGTTTTGGCCCACAATGTCGTAGTGTATTCGCCCGGCTGCGAGATCATAATGTGTCCGTGCGGTGTTTTACCGCCGGGAATGACGTTGCCGCTATCATCGACCAGCACTAATAGATTCGTTCTTTCCGGATCAATGTCCGACGCCGAACGCATCATCGTGCCGGGCGTGTCATTCCAGATCGAGGATATAAGATTGTCCGGCCGCGTCGCCGAGGTGTCGCTCAGATCGCGCCAGTCCGCAGACTGCATCTCATTTCTGATATAGCTGCCGACGAATCCGTTGCAATCGACGCCGAGCAGATCATCACAATATTCCTGAAGTCGGTCCGGTTGTACGATCGCCCTTCCTCCGGGCCCGTCCGTCGCTGCCAATTGCAGAGCCGCCTGAATGCCTTCCGGCGACCCCTTGCCGGCAAACGGGAACCTTACTAGCATCCATAGCGGATCGTCTTTTACCGAACTCGAGATCGTATCGAATTCGGCGTTTTCCCAGCCGCGCGATGTGTTAACAGTGACCCGGATCTTATAATCGGCGTCGGCTGCCTTTCCGGCCGCCAGGTCCTTCTGGATCTTCCTTAACAAGGCGACCCGCGCATTGGTTTGTGCGTCCTTAAGCCCCAAGAGATAATTGCCGACGGAAATTCCGGTGGCTATATCATTTCCGGTCGTCGGATCGGCAACGGTGATGTCCCGATATGATTCTAAATATTCAACGGGTGATATCATTACGAAAAACTCCTTGGCTCTAAGAGCTCTGCTAGCGCTCTAAGGCCGAAAAAATGATAGGATCGATTCAAGCAACATGAATATCGAACAAGACAAAGATCTATCTGCTGCGGGGTTCGATGTGACTCCGCTGTCCGAAGAAACAGTACGTGAATTGGCGAAAGGGCTTGATGCCGAGGCCTATCACATAATGCTCGACCACGGTACCGAACCGCCGTTTTGCGGCACCTTGCTGGACAATAAAATGGACGGTACCTATGCCTGCAAGCTTTGCGGATTGCCTCTTTTCAGTTCGTCGCACAAGTTCAATTCAGGCACCGGATGGCCTTCCTTTTACAGTCCTTTCGACCGCCGGCATTTGCTGGAGATCGAAGACGACAGCTACGGAATGCGGCGTATCGAGATCCGCTGCGCTCGATGCGGCAGCCATCAGGGCCACGTGTTCCCGGACGGCCCTCCGCCGACCGGCATGCGTTATTGCCTAAATTCTGCTTCGCTGGATTTCTTCCCGCTTGGTGAAGACATTCCGCAAAAAGGCTGATCGCATGGGACCATTTTCCGCGAAAGCAGCCGGTAAGTGTTTAGAGGTCACTTAGTTTTGCATTAGAAATTTATTAGAAAAGGCCGCCCTCGCATCAAGCGAAAGCGGCCTGTCCTTTTTTCTCGGTGATCTTCTATTTCCGGTCTTTGAAACTGTCGAACAATTCCGTATGGCGGCTAGTCAGAGGGATCTGGCGCCCGCGTATGAACATATACTTGATGTTCGTGGTCGGCTGCAGAATGTCGCCGTCCGTGACGACCAGGTTGGCCGTCTTGCCCACCTCGATCGATCCGGCCTTGTCGGATATTCCCAATATCTGCGCCGGATAGATGGTGATCGCCTTCAATGCTTCTTCGCGCGGCAGCCCGTAGGCTCCGGCCAATCCCGCATGATACGGCAGGTCGCGCACCTCGGCTCCGCCGTCCCCGGTCGAAACGGCAAATCTTACGCCGGCTTTCTGTAAAAGGGCCGGCCCCGCAAACAACAGGTCGTAAGCGTCGTCATCTCTTACCGGCAGCGAATAGATATTCGTAAAGATGACCGGAATGTCGAGCCTTTTCAGCTCGTCCGCCGCCTTCCAAGCTTCCTGGCCGCCAACGATGACCGCTTTCAATTTGGCCTCTTCAGCAAATTTTATCGCGCCGCGTATATCCCGTTCGCGTTCCGCCGTAAAGAACACCGGACGTTCTCCGCGAACGTATGGCACTAAAGCCTCCATCCGGAGGTCGGTCGCCGCGTAAGGCAATTTCTTGTCGGCGGCATAGGCTTCTCGAGCCTTCGCATAGGCGTCTGCATCCTTGAACAGCTTTTTCAACTCATCCAGTTGAGCATCGCGGCGTTTCAACGCTTCGCTGAAATCGATGGCCGGCCGGCCGAATCCGCCAAAGGTCGCGATCCGTGGAAAATTAATTACCAACCCGGCTTTCGGGATAACGGCCATCTCGGCTTGGGTCGAGCCGTTCAGATCGATCACCGCCGCTTGGCCGGCAACGGTTCCGCCCGTGGGGGCTGAAACTGTGGTCGTTATGCCGTTGACACGTGTCACATTGATGTGTGACGAGTGCGGGTTCAATCCGGTAATGGCCGTGGCGTTCGAATTGATGTTCCCGGTCTCCGCAACGTCCATCGTCGCGTTTGCTCCGCCGCTTATCTCCGCCAAGCCCATGTTCGTCCATGCGTCGATCATTCCCGGATAGGCGGAAAGCCCGGTGCCATCGATCTTTTCGGCATTTCCCGGAATATTTGCTCCTGCGGCGGCCGCGGTGATCTTTCCATTCTCGATGACGATAGTTCCGTTTTCGATAATGCGTCCATTTACCGGCACTATCCGCACATTCGTAATGGCAAATGTGCCCGGCCGGCCGGTCTTGTTTTGTTGTGAACCGTCGCTTTGTGCCGCTGCCGCAGCCGAAGCACCAAAGATAATACCGAAAACAATAAGAAATTTTCTAAAAATCATTGCCGTTGATCTCATTTTTCGCTCCCGTCCAATAGCTCGCGGCCCGCTTCGTCACGATCCGAGATACGACGTTCGGCGGGCACCCTCGGCGAAGTTCCGCCGCTGCCCGGAGCCTTATTCATATCGAGTTTTTCCAATTGCTCGCGCTCTGTCCTCGCCGCTTCGCGAAGTTGTGCATCTTTCGTTCGGTCAAAGAACACTTCTCCTTCGATCAGGGTCGTTTCGGGCCGCGAAAACGAACTGAAAGGGTGTTCCGTCCATATCACCAGATCAGCATCTTTGCCGATCTCGATCGATCCTGTTCGTTTGTCAATGCCGAGTTGTTTAGCCGGGTTGATCGTTATCATCCGCAAAGCGTCCTGTTCCGGCACACCGCCGTATTTCATCACCTTCGCCGCGTCAAGATTCAACCGCCGCATTCTCTCGTCCGAATCCGAATTGATCGATACATTGACCCCATTTTTCCACAGAATATAGGCGTTATACGGGATGGAATCATATGCTTCGAGTTTATAGCTCCAGCTATCTGTAAAGATCGAAACGCCCGTTCCGCGTTTCGCTATCTCCGGCGCGATCTTGTAAGCTTCCAGCCCGTGCTGCAGCGTTGCTACCCGAAATCCGAACTCGTCGGCAAGCAAAAGTAGGTTCAAATGTTCGTCCGAACGGTAACCGTGAGCGTGGATCAGACGCTTTCCTTCCAGGATCTCAACCAATGGTTCCAATTCCAGATCACGCCTCGGTTCGATCCGTGTTTTCTTCGCTCTGAAATCCGCCCAAGCCTGACGGTAGTCTTGTGCCCGGCCAAATGCGTCCCGCATCACCTCTACCGTTCCCATGCGGGTATTGGGATATCGCCGCGGCTGGCCCGGGATGATGAAATTCGAACGCTTCACATTCTCACCCATCGCGAATTTTATTCCCGGCGGGGCATCTTTTAGCAAATAGTCTTCTACCGGTCGGCCCCATTTGAATTTGACCGTCACACTCTGTCCGCCGATCGGATTTGCCGAGCCGTGCAAAAGGAGAGCTGTTGTCACGCCGCCGGCGAGTGCTCTGTAAATGGCGATGTCTTTTGGATTAAGGACATCTCGTACATTTGTCATCGAGGTCACGGCCAAACTTCCTTCGTTGATCGCGTCAAGCATCGAATGCGAATGAGCATCGATGATCCCGGGCGAAACGAATTTGCCCGTAGCGTCGATCACCGTCGCCGAAGAAGACGCCGTGATGTTTTTGCCGATCTTTTGGATCTTGCCTTTACTAACCAGAATATCCGTATTTTCAAGCTTCCCGTTCGTCGCCGTCAGAACGGTCGCATTGCGGATCAGCAGGTCCGCTTGTTGTTGCGCAAATGCCGGCAATGCAAGGGCTGCGGCCGCCGCTATCGTTAGAAAAAAGTGTTTCATATTCATCGAGTTTGCTAAGGATTCCTTGTCCCTGTAAATGTCACGGAACCCTGTGGGGAATCCATGGAACCACTCACTTTGGTGCCCGCCACGCTCCCTTTTACAAAGATCTCAAAGGAAGTCCCGCCATAGTCCACGATCGCGGAAAAGCTGAATCCTTCCGCAGTAACTTTGCCGTCTTTGATCTGTGAAGTGCCGGCAATGGTCTGGATAGTTCCCGTAACTAGATTTCCTTGTTGGGTCAAGGCAAGCGTGCCATCCGTCGGTTGGCCCGGAATGTCTATGGTGATCGAATAATTGCCGCCAACTTGCGCCGTTGCAGCGGTCGGGGCGGTGGTCGGCCGCGTTCCTGTCATCGGTGCCGGACGATCTTTTTGTTCGAAAACTTTGCCGCCGATCAATACATATCGGATCACGCGGTCTTTTGCGAGCAGGTCCCCGCGGGTTACGGTCAAATTCGCTGCTTTTCCCTGCTCAATAGTGCCTGTCCGGTCGGCGATCCCCAGTAGTGCCGCCGCGTCCGACGTCATTGCCCGAATAGCCGTGTCGGCATTCAAGCCATTCTCGACGGCTTTTGCAGCATTGACCGTAAACTCCGCAGGATTCGGCATCCCGTCCGTCTGAAACGCGAATCTAACACCCGCAGCAGCGAGTGCCGCGGCGTTTTTCGGAGCATAGGCGCGCATCCGCAAAACTTCCAATGACTCCGGATCGGCGTCCGGCGAAGCAGAAGCAGTTCGCTTCGGAAGATTCAGCGAAAGCAGAACCGGTACATTTTGTCGTTTAAGCCTATCGGCGACCCGCCCCGCTTCCATTCCACCGGCGATGATGGCGTTGATCTCCATTTCTTTTGCCAGATCCAACGCCCGAATGATCTCGATCTCGCGATTTGCGGAAAAAACTACCGGCATTTCTTTACGGATCACCGGAAAAAGAGCCTCCAGCGATCGGTCCGCCGCTGGCCGCGGCAATCCACGAGGATCTTTCGCGTATTCAGACTGCGCCCTTTCCAGCCGCTTTGCATCAAGAAACATCTGACGCAACGCCGAAAAGGTTCCGAGCAATGAACCCGGATACTGGCCTTGGATCGTGTTAAAAGAAATGTGTTCTGCAAAAGGCGAACGTACCACCATCGCCGATATCGAATCTCCGGCCAAGTCGATAATTGCCGAGCGGCCATTGAAGATCCCGGTTCGGCCGACAGTCAATACTGTCGTAAATCCCGCATTGCGATGGGCTTCGAACTGGGCTTCGCCGCCTTTCAACAGCTCTTCGGTGCGGTCTTCGGGCCGCAATCCGGCCGGGTAATTAGAATTGGAACTGTCAACCGGCGGCACTGCACCGGGAGCCATTGGGCCCGCGGAACGGCTCGGCACGACCAGCCCCAAACTCGTATATGGGTCGATCAAACCGGGATAGACCGTCAATCCCGTTCCGTCGATCGCTTGAATATCGGCCGGAACCTTCACTGCCGAACCGACTTCCGCAATGACACCGTCCCGAATAACGATCGTTCCTTTTTCGATGGCCGGGCCGGCAACGGGTATAATGCGTGCGTTCGTTATCGCCGCCGATTGAGCCGCAACGGTCGAACCGAATAGTCCGAGAGCCGTCAGGGCAAAAACTATCTGCCAAAGTTTCATATATGTTCGAAATGCAGTTGGTAAAAAAAGAACTGTGTGTACGCAGAGCATAGAAGAAATGTTTTCAAATTTCAATTTACCTCTCTCCTTTCGCCCTTAACGTGTGTTTTTGGCGATGGTCGATTAAAATATTTATCATATGTTTCGCCGGATATATTTGGACAACAGCGCAACAACGGCGGTCGATCCGGCCGTTTTAGATGAAATGCTTCCCTTTTTGAGGGGAAATTTCGGCAATGCTTCGAGCATTCATTTTTTCGGTCAAGAAGCCCGCATGGCGGTCGATCGGGCACGCCACCAGGCCGCTGCTCTCATCAACGCCCGGGCGAATGAGATCGTCTTCACCTCCGGCGGTACCGAATCGAACAACCTGGCCATTCGCGGCCTGCTCGAAGCTAACGAAAAGCACGGGCGGCATATCATCACTTCCGCCATTGAACATTCGTCGGTCAAGAACCTTTGCGACGACCTCGAGCACCGCGGCTGGCATGTAACACGCCTGCCGGTCTATCGCAACGGCATCGTCAAGCTCGATGATGTCAAGGCCGCCATCCGCGACGACACCGTGCTGATCACCATCATGTTTGCTAATAACGAGATCGGTACAATTCAGCCGGTCGCCGAGATCGGCCGGCTAACCGCACAACTTCGCAACAGCGGTCGGAAGATCTGGTTCCATACGGACGCGGTACAGGCCGCCGGAAAGCTTTCCGTCGATGTCGAAGAACTCGGCTGCGACCTGCTTTCATTTTCCGGTCATAAGATCCATGCCCCGAAAGGCATCGGAGCCTTGTACGTCCGACGCGGCGTTCGCCTGCATCCTCAGATCATCGGCGGTCGTCAAGAGCGGGAACGCAGGGGCGGCACTGAACCCGTTCCGAATATCGTAGCGCTAGGCAAGGCATGCGAGATCGCCGGCGATCGACTAATTGCGGATTCCGCCGCGGCAGCGTCTTTGCGCGACCGTCTGGAACAGTTTGTCGCCGAATCGATCCCGGACCACAAATTTAACGGCGACCGCGAAAACCGTCTTTCAAACATCGCGAATATTTCATTTTACGGTGTCGAAGGCGAAGCCTTGCTGATAAATCTTGATATGCAGGGAATAGCCATTTCCACCGGTTCGGCATGTTCGTCCGGCTCCTTGGAACCTTCACCCGTCATCCGTGCCCTCGGAAACGAAGATGATGTCGCCAGAACCGCCATCAGATTCAGCTTTGGCCGCGAAAATACCGCTGAAGATATCGAAAGACTTCTAGAAGTTCTGCCGGCGGCGGTAGAAAATCTGCGCCGCTTGGCACCGCGTCCGGCTTCGGCAAGATAGATCCATCATCGAAACTACCGTCTTGACGCTTGCGGTTTTATAAATGATAATTTTGCTTTAATTTTCCAAATCATCAATCTATGTCCTCTGAAGATCTAAAGAAAACTCCGCTCAACCACGCCCATCGCGAACTCGGCGGAAAAATGGTCGATTTCGGCGGCTGGGATATGCCCGTACAATATCCGGCCGGCGTTATTGAAGAACATCTGCGCACACGTACCGCAGCCGGGCTTTTCGACGTCTCGCACATGGGCGAGATCTGGGTCGAGGGCATGGACGCTATTGAATTCGTCAATCGGTTGACCACCAATGATGTCGCCAAGCTCGTTGACGGCCAAGCCCACTATTCGGCATTTACCAATACCGGCGGCGGCGTCATCGATGACCTTTTGGTTTACCGCTTCGATCAGAACAAGCTTTTGCTCGTCGTCAACGCCGGCACCACCGAGAAAGATTGGGATTGGATCACGTCGCAAACTCGCGAAGGCGAAGACATCGCCCTGACCAATGCAAGTGCTGATTTCTGCCAGATCGCCGTTCAGGGCCCGAAAGCCACGGCTATACTGCAGCAATTGACGGATACCGACCTCAGCGAGATCAAATATTATTGGTTTACGACCGGCATTGTTGACGGTGTCGATGCCATCATTTCTCGAACCGGATACACCGGCGAAGACGGCTTTGAGATATATGCCGCATCCGAATTTGCCGAACAGCTTTGGAATAGATTGCTTAAAGCCGGCGATCTCGGCTCGAAGGACGGGATTTTGCCCGCCGGCTTAGCGGCCAGAAACACGCTTCGGCTCGAATCCGGCATGTCGCTTTACGGCCACGAATTGAGCGACGAGATCACACCGCTCGAAGCCGGTCTCGGCTGGATCACCAAGCTATCGAAAGGCGAATTTACCGGCCGCGAAAAGCTTATCGAAATGAAAGAAAGCGGACTCAAGCGAAAGCTGGTCGGTTTTGAGATGGTCGATCGCGGCATCGCCCGTGATGATTTCGAGGTTTTCATCAATGGCGAAAAAGCCGGTTATGTTACCTCCGGCAGCCCCGCACCATTTTTGAAAAAGAATATCGGCCTTGCATTCGTTCCTACGGAATTTGCAAATATCGGACAGGAAATTACAATTGATGTTAGAGGAAAGCAGCTTGCGGCCAAGATCGTCGAAACACCTTTCTACAAACGCCGGAAATAGCGTTCGAACCGATCTGCGGCCCAATACATTTCACCGCGTCTATCATGCGGCTCTTAAATACTGAATATGGCAAACAACATTCCTGAAAATTTACGTTACAGCAAAGACCACGAATGGGTCTCGGTCGATGGCGATGTCGCAAGCATCGGCATTACAGATTATGCACAATCGTCACTCGGCGATGTCGTCTATATTGATTTTCCGCGTGTCGGAGATAAATTCGGCGCCCACGAATCTTTTGGCTCCGTCGAATCTGTCAAGGCTGTTTCTGAGATCTTTACACCAGTCGCCGGCGAGATCGTCGAAGTCAACGAATCTCTGAACGATACACCGGAAAAAGTAAATGCCGATGCCTACGGCGACGCTTGGTTCATCAAGGTCAAAATGGACAACCCGGGTGATGCCGACGCTATGCTTTCAAGCGAAGAATACGAAGAATATCTTTCGACGATCGGTTGACCTTTAAGATACAGGCGGAAGTTCTTTCTGCCTTTTTGCCTTTTTTGTTATGCGTTATATTCCGAATTCACCCGAAGAGCAGCAGGAAATGCTCGCCGAAATTGGACTGTCGGCGGCGGCCGAACTTTTTCGTTCCATTCCGGCCGACGTACAATTAGGACGAGCTCTTGAGGTGACCGAACCGCTTGCCGAGCCCGAGGTGATAGCTGCCTTAGAAGAAATGGCCGCTCGCAATACGGCCTCTTCGAAGCCTTCTTTTCTCGGTGCCGGCGTCTATTCACATTATTCGCCGACGATCGTTGACCATCTCATCCAGCGTTCCGAATTCTTTACGTCCTATACGCCCTACCAGCCGGAGATATCTCAGGGAACACTGCAGTATATCTTCGAATTTCAAACGCTTGTTTGCCAGCTGACCGGTATGGAGGTCGCCAACGCGTCGATGTACGATGGTTCGACGGCCCTGGCAGAAGCATATTTGATGGCACAGCGGGTAACCCGCCGCAGCAAGATCATCGTTGCTGATTCTGTCCATCCGGAATATCGTTCGGTCGGCGCTACTTATACCCAGCATGGTGACCTTGTGATCGAAAGTGTCGGTTTCGATTCCGCCACCGGACAGATCAGCGAACTTTCCGGCCTCGACGATAAGACGGCCGCTGTGGTCGTACAATCGCCAAATTTCTTTGGCTGTATAGAAGATCTCAAGGCGATCGCGGATAAGGCGCATGCCGTCGGTGCTCTATTGATAGTTGTGGTCACCGAGGCGATCTCGTTCGGCCTGCTGCGTTCGCCGGGAGAATGTGGCGCCGATATAGTTGTCGGCGAAGGGCAGTCGTGGGGAATTCCGATGAGTTTCGGCGGGCCGCACGTCGGACTTTTTGCCACGCAGGAAAAATACGTCCGCCAAATGCCCGGGCGACTTTGCGGCGTCGCTTACGACAAGAACGGAAATCGTGGATTCGTTCTTACGCTTTCTACCCGCGAACAACACATCCGCCGTGAAAAGGCGACTTCCAACATTTGCACCAATCAAGGCCTTATTGCTCTCGCCGCTACCATCTATATGGAAGCGATGGGCAAACAGGGTCTTCGTGAAGTTGCCGAACAGAACGCTCAAAAGGCCGCTTACGCCAAACGCCGGATCGCGGAGCTGCCGGGCTTTTCGATCCCGTTCTCGGCACCGACCTTTAATGAATTCGTCGTTCGAGCCGGCCGGCCGGCCGCGGACATACTCGAAAGTGTTCGCCGAAGCGGTGTTATCGGCGGCCTTGCCCTTTCAAAATACTATGCGGACCACGACGGTGATCTTCTCGTATGCGTTACTGAAACAACGTCGCGAGCTAATATTGATCGTCTTATCGATGCTCTCGCCGGATCACTTGCTTAGATCTATGGCCGGCGGCGGGTTTCTCTCTGCCGGCCCATCTTCTACCGTCAATATTTCAACTGGATCGAATTGATACCGCGAAGAATAGCTCTTTGGCGGCGAACGACGCGCTTTTTGTTCTTTGCCGGATTGAAAACGTTCAGCGGGCTTGGGATCATCGCCGAAAGATAAGCGGCCTCTTCGCGGGTCAGATTTGATGCAGATTTTTTGAAATAGGTGCGTGCCGCCGCTTCAGCACCGTAAATGCCGTCCCCCCATTCGATCACGTTCAGATAGATCTCCAAGATCCGCTTTTTGTTCAATTCGCGCTCCAGAAAATATGTATAGACCGCCTCCCGGCCTTTGCGGAGAAAATTTCTATCCTCGGAAAGGTACAGATTCTTTGCCAATTGCTGTGTGATGGTCGAGGCCCCGCGTTTGAAGCTGGGCATCGGCGGGATCCAGTCGTTCGGATCGTAGTCGCCTTCTTGTTTGGCCTCTTTTTCTCCCTCTTTGACCGCTTCGTCCCATGCCCCCTGGATCGCGTCCCAATCAAACCCGTTGTGTTCAAAAAAACGTGCGTCCTCTCCGGCCAGTACGGCTCGCTGTAGGTTGGGCGAGATCTGCTCCATCGGCATCCAGATCATAAACTTCTTCGGTTCACGGCCCTCTGCACGTGCCTCAGACAATCGATATTCGATCATCGAGGTCGTCACCGGATTTTCCGTCCGCAGCGATGAGATGCTCGGGAACGTGATCAATTCATACGCCAGCCAAACGGCCACCGCACCGACCAAGACCAAAAATAGAACTTTTGTCCAATACCACATAGGGGAACTCAAAACTTAGCATAGATTTACGATTTATTAAACGCAGATGTTCCTATAAATGACCTATCATCGGCGTTAAACCATTGAAAATGTTTAAGTTTTTGGCTATGCTTAGAAAATTGACAGCGGATCTAGCAGAACGAGCAAATATGGCAAGATATAGCAATGTGGTGGCGGTCATCCTTGGCGGCGGCGCAGGTTCGCGGCTTTTTCCCCTAACCGGCGAGCGTTCGAAACCCGCAGTTCCGCTCGGCGGAAAATATCGTCTGATCGATGTTCCGGTCTCAAACTGCATCAATTCGGATGTAACTCAGATCTTTGTCCTTACGCAGTACAATTCGGCGTCGCTTAACCGCCACATATCACGCACGTATCGTTTTTCCACGTTCTCCTCAGGCTTTGTTGAGGTGCTTGCGGCCGAACAGACGCGGGACAACGCAGATTGGTTTCAAGGCACCGCGGACGCGGTTCGCCAGATGCTTCCGCACCTCCGCGATTGGCGTGTCGATACGCTTCTGATCCTTTCGGGCGATCATCTCTACCGAATGGACTATCGCAAGTTTCTGGCACGGCATTTTGACACGAACGCTGATGTTACCATCTCGGTCGTCCCTTGCAGCGGACGAGACGCCGAAGGTTTCGGGCTTTTAAAGACGGACGATGCCGGTAAGATCATTGAATTTCGCGAAAAGCCGAAAGATGAAGCTCTTCGTTCGATGCAGGTCGATACGGCCCGGTTCGGCCTGACGCCGGAAGAATCGCTCGAAAAGCCGTATTTGGCCTCGATGGGCATTTATGTCTTTAATTATAAACGGCTCGTAGAACTTTTGCGTACTGATGATACCTGGTTCGATTTCGGTCGCGAGATAATTCCGGCCGCCATCGAGAACCTCAATGTTCAGGCTCATTTCTTCGACAATTACTGGGAAGATATCGGCACTATACGGGCGTTTTACGAAGCGAATTTGGACCTTGCTTCACCGCTCCCGAAATTCAATTTTTTTGATGGCGATGCACCGATCTATACCCGCAGCCGCTATCTGCCGCCTTCGAAAGTGCATAATTGCGACATCGACAATTCAATGCTCAGCGAAGGCTGTATTTTGAACGGTGTGTATGCCCGACGCTCGATCATCGGGCTTCGAAGCCGCATAGATGCCGGTGTGCGAATAGAAGATTCCATCGTTATGGGCTCGGATTTCTACGAATCGATCGAAGAGATCAGCGACGACGCCGACGCATCCAACCCGCATCTTGGCATTGGCGAAAACACGCTCATTCACCGGGCGATCATCGATAAGAATGTCCGCATCGGCAAGAACGTCAAATTGATCAATAGGGATAATATCGAAAACTACGACGATCCGGACGGCTGCTATTTTATTCGCGAGGGCATCGTCATCGTTCCTAAAGGGGCGGTTATTCCTGACAACAAAGAGATCTGACCATCATTTCTTTTCGTTTCTTTCCCCGACGGTATAGCTCCCACGGGCTCTGACCGACACGTTTTCGGCAGCGACCTTTACCTTTATCCGGCGCACCTTGCCCGGCTTCTCATCATCTGAGGGCGTATACCCCAAACTGTAAAATTCACGCAATTCGCTGGCGATCTTCGCAAACGCACCGGTCAGATTAGTGTAATCGGTAGCCAAATATACCTGGCCGCCGGTCCTCAGGGCCATTTGATCAAGATATTCTTCAGCCCGCCGATAATCTCCGGCGGAGGTTCCCTTATCGCTAGGCCTTCCAACACCGCCCTGCGGTATCGGAAAAGGCAATCGGCCGGGTTCATTTCTTCCCCCGATGGGTGGAGTGGTCGTAGTTCCGCCCGGCATCGGAAAGCCGATCGGCGAGGAAGTGCCCGGTATCGGAAGCCCGCCGGGCTGGCCCGTTCCGGGAATGCTGTTCGGCTGTCCGGAGCCTGGGATAGGGATCGTTCCGGCAGTTCCCGTTTGGCCGCCCTTCATTCTCTGTACGTCGGCATACGTGTCATAACGGATCGGATATATCAAAGCATCCAATTCCATCGCATCGTCAAGATTATCCCGATCAAAGACCCGGCGGCTGGTCGTATCAACTCCATCCGTGAAAAGCACGATCGCTTTTCGCCCTTCGATCGAACGCAGTTTTCGATTTATCACCAGGTCCATCGCCTCGTACAGACTCGTGCCGGTTGCTATTTTCGTTGATCTGATCGCCGCGATAATGCGGTCTCGGTCGCCGGTCAATTCGCATAGAACATTCACTTCCCCGTCAAAGGATACGACCATCACTCTATCCTGCGGCCGCAGCTGCTCGATGAAGCTGATCGCCGCATTTTGGATCTCTGAGATCTTGAAATTCGAGGAATAGCTCATATCCAGTACAAGAGCCACTGTGAACGGCTGAGCCTCATTCGAAAAATACTCGATCGATTGTTCCTTGTTGTCCTCAAAAACGTGAAAACTCTCTTTGGTCAGGCCGCCTACGAACCTGCCCTTTCGGTCAAGCACCCGGACCGGTATCGAGATTATCTTGGTTTCGACCTTGATGACCTCGCCATCGTCGGGCGGGCCATCGACAGCGGGTTCATCCGCGGCCGGTGCAGGGGTTGGCGTGGTCGTCGCTTCCGGACGGCGATTGGTCTTTTTCGATTCGGCGGGCGTGCCGCGTCCGGCTTGTGCCAAAGCAGTGGTCGCCACGCATGATGCGATAAAAAGAACGGCGGCGCTGAAATGCAATTTGACCATAGAAGTACTTTACACCGTTCGATGCAGCAAAGTCATAAAAAGGATGCAGCCGGCCGGATCGAATATCCGCACCGACTGCAGCTTAATTTGAAAGATGGCTATTTGCCTGCCAAATTCCGATTTAGATCGCCCACAATATAGCTGTTTTTAGCCCTCACGACAAGATTCGGCTGCATTACGCGCACCTTGATCTGTTTGCGTTCGCCGTTCCTTCCAACGGCCTCCGGCGAATAGCCGATCGAATATTGCCGCCGCAGTTCCTCTGCAATACCGGAAAAGGCGGTATCAAGATTCATCAGGCTATCGGCTTCGAAGCTTCGGCCGCCGCTGGTCGAAGCCAGAGTTTCCAAATACTGTTTGCCGGTTGCGTACTCTCCGGAGGTAGAACCCGCACTCGGTGCATTTCTCCCACGGCCCATCGGTCCCGGACGCCCGCCTCCAAGGATGATGCCCAATATTCCTCCGACATTGACCCCGCCATTCGGGAAAGGTTGGCCGCCGCCCCAGCCTCCGCCGCCAAAACCGTCTCGCTGTGTATTATAGCGAATGGTGTAGAACAACGCGTCGTATTCTTCGGCATCTGCGATCGTGCTCTGAAATGTCGCCCGTCGCGATGTCGTATCAACACCATCAGTAAAAAGCACGACCGCCTTTCGGCCCTGTACCTGGCGAAGTTCGCGTCGCATCACCTGATCGACCGCCTCATAAAGACTTGTCCCGTCGCCGAAATCAGCTTGGCGAATAGCATTGTAAAGCACTCTGCGGTCATTGGTTGGACGTGCTAATACCTGCACATGCTCATCAAATGCCATGACCATCACCCTATCATTCGGTCGCAGCTGATCAACAAAGGCGATCGCCGCGTTGTGTATCTCATCGATCTGATACTTGGTCGATGGGCTGACATCGATCAGCAATACTACGGTAAACGGTTGTTCAACGGATTCAAAATATTCGATCTTTTGCTCCACACCGTTTTCGTATATTCGAAAATCCTTCTTATTCAATCCCGAAATGAACCGTCCCTGCCGATCAAGTACCGATACCGGCATTGTCACCAGGTTAGTATCAACCCTAATTACCTCGTCATCCCCATCAACCGTAACCGCATTCTCGGCCGCAGTTGTGTTGGCGGGCCTATTTGAAGGGGCATTGCCATTGATCAGCACCGGTGGTCCGCTTCGGGCCGGTTGGGTTTTATCTTTACCCTGCAAAACAGGTGCTTGTGCAGTACTTGGTACAGGTGTTGCCGCAACTCGCGGACGAACCGCACGGTTCGATTGAGCCGCCGCCATTGAAACAGCAATTCCCGCAAATAAGAACGAGGAGACGAGTTTTTTCATAAACGATACTCCGAAGCTTCGATTCGTACTTTGGGGAAAGTGTCTTTTTGATTAGGACGCTCAAAAAAAAGTTGCAGTCTATTTTTTACTGAGCTCACCGATCGCCAGGTCGTGAAACCGGCGCCGCACAGCATTAATGTTCACGAATGGCAAACTGTGATGATGTGTTCGATTCGTCAAAAGGATAAAAATACGTTCCGTCACGTCGTCGATCCACAGACTGGTGCCTGTAAATCCAAGGTGGCCAAAACTTTGCGGCGACATAAGGCTGCCGGCTGTCGAATCTTTGGTCGAGGCAAGTTGAAACGCGAAAGAACGGTCTTCGTTCGCTCCGGCGGTAAAGTTTGTAGTAAAAAGGGCGCAGGTTTCCGGTTTTAGCAGCTGTGTATAATTCGGCAGAAACTGCATCGCCATCTTGAAAACGTCTTCGGCAGTAGAAAAAAGCCCCGCGTGGCCGCTGACGCCGCCCATAAACCAAGCATTGCCATCATGAACCTCACCCCAGATCTGCTGATCCCGAAATTTGTGATCGTCCGCCGATCCTGATAGATAACCGAGTTCTACACAGGTCTGCCGCTCATATTCGTTTCCCTTTTCGCTCGCGGCGATCTGCCGGAGCTCAACGCCGTTGGACAAAGGGTTGAACCATGTTCCGGTTAGCCCCAACCCGGCACAAACATTCCGATAGAGGTCCTGTTCAAGGTCTTTTCCGCCGATCATCCGGGCGAGCGTGATGAAATTCAGATCGCTGTATTCGACCGCTCTTTCGTCTTTTTGCTTTGAGTTTCGTTCTATCGCTTTCGCAATGTCGTTCGGCGACGGCGAATCAGCCAACAGGTAGAGCGGCAGCCACGCTTTCAGCCCCGATATGTGGCTGGCAAGATCGACAACGGTAACATCCCCGATCCATGTTCTCTGAAATTCTGAGATCTTTTCCCCTACTTTGGTTGTCAAAGAGATCTCTGAAGCTTCGATCTGCCGGGCAGCCAAAAGTCCGGTTACAAGCGGCTTCGTCAAACTCGCAAGGTCATATATAGTGTCTGAACGCGCCCGTATCTTTTCCGGTTCGGCCACAGCATTGCCAAGAGCGTCTTGAAATACGATCTCGCCCTTTTCAGCAACAAGATAGACCGCCGACGGGAAATCCCCGGCGTCGATACGTTCTTGTAAAAATTTCGAGATCGCAGCATTCATACAAACTTTCGCCATCGAACCCGTCGCGGCGACGTCAGACATTTAGCCGATCGCGGTGCATTTCTATCTTTTCCAACACGCCGACCGCCAATGCCAATGCCCGGCGGCCGTCCTCACCGGTAACCGGCGGTCTCGTATCTTTTTCTATCGCTTCCAAAAATGCAGTTATTTCAGCCCTCAACGGCTCAATATCAACGACCTCGAGCCGATTGATGGAGATGCCGAGCAGCGGATGGGCCGCTCGCGGGTCAAGCGAGGTGAGAGACGCGAATTTTGTACCGTAATCAAGCACCACGTAAGAATTCGTCTGATAGAAACGCGTTTTGCGGATCTTTTCGGTCCCTATCCGCGATGCCGTAATGTTCGCTACCGCTCCATTGGCGAATTCGATCCGGGCGTTCGCCGCATCGACCTTGTCAGAGATGACCGGTATGCCGACCGCATGTATCGCAGATACCGGGACATCTTCGCCGACCAGCCATTGCACTGCATCGAGATCGTGGATCATCACATCCAACACCACATCTACATCAAGTGATCGGTTCGGAAAAGGCGACACGCGATGGATCTCGAAATACAACGGGTTGGTCACGTGGGGCCGCAGAGCAACCATCGCCGGATTAAAGCGCTCCAGTTGGCCGACCATCAATTTGGCCCCGGAAGCTTCGGCAGCCATGATCATCGCATCCGCTTCGGCAACGTTCAGGGCCATCGGCTTTTCAACGAGTACATGCACACCGGTTTCCAAAAAAGCACATGCTATCTCGCAATGTGTTTCGGTGGGCGTTGCGATCGATACGGCATCTACCCTGCCGAGCAATTCCCGCCAATCAGTAAATTGGTCGCATCCATTATCCTTTGCCACCTCGGCGGCGGTCTCTTCATTCGCGTCGCAGGCACCGACAAATTCGATACGTCCTTCGCGTGCCAATTCGGCATAATTGCGGGCGTGGTGCCTACCGAGGCTTCCGGTTCCGATCGCTACTGTTTTCAGCTTTAACATTGCGTTATATCCTTTTAGTTCGAATCGTTGTTATAATTGATTATATTTTCGTTCAAGTTTGGATAAGACACAAATGACGCCATCCGCCGGGAAAGAATCGGTCGGCAATGCCTTTTGGCATATGTTCGCCGCGATCACCATCTTTGTATTTTTGTTCGGTTTGACCATACCGCTTCTTGGGCCGGATGAACCGCGCTACGCACAAGTGGCCCGCGAGATGTTCGAACGCGGCGACTGGGTGACACCGACACTTGGCGGTTTTGACTGGTTCGAAAAGCCGGCTTTGCTCTATTGGCTGCAGATCGCTTCGTACCACATTTTTGGCGTCAATGAATTTGCAGCCCGTTTCGGTTCTGCCATTTTCGGTTTGGGAACTATTTTCTGCCTATATATTTTTGGCACCAATATGTCGGAATACGGCGAACTTCGGTTTCGGTTCGCCAAATGGTTGGCATTGATCGCAGCGACCAGTATCGGTTTGATCGTTTTCTCCCGCGGTGCAAGTTTCGACATTATCCTTACCTTTCCGATCGCCGCTTCGCTGACCGCGTTCTTTGTTTTTGATGAGCGCGAACGCTCCGGCCGCTCCGGCACCTTACCGCTCGCTTTATTCTATATTTTTGTCGGGGTGGCCGTTTTGGCAAAAGGCCTGGTCGGCATCGTTTTCCCATACGCCATCGTCAGCTTCTATTATCTGCTTAGCTGGCGGCGGCCGTCGGCAAAACTTCTTCTCAGTGTGCTGTGGGGAACGCTTTTAGCAGCACTCGTCGCTTCTGCTTGGTATGTGCCGATGTATCAGCAGAACGGCTGGAAGTTCATCGACGAATTTTTTATTCAGCATCATTTTCAGCGATACACCTCGAACAAATATTTTCATCCCCAACCGTTCCACTTTTTCTTTTGGGTTCTTCCGCTGATGACGATACCTTGGCTGCCTTTCTTTTTCATGGCACTCTGGCGGATCGGGAAAAATATTCTGCAGACGCTGCGCCGTTCCGATCGTCGGCTTTCCGCCAGCCCGGCAACAATATTTTGTTGCGCTTGGATCATCGTTCCGCTCGTTTTCTTTTCTTTTTCCGGCTCAAAACTTCCCGGTTATATTTTACCGGCTTTGCCGCCGTGCATAATTTTGGCCGCCGGAGCGGCATATCGGTGGATCAACGATTTGCCGGCAAGAGCTTCCGCGGTCCGAGGCATTGCCGTAGCAACTTTCGTCGTAATTATCGCCGTTCTCATCTTTATTGTCCCGCAATTTGCCGATGGCGATTCGGTCAAACGGCTCATTGCCGAAGCTCACGCCCGCGGATTCGACAATGAGCGGCTGGCGATGCTCCATCGTGTTTCGCACAATGCCGAATTTTATGCGCCCGGCCGCATTATTCGCACCGAGGACGGTAAACAGCACAAATATTTAGGAGCCATGGAATTGGTCGATGTGGTGAAGCAAAACGGACCGATACTCGTGCTCGTACCGATCGAATACAGAAAGGAGTTGGTCGAAACCGCACCGCTCGCTACTGAACCTATCGCGGACAACGGCGAATTCGTCCTTGCCCGCGTAACTCTACATCAGCAATGACGAGCAATTATTCTGCGGCCCTGCGGATCCGGTCCGTTATCGCTGCGCCGATCCCGTCCTCGGCGACCTTCTGGCAATATATGGTCTTGATGTGCCGCTCATCACACTTGCGAAAGAACGCGAACAGCTCCCGAGCATATTCATCAGTGTCGGCACAGATCTTCTCCAGTTCAAACTTTGCCGCCGGTTCGTCTATTCCGATATATGCGGAATTCTCCCGTCTATTTCCTTGCCACCATTCCACGTCGGCACGCGGCGCGTAATGCTTGTGCCGAAGGCCCGGGCTCTTGGTTCGTTCGCCTTTCCCGATCTCGTAAAGCTCTATCTGCGGCACGATCTCTCTTAGCTTTTCCAAACAAACGGCACCTTTTCGAAGCAGCACCGGATTCTCGTCATCGGAGCAGTCAACGACCGTCGATTCCAGACCGATCTCGGTCGCGTCACCCTGGAGTATGCAGTCTATGCGGCCGTCGAGATCGTCAAGCACAGCGGCCCACGTAGTTGAGCTCGGTCGGCCAGAAAGATTTGCCGAAGGGGCGACCAGCGGCACTCCGCAGGCCTTTATCAATTCTATGGCGAGCCGGTTGGCCGGCATTCGCACCGCAACAGTTTCCAGCCCGGCCGTAGCGGCATACGGAACATCGCTCGTCTTTTGCAGTACGATCGTTAGCGGGCCCGGAAAAAATTTGCCGATCAGCCTCCTGGCGTTCGGTCCGAGATCTTCTGCGAGACTACGGCCCGTCCCTCCGCCCATAGCGAATTCATCCGCGATCTGGGCAAGTTCGACAACATGGACGATCAGCGGATTATCGTTCGGTCGCCGCTTTGCCGCAAATATCTTTTCGATCGCTTCTGCGTCAAAAACGTTTGCCCCCAGTCCGTACACGGTTTCGGTCGGAAAGGCTGCCACGCCGCCGGCACGTATGAATTTCGCCGCTTCTGTCGGGTCTTTCGTCAACACGGTTTTTATTTGTGCTTGGTCAATCATCTTGCAAAATCCGATTATCAGCCATTGAGACCCGTTCCGCAACAGATAATGTCCACAGACATTTGATATAATTCCCTACAGTGTCGATCGTCGAAAAATTAAAAATGCTGCCGTCTTCGTCCGGCATTTATATCCACAAAGACCAAAAGGGCAAGATCCTTTATGTCGGCAAGGCTAAGAATCTGCGCAGCCGTGTGCGCCAATATTTTCAATCCAGTAGGAACCTTGACCTCAAGACGCAACGGCTCGTGCGAAACATCGCTGATTTCGAATTTATTGTGGTCGATAGCGAGGTCGAAGCTCTTGTGCTTGAATCTAACCTCATCAAACGGCACAAACCGCGGTTCAATATTCTTCTAAAAGACGATAAACAATATCCGCATTTAAAACTTACCAATGAGGAATTCCCAAAGCTTGTAATCACACGCAAATTTACCCGCGATGGTTCAAGCTATTACGGCCCGTTTCTGCCGGCCGCTCTCGCCCGCCGTACGCTTGACCTGGTCAATCGCACTTTTCAGCTACGGACGTGCGATATTGAGATCGACGGTAAATTGCCGCGGCCGTGCCTGGAATATCATTTGAAAAGATGTCTGGGGCCATGTGTCAAAGGGCTTTGCACCCCGGAAGAATATCAAGAAGCTGCCCGCGACGTAAAGCTGTTGCTGGACGGCAAGAACAAACAACTCGCCAAGACGCTACAGCAGCGAATGTGGCACTTTGCCGAAAAAGAGAACTACGAACTCGCCGCCAAATATCGCGATCTGCATAAAACCGTTCTTGCACTCGGCGAACAGCAGAAAATGGCCACCTTGGCCGACCGGGATGTGGACATTTTCGGACTCTACCGCGAAGGCCCACGGCTTGCACTACAGCTTTTCACAATGCGCGAAGGCCGTGTGGTCGGCCGCCGGGAGTTTTTTTGGGAAGATCTTTCCGAAGACGATTCTTTCAACACCGCCGAATTTTTGGGTGAGATCCTGGCCCAATATTACACCACGGATTACGTACCGCTAGAGATAAATGTGCCGGGCGATTTTGAAGACCGTTCAACACTTGAACAGGTCCTGTCACAGCGGCGCGGTCGCCGCGTGAAGATACTTGACCCGAAACGCGGCCAGAAACGCGATCTACTGCAATTGGTCGAAACGAATGCCCGCGTCGCATTTGAACAGCGTTTTCGCGTGCTCAAACCTGACAGCGAAAAGGTTCTGGAAGAATTGCAGCAGGTGCTTGAGCTAGCCCACTTCCCCGAGCGTATCGAATCTTTCGATATCTCGAACATCTCCGGTTCAGAGAATGTTGCCGGAATAGTTGCTTTTGAGAACGGCAAACCGGCCCGTTCCAACTATCGCCGGTTCATTATCCGCTCCGTCGAAGGTGCCAATGATTTTGCTTCGATGCAGGAAGCGGTATTTAGACGCTATCGACGAGCTTTGGACGAACACAAACCTTTGCCGCAGCTTATTTTCATTGATGGCGGCAAAGGGCAGCTTTCCGCCGCGGCCGCCGCCATGCGGATGCTCGATCTTGAACAAATAATGCTCGTCGGTCTGGTCAAACCGCCCAAAAAACACAACGAGATCTCTCATTTGCTAATATATGGCCGCGAAAACGATCCGATCCCGTTCGACCGCAACTCGCTCGCCTTTCGCCTCGTGCTGCAGATCCGCGAAGAGACGCATAAGACCGCCATCGAATTTCACCGGAAGCGCCGAGAGAAGCGCGATTTTACATCGGAATTATCTGAGATCCCCGGCATCGGCGAAAAGAGGAAAATGAAGCTGCTGCGCCAATTCGGCTCTATTGAACGGATCGCCAAAGCGGCCGTCGAGGAATTGTCACCCTTTGTCGGCAAAAAGGCCGCTGCCGAGATCGCCGCCCATTTCGAGAATCAGCGAAAAATAGCCGGCCCTGATCGTTCAGAGAACTCCTGATAATTGGCGGCTACCCTTTGGACACGAGCGTTTTCTATGGTCCGTCGCATTGCAGCGTGCGAACTTTTCGAAAAAGCTTTTTGAATTCCCGCAGTGTCTTGTCCGTGTCGTTCGTAGAAGCAAATTGCACCTCGCCGATGGCACAATTCCACCAACCGAAAGACATGGTTTCGACCAGAGCAAATTTCAAACGGTCCGGCGAGGCGTTCTGCTCATCGAATCGTCTTTGCAGCCGCTGCGGGTCGATGTTTTTGCTCTGCGAAGCAAGATTCACTTTTCTCCACGCCTCGACCAGGTCTTCCCCGCCGCGGGCTATCGGCCCGGCATATTCTTTGACACACTGCGGAGCTCCGGAATAGTCGGCCAAGATCTCGGGCGTTGTATAGGCCCGCAGCGTCGCACGCGTCAATTGATAGGTCTGTTCAAGCTCTCTGAGCCGCTCGTTTCTGATCCTTTCGGTGTAGGGCGTTTTGACGATCTCGAGCGTTTCGATACGGGATTTGATCGCGTTGTAGTCTTTGTCGAGCTTTACAAGATCGATCTTTCCAATATCTTCAAACTTCCAGATCGTCGTTTCCGCAAGCGAAAGCGACATCGTTTCCGATGAGAAAAGAAGTTCGCGGGTGGCGTCGATCTGCTTGGCTGAGAATCTTTTCTGATCGAATGTCCCTTCGTATTCACAAAATTCGTCTTGCCATTTATAAGTTGCGGTCTGCGCCCCGGCGAAGACGGTCAGAGCTAAGCAAACGAATGTAGAAAAGATAAATATCTTTATCATATATATTTTCTATCCCTTTGATAAAAGACGCTCAGAAGCATGACATTTTGCCGCCGGCGCCGGAGGCCTTGTTCGGTGCGTCCGCAACTGGTATCATTATAAATACTTACATTCAAAAGCCTTAAGGCTTGCTCTTGCGGCGTGGCCATATGTTGCCCTCGATCGATTTTTGTCCGCAGAAACAGATCTATTCGCTTTTCTCGCGGCCGATGGTCTTCATCGACCCGAACAGACAGATTATGAGGTCTTATTAAATGTCATCAATCAGTGAATCAAACTTGCCCGGTGTGGGCCGCAAGTTTCAGATCGAAACGACCAGCGGCGACCGGTTGACGATCGTCATCCACGATGACGGACATCGCGAACTTTATCATTTCAATAGAAAGAATCTGGACCGGCCCGATTCGGTTCTGATCCTAACGGATGGCGAGGCCCGCCAGATCGCGGGTATCGTCGGCGGCCTGACCTATGTGCCAAAAGCACTGCCGTCTTCGGAGGTATTGCTTGACGATCTTGTGCTGGAATGGTTCAAGATAGACGAAAATTTTTACGGCGTCGGCAAAACGATCCGCGAACTAGCCGCCCGGACCGTAACGGGAGCCTCGATCGTTTCTATCATCGAACCCAACCAGGTCAAGCGTGTCAATCCGGCTGCAGACACCGTTATTAACGAAGGAGCCACATTTATATTGGCAGGCGACCGCACCGATATCAACAAATTGAAAGGACTGTTAAAGAACGGAAATGTCTAGATAGCAGATGGATCATACTGTACTCGAAATCGGTCTCGCGCTTGGTTTGATCGCCATTGCAATGGTGGTCGCCAGCCGTCTTGGCATCTCTAACGTGCCCTTTTTGATCATCATTGGCATGGCGGTCGGCCCGCATGCGCCAAAGATCGGCCATTTCGACTTCAGCTTCATCAATACCGCCTCGCTTATTTCCTTCATGGGACGCATGGGCGTTCTATTCCTGCTGTTCTATCTTGGGCTGGAATCGAGCGTTTCCCGTTTGATCAAAGCCGGACGTTCGATCGTTTTCGGCGGCGGTCTTTATATCGGCATCAATTTTCTCGTTGGGTTGACGTACGCTATTCTCGCCGGCTTCCCAACCCGCGAAACGCTGGTCATGGCCGGTGTAACCACTATTTCTTCCAGCGCCATCGTCGCCAAGATCCTTTTCGATTATCGCCGGACCGCCAATCGGGAAACGGAATTGATCTTGGGCATCACGATGTTCGAAGATGTATTTTTGGCGGTCTATCTGTCGCTGATCTCCGGCATTGTTCTTAGCGGCGCCACTTCGTTTGCCGGCGTTGCTGCTTCCGGCGGTATAGCGATGGCGTTCATCATCGGCATTATGGCCGTCGGGCGCTTGCTTAAACCGCAACTTGATAAGCTGCTAAAGATCTCTTCCAGCGAAACTTTTATAGTTGTTGTTTTCGCTTCATTGTTTTTGCTGTCCGGCCTTGGTGAATCGATCCATGTCGCTGAAGCGATCGGCGCATTGCTGCTCGGTTTGGTGCTCGGCGATACGATCCATTCCGAAAGAATGGAAAAATTGGTCATTCCGTTTCGTGATTTTTTCGGAGCACTTTTCTTTTTCAGTTTTGGTTTGTCGATCGACCCTTTCGGCCTTGGCGGCGCAGTTTGGCTAGCCATCGGAGCAGCGATCCTTTCGCTGATCGGGGTTACTGCGGCGGGACTCATCGTTGGCAAACGATCCGGCCTGGACGGAGTAAGTTCTTTGAACATCGGCTTTACCCTTTTGGCTCGCGGCGAATTTTCGATCATTATTGCCAGCCTTGCAATCGCCGGCAATCTTGACCCGGTCATTCAGCCGTTTTCCGCTCTATACGTCCTTATCCTCGCCAGCCTGGCCCCGCTTTTAGCCAAGGAATCGGAACGGATCTGGGAAAATGCAATGACCATTAAGGGTATGTTCAAGCGAGCTGAGGACCCGGAACCGGAGGAAGAGGATGTTGAAGATGTCGAGAGCGGGCCGCCCGCATAGGTTTCTCTTTCGATAGGTTGCATTTTCCAAACATTGCATACAGAATAGCTCCACTTCATCTTAGGAGAAACATCTATGAAAGCTCTGCTGTCGCTTGGTTTGATCGCCGCCGCCATGACCTTTTGCAATCTGGCAGATCGTCTGAAACAGGTCACCGGCAACGGTGATGGTGCGAACAGGTCCGTCAACTCAGGTCCGGGATCTCCCTCCAATAATAATTCCGGCCAGACGAAGGGAGACGTTGCCGAAATGTCCCCTTCCCAACGAGCGATCGCAGACTCTGCCGCTGAAACCGCCTGGAACGAACAAGGCATCTCCTGGAGACTGCCCGTCGGCTGGAAAAAAATGGATGTGAAAAAAGAGATGTTCAATTATAGCGGGCCGGACGGAACCTTCCTTCTCGTCAACATCTCACCCTTGCCGGATAATTTCCCTATGGAGACCAGCATGAATGCGTATTACGAACAAGCAATGCAGCAACTAAAGAACGGCAAATATCAATCGGCCAAGATCACGGAGATCGACGGCGTAATGGGTGTTGAATTTATCGAAGCTCCGCCCGAAGAAAAAAACGGCATCCGGCGCCATCAATGGATCGGCTATCGCGAGTATCTGGGGCAAAAGCAGCAAGTTAACGTAATGACCACCACTTCCGGCAGCAAGTTCGACAAACATAACGACGCCTTTACGGCGATCATGTACTCCGCGGCCTTTACAAAATAGGGTCTCGCTTCATTTCAATTAAAATTGGCGGGATTTCTTTCCGCCGTTCCTAAGCTTTCGTATCGGAACGCCTTGGGGGATACTGTAGTAAAATCCAACCTGTGATCTACGATCAGTTTTTTATAGAAGATCTCAAAAACCGTGCGGATCTGTTGCGGTTGATCGAACCATACACGGAGCTCAGGAAAAAGGGTTCCAACTGGATGGGGCGGTGCCCTTTTCACGAAGAAAAGACCGCATCGTTTTCCGTTCAGCCGACCAAAGGCTTCTATAAATGTTTCGGGTGCGGAAAGGGTGGAAATGCGTTCACTTTCGTGATGGAGACGGAAGGTCTCAGCTTTCCGGACGCCGTACGTCGCGTCGCTGAAGCTTCCGGTGTTCCACTTCCCGAACCGGTCGATGACGAATCTTATCAACGCAGCAAGAAGAAGCGCGAAGAACAACGTTCGCTGGCTGAAAGTATTGTTGCGCTCAATCGCATTGCGGTCGGTTTTTGGGAGTCCGAATTGCAGCAGGGTGACCAAAATGCCAAAGCTGCCCGGGCGTATTTACAAAACCGCGGCATTTCACCGGAAATACAAAGAACTTTCAAGATCGGGTTTTCGCCCGATTCTTGGGATTCTCTGCTAGAGCGGCTGCGAAAAAGCGGCACCGATGAAGGCGTTATTAAACAGAGCGGGCTCGTTTCGACCAACGACGAAAAGACCCGCGTCTTTGACCGCTTTCGGGGCCGCATAATGTTTCCGATACTTGACGTAAATGGTGACCCGATCGCTTTTGGCGCCAGAGCAATGGGCGATGAACAGCCTAAATACTTGAATTCACCGGAAACGCCGGCCTATACAAAAGGCCGCCACCTTTACGGGCTTTTTCAATCACGTGAATCCATTCGCCGGCGTAAATTCGCGATCCTTGTCGAAGGCTATTTAGATCTGATCGCCCTTTATCAATTTGGGATCACGAATGTTGTAGCAAGTCTCGGCACTGCCTTTACCCCCGAGCAATCCCGGCTTCTGGGCCGCTTCACCAAAAAGGCTGTCATCAATTATGACGGCGACACCGCCGGCATCGCAGCTGCTCGAAGGGCCGTTGACGCCCTGCTCGGCGAAGATTTTGACATCAAAATATTGATATTGCCCGATGGCCAAGACCCGGACGACTTCATTCGGTCGCACGACGCAGAGGCGTACAACAATTTGCGCGGAAACGCCTTGCCGTTCCTTCAGTTCGTTATCAACAACGCTATCGTCGAGCGAAATCTTAATATCGCGCATCAGAAAGCCGATGCCGTAAGTGAGGTCCTGCCGGTGGTTTCGATGATCCGCAATCCAATACAAAAACGCGAAAGTTTCGATCAAGTGATGAATGGCTTGCGTATCGATGACAATGATCTTAGACGCAGTCTTTGGAACACGGCGAAACATGGGCCCGCTCCCGCAGAAGAGATTTCGCGCCAGGTCGAACGCACCCACCTCCTCAAAATAACAGTTGCCGAACAGCAATTACTCGAATTGCTTGTTTATGATCGCGAACTTAGAGATCGAATATTTCCGCTTCTTGAGGAAACCGACTACGAAGCATTGGCCACGGCTCCGGTGTTTAAGGCCCTGATGACGATCGACGCGGCAGATCAGGAGCCCGGCAGGGAAAATCTTTTCGGATTGGCTGGTGATGACCCGGTCGCCGAAGATTTTATTCCGATGCTGCTCATGAGCGAACCAAAACGTGTTGCCGGCGAGGAGATCGACGAAGTGCTGCACGATGCTCAGAATTGCGTTTTTTCGCTCCGGTCAATGGCGATCTCTAACCGCATTCTCGAGATCAGTCAGGAACTTCTGGCGGCCGAACAGGCTAATGAACACGGCAAAGTTGCGGCGCTGGCGAAAGAACAGATCGAATTGACGCGACTTCGCTCAGACCTGCTTACAAAACTAACAGAAAAGTGATAATATTTATCGTTTATGCATTATCAGCACGAGGGCGAAACTTTGACCCGCTGGTTTGCGTTAATTTATATAATTTATAAACAACGATTGAGACATAGATCTAATCAAAAGCTTTTAACTTAAATATGGCTGATTACGACGAAAAAGAAGACCTGATGGACCGCTTGGTGGCGATGGGCAAGCGCAAGAAATTCATCAGTCTTGACGAACTGCACCGTGAAATTCCCGAGAATATGATGTCCGCAGACGACATCGAAGACGTTCTTGATCGTTTGGAAGGGGCAAATATCTCTGTTGCCGAAACTGATGCTCAACTTTTGGAACGGGCAGCTTCCCTTGCCCTTGACGAGGAAAGCAGTTCGGACGAAGAAGAAGATGATGATATAGACCTCGACCTTTCGGCCGGGGCATTAGACAAATCGAACGACCCGGTCAGGCTTTACCTGCGCGAGATGGGCATTGTTCCATTGCTAACACGCGAAGGAGAGGTTTCGATCGCCAAGCGCATCGAACGCGGCCAGATCAAAACCAGAAAGACCATTTCGCGTTCGCCAATTGCCGTCGAACGTCTGATCAAGATCGGAGACGATCTTGTAAAGGGTCGAATGGGGATTCGCGAAACGGTCGCATTTTCCGAACAGGCTGAGATCTCCTTGGAAGAGGACAAGGCAGAAGAATATCTGCGCTGGACGCTTGAGGGGATCGGCAATATCGATCGCCATTACGGCGAGGCTCTCAAAAGCTGGATCGCCTTGCGCACGGAACAAAAGAACAGCAAAGGCAAAAAGTCGAAAAAGCTGCTTAAACTAACCCGACAAACGGCCAGGCTCAGATTAGAGATCGCTCAGGAAATTAAAAACCTTAACCTTACCGAAAACTCGATGCAATTGATGATCGCCGCGATCCGTAAGGTTGTGGAAGATATTCGAAAAGCAGAACGAGAGGTCAAGAAGGCCGAGGAACGTCTTGAGACCAAAAAACCCGACGTTTCAGAAAAGAAAGAATTGAACGGTCGCATCGCCGATGCTAAAAAGGCCGTCACCGACCTTGAAGACCGGTTCCATTTGACTGCGGTCGAGATAAAACGTTCTTACCAAACTATCAGCGTTGGCGAATATGAAACCAACCAAGCTAAACGCGAATTGGTCGAGGCAAATTTGCGTTTGGTCGTTTCGATCGCAAAAAAATACACCAATCGCGGGCTGCAATTCCTTGATCTTATCCAGGAAGGCAACATCGGATTGATGAAGGCGGTCGATAAGTTTGAGTGGCGTCGCGGATATAAATTCTCGACCTACGCCACCTGGTGGATCAGGCAGGCCATTACCCGTGCCATTGCCGACCAGGCCCGCACGATCCGCATTCCGGTTCATATGATCGAAACGATCAACAAACTGATCCGCACCTCGCGGCAGCTTGTACAGGAACTCGGCCGCGAACCGACGAGCGAAGAGATCGCCAAACGAATGGACATTCCGGTGTCAAAGGTCCGCAAGGTGCTCAAGATCGCACAGGAACCTATATCGCTGGAAACTCCGATCGGCGAAGAAGAAGATTCGCATTTGGGTGACTTCATCGAAGATAAATCCATCTTGAACCCGGCCGAATCCGTTACATTCTCGAATCTGCGTGAAATAACGGATGAAGTTCTGGCGACTCTGACACCTCGTGAAGAGAAAGTCATAAAGATGCGCTTCGGCTTGGGCAATACCGGCTCGGAACACACCTTAGAAGAGGTCGGCCAGCACTTTGCGGTCACCCGCGAACGTATCCGTCAGATCGAAGCCAAAGCACTTCGCAAGCTTCGCCACCCTTCCCGTTCCCGCCGCTTAAAGGCGTTTCTGGAAGGTAAACAGTAAAACGTATTCAGCCGGAAAGGTAGATTCCCTTCCGGCTTTTCTATTTTGTTCCTATTTTGCCGCCATTTCATCTGTCTTCGTTTTATTTGCGACGCATTTGAGCGATATAATGGATCTAGTTATCAAATGTACCGTATCAGCAAAGCTATGACGCAGCAGGCGTTTGAAAAGACATTTCATGTTGGTTGGGCCGATGTCGATATGAACGGGCATCTGGCTAATACCGCCTATATCAATTTGGCGGTCGATGTGCGGCTCTTCTTTTTTGAGGAGAACGGCTTTTCGGTGATGGAGTTTCATCGTCAAGGCTTCGGGCCGGTAATGCGGCGAGACGAGATCGAATATTATCGCGAATGCCGATTGCTCGATAATGTCCGCATAACCTTGAAATTGGCCGGCATTAGCCGAGACGGCTCCCGTTTTAAGATCCGACAGGATTTCTATCACTTTGACGACACACTGGCTGCAACGCTTTATTCGACTGGCGGCTGGCTTAGTGCTCGTGAACGCAAGCTGATCGCTCCTCCGCGGGAGATCACTGAAATGTGGGACACATTGGCCCGTACCGAAGATTTTGAAGAAATGCCTTCTAGCATTAGAAAATAATCCTATGAGCATCAAAAAAGTTACTCAGCATCCTTCACAGAATGAAGCGTTGATATTCGAACGTTCGCAGACCGGCCGGGTTGGCTACCGTTTGCCAAAACTGGACGTTGTGCCGGTACCGGTGGAAGAACTTTTTCCAAGCGACCTTCTGCGTCAAGACGGCCTCGCGGATGTTCCCGAGGTTTCAGAGGTTGATGTGATACGTCACTTCACTCGAATTTCGACGTGGAATTATTCTATCGACCTAGGCATGTACCCGCTTGGCTCGTGCACAATGAAATACAACTCGCGGCTCAATGAAAAAGTGGCCCGGATCTCCGGTTTCACGGGTCTCCATCCGTTGGCTCCGGAGGAAGAGGCACAGGGTGCGCTGGAATTGATATACCGCCTGCAGGAAGATCTGGCCGAGATCACGGGCCTACCGGGAGTTTCGCTGCAGCCGGCCGCCGGAGCCCACGGCGAAATGACGGGTGTCATGCTGATCCGAGCTTTCCTTGACGACCGCGATGGCGAAGCCTCGCAGGATCGCCGCGTGATGCTGATCCCGGATTCCGCTCATGGCACTAATCCTGCTTCCGCCGCACTGGCCGGGTTTAAGGTCAAGACCGTCAGATCGACCCCCGAAGGATTAACAGACCTGGAAGATCTGCGCCAATTGTGTTCGGAAGGCGGTGTCGCCGGCTTGATGCTTACCAACCCAAATACCGTCGGCATTTTCGAAACGAATATTAAAGAGATATGTCAGATCATTCATGACGCAGGCGGCTTGGTCTATATGGACGGAGCCAATATGAATGCCCTCGTCGGGGTCGCCCGGCCCGGCGATATGGGCGTAGATGTCATTCATTTGAATCTGCACAAGACATTTTCGACTCCGCATGGCGGCGGCGGCCCGGGATGCGGACCTTGTTGCTGCTCTGCTGAACTCGAAAAATATCTCCCCGTTCCGCGTGTCGAAAAAGAGGGTGAAAAATTTGTTCTCGATTATGATAGGCCCAGCTCGATAGGCCGCGTCAAAGCTTTTTTTGGAAATTTTGGAATGATGGTCCGTGCCCTTTCATACATCTACACTCACGGTGACGAAGGCCTGAAAGAGGCAACCGAAGCCGCCGTGCTCAATGCCCGGTATCTTTCACATAAACTTTCAAATATTTTTGAAAAGCCGTTCGCCGCGGATCCAATGCATGAGGTCATCTTCTCGCACAAACTCCAGGCAAAACGCGGAATTCATACGTTGGACATCGCAAAACGGCTCATCGACTATGGCTTTCATCCGATGACGGTCTATTTCCCGCTGGTCGTCGAGGGAGCGATGCTGATCGAGCCGACCGAAAGTGTCGGCCGCGCCGATCTTGACGCCTTCGTTGAAGCAATGAAAGATATCGATCGCGAGATCGACAATGACCCGGAATTGGTGCATAACGCTCCGCATTCGACCCGCATCGGGCGTTTGGATGAGGCCGCCGCTGCCCGAAGGCCCGTGCTGCGTTGGAAACCTGATATGGAATCATTGGCAAAAGCTGTCTGATAATTCCATGAACATTAAGAAAAGACGGTCGTTTTTTTGCGGCCGTCTTTTTTACTTCGCAGTGTCGCAATTTGTCTAACAACTCAATATCCATTAAAATTCGCTTGTAATTGTTTTACGGCAGACCTCAGTTTTTCTAAAAATACAGATCGACATGAGCACTATCGGTATTCCAAAAGAAATACATCCGGGTGAAAAGCGCGTCGCCGCGACCCCGCAAACTATCATAAAACTGATAAAACTCGGTTTTGACGTGGTCGTGGAATCGCACGCCGGCCACGGAATAAACTGCATCGACAGCGAATATCGCGAAGCGGGAGCCACGATCGTAGAAAGTTCCAAAGAATTGTGGGCCGCGAGCAATATTGTGTTGAAGGTTCGCCCGCCCGAAGAGAACAAAGAATTAGGCGTACATGAGGCGGATCTGCTGACGGAGCTCTCGACGCTGATCGGTTTTATATGGCCGGCTCAGAATAGGGATACCGTCGAAAGATTGGCGAAACGCAATGCAACCGTCTTTGGCATGGATTGCGTTCCCCGCATCACCAGAGCCCAAAAGATGGACACGTTATCGGCGATGGCGAACATAGCCGGTTACCGGGCGGTCATTGAAGCGGCCAATCATTTTCCGCGGTTCTTTACCGGTCAGATCACCGCTGCCGGAAGGGTCGATCCGGCTAAGGTGCTCGTTATCGGGGCGGGGGTTGCCGGGCTTTCGGCGATCGGGGCCGCTAAGGGTCTCGGTGCAATAGTTCGGGCTTTCGATCCGCGTTCGGCGACGAAAGATCAGGTGGCTTCGATGGGCGCCGAATTTCTCGAGCTCGACATAAAAGAAGAAGGTGAAGCAAAAGGCGGTTATGCCAAGCAGATGTCCGATGACTTTTTGAAAGCGGAAATGGCCCTTTTTGCCGCTCAAGCAATGCAGGTCGATATCATCATTACAACGGCCTTGATCCCCGGAAAGCCTGCACCAAAACTGATCACGACCGGCATGGTGGAGTCGATGCGGCCCGGTTCCGTAATCGTGGATCTTGCTGCGGAACAAGGCGGAAATTGCGCTCTGACCGAACCGGGCAAGGTAACTCATCACAAAGGCGTCACGATGATCGGCTATACCGATCTTCCATCCCGAATGGCGGCGACCTCTTCGCAGCTTTATGGTACTTGCGTAACAGCTCTGCTTGAAGACCTCATCAAAACGCGAAAGCTGTCGTCCGAGAAGAATATTGTTTCTAACGAAGTTCTTACTTCCGAGAGCTCCGCGAAAAAAAGCATCGGCTCGCCAACTATCAATATCGATCTTGATGATGAAGTTATCCGTGGAGCTATTATTCTGGATCAGGGCAAGATGCTCTGGCCGGCTCCCGTCAAAGAACATGTGCCGCCGCCGGAACCAGGTGTGCCAACCAAAAGTTCTGATGCAAAGGTCGAACACGCGGCGACAGGTACCGGAACAAAAAATGCGCACGGCGAAGGCGTTGGCATCAGTCCATGGCTGCTTGGCGTTATCGGTGTCCTTCTTGTTGGCCTCGCTTTCGCCATTCCGAGTAAAACTGACGGAGGAAGCAGCAATTTCCTCGGTCATTTGACCGTTTTTATTTTGGCGATCTTTATCGGTTTTCAGGTCGTCTGGAACGTCAAACCGGCTTTGCACACGCCGCTCATGTCCGTAACGAACGCCATCAGCGGCATCATCCTTGTCGGCGGAATGCTCCAGCTTTCGGGCGAATTGACCGTAACCACGATCCTCGGAGCCATCGCGGTTTTAATAGCTACGATCAACATCGCCGGCGGCTTTTTAGTGACAAACAGAATGCTGGCGATGTTTAGGAAGTGAGAATGAGCGATAACCACCAAATTGCGAAGTATGGATCGAAGCTTATAGTTGCGGGCGCAATTATCCTAGTCATTGGAATCTGGCTCATTGTTCCGATGATTTCCGCTCCGTATGATGAGCTGCGATTAATCCGGAACGGAGAGGTTACTGACGGCCTCGCGACAGATTCAGGCTTTGTATCCGGTTTTGGTGAGGCGAACGATTATTACGAAGGTTGGTGGGTTGACTACGGATTCAAGTTCGAGGGGTATTCCACGAAGTTTTCAGGTCGATCATACTATTTAGAGAATTTTCCTGATCGCCTTGCAAAAGAGAACTTACCACAAAGGGTTCAGGTCGAATATTTAATTTCCGATCCATCAATCAACCGCCTCAGTGGAAGCGGCAATCAAACGATTTCTAGTTGGGTGAAATCTAACGGTGCATTAGTAGCCGGAATCCTAGTGTGGGGTGCCGCAGTAATTTGGCTTCTTATCTCCGGTTGGGGACGTGTTTATAACTTCGAAGGAAACCCGTTACGCACTTTCGTTTCCGTGACGTTTCGAGTGGCCGTATATTTAGGGATGATTGCTGGTGCTTTCGCGATCTTGATAGGCTTTGTGTCGCTGTTCGAATGGCTCAACTTCGGTACGAATAGCTTTCTGATTGGCCTGATCCTCACTTTTGCAGTTTGTTCAGCGTTACCGGTTCTAGTAATGATTCTTCGGGACGAAAGACAGCATAAAAATAACGAGCAGACTGCAAATTCAGAAGATTCTTGATGATGAAGAATCGCCCGACGAAGTAGTCCAACTCGATAAGGAAGCTCAATAAGTTTGATACGAAGCACTACAAATCGCTCACGAAGGCCTGCAAGTGCCTCACGAAGCGATGAAAGTTGGTCACGAAGCGGTTAAGATCGCTTACGAACCCTGAAAAGTCGGTCACGAAGGGCAAGTGCCTCACGAACCCGTGAAAGTCGCTTACGAAGGCGTGAAAGTGCCTCACGAAGGCCGACAAATGGCTCACGAAGGCCATTCAATCGTCCCCGAAGGGGACAAATGCAATAGCGTCGGGTAAAACCCGACGGTCAGAGATGAGCATTTCGACACGTCCCTGTAAGGGACGAATGCCGGCGTTGCGAAATATGTCCCTTACAGGGACAAATCAATTGTTGAATTCGAAACGTCGGGTTGCACCCGACGCTATTTAATCGGTGCCTTTCAGGCACGATCTAGATAAAATGGCTCAAACGCTATTTAGCAGCTATTTTCACATCGTCTTTTCGACGAAGAATCGCGTCAACTTCATTGATGCCGAGATCGAGGACGAATTATTCGCTTACATGGGCGGGATTATCAGAAATTACGACGGAAAACTGCTAACGGCTGGCGGCATGCCGAATCACGACCATTTGCTTGTCTCGATGAGCAAAAATCACATTGTCCCCAATCTTGTCGGCGCAGTGAAACGAGACAGTTCAAAATGGATAAAGACGAAAGGAATAAAATACTCGAAGTTCGGCTGGTAAGACGGTTACTCGGCGTTTTCAGTCGGGTATTCGCAGATACCTGTTGTTGAGAAATATATCGGCGAACCAGAAGGAGCATCACAAAAAGCATTTGTTCGAGGAGGAAATGCGAGGCTTCTATCGGAAATACAGAATCGATTTTGACGAGAAATATGTTTGGGATTAATATGCCTGAAAGGCACAACTGCAATAGCGTCGGGAGAATCCCGACGAAACGATTCGGCGGTGTGTTTCGTCCCTGTAGGGAACGCATGAAAAACGCGCACAATTTATCCCGTTCAGGGACACGTTCGGACCGGGACGATGAATAGTATGGAGACGTTTATCTACTGGATATTGACTATTGGCTATCTCTTTCTGGGGATTCTTGTTGGACTTATTTTAACGTCACTTCTTTATCCAGTAGTCAGGACGTTTCCTAAAACACTTTTGCTAGTAATTGGAGGGCAGTTGCGGATGTCCGCGCTCGTTCACATTGGAATCGCTTTCTCATTCCCGATAGTTCTTGTCGGGGGAGGCTACTTCTTGTTGAACCTTTTAACGCCTGCATGGGATATAGCAACAAGTCGGAGTTTCCTTACGGGTCTTATTTTCTCGTTTCTTTCTTTATTTTTTTCAGGCGGGACAAGTAAATACGCCTTGCAGGCTGACTACGCTGATTTCATTAGAAAGCATCTTCGAATTCCAGAGGGGGCAACATTTGAGGAGTTACAATTTGCAAGAGCTGTAACCGATTGGTGGTTAACTTCGGGTCCAAAAGAGTTAAGCGAGATGAAATCGCAGTACATGTACCACCTTGCGGCGTCATTTGATTTCGACGTTGATCACGAGCCTGGCCTGCGAAAATCGTTTGAATTTCTAAAAGTGGATTCCGAAAATCACTCGGTCGGGCTAGATATTTACCAAAGCCGAAAGGAATACGCAATGTCGATGCGCGAACTCGAAGCTGACCGTTTGGCTCAAGAAGAAGAGGATCGCGAAGATGCCAAGCGTCATGAAGAGTGGTTAAAGGAACTGGAGCAATACGATGATGATGAATCCTAATCCGCTCAATCTAAGCAAAGGCCGAGGAATGGCTCGACAATCTTAATGCAACAAAGCCTTATTACAATTGCATACATCGCGGCGAGTGCGTTGTTTATCTTGAGCCTCGGCGGATTGTCTCGGCAGGAGACTGCTCGTCGCGGAAATTGGTACGGCATTATCGGGATGCTTATTGCACTTGCGGCCACGGTTGCCGCGATGAAGCCCGAAGGCTGGCCTATTCTAGGCGGCGTATTGATCGTCGGAGCGTTGATCGGCGCGTTCTTAGCATCGCGGGTTCAGATGACGTCAATGCCCGAACTCGTTGCGATCTTGCACAGCTTTGTCGGGCTGGCGGCCGTACTGGTCGGTTTCGGCACATACCTCGGCGCACACAACATACCGCAAGAAGAATTGCTCATACATAACGTGGAGATCTACATCGGTGTCTGCATCGGTGCGATCACGTTTGCCGGTTCGGTAGTTGCATTTGCCAAGCTCAAGGGAACGCTCTCCGGAAGGCCGCTGATGTTGCCGGGCAGGCATTTGATCAACCTGTTGATGCTGGCGGCAACGATAATTCTTGGCGTGCTTTTCGCTATGGCTCCGGGAGTTAGCGGAAATCCGTATTTGATCGCAGCGGCGGTTTTGACCGGAGTTCTGGGTCTGCATTTTGTTATGGCGATCGGCGGTGCGGATATGCCCGTCGTCGTTTCAATGCTCAACAGTTATTCGGGATGGGCAGCCGCCGCGGCCGGATTCATGCTCGGCAACGATCTGCTCATCATCACCGGTGCACTGGTCGGCTCGAGCGGTGCGATCCTCAGCTATATCATGTGTCAAGGCATGAATCGGTCTTTCGTCAGCGTAATGCTCGGCGGATTTGGCACCGAAAGCAGCGGTTCTTCCGCGGCCGATTCGGCTCCGGCCGGCGAGGTACATTCGATCGATGCCGTTGCGGCGGCCCAGATGTTGAGCGAGGCCCGTCGGGTCATCATCGTTCCCGGCTATGGTTTGGCAGTCGCACAAGCTCAACATTCTTTGGCGGACGTGGTCAAGATCATGCGAGCCAACCGGACGGATGTTCGTTTTGCGATCCATCCGGTCGCAGGACGGCTTCCGGGACATATGAATGTACTGCTTGCCGAAGCGAATATCCCTTACGATATCGTTTTTGAAATGGATGAGATCAACGACCAATTCGCCTCAACAGACATTGCATGGGTGATCGGTGCCAACGATATTGTCAACCCCTCGGCTCTCGACGACCCAACTTCGCCCATCGCCGGAATGCCCGTGCTGCACGTTTGGGAAGCCCGCGACACCATCGTTATGAAACGCGGAATGGCGAGCGGCTACGCCGGCGTCGATAACCCGCTCTTCTATATGGACAACACCCTCATGCTCTTCGGCGACGCCAAAAAAGTCGTCGACGAGATCCTTGCTGTAATGCGGTAGTTAAAAGATCTGAAACTCCCCTCCTTACGAAGGAGCGGTGGCACGAGCCTAGCGAGTGACGGCACGCCGAGCTAACGCCCTATGGACCGCGGGTGGAAAACTCAAAAGCTAACAGAATCCTGAGCTTTCATTTAGCACGAAAAAACTCTCCTCCTTACCAAGGAGGAGTACGGCTTTAGCCGGGAGGTGGTTCTTGGCTGCTTATATTCTCTTAGTTGCTTACATTCAAAGAGAGAACCACCCCGTCAGCCAAAGCGGCTGCCACCCCTCCTTGGTAAGGAGGGGAGTTTTTTTGCACTTCAACAGTCCTTGCTCAAAAAAATGTTCAGATGTTTAATAGACATTAGGATGTTTTAGACGATTTCTTGTGTTATTTTGATCTGGTTGACACAAAGCACTACCGCGATTATGTAGGGTGGAACAGGTGGTTTTATGATGGAGATAACTTCCCTCTTCTACAAGGTGTTTACCCAACTGTACAAGGCATCTTTCCTTGGGAAAAGAATTTTCCTGAAGATACCAGATGGTTTTGCCAAATGCTGATCGACCCGCCAAAAGAGCACTGAATTGCTCACCATATTTTGATAGTTCTAAGCTTTGGTTTCAGCATCTAATTGCTCTTTTAAAAACATCTTTATCAAAGACTGATATGGAACATCTCGTTTGTTTGCAGCGACTTTCAGATTATCGAGCATCCAAACAGGAAGCCGCAGACTGATAGTTTTTGTTGACAGTTTCAAGTTTGGAAAGACTGCGACCTCGGCTTTGTCCCAATCGAAATAATCTGTCGAATCATGCGTTCCCCAAAACTCACGTTCCTCGTCCTCATTTTTGAATTTAGGAATCTCTTTTAGTTTTTTCTTCATACTTTCTTTTCTCTCGATCTGTCATGTCTCGTGCAGAAATAACTCTTATCCTCTTCCCGCGGATAGTGTAAATCACCGTCAAACGTCTTCCCCCATCTGTTACACCGCGAGCAGCATATCTATCTTCGCTGTCGGAATGAGACAAGTCCCTACCGATAAGAATAGGCTCGTTCATGAAAATCTGCTCACTTTCTGCGTCAGTGACACGATGACCATGCCAATTTTTGTTGGAGTTCCATTCGTCCCAATCAAACCCTTCTATATCGTCAGGTATAGATGCCACAAATGTATATTACAACAATATACATGTCAATTCAATTTTTCTGTAGAGCCTATTGTACCCAGCCATGGAGACAGGCCGTTTTATAGTGTTTTTATGAAACTGTGTCATATTTATTTATAGAGAAAAAGCCGTATTTATGCTAAATTAACTGTTGTTTGTAATCTATTCTTACAAAACGAACACCCAAGTTATAAAAGGAAGTAAACACATGAATCTCACACATCAAAAGTTCGCTGCGATCTTTCTTATCTCCGCTCTTGTTGTTATATGTTTGGTTGCTGAAATTGACGCTCAAGATAAAAAAGATTTGCCTGTTCTAGCCTCTGAGAATCTCGACAAAAAATATGTCGACTGGAGCTTTCTCAAGCAGAATGTGGAGGTCTCGAGCTTTTATAGATCATATTTTAAGAACGGGGTTCCATCTTTGGTCAAAGGGGATTTTGACGGCAATGGCCTTGAGGATATGGCCGCTTTAGTTGCATATCCAAACACCATATACTCAGAGAAATCAATTTCACATCTTTATGATCTAGTAGTCTTGCTTAATAAAAAAAATAATTATCAGTTGGTGATCATTGAAAGTAAAATACCTGAAAATGATATTGTTTACCTGTCTCTTATCAAAAAGGGAACATCTATTGCCGAATTCGATTCTGCAAAAACTTTTTTGTTAAAAAATGACAGCTTCTCATTTAGTTTTTTCGAGAAGGCAGGCTCCGTCTATTATTTTATGAACGGCAAATTCCACACAGTAACAACGTCTGACTAAAAAACAGATTATTCTGACGAATTCCTCGGTAGATTGATCAAAGCCAGTCGTTCGACGACTTCGCCGTTTTCCAGGTGTTTTTCGATTATTTCGGGGACGTCTTCGGGCATTACTTGGGCGTACATTGTGCCGTCTGGGTGAACCATAACGGCGGTGCCGACCGAGCAAAATCCCATTGAGCCGCATTCGGTCAAGACGATCTCGCCCATCGGGTTACGGCCTTTTGCCTCTTTGCCTTGGCGAAGGTTCTTTTCGACCAAAATACGGTCAAATTCTGATAGCACCCCGCCGGCACCGACCTGAGCGCATGATTTTCCCGTACAGACAAATACCTGCCGTTTGATAGGAGCTTTTATCATCGGTGCAAGTTTTTCAAGCTGTTCGCGGTCGCTTACGAATTTCTTTTCTGCCATATGCAATATTTTGCCACAGAACGCCGTTTTCTTACATCGAATAGCTTTCGGGTTTGTGGTAATATCTAAGCTTCGAGATAAAGTTTAGCAAATGGCAATCGGCATTATCATCCATGTATCGGTCGGTCAGGAAAAAAAGACCGAGTTTTTTTCCGAAGACCGCCTGCGGATCGGTTCGGATGAAAGCTGCGACCTGCAAATACAGATCGATGATGCCTCGATACCGCCCGTTTGGCTAGAACTTGAAAACACTGACGGTGTTTTCCGTATCATCAAATTTGCACCGGAACTCTCGCTAACGCTTAACGATTCACCGATCCGCCGCTATGTCGGCATTAAGGATGGAGATGTCGTGAAACTAGGCGTCGCAGATGTCTCTCTTTCCTTTTTCGCTCTTGCCTCACGCTCGTCGCTGATCGCCTCTAACCGGGAACAGCCGCATATTGCTCAGTTCATTGAAGAGGCCGCTTTGGAATCAGCCGCTTCGCCGAGGCGTGACGACGCGAAGATCTTTCTGCGCGAATTTACCCGCGAATTAATGAGCGAGATCAGCTGGACCAGCAAGGCGATCACGCTCGTGTTGGCCGTGGGGTTTATTTCCGGAATTCTGTATCTCGGTTATGCGGTCAACCGCGAACTGCGCGAATCCCGAAAAACTGCATCGAAACAAAACGATCTTATTGTTAAACTCGAAGAAAAGCTTGGTCAAACGAATGACCAGATCGGTGAACTCGATAAAACCAATAAAGATCTGATCCGTCTGCAGTCGCTTGGGCAAAATGTTCGCGTTGACTACGGCAACGCCGTTTGCCTTATCGTTGGAATCTATGACCTGGTCGATCGAAGATCGGGCAAAACCCTTCGTTATCGCGACCCTTCGGCATATGACGCCATTCCCTACGAACCTTCATCGGAGGATGGCACCGGCATGGCCCCGAAAGCTCCGCAAGGAGAATTGACGACAGAAGGCGGCGGCAGCCCGGTCGAATATGATTTCATCGGCACCGGTTTTCACGTCGGCGGCGGCTATATCGTCACCAATCGGCATGTTCTTCAGCCATGGAGCGAGGACGACATGGTCAAACAGATGATGCGAAATTCGAACGGACGGGCCCGCATCAAAAAGCTGGTTATCTATTTCCCGAAAGTAGCCCAACCGTTTCCTCTTAAAGTGCTCGAAACAGGAGGCAGAGAAGATGTTGCGGTTGCCTCGGTCGATGCTTCTTCGCTTCCTGCGGATATCGCCGCCGTTCCACTGGAAACGGACGAAAGCGCCGCCGCGATCGGCAAGACGGTTGTGACGATGGGTTATCCGAGCGGTCCGGATCGCCTTTTGGCCATGGTCGATGACGATGAGGCAAAATCCATTAATTCGCGTTTTGGCAATTCGAGAGAAAACCTGATCAATTTTCTGGCACAATCGGGCCGCATCGTTCCTTTGACGACCCAAGGCACTATTACAGACCTCGACCCGCGAAGGATCGTTCATGATGCCCGCACGGCGGAGGGCGGTTCCGGAGCCCCCTTATTCGGCGAAGGCAGGCGAGTGATCGGGGTTAATTTTGGTGTGTTCACAGAAAATACGGCTGCCAATATGGCGGTACCGATAAAATTTGCGGTAGATCTGCTGAGAAAGGCGGGTTGGCGTTCGCCGGAAGAGATGCAAACCGCAACTGCGGCAGATCAAACTGCTGCAAATACAGCAAATACTTCTATCGAAAAGTAGCGTCGGTTTCTGATCTATGGACAATCTTGTCTTTTCAAATATGTTTCACCGACCGGCCCGCACGCTGGTCAGCATTATCGGCATCGCGGCCGGCGTGCTGCTTATCGTCTTCACTGTTGGCTTGGCGAACGGTTCGATGCGCGAGCAAGCTTCCCGCGAGGCCAATGTCGGCGCCGAGATCCTTTTTCGTGCCTCCGGAAGTATTGGCCCAAGCGGCACCGATTCGTTTCGTATTCACGAAAATATTGTTGAAGATCTAAAAAAAGTTCCGGGCGTTAAAGACGCCGTGGCAATAGGACAAAACTCGGTCGACGCGACGGACAACAACACAGGGAAACGATTGGTTGACGGTGTCCAATTTGACAGCTATTCGCAAATGTCCGGCCTTCGCATCGTCGATGGCCGTCCGTTCACCGAAAATACGGACGAGGCTATAATTGACACCGCATGGCAGCAGCAGAAAAAATTTAAGATCGGCGACACCTTGCCGCTTTACGATCGTAAATTCACAATTGTCGGTATTTATGAACCTGCCGGCGGCGCTCGTTTGAAAATACCGCTTTCAACCATGCAGAAACAGCTCGGCAGTGAGAATATGGTTTCATCGGTGCTCATATCGATCAACCCCGGATCTACGGTTGAGCAGGTTGGGTACGACCTTCTCCAGGCCTATCCGAACAATCAGATAATTAGAACAAGCGATCTCGAAGAACTTTACATGGCCGGTTTCCCCGCTTTAAATGTATTTCTAAATGTGTTCATCGGCATCGCTGCCGTGATCAGCGCTTTGGTTATATTGCTTACGATGTACACGACCGTTACTGAACGGACGCGGCAAATAGGCGTTCTAAAATCACTCGGCATGAACAACACGGGGATCGCTTGGACGATCACACAAGAGGCCCTTTTACTGAGCTTTTTTGGTGTCGTTACCGGCATCATCTTGACCTTTATCCTTCGGTATATCCTAACTAATGTCACTGCACTCGAGGTCGATATGAGTTTGTGGGTAATGTCGATAACCCTGGTTGTCGGGCTGATCGGCGGTGTCATCGGCGGGCTTTACCCTGCAATGCGAGCAGCCCGTTTAGACGCGGTTGAAGCTTTGAGTTACGAATAAATTATGGCGGTCGGCAGAACAAACCTTTCGTTTATCGGTTGCGGCGTGATGGCAGAGGCGGTAATTGCCGGATTGCTCGAACAGAATTTGGTCTCTCCGGCCCAGATCGCAGCCAGCCACCCGCGGGCAGAACGCAGAACCGATCTTGAAGAAAAGCACGGTATTCGCACCTTCGCTTCGAATGTTGAAGCCGCGTCTGCTTTTGATGACCCCGATTCGATCGTTGTGCTTTGCGTAAAACCGCAGCGTTTGAAAGGGCTTCTCGCCGAAATTGGCCCGTCCGTTCTGGAATCGCAGCTGATCGTCTCCATTGTCGCCGGTGCCCGCATTGATACCATTTCGAAAGCTCTTAATAACCGTTATGTAGTACGGGCCATGCCCAACACGCCGTCGCAGATCGGCGCCGGCATGACCGCTTGGACCTGTTCTCCGGAAGTTTCCGACGAAAGGCGAAAACAAGTTTGCGAAATGCTTTCCGCTCTCGGCCGTGAGATCTACGTCGAAAATGAAAATATGATCGATATGGCCACCTCGCTGAGCGCTACGGGCCCGACCTACATTTTCATGGTCATGGAAGCTTTAACAGACGCAGGCGTTCATCTCGGTTTTTCAAGGGAGATCTCGCGCGAGTTGGTTCAGCAAACAATGCTTGGATCAGTACTTTTTGCTATTGATTCCCACAAGCACCCGGCCGAACTTCGCAACATGGTCACCTCACCGGGAGGCACCTCAGCCGAGGCTATTTATCAAATGGAAAAAGGAGCTCTCCGCACAGTTCTTTCCAAAGCAGTTTATGCCGCCTATAAAAAAGCGGTCGATCTCGGCTCCCAAAAATAATATTCTAGGCGGCCGTCTGATTGCGTTGGTTGATGGTGGTTTGTTGAGCGATAAGCGTTTTTGGTCCATTCGCACCGCTGGCCGGCCGGCCGGTTCGCGGAAGAAAGAAAGCCGCGATAAACGCTAAAAAGGCCATCGCCGCCCCAACCCAAAAAACCATATGGATCGATGCTCCCATCGCCTGCTGCAGGACGGCCAATATGGCCGGATCGAGTGATGCCTTTGCCGCAGGTTCGATCAAAGCGTTCGGATTCGAAGCAAATTCTGCGGCCTTCTCGGCAGACAGCCCGCCGGTACCCGCCGCAGCGGCTTGGAGCAAATGGCGAGATAGGCCCGCCGAAAGGACCGAACCCATTACACCGACCCCCAAAGCTCCGCCGATGGCCCTGGTAAATTGATTCAAAGAAGTAGCTATACCGAGTTGTGATCGATCAACTGCCTGTTGCACTGCGATCAAAAGAGTCAGCATAGTCAACCCGAGCCCCGAACCGATCAGCACCAGATCGAAATACATCCATTTTGTGTCATACTGCGGCTGGAAAAGAGCCAGCGAAACAAACCCGGCGGTCAGCACCAGAAATCCTACTAAGGCTACGGGGCGGTATCCCAATTTGATCAAAAGCCGTCCGCCGATGACCGAGAATGTCACCCAACTCAACATCAGCGGCGTGAGCAATGACCCGGCCTGAGTAGCCGTGAACCCAAGCGTGCCTTGTGCGAAAAGCGGCACAAAAGAGATCGCACCGAACATCGCGATACCGGCCAGAAAGCCGGCTATAACGGCTACCAGGATGGTGCGGTTCTTGAACAAAGAAAATGGAATTATCGGATCTTTTGCCCGTTGTTCGATAAAATAGAACAACGCCATGAGCACAACAGACAATGAAAATAAGGCAACGTTAAAGGGAGCAAAGATCGTTTCCGGTGTCGATCCGCTTTCCACCAAAACAAGCATAAATAAGCTTATTGCTGCCATCAGCACCAACGCTCCGGCGTAATCAATGGTCGGTTTTTGGTCGTGCTTTGGTTCTTTTAGCGAAATGCCGATAATTATCGCCGCAAGAACACCGATCGGCAAATTTATCCAAAATACCCATCGCCAGGACATTTGGTCGGTAACAAACCCGCCCACCATCGGACCGATCACGCTCGAAAGCCCCCAGACCCCGCTAAAAAAAGCCTGCATGCGCGCCCGCTCCTGCAAGGTAAAGATATCGCCGATAATCGTCATTCCGAGCGGTACCAGAGCACCCGCACCGAGCCCCTGCAACGCCCGAAAGGCAATAAGTTCGGTCATTGATGTCGAAAAACCGGAGAGCAGCGTGCCGATCAGAAAGACCCCGATACCTATCTGATAGAGCAGGCGACGGCCATACAGATCTGATAGCTTTCCCCAAACCGGCACGGAGATAGTAGATGTCACCAGATACGCAGAAAATACCCAGCTATAGTGATTCAATCCGCCAAGAGTAGCGATGACGGTCGGCATCGCCGTGCCCACGACCGTTGCTTCCAATGCCGCTATGAACGTGCCGACCATTACACCGATCGTCACCGCCAATCTGCGCTTAGCCGACAGTTCCAGCAACGGTTTTGATATTTCCAGATAGCCGGATCGTTCGCTCAAATTTTTCCCTCCGCGAAAGGCTCGACAGCAAATTCCTCCTTATCCTGTTCCGCCAGCTTTTGTATTTCCAGCATCAGATGGTCTGCTATCTCTTTATGTGTTCTCAGCGAATCTCGTCTATCGTAAAATTTTGAAAGATCTATCTGCGGACCGAACCAGATACGGATCGGCGGCCCGCCCGTCCAATTTCCCATCACCTGTTTGGGAAGATCGTTATTCAGCCCCGTAACGAAAACCGGTACCACCTGCGGCTTTGCGGCATATATTATTTTACCGATACCCGGTTGGGCGGGTAAAAATCGATATGGGTCATCGCTAAGATTTCGCTTCCCTTCAGGATGAAAGCCGATCACATGTCCCCGCCCGTTCGAAGCAAGTTCGATCAACCGGCGAACGGAGAACTTGTCAAAATTCCGCTTGCGGCCCTCGCCCTCTTCTCTAAAAAATGGCGGATACATCGCCCACCAGCCCATAACCAGATTTACGAACCACCCGAGCGGCCGGTCGTAGAAAAACTTTGCTCTTACGGGAAAGTAGAGCTTGATCGGTCTTTTTGTCCGTCGAAACAATACGCTCGAAACAGTGTACAGATCAAAAAAGGAACGGTGATTTGCTACGAGCAAGACCGGTCTATCAATGTCAGCAGCTTCAAAATGTTCAAGCCCGCGGACATTCATCAGATTGTAGGTTGCCAAATATATCCACAATGACCCGATATGCCGCTGAAAGAACGTCCATATATTCTTCCATCCCGGACCGTTCATAGCCTGAACAAGCCTAAAGCCGGCACGTTCACCGGCATCCAACACCTCCAATTCCTCGGGGAGCGGACGTGTCGGAACCGTTGCAAGAGCATGCTGTTCGTTTTCGATCTCTGCCAAACTATTTTCGGTCATTTTAAGTATTTTATCACCGCCGGCGAAAGTGCGAAATGACAGACCTTCTGTTGATTTGGCGATTATCAGCTTTCGTTATACTATTTAAACACAAAATCTAGCCATTTCAGGCGAACAATTGAACAACTTGCACCTTCGGTCGGCCCACATTCCGCTGGTCTGTTTTGCAACTTCAAACTGCTTCGGCTGCCGTTTTGAAAGTTCTAAAAGTTAAAAGGAGATCGTATATGAAGATGTTTTCGTTTTGCGACAGAAGGGTCATAACCCGTGCGGTATATTTTACCGTAATGCTGTCGCTGCTTGCCGTCCTCGGCCAAGCCTCGGTTTCAAACAACAAGGCCGTTTCCGCAAAGGGCAATTCGATTTGGCGGCCTATCCCCGAAGAAAATATCGCCGCACGCGGCGAAAGACGTATCTTTCCAAAACAATATCTGACCTATAACCTCGATCTGGGTAATATGGGCCGCGTATTGGCTGAGGCTCCGCTCGAAAATACGGAGAATGCCCGCAATAAGACGGTGATCTTGAGCATTCCGACACCCAAAGGCGAGATCATTAATTTTCGCCTTGAGGAATCGCCGATCATGTCTCCGGAAGTAGCGGCTCAATTTCCGACTTGGAGAACCTATCAAGGCTATGGAATAGACGATCGTACCGCAACGGCCCGTTTCGATATGACCGACACCGGATTTCATGGCTACGTTCTGTCGGCTGAAGGAACTTTTTCGATCGATCCTTATCAATTGAATGACCGTTCGAACTACTTGGTCATCGCCAAAGACCATTCGCCTGACAAGGGCCGCTATCATTGCGAAGTGGAAGAAATGCTGAACACATCGAGCAAGGTTCACGACGACGTGATCAACTTTGCCCCGGCATTTTCATATGGCGCCCAGCTTCGCACCTATCGCTTGGCTATCGGAACGACCGCCGAATACACTACGATCTTCCGCCAATCCGGCGATAGCGACACCCAGGCTCAGACCAGGGCATTTAACCAGGTCGTTATAACGACAAATCGGATCGCAGCGGTCTATCGCAAAGAATTGGCGGTAACTTTCACGCTGGTTTCAACCACCGCAACGGTGTATGCGACCAACCCGGAGGCTCCGGCGGATTACGCAAATTCGGGTACTCCGGATCTTACTGCAAATGTTACGAACCTTAACGCAGCCTATACAGCGACCGGTTATGATATTGGTCACGTATTCGGTTCCAGTGACAATGGCGTCGCACAGCTAAGTTCGGTCTGCGGTTCTAGCAAGGCCCGCGGATATTCGGGTCAACCGAACCCGGTCGGCGATCCATTCGACGTGGACTATGTAGCTCACGAAATGGGTCACCAATTCGGAGCAAACCATACGTTCAATGCTACTAACAATTGTAACACCGCCCCGGCCGCCGCTCGTCGCGAACCCGGTGCTGCGGTAACGATAATGGGCTATGCCGGAATTTGTTCAGGCAATTCGAATCCGCAGCGACATTCGATCGAGATCTTCCACAATTACAGCTTAACGGAAGCGTCAACTTTCGTTGCCGGCACCGGAGGAACCTGCGGCACCACCGCCGGGACCAACAGCGTGCCCGTGTTGGGTGCTTTGGCGAACTACACCATCCCATTCAACACACCGTTTTCGCTGACAGCCTCGGCAACAGATGCTGACAATGACCAGCTTACGTATGGTTGGGAACAGTCGAATGGAAACTTGACGGCGGCCTCGTATCCGGGCACGACCGATGATGATGACGTCAGTTTGGTATTTCGTCCGGGATTCCGCTCATATCTGCCGACGACCGGCGGAACGCGCAGTTTCCCGAGTTTGCCGTACATTTTGAACTTCAGCAACGAAGCTCCGGTTTTTTACAGCGGCGTTAACGCGGCTGGGGCGAACTGTGCTGATTCACCGGGCGGCAGCTGCATTTCGGGCGAAGATCTTCCGTCATCTGCCCGTACGATGAACTTCAAGGTGACCGTCCGCGACGGCAAAGGCGGTGTGGTTGATGGAGAAAGCATCCTGACCGTCGTCAATACCACCACACCTTTCAAAGTCACGTCACAGAATACGTCGCCGGCCACCTGGAACGGCGGAGCAAGCCAAAACGTCACTTGGGATGTTAGCGGGACCAGCGCCGCACCTATCAGCGCGGCAAACGTCAAGATCTCGCTTTCGACCGACGGCGGCCAGACGTTTCCTACCGTTTTGTCGGCAAGCGCCCCAAATACGGGAAGTGCATCCATTACCGTGCCGAATGTCAATACGACAACGGCTCGCATCAAGATCGAGGCAGTCGGCAATATCTTCTTTGATATCAACGATTCCAATTTCTCGATCACTTCCGGACCGGCTACCAGCGGAGCCATTGCGGGCCGCATCTCAACTGCCGCAGGCGGCGGAGTTGCACGTGCTACGGTTAGATTGGTTGGTCCGGGCGGAACCCGGATCGCTATCACGAACGCTTTCGGATACTATCGCTTTGACGGCGTAGCATTCAACGTGGCGTACACGATCACCCCGGTTGCGAAGGGCTTTACCTTTACCCCGGCAAGCCTGAACATTACGCCGACGGCGGATGCTTTGGGGACCAATTTTACCGGAGCCCGGTAATGCAATTGAAAAAGGCCGCTGCAATGCAGCGGCCTTTTTTCCCTTTGAAAAGGCTGTCGAAAAACGGCCTTTTTTTATTTGTATATCTGCCGCACGAAAGTGCCGCTCATAAACTGTACCGGATCAAGCTGGCTCTGTAAGACGACGCCGCGATGATCTCCGTTTAGCAGCATCACAGCAGATTGACAAAGCGGTGCCGCCGTTGTCGTTTGGATCGCCCGCAGTGATTTTCCGTTGATCTCCAGCGGCTCGGCGAAATACGCTTTTTCCAGCATTCGGCGACGTCCCGTGCTGTCAAACCCATCGACCGAAGCATGAACCAGCACAAGATCGTCTTCTACCGAAGGTATCTCCGACAGCATTTTATCTTGAAGAAGATCCGGGAGGGCCTCGTTCTGCGGTAGGCCCGCTATCACGGATTCGACCCAATCGTAATGGCCCACATATCGAAGTGTCTTATAGTCGAGCTCCTTTGCTTTGCCGGCGAAAAAGTCTGGCAGGTCGGCCGCCCCGCCGGAGGTTAGATCTGCTTCGTAGGTGCGTCCGCCAATTATTATCCGCTCGCGGGCCGAAAGAGCGGGAAGCTCAGTTATCGCCCGGTCGCGTATGACCCTGGAATCTTTAACATATTCCGTAGCAACACCGATCGGCGACCACGTAAAGCCGTAAAAATGCGGCTGTTGGGCATGGGCTGTTAATGCCCCAACCTTCATGGCGATGCGTTCAACACTTTCGTTCTCAAATTTCTCGACGAATTTGTGATATAAAGACATCGCCAGAACATTGATAAACCCGGGAGCCAAGCCTGTCTGAAGTATAAAACCGGTCTCCGCGTCAACCGCGAGCTGCATGATCTCTTCCGTTTCCGCTACATATTCTGTCAGATTCGCATAGTGCATTTTGAAGTCCTTAGCGAATCGGGCCATGCGCGGGGCCTGACCGCCGGGCGAACAATCGAGCAGCACGTCACACTCGGCAAACGCACTTTTCATTTCGTCCGAGATCCCTTCTTTCGGCATTAGCACCAAATTTACATCTGAAGACATCTCCGAATTCGACACCACGAATTCGCGGGCATTTTGCAAATTTTCTTCACTAATATCGCCTAGAAAAATTGTAATTTCAAAATCGCTCCATTCGCGCAATAAAAGCGCGGCCGCCTCACCGATCCCACCCGAACCGGCAACAAAGATCTTTTTTGTCATATATATCGAATGCTTATGAGAGAATAAATTACTGTTTTACATCTTAATTTTACATCTATTCCCGCAGCGGACGAAATGGCGAAATGGTGATTGTGAAGGGTCGTAGGAGATCTTCGCTCGCTTAGATATCATTCAACATTGAAATATTTTGCATCCGGGTGATGTACGACGATAGCCGACGTTGATTGCTCCGGATCGAGTTGAAACTCTTCCGTAAGTTCAACACCTATGCGTTGAGGCTGCAGCAATTCGAAAAGCTTGACCTGATCCTCCAGATCGGGACAAGCGGGGTAACCAAAGCTGTACCGCGACCCCTGATAACCTTGATGGAACAGCTTTTTGATATCCGCCTGATCATTGTCGGCGATACCCAATTCTTCGCGTATTCGTTTATGCCACATTTCGGCGAGCGCCTCCGCCGATTCAACCGAAAGTCCATGAAACAGCAAATAGTTTTGATAATCGTCGGATGCAAATAGCTTTGCCGAATGTTCACTGGCTCGCCTGCCCATCGTGACCAGGTCAAATGCAACTACGTCGATCCGTCCGGTGCCTACGGGCTCGAAATAATCGGCGAGACACAGCCTTTTCCCGCCTCGCTGCTCCAGAGGTTGTCGCGGAAACGTGAACCGAAGGCGTTCCGTCTTTTCGTCATCTTGATAGATGATAAGATCGTTGCCGTCCGAATTACACGGAAAATAGCCGTAAACGAGCTTTGCCTCTAGAAGCTTTTCGCGGATCGCGGCAGCTTTCAATGTCTCAAATTTGGGGATCACCGTTGTTTTCAGCAGCTCTCCATAAGCTTCCGGTGTGGTTCTTCCCTGCTTGAACTGCCATTGCCCTTTGAACAAAGCTGTTTCATTGATATATGCAAAAACCTTGTTCAGATCAGTGATCTCAACCACTTTCGAGCCATAAAAAGGCGCTGTCGGCAATGGAACATCATGTGATACGTCCGAGGGTGTCGTATGGCTCGTATCACCCGTTTTACGCGCGGATACACGAGCTGCGACCTCGCCCAGCTTGGCATCCTCGCCGACAAGGTCTTCGGCGTCGGCTGTTTGGATAACATCCGCCGATCCGGTTTCTTCGGTCGCATCCCTGTCTCCGGATACCGCTGCCGCCTTCGCCTTCTTATCTATCGTCGATGCGTCTCCGCCGCCCGTCAGCTTGTCCATCGTATGCAAGCCGTCAAATGCGTCCCGGGCGTAGAAGAGTTCGCCTTTGTATAAGGGGACAAGGTCGCTATCAACATAACGGCGATTAAGGGCTGCTCCGCCAAGGATCACCGGCACAGCGATTCCCCGTTCATTCATCACCTCGAGGTTGTCACGCATTATCAGCGTTGATTTCACTAATAGGCCGCTCATGCCGATAGCGTCTGCCTTGGTCTCGGCAAGCGATTCAAGTATGGTGTCTATCGGCTGCTTGATACCGAGATTGACCACATGATAGCCATTATTCGTCAAAATGATATCGACCAAATTCTTTCCGATATCATGTACATCACCTTTGACCGTCGCCAGGACCAATGTTCCCTTATTGCTCGAATCTGCCTTTTCCATGAATGGTTCGAGGAATTTAACAGCAGCCTTCATTGCTTCCGCAGACTGCAGAACGAATGGCAGCTGCATTTGCCCGGACCCAAAAAGGTCGCCGACGGTTTTCATTCCGTCAAGCAATATCGTGTTAATTATCTCAAGCGGCGGATAGCTTTCGAGCCCGAGTTTAAGCGAATCTTCGAGACCGATCTTTTCGCCGTCGATAATGTGCCGCTTTAGTCTTTCTTCGACCGGCAGTTCGGAAATATCCTCTTTTAGCGTCGAGGCGGTCTTTCCTTCAAAAAGCACCGTAAATTCACCGAGAGGGTCATATGTACAAATATCGCCCTCAAACTTTCGGCGGTCATAGATAAGGTCACGAGCCAAGTCGATCTCATGTTCGCTGAACCGGTTGAGCGGCAATATCTTTGAAGCGTTGACGATAGCCGAGTTCATGCCGGCTTCATTGCATTCGTGGAGAAATATCGAATTAAGCACCACCCGAGCCGCGGGGCTGAGGCCGAAAGAGATGTTTGAAACGCCCAAGATGATGTTCGTCGCCGGCATCCTTTCGTGTATGACCTTGATAGCCTCAATTGTTTCGGCGGCATTACGACGGTCTTCTTCGATGCCTGTCGATATCGGCAAAGCGAGCGGATCAAAGAAAATGTCGTGCGGTTCGATGCCGAACTCGACCGACTGTTTGAAGGCTCGCTCCGCTATCTCTATCTTATCGGCCGCCGTTCTGGCCATGCCGCGTTCATCGATCAAGCCGATCACGATGCCGGCTCCGTATTCACGTGCTAGTTCCAGAACTTTTAAAAATCGAGGTTCGCCGTCTTCGTAATTGGTCGAATTGAGGAGACATTTCCCGCCTGCGTGCTGAAGCCCGGCCTCCATCTTTTCCCATTCCGTTGAATCGAGCATAAGCGGAATGCGTACATTCGTAACCAATCTCGAAACCAGTTCCTTCATGTCCGCAACGCCATCCCGCCCGACGAAATCGACGTTTACATCCAGGATATGAGCTCCTTCGCGTTCCTGCGATTTCGCAAGACTGACCAAACCATCCCAATCTTCGGCATCAAGCAGATCTCGCATTTTCTTCGAACCAGAAGCATTGACCCGTTCGCCGACTATAAGAAACGAATTATCCTGCGTGTATGGCTGCTGAAAGTAGATCGAAGAAGCCGAAGGCACCAACGAAGTTTCGCGCAATTTCGGCGAAATTCCCTGTAGCCGATCAACGACAAGTTTAAGATGTCCGGGCGTCGTTCCGCAGCATCCGCCGACGATGTTCGCTCCGAATTCGCGGGCAAAAGTTTCTACCTGGCCGGCAAAGCTCTCCGGCGTTTCATCATAATGCTGCTGCCCGTCCTTGATCTCCGGCAATCCGGCGTTAGGCAAAACGGAAACTGCCATCGGCGCATTTTCACACAGATATCTTAAAGACTCCGCCATTTGCCTCGGCCCTGTTCCGCAATTCATTCCGATCACATCTATCGGAAATGGCTCCAAAGCAGTCAATGCTGCGGAAATTTCCGTCCCGTTCAGCATTGTTCCAAAGGTTTCGATCGTGACCTGGGCGATCACGGGCAACCGCATTCTATGTTGTTTGAAATGGTCGAATATCGCTGCCAGAGCCGCCTTGGTTTGGAGAATATCCTGACAGGTCTCAATGATCAATAGGTCGCTGCCGCCTTCGATCAATCCGCGGACCTGCTCGACATAGGCATTTTTTAGATCTGTGTAATTGATGTGGCCAAGAGTCGGCAATTTCGTTCCCGGACCAATAGAACCGGCGACAAACCTCGGTTTGTCCGATGTGGAATGGTCCGCTGCGACCTCTTTGGCTATGGCTGCCGCCTTGAAATTTACATCATAGGTCTTTTCCGCAATGCCGAATTCAGCCAAAACTATCTCGCTGCCGCCGAAGCTATTGGTTTCTATAACGTCGCAGCCGACGCTAAGAAAAGCGTTGTGCACTTCGCGGATCGCGTCCGGACGCGTATAGAGAAGATTTTCTGAGCAATTTTCAAAAGCAGGGCCGCCCCATTCTTCGATAGAAAGATCTAACGATTGCAGATAGGTGCCCATCGCCCCGTCAAAGATCACTACTTTTTCTCTAAGCAATTCAAGAAATCGCATAAAAGTTCCGCTCTGCCAAAAAGATCCAAAAAAAAATCTGTGCCAAACATAGCACAGAGTTCGCATTTTTAACTACAATCCACTCTCTGCTGTTTAGCGGGTTATTTAACGTGGCCGCAAGTCGCAATAACTCACCACATCTCACTAGCTTAAAGTTTAGTTTTGATCGCAGAGATAGTCAACTGACATCGGTGCACTCTGGTTCTAACCAACCCGATCTTTTCGTGAAAAATACTACTTCCAATCTGTTATGCCAAGAGTTAGACGCCTCGGCATTGATTTAAAGCTCAGTATAAAAGAGTACCTGTCATCCGGACATTTTTACCATTGACGATCATCGGTTTGAACTTAGATGCACATGCGGCCTCCCGAACACCCGTCCAACTGGACGGTTCCCCCAAAAAAGTCCCTGCACTCAGAACGTTTCCTTGCTCATCAATGATCATTTGAACAAGCAGCAGCCCCTTTCTATTTACACCCGACCTGATAAGCTCCGTCTGACCAGAAATAAAACGCTGGCGAAGATCCCCGACATCTATTAGCATATCCGTCGCTCCGCCCATTTTCTCTATTTGCTGCTCGGGGCTCATCTTCGAATTGACAAAAAACTTGCGACTGAGAGCAAGGTCGATCATAACTGTGGACTTTACAGGTTTTCCGTCCTTGAGCGGCGGATCAAACTTTGTGGAGATCACATAGTCTTTTACTGCCTTGCGAAGATTCTCGAACTCCTTATTGCCTTTTACTTTTACATCGCACGGCCACATAGGTTCCCCAAAAACCTTCGTATCACTCGTAGTTCCGTCTTCGGAAATGACCGCACGGACACGCATACGCCCATCGAAGCCCAGAGCGACTGCTTCCGTCGAGAGCGTGAAACCCGTCTCGGTGGAGGGGCTTTGTGCGACAACTGCAACTGGTGCCGCCATTATAAAAAAGGCTGTTAAAATATAAATATATTTCATATTGGCTTCTTAGATCACTTTACAGCACAAATGCACCGATGTGCGGTGTTTTCGTGTTGGCACAAGTCTCCAAAGCAAGTACCAAGGCCTCGCGCATATATTCCGGCGTCACGATCGCGTCCACCAAGCCTTCGGCGGCAGCGTGTTTGGCATCTAATTCTTTGTCGTATGTCTCGCGCACCTTCTGCATTTCGGCCGCAAGTTCTGCCGGAACCGCTTCACCGGCGGCTTTTAACTTGTCCAATTGGGTGCCGAACATTGCCTGGACAGCGCTGTCGCCTTCCATCACGCCCATTCGGCCTGTTGGCAATGTAAAAATGAAATCCGGATCGAAACCTTGCCCCGCCATCGCATAATATCCGGCACCGGAAGCATGATTGACCGTGAGGACTATTTTGGGAACCGGGGCTGTTGCCATCGCTTCTACAAAACGTGCTCCGGCCCTGATTATTCCGCTGTGTTCCGCCTCAGCACCGACCATGAAACCGGAAACGTCTTGAATGAACAGCAGCGGAATGCCGAGACGGCTGCAGTTTTCAATGAAATAAGCGGTCTTTTCCGCTGATTCTGTATATACAATGCCGCCAAATCGGGGCGGTGCACCCGGCTTCCCTTTAGACATACCGCGGGAATTTGCAATGACCCCTACTGATCTACCTGCTATGCGGGCGTTTCCACAGATCATCTCGCGGGCAAAATCAGCTTGAAATTCGTCGAGCGATCCTTCATCTAAGATGGTATCCAGAATCGCGTGCATGTCATAAGGTGCCCTGTGGTCGTTAGGCAATATCGAGTAAAGCTTTTCATATGGGATCGCCGGAACCGACATTTCGCTGCATTCGACACCGGCGGGCCGTTCGTCCGGAAGATCGGCAACCAGCGCTCGGATCTTGGCGATACATTCCGCGTCGTCCTTTGTTCGGTAATGAGCCACGCCGGATATCGCGTTGTGCGTCATCGCTCCGCCAAGCGTTTCGTTGTCAATTACCTGACCGGTTGCTCCTTTTACCAGATTCGCCCCGCCCAAACCCATAAAGGACGTGCCTTCGACCATAAGTATGACATCGCTTAAAGCAGGTAAATAGGCCCCACCGGCAACACACATTCCCATTACCGCAGCGATCTGAGGAACCTTTAGGTATCGCCGCATAATAGAATTGTAGTAGAAGATCCGAGCCGCTCCATACTGGCCGGGGAAAACTCCGCCTTGATAGGGCAAATTCACACCCGCCGAATCGACCAGATAGATAATCGGTACCCGATTGCGCATGGCGATCTCCTGTGCTCTCAGGATCTTTTTTATCGTCTCCGGATACCACGCTCCTGCCTTAATGGTCGCGTCATTCGCCACGACAACACATTCGCGGCCATTGACCTTGCCGACAACGGTGACAACGGCCGCTGCCGGTGCCTGGCCGCCGTAGGCGTCGTAGGCGATAAGCAATCCGATCTCCTGCGAAAAAGTATCCGCATCCAGCAAGAGACCGATCCGTTCCCGGGCCGTTAATTTACCCTGCGAATGGAGCTTTTCGATCTTTGCCGGGCCGCCGCCCAGCTTTAGCTTTCGTTCGAGCACTTCAAATTCTTCTGTAAGCGCACGAAGACGTGAGATTTCAGTTTCGATCTTCATTTATATAAGTTTAGTTAACTGCCGCCTGTAGGCTCGGATCTTGATTAACAGATCAAAGTCCAAACTAATGCGTGACCGGGCATTTGCCTTTATCGATCAACAAATGCGTCACCCTGCACCGTTCGAATCATTTTATCGGAACGTTGCTGATACTTGAATCAGTGACAAAAGGCGTGGTTACGCTGCTAATGCGGATACGGCCCGTCCGCGTCGGGCGTCCGTAGATCCTAACCGATTCTGATCCGTCATTCGGGGTAGAAGCGACCAAAGTTTCCCACGTCGTTCCTTCGTCGCGCGAAAGTTCGATCTTCACACTTCCTCCAATGCCGTCGGACGACCACTGAACAGCTCGCTGAACCATTCTCGGCAGCCCGGCACCATTTCCTCCATTGAAATTCTGCAATGTGATGCTCGAACCGGAATATCTGTAGGACGCGACAACGTCGGCCGTCAGGTTGATCGAGCGAGCATTATCCCTCTCGTTCAATATACCGGTTGGGTATCCGCCGGAACTTATTGCCGGATTAGAAAAATACGGACGTTTCGGGCAGCCTGCAGTACATGGGTTGGTGTAGGACATTACCGTGCGATAGACGCCATTTATGTAGTGTCCGAAGGCAAACGGATAGATGGTCGTGCCACCATTTTCCGGATTGTGGTGGCTTCCCATGTTGTGTCCTAATTCGTGAGCAAACGTAAGATTGCCCACGGCGCAGGTACGTGAACTGACCGTGAAGCCAGAGCCTTGGTTGCCGGTCGCCGAATTCATTAGATAACCTATCCCGCAGTTGTCCACGGAATTGGATATCAGGGCGACAAGGTCAGCCTTGTGCTCTTCACGCAAGGCATTAATAGCTGCGTCCGCACGGATCGCCGAAAGTTCAGCCCCCAAGGTACCGAGTTCTACGATGGATGTTTCAACTGCGGCCGCTAAGCGCACCCGCTGACGGATCTTGCTGTTCAAATATGTTGTATTGGTCGAATCGATCGATTGCTGAGCGAACGTCTGAGCCTGTGCCGTACCGCCAAGCGAATTCTTTACAGCGGCCGTATAAACTATCAGAACATCGATCCGATCCCCGGAATCAACAGCATTTCCGGCCGCTTTAAAAGCATTCGCTGCGGGTTCAGGTTCCGCCGCCGGAGCCCCGCCGCACGACGGAAAAAGGTCCTGATCTATTTCCATCAAAATGTGCTCATTTCCTTTCGGCACGAGCTCATAGACGGTCTTGCCGTTATAGATCAGGCCTGCGAGGCGCCCCTTGTGAAAAGTGATAACGACGTCATCTTCACTGTTTTCAAACTTGCCTCTCCATGCAGCACCGTCTTCTCCGCGATCTTCCATTTCAGTGCGGACCGCTGTATGCAACTTCCCGTCAAAAAGTGGAATTTCTATCTTTTTTTGCGCCATCAGCGAACGAGCGGCCTTATCAATATGCAGCCGGGCTTCACGAACGGCCGCCGGCGACGTGCGGTGCGCAGCCGAGTATTCCACAGGCTCTTCCTTAAAAGTGAAAAGTTTCGCTCCGGCCGCGATGGTTTCCAAAGGATGTGCCAAGAAATAGGTGCCGGCCGCAATAGCGACCAACGCCATAATGCTTCCGCGAAAGGTATTTGTTAGAGAACGCCTATTCATTTTTTGCTTATTATGAATGTCGGGACCATTCCGCCGCCCGAGGACACATTGGCTAATTCGGTCGATGAAAGCCGTGTGAAAGCGCTTTTCACTTCTCCGTTGAACAGAAGCGGATCAAGGTCAACCAGCTGCTCGACCATTCCCCATTTTCCGGCGTCATCAAAGACCATCGGAAAATTCTCCTTTGCCGTTGCGACCCTCTCCTGAACCAAATAGTCGCCGTCTGCCAAGGCTGTCGCAATAGCATCTTCCCATTCCTTAGCAGTAGAATTCCACCCAATATAGATCCCGTGTCCGCCGTAATCGTCATTTGGCTTCAAGACCAATTTATGTGCATTTGCTCGCGTCCATGAGACAAGATCAATAGTTTTGCCGTGGTTAACGGTCGATTCCTCGCGAAAACAACGGGTCCACGGGATATGCTTTGCGATGGCGTTAAGTTCGAGCTCGGTGAAAAGATGCTCGTAGCGTTCATTGGTCAAAACCGCGAATACCGCTTTTTTGTGTACAAGCTTGCCGCGGAAACTGTTCACCATACATATCGCCCCCGCGCGGTAGGCATCAAGCAATGCCGGGTATTTTTCAATGATCGGCAGATATTCGTTGACAAGCAGACGTTTGTAAACGATATCGATCTTCACCCCGGCGAAATACAGCTTTCCGCCCGTAAATTCGAGCTCTTCGGGCGAGCATATCAGCGCCGTGTAGCCTTGAGATTCAAAATAGTCTTTGAACAGTTCAAATTCCTTCTGCGTCGGCAGATCCTGAAGATCCACTATCGCGATCACCGGCTTTTCCTCGGGTTCTTTACCGCCGAGAAACTCTTTGTAGCAATCCACAAGAACCTTCAACATCTGCGGGCGGCCGGAAAACCCCTTTACGTTATATCGTTCCTTGAATTTTGCCATTACCGGCAGAGAATCAAAGATCTCTGTCGCCGAATCAGCGTAGGCGATGCCGGCCGGACTTTCTCCGTTCAATTCGACATAGCTGTACGCCGTCGCCGTCAGAAACGAATCAAGCCGAGATGTGGGCGACACCTGACCGTAACCGGGGTCGATCTTTACCAATTCACGCTCCACGGCCGTCACTCCGAGTTCCGTTAGGATCGCGTCATCTTCCACCGCCGCGTCCTTTACCTTCTGCAGGGCACTGAATACCGTTTCGCAAGTTTGCGTCACCATCTTCCAATCTTCTGCCGTAACAAAATGCGGCCGCAGATAGGGCGACAGACGACGCCCGCCGAAAATGAGTTTTGACCGCTCCAGCTCTCTATCAAGCATTTCTTGAGAGGCTTTGGCGAGTTCAGGATCAGACAAAAGATGGTTGTAGTGTTCTACGGCTTCGTTTAGCATTGTTAAATTAAAAACTGGCGTACTGACCGTCTCTATTTGGACATCGAAACGATCTCTTCAAATTCATCCTTGGAAAGCGGCATTACAGACAATCGAGATTGCTTTATCAAGGCGATCTCCGCCAATGCCTTGTTCTCTTTGATCTCGGCTAATGTCACTGGCTTTTTGTATTTTTTCACGGGTTCGATCTCGACCGCGATCCATTTTTCGTCCGTCGGGTCCGGAAATGCGGCTTTGGATACTTTCGCCAGACCGACCACAGACTTTTCCGAGACCGAATGATAGAAAAGCACCTTGTCGCCTTTCTTCATCGCCTGCAAATTATTGCGCGCTTGAAAGTTACGCACGCCCGTCCAATCCGTCTTGCCGTCCTTTACCAGATCGTCAAAGGAATAGGCCTCGGGTTCCTGTTTAACTAACCAGTAATTCATAGTAGTCGTATTTGACAGCCCTTTTTAATATATCGCCCTATCTTTTTCCCTGGGCATCTGCGGCTTTCTTATTCAACCATTTTGCCCACCGTTCCAGTGTCGGGCGAAATGGTTTGAGCATTTTTGCCCGCAGGCTGTTTTGATTTTGCGTTTCGCCCCAGGCTTTCAAATTCTTTTCCGCATATTGGCGGATCTGCGTTTCCAGCCCCTGCTTCTTTACCGAATGCCTCAACGTGAGATAATAATGCTGGCCGACCAATGAGAAAAGCAGTCCGGCAATATTGCTCTTAAACGCGGTTTTGGCCATCCACCGCTTGCCAAAACCTTCGGTCGGCTGCAAAAGAGCTCCGGTCGAGATCTCAACCCAGGCTCCTTGAGTTCCCTGTCGCGGATGATAAAGTCCGGGCAGGTCGCCCTTGATCGGCACATTCGCATTGCGAACCCGCGGATCATCGATAAAATCAACCAATCGCACTTTTTCCAACCCTCTTTTATGTTCGGTCGGAAGAAAATCTAAAGCAGATTCGATCTGCTGTTCATAATTTTTAGGAAGATCAATGGTTGAGCGGTTCTCTATCTTGATCTTCGCCGCCTTCGCGGTCTTTTGCCCCGCTGTTTGAATCGCCATAAATTCGCTACTTAATTTAGCGGCAAAAACGCCGCCGGAAATTATAATTTTAGATTGTAACCTAAATTGAGCGAATTCGGCGACAGGTGTAGTCATTTCGCCACAAACAAGCTAAAAAAGCCGATCGAATTTACGGTATTTGCGGCGGTTCGCTACTGGCACGTTTATTGTTAAATAAAAGCCGAATATGGCAAATTCTCAACCCTACGATCATCAAACAACTGTCGCGAGATCTTTTTCAGTCACGGGCGTTGGTCTTCATACCGGAGCGGACGTTACATTGACCGTTAAGCCGGCACCCGAAAATACGGGGTATATTTTTGTGCGCACCGACCTCGATAATTTTGAGATCCCGGCGTCGGTCGAGTACGTCTCCCACTGCAGTTACGCGACCACGCTTATGCGTCGTGGCGTTATTCTTTCTACCTGTGAACATCTTCTCTCGGCTCTTCGCGGTTCCGGTGTCGATAACTGTTTTATTGAGATCGACAATATCGAGGTGCCCATACTGGACGGTTCCAGCGAAGAGTGGGTCGAATTGCTGCAAAAGAACGGAATAGCCGCACAATCGGCGCCGCGAAGGTATCTGCGGGTATTAAAACGCGTCGATTTTGAAGAAGGTGATAGAAAAATGTCGGTCGCACCCTCAGAAAATTTCGAGATCGAATGCGTTATAGACTTTCCGCACCCATTCATCAACCGCCAATCATTTCATTTCGTCCTTAACGAGACTTCGTTTGGCCGAGACATTGCCTCTGCCCGCACCTTTGGATTTGAGCAGGAAATTGAAATGCTGCGAAAGGCGAATTTGGCCCTCGGCGGTTCGCTTGACAATGCCATTGTCCTTACCACAAATGGAATGCTGAACGAAACACCCTTGCGATACGATGATGAATTCGTCCGCCACAAGATACTTGATATTATCGGTGATGTGGCTTTGATCGGGTTGCCCATGATGGGCAAAATAACTGCTTCCAAAAGCGGCCATGCCGTACACGCCGCGCTAATGGCAAAACTTCTCAAGACGGAAGATGCTTGGGAAATCGTCGGCGGAGACACAGAAATTTCTGCTGTGGCATAAACCTACCTTGCATGATCTGATCCTTCTTCGCCGGCAAATCTCGTGTCTCTTCCACAATTGTTGGCTCGAACGCCTGATTCTGGCAAAAGCTCTATTTTTCCCAATCCGGCGTGTGAAAGATCCCTTCTTTATCGACACGCTGGTACGTATGGGCTCCGAAAAAGTCCCTCTGAGCTTGAATAAGATTTGCCGGCAGCCTTTCCGAACGAAATGCTTCGAAATATGAAAGAGCCGATGACACGCAGAGCGAAGGTACCCGCGAGGCTGAGAATTTGCCCGCCGTCTCGTGCCAATCTTCCCGCGTTCGTTCCAGCAATTGGGCAAAACCGTCGTCTAACAACAGATTGGCGATAGCCGGATCATTCTCAAAAGCCCCGCGAATCTCTTCGAGCAGCGAAGAGCGGATAATACAGCCCCCACGCCATATTCTGGCGATACTGGCGAGATCAAGCCCCAGGTCCATTTCTGTCGAGGCGATCTGGAGCATGGACATACCCTGCGTGTAAGTTACGATGAACGAGCTCAGCAGTGTGTTTTTCAGTTTTTCAAGCGAAACTGCAATATCGCCGTCGGCATCATCAATTTGTGTCCGTACTTGGCCATTGTCGCCCGAAACCGCCGCATTGGCATGTTCGCTGGCCGCGGTCTTTGCCTCTTCGGCCGCCATCGATGCTTTTCTATCGTGCTGTTCGGAGCTTTCGACATCTTCACCGGCCGGGTTGACCGCTGCCGAAGCCGGAACCTCCAACGCACCGTATTTTTCAGCGATCGCGGCCCGGACATCCTTCTGAGCCGATATCTGTCGCATAGAGACCGCCGCATCAATGGTCGGTATCGGCACACCCAGATCCATTGCTGCCTGCGACGTCCATTTCCCCGTTCCTTTCTGAGCGGCCTTATCAAGGATCATTTCGACCAACGGCCGGCCGGTTTCCGCATCTGTCTTACGAAGCACTTCGGCGGTTATCTCGATCAGAAAGGAATTCAATTTTGAATTGTTCCAGTCGGCAAATGCTTTTGACATCGCCGCGTAATCCATTTTCAGCACACGCTGCATCAGGTCGTAAGTTTCAGCGATTATCTGCATCAAACCGTATTCGATGCCGTTGTGCACCATTTTCACAAAATGTCCGGCCGAAGAACGTCCCATATAGGCGACGCACGGAACGCCGTCCACCTTCGCTGCGACCGCCTCAAAGATCGGAGCCACCCGGCGGTAGGATTCCAAATGGCCGCCCGGCATAATACTCGGTCCGCGCCGAGCTCCTTCCTCTCCGCCGGAAACACCAACTCCCAGAAAGCCAAAACCCTTTTCCGTGACATAGATCTCGCGACGCTCGGTATCCGTAAAATGCGAATTGCCTCCATCGATTATGATGTCCCCCGGCTGCAAATGAGGCAGAAGATCTTCGATGACCGAATCTACGATCTTTCCAGCCGGAACAAGCAGCATTATCGCTCTCGGAGATTCAAGCATTTCGACAAATTCGGCCGGATCCTCCGCCGCTTTCACATCCCATTCGGCTCCCTCTTCCACTAAAAGGCGCCGCTTTTCCGCATCAAGGTCATATCCGACACAGCGAAACCCGTGTTCGGCGACATTCAAAAGAAAGTTGCGGCCCATCGTACCTAGCCCGACCATTCCGAAATGTGCTTTGCTCATATCGTAAGATTATACGAAAGTCAGGGCGGCGTTTGCCAATGCGATTGACGCCAATGACATTTTGGGTGATTCTATCCGAATGAATAATTTACGAGAGGTCATCCGCCCAACCCTGCTCATTAGCCCTTCGAAAATGTGCAGCGAATTCGGCATTGATATCACCATCGCTACCGAAACCTTTCAACATACCGGCAGCTTTAAGTTCAGGGCGGCGTATAATTTGGCTTCCTCCGTTCCCAACGATGAAATATTGACCGCATCTTCGGGTAATTTTGGCCAAGCTCTGGCCTATGCCTGCAGTCTGCTCGGCAAAAAGTGTACGGTTGTTATGCCGGCAAATTCAGCTGCGATAAAGGTAGCTTCCGTGCGCAAATTCGGCGGTATTGCCGACCTCGTTGAGACCACCCAAACAAGCCGGGCCGAAAGGGTTGAGCAATTGGCGGCCGAAATGCCGAATGCCTACCGGGCAAGCGCCTACGACGATCAATATGTCATTGACGGCAACTCGACGCTTGGCGAAGAGCTTGCCGGAAGAGGTTTTGATGCGGTGCTTGCTCCGATCGGCGGCGGTGGTTTGATCTCGGGCGTCGTCAACGGACTTCGGTCTCGCGGCGATAATGCCGAGATATTCGGCTGCGAACCGCTTCTGGCCAACGATGCCGCCCGATCTTTTCGGACAGGCGAGCTTTTCGTCAATGAAAATGAGCCGCAGACCATCGCCGATGGAGCCCGTACACCGTCGCTCGGGGCTCTCAACTGGCCTATCATTCGCGACAATGTGAGCGATATCATCGAAGTTTCAGACGAAAACATCCGTCTGGCGGTAAAAGAACATTTTCTTTTAGGAAATCTAAAGACCGAGCCGACCGGAGCTCTTACGTTAGGTGCCGTCATCGAACAGCCCGAACGCTTTCGCGACCGCAAGATCTGCATCGTCGTTAGCGGCGGCAATGTCGATCCGCTGATCTATTCCGAAATTATCAAATAAAAAACAGGCCGCACGCAGTTCGCGATACGGCCTGTACCATCCTTTACCTGTCAGCTTACGGAGCAGGCGTGAAGTCAAATCCGGTCACATTGTCTGAAAGCGAAACGGTACGCGGTGCGTAGCTATGACGCTTAGAAGAAACCGTTACCGTATAGCTTCCCGAAGCAAGCCCATTGACCTGATAATAGCCAAACGGCCCGGTAACCGCCGATGCGACCACGTTTGAACCGCTTGAGATCAGCACGCGGGCATTTGCAACACCGCGGCCTGCACCGTTGTTCACCTGTCCGCCAAGGGCAAAGCTCGATGCAGCGGAGCCTGAAGGACCCTGCACCTGAACCGTTATCGGAGCTCCCGTTTTGAAGAACCCGATCGTCGCATTTACAGTTTGCGGCGGCTGATTGGAATCAAACCGGAAATTGTAAAGCGTTCCCCAACGGATCGCATTCGCATTCTGGTTGGCGGCAAAAGTTTCCGTCGCCCAATTAAGAGCTCCGCCGGATTGGGTCGAAACCCACGGTGTACTGCTAAAGCCCGAATTACCGGTCGTTCCGTCTGCACCCCATCCCGGATGTTGCGGCGGAGCATGAAATCCGATGTTCGAAAGAGTTGCCCCATTTCCAACCGGAACGCTGAAGGCTTGAATGGCACGATCCATGTTCTGGTTATAGATCGCATATTCGTAATGCCATACACCGGCCGAAGGATTGGTCACTTTATACGCGATGATCCCAATGCCGTCTTGGCCCGGTGCCGGTTCAAGCTGAACAGCCGTGGAACCGGTCCAAGCGGTGACAGCCGCTTTTGTGCGGACCGTAGCCCCAACCGGTGAAAAGCTGAACGAACTGGTGCCGGTCACGTTGTAGCGGCGATACGACACGTTGTTGTACATATTGCACTGGCCGGGATTGGCTTGGCACCATGCATATTCGTGCGGCGTTACATATTGACCTTCGGCATAATACGTAGCACCGGTATTCATAGCGGTGTTGAGGTCCTCGATCGAGGTCAGGATCCTGTGCGACGTACCCGTGTGGGCATGACCGGTGTGGCTATTCGGATTGGTCGTCGAATCTCCACGCGGATAGGCACCGGAGAAAGGATTGATCCAAGCACGCGAGCCAAGATTCGGTCCGGAGTTCAAACCGGCGCTATACGGGTCCGAACATCCAACGCCGAGCTTTTCGCCGCTCGTACCGTTACAGCCGAATCCGCAAAGATTTTGAGCCAAGGCCGTGAAGGCATGCTTTACGCTTGATTGGCCGATCTGTTCAAATCGTTCATCATTCGTTGCCCCGCCGCTCATGCGGTACATATTCTGCGGGATCACCGGGTGATCATTGACAGGAAGTGCGAACCAGTTAAGATCAACGGTGCCGTTATTGCAAGAATCCGTACCCAAGGCCAATCCGACAAAACCGCCCGCGGCGCTGCCGAATTGTGCCAAGCCGTTTACGTCTCCGACGATAACGTCCGGACCGGGAACGGCCAAAGCATCATCGCGGCGAACATTCGGCATTGAGACAGACGTTGTTTCGCCATTGACGATCTGAGCAACCTCGATCGTTCTCATATTGGCGGAGATCGAAATATTTCCGACCACGCGTCCTGATTCTTGCGGTCTCCCCAGATCCGCGGCGAATTCTTTTGAAAGAAGCACGCGTCCCGACGGCAGAGACAATTCACGCGTCGCCGCATCATATTCCAATTGTGCGCCCTCGATGTTAAAGAAGGTAAAGCCCGTCTTTGCATCGATGATGGCAAATTCGTAGTCCGATCCCCATTCGGTACGCTGCAGAGCAAGCGTTTGGAACGAGGTCCCGAGCTTGCCCGGAAGTTCCGGATAACTTTGAGGTATCAGTTTTGCGGTGCTGGGAATCGCTCCGCGAAGTTCATTTTTGAAAACTAGGACAGTAAAAAAAGAATCACGTTCAAATTCGAATTTGAGCGCTCCGCTTCCTGTTTTGCCTGAATTCGCCCGACCCGAGCCGGCAAGGTCAAGATCGATGGCAACCGAACCATTCGCCACGATCATCTTTTCCTGTGCTCCGGTGTCGTTTTTGGCGGCTTTTGCACCATCCGTGCCCGGCAGAAAAAATTCCAAGCCGCTGCCGAAAAACATCAGCAGGGGCAACAATGCAACCGAGATCGTCTTTAACATAATATTTTTAGTAAGCCGGAAACCGACCTAAACTTGAAAAACACCTGATTGTAGATTTGTTTGCAGACCTTATTTTTATACAATTAAATGTATGCGTCAATCAAGTGCACCGAAAGGTTTTACGGCTGTCGCTGCTCCTTTTTACCGTAAATTATGAAAAGTGGTTGCGAAAGCACGTCAAAAATTGAAGAACGCCGAATCGAACTTCCCGTTCTGGCCAATCCGCCGTCAAACGGTGAAAAGGCCGCGAGAAAGCACTCAAAGGTCAGCAAATGGCGGGCGGCCGCACTTATCGCACTGAACGTGCTAATGGCGGCTCATATTATTCAATGGTGGTTGATGGGACGCACTGTCTCCCCGATCGAACCTTCAGAAAGCATGTACACCCTGCAAAATGGTGCTATCAATGCGGGGTTCATATTTTTTTCACTGGCGATCTTGGCAACGCTGATCCTCGGAAGATTCGTTTGCGGCTGGGGCTGTCATATCTTGGCGCTCCAGGATTTATGCGCTTGGCTGCTGAATAAGATCGGGCTAAAACCAAGGGCCTTTCGTTCGCGTTTGTTGGTATTCGTTCCGCTGATCGTGGCACTTTATATGTTCGTTTGGCCCGTTTTTTATCGTTGGGTCGTCAAACCGCCATCGCAGCCGCTGTTCCCGAATTTCTCAAATCATTTAATGACAACTGAGTTTTGGGCGACCTTTCCGCCGATCTGGGTTGCCATTCCCTTCCTTTTTGTGTGCGGTTTTATGACCGTCTATTTTCTCGGTTCGAAAGGCTTTTGCACTTATGCCTGTCCATACGGCGGCTTTTTTGGTGTTGCCGACAAGGTCGCACCCGGCCGCATTCGCGTTACCGATGCCTGCAACAATTGCGGCCACTGCACCGCTGTTTGCACATCTAATGTCATCGTCCACGCCGAGGTCAAAGAATACGGAATGGTAGTGGACCCCGGCTGCATGAAGTGCATGGATTGCGTCAGCGTTTGTCCCAATGATGCTCTTTATTTCGGTTTCGGCAAACCGGCGGTTGCTGTCAAAAAGACCGTTGCTCGCAATTATTCGCTGACGTGGCCCGAGGAATTCGCCGCGGCGATCATTTTTTTCTTGAGTTTTTTGGCGGTTTGGGACGTCTATCAATTGGTGCCGATGCTGATGGCTCTCGGGATTGCCTGCGTTTCCACTTTTCTCGCTTTGCGGCTGTATCGGCTGATATTCGCACGTGATCTTTCTTTCTATCGATACAATCTCCGGTCTTCGGGTAAGATCAAACCGGCCGGCATCGTCTTCGGCGTGCTCGCTCTCGCTTGGCTCGGGCTGAACATTCACAGCGGTTGGGTCAGATATCACGAACGCGGCGGAGCGATCGCTTTTGAAAAAGTTCGTGTTCCGGATGAACTCGCCCTTGCCCGGACGGACGTCAAACCGTGGCTCGCCCAAGCCGATCTCCGCAACATCGACGAAGGCCGCCGGCATTTTCACGATGCGGTCGATCTCGGTATCTTTACGAATAAAGAAGCACTTTCAAAATACGCTTGGCTTGAATATCTCGCGGGTGATACAGAAAGATCCGTTGAGCTGCTGACCCGAGCCGCCGAAGTGCAGACCGGACAAGGCCGAGCTCTGAGCCTTTATTACCGCGGTGCGATACTCAACCGTCTTGGAAGGTATGATCAGGCATTATCAAGTCTAAATGACGCATTGAATGAGCGGCCGGACCTGGTTTTGGCTGTTGAGGAAAAAGGAGAATCGCTATGGCACCTCGGCCGAAAGCCCGAAGCGGTCGCCGCCTGGAAAGAAGCATTGCGTCGAAATCCGCGTCTGCCTTTAGCCAACAATATGCTCGCCTATGCTTTGCGCCAAACAGGCAACGAAGCTGACGCAGCCGGTTTCGAAAAACTTGCCGATCAAAACACCCCGGCAGATCCATTGTTTCATTGGATGGTCGGGTTGCGTTTGGAAAATGCCGGCATGACCGAACTTGCTGAAAAACATTTTCGCACCGCCGGTGAAATGAATCCCCGCTTTAAACAAATGCGAATGTCAAAAACCAATTGACCTTATTAAGATTCTATGGCTTTACCTCATCAACGAAGGTCACCCGATTTATCTCGTGCAGCGTGGTCTGACCAAGAAAAACTTTTTTCACCGCGGATTCGCGTAGCGACGAAAGCCCCTCTTTTTCAGCCTGTCGCCGGATCTCCGAACCCGGTCGCCGATCAATGATCATTTCACGAATATTGTCGGACATATCCAACAACTCATGGATGGCCGTTCGCCCGCGATATCCTGTGTGATTGCATGCATCACAGCCCACGTTTATATAAAAGGACCTATCCCTTACGTCGTCCGGCCGCATGCCTGATTCGAAAAGATCTTCGTCGGATGGGCGGTATTGCCGTTTACACACCGGGCACAGCAACCGCACAAGCCGCTGGGCAAGCACGCAGTTCAGCGACGAAACGAAATTGTATGGTTCCACACCCATATTCAGAAATCGGCCGATGACATCGATGACGTTGTTGGCGTGTACCGTCGTGAATACAAGGTGGCCGGTCAAGGCGGATTGAATGGCGATCTGTGCCGTTTCTTCGTCACGGATCTCTCCGACCATGATCTTGTCCGGATCGTGACGCAAGATCGAACGCAGCCCGCGGGCAAAGGTCAACCCCTTTTTCTCATTGACCGGTATCTGCATAATTCCCTGCAGCTGATATTCGACCGGGTCCTCGATCGTGATGATCTTATCTTCTTCATTACGGATCTCATTCAAGGCTCCGTAAAGCGTCGTTGTTTTACCGGAACCCGTCGGGCCGGTAACCAGAACCATGCCGTAAGGCTCCTTGATATAGATGCGAAACCGCTGCAGGTCGTCCGGGTCGAAACCAACCACATCCAAACTCAGATTTTTGAATTCCTCAGATATCTGCTCTTTATCCAAAATACGGATAACACAGTTCTCGCCGTATGCCGAAGGTAAGATCGAGACACGAAAATCCACGGTCCGGCCTTTATACCGAACACGAAATCGGCCGTCTTGCGGAATGCGGCGTTCGGCAATGTCGAGCTCGGACATCACCTTGATACGCGAAATAAGCGTTTGGTGGTATGCGATATCGATCGGGTCAACCTTTGAATAAAGAGCTCCGTCAATGCGAAATTTCACCCGAACATCGCGGTCGCCGGCTTCGATGTGGATGTCCGAAGCCCTTGATTCCATTGCGTTATACACGATGGTGTCCACGAGCTTTATGATCGGCGACATGTCCGAATCGGTCGCCAGCCGGTCAAGGTCAAGCACTTCCTCGCCCTGCTCCGTCTCTTTCACCAGTGATATTTTAAAGCCGGACGCCGCTTCCTGCAGAACGCGCTGCGTCGCATCACCCTTTTTCAGTACAACATCGATCGCACCTTGCGTTGCTACGTAGGGCACCAACCTTACATTCAGTGCGTTCTCAAGTTCGTCAAGCCGCTCGAGATTTGTCGGGTCGGCCATTGCGGCATGGAGGTCTCTGCCTTCGCGGCGAAGCGGCACAAAATGATTGCGCAGCATCATATCGACCGGTATCTTTGCCAACTCTTCGTAATCGATCGGTGACGGCTGATCGGGCGGCAGCAGCTCAATGTACGGCAAACGATAGCGCCGGGCCATTTGTTTGGCCTCGACAACTTCGGGCGGTTCATTCTCAATAAAATCCGAAAGCTCTATCTTCGGAGACGAGATGTTGGTAGCGGCTGTTCCGCCATTCTGCTCATTCATAATGTCCTAATGCTTGCTTCCCGCGGGTCCGGCCGAGATAGTTTGGATTATCGGCAGATAGATCGCCAGCAGGATCACAACTACGATGCCCGCCATCAGCACCAGGATCGCCGGTTCCAAAAGCGTCGTCAGCTGCTCCAGCCGAACTTCGGCCTCGGCATCGTAAAAGGCGGCAACCTCGTCCAGCATCTCGCGCAAGCTGCCTGATTTTTCGCCGATGCCGATCATATCAAGCGCCAGTTCCGGCAGCCATTCAGCCGTTTCCAGAGATTCGGTAAAGCCTCGCCCCTCGCGTATCATCGGCAGAACCGCGGCACTTCTGCGGCGGAGTTCTAAATTATTCAGCGCCTGCGAAGCGATCTCCCACGAATCCGGCACCGTAATGCCGCCCGCCAGCAGCGTCGAAAGCGAGCGTGCCAACTGGGCCGTTGCCATGTTGCGGATCAAACTGCCGGCCACCGGCACCTTTAACAGGACTCGGTGCAGCAAAAGCCTTCCGCTCTCCGTCCGCAGCCACAAAAAAAGCAGAGCCGATACGACCAGCAATACCGGTATCGCCCACCATGCATTGGTCGCAACACCGTTTGAGATCGCCAACACGAACACCGTGACGGCCGGAAGTCCGCGGCTGGCGCTGAGCCCTTTGAAAAGGTCAGACATGCGCGGAACGATATAAAGCGTCAGAAACGCAACCATCAATACCGACGCCAGCAAAAGGAATGCCGGATACGCCAACGCCCCGCGAAGCTTTCGAGCAACGCCCACGCTGCGTTTGAGATATTCGACAAAGCGAAGCAGAACGTCATCCAGAGCACCGCTTTTTTCGCCCGACAGGATCGACGCGGTATATATTTTCGGAAATATACCCTGCGATTCGAACGCTTCGGAAAGCGGTGTGCCGCTTTTGATCTTTTCTTCAATATCGGCAAGCACTTCGCGTAAGCTCGCCGAACCGGAACGCGTTTTCAAGAGCCCGATCGCCTGCAAGACAGGTATGCCGGCGCGCAAAAGAGCCGACAGCTGTTGATTAAAGAGCAGAAAATCCGCCTGTTTAAGGCGCTTTTTCTTAGCTCCGCCAATTGACAGCATGGAAGCAATACCGCCCTCTGCCGAATCTACCGAAAAAACTCTGTAGCCTTCTTTCTCAAGCTGCACGCGTGCTTCGCCGGCGGCCGCGGCTTCGACGACGCGCGTGACGATCTCTCCGGAAGGTGTTCCTAAACGACAAACAAATTCTGACATGGAATAGACAAAGGCCTAGTTGCGGCCGCACAACTTTCGATGCAGTATAACACGCAGCGGATCGAAAAAGGTTGCGCGCCAAAGGCATAATCATAATCTATCGCTCGGCCGCCGAACAACCTTACTGCTGCGCTTTGCATCACAAAAACATCTTGCACAAGATCATTGCGTTCCTTAAACTATATCTGGTCCCCAAGGAGAGATTTATGGCTCACGCTGTTTCTGAGTTTCCCCATCGACATCGCCTGCCCGTGCGTTTGATCTTTGCCTTTGCCGCGCTGCTGATCTTTTCTATCGGAACGCTTGCTCAAGACCCGCAGCCGACAGCCTCGCCAACACCCGTTCCCGATGAGGTCGATACGACCGGCCCGATCAAGGTCAAGACCGACCTCGTGACGCTAACATTGACGGTAACAGATATGTACGGCCGCTATGTTACCGGCCTTTCAAAGAGCAATTTCACCATCAACGACAATGATCAGCCCCAGGAAATATCCTATTTTAGCGATAGCGATGCTCCTGTTTCGATCGGGATCGTTTTTGACGTTTCCGGCTCGATGAATAGCGAAAAGATCACAAAGGCACGCAAGGCACTTGAGAAATTTATCAATTCGAGCCATCCGTCGGACGAGTATTTTCTGATCGCCTTCAATAGCCGGGCTCAATTGCTGCTTGACCGTTCACGAGATGGTGAAGCTGTTCTGCAAAAGCTAACTTTGGTCAGTCCTCGTCAGAATACCGCCCTTTACGATGCCGTTTATCTCGGTATTGAGCGAGTTACACGAGGAGCTCATCAAAAACGGGCTTTGCTGATCATCAGCGATGGCCAAGACAATGCTTCTCGTTATAATTTTGGCGAGGTTCGCCGATTGATTAAGGAATCGGACGTTGTAACGTATGCCGTCGGCATCATGGACGGAAGAGATGCAAACTCCATGATCGGCATGCAGGGCCAAGCATTTCTGGACGAATTGACGTCCGTAACGGGCGGAAAATCATTCTATCCGAACAGCGATATCGAGTTAGACGAGATCTTTGAGCGTATCGCATTAGAACTGCGCCACCAATATTCGATCGGTTATACGCCGGCTGATTTTGAACCGAACGGGAAATGGCGAAAAGTAAAAGTTAAGGTCAAACCTCCGCGTGGATTTCCGCGTCTAACGGTGCGCGGACGCGATGGCTATTACGCCACGCCGACGTCAGAATATTGATCGCGAAAAAAATACCCATGAAAAAGACCCTTTTTCTTCTTTCTTTTGTAGCCTTAGCGGCCTTTGCGGCCGCATTTAGCTCCGCAACGCCGCAAAGCTTTGCTGATCAAAGAGCTCCTTCGGCATCGTTGCCGGAACAAACGCCAACGCCGCTGCCGTCCGCAACTCCTCCGCCTATTAGTTCAGAAGATGAAGTTATCAAGGTCGATACAGAACTCGTCAACCTTAATGTTCGTGTGATCGACCGCAATAATCGCCCGATCAATGGTTTGCAGCAAAACGATTTCAAAGTATTGGAAGATAACGTTCAACAGCCCATCGAATTCTTTTCGAAGGGCGAAGTTCCAACCAATTATTCTCTCGTCATCGACAATTCCGGCTCGCTCCGCTCCCAGCTCGAACAGGTGATCGAGGCAGGTAAAATACTCGTCAATTCAAATCGCAATGATGATGAAACAAGCATCATCCGCTTTGTCAGTCGCGACAAGATCAGCGTTGAGCAGCCGTTTACTTCAAACAAAGAAGCCTTGAATGACGCTCTTGATAATCTTTATATAGAGGGCGGCCAGACCGCCATTATCGATGCGGTCTATCTAGCCGCCGAGGGTGTGAATGAATATGATAAGGCGGCGAGCGATAAGGACCGGACGCGGCGGGCATTGATCATCGTCTCTGACGGCGATGAGCGGGACAGTTTTTACAGCGAGGCCCAGCTTTTCGAACTTCTCCGTGAAACTGATGTCCAAATTTACACGATCGGTTTTGTCAGCGAATTGAGCACCCAAGGCGGTCTTATTAAGAAAAGTCCGCAGGGTAAGGCTAAGGCACTTTTGGAAAGGCTGGCTACCGAAACCGGAGGCCGGGCATTTTTCCCGTCCAACACTAGCGAGCTGTCAAAGATAGCTTCTGAGATCTCAAGCGACCTGCGGATCCAATATTCGATCGGTTACGTTCCCAGCAATGATCGCCGAGACGGTTCTTTCCGCAATATCAAAGTGGTGGTAAACGATGGCCCGAACAAACAAAAACGCATAGCGATAACCCGAGCCGGAAGAACCGCGCAATAGCATTGTTTAAACTTGTTGAAAATCCGCCGCGGCATCTTGACTGATGCGGCGGCCTTTTGCTATAAACTCTCTAACGCTTTCGACACCCCTCGAAACTGTCTCCGACACTTCCACTGTCCGACATCTGATCACTGCTGGTCAGACCGCCTTTCCAAAAGGCTTTGCACTGCCCCCGCTTGGCACATTTCCGTGCTCTATTTTTTTCTGTTTGATCAAGGAGGAACATGAGATCCAATATCTTCAAGTTTGCGTCTATCCCGACCGTCATGGTGGCCGCTCTGGCTTATTTCACCTTCGGCGACCTAATAACTTTAGAATCGACACATGCTCAGACCGGCGGCCGCTCGGCAGCAGCCGATCAGCGCATTGATTTTTCGCCGCGGCCTCACATTTCTATTGTCATCGAAGAAGGTGCGGAAAGCCCGCGGATACTCGTCGGCACCATCGGCTCAGCTGATTCAAAAGGCGAACGTCCGATAGGCGGAAAGATCGAAATCCCCGCCTCGCTGGAATCCGACGGCCGCATCACATTTACCATTTCCGGCGGCGGCAAGTTCGAATCGACCGAAGGTCCGCTGACAACTCTTTCGCCCGAAGCCGGCAAGGTCTATCTTCCGTCAATAAAGGCGGGTCGTGACGGTGATGAAGGCTTGATAAGCGTGTTGGCTGAGGGCAAACCGCTGATCACGGATCTTCGCGTCGCTTCCCTGCCGGCGGGCGGCATTACAAAACTCAAAGGATTTATCAGCGAAACCGATCCCGCAGTGATCGCAATGGGTGATAAATTTGCCGTTATCGACGAAGACCTTTGGAAGGATCGACCTGCCGGGTCGGTCAGTTTTACGATCGAGAGCGATGGTGAGAAGATCGAAGAGGCGGCAGATGGTCTGTGCATTCGCACACCTTTCGGCCCGGGCAAGGTCAATTACAACGGCTTTAGCCCGTGGGCGGTTGGAAAGCGCTATTCCTATAAGCCGGAAAGCTCTTCTGCTCTGAAAAAAGGTTCAGGTTCCAGCGATGAACTTGATGCTCTGTACCGATATTCATGGGGCTGCGGTACCGCTTTGAAAGTTCCTGATAGCTGCACGGCGACCGTTTACAACAACGGCAGCATCGGCAGTTGCTGTAACGCCGCGGCAGCAGCCCTCGGCCACACGCTGAAATGGGTAAATCCTAGTTCTCACGGATTTCCGCGGTGTCCGATCAGCCCGTGGTAAGCAACCTCTAAACTAAAAGCGGCAAGCTGTTTTATGCAGCCTGCCGCTTTTTTATTTTTGTATATCAGAATTATTCAGGCACGGAACCGGAGATCTTCTTTCTGTTGGTCTCGCCCGTTTCGATGACGGGGATCCCTTCGGCGACCTCATCGTGTGGCCGCGGAATGACATGTACGGCTGTAACCGTGCCGACCCGCCGCGCCGCAGCAGCGCCGGCATCGACAGCCGCTTTCACAGCCCCGACCTCACCGCGAACGATCGCTGTCACGAGACCGGCATCGACCTTTTCGTATCCAACCAGGTTCACATTCGCAGCTTTGACCATGGCATCCGCTGCCTCGATCATTGCCACCATTCCCATACATTCGACCATTCCTAATGCCTGCATGAATTTATCTACCGCTTCCTTTCCTTTTTAAAAGGTATATCAACAGGCCTAAAAACGCCATGCCGATCAATATTGTGAAGATGAAAACTGTCGTGGCGACCAACATATACTTACCTTAGGTAAAACGCAAAATACATCAATATAGCCGCCAATGATAAAAGGACTATCCCGCCAATGACGAAGCCCTTTCCGGTATCGGTCCTTTCTTCCCAGATGATCTCTTTTGGCGGAAGGACCGTCTTTTTCGGCCGACGTCTGATATCCGCAGCAGAACGAAGTTCCTTGCTCGGCTCTGCTTTCACGGTTAGCGCCGCGGGCATCTCCTGCACCGTCGGCAAAGATTCCTCGGGTTTTGCAAAAGCCGGCAACTTGCTTGTTTCTATCCGCTGCGAACGCTTCTGCTTGCCCTTGCCTGAAGTCTTCGCGGGCGGCGGCTGTTCGACCGCTTCCGGTTTCGGTACCGGATGAATTTCTTCGAGCGTTTCGCCGCAGTTGTAGCAAAAAGCTGACCCTTCGCGGATCTCTGCTCCGCAAGCCGCACAAACCGATCTATCTGGATCTTTCTCTGCCATCAAGGTCTAAAATCCCGCGCTTCTATATTTTCGCAAAAATGTCCTTTTCATCACCAAGATCTCGAGCTGCCGGCGTTATTATGGTCTTAGCATTGATATAGATCTTTCGCCCGCCATTCACAGCGTCTCGAACATCAGCTTCACTGACAAAGTCCACCGGTTCTTGCGAATATCCGTTTTCGGTCAAAGACTGCGGCCGAAGTTCGTGTATTATCGTCTTCACCGGTGACGACCCGGCATTTTCTTGCAGTGGTGTCGATGATCTCGGTATTTCTGCAGCAACCGTGGTCTCGGTTTTCGGTTCCTCCGTCAATTTCTGTCGCAGAAACCTATCTACTATCGCCGCTACCTGTTCTCTCTTCGCACCGCGGCTGCCATTCGACGCAGCGGCCGAAACAGCCGTCGGAAGCGTCGTTTTCGGGGGCGTATTTATCGGTTTTGTTTCAAAGGCGACACGCTTGATATCCATCAAATGCAGCGGCGAAACATTGTCGGAGGTCACATTGCCTCCCCAAGAACCGCAGCCGAGCGTCATCGATGGTGCCAATTCTGTCGAAAATCCGATCGCGCCGTGCGTAGTAGGAGAATTGACGATGATCCTCGATGCCGGCATTTGCGCTCCGTAGCGGATCGCCGCCTCCCGATCTTTCGTGTGCATTCCCGCGGTGTGGCCCATTCCGCCAAATTGGAGTATTTCCTCACACCTGGCCGCGGCCGATTCCGTTCCATCGGCGACAAAAAATGCGAGCGTCGGCGAAAGCTTCTCTATCGACCACGGATATTCCCGCCCGACGCCGCCGCAATCCGCCAACAGACATCGTGTATCGTCCGGGACGGAAATGCCGGCCAATTTCGCGATGTATCCGGCAGGCCTTCCGACTATTGCCGCATTTAGTGTCCGTTCCGGAGTAACCAGGATCTTGCCGACAGCATCAGCTTCTGCCGAGGAAAGAAAATGGCCGCCCTGTGCCTTAAATTGTTCCCGCACCTGCTCGGCTATCGGCGCGTCAACCACCACCGACTGCTCAGACGCACAGATAGTGCCGTTATCAAAACAGGTTCCCGTCAGAATGTCGGCAACCGCCTTTCTAACATCGGCCGACCGTTCGACGAATACGGGCACATTGCCGGGACCAACACCGAATGCCGGTTTTCCGGAAGAATAGGCGGCCCTCACCAACCCGATCCCGCCGGTTGCGAGTATCACCGCCGTTCGCCGGTGCTTCATCAGCCGTTCCGTGCCTTCGATCGATGAATGCTCAAGGCATCTGATCGCATCGGCCGGCAAACCGGCTCGTACACCGGCTTCGCGCATCAACCTTGCGGTTTCTCCGATACAATTGGCAGCCGAAGGATGAGGCGAAAGAACTATCGTATTTCTCGATTTTATGGCAATGATGATCTTAAAGATCGCTGTAGATGTCGGATTGGTCGAAGGTATTATCGCTGCGACAACGCCTCGCGGTGAAGCGATCTCGACAATGTCCCCTTTATCTGCGACCACACCGACGGTTTTCAGATCGCGGAAGTGTTTCCAGACATCCTCTGCCGCAAACCGGTTCTTTTCGCGTTTATCGTCTGCTTTGCCAAAGCCGGTCTCTTCGTGGGCCATCTGCCCCAACCGGGCCGCTTCGGCCAAGGCAGCCGCGGACATCGCATCACAGATCGCATTGATGCGCTCCTGATCAAAGCGGGCAACCGTACGGAAAGCAGCAAATGCTGCTTCGACCGCCCGGTCCGCTGCTTTAACTGCAATGTCTTCCGCTTCTGCCATTGAATACAGATGTGTGCGGCAACCGCTTCAAAGCCGATGCCGCCGTGTCTGATCCCGAAAGCCGAGATCTATTTATTTTTTGCTTTGCTTGATTGCGACGACCCGGCACTCGAGAGTCCGGCATCTCCGGAGCTAAGCTCGCGTCCGCCGCCCTGCAGGGCCTTTTCATCCGGGCTATAACCGATCTTTCCGTTTTTCGGCAGAACACGTTCCACCTCGTTATGCGGACGCGGAATGACATGAACGCTGATCAGCTCACCCACCCGACGAGCCGCTGCCGCTCCAGAATCGGTTGCCGCTTTTACCGCACCGACATCGCCGCGAACGAATATCGTCACGTAGCCGGCTCCAATATATTCTTTGCCCACAAGCTGCACGTTCGCGGCTTTTACCATCGCATCGGCCGCTTCGACCGCACCGACGAAACCTTTTGTTTCGACCATTCCGAGTGCTTCTAAACTCATTTGAAGATCCTCACTTAAATAAACTGATACGATTTTAATATAAGAGCGTCCTTATTGCACAAACCATCAATGCAAATATTGCTGGCCGTTGGTCTTACCGCACCACGAGATACGACGTCAATTGACATCGGGCGTTTAACAAAGCTATATTTCTAGTTTAACTATTTGCGGAATTTAATAGACTCAAGGCGGTCAGAGATCTCTTTATAATGTCACAAACCCTCGGAGAAAAATTGCGGCAGGCACGCGAAGAGCGTGGTATATCGATCAGCGAAGTTTCAGAACAAACGCGCATCGCCGCCCACCATTTGGAATCGATCGAAGACGATAACTACAAGACCCTTCCGGGCGGTATTTTCAATAAAGGATTTGTTAAAACTTACGCTAAATTTGTCGGTATCGACGAACAGGAAGCTTTGCAGGATTATGCCAAGCTGGCCGCAGCAGACGTCGCATCCCAGGAAGATGAGCTAAAGGCTTACAAACCTGAGGTGTTGACCGACGATCGGTCCGGAACGTCGATAATTCCGACCGTCATTATTGCCGTTCTAATCCTCGGATTAATGTCCGCCGGCATTTTGTTCCTCGTCAATTATATTCAGAACCGGGGTGATGCTCCGGTCGTCAGCAACACTAATTCCAATACGGGCGGCAATTCTGCTGTAGCCGAACCGCAGCCGACCCCGGCCGCTGCCGCAGCACCGGCAATAAGCGGCATAAAGGTCGAATTCGCATCCGACGCAGATGTCTCTTTGACAGCCTTGACGGACGGTAAACGTTCGAGCTTGTTGGTCACACCGGGCAAACCGGCTACCTTCGAGCCGAAAGAATCGCTGAAACTCAGTTATTCTAAATCGCTTGCAGCGGTCGCGAAATTGTCAATTAACGGTAAACCGATAACGCTTCCTTCTACGCCGGAGAATCCGCGGCGGGCGGCGATCGAATTTGAGATCAATTCCGCGAATCTGCCGCAGATATGGCAAAGCGGAGCGATCGCTTTTGACGGCGGAGCTCAAAGCTCGGCACCTTCGCCGACGCCGGTAGAATCCGGATCGGCAACCGTTCCGACTACCGAAGTTGCTCCGGGCCCCGCTCCGGCCACCACTGCGGCGACAGCTCAGACGGCACCCCCGCGTCCGGTCCGCACAGCCACCCCGCCGCGTGCGGCAGCAACACCGCGGCCGGTGACGACACAGACCCCGATCATCGTCGGACGCCCGGCGGCAACGCCTCGGCCAAACTGAATAATGCTTACGAACCAGTTTTTGAAAAAGCTTTTTAACGGACAAATATTTCGATAAGATCGAGGCCCGCAAGCATTCTGCGGGCTTTTTTGTAAATTTTTATATGAACTTGGAAGAAATTAAAGAAGGCCTGACATTTGATGACGTACTGCTCGTTCCGGCGTTTTCTGACGTATTGCCGAGCGAGGTAGATACCACTACAAAATTTTCCCGCGGCATCGAACTTAATATTCCGCTTTGTTCATCGGCGATGGACACCGTCACCGAAGCATCTCTGGCGATCGCCCTTGCTCAGCAGGGCGGCATTGGCGTTATCCACAAAAATTTCCCGATCGAGCAGCAGGCCGAAGAGGTTGATAAGGTAAAACGCAGCGAATCCGGGATGATCGTCGATCCTGTGACCATCCACCAGACCGCGCTCGTCAGCGAAGCCATGAACATCATGGAACACTATCGCATCAGCGGTGTTCCGGTGGTCAATAACGATGGGCTTTTGGTCGGCATTGTCACCAATCGCGATCTGCGGTTTGAAACCCGTTTTGATATTCCGGTGGCGGAGATAATGACACCGCAGCCTTTGGTAACCGTACCCGTTGGCACCACCTTGGATGAAGCAAAGGTCAAACTGCAAAAACATCGCATTGAAAAATTGCTTGTCGTTGATGACGACGGACATTTGAAAGGCTTGATAACCGTCAAGGACATCCAGAAAGCGATAAACTTCCCGAAAGCGGCCAAAGATGGCCTCGGCCGACTTCGCTGTGCCGCAGCGATCGGTGCGACCGGCGATTTCATGGAGCGAGCCGAAGCCCTGGTCGCTTCTCGCGTTGATGCCATCGTTATCGATACCGCTCACGGCCACAGCTCAAGAGTTCTGGAGGCCGTTAAGCGTGTCAAGCAAAAGTTTCCGGAAATAGAGGTGGTCGCCGGCAATGTGGCTACTGCCGAGGGAACGACAGCCTTGATCCGCGCAGGAGTTGATGCGGTCAAGATCGGCATCGGTCCCGGGTCGATATGTACAACGCGCGTTGTGACCGGCGCCGGTGTGCCCCAGATCATGGCGATCGGTGAGGCAGTCGCGGCGGCCGCCGGAACAGGCGTTCCGGTCATCGCTGACGGCGGCATCAAATTTTCAGGCGACGTCGCAAAGGCGATCGCGGCCGGAGCCGATTCTATTATGATCGGATCCCTTTTCGCCGGCACCGAAGAAGCCCCGGGCGAGGTCATCCTATATCAGGGCCGCCACTTCAAAACCTACCGCGGGATGGGCTCCATCGGAGCAATGAAAAAAGGTTCGAGCGATCGCTATGCCCAGGAAGGCACGGTTTCGGATTCAAAATATGTTCCCGAGGGAATCGAAGGCCGCGTAGCCTACAAAGGCACGCTCGCCGATATGGTAACGCAGCTTGTAGGCGGCCTGCGATCCGGCATGGGCTATACGGGCTGTCACAACATTGCCGAAATGCAGAACCAAGCGAAGTTTGTGCGTATAACCTCCGCCGGATTGAAAGAATCGCACGTCCACGACGTCATCATCACTAAGGAGGCCCCAAACTATCGCTCAGAAAGCTAGTATAGGCACCGGCGGGCTATTTAGCGTCATTTTCCGCCGCTGGGTAACACAAAGCGTCGAATTGGGAAGCTGCGTAAAACTCCGGCTCTTAAGCTTGAAGCTGTTCGGAAAGCTCGCCCCATTCGGCATAGAGAGTTTCTATTTTCGATTGTTCGGCCTCCAGCAATTCCGTCAATTCGTTCAGTTTTGCGAAATCAGCGGCGGTTTCCGGCAGGCCTATCCGCTTATTTAGGTCCTCTATGATCTTTTCCGAATTCGGGATAGAGGAGCCCTCGATCTCAGCGATCCGCTTTTCGAATTGGCTGATCTGATTTTTGGAAAGCTGCGGTTTCGCGTTCTCGGCCGGTTCGTGTCGAACCGTCGCGGTTGGAGCCGCCGATATCCGAGGTTTGGTCGCGGTATTTCTTCCGCCGGCCTTCCAATCGTGATATTCCGTGTAATTCCCGTCATAAATAACGACGGACCCATCGCTTTCAAATGATAAAAGCTGCGTTGCAATCTTGTCCAAAAAGAAACGATCGTGACTAACGGTGATGATCGTACCGTCATATTCCGCCAAAGCCGCTTCCAAAGATTCGCGCGAAGGGATGTCCAGGTGGTTCGTTGGTTCGTCCAGTATCAGTACGTTCTTTTGCGAATAGATCAATTTCGCTAGTGCCAACCTTCCCTTTTCGCCTCCGGACAGTGTGCCGACCAGCTTAAAAACGTCCTCACCAAAGAAAAGGAACTTGGCCAAAAATCCTCTCAAGGTATTGTTGTCCGCCAATGGGGCAACCCGGCGAAGCTCCTGCACGATCTCATTCCGCGGCTCAAGATCATCTAAATTCTGTGCGTAATAACCAATGTTTGTTTTCGTTCCCCAGCGAAATTCTCCCGCCAACGGTTCTATCTTACCTAACACGGTCTTTAAAAATGTCGTCTTACCGGTTCCATTGGCTCCGATAATTCCCAAACAAGCTCCGCGGTGGAGCGATAGATTCAGGTCCTGAGCTAATATTTTTTCCCCATACCCGATCGAAAGCTCTTCGGTGGTCAAAACGTTATTGCCGGTGCGTTCAACACGTTTGAGTCCAAAGCTGCCGCCCGACTTTTCCGCCTGTACGGCTTCGATCCGGTCCATCCGCTCCAGCATATTCCGGCGTGATTTGGCTTGTTTGGTCTTTTGACCTTCCAAATTCCGGCGAATGAATTCCTGTGTTTTATTGATCAGCTGCTGCTGATTTTCGTATTCCCGCTGCTGCTGTTCGCGACGCAGTTCGCGTTCGATCAAAAATTCGGAATAGTTTCCCTTATAGCTGACCGCCTGGCCGCGGTCGATCTCGATGATCCGGTTCGTGGTCCGATCAAGAAAATAGCGGTCGTGGCTGATGACCAGATATGTCCTATCACATTCAGACAAGAAATTTTCCAGCCATTCGACGGCTTCTACATCCAGGTGATTGGTCGGTTCATCCAAAAGCAATACGTCCGCCGAGGACAAAAGCAAACGGGCCATGCCGAGTCGGTTCTTTTGGCCTCCCGACAGATCGCCGGTGTCGTGGTCCCACATCTCCCGCGGAAAACCCAGCCCAAGCAAGATCGCTTCTGCCCGTGCCGCGTAGGAGAATCCGTCCAAATGTTCGAATTTCGTTTGCAGATCGGCATAGCGGTCCAGCACTTCGGCTGAATGATCGGTCACCATTAGCTTTTCAAGATCGCGCATTTCGGCCTCGATATCGTGGATCTCCTTAAAAGCCGAAAGTGCTGCAGTGTGAACGGTTTCGCCGGAGCCGAAATCAACGTGTTGGTCGAGCAACCCGAGCCGTAGCCCATTGATAGCTATCACCTCGCCGGAATCTGCGGATTCGGCCCCCGTGATCAAACGGAAGACCGTCGTCTTGCCGGCACCATTGCGGCCAACCAATCCGACCTTTTCATTTGGATTTACCTGAAAGGTGGTACCTTTGAGGATCTCTCGGCCGCCGTACGATTTATATACGTCTTGAAGTCTGAATAACATAAAAACAAATAGCCGACCTTTAATGCCGGCTACTCGGAGCTTTCGCGATCATCGCGAGATTTCTATTTACCTTTTGGAACCGCGTTTGCAGCCGGTGTATTCGCCGGTTTGTTAGCCGCGGCATTCGCAGCGTGCGTGTTCGCATTGGATGCGTTCGCAGCCGCAGCGTTCGTATTGGCGACGGGTTCCGGGTTCGTGTTAGCCGGTACCGGGGTTGCCGCACGGGCCGGACGGGCTCCGCTCAGCTCATTCGGATTATCGACCACCTTCTGTGCCAGAAAGTTTTCGACCTTCGCTTCATTGATGGCGACTGTGCCGTATGACTGCCACAGCAAGCTCTTGCGAGCATTGATCAAAAGCTCGGTCACACGCTGGCGCACACCCGGGCTTTCTAGCGTCAGGTCCTCGTCCTTTTCCTGCTTACGCTGCAATTTAACGATCAAGATCTTGCCTTCGACCGGGATCGCCGACGGGATCACCTGGCCATTCGTCATCTTGTTCATTATAAAATCCGCCACACCGGCACCAAGCGTCTGCTTCAGTTCATCTTCCGAGAAATAACGCCAGTCGCCGCCGCGTGAGCGTGTCTGCAGATCTTCGCTGTTCTCGCGGGCAAGTGTCGCAAAGTCTGAGCCCGTCAGAGCTCGCTGGCCGATCTCTTTCGCCTTAGCATTTGCCTCGTCCATATTGCGCGTCGGATCGCCTTGACCCGCATCGGTCGGGTCGATCACGATCGCCGCCAATTCTGCTCCGCGTTTATTTTTGAACTGTTCCTTATTGCCGTTGTAAAAATCAGTGATCTCAGCTTCTTTCGGAGCCTCTACGCGACCGGCGATCTTTTCCTGAAGCTTCTGCAGAGCCAATTCTTTTTTGACATTCAAACGCCAGGTGTCCGCCGTTTCGCCGGCCTCTTTCATTTGCTTATCAAATTCTTCGGCTGAAAGTCCGCTGCCCGTCTTCCGCTTGTTCATTTCTGCCGTAACCTCATCATCGGTCGGCAACGCTTGTTCCTTTTCCGCCTTCTGAAACATCACTTCTGTTTGGATCATCTGTTGCAGAATGCTCAACCGAGCAGATGCCAATTCGAGCGGCGAGAAATTCGCTTCTTCGCCCTGACCCTGAGCTTTAAGAGCTTTTTCGACCTCTTCCAGCTTGATGTCCTTTCCGTTTACACGGGCGGCAACCTCGTTCGGATCAACACCGCCTGCCGAATTGTTAGCAGCCGGGCCGCCCGAACAAGCAGCCGTAAATACCGCGAAAAATGCCGCCGCGGCCAACGAAAATAACCTGAAATTAAAATTTTGCACTGTGGCTTCTACTCCTTTCCAATTATCAATCTGTACCATTACTTGACTTACCCGCTTGGGGTCTGGTATAAAATTTATTTTTGAGTTTTTAGCAAACTCTATATATCCCTCACGATTTACTTGGAGGCACTTATCATATGGCTAAAAGATGCGACATCTGCGGAAAAGGTCCGCAATTCGGAAACAACGTTTCACACGCTAATAACAAGACCCGCCGTCGATTCAACCCGAATCTGCAGCCGGTTCGCGTTCAACTTCCTTCGGGCGGCAACGGCCGCATTAAAGCTTGCACCAGGTGCATTAAATCCGGAAAGATAGTTAAAGCCGCGTAAAGCTTGTTTCGTCGGCCCTTAATTTTCAACAGCCAAACACCGTTTATTCGGCGTTTGGCTTTTCTTGATGGCAAAGCTCAGTCAATAACAGCGATACAATCGATCTCAACGCGGGTGTCGCGCGGAAGACCCGCCGCCTGAACGGTTGCCCGGGCCGGTTTGTTCGCATCAAAATAGCGTGCGTAAACTTCGTTCATCGCCGCAAAATCCTGCATATCTGCCAAGAACACTCCGGTTTTCACGACGTCGTCGAGCGATGCTCCGGCCGCTTTCAAGACAGCCGCAAGATTTTTCAATACCTGCTCCGTCTGTTCGGCAACGTCATCCGAGACGAATTCGCCCGTTGCCGGATCGATCGGTATCTGCCCCGAACAGAAGATCGTTTTCCCGGCCTTGATCGCCTGCGAATAGGGCCCGATCGCCCCAGGTGCTTCTTCAGTTGAGATGATCTCTTTCATAATGCCTGTTTAATGCCTTTTGATAACTTAAGCAAAAGGCGAATTTTAACAAACTATCGCCCAAAAATAAAGCAGGCGAAGCTCCATTTTTTTACAGCTCAGCTATTTACACGTTCGACGGCGATAACACCGGGCAGTTTTTCGATCGAATTCAACACGCGGTCGAGATGCTTTTTATCAAAAACCTCGACGGTCACCTCTATCAGCCCTTTGTCATCTCGCGATACGTTAGCTCGTGCATCTCGAATGCCTGTCTTGATCTCCGCAATGGCATTGGTAATGCTGGCCAGCATACCGGTTCGATTTTCCGTAGTGACCAAGATCCGTACCGATTGGATCTCCTCTTTTTCGGTCTGCGCCCATTCCACGTCCACTATACGGTCTTTGTTGACCATCAGCTGAGCAACGTTCTTGCACCGTTTGTTGTGCACCACAATGCCTTTCCCGAGCGATATGTAGCCTATGATGTCTTCGCCGCGGAGCGGGTTGCAGCAGCGGGCCCGCGTGGTCAACAGATTATCTACACCTTTAACAACTATTGCATCTTCGCCCAGCCCGATGAATTTCTTCACCGCTTTGACGCCGGATTCCAAAGCGGAGTCCTTTCGTTTTTCGGGATCTAATTCAGCGAATTTTTCAGCTCCGAGATATTTCGCCAGCACATTGCGCGGCAGCGTTTTACCATACCCGACCGAAGCGAACAGATCTTCGGGCCGCCCCAAGCCGTATTCATTGGCGATCCGCTTCATTTCCGCTTCATTGCCGGTCAGTTTTTTCGCGGTCAATCGAAATTTTTCGGCCTCTTTTTCGAGCAAACGGCGCCCGATATCGATCGATTCGGTTCTCTGCTGTTCGGAGATCCAATGGCGGATCCGATTCTTTGCTTTTGAAGTCGCAACGTAATTGAGCCAATCGCGGGACGGTTTTGAACTCGCGGTCGTCATGATCTCGACCACATCTCCATTTTGCAGTTCTGTACGCAGAGGCACTATCCGACCATTTATCTTCGCTCCCGTGCAAGTATCGCCGACCTCGGAATGCACCGCATACGCAAAATCTATTGGCGTCGCTCCTCGCGGCAGTTGGATCACTTTTCCGAGCGGCGTAAAAGCGTAAACATCTTTCGGAAATAGATCCAGCTTGAGCGTCTCAATGAAATCCTCTGAATCTTCGCCGTCTTCGGTGTTTTCGACCAGCGGAAGCAGCAGCTTTTCGACGGTCTTGCGCAATTCATCGAGATTTTCATCATCTTCCGCACCTAGTTTGCTCTCTTTATATCGCCAATGAGCGGCAACGCCCTCTTCGGCGATCTGGTGCATCTCTTCCGTGCGGATCTGCACCTCAAATGCCTGACCGCCATCACCTATCACTGACGTATGAAGCGATTGGTACAGATTGTCGCGCGGTATCGCTATCCAGTCCTTGAACCGCTCAGGCACAGGGGTCCAGATATCATGGATAACGCTAAGAGCCAAATAGCAGTTCTTTTTATCATTCTGGGTGATGATGCGCGCCGCGATCAGATCATAGACCTGTTCGATGGTGATCTTTTGCTTCTTCAGCTTTTTCCACAGAGAAAAAAGCCGCTTCACACGGCCTTGTACCTGCACGAACGGCACTTCGTTCTCGTCCAGGCTGTTTATGATCGTCGTGCGAATGCGGTCAAGTATCGCCTCCAGTTCCGGGCGGCGGGCTTCTACCTCTTTCGAAAGTTTCCTATATTCGTCAGGATAGAGATTTTGAAATGAAAGGTCCTCAAGTTCGCCGCGAAGTTTACCCATACCCAGCCGATGGGCAATAGGTGCATAGATATCAAGAGTTTCCTGCGATATACGGGCACGCTTTTCCGGCTTCAAGAACTGCATCGTTCGCATATTGTGCAGCCTGTCCGCCAACTTGATCAGAACCACCCGAACGTCCGTGATCATTGCTAAGACCATCTTTCTGACGTTCTCTGCCTGTTGCTTTTCTTTTGAAAGATTGCTGATGTGGGCGATCTTCGTCAGGCCATCGACAAGATGCGTTATCTCTTCACCAAAATACGATCGGAGAGTATCAAGATCGACGAGCGTATCTTCGACAACATCATGCAGGAGCCCCGTTGAAACACTCACTTCGTCGAGCCGCATGTCGGCCAGAATATCCGCGACCTCGAGCGGATGGATCAGATATGGCTCGCCCGAAGCCCGCTTTTGTCCGCTGTGGTGAAGAGCGGAAAAAAGGTATGCTCGCCGGATCAGATCGATATCTGAACCGGGCCGGTTTACCTCAACCTTCTCAATAATGTCCTCAATGCGAATCATTAGCCAATCTATTTTATAACCGCCGGAGAATTATTTTCAAACAATTTTCCGACCACAGAAAAAGGGTGATGCCAATCGAAAAAATTGAGCATCACCCTAAATATCGCAGATAATAGACTATTTATCCTTGTTGGCGTTAGCCGCTTCTTGAGCAACCGCTATACGGCGTTCGATCTCAGCCTGATACTTCCGACTCAGTTCGCTAAGCTGCGTGAACTTTGCCTTTGCATCATCGGCTTCGGTCTTATACCGGTCACGATCGGCCGTGCGGCCTTCCATTTCAGCCAGGCGTGAAGCTTGAAGGGTCATGCTGGCTTTGTATGAGCGGGCAGATTCGAATGCCTTGATCGTATCGCTGTAGGCTTTCAACTGTGCGTCCGTAAGGGTTGTAGGATCGGTCGATGCCGCCGTTGATACATCGGCAGGTTCCAACGCCACCGCTTGGTCGATCAACGAAAGGCCTTCGCTTACGCATCCTTGAAGTCTGGCGAGATCTTCAGCCTTTTCCGGCTTGACGAATTCGAACACATCCTTTCCGTCGCGTTTGACGGTCTTTTTGGTCTTTTCCGTATCCGTGATCTCATTTGCACAAGAATTCTTTTTCGCCGTCAAAGCCGTCAAGGCTTCTGCCCGAAATTGCGGTTTGATCGAAGCGTCGTTTGCTCGTTGAGATACCCATGCCTGCCACTCTTCGGGCCGAGCAAGGTTTTCATAAAGACCCGCGACCGCTTTGTATGAACCTTGGTCTTCCTTGTCCATACCAAGAGCCTTTTTATATTCGGCAATTGCCTGTTCTGCAAGGCCTGTATTCTTGCGATCGCCAATGAACAGCGAATGCAGCGTCCGAGCCAGAAAAACCTGTGCCGTTCTGCCTTCTGCCGTGGCACCTTCCGGGTCACGCTCTGCCGCAGTCCGGAAAAGTTCCTCTGCCTCAGTAAACTTGCGTTCTTTGTAGGCCGTCGAACCGTCCACAAGATCTTTGCGGGACATGATCCGGTTATAGTACGAACAATTTGTAGTTAGAAATACCGATAGTGCGATGATCGCAAATATTCCTAAACGAGAAGATCTCATTATATGACTCCATTACAAGCCCCGGGCCCTTCGCTCTGTAGCGACACAAAGCCCGGGATCATATTTATTCGGTTAGATCGTCGATCTGAAGGCCGATCGGCTGAGCTCCGGCTGATTTAGCCGCGTCAATAACTTTGACCACGTCACCATACCGGACGGACGTCGGAGATTTGATAAAGAGAGTTTTCTCGATCTCGTTCGTGCCATCTTTGAAAACACCGCCGGCTTCGCGCTCTTTGAAGATACCTTTGAGCCTTTCCGTTAGCGGAGATGCGTCGCTGACGTCGCCGGCAGCTTCGTTGTTCAAGGTCACAGCCTTAGTGTCCTTGTTGATCGAAACCACCAAGGTCAATGGATTTGGCTGTACCTGCGTCTGCTGCGGCGTATCCTTTGGCTCCGCCGGAACTTTCGCTTCAAAACGACTCGGCTTTGAAGGTGTAATGACCATAAAGATGATCAATAACACGAGCAAGACGTCGATCAGCGGCGTAACGTTAATGGTAGGTTTGGCTCCGTCACCGCCCCCTGTTGACATACCCATATCTATTCTCCCGGGCTAGAAACCGCCCTTCGGGCACACTATTCCGGTGCACCGCCCTTTTTCTTGTCCGCAACGAGGCCGATCTTGTCGATATCCTGCTTTCGGATCGTATCGATCGCTTGAACCACCGTTCCATATTCAACATCGACCCCGCTTTTGATGTAAACAATTCGCTTATCCGGCGCCTTATCTTTCATCATCGACTGGATCTTTTCACCCAACGCGCTGAGCGGATATGGGTCTTTTCCAATATAGAAATCGGTGCTGTTCGGAATGGAGATCACAACGGACGTATCCTTGGTGATCTCCTGATCCTCATCCGGAGAAACCATGTCTCGAGGCAGGTTTACCGTAACCCCCTGCTGGAGCAGCGGAGTAACAACCATGAAGATGATCAGCAAAACCAGCATGATATCCACCATGGGTGTTACATTGATCTCTGAGTTGTATTCGCTGCTGCCGCCAATTGATGCTCCCATCTCAGTCCTCCTTATCTAAAACTGAACTAGGCTCGAAGGGCCTTGGTACGCTGCTTGATGAAATAGTCAACCAATTCAGAGGCCGAGTTTTCCATCTCAACACCAAAACTCGTTACCTTGTTTGTAAAGTAGTTGAAGAGCCACACAGCAGGAACGGCCACAACGATACCGAGAGCGGTAGCGACCAAAGCTTCTGCGATAGCAGCACCGACCGTACCGATACCGGCGTTTTCCGCCTGAGCCAATCCAACGAAAGCTCCAATGATACCGACCACAGTACCGAACAGTCCAACGAACGGAGCGGTCGAGCCAACCGTTGCGAGACCGGAAAGGCCACGCTTCAATTCAGCCGTTTTAACCGCGATCGCACGATCCAAAGCTCGTTTTGAAGCTTCCATTTCGTCGGCGGAGATGTCGCTGTTGCCCTGATGAGCTGCGAATTCCTTCAGACCAGAGGAAACAACCATTGCCAAGTGTGAATCTTTATACTTGTCACCAATGTTGATGGCTTCGTCGATGTTGTTATTTTTCAGAGCCTGAGCAACTTTCGGGGCATACAGTCTTGACTGCTGTTTTGCTTTACTGTAGGCAAGCATTCGCTCGATCCCGACGGCGATCAAATATACCAACTGAAGCAGCAGGACCACGAAAACCGCTCTACCGATCCAGGTTGATTCGCTGATGATGTCGTAGATACCAAATGATACTTTTTGCCCCTCAGCAGCAAGCAAAAGGACGGCGCCCAGGATGTCTGATCCTAACAGGCTAACTAGAAAAGTCATGATTTTTCCTCCAAAAGAAATCGAAAAATTTATTATTGCGATATTTTTTGCAGCACCGCCGCATTATCGAGCAGCGGTGCCGCGGCGTTCCCTAAGGAACGAAATTATATGTGATCACACCCGAGACCTTAACGGCTTGGCCCGAAAGTTTTGTCGGGCTGAATTTAGCACTGCGGGCGGCGGCAACAGCGGCCGCTTTCAGAAGCGGGTGACCGCTAACGGCATTTGCAGAGACGACATTACCGTTCTCATCGATCAGAACCTGAACGTTCACCGCTCCGGCCGCCCGAACAGCTCTTGCTGCCGGCGGATAGGGCGGCTTTGGCAAGCTTGTAGCTTTACCGTTCAGCACACCGCCCGAGATCTGCTTTGGCGGATCCGGCTTCTTCGGCGGCAACGGCGGCGGAGCATCGCCCGCGGAACCGCCTTCGTCATTTCCGCCACCGCCCGGCGCTCCGGAATCACTTCCGGTTCCGGCGGTATTGAAGCGGCCCTGATAATCGGCCGGCGGACCGTTTACCGCATTGCGATTGGTATTGCCGATCGCCGTAAATTTATTCGGGTCGCGCGGCGGGATCTTCGAAGCCTCATTGCTTATGCGATCCGGCACCTTTGGCGGCGTTTCATCCGTCCGGGCGATCAACGCCTGCCGCACATCCACATTCGGGTCCTTTTGACGGCTTTGCTCCGGTTCGGGCTGCTTTTCCGGTTCAGGCTGAGGGGCCTCCTCAATGACCGGCGGGGCGACCAGCGTATCAAGCGAAAGCTCATCGCCGCCCATGTTATAGTCCTTGGCGAACAGGCTGTAGAGCCATGCCCCCATCAAGACCGCGACCACAACCACCAACGTCGTCAAAAGCAGGCTGCTGCGTTTGCCGTTTTCAGTTGAGTGACTTTTTGATTCAACTAATTGGTCTAACATTTCTATTTATCCTCCCTTTTCCGGTGCCAAACGAGGCCAAGGGTCTGAAACCTCTTCGCGTCATTGTGATGAAAATTGCTACGCTAATCGTTGTAAATCAATTATCAACACGTAGATCCTATCCAACAAGTCATCTGCATTTTTCGGTAAACTTTTTAAGTGCGGGACGCAATGGAATTTTGCCGGCATTAGATACAAAAGCCCTCTCAATTCCGAAAACGTTTACACTCCACGGAAAAAGCAGATTAAATCTTAAATTGACCAGCAACGTAATGAAGTCTAAAAGTTTGAATCCCGAAAGTCAAGAATACTCCGCATTTTTTGGGAACGTTTTCTGCTTTTTTTCGTATGTGCCGGCAAACCCCGGCCTATGCAGAAAACGCTCTCCCAATCAAACGCGAATACAACTATAACTTAGCGTGTTGCGGGCCGCCTGCTTTGCCCGCGGCGAGAAGCCGAGGCCATCCGCCGGGTGCCCGCAGGCTGAGCAGAAACCGCCGGGCTGACCTGCTTCATCTGTGCCGCACCAAGTTTTGACTGCCACCAGATAGCGATCGGGCTGGCAATGGCAATGGTCGAATAAGTACCGGCAATAGAACCGACAAACAAGGCGAGAGAAAACCCGCGCAGCACCTCGCCGCCAAACAATACCAATGCAAGAACAGAGAGAAATACCAGTCCATTGGTAACGATCGTTCGCGACATTGTCTGGTTGATCGAATCGTTCGTCAGGTTATACAGAGATTTGTCGCGGTGCAGCCCCAAATTTTCACGAATACGATCGAATATGACGATCGAATCGTTAACTGAAAAACCGACGAGCGTCAGAAACGCAGCCAGCACCGTTAAGCTGATCTCCCATTGAAAAATAGAAAAGAACGCAAGCGTGATCAACACATCGTGGAATACCGCGATGACCGCACCGGCAGCATAGGTCCAATCGTATCGAAATGCGATAAAGAAAAGGATCCCGAACATGCCGATCAGTGTTGCCTGTATCGCCTGTGTACGCAATTGTGCTCCGGCGACCGGCCCGACCGAATCCGTTCCGACGATCTTGTAAGCGGCATTCGCATCGCTCTCCAGATCAAGAGCCGGGTCGGCCTCGGGGCCGAACGTGTCCAAAGCTCCCTTTACCGCAGCTCTGCCCTTGTCCACCTGCGACTTTGTCTCGGCCTCTTCGGTTGCCGGATCAACATTGGCCGGAGCGGCCGGTTCGGCAGCTCCTTCTTCGATCAGCGGTATCTTGATCAACACTTCATTGGTGTTGCCTTTCGATTCCTGAATGATCGGTTCTTCGATGTTGGCGTTGTTCAAGGCTGTGCGGATATCTTCGATCTCCGGCCGCTGTTTGAAGCGGGCCGTAATGACCGTGCCGCCTTTGAAATCAACGCCGAGGTTGAATGCATCCGTTCCGCCGGGTGTCAATTGACGGCCCAAAGCGGAAACCAGGCCGGCAAGCAATACAATGACGGAAACGAAGATAAGCGGCCGCCGCCATCCCATCCAGTCAACTTTTAGGTTTGTGAAAATTTCAAACATTGCTCTAGATACTCAATTTCTTCATTTCCGGATTGCGTTCAAGCAACCACATAAAGATCGTGCGCGATACGAACACCGCAGAGAAAAGGTTGATCAGCAGGCCAAGCACCAATGTCACAGCAAAACCGCGGATCGGGCCTGAACCGTACATATATAAGATGACCGCTGAAATAATGGTCGTCACGTGTGTGTCGATGATCGTAATGAACGCTCGGTCAAAACCAAAGGCAACCGCCTGTGCGACGCCGTGGCCGGCACGCAATTCTTCTCGCATGCGTTCAAATATAAGCACATTCGAATCGACCGCCATGCCGATGCCGAGAATAAGTCCGGCAATGCCCGGCAATGTCAGCGTTGAATCCAGCATGATCAAAGCGGCAAGCGTCAATATCATGTTCAGAACCAATGCGATGACGGCATTGACACCCGCGCCGCGATAGTAGATAAGCATGAACAGGACGATAAATATCAGGCCGGCGACCGAAGCCGTTACACCGGCTCGGATCGAATCAGCCCCCAAGCTGGGGCCGACGGTCCTTTCTTCTTGATATTCGATCTTTGCCGGCAAGGCACCCGAACGAAGCGTCAAGGCAAGATCGTCTGCTTCCTGTTTGGTAAAGCGACCGGAAATTTGTCCGGAATCGCTGATGCGTTCGCGGATGTAGGCGATCGACTTGACCTCGTCATTAAGCACAACGCCCATGTAATTATTCAAGTTGCGGCCGGTCCAATCGCCAAATTTCGCGGCTCCGGCCGGTTTCAGCGAAAACGAGATCTGATATTCGCTGCTGTTGCCGGAGATCGGAACGGCGTTGGCGTCGCGCAGTTCGCTGCCGTCAACGACTGCCGGATATTCAACCACAACGAATTGCTTAGGCGCCGTTTGCCCTTCCGGAAGCGATGAATCACGTTGGGTGTATGCCATAACCCGGCGATTCGGCGGCACAGCACCGCCCATTGATTGACGAGCGGCATCCTCCGTCGGATAGGTCTGAATAGGTGATGGACTTCCCGGTCCGACCACCTTCATCAATTCCAGGTTCGAATCGGCATTTAAAAGCTTCTTAACTCTTTCCGGGTCGTCCACGCCGGGCATCTGCAACAGGATCTGGCCCGAAGATTCGGCACCGTGACGCTGCAGCGTCGGTTCTTTGACGCCGAAAGCGTTGATACGGCTTTCGATGATCTTAAGAGCCTGCTCGGTCGCCTGATTCTTCATCAATGTCTGCGTGGTCGATGGAAGATTCCATGAAACGGTTCCGCCGCTGACCGATTCGGTCCAGCTGCTGAAATCGACCTTCTTCTTCACCTCATCGGCAACGGTCTGGGCCTGTGCGGGATCTGAAACATTCAATGTAACGGTATATCGTCCGCTTCCCGCACTGACGTCGCTCCCGGTTACCGGAAGTTGAGCATCCTGCGCGGCGGTCACGGCAGCTTGAGCATTGTTGTCGGTCAACGTTTTCAGATACTCTTCGGTCTTAACATGCATCACCAGATGCGAACCGCCTTCAAGATCGAGTCCGAGGCTGATGTTTTCGGCCAAATTGTCTTTTATGCCCTGCCAGGTAAAATCCTTGGCTTGAGGTGCCCGACGCGGCCCGATGACCAGGTATATGCCGCCAATAGTGACGATCAGGATAATGATGGTCCTGACCAGCAAAGATTTGTTTTTCATTTCGATAACGATGCCCATTCGCGACGGGCGATGGGTTTATTTTTCAGCTTTTTTTCCGACGACCGCACTTTTGCCGATCTCTAGAAAAGATTTTTCAGCACTGTAGATGATGAAACTGTTCTCACGTATCTCTTTGATCGTGCCGATCACGCCGCCATTGGTGACGATCTCATCATTGATCTTTAGTTCGGCTATCAGATCCTGCAGCTGCTGACGCTGCTTTTTCTGAGGCATGATGACCAGAAAATAAAAGATCCCGAAAATGAGGACGAACGGCAAGACCGACCAAATTAGGCCCGCTCCGCCTGCTTCCTGCAAAAATAACAGAGTAAAGTTCATTTTGTTTTAATGCGAAAAATAAAAATTCAATAATATACGCATACAGGCCGCTTTTCAAACGCCTGCTTCAGCATTGTCACGCGATCTGCTTAAAAATTCGCTGTGGAATTGGCTGAAAGTGCCGGATTTGATAGATTGCCGAACTTGCCGCATCAAGTCAAGGAAGAACGCCAAGTTATGATGCGAGATCAGGATCGAAGCATTCATTTCGCCGGCCTGATAGAGATGCCGCAGGTAGCTGCGAGAATATCGCCGGCATACCGAGCATGGACAATTTGCGTCAAGCGGTTCGCTATCGGCGGCGAATTTCGCATTGCGGATATTGAGGCGTCCGTTCGAAGTAAACGCACTGCCGGTGCGGCCGTTTCGCGTCGGCATAACGCAATCGAACATATCGACCCCGCGACTGACCGCTTCGAGCAGGTCTTCCGGCGTACCGACGCCCATTAGATATCGCGGGGCATCCGCCGGCATTTTCGGCGCCAGAAATTCGAGCACGTTGTACATCACACTCTTTTCTTCGCCGACGCTCAACCCGCCGATGGCGTAGCCGTCAAACCCGATCTCAACCGTTCTTTCAAGGCTCTCGCGGCGAAGATCCAAATGGCCGGCCCCCTGAATGATGCCGAATAAAGATTGCCGGCCCGAAAGTTCCCGTGCTTCCAAAAACCCGGTGTCCATTTGGCATTCCTGCAATTCGTTAAACTGCTGCTTGGAGCGCTCTGCCCACCGGGCGGTCATTTCCAAGCTTTTTCGCGTGGCTTCGGCACCGGCATCACCGGGCGGGCATTCGTCGAACACCATCACCACTTCTGAGCCTAGAGCGGCCTGGATCTCCATCGACACCTCGGGTGAAAGAAACCGCTTACTTCCGTCGATGTGCGAGCGGAATTCTACGCCTTCTTCCGTCAATTTACGCAGATCTGTCAGCGAAAAGACCTGAAAACCTCCCGAATCCGTGAGCAGCGATCGGCCCCATGTCGAAAATTTATGAAGACCGCCGATGGCCCGTATGATCTCGGTTCCCGGCCGCAGGAACAGGTGATATGTATTGCCCAAAATAATGCGGGCGTCCATCTCTTCCTCAAGCCATTCGAATCGGACGCCTTTGAGCGCTCCTTGCGTGCCGACGGGCATAAAAACCGGCGTTTCGATCTCGGAACGCCGTGTTCGCAAAATGCCTGTCCGTGCTTCGCCGTCGGTGGCAGCCACTTTCCACTCTATCGGTCTCATATTTCGAGCTACTGATCCTTTCCCAAAAGTGCCCAGATATTGGCTGTGCCGATCGCCGTTTCGGAAACTATATGTCCGGTTTCATCGACCAAAACCGCCGAGGGCGTGCCATACATACCAAATTTCTGCGCCGTTGCATATTTATCTTCCAGTAAAATAGGCACCGGCAATTCAAAGCGGCGATGTTCGTCGGCATCACCCTCTGAGAACATTATTAGCTGCGGCTCATGTTCCGCCTTTTCCTTTTCCCAGCGGCGGAGCGATTCGACCATGCCTTGGCAATGTGGGCAGGTTAGGCTCCAAAATGCTACCAATGTCTTCTTGCCTTCAAAAAAACTGCGTCCGATGTTTCTGCCTTCGAGGTCAGCCAATGCAAAATCGGGAACGCTTTCTCCAATGCGCGTTGTTGCCCCATGATTGTGAAAATTCCCCTCTCCATAATAGAATTGCGGCCGCGACATATCTTCGCCCTTTAATTTTTCGACCATTGTACGGATCGCCGTATCGCCAACCGCAGGCCGACTGATGATCGTTCCGTCGGCGGCAACCAAGATCGCGGTCGGGGTCCACTTCGCATGAACACGTTCGCTCAGCTCCCGCTTCGGCTGCAGCAAGATCGAATCGGCCAATTCCGCTCCGAATTTCTCTCGATTCTCCACCGCTTTGCCGGTGCTGATAAAGACGATCTCCAATTTATCCTTCAGCCCGAACTTCCATGCTTTCAGTTCCGGCAGCAAAGCCTTGCACGGTTCGCAGGTAGGGCCGATGAACATGAAAAGCATCGGCTTTCCCTTCATCAAAAGATGATCAAAAGCGACTGTTCTGCCGTTTAGATCGGCTAGTGCAAAATCAGGCATCGGCGCACCGATCGGCAACGAATCGTGCGGATCGCCAACGTCTTCCCGCTCGACAGCCGTACCGTCATGAGAGATCGCTTCCATGATGTTCAATCGCCGCGTTATATCGCTTTGACCCGTTAAAACCAAACGAAGGTGAAGCAATGCGGCAACAATTCCGGCCGAAATAAATAGCAAAATTGCGGATTGAAGTGTTTCGGGTGTTGTACTTCCGATAACATAACCTTGCCCCGCGACGCCGCTGACCGCCGGAACCACCGCCAAAGCAAGAAAAAAGACATTCCGGAAGACGCTCTTTTTGCTGACGGGTTCGCTGTGCATTTGACCGAAACAGTGGCAATTGGCCGCCTTGCCCTTTGCTATCTGAACCAGCATTCCGCTAGTGAAGATGGCCAACAGCATTGTTGCGGCAAGCGATGCGTACCATGAGGTGGACGTAAACAGCAGGCCCGCGGCAACCGAGATTTCGGCGAATGGAAGCAGCCAGGCAGCAGGTTTGGACAGCCCTTCGGAAACGCCAAAATCGCGCATGGCTCTTTCTGAACCTTCCGGATCGAGCAGCTTGCCGATGGCAGCGACCGAAAATACGCCGAAGAGAAAAAGTCTGATAAGTAGTAATGCGAGATCCATTTTAGATAATTCGAATTTACTTTTTACGGGTTTTATGTCGTTCTTTCAAACGGATAGGTGTCGCAAAGAATTCGAAAGCATGACGCAATTGATTTTCGATATACCGCAAATATGAAAAGTGAAGTCCGGCCTTACTTCCGCCGGAGGTGAACAGAACAAATAGCGGCGGCCGCAGTCCGCCCTGTGTGATGAACTGTACTTTCAGCCGAGAAACGCCGCCCTTGACCGGTGCCGGAGCGGTGCCGCCCCGCGGCTGCAATACGCTGTCCTCAAAAAATCTGTTCAATTGCGACGTCGGCACCCGGAGGTTTCGTGCCGCGTTTGCTTTTACAACCAGCGGCAGAAGATTGGTGACCCGTTGGCCGGTCAAAGCAGATGTCGTCACGATCGGTGCCCAATCGAGAAATTTCATCTGCCGCCGCAGTTCCCGTTCAAATTCATAGATGGTATTCGTATCTTTTTCGACCGCGTCCCATTTATTGACCGCAATAATGACCGAACACCCGGAATCGACAGCATATCCGGCAATATTGGCATCCAGGTTCGTGACACCTTCAATAGCGTCAATGACCAAGATAGCGACGTCTGCTCTTTCAAGTGCTTTCCGTGCCATAACCACCGAAAGTTTTTCTGCCATTTCCACCGTTTTGCCCTTGCGGCGGATGCCGGCCGTATCGATGATCGTGAATTTGTGCCCGTCCGCTTCAAGTTCCGTATCGACAGCATCTCGAGTCGTACCGGCGATCGGCGAAACGATAACTCGTTCTTCGCCCAAGAGGCTGTTTAGAAGCGAAGATTTCCCAACATTTGGCCGCCCGATAATGGCCAGTTTGATCTCGTCCGTCTCATCTTCCTCGATCTCTTCGGGAAACTCCAGAACATCATAGACGCTATCCAAAAGGTCACCGACGGATGTCCCATGTTCGGCGGATATCGGCGTTATATCAAAGCCAAATTGGTAAAATTCACCGGCTTCGTCTTCGACCTTTCTCGATTCGGCCTTGTTGGCGGCAACGAAAACGGGCTTGCCGATATTTCGCAGAAATACCGAGATCTCTTCATCAAGCGGCGTTATTCCGGCTCGTGCATCGACCACCCAAATGATCGCCTGTGCACCTTGAATGGCAAAACCGGCCTGTTTGAAGATATTCGCGGGAATGATCGCTTCATCATCCGGCACAATACCGCCCGTATCGACCAATTCGAATTTTTTCGCTTTCCAATCTACCTCTCCGTAGATGCGGTCGCGGGTAATGCCCGGTTCATCGCCGACGATAGACCGGCGGGAACCGGTAAGCCGATTGAACAGCGTAGATTTTCCGACATTCGGCCGGCCAATGATCGCAACCAAAGGTAAATTCATCGTATTAGATAGTAAACGCAAAGCGAGCGAATCGTAAACCGCCGTATGAGAATTGACATAAAAAAAGAGCCGGGCCAAAGCCCGACTCTGATCGATCGCTCGATGCCGGATCAAAACTCCGTAAAGCTCAGAATGGCCCCGAGAATGGCACCGAGAATGTTGTATCCGCCATTGTCATAGCGGCCGTAATTGCTTCGCCGATAGAAGCCGTCTTCGTAACCGCGACGGAAACCTTCGCGGAAATAATAGTTATATTCGTCCATGCCGACATAATAGCTGTCGTAACCATAGCTCGCATCCTGATAACCGTAAGAACCCTGGTAATTGTAGCCCCAGCCGTCTTGACGATCTGCCTGACCGGCATAAAAGCCTTCTTCGTAGCCGCGTTCTACTGCCTGACGGAGCATTTGAGCGCCGTATTGACTGGTGTAGTAATAATTTCCGCCGCGATAATAGCGATAATTATTTCTCATATTGTCGTAGTAGCGCGCCTGCTGAAGGCGAAGTCGATCTCGACGAATTCTTTCCCAATATCTCTGTTGATAGCGTAGGTTAGCCGTGCGGCGTTGCTGTTCTAATTGCCGTTGACGTTCACGCTGCAGGTTTTGCCAGTTATTCCAGCGATTATTGTATTGATCCATTCGCTGTTGATGCAGGATCTGCTGCTGACGACGATCAATTGTCTGTGCACGATCATTCCATCGGGTATCGCCGCCGCGTTGGTCGTTCCATCTGCCGCCTCGCCGGCGCTCGTCTTGCTGCTGCTGTTGTCGTTGGCGGGTCGCCTCTTGCTGCCGCTGAGAATCTTGCTGGCGTTGCGCTTCCTGCCGCCGCCGCCAATCATCTTGCTGCTGCTGTTGTCGTTGACGCGTCGCTTCTTGCTGCCGCTGAGAATCTTGCTGGCGCTGAGCTTCCTGCCGCCGTCGCCAATCATCTTGCTGCTGCTGTTGTCGTTGGCGAACCGCTTCTTGCTGCCGCTGAGAATCTTGCTGGCGTTG
>CAKZGE010000003.1 GCA_936914845.1 uncultured Chloracidobacterium sp.
CGATCGTCCCGATATTCACGTGCGGTTTCGACCTGTCAAATTTTTCCTTACTCATCTGTTTTCCTCTTAATCAGTTTTGTACAATAGCTAAATTAAAACTGGAGCCCAAGACGGGATTTGAACCCGTGACCTCTTCCTTACCAAGGAAGCGCTCTACCCCTGAGCTACTCGGGCGATCTTAAAATTCGATCGTGCCGCAATGCTCCGGACAAAAAAATTGGAGCGGGAGACGAGGCTCGAACTCGCGACATTCAGCTTGGAAGGCTGACACTCTACCAACTGAGTTACTCCCGCTTATGGTGCATGGGGTAGGATTTGAACCTACGTAGGGAATTAACCCGTCGGGTTTACAGCCCGATGCCATTGACCGCTCGACCACCCATGCAAAATTTAATTGTCCACGCTAACCGACTCCGTAGCCAATTAGCAAATTTCCAATTCTAACTATGAATTACAATTAGCGCAAGTGCCGCGCAAAGATTTTGGTTCCGCAAAACAAAAGAAGTGAAAACGACACCGGTCATTTTTTCGACCGCGGGTGAAATCTTTCATAGTTCTTTTTTAGTTGCGTAGTCGTTATATGCGTATAGATCTGCGTTGTGGAGATATCTGAATGGCCGAGCATTTTTTGTACTGAGCGGATATCCGCCTCATTTTGCACAAGATGGGTTGCAAAAGAATGTCGCAGTGTGTGCGGCGAGATCGGTGGAAGCCCGCACTTTTCGGCATATTCTCGAACAAACAAAAAGATCGTTTGTCGAGTTAAAGCATTGCCGCCCGGCGAAATAAAAAGTCTATCCGCAACGGTACCGTCTTTAGCATTGCGGGCGATCAGATATCGCCGCAGCCATTCCACCGCCGAACGGCCGACGGGCACCCGTCTCATCTTGCTGCCCTTTCCGGTGCATGTCAGAATTCCTGCGTCCAGATCAATATCGGCGGCGCGTAGGTTCACCGCTTCGGAAACGCGGAGCCCGCAGGCATACATTAGTTCTAAGATCGCGCGGTCGCGAAGCCCGGTTTCCGTCGAAGTTTCCGGAACATTCAAAAGCCGCTCGATCTCATCCTGATTTAGAAATTTCGGCAGATAGAATGATCTCTGCGGGGTGTCAAGATCTTCAGCCGGGCTTTTTTCCAAATGGCCTTCGATCATCAAAAATTTATAAAATCCGCGTATGGTGCTGATAAGACGTCGTTTTGAACTTTCAGCCAATCCGCCCTTTTGACCCAGATCGACCATCCAATCGCGCAGATCGCTTCGTTTGATTTTCACCGGATCAAGCCCATGCTTCTCAAGCCAACCGGAAAGCTTGGCCAGATCTCGCCTGTAACTTTCAAGCGAATTCTTCGCCAGTCCCTTTTCAACTCGCAAATAGCCAAGATATTCTTGCGTCAGGTCGCGTTTCATCTTTTCAACTATACCGCACAAGCCGCCAATAGCTCTTAGCGGCCGCTGTCATTCTCAGCCCTTTCGTGCGACATCTTCAGATCCGCGCATCGTTGAATGTACGCCGCGTTTTCGGATCTGTCGTCTAGCATATTCGCATTTTCGAGAATGTAGGGTTGAGCCATTTTACGTGAAATGTTCCATGTTCTAATATCGTTATCTGCTTCAGTATATTCAGCAAAACGGCGTCGCAGATTTTCGCGCGTTGCACATTGTTCGTATTCACCAAATTGCGGGAACGCCTGCATCAGATCCGGCAACGCATCGCTGCTCAGACCGGAATTGTACCACGCATCAAAATGCCTCCCTTCCTGCATCAAAGCAATATTCGAACGCACAATAAACGCATCGGGATTCATTATATTCGTCGCCGCCAGTACCACAACCGCAGCCCATAAAGCTCCCCAAGCAAAATTGCGGCGTGCGTTTCTGAGCACGGTCGCCGCGAACCAAAGAAACACGACCGCCAACCACGCCATAAAAACCATCGGATAGAACCGCACCGTGGTCATGCCGTATCCTTCTTCTCCCGTCAAGATATGAAGCCGTTGGACCGCAGACGCCATTACCACAAAAAGCAAAGCTATCTGAACGGCAGCCAATATACGAAAGACGGTAATATTTCTCGTCCCGCCTTTTCGCAGAAGCCAGTGGCCGGCCAACAGCATCGGCAAGACCAAAGAAGCTACGACCACCAATTCGCCGAATCCGCGTCTGGCATAATCGGCCATTTTTAGGTCGGGCGTATTTTGGATCAGCTCCATACCACCGAATAGGTACGGCACCTGCATTGCCACAAAAACGCCAAACAGCACGTTTACCAGCCCGAGAACAATAACAACCTCGGTCGTGCCTAAGCTAAAAGCCGCCGGCAATATGCTATTGTCAATATTTTGCCAATCTCGGAACGGCCGTTCCTTCGACCCTGTTTCCTTTTCCTCATTACCGGCATCTCCGGTTTGGGGCGGATCGCTCCGGTTGATATGCTCTACGACCGTGGCGTGGCCCGGCAGCATTATCACATCCTCACAGCTTTCCTTTTCATTTGCGTCCTGTCCGGGAACCACGGAATCCGGCTGCTTAGTTGGCTCCAGAGTTTGGACATCCTTGATCAAAGAACCGCGATAATAGCCGGCGACAAGCCACGCCAATATCGATGTGACAATGATATGCGACACCGCGATATCAGCTTCAAAATTAAAGGCTCGATTAACAAGACTTTCAAACGCCGAATCAGCCGCAGCGAATAACCCGCCAAAAATAAGCAACAAAGGGATTGCCGCCAAAAGGCCTTTCCCCACAGCGAGAATACTGTTGCTAAGACGTGTGCGAGGGATGAACTTCCATTCGATGTCGGAAAATAGCACGACAAACGGCGACAATAGCGAACTGATCCCGGCCCAGAACACTCCGCCGACATAGTGAATAACGCCCGCCGTCCGCTGGCGAATACCAAGCCCGGGCAAGATCGCCACGCCCATCAGCACGATCACCGCAAAAAAATTGAAAACCGCAAGTTCCGCCGAATCGCGCCACATATACATCGCCGCGAAAAAGACCATCGCCGACATCAATGAAACCTGCGCCACATTTAGCCGCTCGCGGGCATTCTTGAACCAAAGCCATATTGCCCCTGCCGCAAATAGCGAAACAAATAGGAACGCATTCAATCCCCAGGGCGTTCCTCTTAGCAGCACATTGCCCGCGAGTCCCGCTACTGCTCCACCCGCCAGCACCTCTAATCCGATCTTCGTCCGGTCTGTCATTTCTAGATCCCCTTCATCGCGCTGATAAGCGCTTCCATATGGTCAATATATTGTTCCAAGGCCTTCCGTCCTGCTTTGGTAATGCGATACTCCGTCAGCGGCACGCGGCCGCGAAAGGATTTTTCACACACCACATAGCCGGCTTCTTCCAGCTTTCGAGCATGTACGCTCAAATTGCCGTCGGACGTTTCCAATAGCCCTTTCAGTTCCGCAAAGCTCATCTTTTCGTTTGCCGCAAGAGCGCTGATCATTCCCAGACGCAGGCGCTCGTGTATTACCTTATCCAGATCGCCTGAAACGTTGCCCGCCGCCTTTTCAACTCGCAGCGCGGGTGATATATCCGTCTTGTCTTTTATCTTTCTACCGAGCATAGATATTCCCTAACCCCCGTGGCGTCTCGCTATCAAGAACCCGAAAATTATATGCAGCATTCCGAAACTTGCCGCCATTAACCAATTCGCCGCACTTGCCGGCAAAGCCGCCGCCGCCGTTCCAAATACAATGAATAGCCAACCCATAACGGGAACCGCCTTGACCGAAAACGCTCCGCCTCCGGCTACGGCGGCGCCATAGCACAACATCCAAACCGGCGGCATCATCGCGTACATTTCGTACCTCCACAGACCAAAAGAGATAACCGCCCCGCAAAATAGCGCCGGAACAAAGTTCTTCGCAAATTTTTTGGCGGGCGTGGATACCAATGACGAACCGCTTATCTTCGATTTCTGCCACATGGTTAAAAACCCAACGGCCATCGCCAAAAAAGCCTCGGCGATCCATACCACCAACCAATCCCGCAGATATACCTGCTGTGCGGAAATGTACGCTGCCGCGATCGCCGTCAACCCCATCAACATTCCGCCGTAACCCGGTACGGCCGTGAAATGTGTGGCGTTTTCCATCGCATCTCTTATGAACTGTAAATTTTCAACCGCTCGCCCGCTGATCGGGATCGGTTGTTTTGAGACTGGTTCGATTCGCTCTCTGATCGGTTCCACGCTTCCCATATCCACAGAATATATGCCAAGTGGTCTTGGATGTCAAGTACTTTGTATTACAAAGCAGCAGATGGAGATTCTCGTGCTTTTGCAGCTTGATCGTCGTCGGATCACCGTTTGCGGTTCTTTTCCTGTTCGTTGATCTTGTCGCCGAGATTCTCTTGCGGCGGTTGGGCGGGGTCGGCAACCAAATATGTCATCCTTTTTCGCTGCATCAAAAAATTCCGGCCGTTCCATTTATAGAATGTACGGGTGAAATACGTCGGACAGCAAAGCTGTTCTTCATCGCCGGTAATACGGCCGGTTTCCACTTCTCCGAGCAAAAAGCGATCTTGGCCAAACAATTCGACCACGAATTCGCCATTTTCCATCCGCAGATCTTTTAAACCGCCGTCGGACCGATCACCCGTGCGAAAATACCAGATCAGTTCCGGTTTCTTCTCTTTCCATTCATATACATAGACCAATTGCGGAATGGCCGAGCCGCCTGTTTCGACCTGTAATATCACAATGGCCTCGTCCATTCCATCACCCGTCACATCCAAAAATTTTGAAGTGACGTAGGACATGCCGATGCGGCGTTCAGCTTTGCGTTCAGCTTTTTCTTCATCGGACATATCGTCCGTCAATTCGTTGGCGATCGCCGCTAATTTTCCGTCGGCCAAAGCGATGTCGGCTCCGTCCGGATTTTGCCAGCCTCGCGGCAGCGGATATGAAAAGTTCTTGAAATCGACCGAACCGATTGGCGAAGTGGTAGTTTTATGCCGCGGGTCTAATAGTTCGGCCTGAAGGTCCGGTACCGAGGGCGTAGGCGAAGCCATGGGCTCAGCGGCCGGTTGCGGTACCGCTGCCGGCATAGTTTGCCCCATATCCTTTTCCTGCGCGGTATCGACCGGCGAGGTGCATGAAATGTTAAACAAAAGAACTGCAGCGGCGCCGAGCAGCACCGCTTCTTTCGAGAAAATTTTCATTCGCAAAAGGCCCCTTTTACGCCCTTGTCAGGCTGCGATATTTTATTCTGCGCGGCTGGACCGCATCTGTACCGAGACGTTTCCGCCGGTCGGCTTCGTACTCGCTATAATTGCCGTCAAAATATTCGACATGGCTGTCGCCTTCAAACGCTAATATGTGCGTCGCAATACGATCTAAAAACCAGCGGTCATGACTTATTACGACTGCGCACCCCGCAAAGTTGTCGAGGGCTTCTTCAAGAGCCCGCATTGTGTTTACATCCAGATCGTTTGTAGGCTCGTCCAGCAGAATCACGTTAGCTCCCGATTTTAGCATTTTTGCGAGGTGAACACGATTACGCTCGCCGCCGGAGAGCATTCCGACACGCTTTTGCTGATCGCCGCCCGAAAAATTGAAGCGCGAGACGTACGCCCGCGAATTGACCTCACGTTTGCCTAGATCGATGATATCAAGGCCGTCGCTGATCTCGTCCCAAACCGTTTTGCTGTCGTCAAGCGAATCACGAGACTGGTCAACATATCCCAGCTGTACGGTCGGCCCGACTTTAAATGTACCGGCATCCGGCTCGTCTTGGCCTGTTATTAAGCGAAACAGCGTTGTCTTACCTGCTCCATTCGGCCCGATCACACCGACGATGCCGCCCGGCGGAAGTGAGAATTCGAGGTTTTCGAACAAAAGCTTGTCGCCGTAGGATTTAGAAACGCCTTGTGCTTCGATGACATTATCGCCGAGACGTTCGCCCGGCGGTATGAATATCTCCAGCTCTTCGCTTCGTTTTTCGCTTTCGGTAGCGACCAGCTTTTCGTAATCATTGATACGCGCCTTTGATTTGGCGTGGCGGCCTTTCGGCGACATTCTGATCCATTCCAGCTCGCGTTCGAGTGTCTTTTGACGTTTGTCTTCGGTCTTTTGCTCCTGTGCCAAACGGTTCTGTTTTTGTTCCAGCCAAGAGGAATAGTTTCCCTTCCACGGAATCCCTTCGCCGCGGTCAAGTTCGAGTATCCAGCCGGCAACATTATCCAGAAAATAGCGGTCGTGAGTAACCGCGATGATCGTGCCTTCATATTTTTGCAGGTGCTGCTCCAGCCATGAAACGGTCTCGGCATCCAAATGGTTGGTCGGCTCATCCAGCAAAAGGATGTCGGGTTTTTGCAGCAGCAGCCGGCACAGCGCGACGCGACGCTTTTCTCCGCCCGAAAGATTTTTGATCGGCGTGTCCGGCGGCGGGCATCGCAAAGCATCCATTGCCATTTCCAAACGGCTGTCAAGATCCCACGCGTCCGCATGGTCGAGCTTTTCCTGTACCTCGCCCTGCCGTTCGATGAGAGCATTCATGGCGTCATCATCCATCGGCTCGGCAAATTTTGCATTGATCTCTTCGTATTCTTTCAGCAGATCGACCGTCGCCTGCACCGCCTCTTCGACGGTCTCTTTGACGGTCTTGTTCTCATCCAGTTTCGGTTCTTGTTCAAGCAGACCGACAGAATAGCCTTGCGAAAAAACGACCTCGCCGTTAAAGTCCTTGTCTGTTCCGGCAATGATCCGCAGCAGCGAAGATTTTCCTGAACCGTTCAGGCCCAACACGCCGATCTTTGCCCCGTAAAAAAATGAAAGATAGATATCTTTCAAGACCGGTTTTTTATCGTAAAACTTTGATACTTTGACCATCGAAAAGATGATCTTGTTTGGTTCTTGACTCATAAGTAATTAATTTCGTGTCCTGAAATTCGGAAACTTTTCAGGCGAGTGTCAGGTTAATATATATTCTATAATTTTCCCGGCCGTAAGATGCAAGTTGAAGACTGACTGTTCGTAGAAGTCTTGGCTGAAATGCAATTAGAAAACCACAAAGATACGAAGACAGCTTTGTGCCTTTGTGCCTTCGTGGCCTAGTGCCTTTGTGCCTTAGTGCCTTAGTGCCTTAGTGCCTTAGTGCCTTTGTGCCTTTGTGCCTTCGTGGCCTAGTGCCTTTGTGCCCTTTGTGGCAAAACAATTAGTGCCTTTGTAGCAAAACATAACAAAATGGAATATAAAGAACTTTCTCCCGAAAAAGAGCAGATCGGCAAAGCCATCGTAAATGCAGCATACAATATCCATAAAGAGCTAGGACCCGGCTTACTGGAAAAAGTGTACGAAGTTTGTATCGCCCACGAATTAAGAAAGGCCGGTTTTAATGTCAAACGTCAGGTGGATATCCCTATAGTTTACGACGGAATACGGTTTGATGAAGGGTTGAGACTGGATCTACTCGTTAATGATCTGGTCATCTGCGAGTTAAAAGCCGTTGAATTAGTAAATCCGGTGTGGGAAGCCCAGATCATCAGCCATTTAAAACTCACCGGATTAAACCTCGGATATCTTATCAATTTCAATGTGGCGTTGATCAAAAACGGAATAAGAAGATTTAGAAATTAAATTGATGGCTACAAAGGCACTAAGGCAATAAGAAAAATAGAAGTTTAGTTGTACTAATCAAGACTTACTCTGACAGTTGATTGTAATGACGGAGCTATTCGTCTGCATCGGCTTGAAGCTCATTGATGACCACTAAGGCACTAAGGCACAAAGAAAATGGAACCTCCGCAACTTCGTATCTTTGTAATGTCATCGTGGAAAATCGAAGGACTATTTATTCCGAAACCAAAAACCTTCATGGCTTCGTGTTTTTATGGTAAAAAATAATTCGATATACAGAAAAAAGAAAAAATAAAATCTTTGTGCCTTTGTGCCTTTGTGGCAAAAATGCCTATTATCTGCATCAATAAACACCTTTCCGACCTGTTTCCAATGGTTCTTGGAGCATTTCTTTTAGTCGCTTGCGTTACGACCGGCGGATGCCAAACGAAAGAGGAAAAATACGATGCCCAACTAGCTGCTTGTGCGGAAAAGGTATATAAAGAGCGACCTGCAGAGCTTAAATGCTTTGAAGAGATGATTAAAAGTTACCCAGAAAATCTCTTTGTTCATATTTTCCTTGCCAGAGCCTATAGAGAATCGGGGCAGTTGGACAAAGCACAAAAGTCCATCGACATCTTCAATGCGGCATATCCAAAGTATGCTGCCGGTTATACTGTCCAGTGCGAGATACTCCGGGATAAAAAAGAGTTTATAGATGCTCTCTTTGCCTGCACCAAGGCCATGTCGCTAGACCCGGAAAACAAAGTAGATCCTATGATGGTCACTGCGTCAGTTCATGAAGCCGAAGGCAACCTGAAAAGAGCAGAGTTTGTGTACCTATCGGCACTTAAGATCGACCCTCAAAATCAATTTGCCCTAGTTTCTCTCGGCCGATTATATGAAACACAAGGTGAACTGGACAAAGCTATTGAAACTTATGAAACACTGCTGAAGCAGGATCTTGACCTAAAAGGCAAGGTGGAAGAAGGCTTGAAAAAGGTCAAACAAAAACGGGACGAGATGCGAAAAGAAAACGAATCTGAACCGCAGAAGCCCAATAGATCAAATTGATATACAACCTTAATGACCGCCGGACATATAAAAGACCAGCTTACCGCCACTCGCAATGTCGCTGTGGGTGATGTAATGGCGGTCGAGTTGTTTTCCGTTAAGTTCCACCCGGCTGACGTAAACATTCTTTTCGCCTTGGTTGCGAGCTTCGATGCTGAAAGTTTTGCCGGTCTCTAATTTGATCTCTGCAGTTTTAACAACCGGGCTGCCCAGCTCATAACGATCCGAACCCGGAGCTATCGGATAAAAGCCCATCGCCGAAAAAAGATACCACGCCGACATTTGCCCGCAATCGTCGTTGCCGCCAAGGCCATCCGGCGTCGGCCGATATTGGTTCTTCAATATCATCCGCACACGCTCCTGCGTTTTGTGGCGGTCGCCGGTGAAATTATAAAGATACACGACGTGGTGCGACGGTTCATTGCCATGGACGTAATTGCCGATGATGCCTTCGCGGGTTATGTCTTCGGTATCGGCAAAAAATTCATCGGGCAGATGCATCGTGAAAAGTTCATCAAGATGTGCTGAAAATTTTTGTTTGCCGCCCATCAGTTCGATCATCGCTTCGGGTTGATGCGGAACATAGAGGCTGTAATTCCACGCATTGCCTTCAATAAAGCCTTGGCCGTGAGTTGAAAGAGCGTCAAATTCTTTACGAAAGCTGCCGTCGCTCATCCGCGGCCGCATAAAGCCGGTCGAGGTGTCGTAAACATTGCGCCAATTTTCGGAACGCTTTATAAATTCGTCATAAAGATCTGTGCGGCCGAGCTTTTGAGCCATCTGCGCTATCGCCCAATCGTCATAGGCATACTCGAGCGTTTTTGAAACAGACGACGAATTTTTGTCCTCCGGAACGTAACCGAGCTTCATATAAAACTCAAGCCCGTCGTAATATTTCGTTCGTGCTGTCTGAGCCGAAGCCTCAAGAGCTTTTACCGCTTCGTCGCCTTTTATCTCGCCTTTTATGACAGCATCAGCGATCACTGAAACGCTGTGATAGCCGATCATGCACCAATTCTCATTAGCATAATGCGACCAAACGGGCAGCATCTTATGCGCGCTTTGATCGTAATGAGCCATCATCGAACGCACCATGTCGCTATTGCGTTTTGGGTGCACGAGATTTAAGAACGGATGCAGAGCGCGATATGTGTCCCAAAGCGAAAACGTGGTGTAGTTAGTAAACGGAACCGATCGATCTGCTGTGTTTCGCCCTTGCTCACGCGCGGGCTTTTGCAAAGAGTTATAGACGTTTTGATCGATGCCTTTATATTGGCCGTCGATGTCCATATATTCGGTCGGCGAGAGCATGGCGTGGTACATCGCTGTATAGAAATTGGTCATTTCGCCGTCGTCAAGCGTTGTCGCTTTGATGCGGCCAAGCTCTTTGTTCCACGTCGCCTGAGCTTCTTTTTTAACGTCGTCAAAATTTTTGCCTTTGGTTTCGGCTTCGAGATTTTTGATGGCTCCGTTGGTTGAAACAGGCGAGATGGCAAATTTTATCTCGATCTGTTCGCCTTCCGTTGTGTCAAAATCAAAATGCGCTCGGATCTGCTTACCGGCCGTTTCCGGAAAATTGTCTTCCTCGTTAAACTTGCGCCAAAAGCCGCGATAGTCCTCTTTGCTAAATTTCTTGAAGGCGTAATTTTTGAACGGCTTTGAAAACTCCATCACGAAATAGACCGTTCGCGTTCGTGCCCAACCGTTCGTTTGGCGATAACCGACGACGCGGCGGTCTCCTTCGACACGGGCAAACGTCCACACATTTTTGCCTTCGTAATTATAGATGCCGTGCATCAGGTCGAGGATGATGTGTGCCTGATCGCTTTTAGGAAATGTATAACGGTGAACGCCGACGCGCGATGTTGCGGTAAGCTCAGCCCAGATGTTGTCGTCCTCAAGCAAAACTTTATAATACCCGGCTTCGGCGGTTTCGTTAGCGTGAGAAAATTTTGAGCGAAATCCGGTCGAGGTATCTTCTTTGCTTCCGGGTTCAAGCTGAAGCTTGCCGACGCTTGGCATTATCAAAAAATCGCCGAGGTCGCTGTGGCCCGTGCCGCTAAAATGCGTGTGCGAAAACCCGACTATCGACGTGTCGTCATACTGATATCCGGCGCAATATTTATAAGCATTTTTATTGTAAACGCCATTGACGTTGTGCGCCTGTTCGTCCGTATCAGGCGAAAGCTGTACCGCTCCGAAAGGCACCGTCGCCCCCGGAAACGTATGCCCCATCTTGTGCGTGCCGATCAACGGATCGACGTAACGCACGTAATTTTCACGCGATTGCCCCAAAACACTCATCACAAACAACAATACAAAAAGCAAAGAAAAATATCTCATCATCTCTCCGTCAGATTTGAACAAATGCCGAGCAGAATACTGCGTCATTGATCGTCCAGCCGCGTAGGTATATCCATATTTTTATGGAGTACTCTTACCACTTCTATATGATCTTTTTTCTCTATATAAAAGATAAAAAAAGGAAATCGCTTGATCGGCCATTTTCGCAAGTTTCGAATCTGTAGTTCGTGGCCATATCGTTCGGATCCTGCGGCTGGCTGCTTGGCGATCCTCTTAATTGCCTCCTCCAACTGAGATACAAAGCTAGATGCTGTTTCGATCCCGGCTTCGGCTAGATAGAAATCGATCGCAGCTTCGATATCATCGTTTGCTCGGCGGCGGCGAACGATCATTTTTTGACTCACCTATTTCTTCTCCGTTATTCGCTTTCTCAGCTTGTCAAAATAACGTGCGTCCATCGGCTCGTCCATTAGTTCGGATTCCATTCCGTCGAGGAGAAGTCGGCGAAGCTTGACACGGTCTTGTTCCTTTCGCAAGATCTCGCGTACATACTCGCTGCTACTGGTGTAATCGCCCTCAGACACCTGTGCGTCAACAAAAGATTTAAGAGCTTCAGGCAATGAGATGTTCATCGTTGTCATAGCTAAAAAATACCACCTATGGCAAACTTTGCCAAGATTTTTCTCCCAAACTTAAAATGGATCTATTTAATGATCGCTCGACGTACAGTCAGTTTTTCGATCCGGTCGCGTTTTATTTCAAAGCCGATGCCCGGGGCTTCGGGGGCGGTTATTGTGCCTTCTGGTGAGACCTCGACGGCGGGTTCGATGATGTCTTCGTGCCAATAGCGTTTGCTTGCCGAAACGTCGCCGGGCATTGTATAGCCCGCAAGAGTTGAAATGGCGATGTTGTGCGCGCGGCCAATGCCGCTTTCCAACATTCCGCCGCACCACAAAGAAACTCCATTCTCCCGGCAGACCTTTTCGACGAGTTTCGATTGTGTGTGTCCGCCGACGCGTCCGTTCTTGAGGTTAATTATCTTGCCGGACTTTAGTTCGATAGCTTTGCGTGCGTCTTCGTGAGACTTGATCGGTTCATCAAGGCAGATCGGCGTTCTAATCGCAGCCTGCAGCTTTGCGTGGTCAATGATGTCGTCGTAGGGCAGCGGCTGTTCGAGCATCATCAGGTCAAATTCGTCAAGGCTCTTTAGCAGATCGATATCGTCCAGAGTGTACGCCGAATTGGCGTCGCCCATTAATTTGATCTCACCGAATTCGGCCCGAACCGCTTTTATTACGCCATGATCCCAGCCGGGAGCGATCTTTATCTTGATGCGCTTATAGCCCGCCGCCAATTCAACCGCGATCATGTCGATCAATTGTTCAATGCTGTCCTGAATGCCGATGGAAACGCCGCATTCGATAACGTTGTTAACACCGCCCAAATGCCGCCACAAAGGTACGTTCAGCTTCTTTGCTTCCAGGTCCCAACAGGCCGTCTCGATGGCTGATTTAGCCATCCGATTTCCGCGCACCCGCTTCATCAGATCCCATATCTCGCCGGCATCGGCAACTTTCCGCCCAACCACCATCGGGGCCAATATATTCTGAATGGTTACCCAAGCGGCATCCGTCCATTCTTCATTATATGACGGCGTTTCGCCGCAGGTGGCTTCTCCCCAGCCAACAGCTCCGTCGGTGTCCGTGGCGCACACCAAAATAATGCGTCTTTCATATGTGCGGCCAAAGCTGGTCTCAAAAAAATGAACTAACGGAAGATTGATCTCGATAAGCTCGATGGAATCTATTTGAAGCATACAGGCTAAGCCTTAGATTAAGAATTCCTTAACCAAAAAGCAATCTGGCCGGTCATTCAATGATCTCAAATTGAGCGTATTGTACAGCTTTATTGAATTTGCCCTTCGCACGGCGGTCGGTCACAGTTATTTCAAGTATATAATCGCCTGTCGCCATGGAGCTTCCCAGGTTCAGCGACGCTCCAATATATACGTCTCCGCCGGGCGTTTCCGGCATTTGGCGAAAAGCTTGTTCCTTGCCTTCAAAGATCTTCTTGTTGTCCTTGTACAATCGCAAAATATAGACGACATCGGGCGGCACGCCGCTATTTTGCTGCACATTGAATATGCTAAGGCCATATGTCAGCACCGTGCCCGTCTTGAATTGCCGCAATGCCGTTGCGGCTAACGGATCATAATTCTCCGTCCCCGCCGCTTTGCCTTCGGCTAGTTTCGCCCATACATCATAAGGATAATTTTGCATTACAATACCGGACGGTGTCAGCTTTTTCTTTTTGAGATTCGGCACTTCGACGAATTGATTCACCGAGCCGATCTTGTCCGAACCGTGGTCATGCAATGCTATGCGCAGCTGATAAGCTCCGGGTTTTTTGACCGGAAAGGTCAGATCATATACAAACCCCGACTTGATCATTGCTTCGCCTTGTTTTTCATTGATCGAAATAGTGTAGGTTTTTGATATTTCTTCGGTAACGGCACCTGTATCGCCGAAATTGGCAGCTATCACATCGAACACGGCCGACAATTCTCCGGCCGCATTCTTTTTAAAGGTAAGTGCGTCACCCGGAATGAACAGAAGCGAGCGTATATAGGACCCGGTCCGTTCGTTGCTGTTGAAAATGCCGTTCAAGCGCAGCGATATCTCGTTTGAACCGAACGGAGAGACCAAAGCCCGCATCATTCGCTGGCCCACTGTCTGGGACTTTTCGGGCTTGATGTTTTCTGTGCTGACACCGTAAAAACCGCTGCGATATCTAGCTTTCGCCCCCGGTCGCAGCACTTTTACACTCAGCTCGTTGAATTTCCTCGAAGCAGGATCAAAGGTTCCTTGGTCCGGTTCGTAAGAAACCAAATAATAGCTTTGGTCATCAAGCACCCGGCGAATGCCGCCGGCTATGTCATTATTGTTAACGATAGATGTCCCGCCCGTCTGTGCGGCCAAATAGCGCAGACTATCCTGCGTGTCGGACATTTCTTCCTGACGGCCCAGCGTTGTTTCGGATATCTCGCTCGCAGTTCGGCCGGCGGTGTTGTCCGCCGCGGTCAACCCGGCGTACTGCAGCCCTCGCGGATCGATGGTGTTTATCACAACCGACGCTCGATTTGCCTGGTCCACAAGCCGGCGCATAGCTTCTCGCGTACGGTCCATATCAAAAGAGCCGCCCGCCCGCGGCGAGAACATACGGAAACCTTCCGAGACGAGCAGAACCGATTTCCTTCCGGGCAATTCCATCATGCCGCGGATCACATATCCGGTCGCCCCAAGTGTTCCTGTTGAGAACATAGACCGCCGAAAGTCCTCTTGTTCGGCTGCGACCTCATCCATTCCCGCGAAATCGATCTGCGAACCGTCCGGAGCCAGGACCGTAGGTTTCGCTTCGATCGGATCGAATGTGCTTATCCGACCGCCTAACGAATTCCAGCGGATCTTTTCGACCGCCGCCAGCAACTGTTTCTTATTTGCCGTAAATTGCTGCAATGCCCCAACGCCGGAACTCGTTCGGATGATCGCTACCATATCACCGTCACCCATTTGTTCTTCGATGTATTTTTTCAGAGCTCGCCGCGTGTAATATATGCTTTCATACGACATCCGCAGATCATCAACAACGAACGCCATCGTATCGCGAACCTGCTCGGGCCTTAGCGGCTGTGACGGGATGTTGTTAGCTATTTCACCGACCGGTTTCGAACCCTCGGCGGCCGATTCTTTTATTTTCGATACAAAAGAAAAACCGCTGACATCCTGTTTTTTCCCATTTTCATAGACCTCGATCTCCTCCGGTCGCAGGTCTCGAATGATCTCGCCTTTGGAATTGACCACCGTAACATCCAAACGGATCAGCGACGTGGTGATCTTGACTACTTGTTCATCGTCTTCCGGCACTACACCGGCTGGTGTCGGTGACGGTGTCGGGGTTTGAGCAATAGAAAATGCCGAAAAGATTAAAATTCCGATACTTATAAGAACTGCTTTCATATACGAAACGGCACCAAGCGTTAGCCGCCTTTTTGATTCTGCTATAATATATGTCTTTTGCCGGTTTGGGAATTATTTTTGTGCATAACGGACAAATTCCCGCGTTGCGTTCTCATCAAACATCCGGAACCTTTTTAAGCCAATGATCTTACGTACACATCAAGCCCGCTTTGCCTTTTCTTTGTTTTTTGCTCTGTCGATCTTTGCGGCTGCCTGCTCGGCTCAGCAAACGGAGGAACAGGCTCTGAAAACATTGCGTGACCTGACCCGCAGCGGCAAATTGCCGCCCGAGAGCATGGTCGCCGACATCGAAAAACGTTTTTCAGGCAAAAAGGCCGGGGCTCTCGCCCGCCTCGTCCATGCTCGCATCCGTATTGAAAACAAGGACTTTGCCGGCGCGGCGGCGTTGCTTGATTCGAAAGATATTGCCGAACGAACAACGCTTGGCGACTACGCACTGTGGCTCCGCGGCGGGGCATTGCAGCAGGCCGGCGACCATGCCAAAGCAATGTCCATTTTTGAAAAACTGTCCGGCGATCATCCGGAATCGATCCGCGCAGATGATGCCCGGATCAAATGGGCAGAATCTGCACTTAGTTCCGGCAATGCTGTCCGCATTCCCGAATTTCTTCGCCCAATGGCCGACAACGGCTCTGGGCCCGCTTTGCTTCTAACTGCCAAAGCTTTTGAGGCTCAGGGGCTGCAGGGCGACGCTCTGAAAAATTATCGACGCGCTTTTTTTGCCGATCCTAGTTCTGCGGCTGCCAAAGAGGCTCAAACAAAGCTGGTCGCCCTTTCACAAACCCTTACTCCCCAAACGGCCGAAGAAGGCGTGCTGCGGGCTAACGCATTTTTTAACGCCAAAAATTACGCTGCCGCCGATAAAGCATTTGCGGACGTCGCCGGTCTCTTTCCAACCGCACTGACGCCCGCACTCGATCTAAAGCGGGTCGCAACTCTAGCCGCAGTCAAGAAGATGTCCGAAGCCCAAGCGGTATTCGGTTTGATACCCGCCAACGCATCTGAAAAGGAAAATGCATTTTATGAATTGGTGACCGGTTATGCCAAAACCCGTTCTTGGGCGGATGCGCGCCGAATCGCAGAAGAAATGCGGCAGAAATTTCCAACCGGAAAGCTCACACCGAAAGCCTGGGTCGATGCGGGTTATGCGGCTCGCGACGCTAAGATCAAGACCGAAGAAACCTATTTTCTACGAACGGCCTTCACCGCGTTCCCAAGTGCCGTAGAAGTTGCCGGAGCTCAGTTCGAACTGGCTTGGCTCGAACACGAAGGCGGCAATTTCGCCCGAAGTTCGCAAATGATGATCGAACACCTAGCCCGATACGCCGATAAAGATACATCAAATCGCGGAAAGGCAGGCTACTGGGCCGCTCGCGATGCCGAACGTTCCGGCGACATTTCGGCTGCGTGCGCATTGTACGACGGATTGATCTATCGCTACGGAGCTAATTGGTACGGCCACATCGGATTTCAGCGTCTCGGCACGCTTCGCTCTCAAGGAAAATGCCAATCCGCTCCAAATTTTCCTTCGGGTTCGCTTGTCCCGGAGGCCGCCGCCAATTTGAAAACTGTAACGGTGGCACGCGAAACGGCGACTCAAAAAGAGCTCGATCGGGCAGAAAAAAGTGAAGAATTGAGCACGGTGGGAATGTTCGATTGGGCACTTGAAGAACTTCGTCAGGCAAAAAGGACCGCGGATTCGAGCCCAAAGATCGATCTTGCTCTTGCCCGCCATTACCGATTTAAGGGCGACAATGTCAACGCCTTGCTGGCTTTGGCGAAAAGCTATCCTGATTACGCCCAAATGTTTCCGGAAGAGATGGGCCGCGAAGAATGGGACATCTTCTATCCGCTTGTCGAATGGAATCAGATCAACGCCTGGGCAAAGCATCGCGGGCTTGATCCATATCTCGTCGCCGGCTTGATCCGCCAAGAATCGGTCTTCAATCCGCGAGCTCGCTCCGGAGCAAATGCCTACGGACTGATGCAGCTGCTGCTCCCGACGGCGCGGCTCGTCGCCCGCAAGTACGGCTCATCGGCAACTCTTTCATCTGCCGATGATCTTTATCTGCCCGCACTTAACATCGAACTCGGTACCGGCTACATGAAGGACCAACTTGATAAATTTGGACGAATTGAATACATGGCCGTCGCGTACAATGCCGGCCCGGGCCGCGTTCCGCAGTGGCGCTCAACACTTCCTTTTGAAATGGATGAATTCGTTGAGGCGATCCCGTTCAAGGAAACTAAGGGTTATGTTCAGGGAGTAACGCGAAATACCGCGCAATATCGACGACTTTATGATGAGAACGGAAATTTCAAATCAAATGTCGGGACGCGGCCATTGCGGTCGGAGATAGATGGCAAGACCGCTGACCAATTTGCTTCGCAATTTCCGGAAGTAAGGTTTGCGGATATTTCCCGAACCGAATGACCCGCGAGCTAGCGGTCCTCGAGTTTTCGATACAGCGTTTTGCGGCCGATGTTCAAAAGCCGGGCAGCTCGCGATTTATCACCTTCGGTATAGTCCATTGTCGCCGAAATCACTTGCTGTTCGATCTCGTCTATCGTGGACGGCATTTCTATCTCGATGGCAAAAGCCCTGCCCTCGCCGGCTGCCTTCACCCGTTCCTGCCGCGCATGTGCCACTGCCTCAAAAGCGCTATTGCTGATCGCTTCCGGAAGATCTTCGAGCTCTATCTGTCGTCCCGAAGCTATGATCACGGCTCGCTCAATGGCGTTTTCGAGTTCACGTACATTTCCCGGCCACGAATAGTTTATTAAAGCTCGCAGGGCCTCTTTAGAAATACCCGAAACGAACCGACCGGTCTTTTCCTTATAGCGTTCCAAGAAATGAAATACCAATGGATGAATATCTTCTGCCCGGCCGCGAAGAGGCGGAAGTGTGACCGGAAATACGGAAAGTCGATAGTAAAGATCCTTTCTAAAACGCCCCTCTTCGATGGCCTTTTCCAGATCGATGTTGCTAGCCGCTATTACACGTGCATCTGAACGGACAACATTATTGCCACCGATACGCGTAAATTCCCCGTCTTGAAGCACCCGCAAAAGCCGAACCTGTGCCTGCATCGACATTTCGCCGATCTCATCCAAAAACAGCGTGCCGCCTTGCGCTTCTTCAAACCGCCCTCGGCGTTGCTCGCGAGCGTCAGTAAAGGCACCTTTTTCGTGTCCGAAAAGTTCGCTTTCGAGCAGCGTCTCCGGTATCGCACCGCAATTGACCTTTATATACGGCTTTTTCTCGCGGCCTGAATTAAAATGGATGAGATTCGCCAATAGCTCTTTTCCGGTCCCTGATTCACCTTGTATCAATACGGTGGTGGTCGTATCTGCGACATTCAAAGCCAATTCGATCGCTCGCCTGATAGGCGGAGCTTGGCCTACTATCTCACTACGCTGATAGAGCTCGCTTTTAAGCCGCATTACTTCGGCTGACAATTGATCGCGTTCCAACGCGGTACCGATCTGGTCCGCTATGCCTTCAACCAACGCCACATCATGAGTTTCAAAAGATTTCTCGCGGCTCCAAACAAATCCGAGCAATCCGAAAGTTTGCCCGCCAACACGGACCGGTGCAACAAGGGCCGTCTTTCCGCCAAGCTGCGTGTTGAATATGATACGCAATGCGAGCGGCAGTTGCGCGTCGCTCAATTGTACGGTCTTACCATCGCGGATCATGTCATGGATCGCACTGAATGTTTCTACATTGAGCGATTTTCCGTGCTCTTCCACCATCTGCAGCATCTTTTTCGGCTTAACGCCTTCGGCCATCTTTAGCGAAGCCAGCGAGATCCGTTGGCCGTCCTGATCAAGAACGCCGAGAGCGCTGTAATCGGCCCCCACCAATTCGATCGCCCTCTCTAAAACCCGTGCAGAAACCTCGCTGAAATCCGAATGTGAATTCAGTGTATTCGCGATCTCAAGCAAAGCATTGGTCCGACGGGTTTCCTGCTGTTGTGTAACGAAAAGACTTGTGTATTGATAACCGATAGCCAATTGTCGTGCGATCGACTGCAAAAAAGAGATCTCCTCTTCTAGCCACTGGCGGGGCTTCTTCGTGTCGTGCAGCCCAAGCAAACCTGCCACGCCTCCGTTGAATAGAATAGGGATGATCAGCAAAGATCGTGTTTCAAGCGCTTTCGCAAAGAATTTGAGCGTCGGATCCGTAGCATTCGATGTATCGTTTATAGATATCGGCTTTGAAATATCGAATTTTTCACCCAGCTTTTGAGGGTCGATCGGTATTGCCGTTCCGACACTGCTCGGGACCGAATCGTCGCTTCGCCATTCGTGGCTGATGCGCAATTCCTTTCGGTCGGTTATCTGCAACAGATCGCAGCGGTCCGCATGCAGCATTCGCCCGATCTCCGAAACGACGACATTTAGAAACCTTTCAAGGTCAATATTTGTCGGCAGGTCCGCCGCCAAACGGTCGATGATGCCCTCGCGGGCCTCATGCATGTGTATCTTGCGCTCGAGCGAAAGCTTTTGCTGCTGTGGGTTTTTCGTCCCTTGATCCATCAGATCTTACGCTACGCTTGGCATCAATTTATGTCAAGTTGACACATTGAGGGTATTGACGTGGGTTAAATCGATCCACCTAAGGCTTGGACGGCACCGGTGTGCCTTTCGGTCTTGACGGGGGCGGAGGCGGTTTGGGCAGATCTTTGCTTCCATCTTTCCCGTCGCCGCCGCCCTCCAAATTTTCGTCGTCCTCAGCCTTGTCATCAGACTTGCCGGGGGTTTTCTTAGGTTGTGCAAAACCGACGCGTTTTTGACCCGCTTCGGCTTTTTCAAGCAGTTCTTCTGCTTTTATGTTCGTCGGATCTAGCTCTAAGGCTTTTTTCAGTGGCGTAATAGCGTCGCTGTATTTTGCGAGCTTCGTCAATATAGCCCCGAGTTCGGTTTGATATTCGGTATCTTCCGGCTTCAGCTTAACCGCTTGGCGAAGCGCCTTTGCCGCATCCTCATCCTCATCAAGCTTGTTGTACGCCCGACCAAGATTAAAATATGCCGCATCGTCCTTTCCGTCTTTTTCGATACGTTTTTTATAGGCGGCTGCGGCTTTTTCAAAGGCGAGGTCCGAATTAGACTTTCTTTCGCGCGGTTTTTTAACTCCGCCGTCCGGGGTCGGCGTGGGATCCGCTGTCCCTTCCTCAACGTCCCGGGCCTCTATCAGCGCATATGCGATCCCCAATTGAAAGAACGCGTCGGCGTTTTCGGGATCCAGCTCGATCGCTTTTTGAAACGCTGCCACCGCTTTTTCGGTCTCAGCATCATCAAGAAGCTTCAATCCGGCTTGGTATGCCGCGGCTGAATCCGTGTAACCGGCCGGATCGGCTGCTGCCGTATTTGTATTCGACGCATTTCCGTCACCGGCCGACGGCCCGGAACATGCCGAACCTGCAAGCATAAAGACGATCGCTACCGTCAAGAGAACTAAAACTTTCATACCTTTTGGCCCCAAGATCAACCGGGAGGAAAAATGAACTGCCGGCCGGCCATCAGATGCACATGCAGGTGAAAAACCGTTTGCCCGCCGTCCTCATTGGTATTGATGACAACCCGATAACCTTTTTCATCAAAGCCGCGGCTGCGTGCGATCTGGGCCGCGCTCAGCAGCAAATGGCCCAGCATATCCTTATCCGCCGGACCAGCGACGGATAAAGAATCGATATGTTCACGGGGAATTATCAGAATGTGCGTTGGCGCTTGCGGCGAAATGTCGTTGAAAGCGATGCAAACATCGTCTTCGTAAACCTTTTCAGCCGGGATCGTTCCCGACACTATCTTACAAAATAGGCAGTCTTCCTTGGTCATGATCTATTTTGTAATTAGAACATAGACCGGCGTTAAGGCAAAATCTCACGCCCCTGTGGCTGCGGTCGTGATCCTTTCGATATCGGCACCGACGGACCGCAGCTTTCTCACAATCGCTTCGTAGCCGCGATCGATATGGTACACACGCTCGATCAATGTTTCACCCGAAGCGCAAAGTGCAGCCAGCACCAATGAGGCAGACGCTCGCAGGTCAGAAGCAATGATCGGAGCTCCGGTCAGCGGTGTTGGGCCTTCAACTATCGCCGTATTGCCGCTTATATGTATCTCCGCGCCCATGCGCACCAATTCGGATGCATGCATGAAGCGATTTTCAAAAATTGTCTCGACGATATGTGATGTTCCCTGCGCCTGCGTCATCAATGCCATGTATTGAGCCTGCATGTCGGTCGGAAACAGCGGATGTGGTTCGGTCGTCACATCGACAGCCTTTAACCCCTGCGAACTGCGGCGGGCCAACAGCGTGCTCGGATTCAACTCTTCGATCTCAACTCCCGCCTCGCGCAGTTTCGCTATTACCGCCAGCAAATGCCGCGGTTCACAGCTTTTGACCTCCAATTCACCATCCGTAATAGCAGCGGCAACCAAGAACGTACCGGTTTCGATGCGGTCAGGTATGATAGTATGTTCGGCTCCGCCGAGCTGCTCGACCCCGTCGATCTCGATCGTATCGGTACCGGCACCGCGAATGCGGGCACCCATTTTATTCAGAAGATCCGCCAGATCTTCGACCTCCGGTTCGAGCGCGGCATTGTTTATTGTAGTTCGGCCCGCCGCCAAGGCAGCCGCCATCATCACGTTCTCTGTGCCCGTAACAGTTACTTTTTCAAAATTGACTTCGGCACCCGAAAGGCGGCCTTTCGGAGCAGCGGCCACTACATCGCCCGATTCGAGTGAAACTTTTGCACCAAGCTGTTCGAATGCCTTCAGATGCAGATCAATAGGCCGTGTACCTATCGCACAGCCACCCGGCAGACTAACTTTTGCTTTGCCAAAACGGGCAAGAAGAGGCCCGAGGGCAAGTACGCTGGCACGCATCGTTTTGACCAATTCATAAGGAGCTTCAAAGGTCTCGATGTTCTTGGCAGTAACTTTATGTGTGCGAAGTTCGGGTGTTAAAACGGTAGCTCCGAGATCCTCTAAAAGCCGCCGCTGTGTGATCAGATCTTTAACATAGGGAACGTTATGCAGCGTAACGGTCTCACTGGTCAAGAGGGTCGCCGCCAAACAGGGTAACGCCGAATTTTTCGCTCCGCCGATCTCGATCTTGCCGCGTAGCGGATGGCCGCCCCGAATCAAAAACTTATCCATATCATTTACAATTGCTTATAGATCCTAAAAGCAGATCTTATCATAAAAGCTGTGTCCCGTCGAAAAGACGCGCGTCTTTTTGAAACTTAATTCGTGGCAACTCCGTTTAAAGGATCGACCATCTAAATATCAGCTTTTAATGACACGGGATAGTTATTGAAGCGATTGGTTAGACCGAAACCCGGCTGCACCCCTCCTTGCGGCCGGGATCTTTATTTTAGAAGCCGTTTTATCTGTCTTAAATGTCTGATCTTATGGCCGCCTATCAGAACCAGCCATTCGGTCGCGGTCAATCTGCCCATTGCCGGATGCGGAAACGTTTCGGACGCATTTGGCGAAGCTTCGAATTGAGGGCGAAGTTCTTCCACTTTCCGCATATTTTCATTTAATTTGCCGATCGTCTCGGCAACCCCCGCATTCCCTTTTGGATGGGTCATCTCGGGCGCCTGAAGTTTCACATTCTCGATCTCTTCCGCTTTGGTTCGGAAATTTTCCGTCAATTTCACACCTTCGCTGTTTTTCGGGGCGTTCGGCTCTATTTTTGCCGCTTCAGACTTTGAAAGAAGCTTGGCACAAATACGGATCATACCTTCTTCAACCAGCGCAACGTGCTCCGCGATCTCCGCGATAGACCATCCCTCGTCCCGTTTAGCAAAGACCAGGTCGTGGGAAATATCACCCATCAGCTTTACAAATTTTTCATTTATGCCGCGATTGTTGGCGTAGATCGAATCGATCGTAAGCTCTTCCATGTTTTACCTCGTGATCGTCACCGGCTGAGGTGACAGAAACAATCGGTGCCACCGAACAAAGCTATTCGCACTGTCGGTTTCATTCTTCATTCGCTTTATAAAGGCCGTTTGAAAATACAATTGATCATCAGTTGGCCAATTGAGCAGGACAATGGGATTGAACGAGACGAGCGTATTCGGATCGGGCAGCGTACTCTGTTGGGGCGGCTGCGGCGCGGTTGTATTATCAGCACCAAGCGGTTGCTGTTCGCGGCGATCAAAAGCTTGTGCTGATAGCAGCAGGTCGTTGCGAAGCGGCACCGCGGCTTGGGTAGGAACGGTTCCTCCGGCATCATAGATGCGTACCTGAACGTCAAAACCACAAGCGACCTTGGCCGAATCCGGCGACCACACCGGCCTGACGGTCGTCAAACCATCATCAAGTCTGCGTTCGCGGCCATTCTTTTCCACGATCCGAGGGCGGCCGAGCGGCACGAACAACTCCCCTTTGTTATTCGCCATTGCTTCTAAAAAACGCCATTCCTGTCCCGTTGCAGCAAGTGCCGCCAAGGCTGAGCTGTCCGGTGCCCAAACGTAATAGAAATATATCAAACCCTCGTTTTGCGTGATCGGCTTCAAGCCATCGCCGTCGGCATTGGTCAAGTAGATCTGTTCGCTGCGAAAAGTAAGTACCGGGCCGGCCGGCGGAACCGCCGGGACGTCGGGTGAAGGCGAAGCCTCCGTTCCAACTGTATCGGCCGCGCTGTCCGGTGAAGGATCTGCAGCCGCAGGATCCGGCACTGTTATCGGTGTCGCGGCCGGGTCCGGAAGAGCATTGCCCGGGTCCGTCTGCACCGCGCGCAGCATTGCTACAAAGGCGGCGTTGCTCGAATCCGGCGACCATACGATCGTATCCGGAAAATGAACTGCCATCGTTTCCGGAGTGATATGCCTCATTAGACGGCCATCTGCACCGTACATATCCAAGCGAAATTCCGCCTGCATATCGGTTACCTTATGAAAGACGGCTAGAACCCTTTGCCCGTTTGGCGAAGCGATCGTCCTATCCAATATTTCCTGCGGCCGGTTCTGGTCAAAATCCGTCTGGACCGAAGCATTTCGGTCGGCAGAGGCCGAAACCGCATTTGCCGGCGGCGGCGGCACATCTGCTTCATAGCGATAGTTGAGCCGGACCGCAGGCACTTGGGCCAAGCTCGCGGGCATTTCGTAGCTGATGGTCGGCTGCGTCGCTGGGGGGTGATCTTGACATGCTCCTGTGAAAACTGTCGCGATCAAAAGCGGTGTTATCAATTTTTGGTAACTCATGACGGCAAATTTAAAGCTCTTCCGATAGGAACCCCTGATACAGTTTTTTCTGTTCTGGCGACGCGTTGCTCACCTTTTTCAATTTATAATCCGGCCGCATATCACCTCCCAAAATGAAAGGCATTTCGCGAAGCTGATCAAAACGAAAGACAGTTAGCTTCACCGTATCGCCGGGACGCTTTTCGCCGAGATAGCTCTGCAAAAAACTCATTGAAGCACGAAAACCATCAATTGCCACAACTTGATCCTCCGTGTTCAAACCCTGTTCATAAGCGGGTGTTCCGGCGGGCAGCGAACGAACCCGCAGCCGGCCCGCTTCTTCGACGAGGTCCGCCCCCAGATAGGCCTTGTTCTCATTAGGCCTACTCATTTCGACATCGATTCCCACCGGACCTAATATGCCGGCATAATCCAATTCTTCCACGCCGCGCACATATTTCGCGAAAAATTCTTCCAAACTTTTACCGGCGGCTTTTTCGGCTGCTTTTTGAAAATCGGCCGGCGAAAAATTCCGGTTCTTTTTGTAAAAATCGGTGTACAGCGAACGCAGCACATCATCTAATGACCGCTGCCCGCCGGAGGCGGTGCGGATGGATACATCCAGCAGCATATTTACGATCTCGCCCTTGTCGTAATATGAGATCTGATTGTTGATCGCGTTTTCATCCTGGCGATAATATTTGATCCAAGCATCGATACTTGCGCTTTCCAGACTGGTCTGAAAGCGGCCGGGCCGGGTCTGCAATTGCTTGATCATTCCGGCTTTGGTTTCCAACAGGTCTTCCGCACTGATCAAACCCGTCCGCCGCAGCAAGACCGCTTCGTAATAGGCCGTCATCCCTTCGGCGACCCAGAGAAGCTTGGTGTAGTTCTCGTTTTCGTAATCAAAAGGGCCCAAAGCATCCGGCCGGATCCTTTTGACGTTCCATAGGTGAAAATATTCGTGAGCTACAAGGCCGAGAAACCCTACATAACGCGTTCTAGGCTGAAAACCGAAACGATTCCATTGCAATGCGGTCGAATTCAAGTGTTCAAGCCCGCCGCCGCCGCGGAGATTGACAATGATCGTATAGTCTTTCATCGGCATTTCGCCGAATATTTTATATGCTTCTTCTGCGATCTTCGCCGTATCTATCGCGATCTGTTTGATGTCGTAATTGCCTTCGCCGGTTATGACCAAACGGTGGGGAACGCCTTGAACCGCAAAAGATGTCTCTTTGAAATTGCTTATTTCGAACGGAGAATCATAAAGCACGTCGAAATTTTCAGCCCTGAAAGTATTGGGTGTTCCGGTCTTTGGCAACCCGGTGGCAACCTTCCAATTTCCGTATGGCCGCACAGTGACTGTCGAAGGCGAGTTTATCTGCCCTTTCGGAAACATTAGCAATGCGCCGTTGTTCCAAAAAGCGTGCTCATCGTTCAATTCGTTCGTACGCACGGTCAATTCGTTCGAATACACACGGTAAGTGACAATGATCTCTTTAGCTCCGCCGCTGGCTATGCTCCACGTATTTTTGTTGGTCTTTTCCCATTTAAGTTCGGCTCCCGCCGCATTCTTTACAGCAAAATCCTGCACGTGGCGGGCATATTCGCGGATAAGATAGCTGCCCGGCGTCCACACGGGCATTTTTAGCTCTGTGTTTGCGGGCATTCGCTGCCATTTCATACGCATTTCGACCTCAAGCAAATGCGTCCACGGCTGTGACATTGAAACAGAATAGGCGATATCCGGGCCCGCTTGGACCGGGTCGCTCGCAGTTTTAGCGAATGTTTCCTGATACATAAAGAAACTGGCCGCAAACAGCAAGAAAACGGCTGTGCGGAAGGGTACTTTCAGCATTACTTTTGCAAACTCCATCGAAGTGTTAAGTTCTAATCTTACTATATTTTGTTGAGTAATACATTTTCGCCACCGGACGTATGAACGAGCCACAGCCGAACAATAGGTTCTTTACCACACCATTGATCATCATTTTTGTAACGGTTTTCATCGACCTCGTCGGTTTCGGTATGGTGATACCGCTTTTACCTTTCTATGCCGATACGCCACCTTTCAGTGCGACGCCATTTCAGATCGGGCTGATGGTGTCGATCTATTCGTGGATGCAATTCTTTTTCGCGCCGGTATTGGGCCGGCTTTCTGATAGATACGGACGGCGGCCGATCCTTTTCATCAGCATCCTGGGTTCAGCGGTCGGCTATTTTGTGATCGGTTTTGCCGAAACATTAACGCTTGTTTTCGTCGGGCGAATTATCGGCGGCATTACCGGAGGCAACATTTCGACGGCGCAAGCCTATATCGCCGATGTCACGACACGTGAAAATCGGGCGAAGGGAATGGGGTTGTTCGGGGCGGCATTTGGCTTGGGTTTCATCATCGGGCCCGCTTTAACCGGCATCTTGAGCAAATACGGCATCCACGTTCCATTCTATTTTGCCGCGGGGCTCTCTTTGCTCAACGCTATTGCACTGTACCTGATCCTTCCCGAATCTTTAACCCCGGGTCAAATGAACGCCCCGGCTGAAAAACGCAGTCGCGTTGCGGCATTCTTGGCATCACTGGAAAATGCGGAATTCCGAGTCATAAACTTGATCTATTTTCTGCTCGTCACCGCATTTTCGATCATGACCTACGCGTACGTTCTATATACCGCTCGACGATTTGGCTACACCGCTGAGCAGAATGGCTACATTTTCGTTTTCGTCGGAGTCATTGCGGTTGTCGCTCAGGGCATATTGTTCGGCCCGCTCGCCCGCCGCCTTGGTGAACCGCTGCTGGTCACGGCAGGCTGCCTGCTAATGTCCGGAACCCTCATTGCGATCCCTTTTATAGGACCAACCGTCGGCGGATTGACCGCTCTGCTGATCGTCACCGCACTCCTCGCCCTTGGAAATTCGCTCGCCTCGCCCAGCCTGACCAGTCTGGCTTCAAAGACGGCTGATGAGCACGAACAAGGCCGTACGCTCGGAGTTCTGCAGTCCGGTGCCAGTTTGGCACGCGCGATCGGCCCTTCTATTGGCGGAATTTTGCTGAACAATACCGCTGATCAGATCGATCCGTCAACAATTTTAAGGACATTCGGAACCGCCGCTGCGATCATGCTCATAGCGTTTTTCGCCACTTTTTTGTTGGGAAAGGTGAATTGGCGGGGAAATAACACGCAGATAAATTAGCTGACAGCCCGTTGGCGCTGGCGCCCGCTGGCCGGGAAGTTCAAGCGAAATGTAGTGCCGGATCCATTTTCGCTAAAGGCCTCTATTGTGCCGCCGTGTTCCTGTACGATGCCGTAAGAAACCGCCAGCCCCAGCCCGGTGCCGTTGCCCACCCCCTTTGTCGTAAAGAATGGGTCGAATATCTTATTCAAATTTTCCGAAGATATTCCTTCACCGGTATCAATGACCTCTATTATGACCTCTTCACCATCTTCTCCGCTGACCGTTGTTGTCAACGTTATCTTGCCGCCGCCGAACATCGCATCGCGGGCATTAAGGATCAAATTGGTGAACACCTGCTGCAGCTTGCCAAAATTCGCAGTGATCTTCGGCGGCTTTTTGGCATAATCTTTCACTATCTCAATGTTCGACTGGCGAAGTTGAGGCTCAAGCAATTGAAGCGTATCGTTTAGCAGTTTATTGATGTCTATCTCCGCCGCCTCTACAGCATTTCCGGTACGTGAAAAATTGAGCAGATTCCCGACAATGTTCGTTGCCCGGTCTGTTTGTCGCTGCATTTTCTCCAGCAGCGCATGCTTCGGATCCGTCTCGGGTATCATCCCCAGCAGCATCTGCGTATAGCTGGAAACTCCCGTCAACGGAGTATTGACTTCGTGGGCGACGCCCGCCGCCAGCAAACCGATACTTGAAAGCTTTTCGCTTTGCTGCAAAGATTCTTCAAGTTTGACGCGGCCGGTTACATTTTCGAAGATAACAATTGCCCCGGTCTGCTCTTTCGAAACCGAACGCAGCGGAGCAACCGCGACATTCAGAATAAGAGACTGGCCGCGGTGGTCATAGGTATGCAATTTATAGGCATTGCGCACTTCTGTCAGGTGCCACTTAGATTTACCAAGGATGTTCGCGATATTCTGAGCAAAACTGTCATCAAAGATGTCTTCGATCGTTCGGTGGATCACTGACTCTCGGTCGAGTCCCATCATATCCTCAAACGGCGAATTACTGCGGATGATGATCCCATCTTCATCAACGGCCAGCAACCCGACATTGACCGATTCAACGATCGATTCATTGAATTCCTTAAGCAGGGCCATTTCCTGCACATGGGCCTGTTGTTCTTGATACAACCGGCTGTTTTCGATGGCTACGCCAATGTACCCCGAAACCGTTCGCAGGATCTCCAGATCTTCCGAAGAAAGCAATGAACCGTCGCTTGCACGGCCGAGCCCGATCACAGCTACCATCTTGCTGCGGACGACACAGGGAACAAAATAGTGCAATTCTTGCCGCAATGGCTGACGTTCGCCGGCGTCATCGTCATCCATATCCCGTAAAAAGATCTCGTCGGCCCTGACAATACCTTTATCAGCAGATTTTTGTCGCACCATTGTCTTGAAATCGGCCGGAATTCGAAATTCTTCACTCAACCCGGCCGATCTCGCAACGATATATCGCCCGCTTCCCGCCGATCGTTCAATAAAAACAGCCACCTTTTCAACGTCCAGCACTTGTTTTAAACGGCCGATCAAGGCTTCGAGCAACGGTTCCATCGCCGTGGTGGCGGAAAGGGTGCGGCCGAAATCCAACAGCCCATTGCGGAGGTCATAGCGTTCGCCATAAAAGAAACGGTCTGCTCGCTGCTGAAGGAAGTTCTTCAGCGGTTCGCTTAACAGCACAATGGCCGCCATTGCCACGATCGCGATCAAGGAACGCAATGCGATCTCCGTCGTTGACAGATTTCCGTCAACCCGGATCAGGATCACCAATACCAGGGCTACGGCTCCGATCATCATGGCGATCGCCACGGTCGTCATCGCATATACCAATGCGCGGCGGACAACAACATCGACGTCCATTAGCCGATAACGAACCACAGAGTGTCCAAAGCTGAGCGGGATAAGAGCCAGCGGCAGGGTCGTTACGGCCGTCGCTAAAGTATCTTCAGGAATGTAAAAGATCCATTTAGCGGCCTGGAAAACGACGATCGGGATCACCGAAGCCACCGTTCCCGCCATCGCCCATTTAAGTCTTTGACGAACCAAAGCCTGTTTGCTCGTCGCATATCGCCAGATCAGCAAGCCGGCACCGGCCGAAATACCGATCACAAAATGCAATAAAAGAGCTCTATTAAGAAATGGGAATATCTTCGTCGAAGCGGTAATTTCGCGAATGCTGCTGGCGACGGCATTGATCGGCACCAATTGTCCCAGTGTCAATACTAAGAGAACTAACGCCATTACCGCCGCCGGGACATAAAGGGCATAGGTCTTCCACGGCTTTTGATCGATGACTTGGCTGTGTACCGGATAGCGCAGGCAAAAATGGAGAAACAGCGGGACAAAGAAGGCAAAAGCAATATCGTCGATCAAACTGATGGCCAGGTCGAGGTCTTGGCCTAAATTGATCGAATGGTAAACGTGAAAAACAAATGCCGCTACACAGATGGTTGCAAAATGCAGTACAAATGGTGAACGGCTGCCTTGTTTGAACAGTACGAACAGGCCAACCGCCAACCACACAAATCCGACGAGTGTGAGAAAGACGATCGAAGCCGTCCATCGCGGCAGGGTGTCTATATTTTTTAGGTCGGCGTAATAGAACCTGTCTGAGATCTTATAAGACGTCTTTTCGTAAAAATATGTCAGCGAACCGCCAACGCCCGCCGCATCCAAATACATCGGCACGTCTGCGGCAGAGGTGACCTCGTCAAAATTCTGACCGTCCAGGCTGATCGTATAAAGTCTGTCGCCCGTGGAGATACCGGCCCGTGCGGCAGCCATACCAGGAGTTACTTTCGCCGCATATATCCCGTCGTCCCGCTGGACCCATAGCACTCCATCGGTCGGCGGAAGTTCATGCGAAGCCCTTTGAGAGAGGTTGAGAGCCGCTCCCGCAACAAGCAAAACCGTTACGACCAGCCATATCAAACTCAAGCTTGTAAATCCCTTTCCGATCATCTTTAGAATAAGGCAAACTAAACCGACCAGTTTTACGCAAAATGTGTTCCAATGTGGAGGTCCCGCCCTCTACTTCGCTAAGCGTTGCAAAAACAAGGCTTCTAGCCGCATTCGACTTAAGTTCTATATTGTACGCGACGAAGAGATTCACATTTTCGCAGAGTCTCCAAGTTTTTGGAAAAAATCTTCGAATGCGTTGACACGGAAAACTCCATTCGCGGCTCCCGCGTTTTCGTCTGATTGTTAATAGGAAATGTGGTCGCCGAAATGGTGCCAAAAAGAAAGCCCGGATCAAAAACGAACCAGTATGCCGCCGCGGATCATTCTTTGTTGACCATTGAAGCGAAGCGTGCCGTTCTCACCCTGAACGCTCGGCTGCACTCCGAAGATATTTCGCGCATCAACCATCGCTTGAGCTTGGAAGGGCAGGCCTAGATTGGGTAGATTTTGCGTCAGCAACAAACTTAAGCTGGGGTCGTATATTGCCAGCCTGCCCTGAAAAGGATCGATCGCAAAGATGGTCGCCTCCGGTGAAAAGCGGACGATAGTTTTGATGTTCGTTCCCGTTTTCAAGTCTGCTTCGACCTGTCCGAAAAACGTTTGAAAAAAGCCTTGCTGAAACAGATCGGCGGTATCTTCAAGTCCTTTCTCAGATAACCTTTGCCCCGAACCGAAGCTGAATCCGGCGGTGGTGGAAAACATCCCGTTCAAACGACGTGTGTAAACCAAGCGGAGGCCCTGAGCATTACCTTGCTGGTTGACAGTAAATTCGTTCAACTCGGCCGACGCTAGAAACGGCATACCAACCATGCTCACCCCTCGGCCAAAGGTCGTATCTACAAAAACATTGGCTTCAATGCTCGAATTGTTATCGAGCACTCTTTCCACCCCAAATTCCAAACGGCTGCTGCGATTCATCTTCGCCTTTCCGTCTTCGATGAAGATGTCCTGCATCGATACCGGCTCGCGAAATGCTATGGTGTCGCCTTCGAGTTCCAAGGCTCGGCTCCAAGAACGCTCTTCGGTCTGGGTCGTGTACGCACTGCGAAAGCGTGTTTTCGAATCAATGTCGTATTGCAGGCCAAGCCGCGGGCTGATCACAAGGTCATGGCCAACACCAAAGAACTGCGAATAATCAACGCCGAACACGACGATCAATCCTTCACGAACATTCCATTCGTCAAGGGCTTGCACCGAAACTTGGCTCAAGGTCCGGTCGCCCGATGCGGATTCGAGCGAGGCCAATTTGCCGAACGCAGTGTTAAGCCGCAGTTGATGCCGGTTAGTTGGACGCAGCTTTAGACGAGTTTCGAATCTTTGCGGCGCATTTCGACCAAATCCTGCTTGCCCGGCTACTATTATTTCAGCATCTTCGCCAAGCGGCACCAGGGCCGCTGCGTTCACCCCCGTGAAAGGCCCCGAACTATGCGAAGCAAAATAGGTTTCAACGACCGCTTTGGTCGGACGCTTGGCTATATCTTCTTCACCGACCGGAGCTTCTTCGCGGATCTCAAGATTGCCGGTCGTAGAATTGGCAGTTTCCGTATTCTGATAAATAGAACGAGATGTCTGGGCGGAACGGATGGCCCATTTCGGGTTGTTGCGGTCAAGCCGCTTTTCCGGAAGTGTTCGGCCGCTGCCGGCCTTTTCAAGCTTGAAACCGTAATTAAGCTGAGCGGCCCGCGCAACCTCAACAGAATTCAACGTCACCGGATTAAAGCCTTCGGCGACCGCCAATACCGAATATGTTCCCGGCAATATCTTCGCCAAAAAACTTCCGTCTGCCGCCGATTGCACTTGCTTTAGAACCTTTGTCGAACCAATATGAAAAAATGCCACGGTCGCATCGGCTATCGGTTTTCCTCCGCTGTCGCGAATCACGCCCTTGATCACCGCCAGGTTCGAGCGGTTTTCGATCACTATGCTCGAGGCAGCGGAAACAGAAACGCCCGCGGTGCTAAGCACAGCGATCAATGCCATTAGTGACCCGATCCATTTTTGAGCGGCTTCAGGAAAATTCATCTGCGATCAAGTTCAAACCTCTGCGGTTACCTTTACTAGCCGGAAATTCAGCTTTTACGAAAGACCGTCATATTTTCGCGATAAAAATCAAGCGTGTCAAGCGGCCCATTTTGCCGCGATGCTTTCTGTGATGCGCTCAACTTGACAAAGTTTGCCCTTCGGCTAGAATTAGTATCGTGCCTTTCGGCACGAGCGGAGACGTGGCTGAGCGGCTGAAAGCGGCGGTTTGCTAAATCGTTAAGGGTCAAAAGCCCTTCACAGGTTCGAATCCTGTCGTCTCCGCCATTACAAAGATTTTTCCTAAAACCGCCCGTATGATATGCTCGGCGGTTTTTTCGTTTCTGTACTTCCTATTTTTCGATCCTACCAGCTGTTTTAACGCGGGCGGAGCAAACCACATAAGCCCCCGTATATTTTAAAGATCAACCAAACTCGTTTTTAGATATCATATTCGAAATAGACCTTATTAAAGGAGATGTAACTCAATGCCCGATCTCGCGTTTTTCCTTTTCGACTGGGGCTGGTCGAACATGTTCATGCTTGACCAGGAAAAGATCAGCTATTTTGAAAAGATCGTTCGCCCTTTATTGATCTACGGATTGCTGATCTTTCTTTTCCGAATTTTGGGCAAGCGAGAGATCGCCCAGCTCAATCCTGTTGATTTCGTCTTGCTGCTGCTTGTTTCAAATACGGTCCAAAACGCCATTATCGGCGAAGATACTTCTGTTATTGGCGGAGCGGTCGGCGTCATCACCCTTCTTTTCGCCAACCGCGCATTGGCGATCGCAAAATACCGCCATCCGCTGATCGAAAAGATGATCGAAGGCGGTTCTCGCTCTCTTATCAGCAGAGGGCGGATCGAAGAGAACGCTTTGCGACGCGAATTACTGACCCGCGAAGACCTGGATGTGGTGGCACATAAAGAAGGTTACGAAAGCGCCGCGGATCTGGAAAAATGCATTATCGACCCAAACGGTGAATTCTTTGTCGAAGGAAAAGGCGAGACGATCGACGAGCATTTCAGACACCAGATCTTGAAAAAGATAGATCAGCTTTCTACCCAAATAGACGAATTGAAAACGGCACTCAAAAAAGTCTAAGCGGTGAAGCGGCTTTGCGAAATGTTTTCGTTTGCGTAAAAATCGTTTCTTATGGTCACACGCGTTAGATTTGCACCTTCGCCAACCGGTTATCTGCATATCGGCTCTGCCCGGACGGCACTTTTCAATTATTTATTTGCCCGGCACACCGGCGGCAAATTTCTTTTGCGCATCGAAGATACCGATATTGCTCGTTCTACTGAGGAATCGACCCGCTCAATATTGGACGGGCTCGCGTGGCTGCAGCTTGAACACGACGAAGATATCGTCTTTCAATCCGACAATGCTCAAAAGCATCGAGATGCTGCCTTGCGGCTGTTGGCTGAGGGCAAGGCATATCGAGATTTTACACCCAAAGAACAGCCTTCAGATGCAAACGTAAAAGAAGCGATCAAAGAGCGCGCCCGCGCTCAAGGCGGCGACAAGGATATGCGCGACAACCCTTATCGCAGCCTTTCGATCAAAGAAAGCGAGGAGCGCGCCGCGGCCGGCGAACCATTCGCCATTCGGCTTAAGGTGCCCGACAACGGTTCTCCTAGCGATTGGGCATCGCCGGATGGCAAGACCAGTTTTTTAGATGGAGTTTACGGACTGCAGGAACGTGCCCATGCCGACACGGAAGATCTCGTACTGCTGCGCTCCGATGGACATCCGCTCTATAATTTAGCTGTCGTTTGCGACGATATCGAAATGGCGATCACCCACGTCATCCGCGGCCAAGACCATTTGACCAATACTCATAAACAGATCCTCATCTACGAGGCTCTCGGCGAAAGGCCCCCGGCCTTTGCTCATTTGCCGCTGATCTTAGCCCCAAATAAGGGAAAACTATCAAAACGAAAACACGGCGAGGTCGTTTCAATGACCACCTATCGTGATGCCGGTTTTTTGGCCGCCGCATTTCGTAATTTTTTGGCCTTGCTGGGTTGGTCGGCCGGCGAAGAACAAGAAATATACTCAATGCCGGAGCTGATCGAAAAATTCTCGCTCGAAGGTATTCATCGTTCAAACGCTGTTTTTAATTTTTCCGAGAACGATCCGCGAAAATGGACGGACGACAAAGCGATCTGGATGAATGCCGAATACATCCGGTCTATGCCGCTCCACGAATTGCTCCCGTTCGTCAGGTCGGAGCTTCGCACCGCCAAGCTGTGGCGCGAAGAATACGAACCGGAAGGGCGGGCTTTGACATCGATCATGGATTCGACAGAAAGCTCGGCGGTTTTTACCGGAGCCGAAGAACGAGCCGCCGCTCGAGCCTTTGAGCTTCCGGAGGTCGGCGGCTACGACTGGTATGTTCGCACGGTTGACCTTATCCGCTCCCGTTTCTTTACGTTGAAGGATTTCTCATCACAAGGGCGTGCTTATTTCAGCGAAGATTTTGATTTCGATGCCTCAGCCGTAGCCAAAAATCTTACGAAATTTCCCGACTTGCAGCGATGGATGCCTGAGTTGGCAGATCGTTTTCAAGCAGAATTTGAGGATGCTCCGGCCGCATTGACAGATCTCGATCCGGACAGCGAGGAACCGACATTGATCCGTACGGCCAACGGCAGATTCGTCTTCAACGAGGCGAATATCGAACACGTGGTAAAGGCTTTTACCGCCGAAAAGAAAACCAAGCTTGGCGTTATCATGAATGGTGCCCGCACGCTCTTAACCGGCGTTGCTGTCGGCCCGTCTATGCTTTCGGTCTTCGAAGTGATCGGCCTCGAACGTACGCTGCTTCGCCTGCGCAGCGGCTTGGCGTGGAATCGATAGAACGCAGCAGAATTTTTACAAATTAAATGCTGGAAAGAATTTACAACTTCAGTTCGGGGCCGGCGGTTATGCCGGAACCGGTCCTGCTTCAGGCACAGGCCGAACTTATATCGCTCAACGGCATCGGAATGAGCGTAATGGAGATCAGCCATCGTTCGTCCGAATTCGCAAGCGTTCTTGCTTCGGCTGAAAGCGGCATTCGCGAACTGCTCGGGCTGCCGCAAAACTACCGCGTTCTTTTCCTGCAAGGCGGGGCGACGCTTCAATTCTCAATGATACCGATGAACTTTCTGCCCGCCGGCGGCCATGCTGATTTCGTCGTCACCGGGGTGTGGGGTGAAAAGGCCGTGTTCGAAGCAAAAAAGCTCGGCACCGCCAATGTTGTTCTTTCGACTAAAGACAGCGGCTATCGAAGCGTCCCGGCCGCTGAAGATATTGATCTTTCCGGAGATGCCGCTTACATACATTACACCTCGAACGAAACTATCGAAGGCGTCGAATTCAAATATGATCTTGACGGCCGCGGAAGTCCCGTTGTGTGTGATGCTTCTTCGAACATCTTGTCGAAACCGATCGATGTATCAAAGTACGATCTGATCTATGCCGGCGCACAAAAGAATATCGGGCCCAGCGGTGTCACGGTCGTCGTCGTGACCGACGAAATGCTCGAGCGTGTTCCCGAAGGCCTGCCCTCTTTGCTTGATATGCGAAAGATCGCCGACAACGATTCTATGGTAAACACGCCGAACACTTGGGGCATTTACTTGATCGACCTCGTTTGTAAATGGCTGCAGCAGCAGGGCGGTGTAGCTTCGATGGAGGTCGTCAACAAAGCAAAAGCAGCAATTATCTATGAAGCATTGGACGACAGCGATGGATTCTATCAGGGACATGCCGATATCGGCGCTCGGTCTATGATGAATATCACGTTCCGCTTGCGTTCCGAAGAACTTGAACGCCGCTTCTGCCGCGAAGCCGCAGCTCTTGGCATGAGCGGCCTTGCCGGTCACCGTTCGGTCGGCGGTATTCGGGCGTCGATCTACAATGCTTTTCCTAAAGAAGGAGCGGAGCGGTTGGCACAATTCATGCAAGATTTTGCCCGGCGAACTGCATGAAATCTGGAAAGCTATGGCGAATGAATGTATATTTTAATGGGTAATATCTTTCGCCCCGATCCCACATTTATCCTTTCTCGCCTTTTTTTATTTAGTATGCAGCCAATCGGAAACCGTCTATACCGTAACCAAAACCGCCAACAGGAAGAAACGGCCAATATTGAAAAAGAGCTTTCTCGTCTCGAAGACGATGTTCGCCGCCTAAAGATCGAATTCGACATCTATTTCAATGGCGCTACAAAACGTCCTCCTTTGGAAGCTCGGGCTCGGCTTGAATCGAATATCAAACGGATTTCCGATAATCGTTCGCTAAGTTTTGCACAGCGTTATCAGCTCAATTCGCTCCTTGCAAAATTTACGTCTTATCGCGAACTTTGGCGTCGAACATTGAAAGCCCGTGGCGAAGAATTAATTTGATCTGCATTCAACCAAAACGACGCCGCGATCTCCTCGCCGGCGCCATTTTTTCTTGATCATTTAAGGATCAGTTCATCTGATACCCGCCGTCGGGCACCGAAACATTTTCGGCCTGCGGCCCTTTTGGCCCATCTGTTAATTCGTATTCTACTTCCTGCCCCTGGATCAACGTTTTATATCCGTCACCTGAGATCGAAGAATAGTGAACGAATATGTCCTGCTCTCCGGGTTTTTCGATGAACCCGTAACCTTTTGCGTTATTGAACCATTTGACCAATCCAACAGATCTAGCCATTTTCTTAACTTCCTCCTGCAAATACTACTTTTAATAAAGAACTAGAGCGATCCTGTTTGAAAAAACAAGACCTGCGGACGCATATTGTCCGCAAAAACCGCTTGATGTATCAGTCGAGACCAAAGCACAAATAAACCGTGTAGGGGTTGTGCATTTAACCCAAAGCACCGCCAGCACTTAAACCGCAAGACTGTATCAATTTATTACGAGATTTGGTTAACGAAAGAGAATTTAACCGCATTTTGAATTGGTGTCAAGATAATTCTTCTTTTTTATCAAAAAAGTGAAAATTGACACAAACCATCGCTTTACGGGATGATAAAGCTTGAATCCTCAAATATTTCCAGTAATTTGTTATGACTGAGCACAACCAACCGCAGATCCCGCTTTCGTACAATGAATATCTCAAGGTTCACGATCTGATCAAACTGCAGGACCCGCTTTCCGAACCGGCAAGCCACGATGAACTGTTGTTTATTATCATTCATCAAACTTACGAATTGTGGTTCAAGCAGGTGCTGCACGAACTGGATGCGACGGTTGATTGGATGAACGAAGGCCGGATGTTTCGGGCAAATCATGCGTTGAGAGGCGTTATTTCCATCGAACGCATCCTCGTAACTCAGATCCACATTTTGGAATCAATGGCCCCGATCGGCTTTCTTGAATTCCGCGACCGGCTAAATCCGGCCAGCGGATTTCAATCAATGCAGTTTCGCGAGATCGAATTCCTTTCCGGCGCGAAGGATGAAAGGATATTAAGTGCTTTCAAGGACGATCGTCTGGCAACCGAACGGTTGACCAAGCGGCTTTCCCAACCCTCGCTGGCAGACGTTTTCTGGCAATTGGTCGGCCGCAACGGCTTAGCTGTTCAGAGCCATGAAGAGAGAGTAAAGGCAACCGTTGAGATCTTGACCAACCCTGAAAAGTACCCCGACCTTTATAATATGCAGGATCTCTTAATAGAACACGACGAATTGATCGTTTCGTGGCGATACAACCATATCCAAATGGTCGAACGCATGATGGGAATGAAGCGTGGAACGGGCGGTTCGGATGGTGTTGGCTATTTGATGACAACGCTGTCGAAAAAATTCTATCCAGAGTTGTGGGAGGCCCGTACACATCTGCAAACCGGTGTCAGCGGCTGATCGCTCCTAAACGGCTTACCGCCTTGATCTCGATCTTCTCTATGCCGCGGCTTTTTGAGAAAACAGCCGAATTTTCCGTTGCCGGCACGATCGAATAGTTCCAGCCCGTGCGGTCCTTGACGTAAACGATGTACCAAAATGCGGCTTCTCCGGGCCGTGGTTCCCATCGAACATAGACCTTGTCGTTTTCGTGCTTGATCTTCACCTGCGGGCCCGGTGGCCGCCGGGGATCTTTCCATGGAGAAACGGGCACGATTGCATTGCGGCGGTAAACTTCTCCTTTCAAACGCTCTTGAATGCCGCCCATATCCGTTCGCAATGATCGGAAGCTAAAATATATTGTGCCACTCGTCAAGGGATCCTTTCTGGTGCGATTGACTTGTGAAGCTATTTCCCCCGAACTGAAGGTGTCCGTAGAACCGATACGATAAGCGGCGATGCCCGGCCAAATGTGGCGCTTTTTTGTATTCTGCGAGCGCCACCAATCGAGCAGCACCGGAAAGCTCTGCCCCTCACGCGCCGTTTCCCAATAAAGTTGAGGCGCCAGATAATCGACGGTCCCATCCTGCAGCCATTTTCTCGAATCTGCATATAGCTTGGCGTATGCGTCAAGCCCTTTGATGTTTTTATCCGGCATCGGGCGCCAAATACCGAACGGAGAAATTCCGTACATTATCTGCGGCTTTATTCTCCTGATCTCAGCTCCAACGGTTTCAATGAACCGGTTTACCTCAGCCCGCCGCCAATCATCCCTACCGAGCGGGGCTTTATTTTGTTTATCGCTACCCCGGTTTGCCGCTGCAGTTTTGTTGTATCCGATCCAATTCTTATCGTCGGGAAAATCAATATCCTTGCCGGCGGCGTCCGCTTCTGGATACGGATAGAAATAGTCATCGAAATGAACCCCGTCTAGGTCATAGCGCTTTACAACATCCAATATCACCGCAAGACTATGCTTTTGCACCTCAGCATCGGTTGGGTCCATCCACAAATACTTGCCGTATGGGTGTACAAGATGCGGCCTCGTTTTTGAGATATGTGTATCAGAGACGGTTTTTGCAGCGGGGTGATATGCTCGATAAGGATTGAACCACGCATGGACCAAGATCCCTTGCCGGTGCGCTTCAGCAACGAGAAACTCGAGCGGATCGAGATCTTGCCCTTTGCCCATCGAACCCGTCAGAAATTCCGACCATGGTTCCAGTTCGGACCTGTATATGGCGTCTGCCATTGGCCGTACCTGAAAGATCAGAGCATTCAACCTGAGATCTTTCGCCAACCTTACTGCTGCGGCGAGCTCTTCTTTCTGCTGCTGCGTCGAAAGGCCTTTGCGGGTCGGAAAGTCAATGTTGTCCACGGTCGCTATCCAGGCGGCCCGAAACTCTCTTTCCGGCTCCGGCAGCGGTTGAGCGGCTACACCGCTCACCAGCACCGCTATTGCGAATATAAAAATGAATGTTCTCATCCGTCTATTTCAGATATTTTGCGACGACCCCTTTCCACAGAGCATATCCTTGGGCGTTCATATGCAGCTTATCGGCTAGAAAAAGCTCTTTTCGCGGCTGTCCGTCCGTACCGAGCATCGGCGTGTAGATATCAATGAATGCGAGTTTTCTCTTTTTGGTCGAATATTCTCTTATCAAATTGTTGGTCATCTTTGCATTTGGCATCAGAGCAGCTCTAGACGGACTCGGTTTGATCGCGATATACGCGATAGGTGTTTTCGGCAGCTTTGTGCGCACCTTTTCGACAAAGGCCTTGTAATCGTCAAACACCTGTTGAGGGGTTTTCCCATCCTGCAGGTCATTGTCGCCGGCGTACATCACTATCATTTTCGGCTCGTAAGGAAAAACGATCTGTTCTGCAAAGTGGGTTGAATCCGCTATTTGCGAACCGCCGAAACCGCGATTTATCACCTTTTTATCCGGGAAATCTGCGGCGAGTGTTGCCCACATTCGGATCGAAGAGCTTCCAATGAACAAAATGGAGCCCTTCGGAGGCGGTGCCTTGGCATCATCAGCCGCAAACGCCTTCATGTCGTTATCCCATTGTGCAAAATTGCGGGTTTGCGCGGCGCTTGTCAGAGCCATTAATAGAATGGCAGCGGCAAGCAGCGGCACGGCATTTCTGATCTTATTCATAAACCTTCTCCGTTCTATACAAAATAAGTAAAAACCTCGTTCGAATACAGCATACCGGCCTGAGTCAGCCGAAGATTATTTCCTGCCAATTCGACCAGCTTTTTTTCCTGCAGCTCGACCAATTCTACTGAAAATTCCTCGGACAATTCCCTTCCGAATCTTTCCTTGTAAGCGGAAAGCGAGATGCCTTCTGCCATTCGCAGACCCAGAAAAATGAATTCGGATGCGGCATTTATTTCTTCTCGCATTTCCTCAGCGCTATTGCCGCTTTCTATTTTGTCCAAATAGTCGGCCGTCACACGCCCGTTCGCGTAGCGCTGGCGGCCGTCAAAAGAATGGGCTGAAACTCCGAAGCCGTAAACAGGTTCCAAACGCCAATATTTAGAATTGTGCCGCGACGTTCGCCCCTTAACGGCAAAATTCGATATCTCATATTGCGTATAGCCGGCTTCGCCTAAGATCTGCAGCATTGTCTCATACATTGCCGCGGCCAATTCGTCATCCGGATGCGGTTGGCGTTTGGAGGCTATCTGCTCCGCCAGCGGCGTCCCGGCGTGCACCTCAAGCAAATAAAGAGATATATGTTCCGGTGAAAGCGCTATCGCCTTTTCCAGATTGCGTTCCCAATCGCCCATCGTCTGTCGCGGCAGCCCGCCGATCAGATCAAAACTTACGTTATCAAATCCCGTTTCGCGCAAGATCCGGTATGTTTCAAGTGCATCTGCCGAATCGTGTCCGCGGGCCAAGCGGCGAAGTTCCGTGTCGTCAAACGTCTGAACACCGAAACTCGCCCGATCGATCCCAAGCTTCCGGTATTCCTTTAACGTATTTGCGGTAACCGTCGCCGGGTTCATTTCCAGCGTTATCTCTGCTCCGTCGGCTACAGCAAATTTATTGTGCAGATCTTTGAATATCGTTTCCAATTGCGACGGCGATAGAAGCGACGGCGTTCCCCCGCCGAAATATATCGTGTCGACGGCAATTCCGCTTTCATCGAAAGCAGAGATCTCGCGGCAAAGAGCTTTAACATAGCGCTCGACAGCATCTTGATCGCGATAGACATCCGTCGCAAAATCGCAATAGGAGCATCGCGACACGCAAAACGGAATGTGCAAATACACTCCGGCAGGCATACTTCGATTTTACACGCTTTGCCGCTGTGGCAATAATTTACCTCTTGTTTATGTTAGGTGGAGAAATAAAGAAGTGGTGGCTGGAGGGAGACTTGAACTCCCGACCTCGGGGTTATGAATCCCGCGCTCTAACCAGCTGAGCTACCCAGCCACGAACATTTGATTATAGTTTTACCGCAGAAAAAATCAAGTATCAATGCGATATTGCTCTAAAAAATGAAAAGGCCGCCAAGATCAGGCAGCCTCAGTATGTTTTCTCAGATCATTTGCTAAGATCGTGTAGCCTTATCTTTTTTTGGGTGTCTTTAGTATCTTGCTTTCGTCGGTCTTCAATTTTCGCTGAACCTTCTTAACGTCTTCAGCCGCCGGAAGATCTTCGGGCACTATCGCTCTTTCGAGCAACATTCTACGAACCGCCAAGTTATTGTCAATGTGTTCTCGTTCGATCTTGCTTTGCCCTTTTAGATCTTTCGACTTAACATTTAACCCTGTCATTTCTGCAGAAAGGTCTTTAGCTTTAATGCTTATTGTAGGAAGAAAATCCGCAACAGGACGATTGTCCGGAACGCCCAACTTTTTTTTGAACGTTTGCGTCGAGAGATTAAACAGAGCCTGATCGCCGATGTCAACCATTTTCCTGACGTCAGGAAAATGGTCCTCAATACGCTCCCCGGCATTACTGCAAGCGATCTTGGCCTTATCAATAACCTTCTCAAAGTTTTCCCATTTGCTGTAACCCAGGAGTTTTTGAATTTCTCGGGCACTCCAACATTCGATACCATCGAATTCTATGGCGGCGGCTTCAAACGATCTAAAAAGCTCCTCTATCTGTTCTGATTTCATGGGACAATGCGTCTATTGACACGCCTCACAAGCCTCCGGGTTTTCCAAGGAGCAAACCAACGCTTCTTCATCGGTATAGGCCTTGACCTCCGGTTCGGGTGTCGCAGCGGCGGTCGTTTCGGCGGCCGAGACCTGGGCGATGCGGGTTGCCGGCCGCGAACGCAGATAATACGTGGTCTTCAGGCCCTTTTGCCAGGCGTACATATACATTGATGAAAGCTTGCCGATATTCGGGCTTTCCATGAAAAGGTTCAATGAAGCCGATTGGTCGATGAATGCCCCGCGGTCGGCCATCATATCGATGAGGGAACGCATCGGTATTTCCCAGGCGGTTCGGTATATCTCGCGAAGCTCCGGCGAAAGCTCTGCGATGTCCTGAACCGAGCCTTCCGCCAATTTGATCTTATTGCGGATCCCGTCGTTCCATAGACCCGCCGATTTCAATTCTTGGACCAGATATTTATTGACCTGCACAAAATCGCCTGACAGCGTTTCGCGTTTGAACAAGTTCGATACCTGCGGTTCGATGCATTCGTAACATCCGGCGATCGAGGCGATAGTCGCCGTCGGCGCGATCGCGATCATCAACGAATTCCGAAGCCCGACCTCTTTGATCTTGGCCCGCAGAGCGTTCCATCTCTCCGGGTCTTCCGGTACGACGCCCCAAAAATCGAATTGCAGTTCACCACGGGCGGCACGGGTTTCCGCAAATGCCGGATGAGCTCCTTTTTCACGAGCAAGATCGCTTGAAGCATCTAGTGCTGCATAATATATCTCTTCCTGGATCTTTGCAGACATACGGCGAGCTTCTTCAGAATCGAAAGGCAGCCGCAATTGAAAGAAAACGTCTTGCAGCCCCATCAAACCGAGGCCGATGTTGCGCCAGCGGCTATTCGATTCTGCGGTACTCGGAATGGCGTAGTAATTTAGATCGATCACGCGGTCGAGCTGCCGCACGGCCAACCGCACATTTCGATGCAGCTTTTCGAAATCAAACTCGCCGTTCTTTACATAGCGCGAAACATTTACCGAGCCTAAATTGCAGACGGCAGTTTCATTGTCTGACGTAACTTCGATGATCTCTGTGCACAGGTTTGAAAGGTGCACTACGTTATCCGGATCCGCCGTTTGGTTCGATTTTAGATTGCTGGCATCTTTGAAGGTCATCCAACCGTTCCCCGTTTGAGCCAGCGTTCGCATCATACGAGCATAAAGATCGCGAGCCTTTACTTGACGGACGTACAGACCGGCTTCTTCTGCCGCTGCATACGCTTTTTCAAACTCCTCGCCGTAAAGATCCGGAAAATGCGGCACGGTCTTTGGATCAAAAAGCGACCAAACCTCGTCCGCCTGTACGCGTTCCATGAACATATCCGGTATCCAATTGGCAATGTTTAGGTTATGTGTGCGGCGGGCCTCATCGCCCGTGTTATCTCGAAGTTCCAGAAAATCTTCGATATCGGCATGCCAGCTTTCAAGATATACACAAGCCGCCCCCTTGCGTTTGCCGCCCTGGTTGACGGCGGAAACCGAAGAATCAAGGGTCTTCAGCCACGGCACAATGCCATTCGAATGGCCATTGGTTCCGCGAATGAGCGAACCCTGTGAACGGACCCGATGATAGGCGATGCCGATGCCGCCCGAAAATTTTGAAAGCATTGCCACATCCGAGTATTTTTTATAGATACTCTCAAGGCTGTCTTGCGGCGAATCAAGCAAGAAACATGACGAAAGCTGTTCATGGCGAGTGCCGGAATTGAAAAGCGTCGGCGTGCTCGGCACATATTCTAAGGATGAAAAAAGTCTATACAGCTCAATGGCTTCGGCCGGCGATTCGGAAAGACCGCAGGCAACACGCATCCAAAAGAATTGCGGTGTCTCGATCACGTCGCGCGTTTCCGGATTTTTCAGCAAATATCGGTCATATAGCGTTCTAAGTCCAAAAAATTCAAACAGCTCGTTGCGCGATTGATCTATAGCGTCGTTCAGCTTGCGGCTGTTCTCTGAAACAAATTTTACGACGCGCGGAGCGATCAACCCTTCTTTTACACCAAAAGCGATCGATTGCGAGAAAGAATGTATCTCTTGGTTGCGAACCTCTTTTTCAATGTATTGATTGAGCAGGCTGGCACCAAGCCGTGAATATTCAGGTTCTTCAAAAATAAGGCTGGCCGCCGTTTGGATCGACAACTTATCCAATTCTTTGGTCGTCGCTCCGTCATATAACCCGCTGATTGTCTTCGTGGCAATGCGCAAAGCATCCACATTCGGCAAATTGGTGCAGCAGCGTGATATTGCCCTCACGATCTTGTTGATATCGACCGGTTCCAACGAACCATTTCTTTTTCTTACTTGCATGGTGGTCTGGGTTACTTCTTCTTGTCTGGCTGCGGCTGTGTTGGGTCCGTTGAAACTGTCCATTCTTCCTCCGATTTATGCCGCATTGGACGGCGATGTCCACAAGGGTCTTTAGATAGATGTGCCCGCCGGTTGTTCGAGGTCCGGAGAGGGCAGATCCTGATTTCTGTCTTTTTCAGAAAGAGCGTCCCTTTGCAGTGGATATAGACTATATTGTAGCATGCTTGCTTTGTCAACACAAAATATAGTGGTTTTAAAGCAAATGGGTAACCTTAGCAGAATCAGTGGTTTAGTGCGCGGGCGGTAATGTATCGGCTCAGGGTGGTGTTTAAGAAAGCGGGTTTCAGGCGGGCAATTCGATGACAAAAGCGGTGCCTTCGCTCAAAGTGGAAGAAACGCCTACCTCTCCGCCGTGCAGCCGCGCTAAATGCTTGACGATAGCAAGGCCAAGGCCGGTACCGCCGACCTCTCTTGTGCGGCCCCGATCGGCTCGATAAAAGCGTTCAAATATCCGCTGCAGGTGTTCATTACGTATCCCCTCCCCGGTGTCCGCAACGGTTATTGAATTTTTAACAGGCGTCTGTTTCAGGCTAACGGTCACTGCTCCGCCGACGCGGTTGAATTTGATCGCATTATCTATCAAATTCGTAAGCATCTGCTCCAACCGGATCGGGTCTGCCGTTACCCTTTTATCCGCCGGCACTTCATTGATCAATTTGACCTCGCGGCGTTCGGCCTTTGACGAAAGTGCGGCGAAAAGATCATCGACCTGCTGCGAAAGCCGTACCGGTTGCGACTGGATCGAGACATTACCGCTCTCTATCATCGAAAGCTCCAGAATATCGGCGATCAGCTCATGCATCCTTTCTGCATTACGCCGGATAACGGATAAAAACCGCCGGTTGTGTTCTTTGTCGTCGATCGCTCCATCTTCGAGCGTTTCGACAAATGCCATTATCGAGGTCAACGGTGTACGCAGCTCATGCGAGATATTCGACAAGAATTCCTGACGCACCTTTTCCAGCCGTTCAAGTTGGGTCACATCGTAGAAAACCCCGATGGCGTAGCGCGTATCTTCAAAATTGATCGGTGAGATACGCACCTCAAAACTTTTGCGTCCGGCACCGATCAGATCCATTTTGATCTCAGAAGGTTCGAGATCTTCGATCGCCTTGGCAAAGGCTTCGTGCAAGGCCAGATCGCGGATCACTTCGCTCAGCCTTTTCTGCTCGAGCTGTCCGCCGTGCCGTGCAAAGGTCGAATTCGCCGGTTCATTTGCCGCAACGATCCGCATCTGTGCATCGACGATCATCATGCCCTCGCGAGAAACGTCGAGCATTGCCTGCAGAACATTAAGCGCAGGTGTGCGGCCGGAAACATTTTTTGCGATCTCTAGAACGCTCATTTTTGTGCTGCAAAGCGATATCCGATGCCGACGATCGTCTCGATGCAATCGCTGCAAGTATCTAGCTTTTTCCGAAGCCGGCGGATATGTACGTCCAGCGTGCGGGTGTCGCCAAAATAGCTGTAGCCCCAAACATTGTCGAGCAATTGCTGGCGGGTGGCAACCCGGCCGGTGTTCTTGATCAGGTGTTCGAGCAGGGCAAATTCCTTGCGTGTCAGCTTTACCTCTTCGCCGGCACACATTACGCGCATATCTTCGAAATTCACAAAAAGGCGGCCATCTTCAAAGGTCGGCTGCTTTTCGTTGTCTGAACGGCGAAGCACGGCGCGGACGCGGGCGATCACCTCTTTCACAGAAAATGGCTTTACGACATAGTCGTCCGCCCCGATATCAAGGCCGCCTATCTTTTCTGATTCAGAGGCTCGAGCCGTAAGCATGATAATAGGAGTTTTTTCTGTCAACGGTTCGCGGCGAAGGCGCCGGCAGAGTTCTGTTCCGCTCATTCCGGGAAGCATCAGATCGAGCAGGATCAGCGAAGGTTTGGTTCGTTCGTCAAGGGCTATGCGGAGGCCTTTTTCTCCGGATTCCGCGACGGTACAGCGAAACCCTTCGCGCTTGAAGTTATAGTGCAGGCTTTCGGCGATGTCAGCATCGTCTTCGACAATCAGAATGTTTTGCAGCATAAGGAATTTCGTCAACGCGAAATTAACTTTGAATTAAAACGATCTTACAAACCTGATTTTACCTGAATGTGGCCGAAATGTTACATAAATGTTAAATTGCACAATTAATTTGCCGGCCCAAAAAATTTTGGCGTTGCGGCGGCATGCGCATCATGTCCGTTTTTGAATTGATTAACTGGTCATTAAAGAGAGAAAGCCTTAAAATACCTGTCATGTCTGAATCTGAAAAGGATAAAAATATTGCCGTTATCGAATGTTATATGAACGGCCTGAGCATAAAAGACCTTTCGGCGGTACCGCTCGCGGCCGACCTGACATTCAGCAATCCTATTAGCGGACGAGGCGTAGGTGCGGACAATTTCCGGGCCTATCTTTCCGGTTTTTTGCTTGCAATGAACGACATACATGTGCGAAGACACTTTTCAGACGGCGATTATGTGATCACCGAATGGGAGATAGATGCGATTTTCGGCATTATCCCGGTCCTTGAGATATTTCGCATCAGAAATGGCGAGATAGCAGAAGCAGAGGCTTATTTCGACCCCCGGCCGATACTTGGCTGATGACCAGTTAATGAATTCGGAAAATATTTTAGAACATTTCAAAGAAACAGATGCTTTGCTCGAAGGGCATTTTGTTTTGTCGAGCGGACTTCACAGCCCAAAATATCTGCAGTGTGCCCTCGCGTTGCAATATCCGGCGGACGCTGCATTGTATGGCCAGGCGATCGCGCGGCAATTTCTTGACCGTGATATCCAAACGGTCGCGTCACCTGCCATCGGCGGCCTCGTCATCGGCTATGTGGTCGCACAGGCGTTGAACGTACGCTTTATATGGACAGAACGGCAAGAAGGGCTAATGACGCTGCGTCGGGGATTTTCGCTTCGGCCGGGAGAAAGGATCTTGGTGGTTGAGGACGTAATAACGACCGGCGGTTCTACTCGCGAATGCATCGCCGCTCTTGAAGCTAATGGCGGCAAGGTTGTTGCGGCTGCTTCATTGATCGACCGGTCAAACGGAACGGCAGATGTCGGTGTTCCGCGAATTTCACTGGCCGAGCTTGATGTGCCGGCGTTCGACCCTGCCGAATGTCCGATGTGTGCCCGCGGAGAAACTGCCTACAAGCCCGGCAGCCGAAAATAAAAGATCATGCGCAGATGTTGTTTTTTGACAATGGATGATCTTTCCGGATACGTTTCGTACGACCGATTGGCGATCGAGCCGCTCCGTCGCCGTGGTTGGGCCGTCGAAGAGGTTTCGTGGCGAGACGATGCTGCAGATTGGTCAGCTTTCGACGCCGTCGTCGTTCGCACAACTTGGGATTACCATCGCCATCCGCTCGAATTTTCCGCCGCTATCGACCGGATAGCTGCGGCCACGCACCTTGAGAATTCGGCCCGGCTGATAAAATGGAATATTGACAAGCGCTATCTGAAAGAACTTGCGGCCGCCGGCGTACCGATAGTTCCGACCCTTTTTACCGAAGACCATGCCGGAGCCGATCAATTTGCCGAATGGCGATCGAAACTCGGAGCGGCCGAACTTATCTTGAAACCTTCTGTTAGCGCCAATTCTGATAACACTTTTCGAACGAACCGGCTGACCGCCCAGATCAGCTCAGAAATGAACGGCCGGGCCTATATGGTCCAACCCTTTCTGAGCTCGATATTGACGGAGGGCGAATATTCACTTTTCTTTTTTGGCGGCGAATACAGCCACGCGGTCGTGAAGCGTCCGGCCAGCGGCGATTTTCGGGTTCAGGAAGAACACGGAGGCATCATCCGCAATTATTCAGCACCAAAAGAATTGCTTTCGGCAGCAGAAAATGTCTTGCTCGCTCTGGGTGAAATGCCGCTTTATGCCCGGGTCGATCTTGTGCGGGGCGACAGCGAGTTCGAACTAATGGAACTGGAATTGATCGAACCTTCGTTGTATTTTCAATATTCTAATGGTTCAGCCGAGCTTTTTGCCGCGAAATTTGCCGAAAAAATGAATGAACTATAAATTGCTGATCCAATACGACGGCACCGATTTTCACGGCTGGCAGGTGCAGGAAAATGCGAGGTCGATCCAGGGCGAGCTCGAGCGCGTGATCGGCATGCTCAATGACGCAAAGGTACATGTCGCGGGTTCCGGACGCACAGACGCCGGCGTCCACGCCGAAGGCCAGGTTGCGACAGTTAACATCCAACGCCCGTTTACCCCGGAAAAGCTCGTTTCTGCGATCAACGGAAATCTATGGCGGGACATTCGGGTGATGAAAGCGGAGCGGGCAGCTGACGATTTTCATGCGCGCTTTTCCGCCCGCGGCAAAACATACGTTTACCGTATCGTCAATGCACCTGTGATGTCGCCTTTCTGGCGGCGTTTTGCCCATCACGAATCAAAGCCACTGGATCTCGGGCAAATGGAAACTGCATCGCGCCTATTTTTGGGTGAACACGATTGGACCGCATTTTCGGCCGCTCAGGCAGATGGGCACACACGCATCCGAACCGTGACGGATTGCCGCCTGGATACATTTTTCGACCAGCGAGCGAATGCTGTCGTGATCGAATTTCGCATCTCCGCCAATGGATTTTTGCGATATATGGTTCGTTCTCTCGTCGGCACTTTATTAGAGATCGGCAGGGGCGGTATGAATATTGAAACGGTTCAGACCGCGTTGATCAACGGCGACCGCAGCTTGGCTGGGGCGACCGCTCCGCCAAATGGGTTGACATTGGTAAAAGTAGATTACAATTAATAGATGTTTATTTACCATATAGTTCTGCCGGAAATTTGGCGGGTCGCGGCCGACCAGACGGAATATGCGCCGACCGGTTTGGCTAGCGAGGGTTTCATCCACTGCAGCTATGAAAGCCAACTGCCCGCTGTGATCGAGCGGTACTATGGCGACCAAAAGCGTTTGATCATCTTGCGGCTCGACCCAGAAAAATTGACGTCAAAATTAGTGGCAGAACCATCGACCGGCGGCGAGATCTATCCGCATATTTATGGGCCGATCGATCGCACCGCCATTGTGGAAGCGGCGGAGTATATAAAGCAAGAGGCCTGATGCATCCGAACTTTAAAGACATTGTTAAAAACGATTCGGCCGAGGCAGAACTACTGGCTCAGCTAGATACGGACCGCTTGCCGCGTCACGTCGCAATAATAATGGACGGCAACGGAAGGTGGGCTCAACAACGCGGCAAACCGCGATTGTTCGGGCATAAAGCCGGTGCTGAATCCGTAAGGGCAATAATTGATACATTTGCTCGGCTTGGTGTCGAGGCCGTGACACTCTATGCTTTTTCCACCGAGAATTGGAAGCGGCCGCCGGATGAGATCGCGGGTTTGATGTCGATGCTTAAACGCTATCTCCGCGGAGAGCTTAAAGATGTAGATCGCAACAACATACGTTTCAAAGCCATCGGCGACCTAAGCGGTCTGAGCACAGATATTCAACGCGAATTAGCAGACGGCATGAAGGTTACCGAAGGTAATACGCGAATGACGCTTTGTGTCGCGCTGAATTATGGCGGCCGAGAAGAGATAACGCAAGCCGCCCGCAAGGCTGCGGTCGCAGTTTTGGAAAGCGGACGGCCGCTGCAGCAAATGACAGAAGCAGACCTTGCCGGCCAACTATATACCCATGGTTTGCCTGAGGTCGATCTGCTCATCCGCACGAGCGGCGAAATGCGTATCTCAAATTTCCTTTTGTGGCAGCTTGCTTACAGCGAAATTTACGTGACACCGACCCTTTTTCCTGATTTTCGCCGACCTCAGATACTTGAAGCTTTGCTTGATTATCAAAACCGTGATCGACGCTATGGCGGATTAAAGACGGCCGGAGAATGATTATGCTGCGAATTTTATACAGGTGGCGCATCCATCCGGGCATGGAAAAAGATTTTGCGGAAGCTTGGGAAGCCGTGACGCGTCACTATCTCGAACATCACAATTCGAAAGGCTCGCGTCTCCACGTTGGCGACGACGGACTTTTCTATGCTTATGCCCAATGGCCCGACGCATCTGCACGGCAACGCGCGTTTGCCGCCGACGACGCTATGCTGGAACCGTACCGGGAAAAAATGCGCGCCGCTATTGCCGAAAGGTTTCCCGAGGTTGAGCTTGAGACCGTTACCGACCACATTGAACATTGAGATATGAAAAGCCGTCTGATCACCGCCTTCGTCGCATTGCCGATCCTGATCGCAGCTGTGCTTTTGCCGAAATTCGTAAGCGCCGCTTGGGCAACATGGCCGTTTTTGGTCATTGCCGGATTGGCATTGGCCGCCGGATTGTTCGAATTCTATTCGCTTTCCAAAAAACTCGAGCTAAAGGCCGATGCCGCTGTCGGGTATATCGGTGCCGCCGCATTATTTGTGGCATTCTTTTTTGACGCTCCGGCAAAGGCTCCGGACCTTTTACTGCTTACCTGCGCCTTATTTGTCATCTTAACGCTCGTTTCACAGACCTTCCGCTTTCAAAAGGACTTTTCAAAGATGCTCGGCGGAATTGGTGTCACACTTTTCGGCGTTTTCTACGTTGCTTTTTTGGGTGGATTTCTCGTTTCGCTGCGTTCGGGATTCGAAAGCCATCCTGAACTTTCCAGCGATCTGCTCGCCTACTTCTTTTTGGTCATCATGGGTTCGGATGCCGGGGCGTATTTTGCCGGCCGCGCTTTCGGCAAACACAAACTCGCGCCGGCCATCTCGCCCGGAAAAACAGTCGAAGGCCTCGTGGGCGGCATCTTAGCGGCGATCGGTTTTGCCGCGCTTGCCAGCTGGTGGTTCTTACCCGAACTCGCGTTTCCTTGGTCGATGGGGCTTGCGGCCGTAATGGCAATTCTAGGGGTGCTCGGCGATCTCGCAGAAAGTGCGATGAAACGCGGTTCAAATACGAAAGACGCAGCCAGTCTTTTGCCCGGCCATGGCGGCCTGCTTGACCGTCTGGACAGTCTGCTTTTCAACGCCCCGATCTTATATTACTTTGCTCGTTTTTATTTCGGTTAGGTTAGAGTTTTCGCGACCGACAAGCCCGGACGCCGATCGCGAAAGCTTTTTTATCAACGCGAAATGCGAACTGTATTTGAGGGATCGGAAAGAGCTCCCGCACGATAGGCCCGAACGCGATAGTCATAGCTGCCCGATTTCAAGATCGCCCGATAGGCATTGGCATTGGCAGCCATCCGCACAAGCTCGACAAAGTTTGTCGTTCCGGCCTTTGCCCGCTCAATTACAAACCCTTCTTCATCACCCGAATTGTCGTGCCATACAAGGCTGGCCGCATTGGCCGTTCGACCGCCGGCGAGAGATGTAGGTGCTGCTATCGTATTTTGCGGCACGATAACGAGGGTTATACTCTGCGGCGGCAGTTGGACCGTGATGGTCCCGCCCGAAATGGCAGTGTCAGCCAAACGCGCGATCTGGTTCGCCGCGGTCAACTGCCACACTTGAGCTGCGCCGCCACCCGAAAAGTTAGTCGTGTTGATCGTTGCTGTATTCTGTGTTCCGATCTTATTGACCGCCATGATCGTCAAGGCTCCGTCGCTTGTTCTTATCGAAGCAAAAGCTGAGACTTCGTCCGGCTGCGGAACCACCGTGCGAACGCTCGTTTCACCAAACCCTTTCCCATTTCCATCGTAATTGCGATACATCTTCATCGCCTTGAAGGTCGGTGAAGCGGTTGGCGGCGTTACCCAACGCGTCGCCATATCGATGCCTTCCCGGCCCAAAATACCGAAAATGTCGGCTTGGGAAGTCGCTCCGTTGATGTGTTCGTCGGCTCCCCAGCTGTATTCCGTCAGCCCGATCGGAGTGTTCGGATAGTTTTGGGCGGCCCATTGCCGCATTCGCGGAACGAGTTTTACAGTATTGTTGATCCAACTTTCGTCAACATAGTTCGGATCCCACAATGACCTAGTAGAACGGTTCCGGCGTAGCTGCATGTCGGGCAGAACATTTTCGCTATATTCGCCGCCTTGCGGATAGTAATGGAGTGTGAAGATGTCCAAGAGTCGCCGGCCATTCTGTGATTCGTAGTTCCGAAATTGCTGCAGCAGCCACGGAACGTAGTCCATATTGCCGTTCGCGGCCCTGTCCGGACGCTCCCAATTATGCGTCGGCGCCCATTGCAGGTCATATCCCGAATAAAGGTATCCGTCCCAACCCCATTCCTCGGGTCCAAGCACCTTTGCGTTTGGGTCCTGGTTCTTTACCATTATCGCGTTATCTCGCATCTTTGCCCAAACCTCGCCCATCCGGGCTCCGGTTGGCTGCACATCGCGGTGCGTGGCGTGCCAGATCGAATATTCATTATCCAAAATGTAGTATTTCACACCGCCCGCGGAAGAATTTCCCCATCGGCCGATCATATGCGATACCCAACCTTGCTGCATTGAAATGCTGTTCGGCGTATTCGCATCATTTGGGTCGTTTCCGGTCACAAACTGTCCATTAGTACGGATACCATTCCCTGCGTCCGGAAACCACTGCCAATCCGCATCGGTTTGCGGACCGTATTTTGAAATGGAGAAACTTGCCAGTTTTGAACGGTTGGGGCCTAGCTTTGCCACCCAATCGATCATCGGTATCGTTATCATCGGCTCCGAATTTCCATTTTTACTGGCCTGAATAAAAGAATCTCCCAATTCGCCCGGCGTTGCCGAAGCCTCGCCGATACTTTGATAGTACCAATCGAAGCCTTTGTTATCGGCATTCAACTGCCAATTGTAGCGGGTGGTCGTATTGCCGCCATGTCTATTGAGCGGAGCTTTCAGTTCATTTAACTGGGCCGTCGTGGCAAAAGCCGTTCCATATATCTGAGGGTTTATCGCCCTGCGGTCCGCGGCCGCATTCACGGAGATAGTGACGGTGCCTGTTGGCGGCGGCGTGGTGCCGGCGATCAGTTTTATATCATCAACATAAAAGACGGGTTTCGCGGAGCCGACCGCGTCCTGGATCCAAAGCCCGTCCATCGATGTCCCGTTTGTAAAACCCAGATCCGCCAAGGGGACAGTTATATGGCGCCACGTGTTAGCGGCCAAAGGCTGGAGAGCGACCGGCGTCAGCGGATTTGCATTGTTCGTTCCTTGTACGACGAGCTGCTGGCCTCCGGCGGTGCCGCCATGGATCCAAAATGAAACAGAGGTGTATGGAGTTGTCGAAAACGCCGGACGATGCAGATAAAAAGCTTCCCATTGACCTGTCATCGTCACAGCTACCGCGGCCGCTCCGCTGTGTGTCGTTCCGGCCGAATTTAGATTGGTCTGCGCCCAGCTCCAATTTTCCCACCCATTCTGGAGCGAATCCGTATAGACGTTCTGATCTTGCGCAAAAACGGTCAATGCGGCAGTAAAAAGGACAAAAAAAGTCAAAAAGCAGTTCCTCAAATTTTTGAACATAGATAATAAAGGTGGCCGGCTGTTTGTGGCCCGATGCGAAAGGGGGGCATCGCGGGCCATTGAGTTTTTCAGTTCTAGTACCGATGTGAAAGTGAGCAGCAAAATTGCCTGACAATATTTAAATATAAGGAATCGGACGCGGCTTTCAAAAAGTGTATGTTTAATTTTTCGATAAAGGGGCTTCGGCACGATGTTGTCTGCCGGTAAAAAGGGTCAGCACAATAAGCAGTGCCAGCGAAATAGGCAGAAACCACATCGCCGAACGCAGGTCTCGAAAATATTCTGACAAGAACCCGATGCACCAGGTCGCAGTTGCGGCCCCCAAGGTACCGCACACAAAGTACGGTGTGACATTTTTCAACGCCTCCGGGCCGAGACGCCTTGCAAAACGCCCAAGATGAGTCGGAAAAATGACCGATGTGCCTAATCCGGCTATTGCCGCGCCCACACTCAGCAATAGTGAACTGCTCGATAAAACAACCATGATCGAACCGGCTAGGGCCACAGCAATACTGATCAGAATTACCGTTCGCTCCTGTACATACCGCAGAACGAGGCTGCCTGATCCGCGGCCAAGCACAAAGAATAGAAAGAAAAGAAAGCTCGGCGAAAAAATGTTGTTTGCGGAAATAGAATTTCGCTCCGCAAACGCAGGCAGCCAGCCGCCCATACCGCCTTCAAACCCGACATGTAAAAAGTTGATCGCCGCAAAAAGCCAAGCCAACGGATGTCGCCAAACGCTCCCTTTTTCGCTGCTGCCGCCGGCTTCTTCGTTTGGTCCGGCGATCGAAGGGTCTTGGGCACCGATGAGCGCAGCGGCGCACCCGACAAGCGGGATCGCCAGCGAAAGCGAGAAAGGCAGGATCCAGCCATCAAAACTAAGCAGATCTACCATCGGTTTTGAAAATATTGCACCGACACCCCAACCAAAATTCAAAAAGCTAAGTGCCGCCGCCGAACGCATGGGGTTCAAAGCAATAATGATCGTATTGATCGACGGCAGTGTAAGTCCGATACCTATTCCGTTGAGTAAAAAACCGGCGATGCACAATTCAAAAGAGACCGCATTCATCAGCAGGATCCCGGCCGCCATCATTACTGAACCGATCATTGCGGCCAATATATATTTGCTTCTGCGGCCGAAAGGACGCGTCAGCAAAGTTCCGGTCAGCGAACCGGCGAATTGCGCCTGGAAAAAATATGTTACATCAAGATCAGAGAGTGAAAGCCGCGCCGCCATGATCGGCAAAAGCGGGCCGATAAGTACAGACGCCACTCCGGAAACGGCGAAAAGTATATGCAGCACCATGCGCACACGCGCGTTGTTGCGGATCTCAAACGGCATCGCGAAACACCTCCAGCGGCTTGCGTCTTGTGGCGGATATCGCCGGGTACATTGCCGCTGCAACGCTTAGCAGCACCGCTGCTCCGCCAATGCTCACCGCGTCAAGAACTGAGGTCCGAAAGATAAGCCTGTCGATCATATAGACATCTGCCGGCAGTTCGATCGACCCTAGAATATTCGCGAAAAAGCAGATGCCGAATCCCGCCGCCAATCCGATGCCAGCTCCGATGATCCCCAAACCGAGTCCTTTTACGAGGAACACTAAGACTATCGTTCGAGCTTTTGCACCGCAGCTCCGCAAAACAGCTATATCATGGCGGCGTTCATTGACGAGCATCGCCAAGGTGGTGGTGATATTCAATGCGGCGATCACAACGATCAGCAAAACGAACATCGCCGCAAGCTTTTTTTCAACCCTCATTGCCGCGAAAAGCGGACGATTCGCCTCCTGCCAGTCGATCACCCTCAGCCCCGTGGGAACATCTTTTCTCAAGATCGCCGCTGTTTCGTTAGAACGGAACGGGTCGATAACATTTATTTTCAGGAATGATGGGGAAAAGTGCGGTTCGGCATAGAGATCCGCCATTCCCTGTGGCGATATCAGCACCTCAACACTGTCACGCTCGAACAATCCCGAAGCAAAGATCCGACGTACGTTGAATTTCATCGTTTTGGGTGTCGAACCCTCACGAAATCCGACGAGCTCAATTTCTGAACCTTCCGCAGCGCCGCTTTTCCGCGCCAATTCAGCTCCGACCTCGACCATGCCGCGTTCGGTGATCGAAGATGATGTGGCAATATCAGCATAGAATGTACCTTCCGGGCCGACGATCGCCCCGCTTGATCGAGCTGCCGGCTCGACCGCGGCTACATTTTCTTGCTGACGTATCTTTTCGATGACGCTATCAACATCGTCCGTCCTTTCATTTTGCAGATCAAGGACCACTATGTGCGGGGCGGATGCCAAAAGGCGCACTTGCAATTCTTCGCGAAAACCGCGCGCGGCCGCTTCGACCACGATCAATCCGGCAACACCGACCGCTATGCCGACGATAGCCGCAAACCCGGTAAATCTTATTAGGCCGCCGCTGCTGCGTATCGAGCGTCTCGCCAATTTTATTTCGAAAAGCACGCAACAATTGTAGATGTTAATCGGCGAATTGTTAACCGCTATAAAATTAGCTAAATAACCGTAATTTAGATAGAATTCAGACATAACGAATTGTTTGGCCGGAGACGGCCGCCAAACGCATATAAAAAATGTCTTTATCTACGATCGAAGAGGCTGTTGAAGATATCCGCAGCGGCCGGATGATAATAATTGTTGATGACGAAGACCGCGAAAATGAAGGCGATCTTGTCTGTGCAGCGGAAAGGGTAACGCCGGAAATAATAAGCTTTATGGCAACCCGCGGCCGCGGGTTGATCTGTCTGCCGATGACGGAAGAGCGTTGCGACGAACTGCAGTTATCACCCCAGACCGCACATAACACGTCTAGTATGGGTACGGCCTTTACCATCTCGATCGAAGCAAAAGAGGGCGTGACCACCGGCATTTCAGCCGCAGACCGTACTAAGACCATCTTGACGGCCGTTGATCCGCGATCAAAACCGACCGATCTCGCTCGGCCCGGACACGTATTTCCGCTGCGGGCGAAACGGGGCGGTGTGCTGGTTCGCGTAGGACAAACCGAAGCCAGCGTGGATATCGCACGCATAGCCGGGCTGACGCCTGCCGCTGTTATCTGCGAAATAATGAACGATGACGGCACGATGGCTCGTATGCCCGAGCTCGATGCTTTCGCCAAGGAACACGATCTGAAAATAATTTCTGTGGCGGATCTTGTTCGGTACCGTATCGAAAAGGAGCTTTTGGTACAACGAATAGCGGAGGCCGACCTGCCGACCATATACGGTACGTTTCATACCATTTTGTACGAAAACGCGATAAATGGTGAGACACATGTCGTCTTTGCAATGGGCGATGTTGCCGGTCGGAGCGAGCCGGTGTTAGTTCGCGTACAGACAGAAAACGTTACGTTCGCTATGTTTGGCGTCGATATCGGCGAAGCTGCCGCCGCGATGCACTCTTCGCTGAAGATGATCGCAGATGCCGGCCGCGGTGTGGTCCTGTATTTGCGTCAGAAAGACAACAACCTTGATCTTGTGGATCAAATACGTACATACGCCCTGATGCAGGAAGAGGGCCTGTCCTTAGAAGTGGCCAAGCAAAGAACAGGCTATGGCAAACAGCACGACTACGGGATCGGGGCTCAAATACTTAAAGACCTTGGTTTAAAACAGATCAAATTGATCAGCAATCATCCTCCGAAAGTAAGCGCGGTCGAAGCATTCGGACTTAACATTGTAGAAACGGTCAATTTCTGATTATGTCGGAAGAGCAGAATAACAGCGAAGAAGGAATTAAAGAGCCTGAAACACCGAAGAAACGTCGGCGATGGTTGTCGGTGCGCTCTGCTGCGGTCGCCGCCGGTGTCATTGCTGCGGCCCTTCTGGTCCTTATGGCAGTTGCGTTCATCCTGTATCGTGCCGGATATAGCGATAATTACATCAAAAGCCAATTCGTATCTAAAATGAACGAGATCGGTGTTGTATTTGATGCGGATGTTTTTCGTCTTACGCTTTCGCCGCTCGAGCTCCAACTGCGTAATGCCACGTTTAACGACCAGCTAACGGGCGAAAAACTCTTTTTCGTGCGGGATGCTCGGCTGGGCCTAAGCGTGAGCAACCTTTGGTCGTGGCAGCTGAGCCGTGATATTTCGATCGACAAAACGGAGATCAATGGAGCCGAGGTTTGGGTGAGATTCGATGAAAACGGCCGCTCGAATTTTGCCAATATCAAACTTGTCGAAGATCAGCCCGAAGGGCGCGTCAAATTCAAATACGAATCAATGAATTTTGCCCTTCGCGACAGCACACTGCATTTCGGAGACATTTCCCGAAAGATCGATGCGGATGCAAACAACCTAGCCCTTTTCATGGAACCCGAAGACCTTACCGTTCCGGATGAGCAGAAACGATATAAGGTCAATTTTTCTTCCAATGATTCAAAATTGGTCTATGACGGCAACGAATTGCGGCCCATTGATATAAAAGCCGTCGGAATTGCCGACCGAATGGGTGCCGAGATCAGCGATTTTCGCCTGACAACACCCGTCGGAGAATCGCTTATGTCCGGCACGCTATCCGATTGGGCGTCCCTGAAATACGATCTGAATATCGAATCCAACGTCGATCTCACCCAAACATCCACGATCTTTCCGCTCGGCACCGCGCTCCGAGGCGTCGGCAATTTCAAAGGCAAAGTTAGCGGAGAAGGTGAGAATTACCGCGTTGACGGCACGATCGATTCACAATCGCTGACCGCCGAAGGGATCTATTTGAAAGGCGTCAATGTGGCAGCAACGGTCGAGGGCACAAATTCTGCCTACAAGGCAAACGGCACGGCCGTCGCCGAATTGCTGACCTTTGAAGATTTTCGCATCGAATTTCCCCGAATGGCGGGAAATGTCCGCGGCACAGGAACCGACTTTCGCTGGGTGGGCGAGCTCCAAGCCGCCGCAGTTCGGTCAAAAGGTCTGAATATCGCCGGGCTCTTTCTTTCGGATGCGGTCGCAGAAATGAAGGATAAGCGGATCATGGCCGAAGCCGCCGCCGGCAGAGCGCAAAAGTTTTCCATTGCCGAAAATGAATTTACCGACCTCCGCGCCCAATCCCTGCGATTTGCACAACGCGAAGGCGGTTTCGACCTAACGGCTCCTTCCGCACAGGCGGATCAATTCAAAACCGAGGATTATACCCTTAATGGGATCTCGGGAAGCGGCGTCAAAGTAAGCGACAGGCCCGGCACGACCGAGGTCAAAGTAGATAAACTGAAAGCCGAAACTGCCCACGCGGGCGATGCCCGGCTCCGCAATATCACAGCTGATCAATTCGTGTTTGCAGATCGGCCCAATTCTACTGATCTTGCGGCAAAGAACTTGCGGGCAGACCAATTGAATGCTGACGGCACAGTTATTACGGGCCTCGAGGTTCCTTCGGTTACGCTGAAGGACACACAGGCCGAGACCGTTATTTATTCCGACAACGTCCGCGTTGCAAAGATCGATGCGGGCAGCGCCGTTCTCGGCACCATGAACATTGCCGGAGTGCGGCTCACCATCAGACAAGGCCGGGTTGAAGCCCGTTCGAACGATATCGACGCCGGCACCGTAACGCTGACCAAAAGCGATACCTTGCAAAACGGCGGAACTCTCAGCGAAGTTAAGATCGCCAAACCCGTTTTTATACTTGAACCTTCGGGCCGCTATCGGGCCAGTGCAGATATGAGCCTCGGCGGCGGTACCGTAGGGAACATCCCGCTGGGGGCCGCGACTTCGCGGGTAGAGGTTACCAACGGCCGCGTTGATCTGAAGGACCTTAACGCTCAGGTAATGGAAGGGAATGTTGCCGGCAATGCGTCTTTGGCCTTGAACAAACGCGGCACTTCATCTATCCAAGCAAATTTTACCGAACTCGATCTGGCCAAGGTCGCGGCACTTCAAGGCGGCAGCGTTCTACCGCTTGAAGGCAAGACCAATGGCAGCATTGACCTGACAATGGCCGGAACCGACCACCGCACCATTAGCGGCACGGTCATTGCAGATATTACCGCCAATGCAGGAGACAACAATACCTCTAAAATACCTATCAATGGCAATATCAGGCTCACCGCAACAGATGGCCTGTTCAACGTCGATAATGCAAAATTGGCCACCGAGCAAAGCGAATTGACGGCTGCGGGCCGTTTTGACCTGAAGAACCAGAATTCGGACCTCAATTTGGCCTTGAATTCTAAAGACGCAGGCGAGATAGAACGCATCATCCGCATATTTGGCATTTCGCCGACCTTTGAACAGGAATTCGATGCCCGCGAAGCCAAGGTCGAAGGCGATCTTGTATTCAATGGCCGCATTACCGGCAACTTGACCGATCCGGTCATCGAAGGCAAAGCTTCGTTAGAAATGCTTTCTCTCCGCGGTACGCAAGTCGGTTCGATCTCCACTGATCTGAACGTGGATCCACTCGGCGTTAAGCTCAGCAACGGACTTTTGAACGAGGTAGATGGCGGAACGATCGTGTTTGCCGTCGATATTCCCGCGGCCGGTACCAACAACATCGCGGTCAAGGCAACATTGAACAACATCAATGCCGGAAGACTTTTGGCTGCGATCCCGGCTGATCTCCCCGCCCAGCTTCGCGGTTTGAACGGCAAAACATCGGGCACTATTGATCTGGCCGGTCTGCCGGACAATTCACAGGGCCACGTCGACCTTAAAGCTTCCCAAGGCGTCGTCGCCGGTCAAAATTTTGATGCACTGCGTGTGAACGCCATTTTTCAGGGTACGCGCATCGATCTTCGCGAAGCACGCATTACGGTCAATGGCGGTACGCTTGATGCCGTTGGAAATTACGATACCGCCTCTACCGCCTTTGATCTCGATCTCAAAGGCAGCGGCGTTCCGCTTGCCCTTGCTGTTTCGTTAGCTGAGGTGTCGGGTATTTCTTCGGTGGACGGGAAAGCCGATTTTACCGCCAAAGCGATCGGCAGAACCAATGATCGTTCAAGTTTTAACATCAATTTCAGCGGTTCCGCCACCGGTGCCTCGGTGAACGGACAAGCTTTCGGTTCCGCCACATTCAAAGGAAATACCGCCGGCCAGGTTCTCATCGCTGACGTGAACATCGATGTTGATGGACGGCCGCAAACTATTAGCGGAAGCTTAAATTTCGGCGACCCGAATATGCCTTTCGGAGTTCAAACCGAATTCAACAACACTCCCTTGGCGCCATATTTTGCGTTGATCCCGCAGCTTCAGGGCATGGGTGTGACCGGTTCTGCCACCGGCAGGGTCACCTTCGGCGGCAACCTGATGGCGGTCGACCCCGCGACAGGCACGTCGCAAATGTCGAAAGCAGGACTTTCCGGTTCGGCAGAATTTTCGCAGCTTTCACTGCAGATCCAGGACACGCCGCTGAACGCCGTCGAACCTGTCCGAATTCGATTCAGCCCACTCGAGGTGATCTTCGATGCGGCGAAATTTTCAGGCGGCGGTTCTAATATGTCCATTTCCGGTACGAAGGCGATCGCCGATGACGCCCGGAACGGCCTGAACATTAGCGGCCGCGTTAATCTTGCTCTGCTCAATATCGTCCCTCAAATTCGTGAAAAAGACACCTTTTTTGCCGGCTACGCAGATGTTCTGATGAGCATGGAAGGCATCAATAAAGACGCCACTCTGTCCGGCACGGCAGATATCCAAAACGCCAGCATCGGCACCTTTATCAATTCGGATCGAATAAAATTCGACCGACTTCAGGGCCGCTTGCTGTTCAATTCAAATCAGGTTCAGATAGAACGCTTGACCGGCCATCTCGGCGGCGGCCAATTCGTTGCCAATGGCGGGGCTCTGTTAGGCAATAGATTGGAAATTGCAAGTTTTAGACTTTCGCTCGATGGAAGAAACATGAGCGCTTTTGTCCGCGATTTCAATGCGACAGCCGACGCTAAGGTCGAAATTTCCGGACGCAGTATCGGTTCGGGACTGTCAATGCTCGTTTCCGGAAACATCATTGCCCGCCGCGTTCTCTATTCCACCGATATCGAATTGGCCAATATCGTCGGTGCACGCCGCGATACATCGCTCAGCGGCGGCGGAGGTTCTTCGCTTTTCGCACCTAGGCTGGATCTTACTATCGAGGGCCGCGATGCTTTGATCGTCCAAAATAATCTCGCCGATCTTACAGCCTCGGTTTCTTTGCGGGTCACCGGCAGCACCGACAGTCCCCAAGTGGCGGGACGTATCACCGCCGGCAACGGAACCGTATTCTTCCGCCGCGACCGCTATGTCGTGCAACGAGGCGTACTTGAATTTCCCCCGAACACTCAGATCGATCCGATAATTAATTTACAGGCGGAATCAGAGATCGCCGGATATCAGGTGTTCGTGAACCTTTCCGGCCCGCTGACCGATACGGCCGACCTGAATGCAAGCGTTAGGTCAAGCCCGGCTCTGCCGCAAGCAGACGTCATCTCGCTGATCACGACCGGAAGCCTGACCAATGCTGATGGCGGTATTCCAACATTTGCCCAGACCGGCATCAACACGGCAGCAGAGATCCTAACGGATTCGATCATCAATAACCCCGCCCGCAAGGCGACAGACAAATTGTTCGGGTTAAATGTTTTTGAGATAGATCCCATAATTTCCGGCGATAGAATGAATCCGTCCGCCCGTCTGACCGTAGGTCGTCAGGTCAATAACAATTTGCGGGTGACATATGCGACCAATCTTTCGCAAGACCAAAACCAAGTGCTTGCCTTTGAATATCGGGTTTCCAATAAGATCTCGCTGGTCGCTCAATATGAGCAGAGACCGCTCGGCAATGTAACGCAGAACAGAAATAATTTTACTTTTGAGGTGCGATTTAGGCGTCGGTTCTGATATCGCTGGAAGATTTGCACATAGTTCACATCATAAGGCTTAATTTTGGCGTAAAGCTGCTATCGGCGGCGTTATTGGTATTTGCCGCGATCGTTTCTTTCGCATCGGACCTTTTCGCTCAAGAAAACTACGAAGGCCGGCCGATCGGTAACGTTTCCGCGGCCTTTGAGGTCGGAAATGTCCCGGCCGAACAGTATCGGGTTGTTGCCCGCGACGCCGTCGGCTCCACCTATGCCGCCGTTCGCATTCGTGATGCCATTCAGCGGATCTACGATTCACAGGAAATTATTTACGTAGCGGTCGAAGCATCAGAAGCCGCGTCCGGAGCTGTCGATCTCCGATTTGTCATCCGCCGCAAGACACAGGCGCAACGCATTTCTGTCCAAATTGCTGACCCGCAGAACAGTAAGTTCACTGAACAGGAAATATTGCTCAAATTGAACATCTTTGAACCGGGAACGGCCATTTCCGACCAGATCTTGGCCACCAATTCCGGATTGATACTAGAATATCTCCGTGATAAAGGTTTCTTTTTGGCCGTAGTAGATCATAGCCAAACGCCGCTGCAAACGGCGACGGACGTAGCCGTGGTCTTTCGGGTGACCACCGGCGAACAGGCCACCGTCAGCAAGTTTGATATAGACATCGACGGCTTCAATGCGGCGGCGGCCGGCGAAAAGATCAAACTTAAAACCGGCGAAAAATTTTCTCGTGAAACGTTGGCCAAAGATGTCGAAAGGATCCGCGAAGTGCTGAAAAAAGAGGGCCGTTTAGCTCCCGAATTAAATGAACCGCGTGTTATCTATGAGCGCGAAACGAATTCGATCAGTATTGAGTTGACCGGCAAGCAGGGCCCGTTGGTCGAGGTCGAGGTCGAAGCAGAAAAGGACCGCATTGGCGAGGGCACCCAAAATCGCCTGCTCCCGATTCGCCGCGAAGGCACGCTTGACTATACCGCCATTATCGAAGGCGAACGCCGTTTGGAAAACTACTACCAGGAAAAGGGCTATTTTTTTGCCGATGTCATTTCCGTCTGTTCGGTCGAACCCGCATTGGTTGACGGCGATTCACAAGTATTGAAAAATGACACGGAATTTCTATGCTCGGCCCTCAGCAGTTATGCTCTTGACGACCGCCACGTGACCGTCAAATACCGCGTTGACCTCAATCGCCGTTTGAAGCTCGTCGGCATTCGTCTGCAAGGCACCGATCAATTTAGTGTCGAAGAAATATCCAGCGTGCTCGAATCGCAGGAAGCCAGCTTGCTCGGCATCGTTCCCTTGCTTGGCTACGGCCGCGGCTATACCAGCGAACGTCTCCTTGCCGAAGACGCCTCAACCATAACCTCGCTGCTCCGCGAACTCGGCTATCGAAATGCTTCCGTCCGCGTAAACCAGGGTGTTTCTCCGGATGGCGAAAGCCTTATCATCACCTTCGTGGTTGACCAAGGCGAGCCGACCATCGTCACCGGCGTGGACATTGCCGGCAACAGTGCTTTTACCGAAACAGAACTAAAGCAGCAGATACCTGATCTCGTCGGCACCAAATTTTCGCGGGCTCGATTGCGCAATGCTCAGCGAAAATTAGCGGAATTTTATTCAAACGCCGGATATTATGATGCTGTCGTCCGATATTCGGTCCAGCGCGAGGACGATGATGACGATCAGGCGGCATCCGCGAATGCAGATAACACCGCGTTTCGAATTCGGTTCACTATTGAGAACGAAGGTAAAAAGGTTTTTGTCAATCGCGTGATGATAACGGGAAATGAAAAAACGAAAACCGCAGCTATTGAAAGGGCACTCGCCATCCGCCCCGGTGACCTGCTTCGTTCAGCCGACATCTATCAAAGCGAGCAAAGCCTCTATACAAGCGATGTTTTCAGCCGTGTAGAAATAAAACCGCGAGCTGAGAGTGACCGCCCGGATGGCACCCGTGCCGCTGACGTAATTGTCAATGTCAATGAACAGGCTCCGCGGATCTTGTCTTATGGCGGAGGCTATTCGACCGATCTCGGCGCTAGCGGATTCGTTGACATCAGACATCTGAACCTTTTTGGGCGGCTCTGGCAAGGCGGCGCACGTATAAAGGTCAGCGAACGCCAGCAGATCGCACAAATAGACTATGTAAATCCGCGTTTCGTTCGCGATGGCAAACGGAGTTTTGCGCCGCTTACCGTTTCCGCTCAATACCAGCGCGATTCGACCGTCACCCGGTTTTTCCGTTCCTCGTTCGACCGCGGCACGTTCGGGATCGTCCAACGGCTGGATGAAGACGGAAATCCGATCGATGAATTTGGTGCAGAATCCGGCAGCCCGACGCTGAACCGGTTTCGCCTTTCCGCGGAAACCAATCGGACTGTCCGTAAAAAGGACCGAAGCATTCTCTTTCTTCGATATCGTTTTGAGGATGTGCGTCTATACAATGTCAACAGTTTGTTGATCAAAGATCTGTTGATTCCCGATGCCCGCATCCGTATCTCCGGCTTTGGCGCCACCTTTGTCCGCGACACGCGCAAGCGTTGCGGCATCGAATATTCAATCTTAGAGATAATTGCCCGCGGCGAACCGGGCGAACCCTGCCGCTACAATGCCGGCGACCCAACCGATGGCGATTACCTGACGGCAGAATACAATGTCTCGCTGCCGACTTTGGGAGCAAATATCGGCTTCAATAAATTTCAGGCCACCTACCAGCGGTATTACACAATGCCCTATTTGCGAAAGACCACATTGGCTGGCCGCTTGATGTTTGGCGTGGCCAATGTCTTCTCTTCCGGAAATCGTTTCGACCCGACCCAATTCCCCGACATGGACGGAATTCTGCCGATCAGCGAAAGATTCTTTGCCGGCGGGTCGAACACACTTCGCGGGTTTGATTTTGAATCTGCCGGCCCGCGGTACGTCGTCGTTCCGCAAGGTACATTTCGCAACCGTGATGGCGACCCGGTATTTTTGCAGCCGTTCTCCGTTCCGTTCGGCGGAAATGCTTTGGCTATCGTAAACCTAGAAGCCCGTGTTCCCGTAACCAATTCTTTCCGTCTCGTTCCGTTCTATGATGGAGGTAATGTTTTCCGCCGCGTCGAAGATATCTTCAAACCGGCAGCAGTTCCGCCGGGCGACGTTTTTCGGCAAAATATGCGGGCGATCTGGACCCATACAGTGGGTCTCGGCATCCGTTATAAAACTCCCGTCGGCGGTGAGGTAGGTATTGATTACGGCTATCTTCTCAATCCGCCTCGTTTTCTGATACCGCAGATCAGCGGCCCGCCCGCCATTCACCAATTGCCTCAAGGCCAGATACATTTTAGATTTTCACAAGCTTTTTAGTTGAGTGCGGTCGAAGCGAGCGGACGTCTTTCGTCGATCGGGTCGTTCATTTGCGGGCGTTCGCCGCGAAAAGGCGGTTCGAGGTCGTCTTTCGGCTGCGGGATCGCATAATCGCCCATATCCGGCACGGCGGCTGATGCCGGATGCAAAGTTATGAATCTTCCCGCCGATGCTTTGCGGTTTCGCTTGCTCTGATACATCGCTCGGTCCGCATGGGCCACTATCTGTTCAAAAGACGATCCGTGTTCGGGAAATGCGGCGGCGCCGATACTTATGCCGACACGAGCTTTTACCTCTTCATTTATCATGAGTACGAATTCTTCGACCGCCGCTTCAATTCGCCGACAAACGTCGCCGATATCCGTTGCGGATGTTTCCGGGATCAAGGCAACGAATTCGTCTCCGCCATAGCGTGCCAAATGGTCATAATCGCGCAGTTGTTTGCGAATTATCAAACCGATCTTTCTCAGCATCCGATCACCCACATTGTGTCCGAAGCTGTCGTTGATCGCCTTGAAACCGTCAAGATCAAGAACCAGCACGGTAAATGAGCGGTCGCCGCGACTCGCCCGAGCAAGTTCCTTTTCAAAGGCGGCCTTCAACCCTCTCGCATTTGGCAAGCCCGTCAATTGATCCGTTAAAGCTGACGTTTCGACGAATTTGTGTTGCAGAGATTTCGCAATAGCGTCCGCCGCAATGGTCGTAACTGATTCTAAAAGCCGCAGGTGCTCATCCTGATAATGCGTAAGCTCACACGAATAAAGCGAAACGGCACCGATCAAACGGCCTTCGGCTATCAAGGGAAGAGCCGCCATTGTGCGGAATGCCGGATCGAACTGAAACGGGTAAAAAGCGAAATCGAGTGCGGGATCTACATTCTCGACCCGTTTGCAAGTTTCAAGCACAAAACCGGTGGCTCCTTCGCCGACCCGTATGCGTCGCGAATCTAACAATTCGCGGTGAAGTCCGGCCACCTGAACCGCCACCGCGTTGTCGCTGGTATCATCAAGCAGAAACACAAGACATGTGTCGTAGGGGACGAATTCTTCGATCTTTAGCGTAAACATCGCCAATGTTTCCCGAAGGTTAAGAGAACTGCTGAATTCGCGGGCGAGCGAATAAAGCGAAAACACTTCGCGATTCGCACTTTTTATTTGCTCTGCATAATGCTGGGCCGGGGCCAGCGGCGGCAGCCCGTCCGTTACCGGAAATTCGACCAGTTCTGTGTCATAGTCAAGCCCGGCCGTCATAATGCTGGTCTCGAATTGCCGCAAGTTCGACAAAAAGGCTCTTACGATCGAGGGGTCAAATCGCGTTCCCGCACTTCGCCTTAAATATTCGCGAGCTTCTTTTTGCGACAATGCTCGCCGATATGGACGCGTGCTGCGCATCGTATCATAGGCATCACAAACTGAAAGTATGCGTGCCGTCATCGGTATATCCTCGCCGGCCAACCGGTCCGGATATCCGCTTCCGTCCCACCTTTCATGGTGATGGCGCACAAGCGGCACCACCGGATACGGAAATTCGATCGTTTCAACTATTGAAGCGCCGATAAGCGGATGGATCTTTGTTTTTTCAAGTTCGGTCGGCGACAACTGGCCGGGTTTGTTCAAAATATGATCAGGAACAGCCAAATTACCAATGTCATGCAGCAATGCTCCCATTCTCAGAGCGTCGAGTTCCGCCGTCGTTACCCCCAGTTTCTCACCTAGCCCGATGCAGTAGATCTGAATGCGCCGGATATGGCCGACACCGACCTGATCGCGGGCATCGATAGCGGTCGCCATTGCCTCCACCGTGGCCAAATGGAGTCGGCTCGCATCCGATATCCGCTTTGTCTGTCGCTCAAATGAGCCTGCGTACAATTTGTGGACACAGTAGGCGATCATGGCCAGCGGCAGTACAACAAAGCCGAACTCTGTTCCAAAGTAGCGAAAACAGATGAAAAGCAGCAGAGTGCTGACGAGGCTGACGCCGCGTTCTACCACAGGGGTCAAAAAACCTTCGCGGACAGCCTCTGCGTTAAGGGTCTCCGTTTCTATTATCTTGAACAGAACACGCAGCGTACCCCCGATCAAATGGTGAGCAGCAACCATCACCAGAGCCCCGGCGACAACATCCAGCGAAATGGGCAATGTAGAATTTTGAAGCGTGGGTTCAAGATAAAGGGTCAATGCCCGCCCGGCTGAATACGCCGCGGCGGCGACAAAAGCCGATACCATATTAGCGGCGCAGATCGCGGGCAGAGGAGCATAGACGCTTCTACCCCGCATCGTCTGTGCCACAGAAACGCTGGCGGCCACAATAATGCCGGCCGGCATTCCCAGCCACAATATCGACCAATAGACAATGATACTGTTAAAAGAAAAGGTGATCGTTTCGGTCGAATCTTTCCCGGCGATGCGGGCTTGGTAGTTTTCCAGCAGAAAGGTCACCACCACCGTCGCACAGAGGATCACTAAGTTCTGATAGGAAAAGAACCGAAGTTCAAGCACAGCAAAACAGCCAAGCAGCGCGGCGACCAACATCACCAGCCAACGCAAGGTAAGCTGCCACCAACGCAAGTTTTCCGCAAAAAGCTCCATCCCTAAAATGCACGTTCGCGAACACACTGCAGGTTTCTAGATTCATCCCATCTTTCGATAAGGATGCCAACGCGAGGGTCGCGCACCGCCATCCAATCAATGTATCTTTACAAATGGCGTGCCAGCCTCCGGTTTGGCCGTAAGTGCCGAAATACTGGTCTTTGGGCAATTACCGTTCTAAATTTGGGTGGTCAAAATCGGTCATTTTGATCGATACGCCTCCAACCTGAAAGATGAAAAGAATTCTCGTCAAATTTCTCCGGCTTCAGCTTTTCGTCATTTTCCTCGTGGGGATATGCTCGAATGTGCTCGCCCAAGGCGGGACGGATGTGATCCGGGTTGATACAGAACTTGCCGCCTTTGAGATCTCGGTAACTGATACGAACGGCCGGCCCGTCCGCGATCTGAACCCCAAAGATCTAACGGTCTTTGACGACGGCATCGAACGATCGATCGATTTTTTTCAGCCGGTCGTCAAAAAAGACGGCTCTCGTCCGTTGGTTGTCGTTTTCGCCCTTGATGTTTCCGGGAGCATGACCGATGCCGAATTGGAAAAACTTCGGCAGGCAGTTCAGAATTTTGCGGGAAAAATGCCCGTCGGAGATTCCTATTTCGCGGTCATTTCTTTTGCCATGAAGGTAAAGATCTTACAGGATTTCACAAATCGCCCGGACCGGCTTCAGAGATCGCTGCAAAAACTGGATAAAGAACGCGATGGGCTTTCGACACACGCTTATGACGCTGTCGATCAGGCGATAAGGATGATCGAACGCCGTTCGCCCCGTTCTATTCGCGGACGCATGCCCAAGCGTTCGGTGATACTGATCACAGATGGTTTTCCGGTTGGCGATATTGTTAGGCCGCCGACCGTCATTGAACGGGCAAATGCTGCTTTGACCAGTGTCTATTCTATTATCATGCCTTCTTATTCGCGGATCCGGCGAAATTCAAAACCGGTAATGACGCCTCTCGAGGCCAGCCGACTGACAGAAAGAACGGGCGGCATGAATTTCTATGCCGGTGAAGACAGCTTGGCTCCTCTGTTCGCCTCTTTGGCCGAAGAGATCACGTCCTCCTATGCGGTGGCCTTTTATCCGGAGCCGGCGGCCGGCACCGAGCGAAAATTCCGACCGGTCACCATATCTTCAAAACAGGGATATACCATTCGGCAGAATCGACCGGGTTATATATCCGGTGAATTCGGTGTTAAATAGAGCGTCTGATCAGCTCATAGTTAGAATTCCATCTGTTATTCGGTTATTATGTAGGAATAAAATAAACGCGTCCTGCGAATGCTGCATCTGACCAAAGGGTAGCGTTTAGAAAACTATCGGAGGAAGAAATGTTTAGAAATAAATTTTTGACAATGTTATTGTCGGGTCTTTTTGTTGCGGTGGTTGCCGCGAGCGCACATGCGCAGAGCGCGCCGGTTTCCGGCAAGGTCGAACTGAAAAAAGCGGATGGAACACAGGTTCCGCTCCAGGGTGTTCTCGTCGAACCGTTCCGGACCGACATTAAATCTAAGGCACCCACGGCCAAGACCAACAAAAAGGGCGAGTTCTATTTTGTTGGGCTTCCGCTCGGCACTTATGTTATCGCCTTTAGCGCTCCGGGTGCGCAACCCACATATCTTCCGAATGTCAAAGCCGGCAGCGAAGGCCTGACGCTCGTTCTCGAAGAAGGTGACGGCCGCCGATTGACCGAGACAGAGGTTCGCGATGCCCTCAAATCCGGCAACGTCAGCGGCGGTGAAAAGAAAGAGACCGCAACCGAACCCGCGTCCGGAAGCGGAACGGGCCAGGGCGAAGGCACCGGCTCCGGCTCCGGAACGAACCAATCTCAGCAAAACGCGCAGCCCGACCAGGCCTCTCAGGGTAAACAAATGTCTGAAGAAGAGGCTAAAAAAGCTAAGGCGGAATACGACAAAAAGGTGGCTGAGGTTACCGAACGCAATAAAAAGATCGAGAATAAGAATACCGTTGTCAATAAAGCGCTCGCGGATGGCAACGCCGCTTTCAAGGAAAAGAATTATGAAGGAGCGATCGCTGCTTACGACCAAGGTATTCAGGCCGACCCCGATTTCGTTGGCAGTGCACCTGTGCTCTTGAACAATAAAGCCGTTACGCTTAAGATCCGCGGAATTGACCTTTACAACAAAAGCATCAAATCGACAGATCAGGCGGAGAGGACCGATCTGGCCACCAAAGCGCGCAAGGATCTGGCAGACGCCCTCGATTCATACAATAAAGCTTGGGAAGTCTCAAAAAATGCCCCGGCGGGCGAAATTGTCGATAAAGCTAATTTCGACAAGGTCAAATACGATACGCTAAGCGGATTGTCAGAGATCTATCGGTTAATAATCCTTACAAAAACTCCCTTGACCAAGCCGGAAGACGCGAAAACGGCTTTTGACGCCTATTTAGCGGTTGAAACAGATGCTGCGAAGAAAATAAAGGCTCAATCGACTTTCGGTCAGGTGATGCTCGAATCCGGTGATGCCGATGCTGCGTTGGCCGCCTACCAAAGCGTTCTGGCAAGTTCGCCGAACGATCCCGATGCCTTGATCGGAGCCGGGCTCAGCCTAGTACAGATCGGTTATGCTACCGACAACAAAGCGAAATTCCAGGAAGCTGCTGATTTCCTGCAGAAATTCCTAAGTGCGGCACCGGCGGATCATAAACTCAAAGATGACGCCACCGCCGTTCTTGATACATTAAAGAAAGAGCAGAACGTGGCCCCGCAAAAAGGCGGCGGACGTAAGAAGAACTAGATCGCTCAATTTCGCATCCGGGATGCTCGGGCTGTACCGTTCAAACGGTACGGCCTTTTTTTGTCATATATTCGTTGCGGGTGGTGTTCTATTAATGAACTTACCATTTCTCAGGGAGATCTTTAATTATGAAAAAACTCACACCCGCCGGCCTGGTTTTTGCGATCGGCATTCTTATTTTCGGCAATCTCGTGATCGCCGCTCAGACCTATTCAGGAACTTGGACATCGCGGCCACACAAGGGCGATAGCGACGGCGAAAAGATCCAGCTTACCTTTCGCAGCAACGACGCCGAAAATGAACGTCATTCATATGGCTCCACCTTTAAATATTCTGACCTCAAGGGCCTGTCGCTCGAAACCGCCCGCGACGGTGCCGCTAGTTTTCGATTGGAACGCGAAGCAGGGACCATCGAATGCAAAGGAAATTTTACGGACGGAAAGGGTGCGGGAACATTCGTTTTCACGCCAAACAGCTCGTTCATTGCCGGCATGCGTTCGCGCGGCTTCGATTTTGAGAAAAAGTCAGAAGCCAAATATCGAATTTCGCCGGAAAAACGACTCTTCACCGCCGCTGCTCTCGATGTGACCCTTGCACCAGCAGACGAACTGCGATCGGCAAATTTTCCAAATTTGGACGTTGATGACCTTTTCAAAGCAAAGATCTTTAAAATAGACGGCAAATTTTTGGTCGAAATGGCTGCCAGCGGCTACCCGAATATTTCGATGGAAGACGTTGTAAAAGCCCGCATATTCAAAATTGACGGCGAATATATCCGCAGCCTGCAGGGCGTCGGCTTCGGCACGGGCGATTTCGACGATCTCGTAAAATACAAGATCTTCAAGGTCACGCCTGAATTTCTTAATGAATTGCGGGCCGAAGGTTTGACCGATCTCGCACCGGAGGATGTCGTTCAGCTTCGCATTTTCAAGATCGACGCCGCGTTCGTCCGCCAAGCAAGGGCGGCCGCTCCGGACATAAGCATCAAATCCATTGTCAACAAAAAGCTGGGGTTTGACCTCAAATAACAACTCTTTCAAATTAAATTCCTCCAGAAGCGGCGGTTGTGATATTGTGTTAAATAATTTTTAACCGATCTTTCCGCCGCCTATGTTTAACTCCAAACGCTTATTTGTCTTCCTGTTGGGTCTATTTTGTTTTCATACGGCGGCTTCGGCAACCATCTATGAGGTCAAGCCCAACACCTCCCTTGATACGATAGCAGAAGTGCCATGGGCCATATTACAGCCGGGCGACACCGTTTTGATACATTGGCGGCCGCAGCCTTACAAAGAAAAATGGGTGATCTGCCGGCAAGGGACTGAATCAGCCCCGATAACCGTCCGCGGCGTTCCCGGGCCGAACGGAGAATTGCCGGTTATCGACGGCGACGGAGCAATAACCCCGCGCGATCTTAATTTTGCCAGCGAACAGCGCGGTGTTATCAAGATCGGCTCCGCGAATGTTCCGGCGGACACGATGCCGCGTCATATCGTCGTCGAAAACCTGGATATAAAGAGCGCCCATCCCAACTATCAATTTACGGATGACAACGGAAATATCCAAACCTACGCCAGCTCAGCCTCTTCCATCTATGTGGAAAAGGGCGAGAATATAACTATTCGGGGCAACATATTGCGTGACAGCGCCAATGGATTTTTCGTCGCATCTTCGAACGAGACTGTTTCCCGAAATATTCTCGTCGAAAGTAATTACATTTACGGCAATGGCATCGTCGGAAGCGCTTTTCAGCACAATAATTACACAGCCGCCCTTGGCATCTTATTTCAATACAATCGGTTCGGCCCGCTTCGTGACGGTGCCGGCGGGAATAATCTCAAGGACCGTTCGGCCGGTTTTGTCGCCCGCTATAACTGGATAGAGGGCGGGAACCGAAATCTCGATCTCGTCGATGCGGAAGATAGTGTACAGATCCGGAACGCACCGGAATATCGAAAGACATTCGTTTACGGCAATGTCCTGATCAAACCCAACAGCGGCAATAATCAAACTACGCATTATGGCGGCGATAGCGGAGCGACAACCGATTATCGAAAGGGAAAACTCTATTTTTATAACAACACGATCGTTTCGCTGCGAAGCGGCAACACAGTGGTCTTTCGCCTCTCGACCAACGAAGATACGGCGGATGCCCGAAACAATATCTTCTACACGACCGCGGCCGGCTCGACCCTTGCTCTTTTGGCTGAAACAGGCGTTTTGAACGTCGTCAATAATTGGTCGAAATCTGGTTGGCGAAATTCCTTCGAAGGCAGCTTTGGCGGAACCGTGACCGGCGGCGGGAGCTTCATTGTCGGAACCGCTCCGGGCTTCGTCAACGCCGCTTCTCAGAATTTCGAATTGGCGGCGGGAGCTCAGGCGATCGATGCCGGGACACCGCTGCACGCTGATGTCTTGCCGGTGCACAATTTGGCCGGGCAATATGTAAAGCACCAACAGGCTTCGATACGTCCGAACGTCGGTGCGTTCGACCTCGGGGCGTTCGAATATTCAGCAGCCTCACAGCCGCCGACAATAACCACATCCGCTGTCAATGGGGTTTTGCTTCATTGACATTTTGAAAAGCAGCTCGAGACCACCGGCGGAACAGGCACCCTGCACTTTGCCGTTACCGCGGGCAGCCTGCCGCCCGGCATTTATCTTGACACCGCCACGGGCAGAATATACGGACGGCCCCGTCTTAAGCGTACGTCCTCGGCAACGATCTCTGTCACGGATAGTTTAGGGCTCAGTTCGGCGAGACAATTTGTTATCGAAACCAAGCTGCATTTTTAGCGGTTTTACAGCGCTCCAAAAGCTGACGGGAAACAAAGCCGCAATATTTCGGGCGTCGCAAATCTTTGCCACCTCGGCAGCGTATCCGCGCCGTCAGGATAGAGATTTTCCAGCCATTTTTGCGTTCCGGCACTCATAGCACCATAAATCCAAAAAAATTATCACTTTTTTGATAATTACAATGGAAATATCCGATAAATTCGTTTTATACTTGTAAGTTAAGCGTTTGAGGGCGAAAGTCTCATCCATACAGCACATTTTTGATGCATAAACGGGTATGCGTCAGATCCCCCGCACATGCTTAGTTATTAACAATACTCGGGTTTTTTATAATAATGGCTTTAAAATCTCTGTTCAGTCTATTTTCGAGCGACCTCGCCATCGATCTCGGCACCGCGAATACTTTGGTCTATGCAAAAGGCCGCGGGATCGTCGTTTCAGAACCATCCATCGTTGCGATCAACAAAGTTACCAACCAGGTTGAAGCGGTCGGCCGCGACGCCAAGGAAATGCTCGGCAGAACGCCGGGCAATATCGTAGCCATCCGTCCGATGAAAGACGGTGTGATCGCCAATTTTGAAGTAACCGAAAAAATGCTTCAACATTTCATTCGCAAGGCTCACAATGGCAAATCCTGGGTTCGCCCGCGGGTGGTCATCGGTATTCCGTCAGAGATCACACAGGTCGAACGACGCGCCGTTGAAGATTCAGCATACCGAGCGAAGGCTAGTGAGGTGTATTTGGTCGAGGAAGCAATGGCCGCGGCGATCGGCGCCGGTTTGCCGATCACCGAACCGCACGGCAACATGGTCGTTGACATCGGCGGAGGCACCACCGATATCGCCGTCATCTCACTTTCGGGCATTGTATATTCACGCGCCGTCCGCGTCGCCGGCAACGAAATGGACGATGCGATCACACAGTACATCAAACGCAAATATAATTTGCTCATCGGTGAACGCACCGCAGAAGCCATCAAGATCGCTCTCGGCTCCGCCTTTCCCGTCGATGAACCACTTTCGATGGAGGTTCGCGGCCGCAACCTGATCGAAGGAATTCCAAAGACCATCACCATGACGGACGAAGAGGTTCGCGAGGCGCTCTCAGATGCGGTTTCGACGATCATCAATGCCGTTCGTGTCGCTCTTGAACGCACTCCGCCGGAGCTTTCCGCCGACATCGTCGAACGCGGGATCGTTCTTACCGGCGGCGGCGCCCTGCTTAAAAATTTGGACAAGCGGTTGACCATAGAAACCGGTCTGCCGGTCGTTATCGCTGACGATCCGCTTTCATCGGTTGTCTTGGGCACCGGAAAGATGCTTTCCGATATCGAACTGCTGAAACGGGTTAAATGGGACAATTCTTTGATGACAGGAAATTAATGCGGGTGACGAGCATCGGATAAAGACATTTGACAGCACAGAATTTTCTGCCCTGCCCGGCCTTTATCCCTCGCTTTATAAGCACGCCAAAGGGATGGCTGAACGAAGTCAACAAGAAGTTTGGAGGATCACCCCATGGCTGGTCATCATTTTGCTGCTCAGTAATTTTTTGCTGATGGCTTTTGATGCCAAAGAGATCACATCAGGCCAGCGGGTCATCCGCGTTTGGACACAGATCGCTGCCGATTTTGTTCAGTCGCCGGTCACGACCGTTAGCTCTGCCGTTTCCAATTATTTCAGCTCTATCTCCAATCTGCGTTCGGCGCAGACCGAGAACGACGAATTAAAGACACGCGTTCAAAATCTGGAAGTCGAACTAAAGTCCGGCGAAGACCTGCGCTCTGAAAACGAACGTTTGCGAAACCTTCTTAAACTTAAGGACGACGAAAAGCTGAACGTTTTGACCGCAAAGATCATTGGACGCGACCCATCCGTTTGGTTCGATTCATCGATAGTCAATCGCGGCAGCTTGGACGGGGTGAAAGTGAATATGCCGGTGGTTACGGATGGCGGCTTGGTCGGCCGCGTCACCGCCGTCAGCCCGCTTACCGCACAGGTGGACCTGCTTAGCTACAACAAATCCGGCGTCGGGGCGGTGGTCGGCCAGATCGCCGATTCGAACGCACTCGGCGTTGTGGTCGGCACGAGCAGCACCGATACGCTGGAAATGAAATATGTGTCCGGCAGCGTCGATGTCCAGGTGGGTCAATCTGTTTATACCACAGGCCAAGACGGGATCTATCCGGCAGGCCTGAAAGTCGGCGAGATAGTAGAGATCCGCTCCGGTTCGGCAACCGTGCCGCATCGCATTTTTATTCGTCCGAGTGCGGGGCTCGGCTCAATGCAAGAGGTCGCCATTTTGCTTTACGAACCGCCGCAAAGGCCCGATTTTGAACAAAAAGTGCCAAACGCCGATAAGCGTAAATAGGCCCAACGAATGAACCAGGTAAAGGTACCAATAGCACTTATCATCGCCGTACTGCTGCAATGGACGCTCCGTAACGTGGCGGAGCCGTTTGCCTATGTCGATTTTCCGCTTATCGTAATTGTTTACGCCGCTCTCCAACGAGACGCTCTGAAAGCCATATTTTTCGGCACCATCGCCGGTTTAGCGGTCGATGCTTTAAGCGGCGGGCTGCTCGGAGCCAACGCCTTCTCAAAAACACTCGTTGCCTACGTCGTTTCAGAGCTTGCTCGGCGTGTGTATATGGACAACCTTTTACTCCGCATTCCCGTCATAGCCGGAGCATGTTTATTGGACGATCTGGTCTTTTATGGAATGCACCGCATATTGGGCCAGCCGCCGAGTGCGGACGTTGTGACCACTGTCGCCTATTCATTGATCGGAACCACGATCGCCGGAACGCTGATCTATATACTTTTAGATCACGCGCTGGCGGAAAGGCTTCGTCCACGGCGCGGTGAGATGTTTTCTCGGCGGCGGCAGACACGGCGGAGAAACCCGATAAGATTAGGCAAATAAACATTAAAGCGGTATGAAGCTTAACGAACAGGCCCAGAATTTAGGATTTCGGATCGGCACGATCCAGATCGTTGCGTACATTCTGCTTGCCTTGGTCGGCGTGCGGGTTTACTACCTTCAGGTCGTGCAGGGTGATTATTACGCCCAGCGGGCGGAAAACCAGCGCATCAGACTGATACCGATACCTGCTTCGCGCGGCGCGATATTTGACCGAAATGGAAAGATACTTGTTGATTCGCGACCGACATATAACGTCGTGCTTTCCAACGAGCCGATCAAGAAGATCGATGTCACCGACCGCGTGGACGATTACGCCGCCGGGCTCGCCATTGAACCGGCCTATGTTATCGAACGCCTGAACCTGATAAAAAAACAGAACGATTTTGAGACCATGGTGCTCAAGGAAAATGCCACCATGCAGGATATTTCGTGGGTTGAATCGCACACGATGGAATATCCCGAGCTCCGCATCGAACTTCAGCCTCAGCGTTTTTATCCGCATGGTACCCACTTGGCACACGTCCTTGGCTATGTCGGCGAGATCAGCCCTAAACAGCTTGAGATGGAAGAATATAGCTCTCGCGGCCTTAGGCCCGGCGATATTATCGGGAAGGGCGGGCTAGAGCAATATTACGATGAATATCTGCGCGGCAAACCGGGCTACCGCAAAGTTATCGTTGATAGCCGCGGCCGTATTCAAAGCGAGATCGCCAAGGTCGATCCGCAATCCGGCCAGGATATGATCACCACCATCGATCTTGACATTCAAACCGCCGCCGAAGAACAGTTGGAAAGATCGGTGACCAAACGCGGAACCATTATCGCCACCGACCCGAACAACGGCGAAGTGCTCGCCATGGCCTCAGCACCTTCTTTTGACCCGAACGTCTTTGTGCAGGGCAGCAAGACCAAAGAAGGTCGAAAACAGATCGCCGCCTATTGGCAAGATGAACAGCGGCCTCTTTTTAACCGCGCTATCCAGGGCCGCTATCCGCCGGGTTCGACCTGGAAGATACCGGAATCGCTGGGAGCTCTGCAACAAGGCGTCATCACGGTCAAAAATTCGAACATGGTGTGCGGCGGCGGTATTACCATCGGAAACAAATTTACCCGCTGCATGGGAAGTCACGGTGCTCCGCCGCTCAGCTACGCAATTACAAAATCCTGCGACGGATATTATTACCGCTTGGCTCTAAAAATGAAGGTGGAAGGCCTGATCGAAATGGTCGAAATGTTTGGCTATGACAAACCTTCCGGCGTCGATCTGCCCAACGAAAAAACGCCGCAAACACCAAAGAGCTGGAAGCCGATAATTGAAAAACGCGAAGGCCGCTGGCCCGACATCCGCACCGTCTATGCTTCGATCGGCCAAGATACCGTGTGGGTAACGCCTATCTCAATGCTGCGGGCGGTTTCCAGTATCGGCGCCCATGGCAAGATGTATGTGCCACATTTTTTGAAGGAATTTAAGCCAATAGCCGCCATTGAACAAGATGGTGAAGAGATCTTTGCGGCTCGGCCGGCCGTTACTTTTGCTCATCCGGAAGCTAAAGACATACCGATGACGAAAGAACAGGAAGAACTGATGGTGCACGGTATGTGGTCGGTGGTCAACGGCGGCGGCACGGGCAGCGGTATCAAGATACCCGGTTTCGACATTGCCGGAAAAACGGGTACTGCTCAGGTCGCCAGCTTGGGTAAAGACGTCGGCGACAAAAAAGATCACGCTTGGTTCGTTAGTTTTGCTCCGGCATATAAACCCGAAATAGCCGTTATCGCCTTGATCGAAAACGTCGGTTTCGGCGGCAGCCATGCGGCACCTGCGGTTAAGGGCATCTACGAAAAATATATCTCGATCCGCCATCCCGAAGGCCTAAGATCTGAGGATGCAAACATGGTGGCAAAAAATTAATGGTAGCGATCATCGAAAAACGCGATCTTAGAGATTTTGACTGGCTCACGACCGTCTTGGCCATCGCCATTGCCTCTTTCGGTGTGTGGCAGATCAACAATGCCTTGCCTTTTGATAACCTCTGGTCTAAGCAGATCATGGGTATTTGCATCGCCTTGGTCGCTTTTTTCGTCGTCGCGTTCAGTGACTATCGCCGCATAGTTGATGCCGCCCCTGTTTTTTATGGCATCGCTCTAGTATTGCTTGTTCTTGTTCTTACGCCGCTCGGCGTAGAGGTCAACGGTCAGCAGGCGTGGGTTCGGCTTCCTGTCATCGGTCAATTTCAACCTTCAGAATTTGCAAAGATCCCGACCGTGCTGATGCTGGCGAAATATTTTGGAGCTAGAAAGGGCGGCACGCTAACGATCAAAGAGGTACTTATCGGCGGGGCGATCATGGCCGGACCCGTCGGCCTTATCATGCTGGAACCGGACGCCGGCCAGGCCATTACTTATTTTCCGATGTTTGCAGCAATGCTGTTCTTGTCCGCTATAAAGGTCAGATATGTCATTATTGCACTGCTCGCGGCAGTTATTTTTGTGCCTACTGCCTATATCGTTGGTGTGAGATCCGGTGCGATCAAGAAATATCAGCAAGATCGTATAATGGCCATCGTTGATCCGGAAAGCGTCGATCCGCGCGGCTATGGCTACCATACCATTCAATCGGTGATAACGGTCGGTAAGGGCGGTCTTTCGGGCATTAAGGGCGACGCAGAAACATCGCAAAGCGTACTGAAATTTCTCCCGGAGCCGCAAACCGATTTCATTTTTGCCGTAACTGCGGAAAACACAGGTTTTATCGGCTGCATCTCCTTGCTTTTCGCCTATGCGTTGTTGCTTTCGCGTATGGTTGATGGCGCAAGATATGCGTCGGAGCGCTCGGGGATGCTGGTTATTATGTCCATTGTCACATCAATGGCATTTCAAATATTTATGAACGTCGGTATGGCATTGGGCATTTTACCCGTTATCGGCGTTCCGCTGCCGCTGATGAGTGCGGGGCTTTCGGCACTGCTCTCTACATTTCTGGCGATCGGATTTGTTGTCAGCATTAAAATGCGGCGATTCGTCAATTAAGAGAGGTCAAAGAAAATGGCGAAAGACGTTAGAAGCTATAGATCAAAAGAAGTTGGTTCTGAACCGCCCAAACGGCGGTGGTTCTCAGGCTTTACATGGTTGGTGATCGGTTTGATGCTGGCACTTGCGGCCGGCGGACTGACCGGTGTTTTGGCGTCGTATTATCTCAATAATTCACGCTATTCGGTAGAGGTATCAGCCCTCGCAACCTATCGCCCGCCTCAGGTTACGACCATTTACGCCGATGACGGCGAAACCGTTTTGGCAGAATTTGCTATCGAAAAGCGTATTCCAATCAAGGAAAACGAGATACCGCAAAAGGTCGAAGACGCTTTGATCGCCATTGAGGATAACCGGTTTTACGATCATGTCGGAATCGACCCGTACCGCATCGTCGGTGTCGTATTAAAGAATTTCTCGACCGGACGCATGGAGGGCGGCTCTACCATCACCCAACAGCTTGCCAAAAATCTTTTCCTCTATAAAGACCAAACCTACACCCGAAAAGTAAATGAATGGGCCGTCGCACTGCAGATCGAGCGTTTCTACACAAAACGCCAGATCTTGGAAATGTATATGAATTACGTTTTCCTCGGTGCCGGAGCCTACGGTTTCGAGGCCGGTTCGCGAACTTATTTCGGAAAATCCCTCAAAGATCTAAATTTGGAAGAAGCCGCTCTATTGGCCGCCATCCCGAAATCGCCCGAATATTCGCCTACCCGCAATATGGAAAAGGCAAAGATGCGTCGCGATATCGTACTCGATCAAATGCTGCGCTATTATCCGGAGCGCTATTCCGAAGCCGAGATCAATGCCGCCAAAGCAAAGCCGGTAAAGCTGGCCGATACTGCGTATTATCAAGCTCTGCCCAAATCTACGGCTTGGGATTATCCGGTCGAAGAGATCCGCAAATATCTAGAAGAAAAATACACCACACGTGTAGCTCAGGGCGGATTGAAGGTCTATACCAGCATCAATGTCGAAGGCCAAAAGATCGCTACAAAAGTGATACGGGAAAGACTGCGTGCATATGACCGAGGCCGCAAATGGCGCTCAGACTATCAAAACATCCTTCTGGATAGCGATGGCCAGCCCGTTACCGAAGAAAAAGAGGTCGCTCGAATGCTCAACGCCTATAAACACGCAGATTGGTATGGCGATGAATACGAAGAAGGCGAATATATTAAAGGTTTGGTCGTAAAAACTAATGCCGGCTCAGACGAGGTCGGGGTGCGGTTCGGTAAATATTCTGCAGTAGTCGGCCCAAAGGATATGGGACGCAGCGGCAAACGGCCGAAAGATGAGCTAAAGCCGGGATTTTTAGCAGAATTCCTGATCAAACACGTTGATGCCGATAAGCAAAAGCTGGAGGTCGAATTGTCGCAGGTGCCGGAGGTCGAAGCTGCGCTCGTTTCGATCAATTCGCACACCGGAGAGGTCGTGACCATGGTCGGCGGATACGATTTCCATACCAAAAAATTCAATAACGCAACACAAGGCCTGCGTCAGACAGGTTCGTGCTACAAACCGTTTGTTTACACGGCTGCGGTCGAAGATGGCATGACGCCGGATATGCTCGTTAGCGGAGCTCCCATCAAACGCGGCGGTTGGTCGCCGCACAATTATGACGGGTCAGCCAGCCACCCGAACGTACCGATGAAGGTCGCTCTTGCTAAATCTTACAATCTAGCCGCGGTTCATTTATTGGAACAGGTGGGCATTCAGGCCGGCGGGCAGATGGTTCGCCGCTTCGGCATCACAAACCCGATGGCTCCCAGTTTGCCTTCGGCTCTGGGTGCATCCGAAGCATCCTTGCTTGAAATGACCGCCGCATATTCCTCATTCCCGAACAAAGGCATTCGTATGGCACCGCATCTGATCCGCAAGGTATATAGCCGCGATGGCACACTGCTGGAAGAATGGGATAAAGCAAGCTCTAAGGTCACCAGCGAATATGCCGCATTGACCATGGTGCAAATGATGCGAGGCGTTACGGCTGCAGGCGGAACTGCTCCGGGAGCTTCGGCAGCCGGATTTCCGCTCGCCGGAAAAACCGGTACGGTGAATGATCACACGGACGTCTGGTTCATCGGCTACACCCCGACCTTCGCCACGGGTGTTTGGATGGGCAATCCGGCCAAGAAAGAAAATTTAGGAGCGGGTATGACCGGAGGACACGGAGCGTTGCCTTACTTCAATTCGTTCATGAACGCATTTATGAAGGACAAACCGCGTGACAGCTTCCCGGCACCGCCGCCAATGCCTTCGGACGTCCGCAGCCTGATGGAAAGGAATAAACGTGAAGAGCTTGAAAAGCTGGAAAAGGCAGACCAGGCAGCGATCCGCTCCGGCGCCGCCACATCGACGTCAACTACACCGAGCACCGCTGAACCGGCAACTACCGCGCCCGGTGCTGATGCTCCGACCGTAGTCGATATATCTCCTGCGAAGCCGGCGGACACAACACCCGCCAAACCCGTTACCAAACCCGAATCAAAACCTGCGGAACCGCCGCCAGCCGAAAAGAGGCCGGAGGGTACGACCCGCAAGGGCAAAAAGGGCGACGGGTAATTTAATTTGATCGATCAGGATCGCGAAAGGCGGGCAATGGGCGTTAATATATTTACCTTCCATTCCCGCCTTTTAACTTTCGCTCTTTGACGCATCGATCTGCAGATCATCAAGAGCAGTCAAAAATGAAAAAAGGCCGTCCCGAAAGACCGCCTTTTATAGAAATATTGGTGGAGTCGAGGGGGATCGAACCCCTGACCTCTGCAATGCCATTGCAGCGCTCTCCCAGCTGAGCTACGACCCCTTTTTTCAAAATGCCGAACCTAAGCGGCAATCTACGAATTTAGCGAAAATACAACTGAACGTCAAGCCATCCAGCTTACTTCTATCTATTTACCCTTGAAGTCAGGCTTCCGCTTTTCGAGAAATGCCGCCACGCCTTCGTTCTTGTCTTCCGTTGAAAAACATATCGCAAAAAGATCCACCTCGCGACGCAACCCTTCATCCAAGTTTGAACGCGACGCAAATTTGACCGCTTCTTTGCAAAGCTGCAACGCTACGGGAGCTTTTTCGGCGATCTTACCGGCAAATTCAAGAGTCTTTTCTTCAAGCTCAGCCGCCGGGTAAACTCTATTGACCAAACCGAAACGCAGCGCTGTTTCGGCGTCGATCATATCCCCGCTCAAGATCATTTCCATTGCCCGGCCTTCCCCGATCAACCGAGAAAGCCTTTGGGTGCCGCCGCCTCCCGGAATGATGCCCAAATTGATCTCCGGTTGAGCAAACTTTGCATTTTCGCTACAGATCCGGATATCACAAGCCAGTGCCAACTCATTTCCGCCGCCTAGGCAAAACCCATTGATCATAGCGATCACCGGTTTCGGAAAAATATCCAGCGAATTGAAGAGCGTTTGTTCCAAGAACATATTCCGCTGGGAAATAGGCGTTTGGCCAGCAAATTCGCCAATGTCGGCACCGGCAATGAATGATCTTTCGCCCGCACCCGTAATGACCACAACGCGGACGGCGTCATTTTCACGGAGCTCTTGCAGAGCGGCGACGCCCTCGCTATGCACCTTGGAATTCAACGAATTCAGTTTATCCGGACGGTTTATTGTCAGTAATCCAATGCTTCCGCGCTGTTCAAGCGTTATGGTTTCAAATTCGGCCATAAATATTTATTTCTTTTAAGTTTGGTCTATCTATTCTTCGACGCCCTCGACCACGTTATCGTCTGCGATCCACGCCACAAAAAGCCGCAGCCAGCTATCTTTTTGTTCAATGATCGAAACACCGACACGCGACGTGCCGTAATTTGCGGCGGAAATGCGAACCACCTTTGCCTTTACCTCGACCGGAACCCCGTCCGGCCGGTGCGAACGGATATAGAGACTGTCGCCGGCCTGAATCGTCTGATTGAGCTGGAAAAGAGCTCCGAGCGTGGATATATCATCTGTCTCGGTGGGCTCGCTCCACGCGGCACCGTCTTCGGCCCGGCCCGACACAACTATCGGCAACCGCAAGGCCATTCTTAGTGCAAAGCGTTTTTCCTCATATTGAGGCTGCGAATTCGTTACCATTGGTGTTCAACAGAAAAAGGCGATCTTTTGACAATTATATTAACATGAAACAATTGCAACGGCTATTTGCGAATACCTCGACTAAACAGCATTCTCCTAGTTATACTAAAAGTGTTAGCAGAAAATTTGACCGGCCGCGATCTTGCGGCTGTGACAGTATTTATGGCATCTACAGAAATATCTAAAAAGGTCGTCATTCTCGGTTCAGGCCCGGCCGGCCTTACGGCGGCTATCTATGCGTCGCGAGCACAGCTCGAGCCGATCGTTATCGAAGGCCCGCAGCCCGGTGGGCAATTGACGATCACGACAGACGTCGAAAATTATCCGGGATTTGCCGGCGGAATAATGGGGCCGGTTCTGATGAGTGAATTTCGGCTCCAAGCGGAAAGATTCGGAACCGAATTTTTAAATGTTTGGATCGACCGCGTCGATCTGTCGAAGCGGCCGTTCACCCTTTACGGAAAGGCCAGCGAGGACGCGGAAGAGATCACGACCGTGGTCAAAGCCGATACGCTGATCATCGCAACGGGAGCCTCCGCGAAATGGCTCGGCGTTCCGGGCGAACAGCCGGCGCCCGAAGGTTTGGGTGGAAACGGTGTTTCGGCATGTGCTACGTGCGACGGATTTTTCTTTCGTGAACGTCCGATCGTGGTTGTCGGCGGCGGCGATACCGCCATGGAGGAAGCGATCTTTCTGACGCGTTTTGCTTCAAGCGTTACGGTCGTCCACCGTCGCGGAGAATTTCGAGCTTCTAAGATAATGCAGGACCGCGTTCTAGAGCATGAAAAGATAACTGTCCTGTGGAATACAGAGGTCCGCGCTATCCACGGCACCAAAGAAGGCGGTGTTGATTCGATAACCATTTACAACAATCAAACCAACGAAGAAAGCGTTTTGCCGACACAGGGTGTTTTCGTTGCTATTGGCCACAAACCCAATACGGACCTATTCAAGGGCGTTTTGGATATGGACGAAACCGGATACCTTTTAACCGAAGGCCACACAACAAAAACCAATATTTCCGGTGTTTTCGCGTGCGGCGACGCTCAGGATTCCTATTATCGCCAGGCAATAACCGCGGCCGGTTCGGGCTGCATGTCCGCTATCGACGCCGAACGTTTCTTGGTCCACCATTCTGATAAGGTCCAAGAAAACATTGCTAGCAATTGGTAATTGAAAAGCCCCTTTGATCGGGGCTTTGTCCTATTATTCTGATCTAAAATCTGATCTTTATTCCTCCGTTGAAAATGCGCCCTTCAAGATGTGTCCATACCTCGGCAAAGGTCGGGTCGTCGTGCGGCGGGTTTACAACCGGTGCATATCTTCCCTGCCGAACGTCTGTGATATTTTCGGCATTTACGAAAAGCGTAAACTTACCGAACGTCTTTTCGCCGAATATACCTATTTCGGTGAATGAGCTCGTACGGGTGCGGTCCGTCAATGTCTGGCGGCCGGTGAAATATGCTTCAATACCGGCCTTGAAATTTTGATGGCTTTCCAGCACCAATGCTGAGTTGATCTTGTTGCGGGCAAGCAAGGTCAAACTTCGGTCGCCCGGCAAATACCCGGCTTTCGCATCGGTAAAAGTATAGCCGAGAAATATCTTCAATAGGCGATAGCCTATTTTTGCGTTCGTTTCAAAACCGCGGCTGATCACCGGCGTATCTGCATTGCGGATCGCAAATCCGCTTTTCGAAACATTCGTCAGCACCAGCGGATCAGAGATCTGCGTATAAAAGAACATTTGGTTCACCGAGACTGAAGCTTCACCGAAGGTTCGCGAATAGTTAAGATCGAACGTTCCGCCGCCGCTGCGTTCTGCCTTGAGACCGCTATCAAGCGGTCTTACATTCCTAAACAGCCGCTCTTCGGCCTGTTCAGTAAAAATAGTCGGCGTTTTATATCCGGCTCCGGCTCCGACACGAGTTGAAAAATGTTCGCTCCAACGATAAAGCAGCGACACCCGCGGCAAAAAGAATGTCCCATAACGCCTTGCAGTTTCAACACGTGCACCGAGTTCCACGGCCAGCTTGCTGCTGAGGTCGAAAGTGTCCTGTGCGTAAAATCCGAGCGTCGCGTTCGATTCGTTTCGCGGCGGGCCGCTCAGATCGCTCGAGGCTTCGCGAAATCTATCGGCGGTAATACTCGTCCCGAATACTAGCCCGTGGCCTTTAACTGGATAAAACAACGTTGCTTCAGTAAATGAATTTATCTGATCGCCTCCAAATCTATATTGCGGCGTTTCGATCTGGCGGTCAAAATAGGCTATCGCCTGGCGAATGCTCAATTTGCGACCCGCCGCCATTTCATACTCGAACGATGCAGTGGTCACATTTCTGATCGAACGGTTCTTTTCAAAATATGTGTGATCGGTCTGCGGGTGCTCGCGTAAGGCTAAAACATCTCCGCCGATACGTCTTTGAAAACCGAATGAATTGCCGAACGTAAATCGAAAATTGCCGTTTTCGAAAAATAATCTCGGATTGAGCGAAATTGAGCGTGTTCGCGGCAACTCCGTAAAATCATCGTCGTCCGGGTCAAATTCTTTCTGAAGATTGGCCGATGCCAATATTGTATAACCGACGCGGGACAGCTGTTGAGAGGTAAATATCGAAGCGTCCGTGCCGAATGCCGACGTCTGATTGAATATCAACGCCGTAACCGGCCTTTCTTCCGGTTCCTTACTAATAAAATTGACCACGCCGGCTATCGCCCCGCCTCCGTAGAATATGGCTGATGGCCCTTTGATTATCTCCACCTGCTTGAGGTCAAGCGGCGGAATTTCTAAAATGCTCAGGCTTCCTGAAAAGCCGCCGTATGATGGAAATCCATCTTTTAGGACCTGCGTATACCGACCATCCAAACCTTGTATCCGAAGTGTCTGTGTTGCTGAAACAGCCGATGTTTGCTGAACCTGAATTCCGGTGCTTTCATGTAAAATCATTGCCACATTGGCGGGCCGCATATTTATCTTTTCATCGATCTCTTCCTCGTCGATGGCTTCGACCCGAGTCGGTTCGTTCTCGATCTCTCGACCTGACCGTGTTGATCTGATCACCACGGCACCGACCTCATTGTTTATCGTCATCAACACAACGACGGGCAGCGGCCCTTTAAATGGAATATTTAATTCGACGCTCTGCTCTTCGTAGCCGGGAAACGAGACCCTTACTGTATGCTTGCCTTCGGCCAAACCGGACAGGGCGGCCACCCCCTTTTCGTCAGCGGTCTGCTTAGTTTCGCCGTACGCGACCGTGGCCCCTGCCACCGGTTGGTTACTTTCCTTATCTTTGATCAAAAGCTGAACAGATGTTTGTCCGGCCGCCGAAACCGCCAAAACTACCATTAATAGAAATAAAAAATAGAATTTGAACATAAAACTCCTGAATAAATGCCAAAATACCAATCTTTGCGAAGCATTAAATTAATGCCGCAAATCGAAAAAAGGCGCATTAAAAGTTATTTATTCAGTTCTCGGCGGCTGCCAAATAGCAGGTTGAAAGGTAAGCAAGGGAGACGGTTCGTAAGTAAATTCGCGGTCACGGGCCGCTGCCACAACCCGCTTTGCCGAGGCAGGGACAGGGAAAGTCATCTCAAACGCGAATGAAGCATGACAGCATGAACAGAAGCAAAAAGGCGAACAATTTTCTTCTTCGGGTGGTTCGGAGCATATGTCCGCGACGGACGTATTATGCCTAGATAAAAATTCATCACAGGGCTGCGATACCGCCATAAAGATATACAGCGTCAGCAGCAAGCTCAGGACCTTTACTTGTCGGCGGCTCATTTCAATTCTCGATCACGCCGCCCTTGAGCAATTCCATATTTTGCGGTGTTTTCTGAAGCTTGCCGGGGTTGAATCCGTGTGCTTCGGCTTTTCGCAAAAGGCCCTGGTACAATGCGTCAGACATCTCCGGTTTGCGGCTTAGGACCCACAAATACTTTCTTTTCGGATCGCCGACGACCGCGTATTCATAGTTTTGGTCCAATTCGATGACCCAATAGTTTGCCCATACATTTGGCAGGAATGAAACTATCTTCGGCGCAAAACGAACTTCTAGCTTAGCGTTCGCTGCCTTATCCTTGATCCGGGCTTCTCCGCGGGCCGATTCGAGCGTTCCGTCCTTTTTGACGCATTGATTCAACACTTCGACCTTGCCATCGGTCTTGAGTGTGTAGGTCGCTGTAGTATTTCCGGCACACTTTTCCTGAAATTTGTTCGGGTAGCGGGCTATCTCGAACCATTTTCCCGAATACCGTTTAAGGTCCAGCGATCCGACCGTTTTCAATTCGGCCGGCTTTTCTGTCTGTGCCGCGACCGAAAACGCCAAAAGTGCTAAAAATGCCGTCAGAAAGAGACTTTGTTTCATATTGAGCAACTATTTTAAGTATAATTATTGGTGCGGTGCAATTGTGGTCCGCATCAAATTATATATTTTTAATACTTTAACTTATCTATGCCTATTTATGAATACAAATGTTTGAATTGCGGTGCTCATCTCGAAAAAAGACAGTCGGTTTCGGAAGAGCCGCTAAAGGTTTGCGAATTGTGCGGCGGTGAATTAGAAAAAATGTTCTCGCTGTCGGGCTTCCAATTCAAAGGTGCCGGATGGTATGTCACAGATTACGCCGGCGGACAGAAAAGCAGCGGCAAAACCGAAAAATCTTCGACGGACGAATCAACCGCGGCGACCGGTTCTGCATCAAATACAAAACCGGCCGAATCTGCGGTGAAAGCCGACGATTCAAAAAAATAGACCTATGCTATCGTTCACGACGCGAATCTTTTTATACACGGCTCTGCTGACCGGCCTTTCGCTTTCGGCAGCCGCACAATCGCGTCATAGCGTTAAGGCTTCGGATACCGAAGGCACGACCGTCAGCATCACCATCGAACAAGCCGGAGGAAACCCCGCACAGGTAAAACGCGAAGATCTCGCGCTTTACGAAAATGGTTTGGAACAGCGAATTCTCGGCCTCTCGTACGATCCTTCGCCCGCTCGTATCGTCATTTTGGTCGATAATTCTCAAACCCTCGCCGCCGACGTTGAAACATTGAAAAAGGCTGTGATGGAATTCGCCTATGAAATTTTTGAAGGCGATCAACTTTTCGTTCTCGCCTACGATGAAAAGGCTGAAATAATCCAGGAATGGACCGATGACGCCAAAAAACTGGAAGCTTCAATGGCGACCTTCCGAAAAAAGGGCAACCCGTTCTTGTTTGATGCCCTTACCGATTCGACCCGCGAGATACTAGTGCCGTTAATGCCGGGAACTCGGAAAACCGCTATTGTGGTCATCGGCGACGGACTTGACCGAGGCAGCAAAACACCTTTCAACAAGGTTCTGTCGCAACTGCAGGATCGCGACATTGCAGTGTACGCTCTGCAATTGCCCGACCGTACCGGCGGTGCATTTCGCCGCAATCAACCAAAAGCCGCAAAGGTCATCGAAGATCTGACCGAAGGCACCGGCGGGCGGGCATTTCCGCTCGAAGAGGCCCAGACCGCGGCCAAGGCTATCTGCGAAGAGCTGCGCAAGAATCGCTATTTGCTTTCCTATTCTGCTGTAAACACCTCAACCTACGACGACCGCCGATTGCTGATCATGGGCAAAGACGGTATGAAGATACGCACCAAATCTGCTCAGCCGCCGAACGTAAAGTAGAGGCTGCATATTGAAAAAATGGTTTATCGCCGCAATTGTGGTAGAATTCTTCGTCAAGGCCTTAGCCAATTTTGCCCAGGAGTTTTGATCAAGCTGTGAACGACAACGACTTTCCGGGACCGCCGCCGGACGATTTTTCAAAGACAACACCAAATATTAAACTGCCGGAAGATGTCGGCGGAACACAGAACGACTGGGAAAAGACCAATTTAAACTTCCCCAAACAGCCGGTCGCCGACGATTGGGGCAAAACGGTCGCCAATATAAGGCCGATCGATATCGAACGCGAAGATTTTGGCAAAACCATGTTCCCGACGGGTGGTTCGACACGGCCGCAGCCCGATGCTGACTGGGGTGTGTCACACCCGCATGCTGATAAGGCTTCGACAGATTTTGGTTCGAGTGATTTCGGCGGCGGCTATGACAAAACGACCCCTTATTTCCGATTGCCGGAAGCAGAACGCGAAAAATATCAAAAACTTCCGCCGACACCGACGGAACAAGCCGCTCAGCAACAGAAGGAAGAGGAAAAGAAAGGCGGGGTTCCGGGATGGGTCTGGGCCGTACTCGGCGGCGGTTTGATGTTCTTCTTTGCCTGCGGCCTTTTGGCTATAGTTTACTTCTTTGTTCTTGTTGATAAAGGGTTTAAGGTGACGGTTAAAGGAGCCCCTCCGGGAAGCGATGTTTGGGTTGATGACGTCCCTTGGGGTGTTACGACCGAAGATGGTTCGATCAATTTGCAGAACCTAAAGGCCGGCCGCCGCATCGTTACTGTCACCCATCCGACCTACACCTGCGAAGCTCGTGAGATCGACGGAAGAGACGGCGAAACGCCCGAACCGATCATCGCCCGCTGTACCGCTATGGCAGCCAAACCCGGCGAAGACTGCAGCAACATTGGCCTCGGAGAAGAGGACAAGGCAGAGCGCTGTTACAACGCTGCCTTAGACCGCCTCGGCTCCCCGCCTTCGCTGGATGAGCTGATCAAGGCACTTAATATACTTATCATTAATTTTGAAAGTGGAAAATATGATATTCCGCCCAAACGCCTGGCGGCTCTGCAAAAGGCGGCCACTTTCATAAAGCAATTGCCGCCGGAGGTCGTTCTGGAGATCGGCGGACATACCGATAATGTCGGCAGCGATGCTTCTAATCAGGTGCTTTCGGATAATCGCGCTAAAGCCGTTCGCGAAGCGCTTGTCAAATTCGGTGTAAAGCCGGAGGTTCTTCAAACACGTGGCTACGGAGCCAGCCAGCCAAAAACTGAAAACAATACTGAACAAGGCCGTTTTCACAATCGGCGTATTCAATATTCCGTTGTCAGAAAATGAGCAACCCGGTGGACGGATGAGCGATCGTCCGTCCGCCGCTAAAACTTTCTAGACCGCGACGGGAGCAGCGATCTTGCCTAAAGGATCGTAGCCGTGCAGATGCAGATCCTCAAAAGTGATCGCGAGCAGTCCTTCCAGACCCTTTTTCTCTTTTTCGCTAACGATGCTTAGAGTTGGCAGATCGCGCGGCGTCCGCGACAAAATTTCTTCGACCTGCTGCAGATGGTTTGAATAGATGTGCAGATCGCCGAACGTATGGACGAACTCACCCGGTTCCAACCCGCACACGTAAGCTATCATATGCGTCAGCAATGCATAGCTGCTGATATTGAACGGCACCCCCAGAAAGGCGTCCGCTGAACGTTGATACAACTGGCAGTGGAGAATTTTTTCGCTTTCTATCTTGAATTGAAACAGCGTGTGACACGGCGGCAACGCAACATCGTCGCAAGTTTCGGGATTCCAGCCGGTGACGATCAGCCGTCGCGAATTTGGGTTTCGCTCTATCTCGTTGATCAACCTCGCGATCTGATCCACGCCATCCTTTTGCGGATAATTACCGCCAAACGAACGCCAAAGATATCCATAGGCCGGGCCGAGGTCGCCTTTTTGACGGCCAAAACGCGCAGTTTGTTGTTCCGTTGCCCATTCCTGCCAGATATCGACGCCGCGCGCCTGCAGATCAGCCTCTTTCGTAGAACCGCTCAAAAACCAGAACAATTCTTCGGCCACCCATCGAAATGGGACCCTTTTGGTCGTTACTATTGGGAAACCCCGCCGCAGGTCATAGCGGTTCTGATATCCGAACGTCGAAATAGTGCCGACGCCCGTGCGATCTTCGTGCCGGATGCCGTTTGCCAAAATGTGCCTTAAAAGTTCCTGATATTGTCGCATTACTGTAGATTGTAAAATGTGGTGAACTGATTTGTTAAATAAAATAGCATCTTTTTCATAACTAAATTGGCTATACCGCCGCGCCTCAATTAACATTTTACGGTTGAGCATTTACAATTAACGGTTGACTATGACAAAAGATCTCGAGATCAGCTTTAATTCGCCGCAATGCGGGTGGATGTCGGTCGGCTTTTCAGATGCCGTCAATGAATTTCATACGACCACGGCACATGCTCCGCACCGCACGGCACTGGCTGATCTTTTGAATATATTAACCGCATTGCTGCGTGGTGAGGTGAAAGAATCTCTGCTGCAATGGAATCGTGCCCCCGAAGAATTCGATTTTCGTTTTGTGCGGAATAACGGCGATCTGCTGCTTGAGATATATCAATATCCGACCGAAGATCGCGAAAACGCAGAACGGGAACTTGTGTTTTCGCACACCGGTTCGATATATGAGATCTGTCGCGAATTCGGCGAGACGTTTGAGCGGCTGTATGCCGACCGCGACACCGACGAATTTGAATTTAATTGGAGACAGCCGTTTCCCTATGCTGAATACGAACAGTTCAAAACCGTATCTGCGGAATTTATTTGACACCTGCCGGACCTGATCGGCCGAAATTTATTTGTGAAAGAAAAGTTACTAGAGCTATTGGCATGTCCTGTCTGCGGCGGCGATATTTTATTGGCCTACGCAAAAAAATACGAAGATAAAGAGATCATCGATGGCGTTTTGACCTGTAAAAAATGCGACCGCGAATATAAGGTTGTCCGCGGGGTTCCGCGTTTTGCCGATCTGTCCAAAATAGAAGAAGACAAAGCCGAGACGGCCGAAAATTTCGGCTGGCAGTGGACGCATTTTACACAGGAAGACACTAAATATTCCGACCAGTTCCTGGGTTGGCTCCAGCCCGTGACCAAAGAATATTTTAAGGGCAAGGTCGTACTCGAAGGCGGCTGCGGCAAAGGCCGCCATACGAAATTGGCGGCCGAATGGGGGGCCAAAGAGGTGGTCGGCATCGATCTCGGCGACGGTGTCGAATCGGCATTTGCTTTGACCCGCGACCTGCCGAATGCTCATATCATTCAATGTGATATCTTCAAATTGCCGTTGAAGCGTGTTTTCGATTACGCCTTTAGTGTCGGTGTTCTGCACCACACACCAGACCCCAAAGGTTCATTCCTTTCGCTGGCCGGCAAGGTCAAAAAAGGCGGTGCGATCTCTGCCTGGGTTTACGGTGCGGAAAATAATGAATGGATCACACGGTTCGTTGATCCCGTCCGCGAAGGCTTCACTTCAAAGATCAGCCAGCCGATGTTGTATCAGCTTTCGAAATTGCCGACCCTGTCGCTTTTCCTTACGACAAAGCTGGTCTATCGCCCGGCAAATGCTGTTGCCAAACCCATTGCAAAATACCTTTTCTACAATGAATATATGAACCATCTCGGTTCATTTGGCTGGCGAGAGCAGCACAATATCGTCTTCGACCATTTGGTTGCACCGACCGCATTTTATATCTCCAAAGACGAATTCGAAGATTGGTGGAAAGATGCCAAGGCGGAGGATGTGCAGCTAACCTGGCACAATGAAAATAGCTGGTGCGGCTTTGGAAAGATATCCTGACCTAAGCCCACATTCCTATGAGATTTGAAAAGGGCATCGACGAAAAATACCGCCGTTCCGTAAACGACGCTCTCGAACGGATATTGGCGGCCGGCAATGTCGAACAGCAACGCGTGGCCGCTGCGATAGTTCGATCTGATATGCTGCTCTGCGTTCAGCCGGTCAGCCGTGTAAAGGCGTCCGGCGTTACGGGCGTCATCGATGCCGCCAGCACCAATTCCAAGATCGAAAACGAACATCTCGGATTGATCGAAGCTCTTGGCGAGGTGTATATTGCCATTGCCGAAGAGACCATCGACACCGGCGGGCAACGCGGATGTGAAGGCACGCTTGTCCACGAAGGCCGCCATGCCTACGATTTTGCACAAACCATTTCCAGCCTTTCATATGCCGACATCAATCCGCTAAGTATTTCCGATCCGACACTTTACGAACTCGAATTGGCTGCCCACCGAACCTCCGGCGACTATATGATCAGGGTCGGGGCCGAAGAATATCTTGATGAAGGGCTGCAGCTGAATATACTGTGCCGGGCCGATGCGGGCGGCTGTTCTGTTAGCGACGACGGCATCAATTGTCGGCTGCGGGATAATTACGGACTGATCCCCGGCACTAAAGAAGGCCCCACCGCCAGCCAGCTTTTGGGTTTAGGCTCTAAATAGAATTACGCGATGTTTCGCTGCAGCTCAAATTCGTTCGCAATGCGGATTCTGATATAGTTATCTTTTATCGGAAGGGCTTGAAAAGCGTATGAGCAGCGTAATGCAGAAAGAAATGGAGCAGCACACCTACGGCATCATGGACGAGGTCGAAGGCTCGCATTGGTGGTTCGTTGGCCGCAGAGCCATCTTGGAGACTTTTTTACGAAAGATCTCAGAAAAGTTTCCGCAGAACAAAGAATTGAAGATCCTTGATGTCGGCTGCGGAACCGGCGCCAATCTGGAAATGCTCGCTCAATACGGCAATGCCGAAGGCGTTGATGTTTCCGACGACGCCTTGGAATTTTGCCGCCGCAAAGGGTTGACCGTGCAGAAGGGACTGGCCGAAGAGCTGCCATACGCTGACGGCACTTTTGATGTATCGACCGCTCTGGATGTTGTCGAACACTTAGATGACGACATTGCCGGCCTGAAAGAAATGTTTCGCGTAACGAAAAAGGGCGGCTATTCGCTGATCTTTGTGCCTGCATTCATGTGGCTGTGGGGTGTTCAGGACGACATTTCCAACCATCGGATCCGCTACACTCGGCGCCAGATCGTGGAGCGGCTGCAAAACGCCGGTTATCAGGTCGAACGTTCAACTTATGCCAATTGGACGTTCTTTGCCCCGATCCTCGGCGGCCGAACGATAATGAAACTGACCGGCATCAAACCGGAATCCGAAAATAACGTAAATATCTCCGCCCTTAACGGTGTTTTCGGCAAAATATTTTCTGCCGAACGCTTCTGGCTAAAAAATTTCAATTTCCCATTCGGCGTGTCGATCGTTGTAATGGCCAAAAAGCCCTGATCTACGCAAATCCGACTGTTCGATCTATGTCCGATTCAACCGAAGACTTCTATTGCGAACAGGTTCTGAGCGGTCTGACACCGGTCGCGAAGGTATTTGAATCCGAACGGGTTCTTGCCTATCACCACACGCGCCCGTTTTGGCCGGTCCATATCGTAGTTATTCCGAAAATTCACGTTTCTTCGCTGCTGACAATAGCTGATGACGGCCTTTTGCTGGAATTATTGGCCGCGGCAAAAACAGTCGCCGCACAGGTTGTTGCTGATACCGGAGCGGCCCGAGTATTGACCAATCTGGGCCGCTATCAAGATTCAAAACATCTGCATTTTCACGTCATCAGCGGCGAGCAGCTTCGCCCTGATGAAAGCTAACAGATAGTGGCTAAAAGCGTTACCACCGCCACTTTGCCGTTTTTGATATCAAAATCGACCGCACCCGGACCGGTTGCGTCAGTCAAGCCGTAAACCAACTGTTTCTGGTCGCCATCAGCCAACGCGGCCGGTTCGCCAAGCCGCTGTTTTAAGGATGCGACCGTTTCGCCAATCCTAATACCGGAGCTCATCTTCCATTTCGTCGAAGTGATCTTGATCATCACGACCGAACTTTTATTCATCTTCTTATCGCCATCGAGCTCTATCTCCAATCCGTCGTAATAAAGCGTCCGGCTATATCCGCCGGTACATTCGTTCAAAATATTGCTCGGCACCTCGCGTTTCGGTTTGCCCAGCTTCTTTATGACCTCACGATAGCTCGAACTGGTTGAAATGCCGTTGACGGAAAAATCGATCTCCTTCGTCCCCGACTGTCCGAAACCGGCCGCCGCACACAACGTAAATAGAACCGCAGAAAACAAATATTTCATAACCCTTCCCCTTATTTATTTCAAAGCATATTCGGATGCAAAGATCTTACCCTCCGGTTCGCTTGCGTCCGTGACTGTATATGTAAAGCCCTTTTGTATAGCAAAAGCTCCTATTTCACCTTTTATCGACAAAGCGATGAAGCCGACCTGCATTTCTTTTGCCTTTGCCGGATCTCGGTCTATGATCCGGCGGACGGCTTCGCGGCACGCTTCTTTCGGCGATCTGCCGAAGCGCATCTGTTCGATGACCGTATGGGTCCCGCAGATGCGAATTACTTCTTCGCCGACACCTGAGCTGGTTGCCGCCCCGACCCCGTTATCCACAAACAGCCCGGCACCGATGATCGGCGAATCTCCCACCCGGCCGCGCATTTTAAATGCCATTCCGCTGGTCGTCACCATTCCCGCCAGTTTGCCGCCGGCGTCGATAGCGACCGTCCCCATCGTGTCGTGGTTGAAGGAACCGTCGTCAAAGATATATGGCGGCGCTATCTGCGATATTTTCCGATTTTCGATGTTGATCTCCGGTCGATACTGCGTCTTTTTTAGCCACCTTTTCCACTCGGTTTCAGCAGAGCTTGATAGCTTGCCCGATTCCAGCGGACAGCCGTTTGCCACCGCAAATGCCTGTGCACCCTCGCCGGAAAGCAACACGTGCGGTGTTTTTTCCATCACCATGCGGGCAACCGAAACCGGATGTTTTATCCGCTCTAGAAAAGAGACCGAGCCGCAATCGCCGTTGCCGTCCATTATCGAAGCGTCGAGCGTCACCCGGCCGTCGCGGTCAGGCCATGCTTCAAGACCCACACAGCAGCTCGGCTCATCTTCGGCCGCCATTCCGGCGCTTTCGACCGCATCAAGTGCCTTTCCATTTTTCGAAAGCACCTGCCAAGCCGCTTTGTTGGCTGTTTTTCCACTATCCCATGTAGAAATAACAGCCGGCATCTTAACTTTCGGTACGGCCGGATTTTCAACTTGTTGTGAAAAAAGAGCTTCGGCTAAAAATAGTGGTACGCCGAACAGTGGCAATTTAATGAATTTACGTCTATGGATCATCTAAAGTACCCTTTCAATGGATTCGCCCAAATTGGTAGTGGGCCGAAGCGAAAGCAATTTAGCTTAGCCTTTTAGGTGATCAATCTTCAAGAGTTTGAGCGATCTTGTCCAGATTCAAGCTCCTTGCAGACGCATTGAAGATCTCAAAATAGGCCCCGCCGTTTCGGTAAAGTTCTTCGTGGGTGCCGCTTTCAACCATTCGTCCTTCTTTTAGAACATATATCACATCCGAATCGATAATTTGAGAAATGCTGTGCGAAATTATTACGGTTGTACGGTCTTCTTTTATCGCATCAAGACTGTTTTTGATCTGTTCCGTGGCAACTGCATCAAGACTTGCTGTCGGTTCATCTAGAAAGATGACCGGCGGATCTTTTAAGAAAAGCCGCGCAATGGCTATTCGCTGTTGCTGGCCTCCCGAAAGCTGCTGTGCCTCGCTATCGTAACCCTGAGGAAGGTTTTCTATTTGATCGTGGAGATATGCTTTTTTCGCAGCTTCCACCACATCGGCCTGGTCCGAACGCATATCTCCATATCTGATATTTTCTTCGATCGAGCCTCGAAATATATGATTTTTCTGCAGCACCAGTCCTATTTTTCGCCTCAGCAGGTGCGTTTCATAATCTGCCAGATCGACACCCTCCAGCATTATGGAACCGCTTGTCGGCTGATAGAATTTACAGAGAAGATTAAGCAAGGTCGATTTGCCGGCACCCGAAAGGCCCACAAAAGCAACGGTCTTTCCCGCCGGAATGGTCATGTTGACATCCCACAATGCCTGTGTGCCGTTCGGATATACAAAATTCACATCCTGTAATCGAAATTCCCCGAAAAGCCCGTCCGGCACAAATTCACCGCTTTCTTCGATCTCACGGTCGGCATCGAGTATCTCAAAGAAGCCTTCGGCATAGGTCAATGCCTCGTTCATTTGATCGTAGATCCGGTGAAGCTGGCGGATCGGTGCCGAAACATTGTTGAAAAGGAGAATATGGAACATTATTGCTCCGATGGTCATTTGCTCATCAAGTACCAGATAGGCTGTAAGAATGATTATCAGCACCAAACCGACCTGTTCGGCAAAGCTTTTGAGCGCATCGAAAATATAATTTGTCTTTCGGTGTTTCAATTGAGCTTTGACAAGGGCCTGCTGCAAACCATACTGTTTATCGCGCTCATATTCTTCGCGGACGAAAGATTTTATGACGACGATCGATTCGATAATATTGAACAACCCGTTCGTCTTTTGCTCGCGAAGACTTCGCAGGCCCCGGCGGACACCTTTCAACAAACTCGCCTGCCGCCAACTCAGCAAAAAATACACCGGCATTATCGCCGTAGCGACAATTCCTACATAAACATTTGCCGAATACATCAGCACCAAAGCCAGGACGGCATTTGCAAACAGCGGCAGCAGATCGATGAAGATATTTTGTACGAAGCTCGTCAAGCTTTCCGCTCCGCGGTCTATGCGTGTTTGCAGTTTGCCGGTGGCATTGTCATCATCCGTAAAAAATGAGTAGCGGTAGGTAAGGATCTTTTCGATCGCAAATTGCGACAAGGAACCGGAAAGCTTCACCCGCAAATTTTCACCGACCATGCTCTGGCCGTACTTTACGGCTATATTCACGAATTCTTTGGCAAACAGAATAGCGGAAATGAACAGCAGAAGCCGCGTCGATTCCTGGGCATGAATGCCGCGGTCCAAAAGGCCCTGAACAGAATCTACCGTATAGCGGAGCACCAAAGGGTTGACCTGTGCCGCTAGCGCACCGATAAAGGTCAGCACCAAAGACACGACCATCCAACCACGGTATGGTTTTACAAATGGCCATAAGCGGCCGATGATCTGCCAAATACTCATACGCTAACCGGCGGCCCAACCGCCGTCGATCTCTAACGCCGTGCCGGTAACAAAGGCGGCCTCATCGCTTGCCAGATAAAGTATCGCCGCGGCGATCTCTTCCGGCCGTCCCATTCGACCGTTCGCCTGTGTCGAAGCCATTTCGCGATATGCTTTTTCCGGATCAGGATATTCCGCCAATCGCTTTTTCACAAATTCCGTCTCAACTCTTCCGGGGCAGATACAGTTTGCCCGGATGCCTTCTAACGCATGGTCGATGGCCAAGCATTTGGTCATCCCGACTACCGCAAATTTGGTCGTGCAATATGCCAGCCGATCGCGGATCGCCAAAACACCGCCGATCGACGCTGTATTGATTATCACGCCGTACTTCCGTTCGATCATGCCAGGTATGAATGACTTGGTCAGCTCGAACATTCCGCGCACATTTACCGCAAACAGACGGTCAAGATCATCTCCCGTCGTATCCAAAATTGTACCGACATGGCCAATCCCGGCATTATTGACCAAAATATCCAAGTGGCCGTGTTCTTTTTTCACCACCCTTTCTGCTTCCACACGATCGGCGTTCCGGACAACATCCAACTTCAGATTAGCTGCCCTATGACCACTCTCGATGATCTTTTCCACTACCGAGCCGCTCGCTGCCTCATCAATATCAGCAACGTAAACGAAAGCACCGGCGGCGGCCAGTGCGTGACATGCGGCGGCGCCGATCCCCGCAGCACCGCCCGTTACCAATGCTATCTTTCCGTTAAGTTCGAACATAATTTTGTCCTCAGCTTAGAATAAAAAAGCTCGACAGCCGGGCCGCCGAGCCTTTCGATTCGAAAAAGTGATCTGCCAGCTACCTTTCGCCGCGGGCCGCTTCAACCTGTGTTTCCAGCTCAACAGCCAATTTTCTCAGGCCCGGCTGGTCAAAAGTTTCCATCAATCGCAAGGTCTCGTCCAATATACGCCGTTGGTATTGCGGCCAATTGGGCTTGCCGGAGATCGAACCGAATTCGCCGTCATAGTAAGTAGTTCGCGGCGGACGGACCTTATCAGCGATATCATCGTCGATAGCGACCATGATGGTCGGTATGCCGCTCATTTCAAGTCCGCGAGCAACCAAGCCCAATGTTTGATGACACAGACGCGTCGCGGGTATCAGCAATGCGGCTTGCACACCATAGCGTTGAAGCCTTTCGGTCAGCCGCGGTGCAATGTCTTCCGCAACGGCTGCCGCATCCGGAATATAACTGCTCAGGCTCCACCATACCTCGTTGAGCTTGCCGATGACGGAATTTGCCTCATATTCCAGCAATCGGTCGATCGGTATCTGTGCATTCCGGTCGGCCAACACATCTCGCGGGTCGTAGCCCTTTGCCGAATAAAGCATGTCCTCGGCAGCCACCTCGACAGGTATCTCGCGAAAACGCCTGTCGCCCTCTTTGCTTTCGATGTCAAAAGCTTCGGTGCCATCGATGTAGCCGCCCGCCGACGAGATCAATGCCAGATTCATCATCGGCAAAGCTCGCCGAACCGGCGTAAAAGGCGAATTGATATTTTCAACAAATGGATAGCCCGCTAGGCTCGTTCCGCCGTTCCAGCTTTTAAAGCGGTTGCGAAATTGGGGCAATTTTTCGATGATCTCCATAGCTTCTATTTTACAAAAGGTTTATCAAAATCGAACGGGTCATTGGTTGTCTGAGTTTTTGACGCGACCGGCACAAAGGTGCGGGCGGCAATAATGAAGAATGCAGCGAGTGCAGCGATCATCGCCGCCATCAGCAGCCATTCGGAATATTGATGCAGCTGGTTGAATTGAATGCGAAGCGGATCATCCACCGCCACTTCATCTATCGGCCGGCCCATTTGAGCGCGGATCGAAAGTATCATCAACCCGATCACAAATTGGGCGACGGCACACGCCGCCGTCAATATCAAAAGCAGAAATCTTTCGACCCATACACCAAGCTTATTCGCATTGCGAATACCGACCAAAGATGTCAGCAGCAATATTAGGCCGATCGCGACTCCGCTGTAGTTCAAGATAGATAGCGTTCGGCCGACCACCGCTCCCGCCAGGTCTCTTGCCGGCAGCACTGCAAATGCACTCTGCGCGACCGCGATAAAAAAACACGCGGCCCCAAGCCAAAGGCCAAGCAGCAGCGATCTGATGTTAGATAAAAATCTCATATCGGCAAACGCGTCCAAAAGGCTGAATGCTTAAGTGTTTATTATGGAATTTTTCAGCGGAAAGGGCAAAAAAGAGCGTCGATTTTCACTCATTTGATTTTTTTTGTCTTGTGTGTCCGTTTCTACCGATAATTTTCGCATTGTTTGGCAGGAGAAAGATTCAATGGCAGATTATTCAATATTTACAAAATGCGCTTCTGACTGGGAAGTGACCAGTTACGGAGATTTTGGGGCGTATGCCGGTGTGGGCGGCAAGATCGCTCATATGAAATTTCGTAGCCCGATCCTTAAAACGTCAATGCATACTGCCTTTGTTATGGGCGGCGTCGGTGTCGGTGTCGAATTTAAATTAAGTCTTTTCACCCAATTGATGAAAGCCGTAGAGAATATATGGAAAAGCGCAAAATCAGCTCAGGCAGAAAAGAACTACACGAAACTGATCTGTCATCGGCCTTTTTCGCTGGATGATATTGACCAGGCCAATGCCGGAACCGCCGAAACGGCTTTTGTTGTAGCATTTGGTTACGGTGTGGGCATTGTACACGCTTCGGCCTCGAGCCGCGGCCCGTGCAAAGGAGCCTTTATCTTTTCGATACCTGCTTCGGTTGATGCTGACTACGGCCTGAAGATGGAGGCAGCGGCCTCCGGCGGCTACTTTTTGGGTCTAAACAACAAATACGGTGCCATGATGGCAGACGACCGGTGGGAACGCGAAAAAAGCCGTAAGGCTTCGGACCCGCTTATCAGACCCGCCGGCGGGTTTTAGAAGATCCCACATCTCCCTTGCATTACCCCCCCCTTACGGTTTCGAAAGATCCCTTCCGACTTTCGAAACCTTTTTTTATTCGGTTGAGATCTCTTGCTCGCCGGTGAGTGCGGCATTAAGCGTATGCCAGCTTAGACTGGCACATTTCACGCGGGCCGGAAATTCAAGCACTCCGGCAAAGATCTTTAGTTTGCCCAGATCATTATTTTCCGCTTCAACATCCAATTCCCCCGTTACCATCCGGTGAAATTCGTTGAATAATTTTGCGGCTTCCTCGATCGAACGCCCCTTTACAGCCTGGGTCATCATGCTCGCCGAAGCTTTTGAAATAGCACACCCCGAGCCTTTGAACGCAACATCTGCCACCTTGTCGCCGTCAAGTTTTACATAGACCCGCAGAGCATCTCCGCACAGAGGGTTCTTCCCATCGGCGGTCTTATCGGCGTCTTGAATATCGCGAAAATTTCGCGGATTCTTATTGTGTTCCAGGATCACTTCCTGGTAAAGATCATTTAGTTCAGACATCCTGTTTCTAAACTGCGACTACCTCAATATCCGGATCGATCTCTTCCTTGATCATATTTTCTATCGCCATCAGCGTTCCGGTCAAAGAGCTTGGACAGCTACCGCAAGCCCCTTCATATCTGATCGTCAATCGCTTTTCCTCCAAGCCGACCACTTCTAGCCATCCGCCGTCGCTTGCCAAAAACGGCCTGATCCGGTCATCTAAAAGCTGATTGATCTCGGCAATTTGCGGGTCGTCGTTCGCCGCCGCCGCTATTGCCCCGCCAACAGCCATCGCCGCCGCCTTTCCACTGCCTGCGGAAACCACCGCTTCAGCGGCTCGTATCGGCACCGCCAATGCCGGCAAGATCTCGTCCCATTCGGCGTCGTCCGACTTTTCCACCGTGATCATTTTGTCCATATAAAAGACGGACTCTACATCGCCCACCTCGAATATGGATCTGGCTAATTCATTCTCGGCTGCGTCAACAGCTGTCTTGAACGAATGGGATGTGCCGTTGGAAACCGGTTCTTTCAAAATGAATTTCACGGCATTTGGGTTCGGCGTTTCTTGTATATCAGCGATCTTTGGCATTTCATTAAAACAAAATGTAATCTTTACATTTTAATAAACATTATACACGCGCCCGCGCCCAAAAACAAAAAGCAGGCTCAAAACGCGCAATTCCAGCACGCAGCCCGCCCTTCGGCGATCAACTTAGGTTTCCTTGTGGTATCGAAAGCTATTCGGTGATATGAATGTCTTCTGTCTTTCCGATCCTGCCGGACAAGAATAGTCCGCTGAATATCAACGTCAGGATCAAAAACAAGACCGCTGCCCCAAAATAGAGCTTATTATCACCGCTGCTGAGATAAACGTAGAAGCTGACCCCGCACAGGATCAAAGAAATCAAAGCCAGTAAACCCTTCACAAAATCACCTCCAAAATTCAAAGCATGAAACTTACGGAGTTCTTGCCGGTTCTCACAGCCGCAAGATCGAAGGACCGCACCTTCTTGTTGAAGCTGCAAATTTGTTGATCAACTGCCTATCCTAAGTGCTACTTATAGTAATATTATTTCATCCTTAAAGGCAAGCTTTTTAAACCGCCCCGGTTACGAAGTTTTTGCTTTGGTTTCGCAGCCGCCTCGGCCATCGTCCCGGGACCTCCGACGCGGTACACAAAACCTGAAAGACCCTTCTTCGGGCCTGCTTCTTTCATATAAAAGTATCTTTCGCCGCCCGCCTTTGTTATAGTCAAACTATTGTAAACCCCATTTCGTGGTGAACGCCGCTTGCCCCCGGTTTCGCTGATCTTTTAGGGCAGTATTTTTTTCTTTAATTATGAACCGTTCTGATGTAGTAAAGGCTTGGGGCAGAATTTTGACCGGCCGCTATCCGTCGCTTTCGATCGAGATCACCCGCGAATGCCCGCTTCGCTGTCCGGGTTGTTACGCGTACGAACCCGAACATCTTGACGTCGGCGAACTGCGCACTTTGGCCGATTTTAAGGGCGATGACCTTATCGATAACGTCATTGGTTTGGTAAAAAAACACAAACCGCTTCACCTTTCGATTGTTGGCGGCGAACCGCTCGTCCGCTTTCGTGAATTGAACATTCTATTGCCAAAACTTAGCGAAATGGGCGTGGCAGTTCAATTAGTGACGAGCGCTGTGCGGGAGATCCCGAAAGAATGGCGGCATATCGAAGGGTTATATCTGGTTGTTTCAATTGATGGGCTGCAGCCGGAACATGACGCCCGCCGCAAACCGGCTACGTATGAAAGGATCTTGCGGAACATTAAAGACCAAGAGATAACGGTGCATTGCACCATTACTTCGCAAACCGCTCAACGCGAAGGTTATTACCGCGAGTTTTTAGAATTTTGGACCTCGCAGCCCGAAGTGAAGAAGGTTTGGTTCAGTCTCTTCACTCCGCAGATCGGTGCCGATTGCGAAGAGATCTTGTCGCCTGATGTACGTGCAAATATCCTTTCCGAATTGGCCGAACTCCGCAACGAATTTCCGAAGTTGGTGATGCCGAATCTGGTTCTGGAAGGTTATCGCAACCCGCCGAAATCGCCGGATGAATGCATCTTTGCCCGTACAACATTGAATATAACGGCGGATCTGAAGAATCGGGTCACGCCTTGCCAATTTGGCGGAACACCGGATTGTTCGCAATGCGGATGCATCGCTTCGGCAGGCTTGGCCGCAGTCGGCAGTTACCGTCTGTTCAATATTATGCCGCTGAGAAAGATCTTTGACGCTTCGGATCGCGTCGGCAAGATGATAAACCCGGCATAATGGCTACACCATATGTTGTGGTATCTTTGTAGTCGCGGTACACTATCGTCTATACATCGCCACTGCTCCAAACCATTCTGTTTGGGTTAAAGTGGTTTTGTGGCGCCTAAGACATTGTTAAGGAGAAAAATTGACCATGCTGCTTGATCCCGGCTTTAACCTGACCCTCCGACCGATGAAATATCCCGATTTCTACGAAATGTATAAGAACGCGATCAAGAATACATGGACGGTGGAAGAGGTCGATTTTTCAACGGATGTAACTGATCTGCGCAACAAAATGACTCCGGCCGAACGTCACATGATCAATCGGTTGGTCGCTTTTTTTGCTACCGGCGATTCCATAGTTTCTAATAATTTGGTCCTTAACCTTTATAAACACATCAATGCGCCCGAAGCTCGTATGTATCTTTCGCGGCAGCTTTTTGAAGAGGCCGTGCACGTCCAGTTCTATCTAACACTGCTTGATACTTACATCCCGGACATCCACGAACGAGAACAAGCCTTTGCCGCGATCGAAAATATTCCTTCAATTCGGGCAAAAGGCGATTTTTGCATGCGTTGGATCGATTCAATTCAGGAACTGGATTCGCTTCGAACACGCGAAGACCGGCAAAAATTTCTGCTTAACCTGATCTGTTTCGCCACCTGTATCGAAGGCCTCTTTTTCTTTGCCGCATTTGCATACGTTTATTTTCTGCGTTCAAAGGGCCTACTACACGGACTTGCCGCCGGCACGAACTGGGTCTTTCGCGACGAATCGGCTCATATGGCGTTTGCCTTGGAGGTAGTAAAGACCGTTCGCACCGAAGAACCGGACCTGTTTGACGCAGAAATGCAGCAAAATATCGTAAAGATGCTGCAGGAAGCCGTTGAATGCGAAATGCAATTTGCAAACGACATACTTAGCGGAGGAGTCGCCGGCCTTTCGGTAGCCGACATGCGTCGCTACCTGGAATTTATTGCCGACCAGAGATTGGTTATGTTGGGGCTGCAAAAGGTTTACGGTGCGAAAAATCCTTTTGCCTTCATGGACCTTCAAGATGTTCAGGAACTCGCCAATTTCTTCGAGCGGCGCGTTTCCGCCTATCAAGTAGCCGTCGCCGGCGATGTCAGCTTTGAAGAAGCCTTTTAGGCATCGTTTCTCATTTGGCGAGAAATTTCCGGCACCGCTTCACAAGGGTGCCGATAACTTTTAAACTCGAATTGTGAGTGAAAAGCGATCTGATAGATCTGCGGCTGAAAAGCATACTTTAACCGGTTTGGCAGCCCGCCTGGGCCGTTTGCCAAGTGATAAAAAGCGTGCCGCACTTGAGATGAGTGCTTCGCTGGCGGGCGTTTCGCTGCGAGTCAGCCGTGATTTTGTAGAGGCCGTGCCGAAAGCCGCCAAAGTGCTTTCGGCAGACGATCTTCGCAATTGGGCGGAATTCGGACGCCGCTTGGCAATGGGCAGTGCCGATGCCGGCTCCGATTTTTTCCGCAAAGGCGTCAAAAATTTTTCGCTGATACCGGCAGAAGCTCGACCGTTCATTTTTCAGGTCGTCACGCGACAGCTCATTCTTTCCAGCTCTATCGCATTAAAGACCTTTGAATTCATGCCGGATCTAGCCCGGCAGATCGGCAACGATGCCCTTCTTACCCGGACACTCCGCCTTTCCGTCGATATCGCCAACCGGTCTGCCAAGCACAGTTCTGATTTTTTGTTCGCTTCGCCGGCGGTGGGTTCCGCCATTGCCTCTTTTAATGCGGACAGCGAAAAAGTTGCCGCCGCGGCGTTTGCTCTCGGCACCTCATTCGCAAGCCGCACGGGCGGTATGACGGCTGACCTTTGGAACGATCTGCCCGCGGTCCTGAATGGCCTATCTGCTGAAAATGCTGTGCGGCTGTTTTCAACGGCCGATAGCATGCTGGAATTTGGCGGCAGTGTGACGCTGCATTTCATCAGGTCCGGTGCCGATGTAATGAGGCTTTCGCCGGAAGCCTTCGATGATTGGTGCTCCATTCTGCAAAAGATCGGCAACAGCGGTAATGCTGTTCTCATCGCTTTTCTGCGTGCTACGCCCAAATTCTTTCAGCGGCTCAATGCACTCCCGCGACGCACCTTGGCGAACGAAACACCGGAAACAATGGTCCGGCGCGTGCTGCAATTGACTGCTGAGATCGCTGATACAGACGCGGAAAGCGCTTTAGCCGCCTTCCGCTCAAGCACAGACGCCCTAAAAGAAGTTTCGCTGACACAATATGAAGATTGGATCCGCACCGGCATCGACCACTTGCGCGATGGGTCGCAAAAGGCCCGCCGCAGCTATTTTGCCCTTGAGACACGGCAATCCAAGGATCTTCTGCACCAAACCAAGACCGGGCTTTCGCTTGATCAGATCCGCACCGTCATTCGCATCTACATCGAAGGATTGACAGGCCGCGAGATCGAAGTTGCCCCGCTTTCGTCAATGCCTCGAGAATCTCGTATCGGCGACGGAAGAACCGTCTATCTGCCCGCCGTAATAGAACATTTTGAAGACGATGCAGAGGATTTCAGACTTTATAAAGTGTTGGCTGCCCACGGTGCGGGGCAGATCGAATTCGGCACTTTTGTTCGAGATTCGGAACCGCTAAAAGCCGTCTATGCCGAGCTCGCCCTTTTGTTCGAAGCGACAGCCGAACAGCTCGATGCGTTTTCGTTGTCCGGATATATCAATGACGTTCAAAGCGCCGAACGAGCGCTGACCGGCGACGAAGCGGCCCGCGAGATGGAGAAGCACCGACGCTATCTTCCGCCGAATTCCGATCACACGGCCGTGCTCCGGCTATTTCCCGAACCCCGGTTGGCGCGGCGTATTTTCGGAACTATGGAAAATGCCCGCATAGACCGCATGCTTCGCAAGAATTATCGCGGGCTTCGAAAAGACCTTGACCTGATGCGAGACCTGCTGGCGGCCGAACGCCCATTTATTTTTGACCTCCCGATGCATCAGGTCCCTGCGGAATTGCTGTTTCAGATCACACTTTGCGGCGGCGCCGGCGACGACGCCCGCAAATTTTACGGCCAGGTGGTTTCTGAGATCGAAACGGTCATAGATCGTTTTTTGACCTCTTCTGATGACGGCCCGGATCCGACGGTGGCCGATTCTCTGCTTGCGACGGCTCGTATATATTCACTTTTTCAGAATGTCACCGCGGAAGAAGACCAGCAGTCTGCCGAAACGGAAGAGAAAGGGGAATTCGCCTACGAAGACAAAAGTTCGGGTGAAGCCGTCACCGAAGATCAGGTGAAACGCGAAGAAAAGCCCAAACGTGTGCAGGATGTCAAAGACCTTTTCAACGCTTGGAATGAACCGGACGACGATAACGAAGCAGATGATATCTCCGGTTCCGAAGCGTGGTCGCAGAACGAGATGCCGGAACAACCGTTGGAACCGGGCGACGAAGCTTTTCTATATGACGAATGGGATCGCGAACTCGGCGATCATCGGGTCGGCTGGAGTCGTGTTATCGAAAAGCGCGTAAAAAATGGTGATCGCTCTTTTGTGGAACTCACCCGGTCCCGCCATCGGGGCGTAATATCTTCATTGCGGCGACAATTTCAATTGTTGCGGCCTGAAAATCTGACTCGCATCCGCCACGAGGTGGACGGTGAAGATTTCGATTTTGATGCATTGATCGATTCGATCGTGTACCGCAAAGCAGACGGCGATGCTTCTGACCGGATATATATCAAAAAGCTGCGCCGAGAACGCGACGTCGCTGTTTCGATCCTGCTTGATCAATCTTCGTCAACGGCACGCACCGTTACGCGCAATCCGCTTCAGCCCTATACATATCCCGGCAGGCGGATCATTGAGATCGAAAAAGAAGGCCTAGTGCTAATGAGCGAAGCACTGGAAGCGGTCGGCGATGTTTATTCGATCTACGGCTTTACCTCTGAGGGCCGCCGAAACGTTAAGTTCTACGTCGTTAAGGATTTTCGCGAAAAATATTCTGAGGAAATAGAAAAACGCATCGGCGGCATTACTTTTCAAAATAATACACGTTTGGGAGCCTCTATCCGCCATGCCGCATCAAAACTTCTAAAACAAGATTCGCGGACAAAACTGCTGCTGATCTTGACCGACGGTCGGCCCTATGACCACGACTATGGCGACGCCCGTTATGCCCGCGAAGATGTGCGCGAAGCATTGCTCGAAGCAAAATTGAATGGCATTACGCCGTTTTGCATCACGATCGACCGCGAATCCGAAGCCGAGCTGAAAGACCTTTACGGCGACGTCGGTTATACAATAATTGACGATGTGATGAGCTTGCCCGAGCGGATCCCCAATATTTACCGCCGGCTCACAACTTGAATGTATGAAACCTAAAAAGCAGGTCGCCGGTGAAAAGGCCGTCGAATTCGTAAAAAGCGATATGACGATCGGCTTGGGGTCCGGGTCAACTGTTTTCTTTGCTATCAAGAAACTCGGCGAAATGATAACAGGCGGGCTTAATATTTCCGCCGTACCGACTTCGCTCGCCACTGAAGCCTTGATGGCGGAATACGGCGTTCCGGCAGTTCCGTTGCGCTCCGGAATGGAACTTGATCTGGCAATAGACGGAGCGGACGAAATTGACCCGCATTTGAATCTTATCAAGGGAGGCGGCGGTTCGTTATTTCGCGAAAAAATGGTTGCTTTCTCCGCGAAACGATTTATTGTCGCTGCCGACAATTCGAAATCTGTGGCGGTGCTCGGCAAATTTCATGTGCCGGTCGAGGTGCTGCCATTCGGATGGGAAGCAACCGCTGACCGCATTCGGTCGTTAAGCATCGCGCCAGTGCTCCGCCGCCGCGAAGGCAATGAGTTTATTACCGATAACGGCGGATTGATCCTGGATTGTGACTGCGGCGAAATAGCCGATCCGGCTGATTTACATAGAAAGTTGAAGTTAGTGACCGGCGTTGTCGAAACCGGACTTTTCTTTGATCTGCCGGTAACCGCAGTCATTGCGGGTGAAACCGGCATCTCGATATTAAACCGATGAGCACCGACGAAACAGTTTTCCTTTTCGATGTCGATAACACGCTGCTTGATAACGACCGCGTCACCGCGGACCTGCGCACATTCCTGGCCCGAGAGATCGGCGAAGCTCGCTGCGTCCGCTATTTTGAGATATTTGAACAATTGCGCTCCAGTCTCGGTTATGCCGATTATCTCGGAGCACTGCAGCAATATCGGGCGGAATACCTCTACGATTCACACGTTCTCGCGGTTTCCACATTTCTGATCGACTATCCGTTCGGATCGCGTCTATTTCCGGATTCATTGGCTGTATTGGCCGATTTTAGGAACCGCGGGACAAGCGTGATCCTTTCAGATGGCGACGTTGTCTTTCAGCCGCGAAAGATCCATCGCGCCGGAATTTTCGATGCCGTCGCCGGCAACATTCTGGTCTATGTTCACAAAGAAGAGGAGCTTCAAGATGTGGAGCGCCGCTACCCTGCCGGCCGCTACGTAATGGTAGATGATAAGATCCGCATCCTGTCGGCGATAAAGAGCCTGTGGCAAGACCGCGTAACAACCGTTTTTGTTCGCCAGGGACATTATGCACTCGACACAGCAGAGGTTGCCAAATATCCGCCGGCAGACATACAAATAGAAAAGATCGGCGACATGTCCGATCTTTCGTTCTAGCGTTTTTACGAATTGTTTCCCCGAAATTTTCAGGATCCAAGCGAACGCTCCAATGCAGTTTCCCATATGGTTTCCAATGAAGCGATCGGTTCATTTATCACCTCATTGCCGTCAACGGAGATCCGCAGCACATCATCTGCCACTTCACCAAGCATGGTATATGGGCAATCGCCGATCACCTGTCGGGCGTCTTCCCAGTGTTCCGGAGCAATGCTGATCACGATACGCGATGGCGATTCGCTGAAAAGAATAGAATTTGCCGGCAAGCCGTCGCTTTGCAAGTCGATCTTGGCGCCGGCCGCTTCGCGATTAAGGGAGGAAAAACAGCTCTCAGCGATCGCCACCGCCAGACCGCCGTCGGAGCAATCATGTGCGGAACGGATCACCATTTTGTCGGCTAGCTGCAGAACGACGTCCTGAACTTTCTTTTCCAATTCTAAGTACAGCTCGGGCAAAACTCCTTTTTTTGCCATTTCTTCAGAAGAAACTCCGCATACCGACTTGGCAAATTCTGAAACGAACAGGTCGTCGTAGGTTTCGCCGAGCAATACTATCAGATCGCCGTCATTTTTAAAGCCCTGTGTAATTATCTTTCGGGTATCTTCGATCAACCCGACCATGCCGATGACCGGTGTTGGCAAAATGCCGCGGCCGTCCGTTTCATTATAAAAAGAAACATTGCCCGAAACGATGGGTGTTTCAAACATTTCACAAGCTTCTTTCATGCCGTCAACCACGTCGGAGAACGATCGCATGACCTCCGGGCGTTCGGGCGATGCGAAATTCAAACAATTGGTAACGGCGATCGGTTTGGCTCCAACGCATACCACATTGCGGGCCGCTTCCGCGACTGCCAATTTTGCCCCTTCCAAAGCATTTACCGCAACTTGACGACCGTTTCCGTCAAGACACATCGCTATCGCCCGCCGCGTCTCTTTTATACGGATAACGGCGGCGTCTGCTCCCGGCAAGACCGCCGTGTTCGTGCGCACCATATTGTCATATTGCTCGTAAACCCAATGTTTCGAACAGATGTTTGGCGATGCAAGCAATATACGAAGTGCCTCCGCAGCGTTCTTTTCTTCGGCATGTCTCTGAACATCCGCCTCTGCCGCCGATTCGCCCACAGGCTTCGCCGCACTAATGGGACGGTCATATTTCGGGGTTTCATCGGTCAGCGAAAGCACGGGCAGATCGGCCTCGCAAACACCATTATGAAAGATCCGCAGCCGGTCGCCTTCAACGACCTTGCCGATAACGACGCAATCAAGGTCCCATTTATTAAAGATCTCAACGACCTCCTTTTCGCGGCCTTTGCGGGCGACGATCAACATGCGTTCCTGCGATTCGGAAAGCAGCATTTCATAGGCGGTCATTCCCGTTTCGCGCTGCGGCACCAGTGTCAGGTCCAGATCAAGGCCGGTACCAGCACGCGCGGCCATCTCTACCGAAGATGATGTTAACCCGGCTGCTCCCATATCCTGGATGCCTTCGATAGCTCCGCTCCGCATCGCTTCCAAACATGCCTCAAGCAGCAGTTTTTCCAGAAAAGGATCGCCGACCTGCACCGTCGGGCGTTTTTCCAAGGCTGCATCATCAAATTCGGCGGAAGCCATGGTCGCCCCGTGAATACCATCACGGCCCGTCTTTGCACCGGCATATAGCACCGGATTGCCTATTCCGGAGGCCTTGCCGAAAAATATCTGATCTCGGCGAACGATACCTAAGGCAAAAGCATTGACGAGCGGATTAAGGCTGTACGATTCGTCAAAAACGACCTCTCCGCCGACCGTCGGCACACCGAAACAATTCCCGTAGTGACCGATGCCCTCTACGCACCCTTTCAGAATAGAACGATTCCGGGCACCGTATTGAGGGTCATCGAGCGGGCCGAAACGCAACGAATTCATTGCCGCTATGGGCCGTGCTCCCATGGTAAAAACATCGCGCAGAATGCCGCCGACACCTGTTGCCGCTCCCTGAAACGGTTCGATAAAACTCGGGTGATTGTGCGATTCGACCTTGAACGCAATGCACCATTCATCGCCGATATCGATGACGCCAGCATTTTCGCCAGGCGGTACGATGACGCGTTCGCCCTGTGTCGGCAAGCGTTTCAGATGTACTCGCGAAGATTTGTACGAGCAGTGCTCGGACCACATTACGCTGTAAACGCCAAGTTCGGTAAAATTTGGTTCGCGCCCCAAGATCGATCTTATCTTGTCGTATTCTTCGGTGGTGATGTTGTGTTGATCAATGATCTCAGGTGTGATGTCGGTCATTTATTGCCGTCCCGGTTTATAATTTGAACTGTGAAATAAACAAAAGAGTTTATTTTATAAATGCAATAAATTCAAATTTTGCCGCTTAAGCTCCCGCGATCATCTCGCGAGCATTGCTGCGGGCGGCTTCAGTTATCTTTTCACCGGCCAGCATTCTGGCGACCTCTTCGACGCGTTCGTCCGGCACAAGCCGCCGCACAAAGATGCTGGTCGCATCTTTTGTCATTTTCTTTTCGATCTGAAAATGCACATCGGCCTTTGCGGCAACTTGCGGCTGATGGGTGACACACAAAACCTGTTGATGGCGGGCCAGTGCGTGCAGTTTCGTCCCGACCGCTTCGGCTACCCGGCCGCCGATCCCTGTGTCAACTTCGTCAAAGATCGCTGTTTTGACCGCACTTTTTTCATTGGCGGCAGTTTTCAATACCAGCATCAACCGGGAAGCTTCCCCGCCGGAGGCGACCTTTGCGAGCGGCTTCGGCTGTTCGCCGGCGTTTGCCGAAAAATAGAATTCGACGCGATCGAAACCCAGCGGCGTAAATTGCTTTTCGCTTTCTTCGGCGGCTCGCCGTTCCGCATCCGGAGCATCGATCTTGACGACAAATTGTGCCTTTTCCAATGCCACCGACCCCAACTCTTCTTCCACCGCCCGTGAAAATTTTGCGGCCGCCTTTTCGCGTATCGAATGCAATTCGACGGCGGCGAGCACATATTCATGCCGCAGTTCGAGGATCTTTTTTCTCAACTGTTCTTCGCGCTCTTCCGCGGTTTCGATATTTTCCAACCGCTCCGACGCATCTTCCAGATGGTCCAGAGCGCTTTCTACCGTCCCGCCATATTTTCTAGTAATGCGCGAGATCTCTGCCAAACGGTCACCGATCTCATTTAGCCTTTGCGGCGAGAATTCGAGATGCCCGCGGTAATCGCGCACGCTAAAGGCCAGGTCTTCGAGAACGGCATGAGCGGTGTCGAGCCCTTCGCCGTATTCGGTAAATCTCGGTTCGAGATCGGCAAGTTCGTGCACCAGCAGCCGGGCTTTTTCGAGCGTTTCCAATGTAGAACTTTCATTCTCATACAGCAAAGCGTAGGCATCTCCCGACAATGAAGAAAGCTTTTCGATATTGTTCAGCCGGCGACGCTCTTCTTCCAACTCGCGTTCCTCACCGGCGGTCAACGCGGCCGACTTTATCTCGTTCACCTGAAACCGCAAAATATCGAGCATTTGCAGTTTTTCGGCTTCGTTCTGCTGCAGCATGCCGAGTTCTGTCTTGGCAGTATGCCATTTTTGAAAAGCGACGGCAGTCCGCTCTATAAGGACGGGCGCAGGAGCAAAATCATCCAGCATTTGCAAATGAGACGCGCTTTCAAAAAGGGTAGCGTGTTCGCCCTGGCCGTGTATAGCAACCAAAGATTCACCGGCCTTTTTTAAAAATGCGGCCGTGACGATCTGATCGTTCACAAAGATCCGGTTCTTTCCAACCGCGGAGATATCTCTGCGAATTATCAATTCTATATCGCCCGGTTCTAGTTCAATGCCCGCTTCTTCACAGACCTTCCGCAGTTCCACATCGTCCGGAACTGTGAATATACCCTCAATGCGGGCGGATTCACGGCCGGCTTTTATCAAGTCGCCGGAAACGCGGCTGCCGGTCAATGCACCCAAACTATCCACGACTATCGATTTGCCCGAACCGGTCTCACCCGTCAGCACATTGAGTCCGTTGCCGAATTCGATGGAGAGTTCGTCGATCAAGGCAACGTTTTTGATCTTTACCAGCGACAACATAGATTACTTTATTTTCGGTACTACACCTTCGCCGACGACCCACCGCCCGAGCGAAAAAACAGCGTCCGGCGGAAATTGTTTTTCAACATCAGCCCCGGCCCAATCGATCTGCCGGCCCTTCTTATAGAACAAAAGTTCTGCAAAACTGCCTAATTTCAACGGCACAAAACGGCCCGCAACGTTAAAACCCGACGCATCGTATTCGTCCAAGCCCGCTACGCTTTTCAGATCCGGTTCGATCCGCCGAACTATCGACGGTGCCGCAAAAGACCACCGACGGCGTTCGGTGTAAGAAGCAATGTCCTTTACCGCAAAGGGCTCCTTTCCGTCGGGTGCAACTACTGAAGCCCGACGAAAGATCTGGTTTGCGATGCGTCCCGATGTATTTGCCGGCAGCGACGAATATTGCGCCGCATCCAGCGCGGCTTCGCTTCCGTCCGCCAAAGAGCGCAGGGCAGTCATCATCGCGATAAAGTTCATTTTGACCAAAAACAACTCGTCTTTGCCATGAAGAGCTCCGCTCTCGATCAATATTGTGGGTGTTCCCCAGGCCGAGAAATTGTCGCCAAAGGCGGTCGGCGTCCATTCGTCATCATAACGAGCGATATGGCCCGGAATGAACTGCCGCAAAGCCACTGCCATGCCGCCCGCCAAGCGGCGATTTCGCAGTTGACCCTCGTTTTCGGTCTTTGCCGGATCTCCATAAACGACCAGCAGCGATATCGCCGCTTGATCGTAAGTATTCCCGGCCGTCGTCCGTTCCTGCTGATTATGCAGATTAAAGCCAATTGCCGGCGACCATTCATCCCGCAACCGTTTCAAAAGCCGTGCCTCCGGCGAAACCAGGGACAACGCATCGCGGTTAATGTCCAGTCCTTGTGCGTTGCGCCGCAGATAAGTCTCAGCACCGTCCGGATTAAGCATTGGAACTGCCCGGATGGTAATAGCTGACTCAAGCTCTTTTACCCATTTCTTATCCCGCTCCTTATGCAGCACGCCAAATATATCGACCAGTGCCGAGGTCGCCGTCGGTTCGTCACCGTGCATTTGCGACCACAAAAAGACCTTCAATGGCCCGTTGCCCCATTCAAGCTGAAATATTTCGCGGTTCTGCACACTTCGTCCGACCTCTGTCATCTGGATGCCATGTTTTTTCAGCCTTTCCAGATATTTCAGCAGATCTTTATGTCGAACGTCCGACGGCTGTATGTGCGAAATATGTTCCTTGTCCCATATTTCGGCAAATTCGGCCGGTGTTTGGGCAAATGTGGTGATCGCCATGGCAAAGAGAAATAAGGGGTATATGGGCAGCCAACGCATAGCAATACGATAACCGCAACGCTTTTTTTCGGCAAGCTATCTTTTGTCGCTCGGCGGAATTACTCGTATCACTTCCGCAACGCTCCAGGCCTGTGCCGGACACCCGCGAGGCAGATGCGGCGCGTCGCCGTCAAAGATCTCGGATATTTGCCCCACGCCGGCTTGCGACAAATGCTTACGGAAACCTTCTAAAAGACCGGCTACCTTGTCATCGAGATCATGAACATCTGCGTTCACCCGGCGGTAGGCATTGATGTAAGGCCCGATCAGCCACCCCCAAACCGTGCCTTGATGATAAGAAGAATCGCGCTTATACGGCGATCCGATATATACCGGACAATATTTTCTGTCATGCGGGGAAAGCGAACGCAACCCGACCGGTGTCAGCAGCTCTTCGGTCGCCTTGCGGAGTATTTTCCGGCTTCTTTCGCCGTCAAGCATCGAATGTTTCAGCGAAACCGCAAAAAGCTGATTTGGCCTTACCGAAGCGTCCCGCGTTCCGTTGTGTACAACATCGAACAAACACTGTTCCTGGTCGTTCCAAAACACGGCATTGAAGCTCTGCGAACAAAGATCCGCCATTGCGTCGTAGCGGTTCTTGTCTTCATGATCGCCGAATTTCTCCGCCAAATCCGCCATTATTCGCAATGCATTGAACCACAACGCCTGTATCTCGACCGGTTTCCCGATCCGCGGTGTAAAAACCTCGCGGCCATATTTGGCATCCATCCACGTCAGCTGCACGCCCGGTTCCCCGGCAAAAAGCAGCCCGTCCGTATCCAGCTTGATATGATAGCGTGTGCCGCGCAAATGCCAGGCGATGATGCCCGCCATTTTTAGATACAGATGTTCTCGCACCGTTTCCAGATCACCGGTGTGTTCGATATAGGCCCGAATGGCTTCGATGAACCACAGCGTTGCGTCCACCGTATTATAGTCTGCGGTTTCGCCGGCGTCCGGAAAACGGTTCGGTATCATACCTTCCGAGATATGTTCGGCAAATTCAAGCAAAATGCCTTTCGCCACCTCCGGACGGTTCGTTTTCAATGTCAGGCCCGGCAACGCGATCATCGTATCTCGGCCCCAATCCGAAAACCACGGATACCCTGCTATAACGGTCTGCCCCTTTCCGCGTTCGACAATGAATTGATCAGCAGCCAGCACCAGCTGTGCATACATATCCTCTTCGGCCGCGGCATCGACCATTAACGTCTCGCGGCGAAAAAGTTCGCTCATTTCCAGCACGTCATACGCAGTTTCGTCAGGACGCTCTTCGAGCGTTGCCGATATGGTCGCCGGCGATGAAAGATCAAATAACATCACGAAGGGCTGGTAAAGATCCTCTTGGTTATCGAACCCGCGCTCCTGCTCGATCGAATATTCGAAATCTTTGTACCAGAATCCCGTCGGCTGCAACTCGACGGCGTTATGGTAAAGATACAGTTGCGGGTCACTATCATGCAGCCGCACCGCTGCTACACCCTTGTGCTCGGAATACCCGACCCGTATATTGCGGCTCTCGTGCTGTAGCGAATGGTAATCGGAAAATGCGAGCAGCGGACGCAGGCGCATCTCGACCATTCGCCCTTCTTTGTTGCCCAAGGCCGTCCAACGGCAAACTGTTGTATTATGGCCGTGGCGCATGAACACTTTCTTTTCGATCTCTATCCCGTCTATCTGGTAGGTCCAGATCGGAAACGGATCAAGCCGAAATTCACGCAGGTATTGAAACCCTTTTGGAAAGATGCCGCCCGCAAATCGGTTGGATGAAAGCTGGTATTCAATACCGTCGATAACAACGGATTCTTCGAATTTAGAAAGGATCGTTAGGCGGCCGAGCGGCGGTTTGGTGGCGGCAGTCAATAGACCATGGTAGCGTCTCGAATTGGCTCCCGATATCGTCCCGGAGGCAAACCCGCCAATGCCGTTCGTTTCCAGCCATTCGCGGCTCGTAGCCCTTTCAAAATCCTGACAGATCTCTTCTCCGAAATGGATCATATCCGTTACTTCTTTCTTCCTTCTGCCACTTCCCGATAGACATTTTCAGTCGCTTCGGCCATGCGGTCGATCGAAAATCTTTCGGCCGCCTCACGCTGGCGAAACGCCGCTTCGTCTGCCGCCGCGACAGCGTCCGACAACTTCGAGCCTATCGCCGCGGCCAATTCTGCGGCATCGCCCGCCTTTATCAGAATAGCATCATTTCCAAGCAATTCGCGCGCTCCCGCCGTTTCCGTGGCAACGACCGGTGTGCCGGCGGCCATTGCCTCAAGCATTGCCAACCCGAAGCTCTCAGAATGGGACGCAGAAACGAAAACATCTATTGCAGCATATAGTTCGGCAGTGTTCTCTACCCAATCGACCCACACGAACTTTTCCGCCAGGCCGCTTTCGAACACCTGTTTGCGGAGAGCATCGCGGTATTTTTTACCGATGGAATGGTCCTTACCGACAACTATAAAGTGCGTGTTCGGGCGCTCCGCATTCAATTTCTCCGCCGCCCTTATCAGATCGTTTTGACCCTTATTGGCGATCAGTTCGCCGACTATTCCGACCAGCGGCACATCCATCGGGATCGCATTGCGAAGTCGAAAATCTTTCCGCAACACGTCCCGTTCGGCCACAGCCCATTTCTGAACATCGATGCCGTTCGGTATTACAGTGATCTTTTTATGGTCAAAGGTCTTTCGCAAGCCCCGTTCCACACCGGCGGAAACAGCGATCGCCCGATCCAAATTTTTTAATACGATGCGATTGAAAGGCTTTAGCGGAAACACCAGGTGACGTGTCAGCACAAATCCCGCCTGCGGTGTCATTGCCGAAGCCAAACTGGCCGGAATATAATCTCTGGCCACGTGCGCATGGATTATTTCGATTTGATTTTCGCGGGCAAAATTGGCAATGCGCGTTGCACTCAAGATACCGAATGAATTGCGGATCGAAACCCGCAGCAGCCTGTCCGGCGGCAGAAAATCAAGCCGGCCAAGCCATTCGCTTGTCGGCCGAACCGCCGCAAAAACTTCATGGCCGCGATCGGCCAGTGCGCGCACCAAATCAACAAAATGCCGCTCGCCGCCGCCAAAAGTTTTCGCCGATGATATCTGCAAAATACGCATCGCCTTAATTGTCCGGCGAAATCGCGGCAAGGTCAATATCCGATTTTCCGGAAAATAAAAAGGCACGCTCCGAAGAACGTGCCCAAAATTTCCACATGTGGAAAAACTAGAATTGAAAACGTGCCGCAAACTGGATCTGACGCTCACGGTAAAGCGTACTGTCCGTTCCGGTAACGGTTCCAAAAACCGGCTTACCAAATGGATCTAAGTTCTCGGAAAGAGTTGTAAGACTTCCACTCCGATTATACATTACCGTACTAACACCGAATACGTGGGTTCTATTCTGTAAATTGAATACTTCGCCCAGTAATTCAAGATTCATTGTTTCCGTTATACGGAACCGTTTTGATAAGCGAACATCAACATTGTGGAGTGCGGGCAAACGGAAAGTATTTCTTCCGAAAATAGGAAGAAAATTTCCACCAAAGGTTCCATTTAGACTAGTCCCTGAAACAGTTGCGCTGTATGGTGCTCCTGAATAATGGGTGAATATAGGAGAAATAGACCACCCATTCAGCAAATAATTCTGCCAAGTCGATTTTTCGCCCTTGAAAAACGTCGGAGCCCAAACAATGCTGGCGACAAATTTATGCCGACGATCAAAGTTGCTTGTCCCTTGATCATAGCTGTCATCCAAAATGTCGTAAACACTGTTAGCTTCGGTAAAGGTAGCCGATTTTTGATTTGTATCAGTCGATTTCGAAAGCGTGTAGCTCGCCTGAAACTGCAGTCCGTCAGTAAAGCGGCGGTTTGCCTGCAATACCAATGCATGATACTGCGAACGAACTGTGCTGCTTATCCGGGTGCGAGCCTGGTTACCGATCGCTGGATCCCGAATATACTTCGGCAAAGTCATTGTCTGTCCATCAAGAGGACCACCACTGAATGTATAAGTGGTTTCGGTAACATTTGAACAACCTGATGGCAAAACTGTAAATGATGAACAGCGCAAGTTGTTCAAGTCGTAGAAAGCGATCAGGTTACGGCCGGTGCTGCCAATATATGAAGCAGATACCGACATATTCCGGAAAAGCTGCCGTTCGAAGATCACATCGTATTGATGGATCAACGGAGCCTGGAAATTTTTGTCGAAGAACTGAACTGCGGTACCGACCGTTCCAACCGCCGAGGCAGGCAGAATGTTCGGGAATATCGGAGCATCAGGATTACTAGGCTGCAACGAGATCTGTGCCTGACCAGCCGCATTACCGGTGTTGATCAAAGAATTGTAGATCGTTGAGCTTTGCAGACGCCCGTAGTAAATACCATATCCGCCGCGAAGACTGGTCTTGCCGTCGCCGGTCAGATCATATGCAGCACCGACACGCGGGCCCCAGTTGTTCGTATCGCTCGGCAACTGGGAAGTTGCTTCGGCGATCGTACGGCCATCGTACGGGATCACCTGAGTGCTCGTACCCGGCAGCTGCGGTTCCGGCAGGTTGATGTATTCGTAACGCAAACCAAGGTTAAGCGTCAGACGGTTGCTGACACGAAAATCATCCTGAAGAAAGAAGTTGTAATCGGTCGTTGCCAATTTCAAACCGGCAAGCCCCAATCCCTGCTGGAATTGACCCGTGTAGCAACGGCCGACCAAGCGGGTGCTGGTTGCACAAACGGTCGCACCCGGCAAGCCCTGTGCAAAGTTAACATAATCAATGATGAAATCATTGATGTTGTTGTAGGTATAGGTACCGGCACCGCGGAAAAGGTTTTCGATATCGTCGGTCACATAGTTGATATCAAAACCTGCCTTAAAGGTGTGCTTTCCTTTCGCCCACGTTACGGTATCGGCAAACTGCCAGCGGCGTTCATCCGGAAACTTAACGCGATCCAAGAAGTTCGGCGTCCCGAATTCAAAACCGTTGGTCAGCGACACACCCGGCGAGCGGGTTCCGCCGAGAGCGGTCGTCGGTTCACCCGGCAGTGCCGGCGAGCCATATTGATATTCGAAATCACGGCCGAATTGAAAACGGAATTCGTTCAGCAAATTACCCGTCAAGCTGCTTTGCAGTCTCGCATTGACCGAATCGACCTTAACATAATCGTCGCCCCAGTTTGAGCGGGCACGTTCCACGACCGGCGAGGTCTGAACGCCGTTCGGCGATTCCCAACGCATGCGGTTCCAACTGATAGCAAAGGTGTGCTTATCGTTGATCACCCAATCCAGTTTCGGCAAAAAGATCGTCTGGTCGCCCTTTCGCGGATTCAATCCCGAAAGCGACTGCAGAAATCCGATGGTCGAATCGATCTGGGCATTCGAAACCCCGCGGGTGTTCAAAAGCGTGCGATTCGGTGTGTTCAGATAATTCTGGGTCTGAAAGGTGGCGATACCCGGAAAGTTACGGCTCTGTTGATCGTAGGTAAAAAAGAAGAACAGTTTGTTCTTAACGATCGGGCCGCCGACGGCTGCTCCCCACTGTTGGCGAACGTCGGTCGGCTTGACGCCAACGAGATAGGTTCCGCTGCCGCTCGGGTTCAGCACGGTTTGGAACGCCAATGGGTTGCGAGCACCGTTGCCGCTGTTGCGATTATAGTAAAACGCACTGCCGTGAAAATCGTTTGTACCGCTTTTGGTAACGGCATTGACCGTACCGCCCGCCGAACGTCCGTATTCTGCTGAATAATTCGAGGTATTGACCTGAAATTCGCGAACCGAAGCCTGGCTGACAACATAATTGATACGCGTACGGCCGCGTTCTTCTGAAAAGAAAGCTTGGTTGTTATCGCCGCCATCAACAGTATTGTTATTCAGCAAACCCGAAATTCCGCGAAAGCTGATCAAACCGAAATTGCCGTCCGGCACCGTTCCCGGTGTCAGCAAAGCAAAATTTGACCAGCGGCGGCCGTTGATCGGCAGTTCGTTGATCGATGTTTGGTTAATATTGATCGCGTTGGCGTTGTCTGAAATATTAACGACCGGTGCCTCAGCATTTACTTCGACCTCGGCAACCGCATCGCCGATCGACAGTTTGAATTCGATGCTCGTGGTCTGGCCGACCTCTACTATCACGTTCTCTGCCTTTGAAGTTGCAAAACCCGCCGCACTCGCTTCAGCACGATATGTTCCCGGTTGAAGGTTAGCCGCACGGAACACACCGTCAGAATTCGAAGTGGCCGTAGTCGAAAAGTTGGTGCCGATGTTTACCACCGTCACCGACGCATTCGGCACGATCAGACCCTGTGGGTCTGTGACACGTCCGCTAATGGCACCCGTTACGGTCGATTGGGCAATTATCTGCCCAACGCCGAGCATCAGGGCGAAAACCGCCAGCGTTAAGAATTTGAATGAAAAATGTTTAGTCATCTGATTTTTTGACCTCTTAAAATTTACGAAAAATTAATTTCCTTTTTTGTGGCCTTAAAACTTACTTTTAACCCTAAAATCTTAAATTTTGGATATTTATATTGCTTTTCGGATTTATCCCCGATCTTTCGACCGAAGAAAACATCCCGCACACCATCGCGGCTCGGCAAATAAATCCAATATCTACACAATTTACAACAGATAAAGATGAAATTGCGTACTGCCGGCACCTGCCTTAGAACCTAAGAACCGCAAGGGCTTGATGTTATTAATGCAAATTAAGTTCCGAAGTTTGTGCGGCCGCAAAGGGCCGCTCGGCCTCAGCGCCTAGGCTAGCAAACCAACGTTACCGAAGTGTTAACATCCGCAGATCATACAATTCTGCAAACATTTTATTTTTAAGGGGTTAAAAACTTGACTTTTTTGTAATGCAGGTTTATCGTATTGTGGCATAAAATTACGAAAGCCACACCGGTCAACGTAGTTTTATGCATAAATATATAGCATTACACGGGGGATATTATGTCACACATAGAATATGCTACTGCATCATACAAAACGCCTCTGCACCACCGGATAATCGCCAGCCTGCCGATCCAGGCCAGCTGGAAAGATGCCGAAAGCGGCGAAACCGTGTCCATCACCGGAACAACTGAGAATATCGGAGAAACCAGCACGCTGGTCAATCTGGAAACTTTACCGCCTGTCGGTTCTGAGATCCAGCTTCGTGTATTTGAAGAAGAAAAGGCCATTATTGAAGTTTCGGCCCAGGTCATCCGGGTGGAACGCGACCCCAGCAAACCGCTGGCTGCTCTTTCGATCTCAGATAATCTGAAAAAATGGAAAGCAGTTGCCATGACGGCGGCAGAAAAATGGGTTCGTCACCACTGGCACATGAATTACGACGAAGAATGGGTCAATTAGACGCTTTCTTCGCATTACTATAGCAATTTTAATTTCGCGGAGCGGCCGTAAAAGGTGCTCCGCTATTTTTTAACCCGTTCGCCGCCTAAGACCAACGAATTTGCTGCCAAAAGCATCTTCTTATTAAGAATGAGATCTCTATTTTTTACTGTTTTGATATCGGCTCTTTTCACCTTTGCTGTCTCCGCACAGGAAACTCCTCTGACACAGGCGGAATACGTAAAAATGCTCTACGCATTGGAAAAGGCTCCCGCTACCAAAGGCGATCTGATCGATGCCCTGCGTAAACGAGGCATTGCGTTTACCGTTACGGACGGCGTTCGCGGCCTGACCCGGTCCAAGGGGCGCAATGATGAAGAATTGAAACGGGCGCTCGAAGAGGCCGGCCGCCGACACAACGATCCGGTCGCTGCCCAACTCCCCTCCGCCGAAGAGGCGGCGAATGTGCTTAAAAAGGCTCGGATCAAGACCTCTGAGCTGGTAGATGAAATGCCTGATTTTGTGGTCAAGCAATTGATCACTCGTTCAGAAGCCTATGCGGGAACCGGAAACTGGCGTCCCTACGACAACCTAGTGATCGCCGTCAGCTATTCCGCGGAAAAAGGTGAACAATATCGGGTTCTGGCGAAGAATGGAGCTCCGGTGACCTCCGACGTCAAAGGCAGCTACTCCGGTTTGGACGGAGCAACATCCGGCGGAGAATTCGTCGAAGACCTGAAAAAGATCTTCAAGCCGGAAAGCAAGACCTCTTTCGAGATCGAATCGACCGACATTCTCCGCGGCCGTCCCACACTTGTTTATCAATACGAGATCGCACTTGCCAACAATAAAGATGGTGGTGTGGGCTTAAAAGGGCCGGTCTATCGTTCGACGCCGGCCGGTGAAAAGGGCCGTATCTGGATCGACCGCGAAACCTTTCGTGTTGTCCGCATCGAATACCAGTTAAAGGATATTGATCCAAATTTTCCCGTCAAGGCTGTTACCAAGATCATCGATTATGACATGGTCGATATTGCCGGGGAAAAATATCTTTTGCCGACGCTCTCTGATTTTCGCGGAAAAGTGGAAAGCTCGGGGAAATTGTTTGAAAGCCGGAATCTGATCCGTTTTCGCAACTACCAGAAATATGGCACTGAGGTCACCATTGTCGAGGAAGATACGGAACCCGTAAAAGAAGAAAAACCGTGACGGTTTTCAACCGCATGAAAAATATGCTAAAAGAGCGGGAATAATGAGCCATAAAAGACCCTTAACCGTAAAAAAAGCCATTGCTCCCCAAAAACCGAACTTGGCGACCAACCGAGCAAAACCGCTCTTTTTGGCTTGTTTGCTGCCTTCGGCCGCTTCGGTTACGAGTTCTTGCTCCATGTTTTTACGATAGTCTTTTTGAAGTTGAAATTCAAATTCATTGCCTTCCGGCTGAAAACCGTAAGGAACCCAGCGGTTTCTATGAAAAATCTGTTCGCGGCGTTTACGCTGTCTGTCATATGTCTTATTCTTTCTTCAGGTGCGGCGGCCCAATCGGGCCCACCCGCGGAAAGCAATAAACGTGAGGCTCATTTGATCGAACTCATCACACTCGATACAACAATAAAATTGGACATCCGCTATGCGACAAATAACAATTTTGTCGGGCGGGCGGTCTATCCGCAGGCTCGTGCTTTTTTGCAAAAGCCGGCCGCAAAAGCAGTCGCCAAGGTCCATAAAAAGCTGGCCAAACTGGGGCTGGGGCTGGTCATATATGACGGATATCGGCCTTGGTCGATCACAAAATTGTTTTGGGAAGTAACGCCGGCAGACAAGCGTATGTTCGTTGCTGACCCGGCTAAAGGCTCTAAACACAATCGCGGCTGTGCGGTCGATCTCGGCATCTACGATCTTAAAACGGGCCTCGCCGTCCCGATGCCATCCGGTTACGACGAATTCAGCGAAAGAGCATCGCCGGATTACACCGGCGGCACGGAAGAGGAGCGTCGCAATCGTGATCTGCTTCGCAAAATGATGGAAGACGCCGGCTTTACCGTAAACCGAAATGAATGGTGGCATTTCGACTACAAAAAATGGGAACAGTACGGCATTTATGACGTCGCATTCGACCCCATTGGAAAGGAATAGCCGCTATGTTTTCCGCGGAGGCCGTGATGGTCGCGGCGATCTTCGTTGTTGCGGCTCTCTATTCTTCGGTCGGCCATGGCGGAGCTTCCGGATATTTGGCCGTAATGGCGCTCGCCTCCGTCGCTTCGCAAACGATGCGCCCGGCCGCATTTATCCTTAACATATTCGTTGCAGGCATCGCCGCTATACAATTTTACCGCGCAGGACATTTTGCATGGCGTATTTTCTGGCCGTTCGCCGCCGCATCTATCCCATTTGCCTATCTCGGAGGCTCGATCGAACTTCCCACTCATATCTACAAGGCATTGCTTGGCGGAATATTGGTACTGGCGGCGATACGATTGGCTTGGAAATTTGACCCGGAACAACCGCTCGCAAACTTCCGCCCGCTGCCTGCACTGCTGATCGGAGCCGCCCTCGGCTTGGTCTCCGGCATGATCGGCATCGGCGGCGGCATTTTTCTGACACCGCTTCTGCTTTTGATGAACTGGTCGGATCCGAAGACCGCAGCCGGTGTTTCGGCGTTTTTTATTTTGGTCAATTCTGCCGCAGGCTTGCTTGCAAATTCGTCACAAATGGCCCTTTTGCCGACGAATGTCTGGTTTTGGATAGCAGCGGCGATCGGCGGCGGCTTGATCGGTTCGGCGTTCGGCAGCCGGCGGTTCAGTTCTATCGCCCTGCGGCGGATGTTGGCGGTGGTGCTTCTTTTTGCCGGAATAAAATTAGTTTTCACTTAGGCATATATTTTCGTGCAGTTTTAATCTAAACTATCGACACATTTTCTGCTGAACATGCCGCCAACACACAGCATTGTTTTATTCTTCTTGCTCGGATCGATATTTTTCATCGGCCCGGCGGCTATCCGCGCTCAATCCGGCCGGATCAAACCTGCCGAAACACCGCCACCAACAAGAACGATCTATGTGCCGCCGCGAACGATGCCAACGCCCCGACCGTCAACAGCACGTCCCCGAGAGGTAATTGCATCAGCGGACGGCGATGACGTGATCAAGGTCGAATCCACGCTGATTCCCATTCCTGTCTCGGTGCTTGATAGCTCCGGGCGGCCGCTGGACGTTCTTACCCTTAGCGATTTTTCGCTTAAGATCGACGGTGAACCGGCAGAATTGAGCGAACTTTCGCGTTCGGAAACGCCGATCAGGTTGGCGATGCTCTTCGATAATTCCTCGAGCGTTCTGATCGCTCGTGAATTTGAAAAAAATGCCGCGATCAAGTTTTTTCGCCGTGTGATACGCCCGGAAAAAGACTTGGCGGCACTTTTCAGCGTCGGTACGGCAACTCGTTTGGAACAGCCTTTCACAAAAGATGTTTCTTCGCTGGTGCGGGCGATCGAGGCATTTCCGCCTCCGATCGGAGCGACCGCTTTGCTGGACGGGATCGTGATGGCGGTGGATCATTTGAAAGATCTTCCCGGCCGCCGCATCATTGTCATAGTTTCTGACGGCGACGATACGATCAGCGACTTTACCCTAGCAGACGCCTTAGGTGCCTTGCAGCGGGCGAATTGCCAGGTCTATATAGTCAAGACGACCGATTTCGAAAATTACGTGAGAACCAAAAGCCGGGCCGGAAATGCGAACATCCGCCAATTGGCCGCCGAACGGCGGATGAAGGAGATCGCCGACCAGACCGGCGGGGCCGTCTATTCGCCTATTGACGAAAAGGAACTCGATGCCGCCTTTCGTCAGATACAGGCCGAATTGACACAGCAATATATCTTGAGCTATTACCCCGACCCCGAACCAACAAAGATCGGCGAATTTCGGAATATTGAATTGTCGGTTAAAGGACACGGTCCGGTTTCTGTCCGTACGCGAAGAGGTTATTTTGTGCCTCGCCGGTAATTATGCGGCCAGGGGCATATCGCGCGCTATCAGGGCGACGAAGAATACGAATGTTGCAAACAGAGACCCAACAATTTCTCCAGCACCTTAAATACGAGCGAAGCATGAGCCCGCACACGCTCCGCAATTACGCCAGCGACCTGGAACAGTTTCGTGAATATTTGTGCACGATAGAAAAGCGTGAAGATGTGCCGATCGAACAGATCGACCGTCTGACGATTCGCGAATGGATGGCGTCGCTTTATTCCGCGGAAAAAAAGAAGACCTCGATCGCCCGTAAGCTCGCATCGCTGCGTACCTTTTTTCAATTTTTGGTCCGCGAAGGCAAGCTCGAAGTGAACCCAGCAAAGCTGGTCGCCACGCCACAGATCGAACGCAAGCTGCCAAACCACCTTTCGCTGGAAGATGCCGTTCGATTCATCGAAACACCTGATCTGAACACTGATCTGGGCAAACGCGACCGGGCCATGATCGAATTTCTCTACGCTACGGGTATCCGCGTCGGCGAATTGGTTGCTATCGACCTTGGCGACATCGATTTTCGCGAACGCCTGGTCCGCGTCACCGGCAAAAGAAAGAAGCAGCGAATCCTACCTTTCGGCGAACCTTCGCTGCAGGCGTTACTTCACTACCTGGAAGAATCGCGTCCCGTATTTCTAAATAATTGCCCGGCCGCAGACCGCGATCCAAACGCCGTTTTCCTCAATTATCAAGGCACCCGCATCACCACCCGCAGCGTCGGGCGAATGATCGACAAATATATCAAACAGTGTGCGGACATTCACGACATCTCGCCGCACAGCCTGCGGCATACCTTTGCCACGCATTTGTTGGACCAAGGTGCCGATCTCCGCGACATTCAAGAACTGCTGGGCCACGCACTGCTTTCTACTACACAGATCTATACACAAGTCTCGATGGAAAAAATGATCGAGGTCTATGACAAGGCCCACCCAAAGGCCTAGGTAGTTGCCCAGCGGGCAAATGCCATCCACCACGATGTGCTGCCAATTGCCACCATCGCGACCGAACCGGCCAGCAAAAACAACAGCCCCAAAAGAAACGCCCGGTTAATGCGTCTGTTTCGCCAGCTGTCATAGACCAACAGCCCTATGCCCAGCAAAACCGGAAAACCGAGAAAGAATATTGGTCCGAGCGCGGCCAGCGACTCTATTTTGAGGCGCCCGAGGCCGGGGCCCAGCAACGCGATCATCGTCAATATCATCAATCGCCGATGGTCGGCCGCCCGCTTTCGTAGAATGACCGCCGCCGCGAATAAGACATCAAAGATCAAAATGTTCAAAACCGGTACGGCCATAAATGACAGCGGGTCGATGCCGGCCGGCGTGCTGACAGAACCGTATTTAGCGGCCTGAACGGCGACACCGATCGCGATGATGGACATTATTATCGCCAAGGCCGCTCCGGCGGTCCCGAGCCTTATGTGCTGTTTGATGTTTCGGCTGCGCACAAGCGTTACCTGTACAACGAACAAGGCCACCCACAATACCATCGTGAAAGCATGAATATGCGTTAAGGTACGAAATGTCACCGCATTTGTCGGGTTAAGGTAATACGTCGGCCCAAAGCCGGCCAGTAATATAAAGACCATTATCAGCAGAGCCGCTAGGGTCATGCTGCTTTCCGATCTTCTCTGCGGTACAACGATCGCCGCCATTTTTTTTCCTCCGGTCTAAAAAACTTCTCAGCCATTAAACGCGGAGAATGGACGGCGCAAATATCAGCGGTTATAATCGGCAACAACCTCTTGATTCAATAAAAGACAACATACAATGAAAAAGATGCGAGCTTTCATCCCTTTTATCATCGCGATCTGCCTCCTGCCGGCCGTTGCGCAAGACAAACTGCTGACGCTTGACGAAATTTTCAGCACCGATCCGGCAGTCCGTGTAAATTTTTCGGGCAATCCGACGCGGCTGGTTTGGTCGGCTGACGGCACAACCTTTAAGACCTACGAAAAAGGGATGCTGATGCGAACGGATGCCATTTCGGGAACAACACGTCCATTCTTTGACGCGAGCCGATTAAAGAACGCTTTGACCGCAAATGGAGCGGCTGCCGACGAAGCTGCCCGCATTGCATCATCGCCTTTGCTGGCATTTAATGACAAAGAAGATGCTGTCTTGCTGGATTGGCGCAACGACCTGTGGGTCTATCAGGCCGATACCGGCACCCTTATCCGCGTTACCGAAACAAAAGACCGCGAAATAGAGGCGGATTTTAGCCCCGACGGCCGTTGGATCAGTTTTGTCCGCAACAATGACCTTTATGTTGCCGATATCGCGGCAAAGACCGAACGCCGGCTAACCAGCGACGGCTCAAAAACGGTCTTTAACGGCAATTTGGTTTGGGTCTATGAAGAAGAGCTTTATGGCCGTGGAAATAAACGCGGCTATTGGTGGTCGCCGGATTCGACCCGAATTGCGTTCTTGCGGCTCGACGATGCACCCGTGCCTCCTTTTGTAGTCGTCAATGATGTGGTCGATCAGCAGATCATCGAAACTACGAACTATCCGAAAGCCGGCGATCCGAACCCATTGGTCAAACTTGGCATTGCTGCGGTCAATAACGGTCCTATCCCGGGACCGGCACGCATTCCGGGTGTGGGCAAAAAGCTTCCGGCCGGAGTTCGCAATCTCGGCAACGGCATCAAATTCGTCGATCTCAGCAAATATAAGCCTGAGGATCTCTTGATAGCCCGCGTCGCATGGACACCCGGATCCCAAACACTTACTTTTCAGGCTCTTAACCGGGAACAAACTTTTTTGGATCTAAGGTCGGCCACGTTGGACGGCAAGGTCGTTGATCTGATCCGCGAAGAAACGCCGGCATGGGTCGAGGTACACAACGATCCGATCTTTTTAAAGGACGGCACATTCATTTGGGAATCAGAACGGAACGGTTTCAAACATCTTTACCATTATGACAATCGCGGCCGGTTGATTAGACGGCTAACGGAAGGCCGCTGGGAAACACGCAGCGTTTTTGGAGTTGACGAGCAGGGCGGGTGGGTATATTTTTCCGGCACCAAAGACAGCCCGATAGCTGAGAATATATACCGCGTCAAACTTTCCGGCGGCGAACCGCAACGTCTTTCGACGGGGCCCGGGACACACGCCGCGATGTTCAACAAAACCTTTTCGCATTACGTCGATACCTGGAGCGAACTTGGCACCCCACCGCAGGTACGGCTTTACCGGGCAGATGGTTCGCTGGAACGCACGATCAGCGAAAACCCGCCGGAGAGATTAGGTGAATACAAGCTTAGCAAGGTCGAATATCTTCAGGTAAAAACCCGTGACGGCTTCGAAATGGAAGCGGCGATGATCAAACCGCCCGATTTTGACCCGAACAAGAAATATCCGGTTCTCAGCTATACCTATTCTGGTCCTCATTCACAATCGGTCGTTGACCGTTGGGGCGGTTCGCGTTATTTGTGGCACCAGATGATGGCCCAAAAAGGTTACATAATTTGGGTGTGCGATAACCGCACAGCAAGCGGCAAGGGCATGGAATCTGTTTGGCCAAGCTATAAGAATTTTATGGTGCTTGAGCTTCGAGATCTCGAAGACGGCGTTAATTACCTCAGATCGCTGCCGTATGTTGATGGCGACCGCATCGGTCTTTGGGGCTGGAGCTTTGGCGGGTTTATGACCAGTTATGCCTTAACGCACAGCAAAGCATTCAAGATCGGCATGGCCGGCGGTTCGGTGACCGATTGGCGGCTCTATGATTCGATATATACAGACCGCTATATGCTGACACCGCAGAACAATCCCGGCGGTTATGACCGCACATCGGCATTAAAGGCCGCCAAGGATCTGAACGGACGATTGCTGCTTATTCACGGCATGATGGATGACAATGTCCATATGCAAAACACGACCCAATTCGTTTATGAACTGCAAAAGGCGAACAAACAATTTGACCTGATGTTGTATCCGACACAGCGCCACGGTGTGGCGAACCCGGCACAGGTGCGTCATATGTATGGCATGCTGACCGATTTTGTGATAAAGAATCTTTAATAAAATCTATGAATTTCAAAATGGCGGATATCAAAGACGTTGTGATCTATCCGCTAAAAAAATATCATGACGACCGCGGTTGGTTGGCCGAACTCTTTCGATTCGATGAGATCGAGCGTGAATTCTATCCGGTAATGTCTTATATCTCATATACCAAACCCGGCGTTCAGCGTGGGCCGCACGAACACGTCGATCAAGCAGACCTTTTCTGTTTTATCGGCCCTTCGACGTTCAATATGCGGTTGTGGGACAATCGCTCAGATTCGCCGACGTTCAATTGCATGATGTCGTTTGATGCGGGCATTGATGAACCTCTGGCCGTTATCGTGCCCAAAGGCGTGGTGCATGGCTATCGCAATATCGGCGATCATGACGGCATGGTCATCAATTGCCCGAACCAGCTTTATATGGGCGAGGCCAAGAAACAGCCGATCGATGAGATCAGGCACGAGGACGATCCGGATACCATTTACCGCATGTATTGACCCAGTATCATTTTCGGCGGATGTGACGATGCTTCACCCACCAAGCATATAACCGCTTTGCCGCTATCAAACGTCGCTTAGCCGTTTGTCCGCCGCCGAATACTTCTTTTTGGATGAAGATCCTTCGCATCATTGCCCGACTCAATGTCGGCGGGCCGGCACGCCATGTGGTTTGGTTGACCGAAGCTCTAAGCTCAGACGATTTCGAATCGGTGCTGGTCGCGGGAACCGTTCCGCCCGGCGAAGAAGATATGTCATATCTGGCCGCCGAGGCCGGGATCGAACCTGTTCTTGTCAAAGAGATGAGCCGCGAGCTTTCTCCAAAAGACATTGTTTCATTTTGGAAACTATATCGGCTGATGCTTCACTACCGGCCGGATATCGTCCACACGCACACCGCAAAAGCAGGCACCGTCGGCCGTGCCGCCGCATTTGCCTACCGATGGCTAACGTGGCGATCTCTTATCGGAAAGCCGCGGCAGGTCACCGTTATACACACTTTTCATGGACACGTGTTTCACAGCTACTACGGTCGCGCTAAAACCTCAATTTTTATAGCTATCGAAAAACTGCTGGCTCGTTTCGCCACTAACCGCATTATCACGATCTCGCCCCAGCAATTGCGGGAGATCAATCAAGAAGTGGGTATCGGCCGCTCGGAACAATTTCACGTTATCCCGCTTGGCATCGACCTGGAACCTTTCGCCGGGGACGGCGGTGAGCGGCAACATTTTCGCGATGAAGTAGGCGTTCGTGAGGACACATTACTGGTCGGTTTTCTCGGGCGGCTGACAGAGATCAAGAACATTCCGTGTTTTTTAAAGGCAGCAGCATTGGCCGGCCCCGGATCAAACATGTTCTTTGCGATCGTCGGCGACGGTCATCTGCGAAAATCCCTAGAAAAAACCGCCGTGCAACTTGGTGTCGGCAAAACGGTTCGTTTCCTTGGCAATCGAAATGATATTCCCTCTGTTTATGACGGACTCGATATAGTTGTTTTGACATCGCATAATGAAGGCACGCCGCTTTCCCTGATCGAAGCGATGGCCGCCGGCAAACCGGTCGTCTCTACGGCCGTTGGAGGTGTGATCGACCTTCTAGGAGAGGTCATTGAAAAGCACAAGCTTTTCAGCATTTGCGAACGCGGCATAGCTGTGCCGCCTGATTCTGCCGAGGGCATCAATGCCGGCATACAAGCTTTAGCGGCGGACGCGGCCCTTAAACAACAGCTCGCCAACGCCGGAAAATTTTTTGTTCAAGCCCATTACAGTAGAGAAAGATTGGTAAAAGACATCAAAAACCTATATCTTAGTCTTTCGGCCGGTTAGCCCGTTATCGGCTTCCGGCCCGTTGCCCGAATGCCCAGCCTGCTTCAGAACCCTTTCGCTATCGGCGGCATCAGCTTTTTGCTGGCCGTTGCAATGACCTACGGCGTTAGAAAAGGTGCCCGCCATTTCGGATTTGTGGCAAAGCCCAAATCTGACCGCTGGCACAAAAAGCCGACAGCGATGATGGGCGGGGTTGCCATTTTTGCGGTAACGCTGTTGATCTATGTTTTTTTCGTACCGAAAACAAACGAAAGTCTGATCATCCTTGGCGCCAGCTCTTTCCTGTTCCTTGTTGGTCTGGTAGATGACATCCTAAACATCAAGCCCTACCAAAAGCTCGTCGGCCAATTGATCGGTTCCGCAATAATTGTCGGGTTTGGGTTGAAACTTCCAATAACCGGTTATGAATTGATCGATATTTGGATCACTGTTTTTTGGCTTATCGGCATTACGAACGCTGTCAATCTGCTCGACAATATGGACGGTTTGGCGGCGGGCATCGCAGGCATTGCGGCCGTTTCTTTGGCATTCGGTTTCGCCGTGAACGGCCAGCCCGAGGAACTTTTATTCGTCACCGCGTTTATCGGTGCTCTCCTCGGCTTTCTCGTCTTTAATTTTAACCCCGCTTCGATCTTTATGGGCGACTGCGGGTCGATGTTCGTCGGTTTTCTATTATCGAGCCTGGTGCTGCTGAGCGATTCCGGAGGACGTTCGCGGGGCATCTTTTCGATCATGGCCGTTCCGGTCCTGATCCTTTTTGTGCCGATCTTCGATACAACTCTGGTTACAGTCCTTCGGAAAATGTGGGGCCGTAAGGCATCTCAGGGCGGCCGCGACCATACCTCGCATCGTTTGGTGGCATTGGGGCTATCTGAACGCAACGCCGTGCTTATGATCTACGGATTTGCGATCTGTGCAGGGGCTCTTTCGCTGCTTGTTCAGAGGCTGCAGGTCACACTCAGTCTTGCGATGATCGCCGTTTTCACCATTGTCCTGACGATAATCGGCGTTTATCTTTCAAAGGTCAAGGTTTACGAGAAAAACGAAGAGGAGCTGGCCGCGGGCGAACACGCTGTCTTTGCATTCATCGTCAACGTTTCCTACAAAAGACGAATTTTCGAGGTCTTTCTTGATACATTTCTCATCGCGTTGTCTTATTACGGCGCCTATGTGCTGCTTTTCGGCCCGTTCGAAAATAGCTCAAACTGGGATCTATTCATCAAAACGCTGCCGCTGCTCATTGTCATCAAACTTTTCGCTTTTTTGGCAACCGGAGTTTATCGCGGCCTCTGGCGCTATACCAGCCTTAAAGATGGATTCACTTTTGCTAAAGCCGTAGCCCTCGGTTCGGTTCTGAGCATTCTCGCCGTTCTGCTCCTTTACCGCTTTGACGGATTTTCAAGAAAGGTATTTCTGCTTGATGGGTTTTTGCTGCTATTTGCTCTCGTGGGCAGCCGTTTGGCATTTCGTCTGATCCGCGAATTCGTTCCGGCCCCGGTTACGGCCGGCCGTCGGATATTGATCTATGGAGCCGGTGACGGCGGTGAAATGGTCCTTCGCGAGCTTCGCAAAAATTCAGCCTGGAGCTATCAACCAGTAGGGTTTATTGATGATGACCCGCTTAAAATAGACAAGGTCATTGGCGGCTTGAAAGTTTACGACGGGAATGGATCGCTTTCCGGAGTTTGTACCGATCTAAACATTCATGCAATTCTCGTTTCGACCGAAAAGATAGACACCGGCCGCCTGATGGCGATTCGTGATGTCTGCATTGAAAGCGATGTTGAGCTAAAACGTATGCGAATGGTGGTGGAAACTGTCGGCATTGAATAGAACGTCTATTAAAACCATCGATCTTAAAAGCCCCGCTATCCGTTGGCTGGGTATTTTCGTTTTGCTTTTTCTGGCCGTAATGGCATTTTATACTTTTCGCTGGAGTTTTGGATATACGCTGGCTCTGCGTTCTCAGGAACTCGAACACGCCCAAATGGCCGTCGAGCTTGCACCGGACGCCCCGCAGGCTCACTATTCTCTTTTTCGCCAGCTGGATAAAACTTTTATCGCCGCAGATTCGGTCCGGGCCATTCAAGAACTCGAAACCGCTACGGCCCTTTCCCCGCATAACTATTTGCTGTGGCTAGAATTGGGCAAGGCTCGCGAACGCTCCGGCGACATCGAAGGTTCTGAACAGGCTCTTCGGCGGGCCGCAGCTCTTGCTCCAAATTATGCTTCCGTACAGTGGGCCTTAGGCAATATGTTATTGCGCTCAGGCCGCACGGACGAAGCCTTTCAGCACATCCGAACCGCAGTCAGCAGCGATACATCATTTGCCGCAGCCGCTGTCATATCAGCTTTCCAAGCGGCCGGAGACGATCCTCAAACAGCTCGCCGGTGGCTTGGCGATTCACCACCGCTGCTTGCGGAATTCGCCGTTCTGCTGGTCACCCAAAAGCGGTTTGCCGATGCGGAAGAAGTTTGGCGGGCACTTCCCAAGCAAAACGCCGAATACGCCAAAATAAGCCCGGTCGGCGATACGCTCGCCCGTTATCTGTTGGATGCGAAACAATTTCGTTTTGCCCGCGAAGTATTCATGCAAAACGGCTCTGATCTCAGCGATGGTATTGCCAATGGCGGCTTCGAATCTGCCATGAAGGCAGCCGCCGGGCCGTTTGAATGGCAGATAGACGCCGGAAACCAACCTCGCATAGGACCTGCGGACGGCCAAAAGCACGCGGGTAATTTTAGTTTGCTTGTCGGGTTTGGCGAGGGAACCAAGGAATTTCGGGGAGTTTCGCAGCTGGTCGCGGTCAAACCCGGCGAAACGGCGTTCCATATTTTTTACCGTGCCAATATGAACGGTTCACGCGGTAAGCTGCGGTGGGAAATTACCGACGCCGCAACGGGCCGGATCATAGCCGCCACCGAGCCGCTATCGCTAAATGCCGAGTGGCAGCCCGCGGCCGTACAATTTACCGTACCGGCCGGCACCGAAGCCGTCACGATTCGCTTGGCTCGAACCGAATGCCCGCCGACCGACTGTTATTTTTCGGGCAATGTATGGTTTGACGATGCAGAAGTGAAATAGATGGAAGACATCAAACCAAAAAGGCAGCAGAGGCGGCATAGCTCACATTCGCCGGAACCCGAACGCACCGGGCCGGACCGAGCGGCATTTTTTCTGTTGTGTTCGATCCCGATGCTCGCAATGGTCGGTTTCGGCGCTGTCGATTTTTGGGCGATCGCATTTTTGGCTGCATTTGCCTTTATATTGACAGCATTGTGGTTTGCGGATGGCTGGTTCCGCGGCTCTTTTCGTTACAGCACAAATTCACTGCAGCTTCCGCTGCTCGGGCTTTTCATCGTGGGCATTCTCCAGTTGCTGCCGCTCGGCGATTCGGAAGCCAATGGGCTGCTCCCGGGGCCCGCCTCGAATGCATTATCATACGAACCGTTTGCCACACGGCTATTTTTGATCCGACTCGGCTGCTGCATAATATTTTTTGCCGCGGCATTGGTATTCGTTGACAGCCGTAAGCGATTGAAAAAGTTAACGTCTTTGATAGTAGCATTTGCAGCCGCGATGTCTTTTTTTGGTATTCTGCAGCGGCTCAGCGGTGTCGAGGCCATTTATGGGATTCGCCAGTCGCCGAACGCTATCTTTTTCGGGCCGTTCGTTAACCAGCATCATTTCGCCGCTTTTGTAGAAATGGGCTTCGGCCTTGCACTCGGTTTGCTGTTGAATGGCGGCGTCAAAAAGAACTTGCGCATCTTTTTGCTGATCGCCTCGGCATTAATGCTGATCGCCGCGGCCAGCACAGGTTCCCGCGGCGGCATGATCAGCCTGTTTGGCGTGGCCGCTTTTTGCGGCGTATTCATTCTGCTTCGCCGACGGCGCGAACGAGCTTCTGTTCCCTTAGTTGCGATCGCCGCCGGCACGTTGCTATTTGTGCTGCTTGTGGGTGGAACGGCTTTATTTTTGGGCGGCGGTGATTCACTTTTCCGCGCCGCCGGCCTGCAGGGCGGCACCGGCGACCTGTCCAGCGGGCGATTCGATTTCTGGCAGGCCGCGATAAAGATCTTTTTAGAACATCCGCTGATCGGCGCGGGGTTCGATGCTTTCGGAATGGCTTTTACTAAGTTCGACCAGTGGAACGGGCGATTTCGAATTGAGCAGGCGCATAACGATTATTTGCAGATCTTGGCGGATGGCGGCATTTCCGGATTTGCGTGCTTAACCGCATTTATCTTTCTGCTCTTCAAAAAAGGTTTGGCGGCGATGCGTGATGTCTCAGATCATTTCACCAACGCTGCCGTGCTCGGAGCATTAGCCGGCTGTTTTGGAATTTTGATACATAGCTTCTTCGATTTTCCATTACGGACACATTCAAATGCCTACTTTTTCCTTTTACTGGTGGTCATTGCTGCCGGAAGGAATGCCGCACCCGACGTCAAGTCAACGCCCCGTTAACGAACCCGCACAACGAGTTCGCGGCCGCCGCAGACACCGGAAAAATTAACCTGATAAAGACCGCTCCTTTCGCTTATCGACCGAACAATGAAAAAACGTTTGCCCTTACCGCCGAGGTCGGGTTCGGCTGTAACCTGGACGTCTTTATCACTATTGGAAACTGCTTTCAATTCGCTCAGATCATGGCCGCCGCCGTCCGTACCAACCAACAATCCGACACTTCCCCCGCTGCGTAGAATAGAAACGGAATTCTGACTGAAAGACAAAGTGCAGCTGTCCGTAACATCTTTTCCTTCAATAACTCGCGGACGCCCGTCCGGCGCATTCTCGGCATCTTTATCCTTATTGGAAACTTTCGCGGCCGGAGAACGCGGCACCGAAATGATCACCGGAGCAAACAATTCCCCCGTCTTTTTGATGTCTCGCGCTTTCTCGGCTGTCGCTTCCGGCGTTGGTTCAGGTGTCGCTTCCGGCGTTGGTTCAGGTGTCGTTTGCGGCGTTGGCTCAGGTGTCGCTTCCGGCGTTGGCTCAGGTGTCGTTTGCGGTGTTGGCTCAGGTGTCGTTTGCGGCGTTAGCTCAGGTGTCGCTTCCGGTGTTGGCTCCGGTGTCGCTTCCGGCGTTGGTTCCGGATCAGGTTTCGATACACCGATACCGGCAATGCCTTGGATCGGCGATTTGCCAATTTTCGTTTCCAAACCCTCGCTCGAACCGTTTACCTTTTCGTACAGCGTTTCGATCGTCAGATATTTGGCATAGTCCGGTTTGTCCGTAACATAACTTTTGATGTATGAATCCAGAGCCTCCGTTTCTTTACCTTCCGCCTGGTATGCAGAGCCAAGTTTCCACATGCTAGCGCGCCACCAAGCACTTTTATCGGGCATGACACTGACCGCACGCCGCAGACGTGTCACGGCCTCCGGATACTTGCCTTCCTGATACAACGTCCAACCGCCTATTTCTTCGATCCTTCCGCGTACGATCGCGCTTAGCGTCGATCTGGGAACTTGCGGCATAATGATGAATTCGTCGCGTGAGAACGCCAGAGCCCGGCTAGGGTAGAGTTCGCTGGCGATCACAGCCGGGGCCGCCGCCGGAGCTTCCAACGCGGCATCAGTATCCGCCACGGCCGACCTCACCAGTTCATCGGCCTTTGCCAAGGCGATCTTTTTTGATGACAACATGTCGGCCGCATAGATCTTCCGAAAGAACCGCATTTTATCATCACCCGCAACCAATTCGGCGGCCAGCCTTGCGGCGGCGGCTTCATCCGGGCTCTGAGCCGAGAGCTCTTGGTCAAGCTCTAACAGCGTCTTCAGTCTTCGGGCGGCATCGTTGCTATCTGCGGACCGCGGCTGAAAAATGCTCGCCTGACGTTCGGGCGAAAGCAGCTTTTCAAAATCATCTTCCTGGCGCTGTATGCGCCGGCCCAAATTGGCTCGAAGTTTGCCGTTCGCCAGTGAAAAATTCCGTCTGAGTTCTTCGACCGCTTCGCGATAGAATCCCATTGCAAGCCGAACCTCTGCAATTTCATAATTCAAGGTCGGAAAATCGCCGAATTTTCTGGCTCTTATCAACGTAGTTTCGGCTTCTATCGGTTGGCCTTTTGCCAAAAGCCCCCGGGCTAAGGCAATGTGCCCCCAAACATATCTAGGTTCTGCCTGCGTCGCCATACGCCCATATTCAATGGCCTTTTCTGCGTCGCCGTGCGCCGCATACCAATAGCCCGCACTTGCCAAAAGCATAAAATTGTCCGGCTTTTCATCAAGGGCCTTTTCGAATTCCGCTTCGGCTGTTTCACGATCCGCTGCATCGAATAGGGCCATCACAAGGCCCGATCGTGCGGTAAGGTCTTTTTCGTTTTTTGCAAGAAGTTCGCGGTAAAGAACGACCGCTTCGTCAGATCTTCCGAGAGCTCGCTTCATTTCCGCTAGTCCATGTTTAGCCGACACGGAATTTGCATCCAATTCGAGCGCCTTTTGGTAGGCTGCCGCGGCGTTCTCGAGATCGAAATTCAACCTTTCCGCAACGCCGAGTGCCAAATAGGCGGTCGCCGAACCGGGTTCCGCTTCTACCGCAGCCTTTGCCAGCCGCAAAGCTTCTGCTCCGTTTTCAATGCCGACAAAAAAGGCTGCTAATTCGGCAAGTCGGCGGCCGTTTCCCAACGAGATCTGCTCGATCTCCGCCGCCATTTTGTAGGCTGCCGCTCGATGTCCGCGCCAAAAAAGATTCGTCGGAAATTTCACTATGGCCTCTGAGAACAAACGGGCCGGTATGGGTTGGGGAGCTTCGCGCAGTGCAAGTTCGAAAAGCTCTATACCGCCTTCGGCATCATCATTCGCCAATTTTTCATCCGCCCACGCCGCCCGAGCTACGACCAGAGATTCAAGAGCTTTTTCTTTTTGGCCCGACCGCGGATGGTCGGCGAGGAATTTCTGAAGGGCAACGGTTCGTTCGGCGGCGTTTTTGATGGCAATGGCCTTCTCAAGATCGGTCTTGTCGTCTAAAGCAGTTGCCGAAAGCTCCGCCTTGTTCGTTCTCGAACCGCCCGCCGGACGCTTTGCCTTCTGCGCAAATGTGCCGGTGAATAATAAAAGGATCGTCAGAACCAATAGAATATGTCTCATAAATAAAGCTTTGACCGCCGCCAACGAACACAAAATATTAGCACGGAATTGATTTTGCCGCCCCACAGCCTTATGCTCAAATCGATGAACGAACCCGATGCTGTCTGGTCAGAATTGCTTGCCGGTGCCATGGAAAAGGCAAAAGCCGCCGGTCGCCCCGACATCGAAGAATACCTTTCACTCCGGGCCGGCAATGACGCACTTCGGAATGCCGGCGTCGAATGGCTGACGCAGACCATGACCCAGATCGCCGAAGAAGCCGCTCGTCGTTCTTCTAGTTCGTTTACCGTCGATCAAAAGACCGCCCATTCGTTTCCTCATCGCGGCGCCAATATGTCAGGCCCGCGTCTGCAGGTCCGCTTCGGGGTAAGATGTTTGACGCTGGAAGCAGGTTGGACGCGAACCCCGGGCGATGGGTTCATGCGCGGCGGCGTCTTGGCTGCGGCCCGCATTTCGCATTTCGGCATGAATCAATACAACACCGAACTCGTCCTAAAAAGCAGCGGTGACCAGGTTCGGTGGCATATTTGGCGCGGTGAAAGGCTCGGCGGTGTCTTCACAGCCGCGCATTTAATGGCCCATTTTGCACTGTTCACCGGTGAATAGGGCCCGTATGTTTGGTATTGAAAACTTTTTCGATTAAAATATTAATTCTGACATGGTTTTTAATAGCAGGAGATATTTTACAAAGTGAAAGCAGAGTTAGAGAAATTAATTGATTTACAGGTTACTGATACAAATATTCGCAAATTAAAAAAGGCGATAGAAACAGCGGAAGAAAGGCGTGCAGGCATCGAACAAAAGTTTGAACAGCACGCCTTTTCTATTCGTCAGGTCCAGGAACGCAAGGCCGATCTGATCGCTGCAAAAGCTGATCTGGAAGCGAAAATAGCGGAAAACCGCACCTACCTTGAACGAGCCGACCGCAACCTGAAAAACTCTCAAAATCAAAAAGAATACGAAACCGCGATGCGCGAAACCGACGCTTTACAAAAGCAGATCGCCGGTTTTGAGACTGAGATCGAAGAAAAGTCTGCCGCCATCGAAGATGTCGAATCCGAATTATCGACGCGTACGGAAGAGATCGATTCGCTCGACGCCAAGCGGGACGAGGCTTTGAACGGCTTTGACGCCGAACTTAGCGCCAACCGGGCCGAACTTAAAACGGACGAGGCAAAGCGGGAAGAGGTTTTCAAAACGCTCCCGAAACAGCTCGCCTCCGTATATGACCGCATGGCTCAGCGAAGCCGCGACGGCATTGCCGTTGCCGCCGTGGTTAACGGTTCGTGCAGTGCCTGTTTTATGTCGCTGCGTCCGCAGGTTCAGGTCGAAGTAAAACGCGGTGATCAGATCATCACATGTGAAAGCTGTACCCGCATCCTTTATGTGCCGCGGCAAGCCGAAGAAGCCGCAGCGCGCTAGTGCGAAAGCCGGGCGGCGATCGCTGTCCGGTCCGCACTTTCTTTTTTCCCATGATCCAATCATATTTCACCGCAATTGTGCTGATCGCCGCGTCCGCAGTTTTCGTTGCGGCCCAGGGGCGTTCGAACGCCGAGCTTGAATCACAACTCCGCCGCCTAAAGGCGGAAAAGACCATATCTTTGAGCTTTGATAAAAATTCAAACGTTTCAAAGATAATGGCCGTAGCCGAAAATTTCTCGTCTCAGGATGCAAAGCACCTCGAAGCCGACGCGATGAATTTTGCCGTCGGATTCATGTACAGCGGCGAAAAGCTCGTTAAGCCGCCCGAAAGCGTTATCCTGACTTTCTGGATAATGACCGCGAAACCAAAATTTGCGGTAACCAGCGATCTGGTGATCGACGGGATCAAGCTCGGTTCGGCCCGATATGTCTATCGCAAACGCGACAAGATGGAATATTTGAACTACGAAGTGCCCTTTGCCGACCTAAAAATGATCGCAGCCGGCGAGGGTCGTATTGAGCTCAACGGCTATCGGCTTACGTTCACTCCCGCCCAACTCTCTACGCTCCGCAATTTGGTCGAGCTATCGGATGCCGCTTCTCGCTGATATAATGCTGTTATATGAAATTAATGGCATTCAACGGCACGGTCGTACCGGCCACTGGTGAAAAACGCTATCGGATAGGGGTTCTGGTAAATAGCGATGAGGTAGCCGACCTGACGCCGGCGATATTACCGTTTGGACTTTCGGCATCTGAGGTTCTGCGGTGCTATGACCTTTCCACGGATTTCGTTACACCGGCTTCAGAAGCGATCGCCAGCGGACTACTGCCGCTGCTCGCCAAAGAGGATATTACGATCGAAGCTCCGATCCCGCGGCCCGGAAAGGTCATTTGCATCGGCTTAAATTACCGCAACCATGCCGTTGAAAGCGGTATGGAGATCCCCTCCGCACCGATCATTTTCTCCAAATTCGGAACATCCGTTATCGGGCCCGACCACCCGATCATCATACCGACAGGTTCTCAGCAGGTAGATTTCGAAGCCGAATTGGCGTTTGTTATCGGTAAACGCGCTAAAAATGTCACAGCTTCAGATGCAATGGATCACGTTTTTGGCTACACGAATTTCAACGATGTCTCGGCACGTGATATGCAGTTCGCCGACGGTCAGTGGCAGAGAGGAAAATCGTGTGATACCTTCGCTCCATTCGGCGAATTCGTCGCCACCAAAGATGAGATCGCCGACCCGCACAGCCTTAACATTAAATTCAGGCTCAATGGTGAGACGCTGCAGGATTCAACCACCGCCGAATTGATCTTTCGCATACCCGAATTGATCGAATTCTTATCTGCCTCGATCTCTCTGGAACCGGGTGATATCATCGCCACGGGCACGCCGCCCGGAGTCGGATTTGCGCGGAAACCACCCGTCTTTTTGCGGCCGGGCGATGTTTGTGAAGTTGAAATAGAAGGCCTCGGCGTTCTGAGAAATCCGGTCGAATGATCGTTAGCAAGCTTCGGCCTTGTGGTTTCGAGCCGCTCGGCCGATTTACCTTTTAAACGCCCATTTGCCAATGTTTTACACCGTCCATCGGCCAAATCAGCATTATTATATTAAGTAAAAGCCCATCGCGTATCCACCACAGCAAAAAGATCTCCACGGCTAAAAAGAAAGCAAGCGACCACCATCTGCCAAGCTTGAAAGCAATAAGAAAACCCACCGCACATGCAGCTACATCACCAAGTGAATTGGCTATAGAATCGCCAAAATAGTCCAGCGAGGCAGTGTTCTCGCGGTATTTTTCTATCACCCACGTGGAATTTTCGAGTATTTCCCAACTGCATTCAACGACGGTCGCGATCAACAACTGCCAAGCCCAAGAAAGGTTCGGCAAAGCCGCCCGTAGTATCCAAAAGAATAGAACGCCATGCAAAATGTGCGTAAATGTATATGGATCGAATAGATGCTGCGAGGTGTGCGGGCTATTCCAGGCTTCAGGTACATAGATCGCGGCATCGCCGTATTTGCACCACCAGAAACGCCCCTGTAAATGCAGGACGATCGCCATTAGCGCCGCCGCTGTAGCGGCCACGGCGAACGGTAGGGCGGCATTCCGTATCTCTGCAGATCTTTTCTTTTCCATCAGCCTAGATTTTGCTTGCATTCGCCGCATTTTACAAGCCAAAACAAAACGGCCGCCGTAAAAAAGCAGCCGTCGTTATAAATTTTAGTTTTGATCTACAAATTGAAATTAAAGCTTATCCAGCCGATGGCCTTTACCGCCTGGCCATCCCTGACAAATGGTTTGAACTTCCATTTCCTAACAGCGTCTTTCGCAGCACCCTGCAGAATTACCGGACCGCTGGCATCGTGAACCTCGACCACGTCGCCTTCTTCATCCACCAAAACTTCTAACCGTACCGAACCACCGGTTCGCGTGTTGCGGGCCGCCGGCGGATAGACCGGCGACGTTCGCCGCGTTGCATATGGCAGCAGCGAACCGACATCCATCGGCCCCTCCGCATTTGTGGAAACGGGCTTTGCGTCCGGTGCCGGATTTGAGATACGGATCGTCGGTGTAGAGCTTTCGGTCGTCGGGCGGTTCGGCGCCGCTGATGAGACCATCTGAGCACCGGTTTCCGGCGTATTCGCAGCCACCAATTGTTCCGCAGGCTTGGATGTCGGCGTTGTCGGCGCGCGTTCGGTTCCGGCGACCGGCTTTGGATCGACCTTGATCGCTGCGGCCGACGCGATAGGATTAACGATCGGGGATTGCGGCAATTCTACCGGAGCCGCCGCCGGTTTGGCCGCCGCCACATCAGAGAACGTTGTGCCGTCCACCGCATTTATAATAATGCTGCGCGAACTCGCCAGTTGCTCGCGAGATTCGGCGGCTTCGGTGCGCCAACGGCGAGCATCATAATCATCCCGCGCTATCGCCGCCCGCGAAGAAGCCGCTTCTTCCAATACCGGCAGAGCGCGGGCCGCCTTGGTCTTATCGCCATCGCCGCTTAGTTCCTTTGCTTGCGTAATGACCATCTCAAGCGTTTCCCGCATTCTTTCAAGATCGTTCGAAGCTTCAAGCGGCAGGGTGCGGTCCGCAACGTTCAATCCGAGTGAACGATAGCGTTCGATCTTGTTGCGGGCTCCGCTGACGATCTGGCCGGCTACTGCCGCATATTGTGCCGGCGAATTGGGCTTATTGGCTTTTTGAGCTGCAAATGATTCGCTCAAAAAAGCTTGTGCTCTTTTATAGTCGCCCTGTTCCAAATAGCTGTGCATCAACAGAACGCTGGTCACGCTTTGGGCCGATGGATCTGCTGTTTCGCGGCGAATATTTTCCAGTTCGTAAATTGCTGCGTTATAATTTCGGACCACGATGTATGCCTTGGCCTTTGAAATGCGTTCGCGCATCACCTCTGCCGAGGTCGGGCTTTTTGCGGGGGGTGCGATCGTTGTTGCGGCAGCCGGGGAAGGGGCCGGTACAGGTGCAGGTGTTCCGGTCGTCTGTGCGGCCACGAACATTGCCGAGCCGGTGAGTGTAAATAAGATCGAAGAACCAAGCCTTCTGACATTTAGCGGCATTTTCAGTCTCTCCTTGACTTAAATTTTCCGTAAAGGTCCAGCGAAATACCTCAAAGAAGGCCCACTTTTCCCTAACAATTCGGTCAAAATCAATAATGTGACCAAGGCAGATGCCTTTATTTGATATTGCGTCACTTTAAACTATTGATGATTTTTTCCCGGTAAGCGTTTGCGTCTCTTTTTATAACATTTTCGTTTAGCGTGAGCAACCGCCGGTCTTGCATCACGATCTTGCCGTTGATGACAACCGTATTAACATCGGCCGCCTTGGTAGAATATACGAGAGCCGAATATATATTGAACCAAGGTGTCTGGTGCGGGGCGTTTAGATCGACTATCGCAATATCCGCCCGCTTTCCGATCTCGATCGAACCTGTAATATCGGCAATGTGCAATGCGCGGGCGCCGCGAATGGTTGCCATTTCAAATGCCTGTTCCGCCGTAACAAGTTTCGGATCGCCGCCAAAAACCTTGTGCAGTTTCGCCGCCGCATCCATCTCTTCCCACATATTCAGATCGTTGTTCGAAGCCGCTCCATCCGTGCCCAACCCCACGGCAATATCCTGAACCAGCATCTTCGGCACCGGCGCCACGCCCGAAGCCAGCTTCATATTTGAATGCGGGCAATGTGCAGATCCAACATTCTTGCTTTTCAAAATGTTGATCTCGTCGTCGCTCAAAAAGATCGTGTGCGCAGCAACCGTCGGGCCGTCGAAAAAGCCAATATTGTTCAAATAGTTGACCGGTGTCGCCCCTTTTTGCTCAGATATATCGCTAACCTCTTTTTTGGTCTCCGCCACGTGGATGACCACCGGCACTTTCAACTCATTCGCCGCCTTTCGGATCGCTTTTAGATTTTCCGTCGAGACCGTATATGGTGCATGCGGAGCATAGGCGGGCGTTATCAGCTCATCTTTCTGCCATTTTTTTACATACTTTTCTGTATAGGCCATGGCCGCCGCGGGCGTTTTATTGTCGGCCACCGGAAAATCGATTATTGTTTCTCCTAAAACCCCGCGAACGCCGGCTTTCTTTGTTTCATCTGCGACAGCATCCTCAAAATAGTACATATCGCAATAGGTCGTCGTGCCGCCTTGGATCATTTCCGCGAGCCCTAGCCGTGTGCCGACCCGGACGAACTGTTCATCGACATTTTTCGCTTCGGCCGGAAATATATATTTCGTCAGCCAATCATTGAGGTCAAGGTCGTCCGAGATGCCGCGGAAAAGCGTCATTGGAATGTGTGTGTGTGTGTTTATCAAACCCGGGATCACGGCTTTTCCTTTGGCGTCAATGACCCGCCGGCCGCGAAAATTCTTCAGCATAACGCCCGGCGTGCCGATCGCGGTTATTGTATTGCCTTCGATCGCCACCACGCCGTTCTCTATTATCCGCCGATCTTTGTCCATCGTTACGACCGTTCCGCCGACGATCAGTACGTCCACGGAAACGACCGCAGAATTTCCAAAGATCATGCTGTTCGCAAACAGCGTGACAACAAACAATGCCGCAAAGAATGTTCGAAGTATGCTTTTAGCCATATTTAGTCTTTTATATTCAATATTTGAGCTTTCGAAACGGATATTAGAATATATCGCTGACAAACATCCGTTTTGCCTATCTTCGCCGCACGAACCACACACCGAAAACTATCAGAGCTAATGTCAGCTGCGAACCGCCGACAACGGCTGCCCAAAAAGCAGCAGATTTTGGTTCCGTCGAATAGAGCGGCCCGGAATGGTTGGACGTTCCGCTTGGTTCGCCGCCGCTGCTCTCGATGGCCGCGGCGAAAGGCCTGCCTTCGCGGAATTCAACGTTGTAAACAGAAGCGTGAGGCTCGGAAGAACCTAGGATCGGCACATCTTTCTGAAAACTGTGGTTGAGCAATTTTATGCCGCCCGGCAACTTTCCGCTTTCTATCATATCGGCAATTCGTTCGCCGCCACGCCGGTTCAAATCGATTCCCGACGATTCAAATTCCTTGACCGGTATCGCATATAGGGTACCCATGCGCGATGCCCCACCGCGAGTTTTTCCTTCAAGCACCGTCGGTTGTCCTTTTTGGATCGAGATCTTTTCAGCCGCCATCGGCGATTCAAATATAAACACATACCCCGGCAGATCGTCTTTTGCTTCAAGCACCAGATCAGGCCGCACCCGCTGGCTGCCCGGAGCCGGCGGAACATCGGCAAACACCGCCGCATTTAGCATCAGTACCGTTAAAAAAAGTATCAAGCTTTTCATATTCACACCATTCCTGTTTTTGTCGCCAATGCCGCTGCTGCGGCCGCCACGGTCTCTTTTACATCATGCACACGAAGAATATTAGCTCCCTTATAGACCGCCAATGCGGCACAGGCTATCGAACCCGCCAAACGGTCTTCCGGCGGCAAATCGCCCGAAACCTTTCCGATGAACGATTTTCGGGAAGCCCCGACCAGCAACGGATATTGCGGAAATGTGGCAATGACCGTATCGACATACCCCAAGATTTCAAAATTTTGACGGGCCGTTTTGCCAAATCCCAACCCTATATCAAGAACGATATTCTCCGGCCGAACTCCACTTTTTTCCGCCGCGGAAATGGATTTGGCCAATCCTGTCGTAACTTCAGCCAAAATACCATGCACCGGCGGTTGTGAATGCAGCGAGTCAAGATCGCCGCGAGAATGCATCAATATCAGCCCCAGGCCGCGTTGAGCAGCAACGGCCGCCAGTTCACGATCGAACCGAAGACCTGAAATATCATTGACAATAGCGGCTCCTGCGTCGGCCGCCGCCGCCGCCGTTTGCGAACGGTGTGTGTCGATCGAAATAGGGATGTCAAAGCGTTTGGCGACTGCCCCTATTACCGGCACGACGCGGCGGATCTCTTCATCGCTCGCCACCGCCTCACCGCCCGGACGCGTAGATTCGCCGCCAATGTCTATTATGTCGGCTCCTTCGGCGATCATTTCCTCCGCTCTTCGAAGAGCCCCGTCCGGCAAGATATATCGGCCGCCGTCTGAAAAGCTGTCAGGCGTAACGTTCAAAATGCCCATTATCAATGGTCGGTCAAACTTGATCGCGAATTTTCCGGCCTGCCACAACATTGTAAGAAAAGAATATACGCCCGACCGCCAAAAAGAAAAGGCCTTGACCCGCTAAACAGGCCAAAACCCTTTCCGCAATAACCGTTTCGTCTATGCCGTTGCCGGATTATTCGGCGTTATTGGCGGCAAGATCGGCTTTTTGAAACGACTTTCAGATGTTGTCTCTTCCTTTGCCGGCGTTCCGTCATCATCTTTGGTCGAAAGCGGTTCGTCGCCATTGACCGGCAAACCCGCGATCAGGCGGCGCATTTGAGCATTATCAAGCGATTCGTGTTCAAGCAATGCTTCCGTAATGCGTTCCATCGCGTCGGCATGATCTTTTAGGATCTGCGTTGCCCGCTCATACTGCTCAGAAATGATCCGCTTCACTTCAAGATCGATCTTGATCGCCGTATCTTCCGAAAAATCACGATGCTGATTGATCTCGCGGCCGAGAAAGATCTGCTCATCCTTTTTACCAAAGGCCAGCGGACCGAGGTCTGACATACCGTATTGACATACCATCGAGCGGGCGATCTCCGTCGCTTTTTCGATGTCGTTCGAAGCCCCAGTGGTGATCTGCCCGATAAACAGTTCTTCCGCGATGCGGCCGCCCATCGAATTAGCGATCATCGCCAGCAGTTCTTCTTTTGTGCGGCCAAGAATATCTTGTTCCGGCAGAAAATACGTAACGCCAAGCGCGCGGCCCCGCGGAACGATCGTCACCTTGTGCACCGGATCGCTTTCCGGAATATTCATTCCGACAATGGCGTGGCCGGCTTCGTGGATCGCCGTCAACCGACGTTCTTTTTCCGAAATGACCATGCTGCGGCGTTCCGGCCCCATCATCACCTTGTCTTTCGCAAATTCAAGGTCGCGGAGCGTGACCACTTTTTTATCTTCGCGAGCGGCGATCAGCGCCGCTTCATTGACCAAATTTGCCAGGTCGGCTCCGGTAAAGCCCGGCGTGCCGCGAGCGATGATATTGATATCAACACCTTCATCCAGCGGGATCTTGCGCGTATGAACCTTCAAAATGCCTTCACGGCCGCGAACGTCCGGATACGACACAACGACCTGCCGGTCAAAGCGTCCCGGGCGAAGCAATGCCGGATCAAGCACATCCGGCCGGTTGGTCGATGCCATCAAGATCACGCCGTCGTTCGATTCGAACCCGTCCATTTCGACAAGCAATTGGTTCAGGGTCTGTTCGCGTTCGTCATGTCCGCCCCCCAAACCGGCACCACGATGGCGGCCGACCGCATCGATCTCGTCAATGAAGATAATGCACGGCGCATTCTTTTTGCCTTGTTCGAACAGGTCGCGAACGCGACTGGCGCCCACACCGACGAACATTTCAACAAAATCCGAACCGGAGATCGAAAAGAAGGGCACATTTGCCTCGCCGGCCACGGCCTTTGCCAAAAGAGTTTTACCGGTTCCCGGAGGGCCCATCATCAGCACGCCCTTCGGGATCTTGCCGCCCAGCTTTTGAAACTTTTGCGGGTCTTTCAAAAACTCGATGACCTCTTCGAGTTCTTCTTTCGCTTCGTCAACGCCGGAAACGTCTTTGAACGTAATACGCTTTTGTTGGTTATTCAGCAGTTTTGCCTTCGATTTGCCAAAGCTCAAAGCTTTATTGCCGCCCGCCTGCATCTGCCGTAGTGTGAATACCAAAAAGCCGACAAGCAGAAGAAAAGGCAACAGTTGGATCAGAATAAGCAAGCCCATGTTGCTTGATTCGGGTTCAAGATTGATCTTTGTATCCGTATCTTGCGCGGCGGCATAGATCTGATCGCGTGCAGAATTGCTGCCATCAAGCTTGACCGTATATTTCGCGTCGCTTTTATCGGTCAGCGTCATCGCATCGTGCCCGACAACGGCCTCTTTGATATCTTTATTCTTAATGCGGGTCAGGCCTGCATCAAAAGATAATTCCTCCGCACCGCGTGATTGTTTTCCGTTGATCAGATATACCAGCGATATTGCGCCGACGATAACCATCGCCCAGAGCAGAAGCTGTTTTACTTTAGAACTCAATTTTTCGCCTCCAAATAAACTTCCATCTCATGAAAGTCTTGCCAATGCCATTTGATGAAAGTTCAAGCCCGCACGTTGTCAAATTTCGACGCCGGGCGGCACCAATGCCAACCTTTGATTGTAATTTGCGCCGCATTTTTTATCAACCCCTTTGGTTTTCGACACTTTTGAGGTCGTCCCGGCGTTCGAACCGAAGTTGCCCATCGTGCTTAAAGACGGCATCTTCGCCGGGCAATTCCACCATCCGGCCGCTTTTTTTGCTAACGGCCAAACCGCGTACGGCTTCAATATGTTTCAGTTCTAATCCGCGCAGATATCCGCGTTTTACCTTTATCCATTGGCGGATCAGCAAAAGAGCTTCGGCTTTTGGCATCGCCGCCACATCGCCCACCTTCAGTTCCCCGACCGCGTCCGCCACGGCCGTTTCCGCCTTTTCGCCAAAGGCTCGCAATATATTGGCTGTTCCGGCCAGCGTTTCGATTATTTTCGGGTTCAGATCGCGAAGCATCGGCAACAGCATTTTGCGTATCCGCACCCGCCGAAAAGCCATGTCCTCATTCATCGTGTCATATCGATATTCAATGCCTAACTCGGAACAGTAATGCTCCGTATCTTCGCGTTTGGCCCACGCCAAAAGCGGCCTGATAAGCAGCGGTGATGTGCGAAACGGCAACAGAGGGCCTTCGGTATCGACGTCCGCCACAGCGGTTTCGGCAAACATTGCGTGTTCCTGCAGCTGGCGAACGGCCGGCATCGCCGCCAAACCGTCAATGCCGCTGCCACGGATCAAATTCATCAAAAAGGTTTCCGCCTGATCATTCAGGGTGTGCGCGGTCAAAACCCCATATGCATGCACCTTTTCCGCCATCTCCGCAAAGAAGCCGTACCGGGCGATACGGGCGTTTTGTTCCAAGTTGCCGGAGTGTGGAATTTCACCGCTCCCGACGATCAATTCTACTCGGAGCTCCGCCGCCAGTCTTTTAACAAATTCTTCGTCAGCATCGCTTTCGTGCCCGCGAAGCCGATGATTAAAATGCGCCGCTACGAACCGGTGCTCCAGCTTTTTGCGTTTGACAAGATCATTTATCCCGCATAAAAGTGCGGCCGAATCCGCCCCGCCCGAAACACAGACCAAGATCGTTTCGCCGCTGAAAGGCAGCTCAAGCCTTCGCCATTCCGTGATCAAATTGCGTACGAACGGGACCATAACCTGATATCTTCTCTCAAATAAAGATCTACCATCTTCGTTCTTTCGGATGATACTATGCTTTTATGCTTTCGTCTGCTTTAGTAACAAAAGATGTCGGAATTTTTGAAACGATGTCCCTTGGCGCCGTTCCCAAGATAAATTTCGTCGGGTCGCTCCAGACCGACAATGTTCCCTGCGGTTATTTCTATGACATAATCTCCGGCGAATATTTGGGTACCAATTGCGATAAACCAAAAGATATTGTTCTCGTCGGCAACATGACATCTCAAAAGGTCGTTGACGGCAAGGTCGTTTTTCACATTGAAAATCTTCAGCAGCTTTCGATAACGCACACGGAGTTTCAAAAACGAGCAGCCACGATATACGGTGAAAGCACCGCTTACATTTCGAAGGACCTGTCAGAGCTTGCAAAGGAAATGGCGGCGATCGCGTTCGTTCATTTACATAAAAACGACACCGCCTATGGAAATACAGTAACTGTTCAGGTAGTTTGTTAAATCTTCAGATCCGAACAATTTACAGTGTACCGATTTTGACCCCGACAATAATTTTTGTTGCTATTTGACCGTCAGTTGCATATCGTTAGTCTATTCCAATGAATCGAGGTTAGGATTTTGCGTCTCGCAACCATTCGTCAGCATTATCAGCAAGGCCTTCAATCGGTTGCTCGACTGATCGAAAGCTTTGAGATGCAGATCGAACAATTAACACTAAACCAAAACTCGGATCTTCATACCATCTGTCTGGAAAACACGGTCAAGAACCAGGTCGGCGAAATTAAACGATTAAACCAAGTCATTGAAAACAAAGCGCAGCAGATTCTAGAAGCTCAAAGAGCCGGTCAGAGGCGACAAGAGCAGTTTGCGCTTCGTCTTTTGAAAGAAAAGCAAATTAATCAGGAGTTACAGCAGCAGCTTCAAACCGGAATTTCGCCGTCACAACGACTGATCGACCGCTTGGAGAACCAAATAAAGAAGCTCCAACTTCATCTTTCCGATGCCAGCCAACTTAATCTTAAATTACAATCTAAAATCCGTGATCTGGAAAAGTGTTTGGAATCTGACAATCCGCCGGCGATTGTGCTTGATTCGCATAATTCCAGCTTACCGCCGTCTTCTGACGCTCCGTGGAATAAGCTGCCGCAAACTCGCAGTTTGAGACATAAATCCGGGCTTCGGGCTGGAGGACAAACTGGTCACCAAGGTTCAACACTGCTTCAAGTCCGTCGTCCTGATCTGGTTATTGTTCATCAAGTTGATGCGTGTCAGTCTTGTCATTATTCCTTGATCCAAACCGAGTCGATTCGTTTTCATAAACGTCAAATCTTCGAGATCGAAAACGGGAAATTAACTGTCATTGAGCATCGGGCTGAAGTAAAAATCTGTCCAGCCTGCGGACAAGTTGCCAAAGGTTCTTTCCCCGATAGTCTGAAGGCTCCCGTCCAGTATGGTGCAAGCGTCCTTGCCCGCTTAGTCTATTTGAATCAGTATCAGTTATTGCCCGTTGCCCGGACCGCCGAGACGATGCACGACTTATTCGAGTGTCCGGTCTCGTGGGCAACGATTCAAAAGGCAGCCAGAGTTTGCAGCGGTAAACTACTCAAATTTGAATATCAGACAAAAGCAGCTTTACGCCGTTCAGAAGTTCTGGGAGTTGATGAAACCTGTATCAATATCAATGGCGAAAACAACTGGGTGCATCTTGCCAGAACCGACGAACTGACTCATCTCGCCTTTCATCCGAAGCGCGGCGGAACGGCTTTCGATGAAATCGGGATCATCAATCGTTTCAAAGGCACGCTGGTTCGAGACTGCTTTTCCGCTTACCGGCGATACGAGCAGTGCCGGCATAGTTTCTGCAACGCGCATCTGCTGAGGAACCTGACATTCGTCGGTGAAAACGAGCCGGAACATCGGGCTTGGACTGAACAATTTGCCCGGCTGTTAGTAAAAATAAAGGCGGCAGTTGGGCGGGCAAAGCTCGATTCCCGAACTGCTTTATCCCCTTCTCAACAAAGCTATTTTTATGGTCGATACCACAAGCTGTTAGCGGAAGCCGAGCGAGCCATCCGAGGTTCGCCGAAAAGCAAATTCATTCATCTGTCTGCAATCAGTCTATACCGGCGATTCCTGATGAATAAGCACTCGATTTTAAGATTTATGACAGACTTCTCTGTGCCGTTCGACAATAACGGCTCGGAGCGGGATTTGCGGATGCTCAAATTACAGCAGAAAATTTCCGGCTGTTTTCGTTCGGCGGCGGGCGCGAGTGTGTTCTGCCGGGTGAGGTCATTTTTATCTTCGGCGCGAAAGCAGGGTCGGAATCTACTTACTGTGCTTGAATCAGTAACGAGCGGCAGACCGATTGTTTCGACTGGCTGAGATCTCTTATACTACTTTTTACCGGCGACGCATCATCATATAATAAAGCCCTTTTGCAGGCACCATTAAATATTTAACGATGAAACCATTTTTCTATTTTTTAGTAATCTGTTGTTTGTTGTCAGTCGCGGCATCAGCGCGATCGAGACCAGTCCAAGCGACGGAAGTTGCGATAACCATCGATGATCCTGATCTAAACTCCAACGACACGCCGAAACTTGCGCTCGACGAGCGAAATGCGGCGATTCTGGCGGCTCTGCGTAAGCATAAGGATTTAAAAGCCGCATTATTTGTCTGCGGAATGCGTGTCGACAACGAACAAGGGAAAAAGCATTTGCTCGATTGGGACAAAGCCGGGCATCTGATCGGCAACCATTCTTATTCGCATTTCTTCTACCCGAGAGCGGGGTTTGAAAAATTCTCGCAGGACGTTTTGAAAGGCGAGGCGATTATCTCCGGCTTGAAAAACTACCGGAAATTCTTTCGTTTTCCATATCTCAAGGAAGGCGATACGGCGGAAAAGCGCGACCAGATGCGGGCGTTTCTCAATGAAAAAAATTACCGGATGGGCTATGTCACGATTGACACTTCCGAATGGGCGATTGATGCACGGCTTCGCAAGCGTCTGAACGAAAATCCGAACGCCGATCTCACCGCTTATCGTGATTTTTATCTCGAACACATCTGGGAACGGGCGCAGTTCTACGATCAACTGACCGGCAAGGTCGTCGGAAAACCAGTCAAACACACGCTGCTCATACATCACAATCTCGTCGCGGCGTTGTTTCTCGACGATCTGCTGCAAATGTTCGAGAAAAAAGGCTGGAAACTAATCAATGCCGAATGTGCTTTCCAAGATTCTATTTTCAAAAAACTCCCGAACGTCATCCCGGCAGGCGAGAGTATCATCTGGTCGCTGGCGAAAGAATCCGGCAAATTTGAAAGCGAACTGCGTTACCCGGCTGAAGACGAGCGATACGAGAAGGAAAAGATGGATCGGCTCGGATTGTAATGTGCGCTATCGTCGATATTGTACGTTCTGCTATAGATGTAATCATCCGACAGACAAAAGACCGTCGGCGAGTGAAGTCTAAAACTACCTGAATAGTTACGAAATACAAGCGCTCAGGCAAAACTATTCTCCCAAAAACCGCTTAAGGAAAGGACGGGGAAAATGCAGCTAGCTAATTGGGCGATCATCAATGCCGTTGTGCCTAACGGTACTGACTACAGCTTTGGCGCCGCTGCCTGGGACGGAGCGGAACAATCGCTGTTTGATGAAAACGAAGTGCGGGCTTCGGTTCCGCTAACCTCAAAAAACGGAACAACACGTTCTATCGAACTTCATATGAACACGATGGGGTGGAACATCGAAGAAGAGCATTATAAAAAGTGGAAGGAGAACGTTGGGGCTCAATTCAAAGCTCCCCGTATCAGAACGGCCCCGGACAATTATCCCGCAAAAGGTTATCGCAACAAGGGAAAGATCAGGTTATATTCAAAGGCGGTTTACGGCAAAACAATTTTTTGGGAGGAAAAATGAAAGCTTTTTACCTTTCGATGATTTGTATTCTGAGCCTCTGTTGCGCTGCCGATCAAGAGGTTATTTCTTTTGCTTCGCCGGAGATATCGACATCGCCGACCCCGAAACCAGAGTCCGTTCTAAAAATTCAAGAGTTCGAGAACGGTAAACCAACTATCACGTATTTTTTCGACGATACAAATAAGCTCATTCGGAGCGAATCTGCTGACCCTTCAAGCCCCGTCATTGAAGACGATGGCGATGATCTTATCGGGGAAAGCGAAAAGGATCTTGAGTTTTTCACTAGCGAACTTGCCTCGCGAGGCATAAAAATACCGTTCCCGGATATTATATTCAACGATGTCGCCGCTATGACCAAGATCTTGGGCGTCGGCGAAGCTGATGAGAGATTTGCTAGACAGTTGGCGGCCGGGATTGCGCCGAATGGCTCGATCCGGCTTAAGGGCCTTAATAGAACAATTCGCTTTCACCCGTTTGGTATCGGTATTATGGAGGATGAAAAGATAACCGATTATGAACTGGATCTGAAGGATGGTTTGCCGGCCCGTGAAATGTTCTCTACGGCCGGAAGCAAGCTGAATCAGAGCGGCCCGCGACAGCTAATTATTCAATTTGATCACAAAGACGGCCGTCTTGTACGACTGACCTCAAATGCAATTTCTTCCGTCAATGGAAAGGAAGAGAAATATACAACGGTAAAGACTTTTGTTTATTCTCCGGCTGACTAAAAAATAGAGCTTAGTCGCTTTCCATCACAGCCGGTCCGCGTTTAAGCAATATCGAACATCTGCTGGTGCACACCAACTTTCCCTTGTCATTCGTTATCTCTATCAGCCATACCTGAACTGTTTTTCCCGGTGAGATCGGTGTCGCGGTTATTGTGATCAAACCTTTGCTGGCCGCGCGAACATGATTGGCGTTTATTTCTATCCCGACCGGTGTCACTTTCGTCAGGTCGGCATTCAGCACAGCACCGATCGAAGCTGCTGTTTCACATAGATAAAGCGAAACGCCCCCATTCATTATGCCGATATATTGATGTACTTTTGACGTGCCTTCGGGCAGCGAGTAATCGTTTTCAATCGCGCGAATGATAAAACCGGAAATGTTTTGGATTTTCTCGCGCCGGTACGAAAATGATTCAAGCTGGTCTTTAATTTTTTCGATCGGAAGATTCTTCACCAGTTCGACGGCTTTCGGCTCGGCGACATCGAATTCATTCCGAAGGCGATCGAAAATCTCCCGGCTCGCCGGCGGTAGCTTATGCTTACCGGTTTGTTTGCCGTCACTGTTCTTCGTCGAAGGCCATTTGAGACGGGCTTTATTCGCCCTCGACAGTCTCTTTGTTTGATCCTGGTAAAACTTTTTGCCGTGCCAGAATATTATCTTGTAACCCTCTTTGTCGGCGGTTTCGGCGACTTCCCAATCAGTCAGATAATCCTGTTTGATCAGCTCGTTAAAAGAAGGCGCGAGTTTCTCTTTTATCTTCGACGGATACGAATACTGCGCGATGTTGAGAATCTGGCAAAGCTCGTCGTAACGTTTCTCGAAAACGCCCTGCTCACGGGACGCGTAAAGCCAGATTTGCAGCAAGGGTATCAGCGCCTTGGCGATGTTGTTTTTGAGTTGCTTGTATGAATCGAAATCAATCGGCAACAGGTAATAAGAGTTGATATTCTCGAGATACCAGTCGGAGAGCCAGATATAGTTTTTGTCGGCGGTTGTCCCGTCGTCGAGTTCCTGCCCGGTGCGGCGCACGCGCTGGAAAATTACGAAACTGTCGGAGGCGAATTTTTTCTTGCCGGCAATCCACATCGCGCCTTCCGATTTTATGTAAGTCGAAGCCATCACGTCGCACCACTCTTCAACGTCTTTGAAGTTAGAGCCGCCATCCGTGTGACCGAGAAGCTGCAGCAGTTCGGCGGAAGTGAAAGCAATCGGATTTTCGATTTTTCCTTTTTCCCTTTTGATTCGCTCGAGAATTTTTTGGAAGGCTAAGTATTTATCCTGATCAGCTGTTGTCGGCATTCCGTAGAGCGTATTTCCGGCAATCGTGACTTTCGCTTCGGCGCGGTTTCCGTCAATGATTTGGGTGAACTTGATAACCTTCGGAGGGGTTTCCTTTGATCGCTTACTCGCTGGCGTGAAAAAACCGAATGCAGCGATGTTTTTTTCCATCCGCACGAATTCGGGTTCGGTCAATCCTTGATCATTGTTTGCAGGCGTTTGTGCAAGAGCGTTTTTATTTTCCTGAGCGTCTTCCGCTTCATCGAAGAGCGATAAATTTTCCGCCTTTTTGTTTTTTCTTGCGCTCATAATTTTTTGTAATGCGAGGTGCCGGAATTCAAGAAAATTTTTGCACAAACGTGGTTTTTTAACAACAACAACTAGCAGTTTTGTCGGCTTGATAACGGCTATCTAGTGTTGTTGTTATCTAAATATTGTCTAAATATTGTCTAAAACAGTCGGAAGCCTGTGAAAATTGCCTTAAACCCTGCGTTTACAATCAAATAAAGGCAGTTCGATTTCCCTTGAACTACGGTATTTCTTCCCTCCAACTACGGTATCTCTTCCCTTGAACTACGGTCAAACTTCCCTTCGGCAACGGTGTTTCTTCCCTTGAACTACGGTCATTTCCCTTAAACTACGGTGAGCGCTTCCCTTCGACTACGGTCTCCAACGGCGGAATTTCCCTTGAACTACGGTCAAATTTCGCCCTTTAAAGTTAAATTTCCTCCTCAGATTTGTTCTTTATTTCCCTTTAACTACGGTGTTTACTTCCCTCGGGCTACGGTCAAGGCTTCCCTTGAACTGCGGTTAAAAATTCTTAAACCTTTACTTTAATTTTTTGCAGGCAAGTTACTCATTAGCTGAAACAACCAATTTACGGGAAAATGGCGGCTGATAAATTTTGCTTCCAATGAAATCACGTTGCATTAACGTGCATTCACTTCAAAGAGTGTTTTTTAATGAAGAAAAAGGCATTTGATCAAGGTGGCAAGGATTCCTTTGTAAAAGTTACTTCTCAGATGATGTAGAAGTTTCAATTCTCCAGACCTTCAACACCCGCTCTCACTCTAAACCCTGCTTCTTTAGCCAATCCTCCAAAAGAGCGCGAGCAGCAATCTTCAAACGCATAGGAACTTCTTTGTTTTTCGATTCGAGGTTGAGGTAAATACGATGTTTGTTCCTTCGTGCCCAATCTTCAACGTAGCCTGCGGCGCGACGACCGAAGCCTTCGCGCTGTAAAACGGTGTAAGGAATATTTTCGTTGACGGCTAACGCGCCGACGACATTCATAAACGTCTCGATCGAATGCTCAAAAGCCGGAGCGTCTTTTAGATTCCCGCAGCTAATCGTCGCGTGCGGGCTGACCCAAACTTTTCCGTTCGGATCCCTTTCACGCTTCAACGCTTCGCAAACGAAGCGCGTCCACGTCAAAATTTCTTTGAGCCGTTCGAGACTTCCCGAAACGAATTTATACGGCTCTTTAATCGGCGGATTTTCAAAACGAATCAAATACGGGCTGATGAGCATCGGATTCACTCGCTCGACGAAATAATCGCCCAATTTCCCGATCAGTGTTTCGGAAACTTCAACAGCGAAAATCTCCGATTCGAGATCGTGCGTGAACCATTGATACTCGTTTTTGTGCGTAATGTTGAGCGTTCGATTCGAGAGCGAACCTTCCGCGCTGACGAGATGAGTGAAAAACGACAAACTGACCAGCCCGATACCGCAGCGAAAATAATGAACCCAAAACTGCGCGCCCTGATTGTCGAGCAACACGCCGGCTTGATTTTCACTTCTTTCGCAATCGAAAAGCAGCTTCTTGTTTTTATCGCATTTTTCCGCTCCGAGAAAATCTTTCAACTCGCCGACGGTCAGCGGAGTTTTCTCTGAACAAACCGACGGCTGCCGCCGCGCGCGTTCGTTCAGAAGTTCGGAATGCCGGCTGTAAATCAAAAAATTCAGCAACTCGACGAGCGGCGCACGGCTGATCGAAAGAGTTTTGACCGGACTCGGCTTGCAAACGATCGCTTCGTTCATAGTTTTTCGGACGCTCAAAAGAAATTGACTTTTTATTACATTGGTGTAATATAAATTATGCCCTGCGAAGTGGAATACACGGACGAGTTTGAAGAATGGTGGAACACGCTCAACGAAGACGAGCAGGCAGCCGTCGATGCTTATGTGAGAATGCTGGAAGAATTCGGCGTGGCATTAGGCTTTCCGTATTCGTCGGACATCAAAGGCTCGAAGCACTCGCAAATGCGGGAATTAAGGACGCAGCATAAAGGCAGACCTTATAGAGTTCTATACGCCTTCGACCCGCGCCGGATGGCTATCCTGCTCGTCGGCGGCGACAAAACCGGCAACAATCGCTGGTATGAAGAATTCGTTCCCGTTGCCGACGCGCTCTATCAGGAGCATTTGGAAGCATTAAAGAAGGAGAAAACGAAAGATGGCTAAACCGTTCAAAAATTTACGAGCCAAAATGTCGCCCGCCGCCAAAGAGCGATCCGATGAAATCGCGCGCGAACTGCGACGAGAAATCCGCCTCGGCGAGCTGCGCGGCGCGCTCGCCATCAGCCAAGAGGAATTAGCCGAACTGCTGAATAAAAAACAGGCGGCGATCTCGCGCCTCGAACGGCGCTCGGATATGCACGTCTCCACGCTCAGAGCCTTCGTCAAAGCGCTCGGCGGGAAATTGGAAATTATCGCTCAATTTCCCGACGCTTCCTATCACATCAGACAGTTTGAATCGGACGACGCGGCTGACGACGCGGTGTTGACTTAAAAAGCCGTCAGCCGCTCGACCTTTTCTTCCTCGACTTCCATTTGAACGAGCCTCTCTTTAAGCCGAACCATCCCGAGCATCTTTTCGCGCGCCGGGGCGTTTGCGGATTCGCGCAAAGAAACGCTGACCGATTCCGACGACATCGAATAACCGGAATAGCGGTCGTAACAGCCGTCGTTGTAATCGTAGCGAAATCCGCTTGGGCGAAAATGCGCGCACGCGATTTCGACGAGTTCCTCCAATCGCTCGCTGAAATAACTGCATTCCGAGATTCCCGCCGCTTCGCATTCGCTCTCCGCTTCGACGACCAGATAATCTTCGTTGCCGGGATTGATTTCCCTTTCGGTCAGCACGCACAACTCTAAAAATTCGATGAACTCGTCAACCGTACCGCGCTCGGTTTGAAATTCCTCGCCCCATTCCGAGTCGTCGTAGAAAGAACGGAAAAACGGGTCTTCAAGCGTCTGATTAATTTCCTCCCAGAAAACTTCGTCGAGTCTTTCAACTGTTATTTCTTCGCGGATGCTTTCAACTTCAGAATCAGCAAGCGCGCTTTGCTGAGATTGGAGCGCAACACCTTCCCGAACCGCTGCTTCAATTTCGCGTTGAAGATTTTCGACATTTATTTGGTGATCGAACTCCTCCGCGTCGCCGATGAAATCCGAATAAATTATCGCGCCCGTGCCGTCCGACTTCAGCTCGAAACTGTAGGAACTGTCGCCGCTCGAAAAAACGCCTCTGAGGACAATCAAACTTGCTTCGTCTGAAAGTTTTTCGTCTTCTACAACAGCGGCTGAAGGCTCGCTGCGAGCGGCGACGGCAATCGAAACATCAAACATAACTCAAATTCTTTGCCGCTTTTTATTCGCCTCTGAGCGGCATCAGCACAAATCGGTAGCCTTCGCGTTCCGTCGGCAGAAACAGCTCGAAAGGCGAATCGGGGTCGTTAAAACCGAACCCGAAAGTCGGACTTCCGGCTTTCGACGCGACCTGCAAAAAGTCCTGAACGTATCGGCTGTTAAATCGCAGCGAATGAACTTTTCGCTCCGTCTCGCCGCCAAATGCGACGAGCATTTCTTCCTGCGCTTCGCCGTCGGGCGTGTTTGACCTTAAAACTAGTCGCCCCGGCTCGATTTCCATCGTTATAGAATAGTTTCGGTCGTCCGCGGTCAGCGTTACGCGCGACAGCGACTGCCGAAAATCGTCCGTGCTGATTTCCGCCGTGTAATTCAAAGATTTCGGCAAAACCATCTCCCAGTTCGGAAACGCGCCCGTCAATTTCCGCGAGAAAAGGCTGTGCCTGCCCGCCGCGAAACAAAGCTGATTGCCCGCGTCGCAAATCTCAATCTGACTTTCGGCATCATGCTTGATTTCGCGGTCGAGCAAATCTGCAAGCTGCTGGAGCGTCTTTTTCGGCACGAGTATATCCAATTTCTGTCCGGTCGAATTGACGAGCGGAAAGCGAGTGTAAGCGAGACGATGCCCGTCGGTCGCTACAATCGTCAAACTCGACTCGTCAACCAGAACTTTCGCGCCGCTGATGGTGAAACGGCTCTGCTCGGTCGTCACCGCGAACGCCGTGCGCCGAATCGCCTCGCGCAAAATCACCGCCGGAACGCGAATTCCCGCCCGGCTTTGCACCGGGATCTCGGGAAACTGCTCCGCGCCGATTGTCCCCAATTTGTGCCGACCTTTTTTGTGGCGAATCTCGATCTGCCCGTTTTTGTTGAGCGCGAAATGAATCGGTTCGTTCGGCAGCTCGCGGCTGATATCGTAGAGTTTTTTGCCTTCGACGAGAATCGAGCCGCTCTGCAAAACGTCCGTTACCTGCCGGACGCGCATCGTCACGTCCAAGTCGGTCGCCGTCAACGCCAGCTCACCCCGCACGTTGGCGTCCATTTTGATTTTACTCAGCACCGGAATCGTCGCTTTGCGCTCGATGACCGGCGTGAGCAGTCCAAGCTCCTCACGGAGTAACGAAGGGTTGATAATAAATTCCATAATTTTGCTTTTTACCTGCAGCTTTGTTTTTGCGAGCCTTTCGCGCCGGACTTGATCAGACTGTCCGAACAACCGCGCCTTCGGACTTTTCCCATTCGTAAAACTCGAAATCGGTCATCGCCCGCGTGCCGTCCTTTTCGTAGAGATGCCCGCGCTCTCGTAATTCTTCACGAATCGTCGTCTCGTCATAGCGGTATTCGATTTCGGCGTAACCTGATTTTTCCAGCTCGCGGCTGATCTCTTTGATTCGCTCATTGAGGTATTCTTCGAGATTTTCGCGCTGGTGCGGACACGCGATTTTCAGACGCGCGGGCAAATCTTCGTCTTCGGTTTCGTTCTCAAACTCGATTTCGACCGTCATCGAATTTGAATGGTGATAATGACCGCTTGCGCCCGTAATTTCGATGTAAAGCTCGTCGCCAGCCGCCTCGAGCGCGGCAATCAATCGTCTTGCTCGGCAGTCTTTTTCCTTGAGACTTTCGGCGTAAACGCGCCCGTAAAACGCCACGCCGTCGCCCTGACAATAGCCGAGACTCCAGTAAACTTCCGTCTCTTCAAAGCCATATTCCGTCAGTTGCGTTTTGAAATCTTCGGTTAAAAATTCGGCATCGCCCCAATCGAAACGGTCGGGGCTGTCTCGCTCTTGAGAGACGGCAAATTCCTGCGCTTCCGGCTTGAGTTCCGCGAAAAACCTTAGACCTTTCGGTCGCGCCGTCGCGCGGCGAAACTTCTCGCGCAGTATTGAAAGTTTGACTTCGTTTTCCATTCGACGCACGGCTAATCTTAATCCGTAAACCCGTGCTTCTATCTGCCGCTTTGATTTTTCCCGTTAAAAATCAACCCGGCGAGTAATATAAAGTTCTCATTCGGAAAATCGCTATTTCAAATTGATTTGCTCGCCCCACGGAGCTTTTCCCGCCGCGCCGTAGGTAGCCCAGATGACGGGAAAGTTCGGCTCGTCGCCGGTTTCGCCGTAAAGGTCGGTCAAATAAACCAGTGCGTCCGGTTCATACTCGGCGGCGGCTTCGATGAGCGGTCGAAAATCCGTTCCGCCGCCGCCCGTGTAAGAAAGCGCGAAAAGCTCGCGGCTCGCGTCCCGCCAGTTAACTTCCCTAATCTGGTGAACCGCCGCGTCGCCGACGAGCAAAACTAAATTCCGCTGGTTGAACGCACACATCGCCGCGATTTCGGCTAAAAATCTGCCCAGAAGTCCTTCGTCAATCGAACCTGATGTGTCGAGCGCGACGGCGAGACGAGTTCCGCGCTTTTTGATTGTGTCCGGCGCGAACGGCAGGCTTACGCCAGATTGAACCTTGTAGTCTCTTTCGAGTGCCAGCCATCGCCGATTGGGACGCGAGTAATTCTTGTGCGTCGCTTCCTGAAAGGCGGTCTGAACAAGAGAACGAAAAATCTGCTCCCAGGGCGTTTCGACGCGCGGCAATTCTTTGGCGAGCCTGTCAAGAATTTCCGGCGCGCTGCCGCGCAAAAGGCTCAGTCGTTGCCGCCAGTTCCGCTTTTCCTCGCTCGCTTCGATTTCCGCCGGGCGCGCGTCGTCCTGACGGCACGTTTTCGGGCGCAAATCTCCTGAAAGGGCGTCGCGCCCGTCAAACTCAGCCAGAAATCCATAAAGCTCGGTTCGAGTTTGGGCTTGCGCCTTCAAAAAATAATAAAGCTCCTCGCACGACCAGCGGAAAGCCTGCACGAATTCGGCGCGCGTCAGATTGGCGATTTTTCTGCTCTGCGCGGCAGCCGAAAACGAGTAATACGACGAGTTGTTTTTAGACGCGACCGCCGGATTCGCCGCGTCTTCGGCTTTTTCGAGACACTGCCAAATTCTCGCCAGCGTCCAGGCGTCGGTCGGCGTTTTCAGACCCGTCAAATTTTCGAGCGACTCGTTGATGACGGCATCGGCGGCGATGTTTAAAAGCTGCGGATTGAAATTGACCGCATCGCGTTTTTCGAGTTCGGCGAATCGCTGCGGGTGACACAGCGCGACGTGCAGAATTTCGTGCAGGCAGATAAACCGGCGCTCCTGAGCGTCGAATTTTTCATAGTCGGCGCCGGCATATATCGTGCTGCCGTCGGTAAAGGCTATCGCATCCACATCGTCCGTATCGCTGAAGCGACACCATAGCGCGAGACCCGCCAAACCGGGCAGATATTCAATCGCCGCTTCCAAATCCGGGCGCATCCGTTTTGACGCAGCGCGGCTTAATCTTTCGAGCATCATCGTTGATAATTTTGAATGTTCGGTTAATCGAAAACGGAAGCGATCAAACGACGGCGGCATCTGCGGCGGCGGGCGCGGATTTCACGTCTGTGCTCGCCTCGTCCACGCCTTGATTGTTGCTTGCGACGGCTTCGCGTTTTTCGTTGTATCGCCAGAAGGCTTTCGACTGCTCGACTTTCCAGCCCGCCTTCCAGATTTTTTCAAGCAGCAGGCTTCCCGCCATCGTTTGAAGGTCGCGCATCGGCAAAGCTGCAAATCGCTCGCCCGTCTGTTCGTCGAGTCGGTTCACGAGTTCAATCAACTCGACCGCCGTTTCCTCGCTCGCTCTTGACGCGACGGCGAACGACAGCGCGTATAAGCCGTTGACGGTATCGGGCAGGTATTTCCCGATTTTCGACGGCGTTTTGCGCTGAATCTCCAGCAGTTCGTCCACCGATTTCATATTCTTGACTTCTTCGGCGAGCAGCATAAATTCCGCCGCGACCGAATCGCCGATGATGCCGGCGACGGCGAGATGCTTTGTGCGCTTGTCGGCTTTTTTGAGTTCTCCCAAAATATTCGACACTTTTTCCCAAGACGCCGGGCGCGGGTAAAGCTCGTGTTTCTGTGTTCGCGCCGATTCTTCGCCCGAAAGATGTTGCGGAAACACTTTCAGAAAGGCGAGAACTTCCGGCGCGACTTTGATTTTGATGAAATGCTCTAAAGTCGCTTCAAGCTGCGGCTCGATGACGACGTGCAGCAGGCGACGATTCGCCGCCGCGCCTAAGCCCCGTGCGTTCGCCAAATCTTCCGGTCGGTTACCCGCCGCAACGATAATCCAGTTGTCGGGAATTTCGACATCGCCCTGCCGACGTTCTTCCAAGATTCCCAAGACCGCGCCTTTCGTGTCGTCGGGCGCGAGCGAAATTTCGTCGAAAAATAAAACGACCGGCTTGCCGTCTTCGCGCGGCGCAATAAACGCCGGCGGATAAAAAACGGTTTGCCGCGATTCGTGGTCGAGTGCGGGCAGTCCGCCGATGTCGGTCGGCTGTTTTTGACACAACCGAACGTCGCGTAATTCGGCAGCAATCTCAGCGGCAAGCTGGCGCACGGCTTCGGACTTTCCGACTCCGGTCGCGCCCCAGAGCATAAAACTCAATTTTAATTTCGCCAGACTTTTAATCAATTCTTTGGCTTCGTCCGGCGTGCAAGGTACGGTATTTATCATAATTTTTCGGTTAATTGCTGAAAGTTATCGTCAACTTCAATTTGCTGCCAGCCGCTTCTTTTCCTCTTGAGCTTTCCCTGCGTCCGCGCCGCGCATCCATTCACGCGAAGTTGTCCGGGCGACGATTTCCGCCGGTGAATAAACGGCTTTCATTCGCAGAAAAATCAGCCGCTCGAAAACTTCGCGCACGGCGACGAATTGTTTTTGCGAATCGGTGTTTTTGACAAAGGCGTGTCCGAAAATCTTTTCGGCAAGAAAAACGGCGAAAGAATTATGCGAAAACAGCAGAGCCGCCGGATGTTCGGAATTTTCGAGCGGAAAATGCAGGAATTTTTTGACGGCGGCAACATCGTCTTTCGACAAATTAAACGCCGCGAGCAGTTCGTTTTCGCCCGGAATACAGTCGTCTTCGATGGAAGCTCGCTTCTTCTCCAGAAACCTGTAAAAAGAATGGTTTCCGTCCGGCAATAAATCACGCGCCCAATCTTCGACCGAAACGACTCTGCCAACATCTTCGATTAAATGTTCGGTCAACAACCGTCTTGTTTCGATAGTTTTGTTTTCGCTATTGACGACGTTCGCGCCGAAAATTTTAACGCCGAGTTCGATGCCCTCTTGATGATGCAGCAAAAAGCGGTGTTTAAAGTGAGCGGAGGCGGCTTTGCTCGAATCTAAAAAGTTATGGACTGCGATGTAATCCTGCCAGAAGCCGCCGTGCGTTTTTGTGCTGATTTGCGCGTGCTGAACCGGTTTCATAATTTCCGCTTTTTGCTCACCGCTTTCTTTTTTTGACTGTCTGGAAAGAAACTTTAATAGCTGAATTTTCCCAACTCGACTCTGCCGCGAAAAACCCAATAGACGATTGCCGTATAAGTTAAAACAATCGGCATTCCGATGACGGCGATCAGGAGCGCGATGCCGAGCGTTTTCTGCGACGAAGCGGCGTTGTAAATAGTTAAGTTAAATTCGGGCGTGATGCTGGAGACGATTAAATTAGGGAAAAGCGCCATTCCGAAAAGAAAGACGAGCGCGGCGATTGTCAGGCACGACGAAACGAAGGCGTAGAAAGGTTTTTCTTTGTAAATCGCGCGCGGAATGTTGGCGATTGCCAGCACGTTTAATAAAACGGCGAGCCACGCGGCGGGCATCGTTTCAAAGTTTTGGTTACTTGCGGCAGTTTGATGAGCGTGACAATCGTCGTCAAAATACTGACAAATTGACTGCAATTTCGATATAAATTTTTCTCGTCCGCGCGTTTGAAATTTTACTAAACGTCGCGCATCATCTCCCAAAGCTGGTTGTGCGTTTTTTTCATCCGGCTCCACATTACGCCCGTCTTCAAGCCGTATAAAGTTTCGCTCCCGACGCCGTAATGCAGAAAAATCGCGTCCTCGCCGCCTTCATCAATAATTACGGCAAGATCGTGATGATAGATTTTCGCAGGCACTCCGCCGCGCAGTTCCGAAATGAGATTTTCGGCGGCGATTTGCGCTTGTCGAATCGCCATAAAAGCGAGTTTCGGACCGGGAAAAGCCGTAATATCGCCGACCGCGTAAATTTTATCCGCATCGCGCACGCGCAGAAAATTATCAACGGCGACGAAATCCAGCTCGTCGGTAAATCCGTGACGCGCCGAGCATCGCCTGTCCGCGAAACGGCGGAACGAGCATCAGCAAATCGTATTCGATTCTTTCTCCGTCGCCGGAAATAATCGCTTTTTCTGCTACTTCCCTGACCGCAAAATCGGTGATTACTTTTATTTGGCGTTCGGCAAAAGCGCGTTCCAGTTTGCGATGCAAATCCGCGCCGCCGAAGGCTTTTTTAATCGTTTCGGGAAAGACGACACTGATTGAGATTTGCCTTTTTTCGATCTCTTTTTCAAACTTGGCGGCGAGCGAGAACGCCGTTTCGCAAACCGGCACGGGCAGAAACGCTTCGGGCGCGAGTCCGACGACGATGTTTCCTTTTTTGAAAGTCTCGACCGCTTCGCCGAATTTGAGCGCGGCTTTGGTGCCGAGCAAATGATGAGCGTATTCAAAAAAGCCGGGCGTTTTTTCCGTCGCCAATCTGCGACCCATTGCGACGACCAGAAAATCGTAGGAAATTTCGCCGTCGAAATCCGCGCCCGCAATTTGCACGCGCTTGAGATTCGTATTCAATTTGATAACTTCGCCCTGCACGAAACGCACGCCCGATGCGTTTAATTTTTTTTTGTGCAGATCAAACGAAATTTCGTCCGCGCCGCAATCGCCGAAAGCGAGCCGCACAAGTGCCGGATAAAACGTAAATTCATCTTTGGCTGAAACGAGCGTAATTCGATGCCGGCTGTCGCCGCCGAGCCGGTCTGCCAAGCGTTCCGCCATCATCAAACCGCCGAAACCGCCGCCTAAAATTAAAATATTTGCCACGTTTTTCTCCCGCTTTTTTGTAATTTTCGCCGTCACGCCGGAAACGATTCGGCAAGCGACGTGCCGCGCCCCAAAACCCTGTAATACCGCCGAAACATCGTTTGACGTTTCAATTTACTGCGGGAAATTTCACAGGCGAACGCGAAACTTTTCGCGGCGGAAAGCAAAATTTTTTGACTTGGCAAAAGAATCGTCTGACGAAAGAAAAAGAGAAATTCAAGCGATTCAAGCGGGCGCGTTTTCGCCGATCAGACGCGCCGTATCGCGGGCGATCAGCAGTTCTTCGTTAGTCGGAATGACGAAAATTTTGAGCCGCGCCGCGTTTCGGCTGATTAAGCCTTCGCGCCCGTTCGTCAGTGATTCGTTTAAAGACGGGTCGAGTTCGATACCGAACCACGACAAATTTTCACAAATCCGGCGGCGAATTTCCGGCGAGTTTTCGCCGATGCCGCCCGCGAAAACGAGCGCGTCCGCGCCGTTCATCGCCGCCAGGAAAGCTCCGATGTATTTCGCTGCGCGATAACAGAAAATTTCAATCGCCAAACGCGCCCGCCGGTCGTTATTTTCAAGAGCTTCGGCGACGAGTTCGCGCATATCGTTGGTCAAACCGGAGATGCCCAAAAGACCGGATTGCTTGTTTAAAAGGCTTTCGACTTCTTCGACGCTCAAGCCTTCTTTCGACGAGATGAATTCGATGATTGCCGGGTCAACGTCGCCCGAACGAGTTCCCATCACCAAGCCTTCGAGCGGCGTTAAGCCCATCGAAGTATCAACGGAAACGCCGCCCTTGATCGCCGCCATCGAACAGCCGTTGCCCAGGTGAAGCGTGATGACGTTCACCAACTCGCGCGGAATTTCGAGCATCGTGCGGTAACGGTAAGCGACGTAGCGGTGCGAAGTGCCGTGAAAACCGTAGCGGCGAATTTTGTGGCGGCGATAAAATTGGTAAGGAATCGCGTATAAAAAAGACTTTTCCGGCAGCGTCTGGTGAAAAGCCGTGTCGAAAACCGCCGCCTGCGGCAAGCCCGCGCCGAAAATCTCACGCGCGGCTAAAATGCCTTTTATGTTTGCCGGATTGTGCAGCGGAGCGAGTTCGATGCAGTCTTCGATGCCGCGCAAAACTTCATCAGAAATTAAAACCGATTCTCTAAAAAATTCTCCGCCGTGAACGACGCGATGACCGATGGCGTGAATGTCGGCGAGGCTGTTTATTTCGTCAATTCCCGACGTTTCCGAAGCAATCCATCTGACCACCGTTTCAACCGCCGATTTTATATCTCGCACAGGCGCGGCGGAACGTTGCGGCGTTTTTCCTTCGGCGGTCAAGGTAATAATCGCCGCGCCGCCGATGCGCTCGATTGCGCCGTGCGCTTTCCGCGAGTCCGTGTTGTTTGCGATGCGTTCGAGATCGGTCGCCATCAGTTGAAATTTCAGCGACGAGCTGCCGCAGTTTAAGACGAGAATATTCATCGAAATTTATTTAACCACAGATTGAAGCAGATTGACCCGGATAAATTTTTACGAAAAACCGGCTCTTTTTTATCCGCGCGGATTCGCGTCAATCGGCGATTAACAATGCTTTTGTTTTCGTCCGTCAATTTGTCCATTTCCAGCTTTTAATTTCCGGCAGATCGTCGCCGTGTTCGTAAATATATTGCTTGTGTTCAAGGAGTTTCTCGCGCATTTCCTGTTTGGCGTGCGCTCCCGTATCGGCGAGTTGCGGCACGCGCTCGATTGCGTCCATCACGAGATGAAATCTGTCCAGATCGTTGAGGACGACCATATCGAACGGCGTGGTCGTCGTTCCTTCTTCTTTATAGCCGCGAACGTGAATGTTGTGATGATTGGCGCGTTTATACGTCAAGCGGTGAATGAGCCACGGATAGCCGTGATACGCGAAAATTACCGGCTTATCGGTGGTGAAAAGCGAATCGAAATCTTTATCCGAAAGTCCGTGCGGATGCTCGCTTTCCGATTGCAGCGTCATCAAATCAACGACGTTGACGACGCGAATTTTCAAATCTGGAAATTTACGGCGCAGAATGTCCGTCGCCGCGAGCGTTTCGAGCGTCGGCACGTCGCCGGCGCAAGCCATCACGACGTCCGGTTCTACGCCTTCGTCATTGCTCGCCCAATCCCAGATTCCGATTCCAGCCGTGCAGTGTTTAATTGCCGCGTCCATATCGAGATATTGCAGCGCGGGCTGTTTTCCGGCGACGATGACATTGACGTAATTTTTACTGCGCAGACAGTGGTCTGTAACCGACAAAAGCGTGTTCGCGTCCGGCGGCAGATAAACGCGGACGACTTCGGCTTTTTTGTTCATTACGTGGTCAATAAAGCCCGGATCTTGATGCGAAAATCCGTTGTGATCTTGCCGCCAGACGTGCGACGAAAGCAGGTAATTAAGCGACGCAACCGGTCTTCGCCAGGGAATATGGCGCGTCGTTTTGAGCCATTTCGCGTGCTGGTTGAACATCGAATCAACGATATGGATAAACGCTTCGTAACACGAAAAAAATCCGTGTCGCCCGGTCAGTAAATAGCCTTCGAGCCAGCCCTGACAAAGATGCTCGCTCAAGACTTCCATCACGCGCCCGTCGGCTGCAAGATGGTCGTCCGACGGCAATATCTCGCCGGTGAAAATGCGGTTCGTCGTTTCCAAAATTGCGTCCAGCGATTTGAGTTATTTTCATCGGGCGACATCACGCGAAAATTTTTCGAGTCCGAATTCATTTGCATCACATCGCGCAAAAACGCGCCCATAACGCGCGTCGCTTCGGCTTCAACCGTTCCGGGTTTTGCGACTTCGACGGCGTAATCGTAAAAATTGGGCATTTTCAAATCCTTTAAAAGCTCTCCGCCGTTGGCGTGCGGGTTCGCGCCCATCCGCCGCGTGCCGGTCGGAGCAAGTTCAGCCAAATCCGCAATTAGTCTGCCGTTTTCGTCAAACAATTCTTCCGGCTTATAGCTTCTTAGCCAATCTTCGAGCATTCGGAGATGTTCGGGATTCGTCGCCAACTCCGCGAGCGGAACTTGATGCGAACGAAACGAATTTTCAGTCGGCAAGCCGTCAACCGTTTTCGGTCCCGTCCAGCCTTTCGGTGAACGAAGAACAATCATCGGATACGCCGGACGCTTAGTAAAACCGTTTTCTCTCGCGTCCACCTGAATCGCTTTGATTTCGGCAAACACCGCATCAAACGTCGCCGCCGTTAATTGATGCATCGCTTCCGGTTCGTTGCCTTCGACAAAGTAAGGTTTGTAGCCGCAGCCGACGAGCAAATTCGTCAATTCGTCACGGCTTATTCTGGCTAAAACGGTCGGATTGGCGATTTTATAGCCGTTCAGGTGCAGAATCGGCAGCACGATTCCGTCGCGCGCCGGATTCAAGAATTTATTCGAGTGCCAGCTTGCCGCCAAAGCTCCGGTTTCGGCTTCGCCGTCGCCGACGACGCAGGCGGCGATCAAATCCGGGTTGTCAAAAACCGCGCCGTAAGCGTGCGCGAGCGAATAGCCGAGTTCGCCGCCTTCGTTGATCGAGCCGGGAGTTTCCGGCGCGACGTGGCTCGGAATGCCGCCGGGAAACGAAAACTGTTTGAAAAGCCGCCGCATGCCAATCTCGTCCTGCGAGATATTCGGATAAAATTCCGTGTAAGTGCCTTCGAGATAGACGTTGGCGACGATGCCCGGTCCGCCGTGTCCGGGACCGCAAACGTAAACGACGTTCAAATCGTCGCGCTTGATCACGCGGTTCAGATGCGCGTAGATAAAATTCAATCCCGGCGTCGTTCCCCAATGTCCGAGCAGACGCGGCTTGGTGTGTTCGAGCTTTAACGGTTCACGAAGCAGCGGATTATCGAGCAGGTAAATCTGCCCGACCGAAAGATAATTCGCCGCCCGCCAGTAAGCGTCGAGTTTGTTCAATACATCATTTGATAAAGGGCAAGTGTTTCCTGCAGCCGGAGTTTTCATAGTTTTTGTTCGTTGAAATGTTGTAATTTCGATTTTCACGCCGATTAATTTTTTTACTTTACTACCGACTTGAATCGAGATGAAAAACAAGTGAAACTTTTAGATGTTTATGAAACCTTTACTCGAAATCGTCGGCGCGGACTTAATCGAATCACTGCTAAAGGCGGGTCGCACAAAAACCTATTATATAAATCGAGAAATTTTCGCCGAAGGCGGACAAGCGGAATTTCTGCCGATTGTGCTTTCGGGCAAAGTAAAAATGGTTCACTTTCTCGAAGCCGGAAAAGAAGTAATTATCGGCATTTTCGCCCGGGGCGAGATGTTCGCCGTGCCGCCCGTCTTTGACGGCGAACCGTATCCGGCGACCGCCGTGGCGATGGAAAAAACAAAGATTCTGCTGCTTTATCGCCAGGATTTTTTGCGGCTCTTAAAAGAATCGAGCGAATTTTCGTTCGCCGTCATCAGTTGGATGTGCGAGATGCTGCGGGAAAAAACGGCGGCGATTCAAAATCTGGCGACCGCCTCGCCCGAGCATCGCGCCGGAAACATTCTCGTACGTCTGACCAAAAACGATGCCGCGCTGGACAAGCAGCCGATTATGATTTCCGTGCGCCGCCGCGACATCGCGGAGATGGCTGGATTGACTGTCGAAACGACGATTCGCGCCGTGCGCCGTCTCGCCGATAAAAATCTCATCCGCATCGAACGCGGCAAAATCATCATCGAAGACCTCGCGCCTTTGCGCGAATTTTTATCCGGCGGCTAATCCAAACTTAAAAAATCGCCGCTTCCGCTTGACGGCTGACATATTCGAGCATTCGATTGGCGATTGCCGCCGCCCGCGTTTTGAGAAATTCGCTGCGCTCGCCCGCGAAATTTTCGTCCACAGTTTGATAAAAAAATTCCAGCCAGCGTTTGAAATGCTCGCTTTCGAGCGGCGTTTTTTCGTTTAATTCGCCGTGAACAAGCAGCGGATTGCGCCCGTGTTTTTGATAATCGCCGCTAGCGAAAAGCAGCGTTTCCCAAAAATCGCCGATCACCGGAAGATGTTTTTCCAAATCGAGTTTCGCCACGTCGGTAAAAATATAACCGATAATTTCATCGGTCATCGCTCTGGCGTAAAAGCGGTTCATCAAATCGTCAATGTCGGCTCTCGTTTCAATATCTTTCATTGGTTAAATCTCAAATTACCTTTCAATAAACTCGCGCCCAAAATGAAAAGCAGTATAAATTTCAATACTTCAAAAGCAATGAAAATCAGGTGATTATTTGAATGCGGCGCGGCAATTCCGGCGATAACCTGCTCGGCGCGGACGTATAAAAGCGGCAAAAGCCAGACGGTTTGCAGCAATAACAAAACGAAAATCGCGCCGAACACATACAAAGCAAAATTCGTCGCCGGACGCGCGAAAAACAGTGACGCGAGCATCAATGCGGCGAACGCAATTTCGATGCGGTTGAGCATCTGAAAAACAAGTTTTCCGATGCCGAGTCCGAGCGCGAGCGTTATATTTGGAGCGCGAAACTTAAGCGGAGCTTCCACGAATGAAATCGCGCCGACCATCCCGAACCATATAAAAGGAATCGCTATTTGTAAGATTTTTAAGAACATAACGAAATTAGATTCTGAATTTACGCAAAAGTTTTCTTATCGAAACGCGGCGGCAGATTCGTAATTTCTCTTTGCATTCGCCGGCTCAAAGCGGCGCGTTCCGCTTGATCGAGAAGCAAGTCAGCCCACAAATAAACTTTAGTTTCTTCAGTTTCATTATGATCTTCAAGACGGCGTTTAACGGAAATAATCATTTCGCGCACGTCCGAAATTTCTTTAGAAGAATGTGCTTTCGTTTTGTTTTCCCGCAGTTCGCGAAGTTTTTTGATCGCCGATAAAAGTTCGCGCATAAAAAAATTATGATCGCTTTGCAAATCGTTTATCGCCTTATGCGCTTCGTCAAAAGCTGGAACTGAACTGTTATTTTCCGCCGCTTGCGCTTCAATCGTTGTGATTATCGCCGGAAAAAGGTGCAGATGCTCGGCGCGGATGTGCATTGCCAGCCGCGCCCAGAAGAAATCGAGTGATTTGTAAATCGTTTCGACATCGGCGGTTTTCAGCGCGTCGAAAAATTCTTCGAGCAGCGCGTCCAATTCCGTATGATCGTCGGCGAGCGGAAAATGATTCATCTTTTAATGCGAATGTGCGTGTTCGTGCAAGCCGCATTTCACCGCGTCCATTCGGTTCGCGTCCGCCGGTTTGCCGCTTTCTTCCATCTCGATTGCCTTCGGAAAAAGAATATTGTTTTCCAGATGAATATGCCGGTGCAAATCCTTTTCCAGATTTTCGAGTGCGCCGTAAAGCGTCTGATAGGTGATGCAGGCATCTTCCGGGACGGCGAAATGATTGCTGAATCGGCGAATTTCGCGCAGATGTTCGCCCGCCGCGTCGTGTTCGGCGACCATTACTTTGACCGGATTTTTGGTTGAACCGAACGGCGCGGGCGGAACGGATTGACCGAAATTGAGCGAGCTTTCCATCAAAGCTATATACGGGAAAAGCATTCGTTCTTCCTTCAACAGATGATTTTCAAGTTCGAGCCGCAGCGCGCCGAAGATTTTCTGTATGTCGAAAAGTTCCGCGTGATTCGCGCCGTGAACCGAACAGACTTTTTCGAGCAGCGCGGTGATTCGCTTCGTTTCATCGCGCGTGAAAGAGTGATGTTTCCGCACGATGTAATCGGACAAAGCGGCGAGCGACCATTCGGTAAAATCAGTGTCGGAAAAATTGTTTTGCTCCGAATCGCGCGCCGCACTTTCGAGCATTTCCGAAACCTGATTCATTTCGACTCCGGCATTTCGGCACGCTTCTTCAAAAGAAAGGTGTCCGCCGCAGCAGTAATCTATTTTGAATTTTTCAAACACGCGCACAGCCTGCGGATTTTCGACCGCCAAATCGCGCACCGTTTTAGTTTTATCAATTAACATAATTTTTATAACTCCTGAAATTATTTATGCCGCTTCCGCTGCGGCTTCCGTTTCCAAATCGGCGATGGTTTCGCCCTGCGGATTTTTCCTGATGAACATCAAATCGAGCGCGAAATAAACAAAGACAATCGCGCCGACGGCGAAAATCGTGTCGCCGACCATTCGCAGCCAGCGCAGAGTCTGCATCACGTCCGTCTGCATAAATTCGGGCGAGCGCGCCGACCAGTAGCCGACCGAAACCGATTGATAAGTCTGCATCAAGCCGACGGGCAAAAGACTCAGCACGATTTCCAAAAGCATTCCGATATTGATTGCCCAGAACGCGAACCAGATCGTTTTTTCCTTCAATTTGATTTCCGGTCGCATCGCCCGCAGGCAGAAAAGCGTCAAGCCTAAACCGAGCGTGCCGTAAACACCGTATAACGCGCCGTGTGCGTGAACGGCGGTCGTGTTCAAGCCCTGCATATAATAAAGCGCAATCGGCGGATTAATCATAAAGCCGAATATCCCTGCGCCGACCATATTCCAGAAAGCGACGGCGACGAAAAAATAAACGACCCATTTGTATTTTTCGAGCCACGGACGCGCCTTCGCGTGTCGCAGATTTTCCGTCGCTTCGTAGCCGACAAGCAAAAGCGGGACGATTTCGAGAGCCGAAAAAACCGCGCCGAAAGCGATGGCGACCGTCGGCGTTCCGGCGAAATAAAGGTGATGGAGAGTTCCCACGATTCCGCCCGAAAGGTAAATCGCGCCCGCTAAAAGCGCGGCTTGCGCGGCGCGTTCCGGGCGAATTACGCCGAGTTTGGAAAAAAGAAAGGCGATGACGACCGTGGCGAAAACTTCAAAATAACCTTCGACCCACAGGTGAACAACCCACCAACGCCAGTATTCGACCGTCGAAAGGTGCGAGCGCATTCCCCAAAAAAGTCCGGGCGAATAAAACAAAGCGATGCCGGTCGTCGTCAAAAGATAAAGCAGGGTCAAAGATTTCGGCGTGCCTTTTTCCCGCAAAGCCGGAATCGCGGTTCTGGCGATCAAAAACAGCCACAACAGCAGCCCGACAAACAGCGCGGCTTGCCAGACTCTGCCCAAGTCAACATATTCGTAACCCTGATGACCGAACCAAAACCACAAATCGCCCGGCAAATAATGCATCACGCTCATCCATTGACCAGCCATCGAACCGAAAACAACGATGACCAGCGCAAAAAACAAAACATTCACGCCAGCCCGCTGATATTTCGGCTCATAACCGCAAACATACGGCGCGATAAAAAGTCCCGCCGCCAACCACGCCGTCGCAATCCAGAAAATCCCGAGCTGCGTATGCCACGTGCGCGAAACGACATACGGCAGATAATCTTGAAGCGGAAAGCCGTAAAATCCGCCGCCCTCCACGCCGTAATGCGCCGTAATCACGCCCATTATGATTTGAATTAAAAACAAAAGCGTAACAACGGCGAAATATTTGACGGTCGCCTTTTGCGAGGGCGTGAGTTCCAGCCCGACGAGCGGATCGGTGTAAGGCACGTCGTCGTCGGTATATTCCATTTTCCTGGCGGCGTAAAACCAGACCATCCAGCCGATTGAGGCGAGCAGTAAAATTACGCTCGCGCCCGTCCAGACGATTGCGCTGTCGGTCGGCACATTTCCGACCAAAGGCTCGGACGGAAAGTTGCTCGTGTAGGAAATCGTATTGCCGGGGCGATTCGCCGCCGAAGCCCACGCCGTCCAGAAGAAAAATGAATTAAGCGCGCGCAGTTTCGCCGGATCGCTTTGCGCGTCGCGCTGAATCGCGTATTCCTTGCTGCCGTTTGTGAAAATCTGCGAATAATGTTTGAGATTATCTTCAAAGGCTTGGGCGCGTATCGGCTCGACAATTAACCTTATCCGTTGCCGCGTCGTAATTGTTTTTTCGCACGGTGTCTTGCAGGCGTTGGCGCAAAACGGCTTTTTGTTCGCTGTTTAAGTTTTCATAATTCGCCGCGCCGAACTCCGAGTTCGCCCAATCGTTCAGAATAAAAACGGCTTCGCGGTGCAGATAATCCGCCGTCCAATCGGGCGCGACATAACTGCCATGTCCCCAGATCGAGCCGACCTGCATTCCGCCCATCGCCTGCCAGACGTTTTGCCCGTTTTGAATCGCTTCCGCCGGAATTAAAACAGTTCCGTCCGTGCTGACGACCTCGCGCGGAATCGGCGGAGCCTGCCGGAAAATTTCCGTGCCGACCCAGCCCAAAATGCTAAAGGAAATAACGAAAATCGCAATTAAAATTATCCACAGTCTTTTCATCTTTTCTCCTCCGTTATCGAACGATTGCGCCTTTAGATTTCCACCAATCGGCAGTCAGCTTTTCGGCTGAAAAAATCAAGGCGACAATTCGATATTTTCCAATCTTCAAAAGCAAAAATTAGCTCGCCTCGAAAAGCAATAAAATGATTTGAATCATAAAGCCGCATTATTTTCGGAAAGTTTTTTCGGGCGAGCCAAAATTAACCGACGATCCACAAGGCGATTAAAGGGACGAGATTGAACAAAAGAATTCCGATTTTATACAGCGCGATGCCGGCGTAATGCAGCGCGTCGAAATGTTCTTTAGATAAGCGAAACCATTTGCCGTGCAGCCGATAAAGAAAATCCCGCGCGAAAGCAAAAGCTAAAAACCAAACAATCAAAATCGCGTAATTGATTATCGAACACCACAAAAGCGCGTTCCGAATCGTTGCTGTATTCATCGGCTGCTCTCCTCTGAAAGGCGTTTTAGACGCGGCTGATACCGTGTTTCGTCCGCCAGAAACGGTCGTGAATTTCCTTCGCCCAGCCCCAAAATCTTCCCTGCTTGAGGCGATACTCGGTGTCGTCCCAAATTCCGTAATGCAGGTAAATCGAATCCGCGCCGCCTGCGTCAATGACGGTTGCGATTTCGTGATAATACTCCTCGAAAGGCTCTCTGCCTTCGATTTCCGAGACGATGTTATTCGCCGCGATTTCGGCTTGACGCACCGCCATATGCGCCAGCTTCGGACCGGAAAACGCCGCGATGTCGCCCGCCGCGTAAGTTTTCGCCTGACCGTGAACGCGCATCAAGCCGTCCGTCTTGATAAAATCTTCCGCGTCTGACGCGCCCAAATTGCGAAGCGCAGCGTTCCCGCGAAACGGCGGGACGAGCATCAGCAAATCGTAATTTATCCGGTGTTTTTTCGTCGAGACGATTTCTTCGGGCGTGATTTCTTTAACGGGAACGTCGTAGAGAACATTAATTCCGTGCCGCCGGAAAGCCGTTTCCAATTCCTTGTGCAGATTCGCGCCGCCGAAAGCGGCTTCGAGCGACTCTGGAAAAATCACTTTGATTTGAATTAAACCGACATCAATTTCGTGTTCAAATTTACGCGCCAAAGCGAAAGCCGTTTCGCACGCGGGAACTGGAAGGCGCGCTCCGGGACACAAACCGACGACGATTTGCCCGCCGCGATTTTCCACTCAGCTTCGAGTTGACGGAGCAAGGTAGGAACAACGTGACGCAAAACCGGACGCGGCGATTCCCACAAAATCGCGTCGAGTTCCGCTTCACCGAGTTCGCGTCCGTCGAATTTGTAAGGGCGGCTGAAAACCCACGCAAATTCCCGGCGAAATGCTTGCCAATGTTTTCCTTGTTGGAGAAAATCTTGCAAAATCGGAATGGCTTTTCGTATTCGATTCCGCTGCCAATTCGTCATCTCCTCGCTATACGGCGTAGAGAAATAGCTAAAATAACTGCCGCCCAAATTGATTTGGCGGGCAAGCCATTCTAGCAAAAAGAATGTTGCTTGTATCCGCAAGACGGAAGGATTGATAAGAGGCAGTAAAATGTTATCAATTTCAGGCTGAAACAAACGCTCAGCATTTTGAAAAGCCCAACGATCTCCGCCGTAATCCGACAAAATCACGATGGTTAAAGGACGCATACCGGGTCTTCGCCCGGCGCGTCCTTTCCGCTGGATAAATGAAGACATCGAAACGGGCTTTTTATGATGCAAAACCGCGCCGACTTCCGGATCGTCGAATCCGACTTCAAGACTCGCGCTCGCTACGATTAAATCAGAACCGACATTAACACCGGAGTCCTGCGAACTGCACCGCGAAATGTGTAAGGAGTTTTCAAGATCGAATCCTAATCGGCGCGGCAATTCCCAAATCTGTCCTGCTTCATCAACTCTTTTGATAACCTTTGTATTGAAGGGAAGAGGTCGCCGGCGTTGTGCCGGATGCAATCGCAGTTTCGCCAATCGTTTGTTCACGTCAGCATCGTTTGTGTCCGAATACCAGCGATTCAAACTATCCAGATTATCGGTAAATCCAAATACTTTTCGACCGTAGAAATCCGATTGCCGAATTTCATCATCGCTGCTTTCGCTGTTAGATACGTTCCGCGGCGTGAGCAATCTTCCGAGCAACATCGCGCTTTGAATCGATGTCGCCAGCAAACTCGCGCCGGAGACGGGATCGCCTTTAACAGCTAAATTATATTCGATGCCTTTATAATCCAGTTCGCTTTCGGCAGGCGTAAATTGTTGAACCGCTGATGCAGGCATTCCGACGAGCGTTCCTAGATGTTTGGGAGCGTCCTTTAGCGTTGCCGACAATCCTACGACGTGCTGATTTTGATTTCGGCTCCAATAACGCCACCGGCGCAAAGTCCAAGCTACCTGTGCTCCGTGCAGACCTTCGTAAGCGTGAACCTCGTCGAGTAACAGCAGTCGAGGATAATTATCGCCCTGATTGATGCCGAAAACCGTGTCCCATTCAGAATTTCCGAGTTCACGATTCAGCATTTCAGCCGATAAGAAAAGCACATCAGGCGGATTTTGGCGTAACTCTTCCCGAGTTAAAATCAAAACTTTGTCCGGCACATCGGGCGTTGTCGAACTTCCTCCGGTGCGAAAAAGTTGCGTATTACCGCGCTCCCGGTCCTCATCGCGCCATATCAAATCTTGATTAGCATCGGACGGGGATTTTACGAATGGAACAATAAACCCGTCACCGACTCGTTTCCAATTTCGCTTATTCTCCGCGTATGTTTTGCCGTTGGTTTCAATCCGCGTGAAATTATCTTTGGTCGGCGTTTGACCAAGTAGTGCGCCGAAACGCAAAGGGCGAAGTTTATGCTCTTTTAAAACTTCTGATAGTTTGGCGGCTTCGGACAAGGCTTCTCGCAACTGGTCGGCAAGCAGCACGTTACGCGGATAAATGGCAATGATTTTTACAAACGGCGGTAAATTTGATTTGAGTTCGGTGATTGCGCCGAGCAACGCCGGCAGATAAAAGGCTTTTGTTTTGCCCGCGCCCGTTCCCGCGCTGACTACTGTTCCACTCAAATTCGTGCCTTTGTAATTTTGCAGAACGCGAACAAAAGCATCTCGTTGAAAACGTGCAAAGGTCAAAGGCTTGCCGTCCGATTTGGTTGTCAGCGCGTCGAAAGCGGATTTTTGTAAAGGTTCGTTCCAGCAAAGCGGTTTCAAATCATTCCAACAATCCGCGGCGGTTTCATTGCGAAACGGATAACGCCGTGCGGCTAAGTGCAATTTAATATCCGAAACGAGATTTGCGCCGGTCGCCCAATCTTTTTCCTTAAACATTTGCCGCAAATGCGCAAATAACCTAACTCCTTCAGCAAACCTGGTACGATACGAATCCTCATCTTCTACCGGACGATAAAGTAAACGCGCATGCTCCATATCGTCGAGCAATTCGTCCATTGTCTTGCCGTCGGCTTCTAATTTGTCCCAAGCCTCTTTCAAATCTTTGTCGGCAAAACTCTCAAACAGTTCTTCAACGTCGTTTGTCGTATAGGAAAAATCGTAAAAACCCCAAGACAGCAAACGTGCTTCTTGAAATTCGAGAAACGATAAAAACTCACCGACGAATTCCTTAAACGACATATTTATAATTATTCGATTTTCACACTCAAAGCCGACCAAAGTTGATTTTGGTCAATAAACTCTCGAACATCATTGTCTAACAAAATTTTAGCGTTGGCACGTCCAGCAGCGGCGGCAATTAGAAAATCGCCTATCTTGCCTTCCAAACCTAAATCCTGAAACGACGTATTGATGCCGTCTAAATCGCTTTTAACTTTGAGAGCGGCATCTTCGGTTTTGGGCAAAATGTCTGTTTGACCGCGCAGACGTTCGAGTTTTTCTGCCAGTGAAGAACTTCCGCGCAAATTCGCGCTGCTGGATGCTTTAACGAGTTTGTCGTAAGTTTCAATTCTTTCTTTGAGTGTCGAGCTCCATTTGTCGCGCAGATTATTTCTTGCCGTCCTCGCCGTGTTGTTCAGCAATTGAAAATTATCGTCGGCTTTTTTAGTTTGGATGTTCTCGATTTTCTCAAGAGTTTTACGCAGGCTCTGAGCTGTTCGAGCGACTGAATTGATTTTCTCAGTGACAGTCGTTTGTAAATCCAAGTTCGGAAAAACCGTGGAAACTTGCTCTACATTTTGCCGCGTTTGCCTGACTATTTCGAGCGTTTCCGAAGTTTGCACATTATACCTCTGTAAAACTCCGACTAAATTCAGACGGCTTTTCTTCGCGGGCAGAGATTGAATTTGTTCTTTCAGGCGTTGCAGTTTATTCATATTCTAAGAGCGCATTTGTTCAATATTTCCCAATGAATCAAGAATAGCGGCTGTCAATAAATCAGGGTCGCCTTCTTGTTCAAAATTTTGCAAACGATTGTTTACAGAATTCTCAACCCTTGAGATGTAGTCAAAAGCAATAGATAAAGCATTTTCCGCCTCATTGAGCGTTTGCGGATTAAAAGTCAAAGTTTGGATAACATCTTCATCAGCAACAACTATTTGAGCGCGTTTGACGGCGGTTTGCCAGACATCCCTACGGTTAGCAAACGTCCCGCGCCCTAAATCATCGAACGGCGTGTACGGATACGTCTCTTTAGCTTCAGCTTGAATTTTTAGTAGATCCACAAGATCGGAACAAAATGCAGCCAAAGCATCCGGTAAATTTTCAGTATCGTACCCAAATCCTCTTAAACCTGACTCGATATTTTCAAGCACTTCACCTATAGCGGCGCGTTCAGCACGCAGAGCCTCGACAAAATTTGCGTATCTGCTTTTAGTTTGGAACGTAGAGTAGCGACTTTTCCAGAATTTCTGAAAATAATCATCCGAAGGAATTTGAATCTTCGGAGCGGCGGCAAAGTCTAAAGCAGCGGTTAAAGCCGGAATTGCATTGATATAATTAATTCCACCGGTTCTGCCCTGCGGGACATTAAGCTCATTTGTAAGAAACCGCAGTACATCTTTATGTTTAAGCTGCATATCTTTTATCAAAGTCTTCCATTCGTTACTGAGTGCAAAAGGCTCCTCAGTCCAGGTATCCGCAAGCACTGCTTTGAGCAATTCAGGCAATTCCGAGGGCAGTTTAGTTCGTTGCCGAACCAGCGCGCCGGTAGATAAGATTTGAACGGCGGAGGCAATGGGCGCAGTTGTATCAAGCTCGCTTGGCGGTTTCAGTTGTTCAATGATTTTCGATTGATGTCGGCGCAGCCACTGAGCGACGATGCGTTTGTGAAATTCTCCATGTTCAAAATTCCAAGAATTATTACCGGCGTAAGTGAATTGAGCAAGAGCCTCTATCAGACTTCTCGTTTCTTCAGTGCGAGGCAAATCAACAAATTGCGAAACCGTCGCCGGTTCGCTGGTCTGACCTTCAAGCCGAACAAAAGCGTAACCGCTTGAGCGTGTTGTAACTTCTTCATCGTCAGATGCACCGCCCAGTGCTTTGCGCCATTCTTCAAGCGGAAGCGCGACAGAATCGTTCCAAGCTATTGACTTGCGAATCAGATTAGCCAAAAGCTGTCGGGGTTCAACATCGGGAGACAATTTTTCACCTTCTGCCCAGTTCTTTAAACTTTGCCGAATTTTATTGAGTTTAGAATTGGTTACCGGCTCAACCGGTTTCTGCGGCTCTGTCGGTCTTTCGATTTCTCTGCTCGTTACAGTTTTGATTGACTTGGTCGTGCGCTTGCTAAATTCGCGGAAATTGAATGGAGCGAGAAAAGGTGAAAGTTGAGATGCTAGGTCATCAATGTTTTCAGCTCTTACCCAACCTTGTGCTAAAAATTCCAGCCTCTTGATTTCAGATTCTTCCCATCCTCCACAATACATTTGCTTGAAAGGTCCCCAAAACGATACTTCGTGACGGACGACGGCAAATTTATCGGCGTTTGGAAACTTTCCGATTTCTAAACTTTCATAATTACTGTCCAGGGCAGGCAATAAAATTCGCGTTAATAATCCGCGAGCGTTTTTTTGAGCGGCGGATTTCCCGCTCAAATCCTTTAATAGCTGTTGCGGAGCAATCTTGGAAAACGGGTATAATCCAACATCCACCGTGCCGACTTGAGTTTTGCCGAATTTGGCGTGACACTCGTCGCGGACCGGACAATAATCGCAGGCACTTAGATTAACGTCTTTGCCGCTGTCTCGCCTGTAAGCCGCAACAACTCCGATTTGTTCTCGCGTTAATCGAACGGTGTTAAGATACCGAGCGGAAAACTCAGCAACGCTCTGCGTGTCGTTTTGCCAAGTTAAATTTGCTTTTCCGCCGAGAGAAATCGGATGTGTTACACGCTGCTTTTGATTATCTGGCAAACGATTCCAACCTTCGTTTGTTGAACCAAGAACAGCAACCATTCGGCATAAATCCTTACGTGTTTGCGGCTCAACAGCGGTGAAAACTTCTTCGTCGAGCGCAGACATCACTGAAACGTCTTCAATAAAAAGCGCAAGCATTTCACCACGCTTTTTTAAATCAGCGCGAATCCAATCAAAAATATCTCGTAAATTCGTCCCGGCAAGACCCGTCATTTCCTTAATCGCATCGGGTAAAACTTCGTTGAAGAATTTAACGGCTTGTTCTAATAACTCCGGGTCGAACTCGAGTTCATCGAGTAAATCCCGAACTGTTTGTGTGTTGTCCTGCGGCTTCCGGTATTTAGCATCAGGAAGTAATTCGGCGGATGTGCATCGCGGCAGTTTATCTTCAATGGCAAGATCGCCGTTCTCTGATAAATGTTTTTCGGTTAAATGATTGACAATAGCGTTGATTACTCCGCTTTCACGGCATAGCCAATCACGGAAACCTTTTGTGCGGTTACAAACATCGGCAAGGTCTCTCAACATCCGAGGTAACGGTTCCCGTCTTTTGTCAGCGCGCCGTTGCTGACTTAATTCAATTCCCAAATTGTCAACGAGTTTTTCGCGGGCGGTATCGGACGAGATTTTGCTTAGCGCTTCTTGGACGGGCGACAAATAATGATTAAAGTCCGCGCCAAGTTGTTCAATCATCTGCTCTAAGGCATCTTTCAAACTTCCGGTTCGCCTTTGTATCAGAACAGCCTTGATATTTTTGATTTTGCGTTGTCTTAATGCGTCTTCCGTTCTCAATTTGAGCCAATGAATCAAATGCGATTTGCCTGCGCCCGGATCACCGTGAACGAGAGCCAATACTTCGCTCTTTGATGAGAACAAAGTCTGAAATAATAATTCTTCATTAAATTCTTCGCCGGTTTCATCGTGACGAATGTTATCAACCGGCGAGTGGCTGGCGAGAAAATAATCAACGCCTTCTTCATCCGTGCGGGCGATTGGTCTAATTGCTTGTTCGACATTTTCTTTGTGCCAACAAGGTAATCCTAATTTTGTGGTAGGCATAATCTTTAACTCTTTAAAAATTCGATACTGTCAATTCTGCTTGAATCTAAACCGTCGCCCCTCGGCGGTTCAGCCAACTCAATGCTCCAACCGCGGCTATCGCGCGGACAAATCAGGCGAATTTTTCCGTCTTGATGTAAATCAATAAGCGCGTGGCTCAACCCCAGCGTGCAGACCTTCGCCTCCGCGTCGTAAGTTCTAAACCTATGGGCTTGGAAGAAAAGTTCGCCGCCGTCGAGTTCAGGGCAAAGTTCCGCCATTTTTTGCATAAAATTTTCGCTCGTAAGTTTTTTATTTTTACCGAATATCAAAGGCAAACGGCGCAATAGTCGCTCGTAAGGATTCGGCTGAAAAACTTTATTGGTGTCATACCAACCAAGCCCGGCGAAGCCGAACCAACGATTTAATCCGGTTAATTTCGTATCATTAAAGGGATTCGCGGGACGCTCATCGCCGAAAACATCCCGCTGAAAATCCGATGCCCATTTATCGCCGGTTTGCTGTATAGCGCCATTAGAATTTAATGCCAATAAATAACCGTAGAAAAGAGCAAAATATGGTTCGACATTTGTATTTTGTAAAACTTTCTCGTCTAACGCCTCAAGCAGAATTTGTCGGGATTCGCGTTTATCATTTGATTTGAATGTTAGTTTCATTCGGTTTTCCGAATCTGTTTCGATTAAGCCAAGTTCCGTTGCCGCCGATATTGCCTGCTTTGCCTGAGTTTTGTTTGGATTGCGGTCCGGCAGACCGTCGGGCTGTAAAAGGTCAATAAGAATTTCACGCGTGATTCTTCGGTCGGAAAACTCCCGCATCAGATTGAGCAAAGTTTCAACGCGCGTTGGCGTAACAGGTTGGTCAGTGAACATAGCTATATTTCAAATCCATTCGTTCGGACTGGAGTAAAATTGCCAGCCGGCGGATTCTCCCGGATGTTTTCCGGCAGCATCCAAAAAATCTACTTCCGTGCTGATTAAATGCCAAATTTCTTTGCCGCGCGAAAAATTTAATGCCTGGGAACTCAGTTGTTCAATGTGAAAAAACGCGAGCGATTCATCAGGCGAAAGATAAAAACCTTCGGCTGTTTTTAGCGCGTCAATCCGGTAAAGATGAATGTCATCTTTTCTAAACGCATTACTGAAAACAGAAACCAACTGTTCAAAATACCTTTCCTCGCAGGCGAAACGACGAATTTGTTTTTGCTCTACTATTCGTCGCAAAATTTTCTTGAAGTCCGCTCTGTTTTGTTCGCTGAACGGATTGAGAAAATTGGCTACAATTTTTCGCTTTGGCGATGCAGGCGGCGGTACCTCATATTCAAGGGGCGGGCATTCATCAAATATGTAATCACCGCGCCGACACGCCGGACATCCGCCGCAAACACGCGGAGTTTCCATTTTATATAACCTACGCAGAACACGACAAACGGGTTGCTGTCCCTCTAAGCAAAGTTCCATTTGTCTCAAACCTTCAAAGCTGTTTTGTAATTCTTCTTCTCGTTGCTCGGAGATATTCGCCCCGATATTTCCCTCCGCAGCAGGGAAGTTAATTTTAAGCGTCGCCCACTCTGCCGCCGGTGAATCTTCTTTAGCGGGAACATAAGTAAAATCGAGCAATTTTACCTTTCGAGCGCGAAGTAGTTGCAGCAAAAGGCGTTTATTCCAACGCACATTTTCATCTCCGGTCGGCTGCCCTAAAAGTTCGACGCGACGGGCAAAAAGATTTATTTTCCAGATTTGGCGATCAGCATCAACTGCTTCAGCAGTTCGCCACATAGCGTCCCATCGTTCCTGCAATTTTTCTTCGGTCAAGTATTTTGGCGCGAGTCCTTCGGCGACTTTAATATCACGTTTGTTTGGAATCAGAATGCAAATGGCTGAATTTCCGTCTCGTCCGCCACGTCCGACTTCCTGATAATAGCGATGCAGATTTTCAGGTAAACAGGCGTGAATGACCGTTCTAACGTCCGATTTATCAACGCCAAGCCCAAATGCGGAAGTCGCCACCATCAAATCCAAAGAGTCTTCGCGCCATTGTTCGAGCAATTCGCGGCGTTCAGCCGAGGGCGTCTCACCGTGAAAGCAGCCAAGACGAGAAAAACCCTCCTGACGCATAAAAGCGGCTAAATTTTTAGCCTTTTGAACTTCAGTAGTGTAGAAGATCGCCGGACGCGGCAGTTGCCAAGCGCATTCTCGCAGAGCGGCAAGTTGTTCATCGGCACCGCCGAATTGATGCATAAAATAAGTCATTTCAGGGCGCAATCGTTGGCAAACGAATTCGCGCCATTCTCCGTTCGCTTCAAATAAATTTTTGAGCGTCAATCTACTTTGCGGAGTAAATGTTGCCGACAACAAAAATGTTCGTAGAGTTTGACCGGAAAGTTCAAGCCATTGCTCACGTCGCATTGACAACATCTGAAAATCTACTCGAAAGAACGCGCCCCAACTTTCGATAATGTGCGCCTCGTCAACCACGAAATTTTCAAAAAAGCCGTCGCGGGCGGCATCTTCCAGCGCAGTTCGCAAACGCCCGGAAACACAGGCTTCGGGTGAGGTGAAAATCAATCGCGTCCGGCGTTCTTTCACATCACGAATGACATTTTCGGGATTAAGTGTGGAATCATCGGCGGCAAAATAAAGAGGATTAACATCTGGAATGTGCCGCAGTCTTTCCTTTGCGCTTCGCCATTGATCAATCGCCAAGGCAACGGTCGGCACGACAACAACGGTTAATCCGCTGTTAAAGCGCGAAAGAAGCTGAAAACATAAACTTTTCCCGGAACCGGTTGGTAAAGCAATGAGCGTGGTTGAATTCGGCGGCGCATTTAACGCAAGCCACGAGGCTTCTTTTTGCGCTTGAGATTGCCAGGTTTTGTAGTCGAGCAGTTTTAGATAAGACTCTCCGGCGACATCCTCATCTAGTCGCCGTTTTGTCGGCTTAGCGTCAATGTTGCTTTCGGCATTTACAAGATTTCCCCAAAGCCAGTCGGGTGCGAAAGGCGCGGCTGACAAATCACCAATCGGGGTCATACTAATTCCCGCCTTTTTAATAAGAGATATAAAATGCGGCGGTAATTTTCCTGCAAAAAAAGTCCCTGATCCGTTCCAACGCACAATTTGACGCAGTAACACAGCGTGGTCGGCTTGCAGTTCGCCGCTTTGATGCCAAACGTGAAGAAAGCGCCAGATTGCATAATCGAGCGAATTATACTTGCTGATGGATGGTTTTTCCGGCACAGCCTCGACTCTTCCGCGAGCGAAGGCTTCATGCAGTTGTTCAAGACTGCTCATTTTATGTTCAAACCGGGCGTATTGACGGCTAAAAATCCGGCGGTGTCGGTAACTACTTGCCAATTTTCAATCGCTTCGGACAACAACTGCAAACTGGCTGATTCCACCGCAAATTCACCGCTTATGAAGTCCGTTCTCCTTATCTGTTCCTGAAAATGGTCAATTTCCGTTTGCAAATTTTGTTTTAAGGTTTTTTCATAATAGCTTTTCGCCATTTTTCGGGCTTTATCATAAATTTTGTCTGTAATTTCCTGCCAATCCTGTTCTCCGACTAATTGAGGCAAGTAAGCGGTTTTTTCATTCGTTAAGTTCCACCAGGTTTGATTCTTCTGCGCCGGTGTAAGACTGCGCCGGATACGGCGGAGGGTTTTGTTCATTTCAGAATCGTATTTACCATCTAATTTTAAAAATAAATGCAGCGGTTTCAGCGGAAAATACCCTGCGACTTTGCTTATCAAGGTTGGCTCATTCCCCAATAGTTCCAGATTTGGAGCGGCAAAAAACGAAAACTCAAAGCCTCGCCACGAATCAATTTCATTGCTTCGACAAGCGACGGCATACACCCGCCCGACATTTGTATTACTCAAAGAATTTATAACTGAATCAAAAAGTTCGTTTCCGACATTAATAAAATTTATTGACGGACTTTGTTGGGCAATTTCCCGATTAAACGTGCCTTTAACTTCGTTCAAAGTTCCGCCTTGTTCATTTTTCAGCAAGAGTTGACCGGCATTAATGTTATCGAGCTTAAATTTCCAAATCCCGCTTGAAAAATGCGCGTCGCGCGTTTCTTTGGCTGAACTAGGGGTAGAAAGCATCTGAAAATACTCGACAAAATATTTTTGTAAATTGTTTTCGTTATCGGATTGATGAGAAATTTGCAGATACTTTTGCGCCGCTTGAAGTTCATAAGAAGCTTCGTCCAAAACCGTTTCGCTTTCATCTTGGGCGCGTTCCTGCTCGGCAAGGTCGGCAAGTTCCGAGATAAAACCTAGCAGTCCGTCAAATCCATTTTCGACGGCGATGTTAACGATTCTTTCTTCGGTTTCACGCAGAGCAAATTCAAGTCCGCTAACTGAGCGTTCGTACATTTTAAAGCCGTTTTGATAGCAATTAATCAGTCCGGCTTCAGTCGAACCGGCGGCGTAAAATACATTTGAAATTACCTCGGTGCTTGTTTTTTCGCGTCCGAGACGATCAAGTCTGCCGATGCGCTGCTCGGTCCGACTGGCAAACCAGGAATTGTCGAAATGAACGAGTTCATCAACGAATTGGAAATTACGACCTTCGCCGCCGGTTTCGTCTGAAACGAGCAACCACATCGCCGGATTTTTCTGAAAATCCAAAATGCCTTTTTCTTTTTCTTCAGCAGTCGAATCGAAAAGAAAGTTTTTAACAAATTTTTCGCCAAATTCCGCTCGGAGCAGGTCGGTTAAAATTTCGGCGGCTTCCGGGAAACCGGCGAAAACGATAAATTTTGAATGAGGATTTTGTCTATGTTTGCGGCGCAAAAATTCAACAAGTAGTTGGAATCGAGTGAAACTGTCTGCCGAATCCTGCCACGCTCGCGCTTGATGGACGGCACGTTCAATGATTTCATCAGTGACATATTGACGCGCCGCAATGCACAGCAAATTTGCCAAAAAGTCCCAGTCTTCGTAACCAAAGACGTGGCTCATTCCGACAAAATCACGCCCTTGATCATTGAGCATCTGTCCGCGAGATTTCGCTAAACGCTCAAAAAAAGCGAGTGCCGTATGCGGAAGGACGAGACTCTGAATCAAGACGCGGTAGAGCGCGGGGACCAGAAAACGAACTCACGACTCCCGATTTTATTTATCGAGAATGACGCAGACACCTGTCAGTTAATCAAGTTTGTTTTTGGCGAAGCAGGATGGCAAATCGAAATTTGCGAGCGAACGAAATGCCTAAAGACAATCCGCTTAAATAATTTCGCCGCAATTATTCTCGATAACTATTTCGGTGATTTAAGCGGTGCTGAGATTTGCGCGGAAGTCAGAAAATTCGACCGAAAAATTCCGGTTGTTATCTTCAGCGGTGAAAGCAGAAAACCGGAAATAAAAAAAGCACTGGCAGCCGGAGCCAACGACTATCTCGTTAAACCGCACGATTTTGAGCAATTACTGCCAACAGTAATTAAACTTATCCAATCGAATCAAAATTAAGCTGCCGGACCGGGCATCTTGCTGCGTCGCCAGATTTTAAAACCTTCGCCTGCGAGGCTTAAAATTGGTTTGCGGTTCTGGTAGAAAAGCTTGAGCCAGGCGCTTTTGCTCATCTGCGGGAAGTAAATGCCTCTGAAAAATAGTCTCGAAACCAGATGACTGACGCGAAATTCGAGTGGCTTATCTTTGATTACTTCGAGCGCCGCGGCATTTCTCTCCGGGCTGTAGCTTTCCGACCAGGCTTGAAATGTTTCTACTTTTGCTTCTTCAATCGTCATCTTCAGCGGATTGTGCGCCATCACGAAGGGCGCAAACTCCAGCCAGTGTTTGGGTCGGTCGAGCCTCCCGGCTTTCTCCAGACGTGTGTAGAGCGGAGTCCCCGGAAACGGCGTGAGCTGACCGAAAACCGGAAGTCCCGGCTGCCAGCTGTTGATTTGCGCGAGCGTTCTTTCGGCAACGCCCGGCGTGTCGTTATCCATGCCGAAAATAAACGAAGTGATTGCGTAAATGTTGCGTTTTGCCAATCGTTCAAGCACGGCGGCATAATCGCCGGGACGGCTGAAATTTTTATTGACGTCAGCCATGTTCGCCGGATCGATTGATTCCATCCCGATAAATACCCACTTGCCGCCCGATTCTGCTATCAGATCGACCAGCTCTTCGTCTTTGAGCAAGTTGGCGCTGATCTGCGCGACCCAGGGAAGCTGCGCGCCGGCGGAAATAATATCTTTGAGAAGCGATTTCAGGCGCTTCACATTAATGGCGAGATTGTCGTCGATGAAAAAGACGGCGATTTGCCCTTTTTCCTTTTTGGCTCGCGCCTTTAATCGCAGCAATTCTTCGACGACCGATTCGTTGGTGCGAAAGCGAATCGAATCGCCGAAGAAACCGGTCACCGTGCAGAACTCGCAGCCGTACGGGCAGCCGCGCCCGGTTTCAATCGGCACGACGTGAAACGTGCCCCAACCGGCTCCCATCTTTGCTAAATACGGACGGAGAAAATCAGGCACCAGACTAAACTGATCCAGATCGAGCGTTTCCCAGGGAATATGCGGGTAAGGCTGCAAGCTCGGCTTTTTGTCGTTGCCTTTTAAATCGGTTGCTGGTTGGTAGATGTCTTTCAATTTGCCGCCCGCGGCATCGGCAACGATCAATCCCCAGGTTTCATCCGCCTCACCGAGTGCGACGGCATCGGCATAACGCTTTCCGCCATCGCGCCCCAGAGCTTCATCCGGGCATTCGGTCACATGCGGACCGCCCATCACGACTTTTATTCCGGCGGCGCGCAGTGCTTCAGCAAAGTGATACGCCCGTGCGACCATTCTGGTCATCGCGCCGATGCCGACAAGACCAATATTTTCATGTTGGCAGAACTCAACCAAGGCTTCTCTTGTCATTGCCTTGGCATTTCCGTCGATTAGAATCACTTCGTGCTTGGGCGGTGTGAGTGCCTGAAGCAGAAACATCCATAAGTGAGGCATAAAGTTGCGCGTGATTCCGTTATCGGGATTGTAGAGCAGGATTTTCATAGTTCTTTTGGATTGCAAGTTGGTTTGAAAAGGAATCAGACAGCAAAGCCTATCTTTTATTAACTGATAAGTCTCTCAGAGATATAATGCAAATGATTCAAATAAGAAGCGCCTTCGGCTAGACATCAGCCGAAGGCGCTTCTGAATGAGAGTAGAGAATTAGTTCAGGCTAATCCCAACGGCTCGCGCGCTCGTTATCACGATTGCGCTCGTTATTGCCGCGTCTGTTCGAATTACGATTTTGATCTCCGAAATTTTCTCTTCGGTGACGGTTTTCGGCTTGCGAATCCAGTTCTTTAGCTTCATTGACGGTCAAACTACGCCCGTTAATTTCTTTACCGTTAAAATCGGCGATAGCTGTGCTGCATTCTTCTTTTGAAGACATTTCAACGAACGCGAAACCGCGCGAACGCCCGGTAATACGATCTGTAATAACACTAGCGGACAAAACAGTCCCTGATTTTGAAAAAAGATTTTGCAGATCCTGACCAGTGACATGGAAATTAAGATTTCCAACAAAAATTTTCATTATTTTATCCTTTCTTCTCCCATTTAAAGGAGTTTTAAAGAAGGATCGAATCAAAGCTGGATTTTAGTAAACGGTGGCAGCAACTAAGGACTCCGGTTCGAAACGCCTGAAAAGGCGGGGCTTCTTCTGTAATAAGTTGAACCTGCTCTCGAACTATCCAAACGTCGCCGCAGTTTTTTGCGGAAGCGCATCACCATCAATGCGCGAGAGTAAGCGTGTTTATATAAGAGTATATTATTACTCTTATAAGTTGCAATAATTAATTCCAAATGCGGTATTTAATTTTAGACTGGTGATTTTGATGATCTTCGATTAGGAGATATTAGAAGTTATTCAATGCAGAAAACAATAATGCATTGTTCGGAGTTGCGAAAACTTCGCTCTACTCAAAAAGCACTAACGGAAAACACAGTTTGCAACAGGTCTCGGCTTTAAGGCATCATATAAATAATCATTCCTTCTTTCAGATATCGACGGTTATTCGCATTCACGCCAAAGTTATTGCGTTTTGGATAGCCTGAGAGCAGGAGAATTATAATTGCAGAAGTCGTTTCGGCATTACCGAAACACCCGAATCCGATCTCTTCGCCGCTACCGTTTCATCGAAGCTCATTTGATTTAGATAACTTCTTTTTTCCTGTAACGGGAAAGGTCTGTTCAAATATCGATGAATCTTTACTCCGGAATCTGTTTCCATCCAAGATTTATTAAAATTATTTAGCCGACCGACGTATTACCCACTTGGACAATACGCTAATAGCGCAGCAATCGCGAAAAACGCGAGGAGCGTTTGCGCCGAAATTAAATGCCAGTGAGTTTATTAAATAAACTGTACGGTTGCTTCTATAGTCAAAATAATTTTGGCTCAATATATTGCCGGCAGGTATCAAGTAAATCCGCCGGATCACATAAAGGAATTTAATGAAATTTTTAGATTTGGGATTAAGCACCGCCCTTGCGCGCCGCTGCGAATCCCTTGGTTTTACGGAGCCCACCCCGATTCAAAAACAAGCGATCCCGGTAATTTTGCGAGGCGTAGATTTAATCGCCTGCGCGGAAACGGGAACGGGAAAAACAGCCGCGTTTCTTTTGCCTGCCATCGAACGCATTCACGCTCAGAATAAACCGGGCGTAAAAATTCTGGTGATTGCGCCGACGCGCGAACTCGTTTCGCAGATTGAAGAATCTTACAATCAGCTGGCTCCTAAAAAACTTGTCGGCGTAAGTTTGATCGGCGGCGCGAATATGACGAGACAATGCGCCGCGCTGCGCCGCAATACGAGCGTCGTCATCGCCACGCCCGGTCGTCTGTTCGATCACATCGAGCGCGGCACGATCAATTTATCGACGATTGATATTTTAGTCCTCGATGAAGCCGACCGGATGCTCGATATGGGATTTCTGCCGGTCATCAAAAAGATTCTCGCGAGGCTTCCGGAAAAGCGTCAGACATTATTGTTTTCGGCAACGATGTCAGCTCCGGTCAGACAGCTCGCGCAGGGCTTTATGAAAAAACCGGAAGCGGTCGAAGTCAACCGCGTCAATAAAACCGCCCAGACCATCGAGCAGATCATCTACCCGGTCGCGGCGGCATCGAAAACCGCGCTTTTGCTTGATTGGCTCGAAACCGGCAGTTACCAGCAGGTTCTGGTTTTTACGCGCACCAAACGCGGCGCGGATCGTCTCGCGCATATTCTGACCGCTCGCGAGCTTAAAGCTAACCGCATTCACGCCAACCGCTCGCAATCGCAGAGAGAATCTGCTTTGCGGGATTTCCGCCAAGGAAAAACGCGCGTTCTGGTCGCCACTAATATTGCGGCGCGCGGCATTGACATCGACGAGGTTTCGCACGTTATTAACTACGATGTGCCGGAAGTGCCGGAGGATTACGTGCATCGCGTCGGGCGCACGGGGCGCGCCGGAAATCTCGGACAGGCGATTACGCTCGTTTCGCCGATCGAAGAGATGGCGATGCGCGACATCGAGCGCATCACGGCGCAAAAAGTAAAACGCGTTGTTTTGCCGAAGTTCGGCGGAATCATGCCCGTCGTCGCCGAGTCTGCCGAAACTGCAAAACCTGTTGCTTTAAAGAAAACCGTGACAGTTCGTTCATTCGGTTCGCGGCGTGCGCGAAGATAATTAAGCGATAGTTAAGACCCTAGATGTTTGGGAGGAATATTAAATGAATAATCAAGCTTATGCCGTCGGCGATACGGTTAATAAATTCTGCAAAATCTGTCAGGAAGATCTTGCCCATGTTGTCAAAAATGTGACTAAACAGGAAAAAATCTCGCGCGTGTATTGCGCGAGATGCAAAACGGTCGGCACTTTCAAAGCCTCGGAGAACCTGGCAAAAGCCCAAAATCTGGCGACAAAAACCGGAGCTCCATACGAACAAACTTCGACTTACAAAGCCGGACAGATCATGACGCATCCGAATTTCGGAACAGGCGAAGTGCTGACGGTTTTCGGTGCTAAAAGTATCGATGTCTTGTTTGCTGACCGCACTCGTCGATTAGTTCACTCGCGTTAATTAAGTCCAAACTTAATTAGACTCAATAATTAGGTTTGGACTTAGTGCCGGAGCATTTTTGTTTACTCAGAGACGATATAATAAGAAAAATATCTTTATTTTTGCCGGGCGCTATTCGCCAAGCGCTACTCGTTTCTTCGAATGCTCATAGATACGGATATTCGTCGCCCACCCGAACTTTCTAAAAAGTTTGATGGTGATCCAGTTCAGATCGAATTCGTACCACGCCAATCCATGTCGGGCTGAAGTCGGATGCGCGTGATGGTTGTTGTGCCAGCCTTCGCCGAACGTCAGAAGGGCGACAAACCAGTTATTCGTCGAATCGTCCGTCGTCTCGAAGCGCCGCTTGCCGAACATATGCGACAGCGAATTGACGAACCACGTCGTATGCCAGCCGAAAATCACGCGCACGATTACGCCCCATAGCACCATCCCCCAACCGCCGGCGGCATAGAGCACAATCGCCGAAACTATAATCGGCAAATAAAAGTATTTAGCGATCAGCGTTTGCCCTTTGTCTTTGAGCAAATCGGGAACGTATTTTCTAAAGTTAGCTTCCGTCTGATTCTGCGCCGTGCCGAAGAAAATCCAAAGCATATGAGCCCACCAGAAGCCGGGGCGCGTCGAGTGCGGGTCGGGCGGCTGCTCGGTGTACTGGTGATGAATGCGGTGCGTCGCAACCCATTTGTAAGCCTCGTTCTGGAGCGCCAGCGAAGCGATGATCGTCAGTGCGTATTCGAGCCATTTCGGAGTTTTAAAACTCCGGTGCGTGAGCAGCCGGTGGTAGCCTAATCCGACGCCGAGACCGCCGACGATCCAGTTGCCGACGAGCATCACGGCGAGGTTCGTCCAGGTAAACGTAAAACACGCCGGGATTAAAAGTAAATGAAACGAAACGATGATTCCCAAATCGCGCCAGTTGATTCTGTTCTGCGACTCCTCGATAACTGCCAAATTTTGCATCAACAAATAATTTCAGAATGATTAAAATAAAACTGTTTTAAGGGTAGCAGGTTTGCAGACGGGTGTTTGTAAGAGTTATGTAATAGGTCAGCGGCACACTTCGTCTCAAAAACCACGTAAGGAATCCCATTGCAATTTATGTTTATTGACAAGCCCTGCAAAGAAGCGCACTGTTGATAACAGAACCGAGTACAAGCTTTGCTCCCTTCTCATTCTCCCCGGAAATCGCCGGTGTTTCTGCCAATCCACAGCTACCCGATTTACCAAGGCGAGACTCGAAAATGCCCGACACATATTTAAACGCCGATATCGGCGCAGCCAAACACGCTTTTAAAACGGCGAACTGCGAAAACATCATCGCGCTGTGCGAAGAGTATTTGTCGCTGCTTGATAAATTTCGCCGCGAGCTTTACGAGTTTCAGGGAAAAGCCGAAATCAGTCTCCGAGAGGCAAATCCCGCCCTGCTTGAGAAAGTGCTCGATAAACGGCAGGAAATTCGCTTTGCCTTAACTGAAGTCGTCCGGGAACTGAATCAAACGAACGCGCTGCTCGGCTGGCTGACATCGGCACGCGGCGGCGAGACGATCGAAACTTTCAACCGCGTCCGCTTCCGGGGTCATGAAACCTGGGAATGCCGGGGCGGGAAAGTGCGCTTTGCCGGCGCGAGCGAAGCGGATGAGTTTCCGATTCAGAAAGCCGTCGATATCGCGATCGGTTTGCGCTGCGGCGAGTTTATCGATTCGTTCGACATTGCAAACGATCCTGAGAGAAATTTGCAAGAGTCGGCGGACAGCTTTGTGAATTAACGAGGTAAGTTAAAGTTTTGATTTTCCCATGCTGAAGATAAGCCGGTTAAAAATTATGATTTATTTGGAAATTCCCTATGTGAGCGAGAACAACCGCGTTGACAAAACTATTCTTCAAAACGAGATTGAAAATCTCTCAATCAGCCGGGAAGCGAAAGCCGGCGTGTTTGATGCGATCTTTAATTATTTTCCGAGGGAGGTGGATTTTAAAAACGAAGATTTAAAAGAGGTTGTAATTCTTGAAGGCGTTCTGCACCGCCTCGGAATTCCCTACCGGCGCATTACGGGACAACAATTTGTTTAGTTGGACGACAGCCGATTGCCCGACTTAGTCCTGCGATGTTTCGTCTTTTAGATCCTGCGGAGTGTCCTGAAATCGGCTGTCTTCCGCCATCTGAGCACTCTCTTCGCCCGCCTCGCTTGTTTCGCCCGAGTTGCCACCGCCGGCTATTTTGTAAATCGGTCTGCCGTTTTCATCCGCGTTGTGAATTTCGTTAAGCTTTTTCTTTTCGTCGAGATCTTCGATAATCATAATGTTTCTCCTCACGACATAATTTTCTTTCGTTAGAATTATTCTGACAAAATCCTCAATCAGTAACAATGAAAATTAACTTTAGACAATCTGAAATTTACACCACCCAATGAGGAGATCAAAAAATGGCAAAAAAAGAAAAAGTTCGCACGGGTAAATAAAGGCGTTGATTTTTCACAATAGGAAGCTCGACAATTCGTCGGACTTTTGTATTTTAATTTTTTTAAGTGTTTAAAGAGGCAGAGTTAGATTCTTGAGATTTAGTATTTCTTATCAACTGGCGAAATAAGTTAATGAAAATCTTTGTTAATCTCATGCATGCAATTTTAGAAAGAACATGAAAAACAACTTGTCGAAAATTATGGGTTTTAGGACCAAGACTCAACAATATTATATCCTCTATTGCGGCAACTTCCTTTTTTTCAATGTTCGTTACTCAATTCAATCAATTCTCAAAGAGAAATTTCAATCAGATTTCATGTGCAGTCGAAAGAGTTTCTATTAAGAAAGGCGTACGTTGAGCCGTTAAAACAGGGATTAGTTCCCACATTCCTTTTAAATATTACGTTCGTGTTACTTAAGCTCTAAATCCTTACTGATAATGACCAAACTCAATTTATATGAACGTGGTAAAGATATGATTCCGAAAATGGCAAGATATGATTCCGATTATAGGAAAAGTATGATTCCGTCTCAGGCATAAAGTATATTTTCTAAGCTGAGCATTTAATTTGTTTTAATGGGAAAAGTTGTGATCTTTCCGCCTTTTGTTTATCAGAACAACCGCTCAAGCTTACGCGATTTAAATATTATTACCGCAGGTATCGCCGAAAACCGCGCCATCCGCACAGGTTTCATCGAAAATTCAACACCGGATGTACACATTTTGAAGGCTTTGTAAACAGTTTTGATTAACACATACGTCATGTAAATAGTTTTGGTTAATAAACATATTAACCAAAACTATTTACATGAAACATGAGTAATCAATTTTTTCAGGTACTTACGAAAATAATAATGACAATAGTTTTGGTTAAACGGAAACCAAACCTGCGATTTCAGGCAAAAGCTTAGATTAAATGATCTTCAAACTGACTCTCGACTTCCGGATCGTGCGTGCATTCGTGAAGCACGCCGTAGAATGTGTCCATCTCACTTTTGACGTTTCGCTGCCCGCAATCGTCGCAAAGCGGGCAGTGGTCAATCGCGGCTTTTCTCGCCTTTTCTGCTTTGGCGCGTTCCCCTCTTTTGAGAAGTTCGACGTGACCGGCATCGTCAAAACGACCCTCGTTTTTTCCGCTTCGGCCACCTCGACGCCTAAAAAGCGAAACAGTTCATTTTCCGTCACGGTATTTAGCAGCTTTTCTTTCATTTAAGATACTCCCGGGCGTTTGCCAGCTGTTCCCGAACACGTTCGGGCGCCGTTCCCCCGATCACCGATTTTGACATTAAGGTCTGTTCAATGCCGAGCGCCGCGAAAACATCCTCCTCTATTTCCTGAGCAAATTGCCGCAGCTCTTCAAGCGGGATCTCATGCAATTCTTTTCCGAGGCTAACTCCGTGGAGAACGATCTTCCCGACCGCATCATGCGCCGTGCGGAAAGGCAAGCCTTTTTTAACCAGATGATCCGCCAATTCCGTTGCGTTCAGATAGCCTTTTTGTGCCGCGGCAAGCGTCACCGCCTCGTTTACGGTAAGATTATCAAGCACGATCGCCGCGACCCGCAACGAAATACCGAGCGTTTCGACCGCATCAAAGACCGCTTCCTTGTCCTCCTGCATATCCTTGTTATATGCCAGCGGCAATCCTTTGATCGTCATCAATAGTCCGATCAGATGCCCTGCGACACGCCCGCTTTTTCCTCTCAGCAGCTCCAAGGCGTCCGGATTTTTTTTCTGCGGCATTAGGCTTGAACCGGTCGAAACTGCATCGCTGAGCGAAACAAAGCCGAATTCGCTGGAACAATAAATTATCAGGTCTTCGGCCAAGCGCGATAGATGCACCATTGCCAATGCCGCCGTCGAACAAAACTCGACCGCAAAATCGCGGTCAGAGACCGCATCAAGGCTGTTTTGCGAAACCGCGGCGAAATCGAGTTCGCGGGCCACTGCCTGGCGGTCGATCGGATATGCCGTTCCGGCCAGTGCCGCCGACCCAAGCGGCATTACATTCACACGCTTTCGCGCATCTGCCAGCCGATCGCGGTCGCGTTTCAGCATTTCAAAATATGCCAGGCACCAATGGGGCCACATCACCGGTTGCGCCCGCTGCAAATGTGTATAGCCCGGCAGTACCGCGTTGACGTGACGCTCGGCCGCCGCAGCCAATGAGCTTTGCAGCGCAAGCACCGTTTTATCCAGCTCATCCATTTCGCCACGCAGCCAAAGCCTAAAAGCCGTCGCGACCTGATCGTTTCGGCTGCGGCCAGTGTGCAGCCGCTTGCCGCTGTCGCCAATGAGCTCCACCAGCCTGGCTTCGATAAATGAATGCACGTCTTCGGCATCAGCATCAAAGAAATGCGGGTCTTCAACCGATTTTGCAACCAGGTCTTTAAGAGCCGCCTGCATCCTTTGTGCCTCTTCTTCGCTGATCACGCCCGCATCTCTCAGCCCGCCGGCATGGGCGATGCTCGCTCGAACATCCGCCGCAAAAAGTCGCCGGTCGAATGCAAATGAATCGTTAAACAGCTTGAATGTTTCGTCCGGCCTTTCGGTAAACCGGCCGCCCCATAATTGATCTTTTCGTTCCATGTGTGGTCCAGCATTATCGCTTTCACTTTATGTTATACAAAATTTTGGTCGATAACGATTGATTTAACCGTCCATTTACGCAAAAATCAGAAACTTAGGCGAATTTTTATATGGAAAAGAAGATCAATAAAGTTGTTTTGGCATATTCGGGCGGGCTCGATACTTCCGCCATGCTTTTGTGGTTAAAAGATACGTACAATTGTGAAGTTATCTGTTACACGGCCGATGTCGGCCAAGGCGAAGAACTCGACGGCCTCGAAGAAAAGGCCAAGGCGACCGGTGCATCGAAGCTTTATACCGAAGATCTGAGAGAAGAATTTGTCAAAGATTTTGTTTGGACGGCGGTAAAGGCAAACGCTCTGTACGAAGGCGTTTATCTGCTCGGCACCTCGCTTGCCCGGCCTGTCATTGCCAAACGCCAGATCGAGATCGCGCAAAAAGAAGGAGCCGATGCCGTTGCACACGGAGCGACCGGCAAAGGCAATGACCAAGTAAGGTTTGAGCTGACGTATTACGCACTGCAGCCTGACATCAAGGTCGTGGCTCCGTGGCGGCATTGGGAATTTAAGGGGCGTGCGGACTTGATCGCATATTGCGCGCAACATGGGATCCCCGTTACGGCAACTGCGGACAAGCCCTACTCGATGGATCGCAACCTGATGCACATTTCATACGAAGGCGGCATTTTAGAAGACCCGTGGGCAGCTCCGCCGGAAGATATTTTCTTGCTGACCAGATCGCCCGAAACCGCAAAAGACAGTGCCGAAGAGATAACGCTGACGTTTGAAAAAGGTGAACCGGTCGCGATAAATGGCGAACGCTTCGGCGCGGTCGATATGCTTTCAACGCTAAATCATCTGGGCGGCGAACACGGCATCGGCCGCGTAGATCTGGTCGAGAACCGGTTTGTCGGGATGAAATCACGCGGTGTTTATGAAACGCCGGGCGTGACGATATTGCAGACGGCGCACCGCGCGCTCGAATCGATCACGATGGATCGCGAGGTGATGCGTCTTCGCGACAGTCTCGGTACTAAATTTGCCGAATCGGTCTATTACGGATTTTGGTTCGCACCGGAATTTGAGATCCTGCGTTCGATGATCGACCAAACCCAAGAGACCGTCAACGGCGATGTCCGCATCAAACTCTACAAAGGCAACGTCACCGTAACCGGACGCCGCTCGCCAAATTCGCTCTACCGCGAACGCGTAGTCACCTTTGAAGACGATGCCGGAGCATACGACCAACACGACGCCGAAGGCTTTATCAAACTACAAGCCCTGCGACTGAGGCTGCGGAATATGGAATAGTTTAACCAAAAGAAAGTGGCGCTGGATATCTTCCTAACATCGACGAAGGCTTTGGTCGCCCCCTAGGCTCGGATTCTCAATTATTAAGATTAATTGACAAAAAATATTAATAGGTAAGAAAATAGTGGGGAGTTTAATTATGGCTACTACTACATTAAATATTTCTTTGCCGGACACGATGAGGTCTTTCGTTGAAAGAAAGATAGAAAAAGAAGGCTATACAATCAGTGAGTATATAAGGGAACTGATCCGACAGGACCAGCGAAAAGATGATGCAAGCATAGATAACCTGATTTTGGAAGGTCTAAACAGCGGAAAAGCCACTCCATTTTCAAAAGCTGATATTGAGCAGATCAGAGCGATCGTAACGGAGAGGATAGCCGTTAGACAAAGCAATAAGAAATGAAGGTCTTAAAGCGCGATCAGGCCGTAATAGACCTAATAGAAACAGCTGATCATATCTCGCAAGATAGCTTGGAGATCGCCAATCGATTTCTTGACGCATTTGAATCTACTTTAGATAGATTAAAGGCGATGCCGAAAATTGGCCGGCTTGTCGAATCTAAACTCGTCTTACATTTACGAATGTGGTTTGTCGAAGGCTTTCCAAATAGTTTGATCTTTTACGCCGTGGATGAAGAGGCCTGCGAAATAGAAATTATAAGGGTCCTCCATTCCGCTCGCGATCACACACGTTTTTTTGATGAATAGAAATGGGTGTGACTGGCCGACCGCCGATCAATGGCAAGACTTTTTTAACCGTATGCAGCAGCTTGAAGTGAGCCAATCGAATTTTTCGTCGGTAAAATGGGAAGAGGACTATTTCAAATACGCAAAATTCTCCGATATTTCTGCCGATGGCGGTAACATTACGTCAGATTTTGCTTACTGCGAGTTTACGAATATCGACTGGTATTGGGGAATTTTCAATATGGTCAACTTTGTTGGCTGCAGGTTTATGAATTGCGTCTTTAAAGGGACCTCTTTTTTGGACTGCAAGTTTGTCGAGTGCGAGTTTTCCGATTGCCGGTTTATTAAGGACAATCTGAACGGCGACTGCAGCTTTGAAGAAAGTGTTGCCTATAGTTGCGAATTTCAAAACACTGAAGGATTTGCGGCGCAGATTCGGTAAGGGCCTGTCCTCAAAATTCGCTCAATCGCAGATCTTGTACATCTCTGAGATCCAAGCTACATTCTGAATGTCACGGTATTTATACGCGAGCAGGTATGGGTGCAGAACCTGCACCATATATCGCACGCCCTTTTTACCATTCGGCCGCCAATAGTACGTAATACTGCCGGGTTCTTCCTTTTCCTTTTGAAGTTTTATTTTTAGGGGGTCGATTTTCAATTCTCTTGCCAGATCTTCGGTCGCCACCCGCTTCGGATCATCAAAACGCCATGATTCACCGCTCTCTGCTCTTTCCTGCTTAAAATCGAAAGTCTCCTGAAGATCGTCTAGTATCTCATAGACATCGCAGGCTTCTTTCTTTAGGTCCGGCTCAGCCCCTGTAGCTCGATAGGTAACATCTTTTCTATTGCGTGGTTCAAATGATACTATCTGCTGCACAACAAATAGCGACGACATTCCAAAATGGCCAAAACCCGACCACGCCTCACCACCCGGAAAATTTCTCTTTTCGCCGGAAAAAATGTTCCGATGACGGTTGCCTGCATTATGGAATCATCTATCTTTGCAAATTCTTTTTCAAAGGCTGTAAATTTATCGTCGTCAATTAGCGGCAAGGTTATGCCTTCGACCTTTAATTCTTCTTCGGCTTTTTTACTTGCCGGCACACCGCAGCAATAAACGACGCCCGTTCGTTCCTTACCGCCCGTTTCCACCCATATACTGACAGAGCTTGAACTGCACTTCGGATCGAATAGGCTAGAATTTTCAAAACCCCGGCTGATAAAACCCGTCACCTGTATCTTTTTACGATTATAAGACGCCGGGTCTTTATATATATCGCACACCGCAGCCTGTATCGGTTCGTCGAATGTCACCGTTGAAACATTCGGAGCTATCCGGGCATAATCAACTGTCGATACGCACGAATTATTTAACGCGATGATAAGTATAAATGATATCTTTCTGAGTGGCAGCATTGTTTTAAGGTTTTGGATGCACCAAACCCACAAGCGATAGCATAGTCTGCTGTTAATAATATCCGAAAAGTCCCGTGCATATTAATATGAATCCAAACACAATTAAAATATGGCATAACATCGTCCGCTCTCGTGATGCGAGGGGGCTAGGCGAACTGTTGGCAAATGAAGTTGTGTTCTATTCGCCGGTCGTTCATACGCCGCAGATCGGCAAAGCAATAACTCTGCTTTATCTAAGTGCTGCGCTGCAGGTTTTCGGCAATGAAAGCTTTCGGTATGTGCGTGAGGTGATCGGCGAAACCGATGCTGTGCTCGAGTTTGAAACGGAGATCGACGGCATCATTATCAACGGCGTCGATATGATCAAATGGAACGCCGAAGGAAAGATCGTCGATCTCAAGGTAATGCTTCGCCCGCTAAAGGCTGTTAATCTTATCCACGAAAAAATGGGCGAAATGCTTCATCGACTAAAAGCCTGAGAAACATCTCCGCAAAAAAGGTTTTCCGACACGTCTTTATATAAAAACCGGCCAGAAATCAGAAAAAGGGGAAGTTGTATGCTGCAATATACGGTCTCTAACCGGCAAGACAGAAATAATCCTATCGTTGTCCGTGCGGTTCAGGCGTTGCTTAAAGAAGCAGCATTAGACGCCGCACATCCGATCGCAATTTCCGGTACCGCAGACGCTCAAACGATGCGCCAGGCACGCATGTATTCGAATACAAATACCCTTGGAAGCACGCTGCAGCTAATAAACACACGAACGATCGTCGCCCTGGCAAAACAATACGGTCCTGCCGTTCTTGGCAAGGGGTTAGTTCCGCTAACATTGCTGCCTTTCGGTTTTCTCCCGCCGGACATCAGCATTTTCGCAACGCCCGCGTGGATGTTGAAACTTTACATGGCACCTGGTGAAAACAATACCAAGCGTCGTTTTGATGCTGTCGAATGTTTGGCCGCCTACAAAGAGAATTTTCCGACATATTTGCCTGCGGGCACGGATTGGGAACCTAATTTCACACGGTTTTGCGGTTGGATCATGGGCGATGCCGACCTGAACGATTCGCGGTGGGAAGCTTATCTTTTTGCGACTACCATGCACGAGAGCCGCTCTTTGGCGGACAATTGGAAATCATGGTGGAAGCCGGTCAGCGAGACCAACGGACCCAACCTGAGTTACGGCGGCGCGCAGACCGTGGTTGATTGGGACGGTGTGGCGATCAACGCAGCAGGACTTCGCATTGAAGGTCCGACGCCCGGCCCTTCGATCCAAAAAAATTACTATGGCCGCGGCTTTGTACAGCTCACCCACCAAGATAATTACAGAGCAATGGACAATGCGTTTTCCTTGAACAACACATTGGTCACCGACCCGGAAAAGATCATTAACGAACCGGACCTTTCCTATCGAATATTGTCATACGGTGCCCGGGCGGGTTCGTATCGCGGCCAACGCCAACGAAATGCTCAGCAAGGATATTTTGGAGGCCACAAGCTCAGCGATTATCTGAATGCCGGCACTACGAATTATGTAAATGCCCGTCGCATAATCAATGGCGACACCGCCACGAACGGCGCTTTGGTGGCCGGGTATGCTCAAACATTCAAGGCTCTTCTCGAACTTTCGGCCGTTATCATTTAAAGGATACCGATATGAAATACGCTCCGTTTTTGCTTTCGCTTGCTGCAATTGTCGGCATTGCGGGTTGTTCCGAACATCCGGCCAATGCGGGTGAGATCGCCGTTCCGGTTAGCTCCGCATCGCCTGCGTCGCCTTCACCTTCCGTCACGCCAGCCGTCTTGAATAGTAACGAGATGCGGAACGGTGATTTTCGCGTTGTGTTAGGGGCTGACGATATCAAAGCGTTTCGCGTGGGTGACGGCAAAGAGATATTTTCCATTAAAGAGGCCGCGGCCGCTCGCTTTCGCTCCGCATACCCGGAACAATTCCTAGGCGGAAAGGCTGCCTTCGAACAGGCTGAGCTGACGTATTCCGCAGTTTCTTTGGCCGGGCCATACCTGTTTTTAAAAGAGGCGGCGGCCATTTCACCGCAAACCTCAACAACCGAAAAATATTACGCCGTTGACCTGCGCGATCCGGCGAAACGGCTCGTTTTAACAGACCTCATAGCCGAAAATACGGTAGCCGCCGGTTTACTCGCAAATGGCGAGGTAAAAGCCTTTCTTGAGCAGAAAGAATCTGAACCTGCGTCGCTGACAGACATTTTGAAGCATCTGAACAAAAACGCCGGCGAAGCTCGCGAAATGCCGGGCATGACCTTGGCAAATTGCTGGTTCCCAACCGATATTCTTTCTTCTTTTGCGATCAAAACCGGTATTGATTCCAAAGCGGTGGTCGAGCTGGGCGTGCCATGTTCGAGCGGAATGCGCGATTCTGAGTTGTACCCGTTGGTTTTGGAAATAAATGAAAGTTCGACAGCGGTTTCCGGCGTTCCGGCGGTCAACGCACCTGCCGGTTTACAAGAAGTCACCGTAACGCTGCGCGGGGGCAACAACACGGTCAAAAAGTGATCTTTTTGGACAGCTTAGCCCAAATAGCCTTTGAAATTCGCGGGTTTTGGTGAATAGTTCGGAAAAATGCGGGCAAGGTCTTTCGCGCCAAGTCGTTTATAGGCTGCCTCCGCAAAGACATCGCGGAAATCTGTTGTTACCGCTAGGTCCCGGCCCTCATTCAGCTGGTCCGGTTTCAAACCTTTCCAGCTGCCGTACACCTTTCCACCCCTGACCCCGTTGCCTATCGCAAACATTACATTTCCGTGACCATGATCGGTCCCCCGACTCCCATTTTCCTTGGCTGTGCGGCCAAATTCGGACATCGTCAAAACCGTAACATCGTCTATCCGCCGGCCCAGATCTTTTGTAAATGCCTCTATCGATAGGGCAAAGTCACGGAGCAGATTGGCCAATTGGCCGCGTGATGCGCCCTGATTGAAATGCGTGTCCCAGCCGCCCATTTCTGCAAAGGCCACTTCCAGCCCAACGCTCGCTTTTATTAGCTGTGCTATTTGCCGTAAAGAACGCCCCAGTTGGGTGTTCGGATAAACGGCTCCATTTTCTGGCTTGTATCCGGCCGGATCCGCTTTTTTCAGGAAGTTTACCGCTTCGAACGTCTCCGCACCGGTCGAAGAAAGCTTGTCATTCGCATTCTGTTGATAGATCCCTTCAAAACCGCCTTTCAAACTTTGCGTGTAAATTCCCGCCTTGACCGTAAAATCAGACAAATTGGTCATCGCCACCGACGGCGTTTTGCCGTACAGCGAACGCGGGAGCTGTTGTGTCATCGAAACCGCCCTGAATGGCGAGGGTTCTTTTTCGGGGGAATTTTGCAACGCGCGATTCAGCCAGCCATCCCGCGTAGATTTCACCCCCGGCGTCCCCGATTCCATATAATCCTGGGCATCAAAATGTGAACGAGTATTGTCCGGCGAACCCGAAGCGTGGATCACCGCCAGCTGCTTTGCTGCCCACATCGCTGCAAATGGTTTCAACGCGGGATGCAGGCCGAAGGCTCCGTCCAGATCGATCGCCCCGTCCGTCTTGCCGGGCTGTGGAATAGCAATGCTCGGCCGCAATCTATAATATTCACTTTCCGCGTATGGCACCACAACATTCAACCCATCCACCGCCCCGCGTTGAAAGATCGTGACCAGTACTTTTTTTCGGCCGTAGCCGCTCTTTTGCTTGATCTGGGCTCCGGCAAATTGCTGCAGAAATTCGGGAGCCGCGGCCATCAGCCCAAAGCTCGCCAAACCAATTCCGCTCGCTTTTAAAAAATATCTTCTGTCCATCTTAAAACCCCTATTTAACCGCGCCGCAAAAGGCGTCTATTTTTTTAGACGCGACGGCGATGCAAAAAGACGTATTAATTATTTGTCGGTATCCTTATCGAACTATGATCTCATCGATAAAGATCCACGGATCGCCGCCGGCACCGAGGTGCCATTGCGGGATCTTACCGAAATTGAACGCCCTTATTCTGATGTAGCGCGTTTTTATCGGCGTTATCTTTTGCGTAAAATCCCGCACAGCCTTATCAGGTGTTTGCAGTGGAAATTTTGGCTCAAGATCGGCGATAACATTAAAATTAACGCCGTCGTTTGACGCGGCAATCTCTATCCGCTGCGGCATCCAAATCCACGAGCCGACCGATTGCAAGAATCCGCCGCCTACCTCAGAAACAAGTGTTTCGCGCCCGAGATCGACGACCGCTTCGTAGGGTTTGCCCTGAACGCCTTGCCATTCGCCGCTCGAGAAATTTATCGTTCCGCGAATACCGTCCACTATCGCGTTGTCGCCGCCGCCTGTGTATTGCGTGCTGTAACCTGACGGCACCGTGACGGTCCAATCATTCTTGCGTTTCAAAAAGAACGCATCGACAACGTGGCTACTAAAACCTTTGTTATCAATAGCGACAGCCTTTATCGTCCTGCTGTTTTCGATCTTGAAGGGCTGTGTATATTCAGTTGACCTTGGCCCCGGTTCGCTGCCGTCTGTGGTGTAAAAAACTTTGGTATTCGGGGTCAGACTGTGAATAAAAATGGTCGGCATGCCGCTGAAGACTCTTGGCCCTTCAATGCGTGGAACCGCTACTGTCCTGATATTTAAGGACGTTTCCGGAAATTCTGTAAAGGCGTTATTGACCGGCGTGTCTGTCATCAAAAATTCGAGCGTTCCGCCTTGAGCAATTTCTTGGTGAGTCAAAAAGGCTTTTGTATGCGGCTTTCCGTTTAAGGTCACGCTTTTTACATAAAAGTTCTTGTCCGATACATTTTTTGCAATTATTGTAAAAGTCTTACCGTTTTCAAGTCGGTAAGTAGTTTTAGGAAAAAGCGGAGTTCCGAGCGTGTAGGTCGGCGTACCCGGTGAGACCGGATAAAAACCGCTTGCGCTCAGAACAAACCACGCGGACATTTGTCCGGCGTCCTCATTACCGATCAGGCCTTCGGGGGTATTCTTGTAAAATTCATCCATTATACGGCGGACGTACATCTGCGTTTTCCACGGCTGTCCGGCGTAGTTGAATAGATACGCAGCATGATGCGAAGGCTCATTGCCGTGGGCATATTGGCCGATCAATCCGGTAATGTCAGGCTGAAAACGTCCTGTTAATTTCTGATCGGTCGTGAAAAGTTCGTCGAGCTTAGCAGCAAATTTTTCCCGACCGCCCATCAGTTGCATCAAACGCGAAATATCGTGCGGAACAAAGAACGAATATTGCCACGAATTGCCCTCGGTAAAATGAAATGTAACCTCATTGGGAGCAAACGGTTCGATAAATCCGCCGTTCTTTTTTGGACGGAAAAACCCGTTTGTCGGGTCGAAGAGGTTCTCGAAATGGCGAGATCGGCGCAGAAAATACTCAGCTTGTTTTTGATAATAGAATGTGTCGTCAGTTTTGTGTAAGATCTCTGCCATCTGTGCGATGCACCAATCATTGTAAGCGTATTCGAGCGTTTTTGAGACGGATTCGTTCTCGTCCTCGCTGGAGATGTAGCCGCGTTTTTTGTAACCGGAAAGGCCGAAATGGTCGAGTTCGGCAGAGTGTTTCGCGGCCTCGTAAGCCTTTTCGTAATCAAAGCCCTTTATCTCTTTTGCCATGGCGTCGGCGATGACCGAAACGGCGTGATAGCCGATCATCGTATCGGTCTCTTCGCCCCAAAGCTCCCAAACCGGCAAGCGCCCGCCCTGTTCGTATTGGCGAATGAATGTATTGATAAAATCGACCGTTCGTTTTTCGTCAATGATCGTATAAAGCGGATGCGCCGCCCGAAACGTGTCCCAAAGCGAGAAGACAGTGTATTGCTCAGACGGAACGCGGACACTCTTGTCCGCAGAGGCCGTTTGCGGCGTAGCTCCTTTTCGCGCTTCGCGCTCATTGCGGACAGGAGTGTCCGCGTTCCATAGTTGATGCACCTTGCCGTCGTGGCCGCGGTATTTGCCGTCAACGTCGTTAAAGACGTTCGGGTGGATCATTGTGTGATACAGAGCGGTGTAAAAATTGGTCGTCTGTTCGTCAGTGCCGCCAGAAACCTCTATCTTGCCAAGCTCTTTATTCCACTCTTTTTTAGCCTCGGCTCGCACCTTGTCAAAATCCCAATGCGGCAACTCGGCTGCAAGATTTTTTCGCGCACCTTCGATCGAGACATGTGAGATGGCGACTTTGACCATGAGCTGCCGATCACGAGCGTTATTAAAGCGAAAACTCGCTCTGATCGGATCTATTGGAAAATAGTCGGACTTAGCAAACTTTTCTTTTGTCCATATTTCACCATTCTTATGTTGAACCGTCGGCATAAACTCGTACTCGCTGGAGAACTCGATGACAAAATAGACTTTTTGGTTCTTCGCCCAAGATGTTGACTGGCGATAGCCCCGGATGCTCTTGCGATCTGGTGCGAGTATGAACCGTCCGTCATTGAGTTTATCCCGCCAATTAATATCCAGGAGAAGCTGCGGTATCTCCTTCTCAGCAAATGTATACCTATGAAATCCGACCCGCTTGGTCGCTGTCATCTCAGCAAAAATTCCATCGTCGTCCAGTTTTACGGAGTAATATCCCGGTTCAGCCTTTTCGTTTGCGTGTGAGAATTTGGAAGCGTAACCGTTTATGGATCTGTCACCTTCTTTAGCAAAGAACTGCGGTTCGCCGATCGTCGGCATGAACAAAATATCTGCTCCGTCCGGAATGCCGGTTCCGCTGAGGTGCAGGTGAGAAAATCCGTAGATGATGTCGTCGCTGTAATGATAGCCGCTGGAGCCGTCCCAGTTGTCGATGTGTGTGTCGGGCGAAAGCTGCACCATGCCGAAAGGTCGCGTCGCACCCGGAAATGTGTGACCGTGTGCACCCGTGCCGATGAATGGGTTTACCCAGCGGGTTAGATCGGTCGTTTGCGCGGCCGCGGCAATGGCTAGGATCGCTACAAAGACGGACAGCCGAGCGAAGGCCGGAATGCAGCAATAGATTCGTTTCATATTTTTGCTTTAAAATTGTTCAGGTTACGCCAACTTTACCATATTCATCAATTTAGCAGTAAAAAGTTGGCCACGCGGACCTTTTCCGATCGTGTTCGTTCGCTACCGGCCACAATTTTCGACGCTTTTTATCAACGCGACGCGGCGCTCATTTGTAACGAAGCTATTTAACGCATATCGTTAAGGTACCGAGGATTTTTATGGAGATCTATTTTCAATATGTGCGCGATGCCACCGGACTGCAAAAAGCTTGTGAAGAGCTCAGTTCCGCCACATTTATCGGATTTGACACGGAAACGACCGAACTTGACCCATACCGCGGCGATCTTCGGCTCGTTCAGCTTAGCGATGGTAAAAACACGCAGGTCATCGATTTAAAGCCATTCTCAAAACTCGGCGATCTTCGTCATGTCCCGGAGCTTGGCCCGCTTCGTTCGCTGCTGTCGGATCCATCAAAAATAAAGGTCGCGCACAATGCCAAGTTTGACGTAAAGTGGGTTCGCCATCATTTGGGCGTCGAGATCGAAGGTATATTTGATACATTTTTGGCAAGCCAGATGATCGCCGCGGGCGACCAGGACCGCCGCCATTCGCTGGCTGATGTAGCTCAATTTTTCACCGGCATCGAACTCGACAAATCGCAGCAGATCAGCGATTGGTCGGCCGATGAGCTCTCACAACAGCAAATAGAATATGCTGCCCGCGACGCTGCCGTAATGGTCGCGCTCCGCGAACAGGTCGCCGAGCGTTTGGCCGCCGACCAATTGGAAGAGGTGGCCCATCTTGAGTTCGAATGTGTTTTACCGATCGCCGAAATGGAGCTCAACGGCTTTTATCTTGATCGCGAACGCTGGCTTGAACAATTTGAGAAGGTGCGTAAGCAACAGGCAGCAGCTGCCGACCAGCTCCAGGAATTGCTCGCTTCCGGCGTGGCCCAAGCTTCGCTTTTCGGCAGGCCGGAGATCAATCTTGATTCACAGGCACAGGTAATGGACGCTCTGCGCAATTTGGGTGTGCCGATCGGCGAAACGACCCGCAATTGGCAGTTGCAGCCGCTTGCGGATAAATATCCGGTCGTCGAAAAATTGCTTGATTATCGCCGTGTGGCAAAATCGATGACGAGTTTTGGCGAGAATATAATGGAATTTATCGAACCGAAGACCGGACGCATCCATGCCGATTTTCGCCAGATCGGCGCCCCCACCGGGCGCTTTTCGTGCTCTAACCCAAACCTTCAGCAGATACCGCACGAATACGCCTATCGCCGCTGCTTTATGGCACCGCCCGGAAAAAAGCTCGTCATCGCCGATTATTCACAGATCGAGTTGCGAATTCTGGCCGAATTTTCCGCCGATCAAGGTTTCATCGATGCCTTCGTTTCCGGTGCCGATTTTCATGCCTCGGCCGCCGCCCAGGTGTTCAACATCAAACCCGAAAACGTTACCGATGAACAGCGTTCATTTGCGAAGCGGCTTAATTTCGGCATCGTTTACGGCATCGGGGCCTCCCGCTTTGCCATGCTTACGGGCATGGGCCAAAACGAGGCCGAAAACACAATGCGGCGATATTTCGGTACTTTTCGCGGGCTTGATGAATATCTGAGAAATGCCGGGGATAAGGTCATTTCGGAAAGAGCAGCCCGCACGGCCTCAAATCGCCTGATGAAGCTTCGTTTCGAAGAAGACGACCGGCTCCAAAAAGGCGGAGCGAGGCGAAACGGCATAAATATGCCTATTCAAGGCACCTCAGCCGATATCCTCAAATTGGCATTAAGACGGCTTCACGACGCTTTGCGCGGTACCGGCGGGCGTTTGGTCAATATTGTCCACGACGAGGTCATTTTAGAATGCAATGCGGACGAAGCCGGGCACATTTCACAGCTTCTTGAACAGTCGATGGTCGCTGCCGGCCAAACATATGTAAAGCGTGTGCCCGTAAAGGTAGATGTAAAGATAGCTGACGAATGGGCGAAATAGTTTTAATAGATAATTCGAATCAAGGATTGTGGTGCCGCTATTTTTCAAGCCCCTCGATCGGCACCCAGACAAAGCGGGGACGATAGAAATCTGCATATATCGAATCGCCCGGCTTTGAACCGAAGGGAAGATTGCTGTTATACGAAACCAGCATCTTGCCATTCTGTATAAACTGCGGATGCGTATGCGGATTATAAACACTCAGGCCGGTTTGCAGGCTCTGTCCGTCGATCATTCCCGGAAGTTTCTTCATGCCTGCGGTGGGTGTAGTGTAAAAAAGATGCTTCGCGGCGAACGGGCCTTGGGGCGCACAGGCGGAATACAGATAAAGATTTTTCCAATCGGAATAACCGACCGACGTATCGAACGAGACCACAACAAATATCGGTTTTCCTTTAATATTCAGTCGCCGAACGGTCAATTCATCGCTTATGCTGTCGTTTTTAGGTATAAGAGACCGGCGTTTGTTAATGTTGCCATTCCATTTTGAACCGTCCCACACGGTCCAATTTCTTAGATCTGCTGCGGCCTCCAAACCCTTTGCCGCATCCGTCTTCGCTATGTACAGCTTTTTATATCGATTAGCTAGATCAAGCGTAGATGCCTGAACATTGGCGATCTTACCTTCGGTTCGCATTCCGTAGATGTAAAGATCTTTGCCATCAAGCCATAAAGAGATCCCCCAAATTGCTTCGTCACTTTTGTTTTTCAGATCTACGATCTTTTCCAGCTTAAGCGTTTCTGCATCAAGCTGAGCAATGGCCTGGCCGCGGTATTTTATCCAAAACGTTTTATCAAAGGGGCGGCCGACGCTCCACTCATTCAAAAAGATCCAGATCTTTTTCTTCCCGTTAACATCTATCAGCATCGGGTCGCCGAGCCAATACATCGCATTCGGATCATCAGTATTGGGCTTGAAAAAGGCGGTAGAATAGCCGTTTTTGTCTTTATCGCCCGTTAGCGTCCGCATCTTTCCGTCTTTTGAACGCACGACGATGCTGTTATATACATAATGAATATGCTCAGGAGCGGGGCCGCAAAAAGGCGGCAGGCAATTCGGTTCGCGAATGCGAAGTCCGGTTCCAGTCACCCTCACCCGGCCATCCCCGGGCATCGCCGGTTCTTCACCAATGAACGAATCGGAGAAGAAGAACGCCGTATCGCCATTCGGCAATTCTAAAGAGACGGTTGTATCGGCACCTGTCCAACCGGGCCCGTTCATAGTAAATGCTTCGTTCCATTCATCGGCCGGCACACCTTTCCCGACATTGATCTCACATTGCGTCCAAACGGACTGGACCGCGACCGCAAAGATAAGTGTGAGATCGAATGCGTAAAGAAACAAATGCTTTTTCATAATTGCAAATCGCCGCAAAGCGGTCTAACGGTTCATCATATTCATTTAGTAAGCTATCTCGGGCGTTCGTCCGTCGGACGGATCGGCCCATCGGTTGTTCGGGATCGTCGGTGCCCAACCCGGACGCAAGGGATCTTGGTCGTAGGGATATCCGCCGAGCCGTTCATACAGTTCTTTGTATTCGGCAAGTTTGTCTCGATCTAGTTCAACCCCAAGACCGGGGCCGTCCGGCACACGGATCTTTCCGCCTTCATATTTCATCAGCCCGCCTTTTATGACATCGTCTTTGAGTTGATGATAATGCGCGTCCGCCGCAAAGCTTAGGTTTGGGATGACCGCACCCAAATGGAGCATCGTTGCGAGTTGTATCCCCAGCTCGCCCGATGAATGCACCGCAACGCCCAATTGAAACGTTTCGCAAACACCGGCGGCCTTTACACACTGACGAATCCCGCCCCAAAACGTGGTGTCGAGCAAGATCACGTCACAGGCCGTGTTCAACACGTTCGCCGAAAGCTGTTCAAAATTTACCACCACCGTGTTCGTCGCCGTCGGAATGCGGACCATTTCGCGTACGCGCCGCATCGCATTGAGACCAAAAGCCGGATCTTCGAAATAATCGTTGCGGATATCTTCGATGTTCTGCCCGAACCAGATCGCTTGTTCCGTTGACCACGCCGCATTCGGGTCAAAGCGAAAGGAATCGCCGCTCATTTTATCCGTTCCCACCGCTGCGGCCAGTGCCCGATATGCTTTCAGTTCATATTCGGGGTGAAAAACACCGCCCTTCAGCTTGTGCGACGTAAACCCGTATCTTTCCTTTAGATCTTTGGCATGGGCAACGAGTTGATCGATGGTTCTCACCTCGCCGCTGCCGTCTTTTGGGTTCGGATAGCGAAAGAACAGATACGAAGCGAACGGAACTTCATCTTGCAGTTTTCCGCCCAAGATGTCATAGACCGGCACACCCCATTTTTTTCCTAGGATATCGAGGCACGCAAATTCGAGCGCGGCCAGGATCTGTGTGCGATTGTTATAAAGCGATGCGGTCGGGTTCGCGATCTTAAAACGCATCTCTTCGATGCGGGCCGGGTCGTGGCCGACGAGATAGCCTTTCATGGCACGAAACACCGCTTCGGCAGATTCGCCGCCGCCGCCCATTTCACCTAAACCGATAATGCCTTCATCGGTTTCAACCTCGACGATCGTCCGCACAAATCTGCCCCAATGGCATCCGTTTGCATGGCGCAATGGCGCTTCTAAAGGCACGGTAACGGTAGTTGCTTTGATATCCGTAATTTTCATAAAAATTCTTCCAAAAATCAGTATTTATCTCAAAATTTCCTCCAACACTGCAAAAATCCTTTCAAACAGTGAAAATTTCTAAATAAAGGACAGAAATTCGATAAAATCATTAGAAATCGAAAATTCCAAGCAAAAACTTGAGATAACAAAGGAAAATCTAATATTTCAGAGTTGATTGAGTAAAACAAACGAAAGTTTTATATATCACACAAAAGTTTGCTTTATCATTTATTCAATTGCCGCTGGCTTTTGCTTTTCTTCCTTTCAATTGCCACTAGCTTTAGCTAGTGGCATAAAAAAAGAAAAATTATCCGGGCTTCAGCCCGATCACTCTCTGAAACTTTCAAATCCTGCTTTACTCAAAAACCTTTCAAGCTCTTCGGCAAATCCAGCCTGTTTATGATGTTCTTCCTGATTGCGAATGTAATCCCGCACATTCATTACAGCCGACGGGCTGACGGAAGCAACGAAATATTCATCCTGCCAAGCAAATCTGGCTTTTGTCAGCTTATTTTTATTGATCCAAAAAGAAGATTCTCCTTTTATAGACTGCATTATCCACGCGATAGTTTGGTCGCCGCTGAGCGATATCAAACAATGGACGTGATCAATATGTCCGTTTATAAAATCTATGAATATGCCTTTCTCTTTGGCGTTTTGCTTAATATGTTCAAAAACTTTGCCGCGAATATCGTCTTGTAAATAGGGGTACCTATCCTTAGTTGACCAGACAAAATGAAGCCAAATTTTTATCCACGGCATAGCACTATATCTACTTGACTTATTGGGCTAAAGCCCAAGATAATCTTGTGCCATTTATCCACTAGCTAAAGCTAGTGGCAATTTAGCTAAAGCTAGTGGCAATTCAGCTGAAGCTATCAATTCAGCTAAAGCCGGCAACTGAACTAAGTCGGTTTCTATTTAACCCCGGCCGCTTCCAAGAACGGCCAGATCTCGGCAAATGCATCGATAGACTGTTGGTTGGTGAACATTCCGTGGTCGCCGCCTTTAACGGTATGCAGCTTATTCTGTACGCCGGCTTTATCGAGTGCTTTATGCAGGCGTGTGCTGTGTTTATATGGCACAACGCTGTCCTTATCACCGTGAATGGAGATGATCGGCGGCAGTCCTTTGCGAACATACGTTAGCGGCGACACACTTTTTGCAACCTCGGCCGCGTTTGGCATGGAGCCCATCCACATTTTTGCGTAATTGCGGACGTTTGGCCCTTCGATCAGGTCATTGACATCCGAAATGCCGTACCAATTCACGATAGCAGCAACCTTCATCGCGACATCCGTTTTGACATCTGCAAAACAACGGTTGTCTAGCGGTGTGCCTTCCGGCAGCATTCCGGTGATCAACGAAAGGTGCCCGCCGGCAGAATGTCCGGTCAAAACTATTTTGCGGGTGTCGAATTTATACTGAGCTGCATTGCGGTAGATCCATCGAAGAGCACACCGCGTATCTTCGACCGAACCGGGAGCAAGAGAATTTCCCGCCATTCGATATTCGACATTGACGACGCGCCATCCGCGTTCCAGATATGGCAGCAGCTGATAAACAGCGCCTTCCTTTGACCCGAATATCCAACCGCCGCCGTGAATATAGACGACCGTCGGCGTCGGTTTGTCATTATCCCGCGGATACCAAACGTCCAGCTTAAGCGGTGTGTTGTTGGCCGAACCATAAACGACATCCGGCTGCATCCAATAGCGGTCGCCGATCTGCAGCAGCTCCGGCGATGTCTGAGCAATTGCTGAAACCGCGGAAATTGCCAATACAAAGATAAATGTGAAAATGATTCGCATAACTTTTTAGTAAATGCCGCGTGGCGGCTCTGAGAGTGTAGCCGTGGGTTTTTCAACCCGTTGTAACTGTCATTAAAGAATTCCTCGCCGCGCAGCGACGAACGATGTCCAACCTCACATCAATTCGTCGCTGAGGCGACGCGTTCCTATCTAAAACTTGTTCCGTGGGTTAAAGATCACGGCTACGATCATTTAACCGCTACGCGGCAAATCAACTATTCGTTTATACCTTGCGGACACCGTTCTTATCGGCGATATAGGGCGTGCCCTGATAATTTATATTTATCAATTTTGCCTTCGGGTCCATCTTTCCGAACGCCGGTTTGGCCGTCATCTCACCAAACAGCCCGGCATTGATACCAAAAACACTATCAACGATCGGCTCAAGATAGTTACAGCCCGAAACACAAGCCCAATCATTGATATAAGGCGGGTCTGAGGTGCATTTCAAGGCTCCGCCGCCGGATTCCGGTTCGTGAAAAACCTCTGTGAAATGCGCTTGTGCATATGGCCCTTGCATACTGGTAGTTGCCAAACCTTTCATCCATGCGTGTGCGGCATCTATTTCGCCAGCCGCAAACAACCCGCTTAGCGCGAGTGCCGGCCAGGAGCAATAGGCTCCCGTCCATTGGTGGTCCGGCCGAATGCTGAAGGTCACATCCAGATCCTTTGTGGAAAGCGCCCGCATCCAAGTCGGCGTCTGCAATTCACGCTTAAAGAAATCTACCATTTCTTTCTTTTGCGAAGCCGGCATCATATCGCCGATGTTCATCAGGGTGGTGCCAAAATCGTAACAATGGTGCACTTCATTGTAACTGCCGTCCGGCAAGCGGCATTTCCAGATACCTTTACCCGGAATGTAAAGGTCAAGCACACGCTTGCCTAGCTCTTCGGCTTCTTTGCGCATTGCATCGGCTTTTGCCTTGTCACCTTTATGCTCTAAAAGCTCAGCACCAAAACGCAGATTGTGTACGTTTGCGGCGTTAAGCCCCGCGACTTCGTGAACATAGCTCGAAACCGCTTCAAGCAGATTTGTCACACCACCATAATCGGCCAATCCGTGTTTATTGGTATCTAGCGTGCGCCAATGTTCCGCATATCCGATCAACCGATCGGCCACCTTCATGCCATTCACCGTTTTATCCAGCCACGCTTTATCGCCGCTCCAGCGAATATACTCTTTCGCCATTCGGCACATTGCATAATCATTTACCGAATACCACGGCCCCACGCCGGCACCGGTCAAAAATTCGGTACCGAAATGTTTGTAAACGTCCAGCTCCATCCATGTCTCCATCATCCGCTTTAGCACCTGAGGGTCGAGCATGGATAACAGCATTGCGCTCAGCGATATGTCCCACAAGAATGTTGTTGTTTCCCAATACCGCGGAGCCAACGTCACATAGGTCGTTCCATAGACGGAATGCGGCGTTGTACGTTTGAAAAAGAGCGCACTCATCACTGCAGAATGATAAATGCGCTTAACGCTCTCGTCGGAGGTAACGAGAGTGGGCACGTAACCGGAAAATCGGTCGTTGTTTGGCGTAAATGCCGCTTTCAGTTCGGCATTCCACTCATCGGTGGTCGCTTTGGCAACCGCATCGAAACTGTTGATGATCGCGTCGTACTGTTTTTCAACATCGGCTTGGCTCGCTCCGAGCGAATTTACGAACGTTATTGAGCGGGATTCGCCCGGGGCCAGATCAAAATTGTAAACCAGCCACGAAGCAAGTACGTTGTCTGCCTTTGGCGAAGAGCCCTGCAGCACAAAAGCTTCTGTGTGTTTTGATCGGCACAGGATGGCGCTTCGGTCTTTGTCCACCGTGCGGCCGTTGTCATATTCGCCCGGGGAATATGCCGCGTTCCAGGGTTTGACACTCTTGGTCGCTCCGCCATTGACGGCTAATTTGATCTCCGTTTTACGCGAAGATCTCGTAATATTCTTTACCGTCAGCTTTACGGCGACCGACATGGTTTTGAACGGCACGACCGTAATACTGCTAAGTTCCAAACCCTTGTAAACCGCCTTTCGTTCGATGCGGTCCGGTTGCCAGACAAAATCGATATTTGTCTTCGTTCCGGCAAAATATTCTTCGTCAACATAAAGCACGCCGGTCATAAGCTCGCCGCCGGCTCCGAGCGGTGCAACGTTCATTTCACCCTGGGCAAACGGTGGAAATGCGATACTGCGAATAGCGGCTACGTCCATTGCGGCTTGAGCACATCCCCATTGGTTGGTCAATCCCGGCAGTGCATACAGGTCGAGGAATTTATGCGGCATTGTCACCGATCGCATCGATCCACACGTCGGGATATCCGGCAACGGCTTTGAATTGTCCATCGGCACCGGCATCGTTAGCGGGGCTCCAACACCGGTCGAACCGAGTACCGCCGGAGCGGCCACGGCCGCCGAAATGGTCTTCAGAAAGTCTCGTCGTTTGAATTTACTCATAATTTTCCTCTAGTTGATCGTAACTTTTAACGTCATTGTTTGAAATGGACGCAGATGAACCGTCAGCGGAGCGATATTGGTTATAGCCTGCTGTTCAACATCCTCGGTCAGGCTAACCCGGTAAGCCGACCTTACGGCAACGGGCAAGGTCACCTTAGTTGTCGTCGCCCGGCCCGCAAATTCCTGGAGGCGGATGATGAAAACTTTATTGTTCTTGGGTGTCAGCGGCGAAGCACTGACCTCGCCGCGTACTACATTTTCCGTCAGCGTTTTTACCGCCACGATCTGCACATTCGGTTGATCGGCGGCAAAGAACCCGCGGCTTTTCTCGTTCGGCAGCACGCCAATGTATTGCGGACGCAAGGGCATATTGAACCCGCCCCCCATCTGCCAAGCCGGCACGGGGTCGAACACCGCGCCGCCCGATATCGAATATTCAAATACCATTGGCTCTTTGCTGCGCCCGGGTTCAACCGTCGGCACATTGATAATGCCCAGATCATGTGTGTCTGCCTGTGTTCCGTAGCGCACCGCCCGCGAATATATCGTCGCTTCCGGTAGCGGAAACTTCCCCGAATACATCGCGGGAAATTCTGGAGACGCATTTTTTTCTCTTACCTTTGTCGCGACAAACCCGGCATAGACCCAATGAAAAGATTGTCGATGAGCGAGCAAAACGCTCGATTTTCCGTCGGTCAAACCGATGGAATGCTGCGTCGTGACAGAATCCCAACGGGCGCCCGGCAAGTAGTCATCCGGAAAACGGTCGAACCACCGCTGGCCGCCACGCATTACCTTTAACCCGTCTTTTGAAATATTGAAAGGAAACGCAAAATAATAAGAATCGTGCCAATTGTTGTTTCCGCCCACCATCGGCAGCCGCATCTCGTCCAATTCGTTTCGCAGATCGACGCGTCCAAGCCCGTCCTGAAGCGTTATCCGTGTGACCGGAAATGCAGAACGTTCGCGAATTACCGAGATCTCTGTCATCTGACGGCCCTTTTTGACCACTATTTTCGGCACAACCGGATAGCTGACCCGCGAAGCTTCGGCACCTTCGACCCGCAGCAGGTCGTTGAACGGACGCTCGCCGGCCGCATTGACCAACTCTCGATTCGCCTTTCGGTCAAATATTGAATGGATAGTGCCGTCGGCATTCATTGCCACCTTGAATTCGGCATTTTCCGTCGCCGTTCCAACCACCGTCCTTAGTGTTGTCCGCGATGGGCCCGGCACCGTTTCAACTTCAAAGGTCGTGTAACCCATTGATGGAACGTTCTTTGCAATGAATACAGCGTTGCCGTTTTCGTCGATGTCAAAAGGGGCCGGCGTACCCGTTGCGGCTTCGCGTATTGCCGTTATCGCAACACCATCAACCGGCGGCTTTACCGTGACCGTGTCCGTCCGCGGCCACGAAAGACCGTTATACACCATGATCGGAACGGTCGAATTTTTAGCGGCCGGTTGGCTCTCATCAAACCGCGAGGGATCTGACAGGGCCTTTATTCCCGTGCGATAAAGTTCATCGACCTCTTTTTTAGCTCGATCGGTGATCTCCACATATTCTCGATTTTGATCTGCCAGCGGTTGGCTGCTGTTCAATTGCGGCCATCCCGTATTTCCCGCACCGCTGTGCTCATCATAGGTGAACATCAGATCGAAAATATCGGTAAAATTGCCTTCCGGGGCAGCCAGGCCTCGCGTCATCGCTAGAGCGCTCCATAAAGCTTCGGCGGCGGGCGCGTTGTCATGAGCATATCTAGCTCTCGCGCTCACCCGCGGCGAAGCGGTCTTGGCCTCAGACCACAGACCGGACCAATCGCCTCTGTACGTCGGGATCTGCGAACCGTATTTCTGTTCGATATATTTCAGGAATTCGATCGGGGTCGCGATCTGTATTTTCACTTCGTCGTGTTTCGAATTCCACATTTTAGCCGCCTTTTCAAGATTGGCAACCGATGTCGGTTCAAGAAAGTCGTGGGCGTACATTGCCATTACGGCGTCGTATTTGTAACCGGCCTTGTTGTAATAGTTCAACAGATCCGTTACGCCGATCTCCATCACTTCTATATCGCTTTTCGTGCCGGCGAGTTCCGGGTTGAACATATCGAAAGATGTTCGGTCCGTGTAAGGATCGAGCGTATAGGGATCTAAATAGAAAAGCGTTAAACCTTCGACATAGGCTCCGCGATTGCTCTGGCTGATCCACAATAGGACCTTATTGCCATCGGGTGCTTGCCAGTAGAAAGGCACTTTACCCGGTGCCAGATCGGTCGAACTGTTGATGAACGTATTGGCACCGGTCACTAAATATCTGGTGCCGCTGTCTGCCAGCATCGACGCAACAGTCGAAGGATGCCCGGGCACGTCGTTCATGTACGCTATTTCTGAATTTATGCCGTAGGTCTTTGCTATTTTGGTGTAATCGTAAAGCAGGCGGTTCAGCTCTTCGGCACCGAGAAAATCGGTATGCATGCTGCCCCAAGCCGTCGAAAGAACGATGCGGCCCGAACGGATCTGGGCCATTAGGCGGGCGATCTTGTCCCTATCTTTAGGCAGGACGGATGTCGGTTTTTTTTGCCTTTTCAGCCATTCATTCAGCTGCCAGACGCTTTCAATGGTCCACCGAAAATCTTGATGCTCTTCGGCCATCCGCAACACTTCGTCGATATGGCGAGCGGCCCTTTCGCGGATCGCACTTGGCGGTTCGACAAATCCGAAATCATAATGCGATGAAGGAACTACATAGATCGTCTTGATCGGGCTTTCCGGCAGTTTAGCCTGTGCGAAAAAGCTCGGTGTAGCGCATAAAAAGAAGATCGCTGCTATGAAAAGGGCGCCAAAAGCGTTTTTAAGATCCATCCGTATTTACTATGAAAGCCTCCGGGAAGTAGATATGATTTCTTTAATAGAACACAGGGCCGCCGCTGGTCAAAAGGCGGCCCCGTGACTTCATCGGCTAGAAATTGAATCTCGCCGAAAGTTGTATCTGCCGCGGTCCGCCAAATCCCAGCAATCCGCCAAGCTGATTGCCGACCGTTGATGTGCTTACACCGAACAGCGAACACGAACCTACCGAACCCGCACAGCTCAAACCGCCCGAAGGATCAGCAAAGTTCTTGAAATTGAACAAGTTGAATACCTCAAGCCGAAGCTGCAGCGAAGAACGCTCTGAAAAACGCGTGTTCTTTCCGAGCGATGCATCGACCTGTGCAAAATTCGGCCCCCGCAGCAGATTGCGTCCGGCATTGCCATAAACACCTGCCGCCGGCGTTGAAAATGCGGCTGCATTGAATTGGCAATTCGGCACCGAATAATTCGAGCAGTAAAGGTCTGCTCCGTTCACTACATTCGGTCGGCGGGCAAATCCGCCAAACGTTCCGCCCGTTTCCGTCACGTTAATAGGGAAACCGCTGCGGATCTGTGTGATCGTATTAAGCTGCCAGCCATCGACCAGCCATTTTGCACCGCCGCCGAACCAGCTGCGAAGCGGCAGATCATAACCGGCGTCGAATGAGAAATTGTGACGAACGTCTGCGTCAGAACTTGCCCGTTCCGCCGCCGCGTTGTTCGGGTCCTGATAGTCTTTGAAGAAACCGATCGCGTTATCGATCGCGTGGCCCCACGTGTAATTTGCGTTGTAGCGAAATCCTTTTGCAAAATTACGCTTCAATGTTGCCTGCAAAGCGTGGTAATTCGCCTGCGGGTATCCGCCGACCAGATATATATCGCCCCATGCCTGAGATATCGGACGGGTCGTTCCATCAGCAATGCTCTTGCGGTTGATGTTCCGCGGCGAAACCACGCCGTCAGTCAAAATATGCGTTACTTGGTTGCCGACATAGCCGACGCTCAAGGTGCCGAAACCGAGATCTCTCTGCAGGTTCAGCGACCAATGCTGAGCCATCGCCGTGTTCAGGTCCTTTTCGATAACATATGCATTGCTTTGGGAGCAAACAAATGCCGCTTGCTGGACCGGATAGCCCCATTGGGCAGTCGTTACACCGCAAAAGAACAGAGCGGTAATGATGTCTGTCGATATCTGCGGGAACGAGTTTGCCGCCGGTGAACCAAAGCTGGCCGGAAGCTCGCGATTGTAAAAGATGCCATAGCCGCCTCGCAAGACCGTCTTACCGTCGCCGAATACGTCAAAAGCAAATCCGACGCGCGGGCCAAAATTATTCTTGTCCACATCGTGGATCTTTTCGCCGGGTGCCGTATATGACAGCGTCGCCAGGTCGAAATTCTGCAGCAGCCCGTTCTTTTCACGGCTCACCGTGCTAACTTCATACCGCAGCCCAAGGTTAAGCGAAAGCCGCGGGTGCACTTTCCAATCGTCGTTTACAAAGAATGAAAAATTCTCATTAGCGTAATCAAGTCTCGGATGGCCCGTCCGGTCCATAATGAACGGCTGGTTTTGCGCCAATTCCGCTTCGCCGAAAAATGTGAAGACGTCTTGTGCTCCGACCATAGCCGATCGACGATTCAAACGAATGTCCGCGCCCATTTTGAGCGAATGGTTGCCGCGTACCATCGAAAGCGTATCCAGAAAATGATATACCACGCCCGTGCGTTCCTGCTCGAATTGGGCCGGCCCCGGTCCGTTGATCGAAGCATTCACGAAAATGAAGCTCATCCGCGGAATATTCGAACTTCCCGCACCGACATCGGTGTAATTATGATTGATGCCAAAACCAAATTCGTTCGATGTGGCTCCGTCAAAAGCATAATTGTGTGACACCTTCAAAAGTTGTGTCCGCAGCTTGGCATCCGCATATTGATCCGTTCCAATACCGTACGGTGTGCCCGTATTCGAATCATTGATATTGTAGCGAACAGAAAATTGGCTCTTATCGTTCTGCAAAAAGTCGATCTTCACCGAACCCGTGTTTTCATCAAGATCGCCGACCCGTTGGCCGGTGTACCAACCTAGATTTGCATTAAAAGGCCGCTGCGGCAGGGGAAGCGTATCGACCAGCGGACGTGTCGCCGCAACCATCGAATCACGATAGCCCTGCGTAAAGGTCAGAACATTGAATGTTTGTCCGCGGGTTTGTCGGACGCCTTCGTAATTAGCGAAAAAGAAGACCTTGTCCTTTTTGATCGGACCGCTGAAATTCCCGCCAAATTGATTCAGACGAAAACGCTGCAGTCCGCCGATGGCGTCGGGGGCATCCAAGCCTTCGTTACGGAAATAATCAAAAACGCTCCCGGCAAAGCTATTGGTACCAGAGCGGGTGATCGGGTTGATGACCGCTCCCATTGCTTGCCCATACTGTGCCGAATAGTTTTGCTCGACGACCTGCACTTCTTGAATGCTGTCCATGCTGACGCGATTAACGCGGGATTCGACACGGCCAAGCACATTCGAAGTTCCGTTCACATCAACACGGCTGGCATCAACGCCGTCAACCAGCACGCTGGAACCGCCGAAGGTCGAAGGTATGCCGTTGATGCTTGTCTGAAATTGATTGGTGGTCTGCACCGAACCCGGAATGGTCGCCAACAGCTGTGTGAAATCACGGCCGTTCACCGGATTATCCGTTATTCGCTCAAGGCTTATCGTATCACCGATGGTCGATGTTTCCGTGTCAATGCGTGTTTGGTTTACCACTTCGACCACGGCATCGACGCCGCCAAGGGCCATTGTTACGTCCACACGTGCGCGTTCGCCTACCGCTAAACGCAGATCTTTGCGTGTCGTCGTCTGAAATCCGCTACCCGTGGCTTCGACCGAATAGATGCCTGTCGCCAGCGACGGCACGTCATACCGGCCATCAGCCTCCGTGGTCACCGTCCGCCGCTCATTCGTTCCTTGATTGATGATCGTGATCGTTGCACTCGCCACCACCGCGCCGTTCGGGTCGGTGACCACGCCGGTTATCGAACCTGTATTCGATTGCGCCATTGCCGCCATCGCCGTAAAAACTGCGATGACCAACAGGGAGATCGCTCTTTTCATATATACTATTGCTTGAATGTTCATTTGAATCCTCCGAAAACTTCCTTACGATCCCCCTTAAACTTTTCTGCAGCCGCTGTTTGTTTCAATGGCCGCGATCGCTTCGAAATCCGGCGTCCAGATGCCGTTTTCATGTGTGTAATATTTTTCCAGCACATCTGCCGTCACCGGTATGGATGGCGTTACGTCGCGGTCCGATACGCTTTGGCCGTCAAATAGCCGCACGATACCGTCCATGCAGCGAAGCCCTACGTATTCCGGGAACATCGCCGCGCTCACCTTCAAAGCCTCTCGCCGCATCATCCAGTCTTTTTCCGCGTCGCCCGATAGACCAAAACCTGCGATCGTCACGGCATCCGGCTCGAATCCTGCCGCCAGATAGCCTTGATAGGCACCCTGTGCGGTTTCGTCGTCCATTGCAAAGATAACGTCCACATCGCCTTTTTCAGCAAGCGTTTCGTGGGCTATCTTCTTTGCTATCGAGGGTGTTGCTTCGCCATTGATAGATGCCGTCAGCACTGCGTTTGGCTGGACGGATCGAACGCCTTCGACAAACCCTTCGCTTCGCAGCAAACACGGCCGCAGCCACGGCAAGCCGACATCGAGGATGCGTAGAGGCGATCCATCGGCGTTCGTCACATTTTTTCCTACCCAAATTCCAAGGTCATAGCCGGCATCGTAATCGCAGATCGCCACCATCGTTTCCATGCCCTCGACCGGATTCGCTTCGACCAAAACGGGTTTACCCGCCTTCTCGGCGATCTTCAAGATCGGTTCCAATCCCGTCGTATTGGCCGGCGTGAGGATCAAAGCATCGACCTCTTCCACCAGTTGGCGGGCTTGTTCGATCTGGTTTTCGATCGAGAGTTCCGCATCGCGAATGACGACCTCAACACCGTACTGCTCACCGCGGCGCTTTAATATTTCGATAACGATCTGATACCAGATATGAAAACTGTAGTTGGTCAGATATCCAACCTTTTTCAGCGAACGATTCGCTTCCACGAGTGGTATTTTTGCCATCGCCGCATTCAGTCCCGGCGGCGGATCGTAGGCCGTCACCGGCGGATGGGCATTTTCTGCTGCATTGCTCATAAAAATTTCAGTACCTCTTTTTGGTTAGGATCGTCCTTGTTTTTAACCGCCTTAAGAAACGGCCATTTTCAACTGGTTTGCGGCACACCGCCGATCTGTGTCAGCAATCCGCCGTCTGCCGTCCATATCGAACCGGTAACGAACGAAGAGCTCTCGTGAGCGAGAAATACCGCTATCTCTGCTATCTCTCGCGGCTCTGCGATCCGTCCCAGCGGATGCATCGCCTTACATGCGTCGTAAACCGATTGCGGATCCGGATCAAGCGATGCCGCCCACTTCAGCATCGGCGTATCGACCGTTCCCGGACAAACCGCGTTTGCCCTGATCTGCTGCTTTGCGTAGTCCATCGCGATCGACCGCGTCAGGCCCAGCAACGCATGCTTGCTTACGGTATATGCCAAAACATTTTGCTGGCTCGCCAATGCCTGCACAGAGGAAACATTGACGATCGAGCCCCGGCCTTGCTTTTGCAGATAGGGTATTACCGCCCGTGCCGCGTTCCATGCACCCCGCAAGTTTACGCTAAGCACTTCGTCCCATTGCTCATCGCTTGTCGTTGTCGCCGTACCGTACCGCTGTATGCCCGCGCTGACGATCAATGCATCTAGGCGGCCAAATTCGCCGGCGGCTTCTTCGACCGCAGACTGCACCGCCCCGGCCTCCGCCACGTTCACTTTAGCGAAAATGGCTTTTCCACCCTTTGCCTTTATCGCTTCGACCGCTTCGGCACCCGCCGTTTCGTCCCAGTCAAAAATGGCTACGCCGGCTCCCCTTTCTGCCAACAGCTCCGCCGCCGCACGCCCGATGCCTAGTGCCCCGCCCGTCACTATTGCCGCTTTTCCGTCAAATCTCATGCGGCCTCCTCTTTTAATTCCGTGGTCGGCATTGCTCCCTCGCCATCGTCCTCACCGATGGGCGGACCGGGCGGCGGAAGGGTTTTGTACCACGAAAAATACAACACGACACAGCACACCAACGTAACGCTGACCAGACCAAATCCGACCGCCAATTGGTTCAACACCAGATATAGCATTGAGACGTACAGACACGTTATCGCCACCATCGAAACGATCGTATTGAATGCTTCTAATGCAAAAGAAATGCGGCGCCTGAATTGCGGCTCCTCCTTTAGGATGGCCGTTTTTGCCGGTGCCCAAAACCCCCAAGGCTGCACTTTGCTATAGAAATTTTTCAGCGTTTCCAGATTCGTCGGTTCCGAAAGCAGCGAAGCCGCGATCGTGACCACCGTCGAAGCCAACGCGATCACCGGAAAGCCAATGTACAGCGGCAGCGGGGCTCCTGAGACCGAATCATATACGATCTGTCCCAGTGAAAGTGCCATTCCGCCAAAAACACCTGCCGCATAACCATAGCCGTTCAGACGCCACCAATACCAGCGAAGAACGTTCGGAGGCAGAATGCCGGCCGCCAACGTGCCGAATATCCAGGTGAATGCAGCATCGATCGAACTGCCGAAATACGAAATGATAATGCCCGAAATGATCAGCAGGGAAGACGAGATATAACTTGCCTTGATCAGGGTCTTATCATCGGCCTGGGGGTTGATATAGCGTTGATAGACGTCTTTTACCAAATACGCCGCCCCGCCATTGACCGTCGAAGAAAATGTCGCCAAAAATCCGGAAAGCAGAGCTGCCAGCATAAACCCAACCAAACCGACCGGCAACATTGAACCAATGATCAGCGGCAAGGCCGTTTCCGGGTCCGCCCGCAGCTTTTCATCAAGTACCGCATTGCCGATACCCATTATCGCCATTACCGCGATCGCCATCGCGAAACACCACCGGACCGTGTGGATGGCTCCCCATAAAGCTCCAAGTTTTGAAGCATCGCGTTCATCCTTCGCCGCCAAAAACCGTTGAAAGTCGTATAGCTGTTCGGGCCCGCTCAAACACAGCAAAAATCCCTTTAGAACCCAAACCGCGGTCAGCGCACCGAAGAAAGCATATTCTTTACCCACCGTCGCATTTGCCAACTCCGGTATATGCATGACCGGTTGTATGCTGAACCAAGAAGCAGGGACCAATGCATGGAAGCGTTCGGCATCAAAATGCATGAATCCGATGATCGCAAAAACGATCGCACCGGCACTCAGCACAATAGTTTGCAATATCTCAACGCGTACGATGCCGTGAAAGCCGCCGGCCACCACATAGAGCCCGGTCACACCCAATATGAGCACCGCACATACGAACGGTGAGAACGGCAAAAAGATCGAACCGAATTTGCCCATACCGATCGCACCGTAGCCCAATAGAGCGGTAATGGTCAGGATCGCGAACAGCGTATATGACAGCCGGGCTATATCGCCGCCCTTTCCGTCACCAAACCGCGTTTTCATCCATTCGGCACCCGTCATCGCCCCCGAACTCCGGATCCAGCGGCCCATATACGCCAAGTAGAAGGCGGTTATCGGAAACCCCCATAACCAATGCACCCACATGCCCTTGAGGCCCAGCAGGATGAAGGTGGATACGATCCACATTGTTCCCGTAATGTCGAAATAGCTCGATGAACCCGACATTGCCAGCGCCCACCACGGCAATTGCCTGCCGCCCAAAAAATACGATGACATTCCCTTTGCGGCCTTGCGCTTCATGGCAAATCCGATGCCCATGATCGCGGCTAGGTACAAAACGACGATGATCTGGTCAAGTACAGAAAGGTTCATAACACAGTATGGTTAATCTTGAGCCGCGTCTAAGTGGCAAAGCAAGAGCTGCATCTTTCTTGATGCACTTTTTCAACCGTGGCTGCTTGTGCCGATCGATTCAGTGAATACCGAGCTGAAAACTTTATTTTTACCGAAGAATAAGTTTCGGGTAATTTCAAGTTTTACCATCACCGGCATTTCTTGTCAATACAGATTAAGGGGAAAGAGAAAAAATAATTGGTATGACCAATAAAGATCCGATCCGTGGAGCTGCCGCTTTCAACTAAAAATAGTTTTGCAAGGCGATCGGGATCGCCCCAAATAGGCTCGGGTTTTCCACACTAGCCGGCCTGATGTCGATCGGCGAAATGTGCGGCAGAATATACCGGCTGCGAACCTTTTCTTTGATAACCGGTTCTAAGATGTCCCAGGCCTTGGTAATATCGCCGCCAACAACTACCACTTCCGGGCTGAGGCCATGGGCAACGCTTGCGATGCCCTCGCCCAGATACTCTGCGGTAGCTGTCAGAGCCGCCAGAGCCTTCTCGTCGCCGCGGTTGGCCAGCGTAATAATATCTGTTACAGAAGCCGCAACCGGATCTTCGCGGTTGCTCATCAGCCTTTTATACCGAGAAACTGTGGCGCTGCCGGAAGCAAGTGTTTCCCAGCACCCTTTCCGGCCGCACGAACAAACCTCTCCGTTGGGTTCGATACACATATGGCCGAAACCGCCCATTCCGATCTTTGAACCGACATGTAGATCCCCGTTGATTATCAGTCCCGTCCCGAGGCCGTCAACGACCAATATATAGAGCAATGTCTGCACCCGGATCTCGTCCAACGGGCCATACCAAAGTTCCGAAAAAGCGGCGGCATTGGCGTCGTTCTCGACATGTACCGGCAGCTTCAGCTTTTTTTCGAATATCTGTTTGACGGGCAGGTCGTCCCAACCAAGATTCGGTGAAACGGCGATCTCGCCGCTTTCGCGCTTGATCAGACCCGGAACACTAACGCCTACTGCGGCAAATTTCGAACGGGCGTAGTGGGTTTTAACGGTCTTTTGGATCTCCGCACACAGCTTTTCCAAGAATTCGACCGGTTGCCCTTCGGTCAGCACAGCTTTTTGCTTCAGGATCCGTCCGTTAAAATCGCTTACCGCATAAACCGTTTCTCGGACGCCTATATCAACAGCTAGCACATATGCATTTTCGGCATTGATATATAAATATGTCGGCTTTCTGCCGCCGCTGGATGGCCCCTCGGCACCTTCATATATGACGCCTTTTTTGATCAGCCGGTTAACTATTGACGACACCGTTCCGGGGCGAAGTCCCGTGGCTCGCACAATGTCCACCCGCGAGATCGGCTGCATTTCTCTTATCAAATGCAGCAATACCGTTTGGTTGATATCACGAATGTCGTTGATATCGACCATTTTTACACTACTTTTCTTTTCTGATCCCATGCGTTAAAACAGGCGAGTTAAAACTTTTAACAACAAACGAAAACATATCGTAAATGCCTCCCTTTGTCGAATGCCGCGTTGTCTGCATTTGCAAACCCGGCCATTGTAAGCGATATTGTGCTTTATGAGATTTACACTTCCCCTTTTCGTAGTGCTTTTTGCCGCGGTGTCCTATGGCCAATCGATCATTGCTCCCAAAACAGGCACCGGCAAATTTCCGGCCGAGTTTTGGTCCGAGATGGGCCCGGGGGTTACCGGCGACCAAGGTTTCAAGCTGCGATCTCGCGGCATCCGCGAAACATCCGATTCATTGTTCGAATTGTGGATCAAGATATTGCCCAACAAAACGGCGGTTTTCAACCGTCAATATTCGCTGCCCGCGGAAACCGCCTATGCCCTTCAATCCGTGACGGTCAATTGTCGCTCCCGTTTCGTTAAGGTCGATAACACTATCCTATATAATTCGGCGGACGAGCTTGTCAAAGGCAGCGTAGCCAAATTGACACCGGCCGCCAACCGAAATGCGGTCAGATCAGGTTCCATCAGCGGTGCTGTTTATGAAAGCGTTTGTGTAAAGCCGTGATCGCCGGCTAATCATCATCTTCGGCAAGGCGGGCGGCAAGTTCGTCCGCATCGCAAACACCACACAGCGGCTGAACCTTTTCGAGTTCTTCGCTGATATCGCGTGCTAAGGCTCCGCACGTCGGACAAATACCATTCCGGTGAAAGCATTTCAGGTCATAGCTGGCACCATTTTCGCGTTCCATTATAAAATTAACGCTCGTTTCTTTTCCGCAATAGCCGCAGGTCACGGCCGAACCTTCTGCATATACTGTTGTCATTTATTGTCTCCCTGATCTCGAATATAGAACAAGACGTTTCTCTACGCGACTTTTGGCGGAAAATTATTCTACAGCGTGGAGTTTACCTCTTGATGGCTTGAAAAACGTTTAAACTTGTTGACATTTTCGCAGATTGGTTTATCATCGAGCTTGGTCCCTTTGCGGCCGACATTCTATAGCCATAAAAGAAAACCTATGCTGACGCGGATCGAATTTCGTAACAATGTATTTGTTGCATTGGCACTGATAGCGGTGCTTTTGACAGCAAGTCTTCTTCGTTAGACCTGGAACCACTGCCGGTCTAATGACGGCGAGCGGTTCGGAAAAGCTTTCCAAGAGATCTGTGATAAGTACCTGCTTTATCTTAAGTCGGGTTTTTTATGCGCGCCCGGACGCATTATAGGATCTTCGAGCTGCAGTCAGGCATAAAAAGCCCAATATGCACGCCACCGGGCACACCAGCAAAGCATAGCGGAGCATCTCAGGAGCCGCCGTTGCCCCGAAATGGTCGCTTAGATAGCCGATCAGGTTCGATCCGATAAGGTAAGCGGCGATATTGACCGAAAAGAAATAGATGGCTACCGCAACACCGCGCAGGTGCGGGCCCGCGATCTCTGTCACATCCGCCGCCGCCGCCCCGAGCCAGGAAAGAGCCGCGGCAAGCAGCAGAAAATTAGCGAGCAAGATCAAATACACATTATCCGTATAGATAAGCAGCAGCCATAGCGGCGCGGAAAAAAGCGACAGTAGCGAACCGTAAAGCATACGACCGCCCGGAAATCTCTGCTTGAACTTATCGGCGATCACACCGCCGAAAAGTGTTGCGGGAATGCCCGCAGCGAGGGTCAGCACACCACCAAAATAGCCGATCGTCGGCAGATCGAATTTGTGCAAACGCGAATAGAATGTTGCTCCCCAGATAGAAAGATTGTTGGTCGCCAGACCCAGCAAAGCATAACCGAGACATATCAGAATAAATGCCGGATCGGTTATCAGCTTCCGCCAACCCGGCCCCTTTGACGCCGTAGTTTCTCCGGTTGCCGCCGGCATTGTTCGTGCCGGTTCGCGCAAAAGATACACCATTAGGCCAAAGAGGATGCCGGGAAAGCCGATGATCATAAATGCCGGCCGCCAACCGTAAGAACTGAGCGCACCGCCGAGCAATGCGGCAAAGCCGGCCCCGATGGCGATGCCCATCGAATAGATGCTTGTAACTGTTGCCCGCCGCTCCGGCGGAAAATAGTCTGCGAGCAGCGATATCGCCGCCGGTCCGAGCGTCGCTTCGCCGACGCCGACCATTACACGGCATGCGAATATGGTCCAGAACCCGTTTGCAAAGGCTGTCAGCCCCGAAAACAGACTCCAAATGACCACACCGACAGCTATTATCTTTGTGCGCGATGTGCGGTCGGCAAGCCAGCCGAAAGGAATTCCGAGCACGGTGTAAAAGATGACGAACGACGTAGTTCCGAGCATAGCAAGCTGCGCGTCGGAAAACTCCATTTCCTTCTTGATCAATGGAAACAAGATGTAAATGATGGTTCGGTCCAAAAAATTCAGGACGTACACGGCCATCAACAATGCCAGGGCGTACCACGAATATGCCGGTGTTCTCTGTTCGTGTTCCATCATCTATCTATCACCCGTGTTTTATGAAAGCAGCAATACCACGGCTTCGCCTTTGATAAGTACGTCGCCATCCTGATTTTTGCATATCGTTTCCAGCGTCACGATCGGTTTATCTTCGCGGATCTTTGTCACAGTAGCTTCGGCGCTGACCATATCGTCAAGAAATACCGGTTTCAAAAACTGCAGCGATTGTGAGAGATAGACCACCTTTTGATCGCGCATTTCATAACCAAGCACCGCCGATATAAAAGCGGCTCCTAGCATGCCGTGCGCTATTCTTTTGCCGAATTGTGTAGTTTTGGCAAATTCGTCGTCCAAATGGATCGGATTCCTATCGCCCGAAACGTCTGCGAATTGGCGGATCAATTCATCAGTTACCTTGCGTGTGGTGGAGAACATATCTCCTATATTCAGTGTCATATCCAATTATTTTGCCAGAAATTCGAGAACCTTTTTGTTGAATTCGGCAGCTTTTTCCACCTGTGGAAAATGTCCGGCCTGATCAAAAACGGCAAGCTCGGACCCGGCAATATCCTGATGCAGCTTTTCGCCTATCACGAGCGGCGTTATTCCATCTTGTTTGCCCCACGCGACCAGCACCGGAAGCTTAAGTTTTTTGACCGTTTCATCAAAATATTCGTTCGCATATTGGGCGTTTCGGATCATAGTTTGTATCGCATATCCATCATTTGCGGCGATGCGCGCAGCCATCATGGCGTCGATAGCCGCATCGCTCGAATAAAATGCGGGATTAGCGAACAACAACTTGGCACCTTGCCGAATGCCTTCGCGCGTTGATGGATTCATGTTCAGCGCCAAGGTGCCGAAATCAAAACCGGGAGGCGGAGCATAGCCGCCGGCGTCCACCAGCACCAGTTTGTGGGCCTTTGCCGGATATTTTGCCGCAAAATTCACTGCTATCCAGCCGCCCATCGAATTGCCGATGAAACATGCCTTTTCGATCTTCGTCTCTGCCATAAATTTATCGAGCAGATCAACGAACAGATCTATTCGATAGTTGATGAAAGGCTTATCAGATTTTCCGAAACCAAGCAGATCGATGCCGATAACGTGATATTGGCCGGAAAGCCCGCCGATCGTCAGCGGCCAGCTGGAATCAGTGCTGCCGCCGAGCCCGTGAATAAGAATAACGGTCGGTTTCGAAGCATCGCCGGCCTCCACATAACGGACCTTTGCCCCGAATACAGTGGCAAATTTTTCCTGAGGCGCCTGTGCCGACCCCGCGGCAGCGGTCAAACCCAATAGAATCAACAGCATTATTGCTCTAGCTTTCATATAATTTCTCCAAAAGTTCCTTGAAATTCCCGGCGACAACCTTTCGTTTAAGCTTCATCGTCGGTGTCACTTCGTCGTGTTCGGCATCTAGATCGCGTTCCAAAATGGCAAAACGCTTTACCTGTTCGCTGTTTGAAACTCGAGCATTGGCTGCCGCGATTATCTTTTCAACGGCCGCCCGCATCGCTTCCGATTTGGCCATCTCGGCGTAGGTGCCCGCAAACGCGGCTTCCGCCGGATTCAGCGTCACCAGCGCCACACAATAGCTGCGCCCATCACCGTAAACAAAGCATTGACTGATCAAATGTGATTCCCGGATCATGTTTTCGATCAGTGCCGGTGCCACATTCTTTCCGGAAGAAAGTACTATCATTTCCTTTTTCCGGCCGGTGATCTTTAAAAATCCGTCCTCATCCAATTCGCCAAGGTCGCCGGTCAGCAGCCAGCCGTCATCCGTGAACATTTCCGCCGTTTTTTCCGGCTCTTTATAGTAGCCTGAAAACATCAAACGGCCGCTGATCAGTATTTCACCATCGGCTGCTATTTTTATCTCACACATCGGCATCGGGCGCCCGACCGTGCCAAACTCGAGATGTTCGAACGTGTTGAATGCCGCACAGATATTCTCCGTCAGCCCGTATGCCTGCAAGATCGGTACGCCGGCATTTGCAAAAAATTGTGCGATCTCCGTAGGCAGCGGTGCCCCGCCGGAGGTCAGCAGCCGAATTCGCCCGCCGAAACCATCTTTTACGGCCTGCGGTTCGATAGTCCCTTTGGTATGCTTCAGCACGATCGCCGAATGCATCTTTTCAAAAAACCGCGGAAGGCTGGCGAAAACTGTCGGCCGAACATCGAGCATATATTCATATAGCCGCGAAAGGTCGTCAACAAAATGAACGGAGGTACCATTATACAATCGATTGTAAATACCTGAGATCCGTTCCGCCACGTGACAGCCCGGTAAATACGAAAATGAGACGTCCGTATCGAATATCGGCACGGAAAGCCGCAGCGATTCGACGCTATTGAGCACATACCGATGCGAAAGCATAGCCCCCTTGGGCCGGCCCGTGGTACCGGACGTATAGACCATGATCGCTATGTCTTCGGCATGCAGCGATCCGCCGATCGCCTCCACCTGCGGCAGGTATTCGCTGTGGTGTTCGCGTCCGAGATCCAAAAACCTTTCAAAACTGCCGTCTTCTATACACAATATCTCGCGAACATTTTCAAATTTAGAGGACGCCACCTTTGCCAATTGGGCTCGGCTATCAGTTATCACAAATTCTGCATCGCTATGTTCAATGATGTACGCACACTGTTCCGGCGAACTTGTCGGATAGATGCCCACCCCAACGCCGCCGGCGGCGATAGCGGCAATATCAGCTATTGTCCATTCCGGAACATTGCCGGCAAGGATCGCTACGCTTGCACCGCGCTTCAAGCCTTTGGCGAGGAATGCACATGCCAATGCGAGCGTCCTTTCTTCAAATTCGGCCCATGTTTGAACGCTCCACCCGGATCCGCTTTTTGTATAAAATACCGGCTTTTCACCGTATTTGGCGCATTGCGAACGAAACAGGCTATAAACATTCTGGTACAGCATTTGATCTTGAATGGCGGTAATCCGCGCCCGGCTAATATCTGAATGCCAGTGCCGCCATATTCACGCCGCCGCCAGAAGCGCAAAAGACTATATCGTCGCCGCGTTTCAGCTTACCGGCCGCAATGGCGTCGTGCAGGACCATCGGTATGCAAGCCGAACCCGTATAGCCCCACTTTTGCATAATGGTATGTGTTTTTTCCCACGGCAAACCCATTGCTTCCATCACGATCCTAATAGTTGAAAGGTTCACCTGGGTCCACAGAAAAAGGTCCACATCTTCCTTTTTCAGCCCGGCCCTGTCCATCACAACACCGACTATCTTTTGCCAGCCATCGATATTCAATTCCGGCGGAACCTTTTTGGCGAAACGGACCTTATTATAATAGCCTTCATCCAATACAGCTTGTGTGATCGGCATTTTGGTACCGCCGGCCAGTATGCCTAGGCTATCAAAATATTCGCCGTAAGCTTCGAGTTTCGATGCCAGCACACCTACATTCTCGTCGGTTGCCTGAAGAACAATAGCTCCGCTGCCGTCAGCAAATATCGTCGCTGTTTTCTTTTCGGTGAAATCCATGAATTTGGACATTGCATAGACACCGATAACCAAAACGTTCTTGTAGTTCTCGTCGGCTTTTATATATTTGCCGGCAATGTCTAACGCGGTGACAAATCCGGCGCAGGCACAATTCGTGTCAAAAGTACCGGCATTGATCGCCTTAAGGCGATACTGCACGACCACCGAAGTAGCCGGCGACAGATATTCGCCGGTATCTGTAGCGACGATTATCAGGTCAAGGTCAGCGGCCTCCAATCCGGCGTCCAGCAAAGCGGCTTTTGCGGCATGTTCGGCAAGGTCGGCCGAGCTTTCATCCTCTGCGGCAATGTGCCGCTCGTAGATGCCCAGGTTCTGCGTCACGAATTCCGTAATGTCTTCGCCGAGCATTCGGCTCAGGTCTTCATTCGTCAACACTTTCTCCGGCACATATATTCCGGTGCCGACGATCTTTGCATTTGGCATAGGTCAACTCAAAAAATCATTGACGCGGCGATTGAATTCCGCCGCTTGCTCGACGAACGCCATGTGTCCGCCGCCTTCTATTATCTCCAGTTTCGAATCAGGTATCACTGCCGCCAGATTCAAAGAATTCTGCATCGGCACAACCGCATCAAGGTCACCGGTCAAAACCAGTGTTTGAGCCGCGATCTGCGGCGAACGTTTTTCGGCGTCAAAAGCATAAGCTTCTTTCAGCTGCTGCATATAGACCGCTTCCGGAACCGGATTTATCTCCCGCAACAGGCAAAATCTTTCAACTGCCTCGCCGTTTTGTTTAACAAAATCGGGTAGAAAGGCTGAGATCAAATGCTGGCGCATTTTCGACCGCTCATCGCCTTTTTGTTCGGCGGGAACAAATGCCTCCAGAACCTGGGCCGCCGGCGCAACGTGGCTTTGCCCGCCGAAACTTGTCGCCGCGAGAATCAATTTGTTTACCCGGTCCGGAAATCTAAGTGCAAATTCCTGGGCCGCAAATCCGCCGAATGAAATGCCCAGAACATTTGCTCTTGAAATTCCGAGATGGTCCAGCAATGCCGCCGCATCTTCGGCGATCGCCTTTATCGTGACCGCCGCTCCCGCGTTTAATTTAGAATGTGAGATGCCTCGCGGGTCGAACAGCACGACGCGTCGCGTACGGGCCATTTCATCCGCCTGCCACGCCCAACTCCACGCCCCGGAGGCAAAACCCGGGATCAGGAGCAGCGGTTCGCCCGTGCCCTGATCCTCGTAGTAAAGCGCCGTTTCCGGCAATTCCAGTATCGGCATTGTTAAAATCCAAGCTTGAAGGCAAACTGGATGACACGCGGCCCCGACGCCGCCGATGTTATTCTGCCGAAATTGGCCAACCCGATCGTATTTCCCGGATTCGCGTAGTTGACGACGTTAAGAACGTTGAAGAATTCAGCCCTGAATTCGCCTTTTACCCGTTCAGTGAACGGTATGAATTTGATCAGGGATATATCAACATTCTTCTGCCCGGGGCCGAACAGGAAATTTCGCGGTGTATTTCCGAATGGATTGTTCGGGTCAAAGGTAGCCGTGCCGAACCGCGATGTCGCAAACGCATTCGTGGCAAAATAGTTATTAAGCCGCGTTGAAACGTCGCCGCTCGTCAAAAAGTCCGAACTTCCGAAGCCTGAGGCAAAATTTGCACGCTGAATGATCGTCGTTCCGTTCGAATCAACGATCGAGAACGGAAGGCCCGACTGGATCACAGCAATTCCGGCGATCTGCCAATCGTTGACCAGCCATTTCGCACCGCTGTCGTTGCCGGCAAATTTCGGCAGGTCATAGACCGCACTAAAGACAAAGCGGTGTTTGCGATTGAAATCGGAGGGTCCGTGATTCAGCTGCCAGTTGAATTGGTCTCCGGCAACGTTGGTCAATTCATTGACGCCGCCGCCGCCGCCGCCCGAATAATAGTCCATCGAACGTCCGACCGTATATGCCGCTAGAAACTGCAAACCGTCAGAAAAACGCTTTGTAAGCTGCATCTGCAGCGAAGAATAGCGCGAAAGCGATGTCGTCTGTACCTGCTGGTTGCCGCCGGTCAGGTTCTTGTTTGCCGCAAATGCGGTCGTCGGCAGCGGATAGGTCGCCGTACCGCCGGCATAGCGCGGCTGGTTAAGCGTTATCACCTGTAACAGATGTTCGCCGCGATTGCCCACAAATCCAAATTCCGCAACAAAATTCTTAGGCAGTTTGAATTGTGCTCCGAAATTGTATTGATGCACGATCGGCGTCTGCATCTCCGGATCTACCCAGACACCGGCGATCGGCAATCCTACGAATGGGATCCCTGCCGAAAGCGGTGAAGGCACCGTAGCGGCAGTCGGGAATGCCGATGGCAGCGGGAGCGGAATGAATGGGGACGCCGCCGTGCGTGTGCCGAAAGCTCCGCCCAAAGCATTGTTCACAACGCCGACCCCGATCGCCATATACGGAAAATTGAACAGCTGGGTATTGGCGTAGCGGGTCGAGATCTTGTCAAAATACATTCCATAACCGCCGCGAAGCACCACTGTTTGATCGCCCCACACATCATACGCGAAGCCGATTCGCGGTGCGATGTTGTTCTTATCGACCGGAACCAGTGTTTTATCCACCTCCGGAACCCCTGCTAAAGGGCCGCCTGCGGCCTGGACCAAACCATTCGGCGGCGGCGCCGGCGCGGCCGCTGTTCCGATGCGTATATCCGGCAAGATCAAATTTACCAGCCTTCCCTGATCTTCGACCGGCAATCCGTAAAGGTCGTATCGCAGTCCTAGGTTCAGCGTCAGCCGATCGGTCACCTTCCAATCGTCTTGTATAAAGGCACTCGTATCCGTCACCTTATAGAACCGGTCGAATACACCAGAACCGATCAGCGACGTACCGTTGCCCAGCAAAAAGTTCTGAAAGGCCGTGGTAACCGCAGTTCCGGCAACTGTATTGTTATAGATGACCTGCCCGCGGGTGAAGGCGTTGAAATAGAATTTTACTTGCGAATAGCGGTATTCACCGCCGAAACGCAAACGATGATTGCCGATCGTCCACGAAAGGGTGTCCGATGCGGTATAGGCGTTAATGCGGGAAGATTGGTCTGCCAGCGGAGAAGAACCTAGCGTAAACACCGAATCCGTCCCGGCAAAAGAAAGCGTCGGAGCACCAGGATACAGGCTGGCCAGCGGATTCGAAATACCGACCGAAGCCGCCGTGAATGGCTCCTGCGGAACACTCGTTACCCGCAGTCGGCTGTACCCGATCCGGGCCTGGTTCACCACATTCGGCGAAAAAATATAGGTGTCCGATATTGTATAGAGCTTTTGTTTGATCTCCAGATCGCCGCCGAACCCGATCAGCTGATTGGCTCCATTGCCGAGACCTGCAAAATTGTAGTTTGCCTGGGTGGTCGGATTGTCCGCCCAAAAGAACTTGGCCGAAAGTGTGTGAGCCGACGTGAAATTCACATCCGCATTGGCGTTAAATTGGTTTTCGCGGAATTTTGATGTTCCAAGCTGATAGATCTGTGTCGGCGTAGTGCCCGGCAGCCCGGTAACTCCGGATGAAGGTATCGCAAAAGATCCATCAGGAAGCCGAGCGTTGAGCAAGGCAATAGCCGACGGTGTGATCGAAGCCGCCGGAAGACCGAAGGCAGCCGCCAAGCCCGCCACGGTCCGGTTCGAATCCGTCAGCCCCGCCGGAACGACCGGCTGCGTCAGACTGTTTGCCAAAGAGGCCTGATTCGTTTCGCGGGTCCCTTGATATGAACCGAAAAAGAATAGACGATCTTTGATCACCGGCCCGCCGAGCGTTCCGCCGAATTGGTTGCGGTCGAGCGTCGGACGGTCAATGCCGCGGGCCTTGATGAACGGATCATTTGCATTCAACGCCGTATTTCGCAAAAAGTAGTATGCGTTGCCGTGGAACGTATTTCCGCCGCTGCGGGTCACCGCCTCGACATTACCGCCGGCATTGCGGCCGTTGGAGGCATCGTACAGCGATGTCTGTACAATGAATTCCTGGAGGCTGTCCGTAGCCGGCACCGCAATGTTCGGCGTCGAATTCGTACCCGCAGAATTGGCGTCTATGCCATTGATGCGAACACTATTGCTCGTCGTTCGCTGTCCGTTGACGCTGATCACCGCGTCGCCGCGGCCAAGTTCTGTCGTATTCGGAACATTTGTCTGCGCTCCGGACGAAAGGGTCAAAAGCTGCTGAAAGTTTCTCGTAGGCAACGGTAGCTGGCGCAATGTTTCGCCTGTTACCACCCGCCCCTGCTGCGAAGTCTCCGTCTGTATTACCGGTGCGTCGGCCTCGATCGTCACTTGCCCCCCATCGATGCCGATGCCAAGCTGCACATTCACACTTGTCGTCTGTGTGATGTTCACCACGGCTTCGACCGTCTGGGTCGAAAAATTAGAAGCCGATACTTCGATGCGGTACCGCCCCGGCGGGAGCAGCTGAACGGAGAATGACCCGTCCGAACCGGCCGTTGCCTCGCGCGTCAGATTGGTTTCCATGCTCGTCACCTTGACCGCCGCACCCGAAACGACCGCGCCGTTCGGATCGGTCACCGTACCGGAGAGCTGTCCGGTCGTGCCTTGGCCGTAAACCATTGCCGCAGCCAAAAGAAATATCATTGTTGCCAATATGGCTCGGTTCTTTAACATCTTAGTGATGCCTCCGTAAAATAAAAATGAACGTTCGTTTTTTATTATTGTAAACTTGCTCGGCATATCAAAATAGCCGAGCTTAGGCCCTGATCTGCCCTCGCTTAAAGCTGTCCAGCTTTCCTTCGCTCAATGTTCCGTAGGCAAACACCTTGGTCAAACAGTTGAGCGCCTGATCATCATTCAATCCCATGTGGCGATTGCCGCCGAAAAGTTTTTCAACTAGAAAATAATTGAAAAATTGCATATAGGCCGCCGTAAAGACAGCGGCGGGATCGACTCCCGTCCGCAGGTCGCCGCGTCTTGCCGCGGCTTCAAATTCTTCTGCAAAAAGCTTTTTGAACCTTTCGATCAAGCCGTCGAACATCATTCTAAAGTGGCGGTTTTGAAATTCCAGAACGTCAATATACATCAACAGCCAAAAATCAGAATGCTCGTCTACCAACCGGCCGACCATTTCACCCATCCGCCGCAGATTTCCCGGCTCCAACGGCTCGTCTATTTCCGCGAATATTGCCTTTAGATTGTCGTCGATCACGGTCATGTATTCCTCCACGATCGATTCAAAAATGGCTTCTTTGGTCGGATAATAGTTGTAAAGGTTGCCCAGCGAAACCTTGGCACCGCGGGCAATATCACGCATCGAGGTCGCGTGAAAGCCTTGTTTGATAAACAATTGACACGCCGCGTCCTCTATTATGTCCTTTCGTTGGCTTATCGCCGCTTCACTTAATTTAGGCATAAAGAAAACGAACGTTTGTATTTTTATATAGACAGCAAGCAAATGTCAAGAGTGTTAACGAATTTTATTGGTCTAACCAATTACACGTCGATTTTGCCGAAAAGGGCAACACAGCTATTGTGCTCTGAGAACCCATCCATTCGGGTCGATCGTCGGCGGCGTTGCTCCTTCAAAAGGCACTCGAGCTTTTCCCTGCGGCATCTCAATTCTCTTTGTTTTTCCGTCAACGACCACGTCTATCGGCATCGGAAATGGCATATCCGATGGCGTTTCCCACGTCAGCAGCAGCGACCCACTTTCTTTTTCCGCCTTAAGAACCGGCAGTTTCGGCTGTCGCAGATACATCTCAAAGAACCATCCGAGCTTCATTTTCGACTCCTGTTCGGCAATGGTCAGAAAGTCATCGGTGTTTACTAAACGTGTTTGCCGCCCATCCGTGATCGATTCCATCGCTTTGTCCGGGTACGCCATTCGCCTCAGCGACCGAAAGAACGCATCGTCTCCGATCAGGTAACGCAGCGTATGCAGAACCACAGCCCCCTTGCCATAAATGTCGCCGTCCGATCTTAGATAGTCCGGTTCCGCCATATAAACCTGATAGGCTATTTTCGGATCGCGAGGAGCGACCGGCTGCATGTTTCTCGTGGCCTTTGCTCGGGCCTTCATCGCATCAAAATATGCCTGTTTGCCCTTTACCTCTTCGGTATAAAGCGTATCCATAAAGGATTGAAATCCTTCGTGGATCCAAAAATCGCGCCAATCGCTCGCCGTTACAAGGTTTGCCCACCATTCGTGGCCGTATTCGTGCAGCATCAGCCAATCGGTGCCTTCCGGCGAATATTTGAATTTGTTGCCGTAGGCAATGTTGGTCGAATGTTCCATGCCCAAATGCGGGGTTTCCGATATCTTCAAACCCTGGGAACGAAAAGGATACGGCCCGAGAAACTTTTCCAGGAACGCATTGTATTTCTTTGTTTCTGCGATCAGCGATGCGGCTTTCGGCTCATCTTCCGGCAACACATAGAAGGCAACGTCGAACTCGCTGCCGTCAATACTTTTGATCTTATCGCGAACGATCTTGTAGGGTGCGGCATTGAATACGATCGAATAGTTCGAGATCGGATTCGTCATTCGCCAGGTGTATGTCGAATAACCGTTCTCAATCTTCTTAACGCTTTCCAATTTGCCCGGCCCCGTCGCCACCAATGGGTCCGGCACGGATATCCGCATTGTCACATCCGCCGGTTTGTCAGACGGGTGGTCTTTGCACGGAAAAAGCAGGTCGGCACCGTCGTTTTGCAATGCGACGGAGATCCAATCGGCGCCGGAAGGCGTCTTTTCCCACATAAAACCACCGATCCATGGAGCGCGTGGTGCTATGCGCGGCGTGCCGGCATAGATGATACTGGTGCGGATCTCATCGCCGGCTTGCTTTGTCTGCGGAAACCAGATCCACAACTTCCCGTCCTTTTGTTCGAATTCCACCGCGTGTTCGCTTTCGGTCACACTTTGCACCGTATATGGCGTGTCTAGATCAAGCACGATGACATTGGTCGGTATCACGATCTTTGCCTTCATGCCGGTCACACCCGAAATGCTTTTGCTTGTCGGCATTACGTATAGGGAAACGTCGTACGCCTGAACGTCGTAAACGGCTTGCTCGAACATGAGCGGGCCGCCGGTATTGGTCGGCCGCACCCCGAGTTCACGCTGGCCAAAAATGCAAATGTTCAACAGCAGCAAGGCCGCCGCAAAGAAGATCGATCTTTTCATGGCATTCAAATAGAGGTCCCTTTACACAAAGGTATTTTTTTTCGAAAATGAAAGAACAATGAAGTTCAGCATACATTATACGTTCGTTTTTTTGATTTTGTTAGCAGGCGGCGTCTTTGGCCAAGCGCCGGAAACGAAACCCGCGGCGAAGACCAACATCCGCCCGGCAGAAACGACGGAAAAGGCCGAACCCTTTGATAAGGCTGCCGTTTCGGCAATGGCCGGCCAATGTGTCACATTTGATACGGAATCCGGCGTTATCGTATTGGAGGTGTTTCCGGAAAGCGCTCCTGAATCCGTCCGCAATTTTCTGAATTTGGCGGCCGGCGGTTTGTTCGATACCACAACCTTCAGCCGTGTCGTTCCCGGTTTTGTGATTCAAGGCGGCGACCTTTCCACCCGGACCGAAAAATTGACCCGCGAGATCAGCATTCGCGCGCGTAAGACGGTCCCCGATGAGCCAAATCGCATTTTGCATGAACGCGGCATTCTGTCGATGGCACGGGGCGAAGAGGCAAATTCCGCATCGACGCATTTTTTCATCCTCGTTTCAGCGGCACCGTCGCTCGATGGCAAATTCGCCGCTTTCGGCCGTGTAACGACGGGAATGGACATTGTCGATGCAATTAATAAAGCGTCCGTTTCTGATGAACGGCCCGAACGCCCCGTCCGTATCAAAAAGGCGACGGTCGCCGGGTGTGTTGCACACTAATCTTCGCCCAGATCAAGGTCGAGCGTCATTTGATATTCGTTCGCCATCGAGGGATGACCGTGTGCCATCGCCGTTTCAATACCTCTTTTTAGTGCGGCCACCGCTTTTTCACGTTCTCCCAATGCGACGTAGGCGGTTGCGAGCGTGCCGTAGGCATTGCCTTCGTCGTCGGCAGCCGCAAGATAGCTCTCTAGAATATCCGCTACCTTTTGGTACTCGTTCTGTTTTTCGTATTCCTTTGCCAAACCGAACATGACCATCGTATTTGTTGGATCATCTTTCAACATCTGCTCAAAAACAGCGATTCTTTCCTGCATAATTCGTCAATGGATCTCCTCTAGCTAATAAAAATTCTGTCATCTGCCCGCCAATTATCAGGCAAAGCAAACGATTCAATATTTATAAACATCATAAATTAGCTATAATGAAAACAGAAAAAACGGCATGAAAAATTACGCTCGACCTTTTTTGATCTTAACATTCATCTGCTCGGCATTTGGCGGTGCGGCGTACGCACAGCAGGCGCCGTCGGCGAAAATTGACATTACAAAATACGTCATCGACGCACAGCTCTCGCCTTCCGAACATAAATTGACAGCTACGGCAGATGTGACGTTCATACCGGCCGAAGATGCCCGCTCCATTTCCTTTGAGCTGAATGGTTCGCTAAAGGTCGATAGCATCGCCCGTATCGCAGGCGGCGGCGGAACACCGGCTCAACCGCCTTCCGCAAAAGGGCGAACTGCAGCAAAGCCGCCTCTGCCTGCTCAATCCGCAGTGACCTTCGTCCAAGACCAGGTCGGTGTCACGGATCTTGGTCCGAGTGTTCGTGTCGATCTAGGCTCTGTTGTCGCAAAAGGCACGCCGGTAACGCTTCGCTTCAAATACAGCGGCGTTCTTGATACGCCAAATGGCGGGCCGCTTTTGACCAAGCGTTTAGCGGCGATAATGGAAAATGACGGCTATTTGATGTATGCGGCGCGTTGGTTTCCGTTCCACGACTATGCCGCCGACCTTGCCGCATCTGATATCACCATCACGCTCCCGGGCGGTTTCCAGGTCGCCGGTTACAGCGATTCGCCGGTTGCCGCCGGCGGCAATAAATTTCGATTTGTTCAGGCAAAGCCTTCGTTGCCCGGCAACTTCGCCTATGGCAAATACACAACACGAACGATTCCGGCGGGCGGATACGAACTGCAGTTTTTTACCCGATCGAATAATGACCAGCAGATCATCGAATACGGTGATACGCTCGGCAAAGCGTTGCAATTCTACAATTCAAAATTCGGCGATGCGGCTTTCGGTAAAAAGCTGCAAATAGTTCAGATAGATGACGACAGTCTCGAGTACTATTCGTCGCTGGGCATGCTTTTCGTGGCCAATCGGCAATTCGAACAATTTCCCGATGTCACCGAAGAACGAATGCAGCGAGAGGCGGCAATACAGTGGTGGGGCTTAACGGTCGGTTTGCGGTCGTTCGACGACGCATGGCTGTCACAAGGCCTGGCGGAATATTCGGCATTTACCCTGCGTGAAAGCCAGCTGCAGGGAGCCAAGCTAGACGCACTTCGCCGCGAACTTCTGGAAAGATCGTTGACCTTTGAACAAACCGCTTCACTTATCAGAGCTCCGGGCAATCTGGATGACCAGTCCACGGCCTATCAATACATTATGTACGGCAAAGGAGCGTTCGTTTTTAAGCTCTTGCGTGATACGATCGGGGACCAAAGATTCAACCAGCTTCTGCGCACGCTTTTAACCGAATATCGCGGCAAGAATATCTCCATCGACGAATTCGAATCGCTTGCTGAACGCATTTCGGAAAAGGACCTCCGCTACTTTTTTGCCCGTTGGGTCGAAGGCACCGGCGTGCCGGAATTTACCGCCGATTATTTGATCATCCGCACACGAGGGGGCAAATTCGTTGCTCGCGGGACCGTAAAGCAGAATTATGACAACCTGCGCCTGCCGGTCGATATCCAATTGCGGTCCGAGGGCGAGGGCGGACTCAAAACGGTGACCGTCAATATGGATGAAGCGACCGCAGATTTCAACATTGAATCAGACGGCAAACCGCTCGATGTCATCATTGACCCGAATTTCAAACTTTTGCGCACCTCTGCCGACCTTCGTGTTTCGGCAACCGCCCGCCGCGGCATAGAACAGTTTCGCGAAGGCAACTACGTTGAGGCCCAGAAGCAGTTCGAAGAAGCGCTAAAGATGGACCGCTCCAATTCGTGGATCTATTATCATCTCGGCCTGTTGTATCTCGAACAGAGAAATTACGATGTGGCGATCGATAATTTCAAAGCCACTCAAAGCGGCAACCTCAACCCGCCATGGCTGGCCGTTTGGGCAAATATCAAGATGGGTAATGCCTATGACGCAAAAGGCGACCGGGCCCGGGCCATTGCCGCCTATAAGCGGGCTCAAGATTCGGGCGACAATTACGATAATGCTCAAGAAGCGGTCAGAAAATATCAGGCCACGCCCTACGATCCAAAAGAGAAGCAGACGACCGCTGTTCGGTGAACGGCCTGCGGTTTTTCTGCTAAACTGGCGCTATGTCCGCATACGGGTTTCCTGATCCGCACACGCATGATTTTACCGGTTGGATCCGTGCCGGCGATTATCTTTACGACGGAACGGATATAATTAGCCTCGGCAATCCGTTGTCCGTCGAAAGTATTCGGTATTCATATTCGCAGGGGATATTTCCGTGGTATATCGACGGTATGCCATTGCCGTGGTTCTGTCCTCAGCGGCGGGCCGTGCTTCGTTTCGCCGATCTGCATATCAGCCGCAGCCTCGGCCGCGAAAGCCGCCGGTCCGATCTTACATGCACCTTCGACACCGCTTTTCAACGGGTTATCAAAGCATGCGCTGAGATAAAACGCCCGGACCAGCCCGGCACCTGGATCACACCGGATTTTATTGAGGTCTATACACGGGGTTTCGAAGCGGGTTTCGTTCACAGTGTCGAGGTTTGGAATAGCAGCGGTAACTTGGTCGGCGGTCTTTACGGCGTTGACGCCGGCGGTGTCTTTTGCGGCGAAAGCATGTTTCATTTCGCATCGAACGCGTCCAAGCTGGCGCTGCTTTTTTTGATCGAGCACCTTGCTGCCCGCGGTTCAACGTGGCTTGACGCTCAGGTCATGACGCCTCACATGAAAGCTTTGGGCGCCATCGACATCGACCGCCGGGAGTTTTTAGCGGAATTGCATACTGCCCAAAACAAACATCTTCAGCTTTTTTGATCTCCGCCGGCGACGGCCAATTTTATGAAAGAGAATTTTCTTATCTACGGTGCGAATGGTTATACAGGTGAATTGATCGCTCAATTGGCGGTCGAACGCGGCCTGCAGCCGATCATTGCCGGTCGAAGCGAAACCCGGATCAAAGCCTTGGCAGAAAAACTTTCCTTGGAATTCCGCGTTTTTTCTCTTGATGACATTGGTGCTTTAGATTCGGCACTTTCTGAAGTGGCGGCCGTGCTGCACTGTGCCGGCCCATTTTCGCTGACCTCGCGGCAAATGGCGGCCGCCTGTCTGCGCACAAAGACCCATTATACGGACATCACCGGCGAGATAACCGTTTTCGAATCGCTCGCCGCCCTCGACGGCAAAGCAAAAGATGCCGGAATAATGATACTGCCGGGCGTGGGGTTCGACGTCGTTCCCTCGGATTGTTTGGCCCTTTATCTAAAAGAGCATTTGCCAAATGCTGAGTATCTACGGCTGGCATGGTTCGGCATGGTTCGGCATGGGCCGCATGTCGCACGGCACACAGTCCACAATGACGATGAATATCGGAAAGGGCGGTGCGATCCGCAAAGCAGGCAAGATAACGCCCGTCCCTGCCGCTTGGAAAACGCTCGAAGTCGATTTCGGCGAAGTGACGAAGTCCACGGTCACTATTCCGTGGGGCGACGTTTCGACCGCTTTTTATTCGACCGGCATTCCAAATATCGAGGTTTATACCGCCGTGCCGGCTTCAAATGTCAGATTGATGAAAGCGAGCCGCTACGTGGGGTGGCTGTTGGCCAGCGGCCCCGTGCAAAGGTATCTTCAAAACCGCATTCCAAAAGGCGGGCCCGACACGGAAGAACGAGCCAAAGGCCGCACGCTGATGTGGGGCGAGGTGAGCGATGCCGCCGGCAATACATTTGCTGCTCGCCAATTCGGGCCGGAAGGTTATCAGTTGACCGCCCTAGCTGCTTTGAACATCATCGAAAAGATAACGTCAGGCAACTTTCAGCCCGGCTTTCAAACACCGGCCAAAGCATACGGCTCCGGCCTCATCCTTGAGATCGCCGGCACCCGCCGCGAAAACCTTTGAGCTATTTGCCGGGTCAGGACAACGGGAGCGATAACGACCGGTTTACTTACACGCGACTGCGTACATTCTCAAAAAATTACGTTTTTGTTCACGAAACCAAACCGGCCGCCATAGATCAAATATCGAGATTTTTCACATCAAGTGCGTTGTCTTCGATAAATCGACGACGCGGTTCGACCTGGTCGCCCATCAGCACGGTAAAGATGCCGTCCGTTTCGATGGCGTCTTCGATCCGTACCTGAAGCATGGTGCGCTTTTCCGGGTCCATCGTGGTTTCCCACAATTGTTCGGGGTTCATTTCGCCCAATCCTTTATAGCGCTGTATGCTCAGGTCCTTTTTGGCCAATGCTGTCACCTTTTCCACCAGCTCTCGGCGCGAATCGATCGTTTCGGCGGTGTCGCCCTCACCTAAGGTAAAGGGGGCCGAAAATGTTGATTCCAGCTTGCCCAACAGCTCCAGGGCCTTCTGAAATTCGACATAGCTAGCTATATTCCAATCGAAAAGTATCCGCACATTATGCGGCGTTGTTATTTCGATCTCAAACAAACCGTGCTCTTCGTCGCTCATCAATTCGGTTGAATATCCGGCGTCCGCAATGCGTTTTTCGATCTGAGCCAGCAATTCTTCCTGTTCAAAAACTTTTCGCAGCTTTACATTTTCTTTGGTAAGTACACCTTCTTTGCCCGCAAAACCTTCGACGATCGCAGTCAAAAGCGGTGTTTCATGGCCCAAACGGCGAACGAACCTGTCAAAATAGCCGCTGAATTCGATGGCCTGTTCCAGAAATTTGCCTAGTTCGCGGCCGGAAAGTTCCTTTTCGTTGTTCGAAACTTTCAGATCATCCGTGCCCATCCGCATCAAAAATTGGTCCATCGCCTTTTCATTTTTGATGTATTCCTCTTTTTTACCGCGCTTTACCTTATAAAGCGGCGGCTGGGCGATATACACAAATCCTTGTTCGAGCAGCTCCGGCATTTGCCGGTAAAAGAATGTCAGCAACAAGGTGCGAATGTGGCTGCCGTCAACGTCAGCATCCGTCATCAAACATATTTTGTGATAACGGAGTTTTTCAACATCGAAATCCTCTTTACCGATGCCGGTGCCGAGGGCTGTGATCAAAGCTTTGATCTCGCCATGGCCCAGCATTTTATCAAACCGGGTCTTTTCTACGTTCAAGATCTTACCCTTGAGCGGTAGAACCGCTTGATTTTTTCGATCGCGGCCCTGTTTTGCCGAACCACCGGCAGAATCGCCTTCAACAATATAGAGTTCTGAAAGCGCGGGGTCTTTTTCTTGGCAATCAGCCAATTTCCCCGGAAGAGTTGAAGATCCGAGAGCCGATTTTCTCACGATCTCCCGTGCTTTTCGCGCCGCTTCGCGAGCCCGAGCGGCGTCAACGGCCTTGCCCACGATCTTTTTAGCAACGTTCGGATTCTCTTCAAAATATTCACCCAGCTTTTCATTCAAGAAAGATTCGACCGGGCCTTTGACCGGAGAATTCAGCTTTCCTTTCGTCTGCCCTTCAAATTGCGGCTGGGGTATTTTTACGCTGATGATGGCCACCATGCCTTCGCGGACGTCATCGCCCGTCAAAGCAACCTTGGCGTTTTTCATCATGCCCGAACTTTCCGCATAGTTGTTGATCGTTCTGGTCAATGCCCCGCGAAAACCGGAAAGGTGTGTTCCGCCATCTACCGTGTTGATGTTGTTTGCGAACGAGAAGATCTTTTCGTCGTAGCTGTCGTTATACTGCATTGACACCTCGATCGAAAGATCGTCGGTGACCATTTCAAAATAGAGAGGTTCATCGTGGAGCGGGCTCTTGTTCTTATTCAGATGCTTGACGAATTCTGCAATACCGCCTTTGTAATAGAATTCGTGCGATCTTTCTTCTTCTTCGCGTTCGTCACGTATAAAAATACGAATACCTTTATTCAAAAACGCTTTTTCGCGAAGCCTTTCAGAAAGCTTTTCAAAACTATAAACGGTCGTTTCAAATATAGAGCCGTCCGGCTTAAAGGTGATCTTTGTGCCGCGTTTGGTCGTTGTGCCTGTCTGTTTCAAAGGCGCGACCGGAAACCCGACGTTGTATTCCTGTTCGTGTGTTTTGCCGTCGCGCCAAATTTCCAGTTTTAGCCACTCGGACAAAAAATTGACGCATGAAACACCGACGCCATGCAGCCCGCCGGAAACTTTATATGAATTCGAATCGAATTTACCGCCAGCGTGCAGAACGGTCATCACCACCTCTGCTGCCGACCGCTTTTCCTGCTTGTGCATATCGGTCGGAATGCCGCGGCCATTATCGATGACCGTGATAGAATTATCTATATGGATCGTTACCTCGATCGTGTCGCAAAATCCGGCCAATGCTTCATCGACCGAATTATCCACCACCTCATAGACCAAATGGTGCAAGCCCATGTCGCCCGTTGAACCGATGTACATCGCCGGCCGCTTGCGAACCGCATCACGCCCCTCAAGAACCGTGATCGAATCTGCACCGTAATCTGTTTTTGCTTTAGCCAATTAAGTAAACCTCTTTATTAAACATGCCGATGTCCGCGAAAAAATCTCAATTGTCTTAAAATGTTTCGAGGACATGGGCGGATTGATTGAATAATCGCTTTAAGATCAATAGGATATTATAGCATTTTCCATAAATTTTTACAGCCGCCGACAAGCGAAAACTATGACCAAAAGCGACCTGGTTCCTAACCGCCCCCGGATACGCCGCGGAGATGCCAAAGATGCCGCCGCCCTTTCCAAACTCGCTCGCGAAACATTTTGGGACGCTTTTCATACACATCCGGCAAACCGTCCGGAAGATATGGCCGCATATATGGCGCAAGCATTTAGTGAAGATCAGATCTACCACGAACTGCGAGACCAAAACAATATATTTTTTCTCGCAGAGATCGGAGATGAGACCGCCGGTTACGCCAAACTTATCAGCGGGGCCGCAGAATCTTCTATCACCGCCGAGCGTCCGGCCGAACTTTCGCGGCTCTACATTCACCAACGTTTTTTGGGTGGCGGTGTCGGGCCTGCTTTGATGGATAGATGTCTCGAAAGCGCTAGAGCCCTTGGCTGTGACGCCTTGTGGCTCGGCGTCTGGGAATTTAATCCGCGAGCACGTCGCTTCTACGAAAGATACGGTTTTAGGCCGGTCGGGACCCACATCTTCCAACTCGGTTCTGATCCGCAGACTGATATCTTGATGCAATTGGACCTCGAATGATCTTTTTCGGGACTGGTTCGTGCGTGCTATAATGTGTCACGTATGCGACATATCGTGAACCCGCCAAACCCCTACGACCGATTTTCCGCCGAGTATATCGGTGAACCGCCTCCGGTAAAGCTCGAAGTATTTATCGAAACCGCGACAAAAAAGGTGATAACCAAAGCTTTCGCGTCCGGTTGGGAAGGCGGGCGGCGGTTTACCGTTAATTGCTATCGCGGCTGCATCCATGGCTGCACATATTGTTTCGCTCGGCAATATCACGAATATCTGGGTTACGGTGCGGGAACCGATTTTGAGACGAAGATCGTAGTCAAGCCAAACACACCTCGACTTTTGCGCGAAGAGCTCAAGAAGACCCGTTCGAAAATGCCGCACATCGATTTTTCTTTTGCGACAGACCCGTATCTGCCGCTTGAAGCTCATTACAAGCTCACACGTCGCTGTTTGGAAGTTTGCTCAGATTTCGGCGTTCCGGTCGGTGTTATTACCAAAGCACCGCTGGTCACCCGCGACATCGATGTTCTTAAGAACTTGAATGTGACCGTTTTCTTTTCCATTCCATTTTTTTCCGTCGAAAATTCTAAGCCTTTCGAACCATACGTTCCCGTGCCGGAGGCGCGCTTTCGGGCAATGGAAAAGCTTGCGGAAGCCGGCATTCCCGTGGGCATCGGAATCGCCCCGGTCATTCCCGGCTATGCCGAATCAGATATTCCAAAGCTGCTTTCGCGCGCCAGAAGCTCCGGCGCTTCGCGAGCCTTTATGTCGCTGCTCCATATTGATAACGATTCAATTGAGAACTATTTTGTGCAAAAAATGCACGAGCGGCTTTCACCCACCAAAGCGGCAAAAGTCATAAATTCCATCAAACGGGAGCGTGGCGGCAAGCTCCGGCACGATACCTACGCCCAACGAGGTGTCGGCATTACCGAACAATGGGAGATGACCAAAAAACTGTTCGACTTTCATTATCGGCGGTTGGGTTTTCAAACGAAACCGCCTGAAGAAGATGATCTGCAGGAGATACAGGACAAGCTTCCGATTCAAAATAGATTGTTTTGATGGATCATCACCATATCGTCTCCGTTAAATTTTGTTTAAATATCTTAAATATTCTTGTGCATTTCTATTTGATTTTGCTACGCTTAATCAGCCCAGATTCTCGGAGATTCCTTTGTGCCGATCTCTTCGGCATTACTTCTTACCGTTCAGGTAAGGATCAGGAGGGAAAAATGAACAAGCTTTCTTCAATGGTCATTGTGATCACAATGATCGTCGCGTTTTCTGCAGCGTCTGCAAATGCACAAAGCTGGTGCGGTGGAACCGGCACATCCTACTATTACTACAACGGCTCATATTCGCCGTATCAAAATGGTACCTGTCATGGGTGGACATCAACCGGGAGCGGCCATGTTTTCGGCGTAAATATGTATTGGAACCAGTCCGGCCGCAACGGTGTTCAAGGCTATGTTAGCAGCGGAAAGCGATATACCCACGATATGACCGATCTTAACGACAATCTTTCTGCTACGGGTACCTATTCCACCAATTTTCCGAGTCCATACATTGATTTTGATGATGACGACGGAAACGGCGAATGGGAAGAGTGGGAGGTTACGGTCGAAAATTCGAGTTTTCCGGTCGTCGGCAGAAAATATTACCTTCAATTTTGGTCCACGTGGAAAGCTTCTGCCGGGGCAAGCGGCAATGTTGCCTATACACCGGCCATTTCCGAAAAACTTTGGTACACCAGCGATAAATGGGACACATACAGGTACGACCGTGGGTTAAACCGTCATTACAAAAAGACGGGCAATCTTTTTGAATCAGAAGAGATGCCGTCGAATGATCTGTTCAAACCGCGACCAGAAAATGAGAACGAAAAGCAATTTGAACATCGCCGCTTCGAAGAGCCGGTTTCGATCGAAGATTTTGCCGCCCAAATATCAAAAGAACAGATAGAGATCGGCGGTATAGCAATGGAATATGAAGTTGAAACTGAGGATGGCCCGCAGGTGATAACCGTCGGTTTGCCGTCTAAGGCAGATGAGCTTATCCCGACGGCTACCCTGCAAGAGGTATTAGCGGCCATGCCGGAAACCTACTCCATCAACAAATTTCGCGGCATCGTTTCGTACTACTTCGATCCGATCAAAAATCCGCATGTGGTAGGAAGATAGGAACTTCTACCGAACGATTTTGCAGACCGGCCCGGCTAATGTTCCGGGCCTTTTTATTTGCGGAGCGTTACCAAAATGGCGTCGCCGATGCGGCGTTCGCCGGTTTTGTCCGAGGGTGTATTGACGACCTTTCCATCCACGAACATGGTTGTCGAACCGCCTCCGTCAAGATTCGCGGCGTCTGTCGCTCCCATTTTCAGCAGAAATTCGGCCAATTCGGCCAACGTCATACCAACACTGACGTTCGGCTGTCGTCCGTCGACCGCAGCCAAAAGTATTTTTCCATCACGAAGTTTTGCGATGGCCGTTCGCGGATGGCGATTTTCGGCAAAACTTGCCGATGCCTTTTCTTGCTGCCAGGTGATCTTCACCTCGCCGCCGGATATCAATTGGCTGACACCGTTCGTTATGTCCTCAGCCCGTGCAAATGCCACCGACGCTTTTCGCTCGCCCGGTTCCGCCAATAGATCGTCGAAATACTGCGCTCTTCGGCCAATGCGTGCGGCGGCCGCCAATTCGACCGCCTTGTCGCCGTTTGCTGCCAGCACAAATCCATTCTTCGGTATCAGGTTTGTGCCGCCATTTGGTTTTATGTCAATGATCTGGCCATTTACAACGACTATTTGCAGATCGCGATTCCGGGCAACCAAGGCAGCTGGAAATTCCGACGTATAGAGCACCGCTTCGTTTGGCTTGATCTCTCGATTGATGCCCGAAACGGTTAAAATTTTGTTTTTTATCTTTATCGAACCGCCGATATTCAGGTGTGCAATATCTATCTTAGTTTCGTGCTTTCCATTTTCGATAAAGACCGCAATGCGTCCATTCAAACTTTCGCTTAAAAGCTTTTTATCGATGTATAGAACACCAGCCGCCTCACCGGCAAATTCGGTGGAATCGAGCCGGAAAAAGCCGGCGTTGATCGCGGCTATCGCATGATGACGCCTTGCTATCGACGAGGTCGTTTCGGTCCCGATGGCGGCATCGCCCGCATGACGCACATCCAAGCGGACCTTTGCCGGGTCAAGCCGCAGCAAGAATATGCGCACCGGATCACCCGACAAACGCTGTTCGGTCTCGGCAAATTCAACTCCGTCGGCGACGGTTTTGAGATCCTGAGTCCAAGCCGTCGCCGCCAAAAGCAGGCACACAGCGGCGGCCAGCCGGATAGTGACAATAATTTTTCTAAGAATTTTCATGCCGGTTCTCAGTTACCTCATCCCAAATGCGATGCCCATGCGTTTCTTTTAAAAGGATGGCTCCGATCACAAATGTCATTCCTGCGATCAGCATCGGATAATAGAGTCCTGCGTAGATATTGCCTGTTTCGGCGATCAGCGAAACGCCGATCAGCGGCAGCAATCCGCCGAAGACACCGTTGCCGATATGGTATGGCAGAGACATTGCCGTGTATCTTATCTTCGCCGGAAATGCTTCGACCAAGTACGCGGCGATCGGCCCGTACACCATCGTCACCCAAAAGACCTGAATGAAGATCAAAAAGATCAATTTCCATGCGGCCGGTTCGGCAAGCAACGCCCCAAGCCCGTTAAACGGCAAAACCTTTTCTGCGGTTACAAGCGCACCTTCGGGCGAAACCGTCTGCGGTGTCAGCTTTATAGCTCCGGTTACCGGATCTTTTTGCGAATTGGCCGTGACCACATTTGAACCGGCCGCCGATTGCATTGCCGAATAGATAGGAATGTATGTCAGCATCGCCAGCAGACAGCCCCCTAAGATGATCCATTTCCGCCCGATGCGGTCGCTCAGCGCACCAAAGACAACAAAGAAGGGCATTGCCATTAACAAAGCAATTGCGACGATATACTGGGCAGAGGTGTTATTGACGTTCAATATCGTCTGCAAATAGAACAGGGCAAAGAATTGGCCCGCATACCAAACTACGCCTTGGCCGGCCGTCGCACCAAATAGGGAGATCAACACCCGCTTTAGATTTTCCCATTTGGTAAATGCTTCGATCAGCGGATTGGCTGATGTCATGCCGCTTGATTTAACATGCTGGAATATCGGAGATTCTTCCATTCGCAGCCTGATGTAGAGCGAGACCACGACAAGCAATATTGATATCAGAAAAGGTATTCGCCAACCTGCGATATTTCCCGCCTTGCCGGCAAATTCTTCGGCGGACATTTGATTCTGCACGACCAATATCACGGCCAGCGACATAAACAGGCCCAACGTTGCCGTTATCTGAATAAACGACGTGTAGAAGCCCCGTTTATTGTCTGGCACGTGTTCGGCAACATAGACCGCGGCTCCCCCGTATTCGCCGCCGAGTGCTAAACCTTGGAGCACCCGTACGATCAGTAGAATTATCGGTGCCGCGATGCCGATACTCTCATAGGTCGGTAAAAATCCGATGATCGCCGTTGATCCGCCCATGATCAAAAGCGTTACCAAAAAAGCATATTTGCGTCCGACCACATCGCCGATACGTCCAAAAAACAAAGCTCCAAACGGCCGAACGATGAATCCGACGGCAAAGGTCGCCAGATAGGCAATGTAGGCAAATGTATCATTTCCCGGCGGATAGAAAAGCGGAGCGATGATCGGGGCCAGGCTGCCGAAAATATAGAAATCGTACCATTCTATCATTGTCCCGACGGCCGAAGCTCCGATCACCTGCCAGATCTTTGCTTTGGAAACCTGCTCGTTATACAATTCGGCAACATCCGAACCTTGCGTCATGCCTTGAACTCCTTTTAGTTGTCTTTACCGAGAAATACGAGTAATTTCGTTCTATGAAATACCTTGTTTTTGCCCTGCTTATCTTTTTACCCGTTTGGGCCGCAAATGCCCAATCGAAAAGAGCGGCCAATAAACGCAGCGTTGAGAAAGCCGTTTCGAAACGGCCGGCTGCTGTGAAAAGGGAAAAGTTCGATCCGCTGCGCGATGCGGCGGCCGACTTGGCTGCAAGCGTCACATCCGCATCCGCGTCCGGCAAACGTATAATACTGGATGTCGGCGGCGAATGGTGCGTCTGGTGCCGTATTATGGATTCATATTTTACAAGCAAACCTGAACTTTTGAAACTAAGAGACCAAAATTTTGTGTGGTTAAAGATCAATATGAGCCCTGAGAACGAGAACCGGACGTTTCTTTCGGCCTACCCCAAAATTGGCGGCTACCCGCACCTGTTCGTACTGGAAAGCGACGGAAATTTTCTGCATTCACAAGATACCGAATCACTCGAATCGGCCAATTCGTACGATGATCTGAAGATGCGCTCTTTTCTGACAACATGGATCAAGCCTAAAAATGAAGTTCATTAAAGAAACGTTCATCGAAGCCTTACCGGAGCGCGTTTTCGGCTTTCATCTTTTGCCCGATGCCATCGACCGCTTGATCCCGCCAGGGGAAAATGTAAGGGTTGTTGAAAGAGCAGATGTTTCGCAGGTGGGTTCACGCGCAGTTATCGAACAGACATTTCTCGGCGTCTTCAAAAGCCGCTGGGTCGCCGAACACACCGTTTATGACCCGCCGCATTTGTTTGAAGACGTTCAGATAAGCGGGCCTTTCAAAACTTGGCGGCACCGCCACCTGTTCCTTCCGCATAAAAATGGAACGATCTTGCGCGACGAGATCGAATATGAAATGCCGATACCGATATTCGGTCCGCTGGCGGCACCTTTGGCGATCGAGCCCAAACTTGAGAAAATGTTTGATCATCGTCACCGCGTTACCAAAGAATGGTGCGAATCTGAAAAAAATTGAAATTATGTTGACTCACATCGTTTGTTGGAAATATAAACCCGAAACCACCGCTCAAGAGCGTGCGGAACACATCGAAAAGCTACGGGGCCTGCCGTCGGTCATACCCGATATTCTCAGTTTCAACGTGGGTCCGGATATATTGCATCTTGACCGCTCGTTCGACACCGGACTCGTCGCTACCTATTCCGGCCCGGCCGAGCTTGCTGCTTACACCGACCACCCGCAGCATCTGGAAGTCGCCGCTTTCGGCAAGGTCATTGCCGAAAAGGTGGTATCGGTCGATTTTGTTGATGAATAGACAGCCGAAAAGATCTACTAGGCGGGCTCTCAAATGGGCATTCGTTTTCGTCTTTGTGCTGCTTCTGCTGCTGCAGATACCGTTTGCCTATCGTCGATGGCAGCTTTCCGCCGCCGCTGAAAAGATCGCTGCCCAAAATGCGGCTGCCGTGATGCCACCCGCCGATAATTTAAAAGAATACAAAGGCATTATCCATGCCCATACCTCGCTCGGCGGCCACAGCACCGGACATTTTGACGAATTGATATCTGCTGCCGGCACGAACGCTCTTGATTTTGTTGTAATGACCGAACACTATTCGGACCGGTTCGATACAGCGGCATTGACGCTCAATGGCGTTTACGAAAACACCTTGTTCATTGGCGGCAACGAGATCGATACGGCAGACGGCGACCGTTTTTTGATGATTCCCGGCGGAGCGCAGGCTGCCGGTTTCCGCAAAAATTCGACTCAGTATTTTCTGGAAACCGTTCATTCTCAAAACGGCTTGGCGATGGTCACCTACCCCGAAAAATTCAAAAGCTGGGATGCGGATCTGGATGGTATTGAGGTTTTCAGCATCCACACGGCCGCGAAAAAGGCCAACCCTTTTACCGCCTTCTTCGACCTTTTTTGGTCTTACGGTTCTTATCCCGGCCTTACTCTGATGCGGCATTTTTCACGCCCCGCCGCTGAGCTGCAAAGATACGATGAAACCGCACAGCGGCGGCCGAACACATTGTTCGCCGGCACCGACGCCCATTCGAACATCGGATTTCATATATTCGGCGATGATGCCGGCAACAAACCGCTCGGCGTCAAGATCGATGATTACGCCAGTATATTTCAGGTCGTCCGCGTTCACGTGCTCCAGGAAACCGATACACCGTTGACTCGTGAAACGTTGATCGAAACACTTCGCCGCGGACGTGCGTTCGTCGGGTTTGACGCAATGGGCGACACAACAGGATTTCGTTTTTTCGGCAGATCCGGCAATGGCCTCTTTCAAATGGGCGACCGTGTTTCGCTTAGCAGCGGGCCTGTCTCTTTGACCGCAAGTGCTTCTCGCTCGGCACGCTTTGTTGTTTACCGCAATGGTGTTGTCGTTTCTGTTTCAAGCGAAAGCGGCGAGCTGTCCGCCTCTCACACCATGCAAGCTGCTGAGCCGGGAGTTTACCGAGTTGAAGTTTATCTTGAATCTTTGGGTTCGCCCTTTAACGAAATGCCGTGGATACTGTCAAATCCGATCTACGTCACACCATGATGCTTTTGTCGAAAACGCCTGACAGGTCTATAATCCTTAACGAACGCCAAATTGCTTATGCTGCAAAAGCCTATCAGATCCGTCGGGGTAGTCGTAAAACCTGACCATGCCGAAGCCCTGCGCACGGCATGCGAACTGGCCGAATGGCTAGAACAGCGCGGCATTAACCTGATCGGCAGACCGTCCAATGGTTCCTCGGTCCCCGATCTGGCACAATGTGATATCGAAACCATAGCTCGCGAAAATTTCGGTGCGGAAACCGATCTGATCGTCGTGCTTGGCGGCGACGGCACAATGATCTCTACCGCCCGATTGGTCGGCGATAATGACGTTCTTGTGCTTGGCATCAATTACGGGAGCCTTGGCTACCTTACCGATTTTCGCATTGAGGAGATGTTTCCGGCCCTGGAAGCGATCTTTGCGGGTGAATACGAGATCGATTCGCGTGTTATGCTGCGGGCGGAACATTGGCGCGATGGCGAAAAGATCGCCGAGGGCCGCGTTTTGAACGATGTTGTGATCAATAAAGCGGCTCTTGCCCGCATCATTGAGATCGAAACGCGCCTTAACGGCCACTTCGTCAATTCATTTCGGGCAGACGGCCTGATCGTTGCCACACCGACCGGTTCGACCGCCTACAATCTTTCCGCCGGCGGGCCTATCGTTTACCCGTCTATGAACGCCGTCGTACTGACACCCATCTGCCCGTTCACGTTAACGAACCGCCCGATCGTTATAACCGACCAGGCTGAGATCGAATTGAAATTGGTAAATGAGAATGAAGGCGTTGTCCTCACCCTTGACGGCCAGATCGGCCACAGCATGAGGGCTGGCGACATGGTCAAGATCCGCAAAAGCCGCACAACGCTTAATTTGCTGCAACCGCCGAATCGCAACTATTTTGATGTGCTCAGAAATAAGCTAAAATGGGGGCGATAGATCTCGTCTCAAATATATATATGCTCAATCCCGATAAGCTAGGTAATATCAAATTCTATAAAGTTCGTTGTGAATGGATCGAAGATGGAGAAGAATTTGTCGAACTTTTCGCAGAGACCGACATATTACTGGACGTGGAGGACAACGGCTTGGGTGTTCTTAGCAACCAGATATTTTTCTTCTTCGAAGACGGAGACAAGCTCGTCGAAGGCGAACAGCGTTGCGATTTTCGTCCTTTGGAAATAATGGAGGAATTGACGCTGGAGCAAGCTTGTACGCTTAATGCCAAAGAGTTTCCCGAAAATCAACGGGAGATCGTTGAAGACGACAAAGAAAGGGCAGGTACCTTTACTCTCGGAATAATGTTGGGATACCCCGAATGCTGTGCAGCGTCCTGTTTCGGTGGCCCTATTTCTTTTAACGGCTTTATTCCCTGTGCATCACACAACTGTAAAACACTGGAAGACGCAGAAAAGCTGGTCGGCCGCAGCTTATATGACGAACCTCATTATATTGACGAGTTTCTCGCAACAGGAGAAAAATACGAAGATGGCATCCGGGTTTTTTCAAAATATGGGCTTCAGGAGCGGTTCGAGTGGGCTTGGGCAAAAGAGATCGAGTTATTTGGCGAATAAATTATTTCAGCCCTCGGGAGGGTTCCACAGATATTTTCGCAGGTCGCACCGGTTTTTTTCGTCAAATTCGATGCCTTCCCTTTCCAATAGCTCCTGCTGAAGATCGTGCGGAAGCGTAATGCGGCCGGTCGAACATCTTCCCTGCGAATTTATCACTCTCTGCCACGGCACCTCATCATTGTCTGCGGCAAACATTACGTAACCGACCGTTCGCGGCGTATAGCCTTCGCCGAGCGTTTCGGCGATCTGGCCGTAGGTCATTACACGCCCCACCGGTATCCGGCAAACGAGTTCGTAAACCTTTTCGCGATAGCCGCTTTCTTTTGTTCGCATTATAAAGTCCGCAATATCGTCCGCGCCGGGGAACCGTCGCCGCAGCCTCCGGCGTATTTTAACGGCAAGCAGACCATTTCATAATCCCCGGCACCGACCGGACGCAGATCTGCTCCTTCTAAGATGACGATCTCTTTTTCAAGCAGCGTCAGATGCGTGGTAAAATCCGCCGATCCGAATTGTTCGACCGAAAGGTAATCGATGCCGACAAGAACGACGCCGCTTTCTGCCAAAAAGCGTGCGGCCGAAGGCGATATATAAGTAAAATCTTTCCGAAACCCTTTTTCCGGCTCGTTCCAAAAAGCGGAATTGCGCGTTTTGAATAATATTCGCTGTGGTCCGGCAAGATCTTGCAGATGCTCCGGCAGCACAGCATCAGCCTCTTGCGGGATCTCGATGATGCGGCATTTGCCGACAAGTTTGTTCAGGTCCAGTTCGTCAACCCGGCGCGTGCCGTCAATAAAATGATTTGGAGCATCAACATGTGTAGCTGTGTGCGCTCCGAAATTCAGCCGCGAAACATTTGCCGGATCGCCTTGTGCGATAGCTGAACAGATGTCGATCACGGCCGGCGGATCGCCCTCGTAGATGGGTACATCCGCGGAAACCGGTATCGTGATATCGTAGATCATATTTTTTCGCGGTTAAAAGCTTCCTCTGCGACGATCACCTTTGCAGCCTTGCGTGTCCCTGCCGGCGACCACCGCGGCACATCAGTTTTGCTGGTGTTTTCAAACTCTTGTTCGAAGAATTTTGGCACCCGTCCGGCATTTGCCGTTATCTTTAGCGCCCGATCGCAAAAATCGCCGTCTTCTTCTGCTCCGCATTCGTTCGTGTAATTTATAAATGTCCCGAGGCTTTTTACTGCACTCGCGTCAATTTCATACAACGTGACCGATGTTCCGGTATATCCTTGATACATGCCGCCGCTGGTTTCGATATAAAGTTCGCTGCGGCCATTTTTATTGATATCGGCGATCGTCTTTACCTCGGTATTCCAACCGCCGCTTTCCGTAAAATGAGCGATCGGCTTTCCGGCTTCAAAAATAGCGATGCCATTGCGGGCCATTCCATTACCAACCTGGCATAGCTCATAAACAACCGCTTTTTGCTTTGCTCCCGAGCGTGTAAATGAACCATTTGAAACACCAACGATGCGAAGATCGCTGCCGTCGCAACCGCTTTCGTCTCCAAAACGCGACCTTGCCGCCGGCAAAGCGTATCGCTGTACCAATTTCTTTTCGGCCGAATATGGCTTTTCGCTCGGCGATTTGACCAATGGGTCGTAGATAACAATGGTCTGCGCGGCCGCATTAACGGCGGCAAACAGCAACAGCCCTGTAAAGATCAAAGAATATCGCATATTTAATTCGTCTATTTTGCAAATAAAAGGATACAGGATTTGCCAAGATTCTGCATTTATTTGTAGGCTTAAGTTTATGGAGATCCAACATCAGGAACACGGCCGTCACGGCGCATTTTTCATCGATGAGGACGGCGAATGGATCGCTGAACTTACCTATATCAAGGCCGGCTCGCAGTACATCACCATCGACCACACCGAGGTCGATGATAAACTGCAGGGTGAAGGCATCGGCGAAGATCTGGTCGCCGCAGCCGTAGAATTTGCCCGTGCCAACGGTCTAAAGATCAAAGCTACGTGTCCGTACGCCAAAAAGGTGCTTAAGGCCAACGAAGCATTCAGCGACGTTTTCGACCGATAGAATTTTCTTGTTACCCGCGCATTTCTTGGTCTATAATTGCTCAGGGGCGCTCAAGATCTGTTCTCAGCCCCATTTCCCAAATACAATTTAACCTTCGGTTGCTGCCATGGCGGCCCGCAGGCTTTGATCTTTAAGGACTTGTGTTTTTTATTGGGGGGAGCGATCTATGAAGAAATTGTCTATATTTGCGGCGGCTCTGTTGTTTATGCTTTTAGCGAGGGATGCCGGTGCACAGACCTGCATTCCACTAGGTGGTGCAAATCCTTCGGTCTATACTCAAAATTTTGACGCTTTAGGGCCCAGTTCGGCGCCGCAGGCAGGTGATACGGCAAATATCACCGTTATCAACGCTACTGCGCCGCGTCGTTACCTGGGACGATTTCAAAATGCTATTTCCGACACCGGCGGAACGGTCAATATGCCCGGCTGGGCCATATACGAAGAAGGCTCCGGCACGTCTTCCGTAACCGGCCGTTATGCCGTTGGCGACGGCAGCGGTACCGGCGGCAATACGTTCAGTTTTGGTTCCTCCGCTTTACCCGGCGACCGTGCTTTCGGTTCTTTAAGCGACGACGCCTTTACCCTTTCTTACGTCGGCGGTTGTTTTATCAACAACACCGCATCGGCTTTAACGGCGGTTCGCATCGGTTTCACCGGCGAAATGTGGCGCCGCGGCGGCGGTGCTGTGGCTGACCGGCTCGATTTTCAATTTTCGACGAACGCCACCAATATTTACAGCGGCACCTTCACTGATTTTAATGCCTTCGATTTCGCATCGCTCGATATGGCCGGTTCCAGCGGCGCCCGCGACGGCAATGCGGCGGCCTACCGAACGGTTTATCCTTTGACAAATATGCCGGTCTCGATTCCGGCGGGCGGTACCCTGCACATTCGCTGGGGCGACCTTAATTTGCCGGGACAGGCTGACGATGGTTTGGCGATCGACGATTTCAGGATCGAATTGATCCCGCCCTCGGCCGCGGCAGTCACCGTCAGCGGACGCGTTCTTACCGCCGGTGGACGCGGTATCTCAGGTGCTCGTCTGGTGCTTGAATCGCCGGACGGCTCCCGCCGTTTGGCAACTACCAACCCCTTCGGCTTCTATCGTTTTGACGAACTTAGCGCCGGCGGGACCTATGTTGTCACGGTGACCAGCAAAACTCATACATTCAGCGGCAGCCCGCGTGTGATCTCCGTCAATGACAATATCTTTGACCTCGATTTCACCTCAGTTTACTAAAACGAGTTCTATCGCCCGTTGATCGAAGAGGCTGTCTGAAAAGGCGGCCTCTTTCATTTCCGCCCGGCTTTAAATAGCTTTGTCTATCTTTTACAATCACCTTTCGCAATGAATGAAGGTCCCGTGCGGATATCCGCCAGCGCATATTCAAACACAGCTCCGCTGATATGGAGCTTTTTATACGGCTCAAACCGCGGGCGTGTGGAAATGGTGCTCGATAATGCACCGGCCCGTTCCGCCGAATTGCTCTCACATGACCGGGTCGATGCCGCACTTGTTCCGGTCATCGCTTATCAGCAGATAGAAGGCGTGCGGTTGGTCCCGGAAATCTGCGTCGGCGCGGCCGAACGGGTGCAGAGTGTTTGTCTGATCACAAAAGATAAAGACCTTTCGCAAGTAAATAGCGTTTCGCTTGACGTTTCTTCCCGAACATCAGCCGCATTGACCCGCATCATATTTCGCGAATTTTTAGGTAAAGAACCGTTATGGCGAGCCGCAGAACCGAACATAGGCGTCATGCTTGCCGAAAGCGACTGTGCGTTGCTGATCGGCGACCCTTCGCTTAACGTTGACGAAACGAAATATCGCAAGTTTGACATCGTCGAGCTTTGGAAAGGCTTTACGGGTCTTGGTTTTGTTTTTGCGATGTGGATGACCCGCCGGTCCCGCGTTCCGGTCGATCTCGCGGCCGCCCGTGATGAGGGGTTAGCCCACATACCAGAGATCGCGGCAAATTATCGCAGCAATATCTCGCTGTCTAAGAAACAATTGGTCGATTATCTAACGAACAGCATCGCGTATTCCATCTCGTCCGAAATGCAGGCCGGTTTGCAGCTCTATTTCGACCTCGCTCGCCTTCATGGCGTCATCCGGCACAGCCGCCCGCTTCAATTTGTCGGTCCCTGACCTAACTTCGCCGCGCCTTACGGATCGGGGCATTTGTTGTTACGCTATGCAAAAGTTAGCATCTAAGTTTTGATCTGTTCATTTAATGCCGAACAAAAAAGGACATTTTGAAGAATCAGCAGAAACGGCTGAACAGCGGGCGGCATCGAAGCGCCGTCTAACGCTTGTCGGTGCCGGCTTAACATTGTTCGGCATCGGCATCTTTTCATATTTCATCTATTCCGTCGGTATTAGTGAGATCCTGCACAATGTCGGCCGGTTCGGTATTGTCGGATTTGTCGTTATCCTCGCCATTTATTTTGTTCGCATCCTGCTTCGCTCCGCCGCGTGGAAACTTTCCGTTTACGAACCATATTCGCTTCGTATAAAAGATACAATGCCGGCCGTTATCATCGGCGAAGCAATGAGCAGCATGATCCCGCTGGGCATTCTGATCAGCGGCACGGCCAAAGCGGTTGCTGTCCGCAAGCGGGTGCCCCTGGTGGTCGGGCTTTCCTCCATCGCCACCGAAAATCTTTTCTATAGCTTTACCACCAGCATTTTTCTTATGCTCGGCGCTTTGACCTTTCTTCGGTTCTTTAATGGTGACGAGATCTTTCGCTTGACCATCGACGTGCTCATCGTTATCCTTTTCGCTCTTTTGCTGCTCGGCGTTCTGATGTTGGTCCGCCAATGGCATTTTGCCAGCGAAACCTGCGAATGGCTTTACCGACGCGGTTTTCTGACTCGAATTTTAGAGAACGGCCGGCTTGAGGTGCGCCTTTTTGAAAACCTCATTTACGGTTTCTACCGCAAATATCCGGCGCGTTTTCTTCCTATCTCTTTGCTCGAAGCCGGTTTTCACCTGTTGGGTGTTTTTGAAGTTTGGTTCATACTGCAGCGGATAACCGAATCTTCGCCCCAGCTTTTAAACGCTTTTTTGCTCGAATCGGTCAGCCGCCTTATCACGATCGTGTTCAAACTGGTCCCTTTTCTGATCGGTGTTGATGAGGCGGGTGCCCAATTCATCGGCGATGCGGTCGGCTTAGCGGCCGGAATTGGCATTACGCTCGCTATTATTCGCAAGGGCCGCATCATGTTCTGGACGGCCATTGGGTTGATATTGATAGTCAAACGCGGCCTTACCCTGCGTGAGATCTCCGAAGCAGAACGCCCGCCGATCTCGGGCTCCTAAAATGGCCAAAATACCGGCACAAGCATTATCGAAACCACAAATACCAATATTGTAAGAATAGTGCCGATCTTTACAAAATCCATGAATCGGTAGCCGCCCGGCGTATAGACCAACACACAGGCCGGTTCAAGCGGTGTGATGAATGAAAAAGAGGCTGCATAGGTTATTGCAATAACGAACGTTCGCGGATTTAGGCCCAACGCCGCCGCCGTTTTCACGGCCACCGGCAATACAACAAGTGCGGCCGCCTGGTTTGACATCGGTTGGGTCAAGATAACGGTCAGCAGAAAAAAGCCCGCCAAGACGGCTGTGTCGCCAAATTGGCTGAAATTCGTTTCTATTAACCCGGCCAAAAAAGCATCGGCACCCGTCTTTTCCATCGCCGTCCCAAAGCTCATCATGCACGCGATCATTACCAACAGCCGAAAATCGATAAGCGAATACATTTCCGTATATCTGATAGTTCGCGTGGCCAAAAGTAAAAGCACGCCTAACAGCACACAGATCGCCAACGGCACGTCGAACCCGATGGTTATTTTCGAAAGCGAAAGAGCCAGGAACAGGCCAAATGCCGCGATCGCCCATTTTCGCTTCTCCACCCGCGACGTGCTTTCCGAAACGTCGGTCAGCAATATCGCCTGTCCATCGTTTACCAGCGGTTCAATACCCGCCCGCGAACCCTGAACCAATAACACATCGCCAAACTTAAGTCTGACATCGCTTAATTTGTTGACAAATTTTTCACCATGCCGGTTTATCGCCAAAACCGTCAATTCGAATCGTTGGCGAAAACGAAGCGTCTTTAATGTTTGCCCGCTCAATTGCGAATCGCGCAGCACAAGCAATTCGAAAAGCTCGATATCGCCGCTTTGCAATTCGCTGTCGCTAAGCAGAATGTCCGGCTTTATCTCGATGCCTATCTCTTCTTTTACGCGGAGTATATCAGCCAGTTTTCCTTCGACGATAAGAACATCTCGGCGTTCGAAACGTTCGTTCGGCCCGGGCGAGATTATTCGCCGCTCGCCGCGGATCATTGCCAAAATGTTCAATTCGAGCTCGGTCCCGAAATTGGCTTCCGCAATGGTTTTGCCCACCAGCGGCGAATCCGCAATCACCACCAGCTCCGATATGTATTCGCGGATGCTGTATTCATCCATCAACGAAGACTGGCCCGCATTGTTGGGCAGCATTCGACGCCCGATCAGCAGCATATACGCCGTTCCGGCCAAAAATACCAGCACACCGACCGGCGTCAGCTCGAACATCGAAAGCGGCTCATAGCCATAGCGCACGATCGTTCCACTGACAGCAAGATTGGTGGACGTGCCGATCAATGTACAGCTTCCGCCGAGTATTGCACCGAAAGCCAATGGCATCAATAATTTAGAAGGTGCGATCTTAGCTTTTACGGCCAGCCCGATGATCACCGGCAAGAACATCGCCGTCGTGGTAGTATTTTTTAAGATCGACGCCGAAAACGCCGCTAGGGTCATTATTAGAGCGGTCAGAAATAATTCGTTATGGCCGGCAATTCGATAGATCTTCCGACCGATCAGGTCCACAAGTCCCGTCTTGGTCAACCCGCCGACCAGTATAAAAAGGCCGCCAATGATAATGATCACATCATTGCCGAAACCCGCCACGCCTTCCTGTACGGTCAGCACCCGCGTCATGACCAATCCGATCACCAAAAGAATGCCGACGACATCCACCGGCAGCTTTTCGGTAGCAAATAGAATGATAGCCAGAACCAACAATATCAATGTGATAGCGATCGGTGACACGCCAATAGCATAACTATTTCTCCGGCGATTGGAAAGAAAGGTTGTTTACATGAACTGCGGACGACCACTCCGGCGAAAATATGATATCTTTGGTAAACCATTTTTAGCTGTGTCGAAATTTTTCCGGCATCCTTGATCTATCATGAAATTTACCAAGAACATTTTTCTGTTTCTGCTTATTGCTCTGTTCGCCGCTGCTGTTTCCGGGCAAAATGTCCTGCCGGCACAATTGGAAGAGATCGATTCTTATGCCCAGAAGGTTATGAAGGATTGGAACCAACCCGGCATGGCGATCGCGGTTGTCAAGGGCGACAAGGTCGTCTTTCAAAAAGGTTATGGTGTGCGTGAAATTGGAAAGGCGGAAAAGGTAGATGGCGATACGCTATTTGCCATTGCATCAAATTCAAAGGCCTTTTTGGCAGCTAGTCTGGCCATTTTGGTTGATGAGGGCAAGATCAAGTGGGAAGATAAGGTCAGCACTTATCTGCCGGATCTGAAGCTTTACGACCCGTGGGTAACCGGCGAATTGACCATCCGCGACCTCCTTACACATCGCAACGGCCTGGCCACCTTCAGCGGCGATCTTTTATGGTATGAAACAACCTATTCTGCCGACGAGATCCTGCGTCGTGTCCGGTATCTGAAGCCGGTCTCCGGTTTTCGCACGCAGTTCGGCTATCAGAATGTGATGTTCGTCGCCGGCGGCCAAGTGGTTGAAAAGGTATCGGGCAAACCATGGACCGTTTTCGTCAAAGAACGGATCCTATCTCCGCTCGGGATGGGCCGCACCACGACCTCCATCAAAGATCTGCCGGAAAATGCCGCTTTTCCGCACAATGAATCCGGCGGAAGCCTGCGTGTCCTGCATCGCGGCAATGTTGACGGCGGAGCGGCGGCGGCCGGTTTGAATTCATCCGTTGCCGACCTTTCCAAATGGGTCCGGTTTCAACTCGGCCGCGGAACATTTGATGGTAAAAAGATCCTTAGCTCTACTCGGATATGGGAAATGTGGCAGCCATATATGATGACGAATCCGAGCGAGGCTGCCGCCAGAAACAACCCTACCCGCCATTTTAGCGGTGTTGGTATGGGTTGGTTCACCTACGATTACTATGGCCGTAAGATAATGAATCACAGCGGCGGTCTGGACGGTATGCTTTCCTATACGGTTCTGATACCCGAAGAAGACCTCGGTTTTGTCGTTTTAACCAACAGCGAATTTCCGGTATTCGGTATTATGATGAACAAAATGACCGATATCTTTGTCGGAGCCAAGCCGCGCGATTACAATGGTGAGGCTCTGGAGCGGAACGAGAGATCAAAAGCTGACCACACCGCCGAGATCAAAAAGATCGAATCCGCCCGCAAACCGGGTACCGCACCTTCGCTGCCGCTTTCCGGCTATGCCGGCAAATATGCCGATGATTATTACGGATCTCTGACCATTGCCGAAGAGAATGGTCGGCTCGTTTTCAAAATGGATGCGTCGCCCAATCTGACCGCTGACCTCGAACATTGGCATTTCGACACTTTTCAGCTTCGCTGGCGGCCTTCTACCGCCTATAATTTTTCCGTGCCCGGCTTCGTCACTTTCAAGCTCGATAAGGATGCAAAGGCAGAGGCCATGACCATTGATCAGCCGAACAACGATTTCTGGTTTTATGAAATGTCGCCAAAACGAGTTAAATGACCGCGTAAAACTCGACAATTCGGCAGTTGATATGTAAGAATTTTGTTTTGTCAAAAAACCGCACTGCATTAATATTTAGGAGAACCGTTTAAAACCATGTCAGAATCAGAAAACGAAAAACCGACTATCACGATCGCTGAACGCGAAAAAGAAACCATCACCATCGCCGAAGGCCAAGCCGGCACGGAGGGCGATTCGAGCAAAGAGCAGGAAGCTCCGGCCGACGATGAAGATGTCCATTACCAGGCCGTAGAAAAAGACGGCTCGGTCACCGCCATCTGGGAAATGCAGGGTCAAAAGCACCTTCGTACGATCGATCCGCGTTCCGAAGAAGGTAAGCAAATTTTGGCCTTGTTCGAAACCGCCGCCTAGTTTTTTGCCGTCTATCTTTAACGCTGCCGGCGGGCTGTTATCAAAACAGCTCGGCCGGTAGATCTTTGTGGTCGAGCGGCCGCCCGTTGATTTCCGCGGCGGCGACGAAGCCTAGCCCGGCCGATGTCAGGTAGATGGCCTCTGCCCGTTCAAGCGCCTCGGTTCCTGCTTCCACCTCCGCCGCACTAACTGTTTCCAGAAGAAGTTCGCGTGTTGTCCCGGCCAAACACCCTGTCTGTAGTGAGGGGGTGTATAAGCGGCCTTCGCTTCGCCAGAAGATATTCGCCAGACACGCCGCGGTGATCTCGCCCTTTTCATTGAGCCGCACTGCCTCGTCGTAACCGCGAACGCGAGCCTCTTCCAACGCCAGCAACCCTTCTAGATAGTTGCAGGATTTGATACCGGCCAACGGAGATGACGTGTTGACCGCGTAGGGCGAAACGGCAAGCCGCAACGCGCTTTGCGGTCGCCTATCGCCGGCAATTATTTCCATTGAGAGTTGCGGTGTTCCATCGCCGCCCCAACGTTCGTCATTCGTTTCATCAAAAATTGTTACCCGCAGCCGGCCGTCTTTCGCCCGACCCGCAGCCGCATTGATCTTTTGCCTCAGATCTCCGTCTCTGGTGTGTGAAAGATCGATGCCAATGCGGGCGGCGTCGAACCACAACCGGTCGATGTGTTTTTCCAACAGCATCGGATGGCCGCCGCGTACGGCAATGGTCGTGAAAACACCTTTGCCGTAGAGAGCGGCGTTGCTCCGCCTATTCATTGCGCCTCCGGCAGTATTAGGTCTTCGCCGCGGATGCCGGCTCGCGGATCTTTGATAAACCCGATCATCAGATCCGTAAATATCCGCGGATGCTCTTCTTGGGGAATGTGGCCGCAATTGCGGATCACCACAAATTTTGAATGAAGTACCGAGCTGTGCAGCTTATATCCATTTTCGATGCGAATGACGCGGTCGTTATCCCCCCAGATTATCAGCGTCGGCTGTTGAATGTAGCCGAGATCGTCTTCGATGCGGTCGGCGTGCCAATTTCGAGCTGTTGCCAAGACCGAACGGTGAGCATCTGCCGCCGCCAGCGGACGTAAGACGGAATTCACCCGCTCATCATCGATCAAACCATGGCCCGACCCGTCGAATGACGTGTACATTCGCCGCTTTGTCAGACTTCGCGAATCCAAAACAAAGGGTGTCAGCAATTCGCCGATCAGCGGCAAGGCAGCCATACGCATTAAAATATGTTCTTTTGCCTCATCATTGATAACAGCTCCGACGAGTATCAGTTTCGCAACCCGTTCCGGGTGATCAAGCGCCGCTGAAGCCGCAACCGCTCCGCCATAGCTGCTGCCAACAATAGTCGCCTGCCCGATGCCTAACCGGTCTAGAAACCGTACCACGATGTCCGCTTGAGAACCGATCGTATATTCGAAACCGCCTGGTTTGTCGGAATACCCAAAACCGATCAGATCGATAGCCAATACCCGAAAACCGGCCGCGGCCAGCAGCGGTGCCGTCGATCTCCATACATAGGTCGATGCAGTGTAGCCGTGGATAAGCAGCACCGTCGGATCGCTTTCGCTGCCGAATTCTTGAAAATGCACCCGCATGCCGTCGATGTATGTAAAATGCGAGTTGGCCGCGTGGGCGACCTGTTCGGCGTCCCACTCTGCAGCAGGTTTCCGCAAGATCATTTTTGCAGCGATCGCCGCACCGGCGGCACCGGCCAATATCAGGGCAAGGTCTCTTTTTTTCATAATGTGGATTTTATACCAGAACGATCTTTGGTTTGATAGCTTTTTCGGCAGCATCATAGACGCCGACCGCGACTAATTCGCCCTGCTCATCGACCATCCTGAACAATTGGCCATCGGCGGTGTCGGAAAAGGATCGTGTCGAAAGCCCATTTCGGGTCTTTGCTGATCTCTCTTCATTAAGGACAAAAGTTTCCATATGCGCCACAGCCTCGGCCGGCGGCTGGATCTTCGCCGCTAGCCGCGATCCATCGCCCAATTCTGCCGCCTGCTCCAAGGTGTACGCTCCGGCCCGTATTCGGCGAAGCTCCGCCAAATGAGCAAAAGTTCCCAGCCGTGAAGCAATGTCTTCGGCCAATGTTCGAACATAGGTTCCGGCGGAACAAACCGTTCGCAGCCGAAAGGTACCGTCGGGCGATACATCCGCTATCTCGAGATCCTTGACTGTTATTTCAACCGCCGCTCGCTCTATCGTTTCGCCGCGTCTAGCTAGTTCATAAAGCTTTTTGCCGCCGACCTTTTTTGCGGAATACATCGGCGGCGTTTGTTGTATATTTCCTATAAATTGCCTCAGCACATCCGTAAGCTCTTTTTCGGTCGGCACGCTCCCGCCCGCATTGATCACCGTGCCGGTTCGGTCGCCCGTGTCGGTTGAGATACCAAATCGGACATCGGCCAAATATTCTTTTTCGTCGCGGTCCAGATATTGCGCCAACCGCGTCGCCGGCCCGACCAACATGACCAGAACTCCGGTCGCAAATGGGTCTAATGTTCCGGTGTGCCCGATCTTTTTTGTACGTAAGGCCCGACGCAGCCGCGCTACTACGTCGTGGGAGGTGATACCCGCTGGTTTGTCTATCACTAAAACGCCGTTCATAATCTGTATAAAAGTTTGAATACGCAACCGCAGAAAAGCAAATGCGCCGAAAACGTAAAATCGAAGATGGTGAAAGATCAGTGCCCGACCGCGAGCGTTCGCGACAGCGGACAATGAACCGCGCTGTCAAGCTTCTGGCCGCTAAACCACGTTCGGAAGGCGAACTTCGTGAAAGACTGCTCGAAAAACCTTGGACCGACCGCGAAATTGTCGAAAATGTGATCCGCAAACTGGGCGAATATAAATATGTTGACGATGAAAGTTTTGCCCGCCAGTCCGCTATTTCTCAGCTCCGGCAAAAACCGCAGGGCGAAAGGCGTTTGAGGTTCACGATGTCGCGAAAGAAACTTTCGCCGGAAAACATTGATGCGGCGATCGCCGCCGCCTTTGAACAGATGCCGGAATCAGAATTGATCGAAACCGCCATCGCCAAACGAATTCGACTTAAGGGCCGGCCCGAAAGCCGTGAAGAACTAAAAAAATTTTACGACCACCTTTTGCGGCAAGGTTTCGGTTTTGATCTGATCCGCGAAAAACTTTCCCGAATTGGCGAAATTTCGGATGAATGAATCGGCTACTTCTTCTTTAGAACATATCTTTCATAAACCGCGTTCGGCGTATCAAGATTCTTACCTTCTTTCAGATTGATCGCCAACCTTATGAATTGAGCCATAGACCACGCCAGCGGCGTCGCCGAACCTGTGCCTTCGCCAAATTTCAGCTCCGGAATGAACTGGCGATCGATATTTTTCGGCGTTTCTTTGCGATCCCAAACCTGCTCAGGAATCATCAGGCCGTCGTTGGCAAAGGCAAGCATATCGTCAAGACGCGACTGTGCCGACCGCAAAAAAGCCGGAGAAGGATGACCCGATCTTACGCCCTGCGGCAGGCCATCTCGATAACGATACTTAAAATTTGAGATGTTCGTATTGTGCAAAGCTAACTCATATTGTCCGCGTTCGCCGGAAAGCAAAACCCAGAGGCGGCCTTTCCCGGTGTATTTGCCGTCCCAATTCCAGCGGCGGCCATCGGGCATTTCGCCGTAGCCATCGTGATTATAACGGTAAAATCCGGGGCCGTTTGGCGTTTCAACCTTGATGACGTTGTCGATCACTTTAACTGAATTGACGATTATCGGATCGTCAGCGGGGCGAATGCCGAGCCTGACCAGCTCCAAAAATCCGGCATCGACGATCTGGCGTTCATCAAAAGATCCCGCGCCGTTGTTGATCTCGATCTTTTCGCCGGCGTCGGGCTTTCCGTTCTGAGCGATGCGTGTGTAGTACGGCTCTTTTGAATGCGGACCGGTCTTTGTCACCGTCCATTTTTCGAGATTCGCTTCCCATTCGTCCGCCGTTTTTAGATAAAGCTCGGCTGAGGCCACGTCGCCGTTTTGCTTGGCAATTTCGGCAGCACAGACCAGCCCGGCGATCTCAGCCGCAATGGTCGATGGCGAATAGCCCGATTCTTCTTCCCAACGTTCCTGCGGTGTAGAAGGGCCATTTTTGACGATAAAATCCGCAGCTTTTTTGACGTGTTTTTCCCACGTTTCTTTATCAAAACGCCCGAGCTGATATGCCATTATCAGCGGATAGGCGACCTCGTCCATTTGCAGCGAACCCCAAAACGGGCGGCCGTCTAACCAAGAATTTTGCGGAAAGCTGCCGTCTGCTTTTTGCTGAACATTGAACAGAAAATCTAACGCGCGTGTCGCCGCGGCTGTATCGCCGATCGCCAGATAAGCCGTAAATACCTGATAAAGATCTCGCGACCAAACCAAATGATAGCCGCCGACGGTATCTTCATTGGCGTTCTTATCGCCGCCCCACGGAATTGAAAGCGAAGCGATATTTGCACCCGGGTGCGTTTTGTCTTCGTAGGCCTTCAAGATCATCGCCGCCATGTTGAACTGAGCCTGATATTTTTCATCGACCTGCGGCAAAGTCTTTACATGATCAGCCCATTCTTTTTCGTATTCAGCACGCGATCTTTCAAAGCCTTTTTGCGCACTGATCCTGGCATGCTCGCCCGCTGTCAAAATATTTTTTGCAAAAGAAAGCGTCAGCGTAAAATGTGCCGGTTCAACGACCCTCGCGGTTTGCACGATGTTGCCGTCTGCCGCCCGCTCAAAGATATGTGCGGTCGTGCCGCTGCTTCTAAGTTGGGTCAGGCCGTCAGTTACACCAAGAAAACCGTTACTAAGCTCGGCCAATTGCGCCGAAACGCGGATCGCCGAGGCTCCGTTATCGCTTTTCGAACGGTCCCTCGCCGAAAGCTGGGTATTGAAAAGAATGCTCCCTTCGTCGCTCATCCCGCTATTGGCTATTGCCGGATCGTAGTAAAGATAAACTTTGAGATCTTTGCGCTTTGATTCAAATTTTACATCTATCAGCACCGAATCCCGTTCAGGATCAGCGACATAGGTTTTTGTTATCTTCCACGCGTTGGACTTGGCGGTGTTTATCTGTTGAAAGGTGAGCGAATCAGGCCGCGTAACCTTTATTTGATGAATGGCGTCGTCCTGCTCGGTTTCGACCTTTTTTGTTTTCGGATCAACGACGACGAACTGCAGCAGATGGACGTTCGCCTTGGTCACATCCGGATAGTAAACCTCGGTCATCACGCCTTGCGCGAGTGTGAACCAAACTTTGCTTTTTAGCGACGCGGACGTGCCGACGCCCTGTTTTCCCGCGGTCGCCCAATGTGCATCACTTCCCGGTCCGCCGGGTGCATTCACCTGTCCGCCTGCATTCGCGGTAAAAAAGATCGCTAAAAACAGCAGCGTAATATTTCGACATTGTTGCAGCATAGGCTTATTTTTGCATTTCTCCGGCCGGCCGCAAGGCCGTCTATTTCTTGCTGAATTTCCCGTCTTTCCACACTAGGTCATATAGTTTTGCTCCGCGTTCCGCCATTTCATAATCGTCACCTTTTTCGATCACCTTTTTGGCGAAAACGCTGACGGTCGTTCCTTGCCGCGGCACGGCATAGATAACGTTTTTGCTGTATTCCGGCACTGCGGCCGAAGCATCTTTCCAACTGCCGTCCGTTACCGTCAGAAAATATTGATCCATTGCGTCTTCGGCCTCTGTCGCGACCATCACCAAATAGCTGTTGTCCGGTTTGCGAAATATCGCCATCTCTATGCAGCTTTGAGCTCCGTCACAGCCCGCCTTCAGATAACCGTTCTTGATATCTTCGACCTCGGTATATGTTTTCAGATATTCCCGTTTCGCGGCCTGACAATCTTTGTCTTTCGGTCTTTCACACCCTTCCATATAGAAATATTTTTCCGGCAATGCCATGAAAAATTCACGGATCGTCTTCGGACCGCCGGAAATTGCGGCGGGTGTGGGTGTCGCCATTTCTACGCCGACAGCATCCACCGCCGGATCGACGGCCTGCGACGACGGAGATGCCGCCGGTACGGCATTAGCAGAGGTTCCGCCGCCTGATGAACATGCGGCAGCGGCGAATAGACAGATAGTTAACAATATTTTCATGGCATCTATTTTCGCTTAAAGATCCTGAAACCGAAAGCTTCTAGGCTGATCGCCGGCAATCCGCTGGCGGGTTTATGGACCGTCTTTGCCTTTTCATCATCCGGCGGAAGCGGTTGGCCGATGTTTGGCGTAATGTCCTCAAAATCTCCGCCGATCTCGACGGACCCGAAAAATGGTGTCGAGGTCAGATTGACGGCTATCAACACCTCTTCGTTTCCGGAGCGCCTTGTAAATGTGACAACGCGTGCCTCGTCAGAATTCTTTAACCACGAAAGCTCGCCGCGGCGAAGAGCGGTTAAGCTGTTTCTCAGCTTTATCATTTCTTCATAGAAGCGTGGAAATTCCGGCCGGCGTTCCGCAAATTTCCAAAATATCGGCATTTTTTCAAATAGAGCCGGCGCACCTGATTCTGTCGTGTCGCCTGCTTCCATGCCGTTATACAGCATCGGGATCCCGTCTAACGTAAAAACCAATGCCTGGGCCGCTAACGCTCCTTTTTCACCAAACCTGGCGATCGCCCGCCGTTCGTCGTGGTTGTCCGAAAACCGCATCCGCAGCGAACCGGACGGAAATTTTTCACGTTGTTGGTGCCACACCTCGCGGAGCCGAGCGGCCGGAGCAGTTCCGTGCAGCACTTCTGTCATCGCCGCATGCATTGCCCAGGAATAGTCCGTATTAAAGGCCTTTACGAGCAGATCGGGCGTTTCCCATTCGGCGAGCCAGATTGTATCCGCCTTTATCTTATCGACCTCCGAGCGCGCCTGTTCCCAGAAATCGGTCGGGACAAATCCGGCTACATCACAGCGGAAACCGTCGAGATCGAATTCGCGAACCCAATATTTGAGCATCTCGATCATATACTTTCGAAGCTCAGGGTTGTCGTAATTCAGGTCGGCGACGTCTGCCCAATCGGGCACCGGTGAAATTATCTCGCCTTTGTCATTTTTCGAATAGAACGCAGGGTCCTTCATCATCACACTGTCCCACGCAGTATGATTGGCGACGATGTCGATAATGACCTTCATTCCACGCTTGTGCGATTCGGCAACGAGGCGTTTGAGGTCGGCGGCGGTCCCGTAATCAGGATTGATGGCGTAAAAATCTTTTACGGCATAGGGCGAGCCGATGGTGCCTTTCTTTTTTGCTTGACCGATCGGGTGGATCGGCATCAGCCACAGCACCGTCACACCAAGCTTTTGCAAACGGTCAAGATCTTTCGTGATGCCGTTAAAATTTCCTTCAGCCGAAAATTGCCTTGGAAATATCTCGTAGATAACTGCGTCCTTGATCCAGTCCTGCGAAACGCGCGCTGATCGTTTGCTAAGGTCGCTCGGAGCTGTTTGGGCTTTTGCCGCAAAATGCAGGCTCGAGATAAACATTGCCAAAATTGCTGCTGTCGTTGTCAGATTGCGTAAAGATCGGTGTGTCATAATTTCTGAAAATTGACTAAACGGATTTCATTAGATCCTTTCGGCTCCTACGTCTTTGACGATAAAGACGGCCATTGCCGCTAAGATCAGCGACACTCCGCCAAGCAATATTGCGTTCATCGGATCACTGCCCAATATTGATCTATAGATCTGCGGTGTCAGAAAACTCTGTATTACCTGCGGAATTACGATAAAGAGGTTGAAAACGCCCATGTAAACGCCCATTCGCTCCGGCTTTATCGACCCGGCAAGCAGAACGTAAGGCATCGACAATATCGACGCCCAAGCAATGCCGACACCCGCCATTCCGATCCAAAGAAAATAAGGACCGGTAGCAAAATAGGTCGATATCAGGCCAAGACCGCCGAGCGTCAAACATAGGACATGAACGCCCTTGCGGCCGATCTTTTCGGCAAGCGGCGGAATGGCAAAGGCGATCAGAAAGCACACGAAATTGTAAACGCCAAAGCTTGCTCCGGCCCATTCCGTCCCTTGTCTGAACAGATCGCTTTTTTCGTCCACGGCACCAAAAACATGTCTTGCCACCGCCAATCCGTAAAATTGCCACATCAAGGGCAAAGCAAACCACGTAAAGAATTGCACGACCGCCAATTGCTTCATCGTAGCCGGCATATCGGCAACGGCTTCTTTTATTTCGCGCACGATGTTGCCGACAATATTCCCCTCGGCATTTTGTTTGCGAAAGGTTTCTATGTCCTCCGGCGGAAATTCATCGGTAGTAAATACCGTCCACAATACGGCACCGATAAAAGCGACCGCTCCGACGATAAATGCATACAGGGTCGAATTGGGAATACCGCTCGCCATTACACCGACCACGCCGAACGCGCTTAAGATTACCGGCAGCCAATTGGCCGCGGTGGACCCGATCCCGATAAAGAACGACTGCATCACAAAACCAAGCGTCCGTTGCTCTTCGGCAAGCTTATCACCCACAAAAGCTCGAAACGGTTCCATTGTCAGGTTAATGGAAGCATCCATTATCCAAAGCAACCCGGCCGCCATCCACACGGTTGACGAATTTGGCATCAGGATCAGGCAAATGCTGGCAATTATCGCTCCCACCAAAAAATATGGCCGTCGCCGCCCGAGCCGGGTCCACGTTCGGTCGCTCATGGCACCGACGATCGGTTGGATCAACAGCCCCGTCAGCGGCCCGGCCAGCCACAGATAAGGCAGATTTGCTTCGTCCGCACCAAGATATTTATATATCGGCGACATATTGGCCATCTGCAGCCCCCAGCCAAATTGAATGCCCAAAAATCCGAAACTCATGTTCCAGATCTGCCAAAATGTCAGTCGCGGTTTGTTTTCCATAGACACCCTTTTTCCTTAACCTCTGCCATTCCGATCCTTTGCCCGCACCAGCAGGGAAAGAACGGCCACGATCACCAAAAGCATTACGCCGGTAGCGATAATGGCAGAGCTTATCGCCGTTTGGCCCGGATGGCGTTGAAAGATACCCAAAATTATCAGCCCAATGCCCGCCAATATGCCAAGTGCCGCAAATTTGTTCATTTCACTGTCAGAATAGCCGCCGTTCGCGCCGGCAGCGTAAATTTGATGAAGCCGTTCTCGTTAATAATGTCGCCTGTTTTGCCAAGCCGGTCGGTCAGCACACCTTTTGCCGGCAGCATCTTTAGTTCTGCAACGCTGAAAGAAAGCTCGGCCGGCTTGCTATCGTTGTTAAAAGCAACTATCACAGCCGCCTTTTCCGTGTATCGGGCAAATGCCATTTGCTGTTCGGCGTCGAACAGGTCCAGCGAGCGGCCGCGCCGCAGCGGTTCGAGTTCTTTGCGAAGCGCTCCGAGTTTTGCAACGTAGTTCCACACATCGTTCTCTTCGGCCGTCCGCCCCTGCGGAGTAAATGCATTTCGCGTGTCACCCGGAAAACCGCCCGGAAAATCGCGCCGGTTGTCCGGGTCGCCGCCGCCAGGCATCGCGATCTCATCGCCATAATAAAGCAACGGTGTTCCGCGCGATGTCATAAGCAGCGTTTGAGCCAGTTTCAAACCTTCGCGCGTGGCCCCCGGTTCATTCATGAACCGCGGCATATCGTGAACGCCCAAAAAGGTCACTAGTGCCGAGGGTTTCGGGTACAGCCAGTCGCGAGCATACATCTGCGATATTTCGCGGATCTGCCGTCCTTGTCCAAAAGCGTTTCTGATCGGGTAGAACAATCCGAAGTCATAGACGGTGTCAAGGCCCGTATCGATGCCGTCGTGCCCCTTTCGCCCGCCTTGAAAATAGGCCAGCAAGGCCGGGTCGCTGTCGAAAAGTTCGCCCAATACATTTACCTTTGGAAATTCTCTCTTTATGGCGGCCGTCCATTTTTGCCAAAAACTGCGCGGTACATGGGGCAATGTGTCCATTCTGATCGCATCAAAACCGGTCTGGGCTATCCACCACAGAGAATTTTGGACAAGATACCGTTCCACCTCCGGATCGTTCTGGTTAAGGTCCGGCAAGATGTCGATGAACCAGCCCTCAATATTTGAACGCTGCGTTTGCCAGCTAGCCCTTGGGTTCATCGCGGTCCATTTTTGCCAATTGTTCGGTATGTGTTTTTCGACGGTTCCATTGAACCAGGTCGGTGTCGGCGGGTCGTTCGCCCATACATGATACGGGCCGGTATGGTTCACCACCTGATCTTGAATAACGACCATGCCTTGTGCATGTGCTTTGCGGACAAATTCTTTCACCTTTCCCAGATCCCCCAGATGTTCATCAACACCATATAGATCAATGGCTCCGTAGCCATGATAGCCGGTTGTCCATTGGCCGTCGTAAACCTCTTTTGTATCGGGCTTATCATTGTTGTCATAGACGGGTGTGGTCCAGATGGCCGTTGCGCCGAGCGATCTGATGTACGAAAGCTTGTCGATAACGCCCTGTAGGTCGCCGCCATGATAGCTGCGCCCTTTCGAACGGTCGTATAGGCCTTTTGATCGTGCCGGGTCATTATTGGACGGGTCGCCGTCAGCAAACCGGTCGGGCATCAGAAAATAGATCACGTCATCCGTTGAGAACCCGCTGTAATTGCCGTAACGCGGCGGCGGCGAAAATATCGTGAACGGAAATACCGTTTTTCCTTTTGGCGTAACGACATCAAGCTTGTATTCGCCCGGCCTTACGTTCTCGGCTATTGCGAGATCAAAGAAAAGATAATGCCCATTCGCGCTTGAACGGAAATTCGAAGCGCTCAAACCCGGCGTCGCGGATGTCACCTTTGCCTCCGCAAGCTCCGTTCCGCGCATCAATACCCGTACCGGATTGACCGTGCTTTGCGTCCACCAACTCGGCGGATCGGATTTTTCGACGCGCGGCTGTGCGGAAACCGCCGCTGCTAACATTAACAATAATCCGGCCAAGATCATTACCGGCTGCCATTTACATTCGCGAACGTCCATAGATCTCCGTCAGTTCCTTCAGTCGTTTCACTATCTCTTTGCTAAAATCACCTTCCTGAAAACGCCAATACCAGTTGCCCGACGTCGATGCCGGTAGATTCATACGAGCTTCGCCGCCCAGCCCCAATAGATCCTGCATCGGAGCCATCGCCGTATCCGCGACCGATGCCCACACCGCCCGGATAAGGTCCCAGTTGATCTCGGAACCATCGGTGGCAAGGTATTCCTTGCAGAATTCGTGTTCCCGGCTGATGGTCTTTTTGTCGCGCGTTGAACCGCTGCCGGCCTGGGAATTCCACCACCCGAGCGTCGTATCGTTATCGTGTGTTCCGGTGTATGCTACACAATTATTGATATAGTTGTGCGGCAGGTCATGATTTTTTGCATCGCCGCCAAAAGCAAACTGCAAAATTCGCATGCCCGGAAATCCGAATCCGTCGCGCAATGCTTCTACGTCTGGCGTGATAACGCCGAGGTCTTCGGCAAATACCGGCAGGTTTCCCAGCGAACGCTTAAGCGCCGCGAACAGTTCGCCGCCGGGAACATCCACCCACCGCCCATTCTCAGCCGTCTTGTCGCCGCCCGGAACTTCCCACGCCGCCGCAAAACCCCGAAAATGATCGACCCTTATAATGTCCGTCATTTTCAGCGCGGCTCCGACGCGAGCTATCCACCATTCAAATCCGTCCCGCCGCATGCTTTCCCAATCGTAGATCGGATTGCCCCACAATTGGCCCGTTTTCGAAAAATAGTCTGGCGGAACACCGGCCACCACGCGCGGCGACCCATCATCATTCAGTTTGAATTTTTCTTGATTGCACCAAACGTCTGCCGAATCCAGAGCAACAAATATCGGCACATCGCCAATAATGGTAATGCCCGCCCGATTAGCATGGTCTTTTAACTCCAGCCATTGGGTAAAGAACACGAATTGATAAAATTTTTCCGCCTGTATCTCATCGTAAAGCCGTTCCGATTCGTTTTGAACGGTTGCCGGCATCCTCAGCTTTAATGGATCGGGCCATTCGTACCAAGGCCTTTGCTGCTGATCTGCTTTTACCGCACGGTAAAGAGCATAGTCTTCGAGCCACCACGCATTTACCCGAACGAATGTTTCAAAACGGCCGCGGAGATCAACGCTGGTCGTTGCCGCAAACCGTTGATACGCCAGCGGCAGCAAATGGCCCTTCCAGGTATGTACGCCGCCGAAATCGACCCTTTCCGCCGGAAAGAACGGTTTGTCCGCAAGGTCGCTTTTCTCTAAAAGGCCGTCCGAAACCAACTTGTCCGGCGAGATCAGCAGCGTATTGCCGGCAAATGCCGAAAAGCATTGATAGGGCGAATCTCCATAGCCGGTCGGCCCCAGCGGCAATATCTGCCAATGGCTCTGGCCGGCCTGTGCCAGTTGATCGACAAAAGCGTATGCCTGCGACCCGAAGTCGCCAATGCCGTATTCTCCCGGCAAAGAAGTTGGATGAAGCAATATGCCGCCGGCGCGGTTAAATCTCATAAATCATTAAATGGTCTTTCCAATCTGAGAAAGAGCTCTCCTGCGATCCGTATTGACAAAAAAGGCGTGAATTCATTATCTTTCACGCCTTTTAAAAGAACAAGTAATTTGTCAAAATGCGGCGGTACCTAATCCGCCGCACGTCAGTTTTAGAATTCTAATCGCAGACCAAATTGCATCTGGCGATTTGAAAATGGCGAGGTGCCGCGGATTATTCCAAATCCATCCACCGGATTTGTGTTGAAATAGTCGGTGTTCGGCGTGCCCAATTGAGTTTTGTTGAAAACATTGAAGGCTTCTGCTCTAAACTGCAGCTTGAATGTTTCGGTAAACCGAAAATCTTTCAGCAAACCTACGTTTAGCTGCCAAGTAGCAGGAGAGCGCAGGGAATTTCTTTCCAGCGAACCGACTCCGGTTGCCTCCGCAAAAGCTGATCTATTGAGATAAGCTCCGTTCGGCCCGTCATATGGGTCGCCGACGAGATCGACGAGACGGTTGTTTGTTCTTACGTCAAAAGCGTTTCCGCTCTGTGCCCGGAAGATGCCATTCAGCTGCCAACCGCCGATCAATGCATCCGCTACGCGTGATATGTTCGACCCATAAGCTCTGCCGCGGCCATAGGGCAATTCATACACCGACGCAAATGAAAACACGTGCGGGTAGTCCATTCTGGAAGTCGTATATTGCTCGATATAGTTGATCCCGCCCGAATTGCCGTCCCAAGCGCCCGAACCATTGTCCTTCGTCTTGGAAAACGAATACGCCGCAATATATTGCCAGCCCTGGGAAAAGTTCCGCTCCAGCTGGATCTGCAATGCGTCGTACGACGATTTGCCGTTATCATCACGAACATTGACACTTCCTATACCGGGATAGCAATTTCCCAGTGTTCTGCCCGATATCGGACATGCGACAGCATCGCTGTTCGTCAAAGCCGCTCCATTGAGATTGTAGTAAAGGATCAGATTCCGCCCTCTCGTCCCGACATAGGCGACGCTTACGGCCGTGTCCTTCCACAATTGCTGTTGAAACTGAATATTGAATTGCTGAACATTTGACGTTCTGTTATCCGGACGGATAGACAAAACATTGGCTCCTACCGGATTGTTCAGAAAAGCAGGATCCGTGGTTACCGCCGGCAGCGGAAGCGGTTGTGTTGCCAGCGTATTATTGTTTGAGAACATCGGCCCCTGTCCGGTAAAGGTAATGCGGTAGCCGTCGTTGTAAGCATAGCGCAGGCTGCCGGAATATGGCGGGTTTTGCGCCAATTGGTTGTTGATGCCTCCGCGGTCTAGAAAATAGAAGATCCCGTATCCGCCGCGAATTACCGAGCGGGATTTACCGGTGATGTCATATGCAAACCCGACACGAGGGCTGAAATTGTTCTTGTCGGTATTCGTAAGCGTATCTTTATTGTCTTCAGCCAAGACCAAATGTCCGGTTTCCAGATCAAAATTTGCCTGGCGGGCATATTGCTCAGATGGATTGGTAAAATACTCGTATCGGAGCCCGAGATTCAACGTCAGATTTTTGCTTACTCTCCAATCATCCTGGGCAAAAACGCCATTTTCCCAGTTCATTGTCCCCACATTGCCGTTCTGAAATCCAATGTCATAGGTACACATGAACCCGATCAAAAGGTCGGCCTGTTCAAATCGTGTTGTGCCCGAAGCAGCTTCGGTCGGGGCGGCTCCGCCGTTTGGACATTGGTTATATTCACCATTTCCATACATGCGGAAATCTCCCTTACCGGCCAGCGGACGATAAAGCTGCACGTTTCGTTTGATCAGGGTGCCTCCTAGCTTGAACGTATGATCTCCGGTAACGAAGCTAAGGCTGTCAACTATCTGATACGTATTCTGCGGCACACGATATGGGCCGTAGTCTCCCGTATATTCCAAATGGGTGTTGTATCCGCCGATCAAAGCTCCGCCACCAAGACTCGAATCGCGATTGGCATTTACGATCCCCAGATTTGCAGAGATCGCCTGGTCGCCGAAGGGCGGCTCATAGCCGTATTTCAAACGGTTTGCCTGAATACGAAATTCATTGAAAACGGTGCTTGTTATTGACGAGTTCAAGCCCAACACGATCGCTTTCGTTCGCCACGGATTCGTTCCCGAACCAAAGCCCGCCGGCAGCGTGGGCAATCGCGATTCGACGGTTTGGTCAAACACGCCGACACTGCCGCGAACGAACATCTGGTTCGATTGGTTGATATTGGCATCTACGCGCAGATCATAGACATTTTGGTCAACGATCTCATTGCGTGTATTGATGAAATTTCCGTAAACCTGAGAGCCGTTGTTCGGTAGCGGAAATGCTCGCAGATAGTTCAAAGCCGCAAAATTCATTCGGCCAGCCGGCAAAATATTTCCCGGGATGTTCGCACCCGTCAATGGATCACGAAGCTGGATAGCGTTCGGAATGCCCGCTGCGGTCGGATTAAGCAGCTGCGAAAAATCGCCGTTACGAAATGCTGCGGTCGGAACCGTTGCTGTTTCCGTCGCCCGCGGAAGAAACTGCCGAAGCCCATCATAGCTAAAAAAGAAGAATACTTTTTCTTTGAGAACATCCAATGCCGGCACACCTTCTCCGAAGCCGGGTATTACCACCGGTCCGCCAAATGTACCGCCAAATTGGCTTCGTCGAAACAGCGGCAACCGGCGATGATTCGCTTCCGAATTGTAAAAGGCCGGACGGGCGTCCAACGCATTGTTGCGTATGAACAGATACGAACTGCCGTGAAAATCATTGGTCCCGGATTTTACAACGCTGTTGATAATGGCACCGCCGCCGCGTCCGAATTCTGCGGACGCAACGCTCGTTTGAACCCTGAATTCCTGGATCGCCTCCGCCGATGGAAAGATGTTTATCGTATTTACCAACGATTCGTTATTGTCCACACCGTCCAGCAAAAAGTTGTTTGCCTGGGTTCTCTGTCCATTTGCCGAAATTGCCGCACCGCCGGTGTTTCCGCCGCGATAGGTTTCGGCGTCGCCGCCGGCACCCGAAGCAAAACCGCCGGTCACACCTTGCGTCACACCCGGCGTCAATCTTGCCAGTTCGAGAACGTTACGGCCATTGAGCGGAAGCGCCACTGCCTGACGTCCCTGTATCACCTCGCCGATCGCCGATGTCGCATTGTCCACCAATTGTGTGTCTGATGTGATAACGACGGTTTCCGTTACCGCTCCTGCTTCTAATGCAAAATTCAGCGTCGCCGATTGGGCCACTTCAAGAACGATCTCCTGCTTCGTCGTCTTAAAATTTGCCTGCCCCACCTCTATTTCATATCGTCCCGGCATCAGACTCAGAAACGAATAGTTGCCGTCGCCTCCGGTCGTTGCGGTCAATTCACGCCCCGTACCGGTGCTGCGAACCTTTATTGTGGCTCCGGCAACGACCGCTCCGGCGCTATCTGTTACCGTGCCCTGAATGCGGGCCGATTCCGTTTGCGCGGAAATACCTGTTGCTAGGCTGACCAGTACCATGGCCGCCAGCAGCATGCCGCGCATGCTAAATTTTGATACAAATGTGCTCTTCATAAAACAATCCACCTTTGAAACCCTTTCAGGCGAGTTTATCGACAATGCTGCCGATCTGTGCGTTCAAATTCAATTAAATTTTAGAAACCCGTGATTAGATAAATCCGCTTGTTTGTTGTGTAAACAAACAAAGTATTAAATGATTTCCTACTTCTTGTCAAGAAAAAGTTAACGGCACGTTAAATATTAATTTGCCGAAGCAAAGATCCGTGCCAAAACCAAGCTTATCGAACCCAATGTTGTCGGCCTTTCGCCCAATGCGGAAGGAAATATTGCCGTTTCCGTCAATTCTTGCCTAATGCTGCGGCGGGCCATTTCGTTCAGATCTTTTTCGATCAGGTCCCATGCCTGCACGATCGTTCCGCTAACGATGATCGCTTGCGGGCTAAATCCGATTATCAAATTGGATAGACCAATTCCTACTTTTTCGGCTGCGGTCTTCATCACCTTTAACGCCTGCGGCTCGCTATTGTGTGCGAGGCTGATGATGTGCTCAAAATCGAGGTGCTTTTTTCCGTTGCCGTTCGTATTGCGATAGAGTTCCACAATTGCCTTTTCCGACGCATGGGCCTCCCAACAGTCGCGGCGGCCGCACGAGCAGGCGACCGGGGCGTTGTCCGCCACGAACATATGGCCAAATTCACCCGCAGCCCCGCTTTCGCCGCGATAGACCTGGCCGTCAATGACCACACCGGTCCCGATACCTTCCGCCACCATTACCACAATGAAATTGCGGGTCTTCCGTTCGTCTGCGGTTCCGAACCACAGCTCCGCCAAAGCGACGGAATTCGCATCGTTATCAATGATCACACGCGACCCGGTCGCTTTTGTAATGCGCGAGCCGATGTCCCAATTGGTCCATTGAAAATATGGTATGTACAGGGCAATGCCGGCATTTTGGTCCGCAATTCCCGGAATGCTGATGCCGACCTCTAGTTCGCGGCCCGGAAAGCGGTCGGTCAAAGCCTTTACATTCTCGACGATCTGGCGGTTCATATAGTCCAGATCGGAAGATGTTGGAAAACTATTCGTTTCAAGGAAATTTCCGGTCAGGTCGGCCAACACGACCGTTGTCTCTCGCGGTGTGATATCAACCCCGATCGCCGCCGGAATGCCCGCCGCCAGCCGGAGCAAGGTCGGCTTCCGTCCACCGGTCGATGTTCCAACGCCGATCTCTTCGATCAGCCCGGCCGCCTGCAGGTCGTCCACGATCGCCGATATTGTCGAGCGCTGGAGTGATGTTTCGCGGGCGAGATCGGCGCGGGATATTGGCGAGCGCATCCGCACATAGTTCAAAACCACTTGGCGGTTAATATCCCGGATCGTATTATGCCGTGCGATCTGGCTTTTAGTTTTTGAAAGAAATAGCTTTTTCATTCAAAAAATGGTGTTCAGCTGCTTTTTTTATTCAATTTGTTCTGTCTGTGGCCCGAAAAGGGCCTAAGTTTGTTGCCTAGACAAACAAACATCCTACTATCTTTGTCTTTTGTCAACTACTATCTTGCCGCGGCTAGGGTTTGACGCACCATTTTTTTTCCATCAAAATAGGGGAAGTGCCGAAAATATAAAGCTTTCGCGACACTCGATATCTTTTATGACAGGTAATGAGATCCGCCAGAGATTTCTGGAATATTTCGAAAGGCACGGCCATAAGGTCGTACATTCCTCGCCGCTTTTGCCGGCTAATGATCCGACATTGCTTTTCACCAATGCCGGCATGAATCAATTCAAAGATGTCTTTCTGGGCGAAGAAAAGCGGGCCTATAAGCGCGCCGCAACTTCCCAAAAATGCATCCGAGCCGGCGGCAAACACAACGATCTTGATGAGGTGGGCAAGACCGCCCGCCACCACACCTTTTTCGAAATGCTCGGAAATTTTTCTTTCGGTGATTATTTCAAGAAAGAGGCGATCGAATTTGCCTGGGACCTATTGGTCAATGAATTTAAATTAGACCCGGAGCGGCTTTGGTTTTCGGTTTTCGCCGGTGATGACGAGGTCGGCCCGGATGATGAAGCTCGTGGTTTTTGGGAAGCGGTCGGAGCACGGCCCGAACGAATACTGGGCTTTGGCCGCAAAGATAATTTTTGGCAGATGGGCGACACCGGCCCCTGTGGCCCGTGTTCAGAGATCCATTATTTTATGGGCGATGACCCGGCCGACCCGGATCAGAACAACGCAGTTTGGGTGAATGGGCCCGGCGATACGACCATGGAGATCTGGAACCTTGTATTTATGCAGTATAACCGTACGCAAAACGCCGATGGAACTTTTGCGTTAACGCCGTTGCCGGCTCCGTCGGTCGATACGGGGATGGGTTTAGAACGGATGGCGGCCGTTATGCAGGGCGTAAAGACCAATTACGACACGGACCTCATTCGGCCGCTTGTCGAATTTGCGGCCGGCCTGGCCGACCGCCCCGCCTAGCCGATCTTTATTGATTCTCTATGCCACCGCCCGTCATCACAGTTTTGGTCATCGAAAGCCGGCCGGTGATGCTACTGGGCATCAAAGCGGCTTTCGCCGATGCCGTCGATGTCCGTCTCATTGCGGAAAGTTCGTCCGCCTCCGAAGGGCTCGAAAAATTCAAAACGCTCTCGCCGGACGTTACCATAATCGCTCTCCGGTTTCCGGACACATGCACTATTGATGACCTCGGCCGCCATTTCGACCATCGCCCCAAGGCACGCATTATCGTGCTTGCGGACCACGCGGGCGATGCCGAGATCGGTCGGGCTCTAAAACACGGCGCGGCTGGCTATATTACCAATGATGTCTCCGCCGAAGATCTGCTGGATGCGGTTCGAACGGTCTCATCCGGCCGCAATTTCATTTCGCAGCCGATCGCCCAAGTGCTCAGCAACAGTTGCGGACAGGAAGAATTGACCGCCGATGAAATGAATGTACTGCGGTTGATAGTCGGCGAGATGTCCAATAAAGAGATCGCCTTCGCTCTTGACGTTTCTGAAAACACGGTCAAAACGCATATTAAGGATCTGTTCGGCAAATTAGCAGTTTCGGACCGCACATCTGCTGCCACGCTCGCCATTAAACGAGGCCTTGTCCGGGCCGATCTCTGAGCCTGTTCAGATGCCGGCGGTTTCGCGGATCAGCCGCCATACCTTTTCCAGGTGACGCTGTTCCACGCGTATGCTGCCAACCGAAAGGCGTATCACAAATTTGCGGCCGAGCTTTGTATGGGATAGGTATGCTTGGCCCGAAGCGTTTATCGCTTCCATCAATCGTTCATTGATCTCGTTCAAGCCCTCTTCTTGAACGCCGCTCGGAGTTATGCGAAAACACACCAATGCGAAATTGACCGGTGCCATCAGCTCTGTTTCCGTATTTTCATCGACCCATTCGGCAAAAAGTTCGGCCAACCGGCAATGTTCGCGAAGTCTTGCGGCGATCCCTTCCCGGCCGAAATATCGCATCACGGTCCATAATTTCAGTGCGCGAAAACGCCTTCCGAGCTGAATTCCATAATCCATTCCATTCTTTACCTCACCGTCGTCATTGGTCCGCAGATATTCCGGCACCAATGCAAAAGCGGCTTTGAGCCGGTCAAGCCCGCGGCAATACAACACCGAAAGGTCAAAGGATGTGAACAGCCATTTATGCGGGTTGATAACGATCGAATCCGCCCGCTCCCAGCCGTTAAAAAGGCTCCGCTTTTCCGCAATGGCCGCCGCCGGGCCGGCATATGCCGCGTCGATATGCAGCCAAATTCCATGCCTTTCGCAGATATTCGCTATTTCGGCGGCCGGGTCGATGCTTGCCGTGGACGTCGTTCCAATAGTTGCGACCACACACATCGGTAAAAAGCCGGCGGCGAGGTCTTCTTCGATCGCGGAGCTTAGTTTTTCCGCTCGCATTGCATAGCCGGAGCCGCATTCGATCTTTCGCACACCGGCCAGCCCAAGCCCCAAAGCGATGCAGGCTTTTTCTATCGAAGAATGCACATGTTCTGAACAATATACCCGCAAAAGCGGCAGGTCCGGGCGGCCGCTCATACCGAATTCGCGAATGCCCCGTCCGATCGCTTCACGGGCGGCGGCTATTGCATGCATTGTCGAAACTGATGCCGTGTCATAGATAATGCCTTCGAAACCCGGAGGCAGGCCGAGCATTTGCCGCAGCCATTCAAGCACAGTGTCTTCCAATTCTGCCGATGCCGGAGCAGTTCGCCACAGCATGGCTTTCATATCAAGGGCCGCCGAGAGCATTTCCGCAAAAACATTTACCGAAGAGGTCGATGTCGCGAACAGCCCATGGAAATTTGGGTGGTTCCAGTTCGTCGCGGCCGGCAAGATCAATTCATCTATATCGGCAAAGATGCTTTCCATGCTTTCACCGGTCTCCGGTGCCGCGTTCGGCAATTGGCTTCGCAATTGGCCAGGCTCATTCTGCGAAAGCACCGGCCGCTCTTCGAGCCCCTGAAAATAGTCGGCTATCCGATCGACCATTTCATAACCGAAACGCCGAAATTCTGCGTCGGGCATATCGCCAGTATGTGTGCCGGGTGCATTATCCGTCTTCATTCTGTTGATATTACCCCTTTTGAATACCGCTTTGCCATTGCATCCAATGTAAAAGCGCGTTTGTCATCAAGCCATTTAGAATTGTACAATGCAACGTCTGTAACTATTCCTTCAAAAGCGGCGTATAATAAATTTATCCCGCAGAAAGATGGTTTTATAATCAACGCAAAATTCACAAACCGAAGAGGTATCTTATGACTCGAGCTTTCTTGGCTATAACCTTATTAGTATCAATTGTTTCGTCATTTGCCTGTGTGCAGAAAGGCGGCGATGCGGGCGGCGGCGCCACCGGCGACACGATCAAGATCGGACTTTACGGCGATCTGAGCGGTGCAACCTCCAGCTTTGGGCAATCCACCAAAAACGGTGTTGAGCTGGCCGTGGACGAAATAAACAACGCCGGCGGCATTAACGGCAAAAAGCTCGTTGTTATTTCCGAAGACGATCAGGGCCGGCCGGAACAGGCGAAAACGGTCGTTTCGAAATTGATCAATCAGGATAAGGTGCAGGCAGTTTTGGGCGAGGTCGCCTCAACGAACAGCCTCGCAGCCGCCCCCGTCGCCCAGGAAGCAAAGATCCCGATGATCACTCCTTCGTCAACCAATCCTAAGGTAACCGAGGTCGGCGACTATATTTCCCGAGTGTGTTTTATCGATCCGTTTCAGGGCTCGGTAATGGCAAAGTTTGCGGCAAATACGCTAAAGGCAAAGACCGCGGCCGTTTTGGGCGATGTTAATTCGGATTACAGCAAGGGGTTGACACAATTCTTTGACGAAGAATTTACGCGTCTGGGTGGAAAGGTGGTCGCAAAAGAGGCATATACCCAGAACGATCCTGATTTTAAAGGCCAGCTGACCAAGATTCGCGACCTTAAACCGGATGTTATCTATGTGCCCGGCTATTATGGGCAGGTTGGGATCATCGCCAAACAGGCCCGTGAATTGGGCATGACCCAGCCGCTGCTCGGCGGTGACGGCTGGGATTCGCCGGAATTATGGAAACTCGGCGGCGACGCACTGAAAAACTCTTATATTTCTAACCATTATTCGGCAGAAAATCCGGCGGCGGAAATTCAGAATTTCGTAAACAGCTATAAGGCCAAATACAATGTGGTGCCTGATTCGCTGGCCGCGTTGGCCTATGACGCCGCAAAGGTCTTGGCCGATGCCATCAAACGCGCGGGCACTACCGAACCCGCCAAGCTTAAAGATGCTATCAACGCGACAAAAGATTTTCCCGGCGTTACCGGCAAGATATCGCTTGATGCAAATCGCAACGCCGTCAAACCCGCGGTTGTGCTGGAATTAAATCCAACCGAAAGCAAATTTGAATTCAAGGAAACGATCGCACCCGAAGGATCTGCAGTTGCAGCACCGGCAGCCAATACGAATACGGCTGGCAATACGAATGCAAACTAAGCATTGATGCCGCTGGGGTTCACATCTTCCGGAAATACGGAATCTGTGAATCCCACGGAACTTCAAAGCCCATTTTATGGACACTTTTATTCAGCAGCTTATCAACGGGCTGACCATCGGTTCGATCTATGCTTTGATCGCGCTTGGTTACACAATGGTTTACGGCATTTTGCGGTTGATCAATTTTGCCCACGGCGATATCTATATGGTCGGGGCATATGCGGGGTTTTTCATTGCAACATCATTGGGTTTTGCAGCCAACCCGTCAGCTTTCGGATTTGTCGCTACGCTTTTTGGGGCCATGGCCATTGCCGCCGGTTTGGGTATGCTTATCGAAAGGCTCGCCTACCGCCCCGTCCGCAAATATTCAAAAATGACCACTCTGATCACGGCGATCGGTGTTTCGCTTTTGATCGAATACTTGTTTGTTTTTCTGTTTTCGGGCACGCCGCGTTCCTTTCCGCAACTTTTACCAAATGAAAATATTACGCTTTTTGGCAATGCCACCATTTCAACCTCGCAGATCCTAATCTTTGTCGTTTCGATGCTGTTGATGGTTTTGCTGCAGTGGGTTATATATAAAACAAAAATGGGCAAGGCAATGCGGGCGGTGTCTTTTAATCAGACGTCGGCAAAGCTGATGGGCATCAACACGAATTTTGTTATTGCGTTTACATTTGCTCTCGGTTCGGCATTGGCCGCAGCGGGTGGCGTGCTGACGGCACAGTATAACCCGAAGATAGACCCACTGATGGGCATTATGACGGGGCTAAAGGCATTTGTCGCGGCGGTGCTAGGCGGCATCGGCAATATTCCCGGCGCCGTACTTGGCGGACTTTTGATCGGCGCGGCCGAAACATTGGTCGTCGGTTATGGCGGTTACGTCGGCATTCCGTCCACATATCGCGACGCCGTCGCGTTTGCCATTCTGATTATGGTGCTGCTGCTTAGGCCGGCTGGTTTGCTGGGAACGAACGTGCAGGAAAAGGTTTAGATCTCGCGGCCTGCAACCGGTCCGCCGTATTCTGATCTATCGACTATTTTGATCATATGTCTTCATGGATTAAAAATCTGATCGCCGCTGCCGTTATCATCGGCATTCTATACGTTATGAATGCAATGATGAGCAGCAACGGTTTTTTTGGGATCGGCATTGACGATTACCAGGCGCGATTGCTGGTTTTCATCGCGATCAACATTATTTTGGCTACTTCATTGAATCTGATCAATGGATTTACCGGGCAATTTTCAATCGGCCATGCCGGCTTTATGGCGGTCGGAGCATATTCTTCAGCGTATTTTACCGTTACATACGGCGACGCAATAAAGGCAGCCGCGGGTGGCGAAACGGTCGGTTCGGTCGTTGTGCTGCTGATGGCTGTGATCATCGGAGCGGTAGTTGCGGCGACCATGGGTCTGATCGTCGGTATTCCTTCGCTGCGGCTAAAAGGAGATTATCTGGCCATCGTAACGCTCGGTTTTGCCGAGATAATCCGCATCGTTATCTTGAATATCGACGCCGTTGGAGGAGCGACTGGCTACACGGTCGGCGGCTATGCCAATTTCTTTTGGGTCGGCATTTTCACCGTTATTACTGTCATCGTAGTTCACAATATCGTCAAATCTGATACCGGCCGGGCGCTGATCTCCATTCGCGAAGACGAGCTGGCAGCAGAAGCAATGGGCGTCAATACCACGCAGTATAAGGTTAAATCTTTTGCGATCGGTTCGGCATTTGCCGGTATCGCCGGCGTTTTGTTCGCCCACTACAACAAATTTTTGAGCACCAACGATTTTCAGTTCATAAAATCTTTTGAGATCATAATCATGATCGTTATCGGCGGCATGGGTTCAATGACCGGAGCGATACTCGGTGCGATCATCGTTACGCTTTTACCCGAATTACTGCGGCAGCTTCCCGATCTACAGGTCGGTGCGTCCACGCTTAGGTTTGCCGATCTGCGGCTGGTCATATTCGCATTGATACTGATCTTGACCATGATCTTGCGTCCGCAGGGTATTTTGGGAACGGCAGAGATCGGCAGCATTTTCAAACGCTTTCGACGTGCGGATAAGGCCCCGGCCGAAGGAGGTTTGCAATAATGGAAAGCCAAAAGACTATTTTGCAAACCGATAAGGCGACCATCAAATTTGGCGGGCTGACGGCCGTAAATGAACTTTCCATGAATGTGGCCCAAGGTGAGATATACGGTTTGATAGGGCCGAACGGTGCCGGTAAAACGACCATTTTCAATCTTTTGACGGGCGTTTACGCGCCCACCTCCGGGGATATTCGCATAAACGGCACCCTGATAAACGGAATGAAGCCGTACCAGATAGCGCGACTTGGCGTCTCGCGCACTTTTCAAAACATACGGTTATTCCCGAGCATGACGGTACTCGAAAATGTGATGACCGCCTGCCACCGTCATTCAAAACAGAATATTGTAGATGCCGTTATCCGGCTGCCTCGGTTTTTTGACGACGAAAAGGCACATCGCGAATTTTCGCTGGAATTGCTTCGCATCTTTAACCTCGAAAAATATAAGGATGAGGGCGGCACTTCTCTGCCGTACGGCAATCAGCGCCGTTTAGAGATCGTGCGGGCATTGGCCACACGTCCACAGCTTTTGTTGTTGGATGAACCTGCCGCCGGCATGAATCCTTCTGAGCAGCACGACCTGACCCACTTGATCAAGGAGGTCCGCGACCAGTTTAATCTGACGATCGTATTGGTCGAACACAATATGCGTGTGGTAATGGGCGTTTGCGATCGCCTTCAGGTGGTAGATTACGGCAAATCGATCGCGCTTGGGCTGCCGCAGGATATCAAGAACGACCCGAAAGTGATCGAGGCTTATCTCGGAGACTAGAATTACAGGATGCTTACCCTAGAAAATGTTTCAGTTAACTATGGCGCTATTGAGGCGCTGACCGACATCAACCTGCATATCGATCAGGGCGAGGTCGTAACGCTTATCGGAGCCAACGGCGCAGGGAAAACAACCACCCTGCGTACCATCACCGGCCTTCTCGAACCCAAAAAGGGCCGCGTTGTTTATGAAGGCAAACAGATCAGCGGCGTACCGACCCATAAGCTTGTGCCGATGGGCATTGCCATGTCGCCGGAGGGCCGCGGTGTTTTCGCCAACCTGAGCGTTCGCGAAAATTTGGAGATGGGCGCTTTTGTCCGCAATGATAAAAAGGGCATCGCCGACGATATGGAACGCGGTTTTGCCCTGTTTCCGCGGCTGAAAGAACGCGAACAGCAAAAAGCAGGTACACTTTCCGGCGGCGAACAGCAGATGCTTGCCATGGCACGCGCGTTGATGTCCCGGCCGCGGCTGTTGCTGCTTGATGAACCTTCGTTGGGTCTTGCCCCGCTTGTCGTTCACACGATCTTCGAAGCGATCGACCTGATAAAAAGCGAAGGCACAACCATAATGCTGGTGGAACAGAACGCCAATGCCGCGCTGCACCATTCTGACCGAGCGTATGTGCTTGAAACCGGAAGGATCGTTATGGAAGGCGATTCGAAAACCCTTGCCGAAGATCCGCGGGTAAAAGAGGCGTATTTAGGAGAATGACGGCCGCCACCCATTAAAAAGGCCGCCTTTCCGGCAGCCTGAATTTTCAAAAGCAAAATGTTACGCCCGAACGATCGTTCGTCGGCCTATTCCGCAGTATTAGGCATAGCGGTCGGTTCGTCGAGTTTTGCAACCACGTCATCATATATCCTGATGCTGCCGTCGGCTTCCATACGGCGGCGTGCGGCAGCCAAAAAGTCCTGAAAAACGTCGCGGCGGCGGCCGGCAAGCATCTGTTCCGTCAGGCTGTCTCGCTGTTTAGCGAAATCATCCATATTGGCATTTTCGCGTTTGTTGACGCCGACGACATACCACGTATCACCGGCCTGAACCGGCGTCTGTGTCGCTTCGCCTTCTTTCAAAGCATAGATCGCGTCCGAAAGAGCTTCGCTGGTCGAAGCCATCGGCCCTTGGCCCAAAGGCGAACCGACGATGTATGCCTTCTGCTCTTGCACCTTCATCCCTTTTGCGGCAGCCGCTGCGGCGATCGCACCGGCCGTTGTTGAACCGGCCGCGATCTGCTTGGCAACGTCGCCGATCATCGCACGAGCCTTTTCCTGCTTTACCGCCTCTGCCACCTGTTCACGCACCTCGCCCAATTCGGCATCGCGCGGTTCGCGTTTTTCGACGAGAAGCGGAATGGCGAAACCGTTCTGCACGGGTATTTTTTCGCCAACGTCGTTCGCATTTTCCAATCCTGCGATCCCTTCTTCGAATTGCGGAGAATTGCCGATATCCTTAACGTCGTCGCCCGGTTTTACAAATCCGGTCTCTTTGACCATTTCCGCCGCTGTCATATTTGCCTGGCCGGCATATTGGTCGGCCGTCGCCTGCACATTCTTGTTCTGCTTCAATGTGTCGGTCACCTTCTGTGCTAATTCGGCCGCGGCAGTATATGCCCGGCGATTTCGCATGGAAACTTCGAGCTCCTTGCGGGCTTCTTCCCAGGTTTTCGGCACCTCTTCGCCGCGGCGAAGAATGAAATAGCGGCCCTGATAGCTGATCGGTTCCGTTATTTCGCCCGGTTTCATTTTCAACAACCGCTGATACGGATCGTTCGGGTTATTGAGATTTTCTTTTACCGGGCCTTTCAGCTTTCCACCCACCGCAGCCGACGCGGCATTTTCTGATTGGCCTTTCGCCAATTCGGCAAAGGCTTCTTCGGAAACGGTCGGGCCGTCTTTTCTTAGACGTTCTGCCAGTTGGTTGGCTTTTTCATAGACCTGGCCGTCAAATTCGGGTTTCGATACCCGCAAAACGATCTCTTGTCCCAAAACACCGGCCACTTTCCGATCGGCCGGCAATTTGTCATATTCTGCCTTTAATTCTTCTTCGGGAATGGCTAGCTTTTCCCCGAGCTTGCTCGTATTTACAAAAACATAGCGAACATTCTTTTGCGGGACGCTAATGTAATATGCCTGTTTGTTGCGATTGAAATATTCCTGCAGATCGGCATCAGTCGGCGCAATGGTTGCCGCCAGGTCAGAAACGCTTACGGCAACGTAGGAAACATCAAATTTTGTGTTCTTTTTCTGAAAATCTTCCACGACCTCCTGTTCAGACACCGTGACACCGGCCGTGATCAGAGCCTGGAGCTTGCGGGCGCTAATGTCATCTCGCATCTGCTGTTCAAAAGCAGCGATGCTGCCGGCTTGGTCGATCGCGTTCTGTTCGTACAATTTCTGGTCGAACGGTTTCCCGTCGGCCGGTTTGAACTGTTCGCGGATATAATCGGCTACCTCTGCATCGGAGGCCGTCAGGCCCATTTTTGCGGCCTCGACGCTCATTACACGATTATTTATCATGCCTTCAAGCACCTGTTTTGCCGGGTATGGACGGCCCTGAAGCAGCCGGCTGTACATTTCTTTTTGCCGGTAAAGTTCGCCGAGCGTCACATATTGGCTGCCGACCTTGGCCGCCGTTGCATTGCTGCGTGAAAGATCTGCTCCGAGCGTTGGCGAAGAAGGCCGGTAAAATAGAACAAGGCTCAGCACCATGACAACGGCGAAAAGCAAAAGAACCGCATTGCGCGTTTTTTCCAGACGTTTGAAGAAATTTAACATCGTAAAGTACCTGTAAAAATAGAATTACCAGATGGTATGGACAAACTGGCATTGTAGCAAAAATCGCGAAGAGCGCCAATTCAAGCCAGTTTTCATCGGCCTTTTCGCCCGGTTTTTCGGTCAAAAGAGAAGATATCCGCGTCTTTGTTTGTCTTTCCGGTCAGCAGATCCGCCAGCAGACGCGCCGCTAATTCGCTGAAAGTGATGCCGTTGCCGCCATATCCGAGGGCGAAATATGTATGCGGCAGCTGTTTGATAGTGCCGATGAAAGGCAGGCCGTCCGGTGTTTCAATGAACGTGCCCGCCCAGCTATAATCAGTTCGAAATGGCACATCAGGAAACATCTGTGTAAATTTTCGCTCTAACATTGCGGTCTTTTTTTGCAAAAGAGCATCGCGCCGCCGCGGGTTGAAAAAAGGTTCATCGCCGCCGCCAAAAACGACTCGACGGTCGGACGTCGTGCGTCCGTAAATATATGGATCGGCGGTATTCCAAAATGTGCAGTCTTCGTACCAAATGTCGCCTTGGGCAGCGATCGGTTCGCCGACTATCGCAAAACTTGAGCTAAGCGAAACCAACTTGAAAGGAATAAAATTCACCGATTCGTAACCGCAGGCGATAACGGCCTTTTTTGCGGTCACAATACCTGCGGGCGTATGCAGTTTCACACTTCGCGACAGGTGTTCGACGCGTTTTACCTCGGTCTTGTCATATACCCGAGCTCCTCTTTTGACGGCATCTGCCATAAAACCGTGCGTCAGCCGATATGGATCAGCTGTCAGGCTTGGCTGTGTATATAAGGCGGCAGGTGCTTGATGCAAAAACCTCTTCGCTACGTCCGTATTGTCCCAGAATTCGACGTCAAACCCGTATTTCTTCCGTACCGTATATTCTTTTTCGAGGTCGCCGACGTCTTTCTTCAATGCGGCAAAACGAACGCTCGGCACTTTCTTAATCTCCGCATCGAGAGATAATTGTTTCGCGTTTCTTTCCAGATCATCCAATGCCGCAAGGCTCATTTGATATGCCCGAACCGCCGCTCGTTCACCGATCAGCTCGATCAATTCGCTCAACGTCCGGTCGATGTCATACTGCAGCAGAGCGGTGCTGGCAGATGTACTGGCCATTCCAATATGGCGGCGGTCGAGTAGCATTACATCAATGCCGCGGCCTGCTAGGTGCCATGCCAGCAAAGCACCTGAGATACCGCCGCCGATGATCGCCACTTCTGTCCGCGCACTCTCTGCTAGTGCCGAATACGCCTGCAGATAGCCATTCTTCATCAGCCAAAAGGGGTTTTCAGTGCGAATGTCCGCTATCATAAAACACTTTCTTCAAAGGAAAGAGTCTGTTTTGACGGCCATTATTGATTTGACCAGACCCCATTTAATTTCTTTTTCTACCTTTGCTTCCGGAAACAGCTGCTGCATTTGTGTTCTATTGAGCAGATTGAAATCCGGCTCGGCCTTTTTCACCCAAAAGCGATTGCTGATCGCCAACAGCTTCAAAAATACCGGTCGCGGAAAATATCCCATCAGCGGCAGCCACGTATGGCTTTCGATAGGAAATCCGATGTTCGGAGTCTGCACAAAATATTGCTTTCCAAGCCTTTTGATCTCAGCGGCAAATTCGAGCTGCTTTTGCCACGACCGCCGCTTGAATTCGCTTGCTGAGGTAACATTCCATATCTCTTCTTTTGGTAGTGTGGTGTGTTCAATGACAGACGAACAATATACAATATCAAAATATTTGTCGGGAAAGTTTACCCCCCCCCCATTTATCAAGACCGGCACGAATCCGTACTGTTTGCTGCCATCCTTCACCGCATTTTCCACTATGTCGGCAATGTAGATATTTTCGGGTTTCACGGGCGTATCTTTCAGCACGTTGTAAATATTAGTGCCATTTTCAGAGCCAAGGTCCAGCACGCGCGTATCGCCATTAAGAACAAAGTGATTCCGAAACAGCTCGGCCCGTTTCTTTCTTGCATTTGCCGAAAATTGCAATGCGATCTTGCGTAAGAGATTCATATTGATGTTATTCGTTAATGGCCCAGAATATCATTTCTTTTCAGCTTCAACTTTATTAATGATAGCATCGTCTTTTACTATCTTTTCGTCTGTCACCCAAACTGCACAATTATGAAACGCATTTGCGTCTTACTGCGTTCTTTTCATTGATTTTAGCGAATTTTGCCCGAGCCGATGATGTCGGCGATACAGTTCGCCGATCTATGATCGAAATATGCTCCAGGCGTTGCGGTAGCTATTATCAAAAAAACAAGGTCACCCAAAAGAAAAGTTGTGGTTTGGCAGTGTCGAATTTTCGGACCCAGATCGAAGATTTCTACTCTCGCTTCGTCTGTTAAAATGCGGCAAGATAATCTTCGACCGCCACCTCCAAAGCACCTCCGATGGCAGCCCCGGCAGGCTCGCCGGCTTCTACCGACCAACCTTCGAATTTGCCGATAATGCTGCGGTTGATAGCGGCGCTGAGCGGGCCTTTGATAAATTCCCAGCTATAGACCAAACGGCCGCTGATGATGACCCGCGGAATGCCGGTGCCCATAATGACATTGGCGATGCCGATGCCGAGGTAATCGCCGATCTTTTCAAGCGTTCGCCGGGCGCGATTTTCGCCGTTTTCGGCTTTGGAAACGATCTCAACGAACCGCGGCACCATTTCCCCGCGAGCCGGCGGGCGATCACCAAGGTAAAGAGAGGCCGCAGATGCCGCCGATGCATATTTTTCCCAGCAGCCGCGATTGCCGCAGATGCACGGCTTGCCGCCCGCAACTATCGTCATATGGCCAAATTCGCCGGCTATGCCCCGGCCAAGGCCCGTTCCGCGATAGACCTCGCTGCCGATGACCAAGCCCACGCCGATGCCCGTACCCGAACGCACCAATATAAAATTTGAAAGCAGTCCGGCTTCGGAATTGCGGATCTTCACACGCGCCTCATACATCGCCGCCGCGGACGAATCGTTTTCAACCACGACCCGCACCGAATCGTTGATCCGCAATGCGGCCGATACATCGATATTCGTCCATTGCAGATTTGGAGCATATATCAGCTCTCGCCGGTATATATCCGTCATGCCGGGAACGCTGACACCGATCACCCGCAGCCGCCGATCTTTGTTCTTGCGGTATATCTCCTCGACGTAGCGCCGCGCCGCACGCAAAGCCATGCGGGCATCGGACGGTGTTTCAAAATCCTCTTCTTCTTCGATCTCACCTTTCAAGGTGGTCATTCCAACCTGCGAGCGCCGAACGCCCAAATTGACGCCGATAAAATAGTCGTCTTCGCCATTAAAAGAAAGCACTCGCGGTCGCCGGCCGTGGCCGCCCGTTTCGAGCGATTCTTCGCGAAGCAGGCCCGAGGAAATAAGCGGTTTTACATTTTCTGTGACCGTGCTTTTATCAATGCCGAGTCGGGTGGCTAGTTCGGTACGGGTAATCGGTTGGGCGGCCCTGATCAACCTCAGCAGCAAACTGCCTTTTTTGGCGGTAGTCAATGAACCGCTGCCTTGAAGTTCGGACTGAAAGGATCTTTCGTTGTTCATATCGGTGGATCAACCAAGATTCTACAACGAAACGGTTTTTTCTGCCGAAAATTGAAGTGCTCTGGCGACCTATTTGTTATTGATGTTTCGGTATTTCTAAGCGCATTGCTTATAATTCATCTGTTGGCACCCACATTTTAATCGAAAAAAGATCATTTATGAAAAAGTCCGAAGTCCTGGAAAGAATAGTTGAATGCGGAGTTCTGCCGGTTGTGCGGGCCGCCTCAGCCATTGAGGCAGAACGTCTTGTGGCCGCGATCTCGGCCGGCGGCATCGATGTTATTGAGGTCACAATGACCGTGCCGGGCGCCATCGGGCTGATAGAAAGCTTGGCCAAACAAAAGGGCCTTTTGATCGGAGCAGGGACCGTATTGGACCCCGAAACGGCGCGCGATTGCATTAATGCCGGCGCCGCATTCATCATTAGCCCGGCTGTCAATTTTGACACCATCCAATACTGTAATGACAAAGAGATCGCCGTGATGCCCGGTGCCTTGACTCCGACCGAGGTCGTTAATGCTTGGGATGCCGGAGCAGATGTTGTCAAAGTGTTCCCGGCAGATTCCATGGGCGGTGCGAAATATCTGAGGTCTCTGAAAGCCCCCTTGCCGCATATAAAGTTGATACCCACCGGCGGCGTTAGCCAAACGACCGCTGCCGATTTTATTCGAGCCGGGGCCGAGGCGGTCGGCGTAGGCGCAGACTTGGCTGATACTGCTTTGCTGAGAGAGGGACGGGCGGCTGATATAACTGCCTCTGCCGAAAGCTATCGCCGCATTGTGAAAGAGGCTCGTTTTTGAAGCGCTTACGTTAGATCCGCAACTATCCGGAGCGATCTCACCGATCTTCGCCATCTTTTCTTTTTCGTGGCCGGTCCGCCCGGGTGGTAAGAAGGTAGGCGTGCATTGCTTTTTGAGCAGCCTCCGGATCGTGTTCATTTATCTCCCGATAGATATTTTGCTGCAGTTCTGCCGAATTCTCTAAATCATTGAACCGCTTAGTTTTAGAGCTTTGGGCGTCATCTGCGATGGCCGTAACCATATTCAGCAGCGTGGTTAGAATGCGGTTTTTAGACGCGGCGGCTATCGTTTCGTTAAATCGCCGTTCGTGGGCCACAAACTGCTCCGGGTCATCCAACGCAGCATACAAACCCTTAACTTCCTCGGCGAGAAAGGCTATCTGTTCGCTGGTGGCTTTTTCGGCTGCTAGGCCGGAAATGTTCACTTCGAGCACAAGCCGTGCTTCAAATATTTCATCAGACGTATAGCCATAAAGAGCAGAAAGCGTCTTTAGTGGGGTTCCGGCCATCGACGATTCACCAGGAGAAGAGACAAAGGTTCCCGATCCTTGCCGCGACCGCAATATCCCGACAGTTGTGAGTGAACGTATTCCAGCACGAAGGGTCGGGCGACTGATCCCCAACAGCTTCGCCAGATCGCGTTCGGGCGGTAAACGGTCGCCAGCAGATATTTCGCCGCGCTGTATCATATCTCGTAAAAGGGCGACCACTTCTTCGGCAGTGGAGATCCTTTTCTCTCGTTTCAGATCCGTAAAAATATCTGCTTTCGTTCTGACCATTTTAGGATTATATAGCATAAGTACGATGAATCTTAGACGTCAGATGATCAGGCTCGAGCGCGATCAAAACCGCATTCGGCCGCTCAAACTTGCCGATCCTCGGTATTACCGATTCGGCCCGTATTCTCTGAGCTTGTCGTTCCTCCGTTCCTGCCGCAAAATATGCCTTACAGCAAAATGCTGTTGTTCATTACGTTCTGAACTATTGACTTTAAAATACACTTAGCCAATAGTTTTGCCAGAATGAATATTGGAGGAATCACATCTTAATGCTGCCAACAGACGACTCTTTGGACACATTTGTTTCGCTTGAATCGCAAAAAACCGGCGTGATCGAAGAACCGCCTTTCAAGATCTTAATGCTTGGCAATTGGAACGGCTCGGCAAAGAGCTCTTCTGTTGCAGATCGACAGCCTATCGAGATCGATCGCGACGATATCGATTCGGTCTTGCGCCGTTTAGATGCAAGGGTCGTTGTACCCATCGGCGAAACGACCGTGGAACTAGATTTTCATAGTATCGACGATCTGCACCCGGATGAGATCTTTCGCCGATTGCCGCTTTTTGCGGAGCTACGATCGCTTCGCAAGCGTCTATTGGACCCCAACGGATTTCACGCCGCCGCGCGCGAGGTCCGCCTTTGGGACGATGCTCCGCAGATGCAACAAAGGGAAACACCATCGACAACGGCTCCCGCCGCAGACAATCTGTTGGATGCGATCCTCGCAAAGCCGGAAGGAGGAGCAGTTCCGCCAAAACCAAAGCCCTCGAACGATTTAGGGTCGCTGATAAACGAACTGGTCAGGCCGCATCTGATCGATCTGGATGAAAACGAACAGGCGGCGATGGTTGCCGCCGTGGACAAGGCGACGGGAAATTTAATGCGGAGCATCCTAAATAGCCAGGAATTTAAAGAATTAGAGGCCGCTTGGCGAGGGTTATATTTTCTTGTTAACCGTACCGAAACCTCCACCGAACGCAAGATCTATATCCTGGACATCTCTAAAGAAGAATTGTTGGACGATGTGAAATCCGCTCGCGATTCGGCTCTCGCAAAAATTCTCTATGATTCAAATGACCCTTGGACCGCTTTTTTCGGAAATTACACCTTTGCTCCGTCGATCGAAGATGTTGCGGCTTTGATCCGTATCGGCAAGTTTGCCAAAGATATTAATGCCCCATTCGTCGCCCATATTTCCGCCGCCGTTCTCGGTATCTCTTCGTTAGCAGAACAAGCCGAACCTTCGCTATGGAAGGTTGATCAGGATTCGAACGAAGCCAAGTTGTGGGCCGCCTTGCGCGGACAGGCCGAAGCAGACTATTTGGCGATGACCATGCCGCGTTTGCTCGCCCGCCTGCCGTACGGCCGCGACACCGAACCGCTGGAAAGCTTTGATTTTGAAGAGTTTACAGATTTGCCGCAGCATAATGACTATCTTTGGATGAATGGCTCGTTCGCCGCCGCACTGCTGCTTGCCCAGACACATGCCGAATTTGGCTGGGGCTTCGCGGGGCGGCTTTTGCAGGATATAGAAAGAATGCCGACGCATATCTATTCAAACAACGGAGCATCGATCGTTGTGCCGGCGACAGAAGTACAGCTTTCACAATCTGCCGCCGAAGAATTGATGGAGCGTGGCCTAATGCCGCTCGTGTCTTTTAAAAATAGTGACCAGGTAAGGCTCAGCAGTTGGCAATCTATTGCCGAACCGCTAAAGATGCTTAAGGGTAATTGGTAGCTGACTTTTGTTGGCAAAAAACGTGTCTTAAAATACAATTAGTGGTTTAGCTATAAAAGCGGGCTTGATCTTCCGCTTTTTCGCTTTGTTAAGGATATGTTTGACGAAAGTTTTGATGTGATCGTGATCGGTGCCGGCCACGCCGGGTGCGAGGCCGCCTCGGCCGCCGCGCGCCTTGGCCGCGAAACAGCTTTGGTCACGATCAATCTTGATCTAATTGGTCAAATGTCGTGCAACCCGGCCGTTGGCGGTATTGCCAAGGGGCATGTTGTGCGAGAAATAGATGCTCTTGGCGGCATTATGGGCCGCGTCATTGACCGCACAGGTATTCAGTTTCGTCTCTTGAACCGTTCCCGCGGTCCTGCCGTACAATCTCCACGAGCTCAGGCCGATCGCGGGCTTTACCGCACAGAAATGCGGCAGGTGCTCGAAGCGACGCCAAATCTGCATCTTCGGCAAGGTGTAGTGGTTGATCTAATCGTTGAAAACAATAGGGTTATTGGTGTTGAAATGCAAGACACCCGTCGTTTCGCGGCGAAAGCGGTAGTGGTTGCGACGGGCACTTTCCTTAACGGTATCGTCCACACCGGATCCCAAACCTTCTCTGCCGGCCGTGCGGGAGAGCCGGCCTCGATCGAACTTGCCGACAGCCTGCGACGACACGGATTTCCGGTCGGACGTTTGAAAACCGGAACGCCGCCAAGACTTGATGGACGGTCGATCGACTGGGATGCCTTTGAACCGCAGCCCGCCGATGAAGATCCGGTGCCGTTCTCGTTCGCGACCGAAAGCATTTCCCAGCCGCAGATCAAGTGTTATATCGGTTACACATCGAACCGGCTGCACGAAACTATCCGCGAAAACCTGCACCGTTCGCCTCTTTATTCAGGCCAGATCAAAGGTATCGGTCCGCGCTATTGCCCTTCTATTGAAGACAAGGTCGTTAAATTTGCAGACAAAGATAGGCATCAATTGTTCCTTGAACCCGAAGGCATCCATACAAATGAGGTATATCTGAACGGATTTTCGACGTCGCTTCCTTCTTCTTTGCAACTAGATCTTTTGAGAATGATAGACGGATTCGAATCGGTACAGATCATCAGACCGGGATATGCCATCGAATACGATTTCGTCGATCCTAGAGAACTGAGTCGATCTATGGAATCTACCCGAATGAAAGGCCTGTTTTTGGCCGGGCAGATAAACGGCACGACGGGATACGAAGAGGCCGCTTGCCAGGGATTAATGGCGGGTATCAATGCGGCATTTTCCATAGAAGGCCGCTCTCCTTTTGTGTTAGGTCGCGACGAAGCCTACATCGGAGTTCTCGTTGATGATCTGATCCGACATGGCGTCGATGAACCCTATCGGCTGTTTACCTCAAGAGCAGAAGCCCGTTTAACCCTTAGGCATGACAATGCCGACCAGCGGCTTTCGGCAAAAGGGAAGGAGCTGGGATTGCTGGAAGACTCTGATTGGGCAAGATTTAATGCGCGTAGAGACCGCATTGCTGCTCTGAGAAACGCTCTCGACACTACTCGTATCAAGCGTTCTTCGCCCCAACATGCCGCACTTGCCGAATTACTCGGGGCTGACCCCGGCGATTCGATATCTCTTTCTCAGCTTTCGATGCGCCAAGGGGTCGGACCGGAACTTATAGAAAAGCTTTTACCCAAGGAACTGGATAAGGGGATCCACAAGCGCGATCTTGACACCGCACTTGCGGATTCACGCTACGCCGGATACATAAAGAAACACCAGACCGCAACCGAACGTGTTAACCACCACGACACATTGCGGGTTCCGGAAGAATTTCGGTTTTCTACCGTCGGCGGCTTGTCGAATGAAATGATAGAGCGATTGGAACGCGCCCGGCCAAAGAATTTTGCTGAGGTGCGCCGGATCTCCGGCCTTACGCCGACTGCTATATCGACCGTTTTGGTGCATTTGAGTTCTCATCGCCCTGAAAACGGTTCATAACCCTTTCGCATGGAGTTGTTTGTGGAACGTTCCACAACCGCCCTTAAGTGGAAGCCTTTGCACAGATGTGCTACCTTTACTTTTCAACGCAATAGAATGGGAAAGATCATCGCAATCGCAAACCAAAAAGGCGGGGTTGGTAAAACCACGACAGCCATCAACCTGGCGGCCGGGCTGGCCATGGCCGGCCGAAAAGTACTTCTTGTTGACGCCGACCCGCAAGGTAATGCATCATCCGGTGCTGGAATACCCCGCTCTTCTACAAGGAAGAACCTCTACCATGCGTTGGTCCACGAAACACCCGTAAAAGAGCTTGTTGTACCTACTGAGATAGACAAATTCTGGGTTTTACCATCCGACAAGAATCTTGCGGGTATTGAAATAGAATTTGCCGAAGCAGCAGACCGCTCGAAAATTCTTAAAAACCTATTAGAGAGCATCCGTGAATTCTTCCACTTTATAATTATCGATTGCCCGCCTTCGCTGGGCATTCTAACCGTCAATGGATTGACTGCGGCTGATTCCCTTTTAGTCCCTATCCAGTGTGAATATTTCGCCCTCGAAGGCGTTACCGAATTGTTTGAAACGCTAGCGCGTCTTAAAAGAGAGTTAAATCCGGATCTCGCGATCGAAGGATTGCTGCTAACAATGTACGACGAACGCACGAACCTGTCGGCAGCTGTGGCGAAAGACCTTCGTGATTTTTATGGGCCGCGCGTGCTGGAAACTGTTATTCCCCGCAATGTCCGATTGGCCGAAGCCCCTAGTTTCGGCAAACCGGTCGTTCTCTACGACGCCCGTTCCCGCGGAGCGGAAAGCTATTTACAACTAACAAAGGAGATACTAAAGAATGGCAAGACGGCCACTGGGCAGAGGGCTTAGCGCGCTGCTCGGAGATGAGGGTGAAAAGCCCGCGGGCGAATCATCGCTGGAATTGGGCATCGACCTTATCGAACCCAACCGCGAACAACCGCGGACACGCTTTGCTGAAAAAGCACTGAGCGAATTGGCGGCCTCCATTACATCCAATGGGATCGTTCAACCCGTGGTGGTTAGGCCTTTGCCTGACGGAAGGTATCAGATCGTAGCGGGCGAACGGCGGTGGCGTGCGGCCCAACGGGCTGGTTTGCGAAAGATCCCCGCAGTTGTCCGGGAAGTTTCAGATGACAAGCTGCTCGAATTGGCGTTGATAGAAAACATCCAGCGCGAGGAATTGAACCCGATAGAAGAGGCCCGGGCGTACAAAAAGCTGATCGATGCGGTTGGCCTAACGCAGGAAAATGTCGCGCAGAGAGTTGGAAAGGAAAGATCACTCATCGCGACCTCGCTGCGATTGTTAAAACTGCCGAATGAGGTCTTGGAGTTGATAGAGCAAGGAAGCGTTTCCGCCGGTCACGGAAGGGCTTTGTTGATGACGGGCGACCGCTCGGCGCAGATATCCATTGCCGCCCTTATTGCTCAAAAAGGACTTTCGGTTCGAGAGACCGAACGCTCCGTTAAACGCTCTCTTCAATCGCCGGAGGTGTCCGCACGATCACATCCCGCACCAAAGGACGCAAATTATAAAGCGGCTGAAACAAAGCTTCAGCGCAAGTTCGGAACAAAGGTCACCATTTTCCCCGGGAAAGAAAGTTCCGGACGTATTGAGCTGGAATATTACGGGGAAGACGATCTCGATCGAATTTATCGTCTTTTGATGGGATAACCGTTTATTGGCCTAGGAGCAAGATGTGTTTTTATTTATCTTTGAATCCATCGGAACGTCCGAATTGATCTTGATAGCGATCGTCGGCCTGATATTTCTTGGCCCGCGAAAGCTACCGCAGATCGCTCGGCAGATCGGCAAATTCATGGCAGATTTTCGCTCAACGACCGATGACTTTCGTCAAACATGGGAACGCGAGGTCAATTTCGAAGAGGAGGCAAAAGTCGTTCGGGAAAGCTTTAGATTAGAAGATGGAGCTCCTAAAAATAAAAGCACCGCTTCTGTGGAGATAGAATCTCCCGCCATTAAAGAGGTCGAGCCGTCGGTTTTTGAAGATCTTTCGACAATACGCGAACCGGCCGAAGCAGAAACAGAGCAAACTCCGGAGAATGATCGACGCAATTGGGTATAACCCCTTTATTCACAACAAATGGCGGAAGAGGAAAGAGAAGAGGAACTAGGTTCGCAGATGTCCTTTTTGGAACATCTCGATGAACTTCGCAAACGATTGGTACGGATCGTATTGTTCGTCGTTTTGGCTTTCTGCTTTTGTTTCTACTTTTCTGATCAAATATTCAACTTTCTGGCGGTACCGGTGCGAAGAGCAATGTCGGAAGCCGAGCGTCGCGAATTACCCGTTAAGGGTATCACCGGCGAAGAAAAGATATTGCCGCTGTCTGGTCTAAAAGAAGGCGATAGGGGCCTTTATGTGTTCGATCGGGCAACCAAACTTGGACCAAGCGTTATTGCACCGGGCACATCTGTGGCGGCGATCGCGGGTCGCGATACGGAGGGCATAGCCGGCATCTTTTCCGACCAACAGATCATTACTAACAATGGTGTTATCCCGGCAGGTGTCCGGCTTCCGATCGACCCGACCGTAACTACCGAAGATTCGCCCAGCGCAGATGAACGACTGATCGTAACTACTGCACCGGAAAGTTTTACCTTGCTTGTGACGGTATCGTTATATTCAGCCATTGCGTTATCCATCCCTTTTATACTGTTCCAGGTCTGGGGTTTCGTCTCACCGGCTTTATACAGTCACGAGCGGTCATACGTCACCCCGTTCATTCTTCTTTCGACCACGTCTTTTATCACCGGCGCCGCCTTTGCTTACTACATTCTATTTCCTCCCGCTCTGAGCTATCTCTTGGGGCTCGGCGATGACTTTCGTCTTATGCTGCGGGCAAGCGACTATTTCGATTTCATAACCTTGATCATGCTGGCGATGGGCGTTATATTTCAAATGCCTGCGGTAACCTATGTCCTGTCCCGCATAGGCATCATCTCCGCGGGGCTTCTGCTCCGCAGTTGGAAGATATCCCTGGTCATCATTTTGATCGTTGCGGCGGTCGTCTCGCCGACCGGTGATATCCCGAATATGATGCTTTTTGCTACGCCAATGATGGCCCTTTACATTGTCTCTATATTCATTGCCTGGTTCTTTGGCAAAAAACGCACCAATGACGCAGGCGAAAATGCCTGAGTTTTAGCAATACAACCAAGCCCGGCCTTTATGCATCTTGAACTATTGACGTTTAGTGTCTAAAATCTTTAAAGCTGAAAATTTACACGTTCGCCTTCGATTGTCGTGTCTAGTATCACAGCAGGAGTATTACTGTTATGTCTAAAAGAAGTTTTTTTGGTAAAGCCGCTTTGGGTGCCATCGTACTTAGCTTAGGAGCTTTTCCTGTCTTGGCTCAAAAGGATAAAGATAAAAAGGGCAAAGATGCTCCCAGCCAAGATGTTTCTGATAAAGCCAGAAACGTTAAAAAGGAGATGAACCAAGTTTACAAAAAGTGGTTGAATACAGATGTCGATTACATCATTACCAAAGAAGAAAAAAAGGCATTTCTGGCCCTGCAAACAGACGAAGAGCGGGAGAACTTTATTGAGAACTTCTGGCGACGTCGCGACCCCAATCCGGATACTGAAGAAAACGAATATCGTGAAGAGTATTATGAACGCATTGCCTATGCAAACGAGCATTTTACCTCCGGCATCCCGGGGTGGAAGACCGATCGCGGAAGGATCTACATCGCATGGGGCAAACCCGATTCGGTAGAATCACACCCCGCCGGCGGTTCATATGATCGCCCGAGCTACGAAGGCGGCGGATCGACCACGACCTATCCTTTCGAGATATGGTTCTACCGCCATTTGGATAATGTCGGAGACGGACTTGAAATAGAGTTTGTCGATCCGACCGGAACCGGCGAATATCGCATGGCGCGAAATGCAAATGAAAAGGACGCCTTGCTGATGGTTCCCGGCGCCGGGCTAACAACGCAGGAACAATTGGGTCTTGGCGATAAAGGAGACCGCATTAGCGGCGTCAACGCCAACAATAACAATTTTATGCGTGCTCAGGATTCGCCTTTCGAACGTCTGCGTATAATGACCGATCTTAGCCGTCCGCCGGCCGTAAAATTTGGTGATCTACAGACGAGTCTTAACGAATCTCCGGTCATTGACAATAATCCGCTCGATTTTGATCTGCGCGTCGATTTCTTCCGTCAATCAGATGATCGTGTCGTAACCACCTTTACGATACAGGCTTTGAACAAAGAACTGCAGTTTAAAGACGAGGGCGGGCTTGAGACGGCAAAGATGAATATTTTCGGACGCATTACGGCCGTTTCGGGCAAACGTTCCGGTATTTTTGAAGATTCGGTTGTCGCCAATGCTACGCAGGCCGAACTCGCCGAAGCCAAACAGCGTCAATCCATCTATCAGAATGCCGTTGCTCTGACGCCGGGCACATACAAAGTTGATGTCATCGTCCGCGATGTCAACACCGGCAACCGCGGCATCCAGCAGCTTGGTTTTACGGTTCCCCGCTACGACGACAAGAAGCTTTCCACTTCGTCCATGATCCTCGCGTCAAAGCTTCGTACAACTACCGAAAACGATATCGGCGGCCGTTTTGTGATCGGTAATGCAAAAGTGATCCCTAACCTTACCGGCACATACAAAAAGGGACAGGAAGTTGGTGTATATCTGCAGGTGTACAACGCCGGTATTGATCAAACAACGCTCCGCCCGGCAGTAGATGTTGAATATGTCCTTATCAAAGGCGGTAAAGAGGTGATGCGTCAAGCCGAAGATTGGAGCGGCCTTAGCGATTCGGGACAGCGTTTGACACTTGCCCGGTTGCTGCCGACAGAAAATATGGCGCTTGGAGATTACGAGATCAAGATCCTTACAAAAGACCGCGTAACCGGCCAAGTCATCGAGAACAAAGATAAGTTTTCTGTTATCGAATAGTCAAACCGCTTTCCTTTTATGGAAAATGAGAGGCTGTCTGCAAAGACGGCCTCTTTTTTGTTTCTTTTCGCAGATTTGCGTGTTTCAGTGAAACGCTTGAAACACCTGAAACACGTGAAACAGCCGAAACACCGTGAAACAGCCGAAACACCGTGAAACACCTGAAACAAAGTGGAAAGATGCCGGACGGCTCCCTACTTAATGATTTTTCAAAGATCCTCAAGGGCATATTTACTTATTTGCGACCAAAATCAAAGGATAAGGCGAATGATGCGAATAAGAAGAAAGGTTTGGATCCGAAAGCCGAAGCCGGGGGCCATTAAAAATGGGATAACATAATAGCCAATGGTGAAGTAAGCGAAGGGACGCTGGCGGCGGCTTCCGGACCCTATCAAAATGACAAATGCTAGAAATTTCGTTATAGTTTTTTCAGCACATAAAGCACATTGGTGCGGTGCCGATCGATTTTTGTTTAACCGCTAAAAATAATGATAGTCGGAACTGAATGGCTGATCGAGGCCGAAGGTTGTGATCCGGAAAAACTGCGCGATGAAAAATTGTTGCGCGGCATTTTTTCACGCGTCATAGGCGACCTCGGCCTAAAGGCTGTTGGTTCGGTTTGGCATAAATTTGACGGCGAAGCAGGCGTCACCGGGTTGGTCGCGTTGACGGAATCTCATCTGGCGTGCCACACGTATCCCGAATACGGTACCGCCACTTTCAATCTCTATTGCTGCCGCACGCGGCCGGAATGGCCATGGAACGAAGAACTCCGGCAAATTCTCGGCGGCAGCCGCATCACCGTAACGAAATTGGAACGAGGCCGGCCGCAAGATTCGGCACAAGCCGCGAAATAGGTCATGAGCGTGATCAAGGCAATTTGTCCCTCCTGCGGCGGACCGGTCGAATTCACCGCCGGTTCGACCATCGTGGTCGTTTGCCCTTTTTGCCGGTCGGCAGTTGCCCGCACCGATCGAGCTTTGGAAGATCTGGGAAAAGTTGCAGAGATATCCCAAAGCGAATCGCCCCTTAAACTTGGTCTCAAAGGTGCTTATCAAGGCTCAGCGTTCGAACTGACAGGACGTGCTCAATTTCGCCATCAACTGGGTGGTGTGTGGGACGAATGGTACGCTTCCTTCAGTAATGGTTGGGTCGCATGGCTCGCTGAGGCACAAGGAAAATTCTACCTAACTTTCTATCAGCCAATGCCCGAAGGCCGTACCTTGCCCGCCTATGAACATTTAGAGATCGGCGGTTTGGTCACCGAGGTGCCGGGGGATCACAAATTTATTGTGGCGGAAAAGGGTATTGCGACAGCCGTCGCAGCCGAAGGCGAAATTCCCTATCGATTTATCCCTGGTGAACAAGATCTTTATGCGGACCTAGCCGGAGTTGACGATGCCTTCGCAACTATCGACTACGGCCTTCAGCCGCCCTGGCTTTTTATCGGCAAACAGGTGCCGCTGGATCAGATCGGGCTTGAGCGTGCGGCGGCCGTCAAACGAGAGCCTAGAACAACAGGTGCGGCAGCGATGAGTTGTCCGAACTGCGGAGGCCCCTTGGAAGTTTCCGTTCCGGACAGATCCGAACGCGTTACTTGCCCGAGCTGCGATTCACTTCTTTCCATAGACCAAGGCCATTTAAAATACCTCCGCTCACTTAGGACCGATAACGTCCTCCACAACTTCGTCTTGCCGATCGGCATCGAAGGGACGTTTCCGGGTGACGTAAAGTTCAAGGTCATCGGAGCGGTTGTCCGCAGCGTCACCATCGAAGGTGAAACTTATTTCTGGCACGAATATCTCCTTTACAATGCTCATGTCGGTTTTCGCTGGCTTGTGCATTCCGATAATCACTGGAATTTTGTCGAGCCCATCAATATTGCGGACGTCGACACGACATCAAAATTCTCTTCCTGGACCGGTGCTCCGCGTGATGTCCGTTATAACGGAAATTCATATAGGATCTTTCAGGATGCACAAGCTCGGGTCGAATATGTTCGCGGAGAATTCTATTGGGCCGTCAGCCAAGGAGAACAGGTAAGAGCTATCGACTATGTAAATGGCGGCCTGATGCTTTCGCAGGAAATATCCGGCAATGAGATGACCTGGTCGGCAGGGGTCTATATGACCAACGCCGACGTAGAAAAAGCCTTTAATGTGAGCGATCTGCCGAAGCCTTGGAACATAGCTCCTAACCAGCCATTCACAGGCAGTTTCTATTACACGTGGGGATTGCTGCCGCTTGTTATGCTGTTCATTGTCGGCGTCTTTATGATACCGCTCAGCGGATTGACGAACACGGTATTTACACAAGATGTCGTTCTGCAGCCGTCCGCCAATCCCGGTGCTCCGCAGACGCTCTTCAGTCAGCCGTTCGAACTTAAAGGCAACCGAAATGTCCGCATCACAGCTCGGGCACCTGTCAGCAATTCATGGGCGGAATTAGACGTTGACCTGGTAAATGATCAAAGCCAAGAGGTTGAATCTGTTAACATTCCCATAGAATTTTACAGCGGTACGGACAGTGACGGATCTTGGTCCGAAGGCGGCCAGACACAAGACGCTACTCTTTCGGCTCTTCCGGCCGGAAAATATACGCTACGCGTCGAAGGGTCTTGGATGGACGCCCAAAAACCAATGCCGGTCTCATTAAAGGTGGAACAAAATGTCAATCGCGGGGTGAATTTTTGCTGTGCTCTGCTGCTTTTGCTCGTTATGCCGGCGATCGCTCTCTTTCGTAAGATATCGTTCGAAAGTTCGAAATGGAAGGACAGTATGTTTACCGCGACCGGTAGCGATGACGACAGCGACGACGATTGATCTTAGATGATCTTATGTTCAAAAAACTTTACATAGTGTTGGCCATGTGTGTGGTCGGATCTTATGCGGTCGCCGGTTGGTTCGGCTGGGAGGTTGCCAATTCCGGTAGCCGCTCTCGACTTGGAATACCGTTCATATATACAGGATTTCGTGGAGGAAAATAATGGTTAGCTCATTGATGAATTCGCCGGTTCTGGCTGTCGTAGTTGAGATAGACAAGCTTTGGCCTGTGCTTTTAACAACAATAGTTTTTGTCGCCATCGGGTTGATAGTCTTTGCTGTTGCTTTTCTTATCGTTGTGCTGGTTACGCCGTTTTCGGTGAAAAAAGAGATCGAAGACGACCAGAATATGGCTTTGGCGATCATCATCGGGGCAATAATCATCGGCATCGCTTTGATAATATCTTCCGCAATTCAAGGCAGTTAAGCCGTCGCCGACGGATAACACCATGCCCGGGGCACCGGCATCAACGAGGCTTCTTTCCGCATGGTGTTTGATCTTCCGTTTTATGAAGCGAACCCCTCTTTTATTTCTCAATGTTATCGTTATTGCCACCTGCGGGCTGATCTACGAATTGATCGCCGGTACGCTCTCCAGCTATGTTTTAGGAGATTCCGTAACGCAATTCTCGCTTATAATCGGGATCTACCTTTCCGCGATGGGTGTTGGTTCGTGGCTTTCGCGGTATATCGAAAAAAACATTGCCGAACGTTTTATCGAGATCGAATTAGCCGTGGCTGTTTTGGGCGGTTTCTCCGCTCCGTTGTTGTTCCTTACCTTTGCCTACGTTTCTTATTTTACGATCATTCTCTATTCCACAGTCTTTTTGATAGGTGTGTTGGTCGGCCTTGAGATACCGTTATTGATGCGGATCTTAAAAGATGAACTCGATTTCAAAGAGCTTGTTTCGCGGGTGCTCGCCCTTGACTATGTCGGGGCGTTGGTCGCATCGCTGCTCTTTCCGATCTTCTTGGTTCCGCGGTTGGGACTTAACCGAACTTCGCTTTTTTTCGGGATGCTTAATGCGGGGGTCGCTATTTGGGCGACTTGGCTGCTGGAACCGCTCTTAAAACGCCGCGTCAAGCTTCTGCGGGCGAAAGGCGTCGTCATAATCGTTTTGCTTTTGATCGCCTTTATCAAATCAGACAGTTTAACCACGCTCGCCGAGGACGGCCTTTTTGTTGACAATATAATCTATGCAAAAAGCTCTAATTACCAGCGGATCGTCGTCACCAAAGGTAGAACCGGTTATGCTCTTTTTCTGAACGGAAATCTGCAGTTCAGCTCCTTTGATGAATATCGCTATCACGAAGCTTTGGTCCACCCCGCATTTGCGGCACACGGCGGGTCGCCCCATCGTGTCCTGGTTCTCGGTGGCGGCGATGGCCTAGCCGTTCGAGAGATCTTAAAATACTCTTCTGTCCAACAGATAACCTTAGTCGATCTTGACCCGGCGATGACGGAGGTTTCAAAAAGCGTCGCTGCGTTAGGCGAATTGAATAGGCATTCGCTTCAAGACCCTCGTGTAAACATCATCAATGCGGATGCGTTCGTTTGGCTCGATTCACCGGATATTGAACCGTTTGACGTTGCCATCGTTGATTTTCCGGACCCCAACAATTTCGCTCTCGGAAAACTTTATACAACGCGTTTTTACAATATGCTCCGTTCGAAATTAACATCGGATGCAGCGGTCGTTATCCAAACCACATCGCCATTGATCGCACGGGATTCATTTTGGTGCATTATCAAAACGCTCGAAGCTGCCGGCTTTTATGTTAGGCCGTATCAAACCACTGTCCCAAGTTTTGGTGTCTGGGGATATGCATTGGCACGGATCGAGCCATTTGAACGCCCTTTGGCACCGCAAGCCGGTATTGAACTTAAGTTTCTTAACCAATCTTCATTCACAGGAATGTTCGACTTTCCGTCAGATATGTCGCGTCCGGATCATGAAATAGAGATCAACAGGCTCGATAATCAAGCTCTTGTTCGATATTACGAAAGCGAATGGAGAAGGTTTGAACAATAGCGAATCGTTTGTTTTTGTTCCATTTGGTGATCTAAATTGCATTTATCCCGCAGAGATCTTTTAACTTCGTTTCTGGGTGCACCGTTCGCATTGGCGGCGTGCCGCAACGCTTCGCCGCGCTTTCCGGAGGGCGAGATCGTTGGTCAAAATGCTGCCCTCGGTCATATACTTCGCGAACATCGCTCTTTCGAGGTTCCGGCGAGCAACTGGAAGAACATTAAGGTAGCGATTATCGGCGGCGGTGTTGCCGGACTCTCCGCAGCTTGGAAATTGTCTAAACAGAACTTTCATGATTTTGTACTTCTCGAACTCGAAAAGGAAACCGGCGGAACGTCCGTCTCCGGCACCGGCTACACCGTTCCATACCCATGGGGAGCACACTATCTTCCGGTACCTTTTCCCGAAAACAGAGAACTCATTTCATTGCTCGGGGAAATGTCCCTTATAGAAGGAATATCTGACATTGGGGAACCTGTAATAAAAGAACAATATCTTTGTCGCGACCCGGAAGAACGTGTCTTCTATAAGGGCCGGTGGTACGAAGGGCTTTATCTGCATGTCGGCGAGAGCGAAGAAGACAGACGCCAGTTTGCGGAGTTTCAGAAACAGATCGATACGTGGGTCAACTGGCGCGACGCGAAAGGTCGTCGAGCCTTTGTAGTTCCATCAGCGTTTTGCTCTGACAATGTCGAAGTGACCGCCCTCGACAAGATCTCTTTCGGCGATTGGCTCATCCAAAAAGGATTCACGTCCGAAAGGTTACTGTGGTACTGCGATTATGCGTGTCGAGACGACTATGGCCTTAAGCTTGGTCAAACTTCTGCCTGGGCGGGACTTTTCTATTTCTGCTCGCGTGTCCGAAAAAGCGGAGCCGAATCTCAGCCTTTCATAACCTTTCCGGAAGGCAACGGCCGATTCGTACATCATTTGGCGGAGAGTTCAAAGAACAAGATATTGCGGTCTCATATGGTCGTCTCAGTAATTCCCCGGCCAAAGGGTGTTGACGTCATTTGCTTGGCCGGAAACGAACTTTTCGGCTTTCATTGCGAAAAAGTGATATATGCCTCGCCAATATTTACCGCTCCGTTCGTCATCAATAGTTTCAATACGGATGCCCCGTTCGCCGCGAACGACTTTCGGCACAATGCATGGTTTGTCGCAAATATCTTTTTGAAGGACCGTCCAAAACCGCGGTTTGCCCGGGATTTTCCTGTCGCATGGGATAATGTACTTTATGAAAGCCCCTCGCTCGGATACGTGAATGCCACCCACCAAAAGGGCATCGATCATGGCCCGGCAGTTTGGACATACTACTATCCGATGTGTCACGAAGAAGATCCTCGGACCGAATTGTTCAATTACGAATGGCGTGACCTGGCGGACGTTTGTCTTACTGATATTGCCCGGGCCCATCCGGATATATATGATCTTACTGATCGTATCGATATTATGCGTTGGGGACATGCCATGATATCGCCGCGGCCGGGTTTTATTTGGGGCAGCGAAAGGCAAAAAGCGATCAACCCTTACCGCAATATCCATTTCGCCCATACGGATCTCAGCGGCATCGCACTATTCGAAGAAGCCTTCTATCACGGATTACGAGTTTCCGAAACTGTCATCGAAACTTGACGCCCAATAAAACACATCCAAAAGCTGCGATCCAATTAGGTCTCCACAGCTTCGGTTCTAACACCCGCAAGTCGCCCGTCGCTTGTAATGCCCGCTACGTAGATAGCTATCTTCACCCTTCCCACCCGATATACTTCGAGCGAGCTAAGAGATTCCTGTAGCTCTCTTTTCAATATTCGAAATCTTTCAGCTCGTTCCTTTTCGCGTTTGCCGAACCAATCCTTTTCCGCCGTCAGCCTTTCGAAAAAATCTTCGAATTCGACCCTTTCAATAGCCTCCGTCTTCTTAATTCCAAAACTAGAAATGATCGCTTCTTTGGATACCTGATCAACTTTCTTTCCAATAAAAGGCACGATCGGCCTATCCGTTTCGCTCGGAAAAAGCAATCCTGTTACGGCTGTTCGGATAGCAGCCAAATGTTCTGCATCTTTCATTTTAGAAGACATAAAAAATAAGTACTTTTCACAAGAGAACCATGCACATTTTACCCTATATCGATCGATCCTTTAGTATCGAAAATCGCTCCCAATCCTTGCCTTCAAAAGCACTTAAGAGCACGCTGCAACGCGGCGAAAAATCTGTGGATTTCTGTTTGCGATGCAGTGACATCTATGTTAACCTGTGAGCCGTTTGAAAAATATCAACACCCGTAAGTTGTTGAAAATAAACGTCTTAAAGTTTCACTTTAAGGTTTAAGCATATTTCCACACACCTGTGGATAAGTTTGTGGAAAACTTTATTGGCCGTCTCTTGAACGGCATTCGAACTCTCGATGTTAAAACGGATTACGACGTTTTATCAAGAGCTTTATGCAGGGCTTAAACTGAAGGGAGAACCGCCTTCGGTCTTAAGCACTTTTTTAGCGACCATTTTCTTTTTTTGGAGAGCACAGTGGAATCGATATTGGAGAAAACCCACACATGGGATTCTATTTTGAAATGGATCGAAAAGACCGTCGGTGAATTCGTTTACGAAAACTGGTTCACCAAAGTAGAATTTGGCGGTTTCGACGACGAGGCAAAGGCGATCCGATTAAAGACCGGAACCGTCACACGTGAGTGGTTGGTAATGTATTACAAAGGACTCATCGAGCAAGCACTCACACTTCACGATCACGCCGACTACACGATCGAATGGACCATAGACACCGAAGCAGCCGAAGATGATCGGCTGACAAGGCAGATCGAAGACGTTTTCGATAGTAAACATAATGACCGTCAAAATAGCGACCCGGTGCGGGTTGTTCCCGCACGGACATCTTCGACCAATTTCGTCGATATCGAGCCCGTCGAAAATTCGCTTAATCCAAAATATACGTTCGACAAATTTGTGGTCGGTTCGTCTAATCAATTTGCACATGCGGCTTCCCTGGGCGCGGCCGAATCGCCCGGAAAAACCTATAATCCTCTTTTTATCTACGGGGGCGTCGGGCTTGGAAAAACCCATTTGATGCATGCCATCGGCCATTCGATAAAACAGCGGGACCGCCATTTACGTGTTTCATATATCACGTCTGAAAAATTCATGAACGAATTGATCAATGCGATAAGATATGACAAAACACAAAGTTTCCGAGAAAAATACCGCTCGATCGATGTTCTCTTGATGGACGATGTTCAATTCATGGCCGGTAAGGAAAGGACCCAGGAAGAATTTTTCCATACCTTCAATCAACTGCATAATGACCAAAAACAGATAGTTATATCATCCGATTGTCCGCCGCGTGATATTCCTACGTTGGAAGAGCGTTTACATTCGCGGTTCGAATGGGGGTTGATAGCCGATATCGAACCGCCGGACCTCGAAACAAAGGTTGCTATCCTAAAAAGAAAGGCTGATCTGGACGGTATTGAACTGCCCGACGAAGTAGCGATATTTATGGCCAACAATATCCGCAGCAATGTCCGGGAATTAGAAGGTTCTCTCGTTCGGTTGGTGGCAATATCCTCGCTGCGGGATATGCCTATCTCAAAAATGCTTGCTCAAGACGCATTGAAAAACGTTATTGACAGCGAGCGTCCCGAAAGGCTTTCCATGGAACGCATAGCCCGAGCCGTAGCAGCTCATTACAAAATGTCCGTGGACGAAATGAAATCTAAAAGCAATGCTCGATCGATCGCCGGCCCACGCCAACTTGCAATGTATCTGTGTAAACGTTTGACCAAGCACAGCTATCCGGAGATCGGCCGCGAATTTGGCGGCAAACATCATACTACCGTTATGCATTCTTTCGAGAAGATAGAATCGCAGATCAAAGATGACCGAAATTTCCACAGAACGGTAAGTGAGCTAATAGACAATCTTTGCAACTAGTTACGGCAAAATATCAGTCGCCGCCAAAAAAGATTTTCACATGTTCTGTGAGAACAATTCTTGGATAACGCTTTTATTTTCAGATATTTGACAGATCGTTAGTTTATTTCCACAGCCTAACCACCAACAAGGCTGTGGAAGAAGAGCGGAAAATGCACAGAAACAGGGTTTTCCACCTTTCGATAGGTTTTCCACACATATTTCCACAATCGTTGTGGACGTATTTGACTAGGTTTTATCGAAAGAAAGGGGTCTTTTTCACATTTTCACAGGCCCTACTATTACTACTAAAAATATATAAATAGTTATTTTTAGAAAAAGAAATAAAAGCTTGTGTAAAAATTCGCTCAAACCAAAGAGACGGTCTATAATTTTAGAAAGATCAATTTAGGAGAAATATCGATGGAATTTTCTATCAATGTAAATGCATTACGAGAAGTATTGGGTTATGTGCAAGGTGTCGTTGAACGCAAAAGTACTATCCCTGTTCTTTCAAATATTTTGATCGAAAGCCTTGGTGAAAATTCTATCCGAGTAGTTGGTACCGATCTGGATGTAACCATTCGGTGCGACGCGGGTGCAGAGATAATAAAACCGGGGGCAATGTGTGTTCAGGCTCGCAAATTGTTCGACCTTTCCCGGTTGCTCCAAAACGAAGCCGTAAAATTTAAAAAGGAAGACAATGAGTGGGTAACGGTAACATCAGGCCGCGGAAAGTTTCGTTTGGCCGGCATCAGCCGTGAACAGTTTCCCGAAGTCCCCGCCTTTCGCGATGCATCGCTAAAATTATCGGCAGAAATTTTCAGTTATTTCATTGGACACACATCGTTTGCCATTACCAATGAACAATCCCGATTTACGCTTTCCGGGGCAAAATTCATAATGGCTGATGGGAAAGCCCGGATGGTAACGACCGATGGACATCGGTTGGCATTTATCGAAACCGATATTGAAGGATCTGAAGGAACGATCGATGCTTTGATCCCGCGAAAGGCCCTGCTTGAATTGGTAAAGCTCTGCCGCGATTCAGGCGAAGAAGTCAGCTTTGGCGAAGATCAAAATCATATCTATTTTGAGGTCGAAGGCCGTTTGCTGATAACGCGAAAGTTGAGCGGGAATTTCCCAAATTATGAAATGGTGCTGCCGAAAGATAACGACAAAACGGCAACATTTGATCTTGACGAAATGAAAGGGGCTGTCAAGCGTGTTTCTTTAATGGCTGATGAGAGGAATCGATCTCTTAGAGTAACGGTCAGAGAGGGCGAGGTTGAATTGAATGCTCAAAGCTCTGAGGAAGGCGAAGGCAGAGAAATAGTTTCAGCAGATTATAGCGGCGATGAATTTCAGCTTGGCTTTAACTGGCAGTATCTTCAGGATTTTTTGAATGTGATCAGCTCTATCAGATCCGGCGGCGGTTTGAATGAAGAACAAGAAACCGTTAACGAAAGCGAAGGCGATAAGGTGCGTGTTAAAGAATCCATCGGTCCGGTCAAGGTTTCTTTCGAATTCAAAGATTCAAATGCTCAGACACAGATGCGGGTCGCCGGTGATAGTCCTTACGATTATAAATATATCGTCATGCCATTGAGGATATGATCGCTATAAAATGTAAGGAATACCAATAAAAAGGGCGGCCGCGAAGCCGCCTTTTTCTGTTACTGGAAAATTTGCGATCCTTAAACCGCCCTGCGTCCGGTAATTAGCTGGACGATGAAAACGACCAAGGCGATGACCAATAGCAGGTGAATAAGATTTCCCACCGCGGCTCCGCCCAATCCAAAACCAAGTGCCCACAAAACCAAAAGAATAAGAATGATGGTCCAAAGCATTTCAATAACCCTCCTCAATTTAATTCTTTAGAATCCTTCACAGCCTAAGCTGCTCTGCACATGGTGATTGCAACGGGCGTGCCAAGATCTATTGACCTGTTTTCATACACTAATTCGTCAATGGCACTAGTTTGTTTAAAGGGCGTTCACGCATCCATTGGCCCAGCCACAACAGAACTCCGAAAGCAAACGGCACGAAGAACATTCCGTCTCCCGTCCGAACGTGAGTGGCAACGGCTCCGCCTAGATAGCCGGTTAAAAGTATGGCGCCAAAAATGGACGTTTTTGGAATTATGTAGATCAATGTACACACGAGCTCGACGACACCTACCTTCAGCAGTACTTCTGATGTCCATCCGGAAGCCTGCATTTCGGGGCTGTCATTTGGCATCGGCATAAAGATCTTCATTAAGGCACTGAAAAGCAGCATTAGAATTGGTAGTGAACTCACCAACCGGCCCGTCCACAGCATTGCTGCAGATGATCGGTCCGTGGTGAAGATGCTGCGCAAAGGGATATAGCCGCGTAGAAGAGGTTTTCGCAGCCAAAGACCCAACCATATAAATATTCCGAAATAGACCGGCACCAACACATGAGAAAAAACAGGATTGGATAGGCGGACATGGGTCGCCACCGCTCCGCCAAGATAGCCGGTAAGCAATATGGCTCCCAGCACGGTCGTCCGGGGAAAAATATAAAGAATTACCGAAACCAGCAATATAATTCCGAGCGGTAAGATAACCGACCGGTCGTAACCAAGAGCCTCCGTAGCGGAAACAACTTCTGCCGGCTGTACGAATTTCATTACCGCGTCTATCAATAAAAAGATAGCGGCAACACCGGAAATAATATAACCAGCCCATTTTTTCCCTTTCGACATTTCATTGTATTCGGTCATCAGATCTCTCCGCTATGTGCTCGTCTCTAGGTTTCTTAAATTATACCGATCCGTAATGATGGTCGTGCCGCGTCGTCCTGCCTGTTCGATGATCGAGAACAGCGGAACCAAAAAACGGAACTAGGCATTCTTTTCGCTGTAGTTGATCAGCCAATTTATCCCGAACTTATCTATCAAGGCTCCAAAATAATCTCCCCAAAAAGCATCATCCATTGGCATTACCGCCGTACCGCCTTCCGCAAGTCCGGCATATATCCTATCTGCTTCATCCCGCGAATCTACCGAAATGCTGACTGAAACATTGTTTCCGACCGCGAGCTTCTGGCCCATGCCCTCTACTACATCACTTGCCATCAATACTGAATCGCCATACGGCAGAGCGATGTGCATCATTAGTTCGCCGGCGTTCTCCGGAAGCGGAAGTCCTTCGCAATCGACGCCGGACATAGGCATTACCACGGCAAATTCTCCTCCCAGTATGCTCCGATAGTGTTCAAAAGCCTCTTTAGCCTGGCCGTCAAAATTCAAATACGGATTGATCGTCTTCATTTCCTTTCTCCTTATTTTGTCTTGATCATGAAAGAATTCAATTCGGTAATTTCACCGGAGCTATTGAATCTGTAAGTGTCGCAAAAAGAATAGTCCGTCTTTTTGCCCTCGTCATCGTCCATTTTCATTGTTCCCCAACATGCCCCGGCCGTTTCGTCTGCAAATGTATGTTCTATGTTAAAAACCGGCGGATCCATTTCTCCCATCGAAGCGAAGAATTTTCTAATATTGTCCTTCCCGACAATTGATTCACCACCGCGCATATTCCATACAGTATTCTCACTGCACATATCCAAATATTTTTCGGCTCGATTATTAAGAAATGATTCATTTACTGCATCGATGGTCTGTTTATTCTTTTCTGACATATTGATATCTCCTTTTATTCGCCTTTTATGAACGGGTTTGGCCCAAATAAAGAGCCGCCGTTCCTGATGTGCTCGGTTATCCTAACGAACATTTCCTTTCGGTCAGCATAGACCGAAGCAACAAAGTCTTTTGGAGCGATCGTTTCCGGATCGTTATTTGAACTCCAACCAGACATTTCAAGCAATATAGGGATTATCTGCAATCCGCGTTCCGTCAATGAATACAATTCCTTTCTGCGGTCCGAACCGTCCTTTACTCTGAACAATATCCCTGCTTTTTCCAGTCGCTTTAACCTGGATGAAAGAATATTGGTCGATATCCTTTCGCCGGAATTTAAAAAATCTCCGTAAGTGTGTTTTCCCCAAAAAACAATGTCTCTAATTATCAATAGCGACCAGGGATCGCCAAACGATTCCAAAGCGAAATTGACGGGACAATGTGATCTTTTATCTGACCGCTTCATCAATTGAATCTATCAATATATCTTGCATAATGCAAGTAAAAGTCGGTTTTTTGGAAAACAACGGAAAAATGTTTTAATTATGTGAATGGAAGGCGACAATATGACGCTCGAACAACGCGTACCGGCGGCGGATATTTTCACATATTTGGCGTGGGCGACGGCCGTTGCCGCAACCGCCGGAAGCTTGTTTTTCAGTGAGGTTATGGAACTGCCGCCATGCGTTCTCTGCTGGTATCAACGCATAGCGATGTATCCGCAAATATTTGTTATTGGGGCTGCGATCGCAACTCGTGATATCGGTTGGAAAAAGTATTCATTGCCGCTTTCGCTAGTGGGCTTTTCTATTGCGGTTTACCATAACTTGCTTTATTACGGTCTTATCGACGAAAGCCTGGCACCGTGTGTGCAAGGTATATCCTGCACCTCTCGCCAGATCGAATGGTTCGGTTTTATAACCATTCCATTTCTTTCATTATCGGCATTTATCTTAATTCTCTTGTTTACCATCTTATCGGGACGGAAAAAAGACAGCGAAAAATAGTTATGCGAAAAGAATACATAATAATCATTGGTGTTTTGGCACTTGCTGCGGTCGGCCTGTACGTCGGGTCAAAATATTACGGCGGAACAATTGAAACCCCGAAACCCGACCCAAAGGCCGCTGAGATGATGGTGCGGCCGGATAGTCCTTCGCTGGGGCCGGCAGATGCCAAGGTTACGATCGTCGAATTTTTAGATCCGGAATGTGAGACGTGTGCCGTTTTTGCCCCGATCGTAAAAAAGGTTGCGCGAGATTCCGGAGAGAATGTCCGGCTAGTAGTTCGCTATGCTCCATTTCACAAAAATGCGAGGATCGCTGCGATCTTTACGGAAGCGGCCGGTCAGCAGGGTAAATACTGGGAAATGCAGGATAAGCTCTTTGCGAAACAAAGCGAATGGGGTGAGGTGCATGGTCACGGAGCTCCGACGGGGCCACCGCCGGATCCTCGAGAAAAATTCATAAAATATGCTGAAGAACTCGGACTAAATATCGCACAATTGCGGGCCGCGGTCGATGATCCGAAACTTGGGGCAAAGGTCGACCGCGATCTACAGGATACGCGTACGCTCGGCGTTCGAAGCACACCGACGATATACGTTAATGGACGAAAGCTTTCGAAATTGAACGAAGGCGAGCTCCGCGGATTGATAGCCGAAGAATTAAAGAAATAGAAATGAAGCAGTGTCCGCAATGCAAAAGAACATATGCCGACGATAGCTTGAGCTTTTGTTTGGAAGACGGAGCACCACTCTATTTTTTCGACGAAGGGGCTCCTACGGTGGTCCGGGCCGGCGAGGTACGCATCAACATCGACCCATCAGATCAGAAACAGAACCTTGATCTTGGTAAAAATGTGGTGCCTGTTTCGAGTAACGGCATTTGGAAGGCTTTAGCGGCCGTTTTTGCCGCTCTATTATTGTTGATCATTGGCGGTGCCATCGCCGGTGCGGTCTTTTACTACCGCTCCGGCAAAGATTCGGCTGCGAATCGGTCGAGTCAAGTGTCGCCTACGCCGAAACAATCGCCCACGGTTTCACAGAAATTGCCTGAACCAACACAAACCCCAACCCAAACACCAACCCCTAAGTCATCCGTTGAACCGCCGCCAACCCCGCGACCGTCAGGTGAACCGACACCGGGACCAGGATACCAGACGGTTCGCATAAATTCTCCTAGCGACGGCTTTCTAGCTCTTCGAAGTGAACCAGATACCGAACGCGGCGAGCGGATCGCTAAGATCCCGCATAACAGCGTGGTTTTGCTGGACAATTGCGAAAAATCGACTACGAACGTTGCCGGTAAGAGCGGCCGTTGGTGTACGGTAACCTATCAAGGCCGAAGCGGATGGGTCTTCAGTGCATGGCTGATCTATCAATAAGCTGATCTATCAATAAAAAGACACGGCCGTTCAATTGCCGTGTCTGTAATATTCCGTTTAGAGGGCCAAAGGCGAGTTCACATTTTCTCAGGAAAATAATAGGATCCTGTTGTCTTGAATGTGTTGGTATCAAATGTTCGCCGTGCGCCGCAATCCAAGCAAGCGCGATAAGAAGTGTTCCGATCAGAAAACGGCCGCGTAAGGCGCTTGTGCCAGCACCCGAAAAGCGAGCCGAGAATACCTACTTTTCTGCCGCGAACGATACTTTTAGTTGACCGGGCCACGTTGTTTTCTGTAAAAGTTGCTTCTAAAACTGCCTGCATTTTAATTAGACCTCCACATTTTTGTAAAATGTATTAGCGCTACCTTTTAAGAACGCACCAAAACATTCGTTTTGCGGTACACTACGAAACAGTTGCAAAAACCTTGCCACGGAATGGTTACGATCAGAACGCATTTCGTTTTGAAAGGCATTTTGAGTAGAATTAAAGCCGTAAAATAAAGCTTGCCGGTTTTGTACAAACATCATCAGATATGAAGGGAAATTTGAATAAAGTTATCATTTTCGTTTGCGTTCTTACCATTTGGGTTACGCCTTCGCTAGCCTGGGACGAGGTCGGTCACGAAATGACGGCCTACATCGCGTGGCAGCGAATGTCGCCGAAAGCCAGGGAAAATGCCATAAAAATACTGCGCTCTGCTCCGGAAGAATCACAGCTTAGTTCGCTTTTTCAGCTATATGGTATCGAACCTGAAGATGTTCGAAAACGCGGATTCTTTATGGAGGCCGCAACGTGGGCTGATATCATTCGCGATCGCGAGGTTCCAAAACGATACACATTTCACAAGGGCAACTGGCACTATTCAGATACCTTTTGGAAGCAAGTTAACGGGCAGGCCGAAGTTCTAAGCGAAATGGAAAAAGGCGGTCAAGGAGTCAAAAAACTGTACGAATTTGATTCGGTTCTAAAGGACCCGAATGCCAAACTGTCTGAAAAAGCTATTGCCTTGGCGTGGTTCATGCACATTTCCGGCGATCTTCATCAACCGCTGCACACATCTGCTCGGGTAACCGATGTCGAACCTAAGGGCGACCAAGGCGGAAATCTGTTCTTGTTGTCGCCGGTTGGAACAAAACGCGAAGACCAATTGAATCTACATTGGTTCTGGGATTCGATCATTAAACGGTTCAGCCCGCCAAAAAACGAGGAATGCGGACAGAATTATGTCGAAAGCATGGCTAGGAAGGCAATGAAGAAATACCCTTTTGAAAAGATGTCGGCGGGGCTTGAATTGGGGAAATATAGCGATTGGCAGCAGGAAAGCTTTAAATTGAACCCGTCGATCGTATTTTCGCCGGATCTAATTCGCAACCAAAAACCCGCTGCAAAGTATAAAAAGAAAGCATTTAAAACTGCTGAAAAACAGATAGCGATCGCCGGTTACCGCCTGGGCGAAACTCTAAACAATATATTTGATAAACAATAAATGGAACCGTTCGAGATCTTAAAATATTTTGAGGGCCGGCGTTCCGCAATGGTCTCCGCCATCGGAGAATTGGTTGATATTGAATCTCCGACCTTTAACGAAGGGCAAAGCATCAAACTGGTAGATACGATCGCTTCAGATCTTGGAAGCCTTGCGGTCGAATTGGATGTCGAGCGAGTATTTCAGCCGGGGATAGGGGAACATTTGATCATTCGGTCATTTCAAAGCGAAGAAAGACCGATCCTTTTGTTGGGCCATACGGATACTGTACATCCGGTCGGGAGTGCGGCGGAAAACCCCACACGTATCGACGGCGATCGGTTTTATGGCTGCGGCATTTTTGATATGAAAGCCAATATCATTTTGATGTTGGAAGCACTCCGTTTCTTTTCGCTCAACAAGATACGGCCCGCTAGGCCGATAAATCTACTGCTTTCCTGTGATGAAGAGACAGGAAGTCAAACCGGTCGTTCCCTCGTAGAAAAAGAAGCTGCGGCCGCGGCAGAATGTCTGGTTTTTGAACCCTCGGCTGGCGGCAGTCTCAAAACCGGAAGGAAAGGCACGGGTGTATATGTGATCAAAACGCATGGAATACCCGCACATGCCGGGTTGGAACCAGAACGCGGAGCAAGCGCTGTCTTGGAGATCGCCCGCCAGATCGATCTCCTTCACAAGCTCAACGAACCAGAGCTTGGAACAACCGTTAATGTATGTTTGATAAAGGGCGGAACTGCGTCGAATGTAATACCGGAAAATGCTGAATGTTCTGTCGATGTGCGATTTTCAACAATGGAAGAGGCACAGCGAATGGATACAGCCATTAAATCGCTGACATCGATAGATGAGCGAGTTTCGCTGGAGGTGATCGGAGGCATCAACCGTCCGCCAATGGAACGTTCACCCGGCGTAGCCAAATTATTTGAAAGAGCCGTTGAAAAAGCAGGTTCGATCGGATATATCCTAAGCGAAACACAGGTGGGCGGAGCTTCGGACGGTAATTTTGTAGCCGCTATCGGTACACCCTTGCTCGATGGTCTTGGAATCAGTGGTGACGGTGCCCACACCTTAAATGAGTATATTAATGTAAGCGACATCGCCCCGCGGGCGGCTCTGATAACCATGATGCTTATGTAGGGGGCGAAAATTCCCATTTAAGTTTTCAAAAAACCCTCAAAATCAAATGATCGATTGGATCGCATTAAATATGACACCGGGCGTAGGCCCAGCTGCTGCAACCAAACTTCTAGAGAATTTTGGTTCTGCGTCGGATGTGTTTCATGCACGCCGGGCTCAACTGGAATCGCTTAGGATCAGGCCGGAATCCATCATAAGCATCATTGCCCGCGACCGCCATGAAAAGGCGGAGGCGGAGCTTGCAAACGTAAAGTCGATCGGCGGCGATGTTCTGATCATTGATGACGGCAGCTATCCAGAACTTCTTCGCGAGATAGCCGATCCGCCAATAACTCTCTACGTGCGGGGAGATTGGCAGGCCTGTTTTGAACAACCTTGTGTGGCTGTCATCGGTTCGCGTCACAGTTCCACATATGGCCAAAATGCATCGGAATCGCTTTCGCGTGAACTGGCCGCACATGGGATCTGCGTCGTTTCGGGTCTCGCTCGCGGTATAGATACGGCCGCTCACCGAGGGGCGATCGCGGGCGGTGGACGGACGATCGCCGTGCTCGGGACCGGGATCGACCAAGCGTATCCGAAAGAAAATGCTGCGTTGGTAGAGGAGATCGTCGGTTCCGGCGGCGCGGTCGTTTCACAGTTTCCGCTTGGCACGCCGCCGCTAAAAGACAACTTCCCTTACCGAAATAGAATCATAAGCGGATTGAGCTTAGGGGTATTGATAGTTGAAGCCACCGAAAGAAGCGGTTCTTTAATAACCGCTCGTTTGGCAGCGGAACAAAATCGCGAAGTTATGGCTGTGCCTGGAAATATAACTTCGCGAAACTCAATAGGTTCGAATTATTTGATAAAATCCGGAGCCAAGCTGGTTCAGCAGTGGCAGGATGTTGTAGCCGAACTACCGGCGGAGATCGTGGCTGAAATTTTGCCGCCCAAGATCGAGGCTCCGAAAAGATCGCCAAGCTCAAAGGTCAACGTTCCGGCTGGAATGACGGCCTCCGAGGCCAAGGTTTGGAAGATCCTGCCGGCCGACGAGCCCGTGCACATTGACGACCTGCTGCACATCAGCGGACTGTCTTTCGGCGATCTAAATTCAGCATTGGTGGCATTGGACCTGCGGGATGTCATACGCGTTTTGCCGGGAAAATTCTATGCAAGGCGTTTATAAAGAAGCGGCATTTGGAATCTCAGCCGAAAAGGCGTATGTTCTATTCTCGCGTTGACACAGCGATCAAATAGGTGTTAGAAGTCAAAATGTCAGCACGAAAAAGTGTTGGCATATTTTTTTCAGGCCGATCGGGCCGCGAACATAGGGGTGTAAAGGGTCATAGCGTAAATGGCAAAGAATTTAGTAATAGTTGAATCACCGGCAAAGGCCAAGACGATAAACAAATATTTAGGGCCTGACTATACGGTCATGGCATCGATCGGCCATATTAAGGACCTGCCGGCCAAAGAGCTTGGTGTAGATGTAGAGAATAATTTCGAACCGACGTACGAAGTTATTCCAGACACAAAAAAAAGAAACAATAAAAAAATAGTTTCTGATCTTAAAAAAGCGGCAAAGACCAGCGAATCGATCTACCTTGCTGCCGACCCGGATCGTGAGGGCGAGGCAATTTGCCAGCATCTGGCAGAAGAACTAGTGCCGAAACGATCTGACAAAGGCGTTTATCGGGTGATGTTCAACGAGATCACCAAAAACGCTATAAAAGAAGCATTCAATCACCCCAAAAGCGTGAACAAGGATCTAGTTGACGCTCAGCAGACCCGTCGCATTCTGGACCGGTTGGTTGGCTATAAAGTGTCTCCGATACTTTGGAAAACGATCGGAGGCAAGCTTTCCGCCGGCCGTGTGCAAACAGTTGCGGTACGCATCGTTGTTGACCGCGAACGGGAGATAGAGGCTTTTGTCAGTACTGAATATTGGACGTTGGTCGCTAATCTGACCGCTGCCCTGCCGCCAAATTTTGACGCTCGGCTCTATAAGATCGAAGACAAAACGCTTAAAACGGGCAAATTTGACGAGGATCTGAAAAACAACGAGATCCATGTTCGAACCGAAAAAGAATCTGCAGATATTGTTGCGGAGGTTGAAAAGCAAGATTTTATCGTCGATAGCGTGACGACGAAGGAGCGAAAACGAAACCCGACACCGCCCTTTATTACCTCTAAACTGCAGCAGGAAGCATCGCGGAAATTCGGGTTTCCGGTCAAAAAGACCATGATGCTTGCTCAAAAGCTTTACGAAGGCATTGAACTTGGCTCGGAAGGTGCGGTCGGATTGATCACATATATGCGAACCGATTCTACCCGCGTTTCGGAAGCGGCCCTAGAAGAAGTTCGCGGGTTTGTCGGCGGGGAATATGGAGGAACATATTTGCCGGAAAAGCCGAATTTCTATCGAACAAAAAAAGACGCTCAGGACGCCCACGAAGCTATCCGTCCAACGGATGTTCGCCGCACACCGGAGAGCCTAAAGAATATGCTTGGGCCTGATGAACTGAAGCTTTACCGATTGATATGGCAACGCTTTGTCGCGTCACAGATGTCGCCGGCTATTTTCGATCAAACTACGATCGACATAGCTGCGGGCCGCTTCACATTTCGAGCGACCGGGTCGGTGCAGAAATTTGACGGGTTCCTAAAGGTCTATCAAGAGGGCCGTGATGATAAACCTGCCGACGAAGAAGATGACGAGAACCGTTCGCTGCCGCTAGTGAAAGGCGGAGAAAAATTGAAGCTGAACGGATTGTCACCGGAGCAGCATTTTACCGAACCGCCGCCGCGGTATTCGGAAGCGACGCTGGTCAAGGCTCTTGAAGAAAAAGGAATCGGCCGGCCTTCAACCTACGCAGCGATCATGACAACCATTCAAGACCGCGAATATGTAGAGAAGATCGAAGGAAGGTTTCATCCGACGCCGCTTGGGATAACAGTCAATGATCTGCTTGTGGAAAGTTTCGACAATATCTTTAATACGACCTATACGGCGCGTATGGAAGAGGAACTTGACAGCATCGAAGACGGAAAACTTGATTGGCGCAACGCATTAAGCGAATTTTACGGCAGATTCTCAAAAGATCTGGAAAATGCGGCTGAAACGATAAAGAACAAAAAGAAAACATCGATCCCAACAGATGAGGTTTGTGAAAGGTGCGGCACCGGAATGGTGATAAAATTCGGCCGTTTCGGACAGTTTTTGGCTTGCGGGAACTATCCTGAATGCAAAAATACGCGCGAAGTAGCGAGCAAACGGGCGGCGGCCGGTGATGAAAGAGTTGATGAAAAAGGCGACGGCGGAGAGGTCGAAGTGCCGCCTTGCGAACTCTGCGGTCGCGACATGGCTCTCAAAAAAGGCCGGTTTGGTTCGTTTTATGGTTGCACGGGCTACCCGGAGTGCAAAAATATTCGCAAGATCGCCAAGGGAGACCAAAAACCGGCTGCACCGGCGGTAACGCTGGACGAAACTTGCCCGAAAGACGGTGCTCATTTGGTGCGGCGAGAAGGCCGTTTCGGCGAATTTGTGTCATGTTCGAACTATCCGAAATGCGACTATATCAAACGCGAAACCCTTGATGTTAAATGCGCCAAGTGCGGCGGCGACATTGCGGTCAAAAAGACAAAACGCGGCAAGGTATTCTACGGCTGCACTAATTATCCTAAATGCGACGAGGTTTTTTGGGATAAACCGGTCGCCCAAAGTTGCCCTAAATGCTACGCGCTGTACGTTCTTGAAAAGACTACTAAAAAAGACGGGACGGTTCGCTATTGCAAAAATGACGATTGTGATTATAAAATTACAGTCGGCAACACCGATTTAACATCAGATTCGCCTGAGGAGAAAACGGCTCCGACGGCATAGCAAGATGAACGAAAACATCGAATTTTTGCAGGCATTCTTAAAGAATCCGGGCAAGGTAGGATCTATCACGCCCAGTTCGCCGGAGCTTGCACAAAAAATGATCGATGGGCTAAAACCATCCACAGACAATGCCGTTTTGGAATTAGGTGTCGGCACCGGGGCCATCACACGGTTTCTGCAGGATATCGTTCCCGACGACCGCTCGTATTTGGGGATCGAATTGGACGCAGATCTCGTTCGGCTGCTTCGTAAAAATTTGCCTGATATGATGATAGTTCAGGGAAACGCATGTGATACAGAAGCCATCCATCAGCGTTCGGGCATCGGAAAGATCGGCTATATAATTTGCTGTCTGCCATTCGTTTCTTTACCAAATGAGGTAGGCAGCCAAATAATGCATCAGATAGACAGCTTCATGCAAAAAGGCTGCACGCTGCGTACATTTCAATATGCCCACGGATTCTATATGCCGTCGGCTATCAAGTTTCGTGAATTTATGCGGAAACGTTATGGCAAATCCCAAAAAAGCCAGCTTATAGTCAAAAATGTTCCGCCTGCCTACACACTTACCTGGTCCACCAAATAAGATCCTCCAGCTTCGATCGCTACTTTACAGTTTCGCCGTCCGTCCTTTGTATTTTGGAAAGCTGATGAATGAAACTTAAAGTTATATCTGAAACCTTTTCCATATCATTTTGGTATAAGTAGTTTGATTAACTATCCTTGGTGGAGAAAAATAGATCCTATGCTGCAAAAGAAATTCTTTAGTGCGCTAATGTTGGGCGTGCTTGTTTTGCCAATGGGCGCCTTTGCGCAAACCGCTACTACAGCACCCGCTAAAACAGTTTATACCGCACCCAAAACTGACATCGACAAGATCAGAGACGAGGGGCTGAATAGATCACAGGTAATGGAAACACTTAGTTACCTTGTTGATGTGATCGGACCGCGGCTAACGAATTCGCCGGGTATGAAACGCGCCAATGAATGGACCCGCGACACGATGACTAAATGGGGATTGAAGAATGCGAAGCTTGAGTCTTGGGGGCCTTTTGGCCGCGGATGGACGCTAAAGCAATTTTCTGCCAGTGTCCATTCGCCGGAATATTTCCCTGTTATCGCCTATCCCAAAGCATGGTCGCCTTCCACAAAAGGAGCGGTCACGGGCGACGTTGTTCTGTTTGACGCAAAGACAGAGGAAGATCTCGCCAAATATAAAGGCAAACTTAGAGGTAAGATCGTGCTGATGTCGCCGGTCCGCGAGCTAAAGGCCGAATTTGAACCGCTCGCTTCGCGTTACACCGACGAAGAGCTTGCAAAAATGGCAGCTTTTGACCCAACCGCCAGCGCCGGTCCCGGAAACAGACAGCAGCGGCAGATGGACGACTTTTTCAAATCGTTTCAGCTACAAGCCAAACGAGCAAATTTTTTGATCGAAGAAGGGGCTGCAGTTTTAGTTGACAGCAGCGGGAAAGGCAGCGGCGGAACGGTCTTTGTACAAGGAGCAAGTGTGGCTGCTCCGGTACCTAACACGATCGAAGAGGCTTTTGGAAGCCGCCGGCCTTCGCCCTATGCAAAAGAATCGGAGGCAAAGATGGTGCCGCAGATCGCCATGGCTACCGAGGATTACAATCGTTTGGCGCGAATGATCGGTCATGAGATCACGCCCAAAATGACCGTCAATATTCAAGCTCAATACAATGATGACGACCTGATGGGTTATAACACCGTGGCAGAAATTCCAGGTACGGACCCGACATTAAAAGACGAGGTCGTAATGGTTGGTGGTCACCTTGATTCGTGGCATGCGGCCGGCGGTGCGACCGATAACGCAGCTGGTTCGGCCGTCGCAATGGAAGCAGCCCGCATCCTGATCGCTGCCGGTCTAAAACCCCGACGAACTATTCGTGTGGCCCTTTGGTCGGGCGAAGAACAGGGATTGAATGGTTCGCGTGAATATGTGAAACAGCATTTCGGCGAGGTGAAAGGCGGTTCAATGTTCGGAATGCCGGCACCTGGTGCACCGAAACCGGAATTGGTAAAGACCGCTGATTACGAAAAATTTTCGGCCTACTACAATTTAGATAACGGCACGGGCCGCATCCGCGGTGTATATCTGCAGGGCAATGCTGCGGTGAAACCGTATTTTGAAGCATGGCTGGCGCCATTTGCCGATCTTGATGCAAAAACCATCACGCTGGCAAACACCGGGGGAACTGATCACCAGTCTTTCGACCGAATCGGCCTGCCGGGATTTCAATTCATTCAAGATGAGATCGAATACAGCTCAAGAACGCACCATTCCAATCAAGACAATTATGACCGAATTCAGGCGGCAGATATGAAACAGGCTGCGACCATAATTGCCGCATTTGTCTATCAAACCGCGATGATGGATGAAAAACTTCCGCGCAAACCGGTGAATTGACCGGCATCAAGTTCGGTAAGAAAGCCGTCAATGTTTCGGGTTCCACATCCGACAGCATTGCGGCTTTCTTATTTACAAACACAAGTGTTTTGCGTTAGCCTGTCTCCAGCAACAATTCTCGCTTGATATGCAAAACATTTCTTTTTTTAAAGGTGCTATTGATGCCGGCGGCTGCGTCTCAAATGCTTGGAATTTGGTCAAAGAGAACTATTGGCCGTATTTCGGCGGATGCCTGGTCGCCTATTTGATCATTACGTGCGTGCCGTGTCTGAATTTTTTCATGGCTGGGCCGATAATGGGCGGCATCTATTTTTTGTTCCTGCGTGGAATGCAGGGCGAACCCGTCGATTTTTCGATGGCCTTTAAGGGATTTGAAAAATTTGTGCCGCTGATGGTGGTCGGCCTGATCCAATTTCTTCCGAATATCATCTTCACGGTCCTGCAATATTCTATCGATTTTAGTCAGGTGATCTTACAAAATTCCGGTAACGGGAATGCATCGGCCGATGCCATCGTCGGGGCATTGGGAATTGTTTCCCTGATATTGGTGTTCGTTTCCTTCATTTTCAGCATCGCTTGGTGGATATCTTTCTGGTTCGTTGTGCCGATCGTTATGGAGAACGATATCGATGTCACCGACGCCATTAAATTAAGCATTAAGGCGGGCTGGTCAAATTTTGGCGGGTTGCTTTTGCTGGCGATAATTTCCGGATTGTTAGGTATCTTAGGCGTTGTGGCTTTGTGCATCGGTCTGCTTTTTGTAATGCCTATAATATACGGAGCGAGCGCTTTCGCATATCGACAGGTGTTCCCGCTTGCCGACCAACCGTTTCACCAAGATATACCGCCAACACCCGACGCATACGGCACATTTGGCAGGTTGTAGCCATTAAAGCACAAGTTCCATAAATACAACGCCGTCGTACGGATTGTGATAGTAGGGCGGGATCGCCAGAAAGCCGTGAGATCCATAGATCTTTGCGGCTTCGCCCATTTTAGGCGGGTATGTATCAAGCAGCATCGAAAAATACCCGATCTCTCGGGCGTCCGCAATGATCTTCTCCACAAGGCGGCTGCCAAAACCAGATCCGCGCGCCGCCGGACGGATATACAGGCGTTTCATTTCGCACCGGGACCCGTCAAACCGCCGCAGGCCGATACAACCCTGAACCTCTCCCGCGATGTACAACAAATAAAGCCTTCCATCGGGCGGGGCATACCTTCCCGGCAGGCCTTTTAGCTCTGCATCAAAGTTTTGAAAGCAAAGATCGAAGCCGAGCCAATTTTGATATTCTTGAAAGATATGCCGGGCTTCTTCCATTTCATTTTCGGTTGCGGCAATTCTGATCTCAGCATTCATAAATTCTCCAACACTTCGCACGGAGGGCAATATATAGTTTAGAATAATTTTGATGGAACTAGCAGTCGAAAAATATCAGGTAGAAACAGAACCTTATTACCTTCCGGCCAACGAAGAAATAGCTCTATTCGAAGCAGCATATTCGGCTAAACTCCCGGTTATGCTGAAAGGGCCGACCGGTTCGGGTAAAACACGTTTTGTAGAGCACATGGCACATCGGCTCGGCCGTCCGCTAATTACCGTCGCCTGTCATGAGGATCTTTCGGCGACCGATCTGGTCGGACGTTTTTTGCTCGAAGGCGAAGAGACGGTTTGGCATGACGGCCCATTGACGGCGGCCGTCCGCACCGGAGCGATATGCTATTTGGATGAGGTGGTCGAAGCCCGCAAAGATACGATCGTTATCATCCATCCGCTGACGGATGACCGACGGCGTCTGCCGATAGAGAAACGCGGCACCGTATTGCAGGCACCGCCCGAATTCATGTTGGTAGTTTCATATAACCCCGGCTATCAATCGGTGCTGAAAGATATGAAACAATCGACTCGTCAGCGGTTCGTTTCAATGGAATTTGATTACCCAACGCCGGAATCCGAGATAGAGATAGTTGCCCACGAAGGCGGCATTGATCGAGAAACCGCCGCTGACCTGGTAAAGGTCGGTCAAAAGGTGCGCAATCTGCGCGGACACGGTTTGGAAGAAGGCGTTTCCACCCGGCTGTTGATCTACGCGGCTCAAATGATAGCTAAAGGTATTGCACCCATAGCGGCGGCCGAGGTCGCTATATGTTCGCCGATCACGGACGATCGAGAACTCCAGAGGAGCATCCGCGAGATAGTTTCGACCATTATCTAAAATATTGTCTAGATCGACCTAAATAGGTTAATCTATGCGTGCTATGAGCAATGTAAAAGCTTATGACGAAATGATCGATCTTATCGCGGCCGGCACAACACCGCAGAATGTGATCGCATTTCATCCGTCAGCCCAGGTTCAACAGCGAGTAGATGATCTGCTGTCGCGATTGAAAGAAGGCGATATCACACCGGGAGAGCGAACAGAGCTAGAGCATTATTTACAGCTCGAACATATTATCCGATTAGCTAAGGCCAGAGCTAGGGAAATTTCTAAATAATGGCGGTCGCGGTAAATGCCGAACTTCGTGAATTTGTAGCGTCGAGGGCAAACCACATTTGCGAATACTGCCTAATATCCGAAAGCGATGCCTATCTGAAATTTCAGATCGAACATATAATCAGCCGAAAACATGGTGGTGGTTCGGAACCTGAAAATCTAGCCCTCGCTTGCGTGTTTTGTAATCTTTACAAAGGAAGCGATATCGCCACCATATCACCCGAAACGGGAAAGTTGGTTAGATTTTTCGACCCTCGAAAAGACAGATGGAGCAAACATTTTCGGCTACGCGAAGCAAAGATAGTGCCGGTCAGCGAAGTTGGCGAAGCAACCATTCGGATACTCAAAATAAATAGCGAAGACCGGTTGCTCGAACGACAGTTACTGATAAAATTAGGACGTTATCCTTACCAAGAGGCCGTTTTGATCATTACAGAACATTAAATGTGTCACCGAAAATAATAAATAAAAATGCCGGAAAAAATAAGAGTAATTGCCAGGTTCTTTCCATTGCCGGATAAGATCGAAGAGGTAAAAGCGGTCATCAGCGGTTTTGTTGAACCCACACGCGCCGAAAAAGGCTGCATCGTTTATGATCTGCTGCAAAACCCGGAAGATGAATCCGACCTGACCTTTTATGAAGAATGGGAAAGTTTAGAAGATCTGGCCGCGCATTCACAAAGCGAACATCTGGCCGCCGGACGCAAAAAGCTCGAAGGCCTGCTCGAAAAACCCGCCGACGTCAGGAAATATAAATTGCTAAAATAAATACATACGATACGCCTGCGGTTTAGGCATTTTGACCAAAATGACCATAAAACCAAACCGACGGGATTTTCTTAAAGCTTTTGGCGTACTTTCGGCCGGGGCGGCGTTGACCCCGCAGGTGTTTAGCCAAAAACGTCAAAAAAGCTGTGTCATCATCGGTGCCGGCCTTTCCGGTTTAGCAGCGGCATATAAATTAAAGAACGCGGGATGGAAAGTAACGGTCATTGAGGCCCGCGACCGCATCGGCGGACGGGTTTTTTCTCATAAAGACCCGCAAACCGGGTTGATCTGTGAACTTGGAGCAGAGTGGGTCGGCGAAAGCCACGAGCGTATCAAAGCACTGTGCAAAGATTTCAATATCCCGCTCCAAAAACATCAATTTGAAGATCTTCTGCTGCGTGACGGCAGAGTTTATCGCCCCGGTGAGTGGGGTTTTTCGCCGCAGGCAAAGACGGCTTTTGAAAAGGCCATCGCCGGTTATGAAAAGCTTACATCTGCTGAGAAAGTGCGCCTTGACCGCGTCGATTGGTGGAATTATCTGGAAAAGATCGGCTTTACCGGAGACGACCTTCGCCTCCGCGACCTAATGGATTCAACCGATTTTGGTGAATCTATCCGCCACGTTTCAGCATTTGCCGCCCTTGCCGAATATGCCGAATCCAGCCCGAAAAACGAAATGGACTATAAAATGTCCGGCGGAAATTCGCGGCTTACAGAAGAGTTTGCAAAACGTGTCGGTACCGAAAATATCCTACTAAATACCCGGGTCAACAAAATTAGACAGAGACAAGGAATAGCCGCCGTTACGGCCGGAAACGACTTTTTCAAAGCAGATGCTGTAATCTGCACAGCACCGATCCAAAGCCTCCTGAAGATCACCTTCGATCCGCCTTTGCCGACGGCACAGCGAAATGCGGCAGAGCAGCTCGTCTATGCCCGTATCTGTAAAAATAGTGTGGTTTACAGCGACCGTTTTTGGAAGCAAGAAGATTTTTCAATGGTCAGCGATACAACTTCGCACTACTACTTTCATTCCACGCAAAACCAACCCGGGAAAGAAGGAATTTTGACCTCGTACGCCGTCGGTGAAAAGGCCGATGTGCTGGCATCGCAATCAGATGAAAGGCGAATGCGGATCATTGCCGGCGATATTTCCCCGCTCGATAACGAATCACCAAACAAAGCTCGGCGGATAGTCTCGTACGCCTGGCAGCGTGATGAATTCACTGATGGCGCTTACGCGCTTTATAAACCCGGCCAGTGGTTCGGCATTCGCCCGATCCTTGCCCGGGCGCACGGCAAAGTTCTTTTCGCCGGCGAACATATTGCTGATTGGCAAGGGTTTATGGAAGGTGCGATCAATACCGGCGAAGATGCCGCCGCTGCACTGCTGAAGTAAAACTTTCTTCGACATCTCCGTTCAAATTCTTCTTTCGATAAATTAACGCGCTGTTAATTGATCGTTCACTTACCCGTAACATTTTCCTATTATCCTTTCCATTGCTATCCAGACAATTCTATCTGAAATTTTTTTGAGTGTTTAGGAGCCAATATGAAAGGAAGCCTAATTTCCAAAGCATTTTTGTTTATATTTTTATTTTTGATAGTGCCGGCGGCTTTTGCACAAACTGCCGCACATCTGAACGGTACGGTGGCGGACGGCAACGGGGCTGTTCTGGCCGGAGCGTCCGTTAAGGTAATTTCGTTGGAAGATAACAGCGAACGCACGGGCGTAGCGAACAACAACGGCTTTTATACAGTACAGGGATTGAAGCCCGGATCGTACAAAGTCGTTGTTACCCAAGACGGTTTCAAGACCACACAGGTCGATTCCCTCCAGCTTGCGGTCGGCCAAGCCCGAACGCTCGATATTGTTTTGCAGACCGGAGAATTGACCGCCGTTGTCGATGTCACATCTGACGAATTCATTGCGGCTTCGCTTGATCAGAGTTCGAACCGGCTCGGCGTTAACATTTCGTCCCGCGAAGTAGAAGAACTGCCGGTGAACGGGCGAAACTATGCTCAACTTTATATGAATGCTCCGGGCGCAACCAATACCGGCACCGGTTCATTCGGCGATCTTCGTTTTAATGGCCGGGCAAATCAGCAGAACCAGACAAAGCTGGACGGCATTGAAGCAACGGCTATCTTTGACGCATCGCCGGGTTATGTAACCGTCCAAGGGTCGCAATTTCGTCTTCAGACTTCGCTCGAGAACATACAAGAATTTCGCGTGGATTCTTCAAATTACCCGGCCGAATACGGAACCGGCACCGGCGGCCAGATCAATGTGGTCGGCAAAAGCGGCGGAAACCAATTTCGCGGCTCGGTTTTCGAATATGTGCGAAATGACGCTTTTGACGCCCGCAATTTTTTTGACAAGGCCGATAAGTCACCGCTTCGCCTGAACCAATTCGGCGGATCTCTAGGCGGACCGATCATTAAAGACAAATTGTTCTTTTTTGGGTCATATGAGGGGCTTCGCCAGCGCGCGGGCATCAACGTCATCGAATCGACCCCATCGACCGCTGTTCGCGATTTTATCAATTTTTACAATGGCGAAGCAGGCAATCCGCAGGGTGTGGCTGCCCGCATAGCTCTTAACCTAGCGGCTGCTGACGCGGAGGCGGCGGTCGCACGAATTGCCGCACTGCGGGCCACGGGTATCATAAACGTTTTTCCCGTCGGAACCGGTCAATCGTTCGCCATCGGCGGTGTTACCAATGCCGCCCAGGTAAATCAGATCAACCGGTCGGCGAGCCTCGACGAAGATGCATTTAGCGGTCGCCTTGATTATAAGATCAATGACCGGTTCACGCTGTTCGGCCGGTATCAGCGCAACCATGGAACAATGCTTTCGCCGGATGGCACCAGCGGCCGTTTCATATCGGCAAAGCAGAAACCGGATAATTTTGTCGCATCATTGAACCAGGTTTACGGAACGAATGTCGTCAATGAAACGAAATTCGGATTCAATAGGGCACCTACGGATCTGGGTACCGTCGTGCCTAATATCTCGGGTCTGAATGGAATAGATCTTTCGCTGATCTCGCTTCGCCTTACCGGCAATATAACCAGCCCGGGTGTGAATGGCGGTGCGGCAACCGGCTTTACCGAGCCGGGCGGGTTGACGCGTCAATCGTCTGCGGGCAACGGACGCTCTCAGCCGATCCGACCTACATCAATGTCCATTATCGACAATGTTACGTGGACTAAAGGCTCTCATACATTCAAGTTCGGCGGCGAATTTCGGCGACTGATGGTCGATTTTGACCAACTCGGCGGCATTACATACAGCTACGGGAACATAACCGATTTCTTGCTCAACAGAAATTTGAGCGCCGCCTTTATCGGCGATCTTTCGCTGCCCGGAGATTTTTCCGTCGCGACCGCTCCGATAACCACCATTGAACGCCCGTTTAGCGGATACAGCAAAGGCCGTCAATATTACGCGATCTTATACGGACAGGATGAATGGCGCGTGACGCCGGAGATAGTTCTTAGCTACGGCCTTAGATACGAATACTATTCGGTCAATCACGAACAGGACGATCGGGCCGTGCTTTTCGATGCCGGTACCGGAACCCTGCAGCCTCCGGGAACGGCGCTTTACAAGAGCAGCCCGAAAAATTTTGGCCCGCGTCTTGGTATAACGTGGTCTCCGAAAGCTCTCGGCGGAAAGACCGTCATTCGTGCCGGCGGAGGGCTTTATTACGGTCCGGGACAGTACGAAGATCTGATCCAACCGATAGAAAGCAACGTTTTTCGCAGCAGTGCGTCGCGTCCTTCCGGGTTGACGACCACGACAAGTGCAGAAGTTTCGACCGTCGGCGGAATTCAGACCGGTTTCACGCCGCGTGCCTATGATGTACAGGGCTATGTTGTTCCCGAAAGAGTGGGCCAATATGGTATCTCTGTTCAGCATCAACTTCCGGGCAATACTGTGTTGACGGTCGGATATGTCGGCTCTCAGGGGCGAAATCTATTTCTTCGCAGCATCACGAACCGTATTTTGCCGGGAAGCGCTTTGATCGGTCCGACAGATGCATTGCCGACCGGCGTCGGAGTTGTAAATCGCTGCAGCATAGCCCTCGTTGGCGGTGTTTGCACCGGTCAGGTAACACCGACCACCATTCGCGAATTCGATCTGGTGGGTAAACAGTTGGTGAGCGGTGCTATTGTCGATAACCCGTTGAGTGTTCTCAAGCCATTTGGTGAGATCGATTATAAGACGAGCGGCGGCCGCGATAGCTATAACGCGCTGCAGATACAGGTAAATCGCCGATTTACGCAGGGGTTGACCATCAATGCCCAATACCAGTTCGGTAAGTCTCAGGGAAACACTCAAGGTTCCAATGAAGCTACGACGGCACAGGATCCCTACAGTTTTGCAGAAGAATTCGGCAATAACACTTTTGATATTCGCCACAGTGCGAATATTACTGCTCTATATGAACTTCCGTTCGGAAAAGGAAAACGTTACAACCTAAATGGCGTGGCTGACGCTTTGCTCGGCGGTTGGCAGATCGGCGGTGTATATAATGCGCGCTCCGGTTCACCGCTAACGGTGCTGATCAGCCGGCCTGATTTGGTGGGGATATGCCAACAGGCTGCCGGTTGCACGCTTGGGACCTCGACCGTCAATCAAGGATTCGTTATTGCGCTGCCGAGCGGAGCTCTGCCGACGGGCTTTGTTGCGACGATAAATACTCCGGGCGGAAATGCTTCGCGAAATACTAGGCGACCGGACCTAATTCCCGGCGTGGACCCATATATCTTCGGTTCCGATGGGTTGCGCTACTTAAATCCGGCCGCGTTTGCGATGCCGGCACCGGGAACCTACGGCAATTTGCCGCGGAACTTCCTAAAAGGCCCGGGATTCCATCAATTTGATCTGACGCTGCAGAAACGGTTCAAGTTGACCGAGACCATGAATATCGAACTGCGGTCTGAGATCTACAATCTCTTTAACCATGCTAATTTTGCTAATCCGCCAGCCTCACTCTCGAGCGGACTTACATCTACGGCTGCTTCGCAACAGCCGGGTGTGCCATATGCCAATGCGGGACAATTTGGTGTGATAAATGGAACGGTCGGCCGTACGGTCGGACTGGGAACTAACCGTCAGATCCAATTTGCGGCACGTTTCAATTTCTAGCAGTTTGGCGAGCAAGGGGGGCGAGCGGGCGGAGAGATCCGTCCGCTTTTTTAATTTGAGTTTTAGGAAATGCGCATATTTTCGAGGCTTGTCATTTCAGCGGTCCGTATGCGGCGTTGAAATCCGAAAGCCTGACCGATCACCATCCCAAAGGCCGCTTTATTTCCTGATATAAAGTGCTGTCATCTATCTTTCCGCTATTGTTTTTAAGGTGTTCGATTATTATCAAACCGATATGAATGCGGCGGTCCACATCCGCGATCTTTCCAAGCATATACAGTATCGAACGCTGTTTTCCGATTGTGATCGCGTGAAAAAGCCTGTTGCCGTCAATGTCCTGATCAAGTATTTCCTGAAATTCGGCCGGCATCGGCATTCCATATTTGCTGGTGTCTGCGGTAAGATGCACGACAACATTTTGCCCCGCTTTTAGGCCGAGCTGCTTCATGCGGTCTTTACTAAGGCTGATGCAAAAATCCCCGCCCTTGATCGGCATTAGAGCACATGGAAAAGCCCCTGTGCCATCAATGCTGCAAAGAACGCGGCGCGTTCGGCCATGAAAGGGAAATTTTTCGGTCGTTCGAAGATCGACCGGTACATAGTGCATTACGTATTTTGCGGGAAACAGTGTAACTACGGCGTTGAATTTTACAGTCTTGTCTGCCATATAGGTGATATCTTTGATAAAATCATAATATTGATTTTTAGCGGAAAATGTAATGGCAAGATCGATCCAACCAATTTTAGATAAGGCATTGGCCGGTGAGAGGTTAAATTCGCAAGATTGCACCGACCTTCTTGAATCCAACGACTTCGTTCGGATCGGGCTGGCCGCACACGAAATGCGCCTGCGCCACAATCCGTCGAATGTCGTTACGTATATCATTGACCGGAACATCAATTACACCAATGTATGCAATGTTGTGTGTACGTTCTGTGCCTTTTATCGCCGGCCGGGCAAGCCCGATACCTATATTCATTCGATCGAAGAGATCGAGAAACGAATTGATGAAACAATAGAACTTGGAGGAACCGGGGTTCTTATGCAGGGCGGCCTGCACCCGGATATGAATATCGAATGGTACGAAGAATTGCTTTCCACACTTCACGCCAAATATCCTTCCTTCCAGCTTCATTGTTTTTCACCGCCGGAGATACATAACATCTCGCTGATATCAGGACTTGATTACGAAACGATATTACGCCGGTTAAAGGCAGCCGGACTCAATTCAATGCCCGGCGGCGGCGGCGAGATCTTGGACGACGAGGTTCGCAAACGCGTTTCGACCAAATGCTCGACCGATGAATGGTTAAACGTTATGCGTGCTGTTCACAAGGTCGGTTTGATCTCAACCGGAACGATGATGTTCGGCATCGGCGATAAGATCGAACACCGCGTTCGCCATCTTGAACGCATCCGTCAGGTTCAGGACGAAGCCTTTGCCGCGAAAGCTGACGACCCGCATTACGGCGAATTCACGGCTTTTATCCCGTGGACGTTCCAACGCGAAAACACCGCGCTTGGCCGCAAGATAACAGAAGAGCCGACCGGCATTGACTATTTAAAGATGCTGTCTGTTTCACGGCTGTTCTTGGACAACATCAAGCACATACAGTCGTCTTGGCTAACCCAGGGCGTAAGGCTCGGCCAGGCAGCTCTCGGCTTTGGTGCGGACGATATGGGATCGATCATGATCGAAGAAAATGTCGTATCTGCCGCCGGTGCCAATAATGAAGCTAACGAGCGAGATCTTCGCTATCAGATCAGCGAAGCGGGCTACATTCCGCAACAACGCGACATAATGTACAACTACGTCAACCGCGACGACTCAACCGCGCTCGATACCCGCAACTCAATGCCCCTAAAACAACTCTCCGTCGCCTTTGCTGATTAGAGACTGTTAAATTGTGCTAGAATTATCTTATGATCGAGGTTCAATACATTTCAGATGCCAGCGGCAAGCAGGTTGGGGTAATAGTTCCCATTGATCTATGGGAAGAGATCGAATCCGAGAAAGAAACAGCTTATTTGCTAAAAAGCGCAAAGATGAGAGAGCGTATCTTGGAAGCTAAAGAGCGCCGTGAAGGGATTCCGTTCGAAGATGTCCGAGAGAAGCTTGGAATTTGACGTAAATGCGTTCGAAGATCTTGCCTGGTGGATAAAAAATGACCGCAGAAAAGCTCTACGTGTCATTGACCTAGTGCTTGCCATCGAGAGCGAACCGTTTACCGGAATCGGGAAGCCCGAACCATTGAAACATGATTATTCAGGATGTTGGTCACGCCGAATCGACCAGGAACATCGCATCGTTTACGAAGTCTTTCCGGATAAAATAAGAATTCTCGCTTGCCGCTATCATTACTAAGCGGACGAACGCGACCTAAGATACCAGATCCGCGAAGCTGGTTTCACCCCGCAGCAACGCCATATTCTCTACAACTACGTCAACCGCGACAACTCAACCGCGCTCGATACCCGAAATTCAATGCCGCTGAAGCAGATCAGCGTCGCTTTCGCGGATTAGTTTCATGAAAAACAGCAATTAGAACAAGAAAATGTAAGACAGTATTTCAAACAACATCCTGAGGTAAAACCGCCAATATTATCTACTCTACCTAGTAGGAACCTTTGCTAAAATGTGTTTATGGTCGAAGTTCAATACATTTCAGACGTCAGCGGCGAATAATATTTGTTCATGCGAAAGTATAAAATTGACCCGAATAAAGAACAGATAAATTTAAGAAAACATAAGGCAATTTCACTGCACGAAGCAATTCCGGTGTTTGAAAGCGATAAAAGAGCTTTGACGCTTTTCGATCCAGACCATTCGGAGGACGAATTGAGATATACAACGATTGGCTTTAATGCAGAGAAAAATCGTATTATCAGAATAACGCATACAGAAGAAGATGACGGAACATTTAACATTATTAGCGTAAGGCGAGCCGATAAATTTCACCGAGACCTTTACAACGACCAAGAATTATGAAAAAAAATCCTAAATATGACCTGTCAACGGCGGTTCGCGGAAAGTACTATGGCGAGAAATTTGTCGAAGTGCCTTATCGGCTGAGTCCTGCCAGCATCAAACTTTCTGACAACGACGTGAAAATCATTCTTAAAGCATTATCACTAAACTACGAAACGGCCGATAAAGGCAAGCAGACCATCAAGCGGGTTTATAACAAGCTTGCTGCTACACTTTAGGGCCGGAGACTTCGCAACTGGCAAATAGAACAAAAAGAATTTGTCTTTAAGCGCGTACGCTCATCGTCGATAGTTCAAGAACTCAAAATAGACTTTCAAAGGGAAAGTTCCAACGCTAACCAACATTGATTAGCTCGGTTTTCAACGTTAATTCCATCTATTTAACTACCACAGACCCCAAAATAAAACAAAAAAATTCCCGGCCGTCCCACGGGCCGGGAAGCAGTAGAGAGAGGCGCTCTCTCATGAAGAACTTTACAGAAGGCTTGCGATCTGCGAATCAATATTCGCGGTTTTGTCCCAACCATCTGATCGCAGCCGGATAGAACCTTGCTTGTCTATCAAAAAATATGATGGAAAGCCCATATTGATATTGCCGGCCCCGTCCATATCGGCATATTTCAGAACAATTCCGAAACTGTTCGGCAAAATATCAAAGACGAAAGGGTTTTTACGGAGATAAGGTTCAACCTTTACCTCGTTTTCCATGGTCGCCGCCAAAAAAACAACATCTTTTCCGCGATAGCGTTCCGCGACCTGATTCAATTTCGGTATCTCACTATGGCAGATCGCGCAACGTGTGGACCAAAATGTCAAAACTACTACCTTCCCCTGCAATTCTTTGATGCTCAACTGTTTTCCGCTCAGGGTTTGGGCCGAAAAATCAGGAGCCTCCGTTCCTACACGCAGCTTTTGTTGGGCCATTGAACCCAAAGCCATCGTTAATAGTAATGCTGCAAAGAAAAAATATCTCATTTCGAACTGTGTTGTGAGAGGTTTATATTTGTAAAAGCGTGTTTAACGCTCATAACTATATACACATCGAATGGAGGGGATCATCCAGAAATATCCTTAACAAATTTCGTGCCGCAGCAATAATTTTTCCACGGCCCTGCGTGCTAGTATGGAAATGTGCAGCTCGAAAGCTTAAAAACAGTTGGTTTCCGCAATTTAGCGGGTTCTGTGGAACTTGGAAATGGCCGGAATATACTTCTCGGAGAAAATGGACAAGGTAAAACGAATTGGCTTGAATCCGTACACATCCTCGCAACTGCGCGCTCTTTTCGTACAACGCGATTATCAGAAACGATCAATTTCGATACATCTCAAGCGGTGCTGAATGGAATGGTTCGCCGTACGGCCGGAATAGTCCGGGAACTGACGGCCGTTTTAGAAGCCAGTACGAAAGCATTTTCCGTCAATGGGAAAAAGGAATCCATTCAAAGGTATTTGGGACAGATGCATTCAGTGGTCTTCAATGCTGATGAATTAGAGATAATTCGCGGCCAACCGGACTCACGGCGGCGCTTTCTAGATGCGGCGATCGTTTCGATCCACCCACCTTTTGTTCAGACGCTCTCAGATTATGCTCGTGTAATTCGGCAAAAGAATTCGCTGCTGCAAACGGCCAAGGCGGGCGAATATTCGCTCGAAAAGACCGCGGAGCTGCTGGCTCCATGGAACGAACAGTTGATCGTACATGCCTCTCGCATTCACCGTTCACGCTTGCGTTATGTAAGCCGGTTGAATGAGGTCCTCGAAAAGAAACTATTTGACCGCGAAGAGGTATCAATTCGCTATCGATCGGCTCTTGAAGGCAAGGGAGACATCTCAGAATTTGATCAACTTTTAAGTGAGCGGCTCGCGTTGCGAATTCCGGCAGAGATGGCCGCAGGCCATTCCCTGATAGGCCCGCACCGTGATGACCTGGACATCTTCTTCGATGGGCGAGACCTCCGCAAATTCGGGTCTGCCGGCCAACAACGAAGTGCCTTGCTTCTGATGCAGTTGGCGAACATATCCGTGTACTATGCTCAACAAAACGAATATCCGATCTTTCTATTGGATGACATAGATGCCGAACTCGACTTTCGCCGCATCGGCCGGCTGTTGGAATATTTGGATGGCAAGACACAAACGATAATCACTACCTCGAAAGAATCTTTCAAAGACGAATTCGGATCCGGGGCAAAGATCTTGCGGGTTCGAAACGGCCGTGCAGAATCTTAACCGCGCTCGATCCAACCTCCGCCAACAACTTCTTCACCATTATAAAAAATGGTAGCTTGGCCGGGTGTTATAGCTCGTTGGGGCGAATCAAACACGATGCGGGCGCGACCATCGTCCAACGGATGGATCGAAGCAATAGCCGGCTCGTGGCGGTAACGCACCTTTACCTCACAGCGAAGAGGGTTTGCGGGGCGGTCAAAGGCGATCCAATTAACACCTTTGGCTGTAAATTCGAGCGTTTCCAATTCCTCTATCTCGCCGACGACAATTCGATTTTTGGCCCGTTCGATCTGAACTACATATAGCGGTTTTTCGTGGGCAATGCCCAAACCCCGCCGCTGGCCGATCGTATAGCGATGAATGCCGGAATGGGCACCGACGGTTTCTCCTTCCGAGTTCACAATATCCCCGCCCGTCGGCATCTCGTCGGTGCGGCCTTCGTGTTCGAGATAGCGGTCGATAAATTCGGAATATTTTCCATTGGGCACAAAACAGATCTCTTGCGATTCCTGCTTTTCCGCTACATTCAACCCCGCATCGCGGGCGATATCCCGAACCTCCGTCTTTTCCATTTCACCGAGCGGAAACATTGACCGCGAGAGCTGTTCTTGGTTCAGCTCCCACAAAAAGTAGCTTTGATCTTTCCAATGGTTGCGACCGCGAAAAAGTCGATACCTGTCGGCGGCCGCGTCGTATTCCACGCGCGCGTAATGGCCCGTCGCAACTTTTTCGCAGCCTAGCGACAAAGCCATTTTATCGAGCGAAGCAAATTTTAGCCGCGAATTGCACGCGACACACGGTATCGGTGTTTCGCCGGAAAGATAAGCTTGGATAAAAGGTTCCACGACGGAATTTTCAAATTCCTTTTCCAGATTCAAAACGTAAAATGGAATGTCGAGCGAAGATGCTACTCTCCGAGCGTCGTAAACATCATCCAAAGAGCAGCATCGCGAAGGGAGCGGGTCGCCATTTTCGTCAATGTTTATACCCCTCCGCTGATTCCACAACTGCATCGTAAAGCCAACCAAATCGTGGCCTTGTTCTTTCAAAAGTGCGGCCGCCGATGATGAATCGACACCGCCGCTCATTGCTACTGCGATCTTCATTGTTACCTTGTCTTTTAGTATAACGTTCCGGAGCAAAGGTTGGAAATAATGTTGGTTTGACATTTGAGGTCGGGGATAAAAATTGCGCCAACAAAGATGTTCTGTTAATCTTCAAAATTATGTATATTGCATTCCTTTAATTTCCAGCGTCATCTCTAGGTCACGATGCTCTATTTCCCATAAGCATTGTTCGGCCTTACCTCTTAGCGTCATTCTGTGTCGCTTTTCATCGGTATTTTAGCAAAAGGAATATTTATGTCTTTAGATAATGGTGCTGTGCCTGCGCAGCAAGATGCGGATACGTTTTGGTCGGTCGCAAAGGAAGCCTTTATGGGTTCTGAACGAGATCTGACCAAGGGTTCGGTGTTGGTCGCGATCGTGATCTTGGCTGTTCCGATGATCCTCGAGATGCTAATGGAAGGCATTTTCGCGATCGTCGATATATTTTTCGTGGCTAAATTGGGTGCGGTATCGGTTACCGTAGTTGGCTTGACGGAGGCGATGCTGGCGCTGGTGTATGCGGTAGGTATCGGATTGAGCATCGGGGCGACGGCGACCGTTTCGCGGCGGTTCGGGGAAAAGGATCCAGACGGGGCGGCCCGGGCCGCAGTTCACGTGATCTATCTGGGATTGATCGTCTCAGCGATAATGGGCGTAGCCGGAGTAGTGTTTTCAGAGCAAATATTGCGTCTTTTGGGGGCAAGCGATGCAGTAGTGGCTGAGGGGACGCTTTTTATGCAAATAATGCTCGGCAGCAATGCGGTGATCGTGTTTCTCTTTTTGCTGAATGCGATCTTTCGCGGAGCAGGTGATGCGGCGATCGCGATGAGGGTCCTTGCATTGGCCAACGGGCTGAATATAATTTTGGCTCCCTGTTTCATTTTTGGTGTTGGGCCTTTTCCGGAACTCGGGGTCACCGGTGCCGCTGTCGGCACTTCAATAGGCCGCGGAGCGGGTGTAGTCTTTGCTGCGTGGAACCTATTCTTTCGCAGTCGCGGACGCATTGCCATAAGACGAGAGCACTGGGGGTTTGACAGCGCCATTCTGCGCGGCATTGCGAAGATCTCTTCTACGGCGGTTTTACAGCTATTGATCGGTACGGCAAGTTGGAGCGTTCTCGCTCGTGTAGTTGCCGGTTTTGGCGAAGTTGCCGTAGCCGGCTATGTGATCGGCTTTCGGATAATGATCTTTGTATTTCTGCCGTGCGCGGGATTGGCCAATGCTGCGGCAACAATGGTCGGACAAAATCTCGGTGCCGAAAGGCCGGACCGGGCAGAACGCGCTGTATGGGTCGCCGGTTGTATAAATGCGGTCTTTTTAGGTTCGATCGGTGTATTTTTTGTGTTGTTCTCAACGGAATTGGTTTCGTTGTTCACTACCGAACCGGCAGTTCTTGCGTACGGCTCCGATTGCTTACATGTTATTTCTTACGGGTTTATCTTCTACGCCTTTGGCATGGTTTTGGAAAGTTCGTTCAACGGGGCCGGAGATACGATTACGCCGACCATACTGAACTTTTTTATCTTTTGGGTATTTGAAATACCGCTGGCATATCTTTTGGCATACCACTTCTCTTGGGGGCCGCATGGGGTCTTTTGGGCAATAACCATTGCCTTTTCATTGCTGGCCGTAATAGCCGCATTTTTGTTCAAGCGGGGCAAATGGAAGCTTAAGGTCGTATAATCTCACCCAAAAGTATGAATGGCGTTTCATCCCTTTGGTGGCAAAGATAGCCGGGTTAGCTAGAGAGAAGTTCTCGTCGTTTGCCCGGCTTCTCTCTAAACGCATTTAAGCCCGTGCCGTTCTGATGATGTCTGCGAAAACGCCGGCGGCCGTTACATCTGCCCCGGCACCTGCTCCTTTTACGACCAACGGCTGTATTGCGTAGCGGTTCGTGTAGAACATGACGGCATTATCTTTTCCGGAAAGATCAGCGAAATTATGGTCCGGGTCGATCGATCGCAATCCTACTGACGCTTTCCCATCATCAAGTGTGGCAATATATTTCAGCGACCTTCCGCTTGCAGCGGCCGAATCGAATAAGCGCCGGAAATGGTCTTCCTGGCGAAGCATCTCAGCGTAAAAATCTTCCACCGTTCCCGCAAAACAGGCTTCGGGCAAAAACGGGTCGTTGTCTATGTCGCTCAATTCCATGGCATAGCCGGCTTCGCGGGCAAGAATTAGGATCTTGCGAGCGACGTCCGTTCCGGAAAGATCCAGCCGCGGATCCGGTTCGGTGTAACCTTCTTGTTGAGCTTGCCGCACGATCTCGGCAAAGCTGCGGGTGCCGTCATAATTATTGAAAACGAAATTCAGTGTACCGGAAAGTACAGCATCTATCCGCCGGATCTCATCACCGCTGCTCATCAGGTCGTTGAGCGTATTTATTACCGGCAGCCCCGCTCCTACATTGGTCTCGAACAGGAAGTTCGTATTGAATTCCCGCGACGTGTTTTTCAATTCCAGATAGCTTTGATATGAAGATGAAGCAGCGATCTTATTGCAGGCGACAATAGAGACACTTCGTTTAAGCAAGGCTTCGTACATCGGGACAACGCCCGGATCTGCGGTCACGTCCACAAAAACCGAATTTCTCAGGTTTTTATCAATTATCGCCGAGCCCATCTGCTCCGGCGGCATTTCCTCGCTATTCGCCATCACATCTTCCCAAATATCAAGCTCAATGCCGTCTTCTTGGATCACTAATCGACGGCTGTTTGCTAACCCGATAACCCGCAAATTCAGTCGTAAATTTTCAAGAAGATAGCGATGCTGGAGTCTTATCTGGTCCAACAAACGGCGACCGACGTTTCCGGTACCGGCAATATATAGATTGATCTGTTTTACGCCGCCGGAGAAAAATTCTTCGTGTAATGTGTTGACGGCTTTCCGAACGTCTGCCGAATTAATGATCGCAGAAATATTCCTTTCCGAAGAACCTTGTGCGATAGCATGTATGTTGATCCCGTTTTGACCGAGCGTTGTGAACATTTTACCGCTCACACCGGTGTGCTGCTTCATTTTGTCGCCAACCAAAGCGAGTATTGACAGCCCGGTCTCAACACGCAGCGGTTCGATCTTGCCAACCGCGATCTCTTGTTCAAACTCCGCATCGACGGCCTCTTTGGCCGTGTCGCCGAAACGTTCTTCGACCGCTACGGAGATCGAATGTTCGCTGGAGCTTTGGGTGATCAGGATGACATTGATCATCGCCTGTGAAAGCGCATCAAAAAGTCGCTTGGAAAAACCCGGAATTCCAACCATGCCGCTTCCTTCCAGATTGAGCACACTGATCTTGTCAATGCTGGTAATACCGCGGATCACGTCTTTTTCATCCGCCGATTCAGATTCGACCAAGGTTCCTTCGTCTTCCGGAGCGAACGTGTTTTTTATAAGCAATGGAATACCCTTTGCCATCACCGGATGGATCGTCGGCGGATATATGACCTTTGCACCAAAATGTGAAAGCTCCATCGCTTCGCGATAGGTAATGCGCGGAATTCGATGGACTTTACGAACAAAACGCGGATCGGCCGACATCATTCCGCTAACGTCTGTCCAGATCTCCAGCAGTTTGGCATCAACCGCTGCCGCGGCGATCGCCGCTGTGTAATCAGAACCGCCGCGTCCAAGGGTGGTGGTCGCACCGCTTTTATCCGAAGAGATGAACCCCGGAAGGATGAAGATATCTGTGTTGGTGCCAAAGGCCGCCTGCATCTGGTCAGAAGTAACGCCCATATCAACAGAGGCTGAACCAAAGGTTGAATTCGTTCTGATCAGGCGGCGGCTGTCTAGCCACAAATTCGCGATTCCCTTCGATTCGAGCATGGCGGAAACCATTCTGCTTGATGCCAATTCGCCAAAGCTTACAATGCGGTCGAGAGTTCGCGAGCTAAGTTCTCGAAGCAAATAGACGCCTACGCACAAATTCTTGAGTTCGCTGACAATGGTATCGATAAAATCGCTTAAGGCCGCCGGCGGATTGTCATGAAAAAGTTCAGCAATGGTGCGGCGGTGGTCTTTGGCGATGTCTTCTATCTTTTCGTCGAAACCGTCATCACCGTCCTTTGCCATGTTCGCGGCTCGAATTAGACGGTCGGTCGTTCCCTGCATTGCCGATAGCACAACGATCAAGCGCCCGCTTTCTTTGGCGGCCATCACTATATCGATCACCTTGCTGATGTTTTCCGGACCGCCTACCGAAGAACCGCCGAATTTTAGAACTTTCATAAGAATTCAGATCTTTGATTCGATAACCTGCCGCAAAATGTCGTAATCAACTTCTGCTTCAATGGAAACCTTCTTTCTCTTCATCAATTCATCTACGCCGGCCGGCATTTCACCATAGCTGCCGATAATGGTTTCGACCGAGTCGAATTTTACGGGATGAGCCGTTTCTAAGAACACACCCTTTTGCCCGGGGTGGGCATCCAGGTATTTTGATAGGGCGTAAAAGGCGACGGCTCCGTGCGGATCAAGTACGTATCCATATTTAGCGTGAACTTGACGCATAATGACCGCTGTTTCTTCATCCGAAACTCTGACCGCCGAAACAAATTCTCTAAGCCGGATCACATCGTGGCCAAAAAGCTGCATAACTCGAACAAAATTGCTCGGGTCGCCAACATCCATAGCGTTTGAAAGTGTCGCGACTGCGGCGGCGGGCTCGTAAACCTCCGTTGTCAAAAATCGCGGAACAACGTCGTTGGCGTTGCAGGCGGCGATAAACCTTTTGGCCGGCAGACCGGAAGCGGCCGCCACCATCCCCGCACAGATATTCCCAAAATTTCCGCTTGGCACACTAAAGACCGGGACACATCCCGGAGCCTGTTTGGCTGCAAAAAAATAGTAGAATTGCTGTGGCAGCCATCGAGCAACATTTATGGAATTAGCAGATGTAAGAAACACACGGCTCCGCAGATCGTTGTCCGCCAAGGCTTGTTTCGCCAACTTTTGGCAATCATCAAAGTCTCCATGTAATTCCAATGTAGTTACATTTCCGCCCAGTGTGGTCAATTGCTGTTCCTGCAGCCGGCTAACCTTATTTTTCGGGTACAATATGATCACTTCAACGCCGTCAACACCCGCGAAACCATTGGCGACAGCTCCGCCGGTGTCGCCGGAAGTGGCGACTATCACTATCGCCTTTTCTTGCTTTTCGGCGGCAAATTGACGCAGACACCGGCTCATAAATCGGGCACCGACATCCTTGAAAGCGTAGGTCGGGCCGTGAAACAATTCGAGAGCTGATATGTTTTCGGTAATGCGAACCAGCGGAAAAGGAAAATCGACGGTTTCGCTGCAGATCTGATAAAGGTTGTCGTCTTCGATATCGCCCGCTACATAGGGTCGAATGATCTGAAAGGCAATATCGGCATTGTCTGTTTCGGCGATCGACGCGAGCTTTTCCGCCGACAATTGCGGTATTTCAGAGGGAAAATACAGGCCGCCATCATCAGGTTGTCCGTTAAGCACCGCTTCTTTGAAGGTGGCCACGGGCGAGCTAAGATTTGTGCTAAAGTAATGCATTACGTGCCGAATATTAATGATATTACGTTTTTATATAATATAAAACTATGCAGCAAGTAAGAGTTCATTCGCCGGCAACAGTAGCAAATGTTGTGTGTGGTTTCGATTGTTTGGGTTTTGCGTTAAAGGACCCTTTTGACGAGATGACATTGCGGATGATCCCGGAAAAAGCAGTGCGTATAGTAAACCATGACCGGTACGGATTGCCTACGGATCCGGAACAAAATGTGGCCGGTGTCACGCTTTTGGCAATGTTGGCTACGGCGGATGCTGAATTTGGATTTGAGGTTGAGATCAATAAACAGATCAAACCGGGCAGCGGCATTGGGTCCAGCTCGGCGAGTGCGGCGGGAGCAGCGGTTGCAGCAAACCGGTTTTTTGGCGACCGTTTCTCTAAACTGGAACTAGTTGAATTTGCCATGGAGGGGGAGAAGCTGGCCTCCGGGGCAAAACATGCTGATAACGTCGCTCCGTGCGTTTTCGGCGGTTTTACGTTGATCAGGTCGGTAGATCCGTTGGATGTTGTATGTTTGGCTTCGCCGCCGCTGTATGCCGCCGTGCTGCATCCGCAGATCGAAGTGAAAACCGCAGAGGCCCGAGCAATATTGCCTTTAAATGTTCCGCTCCGATCAGCGGTGAAACAATGGAGCAATCTGGGGGCATTTGTCTCCGCACTCGCAACGGGTGATCTGGGATTGCTGCGGCGGTCGATGCAGGATGTGATAGTGGAACCGGTGCGGAGAATTTTGATCCCGCATTTTGATGCGGTAAGGGATGCGTGTCTTGCGGCAGGAGCCCTCGGCGGTGGTATTTCGGGTTCAGGCCCGTCGATGTTTATGCTGGCGGAAACTGTCGAAATAGCAGATTTGGTTCGGAACGCGATGGAAAAGAGCTATGCCGGAACCGGTATTGATTTTCATACGTATGTATCCACAGTTGGCCAACAAGGCGTAAGGTTTGTCGATTAGGCATACTTTGGGATGTATTTTGGCATCGAAAAACTTGGCATTTCGGTTATTATAATATTTACGATGCTGACCAGAGAATTTGAAGAGACATTGAGTGCGGCCGTTGATCATGCGGTCAAGCTCCGCCACGAATTCGTGACGCTGGAGCATTTGCTTTATGCATTGCTGGACGACCGTTCAGCCCGAGAGATACTTTACAACTGCGGAGCGGATCTCGAAGAGATCGGACGTGCGTTGGAAGAATATTTCGCTACCATGATCGAGCAGCTGCCCCAACACATAACACAGCTGCCGGAGCTGACCTCTCACCTTCACGCTACCATCAATTATGCAGTTGCCCAGGCCCAGAACAGCGGTCAACAGCGCGTTGATGGCGGTCAAATATTGGCAGCGTTCTATCAGGTAGAGCGGTCGCACGCGGTCTATTTGTTGCTGCAGCAGGGTGTTACGCGGCTGGATGTGCTCAATTTCATTTCGCATGGAATTTCGAAGATCGAATCGAACGATCTGCCGGGCGAACTGGGCGAAGAGTTCGAAGATGATGAATTCGGGATGATGGGCGGGCCGCGCAAAAATCCGCTTGAAAGTTTTACCGTCGAACTTGTTTCAAAAGCGCGCGAGGGTCAAATAGACCCGATCATTGGTCGCGATGCGGAAATAGAAAGGACCATTCAGATCCTCTGCCGCCGCAAAAAGAACAATCCCCTTTATGTCGGCGAGCCGGGCGTCGGGAAGACGGCCTTGGCCGAGGGGTTGGCGTTGAAGATAAGCGAGGGCAGCGTTCCCGACCTTTTAAAAGATTCAAACGTCTATTCGCTCGATATGGGCGCTATGTTGGCCGGAACGCGCTATCGTGGTGATTTTGAACAAAGGTTCAAAGCCGTCATAAACGAGCTGAAGAATGAACCAAATTCTATTTTGTTCATTGATGAGATACACACGATCGTCGGTGCCGGGGCAGTTTCCGGCGGGGCTTTGGATGCCTCCAATATTTTGAAACCGGCTTTGGCTGCCGGCGAGCTGCGGTGCATCGGTTCTACCACCTATTCCGAATATAAAGCTGCATTTGATCGCGACCGAGCACTTGCCCGGCGTTTCCAGAAAATAGAGATAGGTGAACCCACCATAGATGAAACGTTCCGTATTTTGAAAGGATTGAAGAAATTCTACGAAGGGTTTCACGGGATAAAGTACAGCAATGATGCCTTGAAGACCGCGTCCGAGCTTGCGGGAAAATATATTAACGACCGGTTTTTGCCCGATAAGGCGATCGATGTTATCGATGAGGTAGGTGCAGCGGTCAAACTTTTGCCTGAAAGCCGTCGGCCCAAAAAGATATCCGCGCAAATGGTCGAAAACACCATTGCTCGTATGGCGAAAATACCGCCGAAAACCGTTGTCAGCGATGAAAAGACCCGACTAAAGACACTCCGCGACGACATAAAACACCATATTTACGGCCAGGATGATGCAGTTGACCGCGTTGTCGATGCGATACAGATCTCGCGTGCGGGGCTCGGCCATCAAACCAAGCCGGTCGGTTCCTTTCTGTTTTCCGGCCCAACCGGCGTCGGTAAAACCGAGGTTTCAAAACAGCTTGCCGAACAGCTAGGCATCGAATTCATTCGCTTTGACATGAGCGAATATGCCGAACCGCATACCGTTTCGCGTCTGATCGGTGCGCCGCCCGGATATGTCGGGTTCGATCAAGGCGGCCTGTTGACCGACGCCATAATGAAGACACCGCACGCTGTTCTCGTGCTTGACGAAATTGAAAAGGCACACCCGAATTTGTTTAATTTGCTGCTTCAGGTCATGGACAACGCCACGTTGACGGACAACAACGGGAAAAAGGCCGATTTTCGTAACGTGATCTTGATCATGACGACCAATGCCGGCGCTCGCGAGCTTTCATCGGGTGGCGTTGGTTTTCGCAATGGTTCGGCTACAAAAGGAAACGCAAAAGGGGCGATCGAACGAACATTTACCCCGGAATTTCGCAATCGGCTGGACGCTTGGGTCGCCTTTAAGCCGCTCGATATTGATGTGATCAAGCTGATAGTTGATAAATTCGTCAATGAGCTGAACGGCCAATTGGCGGAAAAAAGAGTTATGGTGCGGCTTGCCGAACCGGCCCGCGAATGGCTTGCCAAAAATGGGTTTGACGAAAGATACGGCGCTCGGCCGATGTCACGATTGATCCATGAAAAGATCAAAAAGCCGTTGGCCGAAAAGATCCTTTTTGGCGACCTCGCCGGCGGCGGAAGTGTTTTGGTCGATGAAAGCGGTGATGAACTGGTGCTCGGCTAGTAAGACCGCTCCATCGGCTAATCAAATAATACTTTTATATAACACAATTTCCGGTTCCCTTCTTTCCGGTCCATTTGCTTTATAGACTTTGCAAATAGCCGGAGGAACCGATATGTACACCGAAACTTCAAATATGACCGCCCATGCCGCCGGAACTGCTTTGACGGTTCCGAGATATCTCTCAAAATCAAGATTCAAGCTCGCCTGTGAGTGCCCGACAAAGCTGTATTATTCGGGTAAACCATCGATATATCCTGACACAAAACTTGATGACAGCTTTCTGCAATCTCTCGCCGATGGCGGGTTTCAGGTGGGTGAATTGGCAAAACACTATTTTCCGGGCGGTATTGAGATCGAACGTGCCGGCTATGAGGCGGCCGCGGAAAAAACCCGCCAGTTGATCGAAGCCGGCGATGCCACGATCTATGAGGCGGCCTTTTTAGCCGAAAATTTCTTTATCTATGCCGACATTGTCGAACGCCGCGGCGATATTTTGTATCTCTACGAAGTAAAGGCAAAATCGATCGATCCGGCAAAAGACGAATTTCTGACCAAGAACCGGAAAGGCATATTGGCAACTTGGCAGCCATATCTTCTGGACGTCGCCTTTCAAAAGATGGTGATGCAAAAAGCCTTCCCGCAGTTTTCGGTTGAAGCTCATCTGATGCTGATAGACAAGACGCAGGTATGTTCTGCAGACGGCCTTCACCAGAAATTCCGCGTCAAACGCGGAGCAAATGGCCGCATGATCGTCATTTCTCATGAACCGACCGAAGAGCAAATGCGATCGAAATTGCTCCGGGCCGTAAATGTGGACGAAATATGCGACGGGATATATTCGGGAACTCTCTACACCGGACCGATGGGAACGACCTTTGAAACGACGGCGAAGATCTTCGCCGATAGCTATGCTGCCGACGAAAAGATCGTCGCGGAAGTTACCAAAGACTGCAGCAAGTGCGAGTTTCGGGCCACGCCGGAACAACTCGCGGCTGGCCAGAAAGACGGCTTTCGCGAATGCTGGAGCAACCGGTTCGGTTGGAATGATAGTAGTTTCGATCGGGCAAACGTTCTCGATATTTGGAATTTCCGCGGCAAGGATAAACTTATCGAAGCCGGACGAGTAACGGTCGATACTTTAGCGGAAAGCGATTTCAAAATAGAACCGAGCGATCGAACGGGGCTTTCGACGGGCCAACGGCAGTGGCTTCAGGTACAAAAGGCGCAGAGCGGCGATACCGCATATTTTTTGGATCGCGACGGTCTCGCGGCCGAAATGCGGCAGTGGCAGTTTCCGCTGCACTTCATTGATTTTGAAACGGCAACACCGGCGATACCCTTTTTCAAAGGAATGCGTTCATACCAAACTCTTGCATTTCAATATTCGCATCATGTGGTGTATGAAGACGGCCGCGTCGAACATCGCGGACAGTACCTGCATACGACCAGCGGCGAATTTCCAAGCTATGATCTTGTCAGAAGCTTAAAAGCCGAACTTGAACAAGACAACGGGTCAATATTTCGATACGCCAACCACGAAAATGTGGTGTTGAACCATATATCGGAACAGCTGGCGGCAAGCGGCGAAAGTGACCGCGAAGAATTGCTTGCCTTTATCAAGACCATTACTGTTTCGACGAACAGATCTGACGAACAATGGAAAGGCGAACGAAGCATGATCGATATGCTGGATCTCGTCAAACGGTTCTATTACGACCCGAAAACCGGGGGCTCAAATTCGATCAAATATGTACTTCCGGCGATCTTGAACAGTTCGGCTTACCTGCAGGACAAATATTCGCGGGCGATCTATGGTACCGGGGCGGAAATTGGCAGCTTTAATTTCAAAGAAAAGGCTTGGGTTGTTCGGGCTGCGGACGGTTCCGTTGCCGACCCGTACAAAAGTCTTCCGAAAATGTTTGCCGATATATCCGAAAAAGATCTGGAAGCACTGCTTAGTGACAACGATGAAATGAAAGATGGCGGGGCTGCGATGACGGCGTATGCCAAGCTTCAATATCAGGAAATGTCAGACTATGAACGCAGCGAGATAGAAGCGGCTCTGCTTAAATATTGCGAACTGGATACATTGGCAATGGTAATGATCTACGAAGCGTGGCGCGAAATGATGTAAAAGATCTTCCGTCGCAGAAAGTTTATTTACCGATGCAAAAGGTTGAAAAAATGCGCGTCAGCATGTCTTCGGTCGTGGTTTCTCCGGTTATCCGGCCGAGATAAAGCATCGCGTTGTGCAGGCCGATAAGAACGATCTCTTCGCTCTCACCGGCCTGATACAATTCTGCCGAATTCTTAATATCGTCCGCTGCCCGAACCAAAAGATCATGGTGCCGGGCATCCGTGACCAAAAAGCCGCTATCGGCATTTTCGACCGGGGCAAACCTTTCGATCACGGCTTGCTTTAGACCATCAAGACCGTGTCCCGTTTTTGCTGATACAGCGATACTTTCTGAAAATTTCGAACGCAGTTTTTCAAGTTCCGGGCTCGCGATGTCGGCTTTGTTGGCGACGATGAGGTGTTCAATGCCGCCAGCGGCTGAAATGACCGCTTGATCCTCGTCGGTAAGCGGCTGTGAAGCGTCGAGCACGACGAAGATAAGATCAGCATCGGCCATGGCCCGTTTCGCTCGTTCGACGCCAATGCTTTCGACAACGTCTTCGGTTTCGCGCATGCCGGCGGTATCGATCAACGATATCGGAATATTGTCGATCGTGAAACGTTCGTGGATCTGATCTCGCGTAGTGCCGGCGATCTCGGTCACGATCGCCCGCTCGCTTCCCAAAAGGGCATTGAAAAGACTTGATTTGCCGACATTCGGACGCCCGACGATCGCCAAGCGAAGCCCTTCCCTGATCAATTTTCCCGCCGCAAAAGTATCGGCAATGCGACGCAGCTTTGCTTCTACGGAACTCAATCTATCCACCACCTGTCCCTTTTGGACGTCGGGCAGGTCGTCTTCGACGAATTCGAGGGCCGATTCGAGCACGACTACCACATCGAGAAGATCGTCTTTAATTGGCCGGAGTTCGTGTGAAAATTCTCCGCGAAGCTGTCTTATCGCCTGGTTGGCGGCGACGGAGGTCTGAGCATCTATCAGATCTCGTATTGCTTCTGCCTCGGCGAGATCCAGTTTCCCGTTTGCGAGGGCTCGCAGAGTGAATTCACCGGGTTCGGCCAGCCGAGCTCCTTGCCGGAGGCAGATATCGATGATCTGGCGCAAAACGACGGGCGAGCCATGGGCGGCAATTTCTAGGACATCTTCACCGGTGAAAGATGCAGGTGCCCGGAAAAATGTAAAAACAGCCTCGTCAATTATGTGTTCCGGAGATCGGGGATCGCAGATGCTGCGGAGTGATGCGGTACGGGCCTTGAGCGGCGGGACGCTGCCTACAATAGAGGTATAAATATCGATCGCCGCCGGCCCGCTAAGCCTAACCACACCGATCCCGCTTCTGCCAAGCGGTGTAGCCAATGCGACGATCGTATCATTCATCAAGCTATTTCAACCGCACTTGCAGCCGGCGGTCGCGTCCTTCGCCGACAGATTCGCTGATCAGGTCTTCTTCGGCTTGCAAAGCGGTGTGGATAACGCGGCGTTCAGTCGAATTGAGCACGCCAAAAGTAAAAGGCATCCCATTTTTACGCACTTGGTCGCCGGCGAATTTTGCCATCGCCTGCAGTTCGCGTTTTCGGCTGCGGCGATAACCTTCTGCATCGACGATAATGCGGTGTTCGCGAGCCAAGCCGCGACCGAAAACCTGAAACAGGATCGTTTCGAAAGAATCCAGCAATTCACCGTTTTCTGCTAGGGCAAATCGGGTGTCATCTCCTGTAAGGTCAAGTACGCACCCCTCATCCGTAATGTGCGATTCGACCTCAAGATCGAAACCGAGCTTTCCCGTCAGGTCGGTTAAAAATTCCTTCGCGTTCTGGCAGATCTCATTCATGTCTTCAATCCTCAAGCTTCATTCAACTTTGCTTTGATCTTTTTTGCGTTCTTCGGCACCGATTCGACAACGGTCGTCGTTGGCGGTTCCGTCGGTCTATTCATCCGGTTGATCAACATTTGCTGGCCAAAGCTGACGATATTTCCAAAGAACCAATAAAGCAGCAATCCGGCCGGTGCGGCCCACATCACCCACAACATCATCACCGGCATAAAATACGTCATCATCTTTTGCTGCATTTGCTGTTCCGGGGAAACAGCCGGTGCGGTCGGTGTAAATTTCATCGAAAGGGCCATTGAGATCGCAAAGGCAAATTCGAGTATATGGAAAGGGTCGCCGGCAGACAGGTCCGGCAGCCACAAGAATGTTGCCTGACGGAAATCCAGCGAAATGGTTACGGCCACATACAGAGCAATGAGCAGCGGAAACTGTAACAGCATCGGCAAACATCCGCCGATCGGTAAGGCATCTTTGGTCAATCGCAGCTGCTGCATCTGCAGGTCGCGCATTCGCGGATCATCTGTTGCAACACCTTTTTTCTGCAGAGCCTTGATCTGATCTTGGATCTCTTTCATCTTCGGCGCATTGCCGGCGGCCTTTTTGAAAGATTTAGATTGCGACCAACGCAGCGGGAACAACAGCGAATAGAACAACATCGTGAAAACGATGATCGCAACCCCGTAATTGTGCACAACCAGATTGATGTAGTGAAGTGCATACAACATCGGCGGAGCCAGCGGGCGAGCGACGAATGAAAGCCAGCCGTAATTGATCAGATCGCGAAGATCGATCGGACGGCCTACTTGTTCCGATACGACGGGGCCATAATCGCCGAGAGTAAAATAATCTTTCGTGCCCGTATAGATACGTGTCGGCGTTCCGTCGGTAGTGACCGGAACAAATGCCGTAACCAAATGGCGTACGCGGGTGGTGCTTTCGCGGCGAGTGATAAACGCAATGATGCCGTCGTGGTATGGTTCGACGGGCTGTTCCCATTTCGTCGCCCGATATTCCAAACCCGGCGACGGAGCTGCCGGAACGGCGACCATTGCAAAATAGGTATCTGCTACGCCCGCCCAATCAGCATTCCCTTCGAATTGCTTGGTGGCTTCGTTATTTACATACGTAAAATGGGTTCCATTGTAGCGTTCATCGTCGGCCGCAACTATTCCGATAGCTTCAGATTCGATGTGGTAAAAATTATGGACCTTAATGCCCTGATCGCCGATGCTCGGCCCGACCGCGATCTTGGCGGGAACGGGCTGGCCGTCCTTTTTCAAGGTGAGTCCAAGATCACTTACAAAATTATCCGCCCGGAAAAGAAAAGATTTTTTGATCTCAATGCCGCCGCCGGTCAGCGTAAAATCGATAGTTCGCTCTTCGCCGGGCTTCAGCTCTATGGAATCTTCGGTGGTCGAGATCTCGTAGTTCGTATTGTTTGCCAAATTGTCCAAGGCCGGGTCGGCGCTCAGCAGACGAAAAGGTAATTCACGAGGGCTGCGTTCGGCCCCATCGGGCGAGATCAGCTGCAGCGGCTTATCCGGTCCATTCAATGAGGCGTCTGCCCAAAGAACACGATCGCCTTTGCTGGAACTGTTCTTGATCAAGACCCAGCTGCTGGCAACGGCACCTTTGGCGTCAAGCTTTACTTCGTAAAGCGGGCTCTTTATCGTTATGACCCGATGCGGATTATTTGCCGTGTCTGCCGGCAGCGGAGCAGTCTGTGCGGCCGGAGCAGGAGATGCAGCGGTTTCCGCCGCAGGTGTGCTCGCGGCTTGCGGTTCGGCCGTGTTCGCGCTAGGTTCCGGTGCCTTTTTGGGGGCGAAAAAATACGACCAGCCGAAGAAGATAAGGATCGAAAGGCCGGCCGCCAGCAGAAAACGTGATTGATTTTGATTATTAGAATTTTCCATTAGAACTGTTCACAGCCATTTGTACCAAAGCCGCGAATCACTTGACGGGGTCGTGCCCGCCCTTGCAAAAAGGCTGGCAACGTAAAAGCCGTTTGGCTGCCATCCAACTGCCGCGGACGGCGCCATAACGTTCAACCGACTGCCGCGCGTATTCAGAACAGGTTGGTTCGAACCGGCATGCAGGCGCAAGAAAAGGCGATACGAACACCTTATAGAGACCTAAAATGTCGAGAACCAAAAATTTCATGACCGTAAAAACATTTTGCCACAGATAGCGGCCTACTTCACGGCCGCGTCAGCACAAAGGCGTTTTTGCCTCGTGCTGATCAGCCTTCTTTCGGCCCTTTCTGTGGCAAAATGTCGTTGCTGAGCGATCCGACCGCAGCTATTATCCGTTCCAGCTCTTCGAGCGGAGCAGAAAGCTTTACCCTTGAGATCGGTCGGCGAGCATTCAAAACCCAGTCAAAATTTTCGTTCAGGCCGCTCAGGGCGGCACGGTTCAAACGAAAAGCTTCGCGCAGCAACCGTTTGGCTCGTACGCGGTCGTGTGCTTTGCCAATGCCTTTCTTGGTCGCCGTTACGCCTAACCTTTGCCGGTCGATCTCGTTGGGCAAAATGAAAACCGTCATATAACGGCCTTCAAAACGCTTTCCCGATCCATAAACCCGCACAAATTCGGCACGCTTGCGCAACCGCTCATGCTTTGGCAACCCAAGGCTTAATAATGCTGAACCGTTAATCTTTTGCGTCCTTTTGCACGACGGCGTTTCAATACGGCGCGGCCGTTCTTGGTCGCCATACGAGCTCTGAAGCCGTGCTTTTTCGCCCGGCGGCGGTTGTTCGGTTGATAAGTTCTCTGCGGCATAATTGATCTCCATCTATTTCACGTAAAAGTGAAAACTTTAAAATTACCTATTTGGCGGTGTATTGTCAACAATTCAAACCAATATTTAAGGGGTATTGATTAATGGACGCAGATTGGCGAAACTGTATATATAAAAGGAGATATGCAGCAATGAGCGAAAAAAATGTAATAGACCCTGATACTTGGGATGAATTCTTTGCCGAGTTTTCAACGCGCAATCTCGGCCGGCGAGCCCGTTTTGAGCTGTTTAGCCAGGGCGGAGATTTTCGCGAAGAAGAGCAAGAGGGGTATTTTATTTCGGCCTCGATAGATCAAAATGTGGTCACAATAGACCGAAAATACACCGAACAGGAAGACGAAAAAGAGATGAGGGACGAGATCAAAGACGTCCATGGCGTGGCCGTTCAGCCGGATACGGACGGAACAGACAACACACTCGAATTGACCGATCGAAACGGAAATATGACCGTGTTGCATTTTGAATCGACAGTTGACGGCGATTCGTAGCCGGTAATTTTAAGCAGAAAAAGTTCGTCGGCCGCGAAGTTCTATTTCGCCGGTCACAATTCGCCGCACAGCTTCGATATAGGCGTTATGCTCGAGCTGGAGAATTCTTGCGGATAGTGTCTCCGGCGTGTCTTCATCGGCTACTTTAACGATTTCCTGCAAGATGATAGCTCCGTGATCTAATTTTTCGTCAACGTAGTGGACGGTGCAGCCGGAGACCTTTACACCGTATTCTATCGCCTGTTTCTGTGCATCCAGACCCGGAAACGCCGGTAAAAGGCTCGGGTGAATATTGACAATGCGGTTTGGAAAAGCCCGGATGAATTCCGGCGAGAGCAAACGCATATAACCTGCAAGGCAGACCAGCTCAACACCCCTTTTCTTTAATTCAGCAACGATCTCAGCGTCGTGTTCCGAGCGGATGCGGCCGCGGCGTTCGATCAAAAGCGTTTCAATGCCGCATTCGTCTGCTTTCAGTAACCCGGCCGCCTCGCCTTTATCGCTGATTACGACCGTTACCTCTGAGCCGGGAATTTTCCCGTCTGCCACGGCTGCCGCCAATGCCGCCATATTCGATCCGCGCCCTGAAATGAGAATTCCTATTTTCATTGACTCTTGGTAAACAATACGGATCTGTCTCCGGCGGTGATCCTTCCGATCAAATAGGAATTTGCCGCTTGCCGGATCTCTGTCGCGTCGCTTTCGGAACAGACGACAACCATACCGATACCCATATTAAAGGTACGGAACATTTCGTGTTCGGTGACATTGCCTAGTTCCTGCATGAGACCGAAGACGGGCGGTTCGGGCCAAGAGCCGCGGTTTATTTCGACCGAGACATCTTCGGGCAGGATCCGCGGGATGTTTTCGAGAAATCCGCCGCCGGTTATGTGCGCGAGCCCTTTTATCAAGGGCCGTCCGGCCGTATCTTTTTTGTCGAGCAGCGGGCCGAGCTGCGGCAGAAAACTCTGATGTGGTTCAAGCAAGGCCTCGCCGGCGGTCTTTCCCAGTTCGTCAACAAATGTATCAACAGAAAAACCGGCGATCTCAAAGAACAATTTGCGGGCGAGCGAATATCCATTGGTCTGAAGCCCCGCCGCGGGCAAGCCGAGCACAATGTCGCCCGGTTTAATGTCATGGCCGTCGATCACATTTGCCCTATCGACCACGCCGACGATAAAACCTGCCAGATCATATTCGCCCGCTGAATACATCGAAGGCATTTCGGCCGTCTCGCCGCCCAACAGCACACAGCCATTCTCGCGACATGCCCGTGCCATGCCCTCGACCACGGCCGCTGTCACATCCGGTTCCAATATGCCGGTCGCAAAATAATCTAAAAAGAAAAGCGGGCGGGCTCCCTGAACCAAAATATCATTAACGCAATGGTTTACCAGATCCGCTCCGACCGTATTATGAACGCCTGTATCAAATGCTATCTTTAATTTGGTGCCGACCCCGTCCGCGGAAGCCACCAATATGGGTTCCGACATATTCGGAAAGGCGCCGGCAAACATACCGCCGAAGCTCCCGATCTCCGTTAAGGTGCGCTCATTAAAGGTGCTTCGGGCATATTCGCGGATGCGTTCCACGGCCTTGTTCGCATTATCGATAGAAACGCCGGCGTCGGCGTATGAAATTGGTTTGTTCATCGCAGAGATCAGATCATTCGTAGATGGCCGCTGTCTGTTTTGACAACAGGAATTCACCTTTTGCCGTTGGTCTTTATGTCTTGAACATTATACGAAATGCCGTTCGAAACTTCATCTGCGCTCTTAGATTACCCCGCGAACCTGAAATATCGGCCAACTTTCGCATATGTTTATTGACTATTTCCGTCTTCGCCGTTTAGCATTCTTTCAAGGGATAAATTATGAGTTTTACATTGCACGATCTGGGTTCGGAGAACTATGAGTTCAACGCCAGCGTATGGAATTGGAAGGCGATGCTGGAAGTGATCAAAAGCCTCGATGTCGTCAGCGAAGGAAAGTTACGGCAAATGAGCTATAACGCGACCGGTGTTAAGGTCGAGGTTGAAGACGCCCATTTGATCGGCGAAAAGATCGAGAGGGTCATTTTGCCAAAGCTGGAGCCGAATAAGCGGATCTATGCAGATCTTAGCATTACGGATGAACCGGACGACATGATGCTGCACAAAGACGGCGATGAACAATGGAAAAATTACAGCGTCGATCATGACCAATTGAAAGAGTTCGCCGCATTTTGCCTTCGTTCAAAAGGGTTTCAGGTCTATTAGCAAGCCTGGTTTCTGGTTGCGAATATGGAATTTTTTCAGGACATTGCGAATTCGGTCGGGCCGTTCTTTAAGCATCTGTATGTTCAAATTGCCCTTTTGATCCTTTTCGCGACCGTCCATGGCTACGTCGGAGCCTGGCTGGCGGTACGAATGTTGTTCAGGCCGCGCAAACCTGTTCGTATTTTAGGTTTGACCATCTTTCCGCAAGGCATGATACCCCGCCATCGCGAAAGGTTGGCCGCGGCCATTGGCAAAGCGGTCGGCGAAGAATTGGTTTCTCAGGAAACCATTATGGAAGAGCTTTTAGGAAAGGAATTTCTGCGTCGAAAGATCAGAAGCGTGGTCGAATCGTATGCCGCGGGCCTTGTTGCTCAAAACTATCCTTCGCTGATCGAAGCCTTACCGGGCAATATGCGCGAACCCGTGCTCGACACAATATCCACACTTCAATATAAGATATCGGAACAGATAGAAGAATTTCTCCGAAACGAAGATTCATTGGCAAAAATAACGGGTTTCGTTGAACGCAATGTTGACGAGCTGTTGTCAAAACGCGTTTCGGAGGTTGTGGACGAAGATACGACCGAAAAGATATTGGAATTTATTGCCGGCCGTCTTCGGTCGGCGGTACATTCGCCGGCGTTAGAAGCTCAAGTAAATGATTTCATATCTCGGCGAACGCGAGGGCTTTTGAATGGCGAGACCCCGCTCCGCGATATTTTTACCGAAGACGCCATAATTCTGTTGAAAGAAAAAGCGAATGACCAGGTCGAACCGGTTATCCATCGCTTGACCGAATTGGCGGCGGCGGAGCGCACCCGCGACCAGATCGGCGGTTTGATCAAGCGAGAGGTTCATCAATATTACGAACAGCTGCCTTTCTTTAAAAAGATATTCGTTTCGCGTGATAATTTGATCGGCGAGGTGGATGACCTGGTCAATGAAAGCTTGCCTAAACGAATAGAAGAAACCCTTAAGGGAGATTTTTTTGCGGCGGAAGCCAGGAATTTTATCGATGCGACCATTGATGATGCTTTGGCGCGTCCGGTGCCGGAATTGATCGGAAATATAGCACCGGAACAACTTGAACGATTGCAGGCCCAGATAACTCGTTCCGTACTTGCTTTGCTGCAGAGCCCCGAAACGATCGATTCGGTAATGGCTTATCTGCGTGAGACCTTCAACAAACTGCGTCCACACAGCATAGACGCCATAATGCAGACGCTCTACGCCGACTCCGAAGAAAAACTGAAACAATTTTTGACGTCGGCTTTGCTTAACGTTATCTCTCGCGGCGAAACGGCCCGCATTATCAATGCGGCGCTTTCGGCTCAGGTGGACAAATTGCTGTCTCGACCGATCGGCAAGATCGCGGACAGCATACCCGAAGAAAAACTTCGTTCGTGGACCGATTCTTTTGCCGATACCATCATCAACGCCATCCAGGAAAAACTGCCTGACGCGATCAGAGAATTTGACGTAGGCAACGTAGTACGCGAAAAGATAAATAAATATCCGGTTGAAAAGCTCGAATCTTTGGTTATGTCCGTTGCCAAGGAACATTTACGAACGATCGAATTGTTCGGAGCATTCTTTGGGTTTTTGATCGGTATGGTTCAGGCATTTCTTTCTTACTGGGCTTTCGCAAAATAAATTAAAAAAAATTGCAAGAAACATTTCCGTCCGCGTTCTTTGTGTCGCAGCGATATTTGCGGGAAAGGCATCGGGTTCTGAGAAAAGCCGAAGCTTCGTGAATAAACAGGCTGTTTCTGTTTGGAATGCGGTGTCGGTTTCGTGGGTTTGCGGCCGACTGAAAGAACCGCGCAGCAACCCGACGCCGCCGGAAAAAGCGGCGGCAAGGAAAGTAACAAATGAATATCATTTCATTGGGAAGATCAGTATTGTTCACAACTTTTGCGGCTTCGGCCGTGTTCTTGGGTGCTTGCTCCGGCGAAACGACTTCGCCGAATAGAGCAGTTGCTACACCCACGCCGGCTGCTTCGCCAGCCGCATCGCCGATCGCATCGCCGGCCGGTTCCCCGGTCGCATCACCCAGCCCGGCGGCCGATGCCAAGACAACTGCCACCAAGGCCGATGCTTTGGCCGGAAAATGGGAAGGTGTCGAAGGAACATATTTGGACGTCGTTAAAAAAGGCGACAAATTTTCCGTCGATATCAAGGATCTCGACAAGGTCTCGACCTTTGAAGGCACTGCTAAAGATGGTGTGATCGTATTCACACGCAATGGCAAAACGGAAACCATCAAAACGGCTACCGGCGCCGAAACAGGTATGAAATACCTGGAAAAGGAAAAGAACTGTGTCGTTATAACGAAGGGCAGCGAAGGCTATTGTAAAAAATAGCTGACGTTGTGACTTCAGGATCCATAAAGGGGCTGTTCGGAAACGGACGGCCTCTTTTATCTTCAACCGCATTCATAGCTCTGATAAACTACGATTGGCTTTCAAGGACAGCGTGGCAGAAATCGAACAAAACAAATACTGGCTATTTTCAGAAAAGACCGATCTTTCGGTTTTTTTGGGCAGTGCCGCCGTTTCTGTGCTGCTGCTTGCCTTGGGCTGGCAGTTGGGCATTCTAAATGAAGATTCGCCGGAATGGACATGGGTCTCCGCCGTTCTTCTGATCGATGTGGCGCATGTTTGGTCCACTTCATTTCGCGTCTATTTTGACAAGGAAGAGCTCAAGCGGCGCGCTTGGCTGTATGGTTCGGTGCCGCTCATCGGATATGCTGTCGGCGTTGCCCTATATTCTGAAGGTGAATTGGTTTTTTGGCGTGTATTGGCGATCGTTGCGGTCTTTCATTTTGTTCGCCAACAATATGGCTGGGTGGCTCTCTATCGGCGAAAGCTTGGCGAAACCGAGCGGTGGACGTGGTACATAGACGCCGCGGCCGTATATCTTTCTACGATCTATCCGCTGATATTTTGGATGACCAGCCTTCCGCGAAATTTCAATTGGTTTGTGGCCAACGATCTTATCGAACTCCCGCGGCTTCTGGCAGAAGTTCTATTTCCGATCTATATCGCTGCTCTTGCGGTGTATTTCGCCAAAGGGCTCTATCTATATTTTCGAAAAGATTTTATAAACCCGGGAAAAGATATTGTTGTTGCGACAACAGCTATCTGCTGGTACGCGGGCATTGTATATTTCAATTCTGACTACGCATTTACCGTTACCAATGTCATTATTCACGGGGTTCCCTATTTTGCATTGATCTGGTGCTATGCCCGCCAGCGGCGAGAAACTGCCGGACCGGCATATCGATCGATGGCGAGCCATTGGATAGTATTTCTGGCAACTTTGTGGGCTTTTGCCTATGTCGAAGAACTGTTTTGGGATCGCGGCGTTTGGCACGACAAACAATGGCTCTTCGGCGAAAAATGGGACCTGCACGAATTCAAGGTCTATCTGGTCCCGCTGTTGGCGGTGCCGCAATTGACCCATTATGTACTTGACGGGTTTATCTGGCGGCGAAAAACGAATGAAAATTTTCGTCTGATAGGGTAGTATTTTCCATAGAACCGCAATGTCAAAGCTGCTCCAAAATTTGTCTATCGCCGGTCTGCTTTTGGCAGCCTTGATAGCCGGTGCGTGCAAAAGCTCGGGCAGCGGCGAATCAGGACTATTCGGCCCGCCGGATCAAACTGCCGATGCGGCCGCACTAGTGGAACAAGCCAATACCGAACTTAAAAAGATCAGAAAGCTTTACAACGATAACGAAAGTAAGCGTGAAGAGTTGAAAAAAGCAATGGCGGGCGATGATGCGGCCGCAGTTCAAAAGGTCGCGGACGATGTCGTTTATGTGATCAATGATGGCTCGGGCTTTGTCGATGATGCCATAAAAAAACTCGAGCAAGCTCAGGAATTGAACACCAACGACGATTACAAAGAATATCTTAGATTAAAGGTTGAAACACTTAAAAAACAAAAAGAAGCCTTTGAAGAATATCGTCAGGCCGCCCGATCGCTCCGCGACAATTACGACCCTAAAAATACGGAACAGCGCGAAAAGGTCAGCGCTGATTTCAAACAGCGGGCAGACAAATATCAAGATCTGATGGAAAAGGCGAGAGATTACAGCAGCCAGGCAAACGAATTGGCAAAGGATGTTCTGGCAAGACAGGCCTCCGGACAATGACCGCCCCGCGATCAATATGAACGACCCGCAAAACTCTATCAAAGAGGCCGATCGGCTTCGCGACCACCGCAGACAATTCGCCGATTGGAAATTGTGGGGACCATATATCAGCGATCGCGCGTGGGGTACCGTTCGCGAAGATTATTCGCCCGATGGTGCTGCGTGGGACTATTTCCCTTTTGAACGCTCACATTTAAAAGCTTATCGCTGGAACGAAGACGGCATTGCCGGAATATGTGACCGCAAACAGATCCTTTGCTTTGCTCCGGCATTTTGGAACGGCCGCGACCCGATCTTAAAAGAACGGTTCTTCGGGCTTTCCGGACCACAGGGAAATCATGGTGAAGATGTAAAAGAATATTATTACTATTTGGACAGCACACCGACGCATTCGTACATGAAGTGCTTATACAAATATCCGCAAAAAGAATTTCCTTATGCCGAACTGTACAACGAAAACGCCCGACGCTCCAAAGACAAAGACGAATTTGAACTTATTGATACCGGAATATTCGACAACGACGAATATTTTGATATTTTTATCGAATATGCCAAAGATGACGTCGATGATATATATATCCGTCTAACGGCACACAATCGCGGACCCTTTTCTGCCCCGCTTCACATTTTGCCGACATTGTGGTTTCGCAACACATGGTCTTGGTTTGAAAATGGTGTCCGGCCGGCAATTGAAAGCACCGGCGCCAACACAGCCATCGCAAGGCATACGTCACCCGAAGAACCGATGCTCTATTCGCTTTTGTGCGAAAGCGGTTCTGCACTTCTTTTTTGTGAGAACGAAACAAACAACTATATTCTTAACGGCAATGCGAACGAATCGTCCACCACAAAAGACGGCATCGGAAATTTTATTGTTCGCGGAGATGAAAGTGCCGTCAGCCGTGATGCCGGAAGCAAAATGGCGGCTCACTATTTTGCCGAGATAGATGCCGGCGGTTCTTTCGAAGTTTTGCTGCGTCTGTCATCGCTCGATGAAAATACCGAACAGCCAACGGAACTCGATGCGGCAAAGTGCCGCGCCTTGTTTGATAAGCGGATCGCCGAGGCCGATGAATTCTACGCCGATATAATACCGCCGGAGGCCGCGGACCAGGCTCGCCAGATCTCCAGACAAGCCTATGCGGGAATGTTGTGGTCAAAGCAGTTCTACCATTATGTAGTGCGAGATTGGCTTGACGGAGATCCGGCGTTTCCACCGCCTCCGGCCCAGCGTTTAAAGGGCCGCAACGCAGAATGGCGGCATCTCTATAACGAAGACATCATTTCGATGCCTGATACTTGGGAATATCCATGGTACGCATCGTGGGATCTGGCATTCCACTGTATCCCGCTGTCCTTGGTCGATCCTGATTTTGCTAAGCGGCAGCTTATACTTCTGCTTCGCGAATGGTACATGCATCCGAATGGCCAAATTCCGGCTTACGAGTGGGCTTTTGGCGACGTAAATCCGCCGGTACACGCTTGGGCCGCCTTGCGGGTCTATCGAATCGAGGCACGAAAACGCGGCAGCGGCGATAAAGTTTTTCTGAAACGTGTGTTTCAGAAATTGCTTCTGAATTTTACATGGTGGGTCAACCGAAAAGACGCCGAAGGGAACAATGTTTTCGAAGGCGGCTTTCTCGGCCTTGACAACATCGGCGTGTTCGACCGGAGTAAGCCGCTGCCCGCCGGGGGATATTTGGAACAATCCGACGGCACCAGCTGGATGGCGATGTTTTGTTTGAACATGCTGGCCATTGCCATGGAATTAGCAAAGGATGACACATCCTACGAAGATCTTGCCACCAAATTTCTCGAACATTTCGTTTATATATCAGAGGCGATGAACAACGTCGGCGATAAGAACGCCGATCTCTGGAACGAAGAGGACGGCTTTTATTACGATGTGCTGCATATTTCCGATCACAGCGCACCCATCAAGCTGCGCTCTTTGGTGGGCATTATCCCGCTTTTCGCAGTAGAAACGATCGATGAATCAGCTCTTGAACGGCTGCCTGATTTTGTAAGGCGAACACGATGGTTCCTTTATCATCGGCCGGATCTGACCGAAGGCATTTCGTGCATGCAGAGACCCGGGCTGGAAGGCCGCCGGCTGCTAGCTTTGGTCGATCCGCGACGGCTAAAGCGCGTTTTGAGCAAAGTTTTTGACGATGCGGAATTTCTGTCGGCTTACGGTATTCGCTCGCTTTCGAAGGCCTACGAAAAGCACCCTTTTGAATTGCAGCTCGGCAGCGATAATTTTGAGGTGCGTTACGAACCGGCCGAATCGCGCAGCGGGATGTTCGGCGGAAATTCGAACTGGCGCGGGCCGATATGGTTTCCGACCAACTATCTGCTTATCGAAGCATTGCAGAAATTCGATTATTATTACGGCGACAGCCTAAAGGTCGAATTCCCGACGGGCTCGGGCAACGAAATGAATCTTTGGGATATTTCTCAAGACCTAGAACGACGGCTGATCAGTATTTTTGAACGCGGGCCAAACGGAGACCGGCCCGTTTTCGGCAATTATGCAAAGATGCAAAACGATCCTTTGTGGAACGAATTTCATCAATTCTATGAATATTTCGACGGCGACACCGGCCGCGGCCTCGGAGCATCTCATCAAACCGGCTGGACGGGATTGGTCGCGAAATTGATCAAACAAACTTCCGAATATGCGACCGTTGATCGATCAAGGCAATCTCCGATCAGCGAAGGTTAGGCGGCCGCCATTGCGGCGAAAAATTGTCGGTCCGGAGAGGGAGAATTTATATGAAAGCCATTGCTGTGACACCGGGCGAAAAGAATTCCGCCCAGCTCTTGAACGTTAACAAACCTTTGGTTACGGATATTCCTAATGGCCGAGGCGTTTTGGTCGAGGTTTTGCGTGTCGGTGCCTGCGGAACTGATCGCGAGATCAACAACGCCGAGTACGGCATTGCGCCCGAAGGTTTCGACCATTTGATATTAGGCCACGAAAATTTTGGCAGGGTGGTCGAACTCGGGCCCGAGGTCAGCGGGCTTTCCATTGGCGACCTGGTCGTAGCGACGGTCCGGCGTCCGCGCGGACGCAGCATTTATGACCAGATCGGCGAACAGGATTTTACGACAGACGATACTTACTACGAACGCGGCATTTCGCGTCTGCATGGATTTTGGGCGGAATTTTACGTTGAAAGTGATGAGTTTCTGATCAAGCTTCCGCCGACCTTAAAGGAAGTCGGAGTTCTTTTGGAACCGCTCTCGATAATAGAAAAAGGGCTAAAGCAGGCGTCTGATATCCAAGAACGCCTAAAGGTTTGGCGGCCGAAGAGTGCCGCTGTGCTCGGAGTCGGAAACGTAGGATTGCTGGCGGTAATGGCATTGAGAATGCGCGGATACGAGGTGCATGGTTTTGGCCGCAATCAACCCAACGGCTATCTAAATGCTGAGCTTTGCCAGGCGCTTGGGGCAACGTACGATTCAACCGAGGATCGAACGATCGAACAAAGTGTGGAAAAATACGGCGAATACGACCTTATATTTGAATGCACAGGCTTTTCGCCGATAATTTTTGATGCGATGCAGTCGTTGAATGAGAACGGAATTTTGGTGCTTGCGTCCGTCACGGGCGGTGACAAAAAAGTTGATGCTGTGCCATCGGACAAGATCAACCAGCTGTTCGTGTTAGGAAACCGGGCGATGGTCGGCACCGTCAACGCCAACCGCGAACATTTTGAGATGGGTGTGAAAGACATGGTGCTTAGCGAAGCCCTTTATCCGGGCTGGCTAGGACGGATGTTGACGCACAAGGTCAAAGGGCTCGAGAACTTTGAGCAAGTCTTTGATATATTGAATAATTCTGCACAATATAACGCGATCAAAACATTTTTTGAGGTTAAAGATCTTTAGAACGACACATGCCCATCGAATATGACAATGACCGCGATGCGGCCGTACTAACAGAGCATCGCTTGGAAAAGCCGAAACTCTTTAAGGTTCTGCTGCATAACGACGATTTCACCACTATGGATTTTGTGGTGTTCGTTCTTGAAACCGTCTTTCACCGGCCGGAAACAGAAGCTTTCGCGATCATGTATGCTGTTCATCTGGAGGGTGTAGGTGTCGCCGGGATATATCCCTACGAGATCGCTTCGATGAAAGCGGAAAGGGCGATGAATCTGGCCCGGGCAAACGAATTTCCATTCCTTTGCACCATCGAAGAAGAATAGATGCCATTCAAAACGGCTTTCCGATTCACAAAACCCTCTGCAAAAGTGTTAAAATCAAAGTTTTGAACAATATAGTTATGTCCGAACCTATCGACCTCAAGAAAACCGTCAATCTGCCACGCACCGATTTTTCGCAGAAAGCGAATTTGGGACAAAGCGAACCGGCTCGTCTTAAAAAATGGAAAGATGCTGGTCTTTACCATCAGATCGAACAATCGCGCAGCGGGCGTGAAAAGTTCATTTTGCACGATGGCCCGCCATATGCGAACGCAGATATCCATATCGGCACTGCCCTCAATAAAATTTTGAAAGATTTTGTTGTGAAATCTCGCTCAATGATGGGGTTCGATGCGCCGTTCGTTCCGGGTTTTGATTGCCACGGATTGCCGATCGAGACACACGTAGAACGCAAATTGGCCGAAAAAGGGAAAAATAAGGCCGATATTCCGGTCGCTACATTTCGGCGTATCTGCCGCGATCATGCTTCAAAGGCAATGAACGGGCAAATTCGCGATTTTTCGCGTCTCGGCATCTTCGGCGAATGGGAAGCACCTTATTTGACCATGTCGCCGGAATACGAATCGTCAACCGCTCGATTGTTCGGTACCTTTTTGGAACGCGGTTACGTTTATAAGGGATTGCGCCCGGTCTATTGGTGCATTCATGATCAAACCGCGCTTGCCGAAGCAGAGGTTGAATATAAAGAGCATAGCTCGCCTTCTGTGTACGTGAAATTTGCTCTGAGTTGTGACCCGACTTTGATCGATGCATCGCTCGAAGGTAAGAATGTGAGTTTCGTCATTTGGACCACCACACCATGGACGCTGCCGGCGAATTTGGGGATTTCCGTCAACCCGGAGTTCGACTATTCGGCGATCGAGGTTTCTGATGGCGAGGTATTCATCGTCGCCGCCGAACTTGCGAAAGGTTTCTGTGAAACGGCAGGATTTGCTGAATATGAAGAACTCGCCCGTTTCAAGGGCACCATTCTTGATCGATTAGAGGCTAAACATCCGTGGATCGACCGCCCTTCGCTGGTCATGAATGGCGACCATGTAACGCTTGGCGAGGCCGACGCGGAGGTCGAACTGGGAACCCGGTTTGAAAGCAAGGGTTCGGCAAAATCCGGGACAGGCTGCGTTCATACCGCTCCCGGCCACGGAACGGACGATTTTTATATCGGCAAAGAATACGGACTCGACATTTATTGTCCGGTGGACAATGCCGGCCGGTTTATGACGGACGTTGAGCATTGGGCCGGCGAGAATATCTTTGAGGCAAACAAAAAAATAGTCGATTTCATGCAGGAAAGGGGAGTTCTGATATTCTCCGAAAGGTACGAACATCGCTATCCGCACTGTTGGCGGTGTAAGAATCCGGTCATTTTCAGAGCAACCCCGCAATGGTTCATTTCTATGGACGAAGTGAACGGCGAATTGATAGATTGCGGAGAAACTACGGAATGCCCGCCGGATGACGTTAGCAAAGGTGTGCTCCCATTGCGGCAAGCGGCTCTGGCGGAGATCGCGAAGGTCAAATGGCATCCGGCCTGGGGCGAGGGGCGAATGTCAAATATGTTCAAGGGCCGACCGGATTGGTGCGTTTCACGGCAGCGTTCGTGGGGCGTACCGATCCCGGTGTTCTATTGCCAGGTGTGTGACGAACCGGCCGCGGAAAAACACATAATCGAACACGTTGCGGACATTTTTGCCGTCGAAACGGCGGATGCTTGGTACAACCGGCCCGAAGGTGAATTGCTGCCGGCGGGGTACGTGTGCGGCAAATGCGGCAGTGCCGATTTTAGAAAAGAGACCGATATTCTCGATGTATGGTTCGATTCGGGTTCGTCGTGTGTGGCGGTGCTTGAAACCCGCGGCGACACGCTTCGTTTCCCGGCGGATGTCTATCTAGAGGGCGGCGACCAATATCGCGGATGGTTCAATTCAAGCCTTAGCTGCGGCATAGCGGCTCATGGCATGGCGCCGTACAAACAGATCGTTACCCATGGGTGGGTCGTTGACGGTGAAGGAAAAAAACAAAGTAAATCTCTTGGAAATGTAACGGCTCCGCAAGAGATCATCGACCGTTCGGGTGCTGAGATTTTAAGGCTTTGGGCGGCCGCCGTAGATTACACAGAAGATGTTCGATGCTCCGACGAGATCCTTTCGCGGGTAGTGGATGCCTACCGCAAGATGCGTAATACGCTTCGGTATGCTCTCGGCAATCTGGATGGTTTTGATCCGGAAATTGATACGGTTGCCGAGAATGAGATGGCAGAGATCGACCGATGGGCGATCGAAAGTTTGAATTTGGCAGCGGACAAGGTTATTTCGGGGTACGAACGCTATGATTTTCAGGCTGCTTATCAGGCGCTTTACAGTTTTTCTACCGTAACCCTCTCGGCCCGCTATTTCGACATCATTAAAGATAGGCTTTATATCTACGCGGCAAGATCGCCGCAACGCCGCTCCGCCCAAACGGCGCTCTATCACATAACCGATACCCTGTGTCGATTGTTGGCACCGATGCTGGCTTTTACGGCAGACGAAGCATGGGAAAACCTTCCGGGACAGAGTCTAAGCTCGGTCCATTTGGCAGAATTTCCGCGTTCGGCCGAATCAACCGGCGAACTAACAGCCAATTGGGAGCGGCTATTCGGCATTCGCGATGAGGTGTTGAAGGCATTAGAAGAGGCACGTACGGCAAAACAGATAGGTTCTTCACTGGAAGCCAAGGTCGTTTTGAACGCCGATGCCGAAACGACACGATTTCTTCTTAATTATTATGAAGATCTGCGTTATATATTCATAGTTTCCCAGGTTGAGGTGCATGAAGCAGACAAATTCGGAGTGGTTATCGAAAAGGCGGATGGCAAGAAATGTGAACGCTGTTGGAACTATTCGCTTCGCGTAGGAGAATTTGAACAGGTGCCGGCCGTTTGCGAACGGTGTTTTGAAGCTCTTCAGCAAGGTGGATATTTATAAAATGATACGAATAACTTCACTGAAGATGGCTTATGCGGCCGCCCTTATCGCAGCTTTTGCATTAGGTTGTGCGGCACAAGCTGTTCGAACGCCGGCAAAAGGTTCTGTTGAACGGACAGCCATTTTGAACGTTTTGCGATCGCCGATCGAACGCGATCTGAAACAAAAGGTCGTTTTTCAAACGGATGCCTTCAACATTGCCGGCAACTGGGCATTTATCAGCGGCACGCCGCAAAACGCCTCCGGGGGAAGGCTCGACCTTAGCAAAACGAAATTTGCAGAGGCCGAGCGAGAGGGTTATTTCGGCGGGAACTTTTTTGGGTTGCTGCAAAGAAGCGGTGGAAAATGGAGGGTCGTCACATATCAGATCGGTTGTACAGATGTTTGCTATTCTGATTGGTGGCGAAGATATAAAGCGCCGAAAGCAGTTTTTCCGTACACTGAATGATCGACATTAAAGCCCGCAGATCACCGGGCCTTTTGTCTGTCTAGGAAGATGAAGTTATGACGCAGATCAGCAAAGGCCGCATTTCCAAGAAAGCGGCCAGTTTTACCGAATCGGTCATTCGAGAAATGACCCGCGAAGCCATTAAGCACGGAGCCGTCAACTTGGGCCAAGGTTTTCCGGATTTTGCCGCTCCCGAAGATATCAAGAATAAGGCGATGGAGGCGATCGCGGCCGACCACAACCAATATGCAATAACTTGGGGCGTCAAAGAATTTCGAGATGCGATCGCCAAAAAAACGATGTGGTTTCTAGGGTTGGATATCGACCCTGAAGCCGAGCTGACCGTTACCTGTGGTTCGACCGAAGGGATGATAGCTGCTATGATGGCGACCGTTGACCCCGGCGAAGAGGTCATCGTTTTTGAGCCTTTTTACGAAAATTATTCGCCGGATGCGATATTGTCTGATGCGGTGCCGGTTCATGTGCCGCTTTATCAAACACCGAATGGATTCCTGTTTGACCGCGAACAGCTTCGTGCCGCATTTAATCCGCGAACAAAGGCGATAATAATTTGCAACCCGAACAACCCGACCGGTAAAGTGTTTGCCCGCGAAGAACTAGAATTCATCGCCGATCTATGTAAAGAATTTGATGTGTTGGCATTTACAGATGAAATATACGAACACATCACCTACACGGACGATGCGGCCATTCTTCCGCTTGAGCATATTTCCATGGCAACGATCGAAGGGATGCGGGAGCGAACTGTGATCGTCAATTCTCTATCAAAGACGTATTCGGTCACCGGATGGCGGGTCGGATACTGTATAGCCCCGCCGGACATAACGGCCGCTATCCGCAAGGTGCACGATTTTTTAACGGTCGGTGCCGCCAATCCGCTTCAGCATGCGGGTACCTATGCTCTGTCGCTGCCGCCGGAATATTACGCGGGCTTGCGAAACGAATATCAGCAAAAACGAGATCTTATTGTTCCGGTTTTGCAGCAAGCCGGTTTTGGCTGTATATCGCCGCAGGGTGCATATTATGTTATGTGTGATATATCCGGCTTCGGGTTTGCCGATGATGTGAAATTTACCCGGCATTTGATCCGAGAGATAGGCGTAGCTGTGGTGCCGGGCTCATCCTTCTATTTTGATAAGCAGCTGGGTTCCCAATTGGTGCGGTTTTGTTTCTGTAAAAAAGACGAGACCTTAAATGCAGCAGCCGAAAGGCTTTCCAAACTTCAACGAGGGTGATCTAGATCAGGCCTCGAACGGTATTTCCGCATTTTGAAGCACACCAAGTTCGTTCCGGCTTACTTTTTCAAGCAGTTCCGGATCGTCAAACATCTTCAAAAGCCCATTGACGGTAGCATACCTAGGTTCTTCGGCCACGGCGACCGGCAAATTGATGAAATTGCGAAGGTAGTTATCGATACCGTCCAAAAGCGACCCGCCGCCGGTTAGAATAACGCCGCGGTCGTAGATATCGGCGGCCACCTCCGGCCGCAATTCGGTCAATGTGTCTTTTACGGTTTGGGCGATGCGGCGGACTATGCCTTCGACCACCGGATAAAGCTCGCCGTTCGTGACTTCGACGGCCGCCGGGCTGCCGGTCTGTACATCACGTCCGCGGACCTCTATCGTTTTCGAAATGTCGTCTGGCAGATACGTCGAAACAAAATTCGTCTTTAAAGATTCAACGGTCTCTTCGCCCACCTGCAAACCGCGATGACGGCGAAGGTGGGTTGAGATAACATCATTTATCTCGTTGCTTCCATAGCGCTCGGACATCGAATGTACGACCGAACCTTTGGCGACGATAGCAATGTTCGTTGTCGCTGCGCCGATGTCTATTATCGCGGATGCTCGTTTATCGGTAGCAAGAACGCCGGCTCCAAATGCAGCGGCCAGGCCTTCTTCCATCATAAATACCTTGCCGATGTGCGATTCTTCGGCCGCATTCATCAATGCTCTCTGTTCAACGTGCGTAACGTCTGAGACCATGCTCATGACAGCCTGAAGCGCGAGATTTGAACCGCCCGACCGAGATTTTTTAACAAAATGCGCAAGCATCTTCTTCGTTCGTTCAAAATCGCCGACCACGCCGCCTGTCAGCGGGGCGAGCACCACAACATCGCGACCTTCGCGGCCTGCCATATCAGCAGCATCACGGCCAAAAGCCACGATCTCTTCGCTCATTTCATTGATAGCTACGAGTGACGGTTCATCAAGCACCACGCCGCGATCTTTGACAGCGATGATAGTGCTTGCCGTACCAAGGTCGATAGCCATTGATTCGGTAACCAATTTTTTGAGGGACGAGATCTTGAGCATAAACTACAGCCAGCTAATTATATTCTTTTATAAATGAGAATGACAACAAATTTTCGGAAAGATCTAACCCCAGCGTATTTCAAGCACAGGTACCGGCTGAGCTCGATTTTTTACGGTCAGCGGTTCCAGTTGATTGACGGGAATACGGCTGCCGCTGGCCGCATGCGTTGCCTCGCTGATCAGAATTTGGCCTCCGCGGGCATTAGATTCAAGCCTCGAGGCTAAATTTACCGTATCTCCGATGGCGGTATATTCAGATCGCTTGTCCGAACCTACATAGCCAATGGTCGCTTCGCCGGTGTGGAGTCCGATACCGATAGATATTTGATTCAGGCCCTCTGCCTTTAGTTCATCATTGAGCGAAACGAGCCGCTTTTGCATGGTGACCGCTGCTTTTACCGCATTCAGCGCATCTTCGTCCGAAGCGGTCGGCGCTCCGAAAATGGCCATCAAACCATCGCCGATATATTTATCCAGCGTTCCGCCGTGCTGAAAGATTATCTCTGTCATTGCTGAGAAATATTTATTCAACAGCATAACTACTTTCTCCGGCTTCTGTGTTTCCGAAATGGCGGTAAAACCGCGAATATCGGCAAAGAGAACGGTTATCTGCTGGTTTACACCGCCTAATCGGAACGAATTAGGGTTATTCAAGAGCTGCTTTACGACATATTCCGGCATAAAACGGCTGTAATTTGCCCGGGCAACCTCTTCGCGAGCAAGCCGGTCGTGAGCTTTTACCGTCTCTACGGTGACGGCAGTTTGAGCAGCGACGGCACTGATCAATTCCAAATGGTCCGGTGTGAAAGCCGCGAAGGGGTCGAGCCGATCGGCATATATAACGCCATGGACGTTCGATTCGGTGATCAACGGAGCACAAATAGTTGAACGAACGCCCTGCGAGACGATCGATTCTGCACCCAGGAATTGCGCGTCTGTGGTTGCGTCCTGTGACAACAAGGCGACCTTTTCCCGCATCACTTTTTGTGTGATCGTGCGGCTGAGCGTAAGTTTTTCTGTCAATTTTGCGATCTTTTCATCTCGTGTGCGGACCGCCAGCGGAAACATACTGTAATCCAGGATCTTACCGTCAAGTGTTTCATCCGCCAGCAGAGCGACCACTCGGTCTGCCGGTGTGCCGCGAAATATCAGATCAGTAGCTTTTTCAAATATCTCTTTCAGGTCAAAAACGGTGCCGAGCGATTTGCTCATTTCATAGAGCAGGTCAAGTATTTTTGCTTTTCGACGGAGATCTTTGATCTCATCCGGCGATGCAAACGCAGATTCGAGCGAAAGATGCGATTGACGGCCGATGATCTCATTGGCGGAAAGTTGAAATTGGGTTTGCCCCAGCGGATTGTCGTCGTAATCTACACTGTCCGGCTTTACCTCGACCACGGTCGGCGCACTTTGATGAACTTCTATATCCGCCAGGTATTGCGGCGGACGCGGCGGCGTTGTCGGAGGTAGGTCGAAAGCAAAAGACGTTCTGACGACCGGCGCTGATTGTGTAAATTCCAAGCGGCTTTCGCCGATCAAGATCGCGTCGCCGGGCGAAAGAATGCGGTCCGTGATCGGAGAACCATTAACGAAAACGTGATTAACGCTGCGCTTGAGGGCTCCATTTTCGTAGAATCCATCGACCAATGTGAAATGTTCGCCGCCGGTTATGTGCGCATGTTTGCGCGAGACCCGTCGGTCGTTAAGTACTATATCGTTATCTTTTGCACGGCCGATCATATAGGTCTTGTTTTTTTCAAGACTTACTTCCCACACCCGGCCGGTCGGCTCAATGATCTTTAAAATCGAACTCACAGTATAACTAATTGTAAATGCTAAAATTCAAATGGTAAATTGGAGCCGCTCCACATTTTTCAACTATGGTAGATAAAGCCGAAATTTATAGTGCAAATGCCGCGAAAACCGAGCTTGCCGAATTATTTGGCCTATCGGCCCGCTCGATTCACCTTGTCAAAACGAGCAGTCTCTGCGAGCTGGGGTGGCAGGAAACCAGCTACCCCGTTTCTCTGGCCCTGAGCGACGGCATTTTGCATCTACCGATCGCAGAAGACGGTTCTCTTCAGACATCCGAACTGAACGGGCACTCCGCTCTGCCGGTATCGGCCATCAATATAAACGCCGCGGACACGATGACCGGGGTGCGATTGCGGCCGCATGAAATAGCCGATCTAATATCATTACTGCCGGATCTGCCCGTGGCCATCTGCGTCACCGCCATCGCCCGGATCGGGCCGTTTCCGCAAGAATTTGCAAAACTTGCGAATATGCTTATCCTTGCCGGTTCGGGTTTCGGCTTAGCGGAAGATTCGCTTGTCCTTTCGTCTGCTGACCCTCCAAAACACAAAGACATTTCGATCTCGGCGGAGCTTGTCGAGACTTTGCGGGCCCGTGCCGCCGAACGTGAAAACGTTCAAGAGCTGAAGGAAACTCGCGATCGATTTGAAAACTCGATGGTCGAAAAAATACCGCGATCAGAGATACTTTTTGCCAATGCTGACCGCTTGCCGCATATCTCGTGCATCTCCTTTGAAGGAATAAACGGCGAATTGCTAACGGCAGAGCTGGCGAAGGCCGGCATTTTGGCAAGAACGCCGGCGGCATGTTCTCCCGTCGGCCGAAACGGTGCAGGATTTCTAGAAGCGGCAAACATACCGTATGCCCGCGTTCGCGGCTCGGCTTCTTTCACCTTCACCGGAAATATTGCGGACCACACCGCGAAACTGGCGACGGAACTGCCGGAGATCGTCAGGCGTCTGAGGCTTCTGTCGGGAAGTTGATGGTCATGCCGAACGCCGGATGCCGTAGCGCTCGATCTTCATATAAAGGCCGCGTCGAGTGAGCCCCAGCTCGTTGGCAACCCGCGAAATATTCCAGTTGTGGCGGCCGAGAGCTCCTTTTATCATGCGCGTTTCCAGCTCGCCGACGGCCGTTTCCAGCCGCATGCCTTCTTCGACCGCTTCAAACGGAACGGTACGCTCAAAGGAGGCGATCGGCCGTATAGACCCTTCGACAGGGGCAACGGGCCGGCCGACTTTTTTCAGATCCGGCGATAGATGGTCGGGCGAGATGATCTCCCCATCGACCGCACGGGCAATAATTCGCTGGATCTCGTTGCAAAGCTGACGGACATTTCCTTCCCAGTTGCACACCATCATAAGATCAACGGTCTGCGGGGTAAAAACAACATTCTTTTTATTGAACCGAGTCGAATAATGGTTTACGTAATAATTTATGATCGGCGGTATCTCTGACCGGCGTTCGCGCAATGGAGGAACGCGCAGCCGCACAACATTTAGGCGGTAATAGAGATCTTCGCGAAATGTGCCGTCCGCGACCTTTTCTTCCAGCGGCATATTAGTAGCGGCAATTACGCGCACATCGACCTTTATCGGACGTTTTTCGCCGACCGGCTGCACCTCGCCTTCTTGTAAAAAACGAAGCAGCTTTGGTTGTACATCCAATGGCAGGTCGCCTATCTCGTCCAGAAACAGAGTGCCTCCATCTGCAGCCCGGATCATTCCCGGCGAATCGGAGACCGCACCCGTAAAGGCACCTTTCCGGTAGCCGAAAAGATGGCCTTCGGCAAGTTCCTTTGGCACCGCCGTACAATTAAATGGTACAAACACCTTATCTTTGCGGTTAGAGATCGTGTGGATAGCACGCGAAACGAGTTCTTTGCCGGTACCGGATTCTCCCGTCACCAATACTGTTACGTCGGATGAACGGATCTTATAGACCTCTTCGACCAAAGAAGACATCGCCGGTGATGAATGTATGAAACCGGGCATCAAACTGGTGGACGTATATGGATTTGCTTCGGGTTCAAGCGGTGTGCTGTTTTCGCGAGATCTAAGGGCGATGACATCCATGCCGAGTTCGGCAACGCGGAGCAGAGGCTGTAGCGATGTTCCGTCGTTCAGCACCGCTCCATCCGCCGGTTGAATAAGCACATAAGCCGGCCGGGCATTCATGGTTCTCAGGCGAAAGAATGCGAACGATTTCAATTGAGCGCATTTTTCTTCTTCCCCTTTTCTGATCGCTGCATTGAATTTTGAGGTCAGATCGGTGCTCTCGCTGCCGGTCAGCCCATGGGTAATAAACGGCTGCAGCAAACCACCCTCATTAAATTCGGCGATCACGATACGTTTGGCCCGGCTTTCCTGCTGTAAAACGGCGGTCAATTCTCGAAACAGCAGTTCGCGGCTGGCGGTTGCTTCTGCCAAACGAACCATCAATAGCTGCGAGGCGGCCGAATCCGGGGTCGCGGCTAAACTATTTGGTGTTTCCTGCCTTGCGGAAGCATCTTTGAGCCGGGCTATCTTCTCAAAAATAGCGGCCGCACGATCTGCCAAGCCAAGTCGTGTAAAGATCTCCGCTGCGTCAGTGAGGTGCCGCACCGGCTGTCTTTTAGGCTCCGGGGGCATATTTTCACCGATCAGTTCGTGAACGACCGCTGTTTGATAGACGTCCTCTGCGGCCTCGAATATGGTCAAACTACGGTTAAAATGATGTACCGCAAGCTGGGCGTTGCCGACCGCTAAAGCTGCCATTCCTCGCAGCCGCTGGATATTGCCGAGCACAAAAAAATCATTCGAAGGGTCTTGTTCCTCTATCTTTGCCAGATTGCGGGAGCATTCATCGACCGCACCCGCATTTAACAGACTTTCGGCCAAGGTCAATTCGGCGGTCAGCGAATAATGGGTATCGCCGATGCTTTTACATAATTCGACCGTTTGTCTCGCCGTTTCAGCAGCCAGCTTGTGTTCGCCGCGGCCCAGATAACAGCGAGCCAGGCTGCTCAAAGCCTGTGCTTCATACCACTGCCGCTTGCGTTCGCGGGCCAGATCGACCGCTTCGGTCAAAAGAGCCTCGGCTTCTTCGAATTCTCCCCGCAATATCTTGAGTTCGCCGAGAGATTCCAAAATTCCGGCCATGTGTACGTGATTGGCCTTAATAGCGAGATCAAGGGACCGGCGGATCATTTCTTCGGCTTGATCCCAATGTCCGACGAGAACCAAATTGATGCCTAGATTGTTATAGGCGATGACGGAATTGAGAACGTGTTCTGTCTGTTCAAAAAAACCGATCGATTTCTCAAGGCAGGCTATCCCGTCCTTTGGCTTCCGCAAGAAATAATAAGCCCCCGACATATCGGTGTATAGCTTGCCGAGCATGAATGGAGCTGAGCGATCGCCGATTATGCGAATTCCAAGCTCGAAAAATTCAAGGGAACGCTGGCTATTGCCTTCTTGATGATGGCTCAGAGCGATCTCGCGATAGGCTTCGGCCATGCCGAGCCATTCACCTTCCTCACGAAATTGATTGAGGGCGGAAATGGCATAATCTCGGGCGATCGGACATTCATTCAGTTTGCGGTAAACGCGAGCCAATGCGATATAGATACCGCCCAAAAGCCTTTGGTGGCCGCCCTCCACAGCTTTCGCCAACGTGCTTTTTAGAATTGTTACCGCCTTAGGTTGGTCGGTCAGGTTGTTATACGCAACACCGAGTTGAGTGGAAACGCGGATCTGTGTGGCCGGTTCAAGCGGCCCCAGAAAACTTTCGTCTTCAAATGGCCGGACAACTTCTAACGATTCTTCATATCTGCCTAAAGTTTCGAGGGTAAAAGAAAGCAGGCGCTTGAGATCCGCCAAGCGATCGAAATTATGGTTGTAGCTGCTGATTGTTTCAACCAGCATGGCTTCTGCCTCATGCGAACGGCCCTCTCGCAGCTTTTGGCCGACCGCACGAAAAATGTTGTCGAGTCTTTCTCCGGAGATAGAGTTGCCGCGCGCCCTAGCGGAACGGCCGCTTGGTGTAGCGACAGCATCGCCGGCATATACATAATGCCTTCCCGATATTGCTCGATCTTTCATTTAGTTCTTCGACCCTAAACGGCTAATGATAGCCGTATTTCAGAAACTGCCGGCAATGAAAATGGTTACTTGGTAAACAGCGCATTGGAAATCTAACAGAAAAGATCGACTATGTCTAGAAAATTCTTGTGCCGCGAAATATTTTGTCCATATTTTTGACCCGCCGGCTGAAAATAGGAGAAAGATCCGGTCGTTGAAAGCCTGTCTTGTAACAACCAAACGGGCGATCTGATAATCTCAAAACTATGGATCGTTTTGGCAACGCAAAAAGAAGCATCGGGTTCGGCAAGTTGGCCGGTGTAACCGTTCTTGCGGATCGCCGGTTGTTCATCGTTCTGCTGATCTTAGCGGCGATCACCGCTTTTGGTCTGCGGAAATTGAACGACGATCTGCTCGTCAGCGCGATCTTGGGAATCTTTACGGCTGTAGCATTTTTCGTTTGTGTCTTTATTCACGAAATGGCTCATGCGGTCGTTGCCCGCCGCAACGGGATCGAGGTATTGGACATTATTTTACACCCGTTTGGCGGCCTGACCCGTTTTCGGCGTGAACCGGAAACGCCGGTGGTCGAATTTCGGATCGCAGTCGCCGGCCCGGCGGCCAGTTTTGTGCTCGGTATGCTATTTACCGTTGCGGGTGTTTCAGCAATTGCGGGCGGGCTGGATATTTTAGCCGCCATATTTTTTGTGCTCGCAATGGTCAATTTTCTGCTGGCTTTGTTCAATATGCTGCCGGGTTATCCTTTGGATGGCGGCCGCGTACTGCGTGCCTATCTGCGACACAATGGCCGCACACAAGATCAGGCAACGATCATTACGGGTCGTTCCGGTCAAGCAATTGGGGTCGTATTGGTTGTGTTCGGGGTGGTGATCGTCCTGTTGCGGGCGGATCTCTTAACAGGATCTTGGGCCGCTTTGACCGGGGTTTTCTTGTTCGATTCGGCAAGGCGTGTGATGAAAGAGGCCGCGGCGGCCGAAGATGTCACGGCGGCGGCGGTGATGAAGTTGGCCGTGCCGATCGATCCTGCGATGCCGCTTCAACGGCTGTTCGACGAGATCCTGCCGGCACACCGGCAAGCCGTCTTTCCCGTTGCCAAGGGCCGCGAGCTATTCGGAATGCTGCTATTGGCGGACATTAAACTTCAATTTACGAACGAAATGCGTTCAAGGACCGTTGCCGAGGCGATGCGTCCGATAGTGCCGGAACATTTCGTTGAAATGGAGATGCCCTTGGTCGAGGTGAAACAGTTGATGCGCACGAACGGGTGCATGGCCGTGGCTGTCGTCGATGCAAACGGGAAGCTCGCCGGCTTTATCGGCGGCTGAGAAAATTTATTCAGCAGAAATTTTCGGAAATGCGAATGTGTTATGCTTATAGCGGCGCGTTCCGAGCCTTTACCGCATGCAGATACCTGATTACACAACCCTAAGCACGCTTCGCAATGTCGCCGATATCGCGTTGGTCTTTGTGTTGGTATATGTTGTGTTAAAGCTGATGCGCGGCACGCGGGCAGTTCCGACGATCGTCGGGTTGGTACTTTTAGCACTTCTCTACTGGCTGTCGGTGGCGCAAGAGCTTCCAACTCTCGAATTCGTGCTTCGCTATGCCGTGGTCTATATCGGGATCGCGATCATCGTATTGTTTCAATCCGAGATCCGACAGGCTCTGATGTATTTTGCAAACCGGCTCCGCTTTCCGATAATTCGGCGGCAACGCGGCCAATTTGGCGGCAGCGTCTATGATGAGATCGTGCTTGCGGTAACAACACTGGCGACCGAAAAGACCGGAGCTCTAATAGTAGTAGAACGCAAGGTGGGGCTTCGCAATTTTGTCGATGCCGGTGTTCAATTGGATGCCCGGATCAGCTACGATCTTTTGGTAACTTTATTCAATCCCGCAACGCCGCTTCATGACGGCGCGGTGATAATTCAGAATGAACGTCTCGCGGCCGCCTCTGTGTTTCTGCCCCTGACGAAAAACCCGAGTATCTCGCGCGAACTCGGCACCCGCCACCGAGCCGCGATCGGCATTACCGAAGGTACAGACGCGATCGCTCTGGTCGTTTCGGAAGAGACGGGTCTGATCACATATGTCGAAGCCGGGGATATGAAGCGCAATGTCGATACAACACTGCTTCGCCGATTGCTTCTTGACGCGATGGATATTCCGCTGGTGCACCAAGAGCGCAAGCCGACCAAGACAATGAATGAAGCTGAAACGGAGATAACCATCGGATAAATGTCCCGCGAACCGCAAAATTTCATGGAAAGGCCGCAACGGCTTATGTTGAAGCACATTCTTCGCAAGATATTCTTGGAAGATTGGGCAATGAAATTGGTAGCTCTCGGCATTACGCTGGCTTTGTGGTTCGGTGTTACGGGCTTGAGCAAGCCGGGAAGCGAGCGTTACAACGTTCCTCTTAATCTGCGCCTGCCGGACAATACGATAATAATGAACGCCCCGGCGCAGGAGGTGGAGATAAAAATAAGCGGCGACGATCGTCGGCTACAGCAAATAAAGCGCGGCGATCTGGCAATATCGGTCGATCTCAGCGAACTGCTGCCCGGTGATCGGGTGATCACGCTTGACCCTTCACAAGTTTCGATCGAATTGCCCACGGGCATTAAGCTGGACGAGATACAACCGAATAAAATAGCAGTTCGTTTGGAAACAGCGATCGAAAAGGAAGTTGCGGTCAAGGCCGAAACTGACGGCGATGTGCCGGAAGGTTTTGAGATCTACGGAGAAAGTATCGTGCCGCAAAGCATTCGTGTTCGCGGCCCGGCGAGTTTTATTCGTTCGCTGGCGGCAATTTCCACGGAAAAGATAGATCTGCGCGAACAGACGGCAGATTTTACGGCAAAACAAGTGCCCGTCGTTGTTTCAAACCCAAAGGCGACGCCATTTGAAACGGTTGTGGATGTAAATTTCCGGATCGGTGAAAAACGCATCGAACGCACGATTACAATTCCGGCGGCCGATTCCGGCAACAGACGAATTCAGGCGATAGTTTTTGGCCCGCGTTCCTTGATAGAACAATTGAACACCGAAAATACATCCGCTCAGATAGTGCATGATGACGCCGGCGAAGAATCTGCCCGGCTGATCTTGCCGCCGGAGTTTTCTGACCGCATAACAGTACAAAAGGTGCGTGTGCTTCATTAAGCGGCCTATTTAAGCCGCGGAAGCTTGCGAGCGGAAAAGACCTTGGCATCGATCGGCACATTTTGTTTCACATCTGTGATCGTGGTTATCGTAATGCCGTTCGATTGATTGTACGTCGTTGTTTTGAATGGCAGTTTCATGCCGTCCACATCACGATAATCCTCAAAGGTGATCCAATAGGGCAATTCTATGTCAGCCGAAGCGATCGGTGTTGTGCCTTCACGTTTCAACAGCAAAAAGCTCTTGGCTGAATAATATTCGGTAAATTTCGTTCCCTTTTCGGGTTCAAACACCACCACGTAGGCCTTTTCACCTTTGACATCTGCCGTACCCGTGATCGCGGCTTTCGGTATCGCAGCCTTCCAATTGAGTACAAGCGACATATCGGCGCTTATTCGGGCGTCTTCGAGCCGCTTTCCGGTGTATTTTGTGACCGGTGCAAATGAATAAAGCTCTTCACCCTGGCTGCCGTCAAAAAAATCATACCCTTTTCCAATGACCTTGCCGACCGCGGTCAATTCCGATTCGTTCGCGGCCTTGTTTGGGGCTTCCTGATAGGCGACGCCTTTTACCTGAACACCCTGATTCTGCATATCTGCATCATAACGGACAACGCGGGTCTTGATCTTTTCTATATTCGAACGCCCGCCGACCGCCTCAATAGCCTTCTGATTAAGTTCTTCCAGCGTAATAGAAGGTTTTTCTGACTTAAAGGGAAGGTAAGAAAACTCTCCTTCCGGCTGCACAATAATGATCGATCTAACCGCACCTTTGTCGTCGCGTACGACACGGAGTTTGTATGCGGCCGGCAGTGGAGCCAGCGAATATTCGTCCTTACCTATTTCCGCGAGTGTGTATGGCTGCTGTCCGGCTATATTTAGCGTTGCTTTACCGCCTTCCTGCTTTATCTCCAGCTTGACCGGGGCTTTTTCATTTTGATAAAGACCTGTCAGGTCGGCGGGCACCGCTTTCGCATCGGGTGCCGACGGCATGTCTTCCTTTGCCCGCGGCAGGGTGTAATTGCCATGGGGCTGTTCCAGAAAAAGTTCTGTATCACGAAACGTGATGAAAAATCCTTCCGGTGTACCTTGCATTCTATATCTTCGTTCCCCGACCTTTTCTAGTGTGTAGGTCGGCTGGCCGGGCACGACCGCATATAGGCGCCCATCCTTGAATTCGATCGTGATATCAAATCCGGCAGCCTCAAAACGGTATTTACCGGCTTCTTTCTGGTCACCGGCGACGGTGTCGGATGTCTGCGAACCAAGAATGTTCTCCCATACCACGGGCATCATCTCGCTGCCCAAACTCGAAGCCGATACATTCGTCAACATTACAAAACCGAGCTTCTTTTCGGGTATCATCGCGACCATCGAATTAAATCCGTCTATGTTGCCGCCGTGCTGTACGACCTTCAGGCCCTTCCACGACTGCAGGAACCAGCCTAGCCCGTAATCGACACCGCCGGCGATCTTCATCTGCGGCTTTGTCCATTCCGCAAAGGCGGCTTCCGAAACAAGCCGTTTGTCGCCGACCTTTCCGCCATTGAGGATAAATCGAAGCCACTGTGCCATATCAAGAGCAGAAGAATTGATGGAACCGGCCGGGCCGATGGCATCGATATTGCGATACGGGACCAGCTGGTTTTCCTTGGTATCCGAATTGAAAGTGTAACCGAGGGCTCTATCCGGTTTTCGTTCCATTTGGCGTATCGACAGATCGCTGCTATTCATCCCGAGCGGTTTGAAGATCCGCGTTTCGACCATTTTTTCCCATGGCATCTGCTGAACTTTACCAACTATCTCGCCGGCCGCCAGGAACATGATGTTTTGATATTGAAAGGTCTCACGGAATTTCGCGGTCGGTTTTGCCTGAGCGGCCACTTCTATGATCTCGCGCCGGTTCAGCCTGCCGGTGATCCAGGCCAGATCCGTTCTGTTCAAACCGGAAGAATGCGATAAAAGGTCGCGGATCGTCATCTTTTGATCTGCGTCAGGGTCACTCATCTTAAAAAATGGCAGATACTTTTTAGGCGGATCGTCCAGCGACAGCTTACCTTCATCTTGTGACATCAGAACGGTCAAGGCCGTAAATGCCTTTGTGGCGGAACCAATGGCAAATAGTGTTTCGGGGCGGACCGGCTTTTCGCCATTCAGATCTCGATAGCCGAAGCCTTTCGCCAAGATCACTTTATCTTCATAAACGATCGCCAATGCGGCCCCGGGTACGCCAAGTTCGCGACGGCGTTCGTCAAACTTTTTTTCGATCGCAGCAAGCCCGATGGTAACGGCAGGCGGGTTCGCGACTTGGGCCGAAACCGTCGCCGGAAAACCTGAGACCATCGATAACAATATGAGAATGGAAAGAAGAAAACGATTTTGATGTTTGATCATATATAGCTACTCAAGGACGGGTTTGCCGAAAGATTCTATTTCGCAGATGCGAAAACCCAACGCCATCAAGAAAAAGAAGATCATCGCGACCTCTTGATCTCCAAGATTATAATGAGCAATGCCGCTGACGACAAATCCGCACATACCGCCAAAACATCCCAGCAAGATGCCGGCCGAACGCCAATCCAGAGTCGCCGCTCGAACCCGAAGGGTCTTCAGGATCGTCACGGAATATGAGATCAGCACAGCGAACCAAAATAATACCGCCGGCAGGCCGCGTTCGGTCAAAAGCTGTATCGGTGTTGAGTGGAAATGTCCCAACGGCATTTTTCCGCCATCGAACATATTCCATTCCTGCCAGTGCTTTTGGATCGAATCCATGCCAACGCCGAAGGTCATGTTGCGGATGCTTTCCGACCAGATCCGCAAACCGTCACGCCACATTGTGAAACGATAAAGTGTCGAATCATCCGTCGGATCGAAAAAACCCTTTTCGCGCGTTTGCTGAACCACAAGCAACCCAACGGCCGCCAGCGACACACCGACCGCAAGACCGATGCCGAACCATTTCCGCTTTGCTCCTATTAAAAATATCACAAAGCCCGATATCGCAAATGCCAGCTGAGAACCGCGGGTAACGGTCATAAGCAGCACCACACACATCGCCGCTACCGTTCCGCTGAGCAAAATGAAAGTTCGGCGAGCGTATTTTTGCTCCGGCCGCAACCCTTGACCTCTGGCGGACAAAAAGCCCGCGACCAAAAGGCCGAGTGCTAAAGAGGCGATCAGCTGCAGGGCCTCGGCATAGGTTGTGTAGTGGCCGAAAAAGCCCGCCGAACGCCAATTCCGGCTTGTTTTCCAGCTGCCGATACCTAGTTTTTCCTCCGCATTCGGTAACATGCCGAGATCTGCCGATCCGACATCCACTACCACGTCATAATCTTGCCGGTAAAGTTTGATCTTTCCGCTGCCGGTCGTTTCTATCTCCGTTACAATTGCTTCGGGCGAACGCACCTTTTTGCCATTGACCGTTAAAATGGTGTCGCCGTCCTTCATTTTGGCGCGCAGGGCCGCACCGTCGGACGAAAGTTGATGTATCTCAACCCCACGCCCGAATATTCGTTCGATCGGCATCCACAAAACGTTTACGATGCAGGAAAAGATGAGCGCAAAACTTAGAAAATATGCCGCACGCCGATGACGGATGTTGCCGGCGACAAAATAGAAGATCAGAAATACAGAAACGCCGCGCATACGGTCGAGGGAAACTGCGGGTTCGTAAGAAAAGAGAGAGCTGACCAGCGACCACCCGAAAAGCCCCCACAGAGCAATATCGATCGTGCGCAATTTCAGCGGCTTTCTCGGTCCGCTCGCCAGCCTGACCAGCCAAACGGCCATGCCGATCAGCCACGCCGTCTGTGTGGCCGCGATCGAATGCGGAGCCGAAAGTGTCATCAGGATCAAAAAAAAGAAGGCGATGCGATCCATCCACCGCAGTTTTCGACTTTCTGTATTGGCGCCGGAAACATTGTCCAGCCATTCGAGAAATCGCAGCATAAATGCCGTATTATAACAGCATATGGGCGATGAATTGATGTTGAAAGAACAAGAAGGAACATACACCGACCTATCGCTGACCGCCGAGGTCAAACTTTATTACGACCTCTACATTCCGTCGGCTGCGGGCGAAAGCTCTCCGCTGTTATTGGCGGTTCATGGTTATGGAGCACACAAGCGGTATATGATGCGCGAAGCTCGTCTAATGGCGCCGCCAGATTTTGTAATTGCTTCAGTTCAGGCCCCGTATCCGCACTTTCGAAGTACCGAAAAAGGCCTGCGCGTCGGATTTGCTTGGCTGACGGATCATCGACCGGCCGAATCGGTTGAGCTGCATCAATATTTTCTGAACAAACTGATCGAAAAGCTGGTTTCCGATGGTGTGGCAGACCGCGGCAAAGTGCACCTATTGGGATTTTCACAGGCTTGTGCGCTCAATTTCCGGTATGCTTTCACCCATCCCGAAGTTCCGGCAAGCGTGATCGGCATTTGCGGCGGTGTTCCAAGCGATCTTGGCGAAAACCCGGCCTATAAGCCGTCCGCTGCAAAAACCTTGTATCTATTCGGTGATGATGATGAATTCTATTCCAATGAAAAATTTGCCGCCAATGACCGCCGCTTGCGCGATCTTCTACCGAATTATGCCTCTAAGCAGTTTCATGCCGGCCACGAGATAACCGAAGAAATGCGTGCAGAAGTTCGCCGGTTTTTGAAAGACTTAGCTGGCTGATCCTCTAATATGAGACCCGTCAATTAGCCGGGCCCGAAGAGATAGCTGCCATCAAGTTCGGTGCAAATGCGGCTTCGCTGTGGTCGAAGATCTCGTCCAATTCTTTTTGAACGCTGCCGTGGCCGGCCGGGATCTGCTTAATAACCGGTTCGAACTTGCGAAAATCGTAAAGGTCAGCATCCAAAAGGTGCGAACCTGTAACATTTGAAAGGGCGGTCATGATCGAGCTGCGGATGAAGGGTATTTCTTGCTCAAGGTCTGAGATCAGCCGCTTCATTCGGGCACGTTTTAAGTTTGGCTGTGAACCGCACAAATTGCACGGAATTATCGGAAATTGCTGTTCTTCTGCGTATTTGGCGATCTCTTTTTCATTGCAATAGGCCAGCGGTCGAATAATGGTGTTATTGCCGGCGTCGCTGCGGAGAATCGGCGGCATCGCTTTCAACTGGCCGACGAAGAAAAGGTTCAACAGAAACGTATTGATGATGTCATCGGCATGGTGGCCGAGAGCTATCTTTGTACAACCTTCCTCAATAGCCGTCGAATACAAAATACCGCGTCTTAGCCGCGAACAAAGCGAGCAGAACGTTTTGCCCTCGGGTACGTGTTCTTTGACGATCGAATAGGTGTCCTCTTGAACAACGCGGTATTTTACACCGATGCTTTCAAGGTATTCGGGCAAGATGTGTTCGGGAAACCCCGGCTGTTTTTGGTCAAGATTTACGGCAATGATCTCAAAATCGACCGGAGCCCGCCGCTTGACGTCAAGTAAAAGATCGAGCAGCGTATAGCTGTCTTTTCCGCCCGAAAGACAGACCATTATTTTGTCGCCGTTTTCGATCATCGAAAAATCCGCGATGGCTCGGCCTACTTTTTTCAACAACTTCGACTTTGTTTTTGTTTCTGCGTACAAGTTTACTTTAACAACTCCTTCAGAAACTTTTGATTTTGCCACGCATCGCCCGATTTAACAACCTTTAAAATTAACTGGACACCACCGGTCTACTCAATTATCATTTATTTGCACATGCAATTCTGCGGTGCTTTCCCGGGCAAAACGATTTCGGCTGTTTGGTTCCATCGACCTTTTGCTGTTTGTATCGCCGCCTAAGCATAACATTTTAAGGAGTTTAATTTGCCATGATCAGAATGGGAAGAGGTTCCAAAACAGAACCCGCCAATGACACCAGCTATCGCAACCAGCCCGTTGAAACACCCTCGTACCCATACACATCAGAAAATTCGCAAACGGCTTCTTCACGAGCGGTCAGCGATAGCGAATCGATGGCTCGTGATATAAAAGAAGGCCGTTTGAGCGGTTTTGTCGGCCACGGTACGGTATTGACCGGTGAAACGACGTTTCAGGCAATGCTTCGTGTTGACGGCCATTTGCTCGGTACAGTTTCTTCTGATTCCGGTACGCTGATAGTCGGTACGAACGGACAAGTTGACGCCAATATCGTGGTTGCCTCGGCGATGATCAACGGCGTTGTCAATGGCGATATAGTTGCGGCGGAAAAGATCCAACTTGGCCGGACCGCGCGCGTGATCGGCAACATCCAAACCCCCAAATTGCTGATCGAAGAGGGCGCAATATTTGAAGGTTCGTGCAGCATGATGAAAGCCCGCGAGGCCGCGGATAACCGTTCGCAAGAGGGCCGGAGCGCTTACAAGCCGAATGAGACGTCCTATCAGACGATCGATGAGATCACCGACGAAGATCTGGCAGCGGTGGAGGAATCAGAAGCCGACACCGAAGCCGCATCTGCCTAGAAGAAAAACATTCGAAGAGACCAGGGCGGGTTGCGGCCCGCCTTTTTTATTTTAAAAGATTGGAATATGCTATTGAGCACGGCTTTATGTAATTTCTTTTGAAAAGTGGGGAGGAAACTTATTTATGCTCAATGATTTCAAAGCTTTTATCGCTCGCGGAAACATTCTTGACCTAGCCATCGCCGTTATTATGGGTGCTGCCTTTGGTTCTGTCGTAAAAACCTTTACGGATGGCATTATTATGCCGGTCGTTGGATTAGTGACCGGCGGCATCGATTTCAAAGATAAGGTCATCAACTTAGGTTCGATGCCTGTTTCGACCCCTGAACAGATATCTGCCGCCGTAGCCGCCAAACAACCGCTGATCATGTACGGCCAGCTTATCAATGACGCGATCAATTTTCTGATCGTCGCGTTCGTGATGTTTCTTTTGGCTCGATACGCAATGAAGCTCTTCAAGGGCCTTGAGGCCGTAACGCCGCCAACCGGCGAAGAGGTCCTACTTACCGAAATAAGGGACATTCTAAAAGAAAAATAAAAAAAGGAGCGGCGATGAGAGTTTCGCCGCTTTCTTTTTATTTTTTATCAATTTATTAGATGGTTTGCAGAGCCATAAAGGTCGATCTTCTGACCGCTCGAAAGATCTCGCCCAAAGGCATGGAAAGCGACAGTTTTCCACGGCTCATCTTTATTGCAATGTCCCAAAAACTGACAATGCTGACAAAGATATCGTTGGTGGGATATGGCTTGCCTGCGAATAGTCTAATTTGAAATATTTAGCAGTGTTGTAATAACCACGTGAATTCAAGGACATGAGCAGAATTTCTTTTGATCCGGAGCAGTAGGGCGGCGTCCATGTGTTCGAGGGTTGCGTATTCGGGTCAAGGATATTTTGGACATGCTTGCCGGCGGAGCCAGCGAAAGTGAAATTTTAGCAGACCATCCCTATCTCTAAGCCGAAGACGGAAAAGCGAGCCTTGAATATGCTGCTGATCCGATCTTGAAGTCTCGCCAGAATTTTTGCTTGCGTGAACTTATATACAAGTGTATTCGATTATTTATTGTTAAAAGAAATAATGAAGATGATATAGAATGCTTATATGGGTCTTACATTTGAGAGTATAGAAAAGGCAGCAAAACAGCTTAGTGTTCGCGAGCGAGGAGCCTTAGCCAATAGTCTAATTAAGGGGCTTGATGAGGCTGAGGGTGACGAAGAATATATTGAATCGTTGTGGGTAGCCGAGGCCGAACACCGCATAGATGCGTATCTCAACGGTAGTCTAGAATCGTCAGATGGCGATGATGTTACGGCGCGCCTTCGTGAAAACCTGAAATGATCGGTTACAGATATCTCGGTCCGGCCGAAACAGAAGCAGCAGAAGCTTCTCTGTTTTACCAGCAAGAGGCAGATCTAGGCGATACTTTTTTAGATGAGCTGGAAGAAAGGATAAGTTTATTAAGGCGACTGCCATTAAGCGGCACACCGATAGGTTCTCGTATTAGAAAGCTAACATTAACGAGATTCCCTTACAGCATAATATATTACGTTCACCAAGATAAGATCGTTATAGCCGCTGTTGCTCATCACAGAAGAAAACCCAATTACTGGAGCGACAGACTTAATGACCCGTCGCATCCAATGTAAAGGAGTCTAACCAAATCGTCGCTATTTTCCGCTCGTGATCAGTTTGGCGATGGTTTGCAGTTGCATGTTAGACGTGCCTTCGTAGATCGCTCCGATCTTGCTGTCTCGCCAAAATTTTTCAACCGGGTAATCTTTAACGTAACCGTAACCGCCGTAGAGTTCGATGGCTTTGCTTGAGACCTTTTCGGCGACGCGTGAAGTGTAAAGCTTGGCGATCGCGGCTTCCTTCAAAAAGCTTTTGCCGGCGTCCTTCAAACGTGCGGCGTTGTATGTCAGCAACCTTGCGGCTTCGATCTCGACCGCCATTTCGGCAAGCTGAAATTGGACGACCTGAAAATTATTGATCGCCTGGCCGAATTGTTCGCGTTCGGCGGTGTATTTCAGAGCGGCTTCAAATGCGCCCTGAGCGATGCCGAGCATTTGTGCGGCGATGCCGATACGGCCCTCGTTAAGCGTTTCGATGGAGACCTTATATCCCTTGCCGACCTCGCCCAATACATTCTCTTTCGGCACTTTGCAGTTATCGAAGATAAGCTCTGTGGTTGACGACGCGCGGATCCCAAGCTTGTCTTCTTTTTTGCCGACGCTAAAACCTTCAAAATCCTTTTCGACGATGAACGCCGTGATGCCTTTGTAACCTGCGTTTGCGTCGATGGTAGCAAAAACGATGAAGATGTCGGCTTCGTTGCCATTGGTGATCCACAGCTTTTGGCCGTTTAACAGCCAGTGGTCGCCGTTGTCTTGTGCCTTGGTCTTCAAAGCAAACGCATCTGAGCCGGATGAAGCTTCGCTGAGAGCATAGGCACCGACCTTGCCCGATGACATTTGGGTCAGATACTTCTGCTTCAATTCGTCGCTGCCCCATTTCATGAATGCGTTGGTGACGAGCGTGTTGTGGACATCAACAAAAACCGAAATGCTGGCGTCAACGCGGGCAAGTTCTTCGATAGCTAAAATGGCATTGAAAATGGTCGAACCGGCTCCGCCAAATTCTTCCGGTGATTCGATCGACATCAACCCCAGTTCAAAGCATTGCTTGATCAATTCCGGGTCGAGCTTGGCCGCATGCTCCATTGCCTCCACACGCGGACGCACCTCGCCCTCAGCAAATTCGCGAACAGATGCGCGAAATAATTCTTCTTCTTCGGATAATACGGTCAAAGCATTAAAAACGGTTGATGATGTCATAATTGGTGAAATTCCTAAAACAAACGAAATAAAAAAATGTGATGTAAACATTATACCGAAAGATCGCATTCTGTCAGGTTGGGAGCATTGCAAAGGCCCGCGACTAAAAAAATTCGAAACAAACAGATCGCAAACAAAATACGTATTGCACGCTCGAGCAGGATAATATATAAATAATGCTAATTTATTGCCGAGCTGTTTATCATAGATGCTGATTTTCATGTCTGCGACCTCTGACCTACCATAAATATGGAAGCGGTTCAGACAGAGATGCCGCGAAATCAAGCATTTATACAACCTTTAGGTTGGAGGGAGCTAATGGATCTAGACGTAGTTTTGCTATCTCGCATTCAATTCGCACTGACGATAATGTTTCATTACATTTTTCCGCCATTGTCGATCGGCTTAGGTGCCCTGCTTGTCTTTATGGAGGGAATGTATCTAAGAACGGGTGATAAACAATACGAGAATATGACCCGGTTTTTTACCAAGCTGTTTGCGGTAAATTTCGCACTTGGCGTGGCAAGCGGCATTGTCATGGAATTTCAGTTCGGCACCAATTGGGCGACGTATTCGCGATTCGTTGGCGATGTCTTTGGCTCTGCGTTGGCGGCCGAGGGCATCTTTGCCTTCTTTCTGGAATCGGGGTTTTTAGCAGTGCTGGTATTCGGCTGGGACCGCGTTTCACCGAAGATGCACTTTTTTTCGACCATCATGGTGTCGCTCGGTTCGATCTTTTCAGCAGTATGGATCGTCGTCGCAAATTCGTGGCAGCAGACGCCGGCCGGCTTCCACATTGTTGGCGAAGGCGTAAATGCTCGGGCGGAGATCGTCGATTTTTGGGCGATGGTATTTAATCCGTCATCGATGCACCGCCTCGGACACGTACTATTGGGAGCTTTTATTTTGGGCGGGTTCTTTGTGATGAGTATTACGGCGTGGTACATCATCAAAGGCAGGCATCTAGAGCTAGCCAAAAAGGCATTTACGTTCGGGCTTGTTTTTGCTTCTGTCACATCTTTGCTCGCTCTTTTTTCCGGTCATTCACAGGCGAAAAAGGTATCTGAGACACAGCCGGCAAAACTAGCTGCCTTAGAGGGCCATTTTGCTTCCAATGGCGGCGGGGCCGATCTTTGGCTATTTGGAATACCGGACGAAAACGAGCAGCGAGTAAAATACGGGCTGGCGATACCCGGCGGTCTGAGCCTTTTGCTGCACAGCGACCCGACCGCTCCTGTAACCGCACTCGATGCATTTCCGAAAGAAGATCGGCCGCCGGTCAAGATCACATTTTACAGTTACCACATAATGATCGCTTTTGGAGTTTTCGCCATTCTGCTTACACTTTACGGTTTGTGGGCGAGATTCATACGAAAGAATATCTTTGAAAAACGCTGGTTAATGTGGATCTTCGTATTTGCGGTGCTCGGAGCTTATGCCGCTAACCAAGCCGGGTGGATAGCTGCCGAAGTTGGCCGTCAACCGTGGGTAGTTTATGGGCTTCTGCGAACATCTGACGCAATATCCAAAGCGGTCATCGGCGAACAGGTTCTGATCTCTATCGTAATGTTCTCGGTCGTATATCTTCTATTGTTCGCCGTTTGGGTCTTCGTTATGAACAGTAAAATTCAGCATGGCCCGGAAGACACAGCGGTCATACCACCGGATACGGAACCCGGCGGCCTTATCGAAGCGGCGGCTAGGTTGGCAAACCCGGCGGGCTATTCTATGACGCTCGGCCGACAAGATGACGTGGAAACCCAGCTGGAAAGAGAGTAAGCAGGAGGAAAAGAACATCATGGATCTAAATATCATTTGGTTTGGACTTCTCGGCGTGCTATTAGCCGGCTACGCTATTTTGGACGGGTTCGATCTTGGTGTCGGCATTCTGCACCTTTTTGCCAAAGACGACAATGAAAGGCGGATCTTTATGAATTCGATCGGCCCATTGTGGGACGGAAACGAAGTTTGGCTGGTAACATTTGGCGGGGCATTGTTCGCAACGATGCCGCATGCCTACGCGACGGCGTTTTCGGGCTTCTATTTGGCATTTATGCTGCTGCTCTGTTGTTTGATATTTCGGGCGGTCTCAATGGAATTTCGCAGCAAGGCAAAATGGGGCTGGTGGCGAAAAATGTGGGACGTGTCGTTCTTCGCGGCATCGGCGGTGGCGACGCTTTTGTTCGGCGTGGCGGTCGGCAATTCGATCCGCGGCATACCCATTGGAAATGATATGGAATTTGCCGGAACGTTTTTCGGCCTGCTCAATCCGTATTCGATCTTAGTCGGCGTATTCGCCGTGGCTTTGTTTGCGATGCACGGTTCGATCTATCTCTACCTGAAGACCGAAGGTACCTTGCAGGAACGTATCAGGCACTGGATGTGGACAACATTCGGGGTGTTCATGGTTCTTTATATGCTGACGACCATCGTAACGCTGATATCCCTGCCCCAAGTGACAAAGAATTTTGAGACAATGCCCGCAGCGTGGTTGGCGGTGCTTTTAAATGTACTTGCGATCGCGAATATTCCGCGGGCAATATATCTGGGCAAACCGTTCTATGCCTTTGTTTCATCAAGTTTGACGATAGCGGCTCTTGTTTTCCTTTTTGGCATGGCCCTTTTCCCAAATCTGATCGTTTCAAGCATCGATCCGGCTTATAGCCTAAACATCTACAATGCCGCATCTTCGCAAAAAACGCTCGGCATCGGCCTGATCATCGTTATTATCGGATTTCCGATCGTGCTGACATATACCGCGATCGTCTATTGGGTCTTTCGCGGCAAAGTCCAATTGGGGAATTTCAGCTATTGATAACGAGGCCTTTTAAGCTAAAGGCCCTTATCGATCTTCTGCAAACGGTCGCCAACTGCCGTTCCAATCGTAAAATTCGGTAGCGGCAAACCGTTTTTTGTAGTCGTAGAAAGAATTGCCTGCGTAGCAATAGCCTTGATAGTAGAACCGGCGGCCCGTCGCGTGGGCAAATTCGATCTCTTTGAGCATTGTAAAATTGCCAAGTCCGCGGACGGCTTCGCCGGGTTCAAACATTGCGTAGATACCCGAAACAGATTCGGCCGCGACGTCAAAAAAGCTAGCCGCCAACGGCTTTCCGTTAAGAGCGACAAGCATCATTCTTACATCACAAGGCACGCCGGCGAACGGAGAGATGATAGATTCGAGGGTTTCCGGCCGGCCTTCTGAAAATCGCATTCGATGACGATCAAAAAGCGAGCGTATCTCGGCGTTCAGATCCGCAGGCCCGATAGAGATCGATAGATCGCCGTTTTTTCGAATATTTCGCCGCTGTCCTTTGGAACGGAAAAAATTTGCTGTGCGTATTCGCAGCGGAATGACCCGGCGAATTTCGTTATTGTAAGTATTATGGCTGTAGCGAAAAAAATTATTGCCGAAATGCCGCCAGCCTTCGGCAAGCAGAAGATCAAGTTCTATTGCCGAAACGCGTTCGGCAGAAAACTCTTCGAAGATGAATTTTTCGCCGTCCATCGTCGGCTTTTACCAATTTACGCTGCCTTCTTTGCTAGTGTCGATCTGCGCGATATCAACGCCTTCGTCAAAAAAGAAGATCTTCATCTGATCAAAAAGAAACTGGTGTGAATCCGGGTTTGAAACATCAAGCCCGAAATGGTTGATGAGCTGCTTTTGTTTTTGCTGCCATTCGCCCCAACATTCTTTGCAGACCTCAGCAGCCACACGCTGGCCAAGTTCTGTCGGGATAGGGGCATAACCGAGCGGTTCGCCTTTTTGCCCGCAACGGACACATTTGAACTTATCACTAAAAATTCCCATAGCAGAATTTTATCATATCCGGTCACTTGAATGGATAGGCCTGATTGGCGAAAACGACCGACACCTGTTAACAACGCGGACGCCGCCGCCGGCTTTACCGTCCTCTCTCCGCACGTTCGATCGCGGCCAGCACTTCGCTATCAGACGGTTTGAAAAGGCTGACGGCCTGAGCTTTGCTGTAGGCGATCCGGCCCTTTTTATCGATGACGACGACGCCGCGGGCGGAGCGGCCGGGCAGCCAGCTTTTCATTCCGTACATCTCCGAGACCTTGCGGTCCGTATCGGCCAAAAGATTCAGCGGTAATTGCTTTTGTTCAGCAAAATCCCGGTGCGATTCAACGGAATCCGTCGAGATGCCGACGACCTCCGCCCCTGTTGCTTGATAGTCAGACCAATGGTCTCGTACCGAACAAAGCTGAGCTGTGCAAACAGGTGTATTGTCGCCCGGATAAAACAGCAGCACCACCGTGTGTCCAATGTAATTACTCAGCTTCCAATCTTGGCCATTGCTGTCCTGTAAAGTGAAATCCGGTGCAGTGTCGCCTGTCTTCATAATTGTCGTTCCGTCCTTAAAATCAAGAACATCTCCTATGTGCTGCAAGATAGCTCAATCGCATATAAAGTCTCTGATATCTCTGAAAGGTTTGTCTTTGTCGTTGAAATCCGGCCGGTAGTAATAAGAGGCGGATTCATATTCCTGCATAAAGCCTTCTTCGATGCCGAGATCTTCCAAAAGAGATACGGCCTCGAACCATTCGCCTTCCGAGATCCGTCTTGAAAGTAGGATGTAGCGGTCGTCTGTTGCCGCCTTATTTGCGGCGTAATATTGTGCCATAAGCGAAATGGCCGTTTTCGGGCCGAGCTCGTCGCGTATCCAACGCAGATTTTCGCCGAGATCGGCAATGTCATTGGGTAGAACGAGCAGACGGATCAGCAGGCCGCGTTGCAAAAGGCCTGTGTCCCCAAAAATGAGTCGATCGCCCATTTGCCGAAACATTTCCTTTATGGCCGCGCGTGCGTACGTCGGGTAATCTCTGACCTTGGAAAACTCAAGGCCCGCGGCGGCGTCGGCATATTTCAGGTCCGGTAAGTATATATCGACAATGCCATCAAGCAGTTTCAACACCTCGACCGAATCGTAGGCATTGGTGTTATAGACAATAGGCAGCCGCAGGCCGTTTTCGGCCGCGATCAAGATCGCACGCGCCATTTGCGGAACAAAATGGGTCGGCGAGACAAAGCCGATGTTGTGGCAACCGCGACCTTGCAGCTCGAGCATCATTTCGGCGAGGCGTTCGTGGGTCACCTCGTTCTTTTTTTGCTCACGCCATGTTTGCGATATTTGAAAATTCTGACAATAGACACAGCGGAGGTTGCAGTTTCCAAAGAAAATGTTTCCGGCGCCTTGGGTTCCGGCTAGGACCGGTTCTTCGCCGAAATGGGCCGTGTAAGAAGAAACGATAGGCAGCCGGCCCGAATAGCACGCGGCTATCTCGTCAACGAGCCGGTTGTTTCCGCAATCTTTCGGACATATCGTGCATTTCGCCAAAAGCGCTTCCAGCTGCTCAACCCTGGCTTTCAGGCGATTCTCCCGCAGGAGCACCTGATGCCCGGGAACGTATGCGTCGTCTTCCATGAACATTGTATGTATATTTGCTGACCACTTCTTTGGGCGCTAAAGTTTTCGCCAAAACCCAAGTGAAATCCATTTCCGCGTTAACGGTTGCCGTCGCCATACGCGTTTCCCGCAGCATCAGCACACTTCCGTAAAAAAGGTACATGATGCCGACGACTCCGACCGGTATCGGCATCCACCAATATATGCCGAAAATACCGACGACGGCAATGGTCACGCTGGTCAGCACAAAAAAGCCTAACCCGTAATAGAACATGCCCATCGCTTTTTGCAGAATGCGGGCACGGCTCGTGACCTTGTCCAAAAGAGCCACGACCGTGTCAACCCTTTTTTCGTAAAGCGGAACGGTACTTTTATCTACGACTACGATCAATTCGCTGAGCCTTTGTTCAAGATCGCGGACACGATCGACAACGCGGCCAAGACGCGTAGAGGTTGAAAGCACCAACGAACCCGTGGCAGAGATCAGCAGCGCCGGGGTGATCATTGCCGTCAGAAATTCGATTGTCGAATTCAGAGCTTGTGGATTTACGTTTACAAGATCGCCAGATGCCATAAATAACCGTCCTTTTCCTACAGCCATTTTACCCGAACAACGCCATTTGGCAATTACATCGCCTGTGGATAACTTTTTGCGTAAATTTTGAATCGGCCGAATTTGTCGATACTGTAATGCCGGATAGAATAATACGATAGTAGCCACGGAAAAAGATCGTATGAACAGAAATATCAACGGCAAAGTTATCACGCTCCGCTGCGAAAGCCGCGTTCTTAGCAATAATACACCCGGCGACCCGGCAGTTCGTGATGTTCTGGCATATCTTCCGCCGGGATATGAAGACGGTGGTTCGGAAAGATTTCCGGTCGTTTATTGTCTTTCGGGTTTTGCCGGCCGCGGACAGATGATGGTGAATGACGATCCATTCTCGCCGAATTTGGTACAGAGTCTCGACCGCATGATCGTTAATGGTAATGTTCGACCGATGATCGCCGTCATGCCCGATTGTTTTACATATTACGGCGGTTCGCAATACCTAAATTCAACTGCTACAGGCAATTACGAGGATCATTTGGCGTTTGAGATAACGGCCTTTATTGACGAAAATCTGCGAACCGTAGCCGGCAGCAATGGACGTGCGGTAATGGGAAAATCCTCCGGCGGCTATGGAGCTTTGATCATGGGCATGAGGCACGCCGATATTTTCGGCTTGGTTTGTTCGATCAGCGGTGATGCATATTTCGAGCATTGCTATCAACCGGACATTCCCAAAGCATTTCGGGTGATAAAGGGCGATCCGACAGCTTTTATGAAACGATTCTGGCAGGCGGAAAAGAAAAAGAAAGAAGATTTCGCGGGGCTGAATATGATCGGAATGAGCGCTTGCTATTCACCGAACGGCTCCGGTTTCGATCTGCCTTTTGATCTGGAAACAGGCGAATTGCGGCCGGACATCTGGGAAAAATGGCTTAAAAACGATCCCGTAAGACTTGTGGAAAACTCTGTGGAAAACCTAAAAAGCCTTCGTTTGCTTTTTATCGATGCGGGAAAACGAGATGAATTCGCTCTCGACCTCGGTGCCCGCATATTAAGCCGGAACTTGAAGCGGCACAATGTACCGCACATCCACGAAGAATTCGATGACGGACATTTCAACATTTCCTATCGATATGCCCGCTCGCTCGAACTTATCTCGGAGAACTTTTGATCGTTCAGATCTCATCCGAAAGTCGGATCACCGGGGTTGCAGCTCCTCTAAGCTTGAAGGAGAACAGGATGAACATAATGCCGAAAATGATCGCATAGACACCAATGATCAACCCGATAGCAAAAGCTCCGGAAAGCGGATTGGCGGCAACCAAAAAACCGAAAACGATGGAGATAAGCCCGCTGAGGGCCATCCAAAATTCACCCGTGATGTGTTTGCGAATACGGATGGCGGTCACTATCTCAAAAACCCCGCCGACTATCGCCCAAGCGGCGATAATAAATAGCATTGCCGTCGCCATCGAGGCCGGCTGAAAGACCGTAAGGGCACCAACGGTGATACCGAGAATGCCTTCGATGATGATCCACCACCAATTCTCGCTTTTGGCGTTTGAGCTGAAAGCGGAAATAATAGCAAAAACTCCATCTACAAAAGCAAAAGCTCCGAAAAGCAGAACCAGCGTAAGAAAGGCAGATCCGGGAAAGAAAACTGCTGCAATTCCGAAGATCAATGCCAGAATACCGCGAAGCAGAAAAGCCCACCAATTTTTGGCCAACAACATAGATCACGTTCCCCCTAACAAAGATTCGAGAAATTGAACGGCTCAATTGTAACATACATTCCCGGCCGCGTAAGAAAAATATCAAACGGAGCGGGACGAAGACTCTTTGGCGATACGGCGAAATTCGCTGCCGATGCGGCCCGTAACCATGTACCACATCATTTTATAGTCGCTGATGAAGGACCACAACGGATATTTGAAGCTTGCCGGTTTGTTCTTCTCGATCAAAAAATGAGCAAGCCACGAAAAACCGTAACCGCAGATCAGACAAAGCGGGATGAGATACCACGCCCGAAGCCAAATGAACCAAACAAGCAGCAGCAGCCCCAGCGACGTGCCGACGAAATGGAGCGCTCGAGTTGCCGGCTTGCTGTGTTCCGACAAATAGAAATTCCAAAATTCGCTATAAGTTTTGATCATAGTTTTAGACCAACATACCGGCTATAAGAGCACTGATGACTACGCAGGCACTATGGGCAATTCCTGCTGCAACGCAAAATAAAAGGCATGAAAATGCGGCTGCCAAAACCCCGTTCCAACCGCGGCCGCTTAAACGATAGACCGTCAAAACACTCAGTCCCGTTACCGCTATTACCACCAGCACGGCCAAAACTATATAGGCTGCCATCGAGATATTGACGATATTCGGACGGCCCATAAAACCGTTCAAGGCCAAAAGCCATGCCATAAACCCGAAAAATGCCGTTGCCGAAGCTACGAAAAAAGTGACGAGAGCGGTCAAGATCATGGCGGCCATTGGACGTGCATGCATTGTGTGCGAATTCTACGACAAGCGGGCCGGGGAAATCAACGACCGGTGCAAAAAATTCTTTTCGAAGAAAAATCCGTTTGCTATAATCTGATTCGATCAGCAAAAAGATCTCTTCCACGAATTTCTAGCCGGAGAAGAACGAACAATGGGTGAGAACAATATATCAATTCCGAGTTTTGAAATGCCGCTGAATATGGCCATTCAGCGTTCACTTTCTGAAACGCTTGAGCGTTACGACACAGCGGGCCAGGTGCCGCAGGCCGTAATTCAGCAATCTTTTGAAAATAATCTTCGATCCGAATATACCAATTGGTCGCGCGGCTTGGTCGGCGGCAATGATCCGATCTACGGTTCCGGAGTTTCACAGGGGTTCAACAGCGGACCCGGGCCGGGCAAGGGGTTGGGCATCACCTTTGGGCTAAAGATCACGCTTGACGCCAAGATCCGTTTCAATGCTAACGTCGGGGTCGGTTACGGCTTTCAGGGTAAGAACGCCAGCGGCGCCGCTACGATGCATTTCAATATCTATAACAACGGTCTCGGAACGCGGGCCCGCGAAAATAATATTGTTTATGATGTCACCGCCTCAGCGTATCTGATCGGCGGTGTCGGGCAAGGTTCCCCGATGCCGAACTATCTGCTCAATTACAACACGCGGTCGCCCTTTTCAGATCAACATAAATTTTCGCTTATGTATGGCCAATCACTGACGTGGAATTCAGAACTTAATCATGGCCGTTTTTCTTTCGAAGATATTCAGCGGCAGGGTCTTTTGGGCTTGCGGCTTGGTAATGTAGCCAGGTTTTCGACGAATAACGATACAGATGTTTTCCCGTATTTCGGCGGCGGAACTGATGAAGGTTGGACAGGCGGGTTGATATTGCATACACCGCTATTCGAACTCGGTTATCAGAATTTTACCGGTCGCGGTACTGCCTTTGACGGAACGCCGGGACCGGTTGCCGGAACAAAATATGGCGGCACAATGTATCAGCAGGACAGTTGGAACAAGAGTCTAAACAAAGCATCTACTTTCCTCCGCTTCAATACCGGAGTGAATTCGGATCTTACATTGGATCTTTTTGGTGACGGCTGGTTTCAAAATTGGATCCACGAACGAATGGACAATCCGAAGTTCGAGTATCAGAATTTTTGGGATAAATGATGTAAAAGAGCGTGTCTGAAAGGTCGAGTTTGGCCTGTGGATCTTGGTTTCATACAGAAGCTGTAGATCCTCAAACATACAAAATGACCTTTCAGGCATTCTCTATTTTTTATTAACAAACCTTAGATCGCTCGCTTTCGGTCAGGACGCTTGGCATTGTGCAATCGGCAGTTTTAAGGTATATTCTCACTTTGCCGCTTTTCGAAATGCGGAGAGGTAGCCTAATTGGTAAGGCAGTAGTCTTGAAAACTACCGCGAGTGATCGCTTGCAGGTTCGAGTCCTGTCCTCTCCGCCATCTTTATTTTCCCGATTCCATACAGAAAAGACTTTATTTTATGCCGATCTTCTGCTATAAAATGAATGAAGATTCATTCACTTAGCGGACGTCCCGCATTAAAAGAGAACAAATGGTAAGGATCGAAACCAGAAAAGTGCCGTCCCGTTCTGCCGTTGCCGACAAACGCGAAGCCATATTGCGAGCAGCGATAAAGGTTTTTGCCGGAAAGGGTTATTTCAGTTCAAAGGTGGCGGATATTGCCGCGGCCGCAGGTATAGCCGACGGCACCGTCTATCTTTATTTCAAAAGCAAAGAAGAGATCCTGCATTCGGTTTTTGACCGCGGCATGGAAGAATTCATTTCTGATGGCCGCCAAGAGCTAAGCCATATCGCTTCGCCGAAAAAGAAGCTCGAACGTATTGCCGAAATGCATCTTGAACGGCTCAGCGCCGACCGGGATATGGCGATCGTCTATCAGGTCGAATTGCGCGGTTCGATCAAGTTCATGCAAGCATTCACAGCTGCCGGATTTTCCGAATATTTGGACATAATCCACCAAACGATCGCCGAAGGCCAGCGGCAAGGCGAATTTCGTGAAGACATCAACCCACTTCTTTTTGCCAAGATCTTTTATGGTTCGCTAGATGAAATGGTGACGAATTGGATCTTGTCAAAAAAAGACTATCCGCTTGTGCCGATGGCGGCGGAGGTGGTGAAGGTATTATTCGAAGGCGTCTTGAAAAGATGACAATATCTCCCATTCAGCCATATATACATCCGAAGCGGTTCCTAGGCCGCGGGAAACCGCTTTTGGCAGACGAGCCGCAAACGATCGGCGATCTTTTTCGATCTGCGGCTCGCAGCGGGCGTCCGGATATGTTGAACAGCAAACATGATGGCGCATGGAAACCCATATCGGCTGCAGATATGATCCGCAGAGCGGAAAACATCGCTCTTGGGCTCTATGCCGGTGGTGTTCGCAAAGGTGACCGGGCGGGCATTATCGCGTCCAATTCGCCGGAATGGACCCTGACGGACGCCGCCTGCCAATTCGGCGGGTTTTTGGACGTGCCGATTTATACGACGCTTGCTCCGCCGCTGGTCAAATATATTATTGATGATGCCCGGGTCTGCTGTTTCTTTATAGAGAATGCAGCGGCATATCGGCGATTGGCAGAGATCCTGCCGGAATGCGATTCGCTCAAAAAGATCGTTATCTTTGATACTACGCAAGGCGTTCCGGACGGCGCGGTAACCTTGGCCCAGATCGAAGCCGACGGCGAACACCTCAGAGATCGGCAACCGGATCTGCTCGATGAATTCGCTGCTGGAATAGACCCTACAGACGTTGCGACAATGCTCTATACAAGCGGCACCACGGGCGAACCCAAGGGCGTGATGCTGACACACCAGAACATTATTTCGAATACCATTGACGCTGCCGAAAAATACGACTTTTCGTCCGGCGACATTCCGTTGTCGGTTTTGCCGTTGTCGCATATTTTCGAACGCACCGCGATGTATGTCTATCTTCTCAGCGGCATGGCGGTCTATTTTGCGGAATCCGTTGAAAAAGCCCCGGACAATCTGAAAGAGGTGCGGCCGACCATCTTCGTCGGCGTTCCGCGCATATTTGAAAAGGTCTATGCAAAAGCAAAATTGACTGCGGCCCAAGCCGGCGGCGTTAGCGAGCAGATATTCGATTGGGCGATAGAAGTAGCGAAACAATATGCGGCCGCAACCGAACAAGGCGGTGTTCCGCACCTGACATTGACACTGAAACATCGTATCGCCGACCGGTTGGTCTTTACGAAATTTCGAGACGTATTCGGCGGCCGCCTCCGTGCCTGCATCGCCGGCGGAGCCGCATTGTCCGACGATATCTATTTAGTCTTTACCGGCAGCGGTGTCCCGATAATGCAAGGTTACGGGTTGACGGAAACTTCGCCCGTGCTTTCATCGAACAACAGTTCGGCGATCAAGCTCGGCACGGTCGGCCGCCCGATCCGGAATGTGCAGGTCCGGTTGGCCGCAGACGGCGAGATAGAGGCCTACGGGCCCGGCGTTATGTACGGTTATTACAACCGGCCCGGCGCCAATGAAGAGGTCTTTACCGACGATGGATGGTTCAAGACAGGGGATATCGGCAGCATTGACGCCGAAGGCTATCTAAAGATCACCGACCGCAAAAAAGAATTGTTCAAGACATCGGGCGGAAAATATATCGCCCCGACACCGATCGAACAGAGCCTGAGAGCCTCACGATTTGTCAGCCAAGCTGTGTTGATAGGAAATAACCGCAAATTTCCGGGAGCTCTGATCGTGCCGAATTTCGATCAGCTTGCCGCATATGTCGAACATAAAGGCATCGCCGGCCTGCAAACGCCACAGCAGATGATAGATGATGACAGGATCAAGGACCTTTTTGCGCGGCAAGTAGATATTGCGAATGAGGGGCTTTCAAAATACGAAAAGGTAAAGCGTTTCGAGTTGCTTCCGCAAGAATTCTCCGTCGATGGCGGCGAATTGACACCGACATTCAAAATAAAACGCCGCGTTATCGACGAAAAATACAGATCTCAGATCGACCGCATGTATGACGAGGCCAATGCGGCCGCTAGAAAGGCCTGATCGGTATCGGAACGCGGTTAACGGCACCGGTCGCAAATTCTGTCAGATACGTCATAAAGCTCTTCGGAGCTTTATCTACCTCAACTATGTCAAACGGCTCCAACATGATGTCCGGCTGCTTTCCACCCTTTATCTCGGCGTAATTTGCCAAGATCACATCCGCCTGCGTCGAACCGACCTTGCGGCGCGTTATCTTAACATTCTTGGTCTTTGCTTCGCGGGTGATCCCGCTGGCCATGGCGATCGCTTGTGTCAACGGCAGTCCGCCTTCGGGAATATTAAGTTCGCCCGGGCGGATGACCTCGCCGGTGACGTAAACCGGAGCTGCCTTTTGAACGATGATGATATCACCGGGGAAAATTTCGGGGTTTGCTTCTTCGCGTCCCTCGCGGAGCGTTGCCAGGCTGTAGATGCGCGAAGGCACGTCGAGATCATCGCTGCCCGCGGCTTTCCAATTTGCCGAGGATTCTGATTCGGTGCATAACGGAGCGCGTGTTCGAAATACCTGGACCATGCCGCCGCTTTTGTCGGTAACGCCGCCGGCAAAAGAGATCAGTTCGAGCAAATGGGCCCGGCGGGTCAGGTTTACCTGCTGCTGTTGGCGAACTTCGCCATAGATGCTGACCGGCGGCCGGCTGTTGCGTTGTGTAACGCGGATACTGGCCTGCGGAGATTTCAAATATTTGGCGAGCAGTTTAGTAATATCGCCGCGAAGTTCCCGTTCTGTGCGGCATTTGGCAACTATCGGCTGGTCAAAGAACGGCACCTCGAGCTTGCCGTCCTCATCAACGGCCGCTACAAAATCGAATTGTTGTTCGCCAAGCACTTTAGCGGTTATCTCATCGCCGGGACCGATCAGATAACCCTTTGGCGAAAGCGGATCATCGGCCGGCGGTTGGGCAAGAGCCGCGACGGAACCTAAAACAATGGCTGATAGAATAAAAAAAATACGCATTAGAAAACCTCGGGCAAACAAGCGTCAAGAATAAACCACAACGGGCTTTGATTCAACCTTTTTGCTATTTCGTTGTATGCTGTGTGTATAGTACTAATAAAGCGGCATTTCTGTATATCCGGGAATGGACGCGAAAATTAGTCTCTTTTGGGGTATAGCGAATCGCCCACACGGTTCCTTCGCAATGTGCTAGAACAGGAATCATTTAAAACGAAGATCTGGTTTTTGCGCCGTCCGGTACAGTTTTTTGCGGACATTATTGTGCTCTGCACGGCGTTCATGATGGCATATATGCCGGCGTTCAACATTCGCATGGAAGATTTTTATGCGGAGGGTGCGTTGGCCCAATTGCCGTTCGTTGTTTTCATACAGTTTTCTTCGTTGTTTCTGGTAGGTGCCTATTCCATTCTTTGGCGTTATGTCAGCATTCAGGATGTAAACACGTTTCTTAAGGCGGCGGTCATTTCGGCGTTCATTTTGCTTGTCCTTCGGTTTTTGCTGGAATATTCGGATTTCAAAATATGGCAGGTGCCGATCTCCGTTATTTTGATCGATACGGTGCTTGCATTCGGCGGATTGATGGCCGTAAGGGTCATGCGCCGGTTCGTTTACGAACTAAGCGATAAACCATCGGGCCCGTTGGGCAAACGGCGTCCGGTAAAGCGTCGGCCGACATTGCTGGTCGGAGCCGGCCGGATGGGAGCGACCTTGGCAAAAGAGATCCGCGGACATGCGGATGGTGATCTGGAAATATACGGCCTGGTCGATGATGATCCGCAAAAAAAAGGCGGTAGTGTGGGCGGTTATCGCGTTTTGGGCACGACCCACGACTTGCCTCGTTTGGTCGAAGAAATGAATATAGAAAGCGTGGTAATAACCATCGACCACGCTCAGGGCGGCGATATCCGCCGCATCCTGAATGTGTGTTCGGAGCTGCCGGTCTCAACGCAAATAGTGCCCAGCCTCAATGAGATAGCCCATGGACGCGTATCGGTCAGCCGTATTCGCGACGTTCAGATCGAAGACCTTTTAGGACGCGAGCCCGTGCGGCTGGATGACCAAAATCTTCACGAATTGTTATCCGGCAAGCGGGTGATGGTGACGGGTGCGGGCGGGTCGATAGGATCAGAATTGGTTCGCCAGATAGCAAATTATCGGCCAGAACAGCTTTTGTTGGCAGAGCGGTCCGAATTCTTTTTGTTTCAGATATCGCGAGAGATGGAAGCCGCTGCGGTCGGTTCTACGGCATTACCGCTGTTAGCGGATGTAAATGATGAAAGCCGAATGCGTGAGATATTTGAAAAGTATCGACCGCAGATCATCTTTCACGCCGCGGCGCACAAACATGTGCATCTGATGGAAAACAATTCGGCAGAGGCGGTCAAGAACAATATTTTTGCGACCCGCCAGATCGGCCGCATGGCCGGCGAATACGGTGCCGAAGCTTTTGTGCTGATATCAACCGATAAGGCGGTCAATCCGACCTCGGTTATGGGAGCGTCAAAGCGCGTGGCTGAGATCGTAGTACAGGGCCTGAACCAACTTTACGATACAAAATATATGGCTGTGCGGTTCGGCAATGTACTTGGTTCGGCCGGTTCGGTGGTGCCTATATTTCGCGAACAGATCGAAAAGGGCCAGCCGATAACGGTCACCGATCCGAAAATGACGCGGTATTTTATGACCATCCCCGAAGCCTCCCAGTTGGTTCTCCAGGCCGGGGCGTTGGGCACGGGCGGCGAGATCTTCATTTTGGACATGGGCACGCCGGTCCGCATTTTGGATCTCGCGGAGGATATGATCCGGCTTTCCGGGCTGACACCTTACGAAGACATAGATATCATTTTTACGGGTGCGCGAAAAGGTGAAAAACTTTTTGAAGAATTAGAGATCACCGGCGAAGATCTTCTGAAAACTCTGAATCCGAAGATCTACATCGGCCGGATAGCGGCCTATTCAAATGAGCAGGTAGCCGCCATGATAAGTGAATTTGCGGCCGGAGTGGAAAAGGCCGATGAAACGTTGATCAGAATGACGTTCAACCGAATATTACCCGAGGCGGCTGTAACGGTTGACGGCACACATGGCGAATTGCCCTCCGACATGGCCGAAAGCGGCAAGTACGCGGCCGCACCCGCAAAACTGGCGTCGGCCGAAAAGTGAGACCCGTATGTTTCGCGGCCGTTAACGGCTTGAGCGGCGGCCTAAAACAACTTATAGTCTATTTTATTGGGAGCATATTTAAAGAACGGCATTTTTTTCGAACATCATCGGCTGCAACATTCTTGCCTTCGCCTTTATCGAATCAACCCCGTTAGCTCATTTCAAAGTTCGTTTACGCCGCAACTTTGCTGCGGCAAAACTTGTTTTTCGCCCTGTGGCGAGCGTTGGAGAGGTAATTTTTTTCTATGAAGATCGGTGTTATCGGATTGGGCATTGTCGGTTCTGCCGTCAAATACGGTTTTGAAAAGCTTGGCCACCAAGTTTCTGGCCACGATATCAAAGACGGAACCAGCATCGAGGACGTGCTCGGGGCTGAAGTGGTCTATGTTTGCGTTCCCACGCCGCAGCGCGCAGACGGCCATTGCGACACATCCGTGCTTGAAAGCGTGGTCGACGAATTGGTCAATAAATACAACTTCCCGGGCGTTATCGCCGCAAAATCGACGATCGTGCCGGGCACGACCGTGCGGCTGCAGCAGCAATTTGGCAACGACAAGATATGCCATGTGCCCGAATTTCTACGCGAACGCGCTGCCATCATCGATTTTACCGATAACCACGATATCTGTATCATCGGAACCGAATCGGACGAAGTTTTTGAAGTGGTGAAAGAATCGCATGGCTATTTTCCTGAAAAATTCATCAAGCTTTCACCGACCGAAGCCGAAATATCAAAGTATTTCAACAATGTGTATAACGCGACGCTGATAACCTTTGCCAATGCCTTTTACGAGGTTTGCCAGGCGACCGGGGCGGATTATTCAAAGGTCAAAAATGCAATGGTTCAGCGCGAACACATCTTCAATAAATATCTCGACTGTAATGATAATCTTCGCGGATTTGGGGGCATGTGCCTGCCGAAAGATACCAGCGCTATGGCAGCACTGGTAGCAGAACGCGGATTGGACATTAATTTGTTCAAAGCCGTCGTCGAAGACAACAAAAATTATAAAACTACTGTTTTTGAGGGGATGCGATTGTGAAAATTTTAGTCACGGGCTCAGAGGGCTCATTGATGCAGGCGGTAATTCCGCTGCTTTTGGAAAAAGGCCACACCGTTAAAGGTGTCGATAATTTTGCCCGGTATGGTGAGATCGAACGCGAACGCGATTATGAATTCGTCCGCGGCGACCTTACCGACCGCGAATTCGTTGATCAGGTAGTGGCCGGTGTCGATGCCGTTATTCAGGCGGCGGCTTTGATCTACGGTGTCGGCGGCTTTCATAAATATCCGGCAGATATCTTGTCGAAAGATATCACGCTGCATTCGAATATTTTGGAAAGCATGTTGAAGAACGGAATCAATAAAATGGTGTATATCAGCTCTTCGATGGTCTATGAGCGGTGTCAAACTCATCCGAGCAAGGAAGCCGACGTCGATGAATCGCTCATTCCTTCGACCGATTACGGGCTGAGCAAATTGGTCGGCGAACGTTTGACCCAGGCATTTCACCGCCAACACGGAATGAATTTCACCATTTGGCGACCGTTCAACATCATCACGCCGCACGAAAAAGGTGAATCGGAACTTGGCACCAGCCACGTTTTTGCTGATTACATTAAACACATTATCGTCGAGAAACAAACTACCCTGCCCATTATCGGCGATGGCGAACAGATCCGCTGTTTTACATGGATCGGCGACGTTGCTCGCGGCATAGCAGATTTCTCGTTCGACGCTCGAGCAGAAAATGAGATATTCAATCTGGGAAATCCCGAACCTATTTCGATGAAGGCTCTTGCCGGGATCATCTATGAAAAGGCGAAGGAAAATGGTTTGGTCGATGCTGAGGGTGAATTGAAATTCGAATCAAAAATGTCCTTTAAAGATGACGTTCGCATCCGTATCCCGGATGTCAGCAAAGCCAAAGATGTGCTGGGTTGGGAACCAACGCTGAAGGCTGACGAATCGGTCGGCCGCTGTGTAGAATTGATGAAAGAATAGCCGCGGCGGCAAAAATAAAAGATCGGCGAAAGAAGAATTTTAACTTCCTCCGCCGATCTAATTATTTTAAAGCAATGTCGCTAACGAACGCCGGTACCGCATTCCTGACAGAACTTGGTCGTTACATCCATCTCCGCCCAACATTTTGGACATTTGGGCTTTACGTTCTCTGATTGAACGCCGCATTCCGGACAGAATTTCGCATTTGGCGACATCGGATAAGAACACGCGAAACAGGCGATCACGTCCGGGCCCGAAGGCTTAACATATTGCGAAGAAGCAGTTTGGCTTTCAGGGCTCATGTCCACCTCTGAGGCGTAATTATATTTCATCGCCGCATCTTGCATTTGGTTTTTCAGGGCATAAGCTTTCGCCTGTGCCTGGGCCGAAGCAAGTTCTTCGTCAAATCGCGGAGCGCACGTTTCACACTGGTTTGCTTTGTCGTTCCAGCAGGCTTCCGGACAGACCCATTTTCCGCATCGGGAACATTGATGAAAGTGCTGTTTGCCTTCCTGAACCGCCGTTTGCAATGCCGAATCGTGTGCCTTGCCGCCTACCGCCCGCTGCATTTCATAGGCGGAATGTCCGGCCGAACTTGCCCAACCGCCAAAGATGCTGCCCGCCGCCCGCAGAACCGAACCTGCCGCACCGATATAAGATGGCTGATATTGCGACATATAGCCATTGCCGCATTTATCGCAATTAAATTTGAACTGATATCCCTTATCGGTCGAAAGGTCTTGGTAATTGTTGACGAATTGGATCAAAGCCATAGTTAAAGGTACCTCTTTTTAAAGATCGTCTGGTATTCAAAGATATAGTAAATTGCTCAAACAATCAAAAATTTTTTTCCTGCGGACCGCTACTTCATAATGAAAATTTACCAATATTTTTGTATTACGATATAGGCCGCTATAATGTTCGCTTATGAATGAACTTGTCCGATTTGGCGTCAGCATCGAGCCTTCACTATTGGAGCAATTTGACGAGATCGTGGAAAAGCGGGGGTATCCTACCCGGTCAGAGGCTCTTAGAGATATGATCCGCGACGCGTTGATCAAGGAAAAAATATCGATCCAAGATAATTCCGAGGTTCTCGGCAGTTTGACGCTGATCTATGACCACCACGCCGGAAAACTTCTTCAGCAGATGAATGACATTCAGCACGAACAGCACGACATCATTCTTTCCGTGATGCATATGCATGTCAGCCACGATGACTGTATGGAAATTATCGCTCTTCGCGGCAAAGCAAGCGACATTGCCGGGCTCGCCAACAAGCTTATCAGCCTAAAAGGTATTAAAAACGGCAAATTGTTTCTTACGCTCCCTTCTTCAGATATTGCCTGATCCGGACGTGCATAGACCCTGCCAGCGTGTTACGATTATTCAAAACGTGCTACTGGGAGAGTTGTTTTTATGCGTCGTATCGCTTTTATCATAGGCTGCTTATTGATCTCGTTTCTTTCTTCGACCGCGGCTTTTTCGCAACTTACTAGGACGGCGTCAGGCATTGTGGTAGATCCGCAATTCCAACGTATTCCAAATGCCAAAATATCTATCGTCGGCGAAGATGGTTCGGAAATAGCCACCGCTACTACCGACAGCGAAGGATATTTTCGTGCGGATGTGCCCGGGGAACCATTAACAATTTCGGTCGTTGGAAGAATCTTTAACGAAAATGCAACTAAGATATCTGCGGTCGCCGCGGCGGATAGGCTTGTCTTGAAGGTCAGCTATCGGATCGCTCCGATCGCTGAAAATGTAACGATCGAAGGCGACAGTCTTTCGCCGGAAATTGAATACCGAAATGATGTCATATATCGGAACTCACTTTTTACTCGAGATGATCAGATCATCTTTACTTTAAACGCAGGGATCAATGCGGGCCAGCACGAAGGCGGTGGAAAATCGCTCGAAATACGTCGTTTCGGGTTCAATACTGACCACGGCGGGGTCAACGGCGGTTTGAAAATAATGGTCGATAATTTTCAGCAAAATCAGGGCACGCAGGGCCACGGCCAAGGATATCTCGGCAATCTCAAATCGCTTTCGCCGGAATTGGTTCAGGACGTATCGATAATAAATGGCCCATTCTCAGCGGTTTACGGCGATTTTTCGGGGCTTGGCGTAGTTCAGATCCGTCAGAAAGAAGAGTTGCCGGACCTGTTCACTGTCAGGCTGCAAGGCGGCGCCTTTAACACGTTTCGCGGATTTTTTGCTTACAGCCCAAAATGGGGAGCTACCGAAGGGTTCGTTGCCTATGAACCAAGCTACACGGACGGCCCTTTCGACCATCCGTTGAAATATCGCCGGGACAATGTTTCGGGAAATTTTACGTACAGATCAAGTGAGCAAAGAGCCTTGGGCGTAAAGTTCAATTTTGGCAGAAATAATTTCTATTCTTCCGGCCAGATACCGCTGGACGAGGTTATCGAAGGTCGATTGGATCGGTTTGGTGCGATCGATCCGGAGAACGGCGGCAAAGTAAAACTTGGTACGGTAGGTGTCTTCTTTCGGCACGAGGCAGACAGCGGGGCGACCTTTAGAGCGGATGCGTATTTAAATCGAACTCTGTTTGATCTCTTTTCAAATTTCACATTCTTTTTAGCCGATCCTATCTACGGCGACGAGATACAGCAGCACGACAGCCGGCTACAGCAAACTGCAAATGTGCAATACATCTTGCCGTATAAATGGGGAAGAGATTCTTCGGTTTTAACCGTCGGCGGCGGAATGCTGTTAAATCAGATAAACGTTGGACTTTACCCGACCGTTTCTCGTAATCCGAACCGCAAATTCTTTCCGGAAAACATCGACAATCCGAAGGTGCTTTTGACGAAAGCGAATGCCAAGGTAAACAATTTTTCGGGATATGTGCAGAACTCTTTGGATCTATTGGACGGGCATCTGCACATCGAAGCCGGTCTGCGCTTTGATAGCTTTGTGTATAAAGTTGACGGATTTGAACTTGGCGGCATAGAAACCGGCCCGGAGCAAAAGCCGGGCTCAGCTTGCAACAGCAGCTTTGCTGATCCGGTCAACAGGGCAAATCCGTGCGCCTTGATCTTAGATGGACGTGAGAGTGCGGGAAGATTCCAACCGAAATTAGCGGTTGCCCTCACACCTTTCGAAAGGGTTCCAATAAGCTTTTATGCCAATTATGGCCGGGGCATTTCAAGCCAGGATGCGCGAGGTGTGATCAGAGATCCGAGCGGGCCGAAGATAGCAACAACGGACTTCTACCAGTTCGGCACGTCGTATAACGGGCGGCGCATTTCAGCGGTGTTTATGTCGTTTTTGATCGACCGTTCAAATGAACAAGTGTATATTCCGGATGACGGCACCATCGAATTTGCCGGCCGGTCGCGGTCCTACGGACTTGAATTTCGCAATGCTGTCCGGCTTACGAGACACCTCAGTTTTAACGCCGGGCTTACGCAGGTGATAAAAGCCTATTACCCCGGCGAATTTACAGGAGACGGAAAACGGATCGTCGTCGATTCCGCGCCGCACACAGTAGCAAACGCCGGTGTCGTTATTGGCGAGATCCGCGGATTCAACGCGTTCGTAAATTGGCGGCATATCTCAAACTACAGGCTTGACGGCGAAGACCCGACGATCAGAGCGGCCGGAAACGACGTAGTTGACGTATCAATGACCAAGCGGCTGAAACGATGGCTCGACCTCAATTTTTCGATCGACAATCTTCTCAACAAACGATACTACGAAACACAGAACTATTTTGAATCGCGCGTTTTGCCGGGATCCGGATCACCTGTCGGCGAACGGATACACGCCACTCCGGGCTACCCGATAACAATAAGCGCCGGTTTGACCTTTCGCTTTGGTTCAAAACGCTAAAACGCCAAAAAGAGGCTAAGGGATCTCTATTGGAATTTTGCCTCATATGCACTAAACTTGGCATAGTGACAAAAGCAAACGTTTTGTGGAAGATAGGTTATCTAGGCATAGCCGGAGCAGTGTTCATGGTCGATCAGACGACCAAGGCTTGGGCTGTGCGCCGGCTTCGTTTTGAAGGCGATATGCCGCTGATACCGGGATTTCTGAATTTGGTATATGCGACCAATACGGGTGTCGCATTTTCTATGCTCGATGACCACGGCGACACGGGTCGGTGGGGGCTTTCGATGGTGGCATTCATTGCTGCGGCACTGGTCCTTTATTTCTTTTGGCGAACTCCGCGCAATGACGACCGTGTTCTCGGGGCATTGGCTTTGCTTTTAGCCGGCATAGTCGGCAATGTTACTGATAGGATGAGGCTCGGGTTTGTGATCGATTTTATCGATGTACAGTTCGGTTCATGGCACTATCCGACCTTTAATGTGGCCGATATAGCTATTGTGACCGGTGCCCTTTTGCTGATGATAGATATGTTCTTGACCAAAAGGCGCGAAGATGCGGCTAAGGAGATGGATGCTGCTGCCTAAGGCGGCGTATGCGGACATCTTTCGGCAGGTGTTCGTGCTCTAAGGATTGATAGATGTACCCAGAACTTTTTCGCATTGGCAGTTTCCCGATCACGAGCTATGGCATATGGCTGGCAGCGGGAATGCTTTTTGCCCTTTTCGCTGCTTCAAGATTGGCTGCAAAAGACGGTCTTCCGCGCGAACGCATTTATGACCTTGGTCTATGGACACTACTCGGCGGCTTAGTTGGTTCAAAGTTTTTGATGTATCTGGTTGAACCGGATACGCATCTATTCTCGCTCGATTTTTTGCGCTCCGGGGGCGTCTATTACGGAGGATTGATCGGCGGGTTTCTCGCCGTTGTGCTGCTGATCAAATTCTATAAACTGCCGTTTTGGAAGGTTGCCGATGCCTTCGCACCTGCCGTTGCGCTCGGTCAGGCCTTTGGCCGGCAAGGATGCTTTGCGGCGGGTTGCTGTTGGGGAAAGCCGACCACCCTATGGTGGGGAGTTCATTTTAGCGAAAAGGGCCACGAATACACCGGCGTTCCGGTCGCCGACGGCGTTCACCTTCATCCGACTCAGTTGATCGAATCTTTCACGATGTTGGCGGTATTTGGGTTTTTGGTTTGGCTCCACCGCCACAAAAAATTTGATGGCCAGGTCTTGATCGCCTACGGGATCATCTATTCGATCTTTCGCTTTTTGATCGAATTTTTGCGAGACGATCCGCGCGGCGATCTGTGGGGATTGACGACGGCGACGGGCCTTTCCACATCACAGCTGGTAAGTTTGCTGGTGGCGTTTTCATCGATCGTGTTCATGTTCGTTCGCTTGCGAAAACAACGCTTTTCTAAACAACCTTTGATCCGCTGAAAAAGCGACGACCTTTATAAAATTTTGGACCCGATCATTAATCTAATTGCCGAAGAAGCAGATAGAAACACTCGTCTTGATGTGTTTCTTGCCGCTTATATCGAAAATTGGTCCCGGTCTCAGATCCAGAGATTGATCGATGACGGTGACGTGCTTGTAAATCAAAGACCCGTCCGATCTTCGTATAAGCTTAAGCCCGGAGATGAGGTCGATGCGGAGCTGACCGAAGCGGAAACGGCGCGCTTTGAGCCGGAGAATATTCCGCTTGATATAGTTTACGAAGACGAGTTTTTGGCGGTTATTAATAAACCGGCGGGAATGATCGTCCACCCGGGGGCGGGTGTCCCCTCAGGCACATTGGCGAATGCAATTGCCTGGCATTTTGGCCTAAAAGGCGAAACGACCGAAAATGGACATCGCGTAGGAATAGTCCATCGTCTTGATAAAGATACATCCGGCCTTATTCTGGTTGCCAAAGATGAACGAACGCAGGATGAACTTGCGGGGCAATTTCGAAAGCGCGAGGTTTTCAAAAGCTATATCGCGCTTGTCCATGGTTCGCCGGAGCTAAAGGCCGGCCGCATTGACCGGCCGATCGCCCGCGATCGGTGGCATCGAACCAAAATGACGGTTGCTGCTAACGGCCGCGAGGCGACGTCGTTATGGAAGGTCCGTCAGCGATTTGAAAAGTTCGCATTGGTTCAGGTGGAGATACAGACCGGCCGAACGCATCAAATACGCGTTCACATGGCATCTATAAATCACCCGGTCGTCGGCGATCCGACCTACAATGAGGGCCGCGACAATACGATCGCCAATGGCGATATAAAAAAAGTCGTCGAGCGGCTCGGACGCGTTTTTCTCCACGCCGAAAAGCTTTCATTTACTCACCCCAAAAGCGGCGAACGCCTCTCTTTTACTTGTGAAATGCCGCTGGAACTGACAGAATTGCTGAAATTTCTTTGACCGCAACGACTGGAACGCACGCCACTCGCGTGCAACAAAACGACTGGATTGCGTACGTTCCAGTCAAATGTTGAATAGATCTATGAAACATCTTCTTATAGCTGCAGCTATTTCGCTATTTTTTGCTTCGGCCAATTTCGGGCAAGCAGAACAGATCAATATAGTTCCGCAACCGGCCTCGGTGACAAAGCGAACCGGAACGTTTCGTTTCGATCAAAAAACGAAGATCGTTGCCGCAGACCGGACCGGCCGAGAGATGGCGGGCCTGCTCAATGATCTGCTGTTGGCGCGCTATGGATTCAAGATCGAATTTACCGACAAAAAACATTCTTCGAATGCCATTATCTTTCAAAATGTCGATCAGAAAGCCGGCGAAGCATACACGATCGATGTAGCGGATAAAACAATAAATGTTTCCGGCGGAGCTGCGGGGCTTTTCTATTCGGTCCAAACGTTGATGCAGCTTCTGCCGCCTGAATATACCGGCCCGGTAAATATTCCTGCGATGAGCATCAAAGATTCGCCGCGTTTCAAATATCGCGGGATGCATTTGGATGTTTCGCGGCATTTTATGCCGGTCGAATTTATTAAAAAGTACATTGATCTGATGTCGCAGTTTAAGCTCAATTATTTTCACTGGCATTTGACGGACGATCAGGGCTGGCGTATTGAGATAAAAAAATATCCTAAGCTGACGGAGATCGGGTCGAAACGGCCCGAAAGCCATGAAGGACGATATTCGACCACTTTCAAGGGCGACGGCCGCCCGGTAGAGGGGTTTTATACACAAGAAGAGATAAAGGACGTCGTGCGTTATGCCAAGGCTCGTTACATAACCGTTGTGCCGGAGATCGAATTGCCCGGCCATGCCTCGGCGGCACTTGCGGCGTATCCGGAGCTGGGAAAAGGTTGTGCCTCACCGGACTATACGTTCGAAGTGAAAAAGACGTGGGGCATTTTCAAAGAAGTATTCTGCCCGACCGAAGAAACCTTTAAATTTCTTGAAGACGTTCTGGACGAGACAATAAAACTTTTCCCTGATTCGCCCTATGTCCACATCGGCGGCGATGAGGTCCTGAAGGATTATTGGAAAGAATCAGCTTACGTTCAGGAACTGAAAAAGCGTGAAAACCTTAAGGACGAACACGAAGTGCAGAGCTATTTTGTCCGTCGAATGGAAAAATTCGTTAATTCAAAAGGCAAAAAGATCATCGGTTGGGATGAGATACTTGAGGGCGGCATTGCTCCGAACGCGACCATTATGAGCTGGCGCGGAATGAAAGGCGGCATCGAGGCGGCAAAGCAAAAACACGATGTGATAATGACGCCGACAGACTTCGCCTATCTGGATTATGGCCAAGGCGACCCCGCCTATGAACCGCTAAATATCGGCGGATACGTACCACTTTCAAAAGTTTACGAATTTGATCCGGTTCCACCCGAACTTAATGCCGAAGAGGCAAAATATATCATCGGCGGCCAAGCAAATATCTGGACCGAATATATTGAAACGCCGGCTGCGGTCGAATATATGGCTTTTCCGCGAATGCTGGCGTTGGCAGAGGCAGTTTGGTCACAAAAAGCTGGACGCAATTTTGCTGATTTTGAACGTCGGCTTACGGCCCGCCTTCCAATGCTGGACAAGCAGAATGTGAACTACCGCATACCGGAACCGGGCGGTTTGCAGAATGTTGTGACCGGTGAAGCAGAAGTGACCGTGCGGTTGGAGCCGCGGCCGGGCACCGCTGTCTTCTACACCATTGATGGATCGACGCCGAATGCAAAGACCGCTGAAGAATATAAAGGGCCGTTCAAAATGAAAATGGACGTCGGCGATGTCAAAACGCTAAAAACCATCGTGGTGCTTCCTAATGGGCGCTCCAGTTCCGTCTATGCCGCGACATTTGTTCGTGGAACGCTGCGCGAACCCGATCAAACGGAGGCGAACGAACCGGGCCTTAAATATGCGCTTTTTGCTCCCGGCAGCGATCAAAATCCGGCCAGCGGCGAAACACGTTCGATCTTGCTGACACAATTTGCCCAGCGTGCGGATCAATCAAAACCCTTTTCCGTTCAATTTGACGGCTATCTCAGGATCCCTACCGATGGAGTTTACGAATTGCAGCTGGATTCAACGTGGAACGCCGCCCTCCTATTAGGTGACACAGCCGTTATCGATATGAGCGGAACGGCCGAGCGAAAAATAGGGTCGGCGATCGTGCCGTTAAAAGCCGGGCTGCATAAGGTATCGATCAGGTATGACCACCGCGGAGGAATACCGCATTTTCGCTTTCGGTATGGAATAAAAGGCCAAGGTTTGAGGCAGGCATATGGCGGCGAATTCGTTCACTGATATCGAGACCGCTTATTTTGATTTGCTGAAAAATGATTTTGTATTATACTTGTCAAGAGTTTGCCGAAAGGAAGAAAAGCCTTGCGAATCGGGCAGACCGGACAGATATTACACTTCGGCCAGTGGGCCGAACAGATTTTAGAAAGGGTCGAGCACGATCATTATCGATATGTGCTCCCTGAGTTCAAAAGGAACCCATAGCGGTTTTTTTGAGAATAAAGAGATTCCTGCGTGAAAAATAGATCAATATTTCGGTTGCGAAAACGTGCGGCCGGACAGGTTTATCCTTTAACACGCTCAAAAATCTGTGCTGCTGCTTATCGCGGCGGCGATCTCGTCATCATCCGCCCGGCAATCCGTTCGCATTACACAACTCCTTACTAGATCGGTAACCGATTATTTTTCTCGAACAAGGAATAACAATCAAATATGGGAAAAGAGTTGATCATTAGCGTCAACGGTCGCGAAAAAAAGATCGCGATCTTGGACAATGGCCGAGTGACCGAATTTTATATCGAACGCGGCGAAGAAAATTCCGGCATTGCCGGTAATATCTATAAGGGTCGGGTGCAGCGGGTCTTGCCTGGTATGCAATCGGCCTTTGTTTCGATCGGGCTTGAGCGCGATGCATTCTTGTATGTATCCGATTTCTTCGACGAAGAAGAAGAGATCGAACGCATCGTGATGGAGAAATCGAAAAAAGGCTCGCCCGAAGATGCCAAGCGCGAAGCAAACGACCAGATCGAGCGTCGCCGTTTGGAACGCGAAAAGCAGATGGAATCTGCCCAGGAAATAACTGAACCGTTGGCCGCCGCGGTCGATGCGGGCGAAGGAACCGAAGAAAAACAAAATGAACGCAAAGGGCGTTCGCGCGGCAGACGCGGCCGCGGCGACCGTCAAAGCGAACATATAGAAACGCGGGAGATCGAAGCAACCGACGACGCGGACGAATTTGAGGCCGTGGCTGTCGAAGCGGTCGAGGTGATCGATGGAAGATCCGGCCGCGAATCGAAATTTATCGAGGCAGACTTCGAAATACCAACCGATTCCGGTTTTGAACGTATCGTGGATGCCGACGAAGAAGGGCCGGGCGAGCTGTTCAAAGACGCCTACCGACAAGAATCGATCGCAGATAAGGTGCGGGCAATTGAATTTGATATGGAAGCAATTCCGCAGGCAGAGGTCGGTTCGCTGCTGGCGGAGGTGACCGGCGGCGGGATGTTCGAACGCATCGCGGACGAAGAGGAAACGCCGGAGCCGACGGCAAAGGCGAAAAAGTCTGCTCGATCGCGCAGATCGAAAAAAGCTGATGAGACCGCCATCGAAGAAGAAGCGGCGGTCGTTGAATCAGAGGAAACCGCAGAAAAGCCCGCAAAGAAAACAAAAGCCAAGGCGGCGGCAAAGCCAAAGGCCGCAGCTAAAGGGAAAGGCCGTTCGAAAAAAGCTAATGCGGAAGACACATTAGCAGATGCCGAAGCCAGCGAAAGCGAACCCGAAGAAAAGGCTGAAATGGCTGTTCGCCGGGGCGGACGCGGCCGCCGGCGCAACAACAATCGCCGAAAGAGCGAGGGCGGCGCCGAAAATGGCGAAGAAGTAACGGATGCCCCTAATGCAGAGCCTGACGAGGACATCGACATCACCGAAGCGCCGAACGTCGATCCGACGGTCGATGCGGAAGAAGATACGGTCGAAGAAGAAGTCGCGGTTGTCGAAACCGAGGACCAGCCGGAACCGAAAGAAACTCGCGAAAGCGGGGGCCGCAACAACAGTCGGCGCAATAGCAATCGCGAAGGAAGAGACAATCGCGAAGGAAGAGACAATCGCGAGGGTCGAGAGAATCGTGATGGACGGGAGAATCGTCAGCGCGACCGCGGAGCAGAACGCGGCGGTGAGCGCGGAGATCGTAATGACCGCGGAGATCGCGGCGAACGGCGCCCATCGCCGACCATCTCAGACCTGCTTCGCGAGGGGCAAGAGATCCTCGTGCAGATCGCAAAGGAGCCGATCGCTCGTAAGGGTGCCCGCATCACGTCGCACATTGCATTGCCCGGCCGCTATTTGGTCTATATGCCGACGATCGAGCACCTTGGTGTTTCGCGCAAGATCGAATCGTCGAACGAACGCGGCCGGCTGCGTACATTGATCCAACGCATCCGCCAGGATGAAGAGATCCCTTCGGGAGGCTTTATCGTTCGTACAGCGGGAATCGGAATTTCTGAGGAAGATCTGAGACAAGACGCCAAATATCTGGTGCGGACGTGGAAAGACATCAAGCGAACGTCTGAAAAGGCGAAATCGCCGGCCCTGGTCCATCAGGATCTCGACATTGTGCAGCGGATCCTTCGCGACCAGCTTTCCGATGATTTTACCGCCATTCGCGTGGACAGCGAAGAAGAATATCTGCGGACGGTCGAATTCATTAACCGCATTCAACCGCGCATGGTCAATCGGGTGAAACTTTATACACGTGATGAACCGATCCTTGAAGCCTACGGTGTTCAGGAAGAGATAGATAAGGCGCTTAAACCACGCGTTTGGCTGAAATCCGGCGGCTATCTCGTTATAAACCAAACCGAGGCTTTGGTGGCCATTGATGTCAATACGGGTAAATTTGTCGGCAAAGGAAATGCCCGTTTAGAAGATACGATAACCCGCACCAATATGGAGGCGGTCGAGGAGATCGCCCGCCAGATCCGGCTCCGCGATCTGGGCGGCATCATTGTTCTAGACCTGATCGATATGGAGGACCGCCGCAATCGGCATAAGGTCTCGCAGGCATTGCAAGAGGCGTTGGCCGGTGATAAATCGCCGACCAAGGTACTTTCTTTCAATGATTTTGGGTTGATAATAATGACCCGCAAGCGCGTCAAGCAGTCGCTCGAACGCACAATGTGTGCTCCCTGCGAATATTGTGAGGGGGCCGGTTGGATCAAATCGCCGTCAACCGTCTGCTATGAGATATTGGCAGATGCCCGCCGCATGGCAAAACAACTTGATGATGTCCGGCAAACTACGCTGCGTGTTCACCCGGAGGTCGCAAAGGCGCTAAATGGTGTCGAGCGGGCGGTATTTGAAGAGATCGAAGCATATCTCGGCAATGTTGATCTGACGGCGGATAAAGCCATTCATCAGCAACAATACGATTTTGCATTCATTTGATCGCAGAAGCAGATCATCCCCAAATGAGGGTGTCTGAAAAGTCATTTTCTGTGTCTTTATTCTGTGTATTCTGTGGTTTATATCCTGCAAACATCAGGAAATACCACAGAATACACAGACCTAAAACCGAAATACACAGATATGATCCAACTTTTCAGACGGCCCCTTTTTTCTATTGCGGTCAAAGCTTTATGCCTTTTTTCAGGGATTTGGCGTCTTTAGGTTTGGCAAACACCGAATCGGGGATCTTTTTATTGAATTCGATCGATTCGTAATTTATGCGAGAGGTCGGTTTACCGTCAGTGGTCCGGTCAATGATGAAAGGTGTTCCTATGCCGCCGAATTCGTGAAATTGAGCATACCGGTCTTCTTCCTTCACCGTCGAACCGTCTGCCATTTCCCGGCTGTAGATCGCTTTGACGGGAATTGCTTCGTCCGACGTAAATTCAAATTCGACCGTCATTCCGTCTTTATAGATTAGCTTCAGAACATCGTTTCTTTTACCGAGCGTAGCTTGGCGGCGGCCGACATACGTTAGCTCGGCATCACCTTTCCAATGTCCGCGCAGCAGATTATCAAGACTGACCCGAATTCCGCGTCTGAAATTTTCGATCTGTTCCGGCGTTTGTTCCCTGATCGCTTCCTGATCTCCGTCATACACCCAACCCGTATCTCCGATATTGACCTGGGCCGAACGGACTCCGCTGCCTTTGAAATCGGTCCGCTCCTTGTCCGGATAAACGATGACATCGGTAAAAGTTTGAAAGGATATCACCGCACCATCGCGAATGACACTGAACCTGCCGCGTCCGATCTGTGTTTTCACATTCAGATATTTTTCGCCGCCCAGATTTTTGATTGCTTTTTGAATGACCGCCTCGGCTTGCGGGTCAGATACCTCATGCAATGCAGGTTTTGGTTTATCTAAAATTTTCAATTGAGAATTCTGAGCGGTGGCAAAGGCCGTAAGACAGAAGCTCCAAAAAAGTGATATTAAAACAAATTTTATTTTCATTTTTCTAAAGGATCAATTGTTTTAAGAGAATCTATCCGCCGGAAATCTTTAATATTGCTTGTTATAAGTTCAAAATTATTCACAATTGCGGTAGCCGCGATAAGAGAATCGCCAAGCGTCATTTTACGTATTTGCTTGAGTTCAACAGCTTTTGCGATCACTTTATCAGAAACAGGCAGGATCAACGTTTGTTCGAAAAATGCTTCGAACGAAATTCTATCTTCCGGCGACAGCTTATCAAATCCCAAAACTTCGACAACGCTGATCACGGAAACGCAGAACGAATGTTTCGATAGGAATTCACGTAGCTTACCATGATCCGGTTTGGCCGCATTGATGATGACATTACTGTCGAGAAGTATCATTATCTTCCGGGAAGTGATCGGTCTTTTCTAATATTACGCTGCCACTTAACCGGATCTTTGATCGTAACTAAACCACCCCGATCAGCTATCTCCTGCAAAATTGCCACCACCTTTTTGCTATCTGTTTTAGGCAGTTCAGCCGATTGTTCCCTTTCAATCACATAGACACCAACTGATTCGTGAGTTTTGACGCTTTCCGGCACGTCTGCATCCCATACAATACGGTCACCGTGAATTGTGGCTTTGTACTTCTCCAGCATAAGTCTTCTCCCCAAAAAAGGCTTTGATGACACTTTATCACCAAAGCCTTAGATGCAAAAAGTTATCTCCGAGCTTAATTGAGGCTGAAAGCGTCCATTGGTTTGACTACTACTTCACCCTCTGCCGCATCGACGACAAAGCGCATGCCGCTTTTCCAGCTGTTGGTGATAGGCAGTTTTACCTGTTGGTCTATATGCCGCTTCAAAAAGCGGGCACCGTATGCCGGGCTGAAACCCTTTTCGGTCAAAAGATCGACGGCCGCGTCGGTCACATCGATAAATTTACCCTGCCGCTCCATGTTCTTTCGCAGCTTGTTCAGATAGATCCTAGCGATCTCGCGAACCTCGTCCATCGTCAGCGGCGAAAAGACCACGATCTCGTCGATACGGTTGCGAAATTCCGGCGAAAATCGTGTTTCGGCGGCCTTCATTACATCGCCATGGATGGCTTTGATGTCGCCGATGGATTTCATGCCGAAACCGAGCGGCTTTTCGTAGCGCTTGAAGTTGTCCGAACCCAGATTTGAGGTCATGATAACGATCGCGTCTGAAAGATAGACCTTTTTGCCGCGTCCGTCGGTCATCCAACCTTCGTCAAAAGCCTGCAGAAACAGATTCATCAGATAGGGCGAAGCTTTTTCGACCTCATCCAAGAGCAGCACCGTGTAGGGATTATCGCGAAGCTGTTCCGTCAAAATACCTCCGCGTTCGCTGCCGACAATGCCCCGCGGCATGCCTATCAGCTTTTCGATGCCGACGGTTCCGTCGCCGTATTCGCTCATATCGATGCGGATCATTTTGTCCTCATCGCCGAACATAAATTCCGCCACAGCCTTTGCCAATTCCGTTTTTCCGACACCGGTCGGGCCAAGGAACAGCAAAACGCCGTCCGGAGCATAATGGTTCTCTTTCAGCGGGCCTTTGTTCAGCCGCAACCGTTCGGCGACCGCCCGAACCGCATCTTTTTGGCCGATAACCCGCCGGCCTAGCTCGGTTTCCATCACCGAAAAACGGTCGGCGGTGTCGCGATAGATCATATCCTTAGGAATGCGTGATTCCTGTGAGATAACGTCGATCACGTGCTCCGGCAAAACGGTCAATCCGACCGGGTCATTGATCTCGACCTTGACGGACGCCGTATCAAGCCATCCGATCGCTTTATCCGGCAAATGAAGATTTCGAATGTATTTTGGCGACATTTCCAGCGCCGTGTTGATCGCTTCGTCCGAAATGGTAACGGAATAGTTCTTTTCCAGACGGGGCCGCAGACCGAAAAGGATCTCTTTGGTCTGGGCAATGGTCGGTTCATCGACCTTTACCAACCGAAAACGCCGGGAAAGAGCCGCATCCTCACCAATGAATTCCTTGTATTCGGTGATTGTGGTGGCGCCGATTATGCGCATCTCGCCGCGGGCAAGGCTGGATTTGAACATATTTGCCGCGTCCGAAGATGTGCCCATTGCTGCACCTGCGCCAATGATGGTATGGGCCTCGTCAATGAAAAGAATTATATTCGGCTTTTCTTTGACCTCATCAATAATGCCTTTGATGCGCTCTTCGAACATGCCGCGCAGCATTGTCCCGGCAACCAAGCCGCCCATCTGAAGTTGAACGATGTGCGCGTCGCGAAGCCGAGCAGGAACCTTTTCCGGTTCAAGTTCGATCAATCGCGCCAACCCCTCGACCACGGCGGTCTTGCCAACGCCCGGTTCGCCAACCAGCATCGGCGAATTTGAACGTTCGCGGTGCGAAAGTATCTCGATCATTTGCCTGATCTCGCCTTCGCGGCCGATCGTCGGCGGGATCTTGTCTTCGCGGGCGAGTTTGTTCATGGAAACGCCGAAATGCCGCAAGAAAGAGGGCAATTCGTATTTTTGGCGCGAACGTTCTTCGTCCTTTTCGCGTTTGCGGATCCGTGTGCGTGCGGTCTGTGCTACCTCGTCGGCCGGTACGCCCAGATTTTGCAGCACATCGTTTAAAATGCTACGTTCATCGTTTGAAAGAACGTAGAAAATATCGCTTCCGTCAATAACACGCCGGCCCTGTGACCGGGCGCGGTCCATTGCCCGCTTGAAAAGCTCGGTGGTTTCCGGCGCGATGCGATAACCTTTACCGCTATGCTGGCGGCCATTTGCCATTCGCTTTTCGATCAAAAGTTTGACCGAACGCGGGTCAACCGCAAGATCACGCATCGTAGAGGTAAAAAGATCGTCTTCTTCCTGGGCGATGGCGTGTAAAATATGTTCGATCGCGACGTAATTCTGATCGCGCTTCCTTGATTCGTTCAAGGCGGTTTCGACGATCCGACGCCCGCTTTCGCTAAATTTATCTTTATATGCGTCTATGTCTGCCATAATTTTAAAAATGCTATACCGTCTATTTGATGCAGTGAGGACGCTCCGGGTGGTCGCCTGCTTTACATAATAGCACTTGCCGGCGGGTGCCGGAAGCTTTTTCCTTGCATCAGCGTCACGATAATAACGCCTTCATTACGCTTTGCCGACCTGGACCTTTGCCGCCCGCAGCAGACGGTCGCCGAATTTATAGCCGCGCGAATATTCCTGCGTAACTTTTCCGTCATCTTCGGGCTTTACCGGTGCCAGATCGACCGCTTCGTGCAATTCGGGGTCAAACGCAACGCCTACCGCCGGCACGGCTTCGACACCGACGGCCAGCAAAGCCTGTTCGAACGAACGGGCCGTTCCTAAAACGCCGGTGCGCAGGTTCTCGACCGATGGATCGGTTTCGCTGGCCGCCACGGCCCGGTTCAGGTTATCCAAAACAGGCAGCAGCGTCGTCAAAAAGTTGAATTGGCTCTGCTGGGCACGGTCTTCGAGCGTTTTTTTCAACCGTTCACGCATTTCGGCGGTCTCTTTTTCAAGGCCCGCCTTTGCCTCTTCGAACTTTGCTTGGACACCGACCAGCTTTGCTTCGGCAGCCTCGCGGCGCTCGGTTTCGGCTTTCAGTTTCAATTCCAGCTCAAGCTCTTTCGGTGTCGGGCCGGCGGGCTTGGCCTCTTCGGCGGCTTCGGCGCGCACGCCATCTGCCGTAAACCGACGCTTATCGCTCGTCGGAATCGTTTCATCATCAAATTCAGGTGTTTGTTGGTCGTTCATCACTTTTCTCTTAAACATCAAATTCAATTCTAGCAACCTTGAACAATGTTTGCTAAGCCGGGTTTAGTTCCTTAGCATTAAGGCCACGCCCGGCTTACTCAAATTAGGATGCTTGTGTGCTTGTCGTACTGCTTGTCCGGCAGCGGCATTCTGCAAAAACTATTTAAGTTTAAACCATTTCATTGACACAAACCTCTCTAGAGTTTAAAGTAGGTTGGACTTGCGAAGCACCAGACCTTATATTCTGTAGACTCGCTTAGTCACAATAAATTCGTGGAGGCTCCTATTACATGTCTAACTCTAAAAGAAAAACCCCTTTTTTAATCGCACTGTTCTTTTCTACACTTCTCGGACATTTTTTTGTCCAATCAGTCAGTGCCTATTCTAATTCTATTACACAGACTGCAGTCGCAGTTAAAATAACATTGCCTGACGGCAACTGGATTCGAACACAGGTGATTGAAGACGGATTTCTTAAAGTCAAAAACGAGAAGACGAATGAGATCAATTACTTGACATTTCATGTTTTGGATAAGACTGGTGGCAAAGTCGAGATTAAATTTCATGATGTTGAACAAGGTAAAGCTGTCAGAGAAATCGAAAATCTTCAAGCTTCATTTAATTCGCCGCAGGTCAGCACGTCTTTCGCTGGGTTAAAAATAGAAATTGTTGGGGTTGTTGAAACGGTGCCTCCTGATAATTCTGCAAAGGGTAGCTCTGATGAGACGAGTTTCTCAAAACCACCAGAGTGATGTGTAACGTGTGATGGTTGGGAAATATGTTCAAACTGTCGTGTAACGATGTCTTGTGGTTCGTGCAATACCGAAAGATGTCCCACAACATAATATACTAATAACTTAGTTAAGTTAGGATGGCACTTTGTGTATGTGCCATCCTTTTTCATTAAGCCTCAATTTCAAAAGCCAATTCACCATCTTTGGCGGTGACCTTGACAGTTTGTCCGGCGGCGACGTCGCCTTGCAAAAGCTTGATCGCCAGCGGGTTTTGGACCATCGTTTGAATCGCCCGCTTCAGCGGCCGGGCACCGTAGATCGGATCGTAGCCTTCTTTGGTTATCAGCTCGCGGGCCGCGTCATCCAATTCCAGCGTAATGCCGCGTTCTTCCAGGTTGCGGCGAAGCTTTTCAAGCTGAATATCGATGATCTTGGATATCTCTTCGCGGTCGAGCTGTTCGAATACAACGATGTCGTCAATACGGTTCAAGAATTCGGGTTTAAAGTGTTCTCGGAGAACTTCCAGCACCGCCTGCCGCATCTGATTTTCATCATCTTTTACCGCCAGTATTTCCCGCGAACCAAGATTCGAGGTCATTATCAGCACCGTATTTTTGAAATCGACGACGCGGCCCTTGCTGTCGGTTAAACGGCCGTCGTCAAGTATCTGCAACAGCACGTTAAAGACGTCCGGATGAGCTTTCTCGATCTCGTCAAAAAGCACGACCGAATATGGGCGGCGGCGGACGGCTTCGGTCAATTGGCCGCCTTCTTCGTAGCCGACATATCCCGGAGGAGCACCGATCATGCGTGCCACGGCGTGCTTTTCCATATATTCGGACATATCAAGCCGCACCATGGCGCGTTCGTCATCGAACATAAATTCCGCCAGAGCACGGGCCGTTTCCGTTTTGCCGACACCGGTCGGGCCGAGAAAGATGAATGATCCGATCGGGCGGTTCGGGTCTTGCAGCCCGGCACGTGCCCGCCGCACCGCATTTGCCACGGCGGTCAAAGCCTCGTCTTGGCCGATAACGCGGGTGCGCAGCTTTTCTTCCATCTGGACGAGCTTTTGCATTTCGCCTTCGAGCATTTTCGAAACCGGAACGCCCGTCCAGCGGGCGACCACTTCGGCAACGTCCTCTTCATCGACCTCTTCTTTCAGAAAAACGCTCTCGCCCTGAAGATCAGACAAGTTCGATTGCTCCGTATTCACCAATCTTTCAAGTTCGGGAATGCTGCCGTACTGCAATTCGGCCGCTTTGGCCAGATCGCCGGCCTGACGTGCGTGTTCAAGCTGCAGGCGGGCCTCTTCCAACTGTTCTTTTGCCGAACGGATCTTTTCGATCTCTTCTTTTTCCGATTGCCATTTCGCTTTCATCGCCGACGAGCGTTCGTTCAGGTCGGCTATCCGGCGTTCGATGTCGTCGAGCCGCTGTTTCGAGCGGTCATCGGTCTCGCGCGTCAGCGCCTGGCGTTCGATCTCAAGCTGAAGGATCTCGCGTTCGAGCACATCGATCTCCTGCGGCATCGAATCTATTTCTATGCGCAGCTTGCTGGCCGCTTCATCGATCAGATCAATGGCCTTGTCCGGCAAAAAGCGGTCGGTGATATAGCGGTTCGAAAGCGTCGCGGCCGCCACGATCGCCGAATCTTTTACCCGCACACCGTGATGTATCTCATAACGCTCTTTTAAACCGCGCAGAATGGCAATGGTATCTTCGACCGTCGGTTCGCCGACATATACCTGCTGAAAGCGGCGTTCGAGAGCCTTATCCTTTTCGATATACTTTTGATATTCGGCCAATGTTGTTGCGCCGACCGCTCGCAAAATACCGCGGGCAAGCGCCGGTTTAAGCATATTTGAAGCATCGATCGCTCCTTCGCTGGCACCGGCACCAACCAAAGTATGCAGTTCGTCAATAAATAGAATTATCTGGCCCTCGGCTTTTTCGATCTCTTTCAGCACCGCTTTCAGACGGTCCTCAAATTCTCCGCGATATTTTGCACCGGCCAGCATCGCGCCGAGGTCCAGGCTGACCAGCCGCTTATTCTTAAGTGTTTCCGGCACATCGCCTGAAACGATGCGTTGAGCCAAACCTTCGACAATGGCCGTTTTGCCGACACCGGGTTCGCCGATCAGTACCGGATTGTTCTTTGTGCGGCGTGAAAGTATCTGAATGGTCCGGCGGATCTCGTCGTCGCGGCCGATGACAGGATCAAGCTTTCCCTTTCGGGCACGTTCGGTCAGGTCCTGTGCATATTTTTCAAGAGCCTGAAAATTTTCTTCCGCATTTTGATCGGTGATGCGCGAACCGCCGCGCATATCGACCACCACCTTTTCCACATCTTCGGCGGTGACACCGTTTGAACGCAATATGCGGCCTGCGTCGCCTGACTTTTCGGCCGCTATCGCTATCAGCAGATGCTCCGTTGAGATGTATTCGTCATCTAAACGCTCGGCGATCTTCTGAACATCTTGAAAAAGAGTATTCGTGCGCGAGCTGAAATATTGCTGTCCGCCGCTGACCTTGGGAAATTTTTCGATCGCTGAATTCAGTTCATTGGTGACAGTAGGTATATTGACGCCGATCTTTCCAAGTATCGGACGCACAACACCGTCCTTTTGTTCGAGCATTGATGCAAGAACGTGTTCCGGCTCGACCTGCTGATTCTGATCTTTTTCGGCAAGCGAAATGGCCTCTTGAACAGCTTCCTGGCCGCGGATCGTAAATCGGTCAAATCTCATATTTTTTTCCTTCTATTAAAACCTGCTCGAGCCTCGGAACCGTTCCCGAGGCCAAAGTTGTATTTAGTATAAAGATATAATAAAACTTGAGTGTTTCATTGTCAAGGTAAAATTTTATCATTAATTTAATGTTCGATGGTTTGAATAGATGACACTTGTGCCTTATGTCGGTTATATTTAACACGCACACTTCCTAAGTTGGGTCGGCGGCTTCAGGCCGGGCATCGCCCGGACACAGCTGAAATTGAATGAACATATTTCGCGAAATCCTTTGGCCGGTATTGGCCGTTTTGGCGGCATTTGCCGTCGGGGCGGTCATTATCTTGCTGCTCGGCGACGATCCTTTGCGGGCCTACGCTTTGCTGCTTTCCAGCTCTTTCGGTTCGGGCCGCGATGTGGCGTGGATGCTGCATTATGCAACGCCCCTGATATTTACAGGCTTGGCGGTGGCGGTCGCTTTTCGCTGCGGCCTGCTCAATATCGGTGCTGAAGGCCAGCTTTATATCGGAGCTTTTGCAGCGGCGTGGGTGGGGATCAAATTTGGCGGAGTTGCGACACAGACCGTCGGCGGAGGCACACCGTGGGCCGACCTTCCGGCGATGCTGCTGGTGCCGATGTGCATGATCGCGGCGGTGGCGGCGGGCGGTATTTGGGGGGCGATACCGGGCGTATTAAAGGCGAAATTCGGCTCGCACGAAGTGATCAATACGATCATGCTTAATTTTATTGCCATCGCGCTTGTTGGGTATTTTACGCAATATCATTACAAAGTTCCGGGCGATGCGATACAGCAGACCGCGCATATCGGCGAAGCCGCACACATCATTCAATTGAACCAGATATTCCCTTTCATTTCGCATGATGTCCCGCTGAATCTGGCGTTTCTGTTGGCTCTGCTGATGTGTGGGGCGGTCTATGTTTTCCTTTGGAAAACGAAGTGGGGCTACGAGCTGCGGGCGGTGGGCGAAAGCCCGACCGCATCCGAATACGGCGGCATTTCGGTTAAAAAGCAAATAATTGCGGCGATGACCATTTCCGGCATGCTGGCGGGCATGGTCGGAATTGGCGAGGTGCTGGGCAACCGTCACAATTTCGAAAGCGGGTTTTCGGCAGATTGGGGGTTTTTAGGGATCGCCGTAGCGCTTTTAGGCCGCAATCACCCGGTTGGAGTTCTGATAGCGGCCCTTTTCTTTGCGGTATTGCTGCGGGGCGAGATCTTCGTCGATGCATTTACGCCTTATATTTCAAAGGACCTCGGTTGGGTGCTGCAGGCGATAATAATCCTCTTCGTAGCATGTTTTCAGCTCTACACGCGACGCGGACGGGGAGGTAAGATATGAGCGAAACAGAAGGTTTCATCGGATTGTCCCTGCTCTTTGCAACCATTCGTTCGGCCACGCCGCTGATATTTGCCGGTTTAGGCGGGTTGTTTTCTGAGCGTTCCGGCGTTATTAATATCGCACTGGAAGGGTTAATGCTTTCGGGGGCATTTGCCGCCGCGGTGGTTACCTATCAAACCCACAACCCCTATCTTGGTTTCATGGCGGCGATCGCGGCCGGTGCGGTGCTTGCCTTTGTTTACGCCGTCGCCTGTCTGAAATTTGAGGCAGATCAGGTGGTGGCGGGTATGGCTATCAACTTTTTGATGATCGGTTTACCGGCACTGATCAGCGTCGGGCTGTATGATTCGGCGGGTTCCACGCCGCAGATAGACAAAGCAGATAAGCTGCCGAATTTTTTCAACAGCATATCAATAGCTTCTATACTTGTTTTCGCGCTCGTTCCCGTATGTTGGTATTTGCTTTACAAAACACCTTTCGGATTGCGTTTGCGAGCCTCCGGGGAAAACCCTTCGGCGGCGGAATCGTCAGGTGTCAATGTCATAAGGCTTAGATACATCGGTGTCATTCTTTCGGGTGTGTTGGCAGCCGCCGGCGGAGCATACCTGTCAACCGGCCAGTCTTCGCTGTTCACAAAATCAATGACAGCCGGCCGCGGCTTTATCGCACTTGCTGCACTGATCTTGGCCAAATGGCGTCCGGTTCACGTTATGTTGGCATGCCTTTTCTTTGGATTTACGGAAGCCTTGACGGTCGAGATCCAGACGGCCCCTTGGGCAAAGATCAACGGCGAACAGATACCCGTGCAGTTCATTGAAATGATCCCGTATATCCTAACGATAATCGTCCTTGCGGGCTTTATTGGCCAATCGCGAGCGCCAAAGGCTCTCGGTGTTCCATATCGGAAAGAAAATTGATATCGAGACAATTCGCAGAGAGAATCGAAGATCACTGTAAGCCGGATTCTAGTTTTAGATTCAGTAATTGGTTGAGCGAGATGCCTTGTTGGGCGGCTTCTACGGCGAGCCGCCGGTGGAGATATTCCGGCAGCCTTAGAACAAGTTTTCCGCGGAACTTGACGACAGCGGTTCCGGGACAAGTTCGTTATTAGCAACCATGTGATAGTTCTCTTTCGGTGAAGTAAGTTAAATGAAAAAATTGTATTAGAATGTGTTAGCGAATAACTGTATGACATACGAAAGTGCCGTCGAAGCGGCAGAATTTTTAAGGTCAAAGTTTCCGGGCGAGATAAAGGCGGCCGTCGTACTCGGCAGCGGCCTAGGAGCATTCGCCGATACTTTGGAAAACGCGATCGCCATTCCCTATGAGCAGATCCCGCATTTCGCCCGCTCCACGGTACGGGGCCATGCCGGAAGATTGGTCATCGGCTCGATCGGCGGTGTAAATATAGCGGTCCAGCAGGGGCGTTTTCATTATTATGAAGGTTATGAAATGCCGCAGGTTATCTTTCCAATGCGAACTTTTGGGCAGATGGGCATTAAAGATGTTATTTTGACCAATGCCGCCGGCAGTTTAAGTACGGAAATGGCTCCCGGCAGCTTGATGTTGATATCCGACCATCTGAACATGATGGGTACCAGCACTCTGCGAGGAGCAAACGACGAGCGTTTCGGGCCGCGATTTCCGGATATGTCGTCCGTTTACGACCGCGAACTGCAGCACCTGGCAAATCGGACGGCAAATGAAATAGCGGCGGAGCGGTTCAAAGCCGGCAGCGACAAAAAGCTGACGGATTTTCTGCATCGCGGCATTTATTGTGCTCTTTCCGGTCCGACCTATGAAACACCGGCGGAGATAAGGATGTATCGGTTGTTTGGGGCTGATGCGGTCGGTATGTCAACCGTGCCGGAAGCCATCGCCGCCCGCCACCAAGGAATGCGGGTATTGGGAATATCCTGCATCACCAATTATGCGGCCGGGATGCTTGACCAGCCGATCAACCATGAAGAGGTGATGGAAACAGGGTTGCGCGTAGCGGAGATCTTTCAGGAACTTCTGCGGCGGATAGTAGTTCGTTTGTAATAATACCTTCGGGCTTTTTAAAGAATGATCATAGGAATTTGCGGAGGAACCGGTTCGGGCAAAACGACCATCGCCCGGGCGATCGTCAAAGCGGTCGGGGCTGACCGCGTAATACTCGTCGAACAAGATTCGTATTACCGGAATTTGGCGGATATGCCGCTGGATGAACGCAACCAAGCCAATTTTGACCATCCCGATTCGATAGACAGCGAACTGCTTTTTAATCATCTAAAGCGGCTAAAGGCGGGCGATCCGGTCGAAATGCCGATCTATGATTTCAAAACGCATACTCGCGATGCGGCCGTTGAGCATATCGAACCGAAACCGATAGTTTTGGTCGAGGGCATTTTGATCTTCGCCGAACCGCGCATCGCTGGTGTGCTTGATGTGCGGGTGTTTGTCGATACGCCGGACGACATTCGTTTTATTCGTCGCCTGCAGCGAGATATACGAGAACGCGGCCGCACGGTTGAATCGGTCATTGACCAATATCATCGAACGGTCCGGCCAATGCACTATGAATTTGTCGAACCTTCGAAAAGGACCGCCGACCTTATTATCCCGGAAGGCGGCCAACTCGGGATTGGTGTCGAATTCTTATGCAGCATGATCCGGGAAAAGCTGCAGCAAGAGAACGGAGGGACCACCAACAATGCCGATGTTTGATGGTCAAGAGCTGATCGGTGCGGCGATGGCCGTTCGGCAAAACGCTTTTGCGCCATATTCCAAATTTGCGGTCGGTGCGGCCCTGTTGACAGCCGGCGGCACCATTTTCACCGGCTGCAATGTTGAATCCGCAACCTACGGACTGACGATGTGTGCGGAACGGAACGCCATCTTTGCCGCGGTCGCCGCCGGCGAGAGAGAATTTTCGCACATCGCGGTCGTTGCTGATACAGAACGGTTGACGCCGCCGTGCGGTTCGTGCCGCCAGGTCATTTGGGAGATCTGCGGTGATATACCGGTTTTGATGGCCGATCTTAATGGCCGGACGGAAACGGTAATGATGAGCGAGCTTTTGCCGCGTGCTTTCGACGGCAGCTTTTTGAATGGTTGAACGCCGGTTCATGGCGTATTGTGCTATCCTAAGATCTCATTTCGATCATGAAAGCTCTTCGTATCTTATTTCTTTTCTGCGGGACATTATGGGTTTCCGGCTTTACTGAATGCTATAAGCCGGTCACGAATTCGGGCCTGCCTAAACACATCAAAAAGGTTGCAGTGCCCGCATTTACCTTCGAAGCAAAAGGCCTTCGTTATCGTGTGGAATCGCGGTTTACCGAGGCGATGACGAAAGAGTTGATCCGGCGCGGACATGGCCTGAAAGTTCAGGGAGTGCGTGAGGGGGCCGATGCCGTCGTCGAAGGCACGATACGTGATTTTGGGTTCTCCGGTGTTTTGCTCGACAGAGACGGGCGCGCCCGTGTGTATGAAGTAACGATAGTTTCAGCCGTTACTATTCGCGACCTCCGCGAGAATAAGATCCTCTACGACAATCAGAATTTCGTATTTCGCGATTCGTTCGAATTTTCCGAAGACCCGCGTTCATTCTTTAATGAAGAGGATCCGGCGGTCGACCGTATCGCACGGGCTTTTTCAGAAGCAGTAGTTTCGACCATCGTCAACGGCATGGGCGTTAAGGACGAGCGATAGGTGCCTGATCTAACAAAAGAAAACCTGCGTGAACATATTCGCCGCCGCGATTTTGCACCTATCTATGTGCTCTACGGCGCCGAAACCTATCTGCGCGATCTAGCGGCCCGTACCCTTGCTTCGCGAGTTTTTGGCGAAGCCGATTTCAGGGATTTCAATGAAGCAGAATTCAGTCTGCTGGTGCCTGATTCGTTGCGCACGGCCATTGCCTCTGCCGAACAACTGCCGATGATGTCGGAGCGTCGCGTGGTGCGGGTTTCGGACGTGCGGGTTGCCGCGACCTCAGCCAAGGACACCATCAAGGAAGACGACGAAGAGGCTCTCGAAGCGTATCTTGTCCGGCCTGCTTCGCAAACAGTGCTGATCTTTGTCGCGGACGAGCTGGCAAAGAACCGCAAGGTCGGTAATTTGTTGAGAAAGCATGCGGCCGTTATCGAATTTACGCCGATGAATGAGCGTGAATTGCGTGCATGGGCCGCCGATAAGATCCGCGAGGTTGGTTCAGAGGCCGACCAGCGAACCATCGATCACCTTTGCACCTTGGTCGGCAACGACCTGCGGCGGCTTTCCAACGAGATCGAGAAACTTTCGACCGCTGTTTTGCCCGAACGTTTGATCACCATTGAAAAGATCGACGAACTAGTGGCAAATTCGCGGGAAACATCCAATTTTGATCTGACCGATAATTTGAACGCCGGACGTTCGGCAAAGGCAATGCAGATATTGCGAAAGGTTTTGGATGACGGAGCCGAACCGCTGGCCCTGCTGGGCCTTTTGGCCTACAATTACCGGCGGCTTCTGATCGCCAAAGACCTGATGGAAAAGGGCGTTGACCGCAGCCGGGTGGCTTCTGCCGCAAAACTTTTCGGTAAAGGCCAAGATGAGTTTTTAGCGACCGCACGAAAGTCTGACAAAGCCGCACTCAGAGAGATCGCCCGCTCGATCGCCGCGGCTGACGTCGCCATTAAAACCTCTCAGGGCGGCGGCGGTAAAAGCGGCGCACGGATGCAGATCGAGATCCTGGCCGCCCGCATCCTGTCGCTTCAGAAAAACTGATCATCCGCGAAGTTCAAATACGAAGGAAAATAAGAGAGTAGAAATAAATAGAATGAAGAGGCCGGTCAGAAAGAGAATGTCGGCGATACGTTCATAAATATCGAAATCATGATTGCGGCGGAGCGACATGAACGAAAGAATGCAGCTCGTCATAAAGCAGATCAGGGCAACTGCGGTTATCTCATCTAAATAGGTAGCATCGGAAAAACCCAGAAGTTTTACCGATGTCAGAACAACGAAACAAAACCCCAAGAGATTAGATGAGGCGTTTAGGATATGGGAAGATTTTTCGGAGTTGGAGCCCATAGAACAGCTCAGATTGTAGCTGTTTGCGGACGATTTTGAAAGGTAGATTTGTAGGGGCAGCATACCGGCTGCCCACGGATCCGTTGCCCGGGAAAGGTAGATCCGGCGGGGACAAGCCCTGCCCCTACAAAGTTTGCGGCGAGCGTATTGTAACGGCCGCTGTGATGAGAAATTAGATCGGCTCCATGCCGAGGCCTTTGTTCAGGTAATGATAAATGCCGTTAAAATCGTGGACCGCGCGGTTAAGTATCAGCGGCAGCTGGCCGATATCGGCGGTATTGACGATAAGATTGAGGTTGCGTAAAAAAGCATCCTGAGCGCTCATGGTAACGCCGTTGTCTTCCAGCGAAACTAGGTAAAGACGTCTTCTTTCCGATGAATACATCGCGTTCGCCTTTTGCTGTAAGATGGCGGCACCGCCATATTCTGCGGCAAAATCCGGCGAGAAAATAACGATCTCCGTTTTTCCGTCGCGCAGCCTTTCATTGGCTTGTGCCGGAGTTTGCGCGGCATAGACCCGATAGCCGGCGTCCGACAATATCTTTCCGACCTCGTCGCGGTTGTCACCAAGACAAAGCAACACGCGTCGCGGTTTGTCCATGCTCCGTTCGTCGGCATCAAGCCCCGTTCCCGTATTGAGAGCCGAGACCAAGGAACGCATCGCCGTATTTATCTGGTATTCAGATTGCCGCTCTGCGAATTCCTGCGAACCGCCCGGAACGGCCGGTGCGGCCTTATTGGCGGTAAGCTGTTGAACGGAAGGCGAAAGGCCGTCGCTGCTGCGCGTGGCACGCAGCATATTCTGGCATCGCGGACACCGGACGGTAAAGTTTCCGTTCGGTATCTTCGATTCGTCAAGCTGAAGCGAAACTGAACAATTGTCGCAGCGAATGATCATAAGACAAAAAAGTTAATAAATGGTGGTTATTCGATCATATCCAATACCGAATTGGACGATGCGGCCGCGGGCGGCGGCGGAGCCATCGCTTCCGGCATGGCCATCGGCCGGTCCGGATTGACATAGTCTTCGGTGGATGAAAGGCCTTTCAGTTGCAGCAAAAGGTTGTTTTGATTGGTGGCGAACGACAGGCCGTCTTCTAATGTTATCGTCTTTGATTCGATCATTTTTCGAATAACGGTATCAAAATCCTGCATTCCGTCGATCTCGCCGTCGCGGATCGCATCAAGCAGCGTCTTTCCTTCGCTTTCACCTTTTTCGATGTATTCGCGGGTTCGCGGATTTGACCGCAAGATCTCTACGGCTGCCACTCGTCCGCGGCCGTCCGAACGCGGTATCAAACGCTGAGAGACGATAAAGCGAAAAGTTTGAGCTAAACGGGTGCGAATGATGCGCTCCTCGTTCTTTGGATAAAGTCCGATGATGCGGTCGATCGTTTTTGAAGCATCGATCGTGTGGAGGGTCGATAGAACAAGGTGGCCGGTTTCGGCGGCTTCTAGTGCGATCTCTGCCGTTTCGAGGTCGCGCATCTCACCAACGAGAATTACCTTCGGAGCCTGTCGCAATGCCGCACGCAAGGCGGAAGCAAAATCTTTGGTGTCGGCGCCGACCTCTCGCTGATTGATCGTGGATTTTTTGTGATTATGCAGAAATTCGATCGGGTCTTCGATCGTTACGATGTGATAGGCCTTCGTCTCGTTTATGCGGTCAATAATGGCCGCCAGCGTCGAACTTTTGCCCGAACCCGTCGGACCGGTCAGCAGTACCACACCGTTGCGGATGTCACAGATATCGGCCAGTTGCGGCGGCACTTTCAGCGAATCGAATGTCGGGACCTCATGCGGAATGACGCGCATAACGATCGAAAACGAATTTCGCTGCTGAAAGATATTGACGCGAAAACGGCATTTTCCCGGCAAGGCATAGCTCAAGTCGGCTGTGCGGTATTTTGCCAGCTGCAATGCGGCCTCGGCGTTGTCACGCAAGATCGACATCGCGATCATTTCCGTTTGAAATGCGGAAAGCCGGCCAAGCCCAAGCGGCGTTGTTGAATACAATGTACCGTTGATCTCGACCTGCGGCTTTTGTCCGCAAGAAAAATTTAGATCGCTTACATTCTCTGAAGTAAGCAGCATCTGCTCAATAATGGGTGCTACGTCAAGCAAACTCATCGATTGGATAAACTCCCGGTTTGGATGGGCAGGGAACAGGTTTGAAAATTTTGTGAACGCTACGGGCCGGGCAAGACCAAGCCCAAAACATTATGGAACAACCCGCATAGAAAAATCAAGATAAAAATTTAACAATGGCCAACGATGTTTTATTTGGAGATCTTTTGGATCAGGCCGGCTACCGCAGCAGAGATGTCCGTCGCCGAGGTAACGGCGCTTATCACCGCCAGCATATTTGCCCCGGCTCCGACCGCGGACGCAGCATTTTCGCTGTCTATACCGCCGATGGCGACTAGCGGAATGTCACCGATTGCAGCCTTGATCAATGCCAGGCCGCTAAGGCCGATCACCGGTTCGGCATCATTTTTTGTGGATGTCCCAAATACGGGCCCGGCGGCAATGTAATTGACGGGCATGGCGGCGGCCGAGCTTGCCTGTTCCACCGAATGGGTCGAATATCCGATGATCGCCTGCGGTCCCAGCAAATCTCTAGCTGCGGCCGGCGGAAGATCGCTTTGGCCAAGATGAACACCATGAGCACCGCATATTTTTGCGATGTCCGCCCGGTCGTTGATAATTATTTTTACCGAAGGGAAAGGGCGGGCGAGAAACATGACCGCTTTGGCGGCATCAAGAAATTCGCTCGCAGACATTTCTTTGCCGCGAATTTGGATAAGTTTCGCCCCGCCGTCGATCATTTTCCGAACTTGGTCCAAGGTCGAGCGGCCGGACAAAGCAACGTCCGTTATCGGGTAAATGAAGGGAAATTCGAAGAAAAGATCAGACAATTGATTTGACCATGAAAAAGCCGTCTTCGCCGTTGGTGTAGTAATGAGCGACCCTTTGAACGATGGCATATCCCAACTCGATATACAAAGCTTGTGCGGAAATATTGCTGACGCGAACCTCAAGGGCGACGGTGCTGATGCCTTTCTGCCGAAGCATTTTTTCCAGGTGTTCAAGCAGCATTCGGCCTAGGCCGCGGCGTCTGTGCTCGGGGGCGACGCCGATGGTCGTAATATGGCCGGCTCCGCTTTCATTTACCAAAACACACAGAAATGCCGCCATTTCGCCTTCTGATGTAACCGCACGATAGCAAAGTGAGTTTGGCTCATTAAAAAGATACGAGAAAGTATTTTTCGTATAGTTCTCGCCGTCCTTAAAGCATCTTAGGTTTAGCGCGAGCACCTGTGAGAGCTGCTTTTCAGTCAGCGGATGAATGGTGTACGTTGTCGGCGGTGCCGGCACAACGACTGCCGGTATCGCGGGTTCCGCCGCAAATAGATTCATTATGGACTGAAAGACCGCCATCTACATTCAATATAGAACGACTAATGCCTGATGCAAAGCCTACGATATGAACATGCAATCGCCGTAGCTGTAAAAGCGGTATTTCTGTTCAACCGCGTGTCTGTATGCCTGCATTGTAAGGTCAAGACCGGCAAAACTCGAAACGAGCACCAGCAGCGAACTTTTGGGCAGGTGAAAATTAGTCAGCAGGCCGTCTATCGCCCGAAAGCGGTAGCCCGGCGTGATGGTCAGATCGGCGAGTCCAAGCCCCGATACGAATCGGCCGTTTTGATCCAAACGCGATTCGAGCGTACGCGTGGTGGTCGTGCCGACGGCGATAATGCGTCGCGATTCGGACTTTGCACGATTAAGCATCTCCGCCGTTTCAGCAGAAAGATCTGTGCGTTCGGCGGCAACTTTGTGTTGTGAAAGATCGTCAGAACGAACCGGTTCAAATGTGCCGTAACCGACGTGCAGCGTGACCGGTGCGATCTCAACACCAGATCTTTTTATTTCTTCGAGAACATCAGGTGTAAAATGCAGCCCGGCAGTCGGGGCGGCAATGGCACCGCGTTTATCGGCAAAGACGGTTTGGTAGCGTTCGCGGTCGTTATCGATGGCATCGCGTCCGCGTTTGATATATGGCGGCAGCGGCGTCCGCCCGATCTTTTGCACTATATCGTTCATTTCGCCGTCGCAATCGTATCTTAGAACAACCTTTCCATCCGGCAGTTTGTCGATAAATTCGGCGGAAAGCCCTTCATCATAAAAGATCTTTTTGCCCGGGCCGAGCCGCCGGGCGGGTTTGGCGAGCACCGTCCAAAGATCCTTTTCGATCTCCTCGACCAAAAAGGTCTCTATCGCGGCACCGCTGTCGGTTTTGCCCAGGAGACGCGCCGGAAAAACTTTTGTGTCGTTGACGACCAACACATCTCCGGGAGCTAACAACAACGGCAGATCAGAGAACATTCTGTCCGACAGAGCCTTGTCGCCAAGGCTTAAATGCAGCATCCGCGAAGCAGAACGCTGTGCGGCGGGTTGTTGTGCTATCAAGCCCGCAGGCAGGTCAAAATTGAGGTCTTCCAGATTCATGAATTGATTGTAATTAGTTATATTATGCAATATACTTACGTGAAAAAGGATCTTTAACTCGTTGTATTTACGCTTTTAGCTTTATCCGAAGCGTCAACGTGTCAATTTTGGCATAGTTTTTGATTGTGGTCATTGATAGAAGAATGCGGTGAACTGCATTCCTACAATGATCTAACTAATGAGACTGCGGAGGTTAATATGAAAAGAACAGGATTATTTTCAGCATTTTTATCGATAGCGGCCATTGCCTTGGCTTCGGTAGTTTTTTCGACCGATGTAAACGCTCAGGGCAGATATACGTCGCGTTATTCAAAAAGAGACGTCAGCAACATTATTAAACGGCTGGAAGAGAACAGCGACAAGTTTTCTTCTGATTTCAAGCGGGCGATGAACAACAATCAGATCGGAGGTTCACCGGCCGGCAGTAGATTCAAACAGATCGTCGATAACTTCGAAAACTCGATCGACCGCCTACGCTCTGATTTTGATCGCAACAATAATTGGTGGCAAAGCCGCAACCAGGTGCAATCCGCGCTTAGCGAATCACAGAATGTGAATTCAATGATGAATTCTCTGCCGTTTAGACGTAATTTGGAGCGGCAATGGACCAACCTTCGCAATAGCCTGAACACCTTGGCAGATACCTATGACCTGCCGGGGCTCAATGGCGGCGGCTGGAACGGTGGTCCGTGGAATCCGGGAAATCCGGGAAATCCTTCGGCACAAAGCCCGCCAAGCTGGGCACGTGGTACCTTCTATTCGCGGTTGAATAACGGTTCCTCGATCCAGATGACCATTTCCAGCAACGGCTCGGTTTCGGCCAATGTCAATGGCCAGTTTTACACCGGTTCGTACACCCGCGACGGCATCTTTTTGAACGGCGACTATTCGACGATCTCGCGTTCGGGCAACGGCATTCGCACCGTTAACCGCAATACCGGCGAAACGACGATCTACACCCGCGACAATAACGGCGGCGGTTGGAACCCGGGCAATCCCGGAAATCCGGGCGGCACGACCCCGCCGAGCTGGGCTCGCGGAACTTTCTTTGCCCGCCTCAACGATGGTTCGCCGATAACGCTGACCATTTCCAATAATGGTTCGGTAACAGCGAATGTGAATGGCCAGGTCTTTTACGGCAGTTACAATAACGGCATGCTGTATCTGAATGGCGACACTTCACGCGTCAGCCGCGGCAGCAACAACGGCATTCGCACTGTCAACAATAACACGGGCGAATATACGGATTATCGTCGGCAATAGAACGGTAATTTGAAGTCCTTCAACATAGGTCGGGTTGATCACCCGGCCTTTTTCTTCTTCAGTAAAGACACCCCAAAAATAAAAACGGCTCCGATCAAAGAGCCGTTTTTCTATTTATTTGTCGGTAACTTTTCCGCTTGATCGAACTAAGCGAAAAGCACCTCGTTTGAATTATTTATCATAATATCACCCCCAGTGTGTATAGTATCTCATACCTGCAGGTAATATAGTCAAGAAAAAGATCGTGGTACCGAGGGTCGGAAAGAAGCTGATTTAAAATTCTATTTAGACTGCTTATTTTATCGGCGTTTTGGCGGGATTTTAGCTGCTATTTCAACCTTCTTAAAAGCCCGAAAACACCGACAAATCCAATACAGATAGATAGTATTTGGAGGGTAAGCTTATTTGCCTGCCTGATGCAATTTCAATTCTTTGAGCTGCTCTGCGATATTATTCTGGATCACTCCGATCTCTGCCATCCGAATGGCGTTCTGCTGGCTCATATTCGAGAGTGCAGTAATTCCGGCGGCGTTCGCTTCTGCTTTTTTCTCCAGCACGTCTATGCGCCGCTCCGTATCGGTCTGAAATCGCTGCATATTGCACCAGCTAGTGCCGAGTGCGGTAGCCACAGCCAGCACCACAGTCGGCAAAAATCGCGTAAAATCGGCAAAAAAACCGCCAACCGGCGGCCGCTGACCCGCAGAATTCGCATTGCTTTCAGGCATAAAAATAAATCTATTTCAGCAAAATAAATATCAGTAATCCCGCCGCCGCCGCGCTAAGCATTTTTTCTCGCTGCCACGATCTTTTCAGCTTTTTTCGGGTTTTTTCAAGGTCTTTTTGCAGCAATTCCACCTGCTTTTTCTGTGCATCCAAAGCGGTTTTTTGCTCCGTGATCGCACTTCGCAAATTTGTGATTTCAGATTCCAGCGAGGCTTTGATCTTTTCTTGCTGAGCGTCACGAGCATTCAGATTCTCGATCAACTTTTCCTTTGATTTGATCTGCTCCCGCAGGCCATCAATGTATTGACGGCTAGAGCGAACCTCAGACTGGGCCCGCTCCAACGCTTCAACCAGCCGCACGCGCCTTTCGGCATCGCTTTCAGGGATAGAGTTCGGCGTCTGCTGCGAGAACGTCGGCTTCACGCTGGCGAATAGGCACAGCAGCCCGCCGACGATTAGTAGTAGTAGATTTTTGGTTGCGAGCTTCTTCATAATTTTTCCCCAAATCGCTCAATCGGGCGGATAGTATCTGATCGTGCTCCGATAGCGTGGCAATATTTTCATTCATCGCCTGCAACACACTCATCAGCTCCATCGTCGCGGTGCGATCGCGGTCCGCCACCGCTAAATATTGGTTTGCCTGCTCAATGGCGGCATTTGCTTCGCGAGAAAGTTTTTCGATTTTGGCATTCTGGCTGGCGATCTGCCGTTCGAAAATCCACGAGCGAACGCCATCATAGACCAGATACGCCGCCAGCACTGCGATCAGCGCCATCATCGGCCACCCGATTTTAGCCAATGCCGCTGCCCACGCTTTTTTGATCTCATCTTTCATCAGCACCCTCTGCGGTAGTCGTGATACCGCTGAATATGCAGGCAATTATCAATTAGTTTCATAGCGATTCGGCTGGGGTAAAGCCGTCTTTATTTCGGAAACCATTCGCTTTCCGGCGCATTTTTCGCGAGATAAAAGATTCGTTCATCGATCTCACGCACTGCTTCGCCGATCTCGGTTTTTTCAGAGTATATCCAGCCAAAAAGCAGGTAGCGGGTTCGCCCGCCGCGAGCGTTTATTGAGCCGATCCAACCAATAGGCTCCCCATCCCGCAATCGTCGCAGGATGCTTAATTGCTTTTTGCGATTCTCTTTTTGCGGCCGCAGGTTGGTCAGCCCGTGAGCAGCGGAGCCCAGCCCGCCCACAAGCAACGCCAATATTCCGCCCGGTGCGAGATCGTCCCAAAAGAGCAAAGCAATCACTATCACCGGCACGGCGACAGCGGCAGTCCACAGGATATTTTTCGGCAGCGAGAAATAGCCATATTTGTCGGCATTGAGGCTGTTACCCTCTTTTTGGCCGTAGTAGGGAAAGCGTAGGCTAGAGTAGATATCCAGCCCACGGCCGGCCAATAATATCGCGATAGAGATTATAAAAAATATAGTTGTCATCTTTTCAGCTCGACATTATTTGCAGCCGGATCAGCAGCGGCCTTCATTTTGATCGTCGTTTTTTCGTGGGCCCGCTGCTGCGACCGGTCGTAGAACCACAAAGCACCGGCTATCAACAGCAGTCCGCCGACCACTATCAGAAAATGAAGCGGCGTGAGGTCATTTAATTTGTTTTCGATCACACCCCACAGGTTGATGCCAACCCCGGTTATCAGCGTTATGAGAGCTCCGATCTTCGACCAGATCGATGTCCGTTCTTTTTGCACCTCAACCGGAGTATCAGACGGCAGCGGCGGCGGAGCGTCCGGCAAGGCGATGGCGATGGCCGGCTTATCCGCTTCAATGACTACGGCCGGGCCTTGTTCTTGTTGAGTAAGAGCAGATTCAACCTCTTCAACCTTAGACGGATCAACATCAACTGTTTCAGTCCGTTTTTCTTTCGTGACGTGAGCGGTTTTTTTGATCTTAGAGCTGAGACCATTCAGATCCCACGCGGCCTCAGAATCGTAAAATTGGGCTTTATCGCGCACACTCAAATGCAGATGCTTGGTATGCGCATTGGCGCCATCATATGGTAGCCACTTCCACGGGGCTTTAGACGCCGACAGAATCCGGCGATTCCAGATGATGTATTTAATTCGCGGATCGCGGCTCTCAGCGAGTATCTCCGCTAGTCGGTGGCAGTCCAGCCCTCCAGCCGGGTCGTGCGTGAAATCACGAGCCGTCACCACGCCGACGCCTTTAGCGTCTTTGACCCACGGATTGTGGTCAGAATTTCGCGAAGCGTGCGCAGCATCGCCGATCCCGCCATCAGACGCTTTTGAGCGATTCGGAGCGAGTGTGTTTAATTGAAGCCTGAGTTTTTCGAGTGATTTTGCGATTCTCCAAGTGGCCATAGGAGAAGCATAAATCAGATAAAAAGCAGTTATTTTTTGTCAAAAACTTTTTCCGATTCCCGGCCGCCGGAGCGATTCAGTAAGTGACCGAAAAAAAATATTGCGAACAAAGCGAAAAAACTTTCGACACCGCTTGACATTAAAAACAAAGCAATGTTAATATCAAAAATGTCAGAGGGAAAACGGAACGGCCACCGAGCCGGTAACACCAAAAGACACACAATCCACGGCCTACGCTACGGCCCAAAACAAGCGAAGGATCACATGACAAACATCAACACACTCATAACCCTCGGCGGCAAACGCTGGACGAAAGAAAACCACGATCGCGTTTACTTCACCGGCGAACAACTTGCGAAGTTCATCACAGAGCAGAAAGGCACAAATCTCAGCAAAAAAGAGATTCAAAATCTCCATGACGCCAACTTTTACTACAACGTCGTGACCAGTGAGTATGTATGGAAGGGGAACCGTGACAGCAACTTTTACAGCAACACGATCATCGCCTTTTTAAGCGAGGCCGCCAAGCCCGTTGAGACGTCAACCGCACTCGAAGCCGAATCCATCGAGATCGAACCCACAAGTATGGCTTCCACGGTATCAAGCTTCGCCGATAGCCTCGAAAACGCGACCGACGAGCAGCTTGACCGCCACGAACGCATCAATAGCTACCCGAAACGCCGCCGCGACGGTGCTTTGTATCTCGATCCAAAAACGCAGACATGGGACGACTAACGACATGCCCTACCGCATCAGAGAGCTAAAAAAAGACATCGAGCCGCTCAATCCTCGCCTCCGCGTGAGGGTTGAGATAGACGGAACCGAATACGAGATAGACGGCCTTAGGCTGATAGAGACATCAGGCGGCCGAGTGATAATCAAATCAGGAGAAAAAATTATGACAACCCACACCAAAAACACTTTCACCGTTACCAATGATATGGTAAACGCTTACGCCGCAGAGCTTCTCGGTATGACAGACGGCATTTCCTATCCGCGACTGATCGCCATCTATAAGAATGGCAGCGTTGACAGCGGCTTTTATGAGCAAAATCTACATAGCGGGGCTTGGCACCATGATGACGCCATCATCGGCACGGTTAAGATCGACGAACCGCTGGAGTGGGGAGAAGGCAACGCCCGCGATTTAACCGCGGAGGATGTAGTAGGCATGTTCGGTGATGAAATTGAGCGGAATATTTATGACGCCGTCGAGCAAGAATAGTCCTTTCACTCTCTCATACATAAAATCAGGAGAAAGATTATGAAAAAAGGATATACAGAGCAAGGGACCGACAGGCCCAAACTACCCAAACCGGGAGGCCGCGTAAAGAAAATGGCTAAAAAGGCTCGTTACGCAACTCGGGTGTGTCCCGATCCGCACTGTTCGGAAATCGCCCACTTCAGCGAAGAGAGGACGAAAACTTGTGCGAATTGCGGTTTGCCGATGAGACGAATTATTTATCAATCGACGTTTGAAAGATACAATTGGCTGGCGTTTCAGTTTGATTACCGCACAGGTGACGTCTGTCGCCTAAAACATTTGCCCGATTATGACGACAGTTCTTTGTGCCCGAACCGGGAGGCCGCGTAATTGCGTTCAGCCTACAGGTGTAGGGGATGTCGTGATACTCGAACTACATTTTTGATCCAGAACCTTGGTTCACTCCACGAGCGTTGTGGAGCCACGTTTTGCTGATAAACATGACCGATAAACCAAAAACAAAACTAACAAAAGCCGAAGCCGGTCGCATCGGCGGCAAGATCGGCGGTAAGATCTCCAAAGGCGGCGGGCGACCGAAAGGCTCGTCCAAATATGCGACGGAAGAAGAACGATTAGAAGCAAAGCGAGAGTCCGTTCGCCGGTATCGGGCGAAGAAAAAGCATAGCGGCTAAAAGCTGAGACGGCATATTCTCCGCATATTTACCACGCCTCTAGCCCGCCGCGTGGGATGAAGCCGTCTCGTGTGAAATTTGTCGGTAAAAAGCTCATAGCACTATTCCATACCGAGTTAAAAGATACGACATTAGGTTGCTATATTCTCCCCCTGATAGCCCCGACGAACACGCCATCAGTTCCTTCACTCTGATATTTGCGTAGTTCCCGCCAAACATCGCTCCACCGATAGCAGCTCCTTGATGAAATGCGGTCGTGCCATCCGCCGCCGCAACCTCATTTCCGGCATACCGGTATTTGGATGCCGTTCCCACTCTTTCAAAAAAAGCAGCCCTAAAACCAGTGGGGCGAGAAGGAGTGGCAACATCTAGTGCAGCACCCCCGGCGGAGTTGAATCGACTGACGCTATTCGTCCCCGGTGCCATGATTTCCCATGTATAGGAAGATAAAAACCGATCATAGATGGCCACATCAGATACGATCTCATAAACCATGCAGATCGAACAGTCCGTTAGTGCGGGCCACGCCGGGTTGAGGCTGAGCAGATCATCAACTCCATCAAACTCGATATAGGGATCGCCGCCATTAATTTTAAATGTTGGTCGGGCTGACCCGCTTGCTTGTAAATGGGCTGACCCCACGCGATCTGTAAATATGCTCACAGGGGCGTTGTCCGCGTAGCTTTCATCTGCCGCCCGATACCAATGCTCGATTCCGGCAATACTGGCAGGCGTCCAAGGCACATCCGTCGTCGCACTCACCTCGCTACTCCACGCCGAGCGGTTTCCCGCCGCGTCATAAGACCGCACCTGTGCGAAATAAAGCGTTGAGGCGTCCAACCCGCCAAACTGATAGTTGAGATTATTCCCCACATCAATCGGCGAGCCATACGCCCCGCCGTCCTCTTTTATTCTTACTTCGTATCCAGCTACTGCCATAGTTTTCTATTTGATGGCTAATTAATTATTAGAGCCTATTAGAGCTAAAACGCCGTGTTTATTGGCGATTTCTATTTGATTACTATTTGATATTCTAATATTTTTGGCTAAATTGTGGCTAACTTCTTGCTTCACTCGAAAACCATTTTCCTGATGTCGGTAAAATGGTCAAATCAAGCATCCGATGACGCCAGCCACGATAGCGTCAATGCATCGTAAGAATCGACCACAAAAACATCTACCACCGGCACACTCGGCGGTGTTACATCCGGCGGAACCGGCACATAATCGATTTTTGGCTCGACCACGATCCGCATTTTTCTTTCTGCAATACTGTCATCATAGAGCGTGGTGTAGTATTTTTGACCTGTGAAGCTCACCTTCGGCAATCCGGCACCACTCGCATCTAGCTCGATCCCCTGAATCATCATCGGCAAATTGATCACGCCGCTTCCGTCGTCTGTGATCGCTACCACATCACCCTCTTCGAGCAATAAAGCTTCGCGGGTGCTTGTCCAGTTGTAGAAAAAATCGCTGTCTTGGCGTTCGGCCAAGATCGAGCTGGCGATGCGATACGCCTGATATTCGTTGTCGATCGCCTGCCCATTGATCTCGACGTTGTTGACTTTTTTTACTTTCTCGATACTGTCGCGGTCGGCAAGCCGCAATTCGATCAGCCGGAAATCCTGCAAATTGTCGCGATATTTCAGATCCACGCGATTAACGCTCTTTTGGCGGTTGCCCAAAATCCACTCATAAGTGGCCCGCAGGACGTTAGAGCGTTTAAATGCGGCTCTTGGCTCCAATCTGTCCGAAAAGATCGCCTGTACCCGCATTACTTCGCATCCTGTGCGATTGATTTCCGGCGGTAGAGTATCAGAAAGCAGAGGCAGGCGGTCGATAACAAAGCCGCTGCCATCATTGTTCGAGTGCAGCCGGATCTTTTTCGATGCGGCCTCCGGCGTCACATACCAATTTACTGTGGTATCAGCTGGCGGCGTGATACCTGTTACCGTAATTTTTTGGTTAGCCGTCAGCGTTACGCTTCGCACCGGTGAAAGAAGCGTTTGCCCGCGGTCATTCACATACGAATACGCCACCTTATACACGCCTGCCGGAAATGTCCCGGACGCGGTAGCGGTCAGCGTCGGAGCTACTGACGGATTTGCGACCGGGCCGGAATGGGCCACACTCACGCCGGGGCCTATCTCTATCGTGCCGAATTTTGCGGTAATGGTAACAATATTTGTGGCGGCCGTGGCCCGGAACCGGCGATATAATTTTGGGTGGGCATTGATCGTGGCGGCTAAAAAAGCGGCTATCGTGGTCGTTGTATCGCCCGTTCCCGCGTTAAATGACACCACGATACCATCGAGCGTGACCGATTCTGTGCCGCTCGTGTTTACGCTGTTGACCGTGACCGTCGCCGTCGCCGGCGTGGTGTTCGTGCGTCCGGTAAAGTTGGTTTTGGTCATCGTCGCCGTGACTGATAGTGTTACCACGTCCTGCAGCAAGGAGTAGTATGCATCGGTGACCGATCGCGTTTCAGATCGATCAGTATAGGGATCGATCAATAAGTAGCTGTTAAAATTATTTACCCACGGGGAAATGTCGTCTAAATTTAGATCAGAATCTTGAACCGCCAAAGCATCCTCCACCATCGCCCAATCTACGGGCCGCTTACTGTGCAGGCGAATCTTTCCATTCGCCCCCTGCGACATGAACATTCTAGCGGACGGGAAAATTACCTCATGAAGCAGATCGACAACCTTCATCTCTTCGGACACGACCAAATTGCAAGCGTATCGCTGCACGAGATTGCCTGCTAAGCCCGGCACGTAAGTTGGCTGCGGAAACCCGCCGGGCCCCGGCGGCGGTTCATCAGGCGGATCAATGATCGGTGGTATAGACATAGTTATGCTGCGTCCAAAAATGCGAAATCCGTATTAGTTTTAGAAAAGATCATTTCTGCGTTATGCTTCCAAACTTTAAAAAACGACGGGTTATCTACCCAATTCTCATGGAGTTCGTAGTAGTCACCGCCAACCAGCAGGTAGCGGGTCACATCGGCAGCGTTGTTCGTCCACGCAAATGTATTCCACACTCCCGAATTATCCGGCGTAAGCAGTTTTCGGCCCTTTACTAGAAAAGCAACATCCGGTGCGGGGTCAACCGAATCAACCGCTGAATTATTTGCTTGGCAGCGGGCATGAGCCGTGCGGGAATACCAGCCCGGAGCCACCCAGCCGGGGTCTTGCGGCCCGTTCAAAACTCCAACCTTGCCGGGTAAAAAGGCAAAGCTTGTCGGATGCAGCGGAAATGCCGGATCGATAGAGCGGCGGGTTATGATGGAATCCATCTCGCCTTCGCCGATCGCGACGATCATTTTAAGGTAAGTTCCGGCATCCTGATAGGCTATATGGCAGCCCAGTAGCTGAGCACGGCCAAAAACCTCAGGAACTGGCTTATTCGCGTCCAGATCGCTGTAACTCGAATACTGGAGCGTTTTAACGACGGATTTTTTAAATCCCAAAAAGCCGAGTATTCCCCCACGTTTCTGACGCGTAGAGTAAACTATAACGCCATACTGCGGCATATGGATGAAGCCCTCAAAGTCCGGGTCAGACGCTACACGGCCTTTGTAGTCCGTCGGCCCGAATTTCCGTCGTGGGATCATCACATCCAGCGAATCTAAAATGAAATTGGCAGTGACGGTGAGACTGTTCTTATTTCCGCTTTTTGGTTTTTCGCACCTTCCGGCAAAAAGCACCTGTGATCGTGCCAAAGTGGTACTTAGCTCTCTCGAAATGAGCCGAATAACCATTATCAGCCCCTCAAAGCCGGTGGCGAATTCAAAAGCAGAAACTTCGCGAGTGAGATTTGAAAAAGTCACACTCGTAGAATTTATTTCACTGGTGATCGTGCGGCGAATAGAACCAAATTTTGTTATCAGCCGGCGATACTCCGCCCCAAAGAACACGATGCCATCCACGGCGGCATAGCAGCCCAACGCGGTATTCGGATCGAAGCCGTCGGTGGTCGGTGTGGTGTCGGGAGCGTAAAACTCCGCCACCAGCGATATGTCTCCGGCACTCGCCAATATATTTTTCAGATCAGCATTTTCGATCATCGCTCTAAGAGAAAATTTGAAAAATAAAAAAAATATTTTATTTAAATATTTTTAGGGATATTTTACCAGCCGAAACTTTACGTCATTCCGCCACGATTTGTGAGATTCGTGTGTGCGGGAATAGCTTTCCACCCGTACATTGCTATGCACCGTCCCATATTTATCGCGAAGAAAGAAAGGATTTTTCAGCCGGACTTGGTCGTAAAAGGCGTCGAACATTTTCGCCTGTTCCGGCGTCCGGTAAAGATACTCATACTCCCATCTTTGCGGAGCGGACGATGCCACCTCGTTGAAGTCGCGTCCTCCGTCCTCATACTCATACGTATCAGTGATCTTATTATAGTCCGCCGGACTGGCATAAAACCGCGTTCGGCGGTACGGCAAGAGATCATCTGACGGAAAGTAAAGCGGCACGCCTTTCTTCCATATTCCATATTTGAGATTAAAATAAAGCCTCACCCGCTCAATATCAGTCTGCGAAAGTTCGACATTATATATCAGCGATTCGGCAAACCAACCCTTGAATCGCCGTCCGGCTTGATTTGTCTGCTGGCCGATCTGAACGCCGTCGTAACCTGCTCCCGGCGACGGAAAAAGAAATTCTACCAGCCCAAATTGCTTATTCAGCGGAGCCCGCCAATCATTATCACCGTGCAGCACCGCATTAAGGCGATATTGATACGCCGATGACAGAAAGTAGAACTCGATCCCGGTATTATTCCCGATCAAAATATCACCGGACGCCACGCCGGTTATCAGTCCGCGATACTGCGTAAAAGTCGGCTCTTCAAACGCCGCGAGTGTGAAAATATGCCGGTAAGTTATTGGCGTAGTGACTTTCAGCGGCTGATTGGTCGTGCCGTTGAAATACCACGCCGGAAGCCCGCCGTAAACATTCGCCTGTATTGTCGGAGAGTTTCCGGCTCCCGCCGTACCCACCAGATCGTAGCCGCCGCCGGAAAAGTCCGGTGCCGCAATACTCGTTGATCCGGCGGATGGTTCACAAGCATACCACGCCGCCAGCCCGGCGGTCGGCAATAGTCCGGTTTTTTTCCACTCATTGATAGATAGTAGTGCCATAAATAGCTTTAGCTGGTTGCGTCCAGCAGTGTCTGCCGCAGTTTTCCGTTTTGACGCACCTGCACATCGAACCAGTCTGCAAAGCCGCCTGACCGCTCCGCAAAGGTTATCGAAACCCTATTTTCCTGCATCAATGGCCGATTGCGGTCACCTTCAACGATCACCTCTTCGTTGCTCGAATAAGCTTGCCCCTGCTGCTGGGTATTTTGGTTATTCGGCGACTGCGAGCCCGATCCCGCCGTGCCGTAACCGCCCGCCGCTTCATTTTTAAAGCTGTCTCCCGCAACGGCCCTGCCCGCGATCATCGCAACGCCGCCGACCGCACCGTAAATAGCCGCAGCTGCAAAGTGGGCTCCCGCCGCTGCTCCATATTTCGGATTGCCCGTAAACCACGACAAGGCAAGCATCGCAAAGCCCTGAGCCAGTTCCCACACAGCTTGCACGATAGCCATTTGAGCGATACTGGCCAGCATTTCAGCGGCAAACTTCTTGAACGAGCCTCCGGCTGACCCAAAAAGCACGAAAGCTTTCACGGCGCTTCCCACCGCTTGGGCGATCATATTGAATTGGCTGCCGATGATATTACCGACGGTTTTCAGCGGGTCGATTTTCTTGGTCATATCTTCGATGCTCGTGCCAAGCCCGTCGATCATCCCGCTTAAAAATGAACCGCCTTCCGGCCCCGGATCACCCGGTATGTTTATTGGGTTTCCGTTCGCGTCGTAGCCCGGCTTTGGCCCGCTCTGGCTCGAGACCAATGCCATCCGCTCTTTTAACCTATCAAGCGATTCTTGCTCCAGCTGATTTTGTTTTTCAAGTTGATCGCCATACTCACGGGCGAATCGCAGTTTTTCTTTTTCAAGCTCAATCTCATTGAGCAGCAGCTCGTCATTTCTTTCCTGCGTGTCCGTGTGCCGCTCCAATTCTTGCCGCTCTTTTTCGAGCATATCAAGACGCATCGCGTGCAGGGCTTGGGCAGCATCCATTTCCGTTGCCCGGCGATTGGCAACTTCATTTTCCAGGAACTGCCGGGCAATTTCAGCTTCGTTGTGCTGCATCCGCCGCAGTTTATCTAAAGTGTCACGCTCAGATTTTAACCGGATAGCCTCTTCTTTTTTTGCAGCATCCTCGGCTTTTTTCTCAGTATCTTCAACGTATTTATCGAATTTTCCGGCGGTCGTTTTACCAAGCCGCTCGGCATCGAGTTTTTTTAGATAATCAAGCTGTTCCTGGCCGCCGTAAAAGCTGGGATCAAGGAAAGTGCTCGCTTTTGAGCCGCCATTTCGTTCATAGTGCAGATGCGGCCCGGTCTGCTTAACGCCGGGCTGTTTAAGCCGCTCATCAAAAAGCCGATACCCTTTTTCGAGAGCTTTTACTGTTAGCTCAAAAATCTCTTCGATGCGCTTACCACGAATACTTACATCCGCCGCCATTCCTGATGGATGCAGCGAATTTTTGTTGATAGCATTGCCAAATGTACGGCTAACGGTAAAACCCTGCTCGGTAAAAAAGCGGCGAAATTCGTCGTCAGTTTCAGCGGGCGGCTTTCGACGAGTTCCACCACCGGCCGCACGGATGCCGCTTGGCACTCCGTCACCGCCGGGAAGGCTGACGCGGCCTCCGGCAAACGCTCCGGCGGTAGCATTTCCACGCCGACCGGCTGATGCCAGATAATATTGTGCTCCAAGGTAAAGAGCCTCTGAAAGTCCGCCGGTTATCGCCGCAAGATTAGCTCTGATGGTGGCAGCATTCTCACGAATAAAATTAAAAAGATGACGGAAAGCGGCAACTGCGTCCGACAAGACCTGTCGGATAGTTCCGCCCCATTCGCTGATAGCGGCCTTATTTTGAGCCAGCCACGTCGATAACTCATTGACCAGCTTTAAAAACTCCGGCATCACCGCAAAACCGATGGTGTGGCCCACAGCCGCAAGCTGGGCATTGAGAGTGTCAAGTGCATCGCCAAACTCGTCGGCGGCGGCGGCCGATTCGTCCGAGATAGTTACGCCGAGATCTTTGGCGGTTTTGACCAGCTCTGCTAAATCCCCATCAAAGGATTTGATAAACGGGAGCAGGTCGGCACCGGATCGGCCAAAAGCCGTCATTGCGGCGGTCATCTGCTCCGTCCCAGGCTCCATTTCAACGATAGTTTTGAGGGCCTGACCAAGAGCCGTATCAAGATCGTAGGATGTCACACCAAGCCGTTTTAATGCGGCCTGTGCTTTTTCGGAGCCGTTCGCCGCCTCACCTATCAGCTTGGCGAACTTGGCAGATGATGCAGTGATGGTTTCAAGCGACGTACCGGATTGCTCGGCGGCAAACTTCATCGCCGATAGCGTTTCTGCTGCAAGCCCCGTCTTTTCGGACGCGTCAAATATCTCACTTCCAAAATCTGCGGCGGACTTAGAAAGCTCAAAAAGTTTTTGCGTGGCCGCTACTCCGGCGGCGGCGGTAGCGGTAATCGCGGCACCCAAAGCAGCAAAAGCCGATCCGATCAGCGGTAGATTCTTACCGAGCGTCGAAAGTTGCGAATCGGTCATCCCGATGCTGCGGCCGAGCGTCTGCCAATTTGAGGTTTCACCGGCGGTGTCAGAAGTGGCTTTTACTTCACTTCGCAGATCGGCAAAACTCTTCTTGGCATCGTCGGTGTCGGCGGCTGCTTTAAAGAGCAGGGTAAGGGCATCGCTGGAGATCATAGAACGAGTTTACGAGAAAGCTTTTGGCGTTGATTTTTAGCAGGTGTTTTTGAGGGTAAATTTGAGGGTAAAAAACCGAAAGTGTAAAAGTGAATTCCCTATATAGATATTCACTTTTACACTTTCTCGACTTTTCCTTTTATTTTCAACACTTTACAGGGATTTTCAAATTCCTCCGTTTTTGAGTGTTTCGAGCCTGTTTTGAGAGGCGGTTTTGAGGGCAAATTTAGAGCAAATTATCATCGTCGTCAGCTAACTTTTCACCGCCTTCATCATCGCTTAAAAACTCTTTCGGATCGCCTCCGAAAACACTTGCCACGAGCGCATACAGAGACCGGATCAGAGCCGTCAGCCGTCCATAGTCGCGCTTGTTTTCCCACTCCGCCGCCGAGGCAGCCACAAGCGAATTAAAAGCGAACGCGGTCAACGGATCCTCAATGCCGAGCACTTCCGCCGGAGATTGGCGGCACGTCCGTGACACATAGACCATTTCAAGTATATTATCGTCGTTTTTTAGCAGTCGGTTGACGAAAGGAGTTTTGCGTCGCCTGACCTCCGGCTAAAAGCCACTGCATAAAATACTCAAAATCTTCTGGATCGATCATTTCGCCGACATTATCGATGCAGATCGCATCCGGCTCCGGCGTGAGCGTGATTTTTGGAAAGATGAGGTTGTTAAGCATTACATCGCGGGTCATTTCCATCGCCTTCAAGCCCGCTTCCGCTTGTTCTGCCTGTGTTAGCGGTTTTTGGTCAGCCTCCGCTGACTTTCGCAGCAGTCCGGTCGGCAAACGCCCGCTGATCGCCATTTGCGGGATGCTGATCGGCAGCACTAGCCAATCAATACCGCTTGGCATCGTCAAAGATAGAGGGTCGCGTTTGGCTTTTCTTTGCTCAACGCGGTCGAGATATTTTTGCAGGTCTGTAGGGTTTTTCATAAATAAAATATTTTTTTATTTTAAATATTTTTCTAAGAGTCGTTTTCAGGCACAGGTTATTAGAAATCTTTTTGCGTATTACGCAAAAAGTTGCGTATTAGAAAGTCAATAAATATAAGGGTTATATTAAAAATTGCTAATACGCAGAATATACGCAGAAAGTACGCTTGCGTATTAAAATATAGGCATGGAAAAGCCCCGGCTATTACCGGGGCTAGTACAAAAGCTGATCTGAGAAAAGCCAAAAAAACTCAGAACGCCAAAAATCACGCGAATGATTATACGTATCCTACCACATCTGATGAAATGCCGCAAAAGAAGAGGCCTCAGCCGAGACTGAGGCCACGTCCGCCATTCCCTTAAGTGGTCAATCTAAGGGTAAGAATGAACCTTCAAACGTTCATAATAGTATCACAATTTCAGAAAAAATCAAACTTGTATAGCTTCCTGCTCAAGATCGTCTATGGCAGCCTCCAACGTCTCAGCGAATGCCTCACCAAACGCCCGATCTGATTGTTGCAGCACATATACGCTGGCCCGCGACACCCCGCACGCCGCCGCCGCACGGGAAACGTTCCCGCCGGTCAGCCGCAGCTTCTTAAGAAATTTCGCCTTTTGGTCTTGTGTTATCTTTCGCCCTTGCATATTAAGTACTGATCCACAACGCGCCAACCGTGTCGCCCTTGGCACGGGTCGGGATCGCCACAGCTTCAAATTCTAAAGCCAAAGCAGCCCGCGTTTGCCGACTGATCGGCATCTCAAACGGGGCTTTGTTGTAAGCCTTATATAGGTGGAATACCACAAATTTTGTGCTGTCCGCTTTGGTCGGCGCAATGACCGCGATGCTGGTAAAGGTCAGATCGCTTTCGCCTAGCGTCCACGCCAATTTTCCAACCGGTGTAAGCGGTGTTCCCATTCCCACTGTGGTCAGCGTAAGCAGATCGGCATCCAGCACCTGAGCGGCGGAACATTTAATAGTGGCGCCGACCTGATCCATATTCCGCTCAAGCGGATACTTGAATTCGTCGTAAAATTCCTCGGTAAAGCTTTTGGTCAGCCCGATGGTACTTCCCTGATCGGTCAAGCCGATCAGCCGGGCATTCGGATTCTGCACCGCATCCGGTGTGCCGTCTGCACCGATGGTCAGATAGCTTAATGCGGCCGGAACCGCCAGCCCGAACCAGATCTTGCCGGGATTTTTCTGAGTTTTTGAAATATCGAATGTTGTTCCCATTTTGGTGATCGACTCCTAAATTAATTAAAAATTCTCTCTTAAAAATTACTTTTTCAGATCCTCAAAAAGCTGGCCGATCGCTTTCCGGTTCTCGGCAGTGATGACACGCAGCTTTTCATACTCTTCGACGGCGGCAGAGTAGTAAAAATCAGCCTCCGGCTTCCCGGCAAAATCCGCTTTCTCCGGCTTAATGACCGAATCGGGATGCGGCATCGCTAAACCGCCGAATAGCGGATGCATCAGCTCATTGTCGTCAAACAAGCCGTGTCCGCCGATCCGTGCCACTTCTTTCATCGCGAAAAGGGCTTTTTCTTTCCCGAAATTCTGCACCGCTTTCGCAAAAGTTAGTGTGCCAACGGCATCTACTATGTCGATATTGGTTACTTTGGTTGGTGTCGTGGCCTGCTCGGCCGCTTCTTTAGCCATATATTTTAGTCCTCATATGCGGCCGCTTCGATGGTCCAAGCCGCTTTAGTTTGAAAAATCTGAATGAATTTCGAGCGATACTTCCCTTGCACCGCAAAAACCGTATCAAGGCTGCGCATCGTGCTCGTGATATCTATTATCGACTTATCGCCAAAGGTTGTTTCCGGCATATTGGTGAGCAAACTTTCTATCGCCATCGCATAGCGCTTAGATAGGTCAGCCAGCGTTTCTTGGTCGCCGTGGATAATGGCAATTTCCAGTGTGAGGCTGAAAGAGATCAACAGCACATCTTCAAAAACGCTCTGATGCTCAGATTGGATAAAAGTCAGGGCCGGAAAGACAGTAACGGTGCTCGGAGCCTTGAAAAAAACTTTTATCGGTGGCAGAGAAGGCGGAGCATATTCAGCATTCGCCCACGCCAAAGCATCTGCTTGATTGGCTTTGATATAAGCGATAATGGCGTTTTTCGCCTCTCGCTCATCAAATACTTTTATTTTTGGTGCCCACGCCATAATTAGATATTAAATAATCGCCTTCTAAGCCGTTTTTGGCTCAGAGTTTGATACCTAGGTAGTTTTCAGTAAAAAGAACAGCCTCGTCCACACCATATGCAACGCATATGGCATATCCTTGAGCTATCATTGCCGATAAAAACTCTTTTTGTGCGACTGTCGGTTTATTCTCGCCGGTTTTCATTTCAATGAAAGCTCCGTGATAGCCGTTTCGCGGAAACGGCAACACGATATCAGCCACGCCTGCCAACATTCCTTCGCTTTTCAGCCTAGCACCGGAAATGGCATCCCGCCGACCGCTGTTCGGCACCGCGAACGCGAACGCCAGCCACGGATACTTTTTAACTTTCAGCCGCAAACGGGCAAAGAACGCCTGCTGGTGCTGGCTCTCGATCTGCTGCCTCTTTTTTTTCGGCGTTATCGCCGCTGCTGCACCCACTCCGCTCATTCCGCCACCTCATACATCCGGATCGCCGCAAGCAGGCTGTTTAGACTGCAAGTCCACAAAAGCACCGCCGTCCGCCAATTCAAGCAGACCATCTGATAGACCGCCGCGACGCCGCTCAGCAGAAACGACGCAAAGAACACCCAGAAAAATATTTTTATAAGCATATTTTTTTATTTTTTTTATTTTCTCCCTAGCGGGACCTATCTTGGGGTATTACATACCCGCTGCCACGCCGCAGTTCACGGATCAGCCCGCTTTGAATCACTTTCATCAACTCGTTTTTTTGACGGTCACTAAAATTTATCGGCGGACGCTTCGGCAGTTTTCCGCCGCCACGCTGATGGTAAAGCCCGTATGGTAGCGTTGTCCCTATTTCGATCTGCGTTTTGTTCGTCTGGTAGTGCGTGTATGGCCCGTCGCCCGTCAAGGATCGGTAGAGGTCGCCCGTCGCCTGCAAGATCGGCTTTGAGCCGTATTGCTTTATTTTTTGGGCTGCATACCGCTCTGAAAGCGGCTGCCAGCGGTCGCCTCCGGCACTGCCTTCGCTGTCGAATTGCTCTTTCTCGATCTCGTGAAACTTCTTTTTTACATCCGGCCAGATGTTGGTTAGATCGCTAAAGGCCGCATCGTACCGGTCGAAGGCACGGGCAAATTGATCGTCGCCATCGATACTGATCTTGATTGTAGGTGTGCTCGGCATGTCTTAGCCTAATCGATAAAAGGATCTTCGCCCTCAAGCAGAGCACCTAACGAGGTCGGCGGGCCGGAGACTACATCAAAAGCAAAGGTTTCTTTGTTCCGCTCAAAGATGTAACGGATCGGTGTTTCGTCAAGATCGCCATACACGACCAGCGAAAAGTTGTAAGCCCCTAATTCGTTTGTTTCAACGCGGATCGGACGAGCGGTTGAAAGTTCGTTCCCTGAAACAACCTGCTTGGCCGGATAAATGTAAAACACCGCATGAGCAAGCGGCTCGCCGGATACGTTGATGATGGTTCCTGCAATGGTTCGTTCAAGCATGGTCTTTAAGCAAAAAAACTATTTCCGTAGATAGCTCGGTAGCGGGCCGCAACGGCATCAAATGTAGGCGACAAGGCGGCAGTTACGGCAGCAGTTGCCACGCCTGATATATCAGTGAAACTTAAGTCTTTTCGTCGCCACATCAGCAAGCCCTGTTCGATGCATGCCTGCACGATGTCCGGTGACGGCAGTATCCCGAACGTAGCGGTTATCTCAAGAATGTCATTTTCGGTTATGCGATTTTTCAGTACTAAAAAACTGTCACGTTCGGAGTAATCAGCAGGACCAAGCACGGCAGAGTTTAGTTTTACCTCGGTGATGGTTCCTGCTGCATATGGCGGGAGCAAAATAAACTTGCCCACGCCTTGTATATTTTTGGTGGCAACGCCAGGCGTCTGTGAAAAAAAGCCATCGGCAACTAACGCAGTTCGGTCGAACAGGCGAGAGACGGCAGTTGCCAATTGCTCCCAGTATCCCTCCGGGGATGCGTCATCGGCGATAGCGGCAGTGCGCAGAGTTTCGGCAGTAACATAGTCAGCCATATAAAAATTTTATGCTGATTTTTCTAAGTTATTTTTTTCTCAAAAAGTGAAAGCCCGCTGGTCAGGCGGGCAGGTGGAGGGACGGTTGGAGGGATGGTTGGGGGGGTGGCTTAGTTAAGCAGCAACCCATTGGGTTCCGTTCGACACGAACATTTTCCCGTTCCCGGTAGCGTGGCTGGTTCTTCCCCACGAACCGGAAGCGGCGGTTGTCGCGGTCGAACCGGCTGTGATCGCCGTCGTCAAAAAATATTCCTTCACCCCGTTCAGGTGCAGAATATGATCTCCAACGGCGTCCGTATTGACTGAGAGGGCTTTGCTTCGGCGAGCATTGCTGATCTTGGTCGGCATCTTATTTTTTACCTCCTTTTGGCTTCTCGTTTTCCGTGTCTGATTTGTTTTCCGGAGCCGCTGAAACCGCTTTATTTTCCTTTTCCGGCTGCTCTGCCTTTTCAGCTTTCACCAGACCGTGCTTTTTTGCTGCCTCAAGGGGCATTGGAACACCGGCACGGGCGATGACTATCTGACGGCCATCCGGCGTTTCGTCCAGAACGTCCTTGTTAGGGATAAACTCGTTTGCGGCAGTTTTAATATCTGCGATTGCCATAATTTTTTTGCTCCTCTCTGTGTATGGAAATTCTAAAAAAATAAAAAAATATTATCAGGAGAATATCTCTACTCTCCTGATAACTAGTCTAGCTTTAGCTCAGCGTGTTGATGTCCACGAACATTTCAGGATCCATCACCGCCAAAGCCGCCCGAAGTTCTGCCAAAATGACGATGGCATTACGGATAAAGAAATCCGAGTGCGATTCGCTGACACGGATGACCATATTTTCACGCATATACAGCACCGCACCGGAATTGAAGTCGCCAACCAGTCCGCGATTGAAGGTCATCGCTAGATTCTCGACCACGCGAACCCGCCATACCCGCTGCTGGATCGGGTCATACACGTTCATGTAGTTGTTGTTATCGTCTTTTTGCAGTTCAAGAGCCTCGGCGTCACCGGGATGCAGCACGATCGCGTCGGCATTACCGAACGCAAGCGATACATCCGTAATGGCACGGCGAATGGTATCAAGGCGAGTATCGCCGGCCACGTAACGGGCTGATGCTGATCCGCTGGCTCCGTTGCGTGTCTGGATACCGGACGTATTCAGGATGCCGCGAAGATTTGGAGCCGTTCCGTTCCCGGAAACGACTTGACCTTCAAGACGGCGGCCCAAACCCGCACGTAATTTCGTGTCGATCAGATTCCGCAAAGCCGGAGCGTCTGACAAGATGTTACGCGATGCTCCCACCCAATGGGCAATGGTCTGAACCGGAGCATTGACCAGTTCGAATGTTAGATTCGATTCCGGTTTTAAGCCGAAGTTTCCCGCCGAGTATTCATTGACCTCAGCCGCAGCATTGGTAAAGCCCGTCACCCGCACATAATCAATACTGTTGCTGTTGGTCTGCGAGACGTTCATGATGTCCAGCAAGGTGGTCGGAGCCGTCGGAACAAGGTCGGTAATGCCAGCTCTGCGGTCAGAAAATACCGCCGCCCCGCCTGCTGTGCCAAGACCCTCGTAGATAGCTTTGACCTCAACGCCATCGATCTTCGGTGACCGGAAAGCATTTTTCTCACCGAACTGATACTCTTCCGAATCGGTGAATTGGCGGCCCCACGATTTATACTCTTCGAGCGTTTTTGGCTGTGCTTTTTCGCCTGTTTCGGCGTCGCCCAGCTCCAGCTTTTTCGCTTCCGGTTCTGCCACGAACGCACCTAACTCGTCCACGGCTTTCGCCTGCTCCAGCCGCTCACGCAGCGATTTCCCCTCACTGATGATCTTATCCAGCTTCTCGCGGTTATCGGCGGTCTGCTTGGCGGCGTCGGCTTCCATATCGGCATAAAGCTGTTTTGCTTCGCCGGAAAGTTTTGTGATTTGATTTTGAAGATCGGTGATCTTGCTCATAGTGATAAATCTCCTAAAAAATTAAAAATTTAGATCGAGTTCGCGAGTTTTCAGCCAGCTTTGAGCAAGTGGAGTGTGTCCGGCGGGCACGGCTCCGGCTTTCCCGGCGTTGCTTTCATCGCTTTCAGTATCGGGATTACAGACGGCTCCCAGATCACAGGCCGTTGAATGAATAAGTTCAATAAGCTTTTGATCGCTGTCGGCGTTTCGGCGGCCGGCCTTGATCTCAGCCAAAAAAGAGGCGAGGTTGGCGGCTATCACGCCGAGCGGCGGCACGTCCATGCTTTTTACACCGGCCGCGACCGTGGCGGCGTTACAGCCCCACAGCACGGGCGACACGTCCAAAAGACGCAGTTCTTTGAGTTCACGAATTTGGCGTTCGTCTTTCCCGCCTGCGGTCTTTTCGGTTATGTATTCGCTTAAAATGGTTTCGTAGCCAAAGCTCATTTCGTTGATATCGCCGCTATCAATGGCTTGCATCACCCAGTTAGAAAGGTCGGTTTCGAAAAACTCGTATTTCACGAGCAGGCCGCCCGTTGCTTCCGGCGATTTCTCAAGCACGGCATCCGGTAATTCGCTCCGGCCCACCTCACGCAGCTCTTTTATCGAAGCTATCGGCGGGTGCTGCCAAGAGTGGTTCCAGAGGCAGCGAACGCGGGATTTGCCGCTTTCCGCCAAAGTCTTGGTGAAGGCTCCGGCGGTAATGCGGTCTCCGGCTGAATCGATGTTTCCGGTCACGGCGGCAATACCTCCGCGTATCCGGCCGGACTTGGCGTCCTTGAGTGAAGCGAAGGGCAGCGATTTGAACTCTCTCTCCATAATAATTTTGAGAATAAAATTTTTATTTATCAGTTATTTTTCACGCAATTTTTTTGAGCGTGTTTTTGAGGGTAAATTTGAGGGTAAAAAACCGAAAGTGTAAAAGTGAATTCCCTATATAGATATTCACTTTTACACTTTCCCGACTTTTCCTTTTATTTTCAACACTTTACAGGGATTTTCCATTTTCCCCGTTTTTGAGTGTTTTGAGGCTGTTTTTAGGCGTGCTTTTTCACCGCTCAGACGCCGCCACATAGACGTGCATACAGCGGCAATTTGCTCCGCCAGCACACTCAGGATTTGGAGCCGCCGGAAGGTCAGCCGGATCCTCCGCTTCTTCGCCGTCAGCATCCTCACACGGCCCGCAGGTTCCCGAATCAAGAATCGCTGAGTAGATCACCGTCCGCCATTCTTCGCTTAGCCGCTTGCCTTCATCACCACGACCACGCTGCATGGCGGCGTTCACGGCGTTTTCCGCCAGTAGATCGAGAAACTTGACCGATTCGCCCTCAAGCAGAGCCTTCAGCCTCTCTACCGTAAAATCAAGCAGCATTTTCAGCGTGATATAGGCATTCAAGGCCCGCGATCGCACTTCGCTCACCATTTTCGTAATTACCGAATCAGTAATATCGTCTAAAATTTCGTCAGTTCGGTCATCGTCTTTAGCTTTTGACGGCTTGCGAAGCTCCCGCCGCACCTGCTCACCGCCAGTCAAATATGCCTCGCGGATGGCTTTCGCGGTTGCCTTTCTCGCTTTTGCGTCCGGCACCAGCTGCAAACTCAGCGATTCCGCCGGCGTGGCGTCTGCCAGCTTCTTAACTGCTTGGTCGATCAGCGACACCCGCAGCCGGAACAGCACTTTCGCCAAAGATTCAGCAAGATCAGAGCGTTCGCCGACGATCTTTTTAAGGTCAATGGCTTTTTCGATCTCGGTCGGTTCACGATGCAGCATCAGCCCGTCGTAGTCGAAGTTTTTACTGACTTCACCGCTTTTTAAGTTTTTTTTTGAAAGCTCGTCGGCTTTCGGGTCATCAAGTCGGTCTTTATCCGTATCGCTTTCATCGTCTGTGGCGTCTGTGGCTGGTTTTTCGTTCTCATTAGCCTCCTTGCCCGCCTCAACCTTTTCAAAAGCCATCTGAGAGCGATTATCCGGAGAGATCGGCAGCAGCGCCGACGGCTGTATGTAGTAGTCGCCGTCCGGGTCGGGCTTCTGTCCGGTCGCCTCACGGAATTCGTTCACCGTCCAGCCGCCCGCCTGCAAGTTCTTTCTCGCCCGATCGTGGATACCATCTACATCATCCTGCAGAAAGCCCGCCTGCGATATATCAAAGCCAACCCTTATTTTATCGGCTTTTATGGCGTCGATATCTTCAAATAGCGGAAGCACGAACCACGTCAGCCATTCCCTCAGTCCTGCCAGCTCCGGCGATACTTTATTGTCCCAAAAGTTTCGCAGGTCAGCTTTTGCGGTAGCATTCGCTGTGACGTGCTGCAAGCCCACATACGCGCCGACTAGATTCGGCGGCACTCCGAACACTGAGCAGATTCGGGCCTCAAAGCGGCCGGAAAGCGATTCCGATGCCAATTCATTCAGATTAGAGCCGATCCGTTCGAAAGTCGCGTCTTGATCAAGCACCGCAATTCCTTTTTGGCTGGAGCCGCGACGCTTGAATTTCGCCATCCACCGATCTCGCAAAGCCTCTTTTTTTACGTCTGAGATACTCTGATTTAAGATCTTCAGGATACCCGACGGTACGCCATCACTCTCAAAAAAAGCATCGACATAATCGGTCAATCCCAAGTCGCTGTTTATACTTTTGAGAGCAACCAAAAGCGGAGCATACCCGCTGAATTGATTTATCAGGTCAGCCCGTCGCCGCGTTAACATATCCTCCGGCTTAATGACGACGAGGCGGCCGTTAGTTTTCTGATATTCGTATCGCAGCAATTCGCCGGTCTGCTCGTTAAATCGTGGATTCACCCGCAGCGGATTCAGCACCTGCATTTCTACCGGAATGCCCGCCGCTGAGCGATTCACCAAAGCATAGAATTGGCCCATACACTGCTCACTCTGCACCAGCAAGCGGCGCACATCACGTCCGGTCTGATTTTTGTTCGGCCGCTTGAATAGAGCCGTCAGCGAATGGCCGCTGACCGGCTCCCATTCGCCTTCAGAGTTCGACCGCTCAACGATGATCTCGGCGTCATTCATCACATCTGCCAATTTCTGAATGCAGGCATAAACCAACTCATGCTGACGAAACGCCAAGTATGCTGTGCCTTCGGTGAGTGATTTGCCGCGGCTGCTTGATAAGCCGAAGCGGCTCCACGCATCGCCGTCCATCAGGTCAAAACTGCCGATGATATTTTGAGATTTTTTCTCGATGCCGAAGAGGCGGTCTAGGAAGTTCATAATAAAAATATTTTTTTTAATTTCTTTTTTTTTATTTATATTTTCCCCTAGAGAACTATCCCGATGCTGCCATTGGTCATAATTCCGTAACGGAAACTATCGTAAGCGTCGTCGCCACCCTCGCCGGCTTCGTCCATATTGGTTTTTAGCACATCTTCCGGCCGGTTTGGATCGTGCTGGATCACCGGCAATTGCTCCAGCAGTAGGCGGCATCTGCGTGAAATGGTCAAGCCCGGTGTGATACCTTCGTCCGCATCGCCCAGCAGCGCCAATATCCGCCCAGCTCCTGCTATCCTATCAGTATTGGCACGGCGTAGATTTATGCCATGATCGGCGTATTGGTCGGCGATGGTCTGTCCGGTCGCGGCTCCCCGTTGAGCGAACATATCCGTGCCGCCGACGAAGTTTGAAAGGTCGTCCATACTCACACCATGGCGGGCCAGCATCTGCTTGATCTGCTCCGCATGCCACTCCACTCCCTTCTTCCGGCCGTAGTGTTCGTCAACGCAGTAGATGTGGCCGTCGCCCTCCGCAAAAAGATAACTCACGGTGTAGTGCGTGAAACCATAGTCCAAAGATGCCCAGATTCGCCAATTATCCGGCAGCGGATTCGGTATCGCCGACGGCTCGACGGTGTGCAGGTTGTAGCTGAAATTCGTAAAAAACTGTCCGGCGAAGATGTCCCAATCGCCTTCTAACCACGCCGCCCGCAGCCAACCGGTCAGCGATTGAAGCTGCTTGACATACTCTTTATTCACCGCCGTATTATCGGTGACGAGTGACGGAATAAACTTGGTATTACTCTCTTTGTGTCGCCGGAACGGCTCAATAAATTGCTTTTTGAACCACGCATGCCCAATTCCGCCGGGATTGGTGGTGTAATAGCGTCGCGGGCGAAAGTTTGGCTTAGATGACCGGTTGCAGGTTTTAATTTTTTCGATCTTGGAGTTAGAAAGCTGCGTGGCTTCCTCGACCACGATCACGTCATATTCAAGGCCAAGATAGTTATCGATATCCCGCTCGCTGTTGAAGTGGCCGATGATGATGCGGCTACCATTTGGGAAGATGATGGTCGATTTATGCTCTTTGAAGGTGTGCGGCGTTCGCTTGAGGACACTGGCCCGTAAGTCTTGAATAGCTTCATTCGCGGCTTTACTGACCTTGCGGAGAAAAAGCACTTTCAGGCCCGGCCACTCTTGGCAGTCGTTTAGTGCTACCTGAGCAAAAGTAGTGTGGGTTTTCCCGCCGCCTCTGGCTCCGCCAAAGCCAATATCATCGGCAGCATCAGCAGCATTGGCACCACAGGCGGCCGCGTGAAACTGGAGCTGCTTCGGCTGCGGCACATATCCGGCGGTCAGGAATCGCCGAAGAGCATCCGCCGGAACTCCGGCAGCTTTGGCGGCTGCGATCAGCTTTTGAACCGCCGGAGATACCCTTGATTTAGTTTTCAGCGTCTGCATCGCCGCTTAGAGCCACATCGCTACTGCCAGTTAATTCGCCATCATCACCATCAATAGCATCTATGCTGGGCTGCACGTCCGGCGTGGTTGGAATATCGCCATATATACGGCTTATCTCATGCTCGATATTCAGATCCAGTTCGCCAGTTACGTGCGTATTGATGTCGTGGCGTTCGCGGTACTTCTCCGGCCGTGCCGCTTTTAGCAGAAAGATGGCCAGCGTATTGCTATATTCGGTGATCTCGCCGACTTTTACGCCGCCTTGAAATACCGGCTTTTTAACGCCTTTATATGCTCTTCGGCGAACTTCCTGTTCAAGGTCGTCAATGCCCGCCTCTAAGATCTCATTGAATGCCGCTTCAAAATCAGCATCTTTCTTTCGATGGTCGTAGATCGTAGATGTAGCAAAGCCAATAGCTTTCGCGGCGGCGGACACATTCCCACCCGTTTGTTTGAGCTTCTTGAGAAACTTCCCCTTTTCAGCAATAGTCATTACACGGCCTGGCATTCCCATACAAACATTGTAAGAAATAAAACTTTTGTTTATTTTTTTGCGGACTACACCGCTTCGACATTGCCTGTGATGCGACGGGATTTGAGTAAGAAGTTCGGCTTACCGCAGCCGGGAATGAACCGCCGAACGGCATAGACGATATTGCGGTCACTGAGTTTTTTGATGATGCCGCGAACGCGGTCAGGCGTCATCCGCGTTTCTTCAACGATCTCGGTAAATGTATGGGCGGCTTGGTGTTCGATAGCGTAGAGAATCCGCTCTTCCAGTTGGTCATCGCTAAGCCGTGAGAACGACCGGATTTCATCAATGCAAGAATTTATTTGCGGCAGGAATGACGATTCAGTGGCAGTCAAAGAGCGACGAAGCTTGAGCAGCTTATCGATCACCTTCTTTCCGGCGTTATGCTCCCGGCGGGCAGGCGTCGCCGCACCGACATACATATCGGGGAAAAGCAGGATCTGTGATTGATGGCTACTAGCCCTCATAGGGGGAAAAATAAAAAAAAACTAAAATAAAAAAAAATAAATATTTTAAAACTTACACTCTTCTATCAGCAGATCAGCAGACGGGTCAAATGCTTTTATGAACCGGATCTGCATGGCATTCAAATAAAGCTCAAAATCGAGTTGCTTACTCGCCACATAGAACAAGCTGATATTTTGATGCGAAGCCCACTGCGAAAAGTCGCCGGATTTTAGTTCGCGAGTGCCATCCTGATGGATGAAGGTATGGGTAGTTATATACTCGGTGACGGCATCGGCTAATTCTTTATCGTTGATGCGGCGTCCGGCGTGGTTGTAGATGGCATGGCACAGATCAGTTTCCGCGTGGTATGCGGCCATCGTAGGCATGGCAAAAAAGAATTCTTCGGCATATTTACAGGATCGCAGATAGTCCCACGTCAAAAACTGATACGAGTACTGCCGCCAGATCGGCCGGAGATATTTAATAACGCGGTCAAGGGTTGGCTTGGCTTGTTTGCTGTCGAAAATAAGCCGCAGAGATACGGGTTGCTTTTGCTTAAGCAGCCGCGATTCCGCACTCCGCCGAACTAAGCTGATCATTTATTTCTCCTCCGATAATGACAACAAATGCCGAGGGCAAAGCCATTGATCGGTTAGGACGTCTCGAAACCAACCGGCCGCGAATAGCTTCTTTTTCCCCATGTCTTCCATATCTGTGAGATCGATCTGATGAAATTCGGTAAACTCACCCCAGTAGTTCCATTGTCTTTTGCATTGACTATCGGAGCATCGCTTGCTCCAACGGATCACGATTTCATTTGATAACATCTATTCAGCCTCCGGCAGCGGCAGGCCGCTTACGTCGATCGTTTTACTCATTTGTTTTCTCCTCATCCTTTGGGATTAGCACATACTGGGCATTCTGAAGATATGTCATCAGATACACTTCAAAGTCATTGCTGATCTTGATGCGAGCGAGGGTATGATCATCACCCGCCGCTTCCGACCACTCTACGGTTTCTTGATTTGCTTTTTGAGCTGCTTCGGCGATCTTGCGGATGTATGAGTACCGATAAACAGCGTTCCGCACCTGAACGGATGTCTCCACATCATAAGAGCCATCGCCGCCGCAGTTTCCGCAGCCATGATCATCGCCGCACATACATTCGTGCAGCCCGGTTCCTGCACATAGCTCACAAAATTCATTTACCGGAATACCCTCCCTGGTCAGGTCGGCGACATTGATCGTTCTCGGCGGAGCGAATGGCTTATCAAAACCCGTTGCCAACGAGTAGCCGTTTATCAGGAGCGTCGGCAGATCAAGATCGACTTCACCGGTGTAAATGCACGCGATTGCCCCATCAGTGGCTACTTGAAAACCATCAAGCTTGCAAGGGCCGGTTATCCCTGTCCGGTGGCCAAAGTCGTTCAACGGATCGCAAAACAGCTCCAAAATTTCGATTATTTGTTCTTTAATTAATTTTTTATTCACTCTCCGCCTCACCCCGCGTTTTGCGGCAAAAGCCCTTGAAATATCTCCGCAGGAACTCCGAACGCGGCGGCTTGACAGTGCATCGCGTATGGCGTCTTTTCGGCTACGTCCGGCGGAACTGCTTCAATGAATTCTCGTCCTGTGGGACAATCCATTCGCAGGAAATACGCCTTTTTGTGTCCGCAATATTTGTTAAACTCAGTGTTCTGGAGTAGATAAAGATCTCCGTGCTGGGGATGCGAATCTATCATCTCCGCACCGGAAGCGATGATCGCCTTGCCGTTATAGCTGACCGCGACGGCCCTCTGATCGGCATTTTCTATCGCGAACAGCTCGGTTAGGGTCATCGTTTGGGACACGACCTTTTCCCAGAGGTCTTTTTTAAATACCACCCCGTCCAGAGCGTATAATCCCCATCCGTCCGGGTATTCAATGGCCATCTTCTGATCGGATGATAATTGACCTTCATGGTTGCGTCTGATGGCGACAGGACGTTCACAGACCATCACAAAAATCCGGTTGGGCCAGATGTAGTTCACCGATTCGCAGATATCACGATAGGCGGCTGCCCTTTCTTGGATATCTTGGGATAGCTTAAGTCCGCAGACCTCGGTAAAAAAACTTACAAAAGCGGGAGAGCCCCACCAGCCGCATACCCAAAACTGTCCGCCCAGCCAACTGTGCCACGATAGCCCTTTAGTGCGAACAGCACCGCTAACAGCATCGCCAACAGTACGGCCAACAGTACGGCCAACAGCACCGCCAACAACACCATCAACAGCACCGTGAACAGCATCGCCAACAGCATCGTCAACAGCACCGTCAACGGCATCACTAACAGCACCGCGAACAGCATCGTCAATAGCACCGCTAACAGCATCGTGAACAGCACCGTGAACAGCATCGTCAACAGCATCGCCAACAGCACCGCCAACGGCATCGTAAACAGCACCGCCAACAGCATCGCCACCCAATATACGTCGGGCGGCCGCCGTCGCGAAGGCCCCAACTATTGGCGACGGGACTCTGATAATCTTTTCAGGGAACGGGATGCCAGCTTTTTCGTAGGCGACCCGTATCCCGCGATCAAACCTCTCCCAGTCGGCCTCGCCTGTGCGAAGCCCGATCTCGATCCACTTATCACGCCACTCGGGCAATCTCGCTTTCTGCGCGTCGGTTAGTTTTGTTATTTTCTTCGTCATTTAGTCCCTTACCTCCCGTTTAACGTTAGCCAGATAATCGAACTCGGTCTTTTTGTGGATGCGGTAGATGCCGTCCACAAGCGGCTTCGTTTCGTGGGCTTGGAACGGTTTTTTATGCTCGACGCGTCCAGCTCCGGCTATCCGCAGAAACGATTCATTCAAGCCGCCCACGCTGAATATTTCAACGGATTCGGCCACGGCTGTATGATGGTGGCCGGTTTCACTATGACCGACGATATAGCTGTCGCCTGTAAAGGTTTTGACCGCTCCTTTCGGCAAATCGGCTACTGGTTCAAAATACAATTCGCCATGGCGAACTGCCGTCGTGTAATCTGTGTTTTTCATAGTTTTTAAGCTCCGATTAGTCGCGTTATGTTGTCTGAAAGTTTATTTAAATCTCTGGTGGCGTTAGTGATCGATATCCCTCCGGTGGCGGCTGATAGGCTTCGCAGAAATTGACGGCCCGGCCCGTCTTCGCTTCCCACATAGATCGTGTCGATCTTGGATGTGAAGGTTTTCGCAATCTTGAGGGTATCGGCTTCGCTGTCCGGTTCACCATCTGAAATGAGGATCATGCGAATGCCGCAGCCGTCCGCCATTTTCAGCATTCTCAGAGCCGCCGCCATGTCGGTCGTGGTTTGAATGCCGGAAGGCATTCCACCCGGACAGAATTCGGCTTTATGGCTGAAAGTGCAGACGCCGACATCACCCGGATTAGCGGCTTGAAGTTGCTGAAGTTGGTCACAGGCGATGTCGTAGCGGCGTTTTTCACAGCCCGGCACGACCGCTGCCATCGAGCCGGAAACGTCCATCATCACCAGCACTTTGACGCTTAAGAATCCAGCGGCTAAGCTGTTGCCGTTCTTTTTTGCTACTGCGGCCAGTGAGCCGGCCACCATCGAAGTTTGTTTTGCCATTTTTTTAGTTCTCTCTTTAGTTTTTTTTCTCTATTTATTTTTTATTTTTATATTTCCCCTAGAGCCACGCGGTGGTGAATTCCGATCCCACCCAAAAGCTGGTCATCGTGCGGCCCTGCTCGTCTACAATGTCGTTCCACTCTAAGATCTCTTCGACCACTAAGATCCCTATTTCACGATAGCCGCGGACTTTCAGCTTTCCGCATCGCAGCAACGGTATAAAGGTTGAATAGGTGCTAGTGGTATAAAGCTGTTTTTTCGGCATAAGAGCCTCGAAAGCCAGTCCGGCGTTATAGCGGTTCCGGCTGATCGGATCGCTGAGAATTTCGTAAGCTTCTTTTCCTGCCTCAAACATTTCGCGGGCATTCGGTTCGCGGCACACGTCGGGATGCCATTGGCGGGCTGCCCGACGGTAAGCGGTTTTGATATCGCCGGGCAGGCAGCTTTGTTCGAGGCCCAGCACTGCATAGTAGGTTTGCGGCACACCGCAGGCGGCCTCCTCCCGCTCTGCTTGCTTAAACCACCGCCGGAGGACGTTTTCCGGGATACGGACGCACCACTCGCCATTTACATGCACGGAAGCGGCCTCAGCCCGGCAATTCGCGATGTAGTCAGCCTGAAACTCGTATATCTCGATAGTCGGCTGGTCGCTTTTCACTGACGGCATTATCGGAGTGGCTCCGTAGTGCTTTGTGATAAGATCGCGGATAGTGTCACAGTAGGCACGGCTGACAAGCCACGCTTTCGATGACCGGTCCCAGCGACGGGCGACGGCAGGCACTCCGGCTTTCAGCTCAAAAACGAAGTTTTGGTTGTAAGGCGTGATCACTTTTAAGCCGCCATTTTCGGCAGTGACCTTGATATGATTTTGGAGGTTCGGAGTGGCTGTCGCGGCACCCGGAAAACAAGTAAAAATCGCCATTTTGATAATTTCCTGTAAAGTGTTGAAAATAAAAGGAAAAGTCGAGAAAGTGTAAAAGTGAATATCTATATAGGGAATTCACTTTTACACTTCGCTTCAATCCTCATCTTTTTCGTAGTAATTTGAAGCCGTTTTTTGATTAGATTTCCCGCAGTATTCACCATGCTTTGGGCGATCAATGTAGCCGTCTTTATACAGCTCACTCAATGCTTTTTTAATCGAATCCGGCGTAAATTGATTTTCAAATTCATCAATAACTTGAGCGGTTGTCTTTTTATCCGGATACTGCACGGCCTGCATATACCGGCGGACCGCCTGATATGCGGTCTGCTTTGGCGGAGCCGGTGCGATAGTGGTGTGGTGAAACCAACGATCAGCCTCAAGCGTAAAAACCTCGCTATAGTTCTGTCCGCCGTCTGTCTTCCGCTTCGCGCACTCTACGGTTACAGGCTCGCCTTTACTGACATCGCCTTTCATATTGATGACCGTGCGAGAAAGGGCTTGTAGTGCCGATGCTCCGCGTCCGGCGTGAACTCCGGCTTGCTCAACCTCATTAGCTTTCAGCTTTCCGTAGTGGTGGGCGAACAGAAAGCAGCAGTCGCCGCGATACGCCATTTTTAGTAGCGGCTTGATGACTTTTTTGGTGACTTCGGCGTTCGAGTTCTCGTCGTTCAGGTCATATGCCGCCGAAACGTTATCAACGACCACAAACTCGACATTATTTTCACGAATCAGCTCATTAGCCCATTTTTCATTAGTATTAAACTGAAAAAGCTCCCCGCCCATCAGCCCTTTCGGGATCACGATCAGGTTCTTTTTGACATTCTCGATCTCGGCGGCGGTTAGCGAATCGTCCATGATTTTTAGGTCTCGCTGCACATCCTGGGCGTCGTTCTCGAAGTCGAAATACGCTATCTTTATTGGCCTTGCCCCATCGTAAAAAGGCATAAAAGGACGTCCAGCCGCCATACACAACGCCACATTTCTCAGCAATGTCGTTTTTCCGGCGTTCGTGGCAGCCTGAATAATGGCGATATCACGTTTTCCAATGTGAAATGCCAAAATCTCTTTTTCTTCAAACTCCATTTCGCGAAATTGCGAGTAAATATATGGCCGGAGCGTATTTTCATAATCGTCGGCATCGTTATCGGTCGCTGTAGCAATTGGCTTATCCGTCCGATATCGCCCGACACTTCGAGCGATATTTTGAACTTCATCGTCGGTCAACGGCGGCTGACAGACGCGGGTGTTGACGGAGCGTAACGCTACGAATATGTCAGCCTCGACCAGTCCGGCACGGCGGAGTGTTCCGGCGATCTGTGTCAACGTGTTATTGCGACTTCCCGGATCTACGATATCCGGAACTACAAATTGAGGTTCACCCGGCGGCGGCACGATGAAAGGCGAACTGCCAGCAGCACTCCCGTTTTTTTGGCTGCCATTCGTGCTTTTTGGAGCATTTAAGATGGCAGCCCACGCCGACGGCAGATCAAGCGGCTGCGTGATATCGTTGGCAAATTCATAGTGATTTCCGGAAATATGCTTCGATGGCGGAGCGATCACATAACCGCCTTCGCCGCGAGTGTCGATCGCTTTTCCCAACCGATTACTGGAATTTTTCATTCCGGCAGAATCGCGATAGTAGTAATGCAAACCGCTTCCGGTTTTAACTTTCGGCGTGGTGAAGGCGAGAGCGTCCACGCCATCCACGTAGAGGTCTTTAGCGTCGCCGCCTTTACCCTGATCAATATCGACCACATACAGCCCACCGCTGACCGGCCCGGTCGCGATAGCGATATTCGGCGGATTCGGCACATCGAACCACGCGGATATCTGGGCTTCATCGCGTGTAGCGTCTTTCACGCCGTGGCTGGTCATCGGATGCTTGCCAGGCGAACCGCAGTCCGGCTTTCCGCAAGTGCAGGCTCCGGCATCGGTGATGCTGTGGCACGGGAAAACCGCGAAGCCCTGCTCGGCGTAGGCAATAGCGTATTGATATATCGAAAGCTGAGATTGCATAGTTTTTTAAGATTTTGATCGCTCAATTTGCGGCCCTGTGACAGGATTCAAGGCCGCACCGTTCAACGGTCAAAATCACCTTTTAGAACGGAATGTCACCGGCAGCGTTCGGTGTCGGCACGGCCGCAGCAACCGGCTGCGGAGTGGCAGCGGCTTGAGCAGTAGCCCCCACCGGAGCAGCTTTGGCGGCATCAGCAGACGGCTGCTTTTTCTGATAGTGCTCGTCGGTGGTTATCTCCGGCATCCCTTCCATCAGCGGCATGATGCTCCCGATGTTGGCATAGGTTTTATCGCCGGATTGCGTGTGAATGACTTGGATCAGGGCGTTGCGTCCGGTCAGGTCAACGTCCACGCCGGGCGGGCGAAGCTCTTCCGGTGTCAGGTCGTGCCCCCGCCATTGGGTCAGGAAGGCCCGCAGGTTGGACTTTTCCGATAAGATGAGGTTTAGCTTTTTGGTTCTGATCTCATACCGCTTACCGGTTTCCGCGTCTGCTTTGTTAAGCTGAAAGTGGTATTGGATCTCGTGCACCGTGCGAGTCTCTTTCACTCCGGTTTGCTGGTTCGTGTACTCCCGGTCAGAAAAACCAAGATCAACGACCTCAGCACATACGGCTTGATACTGCCCGGCAGGGGCTTTGGAAAAACTCTCTTTGACTTCGACATTGATTGCCATAATTAAAAAAACTCCTTTTTTACTTTTTGTATCTGAGCGTTATCTGCATTTTGCGTTTATCTGCTCAAGCGAAGCGGTTTTGACTGATTGCAGCCGGGCTGCTCCTTTCCCGGCCGGAGGATACCAAACCGCCTCGATTCAACAGATAAAAAGGTTCGATAGCAGAGCGAAAAGTTTTGTGGTTATTTATTTTATCTTGAACATTTCCACTGTTCCGGCCCGATCTCCTTATCGGGCAGTGTTAGTGTTGTGTCGCCGTGTCGAATTCCGGCGGCGACGTTTCCGGCACTCTGCTATCGAATCTGGCGGCGTCTCAAGACTGTGGAAGGGCCGTTACAGCCACTATCGACTGGCGGGCAAGCTTTCCTTGCTCATTCTGCCTACGGTTCCCGGTCTGGGAGACGCCATAAGTTGTTAAAGATCGTGTTTTTGGCCGGCGGGTGTGAATACGAACTGCAAGGGACGCTTCACGAACTCAGGTTATCTAAAGGCCCGGGTTATACCCGCCGATATCTATGAATTTTCAAGCCTTGTCGGCGTCACGCTCGACCGCATTCAGCCAAGCTTTGTCTAGTTCGTTGTGCGGCACGTCTCTCGGACGGCTCAAATATTTGTTTCGCTTTTCCCGCCTTGTCCGCCGGACGTTCGCCCGATGCTTTCGCCGGAATTCCCGCGTCATTTCAAGTTCGTGATGGTATATCGGCATACAGCGTTAAAAGCGTTTTTGGAAAAATCAGCACGATTAACCGTTTCTATGTTTTCCCGTAGTTCTTTGACAATTCAGGAGCAGCTTTCTTCGGTCGTAGTAGTTCCCGGTAACGATCTCGCTGTTACTCGTCGCGATCTTCGCGGCCGCTCTCCAAGCTCGCTTCACCATCTGCACCATTCGTGAAACTGCGTTTTTCATGCTCCTGCCTCCGCGATCCCGAATATTTTCACAGGCGATAGCTCCGGATAATGCTCTGTTGATGCTTCCGCCATTTCATTTTTCAAAAGCTCCAGCTTTTTCGCCTGCTGATCGAGAGCGTCGGTCAGGTTGTGCTGAGCGGCGATGATGTCCCGCAGCACCATTTCAGTCCGGCGGATATCACCGGCGATCAAATTTATCGTTCTCATAGCTATATCAACTCCGTTGGTATCGTCCGCCGCACAGATGGCAGCGGTTTTAATCGTCTTTCGCGGCTCAGCGGCCGTCCCTCGGCAATGATTCGCCGTTGCAAAGCCTCAACCTCCTCGAGCGACCACAGGCCGTGCGGGAACCGCGTTAGAGCGCCCGTTCCTCGGCAGCCCCTCCGCAGGCCGTCCGCAGATATCCAAGTGAGTATCTGCAGGACTTTTTTTGTAGGTATCAGTGTGTGTTCCATCGCGTATTCACTCTCTCGATCGCGGCCATCGCCTGCACCGCTTCGGCGTCGTGCGGCATCGAATCGGCCAGCCGCAACAGATAGTCAAATTCTTCAAAAAAAGCGGCTATCGCTTTTTCTTCGGCGATCGCGTTCGCGGCTAATGCGATCTCCGCATTAGCACAGTCAAACTCTTGTAGATACATGCTCAGCCTCCAGCTCTTCGGATGTGAAAAAGTTACGGTCGATACAGGTTTCGCAGATCATGCTTCCGTCCGGTAGTTCGCCGACGGCGGTGTCCATCGTCCGGCACCAATCGCAGCCGGACTTTTGATCGAGGTTTGAGTAGGTCGGCATATATGGCCGCTCGACCGGCTCACCGACCAGCTCGATCACGCCATAAGGCAGCGTCGTAAATTGCTGGATCATATCTGCTCTCATATCCGGATACCTCCGACGACCTCCGCCGGTGCGGAGGCGTTAGCTTTCAAGTAAGGCATTGCTGTTTCTTGCGGCTCCGGTGTCGGGCAGGCACGGACTACTAAAGCTTCGCAGTAACGCTGCATCAACTGGCGGGCAACGCGGTGCCAGCAAACATTGTTGTGGGCGGCAGACTGACAGGTGCAGGGCTGCCCCGGTGCGACGGTGTAGATTTCGTTGGAATCACTCCAGATCAGAAGGGATTGGGTTTCATCGAACCACGTCAGAAACTCGCCGTGTTCGGTAAGACGGGCAGCGGCTTTGGCAACCGCATTGACCAGCCGGACCTTTTCCCATGTGGGAACGCCGGAACCGTCGATGGCTTTCACGGCTTTCGCCGTCACTTCGCCAAAAATGAGCAGATTTTCTATTTCAATCATTTACTTATCTCCGTTTTAAGGTTTATCGGCTGATCTCGGCCCCGCATTATGTCGTTGGGTTCGCCCTGCTGCTCGAATTATCAACTGATATACCCCATTGTAGATATTTTATCTACAAATGTCAAGCGACAATCTACGCATTATCTACAAGATCAGCTTTTAAGATGCAAATCTTCGACCGGAACGCCTAGCTCCGCAGCCATCAAAATAAGCTCGTCAGCGGTGATCGTGTAGGAATTTTGCAGCCGTCGCGATATAGATTCACGGTTGGGAAGCCCGACTTTACGACCAAATTTTGCATAAGATATGCCACGAGCTTCAAGAAGCTCCTTGATCTTATTGGTGTTTACTAATTTATTTTTTTTATCCGAGGTAACCATAATGATGTCGATTACAAATCTACAACAAACTATCCGCTATCGTCAAGAAGCTATCTACAATATGTCTATGGCGGTTTATGATCCAAAAAACTTTTCAGACTGGCTTAATGAGCAGTATCAAAATTCACATTTCAAAAGCCATTCGGACTTAGCGTCCGCAGCCGGCTTGCAACGATCAACGGTCAACGGCCTAATTAATTCAAAGGTGCAAATCACAACCAATCGCTCCAGTAGGCCGAAGCCGGAAACGGTGATTAAACTTGCAAAAGCATTAAAAGCGGATGTAAATATTGCTTTACTGAAGGCAGGTCATGCTCCAATAGAACCAAGCAACGCTAGACCGAAAGACTTTTTTGAATTTCTGACAGCATTAGAATCTCTAGGATTAGAGCAGTTTAATTTTTCAGCAGATCCGGATGCTCTTCACGATATGAGCGAAAATGACTATGAAGAGCTGCTCGATCGGATCAAGGCGGACATTGATATCACTCTCAGACGAAAAACACGATGAACTTTTTTAAGAAGCTTTTTGCTAAAGCGGAACCAAAAGAAGAGCCGCAAAAATGGAAAAAGGTTCAATATTCTGCCATTTTGGATGAAGAAACCTGTCCGGCATGCAGGGAAGCTGATGGCACGATTGGCGAAACCAGCTACGACTTACCGCCGGCACCAAATCCGCGATGCGACGCATCTGATGGATATTGCAGATGTATGCATGTCTTACATCTCAGAAACTGAAAAATAAAATTATGAAAAAACTCTCATTATTACCAATTTTCTTACTTTTGCTGGTCGCCGGTGCTTCTGCTCAATCCGACAAACCGGATTACGGCGAAATAGATGAGATCGCCGGGAAAAAGAAAGTATTTTTAGAGGCCGAGGACCCTTTCGACCTTAAAAAAATGAAAATCGCTCTAGCAAAGAGCGATTTAGTGATCGTGCGGACATCCGCCGACGCAGACTTTTTTCTCGAATATAAAAGGCTGGATGTCAGTCACGCCACATCACTCAATCTAGAGGTCGTCACAGGGCGGCTCGACGCCTATTACTATCGAGAAGGCCAAAAAGTTATCGTCCATTCGGCCTCAAAGACGGCTGGGATGTCAGGAAGTCCAGCCGGAGGATTGGTAAAAGATTTACTAAAACAGCTAAAAATACCACAATAACTTGAGAATATGTTTCACGTATGAAACAATATCGCAACTATGAACTTACTATTCATTGCGATGCTCTCAGCTCTCCCAAAACTAAACTCCCGGCCAATGACCTACGAAGATTTTGAAAAAGCAGCCCGCCGGGAGCGTGTCCGCGTTACGCTCTGCAACTACTCGCCGGAGATCAATGGCTACTACTGCGTCCAGCGCAAAGGCAGCCGCCGCATCCCGCATATCGTCATCAATTCGCGGCTCGACGACCTCCGGCGGACGTTCACCGGCTTTCATGAACTCGCGCATCATTTCTTACACGTTCCGGTCTCCGCTCAGCACTGGTATTACTGCCGCCGCACAGCCAAAGTCACCGACCGCAAGCAGGAATGCGAAGCCAATGCCGTGGCTTTGATGGCGATCATTCCGAAAAAACTGATGCTCGAACTATATGAAGACGGCATTGACCACGTTGATCCGGATCTAGCGGAGCTGTGCCGCCAGCGGTGGGAAGTCTATCAGCAATACGGCGTTTGAAAGGCAAAATGGCGATCAAAAAATACTATATAAATACTGAAAAAGAAGGCTATATCTACGACCGGAACGCCAAAAAATATTACAGCTACGGCTATAATATTTGGCTAGGTGCAGTCAGAGAAGAACAACGCGGCTTTGCTACTAAAGATTTAGCCGCAGCAGCAGCAGCCAACCGAAAAGCTGACTACAAAGCCAAGCAGAACGGCTTACCGGTCAAGTCAGATTCCCCTTATCTGATCGAACTTTTTCAGAAAAAACTTGATACGCTCCGGCCCGGCCGAGAGCGTACCCTTTGCAAGCGGATATTCAAATATTTTCTCGATCTGCTGCCGCCTGGCATCAAAGTCATCGAACTTCGCAAAGCGCACCTGAATGATTTTGTGACCGCACGAAAAAACGATATCGCCCACCGCTCAGGGCAGTCTGTCACACCGCAGAGTGCGAAGCGGGAATTGGTGCCGATCATCGCCACGCTGGCGAGTGCCGGAGACTTTTTTCCAGAGCTGGAGGATTGGTCGCCGCCGAAAACGCCGCAGATAAAAACCGAAAAGACGGGCCGCGAACGCGTTTTTCAAAATCAGGAACTAGAGAAAATATTTGGCTATCTCTTTAGCCCTCGCAAAAAAGGCGAGTATCTTTCCAAGTATCGCGGACGGCTCCGCACCGGATATTTTCTGCAATTCTGCCTGCTGACGCTGGCCCGGCCCGGTGAAGCAGCCGGCCTTCGCTTCGAGCATATAAAAGCTGACCACATCGAGATTCACGGCACGAAAACCCGTTATAAATCCCGTCGGCTCATTCGGCAAGTGCCGCTTTCTCCCGAACTCCGAGAGCTGATAGACAACCAAAAAGCCAATAGCGAAGGCTTTTACACCACACACATTTTCACCAAGTCCGGCGTGGTTGCTCCAGCGATGTATGAACAGATGGCAGAAGCTTGCAGTTTTGCCGGAGTGCCGTATGGTGACGGCAAGAATGAACTCAGCTTTCACTCCGCCCGCCATACTGGGATCACGATGCTTCTTTTAGAGGGCATTGACCTAAAAACCATTGGCGCTATCTCCGGCCAATCCGATGCGAAAATGACGCTCTATTACACCCACACGAATAAAAAGGCAGTCAGCGAAGCAGCGGGCAAATTGGTGCAAAAAATGACCTTTTTGAAGCAGGGTAGAGGGAATTTGGAGGGTAAGCCAAAACTGTGAGCTTTGGCAGTGCTTTGTAAAGCTAATCAAAATAAGCACTTACAAGCTTGTCTTTTAAAAATAGTGGTACCGAGGGTCGGAGTCGAACCGACATGGGAAGTGAATCCCGCTAGATTTTGAGTCTAGTGCGTATACCAATTTCGCCACCCCGGCGTGAAATTTAGATGATAGAACTCTTAAGAGGCTTGGTCAAGTGGTACAACCGAGATCTATGGCTGTTCCGCCAAGATGACTATTTCTACGCGGCGTTTGGCTTCGTCTAAAAACGCTTCTATCCCAACCGCTTCGCGTTCGATACGAAGTTCTCGGACGACCTCTTTGCGCCGCTCTTCAAAACCGGGAAGAATGGAACCCGGATTCAGCCGTTGAAGATTAGGCAAATATACTTCGTCGAAATACTTTTTCTCATCTTCCGGGGTAATGACTATGAACGAACGAAATCGGAATTCCTGAAATTTTTCGATCGCGACCCGCTGAGCCATCAGCCGCTCAAAATTATCATCGCGAACAGACGAAAAACCCACCGCTCGCAGGCGCCTTTCAAATTCGGCGGTCGATGGAAACAGGGCCAGTACCCGGTCTATCTCCGCACGGATCTCTTCTTCGGTCGGCGCGGCCCGCGGCAGCCTTTCGGCTTCAAGCACGAAAATGCGTATGTTGATCAGAGTTTGCAGTGCCCGGTTCAGATCTTCCGGGGCCGGTGGGGCAAGTTCTACGCCCGGCTGCATCGCCAATTGCCAACGCAGGTCCGAATATGTGATCAATTCGGTCTTTACTCCGTCAGATACCGTTGCCACCGTGCGGTCGACGACCTTTTGCCCATAGATGTCAAAGCAAAATAAAGCGGCAAACAGCATCGCTGCGGCTAAGGCTCTGCCAATTGTTAGGGTCGATCTATGCATCATTTCTAAATATAGATTCTTACGCATAAGACCGCCGCGGTCAATAGCCGTCTTTTACAAATAAACATTGACAAAAATGTTAAAAATTGTTTTTAATCTATATTGGAAGCGATTCACCCGAATCAACCACCACCATCCTCTTCAATCCACGAAGTCTGCCTAACGCCGAATGGGGGTTCGGCCGGTATAGAAATTTTGGAAATGTCACTTACGTCCACTGAAAAAAGGTCTGCGCAAACGTTCGCCTTCGCGGAAACCGGAGCAGAAACGGCAACGGAGCTAAAATTCGTCGCCGAGCTCGGACGAAGTCTTTTGTTCAGCGTTCACCCGAAAAAGGTTGCCAGCCGAGTAGCGGAGGCGATCCAGAAAAGGGTCGGTGCTTATGTTTGCGCGTTTGTCGCCGAATTGGAAAACATTGGGGTCGTTAGTTGTTCGTTCGATGAAAAAGGCGAAATGGACCCGCGGGCGTTGACCAAAAGCCAATTTGAAAAATGGCTGCAGCTGCTGCCGCCGCAAGTGGCATACAACGAAGAAAACCCAACCGAATTTCTGATCGAAGGCCACGAACACGAATTTGAATACATTGCTCCGCTGCATATCAATGGTGAGATCGGCGGCGCTATTGCGGTTGCCTTTGCCAAAAAAGAGCATTTCACCGAAGCAAAAGGCCGTCTGATCGATGCTGCAACGCAGATGGCGGCAATGAGCATAAATCTTTCGGCTCATTACGAAGCCGCGATAAATAGTTCCATCAACCGGGCCCGCGAAGAGGACCGCAAGTTTACGGAATCCGTTTTGGACGCATTGCCGGTATCGTTGTATGTAGTGGATCGCGACTATCGGATCGTGACATGGAATCGCCACCGCGAGATCGGTGAACAGGGCATCCCGCGTGCCGAAGCATTGGGCCGGAATATTTTCAGCGTTTTGGAGCGCTATCCGGAAGGCCGCGTTCGCGACGAATTTGAACGGGCGTTCACGACCGGCGATATAGAACGGATCGAACAGCAAACGACCGATGCCGACGGCAGCGTGCGGCATTGGCTGGTCAGCAAGGTGCCGATGAAAGATGTCGCCGGCGATGTGACGCATGTCATTACAATTGGCGAAGATGTGACGCAGCGTGTCGCGGCGATACATGCTGTGGCAAGAGCCGAAAAACTGGCAGCCGTCGGGCGACTGGCTGCGGGTGTCGTCCATGAAATAAACAATCCGCTGGCGACGATAGCAGCATGTGCCGAAGCTTTGGAACATCGGATCGAAGAAGGAGCTTTTGCGGGGTCCGCCGCCAGCGACGATCTCGTTGAATATCTTGGGTTGATCAAAAGCGAGGCATTCCGGTGCAAATCCATCACGACCGGCCTGCTCGATTTCAGCCGCATTCGAACCGGAAACCGCCACCCGATAGATATTGCGGAGCTGCTGCGGTCATCTGCCAATCTGGTATCGCACCATAAACGGCGTGGACGGATAGAAATAGAGGTCAGCGCGGCCGACGGGCTTCCGGAAGTGATCGCGGACAGCGGACAGATACAGCAGGCCGTGATCGCGCTAGGCACCAATGCGATCGACGCAATGGCAAATGGCGGAAAGCTCACATTTCGCGCCTTGCCGCACCACCGCAGCGTTGCTATTGAGATCGAAGATACCGGCATCGGTATCGCGCCGGAAGATCTTTCAAAGATCTTCGAACCATTCTTCACGACCAAAGAGGTCGGCGAAGGAACAGGCCTTGGACTGGCCGTTTGCTATGGCATCATCACGGACCATGGCGGCCGGCTCAGCGTAAGGTCTAATCCGGGCAATGGGACTGTATTCACTATCCTGCTGCCGCTTGCTCCTAATCACTAACGAAAAAGGGAAATGAACACAACTCTCACCACACTAATATGTCAAAACTACTGGTAGTCGATGACGAAAAGAATCTACGGCTTGTTGTACAGAAGGAACTTTCGCGGCAAGGGCATCATGTGGAAACGGCAGAAGACGGGGAATCTGCATGGGAGGCTTTGAACGCAAATGACTTTGACATACTGCTTTGCGATATAAATATGCCGCGCCTGGACGGCATCGGACTTTTGCGGCGAATGCGTGAAAAGCTTACTGCCGGCCCGGAGGTGATAATGCTGACCGGCGAGGCAACGGTCGAAACGGCAATCGAGGCAATGAAACTCGGTGCCTACGACTATCTCACCAAACCTTACCGCATCGCTGAACTTTCAGCACTCGTCACCCAAGCTTCAGAGAAACAGCGGCTAAAGATAGATAATCAACGGCTGCGGGCACAGATCGAACGCACGAACAAGAATATGCCGGAGATCGTCGCACAGTCTCCGCAGATGAAAGAGGTGCTCCGGCTGGTACGACGTGTGGCGCCGGCCGACACCTCCGTTTTGATCACCGGCGAATCCGGCACCGGCAAGGAATTGGTCGCTCAGGCAATTCACCGGTTGAGTTCGCGGGCAGATAAGCCATTTATCGATCTGAACTGTGCCGCGTTACAGGATACGCTGCTTGAATCAGAACTTTTCGGGCACGAGGCCGGCGCGTTTTCCGGTGCCCGAACACGCAAGCTCGGACTTTTTGAATTGGCAGATGGTGGAACGCTTTTTCTGGATGAAATTATGGAAATGCCGCCTCAGCTGCAATCGAAATTGCTGCGGGCGCTCGAAACGCGTTCATTTTTTCGGGTCGGCGGTGTGAAAAAAGTAGAGGTGAATGTCCGGCTGATCGCCGCGACCAACCGCGATACACAGATGGCGATCAGCAACGGTTCGTTTCGCTCAGATCTTTTGTACCGCATCAATAGCTTTGAAGTGAATATTCCGCCGCTGCGGGAACGCCGCGAAGATATCGAACCGCTCGCCCGCCACCTTTTAGGAAAGATAGCCGGCAACGACCAGCCGGAACTGACGGCACCTGTAATTGAAGCTTTGATCAATTTTCCTTGGTCGGGAAATGTTCGCCAGCTGCGAAATTGTTTAGAGCGTGCGGTTTTGCTATCAGATAACGGCCGGATCACCATGCGTGAACTGCCGCCGGAGGTGGTGCACCGCGTAGAGCGGTCACAGGTGAATGTCAGCTTTAACGCCTCGGCCGGTGTCGGTTCTTTTAAAAACTCGGCGCCGACGAATCTTCGCGATATTGAACGACAGCAGATCTTGACCGCACTAGAAAAAACAGGCTGGCATCGCGGAAAGACCGCCGAATTGCTCGGAATTTCGCCATCAACGCTCTATCGGCGGCTGCGCGAATATGATCTGGAGGCTAGATAGAAAATGCGAAAAAGCCAAGTGGTCCCGTTTTTGATTATATTGGCGGCGACTGTTCTGCCGGCCTATTCACAGCTGAAATTCAGCGGAAAGGTTGCCGATGTTCTCGATGGGCGAACGGTCGTGCTCGAACTTGAAAGCGGCCGTTTGACGGCAACCCTGCAATATATTGACACCCCGACACCGGAACAACCGCTTTCACAGGCGGTAAAAGAACACTTGGCTCGATTGGTCCTTGGCCGGCAGATCGAATTTCAGCCAAAGGGCATCTTTGCTGCCAAGACCCTAGGCACGCTTTACCTGAAAGGTAAAGATGTTGGTCAGCAGATGGTCCGCGATGGAGCCGCTTGGCATATTCCGGCCGAACGCACCGGCCAAGAGGCAGCCGACAGCCGGGCGTACAATGCCAATGAAATGCAGGCCAGATCCGAAAAACGCGGCGTTTGGTCTATCGCCGAACTGAAACCGGCCTGGGAATTTAGAGCCGTCAAAGAAGAGAATGAGCGGCGGCGTAAAATTGATGATTGGAGCGTTTACCTCGGCCGTTCTAAACAGCAGGCCGAAACAAGCCGCGGCAAAAGCCAAGCGGCCGGAGAACGACAGTCCGCACCGGAAACCGCCGGGATCTGGCCTGATCTAGACGGAAAGACGGCGGCTTCTGCAAAAGGTCTGGTGGCCGGTTACGATGCAGAAAAGAAAGAAGGATTTACGGCCGCACCGGAATCAAGATTGGAGCTAAATTCGCCCGCCGGGCAACGATTTTCGCAAGCGATGGATCTCCGTGCGGTCTATGCCTATCGCGGCGATCCGAACCGGATCGAAGACAGCATATATATCATCGGCCTACTCAGCCGTTCGCCTGAGCAAAAATTTGCGGCGATGAACGGCCTGAGCGTTACGGTGGATCGTGACACGTTTGAGATCGGTGCGGCAAAAAGATTGATGCGGCCCATCGGCAGCGACGTCCAGGAACTGCTGCTCTATAAAATAGATCCTTTTGTGATGAAAAGGATCGCCGCCGGCAAAAAGGTCACCATTCGCGTCGGACGCTTTTACGGTTCGATGCTGCCGGCCCAAGACGCACTAAAGCAGCTGTTGGAATTGACCGATTAATGGGCAAAGATACCATCGAGATACATCATTAACCCAAAGCCGAGGAAAAGGGCGAGCGTAGCCGTATTCGCTAACCCCGGCCGATGAGTTTCGGGAATTATCTCATCGCTGACGATAAACAGCATCGAACCGCCGGCGAAAGCCAATGCCCACGGCAGTAATTGGCCGGAAATAAGCAGTACCGACCCGCCTAGAGTTCCTCCGACTATTTCAATAGCTCCGGTCAGCGCGGTGACAATGAAGGCATACGTTCGCGAATATCCTTGCGATTGTAAAGCGATGGCGACGGAAAGCCCCTCCGGTATATTCTGGAGTGCGATACCGAGCGTGGCCCCGAAACCCGTGCTGAATTCGCCTGTGCCGTTCGCTACGCCGACGGCAAGGCCTTCGGGAAAATTATGGATGGCAATGGCGATGACAAAAAGCCAGATCCGCCGCAATTTTACCGTATCGGCATTTCCTTCAGATCCTTTACCGAAATGGGTGTGCGGGATCATCGAATTGATGATCCACAACACGAAGCCGCCGACAAAAAGAGCCGCTATCGTTCGCGGAACGGCGGCGGAAGTAGAATGTCCCAGACCTTTCATGCCGTCAATAGAAGGCAATAGCAAAGAAAAGACCGTCGCCGCCAACATCACACCCGCGGCAAAGCTGAGCATGGCGTTGTTCAGCTTTTCATTCAAGCGGTGCAAAAAAAATGCGGGTACCGCGCCGATCGTCGTAGCTCCAAAGCCCGCGATCGTCGAGGCAACCACGGCGTTGGTCAATGGATCAGAGGAAAATGGCATACAGATATCTATTTGCCGGTCACAATGAATAAAAATCGCTGCTGTGAAAGCGGCATCAATTGTGATCGGAAACGCACCCGATCGGCTGAAAGTGCCTCAGCCAAGTTATTACCGCCGAAGAGAAGAATGCGTTTGCCTTTGGCCCACCGGAGCATCCGAGGGAGCTTTTCGGTAAATTTATCGATCGCCCGACACGTTACGGCCGCCGCTTTGCTGATATCAACTTCTTCAAATTGACGGCCGGCAACGGCTGCCCTTTTTGCAAGGCCAAGCTGTTCAACAGCTTCGCGCAGAAATGCTGTCTTGCGTTCTTTGTTCTCGATCAATATTCCCTTTAGATCCGGCCGCACGATCAGACAGGGGATCGACGGCAGGCCGGCACCGGTTCCCGCGTCTGCGAATGTCGTTCGCTGCGGCAAGTGCCGGATCAGCGACAGCGATTCTAAGACGTGGCGGACGGCAAAATCGGCGGGCGTACACGGCGCTACCAGATGGAGCAGCGGATTGTGCTTTGTGACCAATTCGTAATATCCGGAAAGCCCCGTCGCGTCGCTTTCTGAAAGCACAATGTCGAAAGCCGGGGCATTTTTCAGCAATGACTCGCAAAATTCTTCTTGTGACATTAGAGAGCTTGACCTATCGGAGCGCTATATTTCTCGTCATGAATATCACCGGTGTTCTTTACGCCGGCCGGTTCGAATAGCAGAACTTCGACCTCCGTTTCAGCGACGGGTCGATGTTCTACGCCTCGCGGAACGATGAGGAATTCGCCCGGCACCAGTTCCACAGACCTGTCGCGAAACTCGATGCGGAAAGTTCCGGTAACGGCTAGGAACATCTCGTCTTCGTTTTCGTGACGGTGCCACGGAAATTCACCTTGAAATTTTACCAATTTGATCTCTTGACCGTTCAGACGGCCGACGATCTTCGGGCGCCAATGTTCGTCGATCAAGGCAAAGCTATTTTTTAAAGAGACCTTTTCCTGCATTTTTTGGACCATCTACGCAAAAATCTCGATAACTTTCTGTATGGCATCTACCAATTTTTCTACTTCTTCCTTTGTATTGTAAAAGGCAAACGACGCCCGAGCGGTTGCCGGCACGTCAAAAAACTGCATTACCGGTTGGGCACAGTGGTGGCCGGCGCGGATCGCGATACCTTGTTGGTCGAGTATTGTGCCGATGTCGTGCGGGTGAATATCATCGATCGTAAATGAAAGCACACTAGAGCGTTCGGCGGCTGTGCCAATGATGTTCACACCCGGAATATCCTGCAGCAGGCGGGTTGCATGATCTAATAGCTCATGTTCGTGAGCCAAAGCGGCTTCGCGGTCGAGAGCGTTCAAATAGTCCACCGCGGCTCCAAGCCCAATGCCGGCGGCGATGGCCGGTGTGCCGGCTTCAAATTTGTTCGGCAGCGGGGCATAGGTGGTTTTTTCAAAGGTGACGGTATGCACCATGTCTCCGCCGGATTGGTATGGCGGCAATTTATCGAGCCATTGCCGTTTGCCATATAATACGCCGCTGCCGGTCGGTCCGAACATCTTATGGCCCGAAAAAGCGTAAAAATCGCAATCGAGATCTTGAACATCGATAGCAATATGCGGAACCGCCTGTGCTCCGTCGATCAGGACAGGAACACCGAGCTTGTGTGCCGCGGCTATCATTTCTTTGACCGGATTTATCGTGCCCAAGGCATTTGAAATATGTGTAACGGCGACTATCTTGGTTCTTTCATTGAGCAGCTTTTGGTATTCTTCCAAGATCAATTCGCCGCGTTCATTCATCGGGATAACACGTAAAACCGCTCCGTGGTCTTCGGCGGCTATCTGCCATGGCACAATGTTCGAGTGGTGTTCCATGGCGGATATCAAGATCTCGTCGCCGGCATTGATGAATTTTTTACCGTAAGAATAGGCAACTAGGTTAATGCCGTCCGTCGTGCCTTTGGTAAACAGACATTCCGCGGCCTCGCCGGCATTTAAAAATCTTTTCACTTTTTCGCGGGCCGCTTCATATGCCGTCGTCGCATGCTGTGACAGGTAATGGACCCCGCGATGGATATTTGAATGCTCCTCGGTTAGATATTTGGACGTGCGGTCGATCACGGCCTGCGGCACTTGCGAAGATGCCCCGTTGTCCAAATATACCAATGGCTTCCCGTTTACTTCACGCTGAAGCACCGGAAAGTCTTTTCTAATTGTTTCTACGTTAAATCGGTTCATTTTGTGCTTTTTAGCTTTTTCCAGCAACAATCCTTTCAAATGTCGAAACGGAGCGTGCAACATTTGTATCTGCTAATAAATGATCTATTAAATTGAAAATTCTATTCACTGCATAGCCTGGAGTAACGTCGCAATAGTGTTGATCCAAAGCGATTACTGCAAGGGCTAGGTCAGCCATCTCTCTCACTGCGGCAATGGTGGGTCTTTCGCCTTGCCAAAACGTGAAAAACTGTTGAATTGTCTTCTTATCTCGATGGGCAAACCATTTATCACGAAACTTACGAATCGTTTTATAGCTATTTTCATCCAACGTGATCTTAAAGTCTTTATCTTTATATTGTTCGACGAACCAGAATAGATTTGGAGATTTTGCATTTTTAAATGCTGCTTCATCGAATAGCCACGAAAGTTGGATTATTACACTTTCCCACAAAAGATCTTGAAAACCTGAGAGAAGAGGTTCGAATATGTCGATAGCAACCTTTTTTCCCTTAACATCATCGCGATTTAGATATTCTAATGACCGCACTTTTTGGTCCAATTCTTGCACCGAGCTCGCTATTAATTCCTTTTGTTCTTGTAAGGATAGGGTCATAAATAAATTCAGATCTCTGCGTTCAAACGGTTCAAAACTATTTTGTCCAACTCCTCCTTAATGGCGCTATCGCCGATCTTGTTGATGATCTCTTCGACAAAACCGTAGGTCAGCAGGTTTTTCGCAAGCGTTTCCGGCAGTCCGCGGGTTAGCAGATAAAAGAGTTCTTCATCTTCAAGCTGTCCGACGGTCGCGCCGTGCGAACATTTCACATCGTCGTTAAATATCTCCAGCTGCGGTTTGGTATCGACACGGGCTTCATTCGAAAGCAGCAGGTTCTTATTCGATTGTTGAGCGTCGGTGCCATGAGCATTTTCGCGAACGAATACCTTTCCATTAAAAACACCGCGCGAGCTATCGTTCAAAACACCCTTATACGTTTGATGCGAAACACAATTAGGGACGCGATGGTCGATAACGGAATGTGTATCATGGTGTTGAGAGGCATTTAGCATATACAGCCCGTCGATCCATGCTTCACCGCCCGGATGATTGAAAACAGCTTCGATGTCGTGCCGCGATAAAGCAGCTCCCAGGTTGATATTGGTCGCATTGTAAACGCTACCGCTGAAGAGATCGACCTCGGTCGCGGCAATATTTATCGCCTCTGCCGATTCTTTCTGGATGCGGTAGTGGTTCAGATGAGCTCCCGGTTCGACCACTATCTGCACAGCCGCATTCGTAAAGCCGTTGCCGCCGTATGTTTCAATAAAGGTCGCCTGGCTGCCTTCTTCGGCGATCAACAGCACATGCGGCATCAAGGCCGCATCCGGTTGTGAAGCGAACAAAAGCTGGATCGGCCGTTCAAGCTTTGTATCGCGCGGGACGCGGTAAACGAACAGCTCGGCAAAAGCAATGTTCAAGGCCGCGAATCCGCTGCGGTGGAAATTGAATTTCCGCAGCAGCTCGAGCATGCGTGTATCCAGCGAAGCCGGCGCGGCGGCCTGGCTCGCTCGGCGAAGCGGCCAAAACTTTTTCTCGATCGTGCCGATCGGTGTGTATTTCCATTCCTCGTCGTGTTGCGTTGGCAACCCGATCTCTTTGTAGATATCGAAAGCCTCTTGGCGCAATCCTCTTAACCACGGCGATTCTGTGCCCTGTAAACTATTTTTGAATTGTTCCGCAAAAAGCGTCTCTTTTGCGGGTGTACCTTCTGTCATTGATCAAAACACCTTTACTAAACTAAATCTTTGGTCTGAGCGGATCGGTGAGCCAAGAACGAAATCTCGGGCGATCCGCAGTTTTTCTTCATTTTCGGCACGCGGCTTTTTGTCATCGACCAGCGGTGTGCGGTCATAATCGAACAAAAAATCGTGCCGGGTCAAAACGTAAGTGAGCCCTGCTTGTTTTGCTTTTTCGCGAAGCTCTGCCGCGGAACCTGATTCCCAAACCCATTTTTTAAGCGTCCAATCTTCAAAAAGATAATCGGAAAAATATGGCCGCTGCAGATTGTAGCTGTCTCGCCGCATATTTATCAGCCAAACCTTGGCTTCCGGAGCCGATTCGCTGTTCAGCCATTCGTAATAGGGAAAGTAATCGAGATTTCGCGTCAAATATTGTTCCGGAGCCTCTCCGCCGAGTACAACCCGCAACGGAGCTTTTTGCGCGAACCATGCGAATGAGACCAGCAAGGATGCCGTTGCGGTCGTGGTCAAAGTTATCTCAAGCAGTCTGCCGCTGCCTTTTATCTTTTCGGCAGCAGACTGGCCGGCGGCTGCGATGGCGATCGCCAAAAGCGGAACGATCGGCAACAGATAGCGCAGCTGCTGGCTAGAGAATAACCAAAACAAAAACGCCGCGGCGGCGATGCTAACACATATATTGATGGCGGTTCGACGTTCGGGGTCGCTATCTTTCAACTTCCAAAAAACAAAAAGGAGCAGGGGCAGACCGGCTAGAAACGCAACGCCCAGAACACCGTCAAAATGGGTTGCGATCTCGGGTTGGGCCGTTACGGAAAGATTCCACGGAGCAAGCAGATAATCAAGCGGCGTTTTTACATATCCGCCGTACTGCGAGTTCATCATCTGAAACAGATTTGAACGCTCAATATCCCAGCCGGAAGCCTTTCCCTCCCAAATGTTCATATAGAAAGGGAATATTGGACTTCCGGTCGCAGCAAATGTGCGTAGATACCATGGCGAAGCAACGAGGCCCGCCAGCAAAAGTGCTCCGAAACCATACGCGGCAAGTTTGCCGACATTGTCCGGTTCATTTTGCTGCGCTTTTCTGACGCGGAATAGTATAACTAATGCAAATGCGGCTATGACAAACAGCGTCGTCAATTTTGCCGAAAGAGCGGCGCCGAGGAATATCGCGACCGGAAGAAGCCAATAATTGTTTGAGCTTTTCCACCAACGCGTCAACGAATACGTCGCCAGCAAGATGTAAAACGCAAGGGCAATGTCGATGTACGCGTTGGCGGCAACATGATAGGCCGTCGGCACAGTTGCTGCCATCAGCACGGCTATCAGCGACCAGCGCCGTGAAATATCGATCTCACGAGCAAAGCCGAAAACGGCGGCGAGCAGTAAAGGAAAAAAGAGCCAGATGACCGCACCGGCGGCCGCCTCGCCGGAACGCGGGCCGATCACGCCGCCAAGCAGCATTGCCCAAAGGCTGTGCATTTCTGTCCCAAGGGCCAAATAGCTGGCGATGTTGCCTTCGATCACGGCGTTGCTGCCGTGTGCTATGAACTGTTTCGGAACCGAAAAATGATACAGCAGCGTGTCTTTCGCGGTCGGCGGAGCCAAGCTGGCGATAAACGAGAGGCCGACCGGTACGGCGGCGAGCAAAAGCAAAAGGCGGTCAAACATTCCGGCGGGTTCCGGAATTCGACTTTCGCTGACCGCAGCTTTGGTGCGTTTGAACGCGAAGATGCCCAAAAGCGTTCCGATGATAGCGGTTGTGACGGCTGCGGCTCCCGAATATAGGCCGAGCGTGCCGAGCAGAAACCAGATCAGCGACCACGCTGCGGCGCCCATCGCGGCCTTTATCGAAAGTTCAAGTACGTGCGAATGCCGCGGGCCGTTTTCTGATCCTAAAAAGATCGAGATAAAACTGCCCAAGCCTAGCCATGCAATAAAAATGACCAGAGCAACGGCAGCACCGGCCATGCTGTCAAAGATCCCTGAACCGAAAAGAGGCCCGCCGCCAAGGTTGCTGATCGTGCTGCTAAGCCGCCCGACATCCTCACCGCGGTTGGAAAAAAAGGCGATGAGCAACACGATCGACCACGCCGCCATTAGCACAGCAATTAGCGAATTGTTATTTACGCGGGTGTTCTGTTGGGCCACGATAATATATCTCTGCCGATTTGATTAGGCTATTTGGCGGCCGATTTTACCCAATCGTAGCCTTTTTCTTCGAGCTCGATGGCAAGTTCCTTTCCGCCTTCCTTGACGATCTTGCCGTTAGCTAAAACGTGGACAAAATCAGGCTGAATGTAATTAAGCAACCGCTGGTAATGAGTGACCAAAATGATCGCATTATTCTCGTTGCGAAGCTTGTTCACGCCTTCGGCGACAACGCGGAGCGCGTCAATATCAAGCCCCGAATCGGTCTCGTCCAAAATAGCGAGTTTTGGTTCGAGCACGGCCATCTGCAATATCTCGTTGCGCTTCTTTTCGCCGCCCGAAAAACCTTCGTTGACCGAACGCTTAAAGAATTGCGGGTCCATTTCGACGACCTTTGCCTTTTCTTTCAGCAGATCGTTGAATTCCAGCGGGTCAAGCTCTTCTTCGCCATGGTGTTTGGCTTTTTCGTTAAATGCGAGCCGCAGAAATTGAGCATTCGAAACACCGGGCACCTCGACCGGGTATTGAAACGCCATAAAAACGCCTTCGCGGGCGCGTTCGTCCGGTTCGAGTTCGAGCAGGTCTTTTCCGTCAAAGGTAATGCTGCCGGAAATGACGTGATAGCTCGGGTGGCCCGCCAAAACCTTTGACAAGGTTGATTTGCCCGAACCGTTGGGGCCCATAATGGCGTGGACCTCGCCCTTGTTGACCTGAAGATCCAGGCCCTTTAATATCTCTTTTCCTTCAATGCCTGCGTGCAGGTCTTTTACTTCTAATAACATAAAGATCTTTAATTTTTGTATTCAAACTGCGTTGGGTTACCGATCTCCCTCAAAGATGCACCCGAAAACTGCTTCCAATGCCATTCAGCGTTCCGGGCCGCGTGCCGTTTCCGGTCTCATCTTGGCGAACATAATATATGTCTGTGCTGAACCGCTCCGTCAGGTCCCGCGAAAATCCGACCTGTGTGCGATATCTTGCGATCTGTTTCAACCGCGTATCGAACATTGGTTCAAAAGCGATAAAAGGTTCGTATTTTTTGCCGCCAAGCTTGACCGAACGCTTTAGCCATAGACGCGAACGCAAGACTGCGGCATTGGGCCGGGAATAGCGGTTTTCGTATTGATAGATGTTTCGATTGGCCAATTTCCATTTCTGATCCGAGCTAAGCGGAATCGTAAAGGCGGCCATTCCTAAATAACGGCTTTCAAAACGATCTTGACGAAAAGTTGCGTTCGAATGGCGGTACATATAGCCGCCGCCGACCGTCGCATATTTATTTATTTTTTTGGTGATGAGCAAAGCGGCGCGCGAATCTGTCACGGTCCGAACAGTGTTGCCGAGACGGCCAAAGACCCAAATTACAGCATTCCACTCTTTTTTCTTATCAAGCGGCACAACGAATTGCGTGTCGTTCCATAACTGAAAGTCCGTGGCGTAGGTCGTTTGGGCGGACGTTCTTTGAACACTACCCGCAAAGATCCACGCACCGCAGATCATCGGGAAACAAATTGTAAATAATGATCCTTTCAATGAAGACATTACCAAATGTATATACAATGCGATGTTTTTAGACGGCTGCGACGGCTTGTATCTCGATCTTCGTTCCAAAATGCAGATCCTTTACGGGTACGATCGCCCGGGCCGGTTTGTGGCCGCCCATCACCTCAGCATATTTTTTATTTACGGCGTCCCACAACGACATATCCGAAACATATATCGTCATCTGCAAAACCTTGTCCAAGCTGCTGCCGCCGGCGTTCAGCACAGCTTCCACATTTTTTAGCGCAAGCTGGGTCTGTAGGCCAATGTCACCGGTAAACGGCTGACGCGTTTCTAGGTCGAGCGGCAATTGCCCCGACACGTAAATAACGCCGTTGTGCTCAACACCCGGCGAATAATGCCCCTTCGGCGACGGCTGGTTTTGCGGCTGAATGGTTTTCATTTTTTTAATCGATATGCCACGGAACTCGTTTTTTTGATTTCGATCATGCTATAAACATTCCACGCCTACGGCGTTAATTTTCGATCCATTCAAGCTCCGTAGGAGCGCTATATTCATTCAAGCTCCGTAGGAGCGTAATATTTATAGAAAAAAGCCAAAAACAACTTGTAGAGTTGCAGAGCAACGGCATATATCGATTCCGTATCAAATTTTAATATGTCGTTCCTACGGAACTCGGTCCTTAGGTTTTCAATTCGGCTATAAATATTCCACGCCTACGGCGTTGACACCTTTTACCCAACACTCCCTTCTAGTTTCAGCCCCAGCAATTTCTGGGCTTCGACGGCGTATTCCATTGGCAGTTCGCGGAAAATCTCTTTACAGAAATCGTTGATTATCTACGATAAGGCATCTTCCGGGGACAGGCCGCGTTTCTTTGTCGTCTATCTCACTAATTCCAGCAACAAGCACAATTGCTTTCTCTAGCTGCCCGTTTCTTTTAGTCTCAGGTAACTATTGTACTCTGAATTTGCGGTGTCGCTGCTTGAACAGAACTGCCTAAAGAAAACCGGCAAATGCCACGATACTAAATAACAAATTTTGAATAGTCGTATGCATCATCCAAAGCTTCTTTATCCTTTCATGCGGCCTGTAAGATCCGCACTTCCTTCTTTAATATATCGGCGACTTTATCTTTCTCGGTTTCAAGGTCAAATCTAGATTGCAAGTTGACCCAAAATCTTTCAGATAACCCAAAATATAATGACAATCGCAAAGCCGCATTCGATGAGATCGAATGCTGACAATTGATAATACTCTCGATCTCTTCAAGTGAAATACCTGTGTCTTCCGACAATTTCGATGGACTTATATCAAGTGGATTTAAGAACTCTTCCGATAGAATTTCGCCCGGATGAATCGGTTCTAGTTTTTTCATATCAACCTCAATGATAATCGACTATTTCGACTTTGTAAGCATCTTCTCCACGCCATTCAAAACATATCCGCCATAGGTCTGTTACCCAACACTTCCTTCCAGCTTCAGCCCAAGTAATTTCTGAGCTTCGACGGCGTATTCCATCGGAAGTTCGCGGAACACCTCTTTGCAAAAGCCATTGATGATGAGCGAAACGGCGTCTTCTTGCGATAGGCCGCGTTGCTGCAAATAAAACAATTGCTCTTCGCTGATCTTGCTGGTCGTGGCTTCGTGTTCAACGCGGGCGGAGTTGTTCATCACCTCGATATACGGGAATGTATTCGCCTCGCACGTTTGCCCGATCAGCATCGAATCGCACTGCGTATAATTTCTGGCGCCTTCGGCCTTTGGCATCACCTTTACCAAACCGCGATACGAATTGTTCGACTTTCCGGCCGAAATCCCCTTTGAGACTATCGTGGACTTGGTATTTTTGCCCAAATGGATCATCTTCGTTCCGGTGTCGGCGATCTGTGCGTTATTGGTCAACGCCACCGAATAAAATTCGCCGATCGAATTATCGCCCTGCAATATCACCGACGGATATTTCCAGGTTATCGCCGAACCTGTTTCGACCTGTGTCCACGAGATCTTTGAGTTAACGCCGCGACAAGCACCGCGTTTGGTCACGAAATTATAAATGCCGCCCTTGCCGTTCTCGTCGCCCGCATACCAATTCTGGACGGTCGAATATTTGATCTCCGCGTCGTCAAGGGCGACAAGTTCGACGACCGCCGCATGGAGCTGATTAGTGTCAAACTGCGGCGCTGTACAGCCTTCGTTATAAGCGACGTAACCGCCTTCTTCAGCAACGATCAGTGTGCGTTCAAACTGGCCGGATTCTTGGGTGTTGATGCGGAAATAGGTTGAAAGCTCCATCGGGCAGCGCACGCCTTTTGGTATAAATACGAACGAACCGTCCGAAAAAACAGCTGAATTTAGAGCAGCGTAATAATTGTCGCCGACCGGCACGACCGAGCCTAGATACTTCTGGATCAACTCAGGATATTCTTCGACCGCTTCGGTAAAAGAGCAAAATATCACGCCCGCTTCTTTCAGCTTTTTCTTGTATGTGGTCGCTACCGAAACGCTGTCGAAAACAGCATCGACCGCAACATTGGCGAGCATTTTCTGTTCGCTGAGCGGAATGCCGAGCTTTTCAAAGGTCTTGATCAATTCCGGATCGACCTCGTCCAACGAGGCCTTTTTTGTTTTCTGCTTTGGTGCCGAATAATAAGAGATATTTTGAAAATCGATCGCCGGGTAGGCAAAATTTGCCCAGTTGTCCGGTTGCTTCATCTTTAACCATTGGCGAAAAGCCTTGAGGCGAAATTCGAGCAGCCATTCCGGCTCGTTCTTTTTTTGCGAGATCAGCCGCACCGTATCTTCGGTCAATCCCTTGGCGATCGTTTCGGTCTCGATATGCGTAACAAAACCGTATTTATATTCGCGATTTGCTAATAATTCTGCTGCTGTTGACATAAAACTAAACTTCTTCGTTGATCTCGAAATACCCCGCCTGAACCTCAAGCGTCAGCGAGCCGTTCTTTACCTTAAACGCCGTACATGGAAGGATCTTTCCATCGACTGTTATCAATGTGCCGTAAGCCAATTCGCGGGTGATGCTATCGAGCGCATTGACACTCAAAGCGTCGCGGCCGCAGCCTTTCGGAACCGTGATCTTGACCTTGGTCATTTCCAAGCCGCTTTTTTCGATCGCCGTTCTCATTTTTTTAAATCCGCTGTGGTTCGATCGTGCGATGTATTCCCTGTATCTGGTGAAACATTGCATCTACCTTGCGTTCATTTCCCACCAACTGTGCCAGCGTTATTTGCGACAGAGCATTCTCTACTATTTCATGAAGCCCGACGATGACCGGCCGAATGCCGCAATCGCCCTTATGAACACATTTTTCCAGCACACCTTTATAGCTTTCGCAATGCGAATCTATCTCGTCCGCATCAAGTATCTTGATCACCTCGTTCAATTTGATCTCGCTTGACGGGCGCGATAGAAAATATCCGCCTTTGGTGCCGCGGGTCGATTGTACGAAGCCGGCCTTGTTCAAAAGCCACATCAATTTGCCGGCATTGGCGGTCGATATACCTTCGCGTTCAGCTATCTGCGGCAGGGTCAGGCTTTCGCCGGCTTCAAGCGAAGCCAGCTGCACCAGACAGCGCAGTCCGTATTCTTCTTGTGCCGAGATCTTCATAACGTATTTTTATCTAAAAAGGCTCAATTACCGTATTTAACGGTATTATCGTCTCAAAGCATTACTTTTTTGTCAAGATTCGCAGGCAGGTAATGCGGGCCGGGATTAAGCTTTGGCAGATCAAAGCGAGGTCAGGAAGCGGTGTGCGGAGGCGGCAGCTCGCCGGCCGTCGGCAATTGCCCATACGACCAAAGACTGGCCGCGCGAACAATCGCCCGCTGCAAAGACGTGTTTGGCGGAGGTTTGATAGCCGTCGTCCGTCGCGATATTTCCGCGATCTGATATATCGACGGCAAGTTCAGAAAAAAGCGGATCTTTTGCCACGACGGCAAATCCCAAGGCAAGAAATACGAGATCTGCTTCCCAGATCTGCTGCGTTCCATCTATTTCTTCAGCGCCGCCCGTGGTCCATTCCGCGCGGATCGTTTCAATACTTTTCAGATGTCCTTGGCCATCGCCGATGAAACGTTTGGTGAGCAAACTGAATTCGCGCGGATCGGTGCCTTTCAGACCGATAGCTTCTTCGTGGCCATATTCGGCACGAAAGTATCGGACGCGATGCAGCCATTCGCCATGCGTCGCCTTGGCCGCCGGCGGCTGCGGCATTATCTCGAACTGCACAATATCCGCACAACCCAACCGAAGCGAAGTAGCAATGCAATCGGTGCCGGTGTCGCCGCCGCCGATAACGATCACCTTTTTCCCCCGGACCTCAAAAGGGTCATAGGCGGCCGGCCCGCCGTCCAAAATGCGTTTTGTGTTTGCGGAGAGCAATTCCATGGCGAAATGGATCCCATTCAGTTCGCGGCCCGGCACGGAAAGATCTCGCGGTTTTCCGGCTCCTACTGCCAATATGACCGCATCGGCATTTAGTTTCGAAACGGGAATGTCGGTGCCAACGGCTGCGTTTGTGACGAATTCGATCCCGGTTGCTTTCATCAGCTCGATACGACGCTGAACGACCGATTTATCGAGTTTCATATTTGGGATGCCGTACATCAAAAGCCCGCCAATGCGATCGGACCTTTCGTAAACGGTTACGTGATGGCCTAGTTTATTCAGCTCGTCCGCAGCCGCTAAACCGGCCGGCCCGGAACCGACAACGGCCACCCGCCGCCCGCTTTGCCGGGAGCGTTGCGCCGCAATGACCCAACCTTCGTCAAAAGCTCGTTCGATTATTGCAGCCTCTATTTCTTTGATCGCAACAGCATCTTCGTTGATGCCGAGCACACACGAGGATTCACATGGTGCGGGACAGACGCGGCCGGTAAACTCCGGAAAATTATTCGTCATCGCCAACCGCCGATAAGCTTCCCGCCACTGGTCCCGGTAAACCAGATCGTTCCATTCGGGGATCAGGTTATGCAGCGGACAACCAACCGTCACTCCTTTTACAATTTGTTCTTGATGACAAAAGGGAATGCCGCAATTCATACATCGAGAACCCTCCTGGCGAAGTTCCTGCTCAGAAAGGTTCTCGTGAAATTCTAGCCAATCGCCGATCCTTTCGGCCGGTGCACGCAATTTTGGTAAGCTGCGCTCGAATTCGATGAATCCCGTCGGTTTCCCCATTTATCCTCCCGTTTCTTAGGCGGCCGATCCGACGGGTATTTCGTCGGCGGACAAACCTCGACCAATATCGGCTGAAACCGATCGTTCTAGCGCTCTTTCATATTCCTTAGGCATAATACGAACCAGTTTGTTCAGTGTTGCGGCCCAGTTCGTTAACAAACGTTCGGCTCGTCTGCTTTGCGTCAGTTCATAGTGTCTTTCAACCATTTTCCGGACGAAAACGAGTTCATCTTCCTCCTCGACAGGCCCTAGTTTCACCATTTCGCGGTTACAGCGAATGGCAAACGTATCGTCTTCGTCGTAAACATAGGCGATGCCGCCGCTCATGCCCGCCGCAAAATTTTTGCCGGTACGACCGAGCACCACTACGCGTCCGCCTGTCATATACTCGCATCCGTGGTCGCCGACGCCTTCGGCAACGGCTATTGCTCCGCTATTTCTGACAGCAAATCGCTCGCCGGCGAGACCGTTGATGAACGCCGTGCCGGAAGTGGCCCCATACAAGGCCGTGTTGCCGATGATGACGTTCTGGTCCGCCTCGAACGTGCTGCCGTAGGGCGGGTGCACGACCAGATCACCGCCCGAAAGACCTTTACCAAAATAGTCGTTTGCGTCCCCTACTACGGTCAGTGTCATCCCGCGGGGAACAAATGCACCAAAGCTTTGTCCCGCCGAGCCTTTGAAGGTCAGGCGGATCGTATCTCCGGGCAAACCTTCAGAGCCGAACCGCCGCGATATTTCAGAGCCAACGGCCGTCCCGACGGCCCGATCCGTATTCTTTACGGTTACCACAGCAAAGACCGGTTCCGCGGTTTCAAGGGCCGGCCGGCAAATGTCGAAAAGAACGCGGCGGTCAAATGTCTGTTCCAATTCGTGCTCTTGCCCTATTTGATTAAAGGAGGGCACATTTGGTTCGGGCGGCAGAAGCATTGCCGAAAGGTCGAGCAAAGCGGCTTTCGGATGCTCGGGCGGGGGGACGAATTCGAGCACTTCGCCGGCTTTGCCGATGAGTTCGTCTAAATTTCGAAAGCCCAATTCTGCCATCAATTCCCGCACCTCGGCGGCAACGAACATCATAAAATTTACGGCGAATTGCGGGTCGCCCGAATATTTTGAACGCAGCTGCGGATCTTGCGTAGCGATGCCGACGGGACATGTATTGAGATGACACACGCGCATCATGATGCAGCCGAGCGTTACTAGCGGCGCCGTCGCAAAAGCAAATTCCTCAGCTCCGAGCAAAGCGGCGATAACGACGTCACGGCCTGTCCTCAGCTGACCATCCGTTTCCAGCCTGACGCGTGTGCGCAGGCCGTTCATGACCAAAGTTTGTTGAGCTTCTGCCAACCCGATCTCCCACGGGATGCCCGCATGGCGTATGCCGGTCAGCGGCGACGCTCCGGTTCCGCCATCGTGGCCGGAGATAACGATCACGTCCGCTTTCGCCTTTGCCACACCGGCGGCTATCGTGCCGACACCCGCCTCCGCAACCAGCTTTACGCTGATGCGGGCTTTATCGTTGGCATTTTTAAGGTCATAGATCAGTTGTTTAAGATCTTCGATGGAATAGATGTCATGATGCGGCGGCGGCGATATAAGTCCGACGCCCGGTGTCGAATGACGGGTTTTCGCGATCCAGGGGTAAACTTTTGAACCCGGCAGCTGACCGCCCTCGCCGGGTTTCGCCCCCTGAGCCATCTTTATCTGTATCTCGTCGGCATTTACCAAATAATGGCTGGTGACGCCAAATCGGCCGGACGCAACCTGCTTGATCGCGCTTCTTCGCCGGTCGCCGTTCTTATTGGGCAGATAGCGTTCGGCATCCTCGCCGCCTTCGCCGGTGTTGCTTTTGCCGCCGATGCGGTTCATCGCTACGGCCAAAGCTTCGTGAGCCTCGCTGCTGATCGAACCGTAGGACATTGCTCCGGTTTTGAAGCGCCTAAGGATCTGTTCTATCGGTTCCACTTCTGTTAAGGGAACGCTCTGAAGGTCGTTCTTGAAGCGCAGCATCGAACGCAATGTAACAGGCCCCGTCCGCTGACGGTCGATGGAGCTGCTGTATTGCCTAAAAGCATCTGCGTCATTGTCGCGGCATGCCCGCTGAAGGGCGTGGACGGATGCCGGTTCAAAAAGATGCAGTTCGCCGTCGGCCCTGAACTGATAGACGCCGCCGGCGGAAAGTTCTTCGGCCGGCCCGGCAAATGCCGCTTCGTGCCGTGCTATCGCTTCCGCCGCGATCTCTTTTACACGCAGTCCGCCCAATCGAGCAGGTGTACCGGCGAAATATTTGTCGATGACCTCATCCGCAATGCCGATCGATTCGAATATTTGAGCTCCGCAATATCCGCGAATGGTCGAAATACCCATTTTCGACATCACCTTGACGACACCTTTCGTGACGGCTTTTCGGTAATTTTTGATGGCTTCAAATTCGTCGGTTTCATCGAAACCGCTGCGAATACGGTCCTGGATCGTTTCAAACGCCAAATACGGGTTTATTGCCGTTGCTCCGTAACCGAGAAGCAGAGCGAAATGGTGAACTTCACGCGGTTCGCCGCTTTCAAGCACGAAGCCGACCTGTGTCCGCGTACCTTCGCGGATCAAATGGTGATGAACTGCCGACACGGCGAGCAATGCCGGTATCGGTACGCGTGTCGAACTTAGATCGCGGTCCGACAATATGAAGATATCGTAATTTTGTTCGACGGCCGCGCTTGCTTGCCGGCACAATCTTTCAAGCGCCTCTTCAAGGCCGTTTTCCCCACGGCTTCGATCAAAAAGCATCGGAAGCGTAATGGAACGAAACCCCGTCTTACCCCAATCGCTCTCAGAATCGCCAAGCAAGCGCAGTTTTTCCAGCTCTTCATTCGTTAGAATGAATGAATTCAATTTTATCTGTCGAACGGCATTTTCGGTCGGTTCGAACAGATTGTCATCCGGTCCGATGGCGGTGTCGGTCGATATCACCAATTCTTCGCGAATTGCATCGATGGGCGGATTTGTGACCTGTGCGAAAAGCTGTTTGAAATAGTTGTAAAGCAATTGCGGTTTTTTGGAAAGTACCGCCAATGGTGTGTCCGAACCCATTGAACCGATCGCCTCTTCACCGTTCAAAGCCATCGGCACAATGATCGTTCGGACGTCTTCGTCCGTGTATCCAAAAGCGTTTTGGCGGCGGGTAATGGTCTTGCGGAAAAGATCATTGACGAATGGCGGTGCGGGCAAAGCATCGATATGAAGCAAATGTTTTTCGATCCATTCGCCATACGGATGCTCGCCGGCAATGGATCGCTTTATCTCGTCATCGTCGATGATCCGTCCGGCGAGCGTATCAACGAGGAACATCTTGCCCGGCTGCAGCCTGCCTTTTTCTATGATGCCGGCCGGTTCGACATCGAGCACGCCTACCTCTGATGCCATCACGACGCGGCCATCCGCCGTTACATAATATCGGGATGGACGCAGGCCGTTGCGGTCCAATACAGCACCGATGATATCGCCGTCTGTAAACGTGATGGCGGCCGGGCCATCCCACGCTTCAAGCAAATAGCTATGGTATTCGTAAAATGCCCGTTTTTGCCGGCTCATCGCATTTTGCTCGGAAAGCGGTTCCGGTATCATCATCATCATTGCATGCGGCAGCGAACGGCCCGCAAGTTTCAGCATTTCCAGCGAATTGTCAAAGGCTCCGGAATCGCTCGCCTCGCCGTCAATGATGTGGAGCGTTTTTTTCAGGTCGTCACCAAAAAGATCCGACCGCAGTTTATGTTCGCGAGCGTTCATCCAGTTCGAATTGCCGCGAAGCGTATTTATCTCGCCATTGTGGGCGATGCACCGCAGCGGCTGAGCGCGGGACCAGCTCGGCAAAGTATTCGTGCTGAACCGCGAATGAACTAGTGCGATGGCTGCCGTATAATTTTCGCTGGCTAGGTCAATGTAGTAGCCGCCCACCTGAGCCGGCGTCAACATCCCCTTATAAACGATCGTACGGGTTGAAAGGCTCGCAAAATAGAATTGCTCCGCCAGTTCTGGGTGCAAGCGTGTGATAAGTTCTTTTGTCCATCGGCGAATAATAAAAAGTTTGCGTTCAAAAGCAGCATTGTCAAACCCATTTCCGGCAATGAAGATCTGCCTTGTGAATGGCTGGCTGGCTTTGGCTGTAGCCCCGATCGCCGAATCATCGATCGGCACATCGCGCCAGCCGATCAACTGAGCTCCCTCTTCGGCGACGGTCCTTTCCAATACCTCTTCGCATAAACGGCGTTGTGAAGCATTCTGAGGCAAAAAGACCATTCCGACGGCGTATTCCTTGGCGGCGGGCAGATCAAAGCCGAGCTTGCTGCATTGCTCGCGAAAGAATGTGTCGGGTATCTGTGTCAGAATACCTGCGCCGTCGCCGGTATTTTGTTCCGCACCGGTCGCCCCGCGATGGCTCATACGGACGAGCAGTTCAAGTGCATCATCGACTATTGCATGCGAACGGCGGCCGCAAATATCTGCGATAAAACCGACGCCGCAGGAATCGTGTTCGAATTGCGGCAGATATAAGCCGCTGCGTTGGTGAGCGGTATGCATCATAGATCCGTCACCGCTCCCCGGCTGCTTGATGCGACCAACTTTGCATATTTGGCAGCAACACCCGATGTATATAGCGGCTGCGGCGGCCGCCAATCAGCTCGCCGGGCGGCCAATTCCGTTTCGGACAGATGGACTTCCAAAAGCTGTCTGTTGGCGTCGATCGTGATGATATCGCCGCTTTCCAGTAAAGCTATCGTGCCGCCCACCGCGGCTTCCGGGGCAACGTGGCCGACGACCATGCCATAGGTCCCACCCGAAAAGCGCCCGTCGGTAACAAGTCCGACAGAATCGCCGAGCCCCTGTCCGATAATGGCGGACGTCGGCGCCAGCATTTCACGCATACCGGGCCCGCCTTTTGGCCCTTCGTAACGAATTACCACCACATCGCCGGCCTTGATCTCGCGGCCCAGAATCGCTGCCATTGCAGATTCTTCAGAATCGAAAACTTTTGCCGGGCCGGTAATTTGGGGCTGCTTAACACCGGAGATCTTTGCCACAGCACATTCTTCCGCCAGATTTCCTTTCAATATCGCTAAATGCCCTTCGGAATAAAGCGGTTCGTCGAACGGGCGGACGACCTCGCGTTCGTCAAATTGGTCCGGTACTGCCGCAAGATTTTCGGCGACCGTTTTTCCCGTAATGGTTAGACATTCGCCGTGGAGTAAGCCCGCCTTTAACAGTATCTTCATTACGCGCGGTATGCCGCCGACGCGGTGCAGGTCGGTCGCAACAAAGCGTCCGGAAGGCTTGAGGTCGCACAGAACCGGCACCTTCCGGCGGATAATTTCAAAATCTTCGATCTTTAGATCCACACCGGCTGAATGAGCGATCGCCAGCAGGTGCAATACAGCATTGGTCGAGCCGCCGGTTGCCATAACAACGGCGATCGCATTTTCAAAGGCCTTTCTGGTCATTATCTGCCGGGGTAGCAAGCCGTTGTTCACCGCTGCGGCGAGTGCTGTTGCTGATGCTGCGGCGCTCCGACTTTTTTCGGCGTCTTCCGCAGCCATTGTTGATGAATATGGCAATGCCATGCCGATGGCTTCGATCGCCGAGGACATCGTATTGGCGGTGTACATGCCGCCGCAGGCACCGGCACCGGGACATGCTTTCCGCTCTACCTCGTCTAATTCGTGACGATCGATCTTACCGGCGGTGAATTCGCCGACGGCTTCAAAGGCGCTGACAATGGTGAGGTCGCGGCCGTTGTGGTGGCCGGCCTTTATCGTTCCGCCGTAAACAAAGATCGACGGGATATTTACGCGGGCGATCGCGATCATTGCGGCGGGCAGATTCTTATCACAACCGCCGATCGCCAATAGCCCATCCATTCTTTGCCCCTGACAAACAGTTTCGATCGAATCGGCTATTACCTCTCGCGAGATAAGAGAATATTTCATTCCCTCCGTGCCCATTGAAATGCCGTCGCTGATCGTAATTGTCCCGAATACCTGCGGCATCAAACCTGCTTCGCGGGCCGCGCGTTCGGCAGCGTCCGCCAGCTTTCCGAGCCCCATATTGCAGGGCGTGATCGTGCTGAACCCGTTGGCAATGCCGATAATAGGTTTATCAAAATCAGCATCGCCAAAGCCGACCGCTCTCAGCATGGCACGGTTCGGCGCACGTTCGACGCCCTTGGTTATTGAACTGCTTCTTGAATTGCTTCCCATTGTCGATCTTGATCTTTTGTTCGGCTAGCGCAACCGAAAGAGGTCGCTCAAGCCGATATTGCCGCCGCACAAAATAGCGACCACGTGGCTCTGCGGGCCGAAATTGGCTTTTAGGCGTTCGGCGGCCGCGATGGTACATGCTGTGGCCGGTTCGGTCAGCACCTTGGCATTCTCTAACAGATAGAATATTTCGCTTACCGCTTCTTCGTCCTCGACGACCGTTACACCTTTCAAATGGGTTCTCGCCATTTTGAACGGCAGCCGGCCGACCGATTGGGCCCCGAGAGTTTTTGCGATAGAGGTTATCTCCGCCAGCTCGACCACTTCACCGGCCGCCAATGCCTGTGCCATGCTGTCCGCTCCGCGCGTTTCCACTCCCCAAACATTCACCTCCGGCTTTGAGGCTTTTATCGCCGCCGCGACGCCGCATGAAAGACCGCCGCCGCCGACACTGACGATCACGTCGGTCACCTGCGGCACATCTTCCAGGATCTCAATGCCCGCTGTTGCCTGTCCTGCGACTATTGCGGGGTCGTCGAAAGGATGGACCAGCGTACGGCCGGCGGCTTCGTATTTGCGGGCCTGATCAAAAGCCGCCGCCAGCGACGAATGAAATTCGACGGCCGCTCCGTCTGCCAAAGTTTCCTGCACATAATTCTGCGGAGTGTAGTCCGGCATCAGGATCAGGGCATCGATGCCCAACGTGCGGGCCGCATATGCTACCGCCTTAGCATGATTGCCGCCGCTGACCGCGACCACACCCAAAGCTTTTTCTGCTTCTGAAAGCATCAGCATTTTGTTGAATGCGCCGCGCACCTTAAATGCACCCGTATCCTGCAGCAACTCTAGTTTTAGATAAAAGTTTGAAGCGAAACGCTGGCTCAATCCGCGATTGGCAAGTGTCGGCGTGCGGCGAATGTACGGTTTAATTCGAATGGCGGCCGCAAAGATCTCGGCCGGGGTGACCGTTTCGAAATGTTGCTGCTGCATCGCCGACCCGGCAAAAAGTGCCGGCGTCGAACCGTAATTATCGCTGTACGCTGTTGTTGCCAATGTCATGATGTCTTCTAAAAGCCTCTCTTAAACCGCCCAGAGAAAATGTTCCGGGTTCGAATGCAGCGGTCTGTCCTGTCCGCTAAGCCAATCTGCTCTATGTTTTGAGCAGATATCCAAGGCGACCGTATCTTCCAGAACCTCGGACGAATGCACCGCATCCGCCGGTATTGAAAGCATTTGGTTTGGCCCGACCTCCACATCACCGTCGGGCAGATGAAAAAGCCATCGGCCGCTGATCACATAGATCATTTCTTCGCTGTCGTGCGAATGGCTTTGCGTTACCTCGCCTTCGCGGACCTCGATGCGGGCGACCGTTAAAGCTTCGCCGCTGACCACGCTCCGTTTATAGGCCGGGTTTACATGGTCGCCTTCAATGTTGTTCAGGTCGTAATGTTTCATATTGGTATTTCTCCTAATTTTTTGCCGTGTTGACCAAGCGGTCCTTTGCCAACCAAGGCATCATTGCCCGCAGACGCGCGCCTACGGCTTCGATCTCGTGTCTTTGGCCCTCGGCTTCCATTCGCTTAAAATTTTCTTTGCCGCCATCGCATTCGCTGATCCATTCATCGGCGAATTGCCCGCTTTGTATCTCACCGAGGATCTTTTTCATTTCGGCCTTGGTTCGTTCGGTAACGATGCGCGGCCCGCGCGTTAGATCGCCGTATTCAGCCGTGTTGGAAATTGAATACCGCATATTGCTGACGCCGCCTTCATAAAGCAGGTCAACTATCAGCTTCATTTCGTGCAGACATTCAAAATATGCCATTTCCGGCGAATATCCGGCCTCCGTCAATGTTTCAAATCCCGCCTGGATCAAAGCCGTTAACCCTCCGCACAGCACCGCTTGTTCGCCGAAAAGGTCGGTTTCCGTTTCTTCTTTGAACGTGGTCTCGATCACACCGGCCCGTCCGCCGCCGATCGCCGACGCATATGCCAAGCCGATCCTTTGTGTGTCGCCGCTCACATCTTGGGCGACGGCCAAAAGACAAGGCACGCCGCGGCCGATCGTATATTCATGGCGAACGAGGTGTCCCGGGCCTTTCGGTGCGACCATGAATACATTTACGTCTTCCGGCGGTTGTATCTTGTTGAAATGAATAGAAAAACCGTGTGCAAAGGCGAGATATTTTCCGGCTCTCAATGCCGGTTCAATGTCGTTCTTATACACATTGCGGGCGATCTCGTCCGGCACGAGCATCATTATCACATCGGCCCATTCGGCCGCGTCGCGCGTGTACATTGTTTCGAGTCCCGCTTCGCGGGCCTTGTCGTGTGACGGGCTGTTTTCCGCCAGACCGACCGTTACGTTAAAGCCGGAATCTTTCAGATTGTTAGCGTGGGCGTGGCCCTGGGAACCATAACCGATGACCGCTATCCGCTTGCCTTTCAGCAGTTCCAATTCGGCATCTCTATCGTAATAAACCTTCATTCTTACTCTCCTTTACAAACCTTTTTCAAAATATTTTTCATTTTCTGCGGCCGGTTCGAACGGCGACAGACGATTGACCGCGACACACCCCGTTCGGGAAACGTCATTGACGCCGAATGGTTTCAGCAGCTCAATAAAAGTAGTTACCTTGTCGCTGCTTCCCGAAGCTTCGAGCACCAATTCACTATGCGATATATCGACGACCTTGGCCCTAAAGATGCTGACCAGATTCAGAATGTCCTGCCGCTCGCCGGCGGTCGGTGCATTGACATTGATAAGCGCCATTTCCCGTTCGATGTGCGGTGCGGCGATCACCCGCACGTCTTTCACCCGCGAAAGCTGTGAACATTGTTTGACGATCTGTTCGACCGTCCGTTCATCTCCAAGCGTTACGATCGTCACCAGCGAAATACCCGGGTCAAGCGTTTTGCCGACGCAGATCGTATCGATGTTATAACCGCGGCCGCTGAAAAGGCCGACTATTCGCGAAAGCTCGCCTGCCTGATTGGCGACGGAAATTGAAAGTGTGTGGCGCATATAAAAAGCTATTTCAAGATCATATTGCGAGTATCTTGCCCCGCCGGAATTATCGGAAAAACGTTCTCTTCTTTGGTCACTACAATGTCCATGACCACGACGTCGTCCCCGCTCAATCCGGCCTCCAATACAAGCGGTAATTCTTCCGGTGTCCGTGCCCGCAAACCACGGGCGCCATACGCTTCGGCAAGCTTTACAAAATCGGGCGAGATCGACAGGTCAATTTCGGAATAAGCACGTTCATAGAACATTTCCTGCCATTGGCGAACCATGCCGAGACATCCGTTGTTCATTATCAGCACCTTTAACGGAACACCATATTGAATGGCGGTGATGATCTCTTGATTCGTCATCTGAAAGCCGCCGTCACCGACCACGGCAACGACCTTTTGGCCCGGACAGGCCATTTGCGCACCCAACGCGGCCGGCAACCCAAAGCCCATCGTGCCCAAACCGCCGCTTGTCAGCCACTGCCGCGAACGCTTGAATGGATAAAATTGTGCCGCCCACATTTGGTGCTGGCCGACGTCCGTCACTATAATGGCGTCGCCGTCCGTCACGCGGTGAAGTTCTTCGATGACCATCTGCGGCCTGATCTGGGTATTGGACCGCTGTACGGCGGGAACGGCGGCTCGCCATTCGTCGATCTGCCTCCACCAATCTGTCAGGTGGTCGGGTAAGTTCTGTGTGCTGCGTGCTTCAATGTCGTTCAGGACGGCCCGCAAGGCTGCTTTGGCATCGGCCACCAGCGATAAATGCGGTTTCTTGTTCTTTCCGATATTTGCCGGATCGATATCGATATGAATGATCTCCGCATTTGGTGCAAATGTTGCCAGCTTGCCGGTAACGCGGTCATCGAACCGAACGCCGACGGCGACCAGCAGATCGCTTTCGGCGACGGCCATATTGGCGGCCCATGTGCCATGCATGCCTAGCATTCCGAGACTTTGATCATGGCCGGTGGGGAAACCGCCGATCCCCATCAGCGTCGGTGTTACCGGAAAATGCAGTTTTTCGGCAACGGCGATCAATTCGGCGGCCGCATTGGCCGTAACGATACCGCCGCCGACATAGAAAACCGGCCGCTTGGCGGCCAACATCCGATCCACCGCCTTATCCACCGCCGCGAGATCTATTTCCGGAGCGCCGGTCGGGCCAAAACTGTAAACACCGTCTTCTTGATAGAGGCATTTGTCAGCAGTAATATCTTTTGGAATATCGATCACCACCGGGCCGGGCTTTCCGCTAGCGGCAATGTGAAAAGCTTCGTGCACGATGGCCGCCAGATCGCGAACGTCCTTGACCAGATAATTGTGCTTTACTATCGGCATCGTAATGCCGAAAGTATTGACTTCTTGAAAGGCATCCGTGCCGATCATGGCCGTCGGCACCTGGCCGGTAATAACGACGAGCGGTATCGCGTCCATATACGCAGTAGCGATGCCGGTAACGGCGTTGGTGGCTCCCGGGCCGGAGGTTACCAATGCCACACCGACCTTGCCGCTGGCCCGCGCATAGCCCTCGGCGGCGTGGACGGCGCCTTGTTCGTGGCGGACCAGATAGTGGCCGATCTTATCGCGATAACGCCAAATTTCGTCGTATATATGCAGAACGGCCCCGCCGGGCAGTCCATAAACTGTATCTACGCCGTTTTCGATCAATGCCTTTATCAATATTTCGGCTCCGCGGATCGGTTCGCTTTCCGGCACGCTCCGGGTGGCCATCGGTAGATCGGCCGTTCCGGGGCAATTGGTGGTTATTACTAGGTCTTCCATATCTGCCGCTCTTTTCACAACAAAAGCCGTCATCTCAATGTTGCGATGACGGCTTTTAGATCTGCTTTAGCTTTTAAATGTTCGTCATCGCTGCTTATTCTCAAGGAGAATAATGCTAATGCTGACGATGATAATTACATTAGATCCCGACGTGTGCGGCCGGGCCAAAATGCTCTTGAATGTTGGTGTTAGACGATTCATACTGCATTATCAATTCTAATGCTATTTGAATTTATATAACAAAAATATATGGAATGCAAGGATTATTTGCTGTGTGAAGGATTTTTTTATGATCTCGGCGGCGACGGGCGAAAAAAACCCGGATCGACCTTAGATCCAGGGCGTCGTCAAAAGCTGTTTACCGGCCAAAAACATAAATCTCGGGTTCAATATCAGATAGCGCCGCCAAAGCCTTTTGGGTTCCTGAGTCAGACGATAGAGCCATTCCAACCCTAGACCGCCCAACCAGGCGGGCGATTCTTTGACATTACCGGCGTAAAAATCGAAAGAAGCCCCTACGCCAAGCATAACGCACGAAAGCCGGTCGCGATGGGCGTACATCCAATTTTCCTGCTTTGGACAGCCCAAGCCCATAAAAAGTATCTGTGTGCCGGAATGGATTATTTCATCGACGATCGCGGCGTCTTCGTCGTCCGTCAGCGGGCGAAAAGGCGGTGAATAGGCATAGGCGATGTCAAGGGCGGGCAGTTCGCGGGCGGCTCGCATTTTGATGGCGTCTATCACCTCCTGCCGGCCGCCGTAAAATCCAACCTTTATCCCATTGTCCGCGGCAAGATCGCAGATCTGCATCATCAGGTCGTTCGCTCTCACCCGAGTGGCGGCTTTCCCGCGGATCTTTTGCATCCAGACCAGCGGCATGCCATCCGGAATGATCAGGTCGGCGGCATTGACCTTAGCCCCGAATTCGGGATCATCATATGATTCCATAACCATGTGTACGGTGGAAAAACAAACATAGCCGCCACCGGTTTCGGCAAGTTCGACGATACGCGAACGGGCCATTTCATGGTCGGTCACATCAACGTCCAAGCTGACGACGCGAACGCGCGTGCGTTTGGCAAATTGGGCTTTTTCAATTTTTTGCAATTGCATTTTTATAGATCGTTGTTAGCTTTTCAATATATTGTCCCATGGAAAACCGAGTGCGAATGGCCGTGGCGGCGGCATTCCCGATCTCCGGCCATTTTGGGCGAAGCTCCAGAACCTGCATCATTTTTTTGATAAGGTCGTCGGTATCGCCGGGCGCTACCAGAAATCCGTTCTCTCCGTCGTTGATGACGGAGGAGATCGAGGCCATTTCGGAAACAACGGCGACACACCCGGCGGCCATTGCCTCAAGCATTGCCATCGGCAACCCCTCGCCGTATAAAGAGGGGAGCAAAAAAATGTCCGCTCGCTCAAAAGCAGCAGTTTTTGCGTCGCCCGCAACAACCCCGCCATAAATGAAGCGCTCGCCTATTTCACGTTTCATCGCCGCCGTGAATTCGTCGCGCATCGGCCCCTCGCCATAACACGTAAAGCTAAATTCAAAACCGTTGGCAAGCAGAGCGCGGCTCGCTTCGACGATCTGCTGAAGCCCCTTTGATTGGTGCATCCGGCCGACAAAGACGATGGCCGGACGAGCATTGCGGCGGATCGGGGGAGCGCCGTCCGGAGCGACCACGGCATTGGGCAGGACCTCGATGTGCAGGTCCGGCCATCGGCGGGCAATGTTCTCCTTTTCAATTTCGCTAAGAACCGTGACCGATCTTGAACGGGCGAACATCATCACAGCCATCCGGCGGGTCAATGGATCGCGAATATCTTCCAGCAGAAACTTTCCACCGTGGATGAACAATACGACGGGTTTGTTCTGTTTTGACGCGATAAATGAAAGGGCGGCGTCGCGCCATATGGCTTGGGTGGTCAAAGCGGTGTTCAGATGAATGATGTCGGGAAAGGTATTTTTGATCGCCCGACGAAAACGAAAAGGAAGCGCAGCCTGCTTTAAGACCCACCCTGCGCCGTGCCGTTCGCCGTCGCTTCGGCCGGCACGAAAGTGGGTGAATTCCGCCGGGAAGTGTTCGATCAATTGGCGCACAACGGTTGAGATACCGCTGACATTCTCATTTTCGTCAAGAGCCGGTGCTGTGATCAAAACTTTCATCGCCTTTGCCGCAATAGGCAAGAATAGCCTCTACCGCGCCGAATAGTAAATCGGCGAAGACGACAGGCAATGATATTTTTATGTATTTAAAGAGCAAAATCGCGGCGTGTGTATTAAAATTCAGACTTCGTGAGATATATTTCGCACTAGGTGATATGGAAGCACGGGCAGCAATAAATGAACCGCATGCCGAACGCGCCGAAAAACGCGTGCCAGCATGGGTCATGCCGGCGGTAAGATCGCTTGTCTTTGCGGCAGATGCCTTTATCGCGGCGGCGTGTTTTCTTCTTGCTTTCCATTTTCGTGAGCATTTACCGATATTTTCCCCGACTGCCTGGGCTTGGTCGCGCCATTTTGTCCCCTATGCCGGCATCCTATATTTTGCGGTTCCGATCCAATTGGCGATGCTGCTCTATCAGCGAACATACAATTATCACGGAGCCTTTTCTTATACCCGCAGCGGTATAAAGATCTTCAAGGCGGTCGCCGTCAGTTCGCTGTTGACGGTAGCGTGGGCGTTTTTGTTTCGCGGCGGCTTTGCCTTTCGCGAATTTTCGTATTCGAGATCGGTCTTCGTTCTCTATTTTGTTTTGAGCCTAGGCGCCTTTTTGACATTTCACTTGGGCCTGCGGTGGATTCAGGCATATTTTCGCCGCCGCGATGTGAACCTGATACCGACATTGATCGTCGGCACAAACGCAGAGGCCGTGCAGACCTTTCGCGAACTTGGCGAAAGACGCGAGCTCGGCTATCGCGTGCTCGGCATTGTCACCACGAATGCGGCCGTAGCGAACGACATCGACCAGGTGCCGATGGTCGGAAGTTTCGATGACCTGCCCGAACTCGTCCGGGAACTAGAGATCCAGGAAGTTATCATTACCGACCAAAATCTGTCCAGCGACCGGCTTTTTGACACGATGATGAATATCGGCCGCCGGCAAAAGGTAGAGTTTCGTTTTGCACCCGGCTTATTCGATCTTTTGCCGCAAAAGACATCTGTTGAACAGATCGGCGTGCTGCCGATGGTCCGGCTTTTTCGCGAACCGCTTTCCGATGCGGAACGTTTTATCAAAAGGCTTTCGGATATCATTATCGCTGCATTTGCGGCCGTGGTGCTGGCTCCGCTGTGGATAGCCGCGGCAGTTGCGGTCAAGATCGGCTCGCCCGGACCATTTCTGTTCCGGCAGGAGCGCGTCGGCATGGACGGCCGTATCTTTCTTTGCTACAAATTTCGGACGATGCAGGCCGGCGCGGATGAAACGGCTCACCGTCAAGCATATGAACAGAACATCGCGGGTACGGCGGTCGGCGATAAGGGCGTTTATGGAAAGGTAAAGGATGATCCGCGGGTCACGCGTACCGGTAAATGGCTGCGGCGTTCAAGTTTGGATGAATTGCCGCAGATGCTCAATGTGTTAAAGGGAGATATGAGTATTGTCGGGCCGCGGCCGCCGATCCCGTACGAGGTTGAGCAATATGAAGGCTGGCATCGCAAAAGACTGGATATGAAACCGGGCATCACCGGCCTGTGGCAGGTATCGGGCCGCAGCCGTCTGACCTTTGAAGAGATGGTGAAGATAGACCTGTATTATATAGAAAATTGGTCGCTTTGGCTCGACCTAAAGATAATCATTCTCACCTTACCGGCGGTGCTTCGCGGCGATGGAGCAAGATGAATGTTCTGATGCACAACCGGGCCGCTTGGGATCTCGCCGTAGATGAGGACGACATCTGGACCGTACCTGTATCGCCGGAAACGATCGCGGCCGCTCGAACAGGTATCGTAAATGTAAAGCTGACGGCTGAAAAGTATGTGCCGACGGAATGGCTCGGAGATGTGGGCGGCAAAAAGATATTGTGTCTTGCATCGGGCGGTGGGCAACAGGTTCCGATCTTTTCCGCGGCTGGGGCTGACGTAACCTCTTTTGACAACTCCGAAAAGCAGCTTGGCCAGGACCGCGCCGTTGCCGAGCGGGAAGGCCTTTCCGTCCGGCTTGAGCACGGCGACGCGGCTGATCTCTCGCGGTTCGAAGATGGGCGGTTCGATATGGTCTTCAATCCTTGTTCAAATCTGTTCATGGCAGATCTGGAGCCGATCTGGGCCGAGGTTTTTCGGGTTTTGAAAAAGGGCGGCGAATTTTTGTGCGGTATTTTAAAACCGGAGGTCTTTATCTTTGACCGCTTTGAGATGGACCAGAATAAGCGGCTCGTCATCCGCCATCCGCTTCCATATTCAGATATCGATTCGCTTCTTCCCATTGAGCTGAAAGAACTTGTCGAAACCGGCCAGCCGCTGGAATACAGCCACACGCTCGAGACACAGCTTGGCGGCCAGCTGAACGCGGGTTTTTACATAACCGGGCTGTACGAAGACCGCGGGCCGATGCCTGCCGGCGTGCTCGATCAATTTATGCCGACATATATCGCTACCCGCGCACTAAAGCCGTGAACTTAAGCCAACTATTGCCGATCGCGGCCGATAGGCTGAGTGCCGCGAATGTTCCTGATGCCCGCCGCGAAGCTTCGCTGCTGTTGGAATATGCGATCGGGCGGGGGCGCGCATTTGTCATAGCCCACCCCGAATATGTGCCGGAGCAAAAGGAAGCGGCGGCATTTGCCGATATGGTCGCAAAACGCTGCGACCACGTTCCGTTTCATTACATCGTTGGTTCCAAAGAATTTTATGGGCTTGATTTTAAGGTAACGCCCGATGTTTTGATACCGCGGCCGGAAACGGAAATGCTTGTTTCCGCCGCCATCGAAGAGCTTTCTTGCCGGGAAGCTCCCCGTTTTTGCGAGATCGGCGTCGGTTCGGGCTGTATCTCGATCAGCATTTTGCACAATGTTCCCGCCGCAAAAGCGATCGGATCGGAAATATCGCCGGCTGCCATCGCCATAGCTTTAGAAAATAGCTTGCAGTTGAATGTAGCTGACCGGTTCGATATTCGCCTGTCCGATCTCTACACCGCTATTGATGCCGAACGATTTGACCTGATCGTTACAAATCCGCCATATGTCCCGCTCGAAGATATATCGACACTGCAGCCCGAAGTAAAGGACCACGAACCGAGGCGGGCTTTGACCGACGGCGGCGACGGACTTTCGCTGATAAGAATGATAATTGACCAGGCTCCGGCACATCTTTTGAGCGGCGGGCTGCTGTTGATCGAGATAGGTTTCGGCCAAGCGGAGGCGGTTTTGGAGATGTTCGACGCCGATGTTTGGGAAAACGCCCGCATTGAACCGGACGTTCGGTCGATACCGCGCATGGCAGCGGCTCGGCTGATAAAGTAAATGTGTTGCTCGGCATTGTTTTTCTGTGCCCGGCGATGTGTTATATTTGTGCTCTAAGCGATAGACTTCTCAAAAAGGAGAGTTAATTGATATGGCAGGAAAATTTGAACTAAAGACCGCCAAAAATGGCAAGTTTCATTTTAATCTTAAAGCCGGCAACGGCCAGATAATTTTATCCAGCGAAATGTACGAAGCAAAAGCTTCGGCAAAGAACGGTATTGAATCTGTCAAGAAAAATGCCGGCGACGATAATCGTTTTAAGCGTTTGGAATCATCCAAGGGCGAACCGTATTTTACGCTGACCGCCGGTAATAACGAGGTCATCGGCAGAAGCGAAATGTATTCGACATCGGCGGCAATGGAAAATGGCATTGAATCCGTCAAAAAGAATGCACCGGAGGCGGCGGTCGAAGAGGTCGAATAGCTGAACCGTTTTTATAAACACATCGGCCCGGCTTATCACAGGCCGGGCAAAATAGCGCTTACACATGTACAAACCAAAAGTTCGTCTCGGAATTGAGGTCCTGCTTGCAGAAAAAATAGATGCGATACGCGGTCTTCGTGTCGGGTTGGTTTGCAACCAAGCTTCGGTGCTGCCGGATCTGCGGCACGCTGCCGATGTTTTTCGTGATAATGCGGAGATCGATCTGACCACGTTGTTCGGCCCGCAGCACGGAATTCGCGGTGATGTTCAGTACAACATGATCGAAACGCCGCACGCCGTTGATGAACGTACGGGCATCATGGTCTATTCGCTTTATAGCGAAACGAGGGTGCCGACGGCCGAAATGGTTGCAGAGATCGACGCCTTTGTGATCGACCTACAGGACGTCGGCTGCCGCATCTATACGTTTATCTACACAATGGCGAACTGCATGCGAGCGGCAAAAGAATTTGGAAAAAAGGTTGTTGTCTGTGACCGGCCGAACCCGATCGGCGGCGTTGCTGTCGAAGGCAATATCACCGAAGAAGCATTCACATCGTTCGTCGGCCAATTTGCGTTGCCGACACGGCACGGCATGACGATCGGCGAATTGGCGATAATGTTCAATGAACATTTCGGCATCGGCTGTGATCTGGAAGTGGTGCGGATGCAAGGTTGGCGGCGCGAAATGTGGGGCGACGAACTTGGTCTGCCGTGGGTGCTGCCTTCGCCCAATGTTCCGGATGTCGATACCTGTGTCGTATTTCCGGCAACTGTGCACCTCGAAGGTACTGAGCTTAGCGAGGGCCGCGGCACCACATTGCCGTTCTTTTTGAACGGAGCCCCGTTCATCGACCCATACGACTGGGCAAAGGCTCTTCGCGGGTTCGATCTCGAAGGCGTGCTTTTCCGCGAAGCATATTTTCGCCCTACTTTTTGTGAATTTGCGGGCGAAACTTGCGGCGGTGTCCAGATACATATCTCGGACCGCGAGATCTTTTCCCCCGTTGCTCTTGGCATCGCAATGGTTAAGACCGCCTACGATATGTACGGAGAATATTTTCAATGGCGGCAAAATGCCTACGAATACGAATTTGACAAGAATCCGTTCGACGTCGTGTGCGGAACCGACAAGATCCGCAAGCAAATGGAAGACGGAGCATCATTCGCCGAGATAACGGCCCCGTGGAGCGAACCGCTGGCAGCATATGACCGAATGCGGCGAACATTCTTTCTTTATTGAAACAACTTTTTTAAAAATGAAAGAGCGGGCATGGTACACATCCACGGCCCGCTTCTTCTTTTCATTGCGCCGCTAGTAACGGAGCGTTACATTTTGTCCGTCCAGCTTCAGATCCGTGGCCGTTATAGAATTAAGCCGCCGGCCGCTGTACCGCACTTCGATCTCACCGGAAGCATCGGCATCGCCCGAATTGGTAATGCGTATGCGCGCCGTCGTTTCATCAAAAAAGACCAGCTCGCCGCCGAAGGTAATGCTGCCGTCAATGCGAAAAACTGTAACCTCGCTGCGGCCTTCGTTATCAGCGCGTGCCGAAACTCGGATCAGAAACTGAGTTCCGCGGCCGCCGATCTGCATTGAACCGGCAGCGAGTTTTGAAACATCAAACGATTTGCCCGTGATCACCGAAGAAGCCGGTATCAGCGTCAATTCCAATCCTTCGATCTGCTGGCTATTACGTAGCTGGATCGGCAGATTGTTTTCGAGCTTGAAAATAGCCTTGCCGCCCGAAATTATCTCTGCCTGAAGGGCGTATGATCCACGATTGTTGATCGAAACACCATCTAGGGGGATCGTGAAAGACATAGGCACCTGGCGGCCGGCTGCCGAAAAAGATGTCTGCGCCACTTCGCGTCCGTCGCCCAGAAGATCAAGAAGACGAACCGTTACCGAAGCATCAGCAGGCAACGCGATCCGCTGTTGATAGGTAAGCGTGCCGCTGATTCCGCGACGCGATTGATTATTTTGGCCTCCGCCGCGTATCGGAACTACAACGATCTCGGCCGCCTGCGGGTTGCCTTGGGTCAGAACCGGATAGGCAACGTCGCTGACATAGATCAATCGGCCGCCATCATTTATCTCTGCTCGCACAACATAACGGTTGCGTTCATCGATCTTTGAAGGGTCGAAAACCAGTTCGAACGGAAAAGGAACCTGCTTACCCGCAGCATCAAAGGTTCGTTCGGCGATGATCGAAGATGGGGCATCGGCCCGCGAAACGTCGAGTAAACGGACCGTTATGACGGCGGTGCTCGGCAGAGCAATGCGTTGGCGATAGGTGACGGTTCCGGTCACAACATTCTTTGCTTCGTCAGCGGCATCATTGCAGTTGCGGGAGGTATTGACCTCTTCTGCCTTGACCGTCGCACGTGACCCGGTGCCAATGGTGTAGCGGACTGTCGATGTCTGCGAAGCACAGCACAAAGCATCCGTCGATGTATAGCGGAGAAAGTCGGCGCTCACCTCGCCGGAGGTATAAAGCGTTGCCCGAGACATCGCCCCGTCCGTCCGCGAATCCATCGCGATCGGAGAAAGCGTGCCGGCAAAGCGGTTTCCGACAAAAACGAAGGTGTTATATTGCAACGGACGACACATGCCGTCAAAACTTGCCAAAGCGTTCACCACGGAAACAGTTCCGTAGGTTTGGGCCGCACCATAAAGCGTCCATCCCGCCCGCGTCATAGCGCGGTCAGCCAGGCTCTCCGGCTGCCGAATGGTGTTTCGACAGGCTTCGGTCGTTACCGGTTGGCCGGATGGTCGCGGAGCGGTCGGAACGACACCGCTGCTGTTATTCCAATTATTACTCAGCGGGCGATCCAGCCACGACGTTTGTCCGGTGGCCGCCATTGAAAAAACAAAAGTGAAAATAAGTGTTAAAAATCCAAGCTTCATATTACCCTCCATGCACGATCTGGGGCTAGCGGATGCAAAGCCCCTTAATGTTTGCTAAATATTGATGCTAAAGGATATTGCGGCCGTTGACAAGAGTTTTTTCAAAGCCGTCAGCCGCCGTCATCGCCGATCGCCTCGACCGGGCAGGCATCCATTGCCTCACGGCAAAGTTGCTCTTCGCCGGGGTTCTCAGGTTGTCGGCAGACGAAAGAATAAGCGTTGTCGTCGTTTCGTGTGAAAAAGCGCGGGGCGGTGTCGCGGCAAACATCGCAATCGATACAATTGCGGTCAACATAAAATTTGCCCGCGGCATTATCGGGCAGCTTTTCGTCCAAAAAAGCCATAAAATAAGATGGCCTATTTAGCTTTTTCGGTGAATTTTATCATGCGTTCCAGAGCAACATTAGCATAATGCCGCGTTTCTGCATCGACGCTGATCTCGTTGACGACGTTGCCGTCCGTCAGATTTCCTAAGGCCCAAGCGAGATTTTGCGGCGCAATGCGGTACATTGTGGCACACATGCAGAGGTCCGGGGCAAGCAAATGGATCTCTTTATCAGGAAAACGCCGGGCGAGCCGATCTACCAGATTCACCTCTGTGCCGATAGCCCATTTTGAACCGCTCGGGGCGTTTTCAACTGTTTTTATGATGAATGAGGTAGAGCCGTCGAGGTCGCTCATTTCGACCACCTCGCGCATACATTCCGGATGTACCAGCACCTGAACGCCCGGCACCTCAGAGCGGACCTTATCGACGTGCCAAGGCTTAAAACGCCCGTGGACGGAACAATGTCCGCGCCACAGTATCAGTTTGGCTTCGCGAAGTGCCTCGGGGGTGTTTCCGCCAAATTCTTCGTGCGGATTCCACAAGACCATTTTTTCCAGCGGAATGCCGAATTTTGCGCCGGTGTTGCGGCCCAAATGCTGATCCGGAAAAAAGAACATCTTGTCAAATTCTTTCAGGTAGATATCGAACAGCGGTATCGCATTAGAAGATGTGCAGACCACGCCTTCGTTGCGGCCGCAAAACGCCTTGATGGCCGCCGAAGAATTCATATACGTGATCGGAGCGATCTTTGATTCAAGCACGCCGATCTCGCGCAGCTGCTCCCATGCATCTTCGACCTGGTCGATGGTTGCCATATCGGCCATTGAACATCCGGCACCGAGGTCCGGCAAGATCACACGCTGGTGCTCTTTGCCCAGAATATCGGCCGATTCGGCCATAAAATGCACGCCGCAAAAAACAATGTATTCGGCATCCGTCTGCGAAGCCATTACCGAAAGTTGATAGGAATCGCCGGTCAGATCGGCATGGCGAATAACATCGTCGCGTTGATAATGGTGTCCTAGAATGACGACCCGTTTGCCGAGCGCCTCGCGGGCCGCCTCGATGCGTTCGCTGACTTCCTCGTCAGACATGACAAGGTAATCTTCCAGCACTTGTGTTTGTTCTAAAACAGCGGTCATGAATACTCCGTTATTCGATTTCAGATCAAATACATCTGTATGTCAAATATTGCTATCTTAGATGATATTTATCAAGAGATGTTGCCGAAACTTTTTCGCCAATGGATTTAAGACACCGCTCGCAGCGATATCGACGAAGATCCGTTTGATTCGTGGGGAGGCCTGGTGGAAGTGGTTGATTAGGCAGCCGGTGTAGCCTTTCCGCGTCTCTTCGGCGTTGACTGCATAGCCAAGGCCAGCCGCTCTGTGGGCGGTGTAGTTCACCTCGCCGAAGGCCGTGTAGTCCTTGCGGTTGGACACATCGCCGTTATGATCGGTAATAACTCGCGGGCTTCCCAGATGGTCGGTTGTCAAATAGCTAACCTGCGGTGTCTGTGCCGTTTGAGTGGAATACTCCGCAATTAGTTGCCCGCCGGCATCATAGACGAAGATCGTCGTTTCGATATCGTGCCGGGCAGCTTCCAAAGGCCCAATTCCGAACCGGGTTAAACTATTGTGCCGGGTTTATTAGGCGACGCCGAGTATTTTTTCAACGACCAGGACAACGCCGTAGGAAAGGGCTGCGATCGCTGCGGCTGCCGGAATGGTCAAGACCCATGCCCAGACGATGCGTCCGGCAACACCCCATTTGACCGCCGAGAACCGCTTGGCAGAACCAACGCCGACGATCGATCCGGTGATAGTGTGTGTTGTAGAGACCGGAATGCCGGTGTGGGTCGCAAAAAAGAGCGTCAGGGCTCCGGCCGTTTCAGCGCAAAATCCGCCGACCGGCTGCAGCTTTACGATCTTGGTTCCCATTGTTTTTACGATCCGCCATCCGCCGGAAAGCGTTCCCAGCCCGATCGCGGTGTGTGCGGCCAAAACGACCCACAGCGGAACGTCGGGCAGTTTGCCGTCGGGCAAAGCTTGCAAAAATCCGCCGGAAACAAGAACAATGGTGATTATGCCCATCGTCTTCTGAGCATCGTTGCCGCCATGGCCGAGCGAAAATGCCGCTGCCGAGAACAGTTGTCCGACACGAAACCCGCGGTCGATCTTGTTATACGAAACGCGGTGGAATATCCAATAAACGACAACCATCAGCACAAAACCGAGAGCCATGCCGATCAGCGGAGAAAGCACAATAAAGGAAATGGTCTTGATCCAACCCTCGGCCTTGAGAACAGTTTCAATATTTGTAAATCCAAAATGCCAGGCGTACGACGACAAGGCAGAACCGGCATAAGCACCCACAAGGGCATGCGAACTGGACGTCGGCAAGCCCAAATACCAGGTGATCAAATTCCATATGATCGCTCCGACCACTGCCGCCAAGAGCACGAACAGCTGATCGTTACCCGGAATAGCGGCAATATTTACCATATCGCCGCCGATCGTTTTTGCCACCGCGGTGCCGAAAACAACAAAGGCAATGAAATTAAAGAAAGCGGCCCAGGCGACCGCCACGCCCGGTGAAAGCACGCGTGTAGCGACAACGGTCGCTATTGAATTTGCCGCATCGTGAAATCCATTGACATAGTCAAAGACCAAGGCCAATACGATGATGAGCACCACTAAGCTAAGAGCAGCAGTTTGTCCTTCCATTTGAACTATTTAGTTGTGCTTAAGCACAATGCTTTCGATAATATTGGCCACGCTTTCGCAGCGGTCCGTCGCATATTCCAAGATCTCGTAAAGTTCTTTCAGCTTGATAACATCCATCGGGGAGTTACCGTTTTTGAAAAGTTCGGCAATGGCGTTGAAATAGATCTCGTCAGCCTCGTTCTCTAACCGGTGTATCTCTACAAAATGTTTATTTATGTCCTTCGGGCTTTTCAGTTTGCCTACGGCACGGCTGATCTCGGCTCCGAGTTCGGCTATAACGCGGGCCAATTCGCGCGAATATTCATTCACTTCCTGAAAATCGTACATGACAATGGCCCTTGCTCCGGCGTCAATGTAGTCGCACACATCGTCCAATGCGACCGAAAGTGTATAGATATCTTCGCGGTCAAAAGGGGTTATGAAAGATTTATTCAGTTTTGTCGTCACCTGGTGCGTTATTTCATCGCATTCGTGCTCGACATCCTTGATCTTTTTGGTAAAAGCTCCCCACCCGGCCTTGTCCGCGTTCAACATTTCGCGAAGCAGGGCGGCTGCCTGTTCGATCTTTTCACCCATTTGAATGAAAAATGTGAAATATCCGTCTTCTTTTGGTAAAAGGCTGAATGCCATTATTTTCTGAGCTCCCTTAAATTATTAGTTGTTATCGCTGTGTTTGATAAAAACCGCCTCACGCAGATACACATTCAATTCGCAAATGTCTTTTACGTAATCGCCGATGCGTTCAAGATGTTTTGCTACGAACAGCAAATGGGCCGCACCATTGGCGGTCGATGGATCGTCCCGGATCAAGGTAATGAGTTCGGCAAAGACGCGCCCATAGCTTTCATCTATCTGCTGATCGCGGCGGATCACCTCTCTGGAAAGCATCGCATCCTCAGAGGTAAAGGCATCCAAAGCCGTTCGCAGCATTTCGCCGGCGATATCGGCCATCCGCGCCAGATCGATATAATTATTTATCTCGGGTTCGTTGTTCAAGATAACTGCCGCTTCGGCGATGCTGGCCGCATGATCTGCTATGCGTTCCAAGATCGGGGTTATCTTCGCCACCGAAACGACCATTCGCAAGCTATGCTCATCTTCTAAATGCGAAGCAAGTATATCTATACTTAAACGGTCGATCTCGAGCTCCATTTGGTCGATCACGCGGTCCTGCTCAAATACGGCTTGGGCCAACTGGCTGTCCCGTTCCATTAGAGCTTGGACCGAACGCTGGACCGCTGCCTCCGTTTTACCGCCCAAAAGGAGTATCTTGTCGCGCAAAAGCGTGATCTGGTCCGCGATCTCGCCGCCAGTAAAATGCGGCAGCGAATTTGAGATGGAGTAGCTGTCAGGTAACCTGTTCGGCATATTTCAATTCTGCTTTCCGAAGCCCTCTAACCCATTCGGAATAAGGATTATATACGATAGCGGCAAAAACCCAGCCCAATAAGAAATGGCCGCGTAACACTTTTGTAACACCGCCGGCCGTTTATTATCGGCACACATTTTGCAAAAAGCATCGGTACGGATACCATTTGCCGGATATGCCGGCCGTTAAAAAATGGTAATCTTTTCAAGACAGGAGGGTTTTTTAGATGAAGAGATCTGATCTGAAACGAATTTTCATTGCGGCGGCCATTCTTTGGACGATGGCGTTGCTTCCGTTGGCGGCCGCGGCGCAAACGCGCATCTCAATGCCGAAGAATAAATACAGTGCGCAAGATGACGTAAAGCTGGGCCGGCAGGCGGCCGCCCAAGCCGAGCTGCAGTTCCCGGTATTGAACGATAATCAAACACAGCAATATATTGAAAATGTCGGTGAAAGATTGGTCAATGCCATTCCTCCGGAATTTCGCAATTCGGCGTTCAATTACACGTTTAAAGTGGTCAATGCCAGTGATATAAATGCTTTCGCATTACCCGGCGGTCCAATGTACGTCAATCGCGGAATGATCCAAGCGGCCCGCAACGAAGGTGAAATGGCGGGTGTGATGGCACATGAGATCAGCCACGTCGCACTTCGCCACGCGACGGCACAGGCGACCAAACAAGGAAGCGTAAAGAACCAATTGGGTATGATCGGCTTGATCTTAGGCGGAGCGATCCTGGGCGGTGATGCAGGGGCTCAACTCGGGGCTCTCGGAGCGGTCGCCTGGCAGACCAAATACAGCCGCGAATACGAAACACAGGCAGATATTCTCGGTGCCCGCATTATGGCAAATGCCGGCTACGACCCGCGCGACCTGGCTAATATGTTTCAGACGATCGCCCAACAGGGCGGCGGCCGCGGGCCGGAATGGATCAGCAGTCATCCCGATCCGGGAAACCGTTTCCAAAAAATAAATCAGGAAGCCCGGCATTTGAACGTTTCGCCCGATCCGATCAAGATCACCCGTGATTTTTCGCGGATCAAGGAAAGACTCCAGTCAATGCCGCCTGCGAAAACGATGGCGCAATTGGAACAAGCATATAAAAACGGCCAGGCCCAAGGGTCGAATCCGACCGCCGGAGGCAATTATTCTGCAAATGTGCCGCTGCCTTCGACCAGAACGCGGGTCTATCGTTCAAATGAGATACAGGTCAGCGTACCAAACAATTGGCGCGATTTTCCCGGTGCCAATACCATTCAGTTCGCACCCGACGGGGCCTTCGGCAACGATGGCATCACCCACGGCGCAATGATCGGGGTTTACCGTTCAAATGCCGGCGACACGCAAAGCGCATCGCGGGAATATATCAACGGTATGCTTCAAGCTAATTCCTATCTGCAGGCCAGGAGCAACATGAATCGAGCGAATGTGGCCGGCCGCAACGGGTATTCGATGGTATTGGTTGGGCGTTCGCCGGTCACCGGCCGCAATGAACAGGTGACGATCTACACCACTCCGCTGCGTTCCGGCGGGATCTTATATATAGCAGCCGTTTCACCGGAACATGAAGCCGTCCGATATAGCGGTTCTTTCCGAACTATCATCAATTCACTGCAGATAAACGATTAACAGCCGTTATTTCAGGAGATCCGCGAAAGGAAAGGCTGCCGCTCAACGGCGGCCTTTAATTTTTCGTCGGCCAAGGATCCGATCTGCTTCGGCAATATCCGGTTTGCGATCTTTTTGACAATTAATAAAGCCAAACGGCCCTGCATTTAGCCAAAAGCGGACTGCCCGGATCAATATTCGTAATCGTCGTTATAATTGTCGTCGTCATCGTCAAATTCACCGTCTTCGCCATCGGCCAGGTCAAGCTCGATCGGGTCCAGCCCGACAACGACCAACGTATCTCCGCACTCCTCGCAAGATACGGTATCGCCCTGTTCCATTTCGACATCTACAAAAACTTCTTCACTGCATTGAGGACAAGCGGCTGTCGGCATTTTTCTTTTCTCCGTAAAACTAATAAATTTATTATTGCTTTTGCCTTGGCTGTAAATACTACATCCATTTTTAAACTAAACCTTATTTGGACGATCTGGCAAGATGTTTGGTAGCGAAATTTACGTTTTGTTTCGCTTCCGGTGCCGACCAATATATTAATGCGATTTCCCTTTACAATTTCTATCGGATCCGATTATGACGCAGTCGGTTTCGGCACCAATGCGGTCGATTTTTTGATACAGGTACCGGAATACCCCGCGTTCAATTCAAAGATCCGTCTTTCGCAATATATACAGGCTGCGGGCGGCGAAGCGGCTTCGACAATGGCCGGCCTTTCGCGGCTCGGTCTGCGGACCGCATATGCAGGAAGGTTCGGAGCGGATGAAGCAGGAATTTTCGGGCGGCGGTCGCTGGCAGATGACGGTGTGGATCTGAGCTATGCCGAAACTGTCGCCGGTGCCCGCACACAGGTCGGTTTTATTGTTATTGATATCCGCAATGGTGAACGAACGGTGATCTGGGACCGCGATGCGGCTCTTTCCTATTCGGCCGAAGAAGCCCCGCTCGCTTCCGTCAAAAGCTGCAAGGTGCTGCACATAACGCCGCATGACGCCGCCGCCTGTGTGCTGATGGCTCGCACGGCAAAGGCCGGCGGAGCGATCGTTTCGCTGGATATAGATAACGTTTTTGACGGCGTCGAAGAACTTTTGGAAGAAGTAGATATATTGATCATGTCGGCAGATTTTCCCGGAAAATTTCTCGGTATAGAGGACCGCCGCTCAGCCGTGAGCGAGATAGCGGCCCGGTTCGGCGCAGGTGTTACCGGCATCACACTGGGCGAAGAAGGTTCGCTGCTGCTTTCGGGCGGCGAATTCATTCAGACCGGTTCTTATAAAGTGCCGGGCGGCTGTAAAGATACGACCGGCGCCGGCGATGCTTTTCGTGTCGGGCTGCTTTATGGGCTGCTTTCGGGGGTAGAGATCGAAGAGGCCGCGGAGATGGCAAACGCCGTCGCGGCCCTTAAATGCAGAGAGATCGGTGCTCGAACCGCGTTGCCGGATGCGGATGAGCTTTGCCAAATGATCATAAATGGTCGTTAAAAAGTCCGGTCACCAGCGCCCAGGCGTCTTCGGCCGCTTCTTTTACATAGACCTCCGGCCGCGTATCGTTGAAAAACGCATGGTCAGCCTCATATTTGACGACCGTTAGCGGCAATTCGTTCCGTTCGGTAATATCGACCAGCTGGCCAACCTTTTCCGCATTGATCCACGCATCCTGAGTGGCGGCGATGAAGATGGTCGGGGCGGTCAATCTTTTCAGCGTATCTTCCGGCGGAATGTCCCCGTAAAAAGCCGCCGCGGCGCTAATGCCCTCCAATTCGCACGCCGAGCGAAGGGCAAATGTCCCGCCCATGCAATAACCCGTAATGCCAAAATGGCTGACGCCGTAAAGGTCGCGGGCGGATTTCATCGCACCGTCTATCGTCGCCAACCCATCTTCGGTCGAAAGAGCCTGCATATATCTGCCTGCAGTTTCTTTATCGACAGCGACGCTGCCGTAATACAGGTCCGGTGTAACGGCTAAAAAGCCTTCTTCCGCATAGCGTCGGGCGATGTCTTTTATATGCTCGTTAACGCCCCAGTATTCCTGAATAAGCACAACCGCTTTTTTGCTTCCCGCATCGGGTGCGGCAACATAGGCAGTTGTTTCTCCGCTGCCGCCATTGAATGTGATCGTTTCTATCAGCATAAAAAAAACCTCCGGATATTTTGTATAAGATTATACAAGATAGCCGGAGGCAACAGAATAGCACAGACGATCAAAAGAACCTGATGGTGTAGCCGAACCGTACGCCGCGGCCGATCTCCGGCATCAGATCTTTCAGGAAGGAGACATGGTTTCGGTAAAGCCGGTCGGTCAGATTATAGGCATTTACCGAAAAGATATGTGCAAAGTGCTGCTGGCCGATCGTGTAGGTACCCGCGACGTTCACAATACCGTATCCAGGTCTGCGTGTTTCCATTGGGTAAACACGGTTCTGGTCGGCGGCAAACACCACCTCGGGCCGAACGCTCAGGCCATTACGATGCAGATCAAGGCCAAATCGGGCACGAGCCGGCGGAATTCGCGGCAGGTCAAACCCGTTTTTGATCTGGGCGCGCACCATATCCAGACTGGCCAATCCGGTAACATATTTGTTGAAATTATATTCACCGGAAAGCTCCGCACCCCAATAGCGTGCGTCGCCTTGTGTGTACTGGCCGATGGGAAGGCCGTCTTCGGCGTCCGGAATACCGTCGCCGTCTTCATCGACCGGAGCTAGAAAGACGAAATTTCGAATATCATAAAGATAGACATCGCCCGATATGCGGAAGCGGTCTGATTGATGCCTAAGGGCTAGGTCAATGCCGTTCGCAGTTTCGCGGCGGAGATCCTGGTTGCCGATCTCAAAAGTAATGGTTCCGATGTGCGGCCCGTTGTTGTAAAGCTCTTCTAGCGAAGGAGCACGGTTCGAATGGGTGTAATTGGCAACGAAAGCACCGCCTTCCCAGAGGCCGACATTGATGCCGGCACCGCCGGAAAATGCGGTGAACGAACGGTCACGCAAACCGGGATCTTCCGGCCGGTAACGATTGTTTTCAACGCGTCCGCCGGCCTGCAGCTTAACGCGGCCGAGGTTCAGTTCTTCAAGCCCGAAAGCCGAAAAAGAGTTGTGATCCACCTTACCGGCAATAAGCTGTTCTTCACCGGTTACCTGATATTCGCGCCCAAAACCTTCGAATCCGAAACGCCCGGTCAAGCGTCCGTATTTCTGCTGTTCAAAAAGAGTTCGATATGAAAGTGTGCGATTGTTAAAGATGGTCCCGACCTCGTCAATGCCGTCTGCACGTTCGATCTCCTTGTGGCGGTAATCAACGTATTCTAGGCTAAACTGGGCACCGTTCAGGAACGGGCCGGTAAGGTCGCGAAGCCCACCGTTCAACCGATAGTTATAACGGCGCATACGCAGGTCGACGTCTTCATCAACATCCGGTAAACCGGTTCCTGCCGCCCGCGACGAGCCTCTTCCCTCCTCTTCATGCTCCTCTTCGAACAAGGAGGCAAAGGGAATGCCGTATCTGCGGATATCAAAGCCGTAGGTCGCATTCAAATATCCTTTTTCGCCGAAATATCCGCCGCCGAAGGAGCCATTCGTTGAACGCGAAGCCGAATTCGGGATCCGTCCTAGGGGTGTGCTGTAATCGCCGGTCCTCGAAGCTCCCAAATTACCGCGCAGCATAAATCGCCGAAATCCATATTCACCGCCGCCGGAAAATCCTGCTTGGCGGTCGGCCGTACTGCCGATAGTTGTGAAATTGCCGCGAAAACCTTGCTGATAGTCATCTTCATGGTGGCCGATGACATTAACGACGCCGCCGATGGCGTTGCTGCCGTAAAGCAACGTTGCCGGGCCTTTGACGACCTCGATATGTTCAGCCGCAAGCGGGTCTATCGGTTCGCCGTGGTCGCCCGATTGCGAGCCGACCGATGCCGTCCGCATTCCATCTTGCAGGACCAGAACACGATCGCCGTCAAAACCGCGAATTACAGGACGCGAGGATCCGGGGCCGAAACTGCGTTTTGCAACGCCGGTCTCAGTTTCCAAAACTTCGCCGAGCGATGCCGAACCGCGTTCGGTGATCCGGGTCGAACCGACCGAATTGGTAGATTGAAAAGTATCCAAAAATGATTGATCGGTGCCCGAAGCGGTGACGGTAACCTGTTCCCGCAAAGCAGCGATCTGCATCTCAAAATTCAATGTCAGATTTTGTCCCGCCGTCAACACTGCCGGTTTAAGTTGGTCGGCAAAACCTTCCATGTGAACCAAGACCGTATAGCGGCCCGGGGACACATTTTCAAATGTGAACTTGCCGTTTTCGTCGCTTCGGACGGTTTGCTTGTTCTGAAGTATCTGAACGGTGGCGTCGTGGATGCCGGTGCCGTTCTGGTAGGCAACTGTTCCGCTGATCGACCCGCCCGTCTGGGCAAGAGCCGAAAGCGAAAATATTGATATAAACAACCCTAAAAAAAAGATTCGCATTGTATGATCACTCTGTTAAAATTGACAAAAATTTCGCAAGTTACAATGGTAAACGGTCACAACATTATAATTAACGCTTTTTCAATGAATGGTCGTTTACAGCCGATGAACACATAAAACTTTGCAATCAATGCTGCACAACGATCTGCTTTTGGTTCTGGGACTGCTGTTCCTGATGTGTTTTCTGTATATTCTCAGCAGATGGATCGGTGTATCGTACCCGATCTTTTTGGTGTTGGGCGGGCTTTTGATCGGGCTGGTCCCGGGCATGCCGGCGATTCAGATCGAGCCGGAGATCATCTTTCTTATCTTTCTGCCGCCGCTGCTTTACGAGGCAGCTTGGTTTACCTCTTGGTACGATTTTTGGCGGTGGAAACGGCCGATATTGTTTCTCGGGTTTGTAATGGTGATGGTGACATCGGTCGCCGTTGCGGTTTTCGCAGACTCATACATTCCCGGTTTTACGCTTGCGCTTGGATTCTTGTTGGGTGGGATCGTTTCGCCGCCCGACGCGGTCGCCGCCACTTCTGTGTTGAAAGGACAATCGCTGCCCCGGCGGTTCACAACGATCCTGGAAGGCGAAAGCCTGGTCAATGACGCCGCCAGCCTTATCGTTTTCAGGTTCGCGGTGGCTGCTGTCATTACCGGGCAATTCACCTTACAAAAAGCGGTCACGGATTTTTTTATTGTGTCGTTTTTCGGAATAACCATCGGCATATCCGTGGCGGCTCTCATCTACGTAATTCAAAAATGGCTGCCGACCACGGCCAGTCTTGACACGGTCTTTACCTTGATGACACCGTATGTGCTCTATCTGACGGCGGAGCATTTTCACGTGTCCGGCGTTCTCGCGGTCGTTAGCGGCGGTCTTTTTCTTTCCTTTCGCTCGAATGATCTTTTGAATTTCGAATCGCGGCTGCAGGCGACCAATGTTTGGGCGGCTTTGATCTTTGTGCTCAATGGGCTGGTCTTTATTTTGATCGGGCTCGAATTGCCGACCATAGTCGCCGGGTTGGGTAATTATTCGCTGAAATTAGCGATCCTGTACGGTTTGATGATCAGCGGCATCACGATAGTTACGCGGATCGCGACCGTTCTGCTGGTGGGATTGCTGCCAAATTTGGTGCCGCGATTTTATAAGGATGGCCGTAAAGCTCCGATGGGAATAATGCTCTTGACCGGTTGGGCCGGTATGCGCGGCGTGGTCTCATTAGCCTCGGCTCTCGCAATACCCTTGCTGCTGACAAACGGCAAAGCGTTTCCTCAGCGAAATTTGATCATCTTTATTACATTTGTGGTCATCTTGGTCACTCTCGTCGTACAGGGTCTGTCCATTCCATATCTCGTCAAATTATTGGGTATAAAAGAGATCGATGAAACCATTCCCCACGAACGTCAGCTGGCAGAATTGCGGTTGCGAACGGCGGAAAGCGAACTTTCGCTGATCGATGAACGCTTTCACGAAGACGTCAAAACAATTCCCCGCCTGCGTCGTTATGTCGAACAGCTTTTGCTTGTGGTTGACCGCGAAACTAGGGTTTTGCAAGATGATACCGGCTATGAAGAGGTTGAAAAGACGCGGCGGCGATTTCGCGAGATCTATGTTGAATTGGTCAATGCGAAGCGGCGTCAATTACTCTTGATCCGGCGCGAGAAAAAGTATGACGAAGAGGTCCTTCGCGAATTTCAAAATTCGCTTGACCTTGAGGAAGCCCGCATTCGAAGCACATTTTCATAATTTGAGCAGCGTTGAGCGCAGCATTTTAGACTGCAGCCGGCTGGAAGCGATCTCTTGGCCGTTATTCAATGATACGAGGTAGGTGCCGCCCGGCAGCGGCGAGATGGCGGTTATTTGATCGGCATTGACGACGGCCCCGCGTGAAAGGCGTATGAACCGGTCCGGGTCTAACCGAGCCTCAAGATCCTTCAAACGGTAATTGATATCATAACGGGCGTTGTCTTCGGTGGTTATTCTCAACAGCTCACCGTCAGCGACTATTGAGGCGACCTCGCCGACCGGTATCAGATAGATCTCGTCGCGCTTTCGAACCGGTATTCGCTGGATCAGCCCGCCGGAGCTTTGCTCATAGTTTCCCGTCGCTTCGCTGACGCGTTCGGCTTCGCGTTCGCGCCAATCGGCTTTTCCAATGCGTTCGGCGGCCCGCTGTAAGGTTGCGGCCAACCGCGGCCCCTCTACCGGTTTAAGCAGGTAATCGACCGCATTGAGCTCAAAGGCGGCCACCGCAAACTCATCGTAAGCGGTGACGAACGCCACAAGCGGCATTTTGTTCTTGTCCAGCGAACGAATGACCTCCAGCCCTGAAAGCTCGGGCATTTGCAGATCGAGCAATGCCAGGTCCGGCGACAATTCTTCTATCATTTTTAATGCCGCCTCGCCATCCGCCGCTTCGCCGACTATTTCTACGTCGGGCATGGTCCGCAGCAATCCAAGCAGATATTCGCGTGCCGGACGCTCGTCGTCGGCAACTATCACGCGTAATTTACTCATAATTTTTCCTGTCTATCGGTATCACTAACTCTGCCTTTGTTCCGTCTGAACGGTTATCGATCGATAACCTAGCCGCATCGCCGTAATAATTTCTTAGCCGTTCGCGGATATTGCTTAGCCCGACTCCGTCGCCCGTCGTATCCGCCGCCGGCTTTCCGCTGCCGGAATCTGCAACGGTAAAATGCAGGGTGTTTCCGTTGCCGCCATTTGCCATCGCCGCCTTGACGGAGATCTGTCCTCCATTGCGATTTTCTGAAATGGCGTGTTTTATGGCATTTTCAATGAGCGGTTGAATAACGAGCGAAGGTATTCGTACCCGCGAAGCCGCCGGCGGAACATCGATCTCAACCTTGAGCCGCTCTTCAAAACGCGTTCTTTCGATGCTCAAATAGCTTTCGATCAATCTCATTTCATCTTCGACCGTCGTAAATTCGGCGTTCGTGTTCAAAACGCCCCGCAAAAGTTTCGTCAGCTGCATTAGCGTTTCAAATGCCTTCTCCGGTGCCGTCTGGATCAAATATCCGATCGTTGTCAAAGCATTGAACAAAAAGTGCGGGTTCATCTGAGCGCGCAGTGCTGTCAGCTGAGCCTCCGTGGCAAGTTTTGAAAATTCCTGTTCGCGAAGTTCGCGGTCACAGCGTTCATGGACCACACGCAATGCGTCGATGCGGCGAGCCGTGCTGACCGCGATCGAATCGAGCATTTGGAGCTCGTCTGAAAGAAGCCGCCGCCCGCCGCCGAGTTCTGAAAATTCGATCATATAGTGTGGTTCTTCGGTGGTGCGGATCTCCATTCGGACATCGTCATCGTCCTTGGCCGTAAATTGATCACCTTCTTCCCATAGACTTCTGCCGGCCGTCAACTCTTTTGCAAGGATCGACCGAACTTCGTCTAATATGTCGGTGATCGAATCCATCGCGTCGGCGGTATTAGCCAGTTTCCTCTCAAAAGCGACATAATCCGGCCTCCGCAGAATTATCCGGTCAACCAGCCACACAGCAAGGCGATGCACCGCTGGATAAGCAAGCGCCGTGGCAACCCACAGCACCAACAACAGGCTGACCGCAAAAACGTCGTTGCGGTCGTGGGATTCGTGATATTGCAATAGCGGCGATGCGACCAGAAGGTATAAGATCGAGGCAACACCTGTGATCAGCAGCAATGATATCGCCCGTTTTAAGAAAAGATCGGCGAATGCAAATCGAAAATTCTGGAGCAGGATAACAATTGCTATCGTCAGCGAGGCTTGATGGGCGACCAATTCCATTACCCACGAAACGCCCTCGCCGCCGCCGGCCAGATGAAGGCTCGATAGCCCAAAAACGAGCAAAGCGGCCGCGAGCAATGCCTTTTTTTCCAACGGCTGACGGAAATTGAGAAACAAAAGTATAGATCCAAGAGCGGCCGAACCGGCGGTAAGTGTCAGCAGGCCGATCTCCGAAGGCACCGTCAAACCGGTGAAGGCATCGTAAAAATGCAGTCCGGCGGCGAAAAAGCTGAAGGCGTAGGCGCAATAGGAAATGTAATATTTTTTTGTTTCAGAGGTTTCCGCAGAATGTATGACCACCGATGGCAAAAACCCGAGGGCTGAATAGGCGGCTGCGGTCAGCAGCGGCATTTCCGCCACCGCGCCCAGATCGTGCCGGACCAGGATAACCAATTCGCCGAAATTCCATAAAAACCCGAGAAACGATGTTGCCAGCAGCCGGCCGTCCAACCGCCCTTCCGCGTTGGGATGGCGCAGCACCATCGCCGCCAGCATCACATATAAAGCGATGCCAACAGCAAAGCCTAAAAGATTGATCAATAGTGCTGCGTTCAGACCGGTCATTCTAGATCTGAATTATCGCACGTTGCGGCTGTTTCGGCGTAAAAAGGTCAATGAACGGCCATTTTTGTTAAAATGGATGGCGGAAAACTGGCAATAGACGGAGATCTAGCATATGAGGACGCTGTTTCTTTTACGGCATGCAAAATCGAGTTGGGACGACCCCGGCATTTCGGATATCGACCGGCCGCTGAACGCACGCGGTTTGAACGCCGCCGCCTTTATGGGAGAATATGCGGCCCGTCGCGGATTGATACCCGACCTGATTATCGCCTCGCCTGCCCGCCGAACCGCGCAAACTGCCGATATCTTTCGCGAACACAGCGGGTTCAATGTCCCAATTCATTTTGATGAGCGGATCTACGAAGCTTCGGTGGGAGCTTTGATGAATGTCATCGCCGGAGCAGCCGAAAATGTTGAAAGCATAATGATCGTCGGTCATAACCCCGGGATCGAAGGGCTCATCCGCCATTTGACCGGAAAGATCGAACCGATGCCGACGGCCGCTTTGGCGGTCATCGAATTAGAGGAACGTTCGGTGGCCGGCAAACTCAAAGAAGTTATCAGGCCAAAGGAGGCTCAGAAGTAAAATCTTTTAAAACCCGGGCTTTACGTGATAGAATAAAGATTCCTTGATACTAATTCTTGGCGGCAGCGATCGAAAAACGGCCTCACGTTTTCGTTTTTCATCACCGAAGGAGAAAGTGCAGTGGAATTCATCGTCGGACAAAAAGTATGCTATCCCGGGCAGGGCGTTTGTGTTGTTGACGAAATACCCTCGAAACAGATCGGTGATCAAGATCTTCGCTTTTATTCGCTGCGAATATTAAACGACAATTCAAATATTCTCGTTCCCGTGAACAATGCTCTAACGATCGGGCTGCGGCCGTTGATATCGTCGCGGGAATGTCGGTCGTTGATAGCGCGTTTATCCAAAGATTTTGAAGCGATCTCATCCGATTGGAAGATCCGAGCTCGCGAATTTACCGCAAAGCTGCAATCCGGCGACATTTTCGAAGCCGCTGATGTGCTGAAAAAATTGACCTATCTGGCGCACGAAAAAAAGCTTTCGTTTCGCGAACAGACATTGCTTGAAAAATCAAAATTTCTGATCGTTTCTGAGATCTGCAATGCCGTTAGCGATGACGAAGAGAAATTGCGGCGAAAGGTCGATAAGCTGATCGAAGCGGCGTGTCAAAAACATCACCGCTCAGCCGAAACCGATGTTGCCGTCGTCCATTAGGCAGGGCGTTGATAGCTGGCCCGAACTATTGTTTTGATATTGCCCCGGACATGAAAATCCCCTTCCAGCTCAACGCGCATCGGATCGCAAGCCTTTACAAAATCTTCCATGATAATGTTCATCACATGTTCATGAAAAACCTTTATGTCTCGAAATGAATTGATGTACAGCTTGAGACTTTTCAGTTCTATACAGCGTTCGTTCGGTACATATTTCAAGCGGATCACCGCAAAATCCGGAAATTCCGAAAACGGACAGATCGCGGTAAATTCGGGTATCTCGAAATCGATCCAAATCTCGCGGCCCGCATATTCGTACCCAAAAGTGTCAAGCCGGTAAAGATCCATTTCCTCGCGCGGTGTCGAGCGAATGTCCAAACCCTGTTGATTTTCCGGCGGAAGTTGATAATCGTCTAACATAACTGCTTCTTAAAATTCTTAAAACTAAAATTTCTGGCGGCCCCAAAATCCTTTATGCCGCGTTCGAACAAAAGTTCGAGCAAATTGATGAAGATGTGTGCCGTAGCCCGAGCATCGTCCCCGGCCCGGTGATGATTTATCAGATCGATCGCATAAAAGCCGGCCACCGTCTTGAGCTTATGATTTTCAATATCCGGCAATAGACGCCGCGAAAGATTGACGGTACACAGCGACGGGTTGCCGACCCGATAATCTTCGTAAATGCGGCCTATTTCATGATTCAAAAATCCCATATCAAAGCGTGCGTTGTGGGCCACCAGGACCGAATCACCTATGAAATCCAAAAGATCTTCGGCAACGTCTCCAAATCTCGGAGCTGTGGCGACCATTGCGTCGCTGATGCCGGTCAAAGATGTGATGAACGGCGGTATCGGCATTTCCGGATTTACCAGCGTGTTGAATTCGGCCTCGATCCGGCCGCCCCGTACTCTGCAGGCGCCGATCTCCGTTATTCGGCAGGGCGGAGCTTTGGCACCGGTCGTTTCCAGGTCAAAGACAACATAGGACGTTTCACCCAGCATGATATCGGCGTGGTCGCCGCCGATAAAAGTCACATCTTCATCGGCAAACGCGAGCCGCGGGTCGCGGTCGATGATGTCGGCCATCAGCATGCGTGCTACCGTGGGGTCAGGCCGCCGAATGTTCATTACATAATCTACTACGCTGCATGCCGGAGCCCGTCCGCCAAGCGAAACCAAATAGTCGATCGCGGTATTTACCAATATCGATTCCGAAACCAGATTAGGAAAGGGCGCCATTCTGCCTACATTTTAGCGTTAAACCGCAAAACCGCAAACAAGTCAGCCGCCTGACCGTCAAACGACCCGGTTAAATGGTATAATCCTTTGCATTTGAACCATGTCTGTCATCGGGCAAAAATTGGGAAAATACAAGATCGTATCGAGGTTGGGCTCGGGCGGCATGGGCGAAGTGTTCTTGGCCGATGACCTGACGCTCGGTCGTCGCGCAGCCCTCAAATTCTTATCCGCGGATCTTGCCGCAGATGCCGAACACCGCAGCCGTTTCATCCGCGAGGCCCGCGCCGCTTCTGCCCTGTCCCATCCCGCGATCTGCACCGTCTATCAGATCGAGATCGATGCACAGCCGCCCTATATTGCCATGGAATATGCCGAAGGCGAGACACTGGCGGATATGATCGCCCGCCGACGCCGTGGGGCAAAGCAGGTTGTCGAGCTCGCCATTCAGGCAGCGGAGGCTTTAAGCGAGGCTCATGCGGCGGGTATTATTCATCGCGATATAAAACCCGCCAACATGGTCATCAGCGAACGCGGCCGTCTAAAGATACTTGATTTTGGCTTGGCAAAAGTGATTTCCGGCCCGATCGATCCGAGCGCGTCTGTTTTGATCACAGCCACGGGCATCGTTCTTGGCACCGCAAGCTATATGTCGCCCGAACAGGCCCGTGGTTTTGAATTGGATGGCCGCACCGATATCTGGAGTCTTGGCATTTGTATGTACGAGGCGCTGACCGGCCAGCAGCCCTTTGCGGCCGAAACCACCACCGATACATTGGCGGCTATTTTGACCAAAACGCCCCTGCCGCCGGGTTCGTTCTTTTCGGACATCTCGACCGCGGTCGAAAATGTCGTTCTGAAATGCATCGCCAAAGATCCGGCAGAAAGGTACCAAACCGCTTCAGAACTGCTTGGTGTTCTTTCACGTTTAAAAGAAGAACTTCACCGGACCGAAGATATTTCGGGTTCGGAGCAAGAAGCGGTAACGGCCGCTCTTGATCTGGCGACAACAGAATTTGCCGGGGTCATTACCGGTAAAGATCTGCTTGAACGCAATGCCCGCCCGAACAATCTATCCGGCGATCTCCCTCGTATGGTGGGCCGCGAACGCGAGACCGCCGAGATACTTGAGCTTTTGCGTGATCCGGAGAACCGTTTGGTAACGATGACCGGAATCGGCGGCACCGGCAAAACTCGGCTTTCTCGGGCCGTTGCGGAGGCCGCCTTGGCCGACCACAGCGATGGTGTGTTCTTTGTCGAACTTTCAACCGTCGCCGACCCGCAATTGGTCGCTGCGGCCGTCGCCCAGCCGCTCGGTATTCGTGATGAAGGCAGCCGCCCGGTCGCCGAACTGCTCACCGGATTTTTGCGCGAAAAACAGCTTCTTTTGGTGTTGGATAATTTTGAGCAAGTTGCCGAAGCCGCATCGTTGATCGGCGAACTGCTTTTGGCTTGTCCCCGCTTGAAAATATTGATAACCAGCCGCTTTTTGCTGCGTTTAAGTGCCGAGGTCGAATATATTGTACCGCCTTTGGCAATGCCCCTGGGCGGGGCGTCGGCGGCTCAGGACAATGAGGCGGTGTCGCTGTTCATCGAAAGGGCCGCTGCCGCCAAGCCGGCCTTCAAACCGACCGAAGAGAATTTGCCGATCATTGCAGATATATGCCGGCGCTTAGACGGCTTGCCGCTCGCAATTGAGCTTGCCGCCGCGCGCATTCGCATACTTTCGCCGCAAGCGATACTTGCCAAATTGGCAAATCGATTGAATCTGCTTTCCGGCGGCACCCGCGACCTGCCGGCCCGCCAGCAAACGATGCGCGGAGCCGTCGAATGGAGCTATCAGCTCTTGGAACCCGCCGAACAGGCCCTTTTTCGCCGATTAGCGGTTTTTAACGGCGGATTTCGGATGGAGCATGCTGAATCGCTCGTTGCCGACCGATCTGATCTCAGCTCCGGGCCCGAGGTATTCGAACTTATCTCGTCGCTGCTCGACAAAAGCCTTTTGCTTAGCCGCAATGCTGATCTGGATGAGATCCGGTTCAGTATGCTTGAGGTCGTTCGTGATTTTGCTTTCGAAGAGCTTGCCGCAAATGGCGAATTTGCAGCAACAAGCGGCCGTCATGCATTGCTTTTCACCGAGCTAGCCGAATATGCCGAACCCTTTGTTCAGGCGGCACAATCTGCCGAATGGCTCGACCGCCTCGCCGAAGAGAATGCAAATTTAAGCTCGGCGATGCGTTGGGCCGTGGAACATGATGCCCTTCTGGCGGTACGCTTGGCCACCTCGCTGCGCAATTATTGGCTCCTTCATGGGCATTTGAATGAAGGCTTTCGTTGGCTCCGGGCGGCGCTTGATCTCGCCGAAAGCGATGCTCAGCAGCTAAAATTATTGAGCGGATTGGGTTTGGCGGCCCGTTTTAAGGGCGATCTGGAAACCGCCGCCGAAGCCTATCGCCGCGGATTAGAACTCGGTCGTCGAAATGATGATAAAAAAGGGATTGCCTTGTCTCTTCGCGGCTCCGGATTGGTCGATCTGCAGCGGGGCGACGTTCGTTCGGCCGAGGAAAATTTCAGCCTGGGGCTGGCGATCAGCCGCGAGCTGAAAGACGATTTCGGAATTGCCATTTCGCTTAGTTTTTTGGGCGATGTTTACCGAACCGAAGGTCGTTATGCCGAGGCCATTCCTCTTTTTACAGAATCGGTCGAGCTTTTTAGAAAGGTGGACAATAAAAGTGCCGTCAGCGACGCTTTGAACAATTTGGCGACGGCTGAATTTTCCCAAGGCGATCTCGCAAACGCAGAAGGCCATCTGCGGTCTGCTCTTGAAATTGCCGGCGAACTCGGCAATAAGATCACCCTTTCATTTTCTCTCGATGGTTTTGCCGCCTTGGCAGCGAAATTGGGCGAATACGAGCGCGCCGCATATATCGCCGGTGCGGCCGATTATCTGCGCCGCTCGATCGGCTACCAGATCGAGCCCGCCGAACGAGCTTTTCGCGACAGCTATATCGCCGATTTGACCGCCAAAATGACCCGCAACGGTTTTGACTTGGCCTCAGATTCCGGCGCAAATTCAGCGGCCGTTACCGCCCTTTCCGAAGAGATCCTAAAAGATATACCCAAATGACGAAGGCGGCGTGAAGTATCCGCTCAAAGACTGGCAGGGTTCGACGAGGGGCAGTATCAGCAACACAGGCAATGTCCGATCGCGGCAGGATTTTACGGCGTTCGGCGAAGAGATCGGAGCCGGAACGGGCCTGCGGACATCGGGACAGGGCTTTGGAGCATCAGACACACTGCGTGAGAAATACGGCTTGACCGAACGCGATGACGCCACCGTGTAAACATCCCCTTTTTGTTACCGATCTAAACTGGAGTTTTCGGGTTAAGGAGAACGTGTGCGCAAGATGAGCGAGGAGGCGGGGCGGCTGCTCGATTTCCGCCTAGAGTCTCTATACCGCTCCTACGGAGCTCGTTTGTCTGTTTGGGCTGTCGTGGCTATAAATATGCCGCTCCTAGCGGAGTTGCGACGGCTTCCCGCGTGGAGCCGAGCGGGATAGCCGCAAATCGTCGTTGCGAAAAAGAAAGAACCCAGTCGCTATCGCTCCCGGTTCTGACCCGGGCTGTGACGTCACCTTGGCCTGGCTGTCGCGGGGGGCCGACATGTGATCCGGTAATCGATTGGCCGGCGACGCGGGCGACGCGATCCTACTCGCACCTCTCCCCTCATCCGTGCTATCGCTCCCGGTTCTGACCCGGCTGTGAAGTCACCTTGGCCCGGCGGGCGACGCGGCCCGACGTAATGCGGTAATCGATTGGCCGGCGACGCGGCCGGACGTGATCCTACTCGCACCTCTCCCCTCATCCGTGCTATCGCTCCCGGTTCTGACCCGGCTGCGACGTCACCTTGGCCCGGCGGGCGACGCGGCCTGACGTGTTATCCGCCAATCGCTTGGCCGGCGACGCGATCGGATGTGATCCTACTCACCCCTGACGACTCGCCCCTCGCCCCTCACAAGAGCGGACAAGAGTGTCCGCGTTCCGTTCGCGACTTAAGACTCAAGACTCAAGACTCAAGACTCAAGACTCAAGACTCAAGACTCAAGACTTAAGACTCAAGACTTAAGACTCAAGACTTAAGACTTATACGGCTTACGACTTACGTAAAACTGAGATTAAAAGCAAAGGCGCCGGCCATTGCCGCATCATAAACATTGACCTAAGCGGCATATCGTCCGAAAATAAGAGCTGTTTTGGAAATGAGCATTAAAATGCAAAAAAAGATCATGATCGTGGACGACCATGAAGACGCCCGCGAAATGATGCGTTTTAGCATCGAAAATTTTGGTTACGAGGTGATCGAGGCCGCCGGCCCGTATGAGGCGATCGATAAGGCCGCAGAGCTTCAACCGGACCTGATATTAATGGATGTCGGCATGCCTCTGCTTGACGGATTTTCGGCCACAGATCTGTTAAAGGCCCAACGTGCAACGGCATCTATCCCGGTGGTTATCGTCACGGGCTACAGCGATGTTCATTCGCAAGCGTCGCGCTCCGGATGTGTTGACGTGATCTACAAACCGGTCGATTTTGACAAATTAAGCGAGGTTCTGGACCGGCACACTGCGGGCAGCATACCAGCCGGCGTGGGCCGTTAACCAAACTGTGAGCGAAATGTGTCAAATTCCGTCCGCAGCTCGGCAAGCTGCTGTTTGAGCATTTCTATTTCCTGCTCAAGCATTTCAACCTTTTCATTTGCTGCGGTCGGAACCCTTTCTTTCGGTGCCGAAATGGAACTTGCATCGACCTCGCCCGAAAGAAGATGTGCATAACGGGCTTCTTTTTGCCCGGGCTGACGTTCAAGCTTTATGACGACGGGTTCGACACGAGCCGCCATTTCATCCAATGCCTGCTGAACTTCGCCGATGCCGCCAAATTCATGCAGCCGGCCGGTACGTTCGCGGATCTCGCCTAAGGTCTGCGGCCCGCGAAGCATCAGTACCGTCAAAACGGCTGTTTCTGCCTCCGTAAGCTGAAAATAGCTCGGCAGCATATGTTTATACTTTACCGTGCGGCTAGAACTGCCGTAGAAGAGATATACCAGATTGCGGTCGCGAAGCTCGTCGATCGAACGCAGGATCGTGGTTTCATCATACGAAACGACCGGATCGCGATTCGATCTTTGATTGCAGGCGGCAGTCAAGGCATTTAGCGTCAAGGGATAATATTCCGGCGTAGTCAGCTGTTTCTCGACCAAACAGCCAAGAATGCGAATTTCGACTTCGTTCAAAGGTTCAGCCATACAGCGAATAGCTTATTACATTTTTGAGCTGATGTTTAGTGGGCTAAGATATCGATGATGAACGTTTTGGTAACCCGCACAGCCGCCGACATACAAGCGGCCTTTGAAAAACTCTGTAATGCAAAAGTTCTCGGTTGCGATACGGAAACGTCCGGGCTCAGCCCCCGACACGGCCGACTGCTTTCTATACAGTTTTCCGATGGGACGGTAAATGTATTGATCCCGCTATCCGAAGGTGTTCTACCCGGCCGGCTGGCCGAGCTTTTGAATGACGAACAGATCGTTAAGATATTTCACAATGCCCGTTTTGATCTTGAATTTCTGCAAGCCGCCGGTTATCAGGTCAAAAACATCTTCGACACGATGATAGCCGAAAAGGTGCTGACAAATGGTGCCAATCAATCTGCTTCGCTCGCAGAAACCTTGTATCGGCATTTTGCCGTTGATCTGGACAAAACTCAGCGTGCAAAATTTAATCGCAAATGGGACGGTGTTTGGACCGAAGAATTGGTTATCTACGCTCTTTCGGATGTTTATCACCTGCCGGCGCTGATGCAGGAACAATTGGCGTGGATCGAAAGATTGGGTTTGCAGGACGATCTCGCGGCCCAGGCGGCAAAATTGATTCACCCCCAACGATGATACGCCGGATGACCTTCCTTCACAGCGACAAAAGTTCCCCGACATGTGTCGCAAACCTTTCCGCCGGCAATAAGTTCGGCTTCAACGGTGGCCCGGTCTTCCGTAGAATCCACAACGCGGGCCTTTAACGTGATAATGGCATCGGCCGGTGTGGGGCGGAGCAATTTTACGTGAAAATCGGCGGTTACAGTGCATGGAACCGTTTCTGCCCCTGATCGCTTCATTAGGTGATAAGCCGCGGCCCAGTTCGAATGACAGTCCAACAAAGCACCGATTATGCCGCCATTTAAAACACCGGGAAATGCCTGGTGATGCGGTTCAGCACGCCATTCCGCGATCAATTCATCGCCATCGGCAAAGCTGCGAATATGGAGGCCCTTCTCATTGGCCGGCCCGCAGCCAAAACAGATCCCGTTCGGAGCAAAGGTTTCTTGTAAAGAGATCGTATTTGGCATTAATAATATTTAGAAACAAAAGCGGATCACGATCAAGTCGGTTCATTTTCAACCACTTTAGTTTTCTTTGCCGATCAAGACCTGTACGGGCCGATCTTCTCTTCCAGCCAGTTTGTAAGGTCGTCCACTGATTCAATATGAACGGGTTTACCGCTCCAAGCTTTTATAGCAAAAATAATAAGCATTACCGTTGTCACGATCGAAAAGATGAACGCCGGGATCTCGCCGACGGGGGTAAGCTTGCTAACGCCGCCTAGGATCGCACCAACTAAAAGGATGCCAACATGGGCGGCCAAGCCCTGGGCCGCATGAAAACGGACTTTCGATTCTTCTTTAGGAATAACGACAAGCAGTATCAAACCCGCGACCAAACCGATCGAAAAAGGAACATACGGAAGTCCGATCAGCCATTTTTCAGGCAAACCGGTTTTAGCTTCCTTACGACTCGATGCCCGGTCCAGTTGCGGCGGCATTGTCGCTTGAAGAAGATCCACATCGCCCCGGGGCCGCGAGTACGAATTGAACCGCGTTTCTTCCAGAAGCAGTGTTTCATCCTCCGTTACGCTCGCGGGTCGTTGCGGAAACTCGCCCGTTGCATATGGAGATGCCGGAGCCTGATAGCCGGATACGTCCTTTTCGGCCGATTGCCGTGCCTTTTCAGGAAAATCAGGTTCCAACCTATTTGTATCGTACTTTTTTGCCATTCTTGCTCATCAATTACGACATCCGAAAGTGTTTAGTTCGGAAATTCTAATTACCGAAAAGCCTCGGCATACGGGGCTGCAGATTCTTTGGAAGCAGGATCTCCATTGCGTCGTCAACGGTCACTATACCGGCAATATCTCCGTCATCATCGATCACAGGCAATGCCAAAAGGTTGTATTCGGCGATCGCCTGTGCCGCGTCTTCTGCTGGATCAGCCGGATGTGCATACTGGAATTTCTGCCGCATAATGTCTTCTAAACGGTTTTCCGGTTCGGCTCTGATCAAGCTGCGAAGGCTTATCAACCCGCATATTTTCCAAGAGGCTTCCTCTTCAACAACATACAGATAGTAGATCATATTCGGAGTTTCGGCCATTTCGCGGATCCGATCGATGGTTTCCGCCACAGTCAGATTTCGCGGGAAAGCAATGAATTCAGTCGTCATCAATCCGCCGGCTGTGTCGTGGTCAAAATTCATCAGCTCGGCTACATCGGCTTTTTCATCTTCCTCCATTAGATTAAAAAGCTCTTCGGCTTTTTCCTCCGAAAGTTCCCCCAATACATCGACGGCATCGTCGGGCGACATTTCCTCTAAAATGTCCGCCGCCCGTTCTTCGTCCATTTCCTCCAAGATGCGGGCCTGCGTTTCGGTTGACATTTCCTCTAGGGTATCGGCCGCTATCTCGTTGTCCAGACTTTCAACGATCTCTGTCCGATGGACCGGAGAAAGAGATTCGGCAAGCTGGGCGATCTCAACCGGATGAAGGCGGGAAAGTTTATCTTTCGAAGATTTAAGCTGAACGGCAACGGTCGTTGTATCTGTAGCCAGATAGCCGACATCGGCCCAATCGATAACTTCTACCGGACGCGAATTACCGTAAAATCCCTGTGGCATCAATCGCCGCAGAAATCCTTGAAAGGTAACGTCGGCTCCGGTAACACGATAGAAATCGCCGGTATCGATCAATTGTACGTCGTTCACCCGCACCACACGTTTGCCGTCAACATCGATCAATTGATTATCAAGCACATCTTTTGCCAAGAGCACTTCACCGTCGCGACGTTTGAAAGGTGTCAGATCCAGTTTCGCAGAGCTCATCTTTGCTCCGCTCAGATCAAGCTGAGCAATATTCCTACGCGGAATAAAAAAATCCCGCCGCCGAAATCGCGCGACCAACCCTACGACCGGCGGATAATCGTCGCTGCCGTAACGGACCAATATGTCCCGGATAGCAGCAATTCTCTCGCCCCGAGCATCATAAATGGGTCGCCCTAAGATCTGGGAAAGATAAAGCATTCGATAAATAATACCCCCAAATGAAGGCGATTGTCAGTTTATTGACATCCATTCGCCTTATCTTAAGGATAAAAAAGTTTGCGCCTTCTCGGGTTTCTATGCTACATTTGATTCGTTGAAGAATATTTATATTCGTTCAACGGTGTTTTATAGTAACCTTTCACCCGCCATTTCACGGATTTTTAGAAGATTTCATAGACCGAACCCGGATGCGCATATTGCTCTTAACATTACTGGTAGTAGTTTCCCACTCTGCGGCATATACACAATCTCGTACCTTCGACAACTTCGATCGTTCGCAGGGCGTGAGCGTTGTCTATCCGCCGTATATCCCATCAATTGAAAAAAAACTTGTCAAAAAAACGGGCAAAGCAGAGCGGAGAGCAGCCGCCATCGAAGCTCGGGCGAAGCGAAAGCAGGGAACCGTCGCGAACGAGGGCTTGGCAGGTCGCGAGTCGCAAATGCCGGTGACAAAGCTTGTAATGGGTTCGAGCCCGCATCTGAAAGGGTTTACTACGGGAAATTCCAGTCACGATCAGTACATAGTGGAATCGAGTCGTCGATATAGCATCGACCCTTTGCTGATCTATTCCCAAATGCATCAAGAATCTTCATTCAAGATCAATGCCACGTCGAATAAAGGTGCAAGCGGTCTGATGCAACTTATGCCGGCAACAGCACGACGTTTTGGTGTGACGAAGATCTACGACCCGAAACAGAATATCGAGGCGGGCGTACGCTATATGCGGTGGCTGCTGGATACTTTTAATGGTGATGTAGTGCTGGCTTTGGCAGGATACAATGCCGGTGAAGGGGCCGTTATGAAATATGGATGGAATGTTCCTCCATACCGCGAGACCCGCGAATATGTTCGGCGCATCTCTGCCCGGTACAACACGATATCGAACCCGCAATATGTTAATCGAGCTCGACGTGTGGACAATACGACCGCCGCAAAGCTTGAACAAAGGGAATCTCGTCCGCTGACAGTTTTCGAGCCTGATGCGATCCCGGTCAGATTGCCGAGCGGCAAGATGATCCTGACCAGTCAATAGGAATATTCGCAGGGTTTCATAGTATGTAGAGACCGGCCTTCAATGGCCGGCTCTTTTTGTTTGCGGCAACCAATTGCGGTATATTCTAGCTGTTAAATTCGACGATATATGTTTTGTACAAAGTGCGGTACGGAGAATATTGAGGATTCGGTGTATTGCCGGAAATGCGGAACACTTCTTGAGGAAGAGCAAGAAACAAGGATCGCGGCAGAAAGACATTCGGCTCCGGGCGAAAAGGCAGAAAACGTTGTTTTTTCCATTAGCCCGACGCTTTTGTTTGTTAAGGCTGGTTATGGGCTAGCGATCGTGGGATCTTTTTTGATAGTCGCCATGCTTAGCCTGTTCTTCCCGGCGGTCTCCTTTTGGGTCGTCATTCCGCTTGGATTAGCATTGCTTTTGATACCGGCGTTTTATCATTTGCGGAAACGGATGGTCAGATACACGTTGACCGAATCGACTGTCGAAATAGATGAAGGCTTAATATCGCGAACGACACGGAGCATACCGATCCGCCGTATTCAGGACGTAACGGTTTCGGCCGGTTTTGGCCAGCGTTTGCTCGGCTTCGGCGACATCGTCATCGACAATGCCGGTCGTGATGGTGAACGGATAACACTTAAAAATGTAAATGGCCCACGCAAATGCGCGGATATGCTGTTGCGACAAATGCGGCAGTTGGAGAAATAAGCGACCCATGCGAAAGATATTTGTTACCGGCGGTGCAGGTTTTATAGGCTCGGCCTTTATTCGTATTGTACAGGAAACCCAACCGACAACTTACATTGTTAATTTTGACGCACTTACATATGCGGGAAACCCGGAGAATTTGACAGGATTGGATCCGTCTCGTCACCACTTCGTTCAAGGTGATATTTGTGATCGGGAAGCTGTTTTGGCTGCTCTTCCTACCGACTGTCAAGCTTTGTTCAATTTCGCTGCCGAATCTCATGTCGATCGCAGCATTCGATCGGCGGATGAATTTTTGCGTACCAACATCATCGGCACACAGGTCTTGCTCGACGCTGCTCGGGAGCGGGGCATCGATCGCTTTGTGCAGATTTCTACAGATGAGGTGATGGGAAGCCTGGCTGATGATAGTGAAGAGTTTTTTACGGAGAGCTCGGCACTTGAACCGAATTCGCCCTACGCCGCTTCGAAAGCCGCTGCCGAGCTTGTCGTTCGAGCTGCTCGCGAAACTCATGGCATTGACACAGTTATAACCCGCTGCGGCAATAATTACGGCCCGCGTCAATTTCCTGAAAAGCTGATACCTCTGATGATCGCCAACGCCTTGAGCGACATTCCACTGCCGGTTTACGGCGATGGAAAAAATGTTCGCGACTGGATCTATGTTGACGACCATGCAAGGGCCATTTGGCTCGCATACGAAAAAGGCCGGCCCGGTGAATCCTATAATATAGGAGCCCGCAATGAACAGTTCAATATCGACGTGGTACGGGCGATATTAGACGCTTTGGGTAAACCGCATTCATTGATCGATTTTGTAACTGACAGATTAGGCCATGACCGCCGCTACGCCATTGATCCGGCGAAGGCCGAAAGGGAGCTCGGCTGGAAACCACAGGTAAGTTGGAACGAAGGCTTGAGCCAGACCATCAATTGGTACATTGAGAACCAAGATGCCATCGACCGCATTCGCAATGGAGAGTATCGAACTTACTATAAGAAAAACTACGGTACGGCTCTCGGATAAGGTCAAGGAACTAGGCCGCGTTATTTCGATCCAAATTATCGGCAAAGAGGTTCTCAAGCTCTTTTAGCAATGTTTCGAGCTGGATCTTTGCGTCCGCCGGACTGGCCTGCGGCGTAGAAACCCGGACCTTTACGAAATGGTTACGAAAGGGAAATACGTAGATCTCCGAGATCATCGGCCGCTGGCGAACAGTCAAGCTGTAGGCCGAATGCAAAACTGCGATGCGTCCATCTTTTTCGGCAAGCGTCTTTTTGCCGCCGGCAAGTTCTTTTAGATCCGAATAATATCCAAGTTCGGCCATCGAAGCTATTTCGGCCCGTGCCCGATCCATTTCCAGCTTGACCGGCCCATTTAACATATTTGGTATGGAACGCAGCCCTCCATTGAATATGTATGCGGTAACAACAGCACCTCCGTCGGATTCGTAACTAACGCTAGATCCAAGTTCCGGTTGCGGATAGGTCACTAGATCGCCTTTTTCCCAATTCGCCACTTGCGGAAACTCTACGCGAAGTGTCCCGTTCATCACACGAACGCTTCCTTTCTCGGTTTGTTGAGATTTGGCTGCGGGGGTTGGAAGTGGTCCTGTTCTCTCTTGCGAAAATGTCGAAAGAGCGGCAAAACCAAGTATAATGTAAACGGCGACAGAACATAGTGTAATTTTCATAACATTCCGGACGACACTCCTTTTCGTCGTGCAAGTCTATAATGTTGATAAGAAGCGGTCAATTTCAAAAAGGATGTATCGGCTGCGTTAAATTTGAGAGATTATGAAGATCCTTATTACCGGCGGCAATGGTATGGTCGCCAGGGCGACCGCGGCCTACTGCCGCAGCATCGGTGATGAAGTCTTTTCATTCACACGTCAAGATCTGGATATATCTTCGGCCGAAGAAGTGAAAGCGGCTTTTGAAAAGCTTCGGCCCGAAGCGGTTATAAACTGTGCTGCTTATACAAATGTAGATGGAGCAGAATCTGACCGCTCGGCGGCTGAGGCGGTAAATTCCCTCGGGCCGGAGATCTTAGCGAATGCTTGTCGCTCCGTAGATTCCGGATTCGTCACCATTTCGACGGACTATGTTTTCGATGGAAAATTCGACGGGTTTTATACACAACGTGACACGCCGCATCCGCTCGGGATTTACGGAAAGACGAAACTCGAAGGTGAACGACGAGCTTCAAACGCATATGCTCGAACTGTGATCGTTCGCAGCGGATGGATCTATGGAGCGGGCGGGACCAATTTTCTAAGCGTTATGCCGCGAATGTTGGCCGCCGGAGGCAAGATCAAGGCGATCGCCGATTCTTTCGGGACACCGACGTATGCGGCCGACCTGGCGAAACGTTTACGTGAATTAGCGGAATTAAACGTTCCGGGTATTTTTCACGTCACAAACGAAGGCGAGGGATCCAGTTTTGCGAGCTTCGCCGAAGAATTATGCAGAATAACGGGCAGTGATCCGACCTTGGTCGTGCCCGTATCACATACCGAATTGCAGCGGCCCGCACCGCGACCTACATCATCGAAGCTGGCCTGTCTGTATAGCCGGGCGTTTGGACTCCGGCCGCTTCCGGAATGGAAAGAAGCTCTGAACACATTCGTGCTTGGATCCTAGCTAAGGGCGGGCATTATTTCTCACGGTCTTCTAAATATTCCGTTGGATCGTCCGCGCCCTTGCCGTAGTAATCGTAATAACCCGAACCGTAATAATAATACTCGGTCGAATTCGATTTGATCCCGTTCAAAACTACTCCATAGATGCGTGCGCCAATATTGCCAAGCCGCTGCTTGAAGCGTCGCATTAAGTGTAGAGAGCTTTTACCGGCCATTGCAACAAGCACAACGCCGTCAACTTGCGTAGAAAGTATGGCGGCATCCGTAAAGGAGATCGCCGGCGGCGAATCGATGATGATATGCTGATACCTTTCACGAAGAAAAGTAAGCAAATTCTTCATTTCAACCGAACTAAGCAATTCGGCCGGATTTGGCGGTATCGGGCCGCTGGTGATCACTTTCAACTTCGGCAGCCCGGCGCAGGTCTTTATGAAATTATCGGTGTTCCGCTCACCCGAAAGATAATTCGTCAGGCCATTGGTATTTTCCAGGCCAAAATATGTGTGGAGCCGCGGCCTTCGCAGATCACAATCGATCAGTACTACATCGGCATTTGACTGAGCCAACGTAACTGCGGTGTTTATTGCCGTCGTGGTTTTACCTTCCGATGGCTGCGAAGACGTAATGAGTATGGTTTGCGGGGGCTTTCCGGCCGAAGAAAAAAGCAGCGAGGTCCGTAGGTGACGGTACGCCTCTGCCATCGGAGAATTACGCTCCTCAAGTGTTATCATCGCCGTCGCCGAAGCTAGTTCGCTGGTTTTTGGGCTTCCGCTTCCGATGGCAATGCGGCGCTTGTCCGCCACATTGTGCTGCGGGATAAGCGCCAGCGTCGGCAAGCCCAAATGACGACCGACATCTTCTGATGATTTGACCGAATCATCGAGATAATCCATTAGAAACGCAAGGCCGATGCCGGCAGCTAGTGAAACCAAAAAGGCGACAAGTATATTTCTCGTGCGGGCCGGACCGACGAGGGACGCTTCGCCTGCCTTGGCGGCGACCTTGATGTTGTCAGGACTGCTGTTTGCGATGGCAAGTTCTTGTTCTTTCACCCGCTGAGTATAGGTATCAAGAAGGTTGCGCTTGGTTTCGATCTCGCGCTTTTTTGTCGTCAATTCGGTAGCCGCCTGGCCTTGAATATTTGCAACGGCGGCTTCGCGTTCATAAGCGGCCAAAGCCTGGGATTCTTCTTTTCGTTTGGCGTCCACCTGGGCCTTTAATGAAACGAGTGCGCCGCCGACAGCGTCTTTTTCAATTTTCTTTTGATCCTGGTCAATTATTTTGGAGACCTCAGTTTCCGTTTTGTTTCTGGCAGCTTTTAGCGAAGCTATCTTTTCCTCTTTTTCCTTTACCTTAAAATATTCAGGAGTATATTTGACCAGCAGCTCGGCTTTCTCCGTCTCATTTTCCTGGATCTGCTTTTCAATATCACGGATCTGGTCTTGCAGCTTTGCCTTGCGTTCGGTATTGAGCCGCATTGTGTCCTGAAAGATCTTGTTTTCATATAGGTCGGGAATATTCATTCCCTCGCCCCTGCTGCTCGCTTGTGTGGCCGCATTATATCGACCCTCAAGCTGCCGGCGGGATTCGAGTGCCTTCAGATAAGTTTCGCTCATCGATTGTAAGCGGCTGGCATTGAGCTGTTGTCCGTTTTCCTGCAGCGGCAAATTGCTGCGGCGCATCAGAGCCATTAGTTCTTGCTCGTCATTGTCGATGGTCGTGCGAAGTTCTTCGATAGATCTTTCGAGGTCTTCTTTCGCCTGGACCGCTCCGGCCATTTCGCGTTTCGCATCCTGATCGCGAAACACCTCGGCCGTTTTGTCGGCCACCGCCCTGGCAACTGCCGGCTTTGTGTTTTGCACCGTTACATTTACGATATTCGTCTTTTCCCGCTGCTCAACGTTCAGACCGCCAACCAACCTCGCAGCATATGAATCAACGCGTTCCTGCTCTTCTTTGCTCAAGGCGGCATCTTCGCCCTTCAAAGAATTTTCGGATATTACAGGCAAAGAATTCTCGTTTTGTGATGATGTCTTTTCACTGGAAAATATCGACCGCAGAGAAAAACTCGATCCGTTATCGAAAAGATTCGGGTCTTTATATAGCTGCAGATCACGGACCACCGTCCTCATCAGGTCAACATTCCGCAAAAGCTGAAGCTGGGTGTTGTAGTAATTCGCATCCGTACCGAAGCTGATATTTATTGCATCCTTTGATGTTACCTTTGGTTTCCGCGGTTCGATGATCATCTGCGTCGTTGCCGCGTACACCGAAGGCTGTCGGTACATATAGAACGCAGCGGCAACCGTCGCCAATAATGATAGAGCAATGATCAGCGGAAGCCGCTTATATACAACGTCAAAATATTGACGCAAGGAACGGCGGCCCTCCATGCCCTCATCGTCATAGAAAGCGGGATATCCGGATGAATAATCGCCGGCAACTTCTTTTATCTCCAAAGCTTTGGGGAGCGGCGTAAGCCGTTGGTCGTTCTGCATACTTCTAAAAACCGGTACAAATAATATAAAGGGATCAAGGGCGCAACCTGTATTTATATCACAAACCCTGCGTAAATCATCAACCAACCCTCCAAACCGCTAAAAAAATTGGTTTTTGTTCCTTAGTAGAACCGAATGATATACTTTTCGTTTGCATTTATAGTTATTTTTAGCATAGATACGTTTAATATGGCTGCTATTTCGGAAAATGGCCCTTTTGGCCGCGATATGAAACTCGGCATTCCGGGTTTCCGATATTCTGATCTTTTTGATGCGGAAAAGCTGAGGGATCTGGCCCTGAAGTTTTACGCAGAGGTGGAAAGTTCCGATCCGGTTCTCGGCGAAGCTTTGAACAAGTACATAGCCGCGCATGGGATCGGATTCGAAAAACGCGTCGAATCGAAGATCATTACGGATGCGGCTCCATATCTGTCGGAATTTATTGGCCGCCTGTTCAACATCTCTTCAGAACGAACCGAACTGCAGCAGGCGATCATCATCCAAGACCCCATTTGGCGCTTCAAATTTTTCGTGCAGAGACGTGCGGCGAAAAAATTCACGGCTGAGAAACTTGCCGACGTCAACGGCGCCGAACTTGACCTAGCTTTTGAACAACTTCGCAACAGCTCGTTTCTCGAAACGGTTATCCATGATGATGAACTAGCCATTGCGGAAATTACCGCGAGCTTACTCGATGCAGAAGAATGTTTGACCAAAGGTTCCGAACGAACTCTTGCAATTGAAACGACGATCTTAAAGATCGCCGACGCCTATGCCGAGCTCAAGGACAAGGCATTTGGAAAGTATTTTTCCCAATTCGTACTTGATTCGGAAGCCGTAGGGGAACAATTGCAAATACAGGCGGCACTCGGATTTGTCGAGCTGTGGTCGGCTTATCATTTCGCAAAAAAAGACCGCCGATGGAAGGCTTTTCGGACGCCGCATGCGCTTGATTACCAGAGCCTCGTTCATTTGATCCACCCCAAGCCGGAATTGAGCAACGTAATGCGAGGAAAGGATGAAGAACTTCGGCGGCGAGACGGGTTTAAATTGACTGACGACCGCGGCACGATGCGCGATGCTCTTTACGAGATCGATTACTGCATGATCTGCCACGAACGCTCAAAAGACTCCTGTTCGACCGGCTTGCGCGAACCCGACGGCAGCCCTAAAAGAAATCCGCTCGGGATCAAAACAGAAGGCTGTCCGCTGGATGAAAAGATCTCTGAAATGCATCTGCTGAAAAAGCAAGGTGACCCGATCGGATCGTTAGCGATCGTAACAATCGATAACCCGATGTGTGCGGGGACGGGCCATCGCATTTGCAACGATTGCATGAAGGGGTGCATTTTTCAGAAGCAGGAGCCGGTGAATATACCGCTTGCCGAAACCGCTTCTTTGACCGATGTTTTGAAGCTGCCGTATGGTTTCGAGATATACAGCTTGCTGGCGCGTTGGAATCCGCTGAACGCTGCCCGCCCCTATGCCTTACCCTACAACGGTAAGAATGTAATGGTCGTCGGTCTTGGTCCGGCGGGCTACACACTTTCGCAATACCTGCTGAACGAAGGTTTTGGTGTGGTCGGTATTGATGGTCTGAAGATCGAACCCTTGCCGGGTGATTGGACGGGCGAACTTGGTACGGCATGTCCGCAGCCTATCAAAGATATCAATGATATCACCGAGCAGCTTGACGAACGGGTCCTATCTGGTTTCGGCGGGGTTTCCGAATACGGCATAACCGTTCGATGGGATAAAAATTTTCTGACGATGGTTCAATTGATGCTGTCACGTCGCCAACGTTTCCGTGCTTACGGCGGAGTTCGTTTCGGCGGCACACTTACAATTGAGGACGTTTGGAAATTCGGATTCGATCATATCGCAATTGCTACCGGTGCCGGACGCCCGACCATCGTTCCGATGAAGAACAATCTGATCCGCGGAATTCGCAAGGCGTCTGATTTTTTGATGGCTCTGCAGCTAAGCGGTGCCTTTAAAAAAGACACGCTTTCTAATTTACAGGTGCGATTGCCGGCCGTTGTTATCGGCGGCGGCCTGACCGGGATCGATACGGCGACGGAAATATTCGCTTACTATCCGATCCAGGTAGAAAAAATGCTCGGCGTTTACGAGGACATCGTTGCCGAATTTGGGGAAGAGACGGCACAGGCAAAATTTGACGAAGAGGAGCGGATCGTCGTAGATGAATTTCTGGAACATGGCCGGGCCGTCCGCGAGGAGCGGCGTCGCGCCGCTGCTGCCGGCGAAGAGCCGAATTTCGTTCCGCTGGTGCGTTCGTGGGGCGGTGTTTCACTTGCCTACCGAAAGCGTCTGCAAGATTCACCTGCTTATCGATTGAACCACGAAGAGGTTCAGAAAGCCTTGGAAGAGGGAATTGATTTTGTCGAATGCATGAATCCGAAGGAAGCCGTGCCGGATGAATTCGGCGCGGTCAGTTCGCTTATTTTTGAACGTCTTGCATACGACCCGGAAACGGGTAAATTCCCTTCTACCGGCGAAATGGTCGAATTTCCGGCAAAGACCGTTTGTGTCGCTGCAGGAACTTCGCCGAACGTCATATACGAAAAAGAAAATCCGGGCACATTCCAACTCGATGAATGGCGCCAGTTCTTTCAACCGTTTCGCGTAGAACGCGGAGAAAACGGCCGCCTTGAATTGGTCGGGACAGCAAAGAATGAAACCGGCTTTTTCACCTCGTATAACCACGCCGGCAAATTTATAAGTTATTACGGTGATAATCATCCGCAATACGCGGGAAATGTGGTTAAGGCCATGGCTTCCGCCAAACACGGCTACACAAAAGTGGTAGAACTTTTCGCCGCCGAAATAGCGGAATGCAAATTGCCGCGGAATGAGCGCGATGGGATCTTTAACTCTCTCGTCGGGAACCTAGACGACCAGCTCAAGGCATATGTCGTTAAAATAGAACGATTGACGCCAACGATCATCGAGATAATCGTCAAAGCTCCGCTGCAAGCCAAAAAATTTGAGCCGGGCCAATTCTACCGACTCCAAAATTTCGAGACGACGGCGCCCGTTATCGACGGCAAACGGATGATGATGGAAGGGCTTGCCCTGACCGGTGCTTGGGTAGATGTTGAAAAGGGCCTGCTTTCGATGATCGTTCTGGAAATGGGAACATCTTCGCGGCTTTGTTCATTTCTCAAGGAAGGCGAAGAGGTGTTGGTGATGGGCCCGACCGGAACGCCGACCGAGATCCCGCAAGGCGAAACCGTGCTTTTGGCTGGCGGCGGGTTAGGAAATGCTGTGTTGTTCTCGATCGCCAAGGCCCTGCGCGAAAACAGCAATAACGTCATCTATTTTGCCGGATACCGGAATGGCTCTGACCTTTTCAAACGCGAAGAGATCGAAAAGGCTACGGACCAGATCATCTGGGCTACCGATTTTGGGGAAGAGATCCGCCCTATGCGGCCGCAAGATTCGCATTTCCGCGGGAATATCGTTCAAGCAATGATCGCCTATGGTGAAGGCCGGTTCGGGCAAACACGATTGAGCCTGAAAGATGTCGACCGCATTATCGCGATCGGTTCTGATCGAATGATGAACGGCGTTCGCGAAGCGCGGCATTCGACGCTTAAACCCTATCTCAAGGAAGATCATACGGCGATCGGCTCGATAAACTCACCGATGCAGTGCATGATGAAAGAGGTGTGCGCTCAATGTCTGCAGCGGCACGTAAATCCGCACACCGGCGAAGAATTTTTTGTTTTCTCGTGCTTTAACCAAGACCAACACTTGGATTTTGTAGATTTCAAAAATCTGAGTGATCGATTGAAAGCGAATAGCATTCAGGAAAAACTCTCGAATATGTGGCTCGATCGAGTTATCTCCAAAGATCGCGTTTAGGTCATTTCATCGCCGGAAGCCCCATCGTTGCCCATTCTTCTTTTGCGGGGCCATAAATGCCCGGTACGACCAGGCCTGCTTGGCGCATAAGCACGGTCATCTGGCCTCGGTGGTGTGTTTGATGCAAGATCAAATTTAGCAGCGTAGTGCCGCGCGCCCAGATCTCACCATACATCTCATCCTTTATCAGAAGTGTATCGTCCGTCCAATCGGCAGCGACCGAATCGGCGACAGATGTAGCTGCTTTTTTATAGTTTGCGGCGATCTCTGTTACCGAGCCGGGACATTCAACGTCATCGGAGGGAGCATCGATATTCAAACCGACCAAACCCAGCATTTCTCTCGCAGTCAATACTAAATGCCACGCTAAAAACCCAAGTGAACGCCCGTCAATGGTAACTTTTCTCGTTGCCGCATCGTCCGTCAGCGCTCCGATGACCCTTTCAGTGCATTCTGTCTCATACTTCCACAATGCCTGAAAGTCGTCGATTTTTCTGAACATAATAGAACTCCCTAAAACACCAAGTTTTCGCCGTAACTCGTTGAACTAATGTTGAATAACGCTTCGGCATCCGCGCAAGGAAAGAATTTTGCTCAATGAACCGCCGCCGGGTTGAAAAGTGTATCCAGCATTGAAATTACAACATCGAGCTTGATCTTACCTTGCCGAGTATAGACCTTGTTTCCTTGTCCATCGAAAACGAGCGTGAACGGCAAACCCCCTTGCCAGTCCTTTGCGATCATCGAGATCGCCGCACCTTCATCCGGCGTTTTAAGCAAATAGGCCGGCATATCCGCTTTCATCGAAGACAAAAATTTTGGCACCGTGGTTGCGATCTCGGACGCTTCATCAAGGGAAACGGTCACAACGTCGAGTTTTCCCTCGTATTTGTCGCGTAATATGACCAGATCAGGAAACTCTTCACGGCAGGGTTCACACCACGTCGCCCAGAAATTGACCAACAGCGGCTTACCCGCCGGAACCAAAAGCTTTTTAAGGCCGACATCGTCGATCTGCAATACTTCCGGTAATTTTAATGCCTTCTCAGCAGCCGGATTCGATCTTTGTGCTATCGCCGCCGAGACGATAAGCAGGCAACATACCAATGCGAAACATGATCTGAGCATAGATCTATTTTTCGACCCGTTTGATCGTGCAGCCAAACGCATTGCGGCTTGTCACGGTAATGGCCTTTCCGCTGATCGTCGCATCAAAAGCATCGCGGAGCGTATTTTCGGTTATATTTTCACCATTCCGGCTGTTATCGATCGCCCCGCGGTAGAGCAGTTTTCCGTCAGAACCGAAAAAATACACTTCCGGCGTGACCGTTGCGCCCAATTTATCAGCGATCACGTTCCCTTTATCTATCAAAACCGGAAACTTGTAGTTTTCCGCCGCGTTGGACGTGACCCACTCCAACGATTCGGTGGAGTTTGAATTGATACCGATAAACTTAATGCCTTTCGCTTCGTAATCTGCCGCGATCGCAGCGATACGTTTGTTGTAACCTGCAACGACCGGACATTGGGCCGAAAGAAAGATCACGGCCGTACCCTTGCTGCCTTGCAGCGATTTGAAACTTTTCGTCGCCCCGGCAGTGTCGGTCAACGAAAAGTCATCGAATTTCGCCCCGACGGCAAGTTTATCCTGAGCATTGACCGGCATTAAAACAACAAAAGCAAAGATGAAAGATGAAAATACGATAAAAAAGCGCTTCATACAACAATCCTCCAATGATCTTATTCAACGTGAATTATCCGATTTTATCAGTTTTCGGTAGGCAATTTAAAGTATTTCAGAAGCCTGCCGCTGCTCGCCGCTGTTCTCCGTCGTTCTTTCACTTGGCAGTCATTGCCTGCCGAAAGGTCGGTTCATGATCCATCAAAAGATCCTTACCATATATATCACGCCAAAACCACGCATAAGTTGGAACATACGCATTGATTGAATAGGCATAGTCAAAAGTTAGCTGGCACCTTAAAAACTACGCGCCAAACGATGAAATTCTGTATCGATTTCGGAGAGGGCGAATAGGAAAAAGATCTATTCGACGATCAATCCGTCGTAAGCAAATTCAACACCTTCCGGCAACAATGCCGAATCTCGAGCATGCAATATATCGTGATTTAGGTGGGTCAGGAACGCTCGCTTGGGTTTCAGGTCTTCGATGATCGCAAGAGATTCTTCTAGAACCAGATGCGTCGAATGTTTCGGTTTTATTCTTACACAATCAAGCACTAACACATCCAGGTCGCGCATCCCATCCATCGAATCCGGCGGTATTATCTTCAGATCGGTTGCATAAGCGATGTCATTCAACCGATAAGCTAAAACCGGCAGTCCGCCATGTGTGACCTCTAGCGGAGTTACGGTTATCTCGGGCCCGACGCAAAATGGGGCTTTTGAGAAAACGGTGTGCGGGGTCAATTGAGGCAATCCACCACCGAAATGCGTTGGTTGAAAAACGTATTGGAAAATGCGCCGAAGGTCCTTCCATGCCGGTTCATTGGCAAAAATGCCCATGGCCCCAAACCGAAAGTTAAGCGGCCTCAGATCATCCATTCCAAAGACGTGGTCAACATGGCAATGGGTTATGAGCACCGCATCCAACTTTTTTAAGCCAACCCGCAGTGCTTGTTGTCGAAAGTCTGCCGAGGTGTCGATCAAGATCGATCTATCTGCATGTTCTATAAGAATGGAAACACGCAACCGATCGTCTCGCGGATCTGTTGACAGACATGTTTCACAGTCGCACCCGATCGAGGGAACGCCGGTCGATGTGCCCGTGCCAAGAAAAGTGATCTTCATTCGCAGAACGTCTTTTAGCGCTTACCAAGAATGTCAGCGTCCGTGAACTTTTTCGCCGCCTGTTGTTTCAATTGTTCTTCCGTTGCCCGCACCATCGTCACATATTGCATACGCAGATCGCCCAGAATCCCTTCCATCAAACGCGCTTCCTGCGGTTGAAGGTTTCCCTTGGTCTTTTCGGCGATCATCGAAAGTACGTCGATCCAATATTTGCCGGAATCAAGGTCCAATGAGCGTTGTCCTGTCGAAGGGTGCGGCATTGCTCCCAATGAAGCAGCGGCGTTCGTCGCCAGCGTTGATAAAAAATTGACGAAACTTGCCGGGTCATCAGCACCCGGAAATTCTTCACTTTCATTTTGCAGATCGAATGTTTCCGGTTCCTCGATGACGTCGGTCGCCTCCGGCGGCGAATCAAAAGCCGCACCTGCCGCAAACGGTTCCGGCTCGATAGAGATCTCGGCGGCGGATCGCTTTTGCGGCTCATCAAAAACAACACCGTCTTTAACGGATCCGTCCGCGTTGAACTTGCGGCGGTCTGATACCTTGAACGTTACTTCTTCTTCCGGGTTTTCTTGGTTTTCTTCTTTTCGGATCATATGCGTTTAATTTTACTGATTCGATTTTAACATTTAGTGAATACACCGGGGAAATATATTGTTTGTCAAAATCTATCTTGACATCGCTGCAACCCGCCTCTCTAATATTGCTATGTCCGATAAATTTGACGAATTGGTCGCCGTCATGCGGCGGCTCAGAGCACCCGGCGGTTGCCCTTGGGACCGTGAACAAACCTATGGTTCACTCGCACAATATTTGTTGGAGGAAGCCTACGAGACCTTTGACGCGATCCAGGAAACAGAAGAAACGGGCGACGTCCGCCACCTTCGCGAAGAACTTGGCGATTTACTTTTGCAAGTTGTTTTCCATTGTGTGATCGCCGAAGAAAAGGGAGATTTTACGCTTGAAGATGTTGCGGGCGGCATTGCTCAAAAACTCATCCTGCGGCATCCGCATGTGTTTGGAGAAACGAAACTAGAAACCGCAGCCGACGTCATATCCAATTGGGAAGCCCTAAAGGCGAATGAACGAAAGGCATCGGGAGCCGCTGCAAAAGACGGTGGGTTGCTGGAAGAAGTGCCGGTACACTTTCCTGCCCTGCTCGAAGCCCTGAAGTTAACCAAAAAAGCGGCCAAAGTTAGATTCGATTGGGAAAATACGGATGAGATCTTTGAAAAGCTCGATGAGGAGATCCGCGAATTAAAAGAGGCCATCTCCGAAAATTCAAACATTGAAGAAGAGATCGGCGATCTGATGTTTGTCATGGCAAATCTTGCTCGTAGGTTGGACATCGAACCGGAAACAGCGCTTAAAAAGGCGAACCGCAAATTTCGGCGACGTTTTAGCATCATTGAAGAGACCTTAGCCTCTCGAAACAAAGATCTTACCGAATCAACACCCGAAGAAATGAATGCGATCTGGAACGATGCCAAGCTGGCCGAATGATCTTCACATCATGCCTCGAACATTTCTTGCAATAATTCGAGCAGTGCGGCGGATGGTTTTCTGTCAAGATCGCCTATCTTTTTAACTAGCCTTGCTTTATCGACGGTCTGTATCTGATCTAAGATCACAAAACGCGTTTCATTTAAAAAATCGACCGGAATGCGGGTCGGATATTGCACCCTTGTGGACGAAAGCGGAGCCACGATCACCGTTTCTATATGTCGGTTCAATTCATCGGGAGAAATGATGACGGCCGGCCGTGTGTTTTTGGCATCTCCACCGATGTCTTCGTCCAGGTTGATCAGATAGACGCCGAATCGAGTTACCATTGCCACCCCTTTTTCTCGAAATCTGTTTTGGTCGCCGTTACTCGCTGGTCATCGTCAATATCCACCAGTGCGTTGAATGCAGCATCCCAATCGCCGCGCGGCTTTTTAAGGTTGCGTATCAACAATCCTTCTTCGTGGACGACGATATCAACCTCACCGGCAAGCCCGGTTTCTTCTAACAGCACTTTTGGGATGCGCAACCCCTGCGAGTTTCCGATCTGTATGATCTGAGCTTTCATAATTACATTGTAATTACCCAGATGATCCTGAGCAATGGCCCGCACAAAACCTTCTTGGTCATCCCTTACGAGCTATCACCGATAGGCCATTCATATAGGGCCGCAATATCGGCGGAACAACCACAGATCCATCAGCCTGCTGATAATTTTCTAAGATCGCTATCCACGTGCGGCCGACAGCGAGGCCCGACCCGTTCAATGTATGAGCGAACTCCGGCTTTTCTCCGCCGCCGCGTCTAAACCGAAGGTTCATCCGCCGGGCTTGGAAATCGCCGCAATTCGAACAGCTGGATATCTCGCGAAAGGTATTTTGCGATGGCAGCCAAACCTCGATATCGTAGGTTTTCCGGGCGCCAAAACCCATATCGCCAGTCGAAAGCACCACTGTTCGGTAAGGCAATTCGAGCAGCTGCAGTATTCGTTCAGCATTTGCGGTCAATTTTTCGTGCTCGTCCTCAGAAGTTTCGGGCAGAGAAAGCTTTACCAGCTCTACTTTTTCAAATTGATGCTGTCGGATCAATCCCCGCGTATCGCGGCCGTAACTTCCTGCTTCGCTGCGGAAACAAGGCGAATACGCCGTGAAATATCTCGGCAGATCCTTGGCTTCCAATATCTCGTCCGAATGATAATTGGTTACCGGGACCTCCGCCGTCGGGATCAACGCAAATCCGCGATCGTCCTTGATGTGAAAAAGGTCTTCTTCAAATTTTGGCAGTTGGTTGGTACCGAAAAGCGTAGTGCGGTTTACCAAAAAAGGCGGCAATGTTTCGGTATATCCGTGCTCATTGGTATGCACATCGAGCATAAAATTGACCAATGCCCGTTCTAGTCTCGCACCTGCACCGTTCAATATCGCAAACCGCGACCCCGTAATTTTCGTAGCTCTTTCCAGATCCAGAATGCCTAATCCCTCACCAAGATCTACGTGATCTTTCACCGGGAAATCAAACTTTCGCGGATTTCCCCATCTGCGAACTTCAACGTTTGCCTCTTCATCTGCCCCGATCGGAACATCGGCGGCCGGTAAATTGGGCAGACCGGCAAGCAGCATTCGCATTTCTTGGTCAGCATTATCGCGACGTTTTTCCAGAACGCCCTGTAATTCTTTTATCGCCGACACTTCATTCCGGACAGTCTTTGCTTCCTCGCCTTTACCCGCCTGTATCAGCGCGCCGACCTCTTTGCTTAATAGGTTGCGCTTTCGGTTAAGTTCATCGGCCTCGGCGATCAAGCTCCGCCGCTCTATATCCAATTCAGCAAACCGATCCAATGCGTCGGCCGGAAAATTGCGGTCGGCAAATGCTTTGCGTACCGTTTCAATATTTTCTCTGACAAAATTCAGATCTAACATACTTCTATTTATCTGACCCCAGCGGCTACCATCGCGACGGTCTTTTCAATACGATTTTTACGCGTTTCCGGCTTTTTCGCGTCGGTTATCGACCGCACGTGTTCCTTTTTGTGTGTAAAGGCTAATCTATCCCAAGCGTTCTGCAGCCCGGCTTTAGATAATTCAGCGGCAAGGTCCGGCGGCACATCGACCGTTCGGATCGAGCTGTCTTTTTCAAGGGTGATCGCAATGATCTCACCGACTGAGACACCGGCAGCCTCGCGAAATTCCTTCGGAATTCCCAACATAAACTTACCGCCCATTCGCACTATCGTAGAACGATGGGATGCTCCATTGATGGTCGCAACTACCGGCACTCTTTTGGCTCCATAAACTGCTTCAACATCGAACGGAATGGTAATGTAGGCGGCATCCATTTTCTCGTGCTTCTCAAGCAATATCTTTATGGTTTGTTTATCCATGCTTTTTAGCCTAAGATTTTAGTTTCGTTTTAATTACTAAAACTACAAGAATTTAACAAAATTAAGATGTCAAACAAAGTTCGTAAAGCTGTTTTCCCTGCCGCCGGCCTCGGAACGCGGTTCTTACCGGCCACGAAAGCCTCACCGAAAGAGATGCTGCCGCTGGTCGATAAACCGCTGATCCAATACGCCGTTGAAGAAGCCGTTGCGTCCGGCATCGAATCAATTTTGATAATCACCGGCCGGGATAAAAGCGCGATCGAAAACCATTTCGATATTTCATTCGAATTGGAGCAGCTTCTCCGCGAAAAGGGAAAGGCCGATACATTTGAGCTTGTCCGGGCGATCTCGGATATCGCTCAGTTGAGCTACACGCGTCAAAAACAGGCACTCGGGCTGGGACATGCCATATATCAAGCAAAGGATTTCGCCGGCAGCGAACCGTTCGCCGCATTGCTCGCCGACGATGTGATCGATGCCGAAACGCCGGCTTTGCAGCAAATGATGAGGGTTTTCGAAAAATATGATGCACCCGTCATTGCCACAATGCAGGTTGCCGGCGAAGCGATCTCTCGTTTTGGCGTCATCGATGCCGAAGAGGTTGAACCCGGTGTTTTTCGTATCAAAGATCTCGTCGAAAAGCCCGCTTTTGCAGAAGCTCCGTCTGATCTGGCCATCATTGGCCGCTATATTTTTACGCCGGATATATTTGCCGCGATAGAAGCCACCGAACCCGGTACCGGCGGCGAGATCCAGATCACGGATGCGATGCGAATACTTTTGAAGGATCGGCCGCTTTATGCCGTCAAGCTTGAGGGCACCAGACATGATGCCGGCGACAAGCTTGGCTTTCTGATCGCCACGGTCGAATTTGCACTCAAACGCGAAGATCTCGCCGAAGATTTCAAGGCCTATCTTCGCGGTCTTGCACTTTGATCTATTGTTGGGGAAGTTAACTGTATGTTAGATACATTGGGAAATTTGGAAAGAACGCATAGCTGCGGCGAACTCACACTTTCTTTCAAGGGCGAACAGGTCGTTCTTATGGGCTGGGTCGCCAAAAAACGTGATTTCGGCGTCTTCACATTTATCGACCTGCGAGACCGGGAAGGTATTACACAGGTCGTCGTCAGCGAAGAAACCGCGGCGGCGGCCCACGCCAAGGCAAAACACATCAGAGGCGAATTTGTAATAGCCGTGAAAGGCACTGTAGTTGCACGTGCCGAGGGCACCTACAATGCAAAGCTGGCGACGGGTGATATCGAGGTCCGGGTCGATGAGCTATTGGTTCTCAATGATGCCAAAGTGCCGCCTTTTCAGCTGGAGGTTGCCGGCAGCGAGAATCTTGCCGAAGAATCGACGCGGTTGAAATATCGCTATCTTGATCTTCGCCGTCCGCAGCTGCAGCACAACATTCGGATGCGTGCCCGTGCGGTCGCGGCTATTCGCGCATATTTCGACGCGCGCGGTTTTATTGAGATCGAAACGCCGATCCTGCTCAAATCAACGCCTGAAGGTGCTCGAGATTTTGTCGTTCCTTCGCGCATTCACACCGGCAAATTCTTTGCCTTGCCGCAATCACCGCAGATCTTGAAGCAGATCACGATGATCGCCGGTTTCGATAAGTATTTTCAGATCGCTCGCTGTTTTCGTGATGAAGATCTGAGAGCCGACCGCCAGCCCGAATTTACGCAGCTTGACATGGAAATGTCTTTCGCGAACCAAGAAACGGCTTATCGCGAGATCGAAGGAATGTTCGGTCATGTTCTCAAACTGATCGGTGTCGAATTGCCGGCACAATGGCCGCGTATGACCTATGCCGAAGCAATGCGCCGCTTTGGCAGCGACAAGCCGGACCTACGCTTCGAAATGGAACTTGTCGATCTTTCAAACGATCTTCGGCAAACTGATTTTGCACCTTTTGCAGATACATTGGCGAAAGGCGGCGAGGTCAAATGTATCGTCGTTAAAGGCAAGGCCGATTATTCCCGCAAGCAAACCGACGAGCTGCAGGAATTTGTAAAGCGGTACGGTGCAGGCGCACTTGCCTGGATCAAAATTCCGGCTGACTCATCTGCCCCGGCATCTTCTTTAATGAAGGCGCTCGGCGAAGAGACGATCGGCAAACTGATACAGTCTGCCGGGGCTGTGGAAGGCGACGCTATACTTATCGTTGCAGGTAAAAAGTCGGTTGTGGCTGCCTCGCTCGGCGCATTGCGTAACGAAGTGGCCCGGCGCGAGGGGCTGATCGACCGCAGCAAGTACGCTTGCCTGATCGTTACCGAATTTCCGATGTTCGAATACGACGAAGATACGGGCACCTACGCCGCGGCTCACCACCCGTTCACTTCACCGATGGATGAAGATCTCGAAAAATTTAAGCTGGCTGTCAATGATGGATCTCAGCACCATCTGCTCGGCGAAGTGCGGGCGAAAGCATATGACGCCGTCATCAATGGCTATGAATGTGCCGGCGGCTCGATCCGCATCCATCAAAAAGATATTCAGGCGCTGAATTTCAAAGCTCTCGGCCTTTCACCCGAAAAAGCCCGCGAACGGTTCGGCTTTTTCCTGGACGCCCTTGAATACGGCACGCCGCCGCACGGCGGATTTGCCGCAGGTATCGAACGCACCTGTATGATCCTTTGCGGAACCGAGAACATCCGCGACGTTATGGCTTTTCCAAAAACGGCTTCGGCTCAAGACCTGATGATGGATTCACCGGGCGATGTCGACCCCGCCCAACTCGAAGAACTCGGCATCGAGATCACAGCGGAAGATTGACGGCGGAACGCTCTTCTATGGAACGCGGACACTCTTGTAAGGGGCGAGGGGCGAGTAGTCAGGGGTGAGTAGGATCACGTCCGGCCAATTCTAAACCTAGAAGATGATATCCCCATTTTTATTACATTTCAATTGGATATTTACTTCATCATTTCCTGGGACGCCATAATAAATATTTGAATCGCATTTATCTGGGCGTCTATAGAAAAATGCATATTTGTATTCTTTATAATTTTCGATTGGCCCTTTCAGGTATTTATGATCCATCTCTTCGGGGGTTTTGATCGCATCCAAAGTTGTAAAAACATCAATTGTAAGAAGTTTAGAATTTGGAAAACGTTCAGATAGTAGTTTGAAAAGGTATCTGAGATTCTTTTCGTTGAACGCCGCATCATCGATCAAAACTTCTAAATCCAATATCGATGAAGGGTTTCTGTTAACATACTTATCTACATCGCTGACACCGGCTACAATTACATACCTGAATGGTGAACGAAAAGGGTTCTTATCGGGTTCTGGCTCACGTATCTCATCCCCAGTCGAGGCGGTGTCCGTTTGCGAGAATGTTGTTTGAAAAAATAAACATAAAATCAATAAAAATAATACTTTAGCCATTTTCATATCTCTGTCACCTCAATCTATCTCCTCATGGGCGGCGGCTCGCCCATCCACGATGGACATCCATCATTAAAGAACTTTGAAAGCAAATCACTTGAGGACAAACTCTCGTCGCCGAGGCGGGTTAATTTTAAACCCCTTACCACTTCATCATCTGTTTGTCCCGTGGCATGATGAGTGAGTTCATGAAGGAAAAAACCTACATAACCTGAATTGCCTCCTGCCGCGATCGGACATTGCCTGTGTTGCTGATGCTGCCTCTCGTCGAACCCTGCCAGTCTTTGAGCGGATACTTCACGCCGCCTTCATCGGTCGATGCCGCTCCGCCGTATTCGGCGATGCATTTGCCGCCGATGTCGTAGATCAGGAACCGCCATACGTCATTGACCTTTTCCGCCACACGCATGCCGCTGGCATCGTATATGTCACATGCTTCCGGTGTACGGTGTTATAAATTAGACAAATCTACTATTATTTCATCTGTTGGATTTCCTCGTTGTGTGGAAAAGCCAAGTTCAGCAATTTTTGACTCACGATTGAAGCTAAAAAAACCACGTAATTGGGGAATAGCTTGTGCACCCGTTAAATGGTCAACGACGCTTCTTGAATCCAAAGCTACTGCCTTATCATCAAAGAAAGTGATTCCTATTTTGTTTTGCTGACAATATTTATCGGTCAGAAATTTGGTTATAGCGATCATATCAACGCGGTTAAAATATTTGGGTTTTAGTACAACACGTATACCTATCAATTCCGGCTGAGTTTTAGGCCTTGCGATTTCAGTGATTTTGAATTTGAAAGGTGGCTTTCTAACACTGCATTCCACCACTGGTAGTCCTCCATACTTTTGATAATCAAGCCGCTTCTGAGAAAAGCTCTCCGAATGTAGTATGAATATGCCAAAAATGATTAAAAACAAAATTAATTTATTACCCATATATTTATTTACAACCCATCTCTTTTAATCGATCGTTTATCTTGGAGCTTGCTAATCTAGCGTCGCCACCAAAACTGTTCGGATCAACTCCTAGCTTGGTCGCCAAATCGATATCTCCTAAACCACTAGCTATATGTAGGTTCTCATGAAAAACTGATGAAGCGGAAAAGCTTCTGTAAAATGCGGTATTACTATTTCCACCGTAATTACCGACAGCCGCTCCTACTGTTCGACCACCTTGGCCATTGTTATCAGCAAAATACTGGGCGACGCTACGGTTTAATTCGTAATCAGCAGCAGCCGAAACACTACCCCCATCTTCAACGAGATTCCTTAATCTGATCGCTTCAGAAGCACTTAAGATTCCGGCCTCGACAGTCGTTAGATTAGTCGATCTCGGCCCAGAAAATGCTTGGTGTCCAATGAGTCCAGAAGAAATCTTGCCAATAATATCATCGCCGAGAGATTTCTTAAGAAAATCCATACACTTCTTTTTATTAATTAACTTATTAATCTTAGTAATGGCTTTATTAAGTTTTTTGGTTTCTTTAGCATTCAAAGGTGCTGGATCGCCGCCACCGCCGCCGCCTTCCTCGGATCCGGGATAACAGGTCCATGGCCCCCAATAACCGACTGTGCCATTGGAATAATGATAACGAATACAGTAACCACTGCTTCCTGCGGGCGACATATTTAGGCCAGAAGGGTCAACAAAATTCGTCGGCTGGCTCTCAACATAACTATATCGATTAAAGCTTTGCGAACTGCCTAATGACATCGAACCAAGATAGGGATCAGGTGAAGTCCATCTTCCGGTTTGGTTTTCGTGCTTGCGGAACCATGTATGGTCTAATCCGGTGGCGTCGTCGCGTTCGGTCAGGCCGTATTTCTCACGCAGTGTGTCAGATGCTCCAAAGCCCTGTCTCGATGTCCGCAGGCCCGTTCCGGCTCCGATCTCTTCGCCGAATGCCGTGAAATCCTGCTGATCCTTTGCTTAGCTTTCTTTTGCCAGAAGTGCATCACCGGCGTCGTGTGTGTGTTCGGACGACTGGGACAATTGGTAATCCGAAGGGCCGTCCGAATGCGGCGGCCGCTCTAGTGCATAATGCAGCACTTCGCTGATGCGCGAGACCGGAATGACCTCCAATTCCTGCTTCAGATCGGCGGGAATGTCGTCCAAGTCGGCTTCATTCTGTTTCGGCAGAATGATGCGGCGAATGCCGGCCCGATGAGCAGCCAAAACCTTTTCTTTTACACCGCCGACCGGAAAAACAAGCCCGGAAAGTGTGATCTCGCCGGTCATTGCCGTGTCGGAACGCACCTTGCGCCCGGTATAGAGCGAAGCGAGAGCCGATGCCATGGTAACGCCGGCGCTTGGGCCGTCCTTAGGGATCGCACCGGCCGGAACGTGCAGGTGGACACCGTTCTGTTTTATGGATTCGGGGTCGATGCCGAATTCGACGGCGTGAGACCAGAGATAGCTGCGGGCGGCTTGAGCAGATTCTTTCATCACATCACCAAGCTGTCCGGTAAGTGTCAGCCCGCTGCCGCCCGGCAAAGCGGTAGCTTCGATAAAGAGTACCTCGCCGCCCATTTCCGTCCACGCCATACCGGTGGCAACGCCCGGGGGAAGATCGGTACGTGCCTCTTCGGGAAAAAATTTGGGCGGCCCAAGATATTCGCGGACGTCGTCGGCATCAATAACAACCTTTTCGGTGTGCCCTTCAGCAACTCGAAGAGCGACCTTGCGGGCAAGATTGCCGATCGTACGTTCGAGCTGGCGAACGCCCGCTTCGCGCGTATAGCGGGTAGCGAGCAGGGTGATCGCGGCGTCGGTCAATTCCATCTGGTCGGGCGACAATCCGTTCTCTTTCAGCTGGCGTGCAACTTGATAGCGCTTGGCGATGTTCAATTTTTCGCGGTCGCTGTAACCGGAAAGCTGAATGATCTCCATGCGGTCGCGAAGAGGAACCGGAATCGGGCCAAGCTGATTCGCGGTGGCGATAAAAAATACCTTTGAAAGATCGAATGGCAGATCGAGATAATTGTCGCGGAACGTGTTGTTTTGCTGCGGATCAAGAATCTCAAGCAAAGCCGAGGACGGGTCGCCGCGGTAATCGTTGCCGAGCTTATCGATCTCGTCAAGCATCAGCACCGGATTATTGACGCCGACACGCCGCAGAGCTTGAATGATGCGGCCGGGCATTGCTCCGATATAGGTCCGGCGGTGGCCGCGCAGTTCGGCTTCGTCGCGCATGCCGCCGAGGCTCATACGTTCGAATTCGCGACCGAGAGAGCGTGCGATCGAGCGGCCGAGCGAGGTTTTACCGACGCCCGGAGGGCCGACGAAAAGGAGTATCGGGCTTTTTGAATCCGGGCGAAGCTTGATAACGGCAAGCGATTCCAGAATGCGTTCTTTTATCTCTTCAAGGCCGTAGTGGTCTTCATCGAGGATCTTGCGAGCCTCTTCCAAGTCGAGCTTTTCTTCGCTCGAACGCCGCCACGGCAATTCGAGCACGTATTCGAGATAGGTGCGGATGACGTGATAATCCGGAGCGGCCTGAGGCAATTGCTCCATACGGCGAAGTTCGCGTTCGGCCTCTTTACGGACATCGTCCGGCAGATCGGCCGTTTCCAGCCTTTCGCGAAGCTGGGCGGCCTCGGCCTTTTCGCCGCCGCCGCCGTCTTCGCCAAGCTCTTTCTGAATCGCTTTCATTTGCTGCCGCAAAACGTAATCGCGCTGTGATTTATCCATTTCGGTCTGAGCTTCGCTGGCGATCTTGGAACGGATCTGCATGATCTCCAATTCGCGGGCAAGCGAAGCATGGACCAGATTGAGCAGGGTTTCAATGTCGCCGCACTCCAGCATTTTCTGTTCGGTCTCAACGCCGAGATCCATTACCGAAGCGAGAAAATAAGAAAGCTGAACGGGGTCGTTTTGGGTGGTAACGGCCATGCGGATCTCGGGCGGAATGTTCGGCAACAGGGCAAGGGCTTGCTGGATCATGCCGTGAATATTACGCTTGAGCGCTTCTATTTCTTCGGAAGCGGTGGCCGGGATCGGCGGCAGCACCTCGATGCGCGCCTTAAGATATGGCTGTTCGCCAAGCCATTCGACGACCTTGAAGCGGTCCATGCCTTGTACGATAAGCTGCATTACGCCTTCGTTACGCATCATGCGCTTGATATTGACGATAGTGCCAATGGTGAAAAGGTCATTCGGCGTTGCTTCATCGCCGGTCACATTCTCTGACCTAGTGGTGATGCATGCCATCAATTTTTCTTCGGTGGCAAGGGCGGCTTCGACGGCACGGACAGAGCGGTCGCGGCCGACGGCCAAGGGAACGACCGTTTCCGGAAAAAGCGTTGTATTCTGTAGCGGCAGCACCGGCAGTTCGAAAGGCTGCGGTAAAGGCGGCGCTTCGATGGGAGTTTTTTCAGTATTTTCTTCTACCATATTTTTTGACCGGTATCTTAACCGGTAAGATCTCTTCTATTAACCCTGAGCTTTACGGAGACGGATGATAAGCAGGCCGTTCTCGAACATATGATCGAGCTGAACGCCATCAATGGCGGCCGGAAATTCAAGCGTCTTTTCAAAGCTGCTGTAGGTTATTTCCATTTGTTGATAGGTCATGCCCAGAGCGCAGGATCTGTCTCTTCGACAGCCGGCGATGTATAAAACGTTGCCCTGAACATCGATCTGGATGTCTTCGATATCGACGCCGGCCAATTCGACCTTGACGACCCAGCCTTCGGTGGTTTGATAGACATCAGCGGCCGGATACCACGGACGGGCAAGCGGCTGCGGCTTTTTTGATGAACCGACGAACTGAAAATATCGATTGGTGATCTTCGCCATGGTTGGTCTTTATTTGCACGAAGGCCCTGCGGCCGCGGCTCTCTTTTACTTTTTCCCCCAAAATCCGGAGCCGCTTGATATCTCTTCTAAAGCTTCGGCGATCTCGCGTTCGTCTTCGGTCTCCAGAGCAATATCTGCCATGGCGATGATGCCGGCTAAAAGTCCATTTTCATCGACGACCGGAAGCCGTCGAACGCGGTGGTCGCCCATTGCCCGGATGGTTTCAAAGACGAAGCCGTCGGGGCGGACAAAGAATATCTCTGTCGTCATTGCCTCAGCGACCGGTGTTTCGGGCCCTTTGCCGGCGGCCAACGCGCGAATAACGATGTCGCGGTCTGTGACAATGCCGACCAATTTACCACCCTCGACGACCGGCAGCGAACCGACATCGCCGGAACGCATAAGCTCCGCGACCTGGCGAAGCGGCATTTGCGAAGCCGCGGTCGTTACATTGGCCGTCATGATGTCGCGATTGCGTTTGCGCCCGCCGGCGGAAATGTTCTGCTCGCTCATCTGATCTCTCCTTTTTTGCTATTTTATTATTTTTGAATAAGTGCGGGTAATAAAGCAAGCACTATTGGCCGGGCGGGGTTGCGGTTTGGCGGTAGATAGGGCAAAACTAGATATCAAAAAGCAATGGGTAAATGTCGCGAGAACAAGAAAAAGCCGATCCGCCGCGGAGAGACGGTGACGGTAGGTAAGGCCGAATCAGTGCCGGAAGGCCGCGGTGCAACCGTGAAATTGAAGGACGGGACCGAACTGGCGTTATTTAACGTTAAAGGGCGGTTTTATGCGATCGAAAATTTCTGTCCGCATAAATCATATCCGCTGGCCGATTCGCGGTTGTTGGGGCACGTGGTGGAATGCAATCTGCACGATTGGCGGTTCGATATTCGGACGGGTGAATGTTTTACGAAAAAAGATTGTTCGATAGAAAAATATGCGGTAAGGATAGAGGACGGCTGGATCAAGATCGAGGTGTAATATATTTGAGGATCCGTTCGCCGCGGGGCGAAAGTTTGTATCCGATCGCAAGGCTTTCGGTCAAACCGAGAGCTTTTAGCTTTCTGACCAGTAATTTAAAGCGCTCTTTTTCCATACCGGCAAGTATGGCCAATTGGCCGGCGGCGCTAGCCGGATAATGTGCTATCAATTCTAGGAAGTCTGTTGTCCACTTGCCTTTGGCATTTTTGTCGAGCCGGGCCAATTTTTCGGCTAACATGAGAAGTTCCTGATCTGAAAGGTCCGACCGCAGCCGGAGAGCGATACGAGGATCGTCTCCGCAAAAATTCAGCCGAATGCGATAAATTGAACCGTCCGTTCCCTCGAGCGAAGCAAGGCATTGGACAAGGGACGCGAAACCGGCGGCGAGAGCTTCGTCTTCGGATATTTCGGAAGCATCGACCACCCGGACTTCCCGGATGCCAACAAGGCCGACGGGCGTCATTTGAGAACCGCCCGCCTTGGCGGCAGGCTTTTTCCAACGGCGGAAGGCAAGTGTGATATCGCCATTTTTAATGCCGCTTAAGATCTCCGAGCGAAAAAGCATTTCTTAAGAATTGATAACGCCGCCGACCCTTTCATCTTTGTTGCGAAGGTCAATGCCGCCTTCGATAAAAGATTTTAGATTGGTGAGATAAAAGGTCCAGCCTTCGGCGCATTCCAGATATAAACGGAGCGATTCATCGGGCGGAATGTTTCGCTGTTGGATGCGGACCAGTTTCACACCATGGGCCGGGATAATGGCAACATCGACAATGGAGCCTTCGGCAAAGGTAAAGCGAAAATTGTCGTAGGTGTTGGCTTCGATAACGCGGCCGCGAAGGGGCGAACCACCGGCAAAACCATGCCATTTCCAGCAAAAAGTGTCGCCGGGGCGGACACGTTCGGCCGCTTTTCTCGGCAAACCGTCGCCGCCGGTAAAATCCGCCGCTGAAAGGAACCATTTTTCCATCTCAGCCGGCACCGTCCAGGCGTTATAAAGCGCCCAGGTGGTGGCATTGATGCTGATCTGTTTGGTAAAAATGCTCCAATCGGGTTTCATCGTCACGCTTTGACGGGCAGCGGTCATATCGAAATGGGCGGGTCGGATCAGAACCAGCCGCCTTTCTTTTTACCGGAGCCGCCAAAAATACTGCCGAGAACGCCGCGGACGATCTGGTTGCCGATCTGGCGGCCGATCGACGAACTAGCGGAGCGGGCGACCGATTTCGTGACCGATTCGATCAAAGTGTCCGGTGCGCGGGCGGCGGCGCGTTCGGCCTTTTCGGCATCCTTCTGGGCCTTTGCATCGACTTTCAACTGTTCTTCGGCGGCGGATTGGGCGGCCCTTTCTTCGGTTTTGGCGGCGAGCATTTCAAAAGCCGATTCGCGGTCAACAGCCGCATCGTAAATGCCGGCGACCAACGAATTGGCTATCAGCTGCTGGCGCTGTTCGGGTGTGATCGGGCCGATCTGTCCGACCGGAGGCACGACAAATGCGCGATCGACCATGGTCGGAATACCCTTTTCGTCGAGGCATGAAATAAGCACTTCGCCGACACCCAATTCGGTGATGGTCTTTTCCGTATCAACAGCCGGATTTTCGCGAAAAGAGGTAGCGGCAGCTTTAACGCCTTTCTGCTCCTGCGGCGTATATGCGCGCAGAGCGTGTTGAACTCGATTTCCCAGCTGGGCCAGCACCTTTGCCGGAATATCGGCGGGGTTTTGCGTAACGAAATAAACCCCGACGCCTTTTGAGCGGATGAGCCGCACGACCTGTTCGACCTTGTCGATAAGAGCCGTCGGAGCGTCGGCGAACAGCAGATGGGCTTCGTCAAAAAAGAAAACGAGCTTTGGCTTATCGAGATCGCCGGCTTCGGGCAAATTCTCGAAAAGTTCGCTTAGAAGCCAGAGCAGGAAAGTGGAATAAAGCTTGGGAGCATTGATCAACTGGTCGGCCGCAAGCAGGTTCAATACACCTTTTCCGCCCAGCGTCTGCATAAAATCTTCGAGCCGGACGGCGGGTTCGCCAAAAAAGGTCTCGCCGCCCTGTTGTTCGATCTGCAGCAGCCCGCGTTGAATAGCGCCGACCGAGGCAGAAGATATATTGCCGTATTGGGTGGTCAATTCTTTAGAATTTTCGCCGACCCAACGCATCAGCGCTTGGAGGTCTTTCAGGTCGAGCAGAAGCATGCCGTTGTCGTCCGCATATTTGAACGCGATCGTCAGAACGCCTTCTTGGGTATCGTTAAGATCCAGCAGTCGGGCAAGCAGCAGCGGCCCCATTTCAGATATCGTGGCTCGCAGGGGCGACCCCTGTTGGCCGAAAACGTCCCACAGCGTAGCCGGAAACCCTTCGAAAACGGGTGAAATGCCTAGCTGAGCAAAGCGGGCGTTGATCTTTTCATTGCCGCCGCCCGGTTGGGTGATACCGGTCAGGTCGCCTTTGATATCGGCCATAAAAACAGGTACACCGCGTTCGCTGAAGCCTTCTGCCAGCTTTTGTAAGGTAACGGTCTTACCTGTTCCGGTGGCACCGGTTATCACTCCGTGCCGATTTGCCATTTGCGGAAGCAGGAAAAATCCTGCGTCCTCTGCGTTCTTTTTTGCTACTAAGATCGGTTCTGCCATAAAAATTCTCTGCTTTTTAAGATCGTTTGATTATATACGAAATTCCTTGCGGATAACCAATTTCAAACCCGACCATTTTTCGTCCACGGCACATACCTTCACATCTACGAATCCGAGCGGGAGAGCGGCGTGGCGAATGACATCCTCGGTCACCTCGGTCGGCAGCCGAGATGCTTTTTTATACCACGAAACCCAAAGAGCGGCCGCCGGCCGCATCGAGCGCCGCAGTTCGGCAAGCGAACTAAGCAGTTCATCACAACTGTTCGTAAAAAGATGGACGACATCAGCGGCCGAAGCCGATGCAACGAATTCGACATCTGCGGGCAGCGGTGCCAACAAAGCGGCATAATCCTCAGCCGGATAAAAATGCATTACCCTGCAGCCTGGTTTGATACCTAGTTTTTTTGCGAGCGGGGTGCCGGAATAACCTGCAGTCATATTTTGATGATCCTATCTGATAACGACGATCACGGACCTTTCACGCGGCCCGTCAAATTCGCACAAATAGATGCCCTGCCATCGCCCAAGCAGCAATTTGCCGCCGGAGAAAGGCACCGTTACATTCGACCCCATCAGCGAAGATTTGATATGAGCATCGGAATTTTCTTCGTAGTGGCGAAATGCTTCATAGTGTTGCGGAATGCGGTCGCGCAGGAACCGGAGAAGGTCTGTTTTAACGTCCGGGTCGGCATTTTCATTTATGGTCAGGCCACAGGTGGTGTGTTGGGTAAAAAGCACGCAGACGCCTTCGGAAGATCCGCTGCGGGCTACTATATCGGCGGCTTTGCCGGTAATTTCGACAAGCTCTTCGCGGTCTTTTGTTCGAACGGTAATTGTTTGCATTCAGACGTAAAAATATAACAAAACGGGGCCGCGACAAACAACAGCTTTCTTCACCCTTGGGCAAACAACCTGTTAAACTTAACCAATAATTTAGGAATAAAGGGGGCATTTTAGAAATGGATCTTGTGACCAGGTTCGCATTCGCGGCGGCGGTTCTTTTGGTATTGGCGGCCGCAGCCGCCGCACAACAAACGAATCGATTTGACGGCTATGCCATTGAATTGAACGCCGATAATTCGATCGCGTGTTCAATGCGGTTTGTGGCTGATGAAACTGCAAAAATGACGGTGCAGGTCTTTGAAGCAGGAACGGAAGGCCGCACACCGGCGGCGAACATTTCGCAATGCGGCGGCAGCCGCGTTTCGGGAAATAATGTAACGGCCAGCGGCGAAGACAAAAGTTTTTGTTTTCAAGGACCGGCAAAGGTTTATGAGGTAAAATTCAGCAACGGAAAAACGTGGCTTTGGCCGGCCGTTAGTTCGGAGACCGGTTTTTACAACGTAAAAGATTTTCGCCCGGTCAAACGCGGCACCGACGGTTCGCTGACCCCCGTTGAACCGGCCGATTACACAAGTACGATCAAGAACGCAATGGTCTATCTGGCGGCACGGCAGGGCGGCGTTCTGCGGTTTCCGGAAGGCGATTATGTCGTCGGGACCACCGATGGCAATACGAGAGATGCGTCATATGACGGGATCACAGTTCCCTCGGGGGTGACGATCGAAGGCGTTTCAGGTAATTTTTCGACACCGGCCACAAATTTGCCGAACAAACGCGGAGCGTCCCGCGTGCGGCTGAGGCACCCGGATCAAACCATTTTCCGGCTCGGTAATTGTACAAATTTCGTTACGATAAAGAACCTTGAGCTTTTGAGTAACGTCGCACTTTACGGCGAAGCCCGTCGCGAACAGAAAGGGACGGTCGGCATCGAGGCCCGGGGCATTTGGCCGCTCAATCGAGCTGACGGGTGGAAAACGAATAACAGTTCGCTATTCATTCGTTTTGAGGGGCTTACCTTTCAGGAATTTGAAACGGGCCTTAAGGTCCATAATGTCAATGGCGAAAAATGCGACCCGCAAAAGCAATTCTGTAACGGGTGGAATTTTGACTACATCAAGGTCGATCAAAGCTTTTTTATCAATAACGCTACCGGTATCTATATCGATACAGGCAATACCGATTGGAAAATAACCAATACGGTGTTCAACGGGTTGGCTTCTCGGGCACCGGGTACGGGCATCTATGTTCGCCGCGGCGGCATGATGCTGGTCGAACAATCGTTCGGAGCCGGATATGACTACGGTTCGCTGATCGGCGGGCCCTTCATCGATGTTTATTATCTCGGCGCTTTGACGGTGATAAATTCCGGTGCCGAACGCTCGCAGCTGAGTATGCGTTTTGCGGAAGGCGGCGGAGCTTCATCGACGGTATTGACCATTGTCGGTAGTATTTTCAGTGACCCGATGGAGTTGAACGGCCGCATCAATCTGACCTCGACCGGCAACCTCTATACTGCACGGACATTTCGTGCCGGCCCGAATGTAAAAATAACATCGATGGGCGACAAGTTTTGCATGGATCCGCTGATCAATCCGGGCGGATGTTTGAACGACGCGGGCCGAACGGACAACAACCCGAAATTCAACGATGGCCACATAATGTTTCAGACAGGCCGGATGCCCGAAGGCAAAGGAGCAGATGTGATCGGGCGCCAGCCGAACTTTTTCGGCTATGACGTTGAGGTGGCTGACGATAAGGCGCAAAGCAGTGAGCCGCTCGTTACTGCTCGCACGGCAAATGGCGACCGTACGATGCTCCGGTTAGGCAGCATGGGTAATAACTATGACCTTTCCCGAGACCGCAACACCGGGTTTTTGCGAATAACGGGCAGTCAGCCGAAGCCCAATAGCGGCATCGCGTTGAATGGCCCGATACAATTTGACCCGAACATAACTTTTAGCGATCTTGTTCGATATGCCCAGCACAATCAGACAGTCGGCCGCCCGGCGGTATCGGACGGCGCCTTTGTCTATTGTAAAGACTGCCGCAAGGACAACGCCGGTATCTGCACGCAGGGCCGGGCCGGAACCGACGGTGCTTTTGCGAAGAGGATCAATAGCCAGTGGCGGTGCGATTAGGCCGCCGAGCGATCTATTTTTTTACGGCAGCGGGTATGACCGCTGCTTTTTTCACTTAAAACATCGGAGAAGAGGCTTTTGGCCGTTACCCTTGTTGGTAAATCGACGCAGTTACTTTATAATTACTGGTTTTGGAATTCACGCGGCTTTTGCCTAAGTTTGCAGCTCCAATATAAAAGAAGATCCGATCGAATCGTGGTTTTGCCGTAACATGGCGAAATAAGAACAGAAACTATATGAACAGTTACGTAATTTATTTGGTCCCAACATTGGGAGTACTCGGATTGCTGGTAATGGTGATCAAATCTGCATGGGTCAGCAAACAAGACGCCGGCGACGAGAACATGAAGGAGCTGGCCGGTTATATTGCTGACGGCGCGATGGCGTTTTTGAAAGCCGAGTGGAAAGTGCTCAGCATTTTTGTGCTGTTGACGGCCGCTCTGCTGGCATATTCCGGTACGATCCATGAGGTTAACGGCAAGCAGATCCATTCAAGTTGGCTGATCTCGATCGCGTTCATCATCGGTGCGGTATTTTCGGCGACGGCCGGATACATCGGTATGAAGATCGCGACCAAGGCCAATGTCCGCACTACCCAGGCCGCCCGCACATCGCTGAAACAAGCGTTGAAAGTGTCGTTCACCGGCGGTACGGTCATGGGGCTTGGCGTTGCCGGGCTCGCAGTTTTGGGCCTCGGCGGCCTGTTCATCGCTTTTCTCGCAATTTTCGCGGGTCTCGGGGCTAACACCGTTAGGACGGCGATCGAGGTTCTCACAGGCTTCAGCTTAGGTGCCGAATCGATCGCTTTGTTCGCCCGCGTCGGCGGCGGTATCTACACCAAAGCCGCTGACGTCGGAGCCGATCTGGTCGGCAAGGTCGAGGCCGGCATTCCTGAGGACGACGTTCGGAACCCCGCGACCATCGCCGATAACGTAGGCGACAACGTCGGAGATGTAGCCGGAATGGGCGCCGATCTGTTCGGTTCGTATGTGGCGACTATCCTAGCGACCATGGTTCTCGGACAAGAGATCAGGGTAACGGATGCGTTCGGCGGCATGTCGCCGATCCTGTTGCCGATGGTCATTTGCGGTTTGGGCATCGTGTTTTCGATCGTCGGATTTATGTTCGTCAAGATCAACGATGAGAAGTCGAATGTCCAAAATGCTCTCAACATCGGCAATTGGGCTTCTATGATCTTGACCGTCGTTGCCTCGTATTTCATTGTTATGTGGATGCTGCCGGAAGGACAGATCACCTTGCGTTCGACAACATTTACGAAAAACGGTGTTTTCGGAGCGATCGTGGTCGGTACCATCGTAGGCGCGATCATGTCGATCGTCACCGAATACTACACGGCGATGGGCAAAAAGCCCGTCAATTCGATCATTCAGCAATCTGCTACGGGCCACGCGACCAACATCATCGGCGGTCTTTCGGTAGGAATGAAATCGACGGTCATACCGATATTGACGCTCGCCGGCGGCATTGTCGCTTCTTACTATTGCGCCGGCCTTTACGGTGTCGCGATCGCCGCGGCCGGAATGATGGCAACGACCGCAATGCAGCTTGCGATCGATGCATTCGGACCGATCGCCGACAACGCCGGCGGCATCGCCGAGATGTCACAGCTCCCGCCCGAAGTTCGCGAACGCACCGATAATCTCGATGCCGTCGGCAACACAACGGCCGCGACCGGCAAAGGTTTTGCAATCGCCTCCGCTGCTCTGACCTCTCTGGCTCTTTTTGCCGCTTTCGTCGGCATGGCAAATATCGATCGTATCGACATTTACAAGGCAAATGTGCTGGCCGGACTGTTCGTCGGCGGAATGATCCCCTTTATTTTCTCGGCACTTTGTATCCAGGCCGTGGGCCGTGCCGCGATGGACATGGTAAATGAAGTTCGCCGCCAGTTCCGGGAAATTCCGGGCATCATGGAATACAAGGCAAAACCGGAATATGACAAATGCGTCGCTATTTCGACACAAGCTTCGATCCGCGAAATGATGATGCCGGGTGCGATCGCTCTGGTCACACCGGTGATCGTCGGCTTCATCTTTGGCCCCGAGGTTCTCGGGGGACTGCTCGCGGGCGTTACCGTTTCGGGCGTGTTGATGGGCATTTTCCAATCGAACGCGGGCGGTGCCTGGGACAACGCCAAGAAATCGTTTGAAAAAGGTGTCGAGATCAATGGCGAGATGGTTTACAAAGGGTCGGATGCGCACAAGGCTTCCGTAACCGGCGATACGGTCGGCGATCCGTTCAAAGATACGTCCGGCCCGTCGATGAACATCCTCATCAAGCTGATGTCGATCGTCTCGCTAGTCATCGCCCCGTACATCGCCGGCATCGGCGGGTAATTGCCATTTCTTAGTTTTATTTCAAAGGCACGGATCAATTTCGTGCCTTTTTTGTGTAAATTCACTTTCCTGAAAACGATCCTCAAGGAATAATTGATTGCTGTGTCGATAAAATTCCAAAACATCGACACAATATCTTGACATGTCGATTGAATCGACATACCATCGTGATATGTCGAAAAAAATAAAAAATGTCGACATATAATCTGCATATGTCGATTGAATCAATATACGAATTAAATGTGTCTATAAAATGAGGGAATATAAGCCTATGTCTGACTGGGATCCTAAATTGCCCTACCAAGATCTTCCTGTTTTGCCTCCAAGAGCAGAAATTGATACAAAACCTATTTTAAAGAAATGCATTGAGTCAAGAGCCGCAATTGCCGAACTTAAACAGGTAGCAGAACTGATCCCTAATCCATCAATACTCATAAATACACTGCCATTATTAGAGGCAAAAGCCAGTTCTGAAATAGAAAATATTGTTACCACCACCGACAAGCTTTTCGAACATTTAAGGAGTGACAGCAATGCAGATCCGGCAACCAAAGAAGCTCTGAGATACAGCACCGCATTGTTTCAAGGATATAAAGCACTGTCACAATACCCCCTAAGCACAAGGACGGCAGAAGAGATATGCTCCAAGATCAAAGGTGTTGATATGAGGGTAAGGAAAATACCCGGAACTGCACTGGGCAACGAATCGACCGGCGAGATCATTTATACACCGCCAGAAGGGGAAACCAAGTTGCGAGAATTATTAGCCAATTGGGAAATCTTTTTACACAATGAAACAGAAATAGACCCATTAATAAGACTTGCGGTTGCTCATTATCAATTTGAAGCAATACATCCATTTACAGACGGAAACGGTAGAACAGGCAGGGTGATCAACAGCCTTTTTCTTATTGAGCAGGAACTGCTTACGCTTCCCGTACTTTACCTTAGCCGAAACATTCTAAAACATCGAGCCGAGTATAACAGACTTTTACTAGCAGTAACTCGCGATCAAGAATGGGAACCTTGGATCATATTTATGCTGACTGCTATTCAAAACACCTCAAAATGGACGACAGCAAAGATTGCTGCAATACGTTCATTGGCCGCCAATGTTGCCGAATATGTTCGTATAGAACTTCCAAAGATATATAGTTATGAACTTGTGAACTTGATATTTGAATTGCCCTATTGTCGGATCAGTAATGTGGTGGAAAAGGATATAGCAAAACGACAGACAGCTTCTCAATACTTAAGACAACTTGCTGATATTGGCGTTTTGGTCGAATATTCACCATCAAAGGAAAAGCTCTTTATTAATCAAAAATTAATGAAATTGCTCTCAAATGAATCGAATGCGTTTGAACGGTTCTAACGGAATTCTTCGGTCTCTTACATTAGACTATAAGCCCTATATATAAAATATAAATGGTGAAAAAGCTTACAAATCTAAATAATGCAGACTGGTTTAAGGAACTTCTTACGCCCTTTGATCCATACAATGAAAACGGGAATTTGGTTTCTTGTTGCGTGCCGCCGATCTATGAATCTTACGGTAAGATATTTCATCGTATTGAGGAAGACCTCGCAATTGTTGACCGTTCATTAACTTGGAGCGAATCCACCAACGTAGATGACTTCGATACCAACTCGCGACAGCGTATTCGTTGGCGAGATCTTGCTGAGAGGCTTGGGCTTCGAATGCACCCCGAACTCAATGATGAAAGTTTCTTTCTTGGTAAAAGTTGGTATAGATATCTATTCGCACCTGATGCGGGAATACTGGACGAAGAAGATTGTCGTGAACTGGTTTCGACAATAAAAAGTTGCTGTAATACAGGGCCGTGCTATTTTTTATATGATCTTATGACAACAGAAAATTACGAGAGCGATCTGCTATTCGAGGGCTCACTAGACGATATATTTGAGGTTCGCAACATCGAAAAAGTCCGTGCTTCACCAACCGCCTGGTGGCCTGAAGACCGCCGCTGGTTTGTACATACAGATTATGACCTGACCTTTACATTAGTTGGCGGGTCAGAGCAATTAATTGATGCTCTAGTAGCGAGCAAGGTGGTCGAGTGTATTAAAGTAAACCCGGGTCATCGAATAGATTATCGGGCAGACAAGCTAAACTCTTAGTTCTAAAGAGTGAGAAAAAAAGCGATAACTTTTTACTGTATGAGGCCGAAGCGATCTAGCAATTGTCAGAAACCTGTAGATTCTGCCGAAAGCGATCACACTTAACGTCATACAGATATATCTCACCGCTAAACCTCGCTTTAACGGAAGACATTTCAGCCTTCGTGGCGTTCGGCTAGTTCGGTCCAGCGGTCGAGGTCGGTTTCGAGTCGGGCGTTTAGGGTTTGCTGTTCGTTGAAAAGTTCGTTGACGCGTCCGGAGTCGCTGGCTGATGCGGCGAGTTCGGAATCAATTTCGGGAAGACGTTTTTCGGTTTCGGCGATGCTCTTTTCGATCTCTTCGAATTCGCGAAGTTCTTTGAAGGAGAGTTTTTTCTTTTTCGGTTTATCCCAGTCGCTATCGCTCGCGGTTCTGACTTGAGAATCCCGGTCGCTATCGCTCACAGCGGTGACATTCGGGTCTTCTTCCCGAGCTTTTGCTTCGAGATATGCGGAATAGTCACCGGCATATTCGCGGACGTTGCCGCCGTCTTCAAAACGAAAAATATTGTCGATCGTTCGATCAAGGAAATAGCGGTCGTGGCTGACGACGATCAAAGCTCCGCCAAAATCATCAAGATATTGTTCAAGTGCGATGAGTGTTGAGATGTCGAGGTCGTTGGTCGGCTCGTCTAGCAACAGCACATTTGGCGACGCCATCAATATTCGCAATAGATAAAGCCGCCGCCTTTCGCCGCCCGACAGATTGCCGATAACGGCATATTGTTGAGCGGGCGTGAACAAAAAGCGTTCGAGCATTTTGCCGGCGGTTATTTGTACGCCTTCGTTGGTCGTGACGTATTCGGCAACGTCGCGGATGTAATCTATCACGCGCTGTTCGTCATTTAGCTCACGGCTTTCTTGGTCGTAATAGCCGATCTTGACGGTCGTGCCGATCTCTATATCACCGCTGTCAGGTTTGACCCGTTCGACGATCATATCAAGCAGCGTGGTCTTGCCACTTCCGTTGGCTCCGATGATGCCGATGCGGTCGTCGCGTTTTAGTAGATAGGTAAAATTATCGATCAACTTTCGATCGCCGTAAGATTTTGAAACACCATCAATTTCAACGACCTTTGAACCCAGACGCTTTGAGCCGATCGCAATATCGACCTCGCCTTTTTTCTGCTCTTTCGGGATCGCCATAAGAGCGTGGGCGGCTTCGATGCGATGTTTTGATTTCCGCGTACGTGCCTTTGCTCCGCGCCTCAGCCACGCTAGTTCTTTTTTGATAAGCTGTTCGCGTTTATGGCCTTCGACCTCGCGCAGAGCGTTTTGCTCAGCCTTTTTCTCAAGGTAATAAGCATAATTTCCGCTAAAACTTTGCACTGTTCCGCGATCGACCTCAAAGATGCGATTTGTAACGCGGTCGAGAAAATAGCGGTCGTGGGTGACCAGCAGCAAGGCTCCGGTGTAACGGGCGAGGTAGGTTTCGAGCCATTCGATGGTATCGGCGTCGAGGTGATTGGTCGGCTCGTCGAGGATAAGAATGTCGGGCTTAAATATAAGTTCGTGGGCAAGAGCGACACGTTTTCGCTGACCGCCGGAAAGCGTCCCCATTTGGGCATTTGTGTCGGTGATCTTAAGTTTTTGCAGAACCGCACGGGCGTTTGCCTCGATATCCCAGCCGCCGCTGATGTCGAGTTCGTGCTGCAGAGCGGACATTCGCTCAAGCGTCGCGTCATCGCTCTTTCCGTCTGCAACGTCGTGGCAAACGGCATCGTAATCGCGGATCGTCTGCATCACGCCGCTACCCGAAGCAAAGATCGTTTCGAGAACGGTCAGGTTTTCATCGTAAGGCGGATTTTGCGAAAGATAAGCAAGCGTTTTACCTTTGGCACGAACGACGCGGCCGCTGTCAGGCTCCTCGACGCCGGCGACCATCCGCAGCAGTGTCGTTTTGCCGCTGCCATTTGCTCCGATTATGCCGATCTTATCGCTGTCTTCAACTCCAAGCGTGACGTTCTCAAACAACGGCTTAAATCCGTAATTCTTTGAAATATTTTCAAGCGAGACGATATTCATTGGCCTTTAACTGAACTTTTGTGCGGATTTTTTGCGGCAACTGATCATTCCCTTCAATGAGCTACTGAGAGAATTTCGCCGGCATTTCTTACTTGTTATATTTTTCGGATATGGCGTTTTTAATGCTTAGGTAAAGGTCGTCGACAGCAGACAGAAGCTCTTCCCGGTCTAATTCTTCATCTCCAAGGTCCACTGCTTCATATCGATACTGCACAGCAAAAGAATTAAGATCTACAAGATTTTTCCACTCACTCGTTTCTTCGCCAAGATCAGATAACGCATTCAGGAGATTCATAATATCATGCGTTTTGGCATAGACTCCGCCCAAGCTGGAGATTCGCGCCTTAAGGAGCTTCTCCACCGCCTGTTGTGCGTGAAATCCAAACACTTCATCTGTGAAGAATGAACGGGCATTATCAAGCTCCAGCATACCTTGAAGCGCTTTGATATCTGACGCGGCCATTTCCATCATGCTGTATGCATGATCAAGCTCGTTCATATAGCAGAGAGCCTTCCCTTAAAGCGTGATAGATCACATGGTTCGGACTCGATTGCCAGTGAGTGATCTCCTCCGGAGTAAAGAACAGGATATCGATAGGAACGTCCGTTTTAGGCAGGCTCCGGCGAAGATCGCCTATATGTCGGCGACGGCTCCACGTTCTATGGTTCGGGCGTTCACCTACGACTAGTAGGTCGATATCAGAAGATGACTTTTCTGTCCCTCGAGCGCGAGAGCCCATTAAAATTATCTTCAATGGGTCGCTCAAATCGGCGATCGCCCGAGAAATTTCATTGAGATCGACTTGGTGACGCTGCATACGCATATAATATCAAGAATTTAATGACCGCGCTCCTTATTTTCCATATACGCAATAAATCGCTCAAAGAGATATTCAGAATCGTGTGGGCCGGGAGCTGATTCCGGGTGGTATTGGACCGAGAAGACGGGCAGCGTTTTGTGGCGAAGCCCGGCGACCGTGTTGTCGTTAAGGTTGATGTGCGTTACCTCGACATCGGCGGGAAGCGAAGCAGCATCGACGGCGAAACCATGATTGTGCGAGGTTATTTCGACCTTGCCGGTAGTTAGGTCTTTGATCGGCTGATTGCCGCCGCGGTGGCCGAATTTCAGTTTATACGTTTCGCCGCCAAATGCTTGACCGAGCAATTGGTGGCCAAGGCAGATACCGAACATAGGTACATTTGACCCGGTAAGTTTTTTGATCTCTTCGACGACGGATATCATCGAGGCCGGATCGCCCGGCCCATTCGATAAAAATATACCGTCGGGCTGCAATGCCAAAACTTCGGCGGCAGAGGTTGCGGCGGGAACGACCGTTATGCGACAGCCGTATTTGGCAAATTCGCGTAGGCTGTTGGTCTTTACGCCGAAATCATAAGCGACGATATGATATCTTGCTTCACCGTTTGCGGGGTAATCGAACGATGTGTCGATAGTGACGGATGTCGCCAATTCCCGTTTGGTCATTTCCGGCGAAGCGAGCACGCGCCGCAAAAGGCTGTTGGGGTTTAGGTCAATGGTCGATATCGCCGCGCGCATGGCCCCTTTGTCACGGATATGGCGAACCAAAGCACGCGTATCGATGCCCTCTATGCCGAGAATGCCGCTGTTTTTCAGATAATCCTGCAGGCTAAGCTGAGAGCGCCAGTTTGAGACGATGCGGCTTGATTCGCGAACGACAAAACCCTCGACCCACGGACGGCGAGATTCAGAATCTTCGTTATTGATACCGTAATTGCCGATCAGCGGGTAGGTCATACATACGATCTGGCCGGCATAGCTGGGATCGGTCAAAATTTCCTGATAACCGGACATCGAAGTGTTGAAAACGATCTCGCCAAATGTTTCGCCATCAGCGCCAAAAGACGCACCCGCAAAGGTGCGTCCATCTTCGAGTACCAAAATCGCGTCTTTCGTTTCGTTCATCTGAATAGGATTTTAACGCAATCCGACGCAAATTCTAATCCTTCAAGTTCAATTTTCATCGACCGGAATCGAACCCTCGTCCGGTGAGGGTGCGGGCGGTTTGTCCGGGATATCGTATTCGCCGTGTTCGAGAAAGCCGGCTTCGCCGGGGCGCCAATATCTAAAGAATGCTTTGCCATAAATATATTTCTCCGGCACGAGCCCCCAATAGCGCGAATCTGATGAATTATCACGGTTGTCGCCCATGACGAAATAGTAGTGCTGATCGACGGAGCGTACCAGATTATCGCGAAGACTTTTATTATGAAGCGTGTCCAGATAGGGTTCATTCAACAGCTTGCCGTCGATATAGACCTTGCCGTTGCGCACCTCGACGGTTTCGCCGGGCAGACCGATCACGCGTTTGACATAGCTTTTGTCCGGGTCGCTCGGGTACCAAAAAACAACAATATCACCGCGGGAAATGTGGCCCCAACTAACGCTTTTGATCTTGTAATAGACAAGCTTATTGACCAACAGCCGTTCGCCGTCATGCAGTTGCGGCACCATCGATGTGCCTTCGACCAAAACGGGTTGAACAGCAAAAACGCCGACCAATACAAAAACTACGATAATGAGGAAAACATCTCGCAGCAGACGCAGACTCTCCGTCCAGATGGTCTTTTGCGATTCGTAACGCATCTTTACCACCTCGATGTCCGTGTCATCCTTGGCGGAAACAAGGCCAAAGCTGAATTGATTTTTTTTTCGCTTGTCCAACATAAAGAGCAACGTTGAGTTTGATGCGGCGGCGAATACGGCGGTTGGCGCGCCGCAGAACATTTAAAAAATTAACTGTCTGTGGATTTTTTGTCAAAGATATTGTTCAATTACGTTATGAACGAGCAAATTCGGCGGCTGTTTCCGGCGGCCAATAAATACACATACCTGAATAGTGCGGCGGTTTCGCCAATGCCCCTGACCGCAGTGGCCGCGGCGAACTGGCAGCTGACCGATGTGGCAGAGAACGGCACAAAGCACTTTGACGATTGGGTCGCCAAAAAGAACGAAGCGCGCGGCTTGCTGGCTGAAATGCTGAACGTACGGCCGGAACAGGTCGCCTTTATGCGGAACACTTCGGACGGGTTCGCTTCGGTTGCAAATGGTATAACCTGGCGGGACACCGACAATATCGTTTCGTTCGAAAACGAGTTTCCGGCAAATTTCTACCCGTGGCGAATGGTGCGTGACCGTTTTGGAGTACAGCTTCGTTTGTGTCCGGAGCGCGACGGGCGCATCGAAATAGATGAGCTGATCGGCATGATCGACGTGCATACACAATTGGTCGCTATCAGCGCCGTGCAATTTGCCTCTGGTTTTCGGGCGGATCTGGAAAGGATCGGCAAAGCGGCGCGGGACGCGGATGCATTGTTTGCGGTTGATATCATTCAGGCCCTTGGAGCAATGGCGATCGATCTGCCGTCACAATATGTCGATATTGCGGCCGGGTCGAGCCACAAATGGCTTTGTTCGCCGGAAGGCGGCGGGATGATCTATCTGTCGGAGCGGGCTCGCGAACGTGTGCAACCGACGGACGTAGGCTGGATAAGCGTCGAAGATCCGTGGGATTTTGAAGACACGGAGCAGGATTTCAAGCGGAATGCTCTCGCCTGGGAAACCGGAACCGGGCCGTCCGCCGTATATTTTGGAATGGCCGAAAGCCTAAAGCTGTTCAAAGAAACAGGCTTAAAAAATATCGCGAATTATTTGGATGATCTAAGCACCTATCTCTGCGATTCGCTAGCCGGAAAACCGTACAAATTGATCAGCTCGCGGCGGCCGGGTGAACGCTCAGCGATAGTGTGCATTGAACATACCGGCGGGCGGTCATCAGCAGATATCGCCGATGAGCTCGAGGCAAAGGACGTTATTGTCAGTCCGCGCGGAAGCCGACTGCGGATATCACCGCATTTTTACAACACCACCGAAGATATTGATGAATTTATCCGCCAGCTGCCCGATTAGGCCTATTCGCTGAGTTCATCAAGATTAAGCCGCGTCAGCCCGCCGGCATCGGAGAAAGCTTTCCAATCACGGCGGCGCTGTTCGCGAATGCGATAAAAAACAAAACCTATCAAAACCCCGGCCAGAACGGAGGTGAAAATACCGCCGATGATCCACAGAACCGTAGAAATAAAAATATCGCGAGTGGTTACGACAAAATATCTTTCCAGCTTTTCCGAAAGATAGGGGTCTTCTCCTAGCCACTGGACCGTTTTTTGATATTTGATCTGATCAAGAAGGCTATTTGCCGCCGCTTGGTCCGGTGCATCGAAAACAAATACGTTGTAATTGCCGATACGGCGGTAAACGGTCGATGATTCGGGTGCGGCCGCGAAATATGCCAGGAATTTTGAATCGGCCTCTGAGGAAAGTTGGGGGTTTGAATATTCGACGATCAGCAGCCGACCTTCCGGATAAGACGCTGTAACCGCTTCGGTCCCGCCGCGAAAATCTATCAGATCTATCACCGGCCGTTCGCCGAGTTCTGTTTTTAGCGGAGCGGGATCAGCGGCGAAAACCGACCCCGGATGTTTCTGCGGCCAATCAGGCAGATGCTTTACCAAAACCGGCAAACCGTCGCCATCTGAGATCTCCTGAGGACGAGGGGCGTTTTGGGCAACCGCACCGACCGATCCGAAAAAGATCATCAAAACACATAATTTCAGGTAAAAGTTGAACATCTGTCTATATTCGTTTACACGGACAATATCAAAGCGCTCGGGAAAACCCAATTGCAATGATACGATACACACCCCAAATGGTATAGGAGCAAACGTATCGCTACGCAAATCTTTCGTTGGATGTCGCGTTTTCAGAAAGGTATGCCTAAATAATGCAACTATATTTCCGGCCGGACGTTATAAATAGGACAGCAACAATAAGTTTGGCACACCAATTGATTGCAAAAGGAGAGTAAGGGGGGAAAGCAAATGACTACAGAAACCTTAAATTATCCCGTATTTCAAAGCGATTCGGTCGCGGCCGTGAGCGAAACCTCTACTAAGGGAGCCGCCATTGCCAATGTTTCGAAAGTAAAGGATTTTGAGTTAACGCAGGCCGCCGCGAAAGGTGACATGGTCGCCTTTGAGGAATTGTACCAACGGCATCATCGCCGAGTTTATTCCATCTGTCTGCGTATGCTGCAAAATGCTTATGAAGCCGAAGACCTTACGCAGGATGTCTTTATACAACTATATCGGAAGGTAGGCAGTTTTCGCGGCGATTCGGCCTTTACGACGTGGCTGCACCGAATGACCGTCAATCAGGTGCTGATGCATTTCCGCAAGCGAAATGTAAAATTTGAAAAAACTACGGAAGAAGGTGAAACACCCGATCAAGTAGTTGCCGGAACGGATAACCCGTTCAGGATGCCGATCGTGGACAAGATCGCTCTGGAAAATGCGATCGACCAATTGCCGCCCGGATACCAAAACGTGTTCGTGCTGCACGATGTGGAAGGTTTTGAACACGAAGAGGTGGCTCGCATTTTGGGTTGTTCGGTCGGAACTTCGAAATCGCAGCTCCATAAGGCAAGACTTAAGCTGAGAAAGCTTTTGAAGAAGAAAGCCAATCCGCGTTTGATCGGCGTCGGGGTCTAAAAAACCATTCTATCCCAAAAAGTGCAAAGGCCGCCCGAAAAAGGCGGCCCTTTTTTTGTTCGAGATCGGCGAATGTAGGCGATATGGCACCTATCGAATTGATGATGGCGCAAGCTGTGGAGCGTTCGCTTGTGGCCCTTATCACAGGAATATTTGAATTTGCTCGCCCGCACAGGAAAAATAGAAGCTCACAAAAGCCAATAAACCGGCTTTCGACCAGAGCGGCGGTTCGGGAATATGCCAGGCGGATGGCACTTCCGCCCGGGCATCAGACAAAATAGCTGTTCAGCTCTATATTCCGGCGGCTGAGTTCGGCAACGAAGCGCGCAGGATCGATCGCTAATTCTTGTGGAACGGAGCCGCGGCGGGCGACTTCGCCGCCGGCCATCATCTGCGCGATGATCGAAGCCGGAAAGGCGGTGGTGCGCATCATCGCCGAGAGGCCGGCAGATTCGTCAGATCGGTCAACTATGTCGTATCGGAGCGTAACATTCTGGTCGGCGTCGGCAATTTTTCCTTTGAATTCAAGACGGACCAGCACCAGATCCGGGCCATCGGCGGGCAGATGTTTCTGCAGCAATTCGGCAAAGACCATGCGCGGCGTCACCTGAGGAAGATCGGCCGAGAAAGGTTCGCTTGAACATAGTCCGAGGTCGATCATCGTCTTAAATTTGGTGCAATGGCCGGCGTAGCGGATGGTCTTATAATCAAGCTCTTTGACCTTTCCTAAAAAGGTATCAGGCAAAGTAGACGTGCCGCCGCTGGTCTGAAATGCCTCGAGCGGAGGAAAGCCGTCGAAGGAGAGAGATTCGATCTCTGTCATCGACGCGACCTCGGCGATCGAGCCGCGGCGGATGACACGAGCAGATTCGATGTATTCGTTTATGAGGCCTTCGACCGAAAAGACAAGCTGGTAATCGAGCGGCGGCTGCGGCGCCTGGGGCAAGCCGCCCACGCGGATGTGGATCTCGTCGAGCTGTGCGAATTGTGCCGCGCCGTGCATAGCCAGTATCGAGACCATGCCGGGAGCGAGTCCGCAATCCGGAATGATGCTGACGCCGGCGGCCTGTGCCTCGGCGTCAAGTGCGAGCTGAGCATCGACCACATAATTGTTTCCGCCGAGGTCACAAAAATGCGAACCGGCCACAATGGCGGCCCTTGACAGCGATTCGTTGTACCAATAATTTACGCAGGAAATGACCGCATCATGGCCGCGCATCAATTCTTTCATGGCGGTGAGATCGGCGGCGTCCGCTTCGAATCCGGTAATGCGAGCGGAACCGATCTTTGATGCCGCAGCGGCGGCGGCTCCGGCGTGCACATCGGCGATGGTCACGGCCGCAACATCCGGCGAATTGTGGATCAGGTCGAAAGCGGCGCCAAAACCCATTCGCCCGGCCCCTAAAACAAGTATTTTCATATCAATGGATTACCATTCGTCGGGGTCGTCGGGCTTTAGGCCGGCAACAGTTTCGCGAGCCAATTCCCAAACCTGGTCCCATTGCGGCGAAGGTTCGGAAAGGTTCAATGCGACCTGCGGATGAGCCGCGTTGCGTTCCAAGCGGATGACGTGTGTCATTACGGTCACGTCATTTTCTTCGGAAACGGTAAGCTCTATTTGTGAACCGACCGCGGGCAGCGTGCGGGGAAGGTAGATCAAGGCACCGTTCGGGCCGACATTTTCGGTCAAACCATCTTCGGCGATCTCGTTTCCGCTTTCATCGTTCCATTTGGCACGGACGGGAAATGCGACGACATACCTTTCGCCGCGGCGTCTATCGAGCATAAATTCTCCTTACGTGAATGGTGTGCAAAAGATAACGCCAGACATCTGAAAAAAGAGGCGTCCTACGATACGAAAGTGTAGCAAATGTTAAAAAAAAGCGCACACGTAAATCATTGAAAACACAACAATTGCATATAGAATAAGGAGTTGCGGCCGCAATGGTGATAGACAATGTCTATGCAAAATGCTATTCTCTTAAAATGTTTTGGCTGAAAGCGGCCGGAACAGCGTGCTGATGGCCGGTTTTTGAGCGGTCAAAAAGAACGCATTTAGCCTTCGCATTTTATGTAAATTTACAAATAGTGGCTGATGAGAGCGATCTCGACCACTATTTTTGCATTTTAGGCGTTGGCGAAAATTTAGGAGCTTTGAATAATGAAAAATCTCGTCAGAGGAGCCGTTATTCTGTCACTTTTAAGCTTGTTCGTGATCTTTATTTACGCACAGGTACAGACAGAAGAAGGACTCAGTTCAGCGAATGATTCGCAATTTGAATTTAATACAAATAATAGTTTAGTAAGTTCGCATTTAAATTTAAGAACAGCATTTAACAATTCGCAGGTAAACAGCAATAAAACGGTAAAGACAGAAAAAGCGGCTTCTGCCAAAGAATCGGAACCGATCAACACGGCAGTAGCGGAACAGGACAAGGAACGGGGGAATAAGGTAGAAAAAACGGTTCTTTCAAAAGCGATCAATAAAGCGGCGGCAATAAGCCGCGGGGCTTTTGTGGCGACGGCATATTGCCTTCGCGGCAGAACGGCGATGGGCCACAGTGTCCGTTCCGGGTTGATCGCGGCCGATCCGCGTATTTTGCGGCTTGGTTCGAAGGTGGTGCTCGACGCCGGCAATCACAGCGGCCAGTATCTGGTCTCAGATACGGGCGGCGGTATCAAAGGAAAAAGGATCGATATCTGGATGGCAAGTTGTGCCGATGCAAAACGCTTCGGACGCCGTACCGTTAATATTGGCGTTCTGCAGTAAATTGAACACCGAAAATTAGATATTAATATTTATAGCCCGTGTGCGAACGCGGGCCTTTTTATTTTTGCGAAGTGCCGTCGGCGGGTTTTGGCGAATCTTTGCTATAGAGCTTTAGGCATTGCGGACACAGGCAACGCTTGAAACAGCGGCGAAGTTCGTCTGCCGAGCCGGTCGCCAATTCCAGATCTTGGCACCAGCACGAGCTTGCGTCCACACCGCATTCAAATTCATTTTTGCATTTTTCGCATATTTCCAGCATTTTTTTAGACTTATCAGTAAAGCGAGGCTTGGCCGGCGGGCCGTGTCTTCCAGCGTTTGTGTATCCAGAGCCATTGTTCGGGATATTGGCGGACGAGGTTTTCGACCTCAGCGGTAAAAGCGGCGGTCGTCGCCAGCACATCTGCTGCCCGGTTGCCGGTATCGACGGCTTCGATAAGACGGCCGTGAACGGCGCGGTATCTTTGTGTCGAAGCGTCCCAAACTCCTGCCATCGGCAAGATCATTGCGCCGGTCCGAAGCGCAAGCATGGCTGGGCCGGCCGAGGTGCAGGCATCAATTCCGAAAAACGGTACAAAGACACCTTCTTTCGGGTGTGTATTGACATCTGCGAGGATGCCGAGAATGCCTCCTTCGCGAAGAACACGAATGGCGCGGTTCATGGCATTTGTCTTGTTGATCGGACGATTGCCGAACTTTGTCCGCAGGCGGTGCGTCAGATCTTCGATCAACGGATTATCAAGTGGCCGGGCAAGATAGCTCATCGGCTGATAGAACGTCGACCAGGCATAGACAAGCATTTCCCAATTGCCCATGTGCGGGCTGATGATGATGATACCGCGGCCTTCGTCACGAAGCTTTTCGTAGGTTTGCCACAGATCGGGGGCAATGTCGAAATCTATCAGAGCCGCTAAGCCGTCGGACGTAGCCTTTGGAAACTGGCTCATTTCTCCCAACATCCGCCCCAGGCTTTGAAAGGTGCCGCGGAGCAGATCACGCCGCTCCGAGAAGCTTTTTTCCGGATAAGCCATTTCAAGATTACGCATCCCGGTTTTGCTGAGCGGTGCAATGGTTTGAAAAGCGAGCGAACCGGCGGCCATGCCGAGCCAAACTGCGACCTTGCGGGGCAACAGCCGGAGCGTAAAAAACAGCAGCCAAACGGCCGCGTATTCGACGCGTATCTGAAGCTTACTTTTCCTGCTTGCCATTGGGATCCCTATCGATCAACGAATCGAGGTCTGTGGAATGGACGAGGCGGCTTTTAGGGCGATCAGCGCCGACCAAAACCTTAAGCACGAGAAAGGCGAGCACGGTACCGACAACGCCGAGCCCGACCTGGCCCAATCCGCATGCCGCACCGATAGCAGAAGCCACCCATACACCGGCTGAGGTGGTAATGCCGCTGACGTCGCCGTCGATGCGATTTTTAAGGATCGATCCGGCTCCGATAAAGCCGATGCCCGTGATAATGCCTTGGATCACGCGCGAAAGCCCGTCGGTACTCATTTCGGTGCGAATGCCGGCCAGAATGAAGACCGCTGTGCCGATGGCGACCAACGTGTGGGTGCGAAGTCCGGCCGCTTTTCCGGCAGTTTCACGTTCGTAGCCGATAACCGCAGCCAGCACGCCGGCCGCGATCAGGCGATAACCGATACGCAGCAACCCGGAAAACCCGTCCGGGCCGAGACCAAGTTCATTCTGCAAGAAGTCCATAGGATCGATCAGCCGTAATTATATAACATTTTGAGATCTCGCGGACCGGAACCAGGGGTTCGAGCCGAGACAATTCTTACAAAACTCTTACATTCGACACCGGAAAAAGCTGTTAGGCTTTTAATTGCGGCGAAATGCCGCGGGGCATTTATATACAAGGAAAGAAGTAATATTTTTATGGAGATCGCAACAAAACTGCAGAAAGATTCGGCCCAGCTCAATTGGGCGACCATCATCGGTGTCACGATATTTCATCTATTGGGTATTGCGGCATTGTTCTTTTTCAGCTGGCAGAATGTGGCCGCGGCTTTATTGTTAGCCTGGTTTGCCGGCGGTCTTGGCATTGGTGTCGGGTACCATCGGTTATTGACACACCGCGGTTTCAAAGTGCCGCTGTGGCTGGAAAGAACCCTGAGCGTGATCGGCACATTGGCAATGCAGTCCGGCCCGCTGACGTGGGTGACGACACATCGCTTGCACCACGCCTTTACCGAAACTGATAAAGATCCGCACAGCCCGAATCACGGCACGTACTGGTCGCATATGGGCTGGATCTTTCGCGGTACGGCCCAAAACCATTCGATGGCGGTCAAAAAGCGCTATTGTCCCGATCTGGTAAAAGATCCGTTCCAATTGTGGCTCGATCAATATTATTGGGTGCCGACGGTGGTCGTGGCGGTGATCTTGTTTGCTATCGGCGGACTTCCGATGGTTCTGTGGGGGATCTTTCTGCGGGTGGTACTTGGGTGGCATTCGACGTGGCTGGTCAATTCGGCAACGCACCTGTGGGGCACACGCCGTTTCGATTCGCGCGATACTTCGCGAAACAATGCATTGATCGCGGCCATTACGTGGGGCGAAGGCTGGCACAATAATCATCATGCTCATCCACGGTCGGCAAAACACGGGTTGGCCTGGTATGAAATTGACATCAATTGGATGGTGATCAGCACGCTCAAGAAGCTAGGGTTGGCAAAAAGCGTGTTTGCCTATGACCTGAAAGACAAGATATCAGAGACACCGGACCTAGTTCCGGCACAGGAAAGCGTCTAGACGCCGGTTTCGCGACACATAGATCTCCGGGCAATAGTAAAGATCCGCTTTTACTTTTGCCCGGATCTTTTTTTAATCTAAGGTTCAGGAATGCGTCGAAAAAAGGCAACGATATTTTTTCTGGTATTCGGGATCTGCTTGGTCGCGGCGGCGGTCGCGCTCAACATCGGCTGGATATTGCTGAACCTGCGCGAAGTGGCCCTTCTGGTCGTGGGTATCATTTTCTTTGCCGTCATTATAACGGGGTTGACGCTTAATACGATATTTCTGGTGCGTGAGATCCGCCGCAATGAACAGCACGACGCTTTCATGAACGCAATAACGCACGAACTGAAAACGCCGATCGCTTCGATCAAGCTATATCTTGAAACGCTAAAGACGCGCGAGGTGGCACCGGCCAAGCAGCGCGAATTCTATGACGTGATGCTGGCAGACTGCGGCCGATTGCTCGGCACCGTTGAAGAGGTGCTGCAGGCGAGCCGGATGCGGGACAAAGGCCGGCCGGTAAGCGTAGAGGATGTCGAATTGCGAGGCCTGATCAAAGAAACCGCAAAGACGCTTTGTACACAATATCATCTACCCGAAAGCATAGTGCGTTTTACGGGCAACATGGAAGATGCCCACGTTCTGGGCGACCGCGATGAACTGCAGACGGTTTTTAAGAATCTGCTTGACAATGCGATCAAATATTCGGGCGGCGAACCGAAAATAACGGTGCGGATGAAACAGACGGGGCTGCCGAAACGGCTCGAGGTCTATATTAAAGACAACGGCATCGGAATTTCAAAAGGCGAATTGAAAAGTATATTTAAGCGGTTCTACCGTGTCGGAACCGGGCCGGCGAAAGACCGGAAAGGTTCCGGGCTGGGGCTCTTCATCGTGCGGGCGATGCTGCAGCGGCACGGCGGCAAGATCAGAGCCGAAAGCCGCGGCGAGGGCGAAGGAACAACATTTATTATTCAACTTCCGCTTATCTGATATGAAGATCTTGATAGTAGAGGACGAGGATCACATTGCCCAAGGGCTGCGGTTCAATCTGGAGGCTGAGGGTTATGAGGCAGAGATCGCAAGCACCGGCGAAGAGGGTTTGGCCGCGCTTGGGCGGGAGCAATTTGATGCCGTTGTTCTCGATATAATGCTGCCGCGCATGGACGGTTTCGAGGTGGCGAAAGAGCTTCGCATGAACAGCAATTATGTTCCGGTGCTGATGCTGACGGCGCGCGGCCGTCCGGAAGATGTGCTGAAAGGTTTTGAGGCAGGAGCCGACGATTATCTGCCGAAACCTTTCGATCTTGAGATATTCATGGCACGGCTGAACGGGCTTCTCCGTCGCAGCGAATGGGCAAAACGAGCTAAGCGGCCGGCGATCTCGGGCATTCAGGATATAAACGGCAAAAAGATCGATCTCGATAATCTGGAATTAACAAGCGGCGGCGAAACAGTTCGGCTGACCCTCATGGAAATAAAGCTGCTGCGATATTTGATCGAGAACGAAGGCAGGAATATTTCGCGAAAAACCATTCTCGAAGATGTGTGGGACCTGCAGGAAGATACCGATACACGGGCGATAGATAATTTCATTGTGCGGCTGCGTAAATATCTGGAAGACGAACCGAACAACCCGCAAATATTGCTGACCGTTCGCGGGATCGGCTATAAATTTGTGCGGCCGGGCGGCGACGAAAGTTGACCGCGCTGATCGCTGCGGCTGACGACCCTGATCTTTTGCCGCCAATGTTCGTGGAGACCGAAACGCCATATTTCAATTTCGGGAACCAGCATTTGCACAAATCTTTCATGCTCGCGATGAAAGCTGAGCGCCGGGGCAACGGTATAGACCAAAGCGGGCTGATCTCTTATTTCGAGGTCGCCGAAAAGTTTTGCTTGGCGAAGCACGCCGCTTCGCCGCTGAAGTTCGATCTTGCGCCAATAATCTGCAGCTTGAAAGATCATTTCGCGGTCGGGTGATGTTTTTAATTCTATAATGACGAGGCGTCCATCGCGACGCATGGCGAGCAGATCGATCTTATCGGCAGAGGTGGGAAACTGATGATAGAGCGGCGATAAGATAAGGTTCGGGTCGAGCTTTTTGATATCGCGGCGAAGAATAGATTCGAGCCAGGCTTCCGGCGCATTACGAAAATATTCGTGCCGTCTGTGCCGCGGGCTCGCACACCGGCTGGCAGCAATGCGGCCGAGCAGATCTTCAAGTTCGGGCCACGATGCGTCCGTTAGCCGCCGCATCGGACCTTGTGTTCCGAACCACGCCATTTCGACATTTCCAATAGTTCGGACCCGCGCAAACGGAAGGCCGTTGTACCGAAGCGTTTCTCCATTTGCCGTGCAGATCGTGTCGATCTCCGCCGGTGCCAGCTGTTGTATGCGAACGGCTGCGGAGCTGGGAAAAGATTCGCCCGGCAGACGAAGAGCAGCTGCCTTTTCCTTCCACAGATCGTTCATAGCAAACGGCTCAAGGCGGTCCAAAGTTCCGTTGTCACACATCTCATAAAAACGAAATGCGGCGGCGTTCGGGCTCTGAAGCAGAGCATGGAGTCGCCGAAGCTCAAGCATTACCCGTTTAGAACCGATGAGCCATATTTCGCGAGCCGACAGTTTTTTTCGGACAGAAGCCTTTTCGAACCAAAGCAGCGCGGAAGCAAGCTGAGTTTCGGGACGAACGGCCCCGGAAACATCGGTCATGATAACAATGCTGTCACCTTTTGGCGGAAAGGCAGTTATGCGGGCAATGCGGCCGCTTTTAAGCTCGATACGGCCGATCTTCAATTCAGGACAGCGGGTGCGGACAGCATTTGCAGCCGCATTGGCGCGTTCAAGCCGCACCACCTCGATGGCAGCGGCGAGCGTGCCATGCAGAACGCGCGGCACAAGACGAATCTCTTCGATCTCGCCGCCAAAAGGGCCGGCTATCGCGAGAACTATCTCATCATTATCGAAAAGCGAATTGACGATGCGCCGGGTACGAAAGCCGGCTTGGTCGGGAAATGCAAATAGAAGTTTGCTGCCATCGGAAAAAACATCACATTCAGAGGAATTTACGGGAAATGCACGACCGCTTTCATGCGTCAGCAGCCATTCGGCATGGACGGCGATCGCGTTTCGCAATTCGGCTGCGTTCTCTTCGGCATTCACCATTTATGATTTGCGAAAAAATACTCGACCATTGCTTCGGACCAATCGGAATAGCCTTTTTCCGAAGGGTGTATGCCATCGGCAAAAAAGCCTTCGATCTCGAGCCCGACCGGCTGCGGATAGTAGAAAACGCGTTCAAGCCCGGCGGAAAACTGTTTGATATTTGCGTCGTGCATTCTCGAAAGCCGCCACAATATTCCGCGAATAGGTTGCGGCAAGGCAGGCGAAAGCTTGATCATCGGGCAATTTGAAATGAAAACGACTGCTTTGGGATAGCGGCTTCGCAGGAGCACGAGAAGCTCAAGCATATCACGGCGCCATTTCCGCGGGCTGCTCAATTTTAAAACATCGTTGCCGCCAAGTCCGACCAAGATGAAGTCAAAATCGCCTTCGGGTATCTGAGGGACGAGTTCGTCAAGAGTTTGGCGGGCGGTGACGCCGTTCTTGCCGATCACGGTCCAATCGACATCGCGTTCAAGCCGCATTGAAAGATTTTTGGCAAATTGTCCGGCGAGGGCAAATTCATGAGTTCGCGCACCAAGCCCGGCAACTGTCGATTCCCCGATGACCAGTAATTTCAAAGCATTATGCGAATTGCCGATGCTGCCGGAAATGCCGCCGCCGGCACCCGGAAGTACACCCACCTTTCGCCGCGTATATTGCCCCTGCAGGTAAAGTAGGGGCGAAAACGGCAATATGGCTGCACCGCCGAGATAGTATAAAGTTTGCCACATAATAAGGTTCATCTGTGTCTTGTCGGCAACCGCCAATATGTTAAAATTTCAATACTCGAATGTTTTTGTCAAATCCCGCCAAATCTTTGCTGCTCGCCATTTCGCTGATATTGCTCACCGCCGGATGCCGGATATGGTCGGAATCGCCTGAGAATAGCTCTCAGAATATAGCTGAAAGCGAACTGCCGCATTATTTTGCTAACCGCGAACCCGACAACTATCAATGCGAGATCGTGGTGACATCCGGAGGTAAACAATACCGGACACGGATCGCCCGAAAAGGCGAATGGCAGCGCATAGACGAGAGGTTCGGTGAAAGCGGCGGGCGAACGATCCTGCGGACGGACAAGCAATATCTGATAGACGAAAAACGAAAGATATATGCCGAGGCGGACGTTCCGGCCGGCGAACAGACCGAGCTTTGGGTGGAAATGACACAACATCTGCTGCACGAAGGCGGACGGCCGCGGCCGGAGCAAATATCATCCGACGACAATTCGGCGGTTTTCAGGATCTTGCAAAACGAGGGGCGAACCGAAATATTGATCTATGTAGATAAAGCGATCGGCATGCCGGTAAAACAGGAATTTTTTTCCGTCGAGGGCGAGACGCGGGAGCTGCGGTATGCGATGGAACTGGCCAATTTTTCGCCGGCGGCGGATGGCGCGCTATTTGCGGTTCCGTCCGGATCGCGAAAGGTCTCAGCAACAGAATTTTTGGCGGCGAGATAGGGATTTATGAAAGAGATCACAGAAGAGCACAAAAAACGCGTTCAACGGGCGCTCGAGCGCGGTTTCAACGGCCATATCGGCATCAAGCTGGTCGATCTTGCGCCGAACGAGGCCGTCGTCAGCACGGATATGCGAGACGAATTGCGGCAGCCGCACGGGTTTCTGCACGGCGGGGTGACGGCGACGTTGATCGATACAGCAATGGCATTTGCGGTGATCACCTGTCTTGAAGACGACGAACGGGCCGTAACGGTCGATCTGAATGTCTATTATCTGCGGCCGCATATCGATGGCGATGTGATATGCAGTGCAAAGGTGATCAAAGCCGGCCGGCGGCTTTTTACGGTTACGGGCGAGATGCTGGACAGCGAAGGAAAATTGTTGGCAACGGCACTTTCGACCTATTCAAAGATCTGATCGAATAAAAGCCGCCAATGGAACAACTGCGTAAATTTGCACGTTATTTTCGCCCTTATAAATGGCCGATGGCCGCCGGAATATTATGCATTCTGGCGTCGATGGCATTTGGGCTGCTGGTTCCATTTCTGGTGGGTAGAACGATCGATGACCTTTCGGCAGGTGTTACGTGGCAAAAAGCGGCCTTTTATCCATTGGCGATCTTGGGTGCCAATCTTTGTGCGGGGATATTTTTATTCTTTCAGCGGCGGCTGTTGATCAATACTTCGCGACACATCGAATTTGATATGCGCGAAGATTTCTACGCAGCATTGGTCGATCAGCCGTTGGAATATTTTCATAACAATAGGGTCGGTGATCTGATGGCTCGAGCGACGAACGACCTGGCGGCGATCAGGCAGATGGTCGGACCGATGATCTTATACAGCTGCCAAGCGGTCTTTGCTTTGGCGATAGTGCTGCCTGTGCTGTTCAGCTTTTCGGCAAAGCTGACGTTGCTGATGTTGATCCCAATGCCATTTGTATCGCTGACGGTGAAGATACTGGGCGAACAGGTACACAAGCGTTTTGAAAAGATACAAGAATATTTTTCGGACATCACAGCTCGGACACAAGAAAATCTGAGCGGGGTTCGCGTGGTGCGGGCCTACGCTCGCGAAGAAAGCGAAATTGAGCAGTTTCAGGAGCTGAACCGCGAATATGCCGCAAAGAATCTGCAATTGGTAAAATGGGCCGCGGCGATGCGTCCGCTGATGTTCTTCTTCATCGGGCTGGGTTTTGTCATTATCGTTGCGGTCGGTATTCCGATGGCTATCGAAGGCGAGATCACGGCGGGTGATTTCACGGCGTTCATTTTATATCTGCAGAGGATGATCTGGTATTTGATAGCCCTTGGATATGTTGTGAACCTATATCAACGCGGAACCGCATCATTAAAGCGTTTCAACACCGTTCTGGAAGCGGTGCCGGCGATACGTGATGATCCCGACGCAGCGGAACAGCCGCCGATCAAAGGCGCCATCGAATTTCGCGATCTAACGTTCGCCTATAACGGAAAGCCGGTCTTGAGAAATGTCAGCCTCAAGATCGAACCGGGACAAACGGTGGCATTTGTGGGAAAGACGGGCAGCGGCAAATCTACATTGATCAGCCTAGTGCCGCGGTTGATCGATGCGGAACCCGGAATGGTGCTGATGGATGGCGTTCCCGTTGGCCGGTTTCCTCTGCGGCAGCTGCGGCGTTCGATAGGGTTTGTGCCGCAGGAAACGTTTTTGTTCAGCGACACGCTCAGCGGCAATATTGCATTGGGCATTGAGGCCGACCGCGAAAAAGGTATGACCGTCGAAGACGCCGCCCGGATCGCCGGGTTGGCCGATGACGTTGCCGATTTTCCGGATAAATATCAACAGGTGGTCGGTGAACGCGGCATTACGCTTTCGGGCGGTCAGAAGCAACGGACGGCGATCGCCCGTGCGGTGATCCGCGAACCGCGGATATTGATACTTGATGATTCGCTTTCGGCGGTGGATACTTACACCGAAGAGACGATATTGAACAATCTTCGCGGTGTTCGGGCGGGCCGCACAACGCTTATCGTCTCTCATCGCATATCGACGATCCGTGATGCGGATCTAATATGCGTTCTGAATGACGGGCGGATAACGGAACGCGGCGATCATGAAGAACTGCTGGAGCTTGGCGGCGAATACGCAGAGCTTTACCAGCGGCAGCTTTTAGAAGAGGAATTGGAGGCCGAATAGAATATATGATGGAAAATCCGGGATCTGAAGATCCGCAACAAACCTTGGTGAAAGCCGAGATCTACAAGCAACTGGTTGTCATCTGGGTTGGCATATTGGTCGGCCAGTTAATACTGCTGCCGGTGGTATATTTTGGTCGTCCGGCACTTTTCACACTCGAATTCACGCAGCCGTGGTGGGGGCCGACACCGGCGACCACCGGGGGTTTTATGCTTGCCTCGGTGCTGTTGATATTTTTTTCGTTTGCCTTCAGGAAAAAATTTCAGGGACGTGCTTTTCAAGACCGGAACCCATCAGAGGCTCTCAACGGCCTGGTAATTGCTCTGGTGATGTGCGAGGGGGTATCGCTTTTCGGCATGGTTCTGGCCTTCGCCTTCGAATACCAATATTTTTTCGTATGGATCATATTGGGCGTCGGGGCATCTCTGTTCCATTTTCCGAAACGCGATGACGTTGTGCTGCCGCCCGGGGTCTAAGATCTTTTGGATCTATCTTTTTTCGGAAGCGGCCTGAACGGCGGTAATGGCCACTGCGTCAACGATATCCTCGGCCTTGCAGCCACGCGAAAGGTCGTTGCAGGGTTTGGCAAGTCCCTGAAGGATCGGGCCAACGGCCGTTCCGCCGGTCAATCTTTCAGTCAATTTGTAGGCGATATTGCCGGCGTCAAGATCGGGAAAAATAAGTACATTTGCATTGCCGCCAACGGGCGAGCCTTCGGCCTTTGAAGCAGCAACAGCCGGCACTAAAGCGGCGTCTGCCTGCAATTCGCCATCGATTATCAGATCAGGCCGGCGGGCTTTTACGGTCTTTAGCGCTTCGACGACTTTATCGACGAAGCGATGCTTGGCGCTGCCCTTGGTCGAAAAGGAAAGCATCGCCACCTTTGGCTCGACGTTCAGCAACGCCCGGCATGAATCAGCGGCCTCGATGGCGATCTCGGCCAATTCAACGGCGTCCGGGTCGATAACGATGCCGCAATCTGCATAGATCATCGCCCCTTTGGCACCGAACGCTTTATCGGGAACGACCATTAAAAAGAATGATGAGACAGTTTTCAGTCCGGGCCGGACGCCGATACATCGTAGGGCCGCGGCAACCGTATGGGCGGTAGTATTGGTCGCTCCGGCCACAGAACCGTCCGCTTTGCCCTCGCGGACGAGCAGATTCGCAAAATAAAGCGGGTCGCCGACAGCTTTTTCAGCTTCTTCGAGCGTGCCGCCTTTGGCCCGCCGCAGGCTGTAATACAATGCAGCCAATTTGCCGATCTCGGCCGAGCGGCGATGGTCGAGCACCTCAACGCCATTTAGGTTGAAAGAGCCTTCTGCCGCCGCAGTTCGGATACGCTGCTCATCACCGATAAGCGTTATCCGTGCGATCTTTTCAGCGGAACAAAGAGCGGCCGCCTTAATGGTGCGCGGGTCTTCGCCTTCCGGCAATATGATATGCTTGATGTCGGCAGCCGCACGGCGGCGAATTTCCTCGAGTATCATAAGGTCATCATGGCCGCGAAATATGTTGGGTGTGCCGCGACGTATATAACTTAGCATACAACGTTTGTGCTCAAAACTTGCACCAATACCCTGTTATTAAATAGACTTTATCCATAGGAGAGATTCGATGAGCCGAACGACCGAAACGGGGGTTAAACCGACCCGCAAAGAAAAGAGAGCAGCGAAAGGGCGCATGGGCAATTTTTTGATGTTTTTGCCGAATATGTTGCTTTTGCTCGGCCGCCTGCTGAAAGATGCACGGGTCTCGACCGCGGAAAAGGCGCTGTTTTTAGCATCGATCGTCTATGTTGTATCGCCGATCGACCTTATTCCGGATTTCTTTCCATTCATCGGCCAGGTCGATGATATCTACGTAGTGGCTTTGACGCTGCTGCGTCTGCTTAACCGCACGGATGCTTCGGTCATCAGACAGCATTGGGCCGGCGGCGGCGACATTGTCGGGCTGGCCGATTCGATCGCCCGAACGGCACCGCTGCTGCTGCCAAAGCGCGTTTCGCGGGTTTTGACCTCGCGCGTAGAAATGGGCAACGCCGGCCAGATCTTAAAAGGTATTCGATCGGGCCGGCAAGCGGTCGTAGTAGAAATAGCACCCGTTGATGCCGACGCCAAATTTGACGTCGATTCGCGTTCAAATATGGCGAATTGATCCGCCGGGTGATTTTCTATGGATTTTGAAGCCTTTTGCTACTATATTAGCAAAGCTCGATAAATAATTTTTGAAAGTACAAGCATAGAACACCACCGCACAGGGATGTCGCCGGGGTGTCAAGGGGTTTATGTTCGAACGCTATACAGAAAGGTCGCGGCGAGTGATCTTCTTTGCCCGTTATGAAGCGCTGCAGTACGGTTCGCCGATGATCGCACCGGAACATGTACTATTGGGGCTCGTCCGCGAAGATAAGGGTTTGGCGGCAAAATATTTTCGATTTCGCAATACGATAACGGTTGACGCGGTTCGGAGAGAGGTCGAAGAGCGAATAGTGCTTCGCGAACGGATCCCGCAATCGGCAGAACTTCACCTGGCTCCGGCAACCAAACGGATCTTGTTTTATGCAAATGAAGAAAGTCGGCAGCTAAAGAACCGGCATATCGGGCCGGAGCACCTGCTGATCGGAATTCTGCGGGAAGAGAATTCGATAGCGGCCGAGATCCTTTTCCAGCTCGGTCTGCGGCTCGTGGACCTTAGAGATGAGATATCCCGGCAAAGCGGAGCTCAACAATCAGCTTTGCCGCCGCGAGATGCAGCCAAGACCCCGAACCTCCAGGAATTTACGCGTGATCTGACGGCAGATGCGGCCGCGGGCAAGCTCGATCCGCTGATCGGCCGAGATTCCGAACTGGAAAGGCTGGTAGAGATATTGTGCCGCCGAACAAAGAACAATCCGGTACTGATCGGCGAATCCGGCGTAGGCAAAACGGCCATCATCGAAGGGCTTGCCCAGCGGATAGTTGACCGGACAGTTCCGACATTTCTGGAAAATAAGCGGATCCTTTCGCTGGATCTTTCACTGGTCGTGGCCGGAACAAAATACCGCGGACAATTTGAAGAGCGGCTGAAAAAGCTTTTGAACGAACTGAGCGAAAGTTCGGAAAATATCGTCTTTATCGACGAATTGCATACGCTGGTCGGCGCCGGTTCGGCCGAAGGCACATTGGACGCCGCGAACATCCTGAAGCCCGCTCTTTCACGCGGCGAGATCCAATGCATCGGAGCCACAACGCCCGCCGAATACCGCAAAAGCATTGAAAAAGACAAGGCACTTGAACGGCGTTTTCAGGCTGTTCAGGTCGAACCGCCGAACGAGGCCGATGCCTTAAAGATAATTCAAGGACTGGTCGAACGCTATGAGGCATTTCACCAACTGCGTTATACCAAAGAGGCTTTAGAAGCGGCCGTTGTCCAATCGAGCCGTTACATACCGGATCGCTTTTTGCCGGATAAGGCAATAGACGTGTTGGATGAAGCCGGGGCACGCGCCAAGCTGCGGCACCAGGCCGAAGACATGGGCGAGCCTTCGTGGCGCGAAACGGTTGATAAATGGAAGCGGGCCTCTGCCAATGAAGACCAGCTGATCTCTTACGAACTGAAAACGCTGGAAGAATCGTTTTTCGACATCGAGGTCACCAAGGCCGACGTGGATGAAGTGATCGCCCGCTGGACCGGTATTCCGGTGTCGGCCGTTCAGCTCGAAGAAGCGAAAAAACTGCTCAATATCGAGCAGGAATTGCATAAACGGGTCATATCACAGCGGCCGGCAATATCCGCACTGGCCAGAGCCATCAGGCGTTCGCGGGCTGGATTGAAACGGCCGGAAAAGCCGGTCGGCACATTTCTCTTTCTTGGCCCGACGGGCGTGGGAAAAACGGAAGTGGCGCGCACATTGGCCGAATATCTGTTCGGTTCACAGCGGTCCCTGATCCGGTTTGATATGAGCGAATTCATGGAAAAGCATGCGGTCGCGAAATTCATAGGGTCGCCGCCGGGATACGTCGGATTTGAAGAAGGCGGCCAGCTGACCGAACGGCTGCGGCGAAATCCGTATTCGGTAGTGCTTTTTGACGAGGTGGAAAAGGCGCATCCGGATCTGTTCAACGTATTGCTGCAGGTTTTTGAAGACGGCGTGCTGACCGATGCCCAAGGCACCCAAGTGGACTGCAAGAACGCGATCTTTATTATGACGTCGAATATCGGCGCCAAATTTATTCAAAAACGGACATCGCTCGGCTTTCAGGGCAGTGCGGAAGCAACCCGCGAAAAAATGGAAGAGCAGGTGCTGGCACAGGTAAAACAGACCTTTGCGCCGGAATTCATCAATCGTTTGGATGAAACGATCATTTTTGATGAGCTGACCGAAGAAGATCTTTCGCAGATAATCGACCTGCAGATCGCCCGTTTGAACGAATTATTGGCCGAACGTTCGCTGTCGCTGGTGCTCAGCCCGGAAGCGGTGCAGTGGCTGGTGAATAAAACGCTGGCCGAACGGAGCTATGGTGCCCGGCCGCTAAAACGGGCATTGCAGAAATATGTTGAAGACGAACTTTCAGAGGCTCTGATACAAGGCGAAGTGGCAGACGCCGGTGAAATAGAGGTTTATTGTGAAGACGATCGGTTGAAATTCCGTTCGCTGAATTTTGATCTGCTGCAAAGCCCGCTTGTGAACAACGATAGATAGACTTATGGCCCGGCCGCCCGGTTGGCGGCTTGGCTACCCCCGCCAATTGCTGAGAAGATATTACCCGCTCCGTGCTGCGGCTTAGCTTTTTACCTATTTTGTCTGTATAATTCGTAAGTTTGTCACAGATGCCAATAAGGCAACCTCGATGGGATGGAAAGAATCTTATCGTGAGTATAAAACCGAGCAAGATAAAGGCAGTATTTTTTTATTTGTGATATCTTACTGTTTTTTGCCGGAATCTGGCGTGGGCGTTTTAGCCTTGCCAAAAGCAATTATAAAGGGAAGTCGTTTTTAATATGTTCAATCTTCGCTCGTTCGGGCTCATTTTTATGAGCTGTGCCTTATTGGCGGTGACTGCCGAGGCAAAAGCGGAAATCACTGCGGCGAAAAGTACGTCGCCGGCTGCTGCCGTTAAGGCGCAGCAGATCGTCGAAAGTGTTGATATTCAGGGAAACCGCCGCCTGCGTGATGAAGATCTTCTGTATTATATCAAAACGCGCCCGGGCGATACGTATGATGCGGCGGCACTTGAACGCGACCTGCGCGAACTTTTATCGCTGAACTTTTTTGATAAGACCGCAACCCGTGTTTTGACGACCGAAGGCGTACGCGGCGGCGTGAACGTAATATTTGAGGTGCGTGAACTGCCGATCATCCGCGACCTCGTCTTTAGCGGCTCGAAAGCCGTGCCCGAATCAGATATCCTGAAGGCCTTTCGCGAACAGCGGGTGGGCATTTCGAAAGAATCCGTTTACGACCCGGTCAAAGCCCGCAACGCAACCCGCATCCTTCGCGAACTTCTCGCTTCAAAAGGTTACCCGAATGCAAAAGTAGAGATCAAAGAAGAAGAGGTTTCTGCAACCTCGATCGCACTGACGTTCGATATTCAACAGGGAAACCGTTCACGCATCATTGACATCGACTTTCAGGGTAACGAACATTTTTCAGACGGTGAATTAAAGAATTCGCTGACACTGGTAAAAGAAACCGGCCTGATCAGCCGTTTCAAAGGACAAGACATTTTGGATATGCGCAAACTGCAGTATGACCTGCAAAAAAATGTGCGTTCCTATATGTTCTCAAAGGGCTATTTTCAGGCACGTATCGGCGAACCGGAAGTTATCGGGCTGGGCGTTAAACGCACCGGTTTCGTTCCCTTTGTGACGATTCCGCTGCCGCTTATCTCTTCGAAGGACGATACGCTGAAGATCGTTGTACCGGTTACCGAAGGCAAGGTTTTCCGCGTTGGCGAATTAAAGGTCGAAGGAAATTCGATCTTTTCCGAACAGCAGATACTTGGTTATATCGGATTGCGACCCGGCCAGATCGCTGACGGCAAAAGGCTGCAGGACGCCGTTTATGAAGACCTGAAAAAGGTTTACGGTTCGCAGGGTTTTGTGCAATACAACGCCGAATTTGAGCCGGTATTCAAAGACAACCCGACCAATCCGAACGAAGGTATAGTCGATATCAGCATCACCATTGAAGAAGGCAAGCAATTTACGCTGCGGCGGCTGGAATTTACCGGTAATACTTTTACCCGCGACCGCGTACTCCGCCGCGAATTCCTGATCAACGAAGGCGACATCTACAACCAGAATTATCTTGAGATATCGGTTGCCCGCCTCAATCAAACACAGTATTTCGACCCGATCGATAAAGACCAGGATGTTGAGATCCGGACGGATGAGGAACAGGGCGACGTTGACCTGATCGTCAAGATCAAAGAAAAAGGGCGCCAACAGATATCGTTCAACGGTGGTGTTTCGGGCATCGGCGGTTCTTTCTTCGGGCTGGAATATTCAACGAACAACTTGGCCGGCCGCGGCGAAGTTCTTTCGTTGGCAGTAGGAGCCGGAAACCGGCAGCAGAACATTCAGTTTACTTATCAAGAACCTTACTTTCGCGATCGTCCGATCTCGGTCGGGTTCTCGGTGTTTGCCCAGCGTTACCGCTTTTTTGGCGAAGGCACTTTCCTTTCGCAAAATACGGATCTGTTGAACGATATAATGCTGGATCCCTATGCGACGGTTCGCACGGATGCAGAAAATCTGTTTACGCAAAGCACGTATGGTGCGAATGTTTTCATGACGGCGCCGCTTTCAGAACTGCTGTTCAAAAAACGCCGCTTTACACAGTTTTCACGCGTCGGGCTGAGCTATCAGGTGTCGGCAACGTCGATCCAAGACCCGAAGATCAACCAATCGGGGAACGAGGAACTGAGGATCCCGACGGTCTATCGCCAACCGAACATTTTGACGAGCCGCATTACCGGATCCTTCGTTTTCGATACGCGCCAACCGGCGGCAAACGGCATTGATACACTACGCGGTTCGCAGCTTGCTCTTTCGTTCGCATTGGCGGGCCTCGGCGGCGATGTTCGCACATACCAGCCAAGCGTAACCTATTCGAGCTTCATTCCGGTCCGCAATAAACGGAGCAAATCACCACATGTTTTCGCATTTCGGCTTCAGGCCGGAACGGTCGGTGCTTTTGCAATGACGGATACCGTCCGCAACGCGAATTCGATCTCGTTCGTCAGCGGTGTGCCGCTTTATGAACGATATTTTCTCGGCAGTGAGAACGATATTCGCGGTTACAATTTCCGTGCTATCGGCCCGATTGCACCGTTCGACACATACGTAACGGCACGAAATATCTCGGTTTCGGCATCGCCGAACGGCGATACGGTCGTGCCGACAACGATGACGCAGCGAACATTGGACCAGATCGCACAGCTCGGCAATTTGACCGGGCCGGACGGCGCCAACCCGGCGCTTTACACGCGAAACTACCGCTTTATCGGCGGCGATACACAGCTGCTCGGAAATTTTGAATACCGCATTCCGATCTTTGGCCCGGCAACGCTGGCCCTTTTTGCGGATATCGGCAGTGTTTTCAATATTCACAGTGCCGGAACGCAGCGCATCGACAGCGAATTTTTGGATGATGATGTGTTTTTGGGCGGCGGCCGGCTGTCGCAGCTGGTGCTGAACAATAATCCGAACATCGACACCCGCATCGGTTCGCTTTATCCGGGCCTGATGTACTATCAGCCGGGCGATCTGATCCTGAGTGCAAACAACTTTGCTTCGCTTTGTAACGACACCCCGGGCTGTCCGTATGTACTTCCCGCCGGTGTTCAGCCGGTATATATCCGCGGCGAGGTACAGCAGAATTCACTGCTGCGGGTCAGCGATTCGGCGTTTCGCGGCATTAAAGATTTTCGTTCAAGCGTCGGTATAGAGCTGCGGGTACAGGTGCCGATCGTTAACGTGCCGTTCCGCTTGATCTACTATTACAACCCTAACGCAAAGCTTGGCAATACGCAGGAGCTGCCGGGGATATTTTTACCTGGTAAACGCAATGGATTTCGCTTTACGGTCGGGCGTACGTTCTAGCCGCAAATTGACATCGGTCGATCGAAGCGGATAAGATTGTCGTTCTTTGGTTTTTTCTGCGGACAGGCAACAAATTTCGGATATTTTGTTTCAAATATAGACAAGATCAGAACAGAAACTTGAACCCGCTGGATATTAAGGAGTATTTTTTATAATGAAAAGAGTTAGTTTAGTCGCCGTTGCATTGATGTTCGCGGCCATTTTCGCAGGATCAGCCGCCGCACAGACCGCGACTGATGGTAAGGTCGGCCTGATCAATACGTACGCCTTTGGCGATGAAAAAGCCGGGATCACGAAATTCAAGAATGCGATGAACGCGCTTGAAACAGAATTTAAGCCGGTGAATGACAAGCTGAAACAGCTTGCGACGAGGTATCAGACTCTCGGCACTGAGATCGAGAATATGCGTAAACCGGCGGCTCCGGGTGTACCGGCAAAAACGGATGCATCTACGCTGCAGGCAAAAGCGGAAGAGCTCCAAACGCTGGAAACACAGATCAAGCGTGAACAGGAAGACGCCAAGCAAAAATACGAACGCCGCTATCAGCAGGTGGTTGGGCCGGTTTACAATGACATTCTGAAAGCGATGAACGAATATGCCAAATCAAAAGGCTTTTCGATGATCCTTGACGGTGCAAAGCTGGAAGAAGCCAACATTTTGCTTGGTTTTAACGATAAATTCGACGTGACGACAGATTTCATCACGTTTTTCAACGCCCGCCCGGCCGGTACAGCCACGGCAACTAAGCCGTAGTTTTTTTAAGGCATCGAGCGTTGTCTTTTAAGGTCAGCAGCCGGTCGGAAGTTCACTTCGGCTGGCTGTTTACCTTTGATATCTAAACCGTTTCAATGACGATCTACGATTCAAGGGCGATACAAGAGATATTGCCGCACCGCTATCCCTTTCTGCTGGTCGATAAGATCATCGCACTCGAACCGCGCGTCAGCATACTCGGGCTGAAACAGGTGACGGTGAACGAACATTTTTTTACCGGTCACTTTCCGGGAGCTCCGGTCATGCCGGGTGTGCTGCAAATAGAGGCTTTGGCACAGGTCGGGGCGATATTGGCGCTTCGCGAATTTGAAGACCGCGACAGCAAGATACCTTTTTTCAGCGGCATCGATAATGCTAAATTTCGACGGCCGGTGGTTCCGGGCGATACGCTGATGCTGGAAGTGACGGCACTGCGGATCGGGAGCAAGGTGCAAAAGATGCGCGGTGTTGCCAGCGTGGACGGTAATGTAACGGCCGAGGCCGAGATAACCTGTGTGATCGGCGACCGTGCCGCAGCGGAGAACAAATAGAATGGAATATCAGGTAACCGTAGAGCAAATTTTCCGTAATTTGGCCGTGGTCGGTGCCGGTTTCGGCATTGTAATCGGTTTGGTGCCGCTGGCACTCGGCTTTTCCCGGAGCCAAAAGCGTCTCGGCATCATTGGTTTCATCGTGACCGTAATTACCGGGGCGGTGCTTTTTCTACTTGCGATCATTCCGGCGGCGGTCTTTTCCTGGCTGATCGTCAGAGCCGGACGAGCCGCCCACGCCAATACCCAAACCAAACTTTCCTGAGCTGATGGCAACAACATTTATTCACCAGACCGCCATTGTGGATCCGCAGGCGCAACTCGGCACAGGCTGCTATATCGGGCCTTTTACGACCATCGGCGCCGAGGTGCAGCTAAGCGAGGGCGTTCGCATCGAATCGCACGGCGTTATCGACGGCCGCACGAAGATCGACGAAGGCACGCATATTTTTCCGTTTGTATCGATCGGCCTTGCCCCGCAAGACCTTAAGTATGGTGGGGAGATGACCGATACGATCGTCGGAAAGAACAACCAGATCCGGGAATTTGTAACGATCCATCGCGGCACGGCCGGCGGCGGCGGCGTAACGAAGATCGGCGACGGCAATTTGCTGATGGCACAATCGCATGTTGCCCATGATTGCCAGGTAGGCAATGAGATAATAATGGCCAATGCGGCGACGCTGGCGGGTCATGTAGAGGTGGCAGACAGGGCGAATATCGGCGCCTATTCCGGTGTTCATCAATTTTGCCGGGTCGGGCCGGAAGCTTTTGTCGGCGGCTATTCGGTGGTCGTTAAAGACGCTCCGCCCTATGCCATCATTCAGGGGAACCACGCCAAATGCTATGGTTTGAACCGCGTAGGCATGAAACGCCGCGGTTACAGCAAGGAGACCATCGAGGCTCTTGGGCGGGCATATTATTTGCTGCTTTCGGCAAAATTGAATACCACACAGGCCATCGAAAAGATCAAGGAAGAGATCAGCGGCATAAAGGAAGTTGATGTATTGGTCGCTTTCTTTGAAAGCTCTAAACGCGGTGTCGTAAAATAAAGTGGTACTATCAAATACCCGAAAGTTTTTTCAATGAGCGAATCTAAAGAGGAAGTTTTGGCAGTTTTCGGCAAACGCATCCAACGGTGTTATGGCTGCTTTATTGCTTTTCATTTGAAGGATATGTATCTCGGAGAAGATGTGACATTCTTTTGCGAAAACTGTAAAGACGATACGATGTTCCATTTTGATCAATTTTCGCTGTTGATGGATCCTTCAAAATTGAAGGAAACGGCCGAAGACGAACATCACCACCACTGAGTTGACCGACCGTGAAAGTAGTACTTCACATCGCAAGTTTATATGGTTCGCAGGAAGTAGAGGTCAAGAACGAACTTTCTATCGGGCGAACCGATCAAGCAGGCCTAAAGCTTGATGACACCGGGCTTTCCCGCGTAAACACTACCTTTTTCATCGATGACGGCCAGTTGCTCGTTGCTGACGAAAATTCTACCAACGGGACATTTTTGAACGGCGAACGGCTGATCGGCCCGGCCCGCCTTCTGCGAGACGGCGACCGGTTGAAGATCGGCAGTGCGACCACTATCAGAGTCGAAATTACGGGCGGAAGCACCACGGCCTCACGGCCCGCCGCCATGCCGGTAGAACAGACAACGCCAAAACCTTCGGAAGATGTGCCGCTAGCGCCGGCCCTTGCGGAAAAGACAGGTGAAAACGAAAGCGATGGGCCGCCGTGGCTTTTGATCGCCGCCGGGGCGATGACGTTTCTGATAATCGGCATAGCCGCTGTGGCGATATTTCTGATGCCGCGATCCGGCGAGGTCGCCGGAGGCGGGCAAAGCAAGACGCCGCCGCCGATAAACCCCGGTTCACGCATTCCGCGGCGGGTGATAGACCCGTTGGGCGGCGAAGACGAAGACAATTTGGACGACATCATCGCGGCGTGGGAAATGCCCGAAACCGAGATCAATGCGGCGAATGTGGCGGACGTTTCAGTAGGTTCGGCGGATACGGAAGAAAAAGAATTGATGGTAACGGCCGCATTTTTGGCCGAACAGCAGAAAAAGGCGCTCGAGAATAGGCCCGGTGAAAAAGGCATCAGGCCGGCGGGTCTGAACGTGCCGAAAGAGCTTTACGGCGATGGAGTGATCAAACAAAAGGCAAAGCTGAGGACGATGAACGACAAAGGCTATCGCCAGCCGATGGATTTTGCCGATCTTGCGGAAAAGCGTATAAACCGCGAATTGATCGAAATGCCGATGGCGACGACCGGGTTTTATTTAGACGTCGGCGGCAGCGCACAGGATAGCCCATTTCAATCATTTTCATTTGAAGAGAATAGCAAAGATATATTGGTCGGTTCGCCGAAATACGGAGTGCTTTCAAAATTGGCCGGAAATTTCGCGGGGCAAAAATACGATCTCAACAATGCGGCGGACCGCAAACAGATGCGAATGCGGCTGCTGCGTATGTTCAACCCGCGTGCAAAGCCGATCTTGCGCGAATTGGCCGATGCATATTACCAGAAATTTGGTCGGCCGCTGCGGGTTACGTCTTTGACGCGTTCGATGGACTATCAGGTGCTGTTGAACCAGGGGAATGCCAATTCGTTCAAAGTGCGGGGTGCCGGTTCATTACCGCCGCACACCTCCGGCTGTGCTTTTGATCTGGCAAGAAAGCATATGCCGGTCGAAGAGCAGAATTTTGTGATGCAAAAACTGGCTCAGATGGAAAACGAAGGCAAACTGGACGCTTTGATCGAATACGGCGTTAATGCTTGTTTTCACATCTTTATTTACGACGACGGCCTTGCGCCCAAGATGTAGATGAAAATGCCGATCGGTGCTCGGTATCTGACGTGCGGCTTACCCGAAGTCAGTAGATCAATTGTTCGTTCGAATACCAGCCGGGTCCAAGGTAAGCAGTTTATTCAGGCTTTCCGGATCGGATCCCAGAAACATTTCGATATAGCCGGCAGACAGCTGTCGCGCTTTTTCAATTCCTTGACGGTCTCCTTTTTGGGCCGCGTCGGCATAAAATGTAAGCGGAAGTCCGCTGTAAGCGACCATGGTGTTATAGAATTCCTGTTTATCTTTGTTTGATGCATTAACGAAGTCGGCCGATTGGCTAAATGTGGTGTTAAGCATTTCAAAAAGAGACTTTTGAGCTACCTCGTTCGGCTCGGCTCCATTATAAACAGTCATGTTTGTAACAATAAAAAATGCCAAAGCTCCCGCTAAGTTATTCTTCCAGCCTTTTGGCCCGTATCGCTCTTCGAACAATGCCTTTGTGCTTGTCGCGATCTGCAGCATCAACTGCTTTTCTTCTGCGTTGGAGCCATTATCATCGGCGAATTTCTGAAATGACCTATCGCCGGCAACAGGCGTGAATTTTACCGAACCTGTTTTCGCCGGAGCATTGACCGCACCGGAAGAATTTGAAGCAGACGCAGGTGTGCCGCGAACAGATGAGCCTGACGACGTGTACTTAGAACAGCTCGCAGGCACCTTCTGACCCTTTCTGCGCCAATCTTCGCACATATTTTTGTTCATCATATCGTTCATGATGCGGTTGTTGATGATCTTGTTAAAATCCATCATCTGCTGATATGGCGATCGCTGTGCGTTTATCGCGGTCGCTCCGCTAAGAACAAAAAGCGCTATAAGTAAATAATTAATCTTCATAATTTGCAGACTCCGAACACTACGCGAAAATTTCCCGAGAACGGCTCATAATTAGTTGATGGCGGTCCAAGATCGCGTGCTTTAACTGTTACTTCTTTTTATTCTTTTCTATGTACTGCAGGGTTTCGGCTTTGTCTGCCCACCCGACGGTCTTTGCCGGATCCGTGTCGTAGCTCAAAAACCATTTTTCGATGATCTCTTTGATGGCTTGTCCCTTTTGAGGCTCGTCCGTAAGGTCCTTTATTTTCAAGACATTCAATCGATCGTCCGCAGGGACGGCGAGGATCTTGAAATCTTCTTCCCCATCGTCGATAAGTTTCAGCATTGCTACCGGTTCAACAGAAATTACCGTGCCTGTTTTGAGCGTTTCCGCAATGACGAGAACATCAACCGGATCGCCGTCGCCGCCGGTGGACGCATCCGAGAGAGTTCCGGCGATGAAGCCGTAGTTTGCCGGATATGGCAAGAATGAAATAATGCGATCTTTCCCGTCACGCTGATCGACCTTGAACGTATTCGACGTCTTATCTAGCTCTACCTTTTTATTCGTGCCGGCCGGTATCTCGATCACCGCCTGAAAGCGGCCGCTATCGTCTGTGGCGTTTAGCTGGCCGTAATCGGTGACAACGGGATCGCTGCAAGCAAAAGCAAGAACCGCGATCAAAAGGGTGAGCGATCGAAAGATATTAGACATAAAGGCTCCGACCGAGTGCAGGGTATTGTTAGATCAACCCATATTCTTCGAGCAGACGGCCGACAATGGTCCGCGTAACATATTTCTTGGCAAATTCCGGAACCGGGAGCTTATGCCGATCGCGGAGGTAATATGTTGATCGGATCAGCTCGCGAACGTCATATATCGAACCGAAAACCTCAGGCACGCCGCGTTCGATATTCAATAATTGATAGACCGATTCCATGGCGGTTCTGACCGAATATTCGGTGGTAAAGATACAATCACGGCTTGATTCGGCAAATTGGCCAATGAAAGCAAAATTGACAACGCCCTTTGGAACGACCTGCGGGCGGTCGGTGCCGTTTCGCGGTAAAAAGAAAGATGTGATGAAAGGCATCATACACGGGCGGGTAATAGCACCGGTGGCGGCCATTTCGTCAATCTCGCCGAGCGGAACGCCGAGGTGATACAGCCATTCTTTGGTGATCTCTTCGCCCGTGCAATCGCGCATCGCCTTTTTGACATAGTCGCCGGGGCGATCAGTAAATAGCCCATAGAACCAAATAACGGTCTGGTCTTCGGGTTGTGCCTTAAAATGTGGTTGGCGATTGACCGTCCAGCTTAAAAGCCAAGACGAATCGCGAACGCTGACAATGCCGCCGGTCACGACCTTGCCCGAACGCGTCGGGCGCTGGGCGATCTTTTCGATATATGCCGGAATGCGTTCATCTAAGGTGGTGATGGACGCCGATTCCCACTGTGACTCTTCCGGTGTGGTGCAAAATTTATCCGGATTGCCGAACGATGCGTCTTGGGCGGCAATATTTCGCCACAGGTGCCAACTGCCGCCATCACGAACGACGGGATCGAATTTGGCGGGTGTTTGGTGATCGCCCCATTCAGAGTTTTCGACCAATGAACCATTGGTAACGAACACAAGATCATTTTCCGTCAGATCAACGCCGCCTTCCACACCGCCGCTCACCCAATCAATGCGGCTAGCGACTTTTCTTTCGGGGGTGATATCGAACCGAACGTTCATTACGCGGGTATCAAATTTTATTTTGACGCCTTTTTCCTGCAGCCATGTGATCAGCGGAAGCACCAAGGATTCATATTGGTTGTATTTGGTAAATTTAAGTGCGCTGAAATCCGGCAGCCCGTTAATGTGGTGAATGAACCTCTGCACATAGAGCTTCATTTCCAGAGCGCTGTGCCATTCTTCGAAAGCGAACATCGTCCGCCAATAAAGCCAGAAATTAGAGCCGAAAAAATCTTCGCCGAACACCTCGTTGATCCGCTTGTCGTAAAGATCTTCGGGCAAGGCCAGCACAAGTTCGATGATCTCCTTTTGGGCTTTGTGCGAGAGCGTAAAATCCATGCCTGTCTTGGCGTCCTCGCCGCGGTTTATGGTGGCGCGCTGCTTGGAAAAATTCGGATCATCTTTGTTGAGCCAATAAAATTCGTCCAACACGGACGCTCCTTCGACCTCAAGCGACGGAATGGAGCGGTAAAGATCCCAGAGGCATTCGAAATGATCTTCCATTTCGCGGCCGCCGCGTATCAGCCAACCGGTCTCTGCATTGCCGGCGCCATCAAGCGCACCACCGCCGATCTGTGCCGCTTCAAGTATAGTGATACGTTCACCGGCCATTTGGCCGTCACGGATCAAAAAAGCCGCCGCCGCCAACGCCGCTAGACCGCTGCCGACCAGATATGCAGATCTTTCGTCAACACCCGACGGCTTTCGCGGCCGGGCAAATGCTTCATAATTACCCTTGCTGTAATACATTGTTCGGCTCCTCCCTACGCGATATGGGACATTGTATCACATGGAAAAAGAATCTAAATAAAAATAGACGGCGGCAATGAACACTTTGGGCAAGCGGGAGACGCGTAAAAGCGACGAATGCGATATTATTTAAATTTACGGATCATTTAGGAAAACACCTTAGCAAGATTATGAACGGACAAATTACGGAATTTATAAAGCATCACTATCGGCACTTTAACTCGGCGGCATTGATCGACGCTTCTGAAGGCTATGTTCAACACATGGCAAACGGCGGCAAGATGATGATCACGCTCGCGGGGGCAATGAGCACAGCGGAACTTGGGCTTTCGCTGGCGGAGATGATAAGGCAGGACAAGGTGCAGATAATTTCGTGTACAGGAGCCAATCTCGAAGAAGATCTTTTTAATCTGGTTGCGCACGATTTTTACGAACGCGTGCCGCACTATCGCGACCTGACGCCGCAGGACGAGCAGGAATTGCTCGACCGCCACATGAATCGTGTGACCGATACGTGCATCCCGGAAATGGAAGCGATGCGGCGTCTGGAAAAAGCGATGGTCGATGTCTGGACAGCGGCCGACGCAAAAGGCGAACGCTATTTTCCGCACGAGTTTATGTATCAGGTGCTGAAAAATGGTTCGCTCGAAGAGTATTATCAGATCGACCTGAAAGATTCGTGGATGTACGCGGCAATGGAAAAAAATCTGCCGATGGTCGTGCCGGGTTGGGAAGACAGCACCATGGGCAATATGTTTGCCGGACATGTCATTACGGGCGATATCAAGAATGTGCACACCGTCCGCACCGGCATTGAATATATGACGATGCTTGCCGAATGGTACACGGCGAACGCCACCGGCGATTCGACCATCGGATTTTATCAGATCGGCGGCGGCATCGCGGGCGATTTCCCCATCTGCGTCGTCCCGATGCTCCACCAGGATCTGCAACGCGACGGCGTTCCGGTTTGGGGATATTTTTGCCAGATCAGCGATTCGACCACAAGCTACGGTTCATATTCCGGCGCCGTCCCCAATGAAAAAATAACCTGGGGCAAACTCGCCGCCGATACGCCGAAATTTATCGTTGAAAGCGATGCCTCGATCGTCGCCCCACTGATGTTTGCCTATATTTTGGGCTGGTAATGCGGGCCGCGATCAACTATCCGGCGTGGCAATAGATCGGCCGGGTTTTTAGTTTCGGGCGTCGATAACCATCTCAGTCAGTTTGTAGGTGTTGCCGACCTTTTCAAAATAATGCGGGATAGCGCAGCTATCATCGTCGGAAAAGTTTTCGCAAAGGATGCTGAAACGCCTGTCGTGGTGGAGGATGAATTCAGGAGTTTTTGGAAGATCTGAGATCGGGATCCTTATTTTTTTCAGAAACTCCGCTTTGGAAAGTTCAACCGTATCGCTTTTTGTTGTGTCTGAAGCAGAATCGAAGGTGCTAGTTGTTCTTTTGAATGGAAACTGTGTAAGAGAAGCGATGGCTACGTTGTTGCGGTCTGAAACTGCACTGCGGAGCTTGGCATAAAACGCCTGAAAATCGGCGGCTGTCGATTCGAGTTTTATATAGACCTCGGGTTTTATCGAGTAAAACATGTAATTGCCGGCGACGGGCTTGAACAGGTAATTTTCCCCCGAACCATTTTGGTCAAAAGCAACTATGTAACCTGACTTGAACTCAAAAAGTGTCGGATCGCTCTCAGCAAAAACCTTTGCTTTTTCAAAGACCTCATCGTAACGTGCGATAAATTCAGTTCTTGCAAAGCTCTCGGCATCCTGACCGTAATTTCGCTCGAAGGGAAACGCCGTCAACGAAGCAACCGCGGCTTTATCACGCTTTTGTGCTGCCGACCTAAACTTTGCGTAGTAGATCTGAAACTTTGGCGCGGTTTGACTAACCGGCACCCACCGCTGTGAGAAACAGAAGCTTGAGAGAAGCAGAACGATGGTTAAGGTTGGCAGTCTCATTTTTTTCCTATTGTTGATAACATTGAATGTCGCCGAATTTCACCGATTCACCGGGCCTGACGTCTGTAAAATTCACACGAAAGAAGAGATAGGATCCAGTAGAATTACTGCGCATTTCTCCGCGCCATCCGTTTAATCTTCCGCCTGAGAACTGGGTGATGCCGCCGCTGACTTTGACCCTGCCGCCGGTGCCGGAAACGACAGAATAGCTGCTTCCCGCGATAGTAAAGCTAAGGCCGACAGGCTCGTACACAGCGTTTCCGTTTTTCGATGTAAGTTTCACGCAGGAATATTCCGCGTCGATGGGACCTAACGCGGCCGTCACATTACCGTTTTGCGGGGCAGTTGTGTCAGACGACTCGATCGTTGAGACATTTATTGACATCAGATCCCTTAAAAGTTCCGGCTCGGCCTTTAGCAGAGTTTTGAAATTATGTTTCGCAAGAGCTTTCGCCTTTTGTACCTGATCATCGTCGCCTTTTCGTTTACCGTCGATATAGAACACGAGCGGCATACCTGAAAAGACGATCAGCGAATTGTAGAGCCCTTGTTTATCTTTGTTCGAGGCCGCGGCAAACTCGGGTGCGGTATTGAACGAATCAAATATTGCGTCCTGGACGGCGGCGCTCGGCTCCTTGTCGTAATAGACAGTGAGCATCGATGCGACAAAGAACGTTACTGCTCCGGCAACATTATTCTTCCAGCCTTTCGCTCCGTATTCCTGTTCAATCGTAGAATTCATGGCGTTAGCGACCTGTACAAGAAGCTGCTTTTCACTTGGATCATCCGAGATGCTTGCCGCGATCATCTCGAAAGATTCTGCTCCGGCGGTTGGTGTGAACTTACCAGTAACAGCGAGCGGCCGTTGGGCGGCGGTCGAACCTGTCGTGCCTGATCTCGAACCGTTTGTTTGGGATGACCTGTTTGCACACTCAGCCGGCAAGCGTTTGCCTGCCTTCCTAAAAGAGTCGCACACGATGGCGTTTCCGATCGCGTTGTTGACCAGAAGGTTATTGTGTGTCTGGAATGGATTGTACGAGTTCCATTGAGCATCTGCCGTCGATGCTCCGAGAAAAAGAAAAAGTACAAATAATGCGAAAATTCGGTTCATAGTTTTCCTAATATTAGGGCACATGTTGGCACGAGACGGTGATCTTTCATGTAAGCTCGTCGTTCGTAAATTTGTCGGGAGACCGATCGAGCATTGACTCACTTCAGCTTACGCTTTTTGCTTGTCTCCGCAATGAAAAGTTATACCATACAAATGCCAAAAATTGACGGCTCATCTTTTGAGATATCACGCTCCGGAACGTTACGCGAAAATAGCAGCAATAGGGGTCCATACTAATTTTCCGATCGACGGATTTAATTTGTATTGCGGCTCTTTAAGAGATACGCAATACAAATGGACGAACCCATTAAAAATGCCTTGGTAAATGCGCATTCTTTCGTGTTGAGAACTATTTTCTTAAGAAAGTGGAGTGGGTTTTTTGAGCAAGAATCGGATTTATTTAATAGATCGAACTGCGTAAGATGTATAGCTATGGAAACGCAGGGAAGCATCAATTACAAACGCATTGCCAAAGCCATTCGATTTATTCAGGGTAATTTTCAGGAGCAGCCTTCGCTCGATGCCATAGCTGAGCAGGTCAATGTCAGTCCGTACCATTTTCAACGGATGTTCACCGAATGGGCAGGGATGAGCCCGAAAAGATTTTTACAATACCTCAGTCTCGAACACGCCAAAAAACTGCTGGTAAAGGAACATCTGCCGCTGCTTGAAACGGCTTACGAAACCGGTTTTTCCAGCCCGAGCCGGATGCACGACCTATTCGTGAATATCGAAGGCATGACGCCCGCCGAATACCGCAATGGCGGTAAGCTTCTGACGATAAATTTCAGCTTTGCCGAAAGCCCTTTCGGTTCAATGATCGTTGCTTCGACGGCGAAAGGCGTTTGTTATATGGCGTTTGAAGAAGATGAGGATAACGCCTTAAACGGTTTGAGAAATAAGTTTCCAAACGCCGAATTGGTTCGCAAGCTCGACCTGTTGCAGCAAAATGCTCTTTTCATTTTCCAGCAAGATCCGGGCAAACTAAGCCAAATAAAACTTCACTTGAAGGGGACGGATTTTCAATTGAAGGTATGGGAAAGCTTACTGAAGATCCCAATGGGCCGGCTTTCAAGTTATGGCCGGATCGCCGAAGAGATAGGCCGGCCGCAGGCTTCGCGGGCCGTGGGTACAGCCATCGGCAGCAATCCGGTGGCGTATCTGATCCCTTGCCACCGCGTCATCCGCTCAACAGGTTATTTTGGCGACTATATGTGGGGAACCGAACGCAAGGCCGCCATTATCGGTTGGGAAAGTGCTCGGGTGGAAAACCCGCCTGTCGCCTGAAAAAGTGCAGACCGCACGCCGTTGTATTATCATTCATACAGTTATGAATATAATCGTTACGGGCGGAGCGGGATTTATCGGCAGTGCTGTTGTTTGGCGGCTCAATCAGCTTGGGCATGACGATATTCTTATCGTTGACCGCATGGATGATAGCGATAAATGGAAAAATCTCGCCCCGCTTAAATTCGCCGATTATCTTGATGCCGACGAACTGATCGACCATCTGCCGCAGCACAATGCGGTGCATACCATACTTCACCTTGGTGCTTGCTCTTCTACCACGGAGCGAGACAGCAACTTCCTGATGCGGAATAATTTCGGCTACACAAAAACGTTGGCCGAATTTGCTTTGAGCGGCGGCAAGCGGTTCATCTACGCATCGTCGGCGGCGACCTACGGTGACGGTTCAAACGGTATGGAAGACGGCGACGCAAATTTGGGCCGGCTGCGTCCGCTGAATATGTACGGCTATTCAAAACAGCTTTTTGATCAATATGCCGCACGCAACGGGTATTTCGACCGCATTGTAGGGCTGAAATATTTCAACGTTTTCGGGCCGAATGAAGACCACAAGGGCGACATGCGTTCGCTGGTCAACAAAGCCTACGAGCAGATCAGAGAAACCGGCGGGCTTAAATTGTTCAAAAGCGGCGATCCCAAATATGCCGACGGCGAATTCGGCCGCGATTTTGTTTATGTGAAAGATGCTGTCGATATGACGCTGCATTTTATGAATAACGACCGCGGCGGGCTGTACAACGTCGGTTCCGGCAAAATGCAGACGTGGAATGCCTTGGCCGATGCCATTTTTGAAGCGCTCGATAAGCCGCGAAATGTTGAATTTATCGATATGCCCGAACATCTTCGCGACCGGTACCAATATTTCACACAAGCTGATCTGACGCGAATTCGGGCAACCGGATATGCGGCTCAGCCAACGCCTTTGGCTGACGCGGTCAAAGATCATATACAAAACTATCTTGTGCCCGAAAAGCATCTGGGCGATCAATAACAATGAGGATCTTTCACGACACCGAGAATGCGAATCTACAGCGGCCGACGGTTCTGACGCTCGGCGTTTTTGATGGACTGCACCTTGGCCACCAAAAGATCATGTCAACGGTGGTTGAGCGTGCAAAAGCGATCGGGGCGGTTCCGACCGCCATCACGTTCGACCCCCACCCGCGGGCCGTTCTACATCCGGAAAGTGCTCCGCCGATGCTGCAGACCCTGGATCAGCGGTTGGCAAATTTTGAAGTGTTGGGCATTGAACAAGCCATCGTTATTAGGTTCACACCGGAATTTGCACAGATCGACGCCGGCGAATTTTTGCGTAATGTGGTAAGTGAAAGGCTGAATGCAGCCGAGGTCTATTTGGGAAAAGGGTTTGCGTTTGGCCGCGGACGCAGCGGAAATATCGCGTTGTTAAAACGGATCAGCCAAGAGCTCGGTTTTTTTGCCGATGAGGTGCCTGAGGTCGCCCTGCGAGGCCGCCGGATAAGTTCCTCCCAGATCAGGCGATTGCTCGCTGAAGGCCGCGTAAATCTTGTTCGGCGAATGCTTGGGCGGCCCTACGGGGTCGAAGGCGTGATCGAACGCGGGGCTCAACGCGGCCGCACCATCGGCTTTCCGACGGCCAATCTCAAGCCGCATAATCGCGTTATACCAAAATTCGGTGTTTATGCGACGGCGACGCTGGTCGATGGTACGTGGCGCCGAAGCATCACAAATATCGGGGTGCGGCCGACGTTCGAAAACGACGTCGAACCATCGATCGAAACATATATTTTTGACCTTGATCAAGATCTCTACGGTGATGTGCTGCGGGTTCGGTTTTTGCACCGCATTCGCGATGAAAGGAGGTTTGACGGGATCGATGCGTTGACGCAGCAGATCACACGCGACACAGCGCGGGCAGCGAACTATTTCGATCGGGCCGGCGTAAGGAATATGCTGGAGTTTCTATGAGGCTTACATATCTAAGGCCAATGCTGTGGACCGAAGAATTTGAAGCTACGATAGCTTTCTATGTGGACGTGCTCGGTTTCCTTTGCCGCCAAAAGAATGACGACTGGGGTTGGGCATCGCTCGGGCGAGATGACGTTTGGATAATGCTTGCCCGGCCGAATGAGCATACGAGCCATGGAAAGATCGGTTTTTCGGGCTCGTTCTATTTCACGACAGACGATGTCGAGGCGATGTGGAACGATTTGAAGGACAAAGCGCGGGTCTGTTATGACATCGAAACATTTCCGTGGGGAATGCGGGAATTTGCCATCTATGACAACAATGGATATTTGCTGCAATTTGGCCAGGAAGTAGAGAAATAGAAACGCCCGATGGACAAGGAGATAGATCTTTAGCTGAATGAACGAACAGCGAGACAACACAGGGATAGCTATTTTGGACGGTCCGGTTACAGGAGCCTCGGAGAACGCTCGCGGACCGCTGCCGGAAAAGATCGCACAGCGGGTAAAACGGCCGATTGGACGGAATGCGCCGGCGGAGAGCCAGTTGACAGACAAAAGCCAAGATAGCGGGGGCGGATATATGGGCGTTCGCGGCTGGCTGCGGATGATCCGTGTATCATCTGTTATCGGAAAGCTTGGATTGTATCTTTATCTCGATCAGTTGGACGTTCATAAAGATCATCACCTGCGGCAGGCTCGCGAACGAATGAAAAAGGCATATCGTCTGACACGGTTGGCGGTTTACGGCGAATATCTCTACCGGATAAGGCTGTGGTTTTTTCATATATTTCTAGGAATTTTAAGATGGTTTTTTTTGGGTGGCGAAACGAACCGGGAAAAAAATCAAGAAAAACAGGCGGTCTGGCTGAAGAAGGAGCTGATCGAATTGGGGCCGACCTTTATCAAGATCGGCCAATCGATGGGTACGCGGGCAGATCTGCTGCCGCTGCCGTTCGTAAAGGCTTTGGGCGAATTGCAGGACAATGTGCCGCCATTTCCGAACGAGATCGCCTTTGCCCGTATCGAAGCTGAACTCGGCCGCAAAATAAGCGATGTTTATGCCGAATTTGAGCTGCAGCCGGTAGCGGCCGCCTCGCTCGGCCAAGTCTATCGAGCCCGGCTGCACACGGGCGAAGAAGTTGCTGTAAAGGTACAGCGGCCGAATCTGGAATCGACCGTGCGTGGTGACATCGCGATCTTGAAAAAGGTGGCGGCCTATGCTGAAAGATATCCGCAGCTGAGTGCAAATGCCGATTGGACAGGCATGCTGCGTGAATTTGATACTACGATCCACGAGGAGATGGATTACGCCGCCGAAGGCCGAAACGCGGAGCGTTTTCGCGAAAATTTTGCCGGTTGGGATAACATTCATGTGCCGCATATACACTGGAACGCCACCACCGCCAAGGTTATGACGATGGAATTTATCCACGGCACCAAGGTTACCGATCTTGCAGAGCAGGACAGGCTGGGCATTTCGCCGGCAAAGGTCAATCGCCTGCTGATCAAAACTTATCTGAAACAGCTTTTGGAAGATGGATTTTTTCATGCCGACCCGCACCCCGGCAATTTGTTGGTGATGCCGGACGGGCGGCTGGCTTTCTTTGATTTCGGTATGGTCGGCCGCATTACGCCTCAGCTGCAGTCGAAGATGATCGACGCATTTTTTCACGTCGTCAGCAAAGACCCGGCTGGGATCGCCCAAGATCTGATCGATCTCGATTTCTTGAAACCCGGCACCGACCCGAATGTTGTGCGGCCGGTGGTAGAGAAGATGTTCGAGTTTCATCTAAATCTAAAACTGAAGGACGTAAATTTCAAAGAGCTGACCTATGACCTCGCGGATGTGATGTACGATTACCCATTTCGCCTGCCGTCAAATTTTACCTATATTATGCGGGCCTTAATGACACTCGAAGGCATTGGGATCATCACCGATCCGGACTTTAATTTCTTTGAAACGGCAAAGCCATACGCCAAAGAATTTATGCTCCGCCGTGAGGGTAAAGATTTCCGCAAAATATTTGTTGATAAACTGATGGGCCGGGACGACGGCGGCAAAATAGACTGGGGCCGGACGTGGAAACTAGCAAAAATGGCGGTGAAGACGGTTTTGAATAGTTAATAGCAAAGTTGCTGAAATGGGGTAAAATAAGATCATGGACGCAGTAACAAACAATCTGATCACTATTGACTCCGGTCTAATGGGCGGCACGCCTGTTTTTACCGGGACCCGTGTTCCGGTTCAGTCACTGTTTGACTGGCTTGAGAGCGAAACGCTCGACGAGTTCCTTGATAATTTCCCGTCAGTTTCGCGTGAGCAGGCAATAGAAGTTCTGCATCTGGCTGAAAATTTTGTCACCTCACCTGAATTTTTAAATGAAGTTGCTATTGGATGAAAATCTTCCGAGAAGGTTGAAAATTGAGTTCAAAGGTCACGAAGTTTCTTCTGTCGGTGAGATGGGATGGCTCGGCAAACGCAATGGTGAATTGCTGCGATTATTGAGCGCATATGGTTTTGACGGATTTGTAACCATGGATAAAAATCTTCAGTACCAACAAAATTTATCCCAAATCTCAGTTTGCGTGATCGTTCTCAATGCTCCTAATAACAAAATTGACACGCTTAAACCTTACACGAAGAAACTTGCCGAGATACTTACATTACTTTCTGAATCTAAAGTAATTATTGTCGATATTGACTAACTTTCGTGTTTTGGTTCCGAGACCTTGAGATAACACTCCACAAATATTGAATATGGGAAAACCATCCAAAAATGAATTTGTTCCGGCAAAACAGCACTCCACACTTTCGACAGGTGAGGTTATACGAATGCTTCGTGAGCTAAAAGGATGGAATCAAAAATGGCGGTGAAGACGGTTTTGAATTCTGGAACTCAGTCGCAATAGAGCCCCTATTTCTAATGGAACGATGAATACGTCTTTCGCCGCATTTGACCTAAGCGGCGGGCAGCAGCAGCCGGCCGTGGTCGACCGTGTCCGTGGCCTGTTGATCAAATATGGCTGGAACACGACCTGTTTTCAGATAATCAATCCGGGCATGCATTATTGGTTCGGGCAAGACGGCGATTCCGTGGTCGCATATGTACCGACAAGACGTGTTCTAATGGTAGCCGGAGCACCGGTTTGTGCCAAAGCGGCGGTATATAGCGTTACGGCCGAATTTGAAAGGGCTGCGTTTGATGCAGGCCGGGGCGTTTGCTATTTTGGTGCTGAAGCTCGTTTGGAAAACGCTCTGCACAATTCCGAAGAACATTCGCGGGTATTGCTCGGGGCCCAACCCGTATGGCATCCGGCTGAGTGGGAAAATATAATGCAGCAAAATGCTTCGCTGCGGGCCCAACTGAACCGTGCCCGCAACAAGGGTGTCGAGATCAAGGAATGGGTATTAAAAAAGCAGCGAATGACCCGCAGCTTCGCGAATGTCTCGCCGATTGGTTCACACTGAAAGGCCTGCCGCCGCTCCATTTTGTGATCGAACCGGACACATTGACCAGGTTGGAATACCGCCGTGTCTTTGTTGCGGAATTGAATGGCAAGGTGCTTGCTTTTCTGGTGCTGTCGCCGATTCCGACCCGTAACGGATGGCTGACCGAACAATTTCCACATCGCCCATCCGCCCCGAACGGCACAGTGGAATTGATGATGACAGAAGCGATCGCAGCACTTGCCGCCGAAGGTGCGGAATATGTCACATTGGGGCTTTCGCCGCTATCGAAACGGGCTAAGATCGAAAAATTCGATAATCCGATCTGGCTGCGAACCCTGCTGGCGTGGATGCGAAAACACGGGCAAAGATTTTATAATTTTGACGGCCTTGATGCTTTCAAATCAAAATTTATGCCGCAAAATTGGGAACCGGTTTTTGCTATTTCGAATGAAAAAGAGTTTTCGCGGACCACTCTTTACGCGATCGCTCTTGCCTTTACCGAAAACAAGCCCTATCGAGTGGTCGGCAAGGGGCTTTGGCGGGCCGTTAAAACCGAGATCGAATGGGCCGGGCGGCGGCTCGCCGGTAAAGCAGGGAAAAATATGACTTGGTGACGGGCTTTTTTCGGTCACCTGGCAAAACTTCTTTCGCTGTATTCGACACCAAAAAAGTGATCTTCAAAAATTTAAAACGAATCTCGACGTGTTTCTTGTGTTTACTATTGAGCTCGATCGTAAACTACGGGCAAATGGCCGCCGGCACAAGCAAGCCGGATCCGCAATATCCGCAATTATTTGAGGAGATCTGGCGGACCGTCAATGAAAAATTCTTTGACCCCGGCTTTGCCGGAATAAATTGGAACGCCGTAAAACGTCGTTACCAACCGAGGGTGAATGGGGTAAAGGATGACCGCACTTTCCACGCCTTAATGCAGCAAATGCTGGCCGAAATTCCGGTTTCTCATTTGACCTTGCGTATTCCGCGTCAGCAAGGAGTGGTCGGTGTCGGCGTCAACACCAAGCTGATCGAAGGAAAGACGGTGATCGTAAGCGTTGCGGCGGGTTCAGACGCCCAGGCAAAAGGTCTGCGAGCGGGTGATGTAATATTGGATCCCGATAGGCAAAAAGGAGATCTAGGCAGCACCGCTATTCTACAGGTCAAGGGCTGCGACGGTCGCCGTCGAATAGTTCGCGTCCGCCGCGAATCTCACACAGCTTCCGAACATCCGTCAATTCGGTGGCGGACATTTTCGGTGGATCGCGGCCGGAAAATTGGCTTCATTAGAACCGTTAGATTTGAAGATGATGCCGCTCCGTTGATCGATGCGGCGATGCACGACTTGAAGGACACCAAGTCTATCATCATCGATGCCCGCGACAACGGCGGCGGCAATATGTCTTTTGTACGGTTGAACAGCTATTTTAGCTCCGGCGAACATCTAGTTGTGGCGTTGCTTATGCGGCAATATCTGGAATCGATCGGCAAAAGGCCGCTGAATATTGATCCGCTTAGCCTGCCGCCCGTTTACAAAGCATATACCGACGATCAGATTTTTGCGTCTTTGCGCGGCAATAACGGCGCCGCAGCATTTTATAGCGAAGATCTCGGTGAAAAGAAATACCGGGGAAAGGTGGTGATCCTGATCAATGAAGAAACAGAAAGCGCCGCCGAAGGTTTTGCATGGCATGCAAGATCCAAAACCGATGCTGTTTTGATCGGACGGCGGACGCCGGGCGTCCTGCTTGGTGCCGAATATTTTCACTTGCCCGGAGGCTGGATCTTGGGAGTTCCGACACAATCCGGTTGGGGGCCGGATGGAAGACCGGTGATCGATGAACCGGTTTCGCCGCATATCGTGACCAAATGGAGTGTTGATGACGTTTGCACAGGCCGCGATCCGGACATTGCAAAGGCGATGGAGGTAATAAACGCTCCCGAATGAACATTTCCATTTAGCGATATATCTATTTTCCGTTGAAAAGAAAAATGAGAGAAATTTGCGTTAGATCCAGCGATAGCGAGATCGGTGCCGCCGATGTGATGTCGCCGGTATGGCAAATTGCCGAAGAAATAAACGTAGAGACATATTATTCCGGCGCCGCCGCTCCGCGGGAACGGTGGTTTTCGGCGCGGATGATCTGGACGGAAACGGCGCTTTGCGTTCGCTTTGAAGCTGTACAGGCCGAACCGATGATAGTTTCAAATGCGCCGGACCTTTCCGTAAAGGCTATGGGCCTTTGGGATCGTGATGTGTGCGAGATCTTCGTCGCACCGGACAAAGAGCGGCCACAGCGATATTTTGAGTTTGAAGCCGCGCCGACGGGCGAATGGCTTGATGTGGCGATCGATATGTCCGGAGCAGAGCGCCTTTCAGATTGGGAATATAGGTCGGGTATGCGAGCAGCATCGATGATCGAACCGGGAAGGGTGATCACATCCATTCAAGTGCCGTGGAGCGCGTTTGGAACGAAACCCGCTAACGGCGACGTGTGGCTTGGCAATTTGCTGCGATGCGTCGGGAAAGAGCCCGATCGCGGCTACCTGGCATGGCAACCGACCCATACGCCGCAGCCGAATTTTCATGTGCCGGAAAAATTCGGGCGGTTCTTGTTCATTGGCGGCGATCAACTCTGAATAAATTTTTCGTTGATCAGCAAAGCTCCCCAAACAAGACTGAAAGCCCCGGCGGCAAAGCGGATCGCTTTGTTGACAAGCGTGAATCTATCGGCCGTAAAATAAAGCGGCATACTCATAATAAGGCTCATTATCATCATTCCGGCGATAGAACCGACGCCGAAAATGGCTATGTAGAGTAGTGCCACGACGGGCGAAGAGATGGTCGGCAGCACCAGCAGCATCAGCCCCGCACTTCCGGCCAGTCCATGGATCATACCGACCAATACAGAACGCGGAGCGAAGCGGTGATGCGACATCTCTGCCGTTTCGTTGTGGTGCATATGCACATGCGTATGGGTATGGCCGTCGTGTTCGTGAGTGTGTGCATGGATCTTTTCCGCCGCAAAGATCTTGCGTATAGCATTGAGACCGAGAACGACAAGCATAATACCGACCACGCCTTCGAGATAGCCTTCCGTTCGTTCGGAGATCTGGAGCTTTACAAAAACGACCAACGCGCCGACCACAAAGAGCGAGATGGTGTGGCCAAGGCCCCAAAATCCGCCGATGACGGAGGCGGCAAGAACATTTTTGTGTTCGCTGACAATTGCCGAAACAGCTGCCAAATGGTCCGCTTCGACGGCATGATACAGCCCAAAAAGAAATCCGAGCACCAGCAAGCCGATCGCGGATTGTTCCGGGGAAGGTTGTAATAGATTTTCCATTGTTTGAACTAGACGGTCATTCCGCCATCAACGGCGATCGTTTGGCCGGTGATATAGCTTGAGGCCTCCGATGCCAAAAATACCGTGACACCTTTCAGCTCGCCTTCGCTGCCGATGCGGGGCAGAACGTTGTTTTCCTGGATGGAGCGTTCGTAAATGTCGATGGCCGCATCAGCCAGGCGGGAATGAAAAAAACCCGGTGCAATGGCATTAACACGAATGCCGCGACGACCCCAGCTGGCGGCGAGTTCGCGTGTCAGGCCGATCAGGCCGGCTTTACTGGCAACATAACCGGCATAGAACGGCCCGTTCGCAGACGATGTGATGCCGCTGATGGAAGAGATGTTGATGATCGAACCGCTGTTATTTTTCAGCATTTCGCGGCCGGCGGCTTGGGCCATCAAGAAACACCCGGTCAGATTCACATCTATCACTTTCTGCCATTTTTCGAGAGGCATTTCCTCGGGCATGGCCCCCCACGAAATGCCGGCGTTATTTACCAGGATATCAAGCTTGCCAAATCGGGCGACGGTTTCATCGACCAATGCCTGAACGTCCTGCGGTAGGGAAACATCACAAGCCTTGCCGGCAACATCAAACCCACGGCCGGTAAATTCGGCAACCGTTTCCATCAACGCCTCTTCGCGGCGAGCACACAACATTACGGAAGCTCCGGCCTCTGCCAAAGCCTCGGCCATTTCACAGCCAATGCCGCGAGAACCTCCGGTAACGATCGCCGTTTTGCCGGAAAGATCGAAAAGTTCCTTTACATTTTTGGTCATATGTTTACATCGAGATTAGCATAGTTCGGCGCGGTTTTCCGCTGTGGCGGCAAAGCAGCTTTTAGCGAGCTGCGTGGTAAAATAGAACAATGAAAAAAACTGATAAAGAACTGGCGTACCTGTGGGATCTGTATATCGCACCGGAATGGACACGCCGATTCACCGAAAATTTCGACAAAAATTTTAAGTTTGACGACGAAAAAGAGATCCTTTATCTCAGTGCCGGGACGGGAGCTCATGTGCTGGAACTGACAGAAAAGCTTGGGTTGGATATTCGCATCTTAGGCTATAACGAAGACGAAGAGCTGAATGTGCTGGCGCGCGGCAAGGCCGAAATGGCGGAGATCGATGTCGAATTTTCCGGTGAATATCCGCGGGAGACCTTTGACCTAGTGATCGCGGATGCAAGTCTTGTAAGCACCGGAGACTATGACGAGTTTTTGGCGGACGCGGCAGAATTGGCCCGCGACCGGTTCGTGTTTTTTATGCCGACCGCGGGCAGTTTCGGCGAGATCTATTCGCTTTTGTGGGAAGCGATAGTCAATGCCGGTGTCGAAGATGCCGCCGGAACGGCTGAGCGTTTGATCGCGGCACTGCCGCAGGTATCACAATTGGAAGCCTTTGCCCAAAGTTTGGGGTTAAAGCGGATAAAGACCTATACGACAAGCGAAAGTTTGGATTTTGAAAACGGAGCGGCATTCGTGTCATCGCCCTTGGCGAATGATCTCCTGTTTCCGATGTGGCTTGACGAACTGGAAGAGGCCGACCGCGAAAACGTGCTGAAAGAGCTTGAGAAATTGATCGACGAGAGCAGCAACGGGCTTTCGTTCAGATTTGCGGTCAAAGCGACCGTTATCGTCGGCGATAAGGAACATGACGAGGAATAGGCGGTGTTCCTCTTATAAACATTGCCGGCGGGTGAAGGAGAGCTGAGCTTCACTACGGACGAACAGAGAAAGGATCTTCGCAAAGAAGCAAAAAGTTTTTCGAGTGTTGCCGGCCTATTTGACCTCGGCTCGGCGGCGCATCTCTTCGGCAAGAGCTTCGTCGCTCATTTCCGATATTTGCGGTGCAGGAGCCTGAAGATTCTTTTTCTCGACTTCGGCCCGTTCTTCTTCTTCTGCTTCGCGCATGCCGTCGCGAAATGCCTTTCGCGTTTGGCCGAAAGATTTTGCTAACTGCGGCAGCCGCGAAGCTCCGAAAAGCAGGAAAAGCACCGCGACGATCAACAATATTTCTGTAGTTCCGAAATTCATATAAACACTCCGATCCGACCTTGCTGGATGAACGGCATCACCTCACGCACGGGTGCCGCAAAAACCAATAATACACTTTATAAAGGCAACTTGCACTATAAAGCCGCCTTATCAATGACGGGCTTTGAAATCGTCCATCGCATCGACCAATGCCGAAGCGATGCCAGGTTCGGAAACTGAATGACCGGCATCAGGCACAACAGTCAGCTTTGCCTCCGGAAAGGTGCGGTGCAGATCCCATGCGGACGTGATCGGACACACGACGTCGTAGCGGCCTTGGACGATCACGGTCGGTATATGGCGGATCTTATCTACATTTTCAAGCAGATAATTTTCGGTCGGGAAGAAAGAATTATTAGTAAAATAATGGCATTCGATCCTAGCCAGTGAAAGGGCTTCGTGGGCGCCTTCCCAGTGGTTCATCAAATCTTCATCCGGATAAAGCTTTGAAGTGGAACCTTCCCAAACGCTCCACGCACGGGCCGCCGAAAGCCGCACCGCTTCATCTTCGCTGGTCAGCCGTTTATGGTATGCGGCAATGAAATCGCCGCGTTCTTCTTCGGGGATCTCATCGCGATATCGTTCCCAAAAATCCGGAAATATTTCCGAAGCACCTTCCTGATAAAACCATTGGAGCTCTTTTTTGCGGGTCAGAAAAATGCCGCGCAGAGCCAAGCCAAGACAACGGTCCGGGTGCGATATGGCGTAGGCCAAGCTGAGCGTACTGCCCCACGAACCGCCGAAAACATACCATTTATCAACGCCGAATTTTTCACGCAGTTTTTCGATGTCGTCGATCAGGTCCCACGTCGTGTTTTCTCGAAGATCGGCATGCGGCGTTGACCGGCCAGATCCGCGTTGGTCGAACAACACAACGTGATAGGCCTGCGGGTCGAAATATTGACGATAGGTCGGCACCAAACCGCCGCCCGGCCCACCGTGCAGGAACACGACCGGAATACCATCGGGATTGCCGACCCGTTCGTAATAGATCTCGTGAATATCAGAAACTTGCAGTTTGCCTGAATCAAAAGGCTCGATCGGTGGATAAAGATTTGCCATACACCTATTCTATCTCAATTGTGGACTTTTTGTATTTTCCGCACAGCCCGCAGCCGTCATCAACTGCGGCTATGATCTCATATTTTCCTTTCGGAACACCCGTAAGGTCCCAGATAACATTTTTGCCACTTCCGACGATCTCTCCGGCCTCAACTTTATAGACATATGTTAGAGGGTCGTTTTCAGGGTCACTCGCTTCGGTCAAGACACTGAATTTACCGTCTTTCCCAACAACCGGAACAATAGAGATGTTGTTTACGGTAGGAAACAGATTGTAGTCAACAATAGTTCTTTTATCTATCGGATAAAAACTCCACCGCCGTGCTTTATAGTAGGCCTGCACATCATCTGTTTGACAAAGTCGCGCTGAGAAAGATGAATCTGGGAAAATAATTATTGCTGTTACAACTCTGCGACGAAGATGGATCGCAATACCTTTTGCCTTGTTAAAAAGAACGTAGATAGACTGATTCTGCGGGTCTATATTTTGTCTATCAAAACCAGTGAGGTCGAGACTTAGATCGGGCAACATAATTCGTTCCTTGGGAAAATAAGACAATTGTGTGATGGTTCCTCGTGGGGCATTCCACATCACGTGTTCTTGTGAGCAATCTGTTGTGGAATATTGCACCAATATATTGTCGTTTTCTCGGATAAATGTTTGATGCGATGCGGGATTTCCTTGGATAAAAGCCGAACTCCGCCGAAATAAAGCTTCCGCGTATTCTGAAGAGGCTTCCAGAAAAGGTGTCTTCCGCAAATCTGCGATCACTTCAGCCGGTGTTTGCGGGAAAGCCGCGAGTGGAAGAAAAACGACAGTAAAGGCTATACGAAATATCTTCATTTTGCTGAGCCAAAATTATCATACCAAAGCTGAAAGACGAGCAGCGTCCACAGTTCTTTGTGGTGAGAGGCGGCGCCGGATTCGTGTTCGCGGATAAGACGCTGAACGTATTCGGTATTGAACAAATCTTGTTCTTTTAGCCTGTCAGCGGCAAGCAGATCGTGCAGGAGCGGATTCAGACGGCCTTTCAGCCATTCGGCGATCGGAATCCCGAAGCCTTTTTTGGGGCGGTGAAGGATGTCGTGCGGAATAAGGCCCTTCATCGATTCTTTTAAGATGAACTTGCCGCTTTTTCCTTTCAGTTTGTATTCGACCGGAATGGTCGCCGCGAATTGGCCGACGCGCGGATCAAGGAACGGAGCACGAGTTTCTAGGCTGACTGCCATTGCGGCGCGGTCAACTTTGGTCAAAATATCTTCGGCCAGATAGAAATTGATATCGGCATACTGCATTTGCTCGATCACGTTTTTGGCGTCGGAGGCTCCGACTACATCGCGTACGCCGCGATAGATATCGGCATCAGTTTGGGCGAGAACCTCTTGTGAAAACAGCTTGTCGTGCTGGTCGATAGAAAATGAGCCAAACCACGAATGATGGCGCGTTACCTCGTCATAATTTGCTGCCCGCACAAATCGTTTTGCCTTGTAATCAAATGACATATTATTTGTTGAAACAGGCAAAGCCTTAACGACAGGCTCGATCAGCCCGCTGCGGATGAATGAAGGCAGTCGCAGATATTTTGCGGCAACCGTATGCGCGTAATACATCGGATAGCCCGCGAAAAGTTCGTCGCCGCCATCACCGCCGAGTGCGACTGTGACGTGTTTGCGCACAAATCTAGCCAATAAAAAGGTAGGGATCAGCGAACCATCGGACAGCGGTTCGTCGAGCCATTTTCCGATGTCGGCGATAAGATCACCCGCAGTCGCAGCCGAAAGCTTTTCTTCGTAGTGTTCGGTGCCGAGATGCGTCGCAACCTGACGTGCGTATTTCGATTCGTCGAACGAATCTTCTTCGAAACCGATCGAAAATGTTTTTACCTTTTCGGTCGCATGTTTGACGGCAAGGGCCGCAACGGTCGAAGAATCGATCCCGCCGGAAAGCAAGATGCCGAGCGGAACGTCAGCGACCAGCCGCATCCGGACGGCGTCTGAAAGTAATTCCCGAAGTTCATCAGCTTTCTCAGAAAGAGAACCACTCCGTCCGCCCAAAGTAGCGTCCACCCCTCCTTTGTAAGGAGGGTAGTTTTGAGCAGAATCCGTGTCGGCCCGCCATGATATATCCCAATAGCGGCGTGTTCGCACTTCGCCGTTTTCAACGATCATCATGTGAGCGGCGGGCAGCTTGCTGATGCCTTTATAGATAGACATCGGTGCCGGCACATAGTCGAACGATACGTAATGACGCAGTGCATTCAGGTCGAGTTCCGGCGTGACATCCGGATGGGCAAGTATTGCCTTTGGTTCAGAGGCGTAGAGCAGTTTGCCGTTGAAGATGCCGTAATATAGAGGCTTTTCGCCAAAACGGTCGCGGGCAATGAGCATCCGCCGCCGATTTGTGTCCCACAACACAAAGGCATACATTCCATTCAAATGATCGACGAGAGCATCGCCGTATTTCTGATATAAATGCGGCAATATCTCCGTATCGGTCTTGGTAACGAACTTAAAACCTTCGGCTTCGAGCTCCGCGCGTATCTCGCGATAGTTATAAAGCTCGCCGTTCATCATAACGACCACGCTTTTATCTTCGCTGAAAACCGGCTGGTCGCCGGTGTGCAGGTCGATGACCGACAGCCGTCTCATTCCAAGCGCCGCTTGGCCGTCTGACCAAATGCCTTCGGAATTTGGCCCACGATGCAAAATGGTATTGCACATTGCATGCAGCTCCGCCTCGGCCCCGCTGTTCTTATTCGATTGTTCCAGGTTTATCCAACCCGCGATCCCACACATTCTTTTTTCAATCTAAGCCAAACGAACACATTATAGAAAACGAAAAGCCGATAAAACATTCGGCTTTAAAAACATAGTCAGTTGTGTCAGATAGTCTTAAAAGAGCATTTAGGCTGCTTGTGCCAATAATTCCTGAACTTCGGGAGCAAAGGCAACAGGAAGAAAATCTTCTTTATCGCAGGTGATCATTTCGCCGTTTTCGTCACGCACCCAAACTCCTGTTTCGCCATATTTTACCAAGTAAAGTTTGCGAGTGATAAGCAGTTCCGGGTCATCTGAATCCAAACATACCGCCCACATTTCCTGCAATGGCTCCGGGTCGGAAACGACCTCATACTTAAATTCGCGGGACGGCTTTTGCGAACCGCTCATTATCATTCCGGCCTCTATTACACTTGACCTAAGCTGTTCAAAACGTTCAGTGTTCATTCTTTCGTCCATTCCTCGACCAATTTCTTTAGTGTGCGGATCTGCTCAATACTTAGATCTGTCTTTTCGTTTTTAGCATAGATATCGAGCATGAATATCTTTCCCTGTGCCGCTGCCAAATAGTATATCACTCTTGCTCCACCGCGAGTTCCTTTTCCTTTTGCCGAAAACCTTATTTTGCGAATACCGCCACTACCGGGGATTACATCGCCCGCTTCGGGAAATTTTATCAGACGCCATTGCAACTTTGAATATTCCTCTTCGGATAGCAATTCGGCGAGCCCCTTTGTGAACCATGTCGTTTCAACAAAACTGAAAAACTTTTTATTCATCAAAACCCGATCTTTTCCCGCACGGCATAGATCGCCTTATCTTGCGATTCGTGGTAGGTGCGAACCTGAAGTTCGGCGAGCAGGCCCATCAGAAAGAATTGGATCGAAATAGCGAACATCACAATTGAAAGCACGGGAAGCGGTGTTTCAACGAAATCCGCGTGGTATTGCGGCAATCCGATGTAAGGCGAGATCTTAAGGAAAATGGCGTAAATGCCGGACAATATCGAGGCAAAGAAAGCGAGCATGCCAAACGTGCCGAAAACATAGATCGGTTTTGTTTGGTACGACGCCATAAATTTGATCGTCATTAGGTCAAAAACGACCTTGACGGTGCGCGAAATGCCGTATTTTGATTTGCCCATCGTGCGGGCATGGTGATCGACCGGGATCTCAGTAACGCGCGCCCCGGCCCAAGAAGCGTAGATCGGTATGAAGCGGTGCATTTCACCATAAAGCCGGACGTCCTGGATCACTTCGCGACGATATGCCTTTAGCGAACAGCCATAATCATGCAGGTGAACGCCGCCAATAGCCGAAATGATCCGATTTGCTATCTGCGAAGGGATCTTGCGGGAAATAAGCTTGTCCTGCCGGTTCTTGCGCCAGCCGGAGACGACATCGTAACCTTCATCCAATTTGTCCAATAAGCGTTTGATGTCGGCCGGATCGTTTTGCAGGTCTGCGTCCATGGGTATCAATATCTCGCCTTTGGCAGCATCGATACCGGCAGACATCGCCGCCGTCTGCCCGTAATTGCGGCGAAGTGAAATAACGCGCACACGATCGTCTTGAGCAGCTATTTCTTTTAGGATCTTCAGAGAATTGTCCGTCGAACCATCATCAACGTAGATGACCTCGGCGGTTTTGCCGAGGGCGTCGAGAGCGGCGCTGATCTTTTGGTGCATCGGCCGCAGGTTATCTTCTTCGTCCAATACCGGAAGAAATAGCGAAAGTTCAGGATTTACGTTTTCTGTGTCGGCTGTGCTCATTGTAATAGCGTGGCAAACTAACTAATTTAGCCGTTCCCGCGAAAAAAATACAGCCCGCACGCGGCATCCGGCCGAATGCGGGCAATAGCTGCGGCTGAAAAACCGATCAACCGTGTAAGAATTTGTCCAGATAATGCGGCAGCATCTTGCGCCACCAGACCCAATCGTGGTTCACATCGTGACCCCAAACGTCCAATAGATGCGGAATGCCTTTTGAATGGAGCAGCCCCGAAAATTCTCGGCTGCGGTCCGGAGCCTCGAACGATCCTTGGCCCGTGACGATGACGATCGAATCGGCATTGCGCAAACGCGGTAGATGATAATCGTCGTTCAAATGTCTGAGGTACATCGCCGGATTGTTAAAATATACATTATCGTCGAAATAGTCTTCTAAATAATTGTAAATATTATAACTTCCGCTCATGGCGATAACGCCGCGAAACAGGTCCGGGTGCTTGAAATAGGTGTTTACCGCCAAAAGAGCTCCGAGCGATGCTCCGGTCGTCAGCGGGCGAGCGTCCGGCCCGCACTCATTGCGGATCAGCGGTAAAACCTCGTCCGTTATATAACGGTCGTAACGCGAAAGCAGTTCTGCCTTCCAACCGGGATGTGCCTCTTTATTCAAAAGGCTGTATTTATTGACCGAATTGATCGAATAAGCTCGGATCAAACCGGCATCGATAAACCCCTTGATCGCATCGATCAGATAAAATCTTTCGTATTCAAGAAAGTCCGCCGCGGCGGTCGGAAACATCAGCAGCGGATAACCCGCGTGGCCATAAGCCACCAACGGCATTTCCATTCCAAGGTTGTGGCTGTACCACGAAGTAGTGTCGCGTCGCATAAGAATCAGTAAAAAGTGTCAGAAAAAGATTAAGAGAAAACCCGGTCATCCGCAAGTGCGGGCGTTTTAAGACGCCTTGAGCGTATGAAAATGGCTGCTTGATATCATCTCCAAACAGCCGTTCCTAGGTTGGAAAGATCCGCGGCGAAGGTTCATTATTTAGCTTCTACAGTCGGGTTTTCCTTGTTTGCTTCGATCTGCAGATCAATATGTACATTGTCGGAAATGGCGGCAACGCCGGAAGGCAGGTTGTTGCCGTAGGTAATGCCAAAATCCCGCCTGTTGATCTTCGTATCTGCGGTAACGCCCATTTTTGCGGCAGAGCGTTCGTTGCCGGGCACAAAACCGGTGACGTCAAATTCGAAAGAAATAGATTTTTTGACACCCTTCATGGTTAGATCGCCGGTGATATAGAGATCTTTGCCCTTCTTTTCGACCTTGGTGCTTTTAAAGATAACATCCGGAAATTTATCGACGTCGAAGAAATCCGGGCCGCGCAGGTGGTTATCTCGCGGCACTACACCGGTGTCGATGCTGGTTGCTTTGGCAGTAAATTCGACCGAGGACTTGGCGGCATCCTTGGCGTCGTAATTGATCGAGCCTGTAAAATCTCGAAAAAATCCCGGAACGTCGATCAAGCCCATATGCTTGACCTTGAAACCGATAAAGGTATGAGCTTTGTCAAACTTATAAACGCCTGATTCGCCGGTTTGAACCGCTCCTTCGGCGGCGAAACGCTCGGCAATCGTCATGTGAACGGCTTCGCTGCTGCTGCCAACGAACAGAAATGCTGCCAGCAAAGCTGATGCAAAATAGAATCGCTTCATGATAGAAAGACCTCCAAAAAAAAAATTATATGAAATTATCCGATAAAAAGAGCCGGATGCAAACTTTATTTTCGATCAAATGAGCTATTGCCGCGTGAAAGTCCGCGTTTAATGCCGGGAAAACTATGCGACAGACTATCATTTTGATACTTATATTGGTCAGCCCGGGGGCAATTGCGGCAATGACAAAACGCGTTCAGCAACTGCGAATTGCGGAAACCACGGTCGAACTGGCGATCTATGAGGACGGCGAAGGGTTGACACTTTTTGCTCCGCACGCTTCGGAACAGGCCGCCGTCAACATCGGGAAACAATTCATTGCTGCCAAAGGCGGCCGGCTGATCGAGATCAGCAACGGCACGTCGCGAAATATTCGGTTTACGGCAGGCGGCCAAGTATTCTCGGTCGATCCGAACCGCATCTTTACCGGTAACGGAAGGACATGCTCCGCACCGGTCGGAACCGCAGAGGCCGTCAGAACATTCGCCGAAAGCTTGTTGGCCGAACTAGCGGTCAACGGCAAGTTTCCGCCGATTATCGTTGCTCTCCATAACAATACAGACGCGGATCAAAAAACCGGGATGGCCAAAGATGCCGATCTGACGCACCGGTCGTTCGTAAAAGAACTAGGCGGCCGATATAGCGGTCAGGCGGCGGGCGTTTTTTGGTCAAACGAAGAACCGGATGCCGACAACTTTATCTATTTAGCTCAACCGAAGCACCTTTCATTTTTTGCGGCAAAAGGCTTTAGTGTGGTTGTTCAGCGAGCCGACCTAACATCTAAAAACTGTTCGATCGATGATGGTTCGCTTTCCGTTTTTGCCGGTCGAAACGGCTTGGAATATATTTGTCTCGAAGCGGATCCAGGAAGCCAGGTGCGTCAGCAGAATATGTTGGAAGCGGTCCGTGAGCTTTATCAGCTCGCCGCCGCCGATCATTGAACAAGTGTCAATGTAATTGAAAAACCGGCCGTACGAGGAGCGTTGACCATTTTTTTCCGCACAAAAAAATAATAGGAGCCGCTTTCCGGAATATCGATCGTCAGGCTGCGCGAGCTTTCAAACTCGGTCTCAACATCAAACTCCTCGTTAAAAACCCGAAAATCGAAAAGCGAGGTTTTCCCATTAACAACGGTCAGCTTTTGCCCTTTTTTTGCAGTAAATATATATTCCATCTCCTGCCCGTTCGAAAGCCTGCCGGCCGCCACCGCCTTTTCACCGACGAAAGCGAGCCGCCGCGGTTCTGCCTTGCCGCCCTGTGCGGCTGCCGTAATGGCCGCCAACGCGGTAAAAAAGGAGCCCAGTAGAAATTTCTTAAAGCATTTACGAAGAGATACGCACATTTTGTTAATATACCTTACTATGAAGCGTCCTGAAACAGATGAATACGCATCCTCATACGCGGGGTATGTTGACCTTGTGCCGGAATCAGACGTGATAGCGGTGCTTCGCGATCAGATCGGTGAGCTTTCGGCTTTGAAAGAAGAGGTCGGCGAGGCAAAGGCCGGGTATAGCTACGCCGAAGGTAAATGGACCATCAAACAACTGATCGGCCACCTTGCTGATTGCGAACGCATCTTTGCCTATCGGGGGCTACGAATCGTTCGCCGCGACGAAACACCGCTGCCGGGATTTGAACAAGACGATTATATAGCGGCCAGCCGGGCAGACGAGCGGCCGATCGAGGGGCTACTCAACGAAATTATCCTCCTGCGGCAGGCAAATATGTTCCTTTTTGAAGATCTGAACGAAGAAGATTGGGCAGCGGCGGGAACGGCCAGCGATAATCACATAACGGTTCGCGCTATCGCGTTCATTATGGCGGGGCATGTGCGCCACCATCTGAACATTCTTCGGGAAAGGTATCTTTCATAGATGCGCTATGATGCGATCGTTATCGGCGGTGGTGCGGCCGGCCTTTTCTGTGCGGCAAATGCGGCCCGTCGCGGCCGACGGGTGTTGGTGCTTGAGCACAATTCCCAGTGCGGGCGCAAGATCTTAATATCCGGCGGCGGCCGCTGTAATTTTACAAACCTAGATGTCGGGCCGGAAAACTATCTTTCGCAAAACCCTCATTTTTGCAAATCGGCACTCGCTCGATATACACCGACCGATCTGTTGGAACTGGTCCGTCGCCATCGGATAACCTACTACGAGAAAACGCTCGGTCAGCTTTTCTGCCGTGATTCAGCACACAGCATCGTTGAAATGCTGTTGGCCGAATGCGAATCCGCGAAAGCACTTGTCCGAACAGGGATCAGTGTGAGCAGTGTTGAAAAAGACGAAGATTTTCGGGTCAATACCACTGTCGGCGAATTCCGCTGCGAAAGTTTGGTCATTGCTTCCGGCGGGCTTTCGTTTCCAAAGGTCGGGGCAACCGATCTGGGGTACCGCATCGCTCGCCAGTTTGGATTGAAGCAGACCGAGCTGCGGCCGTCGCTGGTAGCTCTGGCGGCGAAACGCGATCTTCAAATACCGGCGGGCATCTCGCTGCCGGCGGTCGTTGCGACCGGAAAAGCGGCATTTCGCGAAAACATACTTTTCACGCACCGGGGGCTTTCCGGGCCCGCCATTCTGCAGATCTCCAATTATTGGCGAAAAGATGTTCCGGTTTCGATCGATCTGCTTCCGGACATTGATGACCCTTTTGCCGGCAGCGAAAATTCCGGCAAAACGACAGCGAACTATTTAGCGGAGCTTTTGCCGAAAAGATTTGTGGACGCATTTTTGCCCGCCGAGACATTTGGCAGAAGGGCGGTGGGCAAACTTTCGCCGAAAGAAAGGCTGCGGCTGACGGAAATGATAAAAGATCATAAAGTCTATTTCACGGAAACCGAAGGCTATGGGCGAGCAGAAGTAACGCTTGGCGGCATCGCGACGGACGAATTGTCATCGACGTCGATGGCGGCGAAAAAAGTTCCCGGACTGTTCTTTATCGGTGAAGTTGTGGACGTTACCGGTTGGCTGGGCGGATATAACTTTCAATGGGCGTGGTCATCAGCCTATGCGGCGGCCGAGCACATTTAAAAACCCCAAATATTTAAAATAAGAAGGGGGAGCCGTCTCCCACACCGTCTCCCCCCGTTTCGCGCTAGTTACGTGGAGCAACCAGCAACGAACTTAACTTGTAAAAGCTTTTGATCGACCAAGGAAATTCTTTGCAAAATTTCAACGATCGTGTATTATATTTACATAGTCGTTTAAGGGTGTCAAGCGTGAAGGAAGTACTCCACGAAGAAAAAATAGCATTCGTTGAGAGGTTTGTCGAAGTGTGTGGAGGGACCACAGAACCGGCAAAGGTTCAACGATTGTTAAACATTTCCTATCAAGCTGCAAAGAACTATTTGCTGGGTCGCGTACCGGATCCTCATGTCCTCCTGTTGATCGCCGCAAAAACACCTTATTCACTCCATTGGCTGTTGACCGGGCAAGGCAGCAAATTCGTTTTTGAGCAAAACACTTCGGACGCTGTATTGACGAACGAGATGCGCGACCTGATAAAGGTTGAGTGTATGCGGGCGGTGCAGAGTTTTTTCATTGAACCGGATGCCTCAGGTAAAAAGATCGTGCTGCCGCCCAGCAGATTAATGTCAGAAAAGCCGCGGGTACAGGCGGCCGTTCCCGATAAAGAAGACTAAAGCAGCGAGGTCAAAAAGGCCTCGACAAGATCAAACATGGAAGGTTCGGTAAAACAGGCCGGATCTTCCGGCGTAAGATCGCCGCGCTCAGGTTGCCGGCTATCGCCAGTTGAATGAAAGGTCTCTTTCGGGCAGGTTTTTCCGCCGGTTCCCATGTCGCCGTCTCCGACAAAGCAAGTTTGCCCAGGTGGACATGTTCTGCCGCCGGTGCCCATGTCGCCATCGGCAAAAGCGGAAGAAGAAAAAAGAACAACGGTAAGAAGGAAGGGGGCAAAGTATCTCATAAAAAATATCCTTAGAATTGGTGTGGTCTTGATACAGGGGGCAAACGACCGTATAATTACAAAGCCCTGTTAGCGCGGCCGTTTGCTGCGAAGTGTTATGAAATCTCTTCAACACACGCGCCCCCGTTTCTCTCAAGACCTTGCGGAAAAACTCTTTCAGCTGGAAAGGACGGGTCGTTACGACACCGCCGTTAAGGAAATGGCGGAAATTTGGCCGAATGTGCTTGATGGCGGGCCTGATATTGCCGATTGCGACCCGGAATCTGCTGCAGAGATCTTATTGAGAGCGGGTGCTGTTATCGGTTTTTACGGACATTCGCGACGCGTACCGAATTCTCAGGACGTGGCGAAAGATCTGCTATCTCAGGCTCGACATAGATTTCTCGAGGCCGGCTTGGCCGAAAAGGCTGCCGAATGTGAAAACTATCTGGCGCTGACATATTGGCGGACCGGCGAATTGAACGAAGCGGTTCTGTGGGTCAAAGAGGCTCTTTCGCGTCTTTTGCCATCTAGCTCGCCGGTCAGTCTCTATGCCAACGCAACGAAAGCCTTGATAAATCTCTCGCTGCATCAGCACCAGCAGAACATAAATGAATTCGCAGTAATGGAATCGGAATTCCGATTTTTCGGCGATGCGTTTTTGAATGGCCTGTTCTATTCGAACTTGGGCGTTTCCTATAAGAATCTCGATCTGGACGAACAGGCGCTGTCCCACCTGAAACTGGCAAAATATTACTTTGCAAAAGCCGGTCACATGCCGTACTTGGCGGTGATGGAGAACAATCTGGCCATGCTGCTGCTCAAACGCAGCTCTTTTACCCAAGCCCATGAAGCGATCGACCAAGCGGTCGAACTGTTTCGGCAGACGGACGATCAAACGCGTGCTGCATATGCCTTGGACAGCAAGGCGCAGATATATTTTTCAGCCGGGGAATTCAAAAAGGCATTGGCGACCATTGACGAATCAGTAGCGATGCTGCGGCAAAGCGATAATCGCACCTATCTGATCGAAGCATTGATGACACGCGCTCGGATATTGCTGAATATGGATGATTTTGCGGCTGCGACATTGACGATGATCGAAGGTGTCGAGGAAGCAAAAGTACAGACCGGCGATAAGGCCGCCGAGAAATTGGTCCGCGATTTTGAAGCGGCAATGGAACAGCGGCGGCGGGTAAAGGAAAAGACACAAAATATAGCCGCCGAAAGGCATGGCGACGAACTTTGCATCGTTCTGCCGCCGGAATTGGAACATCTGACCGACATACAGGGCGTATGGATCAACAACAACGGACTTGAACAGATGGGTTTGAAACAAGGCGACCTGGCGATAGTCGTTGAGGCCAGCATTGAGAAAGGTGATCTGGTCGCCATCCGCGAAAAAGAAAGCGGACAGGTGATCTGCGGATGCTACGACTACGATTTTGGGATCATCTGTATTGATTGCATAGACACCGAGCCCCAGCTTTTTGACGAACGCGACGTAACCATCATCGGCAAGATCGTGGCGATGTGCAGCGGCGGTGACCGCGACGGTGCCGAGCTTCTAGCAAAACCACTTTAAGCCGGTCATCTAAAATCGGCTATATCCATACCGAATTTCTCTTTTACATATTCTTCGGCCGATCGGTTAACGCTACGCAGGTTTTCCAGCCGGCGTTCTGATTTTTTGATGTGCGTTTTGGTTCTTTCACCTAAAACGCGAAGCATATCGCGGCCGACCTCTTTTTCAGCGAGATATTGCTGCCACAGGCCATGCAGCTCCGTGGCAGATGCCGATGCGCGTTCGACGATAATATCCTCCATTCGCCGTTTTACCTGAGCGATACGGCGGATCGTGCGCACCAGATCGTCGCCGACCGAATCGCCGACGATCAGATCCGGACTGTCTCGAAAATCATCGGCCAATTTATCAAGCAAGGTTTGGTCGCCGGAGGAATAGGCGGCATTCAGGCGGGCCATCAATCCATGCCGTTTCTCTTTTTCGGCATTGTCCAAGGCAAGGTCGGGATGGATAACACGGGCCAAATTATGATAAGCCTTTTTCGCTTCGGCGGTTGGTTTTGCCCGGACCGAAACCTTTTCAAAATTCTCATCGTTGGCACGGGCGGCAGATTCTTCGGCCCGCCGACGAAGCTCTTCGGCCCTTTTGCGGATGTCCTGATCGTCGGGAACCAATTTGACCTCTTCTTCAGCGATAAGGGCTTCGATGTCGTCAAATTGGGCGTAAAGACGGCCGACATCCATCTGATACCTCGCTTCAAATTTTTCAAGTTCGGCATTTAGGTCAGCCAGGGCCTCTTCGCGGTCGGCCAAACGGTCTTGAAGCCGATCAAGCACACGGCGTTTTTTATTGAGTTCGACTTCTTCCGGGGCTAAAATTTCCATTACGAATAAATATTCATCGGGCGGGTCAACAGGGCGATCGGGTCTTCTACGTTCAATGCTTCGCGGACATAGAAAGGTTCGCCGGCTTGCGTGCCGATCAGCGAACCGAAATAGCGCGAACGATTTGCGAGCTCGTCCAAAAATCCCTCGTTGGTCAATCGCGTTTCAGGCTCAGTAGAAGCGGCTGAAAAGAACTGCGAGCGGTGGGCCCGGATGGCGGCCATCTTATCATCCAGAAATTCGCTGATATCGACGATAAAGCTTGGCACGACAGAACGCGAAAAAACGGTGTGAGCAACGATCGGCGGGGTCAAGCGTTCCTGGCCGGCCTCTTCGTCATATTTTCGCATGCTCGCCAGCCTGGCAGATTCCCGAACGAGTTGAACGATATGGTCGTGGTCCGGATGCGGGTCGCGTTCCTGATGCGTAAGGATCACCCGCGGGCGCAGTCGGCGCAAAACGCGCACCAATTTGATCCGCGAGTCATCATCGGCGAAAACATGCCCATCGGGCAATTCGAGATTTTCGCGAACATCCAATTTTAAGATGGCGGCGGCCTCGGCGGCCTCGGCGGCGCGGCCCTCTACCGTGCCGCGGGTTCCCATTTCGCCCTGTGTCACATCAAGGGCACCGGTGCGATAGCCGGCAGATCTCATTTTCAGTAAGGTGCCGCCAACGGTCAATTCAACGTCATCCGGATGTGCAAATATCGCTAAGATATCGAGATGGTCCATAACTAAAGTTTTAGCATAGAAGAGATAGCTTTGGCTGACAAGAAAGATTTTTAGGTTATTATCGAAATTATGCGATTAACGGTGTTAGGTTCCGGTACATCAGTGCCGCATGCGGAGCGGGCGAGCTCGGGCTATTGGCTTCAGAGCGGCGGTCATTCAGTGCTTTTGGATTGTTCGGCCGCCTCGATCACCCGAATGGCGGCAGCCGGGCTTGACTGGGCCGGGCTGGACGCGATCTGGATCTCACATTTTCACCTCGACCATGTCGGCGGACTGGCCCCGCTATTAAATGGATTAAAACATGCCGAAGCAACACAAGAGCGGGAAAAGCCTTTGTGCATATACGGGCCGGCCGGCATCCTCGATCTTTTGAATGCGTTTGACGGGGCCTACGATTACGGCATCTTCAAACAGCCGTTTCCATTAGAAATAGGCGAGGTGGAGCCGGACACTCCGTTCGAGATCGTGCCGGGCCTGCGGGCGGTTACGTGGCCGACGCCGCACACCGACGAAAGCTGTGCGATCCATTTATCACGCGACGGGCGTTCGCTGGTATATACGGCGGATACCGGATTTTCGGAGGTCATCGCGGCTTTCGCACAGGGTTGTTCAACATTGCTGATGGAATGTTCGTTCATCGCCAAAAAACCCGTTGAAAAACATCTGGAGCTGGCAGAGGCGATGTTCATTGTGCGGAAGGCCAAACCGGAAAAAGCAGTGTTCACCCATTTTTATCCGGAATGGGATGGGAAAGATCTTGGCGAGATGGTAAAAAGATTTTCGCCGCCATGTGATGTCATAGCGGCGAAAGATGGTATGCAAATAGACATTTAGGGTCACTGTCCGGCGCTTCGCTTGGCTGCGGCCATCAGATCTTCGGGCATCCATTTCGTCATGTTCTTTTCTTCGGCTTCCGCGATGCCTTTGTGGCGATTGCGCCACTGCTTTTCGGGAGCATCTTCGCGTCCGGATTCTTTCGGATAATCTTCGATCTGCTGCAGGCTGATGATAATGCCGTGAGCGATCTCTTTCCAATCTTCGGTCTGAATGCCGCGCAGAACGATCGGCAGTCCGGCGGTCCAATCTTCTTCCGGGGCGATATTATCGTATTCCGGAATGGTCAATTGGGCGGATGATGGAAACGGTTTACCGCTAAATTCGCTGACGAGCTGTGACGCTATATCTTTGTATGAGATATTGGCGTTGGCCTGCCGAATGGCAATAGCGCGGCGGAACAGGTCTGAAACGGTCGTTTGAGTGCTCATAATTTCTAATGCTGCTAAACCAAAAATAGCACATTTGATAAAAAATCTTAACCGGCAAAATAGCCAAATCGCGATATGAACAAATTTATATATAGAATGCATTTGTGGCTGGGCATGGTCGCGGCTGTGCCGCTCCTGGCGTGGTCGCTCAGCGGATTGTTGTACGCCATGCCGAACATGGTCGAAGGCGGAACGGTCGATAGGATAGACGCCGGCCGCATAAAGATCGCTCCGGCGCAGGCGATGGAAAGCGCGAATGCGCTTGCCGGCCGGACGCTGCCGACAACGGCTTTGACGCTGTTGATGCGAGATGGGCGGCCGCAATATCAATCCATCGGAGGACTTGGGGCCGATTCGATATTTATCGATGCTGAAACGGGCGAAGCCAAGTTCTCGCCGCCGCCATCAGCCCGAACACGATTTTTCCGCGAAGCTCATTTCTATTATTTTGCGGGCAGTTGGCAGGTGACGCTGTTAATAATATTTTCGGTATTGGCGACACTGTCCGGTTTGACAGGCGTATATCTCAATATACGGTATTGGGTGCGCAAATTGTCGCCTAAGAATACGGCTGCCAACTAAATGATTGAATTTCATCATCTGAAGGCGTAGTCTGTAATTCTTAAAAGCGAGATCTGATATGAAACAATTTTTTGTAATGTTCCTATTATTGGCGGCGGGCTTGGCGGGGTCGGCAGTGGCTCAGAACGAACAAGCTCCGATCGTATCGAAAGAGTTCGAATATAAGAATTGGACGTTTTCGAATGTCAAAGGCGAAGGCGAAAGTTCGCTCCGCGACCTTGCAGCCGGGAAGAAATTGACGCTTGTGGTCTATTTTGCGCCGTGGTGCCCAAACTGGCGGCACGACGTCGAATTTGTACGCGACCTTTACGATAAATATTCTGCAAAAGGACTACAGGTCGTTGGTGTGGGGGAATACGATCCGCTCAGCTCGATTCAAGAACACGTCGCCAAGTTCAAGCTCACTTTTCCGATCGTTTACGAATCGGCGTTGCGAACAGACAAGCAAAAAACTACACATTATCAATATCGGCTGGCCGCCGGCGATACGCGAAATTGGGGTTCGCCATGGTACGTTTTCATTGAACCGGCAAATGTGCAGCCGACGGGCGAGGTTTTCGTTAAAAAAGCAAATGTGGTCAATGGAGAATTGATGCGCGATGATGTGGAAAAATTTATCCGCGAAAAACTTGAATTGGACAAGGGAAAACCGAAACCGCAGGCGTCGCTCGCCAAAGCAGATGGGACCGGCCCGTGTGAACCGGCCGGTGTTTCAAATTTGATCAAACCGTAGTTTTTATTTCATCGCGGTTTGGGTCGTATTCAGCTTATCGATAATGCCGGAAAGCGGAGTTGCGGCATCTGTGAAGCGGCCCGCCAATGCGAGATCTTCGGAACGGGCGCTTAGCTCCGTAATACCTTGAATATTAACGAGGTAGCGGCTAAGCGGAGCCTTTGTGCGGAAATCCACCTCGAGAGCAGCCAAACCCGCCCGCAGGTTGCGGATCGCCTGAATGACCTTTCTTTTGTTCAATTCGTTTGCGTCAAAAGCGGCTTTGGAGAGCTTTTTCGATTTTGCCTCGCGTTCGAAATCTTCAATGCTTTTGCCGACAGGGCCAAGAATAGCACGGAATTTTGACACATTTTCGATCTGATTGGCGACCTTTTCGCGCGCGACCTTTAAGTCGCCGAATGCGGGTGCCGGCGTTTTTACCACTTTTGGTACAGGTGTTCGTTTTGCCGGACGGCGGGTTCGCTGAGCTTCGGCTGAAACTCCGAGAACCATAAGCGAAAGAGCGATGAGGATTGCGGATCGTATGATTTTCATATTTTGTTTCGTCTGTTCAAAAAGGTGAAAAAATCTTATCATATAATAGATGCTTATGCGGAATTTAGAGGTTCGGCGGCTGGGGCGGGTTGCTTATGCTGATGGATTGGACCTGCAAAAACAGTTGGAGGCGGATGTCATTTCGCGTCGGGCTCAGGACTATTTTCTATTGTTGGAACATCCGCACACATTTACGATCGGCCGTCGTGCCAAACAAGACGGGGTTTTGGCAACCGCTGAGCTTTTAAAAAAGCTTGGGGTCGAAGTTTTCGAAACGGACCGTGGCGGAAAGGTAACCTATCATGGACTGGGCCAGATCGTCGGGTATCCGATAATCAGCCTGTCACCGGAGCGGGAAGACGTGCATAAATATGTGCGTGACATCGAAGAAGTGCTCATTCGGACGATGGCGGACCTTGGTATTGAAGCTTTTCGCATCGATGGTCTGACGGGCGTTCACACCATCGAAGGCAAGGTCGCCGCCATTGGCGTTCATCTCAAACGGTGGGTGACAACACATGGTTTTGCCTTGAATGTGAATACGGATCTGAGCTATTACAATTGGATAATTGCATGCGAAGGAGAACCGGTGACATCGGTTGACCGCTTGCTGGGCCGCAATATAGCGATGGAAGAGGTCGAAGAATTGCTGATAGCGAATTTTGAACAAGTATTTGAATACGCCGAAACAGCGGCAAGCGTGAACGGGTAAAGGTCTTATCAGGAGGAATTTATGAGTTTGAAATCTCTTATATTGATCGGAGGCATTTCTGTTCTGGCGGCGGGCTGCGGAGCCCCGGCGGCAAACAATACGGGTGTCAACAATTCTTCGACGCCGGCAAATTCGTCGGCCTCGCCCGCGCCGCAAAAGCTTTCGGTGGTGGAGCGGCCGCAAAGTGTTAAAGATAAGATGGCTTCGCGTGGCGAACAGGACGAAGCAAAACCTGTGCTGAAAGTTCTTGAACCAAAAGCCGGCTCGATCGTTGAAAGTTCGACGGTCAAGATCAAGCTCGAAATAAGCGGCGATCTGAAGGGTTATATGCCGCATATGGATCCGGAAACCAAAATGGGCAACCACATTCACGTGATCTTGGACAATCAGCCGTACGAGGCATATTACGATCTGGGGCATGAATTTGAATTGCGAAACGTGGCTGATGGCGAGCACACGCTGCGGTTCTTCCCTTCGCGTCCGTGGCACGAAAGCTACAAGAACGAAGGAGCGTTTCAAATGGTTCGATTTACCGTAAAGAATGGAGGAGCCGACAGCGCTAAACCGGCGACGGTGGGAAATACGAACCAACAGATGTCAAATGCCCCGGCGAACGCCAACGGCCAGGCAAATGTAAAACCGACGCCGGAAGGTAAAGATATGCAGAATTCGACCGCCGGAGCTGTTGATGCCGCAAAGCCTTTGCTTACCTACAGCAGGCCGAAAGGCGAATATAAGGGTGCGGACGCCGACCCGATCATGATAGATTTCTGGCTTGCCAATGCAAAGCTGAAAGGTGACGGCGGAACGTTTCGGGTTCGTTGGTCGGTGGATGGCAGCGAGCCGCAATATATCGATAAATGGGAACCGATCTGGCTGACGGGTTGGGCGGGCGGTAAGCACAATGTTAAGCTGGAGCTGGTGGACGACGCGGGAAATGTTGTCGATAACGGCGGTTACAATTCCACCACGAGAGAGATAACTGTTGTAAAATAGAACACCGATCGCGAGCAGGGACGACCCTGCGTTGCGGAACTTTTCGAATGGGACGGCCCTTTTGACCACAACGGTCAGGGGCCGTTCTTTTGTTATTGGAGGATACTAATGAATTGGATATATTTGCTGATCGCAGGGCTATTTGAGATCGGGTGGGCGATAGGTTTGAAATATACTGACGGCTGGTCGAAATTGGTGCCGAGTGTACTAACCGCGGCGGGCATGCTAGTCAGTTTCTACTTTTTGTCTTTGGCTGTGCGGACGCTGCCGATCGGCACGGCATATGCGGTGTGGACGGGGATCGGAACGGTTGGGGCGGCCATTTTGGGAATGATAATTTTTGCCGAACCGGCTACCGCAGTGCGTATCGGTTGTATCGCGTTGATAGTTGCCGGCATCGTCGGGCTGAAGATGACGGCGTGAAGGCGGGGCTCAATCCAGTTCGGAGATCCATTCGTCCCAGACCTTTAATGCTCTTTCAACCTGAAAAGCGTGGCGTTCTCGCTTTCGCCGATATTTTTTTCGCAGTTCGGGCGGCAAAGGTTCCAGCAGGCCGAATGTAATGTTCACGGGCTGAAAATTCTTTGTGTCCACCGAGGAAACATAGCGGCAGAGGGCACCGATAGCGGAAATGGAGGGAGCGGTCAGAAGCGGCCGTCCGTTAAGCGTACGAACGGCATTCCTTCCTGCCAGCCAACCGGTCGCAACTGATTCGACATAGCCTTCGACACCGGTGATCTGTCCGGCGAAAAAGAGCTGCGGGTTGGTGCGGGCGGCGAGCGTTTCATTTAATATTTGCGGTGAATTGATGAACGTATTGCGATGGATCTGGCCAAACTGCAGGAATTCGGCATTTTCGAGCCCCGGGATCAGTCGCAAAACGCGTTCCTGTTCTCCATACCGCAGGTGATTTTGAAATCCGACCAGCCCATAGGCGTCGGCCATCATATCTTCCTGGCGCAGTTGAACACAGGCATAGGCTTCTTCGCCCGTTTTGGGGTCGGGCAGCCCTTTAGGCTTCATCGGCCCGAACCGCAGAGTATCGACACCGCGGCGAGCGATCTCTTCTATCGGCAGGCAGCTTTCGAACCAACGGGTCTCTTCGAAACGCTTGAGCGGCACCGAACGGGCTTCGGTCAAAGCATCATAAAAGAGCTGATATTGGTCGGGCGACATCGGACAATTGATATAGTCATCGCCGCCTTTGCCGTAGCGGGCGGCTTTGAAGGCGATCGACATATTGATCGAATCCGCCGCGACGATCGGCGCTATCGCATCATAGAAATACAACTGGTCGTCTCCGGTGAAGCGCATGATATCGGCGGTTAAAGCGTCAGACGTAAGAGGCCCGGTGGAGATAATGACCGGTGCGTTCGTTTCGTGCGGGATCGCGGTGATCTCTTCGCGAAGCACTGTTATGTTCGGATGAGCTTCGATCTTGGCGGTGATGAGCTCGGCAAACCGTGCACGATCAACGGATAAAGCCGCTCCGGCCGGTACGCGTGTTTCTGCCGCGGCCGCCAGCACCAGCGAATTGCCGCGTCGCAATTCTTCTTTTAACAGGTAAGGGGCCGAACCCGGCTCGTCCGTTTTTAGCGAATTGGAGCAGACGATCTCTGCCAATTTGTCGGTGCGGTGAGCGGGGGTTTGCTGAATCGGCCGCATTTCATAAAGCTCTACCCGGGCACCGGCTTGGGCGGCTTGCCATGCTGCCTCGACACCGGCCAATCCGCCGCCGATCACTTTAATTGTATCTTTCATAAGGGTCATGGTCGCAAAAGTACTTTCAGAACGCCCGGCTGGGCCGCTCGTTCCATCGCGGCAACTCCGGCGTGGAGCGGGAATTCGTCAGAGATCAGGTGATTGACGTCCAAACGGTTATTAGCAAGCAATGAGACAGCCGGAGCAAAGCGGCCGCAGCGAGAGCCGACGATCGTTATTTCGTCCACGACTATCCGGGATGCGGGCCACGTCGGCGTGCCGTGAAAAGTTGATTTGAGAACGATCGTTCCGCGCGGCCGGACGAGTTCGACGGCGGACGAAAAGCCGCTTTCTGATCCGCTGGCTTCCACGACAACATCAAATTTTTTGCCGATGTTGCCAAGATTTTGCAAGAGCACAGTTTCCACATGCTCCGCACGAGCCAATTTTTCTGGATGTTTGCCGATCAGAAGCAGATCTTTTGACTTAGATGCCAGAGCCAATGCGCACAAAAGGCCAAGTTTGCCATCGCCGATGACGGCAACAGAAGTTTCGGCGGCGATATTTACCTGTTCCGAGATGCCATAGGCGGCCGCCAGCGGTTCGGCGAAAACCGCTTCTTCGTCGGTAACGCTGTCCGGTACCAAAATAAGGTTTTCGGCCGGTAAGGAAAGATACTCGGCGTGGCATCCGTCCCGGCCATGAATGCCTAGCACCGTGCGGTCCGGGCAATGTCTCGGGTCGCCTCCGCGGCACAATACACACTTTCCACAGCCCGCATTTATTTCACCGACCACGCGTTTCCCGACCAGGTCCGGATGCTCCGGTGCGCTCTCCACGATACCGACGAATTCATGCCCGAGCGTGCCGTGAAAGCCGGCATATCCGCGAACTATCTCAAGATCCGTATTGCAGATTCCGGAGCAAAGAACGCGAACAAGACACTCTTCGGCTTTGGCCGGCGATGGCATTTCGACCATAAGCAGCCCGTTTTCTGTAAACCGCAAAGCTTTCATTATCTTTTAGGCAGATGCCGTCAAAATTTACATTTCATTCGGCAAAACTTATAATTCCTACATCAATAAGATTAACATCGGCAGTAATAATATGAAATTTGGAATTATACGGTCTGGTCTTTTCACGGCCATCCTGGCATTTGCGGCCTTTGCCATCGGCTGCGGCGACGGCTCAAACAATACGGCCGGCAGCGGCCCGCAAAAGATAGACGATACGCTGGAGGCGGCATACACCCGGCTATATGATGCGGTCAAAAAGAAAGATACCGCCGCCATCGGCGAAGAGATGTCGCAAGAAACACTCAAATTCGCTGCCGGAGCTTCCGCTCGGATGAAAAAGCCGGTTGAAGAGGTGCTCGCGAATGGATTTACCGCCACCACCTTTTCCGATACGATCCCGGAAATGCGCGACCCGCGAATAAAGGACAATTTCGGAGCCATCGAGGTCTGGAACGCTAAAGACCAGGTTTGGGAAGACGTGCTTTTTGTCGGCGAAAGGGGAAAATGGAAGCTGGCTTATGGCGACGCTTTTAGCAATAAATTCAAATCGCCCGGCAAAGGCCAAGCAATGCGCGACCGCGAAGCTGCAAATGCGGCAGGGGCCACCCCAAATGCACCCAATGCCGGCAATAATTCGAATTCAAATACGAATGTAAAAGCGGTCGAGGTCGAACCTGAAGCAAAGGCCTCGCCGAAAAAATGAAAGCCGAAAGCATCCGCAGTATCATTGATCTTTACACAAAACACGGTTGGAAGCTCCGCCGTGTTCTGATCTCGGTGGAACTTAAGAAAGAGCTTGGGGCGAAAGCAGACGAGCTTTTCGCCGGTGCCGGCGTCGCCGCGTCGGATATAGATGCAGCGTGGTTTACACGAGATTCCCGGCCCGGTGTCACAGCTTGGGAAATACGGCAATTAACGCCCCAGCCTTTTGCCTTGGTCGAAGGCGAACACGACGGAGAGAACCAAGAAGCTTTTGAAGCGCGTCTGAGAGCGGCGGAAGACCGCATTCGCGAACGCCACTTTGTAAATAGCACGGGACATTGATCTTCCGCTTCGGTAATAAAACAGGCATTTATTTATCGACAAACGTCATCCAATGAATGTTTGACAAGCTCTGCTCAAAAGGAGCAAACTTAAACTGTTGAAATGATGATCAAAGATCTCGGAACAGGTGTCGTAAATGCGTGGGAAGGTTTGCGGCCCGTTACAAAAAAACTTGTGGTCGGTGCTTTGAATAGCGGCTCCGCAGGTCTGCCTTCCGCCAAATTTTCTTACGATGCACACGCCGATTGGGAACTTAGCCGATTGCTGTCCGCACTTGACGAGCAAACGGGGAAAGCGGCCGATGCTCGTCGCCGCGAGATAGACGAATTGGCCGAAACGTGTGTCCGGCTGCTGGAAGAGCAGTCCGGTTCGGCCGAGGTTTTCATTCAGCTTGCCGAACGAGCCCTGCACCAACACGATTACGATCAATTTGAAAAGCTTTCCTACAAATTGTTTGAGCGGTTTTCGCCTTCGGAAATAGCAGAGGTGGTTCGCCAAGCCGAATTGCCGCACATTAAAGCTATCGGATATGAAACGCTGGTAATGCTGCCGGTGGCCGCGTTGCTTCCGCTGCTCGACGATTCCTTATATGCCGAGATCGCCATCTATGCGCTGGAACAAAAGGCATACGAATTTGAATCGGAAGAGGCCCGAGATCTGCTGGATCAGCTCGAATATGAAGCCTCTATTAATCAGGGCTGATCTCGGTGACCCGCCGTTTTCCAAAACCCCATCTGAATTTTGTCGGTAAAAAAGAGACGCCGCCGATGCGGACCCCGAACCACATCATTGGAGCGGCAATGCGGTTCCAACGCCCGCGCGTTTGAGATACGCAGCGAAAAAGCCTTGCGTCGGATGCGGAACGCTCGCGTCGGGTTCCGCCCTGGTAATAATCACGGTCGTGCTCTTCGCAGCATCTGCGGTAATTGCCATCCGGAAAGAATGTACAGCCATCGCTTTTAAAAGCGGGCGGCAGTTTTCTCGCCGTCTGGGCCGAAACGGGAGCTGTACCGGCCGCCAAAAGCAAAAGGATGATGGTCGAACAAAATGTTTTAGCGGCCCGCTTCATCGAACGATCAACCTGCATACATCGGAAAATTGGCCGTAAGATCAGCGACGCGGCGACGGACGCTTTCGCGGACACTTTCAGAGGCCGGTGCGGCTATCAATTCGGCGATCATCTTGCCGATCAGGCCCATCTCGGCTTCTTTCATCCCCCGCGTGGTCAGCGCCGGTGTGCCTAATCTTATGCCTGACGCAACAAAGGGCTTTTGTGTATCGAAGGGGATGGTATTTTTATTGACGGTGATATGTACGGCGTCTAATGCTGTTTCGGCCTCTTTGCCGGTGATCCCTTTTCCATTCTGATAAACATCAACGAGGAGCAGGTGATTGTCCGTTCCGCCGGAAACTATGCGAAGACCGGCTTCGATAAGCGAAGCGGCTAGGGCTTGCGCATTTGCCAATATCTGCTGCTGGTAGATCTTGAATGAAGGCTGCAGGGCCTCTTTGAAAGAGACCGCTTTGGCGGCGATGACGTGCATCAGAGGGCCGCCTTGAACACCCGGGAAAACACTGCGGTCAACGTCTTTGGCGTATTCCTCACGGCACATTATCAACCCGCCGCGAGGGCCGCGAAGTGTTTTGTGGGTCGTCGTGGTCACAAAATCACAATGCGGGACCGGTGACGGATGAAGGCCTGTGGCTACCAATCCGGCAATGTGGGCAATATCGGCCATGACCTTAGCATCAACGCTACGGGCGATCTCGCCGATCCGGGCGAAATCTATGGTCCGAGGATAGGCGGAGGCTCCGCAGATAAGCAATTTGGGCCGGTGTTCTTCTGCCAGTACCTGCAGTTCGTCATAATCGATCTGCTCCGTCTCTTTATCGACACCATAATCGGCAACTTTATAATTCAGGCCGGAAAAATTGAGCGGATGGCCGTGGGTCAGATGGCCCCCGTGTGAAAGGTTCATACCTAAAATGGTGTCACCGTGTTCCAGGGCCGTCAGCAGCACGGACATATTCGCCTGGGCACCGCTATGCGGTTGAACATTGGCGTGTTCGGCACCGAAGATCTGTTTTGCGCGGTCAATGGCGGCCCTTTCAACTACGTCGGCAAATTCGCATCCGCCATAGTAACGTTTGCCCGGATAGCCCTCGGCGTATTTGTTCGTAAAAACGGTACCCATTGCCTGAAGCACCGCATTCGAAACAAAATTCTCCGAAGCAATAAGCTCCAGGCCGTCCGCTTGCCGCTTGACCTCGTTTCCGATCGCACCGGCGATCACATCATCGACCGCCGCCAATTCTTCAGTGAAAAAATTGCTCATGTTGATTCGTATAATTCTACGACATATTTAAGGTCTATGCTATAACCCGTAAATTCTGCGGCGATAGACATTCTCCGGATGCCTAAGCCTACTTGCCGCCCTCATTGCGGCCGTATTCTTCGAGCTTTCGGTAGAGCGTTTTGCGGTCGAGACCGAGAACCTCCGCCGTTTTGGTTTTATTGCCTTGGTGCTGTTCCAGAGTTTGCAAAATATATTCCCGCTCTACTTCAGCAAGCGTGGCGTTGTCTGCGTGTCGCGGCTGTTCCTTATGAGCGGTGCCGGCGGTTATGCGGTCCGGCAGATCTTCCGCCGTAAGGATCGAGCCGCTTGAAAGGGCAACCGAGCTTTCAAGCACGTTTTCAAGCTCGCGAACGTTTCCAGGCCACGAATAGGTTGTTAAAGCGGCAAGAGCATCAGCGGAAATAGAGAGCGTTATGCCGTCGCGTTTATGCTTTTTCAAGAAATGCTCGATCAGCAACGGAATATCAAAAATGCGTTCGCGAAGCGGCGGCACATGGATATGAATAACGTTCAGCCGCCAATATAGATCTTCACGAAAACTTCCGTCGGACACCGCAGATTCGAGATCGCGGTTGGTTGCGGCAATGACGCGAACATCGACGGACCGTTCACGGTTGTCGCCGATCCGGCGAATGGCATTTTCTTGCAGCGTACGCAAAAGTTTTGGCTGAACGGCCAGCGGAAGCTCGCCGATCTCATCCAAAAACAGCGTTCCTTCGTTGGCAGATTCAAAAAGACCGGTGCGTTCCTTGTGGGCTCCGGTAAATGCTTGGCCGGTGTGGCCGAACAATTCCGATTCGACCAATTCGGTTGGGATCGCCGAACAATTGACCGCAATGAATGGACCTTTTCGCGTCGAAGATTCATGCACTTCGCGAGCGACGAGCTCTTTTCCTGTTCCGGATTCGCCCGTTATCAGAATGTTGCTGTTGCTTTTTCCAGCCCGATTGATCAGATCAAGCAGATAGCGTACCTCTTTTGAAGCACCGATGATGCCGGAGGAAAGGGTCGAGGTTTCGCGACGGATCTTTGCCGAAGCTCGGGCAGAACGGGTAGATTTCAGTGCTGAAATAGCCGTTTCTATCAGATCGGAGGTTTGAAAAGGCTTTGTAATGTATTGAAAAGCACCCTGTTTGACGAGGTCGACAGCCTGTTCGACCGAACCGAAGGCGGTGATAACGATGACCGCTGTTTCTGCTCTGTTTTCGCGGACGAGCCGCAAAAGTTCGTCGCCCTTGCATTCCGGCAATTGAATGTCGGTTATGATCAGGTCCAGAAATACCTTTTCATCTAGGATCAGCCGACCGGCTTCGCCGCCTGTGGCCGCCGAAAGTGTCTCAAAACCCGCGTCTTCAAACACCTCTGTAAGCAGCTCGCGCAGGTCGTCGTCATCCTCGATTATCAAGATCTTGTTCATCTATGTTCGGTTCCTTCTTTAAAAAGCGGGAGTAGAACGGTAAATTGGGCGCCGCCCTCTGCCGAATTGGTTGCATTTATCTTGCCGCCGTGTTCCTCGACAATGCGATTAGCGATGGGAAGCCCCAGCCCCGTGCCTTTTCCGATATCTTTGGTCGTGAAAAAGGGATCGAAAAGATAGACAAAGTTCTCTTCCGGAATGCCGCTGCCCGTATCTTTGATCTCAGCCACACCGAAATCGCCGGCGGTGTAGGTGCGAACAAAAAGTTCACCGCCTTCGTCCATTTCCTGGACCGCATTGATAAAGATGTTCAGCCACACCTGAAGCAAATAATTGCCGTCGGCGACGACATCGATGTCTGCGGTCCAATGTGTGTGCAAGGTTATTTTGGCCGCTTCGATATTCCATTCAAGCTGCTCAAGCGCAGAATTGATCGAACTGTTCAATTCGATCTTGGCGACCTTGAGCTTAAATGGTTTTGCCAGATTCAGAAGCTGGCGAATGAGATGAGCCATGCGGGCGACATTGGAGCGGATCGTTTCAAGATTCTTTTGCCGCTTTTCTTCGGGCAGGTCGCGTTTCAAAAGCTGTTCGGCACGCCCATCGATAACATTGAGCGGGGCACCGAGTTCGTGTGCGACGCCGGCGGCGAGGCGGCCGACGGAAACCAACTGTTCGTTGTGGCGGATCTCCCGCTCAAGCTCGATGCGGGCATCCGTCTCTTCGCGGAGAGCATTATATTGGCGGTCGAGATTTTCGCCCATCTCATTGAATCGGGCGGCCAACCTGCCGATCTCGTCAGATCGGTCGCGGATCTCGACCTTGTGGTGCAATTCACCCTTACCCATTGCGTCAAAAGCTTTTAATAGTCTGTCGATCGGGTCGGTCAAATTGCGGCGAAGCACGAAAAATACCCAGATGAAGATCGCCGAAAGAATGGCAACGGTCGTTAATATCCAATAGAAACGGGCATAAAAGATGTCGGTCTCGATCAGAGAAAGCGGCTTTAACAGCTCGACGGCCCCGATCACCTGGCTGTCCATCGTTATCGGAACGATGACAGTTGCGAATTTGCTGCCGCTGATGGTTATTGAAGCCTCGCCGCGTCTCCCCGTCCGCAAGACCTCGCCTAATTTTTCCGATCGGGGAACGGAAATGTCGCGAAGCGGCATTGAGCGGGTCAAAAGCTGCTGGTCGCGGTCATAAAGCAATATCGAATACACCTCTGTATTGCGGTGTATGCGATCGATAAGATTCTGGATCTCCTTTTCGCGGCCTTGCAAATAATATTCTTCCAAAGCCAGTTGAAGTGTAACCGCATGAGCCACCAGATCTTCCTGCAAAGCGGAGCGCAGAGCCACCTCATATTGGCGTAAGCTAAGCAGGCTGGCGAAGAACATGATCAACCCGACCGATATCATCAGCAGAAGGAGAAGTTTTCGACTTATACCCATCGTCAAGGCTGTTGGGGCAAAATGCCACCGTCGATGCATTTTTCCACAGTAGCACATCGGGTGAATAAATGACAGAGCGAGATAAAACGTAGTTAGAACCGCCATTTATATATGTTATAAAGACGGGCACCTTCATAAAACCCAACGGCACACCGTTTGCACCTTTGCCGTTTTTGCCGCCGAAGGCCTCGGCGTCGAAATAACGATCTTGGACAGCATAGACGGGTCAATAAGGATCTATTCGGAATCTTTTATTTTTATACTCTTCGTTTATTGATGCCGTATTTTGCTGCAGGAGATCGATCAGGAGTTTTATGGTCGAAAAATTAAGAAAGGGAATTTTATCTAATATCGGCAGCGATCTTGGGGCGGGTCTGGTAGTCTTCTTTGTTGCCGTACCGTTGTGTTTGGGCATAGCCCTGGCTTCCGGTGCTCCGCTTTTTTCCGGAATCGTTTCCGGCATCGTCGGCGGTATCGTGGTCGGGCTTCTTAGTAAGTCACAGCTAAGCATTACCGGTCCGGCTGCGGGTTTGGCGGCCATCGTCCTCGCGGCGATAACCGAGCTTGGAGCATTCAATATCTTTCTTTGTGCGGGGCTTATCGCCGGTGTCATACAGTTGATATTAGGCTTCGTAAAAGCGGGCAGTATCGCCAACTACTTTCCTTCGAATGTGATCGAGGGTATGTTGGCCGGTATCGGTATTATCATTGTCATCAAACAGCTGCCTTACGCCTTTGGTATGAATTCGGCGCCTGCAGATGATGATGTGCTGACCTTGAATACGTTGAGCGATCTGATGGGCATGGTCACACCCGGAGCGGTCGTTGTGACGCTGGCGGCAGTAGCGATCATGCTCTTATGGGATAAGGTAGATGCCCTGAAAAAGCTGAAAGCTTTGCCGGCGCCGTTGGTGGCGGTGGTAGCCGGTGTGGTCATCAATGGCATCTTTGTAGCGACGGGGTCGAGCCTGGCTCTGTCGGGCAACCATTTGGTGAGCTTGCCGGTCGCGGAATCGGCGGATGCATTCTTTGCTCAGTTTGCCTTACCGGACATCAACGGGTTTGCCGATACAAGGGTATGGTTGATCGGATTCACGATCGCGGTCGTCGCTTCGATCGAAACCCTTCTAAGCATTGAGGCGACCGACCGGATCGACCCTCATAAACGGTACACGCCGACCAACCGAGAGCTGAAGGCGCAGGGTGTCGGCAACATTTTGGCCAGCTTGATCGGCGGTCTGCCGATGACATCCGTTGTGGTGCGTTCGTCGGCGAACGTCAATGCCGGTGGTAAGACGAAAGTCTCAGCCGTCTTTCACGGCATGCTTATTCTTTTCGCGGCCGCTCTGGTGCCGTTCGTTTTGAACATGATCCCGCTGGCTGTTCTAGCGGCGATATTGATCTTGACCGGTTATAAGCTGGCCAAACCGGCCCTGTTCAAAAAATGGTGGGCAAGCGGACTTTACCAGTTTACGCCGTTCATGGTCACTATCTTAGGAATCGTCTTTACGGACCTATTGAAAGGGGTTGCGTTCGGAATGGTGGTCGCGGTGTTCTTCATTTTGCGTGAAAACCTGAAAACGCCCTATTTTTTCCGCAGCGAAGAATATACGGAAGGTGATATCATTCATATAAACTTGGCTCAGGAAGTTTCGTTCCTAAACAAAGCCGCCATTAAGCTGACGCTGGAAGCTTTGCCGGAAGATTCATATGTGATAATTGACGCCAGCGAAAATGTTTATATGGACCACGACGTTGTCGAATTGATCCGTGAGTTCAAGGATGTAAAAGCGGCGGATAGGGGTATTCGCGTTGATCTGGCCGGATTTGATCCGAATTGCGGACTTGATTGCCAGCTGGTCAGCGGACCGCAATCACATAAGGTACATGAAACACCGCAGGACATAGAGGTCATCGAAGCTCACAGCATTGTGGTGGTCAAGCCGAACCGCAGCTACGGCGAATTGATCGCTCGTTTTCGCAGCGGAAAAGACGCAATGGAGGTTTAAGGCGAAATGAAAGCACATACAAAAGAAACACAATCTAACATAACTCCGCACACCGCAGTTCAATATCTGCGCGAAGGCAATTATCGTTTCGTCAACAATCTGAAGACGAACCGAAATTTGCTTCAGCAGGTCAACGAGACGCGCGAAGGACAATATCCATTTGCCACCATTTTAAGCTGTATCGACAGCCGTACGTCCGCCGAATTGGTTTTCGACCAAGGGTTGGGTGATATATTCAGTATCCGCATTGCGGGAAATGTGGTTAACAAGGACATCATGGGCAGCATGGAATTTGCCTGTAAGCTAGCCGGTTCAAAGCTGATCGTTGTTCTTGGCCATACTAACTGCGGGGCTATCAAGGGTGCTTGCGACAATGTACAGCTGGGCAATCTTTCAACTCTGCTTAACCGAATTCAACCGGCGATCTATTTGGAGCGGGAAACCAAGGAGAACCGCAATTCCAAAAACGCGGCGTTTGTAGATAACGTAATGCACAACCAGATCAAGCGTAGCCTCGAATCGATAGTTGAACACAGTGTGGTGCTGCGTGAAATGATCGAAAATGAAGAGGTTGGCTTGGTCGGAGCTTACTATGACGTCGAAACGGGAAATGTAACCTTTATGGAAGAAACGTTGATGATCGGCGAGATCAAACACTTTTTTCTGAATCCGCATGTGGAAATGACCACATCGGCAGACGCGGCTGTTGCGGCATAATGTTACAACGCCGAATGAACGGGACCGGTGCTTTTTTTCGAAAATGCACCGGCTCTTTTTATTTGTAAGGACGGGCTATCCTTTGGCGCTACTGATCGTTTTTTTGGCTATCTTTTTAAACGTTCGTCGAACCTAAATCGCCGCGGTTCGCTCCGTTCGATCTTTGCGAAATCTTCGTGGCCGACATTTATGAGATAGTTGTATTCGCCGGGCACAACGGCTGACGGAACCTTCATGGCCAGCGATACGGAAGATGCGGCCCACCGGTCGCCGATGGTCTGAGCTTTCAATGGCGGCGGAAAATCGTTCCAATTCGCCGGCAGAGCATATAGTTCCTCTACCGACAGAATGTTGCTTTCTGCGAGTTCGATCGCCGCGTAGGAATAAGATGAAAGAAGTTCTGACGCATTGAGATGGACGAGCATCTCTAAAACGGCCAGAGAAAGCGTAGCAGCAGAATAAAGGATCCGTGTTCCTTTGGTATTCCACCTGCCGCCATAAAGAAATGCTCCTTCGCCATCAAACCAAGTTTTTGCAAAACGCGTTTTGAAGATGCGGTAGGCGGCCGCCATTAAGTAAAAACCCCGTGTTCAAGACGGCCTATTAGGGCCTCAACTTCGCGTGAGCCAACCTCGGTCGAAGCGGCACTAAGCGGGGTCATTCCGCCCAAAGCTTTATTTGGAGACGTTATCCAAGTAAGAGCGGCCGAAATATCACCCTCAAACAATTTGATCGCGAGCGAAAGAATTCGCGAGACGGTTACCAAACGGTCCGATTCTTCCGGAGACAGACGATTTTCCTTTCGGCGGCGGGCCAAGGTGCGCGGTGCCAACCGAATGGCGGATCGCAATTCTTCCGTCGAAAGGCCGGAAACGCGCCCGACTCGTTCAAAAGCGGCGAACGGCAATCCTGTTTCGACCCTTTTGACGAGTTTTAGATAGCCTTCCGTTTCGATGCCCAACAGGGCCTTCATCCCGGTTTCCTTTGTCATGGAAATGTCTTTCGCGGCGATCTTCGGCATGCCCTCATCATACCACACCGCATAGCCAAACGGCGAAAATATTTATGCCATTGTGCACTAAGAGAGCATGGATGAAAATTCTGCCTCGTCAATAATGGCGACGCCCAGGCTTTCTGCCTTGGTCAATTTTGATCCGGCATCGCTGCCGGCCAAAACGTAATCTGTCTTTTTGCTGACGGAGGAGGATGTGCGGCCGCCGCGGTCTTCGATCAATTTGGCGGCTTCGTCGCGGGTGTAATTTTCAAGCTTGCCGGTAAGCACAAAGGTTTTGCCGGCGAAGCGTTCGTCAAATTCCGCGACTGAGCCGCCCGCTACTTCTGTGATGACACCCGCCAGCTGTAAACGTTTGATGGTTTCGATATTGGCGGGGTCGCGCACCCAATCATGAACGCTTTCGGCTACCGATAGGCCGATCTCGTGGATGTCGTCGAGCTGCTGGACAGAAGCGGTCGCCAGAGCGCCGTAGGTGCGGAAATGGCCGGCCAGGATCTTGGCATAACGCTCGCCGACGTGGCGAATATCCAGCCCGAAAAGCAGACGCTGAAGCCCGCGGCCTTTGCTGGCGGTGATCTGCTCGATCAATTTTGAAGCGGATCTTTCCGCCATGCGATCAAGCTGAGCAATATCGGCAACGGAAAGGGAATACAGATCGGCGACCGTTTTGACCAATTCCTTATCCACCAGCATTTCCACCAGCACCTCACCGAGGCCTTCGATGTCCATTGCTTTTCGGGAAGCAAAGTAGAGCAGACGAGCCTTTATCTTTGCCGGACAGTTAGCATTGGTACATCGTCGGACTGCCTCGCCGGGCGGCCGTTCGGCGGGTGAGCCGCAAACCGGACAAAGTGTCGGGAAGATGTATTCGCTTTCGCTGCCGTCGCGTTGTTCGGTCTCGACGCTGAGGACCTGTGGAATTATCTCGCCGCTTTTTTCGATAACGACCGTGTCGCCGATGCGAATACCTAGTCGCTTGATCTCGTCTTCGTTGTGTAAAGACGCTCGAGCGACAACAGTTCCGGCGAGCAGTACCGGTTCTAAGTGTGCGACCGGCGTCAATGCCCCGGTTCGACCTACTTGAACCTGTATGCCAAGCAATTTGGTCGTCGAGCGGCGTGCCGGATATTTATAGGCGATCGCCCACCGCGGAGCTTTGCTGGTAGCTCCAAATTCTTCCTGCAGGGCGGTGGAATTTACCTTTACCACGACACCGTCGATGTCATAATCCAAGCCATCGCGGAGCGGTTCCATTTCAGCGATGAAAGCCGCGATCTCTTGGAAATTGAGGCACAAAGCTCGATGCGGGTTGACATTGAAGCCGTTCCGTTCAAACCACGCAAAACTTTCCCAATGTGTAGGGAACATTTTTTGAGTTCCGCGAAGCAGGTCGTACGGGAACATATCAAGCCGTCGTGCGGCGACCACCGCCGAATCGAGCATCCGCAGCGTTCCCGATGCCGAATTGCGCGGATTGGCGAACGTCTTTTCGCCCTGCATCTCTAATTCGGCGTTGATCTTGGCAAATTGAGAACGCGATATGAATGCCTCGCCGCGAACTTCGGCGTTTTCGTCAGAATGTTTCAACCGCAAGGGAATCGAACGAATTGTTCTGACGTTCGGGGTAACATCGTCGCCGACCGTGCCGTCGCCGCGGGTTGCTCCGGAGCGCAGGATGCCGCGTTCGTAATGCAGTGCGATGCTGAGGCCGTCTATCTTAAGTTCGGCGACATATTCAAGTTTGCGGCCTTCGGCTAGGCGCTCACAGCGTTCGGTAAAGGCCTTCAGATCATCGAGGTCATAGGAATTGTCCAAGGACATCAGAGGAACGCGATGTTGAAAAGGATGCAGGCTGTCGGCTTTGCCGCCGACTCGCTGTGTTGGGCTGTCCGGTGTGATGAACTGTGGATTCTCGGTCTCGAGCTGATCTAGTTTCTCTAAAAGCCGGTCAAATTCAATGTCGGAGATCTCCGGCGAATCTTTGCGGTAATAAAGGTCGTTGTGGTGTTCGATCTCGGCACGAAGTCTTTCAATTTCCTGCAAAATGTTCATCGGCGAATATTATAACGGCAACGATATATTTGAAGAAATGAATAGACGGCAACGGGGCGAACCGGCAAAAGAAAAAGGCCGAAAAGGCCTTTACGCTAACAATGCCGTTGCCGGCCGTTATTTAAAGATTGGTGCGGACGAATGGAATCGAACCATCACGGGCGCAATGCCCACGGGCTTCTGAGACCCGCGCGTCTACCAGTTCCGCCACGTCCGCACGAAGGGCGAACCTAGATAATACGAATTCGCCGAGAGAAATTCAAGAATGCATCCGCGATTTGGTATATTTGATATGTGGCATCCGAAATAGGGGCAAATCTAGCGGCGGTCAATGACCGCATAAAAAAGGCGGCGGTGCGCGCCGGAAGGCCGCCGGCCGATGTTCGGCTTATCGCCGTCAGCAAAATGCACCCGCCGGAAGCCCTAGAGCAAGCAAAAGAAAGCGGTGCGGCCGCTTTCGGCGAAAACAAAGTTCAGGAGGCGGAGGGCAAGATCGACCGACTTGGCCGGAACTTTGCCGAATGGCACTTGATAGGACATTTGCAGGCAAATAAGGTGCGAAAAGCGGTACGCCTGTTCGATCTTATCCATACGGTCGATTCGGTCGAATTGGCCGAACGCCTGGAAAGGATATGTGCGGAAGAAGGCCGCCGGGAACTGCCGGTTCTGATTCAGGTCGATCTGGCCGGAGAGTCCAATAAGGCAGGTATTGCAGAAGCAGATCTCAGAGGGCTGGCGGACCATATAGAAAATTGCGAACATTTGAGGTTACGCGGCCTTATGCTGCTGCCGCCGCACTTCGATGATCCGGAAAAGGTGCGTCCATATTTCAGACGCCTTCGCGAGCTGCGTGATGAGATAGTGCCGGGCGGCGAGCTTTCGATGGGAATGAGCCACGACCTGGAGGCGGCAGTCGAAGAAGGGGCGACAATGGTGCGTGTTGGAACCGCGATCTTTGGAAAAAGGTGATCGAATTATGCTTTCAATGACGGTATATCCGATCATAGCGATGGTCTTGTGGGCGGTCGCTCTGGTCTTTACAGCGGTGTTGATACTGCGGTTGGTGATCAGCTATGCCGACCCGAATCCATTCGGTATGGTCGGACGGTTCGGTTTCAAGATACGCAAGTTGACGGAAAAATGGGTATATCCGGCGGCGAGACTGCTTGCTCAATACCGCGTAGATACGAGGCTTGCACCGCTGATAACAATTTTTCTGACACTGGTCATCACGTATTTTCTTAGCTCGATCCTTGCCAATACTTTCTTTGTCGCCGATGGGTTGACCGCGGGTGCCGCGGCCGGCAGCATAAAAATATTGGCCGGGTTTTTGATCTACGGACTCTTGAGCGTTCTGGTGCTGTTTATATTCATACGATTCATTTCATCTTGGTTCGTGTTCAAACCGAATACATTTCTAGGATTCGTTCGACGGGTGACAGATCCGATCTTATTGCCGGTTCAGCGACTGATTCCGCCCGTGGGCATGTTCGATCTTTCGGCAATGGTAGTGCTGATCATTATTTCGCTGCTGCAATCTGCGGTGCTGGGGTTTTTAGTGCGATGAATATCATCGAGACGGATAATGGGGTCAGCTTTGCCGTCAGGGTGATACCGCGTTCATCAAAAAGTGAGGTCATTGGCGAACACGACGATGCATTAAAGGTAAAGCTCGCTTCGCCGCCGGTTGACGGTGCGGCCAATGCGGAGTTGGTCAAGATCCTCGCCAAAGAGCTTGGTGTAGCGAAAAGCTCGATCGCGATCGTCAGCGGTGAAAGCTCTAAAACCAAACAGTTGAGAATAGACGGCGTAACGGCCGCGGAAATAGCAGCGTTGACCGGCGGTTGACGCGGCGTATCGAGACCACGGTCGTGACGATCGCGGCGGCCAAGACGATGGCCATTAAAAGTTCGGCGGCGAGGGATAGTAAAAATCGGTCGTTTGAAATTGCCCCGCGAATACGCATAGTTTCCTGAAAACACACAAGGTCCGCAGCGGCAAGGAGTCCGGACAGCAACAGAATAGTGATCTTATTTCGCATAACAGTTTTCATTTTTGCGTGGCGGCATGACGATGCTGTGGCAGAAATCTCAATAAATTGTAAATTAAGCTATTTGCTCAAAGAAAAATGGGCGTGATATTTTAAAACCAACATCTTTATCAAGGAAATTCAATAATGTCAGGACATTCCAAGTGGCACACTATCAAGCACAAAAAAGGTGCTCTCGACGCCAAACGAGGCAAGATCTTTACCAAACTGATCAAAGAAATAACGGTTGCGGCCCGCACCGGAGGCAGCGGTGATGTAGATGCGAATGCTCGTCTGCGCAAGACGGTCAATGATGCCAAAGGGCAAAATATGCCTAATGACACCATCGATCGGGCGATCAAACGCGGCACTGGCGAACTAGAAGGCGTCAATTACGATGAGATCACCTACGAAGGTTACGGCCCAAACGGTGTTGCCGTCATGGTTGAGACGATGACCGACAACCGTAACCGGACCGTGGCCGAGATACGACATATCTTTTCAAAGAACGGCGGAAACATGGGCGAATCCGGCTCGGTGGCGTGGATGTTCGACAAAAAAGGCTATATCGTGGTCGATAAAGCGGCAAAAAGCGAAGACGAACTCTTCGAGATAGCCATCGAAGCCGGTGCGGACGATATGCAGGATGCAGGCGATGTTTTCGAGATATACACCTCGCCGGACGTTTTCGACGGCGTTTTGGAAGCGGTCAAGGCAACCGGAATCGAGCCCCAGGCGGCAGAGGTGACGATGATCCCGCAAAATGAGATCAGCCTAACCGGAGCCGAAGCCAAGACGATGCTTAAGCTTTATGATGCATTGGACGATAACGAAGATGTGCAAAAGGTCCACGCCAATTTTGACATCGACGAAAGCGAAATGGAATAGAAAAAGCCTGATTCGAACACGCCGTTCGTCGTTTAGAAGTTAGATCTTGAGCCCGTAGGTAAGCCGGAAATGCTATTTTGGCAACGCCGTTACGGTTCCGCTGCCGATCGTTCGGGATGCTTCGCGTATTGCAAAAACCTGCCCCTTCTCTATCGGTACCGGCTCGGTAAGCGTGATCTGAACGACCACGCCCTTCGCCCCCGGGGCGATGCTTTTAGTTCCGTTGGGCAATTTCAAAGTTGCTGAAAATGACGAAGTCCGAAAATAAAGCTGCGGGCGATAGTTGTCCGTGACCGGTGTCGAACGCCCCGCTTCGCCCGTCGGGGACAGATCGATCATCGCGGTAAACGATGTGTACGCTTTGATCGATCCCCGCTTTGCCAGCACTTGGCCGCGTTTGACGTCGGTTTTCTCAACACCGCGAAGCATGATCCCGACATTTTCACCTGTCTTAGCCGTATCGAGCATTTTACGAAACATCTCAATACCCGAAACTGTAACGGTTTTTGTTGGGTTGATGCCGACGATCTCAATTGTATCTCCGACCTTTATTGAGCCGCGTTCGATCTTGCCGGTGGCGACCGTTCCGCGGCCTGAAATGTAAAACACATCTTCGACGGCCATCAAGAACGGCGGCGGCATCGGTGTCGGAGTTGGCTTCTGAGCATTGATGGAAACTGTAAATGCGAAAAATGCGACTATCGGCAGAATGAACTTCATGCCACATACTATAACCTAATTCTGTCTATCCATTCGCCTATTTTTCGCGATATTTCGGTGAAAAGATCTAACGGCTATTGAGTTGGTTCCGCGTTGAATTTTAGGCCTAAAGCGGCGACCACTTTCAGAATAGTATCAAAGCTGGGACTTCTTTCACCCGAAAGAGCTTTGTAAAGACTTTCGCGAGAAAGCCCGGCATCACGCGCCACTTGTGTCATGCCTTTTGCACGAGCGATATTTCCGAGAGCCTTTGCAATAAAAGCTGCATCGCCGTCGGCGATCTCGAGACAAGCTTCAAGATAAGCTGCCATTTCCTCAGGGGTCTCTAAGTATTCGGCTGAATCATATTTGAAAGTTTTTAATTTTGACATTCTAGACCTCGCTGGCAATTTTGATCGCGTTCTTTATGTCTGCCGATTGCGTACTTTTGTTACCACCAGCAAGTAGAACGATCAATTGATCTCCTTTCTGGATAAAATAAACTCTATAACCGGGACCGTAGTCGATACGCATTTCCGAAACACCGCTTCCCACAGGCCGAACATCGCCAAAGTTTTCGGATTCCATTCTGTCGATTCGAGCTTGGATGCGAACACGGGCCTTTCGATCGCGAAGCTTCCTGAACCATTTGATAAATGCCTCGGTTTGACGAAGTTCAATCATAAAATAGTGTAGTCTATTGGCTACAATAGTTCAACTGCGCAATAACGCAACGTCGCCATGATCTAATCTGCTAATGTATTCACAGACGCGAAGTTACTATTGGTTGGGTCCGGTCAGTTTGACTTCGAGAGCCTAGAGAATTCGTCCTGAATTGCATAAAAGGGACTAGACCACGCGACACTATCACCGTCGCCGAGACTTAGACTGACCATAGGGTATTCGTCGATAAACTCAAGCTCCTCACATTTCGGAATGTTATTCGATTGGAGTACATCTTCAACTCGACTACAGTGATTTGTCCATATACTGAAGTATTTTGGCGAAGTCACAAACACTTCCTCGAATGCAAACTCACTTTGATGTACTATTCCAAATTCCAGAAAACCGTCGTTCTGCAAAAGGTCGGTGTGAGGCTGAAAAACCTCAACGGCCAATACCGTGTTTATATAGGGGCCAAATATAGGTTCGTCCTCTTTGATTCCGACGATAGGAGCCGCAATGTTCGGCATTAGAGCAAATGCCAGTTGCTTAAAGACTTCAAAAACATTCGGAGCATGAACATTTGCTTCAATATAGGTGTTGTACAACTTTCCTTCGACCTTCGTAACTATATAACCTGTCGTGATTTGGGCATTGGCTATCCTGGACAGCACTTCATTCGCATCACCCGGAATTTCGTCACTCAGAGGAAATCGAACTCCACGTGGAAATATAAGAGGCTCAGATTTTGAACAATTACCTTCCATAATTCTGCTTTAGCCGCTGCCGGACCTCGAAGTGTTCGTGTTGAAGCTGAGCGGTTTCCATTGCGAATGTTGTCAGGCGATGTGTATGTGGTTTGTATATCAATCTTTTGGCACAAGACGAATCTCAAGATCGCACTCTACGGCTATTGCATAGCGTTTTAAGGTTGCCAGCGAGGGCGCGTGTTTGCCTGCTGATTCCAGCCTTGATACTGCGCTTTTTGTTGTTCCCATTCGCTCGGCAACTGAATCCTGTGTCAGGCCAGCCCGCGAACGCGCCTTTAGCAATTGATCTGCCACTTGATATTCAACGGCAAGAGCGTCATAAGCCTCTCTGAAGCCTTTGCGTTTTGACGCACGAGCAAGAAATTTCTTGTGATCGTGACGAACAGGTTTGTATTTATTGTCGCTCATCTTTTACCTCTTTGACCCGCTTACGGGCGGTTGCCAACTCTTTTGGCGGGGTTTGCTGGGTTTTCTTAATAAAAGCATGCACTATAACAGTGCGCCGCCCTGTAACAAAGCAATAAAATGCTCGTCCGATTCCCGATTTTCCACGCGGCCTTAGCTCAAACAAACCGTCCCCGAATGCCCGCGAATGCGGAAGCCTGAGATTCGGGCCATGCTCAATTAGAAGCTCTATCAGGCGTGCATAGTTGGCCAGCACATCGACAGGCCATGACTCTATCTCTGCCAGCACACGCTCGTTAAAATACTCGATCTCAAATTCCACATCACCTCATTATGTTAGCAAATCCGCTAACTTTCGGCAAGAATTATCTTCATACTGCCATTCCCCAAAGTACGTCTGCTTATGCTTTGTTATTCAGCAAACTAAATCTATATAAATTGACGAAACACCATGCCGGTGATCAAAGCGATCAGCTTTTTCACAGTTAGTTTTTCTTCTTCTGTTATTTCTTGCCGAGCAAATGCCCTTACATCTTTCAGGGCATCAAGCAGAGCGGCCCAGCCGTCGGTTAATGGTGATGATATCGGGTAGCCATTTAATATATGTCTAAGCGCAGTATAACAACGGCGGTCACACCATGCTTCGACTAGTTTTTACACAGCTTTTCAAAATAGACTCGTTAGTATTTTCCATTAGGCCTTGAAATTCTTTGTTAGCCGCTGCCACACCTCAAAGTATTCGTGCTGTAATTCACTGGTTTCCATGGCGAATTTGGTCGGGCGGATGATGTAACGCGATTCGAACATAAAGGCGAGCGTGCCGCTTAGTTTTTGCGGGGCAAGTTCGGCGTTCGATGCTTTTTCGAAGGCATCGAGGTCGGGGCCGTGAGCCGACATCTGGTTGTGCAGCGAGCCGCCGCCGGGCACAAAGCCTTCTTCTTTAGCGTCGTATGCGCCGTAGATCAGGCCCATATATTCGCTCATCACATTGCGGTGATACCATGGCGGACGGAACGTGTCTTCGCCGACGAGCCAGCGGTCAGGAAAGATAACGAAATCGCAATTGGCGACGCCCGCTTCGCCGCTCGGCGAGGTCAGCACGGTAAATATTGACGGATCGGGATGATCGAACGAGATCGAGCCTATCGTATTAAATCGCCGCAGGTCATATTTGTACGGAGCGTAATTGCCATGCCAAGCGACAACGTCGAGCGGCGAATGGTCGATCTCACACGTCCACAGATTGCCGCCAAATTTTGCGATCTGTTCAAACGAGCCTTCGCGGTCTTCGAACCAGGCGACGGGTGTTTCGAAATCGCGTGGATTTGCCAAACCATTTGCACCGATCGGGCCAAGATCCGGCAGTTTGAAATGCGCTCCGTAGTTTTCGCAGATATAGCCCCGCGCTCTTAAAACCGTATTTTCTGTGTCTTTTTCCGTGTGTTCTGTGTTCAGATCATTATTTACCACAGAAGACACTGATGAAGACACAGAAATATCTATCTTGAATTTTAATCCTCGCGGAATTACGGCTACTTCTCCGGGACCGACCTCCAGCACGCCAAGTTCCGTATATATTGTCAATGTTCCCATTTCAGGAACAAACAGCATTTCGCCGTCGGCATTGTAAAAATAGCGGTCGCCCATGCCTTTGTTAAAGGCGTAGATGTGAATGGCGATGCCGGTCTGTGAAAACAGGTCGCCGTTGCCGGCAATGGTCGTGATGCCGTCGATCAGATCGGTCGGTTCGGTTGGAACAGGCAGCGGATCCCAACGCAATTGGTTCGGCGTGGTGATAACCTCGCTAAACGGGGAAGATCTAAATAAAGTTTTAGTGTCGCCCTTGCTCACGCGCGGGCTTTCGCAATATGGTTCAAACGGCCGGTGCATTACGCTTGGGCGAATGCGGTACGTCCAGGTGCGCTTATTATGATCTCGCGGTGCGGTGAAAGCTGTGCCGGAGAACTGTTCGGCATATAACCCAAGCGGTGCTTTCTGCGGCGAATTTCGCCCAACCGGCAAAGCTCCGCCAACAGCCTCAGTTGCAAATTCATTTCCAAATCCGGTTTGATATTTCAATTCCATACGAGTTTTATCTATTCAGCCCAAACGCCGGGTCGCGACGGTCATGTTTTACTGACAAGATCCAAACCAGATCGTCGCCAATCAACTCAAAAATAATTTGGTGAGGAAATCTGTCTAAGTTTGCGCGTCTCTGATGAGTGTTTAGAAGCGGAAAAGTTTTCGGTCGAATGCCAATAATATCGGCAAAGCGACGAAACTCAGCATAAAATTCTGCGGCTAGATCCGCTCCGGCGGCTTTCTCATAAAACTCCATTATCTCTAAAATATCAGTATGTGCTTCGGGATGAAGTTCAACTTTCATTTTTTGCGATCTAGAATTCTACGATCAAGTTCATCGAGCGATATCGCCATTGCCGGGTTTTCATGAAGTTCTCGGCTTCGGCGAATGGCCTCTATTAAAACATCGCTGTCACTATCTACAGTGACAGGGCGAAGCGATACAAGCAGACGTTCAGCAAGCTTAGCCCGCTCATTTTCTGAAAGATCAAATGCCAATTTTTCTATTTCCGCGACCGTTGACATAAAAATACCTCTAGCCAAATTATATCACTATAACGAACGGGACACGGCTATAAAGATATAGCGATGAAATGCCATTTTACTCAGGCATCGGCATTTGGGAAATGTGCTTGCGGAAATTGATAACGCTGCCTGACAGGGCATCGGTCAAAACGAATACGACCGGCAGGCCGGGTTCGATCTCATAGACAACCTCAGAGGAAAAACCTTTTGCTTTCAAAAAAGCGGCAGCTTTTTCCGCATCTGCTTTCGGATCATCTGATACCAGACCGATGCAGGCTGATGGATTCCCAAGCTTGGCAAGGATCTCGGGCGAAGAGTAATTGACGATCGTTCCGTCCCACATTATCGACCGTAAAACCCCGCCCGAATCTGCCTTAAATCTTTCGTTTACGCCGTGCTGAGCGAGCAGTTCGACGAGAACCGCTTTTGCTTCGGGGGATCTTGCCGCAAAAATGCGCGAACCGTTGTCAGGAAACGGCAACGGATTGCGCCCGGCAATGAGCAAACCTGTCCACGTCGCCAAACCCAAGAAAACCAACAATGCCGGGATCAAGATCCATTTTGAGATAAACATTGCATTTCTCCTGTCAACCTAAACGCATTTTGTGGATGTCGATGCCCGGCGCAAATCCGTCGGGAGTGTGTTCGATGGTGACGAAACCGTATTTGCGGTAGAAGCCTTCGGTATGCTGTGACGTGCTTGTGACCATAGCCTTGTCGCCAAATATTTCGCGGCATCTTTCTATCCGATATTCGGTCAATATCTTGCCAAGCCCTGTCCCGAGATGGTCATGATGCACCATTCCCCAACACAGCGAAACCGTGTCATCGCCATTCAGGCCGATGCCGCCTGCCGCGATGATCTCTTCGCCGGATTCGAGGACATAATAATTCTGCGAATCAGAAGATAAAAAGTCTCTTAGCTCGGATTCCTCTTCCGGGACAAAATATTTTGGAATGTTTGAACGAAAGATAGCCGCAACCTGTTCTAAGTCGAAATGGGTATAATTTCGTATATTCATAACATCCATCCAAAGATCTGATCTAAAAATAAATTATCCTTGAAACATAAGCATCAAGTATGCGAAAAACATCAGCAAGTGAACGGCACCGAGCAGGGCATTTGTTCGCGTGTTTGAAAAGGTCAGTGTGCTGACGATAAGCAGAGTTGCCAACAGTATGGAATCAACCGCGCTTAAACCTAAAATGATCTTTTGATCGGTGATCAGCCCGATGATCAATACCGCCGGAACCGTTAAGCCGATCGTTGCCAAAACCGAGCCGAGCAAAATATTGACCGAACGCTGAAGCTGATTGTGCAGAGCAGCTTTGACGGCGCTGATGGCCTCCGGCGTCAAGATCAACACACCGACGATAAAGCCGCTCAAAACGGGGGGAGCACTAAATTTATTGGTCGCATATTGCAGAGGGACCGCAAGCTGCTTTGCCAAAACCACCAGCGGCAGAATGTACAAGATCAAAAAGATGGCGTGATAAGGCGTGGAACGCACCTCGTGTTCTTCATAAAGGTGGACGTCGTCCTCAAAATCTTGGTCCTTAAGCCGTGGGTCCTTAAAAAATTCCTGATGACGATTGGTTTGAACGGCCAGAAAGGTCAAATAGATGCCGGCTGCCATAATCGCAATAAAGATGCTTTGAAAGGCGGAATAGGTCCCATCGTGGGAGGTAGTCGTAAAATTTGGCAAGATCATGCCGATTATGGCGAGCGGTATGATCAGGGCGAGAAACGCGACAGCGCCTTGCAGATTGTATTTCTGTTCGTGGTGCTTCAGGCCGCCAAGCAAAAGCGATATACCCGTCATACCGCCGAGCAGCGTCATCACGACCGAAAACATCGTGTCGCGGGCAATTGTCGGTTTGCCTTCGCCGGTGAGCATAACGGCAGAGATCATAAGCACCTCAACACCAATGACGGACAAGGTCAAGACCAAAGTGCCGAGCGGTTCCCCAAGAATAATGGCAAGGCTTTCGGCATGATGAACGATCGCAAATGCCGAAAATAGGATCACGGTAAAAAGCCAAATAAGAATAAAGCCAAACCACAACGGGGTTGACAGATCAGCCATCCATCCGGCCCCGAAAAGCAGGAACAAAGCCGTGGTTACAACACTGGCGACCAGTGCCCACTCTTCTTTTAAAATGCGCAGTGCATTAAAGCCTGGATCGGTATCTTCTTTAGTTGCCATAATTTGTCGAAAAAAGAGTTCTCCTATTAAGGATAACACACGTTTTCGGCCGGTTCGCCTGAAAGGCGGCGAACGCGTGCGGAACGGCTGTCTGAGAACATGACGGAAAGCCAGCTGAGTCTATGGAGCTATGTCGAAGTGAAAAACGTCTTCACGGGTGCCTAGGCTTTCGTACAATTTTACCGCCGGTTCGTCAGGCGGGTCGGCTTGAACGTAAATAACATAAGCCCCGACCTCGCGCGCGATCTCACGCAGCTTATTTATCAAACCCGTAGCAATGCCTTGCCGACGGAAGTTCTCATCAACGGCAAGGTCGTATATATATATCTCGCTCCGCTCCTGCTCAAATTTTTGCAGCACATAAGCCGCCAGCCCACCAACAACTTTGCCATCGATGACAGCGACCAACGGTATAAAATCCTCTCTCGCCAACAGGTTATGCAAATACTCATCCGAAGGCACCGCCGACTGGTAACTCTCATGATCCTCAAAAGCATCAGCAAAAACCTCTAAAAGCTGTTTCAGAAGAAATAGATCTGCCCGCTCAAAATTGATTTTCGCATTTTGCATATTTCCAAAAATACCGCGACGAAGAATATGTCATTCGATAATGGTCTGAGTAGTCTTAAATGCCAGGTCTTATACGAACAGCCTTTTCAAAAAATACGAAACGATCGTTGCCAAAATGCCGAACAGGATAGGCAAGAACGACAACGCTTTTGCAGAGTCAATATAAAAATCACGAGGCGAATCCGGGTCATAATAGACCGTTACCGTTTCGCCTTTTGCATAGTTAAAGAACACCTCGCCGGTCGTTACGGTTATCACGCCTTTTGGAGCAGAGTGGTTTATAGTTGCCTCATAGGTCGAGATCTTTCCGCTGAGCGTCGAACGCATCGAAGCAACCTCTCCCGAAGTATTAACGTAGGTCGACACGACAACAATATTCCTGATAGTAAAACCGGATACATACGCCCCAAAATAACAAATGCCAAGCCGCCAAAGATCAGCTTCATCAAAAATCTAAAATTTCCGCTAAACCTCGGTCCATAAACTAGTAAACATAAAAGGTTGCATGAAAAGCCGGATTTGATCTGTGTGTTTCGGGCTTGTATCTGTGGCTTCTGCGGTAATTCCTGTAATTAACGATCCTTACCACAGAATGCACAGAACAAAGACACAGATCATCACGTCTCAGATAACCTCATTAAAAATATAATTCAAACGATAAATATGTTTTAGAGATTCCCTCTCCTGCGCTGCTCTTCTTCGATCGAAACGAACAGGGCCTTAAAATTGCCCTTGCCAAAGCCTTTGCAGCCTTTGCGTTGAAGGATCTCATAAAACACTGTCGGACGGTCTTCGACCGGTTTAGTAAAGATCTGCAGCAAGTAGCCTTCGTCGTCGCGATCGACCAAGATGCCAAGTTCTTTCAGATCGTCGATATTTTCGTCGATCTCGCCGACACGATCCTTGACCTCTTCATAATACGTGTCGGGAACTCGCAGAAATTCGATACCGTTTTCCTGCAGTTTGGCCACGGTGTGGCGTATATCCTTGCACAGCAGGGCCACGTGTTGAGCCCCGGGCCCATTGTAAAATTCGATGTATTCTTGTATCTGAGATTTTCCGCCTTTACCTTCGGCAGGTTCATTGATCGGAAATTTGATGTTGTGGCCGCCGTCGCTCATCACGATCGACATTAGTGCCGAATATTCGGTCGAAATGTCTTTGTCGTCAAAGGTAATATAGCGTTCAAAACCCATCACGTCGCGATAAAAATCGCACCATTCATTCATCTTGCCGAGTTCGACGTTGCCGACGATGTGATCGACCAGCTGTATGCCGACCTCTTCACCCGCAACTTCTTGGGCGATAAATCCCGGCAAGAACGGGCCGTTGTAATCATAACTCCCATCCTTACCAAGGAGGGGTGTCGACGCCTCGCCGACGGGGTGGTTCTCTCCAACGCCGTTCCCATTTCCATTTGAAGAAACACCCTTACTACCGTGCGGGTTTCCGCCATAGGACAGAAATGAGTGGATCGTGTCGCCGTATGTCGCTATCGACGCATGGCGAACCATGCCGTTATCGTCGCCGTGATCGTGCGGCTGCTCAACCGGGCGAGCTCCGCGCTTTACCGCTTCGTGAAAGGCATGGTCGGCGTCTTCGACCAAAAAAGCAATGTCATGCACGCCGTCGCCGTGTTGTTTGATATGCTCAGAACCCGGATGGTCGGGCGACATCGGCGTGGATAAAATAAAGTTGACGCGGTTTTGCCGCAGCACATAACTCGTCACCTCGCGATTGCCCGTCTCAAGCCCCATATACGCCGCGCGCGAAAATCCGAACGCCTTGCGATAGTAAAACTCCGCCTGCTTCGCATTGCCAACGTAAAACTCAACGTGATGTATCTTTTTTAGTCCTAATGGATTTTTTTCTGTCATGATCTTCACTTCTTCTTTTTCTGAATATAACCTATTTGTTGGTCCGATTTCGCCAGCGGATTCAACATCGCCTTTATTGCTCCGAAAACCGACTTAAAACTCTCGTCGTGTTGCTCGATCTTTCTCTCTATCGCAGCCAAACGCTTACCAACTTCGAGGTTGGTTATTGCAAGGCTGCGCATATTTACAAACGTCCGCATTATCGCAATATTTACCTGAACCGCACGGTCACTGTTCAAAACACTCGACAGCATCGCAACACCCTGTTCAGTAAAAACATAGGGCATATATCGTCTGCCGCCACGCTTTGTCGCATTTGAGGTCACAATCTGTTACCTCAAATAATCGTATTCATCTTCGCTTAAGTTGAAAGCAGAAATCTTCCGGAAATCGTTGGACATTGAGCCTCGTCGTTTTATCAAATTAACAAATTTCAACTTTATAAACATTACACGCCCCACAATTTGACTTCTTCAATAACAAACTTCTTTTGCAAAGTATCAAATGTTATTTCAGCATGACATCCACCTTCCAAAGCACGGCTAAAATTGAATTTTCTGCGTGTAAAAAAGCCGCCTGTTTCAGAATATGTAAACCAGTAAGTGTTATAAGCAAATATCAATTTATCGTCCTTATCCGAGAGTGGAAAGATCTTGATGAAAGGAATGCCACGTTCTCGTTCTGCTTTCGGTAGTGCTTTATATTTTTCGACTAGATCAACATCATCTAAATATTGCAGCTCTATTTGACCCAGTTTGTTTGGCAATTTTCGAGTCAAGTCAAAGTTGCGTTCAACGACCACTTTCCGCAGATCTCTATCCGAGAAACTAGAGTATTCCTCAATTTCTTTTTCTAAACACGCTTGTAAACCTCTTGTGTAAAGAGTTTCTATTGGGGCTTTAGTTACCTCATTCACCTGTGCTAGCAAATCAGATGTTTGCAGAGCTACTGTAAATACCCCGATCAAAATTATTCGTGTCAGACGAAGCATAAATTTGGTTCCAGTTTATTACTCTGCCAGCCTGTTCTCCAGATCCATTCTTTCGTGCAATATTCTTATTATCTCGATCTCTTTATTTGAGATCTGTTGATAAAAGATAATGTGTTTTCCGGCGGAGTAACCAAGTAAACCGTCGGTGATCTTATCAAAACTTCTTCCGCTTACTTTGCCTGCTGCTAATTCTTTACAGGCAATTCTTATCATTCCGTAATATTTGTCAGCTTGGCTTTCCGACCATGTCGATTCCGTATAATTCCAAATATCCGTAAGGTCATCAACAGCCTTTTGTCTAAAGATGAACCTAGCCATTCTTTCTTTTTTGGGCCTTTAAGCTTGTAAGATGTTCGTCAAAACTAAAATTTTCAACCCTCGGACTATTAAGGCCTTCCTGAATCGCGATCCGAAGAGCCGCTGCTTTACTTTCTTCGTCTTCTAAAAGCCGCAAACCTGCTCGGATGACCTCGCTTACATTTTTATATCGGCCGGCCGATACTTGTTCGCTGACAAACTCGTCAAAATATTTACCAAGTGATACTGATGTGTTTTTATTCATACGTCATCCCCATCATCAAAAGTTACCAAAAATTGGTAATACTATCAATGCGCTTATTTGGCATTATCTTTCATGTTCCTGAATTCCATTCTTGAATTCACCAATAGATGACGAAAGCAACGGTCTTTCTGTGATCGAACTAAGTATTGACTACATTTCCGCATATAAGAGGTTTGGTTTACAACTTAACGCCTAGTTCGAGCTTTCCCCCAAGTCCGGTTTCTACGATCTTTCTCAGCGTTGAAATACGCACGTCCTTTACATCGTTTTCAACCCGAGAAATATATGCTTTGTTTGTGCCAACCTTGTCAGCAAGTTCTTGCTGGGTCATTCCTTTTTTCTTCCGCGCTTCCTGTATCAAATAACCGAGCTTGAACTCCTCAAAGCCGCGTTCGTATTCCTCTCGTTTTGGCGTGCCGCGTTTACCATACAATTCGTCCTTGAGTTCACTTAGTGACGTTAAATTCTTATCTTTTTTCGGCATAATACTCATCCTTGATCTTAAGTGCTTTCTCGATCTCTCTTTGCGGTGTGCTTTGGGTTTTCTTTTGAAACCCATTCATCAAGACAACCAATTTTCCTTCGTCAAAACAGCAGAATACCCTGAAAATATCTCCGTCAGACATAACACGGATCTCATAAAGACTGTCAACTCCCTCAAGCTTCTTTAGATACTGTTCCGATGGAAACTGAATTGTTTCTATCAGATCAAATGTCCAGATAAACTTTTCAATTACCTTTTTTCTTTGCTTGAACAAAAATTCACGAAAATAATGTTTGAAGTATAAAACTTCTCGAAACTTTTCATCCATAATTATATTGGAAGTTGTCCGATAAGACAACTATTCCGCGAAGCTTTCTATATATTTCCGCGTGACCTCTTTTAGTTCGGCGTAGGACGGGATGATGTATAGAACGGGCTGCATATCGCTATATGTAAACTCGTGGTTGATGACCTGTTCGAGGTCAAATTTACGCAGCTCGACCTTGTCCGAAAAAGCGTGTTCGAGTTCGCCAAAGCTCGAGAGCAGACCGGCGCCGTAAGCCTTGATATCGCCCTCGTGTTCGACCAAGCCAAATTCGACGGTGAACCAATAAAGCCGCCCCAGCTGTTCTAGCTGTTCGTCCGTCGCCATACGTGCGCCGTAGCCGATGAACTGCGAATAGTCCGCAAAATTCTTGTTGGTAAACATCGGGATGTGGCCCATTGCTTCGTGAACGATGTCCGGTTCAGGCGTGTATTCGGGCCGCGAATGATGGCGAATATATTGTGTCGAAAGCATTGTGCGAAACGACAGCCAGCTCAGGAAAGAACGCGTGTCAACCAAACCCTCGATCGGCGCAAGCCGAAAATTGCTAAGTTCGTTGAGACGTCGATTCATTTCGGTCAGCTGCGGAATGCGTTCGTTTGAAATGCCGAGGTCTTTTTTTGCACGCAGATAAAACGGCGATGCGTGTCGCTGATGTAACTCTTCCAGACGCTCGGCAACGTGCTTCCAAATGCCTTGTTCTTCGTCGGTGTAATCGATGTCGGTGATCACGCCGGTCTCACGAAAGCGTTTAGACATTGCAGCGATATAGTCGCGGCGTTCACGGTATTTTTCGTCATTGGCCCCGGGATGATCAAGCTCCAGCTCTTCGATATCTTCAAAAGGCATATCGGTAAAAAGCGGCAGATCAGCATCGTCAACGTGGCGGTTCTCAAGCGGCATCGGCGGTGCGCTTTTTAGATCTGTCGAAGTTTGTGTCTGCATGGTCGTCGTTGCTCCCGTCATAGGCTTAGATGTGGTGAGAAAATAAAGTTATCCGTAAATAAATAATTGTAATAAAGAACGAGGCGGAAAATGAATGGCGTTTGTGCGTTAATTATGCCGCGTGGGATTAAAATATTAGTTTATTTGCTCAAAATACCTTAATATCTAAAGCAATATGGTTATTTCGACAGCCATCGACGACATTGACCGCAATATTTTGAAGGAGCTGCAGGCAGACGCCCGCACCAGCTACGCCGAACTTGGCCGCCGCGTCGGGCTGACGACGCCAGCCGTTATCGAACGTGTGCGAAAGCTAGAAGACGCCGGAATAATCACCGGCTATCGGGCTGAGGTTGACACTTCGCGGGTCGGTTTGCCGATCATGGCATTTATCCGTATGAGCATTTCGGGCGTCGATTACAGCCGCATCGTGGACGTTGCGCAAAGCTCGCCTGAGGTGCTGGAATGTCATCGCGGAACGGGCGGCGATTCGTTCATAATGAAAGTTGCGGTGGCATCCGTCGAACATCTCCAGCAGGTCATCGACCGCCTAGTTCCTTATGGTATTACGACGACCACCATCGTGCTTTCGTCGCCTGTTAAACGCCGCATCATCGAGGTATAGATCGCGTGTTTGCCGCGTAGCGGCTTGTCGATCGTAGCCGTGGGTTTCAACCCACGGAAAGGTGTTTCAACCCAAAGAACGAGAAAGAATTAAAATCCCTTTCTGCCGCGTAGCGGCTATTTGAATGTAGCCGTGGGTTTCAACCCACGGAAGGGTAGGCACAAATATCCCGTCGCGTCAGCGACGATCGGCGGTCGAATTTGTGTAAAATAGACACATCAAATACGTCCGCGACAAAAGATCTCCCAAACCAAAGAGCGAAACCGTCTCGCGTGTAATTAGCGCGAATCGGAAGTAATATTCCAATTTGGACTATCGAATTTGCGTTGATAAGGTTTCAAATATATGAGGCCTGTAAAATTTGAAAAGCTTGTTCGTATGGCGACTTTTGAGGAATTGGGGGCTTCGAGAAAGCCGGATCACAGAGCCATAAACGAAATACGCACATTAAAACGTCACGGCATTTCGACGAAGTATTCTCGCATCGACGACAGAACGTATCGCGTTGTCGCCTTTGCGTTAGATGTAGATAAAATAAACTATCTGATTCTTAAACGCGGCTTTGAAAAGGTAATTGAAAAGCCGGAGATCAAACCACCGTCCGACGTTGTAAAAACTCTTCTCAAACGACCGCGAAACGGAGCAGGCGGCGGCATACCCCTAACTCGCGGCGAGGTCGCGATGCTCTTTATCGACGGCTACGCCGGAGATCACCCAAACCTTTTAGATGTCCGCTCTCAAGGCTACGGCGAAGACGAGGAATGGGACGGCCTCACCCACGAAGACGTCATCGAAGATGAAAGCACCGCTTTCGTCTGGACAAAATGGGAACCTCTCGAACTCTGGCCCGACACACCTCATTTTGTATTCGTAAAAGAATGACCTTCTCTGTCTGTCGTCTGGTCGGTTTTTTGTGCAGTTTTGTTATTGCCTTTGCCGCGTAGCGGCTACTTGAATGTAGCCGTGGGTTTCAACCCACGGAAAGGTGTTTCAACCCACGGAAGGGTAGACACAAATATCCCGTCGCGTCAGCGACGCCTGACCTTGCCATCATCCGAACAAATATCGTTCGTCATATTCAATTTCATGCAGACGTAATAGCTCTATATATTCATCTTCGAACGAGCGATTTTGATGGTGGGTTTTCTGATTGCGAATATAATCGACCACCGCCGGAACTGCAGACTTGCTAACCGTAAAAACTCCATAACCATCCTGCCAGGCAAAATTTGCCAGCTGCGGAAATTCCCGCCGCATCCAGTAAGACGAATCCCCTTTTATACGTTGCGCGATATCGCTGGGCGACGCTTTCGGCGGAGCTCCGATCAACGAATGAGCATGGTCAGGCATTCCGCCGACCCGAATTGCCGTAAACCCATGTTTGCGCGAAACGCCGCCGATATATGCCCAAACCCTTTCTTCTATTTCAGGAACAATGAACTGCTGACGATCCTTGGTGCTAAAAACTAAATGGTAATAACAATTCGAATACGTATTTGCCATGTTTTCATTCGTCGCTCCGCGACGGTTAATTTTTCTCCGCGCACCGTGGCGTAAACGCCACGGCTACATTCATACAGTCGCTCCGCGACTCAAAGATTTATCTGATATTGAATTCGTTTTGTTCGGATGATTTGCTCGAGTTCGGGAACTGAAAGCATAGCGTACGATAATGATTCCGGGTTTAGGCTGACGAAGCAGAAGCGGAATTTATCGCCGAGGCTTTCGCCGAAGTCAAATTCGTTTTGCGTTGCTCCAAAGAAAAATCCTTTCGGGATGTTTGGCAAAAATGCCCGCGTGCATTTTAATTCTATGAGAGTTACTTCGTCTATGTGCGTTTCGATTGCGTTGAGCGACAAATCTGCTCCTGCCAATCTAGGGATCAAAATCATATCGAACGACCGCGAGTAATTTTTCGGTTGCCCGAGCAGTTCCAAAATTCGCTGACGCTCATCTCTATTTACGAAAAAGAAGCCTTGACGGAGAGACTCCATAAATTGAATTCCTTCTTTTTCCGTTGCATTGTTTTTGCGGGTGATCGTGAACGACTGGTCGGCCATTAGCTTTCACCTCGCGTGGTTTCAAAATCAAAAAGCTCAGCAATTGGCAGTTCGAACGTATCGGCGAAGATGCCGATGTTTGATAGTGATATGTTGCGTTCGCCGCGTTCGACCATGCCGATGTAGGTGCGGTGAAAGCCGGTTAGTTCGGCGAGTTTTTCTTGGGAGAGGTTGTGTGCGGTGCGGAGTTCGCGGATGCGTTTGCCAAAGGCTTGAAGGAGTTTGAGATCGTGCATTTTGTTGTGAATGCCGGGCGAGGCGGCCTGTAAACAAGAAGTTAGAAAATGCCGCGGGTCACAGGTTGTCTTGGGTTTTGCGGCCGTTCGTGCCGGTATCAAGAGCGACGCCGGCCATTCCTCAGACTATACGTATCGTATGCAGCCGATCAACAGACAATAAGTATCATTGGTGAATTATGACGGGCGGAGCGTAAGGAGCGTTTCCTTTTAATTGCTTATGCGGCGGCGGTGAAAATGCGAGTTTGAGCCTTTTTGGCGGTGCGCATCGCGTAGTGCAGAGGTTAGAATGTTCTGTTGCCAATTTTCAACAAACATCTCGACCCGGTTCTAAAAATCGGACGCTCTAGCGGTCAGTGTGCCGCTATGCTAAAAACAAGGAAGCTCTATAAAATAGTATCTTTAACATGAATAAGAGATGGATCAAGACCGGACTCATTTTAATGCTCTGCATTCAGGCGTCTGTCGGCAGTTTGTCAGCACAGGAAAAATTTGATGCGATCGCATACACGGCTCCAAGGGGCTGGCAAAAAGAGGTGCTGCCGAATGCAGTGCAATTTTCGACCGAAGACAGGTCGGACGGTTCCTTTGCAGTAATGATGCTGTTCAAGGAACTGCCGGCGGGCAATGACCCCAGAAAGAATTTTGATCTTAGCTGGGAAAGCATCGTGCAAGGTTCATTTGGGCGATCGCTAAAGGCGGAGATGTCGCCAGCCGGAACGGATGGCAGTTGGACGATCCAAAGCGGTACCGCTACCACAGAATACAAAGGCTATAAGGCGGGACTTTTGCTGATGTCGGCAAGCGGCGGCGGAAAGGTCATAAACTTGCTCGTCATCATGAATTCGAGCAAATATCAGCCGAACACGGAAGCATTTATTAGTTCAATTGTTCTGCCAAAAATTGCGGCCTCGACCGCAGGCCGCGCTCAACCGCTTTCACCCCAGCCGCAAACATCGAAGTTTAGATTTAGCACCACAAATTTCGATAACGGCTGGAAGGCGACCGAAGAAAAAGATTGGGTTCGTGTGACCAAAGGAAATATTGTTGTATTGCTTCATTATCCTCATCCGAAAGAAAAAGAAACTTTCTTCGAACTCGAAAGCGAAGCCCGCACGTTCTGGGATCTGCTCGTTGCCCCGCGTTATAGCAATTTGGCAAATTTTGAGGTCTTGCGTTCCGACCGCGATTTTGAACCGGCAAGATATGCTGCCGGAAACGTAATTGAGAATGCGTCAGGAAAAAAGGTCTTCGTTGCTCTTTTCAGCAAATTAAAACGCGGTTGGATCGAGGTCATCGCACCGGACAAAGAAGCCTTTCTCAGAGAGTTTGGAAGAATCAACGTCAATGACGATATCATAAACTGGAAACCGCTTTTAGCCTTATTTGATTACAACAAATTTGGCGTTGATGCCTCTGACCTGCAAGGAAAATGGGCTACAAATTTTGCCGGAACGACGCAATACGCAAATATCTATACCGGCAGATATGTCGGAGCCGTGACATCCGTTTCAGCAGAAAGTTACGATTTCGGCAACGGGAGTTCTTACAGTTGGCGGGTGGATGGAGCGACCAGTTCGCTCGGGCGAACCAATTTTTCCAAGGCTCAGTCAACGGGAAAATTCTCTCTTGTAAACAATTGGGAAATTCGTTTTTCCGATATTGAGGGCAGGCCGCAAACCTATCCGGTCCATTTTTCGATCATACGCGGCGGGAGAGTTTTGTGGGTCAACGGCAACGCCTTTGGGAGAATAAACTAGTTAGGATATGGCGGATACTATTTCGTGAGGCCTGAGCTTCTCCCAAGTTGCCCGGCGATGATGCTGATGATAAGGATCTGGAGAGCATGAAAGATCATCAACGGAACGATGATCATTCCGGCCGCCGGTGAAGCCCCGAAGATCACTTTTAAAAAGACGCTTCCGTGAACGAGCGATTTCTTCGTTCCGCAAAATTGAGCGGCGATGGTGTCTTCGCGGTCAAATTGAAGATAACCGGCAAATTGTCCGATAAACAGGTAAACCGCGAGGAAAAGCCCCAGCACAGCCGCCGAAAGTATTGCCAGATCGCCAATGCTGACGTTGGAAAAGATCCGTTCTTCGAACGAATGAGCAAAACTGCGGTAGATGATGGAAAGGATCACCGCCTTGTCAAAAAGGGCGAGCTTTTTTTCGTGAAGCCGTGCGAATTCACCCCACCAACGTTGAAGCACGATCCCCAGGACGACGGGAAAGATTATCTCAAGGCACAAATTGAAATAGACGCTCGAAAGATCGCCGCTGCCGCCGACAGAGACGGTAAATATTCCCAACCATAAAGGTGTGACGACAATGCCGATAATGCCGGAAATGCTGGCGTTGAAGATGGCGGCCGGAATATTGCCTTTGGCAATGCCGACCATCATAACGGAAGAAGAAACGGTCGAAGGCATTACCGCCAGAAAGAATACCGCCAACCAAAGAAGCTGCTGGTGATCAGAATGAGCAAGGGCATAAAAGGGTAATACCAAAAGCGGGAAAAGTAGAAAGGTAGAAGATTGTATCAATAGGTGCAGCCGCCAATTCTTGAGGCCGGCCCTCAGCTTTTCCGGTGCGAGCCGCAGGCCGTAAAAAAAGAAGATCAGCGAAATGCCGATGCCGCTTATCCGCTCCAATGAAAGAATGCCGCCGCCCGAAGCAGCCTGCGGAAAAAAATATGCAAATACAATAACGGCGATGATCGCCAATATGAATTTATCGCGCATCGTTTGTAACATCATCGCCGCTCTTATCACCGAAAGCCAAGTCCGCCCGCCGAAAATAAAGAAAAAAGGCCGCCCCGCAGGCAGCCTCTTTTCGTTCAATTTGGCGATGGACGCGGTGCTATTTGGTTCCGCTGGCGAGCTTGCCAATAAGCGAGAATAGCGGCAGGTACATCGAAATAACGATGGAACCGATGGTAACACCCAAAAACGCGATAAGGGCCGGTTCGATCATTGCCAAAAGGTCGGCGATGGCTGTATCGACCTCATCTTCGTAAAAATCGGCGATCTTGCCGAGCATGGCGTCGAGCGCACCCGTCTGTTCACCGACACCGATCATTTGAGAGACCATGTGCGGGAACACCTCGGTCGCTTTGAGCGGTTCAACAAAGCTTTCGCCCCGCTCAACGCCGGCACGTACCTTCAAGATCGCGTCTTCGATAACGATATTACCGGCCGTTTTAGCAGTGATCTCAAGCGATTGAAGGATCGGCACACCCGAAGACAACAGTGTTGAAAGGATGCGGGAAAAGCGTGCGACGGCGATCTTGCGTAGGATAGATCCGAAAATCGGCAATTTCAACAGAAGGCTGTCAATATTCCAACGCCCTTTTTCGGTCTTGTAATAGTAATTCGTCGCGATGCCGGCACCAATGCCAAGCACCAGAAGGGAAAGTCCGCCCCAACCGGCAAGAAATCCGCTGATGCCCATTACGATACGGGTCGGCAGCGGCAACAGCTCGCCGGGGCCAAGCAGCCCGATGAAGATCTGTTCAAATTGCGGGATAACGACCACCATGATCACCGCGATAGCTGCGATCGCAACACAGATGACGGCAGCCGGATATATCGATGCCGAAACGATGCTGCGCTTTAGCTTGACGACCTTTTCGATAAGGGTAGCCAAACGCTGCAGGATCAGGTCGAGCACACCGCCGGTCTCGCCGGCCTCGACCATGTGCGAATAGAGGGCGTCGAAAACTTTCGGGTGCTTTTCAAGTGCACTGTAAAGCGTTGCACCCTCTTCGACATTTTGACGCACCTGCCGCAGAACGTCTTTGAAAAATGCATTCTGCTGCTGTTCGGCCAATATTTCCAGGCACTGGACCAGCGGAAGGCCGGCATCGATCATGACCGAAAATTGACGAGTGAAGACAGCCAATTCCTTGGCTCCGACCTTTTTCCGGCGGCCTAGTTTCGGGATAGCAATATTATTGCCCTTTTCGGAAGCCTGGGTCATTACGATCTGTTCCCGCCGCAAAAGCTGGCGAAGCTCGTCCTGGCTGGCCGCCTCTCTTTCGCCGGCAACCAATTCGTTAAGCCGGGTTCTTCCTTTGAACGCGTATGTTGGCATTTTCGTCTATGCTCCTATATCTGTGGTGGTCGAAATGTTATCTAACTGGCGGACGCTGGCCGATCGGGCGGCCCTGAGCGTACGGGCTGGCGTGACCGCCCGGCATTGGCGGTTTGGCTCCGCCGGAGCCGTAAGAATTGTTGAGCCCGGACCCGCGGTCGATCAGCTCCTTCAGCTCATCGGCGTTGGATGAACGCTGCATCGCAGTTTCCAGCGAGATCATCTTCTTGTGATAAAGCGATGCTAGGGCCTGATTAAAGGTCTGCATGCCGTATTTATCTTGGCCCGTCTGCATCATAGAATAGATCTGGTGGATCTTGTCTTCGCGGATCAGATTGCGTATAGCCGAATTCGGCACCAGAACCTCAAGAGCCATGACCCGGCCGTCTCCTGATGCACGCGGCAGCAGCGATTGGCAAAGAATGCCTTCGAGCACGAGCGAAAGCTGGGTTCGAACTTGTGCCTGTTGGGCAGCCGGAAAAACGTCGATGATACGGTTGATGGTCGAATACGCCGAGTTTGTGTGCAGCGTGGCAAAGGTCAAGTGGCCTGTTTCGGCAATGCGCAGGGCCATTTCGATGGTTTCGAGATCGCGCATTTCGCCGACGAGCACAACGTCAGGGTCTTGACGCAATGCCGTACGCAGGGCCGAACCGAATGAATGGGTGTCTGCGGCGACTTCACGTTGATTGACGAGACAATTTTTGTGGCCGTGCAGGAATTCGATCGGGTCTTCGATGGTCAGAATATGATCGTGGCGGTCGATGTTGATCTTGTCCACCATGGATGCCAGCGTGGTCGATTTGCCCGAACCCGTCGGGCCGGTAACGAGTACCAATCCGCGCGGCTTTTTACACATATCGGCGACCACGGAAGGTAAGCCGAGGGCATCGAACGATCTTATTTCGTAGGGAATGGCACGAAACACCGCACCGACCGCGCCTTTTTGATTGAACAAATTGGCACGAAAACGTGACATGCCTTTCAAACCAAAAGAGAAGTCGAGCTCCAAATTTTCTTCAAATCGGTGCTTTTGGGCGTCGGTCAACACCGAATAGGCGAGGCGTTTGGTGTCCGCGGCTGTCAACATCCCAAAGCCGGGGATCGCCGATAGATGACCGTGGACACGGATCTGCGGCGGCGAATTAGTTGAAAGGTGCAGGTCAGACCCTCCGGCGTCGGTCATTTTTTTGAGAAGTTCGGGCAGGGTCACCTGCGATTCTGGAGTTGGATTTTGGTCGATGCTCATAGTGGTATGTGGTAGATATACGGGTTGGGCCGGGCCGACAGGGCGTTGCCGCCGCGCCGGTCCGTAGTCAATATCGTTTCGCGGGCCTAGTTATTCTTCTTCTTTAGTAGAAGCCTGTTGAACCGTACCGGCACGCCCTTGAAGCGAAGCGATCACTTTTTCTGATTCTTCGGCGATGCGGTCTGCGGCATCGGTCTGGGAATTGGTAGCAACGGTATAAATGCGGCCTTCTACCTCTGTGAAGTAGAACATACGAGATTCAACGCGGCCGCCACCGGCTTGAGATTGGGCAACGACGACATAAACATCTTTTCCGCCAATGTGTTTTTGATAATCATTGACGACCCAGCCATTCTCGCGGACCATCCGGTTAATAACCTCGCGGCGAAGCGAACTGGTTGGGACGCCGCCGACCATTTGCCGACGTCCGACGGCGACCGTTTCGCCCATTGCCGGACCGAGTACGGAAATAGAGGCTGAACCGACATCAAAGCCGTTTCCGCCATCAACTCGAAACCTAACTTCGCTGCCGCTGGCTCCGCCCGGCTTCCAATTGCGAGGTGCGGGTGCTCCGGATGGCAGAAGAGCCGATGACGGCTGCGATGCAGGATTGGCTTTTGCGACCACCGGGCTGTCGGATCTCTGTGCCCGGGCAAGACGGATCTGCCGTAAGCGCATGGCCCGACGCCGTGCCTGCAAAGCCTTACGTTTGCGGGCTTGAGCGTGGTATTGCCGCCACCAGGCCTTAGAATATTTCTTGTATTTCTTTTTATATTGTTTCTTGTACCGCTTTGATCTTCGCGGTCCGGCTTCCGCATATTCCGTCGCCAATGGAATAAGTGTTCCAACGCCGACCAAGAGTGCCAACGATAATGCAATTGCCCTTACAACCATATTTCCTCCAAAAAAATAACCTATAGAACGGTTTCTTTAACCACTTCCTCAACGGTGGTGATCCCTTCGCGCAATTTATGCAGGCCGGAACCGCGCAGCGTTATCATGCCCAATTCGATCGCTTTTTTGCGCAGCTCGATCGCACTGGCCCCGATGATGATCAATTCGCGGAGCTCATCGGTGACTTCCATTACCTCGTACAAGCCCACGCGGCCTTTGTAGCCGGTGTTCAAACATGTATCGCAGCCGCGACCTTTGTAGGTCTTGATATGCGGAGCCTCTTCTGCCGAAAAACCGATCTCGACGAGTCCTTCGACCGGAAAATGAACTTCTTCGCGGCAATTTTTGCAAATGCGGCGGATAAGCCGTTGTGCCTGGATGATGTTGACGCTGGTCGCGACCAAAAACGGTTCGATGCCCATATTCACTAAACGCGATATGGTCGATGGGGCATCATTCGTATGCAATGTTGAAAGGACAAGGTGGCCGGTCAGCGCCGCTTTGATGGCGATCTCAGCGGTTTCGAAATCACGGATCTCACCAACCAGAATGATATTCGGGTCCTGGCGCAAGAATGAACGCAAAGCGGCGGCAAAATTAAGCCCGATCTGTTCCTTCATCTGTACCTGATTGATACCTTGAAGGTTGAATTCGACGGGGTCTTCGGCCGTCATGATATTCGTTTCCGGCGTATTAAGCGATTGCAGTGCGGAATAAAGCGTATTTGTTTTACCGGAACCGGTCGGGCCGGTAACGAGTACCATTCCGTAAGGGTTCGCGATCGCCCTTTGGAATTTATCAAGGCTTTCGGGTTCGAAACCGAGCTTCGTCATATCAAGCATCAGCTTGTCTTTATCAAGCAAACGAAGTACGACCTTTTCGCCGAAAAGCGTTGGCAGTGTCGAAACGCGAAAATCGAGTTCTCGTGACCGTTCGTCGATCTTTACTTTGATCTTAATGCGGCCATCCTGCGGCAAACGCTTTTCCGAAATGTCGAGCTTTGCCATGATCTTCAATCGCGAAATGAGCGGATCACGGATCTTCATCGGCGGGTGCATTACGTCGTAAAGAACGCCATCGATACGGAATCTAATGCGAAAATCTTTTTCGTACGGTTCAACGTGGATGTCGGACGCTCCGCGGCGAAGCGAATCGACCAACAGTACATTTACCAAGCGAACGACGGGTGCATCTTCGCTCGCACGCGTCAGCGAGGCCAGATCGATCTCGTCATTTTCTTGAACCAATTCAAGATCGTCGGTTTCGGCGGCCCCGAATTCAAAATTACCGAGCGAAACGTCGAGATCGGCATCGGATATCTTTTCGCTGGCCGGCCGGCCATTGCGGACACCGCCGCGTGTATGTCCGTTGCGACCGTTGCGCGATGTTCTGTCGCCGTCAAAAGCGGCAGCGGCATCAAAAATGTCGATCTCTTTAGAGCCGCTGTAATATTTGCCGATCGCCATCTGGATCGAGGTCTCAGAGGCGATGACCGGTTCGATCGTCAAGCCGGTCATGAACTTAATGTCATCCATGGCGAAGACATTGGTCGGATCGGCCATGGCCAGCGTAAGGGTTGCTCCATTTCGAGAAACCGGCAGAACGCTGTATTTAAGAGCCACTTCCTGCGAGATCAGCTTTATAACCTCTGCTTCGATAGAGAATAGATCGAGATTGATCGATTGAACGCCATATTGGCGCGACAGCACCGCCGTGATGACGTCATCGGAAATAATGCCGAGCTTGACCAAATTGGTGCCGAGCTTTCCGCCGCTGGTCCGTTGATAATCGAGAGCTTCCCGCAATTGCTGCGGGGTCACCAAATTTTCACGGACGAGAATTTCTCCAAGTTTCGCAGACATTCGTTATGAATTTTCTCTGGTTGAGTGGCCTCAAACAAAGGATCTTGTAGATTTTTACAGAACTTTCTAAACGTAGAGAGGTGAATCTAACAACGATGATTAACACCGTTGAAAAATGATAATAAAGGTTTGGCCGGGCTATGTCAAGAAACTTTTTTGTCAGGATGAACGAATTTGGGTCAGAAAGAATCGCCGCCGGCTGTTATTGCGGAGAAACCATCTGTTTTTTAAGCTGAATGATGTAGGATCTGACGGCCTCGGCCTCCGGGCTTTGCGGAAAGGTGCGGAGAAATTCTTCGTAAAGGTCGATGGCCTGTTTAAATTTTTTCTGCTCTTCATAGATAAGGCCAAGCAGTTGATAAACGACGACGGCATCCGGCGAGCCGCCGAGTTGTTTCACGGCGATCGACCAATTTTTGGCGGCTTCGGTGAAATTCGCAGCTTCTTGTTCTACGTCGATGCCACCGCCGAAATTTTCGGCACGTTCTTTAAATATGACGCCGATCCCGGTGTAGGCTTCCGGTTGAAAACCTCGGGCCTGGGCGATCGCCCGTTGGTATGCTTTGAGCGCGGCATCGTCGTGTTCGGTCGAATGAAGCATGCGGCCTTCGATCGCGGAGGCTTCGGGCAAAGCGGGAGCGAGCTTGCGAATGCGAACGAGAGTTTCGGCTACCGAATCGAAATCGTTCATATCGGAATACATACGAGCCATTCCAATGAGGGCTTCAATATTTTTGCCGTCCAGCTCCAATACTTTTTTATAGGCAGCGACCGCCTTCGGACGGTCAAGTAACGACAATCGCAGAGCATCCTGCAGAGCGAGTTCGACGGGGTCTTCGGTCTTTTTCAAAACGATACGGATCTGACCTTTTTGAGCGGCCGGGATATTTTGGGAGGCGGGAGAATAACCCGGAGCGCGGACGAATAGCTTTCTGACGCCGGCCGGGATCGTGACGACCGAAAGCTTCCCCGCAGCATCCGTACGACCGTAAGCAACGCCATCGATGGCGACGGCCGCGTTCGGTTCGGAAATGATCGTAACCGGGCGGAGAACCGTTTTGGCCTGAGCGGCCGCAAAGATCGAAAGTACAAATATGAACTCAATGGCGAGAAAGGTTCGAAACATAGAATGATTATAGCAAAACCGCATAAAGTTGCGTGGATGGGCTCGATTCTATATGATTAACAACAGATACCAAAGGAGTTTGCCGACAAAACAATGAGCATTGCATCGATCGACGTTCAGCCGCTGGCAATAGATGTTTCCTGCAGCAGTGATGCGATACACGTCTCTCTGGCGGACGGCCGTGCTATATCGGTACCGCTTGATTGGTATCCGCGGCTGCTGGAAGCAACACCCAGAGACCGCAATAATTGGACACTGATCGGCGGGGGACTTGGCATCCATTGGGACTTGCTGGATCAGGACGTTTCGGTGGAAAGCCTGTTGCGGCTGCGCTAAAGAAACTACTCTTTTACCCAGACAATGAAAAAATTTCTGACTGCCCATTGGCGAGATCTGATAATGGTAAATTATGAGGTCAGCCCAGACGTGCTGCGCCCATTGGTGCCGCCCGGAACGGCGCTTGACTTTAATGACGGGCGCTGTTTTGTCAGCTTGGTCGCTTTTATGTTTTTAGATACCCGTGTGCTCGGGTTTCTAATACCTTTTCACATCAATTTCGAAGAAGTAAATCTGCGATTTTACATAAAACGGGAATTGCCCGATGAGACCCGCCGAGCTGTCTGTTTTGTGAAAGAGATCGTACCGCGATCGGCGATCGCCGCCGTGGCCCGCATCGGCTATGGTGAGCCATATGAAAAATGGTCGATGTCCAATTTTCGCGGCGATGGCAGGGTTGAATATGGTTGGAGCAAGGGAAAGGTTGTCAATAGGCTCGCGGTTGACCGCGGCAGGAGCCTCGGTGTGCCCCTGGAAAGGTCGCATGGTGAATTTATCATCGAACATTATTGGGGATACACGAAACGAAGTGATACGCGGGTGGACGAATATAAGGTCGAGCATCCCAAATGGGAATTGTTCGATGTAGAAAATGCTGAAATAGAGGTTGATTTTGAACAAACCTACGGCGAAAGATTTGCCTTTCTTAAAAATTCTCAGCCGTACTCCGTGCTGTTGGCAAAAGGCTCGGAAGTGAGCGTATATAAAGGGACGCGGTTGTAGGGACTAGAGACCAAAGAGATGATAATCGGAATAGTTGCTATTGCTGAAAATTTCGCCATTGGAAAGGGCGGCAAGCTGCCTTGGCACTACCCTGCGGATATGGCATTTTTCAAAAAGACCACGGTCGGCAACGCTGTCGTAATGGGAATGAACACGTGGCGTTCCATTAAAAAGCCGCTTCCGAAACGGTTGAATGTGGTATTGACACGCACCTCGCCGGAAGAATTGCCGGTCAATGTTATAGCGATGTCGAATGTCGAAGAGGTGGAATTTCTGAGCGGATTTCTCAACTGCGATGTTTATGTCATTGGCGGTGCTGCGATCTATGGGCTTTTCGCCAGCCGCATTGACCGATGGTTAGTGACGCATGTGCCGCAGACGGTCGCCGAAGCCGACGTTTTTTTTGATAAAAAGCTATTCGAAGATTTTGAGGAATATAAGGCCGACGATCTTGGCGACGGGCTGCGGGTAAGTTTTATGCGGCGAAAATGAGGCTTAGCGCGTTAGCCACAAACCGGCCAATACCGCTGTTAGGCCGACAATTATGCTGGCGGCTGTGTAAATAAAGAAAACAGCATAGTCTTTTTGCTGCAGCAAAAGTATGTTCTCATAGGCAAACGACGAAAAGGTCGTATATCCGCCGCAAATGCCGACAGCCAAAAAAAGACGCAGTTCCGGCGATATGAATTCGAATCTCTCGGCCATGCCGGCGACCATGCCGATCAAAAAACAACCTGTGATGTTGGCGGCGAAAGTTCCGTAGTAAAAGCCGGAAGATGAGTATTGAGCCGCAAGCAGCGTGACCAAATATCGGGCGATGCCGCCTAACATACTGCCAAAACCGACCAAAAGTATATTCCTGCCCATAGAAAAAGGTCTCCGCATGAACAGGCGTCATCAGCTTCGGATAAAAGCGGTTGGTTCAGGAAGACACCATTTCCTGTTCATTAAGATGTTTTCACAAACCTGCCATTGCGTCAAAGACATACGCCAGTTGGAAAAGACTACCTTTTATGAACATAAACTGGTAAAATTTTTGGACACATTCTTTTGAAATCTTTGACCGGAGGACAATGCCGATGATGGGAGGAAGATCCTGGGACGAATGGATCGACGAATATGCAAAAAGCCACGAACATCCGATAAATCGCTTGACGCATAGTATAGGCATACCAATGATCGCGGTCTCGATCGTGCTCCTTCCGGTCTGCTTTTTCGTCGCCGGTTTCTGGAAGGTGCCGCTCGGCTTATTTATCGCCGGCTGGGTTCTGCAGTTCATCGGACACTATTATGAAGGCAAACCGCCGGAATTTTTTAAAGACTGGCGTTTTCTTTTTGTCGGTCTGCGATGGTGGTTCAAAAAAGTAGCCGGTGGTTCTAGGCCGCTAAAATAGCTTCGATAATATTTTGAGCAAACAGTACATTCTCGCATTGGACATCGGAACTTCGAGCGTACGTGCCGGGCTTTATGACGTGCAAGGCAATGTTTTGCCCAAAAGCATGGTCAAGCATGAACGGACGCTGGCCACGACGGACGACGGCGGTGCTGAGATCGATGCCGACGAAGGCCTTCAACAGGTTGTCGAAGCTATCGATGATGTGCTTGCGAAGTGTGCATCGGTGAATGGTGAGATAGCGTGGCTTGCGGGCTCTTCCTTCTGGCACAGCCTGGTTGGCGTGGATGGCCGCGGCCGGCCGACAACGAAAGTTTTGGGTTGGGCAGATACGCGCAGTCGGGGCCAGAGTGCGGAGTTGAGGCAAGATCTGTCTGAACGAGAGACCCATCAACGTACCGGTGCCCGTTTCCATTCCAGCTTTTGGCCGGCGAAATTGCTGTGGATCAAACAAACAGCACCGAAGATCTTTCAGCGAACTGACCGTTGGCTTTCTTTTAGTGATTACCTAACGCTTCATTTCTGCGGGCGAGCCGAAACGAGTGTTTCGATGGCTTCCGCAACCGGAATGTTCGATCAGCGAAAATGCGTTTGGGATAAAAAACTGCTGGATCTTTTAGGCATCGCTGCGGAAAAGATGCCGATCATCTCTGCGACGGACGATACAGCCTTGTCGCTCGACGAACATTTTCGCCGCCGCTGGCCGCGGCTTAAAGAAACGCGATATTTTCCGGCGATCGGCGATGGTGCCGCCAATAATATCGGTGCCGGATGCTTAAAGCGTTCGAAAGCGGCATTGATGATCGGAACATCGGGAGCGATGCGGGTGGCATTTAAGGGTGATCCGCCCGACAATATACCCGCCGGGCTGTGGTGCTATCGCATCGACCGGCGGAGGGTGATCATAGGCGGAGCTCTCAGCGATGGCGGCGGACTTTACCGCTGGATGAAAGACCACATTCGCCTTGATGCTGATGATGACAAGATCGAGGCAGAGATAGCTCAGCGAAAGCCAGGTGCTCACGGCCTGATATTTATGCCGTTCGTTGCGGGGGAACGTTCGACCGGCTATCACGAATCGGCTCGCGGGGCGATCATCGGGCTGCGTTCGGCAACGGACTCTGTGGATATCGTCCAAGCGGCTCTTGAGGCGATCGCTTTTAGGTTTGGTGAGATATTTGACCAACTTAATGATGTATGCCGCGTGCGTGAGGTCATTGCGTCCGGCGGAGCTTTGCGGGAATCGCCCGTCTGGACACAGATCATAAGCGATGTGCTAAGGCGCGATCTAGTTCTGCCGGAGACGCGTGAGGCTTCTTCGCGAGGAGCGGTGCTGCATTGCCTAGAACTGCTTGGACAGATAAAACGACTTGATGTATTGCCGACGCCGAAAGGAACATCTTTTAAGAATTCCGCGAAAAGGGCGAAAGAATATGCCGGGCCGCGGTTGCTTCATGCTAAATATTACAAACTGCTTTCTGCCCATATTACCTAAAAAAGGTTTTGTTGTTTACCCAAATAGCAGCAGAATAGAATAGAATATTCCTTTTTCAAAACTAACTAATTTTATGGCTACCGCGACCACCAAAAAACACGATCTCGAACAGCTTTGCATAAATACCATTCGGACGCTTTCGCTCGATGCCGTTCAAAAGGCAAATTCGGGCCATCCGGGCCTTCCATTGGGTATGGCCCCAGCCGCATTTGTGCTTTGGACAAAATTCATGCGGCACAATCCGAAAAATCCGAAATGGTTCGATCGCGACCGGTTCCTGCTTTCGGCCGGCCACGGCTCAATGCTCATTTACAGTCTTTTGCACCTGACCGGTTATGACCTGTCGCTGCAGGACCTGAAAGAATTTCGCCAGCTCCATTCGAAAACGCCGGGCCACCCGGAAAACTTTTTAACGCCGGGTGTGGAGATAACGACGGGGCCCCTCGGGCAAGGTTTTGCTAACGGGGTAGGAATGGGCATTGCACAAGCGCATTTGGAGGCCCGATTCAACCGCAAAGGTTTTAGGGTGATCGACCATTTCATATATTGTATCTGTTCGGACGGAGACCTGATGGAAGGCGTCGCCTACGAGGCAGCATCGCTTGCCGGCCATCTAAAACTCGGCAATCTCATCTACCTTTACGATGACAACCGCATTACCATCGACGGATCGACCGATCTGGCGTTTACAGAAGACGTTACAGAAAGGTTTGAAGCTGCCGGTTGGAGCGTTTCAGTGGTCGAAGACGGCAATGATACGAAAGCGATCGAAAAAGCGATAAAAGATGCGCAGAAGATCAAAGATAAACCAAAACTGATCCGTGTGAAAACGATAATCGGGTTTGGAATGCCGAAACAAGGGACATCAAAAGCCCATTCGGATGCTCCGGGTGAAGAAGCGGTAAAGGAAACAAAACGCAATCTCGGAATGGACGAAAACAAGACGTTCTTCGTTTCAAAGGAGGTTCAAGCCCACTTTCGCGAAGCCGTAAAAAAAGGAGCATTGCTTGAGAAAGATTGGGAAGCCTTGGTCAAAAAATATGAAAAGCAGTTTCCTGAGCTCGGACAAACATTAAAGGACACACGTGAAGGTAAATTGCCGGCGGGTTGGGAAAAGTCGCTGCCGAAATTCGCGGATGTTGAATCAAAAGCTACCCGTGCCTATTCCGGAGAGGTGATCAACGCGATAGCAGATGCTGTTCCGCAATTGATAGGCGGGTCTGCCGATCTTGCTCCTTCGAACAACACGACCATCAAAGATTCGACCGATTTTCAATTTGGAAAATACGAAGGGCGAAATCTTCACTACGGTGTCCGCGAGCATGCGATGGGTTCGGCAATGAATGGCATGGCTCTATACGGCAGCGTCATACCTTTTGGCGGAACTTTCCAAACGTTTTCAGACTATATGCGGCCGGCGATCAGGCTGGCGGCTCTTTCGCGGATCCAGACGATTTTCGTTTTCACCCACGATTCGATCGGCCTCGGCGAAGACGGCCCGACGCACCAATCAGTAGAGCATTTAGCCGCCCTTCGTGCTATTCCGCAACTGGCCGTCATTCGACCATGTGATGCCGCCGAAACCCGCGAAATGTGGCGTGCGGCTTTGCTGCGAAAAGACGGGCCGACCGCTTTTGCTCTTTCGCGGCAAAAGGTGGCGGTGATCGACCGCAAGAAGTTTGGCGATGCGAAAGGCTTGCACAAAGGGGCATATGTGCTGGCAGAAGCCGAAGATAAAAATGGCAAAGCGGCTGAACCGGCGGCGATCATCATTGCGACCGGTTCTGAGGTCGGTTTGGCAATGGACGCTCGCGAAAAGCTAGCAGCCGGCGGTGTGCCGGTGCGTGTCGTTTCTATGCCGTGCTGGGAATTTTTCGACGCGCAGCCGCAGAAGTATAAAGATGAGGTGCTGCCGCCGAAGATCAAGGCTAGATTGGCGGTCGAAGCCGGAGTTTCGATGGGCTGGCACAAATATGTCGGCGACGAAGGTGCCGTTTTGGGCGTTGATCGCTTCGGAGAATCAGCCCCGGCCGAAGATGTGTTCCGCGATTACGGCTTCACCGTGGAAAATGTCGTCAAAATGACGAAGAAATTGTTGTAGTTGTTTCAAGGCAGGTATCTTTCCCGTGGCGAGTGTCAAGACAATTTTGATCGATCAATTCACCGCTTGTTGGGATGAAAACGAGTGGTTCGTCGCTTTGAAGAACGCGATCGAAGGGATGACGGCAGAAGAAGCTTCTTGGTCACCCGCCGGTTCTGATAGGTCGGTGTGGAAGCTTTTGACGCACCTGAACTATTACAATAATGCTTGGTTGATAAGATTCAGCGGCGGCGAATACGTCTATCCGGAAGGAGCCACCAACGATGACACATTCGCTGTTGCCGATGTTCTGAGCGACGATGGTTTGAAAGAGGAACTTAGGCGCACGGAGCAGATAATGGAAGATTGGCGGACAGCACTGCGGGCGGCTGATGAGCACCGCTTCGATGAGCCGATCTCACCGGAAAATGCTTCACTGTGGTCGCAGGTAATATCTGACATCAACACGCATACCGCGTATCACGCCGGTCAAATACTGCTTTTAAGAAAACTTCACGGAACCTGGGATCCGGCGAAAGGCGTTTCCTAGACAGATGATCATAAAAGAATGGCCCAAGCCGCCGGAGGCGACGTGAGCCAAACTGTGATCAAAAGGCTTAAGATCACTGTTCTTTGAACTTACACGAAGCAGATTCTTCCCAGCTTTTCAGCTCGTACATGTTATCAAGCCCGCGAAATACGACAGCGGTAACGTTAAAGCGGCGGTCTTTGCCGGTTCCGGTGTTTTCGGCAACATGCAGACACATACGATAATTTGTGCCCGCAACGATCTGGCGTTCAGCCTTTTTGACCTTGAGCAGCTTTAATGAGCTGTTCGGCAGCTCCTCATCCTTTTTGGTGACAGCCAGATCGGCGGCGGCTTTCGCATCGGCATCGCCTTTTTCGACCTTTTTATAACCGCCGACCTTAACATCTTTTTTGGGGACTTCTGATGCGGGGACGGTCTGGGCGGATACGGAAAAAGCTCCGAAAGCGAATATCGCGATCAAGAAAGCGATAGCGGAAAGAGATTTGTTGGTTTTCATTGTTTCAAATTTCCCTGTTTGATCTTTATTGATTCGAAATAGTTGTTTATCGTCTGCCGGATCCGGCCGACGTGATCGTTTTCCGGCGGGGTAGTTCCAGAATTTACGATCGTCGTATTAGAGATGACAAGCGAAGCGGTTCGCGTTGCCGGTTCAAATTGCAGATAGCTGATAAAACCATTTTGGTCGCCGCCATGACCGATGTATGTCCGGTCGCCGGTGCGGTTCAAAAAATAGATAAGCCCGATGTCGGTCGTAAAGCCCGGGTTGCCGTTGGCGTCAAGTTTGGCCGGCAATTGGGGCTGCCACATTTCTTCCAAAGAGGACCGTTTCAATATATTGTCGTAAGCCTGTTGGTGTTGCGGGTCACCCGTCAAAAATGCAAGATATTTCACCATATCGGAAAGGGGAGAATTGAGCCCGCTATTTGATACAGTAATGCCCGTATCGGCATCGAAAACGCCTTCGGTTCGTTTGCCGTCCTCAATATAATACGAATGAGAGCGGCGGTCGAGCAGATGCCGCGGCGTTGTGTCGAAATAAGAATCGAACATTTTCAACGGTCGAAGGATATTCTTATCGACATAGACCTCGTAATCCTCACCAGCCAATGTTTCAATGATACGGCCAAGATAAATGATCGCAGGATTTGAATAACTGTATTTGCTGCCGGGTTTGAACAAGATCTCCGTAAATGGATACATCGCTACGAGCTGGGAATATTCCTTGGGTTCGAACGGTTCCCAAGGTTTATTGTTGCGCCAAGGCCAAGTGCCATTTCGAAATCCGCCGGAATGGGTAAGCAGATGCTTGATGGTGATGTCGTCCATCGAACCGAAACTATTATGGATCTTTCGCAGCTCCGGCAGATATTTGGTTACCGGATCGTCAAGCTTTAAAAGACCGCGGTCGCGAAGCTGCATAATGGCGATGCCGGCAAAAGGTTTGGTGTTCGATGCCCAATGGTAGATAGTTTCGCGGGAAATTTTTTGTCCGCCGGTCAAATTGGCAGAACCCAGATGTTGTTCGCAGATGATATTGTTGATACTAGTGACGATCAAGCTGCTACCGACGATAGCCGCCTCCGCCGTTTCCTTTTTAAACACATCCCGCAGTTTTTGCAGTTCGGCATCTTTCGTCTCACACCGCGCAACTGAGAGAGTCGGCAGCAAAAATACGCACAAAGCACCCCACGCCGCGAGCAAAAATATATTAGATGGCTTTAGCATTGATGATTTTGCGAGAATTGTAACATAGGTTAATGTTCACGGCCGTCAAATAACGCCGGAGCGTGTAAGTAAAAATTTATCCGCCGTCGAGCGTCGCCGGTCGTATATTGCCGGCAATAGCTGTTATATTAAATATGCGTTATGAGTATCTACGAGCAATTTTCTGAACAGCAGCGGTTTGCCTGTCGCGTTATTGCGGATCACGCGCGGTCAACGGCGTTTTCGATCGCGGACGGCATTTTGCCCGGCAATGAAGGGCGCAACTACGTTCTGCGCAAGATAATGCGGCGGGCGATCTATCATGGCCGAGAACACCTCGGACTAAAGAACGCTTTTTTCTATAAGGTCTGTGATCTGGTCGTTGATGAAATGAAGGGAGCATATCCCGAACTCGAGACGCAGCGAGATTTTATCGGCAAAATGGTGCGGCTGGAAGAAGAGCGTTTTGGCAACACGGTCACGGTCGGTCTGGCGAAGCTCGAAGAACTGGATCTTGCCAGTGAAGAAGGCATCAGCCCGACGCTGTTTTCGGATGTTGCAAAGCTTTACGATACCTACGGAACGCCGCGGGACCTGATCCGCGTTTATTTGGAAGAAAAGGGAATTGGTCTGGAAGAAGAGGAATTTGATCAAAGATTCGACGCGGCGTTGCAGGAACTGCAGAAACAGGGCTCGGTCGGGCATACGGAACGACGTTCGCAGATCAACCCGATCTATGCCGAATTGCTTGAAACGAGCGGCGGAAGTGTTTTTCACGGATACGATGCGACAACATTTGATGATGCAAAGGTCGTTGCGATCTTTGATGGCGACCGCCAGGTCGATAAATTGAGCGAAGGCGAGCAGGGCGGTATCGTCCTTAATGAGACACCTTTTTATGCCGAATCCGGCGGCCAAGTGGGCGATACGGGCCGGTTGGCCTCCGCCGACACCGCGTTGAACGTCGCCGATGCATATGCTCCGCTGCCGGGGCTTATCATTCATAAAGTCACGGTCGAAAAAGGGACGGTTCGGCCGGGCGACCACGTAACGGCTTCCGTTGATGTGCAAAAACGGGACGCTACGCGACGAAACCACACCGCAACTCATCTGGTTCATGCAGCTTTGCGCGAAGTTTTGGGCACCCACATAAAGCAGGCCGGTTCGGTCGTTGCACCGAGCTATCTGCGTTTTGATTTTACGCATTATCAACCGCTGGCACCCGAGGAGGTGGCGGAGGTAGAAGACCTTGTAAACCGATATATTCTCGAAAACCACCCTGTCACGACGGACATCATGGCGATCGAAGATGCGATGCGAAGCGGAGCGATGGCTCTGTTCGGCGAAAAATATGGCTCAGATGTGCGTGTTTTGAGCGTCGGAGACGGAGTTTTTTCGCGCGAATTGTGCGGCGGGACCCATGTCCGTGCAACGGGTGATATTGGCAGTTTCAAGATCACATCAGATGAAGCGATCGCTTCAGGTGTAAGGCGCATCAGAGCCATCACGGGGTTCGATTCTTTCAATCGCTTCCGCGATGACGAACTGCTGATCGACCGTTCGTTGAACGCACTGAAAACGCAGCGGGACAATTTACCGAACGCCATCGAAAGACTGCAGGAAGAACTAAAGCGGGCTCGTCGCGAAAACGATGAATTGAAACTGAAGATCGCCACCGGCAATGGCGGAGCAAGCGGCGGCGACGAAGACATCCGTGATGTGAACGGAATAAAAGTGCTTGCCCGGATCGTAGAAGGGCTAGATGGCAATGCCGTTAGGCAGCTTTCAGATACATTATTGGCGCGGCTTAAAAGCGGCATCGTGATAATTGGCCGAAAAGAGGAAGATAAGGCCGGATTGGTAGTTCGTGTTTCGGATGATCTGACGGGCAAGATACGCGCGGGAAATGTGATCAAAGAGATCGTGCCTGTTATTGGCGGCCGCGGCGGTGGAAAGGCAGATATGGCCGAAGGCGGCGGGCCGAATGCAGAAAAGCTCCAAGATGCGATCGATGCCGCATATCAGGTCATTGCAGATCTCGCCGCCTAGTGCCTATTTCGCAGATAGAGCGGGCTGTTCGCGACGCTTTCCGGTTCGGCCGAAAAAGCGCAGCGAAAGCACGATCGACGAAAAGGTCAGTCCGAGAATAAAGCCGACCCAAATGCCCGCCGCATTCATTTCAAAATGAAAGGCCAATAAATATCCGGACGGCAGACCGACGATCCAATATGCGACGGCGATCAAACCGGTCGGCACCTTGACATCTTTGATGCCGCGAAGAAGTCCCGCTCCGACGGCTTGGGTTGCGTCAGAGATCTGAAATACCGCCGCGTATAGAAGCAGCGTCGCCGCCAGGTTTACAACGGCCGGTTCACTATTAAATCCGTGGGCGATCGGCATGCGGAACAGAGCAAAGACCAGGGCGCAAGCGACGCCATATACCACCGCAGTTATTAGCGTACTTTTGCCGATATGGGCTATCGTGCTCCAATCGCCGCGACCAAAATTATTGCTCGTACGGATCGAACCTCCCTGTGCCAGGCCGGTCGAAACCATAAAGGTAAAGGCGGCACAGGAGATCGCGATCTGATGAGCTGCGAGCGAAACGGCGTCGATCATGCCGATCAATATTGCGGAAACAGCAAAAGCACCGATCTCTAACCCCATCTGCAGCCCGGATGGAATGCCGATGTTCAAAAGGCTGCGCATGGTCGAAACGCGAAGCTGCCATTGATCGCCCCGCAGGGCCGTATAGCGGCGAAAGGCCGGAAGCGTCAAAACAACTATACCGAGAACGCCGAACATTCCGATCCGGGTGATCAATGTTCCCCACCCGGCTCCGGCCAGCTCAAGCCGCGGAAGGCCCCAATTGCCATAGATCAAAAGCCAATTCAAGAACAAATTGATCGGCAGCGAAACGACGGAGATAAGCATCGCCAGCCGAGTTTTTTCCAATCCGTCCGTAAATTGCTTTAGCGTCATGAAAAGCAGCATCGGAATGATCGACCATGCCATCAATTTCATGAAGGGCACAGCCAGCCGTACTACCTCGGGATCCTGCCGCAAAATATCAAGAACTCCGGTATTGAACGCGAGACCTGCCGCGATTGCGACGGCAACGGCCCCACATAGCCAAAATCCATTGAAAAGATAATGAGAGACCATGGCATCGTCATTCTTGCCGTTCACCATTGAAACCATTTGCGAAACGGACATCGTTAGACCGATACCGAAAATAAAAGGAATGTTGATGACACTAAAAACGAGTGCGGCGGCGGCCAAATGTTTATAACTGACGGCGCCGACCATCATGGCGTCGATCATATGAAGCGCCATTTGAGCAAGCTCGCCTAAAATTATCGGAAAGGCGAGCTTTATTGTGCGTTTGGCTTGAAACCAGAGCATCTGACCTTAGCGGGCCGGCTGTGGGCGGCCGATCGGCGGCAGCGTTTTATCCGGTGTTTGCGTATCTTCTTTCATCGGGGGCGGCCCTTTCTTCTGCGATGTGATAAGAGCAACCGAGCCAACGATGATCGCGGCGCCGACCAACATTTGGATCGACATAGATTCTCCGGCGATCACCCATCCCAAAAATACCGCGATCAGCGGATTGACATAGGCGTAGGTCGAAATTGCGGCCGGCGAGGAATTTTTAAGCAGCCAAGCGAAAGCCGAAAAAGCGGCGATGGCACCGAAGACTATCAGATAGGCCAAGGCCAGCCACGAATTCATGGAAACGGACCGTGGATCGAAAGTCGCCCATTCACCGGTAATAAGGCTAGTTGCCATCAAAAGCGCACCACCGCACAACATTTGCATGCCGGCCATTTGCACCGGCGAGGACACCGATGGTGCCCGCGAACCGTAAAGTGAACCGATTGCCCAGCCGAGCGTTGCAAAGATAACGCAGGCAATACCGAAGATCGCTCCGCCATCGGCCCCGCCCGCAATATTCTCGCGCCCAACGATCAACATTGCCACCCCGACAAAGCCGAGCAGGAGCCCCGAGGTGACTTTGAGATTCGGCCGCCCGGTGCCCATGAACATCCAGCCTAACAAGACCATCCAAAACGGAAGCGTCGCGACCAGCAAAGCCGCCAAACCCGACGAGATGTAATGTTCCGCCATTACCACGGCTCCATTTCCGATGCCTAAAAGCAATGCCCCGACCACCAAACTTGTCCGCCATTGGCGCATCTGCGGTTTTTCGTAAACGCGGGAAAAGCGAGAGATAGCGTAAAGAATGCTTCCCGCCACCAAAAAACGGGTTCCTGCCATCAAAAAGGTCGGCAGCGTCTCAATGGCGTATTTTATCGCCAGATATGTTGAACCCCAGATCAGGTAAACGGCAGCGAAAGAGGCGATCATCAGCCCCATTTTCTTTTCGCCGAGCGTTTCTTTAATACCGAACATAAAGCCTCCGAGTAATTACGCGTGATCTAGCGCACTTTTCTTACGGAAATTTCGCCGCACCGGTCCAGCGGAAGTACGGCAGTTTCTTTTATCGTTTCCAGCACAATCGTCGTGCGGGTTGAAATTACCGTCGGTATGGCCTTGAGCTTTTCGCGCAGAATGCGGGCGAGCCCCTCCGTACTGTCGGCCCGCACTTTGAGCAAAAAAGAATCTTCGCCGGCCACGTCGTGGACCTCTAAAACTTCGGGGATCGCCGCCAATTGCAGGTCAGACCCGTCACCGCATTCGTTCGTTTTGACAAAAACGAAGGCAAGCAGCCCAAAATCCAGTTCCTTTGCATCAAGTCGGGTTTCGAACGCTTTTATCACACCTCGATCTTCCAGCTTTCGCATCCTTTCAAGAACGGCCGAAGGTGCCAAACTCACCTGTCGGGCAAGCTCGGCATTTGAAATTCGAGCATCCCGCTGAATTATCTGCAATATTTCTTTATCTTTGGCGTCAATCATTCGTCAAAATCCAATATATGAAGAATAATCGACGGTAAATTCATTGTCAAGCTAAATTTTCGGCGGTAAGTGGAAGTTTTTGGGAAAGTATTGCGAAATTGCAGTATTCTTTTATAGATATGGCATTTACAGCGGCTGAGATCGAGAATGGCGACATGATCGAATCTTACGACCCGGCGACGGGAGAACTGATCGGATCATTACCCGCCACGCAAAACATAGAGTCCGTCTTGGAGCGATCTCGGACGGCATTTCATCGGTGGCGGCATACGTCCTTTGCGGAGCGCAAAAGATGTTTGCTGACGGCTAGAAAGGTGATCTTAGAAGAACTCGATGAGATTGCCGACCTGATCTCAAGGGAAAGTGGGAAACCGGCCGCCGAAGCTGTTTCTATGGAAATAGCTCCGGTGCTTGACCTAATGCGGCATTTCGCGGAAAAGACCGAAAAGATGCTCCGGCCGCGCCGCGTCGGCATCGGGTTTTATGAATTGCTCGGGCGTTCTTCGCGGATCATCTATAAGCCTTTGGGCGTGGTGCTGATCATTCCCGCTTGGAACTATCCATTCTCGATACCGCTCGGCGAGGCGTGTATGGCGTTGATGGCGGGAAATGCGGTCATCATCAAACCTGCTGAATTGACCTCGCTGGTCGGAAAGAAGATGGGAGAAATTTTCCACCGGTCCGGTATTCCGGAAGATGTGGTGCAGATTGCCGTCGGCGGCGGCAATGTCGGTCAGCAATTGGTAGCGGCCGGGCCGGATAAGGTAATGTTCACCGGCAGCGTGGCGACCGGTAAAAAGATATTGGCCGCGGCGGCGGAAAAAATGACGCCGGTGGTATTGGAACTCGGCGGGAAAGATCCGATGGTCGTTTTTGATGACGCAGATCTTGAGCTTGCCTCGCGAGCCGCTGTTTGGGGAGCTTTTTGCAACGCCGGACAGTCTTGCTCATCTGTTGAGCGTCTCTACGTACAGGCGGGCGTAGCAGAAAATTTAACAAAGCTGATCGTCGGGCAAACCCGACAGTTAGCCGTCGGCAATGGCTTGTCAGAAGATGTTTCGCTGGCGGCGATGTCTTCGGAAAGACAGGTGGAGATCGTTGAAAGACATATTGAATCTTTTAAAGAGGCGGGTGCGACGATCGAGATCGGCGGCAAGCGCCTTATGGAAGGAACGCTGTTCTTTGAACCGACCGTCATCACCGGAGCAGCAAACGATATGCTGCCGATGCAGGAAGAAACCTTCGGTCCTACCCTGCCGATATGTATCTTTCACACAGAAGAAGAGGCGGTAGAACTGGCCAACGACAGCGAATTTGGCCTTACCGCAAGCGTCTGGACGAAAGATTGGGCAAGGGGTCGGCGGGTAGCTGAAGAGATCGATGCCGGCACAGTCTGCATCAACGAGGTTCTGTACACACACGGGATCGGCCAAACCCCTTGGGGAGGTTTCAAAAATAGCGGCCGCGGAAGAACCCACGGTCGCGAAGGGTTGATGGAATTGGTTCAACCGCAGCATATCCATACCAATCATTTGGCCATTTTGCCTGACGCATGGTGGATGCCTTACACACCGATCGGAAAAAGGACCTTTCGCGGGTTTGCTGAAAAATTTGCGTCCGGCTCGATATTCAAAACCGCGACATTGCTGCCCATTTTACTGAAACGAATTCGTGAGATATGGAAAACCGACGACCGGTAAAGCTTCGCGACAAACCTTTTCCGACGCGCCAGGCCATTATTGATTCGCTGCAGCATCGCCTATCGGGGCCGCGTCTGCAGATATCGGCCATTTTGCTGCTGACGGGTTTTTCCGCATTCGTTGTTTCGGCGATACTACTTCGTTTAGGAATGGCGAATATGGGCGTTCGGTATCCGCTGTCTGTGATCGCCGGCTATGCGGCATTTTTGCTATTTCTGCGAATATGGCTGTGGTGGCAGGAAGATAGCAGATCGTCCGGCGAATTGGATGTTTCGGATCTTGGCGTTATGGACGTCGTTGACGGAGTGTCCGGTTCGGGCTCCGGAGCGTCCTTCTCAACCGGCGGCCGCGCGGATTTTGCCGGAGCGGGAGCGGGCGGCGATTGGGAGGGCGATATGCCGACCCCGAATGCGGTGGGTTTTGTTTCCGCACCTCCGGCCGGCGGCGGTACGTCTTTCGCGGACTCGGGCGGCGGTTCTTTCGACCTGGATCTTGATGACGGCATCGCATGTCGTTGCCTTGGTGCTGGTAATTGTTTTCGGGATCTTTATTTACGTGATCTGGATCGCACCTATCTTATTCGCCGAATTGATCATTGATGCGGCCGTAGTCAGTACGCTTTACAAACCAGTAAAAAATATTCAGCGCGGACATTGGCTGCTGACCGCCCTAAAGAAAACAGCGATCCCGGCCATGATCGTTATGATCTTGCTCGGGATCGCCGGTATCGTTATGCAGGCCGCTGAGCCGGAGGTCGTTACCATTGGCCAGTTCCTAAAAAAATTCCTGTAAAGATCTAATGAAACAATTGAATATTTATGATCGGACGTGAGCTGACCTTGGTCTCGTATTGCGACAGCGTTTTGGCAAGCTGCAGCAGAACGCCCCAATTATTAAGGTTTGTTTCTTTTAGCATCGGGGCGATCCTTTTCACAAAAGCGGTCCCGGGATCGTCTCCCGTAAAGCCATATCGGGCATTTCGGACGGTATCCGGCCAGAACAGGTGGCTTTCATAACCGGTCACAGAGATCCAGCCGTCGCCTGAGCCCGGAAGCATGGCAAGCAGCGTGACGGAAGTTTTCAATAGGTGCAAAGATTCCATCGTTGCCCATGCGGCCGCAAGGTCCTTGAGGCCGGCAGAAGGCTGAACTACGTCAACGCCTGTTGCAAAAGCTCCCATCTTTGTTCCATCGAGACCCTGCATTTTGCTGATGAGATCGACGGTGTCGAAATCTCCCTGGTCGATACATTTATCATTTTCGTAATGAAAATCCGGATTGCCGGCGGCAAATATCCTAAAGCCCATGATTATCTCCTTCCAAATAAAAAAATAAAAAAAATAAAAGCAAGATCCATAAGGATCCAAATAAATAAATGGGAAGATCATTCCCGATACCTATCTAGGACGCTCGCGTTCGGGGATTTTGCGGTTGATATGTCGGGGTATTGACCCGAGCGGTTATGGCGAATAAGCTTAAGCCATGGACAACAAGCAACCGGCGATCTTTTTTGGGCACGGCAATCCGATGAACGCGATCGGGCAAAACGATTGGACGAAAGCATGGGAAGAGATCGGCCGAACTGGTCCGCCGCCGAGGGCTGTTCTGTGCATTTCGGCCCATTGGTATGTGCCGGCAACAGCCGTAACGGCAATGGCCGAACCACGAACGATACATGATTTTGGCGGCTTTCCACGCGAGCTTTTCGAAAAGCAGTATCCGGCACCGGGTTTACCGGAACTCGCAGCGCGGACGATCGATCTTTTAGGAGGCGCGGCCCTGCCGGATGTTCGACACTGGGGCCTTGATCACGGGACATGGGCGGTCTTTTGCCACGTCTTTCCGGAAGCGAACGTGCCGATCGTTCAGCTTTCTCTGAACGAAACCCTTTCGGCAACCCAACACTACGAACTTGCCAAAAAACTTCGACCGCTGCGCCGCGAAGGTATAATGATCGCCGGCAGCGGTAATGTAGTGCATAATCTACACACATATGCTTGGGGCCGCCGCGGTTCCGAGCCATTTGATTGGGCATTGCGGTTCGAAGGCCGGGTTAAGGATCTGATCGCATCGCGCGAACATGAAAGACTGGCTCGGTATGAAGAACTCGGGCGCGACGCAATGCTTTCGGTGCCGACGCCGGAACATTATCTGCCGCTTTTGTATGTATTGGCCCAACAGGAAGAGGACGACGAGGCTGATGTGCCGGTCAGCGGTTTCGATGGCGGCTCGATATCAATGCTTTCGGTACGTATTAGATCAAGAAAATGAGTGAAACAGCGCGTGTATCAAACAGACTTTCGGAGCCGGTCGATCCGGAACGCGACCATGTTCTAGGCAATCCGAATGCGGAAATAACCGTTGTCGAATACGGGAGCTATTCTTGCAAATATTGCCACGCCGCGCATGAGGTTATCGCGGACCTCCGCGACCGTTTTGGCGACCGGATGCGGTACGTGTTCAGACAGCTGCCGATCCGGGGCGTAGATGCGGCGCGGCCGGCCGCCGAACTTGCCGAATTTGCCGGCTTAGCAGAAGACAAATTCTGGTTGGTTCACGATGAACTGATGCATCGGGGTCCTGATTTTGCCGAAGGCGAATTGGAAGAGATCGCAGGAAGATTTGACTTGCCCCCGCGTTCAGAAAGCAATGAGGAATTGTGGGAACTGGCGGCACAGCGTGTGGACGCGGACCGGGCTAGTGCTCGGAGCAGCGGAGCCAGGGCAACGCCGAGCTTTTTCATCAATGGCCGTCGCTACGAAGGGGCTTGGGATGAAAATGCATTGACGGAGGCGATGCTAGGTTCGCTGGGGCACAAGATACATAGCGCGGCTCTTGACTTTGTGCGCTGGGGGCCATCTACCGGGCTGCTGTTGTTATTGATGTCGGTGGCGGCCGTCGCGATCGTCAATTCGGCTGCCGGGCCCGATTTCGAGAAATTCTGGCATCAGCCGTTCGGCATCGCTTTTGGCGGGGGCGGATTTTTTCTACCGCTTCTTGACTGGATAAATCACGGGCTTTTGACGATCTTTTTTCTGGTAGTAGGCCTTGAGATCAAAAAAGAATTCAGCATTGGCCATCTCGCTTCGCGCAAAGCGGCGGCTTTGCCGATCGCGGCATCCCTCGGCGGTATGCTGGTGCCGGCGCTTATCTATTTCGCCTTTATACCTTCCGGGCCGCTGGCCCACGGTTGGGGCGTTCCGATCGCAACCGACACCGCCTTTGCTATCGCCCTGATAGTTCTTTTAGGTGACCGGGTGCCGATCGAATTGCGTGTTTTCCTGACAGCGGCGGTGATCGTAGATGATCTGGTCGCCATAGTTGTCGTAGCCCTTTTCTATTCCGGCGAAATAAGCTTGGCATTTCTCGGAGCTTCCTTGGCGGTCGTTGTAGTTCTCGCGATCTTGAACCGATGGGCTGTCTATCGTCCGCTGCCGTATGCTCTGGGGGGACTGATATTGTGGTTCTTTTTGCACGAGGCCGGGCTGCACGCTACGCTGGCGGGTGTTTTGATCGCAATGGTGACCCCGACGAGGCCGCCCGGAAATCTGCGTGCTCTATTAGCTCAGGCTGAGAATATATTGCTTGACGAAACGAAGCGTTCGGGAGAGGCGGTGCTGCGGCACGGGCCTTCCGAACCGGCCTTGCGTGCTCTTGATACTATTCATGACCGCATCGAATCGCCGGCCGACAAGCTTTTACGAAATTTGGAGCCATGGTCGAGCTATTTCGTGCTTCCAATATTTGCGTTGGCCAACGCCGGTGTTCATCTTGCCGGCGATGTGCTTGCCGGACATTCGTTGCTGATGATGGCAATTATCTGCGGGCTGTTTATCGGCAAGCCGCTCGGTATCATCGCGTTTGCCTATGCTTCGGTCAAATTGAAACTTGCCGACAAGCCTGCCGAATATTCCTGGCGCCAGCTGGCCGGTGCCGGAACTTTGGCGGGGATCGGGTTTACGATGTCGCTGTTCATTGCGGGACAGGCATTTAAGGAGGCGGATGATTTTGCCGCCGCTAAGATCGCCGTGTTCATTGCATCGATAATTGCCGGTATCGCCGGATTTGCGATCCTGTGGCCTCGGCGAAAGGAAGAAAAGGAAGCCGACGGTAGCAAGGATCCCCGGGCTTGTTCGGCCGCATAAAAGCCGGCGACGACTATTTGCCGTCAAGTTTGAATTCGGCTACGACAGGTGTATGGTCGCTGGGTTTCTCGAGCGCCCGAGGAGCCTTATCGATCCAACAACCGGTGGCCTGGTCGGCGAGTGCGGGAGATACCCAGATGTGGTCGATCCGCAGGCCGCGGTTTTTTTGCCACGCCCATTCACGATAGTCCCACCATGAATATTCTTTTTTATCTCCATTGAATTTGCGGTAGAGATCGACGAAACCCCATTGTTTGACATAGTGCATCGCGGCTCGTTCCGGCTTGGAAAAATGCAGTTTTCCTTGCCAAACGGGAACGCTCCAAACGTCGAGTTCGTCCGGTGCGACATTGAAATCACCGCACAGCAGCACGTTTTCTGCCAAGGTATAATTGTCGTCGAAATAACGCCGGAGCCTTTGGAGCCAATCGAGCTTAAAGGTGAATTTGTCTGTCCAAAGCTCGGTTCCATTCGGTATATAGGTGTTTACGATCCGGACACCGTTTACATCCGCCGCGATCAGCCGTTTTTGGGCATCGGGGTCATCATCAGCAAATCCCTTTTGGACATTGCCAATATCGTATTTCGAGAGGATCGCCACGCCGTTATAGGACTTTTGGCCGAAATAGGCCGACGCGTAACCGGCATCTGCCAGCTGCTCGTGCGGAAATGCTTCGTCAACGCACTTTGTTTCCTGTAGACAAACGACGTCTGTTCCGGTTTCGCGGAGCCATGCGAGAAGATGTTCCATGCGGGCATTGATCGAATTTACGTTCCAGGTGGCGATCTTCATAAAGCTTAGTTTAACCTTCTCTCCAAAAATAGCGGTGAACTATTTTCCGGCAGCAGATCTTTTGTGAGCGTTCCGTTCCCAAAAAACGCCGTCGCTGAAACCTTGGATGCGGTTGTCATTGTCGGCAAGCCGCAGCCTTTTCGCCGCGACGATACAGTGATCCTCGTCGGATTCGATAAGAGTGCACCGGCGGCCAAGCTTTTTTGCCGCGACGGCCGTGGTGCCGCTGCCCCCGAACGGGTCCAAGATCGCGTCGCCGGCATTTGTCGAAGCAAGGATCATTTTCGCCAGCAATTTTTCGGGCTTTTGGGTCGGATGGTCGGTGTTTTCCGGCATCGACCAAAACGGCACGCTGATATCGGTCCAGATATTCGAAGGGTGCGTATCGCGGAAATTGCCATCCGCCATTTCGTTCCAATCTTTCGGACGGCCGTTTTCCCGATATGGGGCAAGTACGCGCCGTCGCTGTTTCACTGCATCCAGGTTGAAAGTGTATTCGGCCGAAACGGTAAAGACCCAGATATCTTCGGCAGCATTTTTCCAGTTTCGTTGTGCTCCACGTCCTTTTTCGCGTTCCCATGTAATGCGGTTGAGCAAGCGAAAATACCGGCTTCCGGCATTTTGGATCGACGACGAGGAGCGCCAATCTCCGCAAATATAAACGGTAGCCGTCGATCTTAAAAGGGGGACACAAAGCCGCAGCCAACTGTCCATCCAGGCTTCATAATCCGCATCTCCTATACGGCGGAATTCCTCGGTGCCGAAGCTGCGGCTCAGATTGTACGGCGGATCTACAAAGAGCATATCGTAGAAGCCTTTTTCCAAGGTCGGCAGGATAGAAAACGCGTCGCCATGGATGATCGAATGAGATGATCCCGTTTGGGCAGAGATAGAATGCAAAAGCTCGTCGCGTTCCTCTGGACCAACGCTGATCGTGCGATTTCTCGGTGCTTTTTCGGTGGCCGTTCTTTTAGTCACTGTTCAGTTATTACACGCCGATTCAAACATAGATTCTACGACACCGGCCGCGGTGATGAAAATGGCCGGAAGACTGACCGGGAGCTGCCCGGCATCCTTGACCCGCTAAAATGCGCGTGATAACCTTATATCTTTTGAATATAGGGCAGATCTTTGTCTGTTACTTTAGCTTATTTTTAATATTAAATTTATATGTTTCTGCTGGCATTAGCCGAATCCAGTTCAATTCAATTGATCCCGGATGGGACCCTTTTCATTCATATTGCTCTTGTGCTTCTGATGATATGGGTGCTTAACCGCACTTTGTTTCGCCCGGTAAATGCGATCTTGGAAAAGCGCGAAAAGAATTCCGGCGGGATGAGCGGAGAGGCCGATTCGATACTGAAAGAGGCGGCTGAAAAAAGTATTCGTTATGAACGCGGGGTCCGCGATGCCCGCTCACAAGGCTATGATCTGATCGAGCTGGAGCGTTCGCAGGCCGCAAATGACCGGCAAGAAATGGTTGCTACGGCCAAATCAGATGCCGATCGTTTTTATAACGAACAGAAACAACAGATCGAAAACGATGCGGCAGCGGCACGCGAAGAAGTAGCCCGCGATGCGGAAAAAACGGCGGAAAAGATCACCGCAACTATCCTTAAAGCGTAATTATAATATGTTGGCTTTTTTTACGAGTTTTTTGCTGTTGGCCGAAGCCGCACATGGTTCTCAGCCGGCATGGTTGGAAACCTATAACAAATACCTTAATTATCCGGGGTTCGAGGGGTGGAAATTTCTCAACCTTGCGATCTTTGTCGGGATCCTTGTTTATCTGCTCAAAAAGCCTTTAAGTGCCGCATTTAAGGCAAAACGCGAATCGATCAGAGCCGCACTTATCAAAGCAGAGGCCGAAAAACAGGCCGCACTAAAGACCTTGGCCGAAACCGATTCGAAATTGGCCGGTCTAGAAGCCGAAAAATCAGCGATATTGCAACAGGCTTCGGATGAAGCCGCCGCGGAAAAGCTTCGCATCAACGAACAAGCTGCCGCCGAAACCCGCAAACTGCGAGAACAGGCAGAGGCGGAGATCGACCGCTTGGCAAAGCTGAACCGCCATGACCTGAAGAAATTCGCAGCCGAAGAAAGTATTCGCTTGGCTGAGGCAAAATTAAGATCGAACATAGATGCGGCAGCCGATGCGAAATTGGTTGATGCCGGCATCAAGGCCGTTGGAGGTTTGAAATAATGAGCGTTGAGACCATTGCCCGCCGTTACGCCTCTGCATTGGCGGACGTTGTTATGAAGAACGGTTTGGCGGAGACCGTCAAAGCTGAGCTAAAAATTTGGCAGCAGATGATCGAGGAAAATGCCGACCTGCATGCCGTAATGGGCAATCCGGCGATCACGCACGGCCACAAGACAAGAGTGCTTGAAACGCTGATCACAAAGGCAGGCCCGAACGTGACGACATCAAATTTTTTGCGGGTTTTGCTGCAAAATGGACGCTTGACCGACCTGGCCGCCATCAACGAAAAATTTGAGACCGTGCTTGAAGAACGCAGCGGCAGTGTTGTGGCCAAGGTCACCGCCGCCCGCGACCTGAGCGAAAGCGAAAGAGCCGCTTTGAAGGCGAATCTTGAAAAGCTGACCGGCCGTAAAGTCCGTCCGGCATACGTTATCGATAGCTCGATAATCGGCGGCGTTGTCACACAGATCGGTTCGACCGTTTATGATGCATCGGTGCGGACACAGCTTGAAAATCTTAGAGAAGAATTGGTGAACGGATAAAGACCGTTTTTGGGGAAAACAATGGAAGCAATAAAAGCTAACGAAATTAATGAAATCATTCGTGCCCAGATCGAAAATTTCGATTCGAGCATGACGGTTGATGAGGTCGGAACCGTGATCAAGGTTGGCGACGGTATCGCCGAGATCTACGGATTGGAACAGGTAATGGCCGGTGAGCTGCTGGAATTTCCTTACGAAGTTCGCGGCTTGGCGCTGAACCTTGAAGAAGATAAGGTCGGTGCCGTGCTTTTCGGAGATTTTCAAAAGATCAAAGAAGGCGACGAAGTAAAACGCACCCGCCGCATTATGAGCGTGCCGGTTGGTGAAGCATTGGTCGGCCGCGTAGTTGATGCGCTCGGCAACGCCATTGACGGCAAAGGCGACATCATCACCGACACCTTCAATCCTGTAGAAAGGATCGCGCCGGGCATTATCGACCGCCAGCCGGTGAAAGAACCGCTGCAGACCGGTTTGAAAGCCATCGACGCGATGGTGCCGATCGGCCGCGGACAACGTGAGCTGATCATCGGCGACCGGCAAACGGGTAAGACCGCTGTTGCGATCGATACTATCATCAACCAAAAAGGCAAAGATGTTATCTGCGTTTACGTAGCTATCGGACAAAAGGCTTCGACGGTTGCCCAGGTCGTTAAGAAATTGGAAGATTACGGTGCAATGGAATATACGGTGGTCGTTTCGGCGACTGCGGCTGATCCGGCGGCTATGCAATTTCTGGCGCCTTATTCGGGTTGTGCGATCGCCGAATACTTTCGCGATAACGGCCGGCATGCGTTGACCGTTTACGACGATCTTTCCAAACAGGCGGCTGCTTACCGCGAAATTTCGCTGCTGCTCCGCCGTCCGCCGGGCCGCGAAGCCTATCCGGGCGACGTTTTCTATTTGCACTCACGCTTGCTTGAACGGGCGGCGAAGATGTCTGATGCCCGCGGTGCCGGTTCGCTGACCTCGCTGCCGATCATTGAAACGCAGGCCGGCGACATCTCGGCATACATTCCGACCAACGTGATCTCTATTACGGACGGACAGATATTTCTTGAATCGGACCTGTTCAATTCCGGCGTTCGCCCGGCCATCAACGTCGGAAACTCCGTTTCCCGCGTAGGCGGTTCGGCACAGATCAAAGCTATGAAGGCCGTCGCCGGTACGCTTCGTATCGATCTTGCTCAGTTTCGCGAGCTGGCCGCTTTCGCCCAGTTCGGATCGGACCTTGATAAGGCTACGCAGGCTCAGCTGGAGCGCGGCCGCCGTCTGACCGAGATCTTGAAACAGGGCCAATATCAGCCGATGGAAGTTGAAAAGCAGGTCGTTATCATCTGGACCGTGACCAACGGATTGGCGGATGACGTATCTGTCGAAGACCTTCGCCGGTTCGAAGATGAACTGCTGGTATTTCTGCAGAGATCACATCCGGCGGTGCTTTCGACGCTTAGCGAAAAGAAGAACATTGACGACGCATTGAAAGCCTCGCTCAAAGAGGCGGTCGAAGATTTCAAGGCAACGCGTTGGGAATCGGCCAAAGCTGTCAATGCCTGATCGCCGATGTCCGGAACGGATACCGGAGATCGATGAATGTGGCTGATACAAGTAACTTTTGTAAGAAAGCTTTCCTATACGGTGAAAATTTGCCGTATAGGAAAGATAGATAAAGAAAATGGCAAGTCTTTTGGACATGCGCCGACGCATCAAGTCGGTGAAAAATACACAGCAGATCACCAAAGCCATGAAAATGGTCGCGGCGGCAAAGCTAAAGCGGGCCCAGGACCGCGTTGTAGCGGCTCGGCCTTTCGCACAAAAAATGTCGGCAGTTCTCGGCAGTTTGAGTTCGAAAGTGTCAGACGATTTTTCGCATCCGCTGCTGGATGAGCGCGGTGATGAAAAATATCTCGTTGTGCTTGTTTCGGCGGATAAGGGGTTGGCCGGGGCTTTTAACGCTAATGTGATCAAGGCAACGCAGTCGTTTTTGAAAGAGAACGATGACCGTTCGGTCGAAATGATCGCCGTCGGCCGGAAGGGCCGCGACTTTTTCCGGCGACGCATCGCAGAAATGCCGGCCGAATATGTCGGGTTGACCGGCGGTGGAACGGCGAACTATTCGGATGCGGCAGAGATCGCTCAGAATGTGATCAAGATCTTTACGGAAGAGGGATCGATCGATAAGGTATTTTTGATATTTACTGAGTTTCGAACCGTTCTTTCGCAAAAGGCGGTCGTTGAACAGCTGCTGCCAATACCGAAGATCTCGGATGAAGGCGAGGGCGAATCGACCGGGCGGGATTACATCTACGAACAATCTCCCGCCGAGATATTTGGCAAACTGCTTCCGAAACAGGTGGAAACGCAGATCTATCGAGCGATGTTGGAATCGGTCGCGTCTGAGCAAGGTTCACGAATGACGGCGATGGATTCGGCGTCGAAGAACGCAGGTGAATTGATCGATACGCTGACCCTGAATATGAACCGCATTCGGCAGGCAGCGATCACCAAAGAGATCATCGAAGTGGTTTCCGGTGCTGCGGCAGCTTAGAGCCGACGGAACATTTACTTAATTTCATTTGCTGCGGGACCGGGCGTTCCGCAGCTTTTTCATTTGAAATTTCTTGTTGTCGAAAGCGGCTTTGGCTAAAATGGAGAAGATTCGTTTTTAGGAGATAGGATCTATGACCGACGAACAGATTGCTGCGGTAATTTTTAATGAGACAAGGTCGCTTTCAGGAGATAATATCAGTTCTGCCAGAACGAATATTGCTCATGCGATATATAACGCTGAGCAGACAGGGCGGCGAGATAAAGCTGCACCAACCACAGCGAAAGTTCCGGCGGTCGAGAAGCTAACCTATGAAGCCTGTAAAACAGCGGTGAACGAAATGCGAACCAATGTGCGGAACAAGGTAGATCCGACCGATGGAGCCACAAACTTCAATTTTCGTAAAAACAACTGGCGAGGCGATTTTTATAAGAAAAAGATCAAAACCCAGATCGGCCCGCTCTTCAATTCTTATCCCACGACCGATCTTCCGGCAACCGGCATTTATGCGAATACATACGCTTAAAACATCATGAAACGAATTCTGCAAATACTTGTTTTGACAGCCGCCGTCTGTGGGTTGACTCAGCTTTTCGGTCAAAGTGAGCAAAGCCAAAGTGTCTCATCCGCCAAGGGCCAAAACTGCAAGGAAGATACGAGAGTGGTGGACAGTTGCCGGTGGATAAAAGGCATCATCGCGATCGGCAACGGCAATCCGGCTACCAAGATCCGTACTAAAGACAAGCGTATTTTAGGCGTCAAGGAAGATGAAGAGCCGATCTTGCCAAACGATCTGGCTGATATGCTCAGCACTGAGAACGAAATCGCGGGTAAATTTTACTTTTGTCCGTTTTCCAAACGTGCTAAAGGAGGAATGCAGGTCGGCTGCATCGAAGATGCAAAGAATTTGAAGGAGCTGAAATAAAGGCGGCCTTTGAGTAAATGACAAAAACTTCTGCCTTGAAAAGCGGCGGCTTTTACCGGTACGCCGCATTGTTGATCTGGATAGCTTTTATCTTCTTTCTTTCCAGCGGCCAAGCCTCTGCCGCACAGACTTCCCGATTTATTCGACCTCTGCTTGATCTCTTTTTATCATCGTTGGCCTTGCCCGAAACGATAGACCTTATCCATGCAGGGATCCGCAAATTGGCCCATCTTTTTATCTACGCCGTTGCCGGTATATTGGCGATCCGTGCTTTTCGCGGCTCGATGCCGCAGCCGACAACTGTTCAAACATTGTCCGCATTATCATTGGTGCTGTTAGTAGCAACTATCGACGAGATAAATCAAAGCTTTGATCCGACGCGGACCGGTTCGCCGTTCGATGTTGCGATCGACCTGGCCGGCGGCATTATCGGCGTCGCAGGTGTTCTTCTGATGAGCCGTTTGAGACCAAAACGCTTCGGGACTGCTTGATGAGCGGATCGATCAAAACCGCTTCCGGCAGCGTTCGCCAATGCCGGATCGGCATTTCACGTTTCATTGCATCTATTTTGAGCCGAAAGGGATTGAAGATAGCGCTGTAATACGCCAGCCAATGGTCTTCTGTATCGTCGTCCGGCATCACTGCCCGTTCGACACCGGGGCTGATGACCAGAGCATCGGTATCCCAATGAGCGCAGCCCTTGGGCGTAAGGATCGAAAAACGCATATTTCCGAACCGCCGTACGAAAAATGGAGCCGCAAGCTCTATCGTATAGTGGTGCGGCTCGTGCCAAGCAATGTAAGTTTCGGCTGCCTCTGACCGCAATTTGCGAAACCGAACAAAAGCGTGGGTCTTGTGAATATCTCGGCGAACGGCGTCGGCCATTAAATTTACCGCCCGTACATCTTCGTCCGAAACTATCTCAAACAGCCGCCTCTCTTCAAAAACCGTTCTGTAGAGAAGGCGATAAAGCCGCGCCCACTTTTCACTGCTGTTATGACACGCCGCGAACCGAAAAACTTCTAACAATTCTGACGGAACCTTAAAACCAGCAGCGGATGTCGCCGGTAGTTCGGCAAGGTCAAAAAATACGGGTTGAGGGCCGCTTTGCCAAGCGATGTTTTGCGGGTCAACACGGGCTGCGAGCAGCGAGCGGGCCGCCGTTCGCCAGCTTTCAAAGCTGTTTTCTATCGCAACGCCGATCATAATTGCCCCGTGATGGCAGAGATAGACGGCAGGTCAAATAGAGAAGGTTGATGGATGTTCTTTTTCATCCGCAGATCGAGGTCGAGCCGGTCGAGATGGCGGACGTCGGGGTTGTGGCCGGCAGCGATGATGAACCAGCGGGCACGGTTAAGAGATACCTTTAGCCGCGACAGGTCGGCAAGCGTAACCCGCTTAAAACGCCGGATCTGCAAAATGCGATCGACGTTCTTCATGCCGAATCCAGGCACACGGGCCAACATCGCTCGATCGGCAGTATTTATGTCCACCGGAAAAACCGGCCGATTTCTTAATGCCCACGCCAATTTAGGATCGTGTTCGAGTTCCAGATCGCCGTTTGCCGTTCCGGCGGTAACCTCTTCGGCCCGAAAGCCGTAGTTTCTCACCAGCCAATCTGCCTGATAAAGGCGGTGTTCGCGAAGTAAAGGAGCTTTTAAGACGTTTAGTGACGGATCAGTGTACATAGCCGGCGAAAAAGCTGAATAATACACCCGCCGCAGTTTGTAATTGCTGTAAAGCTCCTGAGCTTTACTCAAAATGACCGCATCAGAACTTTTGCCGGCGCCGACCACGATCTGCGTGGATTGTCCGGCTTGAGCAAATTTCGGAGCTTTTTGGCCGCCGTTAGCTTCATCAATGCAGCTTTTGATATCGGCCATCGTCGATTCCGTTTCAGCAATGCGTTTCTCCGGTGCGAGAGCGTCGAGATCAGATTGTTGCGGCATTTCGATATTTGCACTTAGGCGATCTGCATAACGGCCTGCCGCGGCGAGCAGTTCCGGCGAGGCTCCCGGCACGGCTTTGAGATGTATGTAGCCGCCGAAATGCTCTTCTTCACGCAGCTTGCGGGCGACCGCGACCAGCATTTCCATGGTATGGTCGGCATTGCGAATAATGCCTGAACTGAGGAAAAGGCCTTCAATATAGTTGCGCTTGTAAAAATCGACGGTCAGCCGCACGATCTCTTCCGGCGTGAATCTAGCTCGCGGAACGTTAGAAGAGCGGCGATTGATGCAATACGAGCAATCCCATATGCAGACATTCGTCAAAAGCAGCTTCAGCAGCGAGATACAGCGGCCGTCCGGAGTATAGCTATGACAAATGCCCATTCCTTCGGTGTTGCCTAGGCCTTTTTGGGGGCGTTTGCGGTTAGATCCGCTTGAAGCACAAGATGCATCGTATTTCGCAGCGTCTGCCAAAATGGCCAATTTGCGGTTGAATTCCATAGGTTCATCTTATCACGCGTCCTTAGGTGCGACAATGTATCATAAATGACACGAATCGTAGATCCTGCAGCACCTCGGTCCCGTTTCGAACGATGAGATCGGCAACTCATTTGCCATAAATAACCATTCGCATTAAAACTCAATCTTTCAATTTGGCGAACTTTGTGCGAATATTCTTCGTTAGGAGATTCGCAAAGGAGATTAGATAAATGACTTTCTTCGACAAAGTAAAAGAGGCAGCATTGAACCAGTTCATCGAAGTTATCGAATGGCTTGATGAATCGAAAGATACTCTGCTGTACCGGTTTCCCGTTTACCAACAGGAGATCAAAAACGGAGCTCAGTTGATCGTTCGAGAATCACAGGCGGCGGTCTTTGTATTCGAGGGCCAGGTGGCAGACGTTTTTACGCCCGGCCGCTACACTATTGATGGCGGCAATACACCGATCCTGTCAAAATTGGGCGCGTGGAAACACGGATTCAATTCACCGATGAAATCCGAGGTGTACTTTGTCAATACCAAACAGTTTACGGACATGAAATGGGGCACCTCAAACCCGATCATGCTTCGCGATTCCGATTTCGGCATTGTTCGCTTGCGGGCATTTGGAGCTTACAGCCTGCGTGTTGTCGATCCAAGTGAATTCATTAAGGAGATCGCGGGCACCAACGGGCATTTTCAAACCGAAGATATCGACGGACAATTGAAAAGGGCGATCGTCTCCGAATTTTCAGATGCGCTGGGCGAACTGAAGATACCCGCACTTGACCTTGCGGCACAATATAAAGAGATCGGAGACGCGATACGCGGGAAGATCAATGAAGATTTTAGGACCTACGGGCTTGAGGTAACGAAGTTCTATGTTGAGAACATCAGTTTGCCGCAGGAGGTCGAAGCAGCAATGGACAAAAGGGCCTCGATGGGGGCTCTTGGCGACGCTCAGCGTTATATGCAGTTTCAAGCCGCAGACGCCCTTCGCGACGCCGCTCAGAACGAAGGCGGCGGAGCCGGGCTGGGAGCGGGATTGGGCGCGGGTTTTGCGGTCGGCAATCAGATGGCGAATGTCTTTGGCCAGCAAGGTACGACAGGGCAATCGGCAGGCGGAGCCACGGCTGCACAATCGGCTACGTGTCCCAGTTGCGGCAAACAAAATCCTGCCGGTGTGAAATTTTGTTCGGACTGTGGTGCCAAAATGGAAGTAACAAAGGTTCCCTGCATAAAATGCGGGGCAAGTCTTGCCGAGGGGGCGAAGTTCTGTTCCGAATGCGGTTCGTCACAAGAAAAGGCGAAGTGTTCGAATTGTCAGGCGGAGATTGCCCCGGGGGCAAAATTCTGTGCGGCCTGCGGAACCAAGACCGAAGATCGTTAAAGCAACCAACAATGCAAATGAAAAAAGGAGCCCGGAAGCTCCTTTTTTCTGTTTGTACTATCCCGTCGTCGAATTACCCGATAAAAAGCTCTTCTTCAACGTAAACACGGTCGATCTGCTTTGGCGAAGGAGCAAAAAGCACCTCTAACCCCTTTCGCACACCGGCCATTATTGCGGCGATCTCTCGAGCCGGCTCAACGATCTTTGCTTGCACAAAATCGGTGGTGCTCGCCACCTGGTCGTGGGTGCGGTCAATGGTCTGGCTAACCATTTGCACCTTGTCGCGGGCGACAAGTGCGGTTGAATTAACAATTGATCGCAGTTCGGCCACTTCGTCCTTGATCAACTCGGTCGATTCGGCCAGATGACGGGTTGCGGTCGAAAGATTTGTCGTAACCTCAGTAAACTGCACGGAGATCTCTTTGCCCTGAACGCTCATTGCATTGACCTTTGAAATAAGCGGATCCAAGCGCTCCTCAACCCGATGCACCGTGGCTGTTACGCGTCTGACCGTCACGGCGACCGCAACTAGGGCGATGGCCATTACGATAAAGCAGATCGCGATCACGATGGATGCGATCATCATCCAGAATTGCGGTTCGCTTGCATTCATAAACTAAATCTTGTCCTTGTCATCGACCGGATAGGTCGGACGTCCTTCGGTAATAGATTTTGCTTCGTTACGGCGCTTTTCCGCGATATAGGCATCCTTGCCGGCTTCTACTGCGGCCGTAAAAGGATTTGCTGAACGGGTAGCGGCTGTTTTAGCGCGATCTGCCAGATCTTCTGCTTTTTCTTGGGCGGTTTGGTAAAGTTCGCTCGCTTTTTCACGAGACACTTCGTAATAATCGCTCGCCTTTTCCTGTAGATGAGCTGCCGTTTCTTTTCCCTTTTCCAGTCCCTTGCGCGTGGCATCAGCAATATCGCCCCGAAGTTCGACACCGGATTTCGGAGCGAAAAGCAGTGCAATGACAGCTCCGATGCCGCCGCCGATGATCAAATAGCTGAGCTTGGTCGCAACGCTTGCATCATCTCTTTCGTAATTATGTCTCATTTAATAACCTCCGTCCGCACCTTATTGCGGATCAACATCAATAAATAACTGCTAAGTCTTTAACTATATCAGACATTTAGCTTTACGGGCAATAAAATTGAGTCGGTACATCTGTCGGTAACCGCTCGAGAGGCTAATTATTAACACAATATAACCAGCTTCTTGTGTATGCAGAATAACCGACGGCCGATTTCGCGAGTAGATGCGGTTCGGTACTGGGATCGGAAAGGATGTAGATGGACGGTTCATTTTGGACGGACAGCATACGACAGGTTCGGTATAGATGCAGGTTCGGAAAGGAATCCTGCCCGCGGTGTGGTGAACTTTGCTCCTATTTTTGTTATTGTAAATGTTTGTCTTTTTGAAATGACCGGCGTTTTTATGGACCAAAACCAGATTAGGAATTTTTCGATCATTGCCCATATCGATCACGGGAAATCGACATTGGCCGACCGCATTCTGCAGTTGACCGGGGCCGTTTCTGAACGCGATATGGAAGACCAGTTGCTTGACGACATGGACCTTGAGCGCGAACGCGGCATCACCATTAAATCGCACGCCGTTCGGCTCGATTACAAAGGCCGGGACGGTAAACAATATGTATTGAATTTGATCGATACGCCGGGCCACGTTGATTTTACGTACGAGGTCTCGCGTTCGCTTTCTGCTTGTGAAGGAGCGTTGCTGGTGGTCGATGCCTCGCAGGGAGTAGAGGCTCAAACGCTGGCGAACACCTATCTTGCCATCGAAAACGATCTGGAATTAGTGCCCGTGCTGAACAAGATCGATCTGCCGTCGGCCGAACCAGAGCGCATAAAAGAACAGATCGAGAACATAATTGGCCTTGATACCAGCGATGCGGTGCTTGCCTCGGCAAAGACCGGTATCGGTGTCGAAGATATTGTCGAATCGATCATCGCTAAGGTGCCGCCGCCCAAGGGAGATGAGAATGCTCCATTCAAGGCGTTGATATTCGACAGTTGGTACGACAGCTACCGCGGCGTTATCGTGCTTTTTCGTGTGATCGACGGAAAGATCAAAAAGGGTACGAAGATCAAATTTTTCAACACCGGCCGCGAATATTTGGTTGAAACTATCGGGGTGAACCGGCCGCGACCGACCCCGATCGCCGAACTTGGGCCCGGCGAGGTCGGATTTCTGACGGCCTCTATCAAAACGGTTGCCGATGTTCAGATCGGCGATACGATAACGGAGGCTGCTAATCAGACAAAAGAGCCGTTTCCGGGGTTTCAGGAAGTGAAACCGATGGTTTTTGCGGGCCTTTACCCGACGGATTCGGCACAATACGAAGACCTTCGCGATGCGATGGATAAGCTGCGGCTCAACGACGCTTCGTTCTTTTACGAACCGGAAAGTTCGACCGCTTTGGGCTTTGGTTTCCGGTGCGGGTTTTTGGGCCTGCTACACATGGAGATCATTCAGGAACGGCTTGAGCGTGAATTCAACCTAGACCTGATAACGACCGCTCCCGGTGTGCGATACCGGGTTACGACAACCGACGGCATTGTGCAGCAGATCGATTCGCCGGCTCAAATGCCCGAAGCAGGCCGCATTTCAAAGATCGAAGAACCATTTATCGAAGCGACCATTTTGACGAGCGATTCGTATCTTGGGGGAATTTTACCGTTGCTTGATGAAAAACGGGGCGTTCAGAAAAAATTCGAATATGTCACAAAAGATCGTGTGATGCTGGTCTATGAGCTTCCGCTGAATGAGATCGTGCTCGATTTTTACGATCGTTTAAAAAGCGTTTCGCGGGGCTATGCGTCGTTGGACTACCATCTTTCAGGCTATCGCGAAAGCAAATTGGTGAAACTGGACATTTTGGTTGCGGGCGAATCGGTCGATGCTCTTTCGCTTATCATGCATAGCGACACGGCGGCCGCCAAAGGCCGTTTGCTGACGGCGAAAATGAAGGAATTGATACCCCGGCAGCTTTTCGAGGTCCCTATCCAGGCGGCCATCGGAAACAAGGTCATCGCTCGCGAAACGGTCAAATCAATGGGCAAGAATGTGATCGCAAAGTGCTACGGGGGCGATATCTCGCGTAAACGCAAGCTTTTGGAAAAACAGAAAGAAGGCAAAAAGCGGATGAAAAAGGTCGGCCGTGTCGAAATACCGCAAGAAGCTTTCCTCGCCGTGCTGAAAGTGAACGAATCGTAGGTAAAATATGAACCTCGAGACATTAACTGGCTTAGTTTCTAAGGGCGAAGCAGATCAAATAGAATTTAAGGCCACAACAGGTCAGCGCAGTAAGGCAGCTAAGACAGTTTGCGGAATGCTGAACGGAACAGGTGGCTTTGTGATTTTTGGAGTTTCTGACCAAGGAGAAATAAGAGGCCAAGATTGCTCAACGAGTACGTACGAGGATATATCAAATGAGCTTAGTAAAATAGAGCCGCCAGCTTTCCCCGATGTTGAAACCATACCTCTTGATACAGGTAAAACCGTAATGGTTTTACGTGTTAATAGTGGAGGAGGTCCATATACGTATGATGGGCGACCTTTCATGAGACAGGGGCCGATAACAGCACCTATGCCGCGTCCACGATATGAGCGGCTATTGTTGGAACGAATGCATGGTTCTAATAGGTGGGAGAATCAACCGGCTAAGGACCTAAGTATTAGTGACCTAGATTCAAAAGAGATCGTTCTTACCGTTGAAGAGGCAATAAGACGTGGTCGAATAGAAGACCCAAATACACGGGATATAACCGAGCTTTTGAATGGGCTTGGCTTAATCCAAGATGAGAACCTATTAAACGCTGCCGTGGTTCTTTTTTCAAGAGCGGAAAACCTTATGTCTCGCTATCCGCAATGTTTGTTGCGAATGGCAAGGTTTCGTGGAAATAATATCACCGATTTTCTGGATAATCGTCAAGAACCAGGGCATGCTTTTGATCTGTTACGGAGAGCTCAAAGATTTTTGCGTGACCATTTACCAGTTGCTGGAAGAATAGTGCCGAATCTCTTCGAGAGAATTGACGACCCTCTTTATCCGCTTGCCGCCTTACGTGAAGCTCTTGCAAATGCGTTTTGCCACAGAGATTATTCTATTGCAGGCGGTGCGGTTAGTATTGCCATTTTTGATGACAGGCTTGAGATCTCAAGTTCCGGGATCTTGCCATTTGATCTTACCCCGGAGGATCTAACGCGCCCTCATCGTTCGCGTCCGTGGAACCCAATAATCGCTCAGACATTTTATCGCCGCGGGATTACAGAACAATGGGGCAGGGGGACTATTAAAATGATGGAGCTTACAAGTGAAGCCGGGTTAGTTGCCCCCGAGTTTGAAGTTAAGGGCGGAGAGGTCATTGTGCGGTTTTTACCTCAAACTTATGTTGCTCCGACTCGCATTAGCCGCAATCTCAGCGAGTTACAGCAAAATCTATTGACAGTGTTGTCAAAGACAAGTCCGGCTTCACTTAGTCATATAAGGGCACATCTGTCTTCGGATTATCCAAAACGTACTATCCAAGATAATTTGCGAGTATTAAAAATTTACGAATTGATTGAGTCTTCGGGCCACGGAGCCGGGGCTCGTTGGAGATTAAAGTAGATAATTGCACGTTGCTACGTGCAATTACACGTGTAATTCAAAAGCTGAAGCCTTTTGGCGATATAAATCCTTGAGTGTCAATATCTTACAGGAAATGCTTATGACCAGCCGCGACGTGCAATTAACACGTGCAATTATTTTTTAGTTGCAAAGCAAAGAGCAGAAAGTCGCCGGCCGTGTCGAAATACCGCAAGAAGCTTTCCTCGCCGTGCTGAAAGTGAACGAAAGCTAAGCTCGGCCGGTGTTTGAACAAAAAGCCCGAAGATCAGAATTCAGACCTTCAGGCTTTTTAGATCTGAAATTACCACAGGCGGCAAGCGTTTTCGCGCACCATTGGCTGGCCTTGTTTACAACCGAACGCCTTGGCGAACTGCGGCATATTTGAAAGCGGCCCGTTCACACGCCAACGCGGCAGCGAGTGGGTATTGGTCTTGACCTGCAGCCGTTCGGCTTCGGGCGTATATTTCCCGGCCCAAACCTGGGCCCATCCTAAAAAGAAGCGCTGTTCGGGTGTAAATCCATCGATTTCGGCCGGCCGCGGTTTTCCTTCGAGCGAACGCATAAATGCATCGTAAGCTACCGTCAGCCCGGCAAAATCGCCTATATTTTCACCGAGTGTGAGTTTTCCATCGATGAACAAACCGGGCTGAACCTCGTATTTATTGAATTGGTCAACAATACAGGATGCCCGCTCTTCAAATTTCGCACGGTCTTCGGCTGTCCACCACATCTTCAAATTGCCCGCCGCATCAAATTTGCTTCCCGAATCATCGAACCCGTGGGTGATCTCGTGGCCAATGACGCCGCCGATCGCCCCATAATTGATCGCGTCATCCGCATCTGCATTAAAGAACGGAGGCTGGAGAATGCCCGCCGGAAATGTGATCTCGTTGTTAACCGCGCTGTATGAAGCGTTAACCGTGGGTGGGGTAAAGAACCAACGTGTGCGGTCAACCGGTTTGCCGACGTCCAATATGCTGCGTGCGGTCTGGAATTTTCGCGCACGTGTAAGATTTTCAGCATAGGCCTTGCGAGAGATATCGAGGCCCTTGTACCGGCGAAGCACCTCGGGATATCCGATCTTCCGTTTGAAAGTAGAAAGTTTTGCCTGGGCCTGTTCTCTGGTTTCGGGCCCCATCCATTCGAGGCCGTTGATGCGGGTGCGCATTGCGGCATAGAGATTGTCGATCAGCTCATCCATACGGGCTTTTGATCCCGGGCTGAAGGTTTGTTTGACGAATTCCATGCCGAGGGCTTCGCCGAGTGTGCGGTCGGCGGATTGAACACAGGTCTTCCAACGCGGCTGCCGCTCTTTTGCACCGCTGAGATACCTTCCAAAAAAGTCGAAATTCTCGTCGGCGAAAGGTGCGGAAAGCGAAGGTGCGGCTGTGTTAAGTGTCATCCATTTGAGGTAGATGCGCCACTGTTCCAGCGGAACATCTTTCATCATCGCGTCGGCCTCTTTAAAGAATTGCGGCTGGGCCAGATTCACGTTCGCCTGCATCGGAATACCGCGGATCGACATATAGTCTTTCCAAGAAAAACCGGGTGTGATCTCTTGAGCGGCGGCAAATGTGATCTTGTTATAGCGGTTGTCAGGGTTGCGGAGTTCGACCGACCCAAGCGAAGCTTTTGCGAGCCGGGTTTGCATGTCCATTACGATCCTGGCATTTGCCGAAGCCGTTTCGGCCGACTCGCCTAAAAGTTTGAACATATTTGTCATATGGGCGAGGAATTTGGCGCGGGTCTCGACATAGTTTGCATCGTCTTTAATGTAATAGTCGCGATTTGGCAATGTGAGACCGCCTTGGCCGGCATTCAAAATGACCATGTTTGAATCTTTCAGGTCAGGACCGGGTGCGAAAGCGAAAATGGCGGGCGATCCGGCAGCGTGCAGAATAGCGATCTGTCGCTGCAGACCCGCGGCGTCCTTTATCTTATCTATAGAATGGAAGGCGTCCTTAAGCGGTTTGATCCCGGCTTTGTTGATCGCGGCCTCGTCCATACAAGCGGAGTAAAAATCGCCGATCAGCTGTTGGTCGGATCCGCGAGGATGTTTACCTCGGGCCGCTTCTTCCAATATCTTGCGCAACGCAGCATTATTATTGTCACCGAGAATATTAAAGGTGCCCCATCGCGATTCCGTCGCGGGTATCTGTGTGCTTTTCAGCCATTCACCATTGGCGTATTCGAAAAAGTCGCTGCACGCATCGACGCCCTTGTCCATACGAGTGGTATCAAACCCTTTATTCTGAGCGTTTGCCGTTATAGGTGCGAGCATTCCGGCAAGGCAGAAGGCCAGGAAAAAAAGTCTTTTCATTAGCTAAAAATTCTCCTTTTGAGCAGGTGTTATTGATATTTTACGCGAAATGCCGAGAAGAGTTCATTCGATCGGGCGAAAATTGGACACGACCGATTCGTGCAGCCGGCGGGCCAGTTCTTTGCGGTCGGCATCCAAGATCGGTTCATCGCCGAAAGTCACCGTTGCCGTAAACCCTTTGAGTGTGAAAAGACGCCGTAGATGGGCCATAAAGCTTATTTCTTCCCACCAAACGACCACCTTGCTGGCTGGAGGGTCGCCCGGAAAGGTTTCGTAATGCAGCGTAGCGCTCGAAACAGGAATGCCGCTTGCGGCCGGAAATTGAAGGAACGAGGAATTGAAAGGCAGAACGGACGAGCCGTTTCCGATCTTGCCTTCCGCAAAAACGACCACACCTTCGCCGGCTTCGAGGCGCTTGGTTATTTGCTCGCCCGCCCGCGGTATGTCACGTCGGTTGTTGCGGTCGATGAAGATAATGCCCATGTCGCGGATGATCTTGCCGGCCACCGGCCACGACTCCACTTCGCTTTTAGCAACAAAAATGCCGTTTGCTGCTATTCGCAGCACGGGAACGTCGATATAGCCGAGATGGTTTGAAACGAGAAAGAAAGGAGCGGCGGGCGGTGTGCCGACGATGTTCAACCGTACGTTAGCCAACCGCAGCAGCATTGCAGACCACGTGCGAAAAGCGATCTGCCGCCAATACAGTTTATTCGGTATGATCGGCCGAAGTATCCAAAAAAATGAATAAAGAGCGAGCGTACCTACTACGAAAGCAGCTATTTTCAAATAAGAGATCAGTTGTCGCATTGATGCCGAGGGCCGTCTAACGTTCTTTATCTATCTTTGTAAAATTGTAGCGTAGCAGAACCCGCATGGGCAAAGTTCTGCCGCCGCGTTCTGCGGCCCGCCAATTCATTTCTCGAATAGCCGTCAAAACCGCTTCATCTAAACCAAATCCGGCCCATCTTTGAATGTCGGCAGAAACAATGCGTCCATCGGTGTCGATATTGACGGCGACATCGACCGTTGCTTTGATGCCGTAAAGATAGGCGGTATCCGTGTATCGCGGTTTGACACGCTTGAAAGGCATTGGGGGGCGAAAACTCTTTTCAGTATTTTCCTGCGGCACATCGGGGAAGTCCTGCGGTTCGGCGGGCGGAGAACCGTTTACCGATCCGGCAAGCTGCGACGTCTCGATCTTTTTCCGAAGCAGTTCCTGGGCGGATCCCGGTGTCGGGCCCTCCGCAGAAAAAAGCTGCCAAGCATACATCCGGCCGCTGCGCGAACTTACGATAAAAATGGCAGCCCATGCTTCGAAATAACCATCTTTTTCCAAAGAGGTCCGTCGTGGTGTTTCGGCTTGGACCAAGATAAATTTTTCGCATCCGACGACGCTTCCGACAAGGCGAGCTTCGCCGCGCTCCATATTGAACGGATTTGAAAGCTCGGCCGAGCGAAACGCGCTGTCCGTCATTGAGGCATCGAGGACGCGAAATCTATCGCTGATCGCCGTGCGGACAGCGGTTGCGGCATTTTCGGCCGCCGGTGAAGATGCTGGTGAAATTACGGCGATCCTTTGTCCGGCCGCAGAGACCGCAAGCAATGTGGAAACAAAAATGATGGAAAAAAGGTTCCTCATCGCAAATAGAATTGCCGGATCAGGTCCGACACCTCAGCCGGAAAGCACACTCGATGGAGCCGATAGCCTTCCTGCAGCCCGCGAACCGCAGAGCTTATTTCAGAGATCTCTCGGATCTGCGGTGAAGAATACCCATGCTCGACATAGATAAGATCTTTTGGCGAGGCCGTTTTTCGTGTGTAGAAATAATGTGGTACGTCGCCCGCTTTGTCTTCGATAAAATAATATTCCGGGTCATAGCCATTGTCTGCCACGGCCGCACTTGCTTGTTTCAAAAAGCGTCCTTTTTCTTCGTCCGGCATATCGAGATCGAACGCTTTGAAAAGTCTTCGATGCAGAAATCTTCCGGCTAGATCAGCCAAGACGGCGTCGGACGAAGTGTGCCAATGCTTGATATGAAACAACACGTCGGTATCGTCAAGTGCCAAATGTTCCCGCAGCTGCAAGGATTCGCCGCGAAGTATCTTTTCGAAGGAAGAACCCGGAATGTGCCAAACGTCGCCGCCTTGCCGATAAACTTTCAATGCACGCTGAAGGGTTGACCGCAGAACACACTCAGCCGCTCGCAGCGTGCGGTGGAAATAGACCTGGCGAAACATATAATAGCGGGCCTGTAGGTAGTCTTCGACAGATGAAACGCCGTGGGCCGAGACATACAGCTGGTCTTCGTCTTCGTTTATCTCAAGCGATTTTATTATCCATTCCAGGTCATAAATGCCGTATTTCGCTCCTGTCATCAGCGAATCGCGAAGCAGGTAATCCATCCGATCCACATCAAGCTGGGATGATACCAATTGAGCCAGGGCCATCGGCTTAAAAGTTCCGCGGATTATATCGGCGGCGTCGGTAGCCAATTGAGGCGAAAATTCAAATATCGTTCTGCCTACTTCCGTGTCGCGGCTCAAGATAGCTTCGATAGTGAAATCTTCGTGGTGAAAGCCGAAAATGCCCTCAATAACGTGTGAATAGGGCCCGTGGCCGATGTCATGCAGAAGTGCAGCGACCCGCACAGCCGCTTGGTCGCCCGCCGAGATCTCGTACTTGCCCGACAATCGGCCGAGCGTTCTGGTTGCCAGATGAAAAGCCCCGAGTGAATGTGTGAAGCGCGAATGCTCTGCCGCTTGATAGGCAAAATGTGCGAGACCGAGTTGTCTGATCCGCCTTAATCGTTGAAACTCTGCCGTATCGACCAGCCGGGCGATCAGATCTCCCAACGGCGAGCCTAATTCTACCCTGATGATGTTGTGGACGGAATCGCGGTAAATACGTTCTGACATAGCCTGAAATTATTTCAGATTACATAAAAGCCTTCAAAGCCGGCACAATGCAAAAAAAAGGATTAAATATAGAAATTTGGAGAAATGCAAAAACATAAATATGCATAGGGAACCGACATGAGCTGTAACGGGTTCGTGTAAGATGTTTTATTTCAGCAGTTACGGCTAGTGTTCTAACCCGAGGGTTTAATAATAACTTTTGGCTCGATTTTTGCTCATTTGCATGAAAATGAATTGATGTGTATCTACACAATTCTTTAGAGGAATATTCTTTTTCAATTGAGGAGTGAAATAATGAGAAATAGTCTTAAATTGACCTTTTCTATGCTGTCCCTGATTCTTTGCTTTAGCATTTCTGCTTTTGCACAAGAATTGACGGGTAGCATTGAAGGCGTTGTTAAAGACCCTAATGGAGCCGTTGTGCCCAGTGTTTCCGTTACGATCCGAGATTCCGGTGCCACCGGTGCCGGTTTTAGCCGTACGATCGTTACAGATAGCCAGGGCTTTTTCCGCCTCCTGCAAGTTCCGCCGGGAACCTTTACGGTCTCTACTGCGGCAACGTCAGGGTTTGGTTCGACCACACTTCAGAACGTTAAGGTTGTGCTTGGTAAAGCAACCCGTCTGGATGTTGCCCTTGCGGCAGGAACCACAGAGGTCACAGTGGATGTCGGAACTATCGACGCACCGCTGGATACGACCGCTAGTGCTGTAACTACGGCACTTACAGAAGAAAAACTCGAACTGATCCCTAAAGGTACGACCTTTACGTCTGCCCTGAAGGCATCGCCGGGTACTCGTCCCGATGCTCTTGCCGGCGGTTGGACAGTAGATGGTGCGACGAGTTCGGAAAACAACTTTTTGATCGATGGTCAGGAAGTTACCAATTATCGTAATGCCGGTATCAACTCAAACTATCAGCTTCCGTTTCAGGTAGTTCAGGAATTGCAGGTCAAGACCAGCGGATTCGACGCCGAATACGGCGGAGCAACCGGCGGTGTTTTCAGCGTTGTCACCAAGGGTGGTAACAATGATTGGCACGGACAATTTGGAGCAACCTTCCAAAGCGCAAAGTTTGATGGCGGAAATCGACCTTCGCTCTTCCGATTTACTGAAGGTTCCGGTGCAAACTATGTTGAATATCCGGAATACGTAACACAGCCGAAGAGCAACTATTTGACCTGGCTGCCAAGTGCTAACTTGAGCGGTCCGATCGTCAAAGATCGTCTGTGGTTCTTTGGAAGTTGGTCACCTCGTATTACGACGGACCGCGTTGATGCGACCTTCTATACGAATCAGCGTCAAGCTCTTCGTACGATCAATGCCGGTACGCCGGATCCGGCCAACCCGGGTTATATGACCATTCCTAATGGTGGTCGTCAGACCTATTCTTCGGAATCTACTTCGCACTATGCTTTCGGCCGTGTTGACGCACAACCGTTCAGCAAGCTGCGTTTGACCGCGACCTATCTTTGGAACCCGACCGTTCGCAACGGCGTAATTCCTGTTAATCCGCTCGCTATCGGTGCCACCGACCAGGCTGTCAATTTTGGCCCGGGCGTCGGTATTCTCCAAGGCTCTGCACTTCGCAGCCGCCAGGGTGGACGCGATAACGCTAATAACGTTACCGGAACTGCGGTTTATAATCCGACGAGCTGGCTTATCGGTTCTTTCCGTTTCTCGAGAGCATTCTTGAACGCTCGCGGAAACAACTACTTCGTGCCGTCAGGCAACCAATATGTTTGCCACACGACTTCGGATGCTTCCATTCCGAATTCTTGTGCACCAGGTTCTTCATCGCCAAGCACCACGCAGAATCTGCGTGATGTAGCGATCAAGACCAATTACGAAGGCGACTTGACCTTCCTTTTCAACTTGGGTGGACGTCATCAGCTAAAAGGCGGCTATCAGCGATTGAAAACCTTTAACGACCGTGCGATGAACTTTTCGCAGATCGTTTTCCTTTCCTATGGTGATGCCCGCATCAACGCAACTCCGTTCCAGTGGAGTGCGCCAACGGCTACTGTGCCGAATCCGGCAGCGATCGGTGCAGGTGCTCTGCAGCGTTTTGGTTCGGTCGGTATCGGCAGCGGTAATTCGCAGTCGTTCTATGTTCAAGACAAGTGGCAGATCGGCCGCTTGACCCTGAATCTCGGTGTTCGCTCTGAAAATGAAAGCGTACCTTCATTCAATGAATTTGGATCAGGGTTCGATTTCGGCTGGGGCAAGAAAATTGCACCTCGTTTCGGCGCCGCATTTGATGTTTTCGGTAACGGAAAGACCAAAGCTTTTGGTAGCTATGGACACTTCTTTGACCACATCAAATTCATCGTTGCACAGGGTTCATTCGGCGGTGATTTCTATCGCGTCGATTTCTTTGACATCCTTCCTGGACAGGGCCCGGGAACATTTACGACAGCATCAGTTGTCGGAAATTACACCGACCCGATCGGCGGCGGATGCCCGACTACCGGATTTATCGGCAGCGGCCTGAGCCGTTGTCAGACAGACTATCGCGTTGCTTCCAATGACCCGCGTAATGACGTTAACGTTGCAGGCGGTATCGATCCGGATGCTAAGCCTTACGAACAGCGTGAATTTACTGTCGGTCTGGAGCACGAATTGAGCAAAGACTACATCATTCGCGGTCGTTATACCGACAAGAAATTGCTTCATGCAATTGACGATGCCGGTGCCTTGAATGCTGATGCTTCGGCTGAGATCTACATTACCGGTAACCCGGGCGAAGGTCTCCATGCACAATTCTTGCGTGATTTCGGTTATCCGGAACCATATTACAAACCGAGACGTGACTACAAAGCTGTTGAAGTTATTCTTGAAAAACGGTTGTCAAACAACTATTTCTTCAACTTGAACTATACCTACAGCAGACTGCGTGGTAACTACTCAGGACTTGCAAACACCGACGAACTTTCGGGCGGTTTGAATGGTACAGCCAGATCTGATCCGGGTGTCAACCGTTCGTTCGACCTTCCGACCATCGGCGGTACGGCACGTGGTGTTGATGACTACGGCCCAATGGCTACAGATCGTCCGCATGTATTTAATGCTTTCGGTGCTTACATTTTTGAATGGCCAGGAAAGAACAATGCAACGCAATTGTCGCTTTTCCAAACCGTTCAATCGGGAGCTCCGCAAACGACCTTTGTTAATTTCTTTGCCGCTACTGTTTTCGACAAACGCGGCGACATGGGTCGCAGCCCGACATTCTCGCAGACCGATCTTGGCGTAAGCCACACGTACAAATTTGGACGTGATAACAAATATTCTGTAACTGGAAACGTTAATGTTCTTAACTTGTTCGATCAGGATACTGTTCTCACCGTTCAAAACGTCCTTTCGAACGTTAACGCAGCCAGCGGAGCACTTTCCGTTTGTAACTGTGTGGACACTGAAGGGCACGTTGACTACGTGAAACTGCTTGGTGCATGGAACAACGGTTCCGCATTTGACGCGATCAGAACTTGGCATGAAGGAACGGCAACTGTCAAAAACCGTAAGCGTTATGATTACGGAATGGCAAACCGCTTCCAGGGGCCGAGATCTGTCCTGTTCGGTTTTGACTTTTCATTCTAGTTAGAACGAAAAGTTCGAGTTCGATTCAAAGACTGCTTGATCAAGTATCAAGCAGTCTTTTTTTATTTGAATGTTCTCCAATTTAAGTTGAATGGGGCATTGGATCTTTTAATGTGACGAGGGCAGGAAGACCTCTACGAAGGCAAGATTCAGAACGGGCTGTGCGGAAAAGGCTAAAAGTGGTTATTCGATCCTGAGACGGATAGGGATGGTCAAACCCCTGATCCTTTGCAAAAGATCCTACTCATATGGAGCATCCGAACGGAATTTCTTGATCAATACCTTTACCTGTTCCTTGTTTTTCGGGTTTTTCGCTATTTTAAGATATTTTTCCAGTTGGTCCGCCGCTTCTATCGGTTTTTTCAGATTGTGATAATAGAGCAACGCGATATTCCAGCTTATATCAGCAGTCGCATCGTCATCGAGCTTTTGAGCCTGGAGAAGAGAGCTTAGAGCCTCTTCGTAATTTTTGGACTTGCGCTGAGCCATTCCGTAAATGAACCATGCGTTGACGGAGGTTTTATCTATCTCGATCGCCTTCTTTAACGTTGCTAAGGATGCCGGATCGTTTAGGGAGAATTGCGAGTAGCCCAATCCATACCATCCCGCAAACCCACTTGGGTTGACCTCTATTACCTTGTTGAATGTTTCTACTGCTCCGGTATAGTTTTCCCTGCCGATATAGATCATGCCCAGCCTAACCAATGCATCATGATATTTTGGGAAGATCTGAAGTGCCTTCTTAAGCCCGTCAATGGCGGCGTCTGATGTATCGCCTTCCTTGACCCCGGAAAAGATGTCTCTGGCTGATTGCGGAATTTCCTGAGCAAATACGACACCCGTAATGCCCTTGATGTCGCCTTCGCTCTTACGAGCCTGGAGATAAAAATCCACTTGCTCATACATTGGCATGCTGCGGGTGGGCGAGCCGGACATATTGTAAATATCAACCCCACGCTCTTGTTCTAAAAGGTTGGTGCCGTAGGCTCGAACTCGTACGATATAGCGTCCGTAATTTACGCGGGTAAAACTATAATGGCCGCTTTGGTTTGTCTGCGTTCGTTGGACGGGGCTGTAATATTCGGTCAATAGCTCGACATAGGCCTGCCCTACGGGACGCCGGACATCGTTAAAAACACTTCCGCTGATCGAATTTACGCCGACCTGAGCATTTATCTGTACGGACAATACGAAAAAGACGAAACACGCAGAAAAATAGATGAAACTTTTCATACCGTTAACTTCCCTTAAGCAGATGACCCATTTTCTCTCTTTTGGTGCGGAGGTAATGGGCGGCGGGGGCACCGGCGACGACCTCGATCGGGACGCGCTCGACAATGTTCAAACCGGCACGTTCAAGGGCGGCGAGCTTGTCAGGGTTATTGGACATTACCTTGACCTTGCAGAGGCCGAGGTCGAACAAGATCTCGGCGCATTGTTCGTAGTGGCGGGCATCGATCTCAAAACCCAGGGCTTCGTTGGCCTCGACGGTATCCGCTCCCTGATCTTGCAGGGCATAGGCCCGGATCTTGTTTATGATCCCAATGCCGCGGCCTTCCTGCTGTTGATAGACAATGGCCCCTCGACCCTCAGCCTCGATCATTTCGATCGCCCGATGAAGTTGAGGGCCGCAATCGCATTTGATAGAACCGAACACATCACCGGTAAGACACTGTGAATGAATGCGGACCAAGGTTGGAATATCGGGGCGCATGTCGCCTTTCATGAGCACGACGAATTCTTCTTCGCTGTTCAGAGAACGGTAGCCCGCAATGCGGAAATCGCCGGCAATGGTCGGTAAATTGGCTTCGGCAACACGCTCGACGGTCAGAGGCCTCTGTTCCGGCGGGCATCCGCTATTGGTTGACGCTGCGTTTTGACTGCTTGTTTCCACAACTATAAATAGGATTATACTCCTAAACCTTACAAAATTGTAAAATCCGCTAGTTCAAGCAAATCAAAGACCGCACCGAACTGCCTGAAGCATCGGTGCGGCCAGAGAAATGGTATCAACCGAAGATCATTCGGTGTCTTTCGGTTCTTTTTCGTCTTCTTTCTCGTCTTCGCTATGAGCAAAAACAGCTTGATCGCTTGTGCCGAAGATCTTTGAGATCAGATTGTTTAGAACATCGGAAACCCGCGAAGGTTCTTTGGCTTCGGCCATAAGCGGAGCCGCTTCTTCAGCAAATGCCATATCAAGCCGAACCAGTTCCGTTGTAATATGACGGCAAAAAGAACAATTCACCAAATGGCTGACCACCGGTGTGGCTTCGCGTCGGTTCAATGTACCCTCGACAAATGCGGCGAGCGTATCTTCATCTAGATGATCCGGACGGTCCGCCGACGTTTCAAAATTTCGCAATTTTAGAAAACGATCGACCAAACCCTGGATCTGCAATTCTTGAATTTTGTTTTCTATCTTCTCCATAGTGTCACATCAGCCTCCCAGTAAGCAGACGTAACCGGAGCGTAACATTTGCATAACTTTTTCTAACCGCACTAATAATTTTTCTAAATGCCGCATAAACCGGGGCTATGAAGCAGCCAAATTGGTAAAAAGATCGCGGTCGGCAAGGTCCTGAGTTGCCAAACCCATACAGATCTCGACCTCTTCGCGGCCAAAGCTGTGCGTGTTTTCCAATTCGCCGCGAAAGATCTGCAATATACGGCCATAGCTCTTTTCCAGCCAGCGCATAATGGTCGATTCATGGATGCGGCCGGTGCTGCGTTCCCGCGAAGGCGAGCGGCGCTGAAACCATTCGCGAAGGATCGAATTTTCATTCTCGACCAAACGGGCTATTTCGCGGAGTTTAAGATTTTCTACGTGATAATAAAGTAATAAAAGCTTTTCGTGGTCTTCGAGCGTTGAAAACGCCTTTTCCAACGAGGCGATGGTTGCCTTGCGGTATCTTTCGCGGGCGAGATGATCGATCATTTCATCTTCGCCGCCCGGTGCGGTCTCGGCAAAACTGGCGTGGGCCATTCCTTCGCCGACATTTTCGGTCATTTCATCGAGCGAGACCTCGTCGTGGCTGGCACGGTGGAGGTCAACGAGCGAATGCCAGATAACGGTTCGCAGCCATCCGCGAAGACTGCCGCGGCCGGAATATGTCGCAAATTTCGAAACGCGTTCGCCATCAACGATCTTGGTGCCGTAGAGATCTACATAAACTTGGTCAATGACCTCTTGGGCGTCAAGGTCGGTCTTTGCCAAATGGCGAGCCACACGCTCAAGATACGATCGATGCTGCTGGTCAAATTCCCACCATGCGCGTTCGCTGCCGGCGGCGCAGCCAAGGGCCAAGAAAAGGTCTTCGGCCTGCAATTGCTCAAGAAACGAAGCAATTAGCTCGGTCGATCCGTCATCGCCCTCATCAGCCGAATTCAAATATTTGGTGAGCGTTTTGTTAAGTGAGCCGTGAAAGCTGTCCGAAGTTACGCCGTAATTCGGAGCATTATCGTGGCACCGCGAATATAGCTGGTCTATCATGACCGAGCATTGTGCCAACAGTTCTTGATTTTGACTGTTGTCGATCGGAGACATTGTTGTGTTTGACAGTATAAACAAAACTCCTGTATTTATCTAGCGGCAAAACCGTTACGCCGAACCAAATGCTAAAGACGGAGGATCGGGCGGGTTTTGCGGCGATTGATCATTATATTGAAGTTGGTATAAGCGCCAGTATAGTCCGCGAAGTCCAAGGAGTTGGTTATGCGAACCGCTTTCGCGAAGCTCGCCGTGATGAAGAACCAAGATCCGGTCGCATTTTTGGATCGTGGAAAGACGATGAGCAACGACGACCGAAGTTCGCCCGTCCATAACGCGTTCAACCGCACGCTGGATCAGCTGTTCGGTTTCTGTATCAATGGAGCTGGTGGCTTCATCCAAAATAAGTATCTTAGGGTCGAAAGCAAGAGCACGAGCAAAAGATATCAGCTGTTTTTGGCCGACCGAAAGGCCGGCTCCGCGTTCGCGAAGCTGAAAATCATACCCGCCATCCAAACGTTCGATAAACCCATCAGCATGCACCTCTTTGGCAGCCCAACGGATCTTTTCATCGCTTATCGAACGATCGCCGAGCCTAATATTGTTAGCAACGGTGCCGCTGAAAAGGAAAACGTCCTGAAGAACAACGGCAAATGAAGAACGAAGATCGTGCAGATTCCAGCTTCGAATATCAACGCCATCGATCAGAATACGGCCTTTTTGGATATCGTAGAAACGCATCAAGAGATTGGTGATGGTGGTCTTGCCGGAACCGGTATGGCCGACCAAAGCTACGCTTTCGCCGACATTTACTTTAAAAGAAACATCTTTCAGCACCCAATCTTCGCTTTTATATGCAAACCAGACATTTTGAAATTCTATGTCGCCGACGATCTTTCCGCTGCGAAGAGGTTTGGCCGGCGATCGAACATCGATATCGAGGTCAAGGAGTATAAAAATGCGGTGCGAAGCAACAATGGCTGCCTGAAGCACATTGAACCGGTCGGAAAGGTCGCGGATCGGTTGGAAAAGATATTGGGAATATTGGATGAAAGAAGCGAGAACGCCGATAGTCAAAGCTTCGCGCCCGGCTGAAACTTCACGCAGCGATTCGTAACCGAAAAAGAATATGACAACCGCAATGCCGACCGCGCTGACAAAATCAACGAGCGGGTAAAATATCGAGTAATAATAGATGGTTTCAATATTGGCATTGCGGTAATCGTCGTTGATCTCGTGAAAGCGCCGTTCGGCTTTTTGTTCCGCGTTGAGCAGCTGAACGGTCTGGGCCCCGGAAATATATTCCTGTAGAAACGCGTTGAGCTTGGCGTTGCGCGTTCGGACGCGATCAAATCCGTTGCGCGCGTGCTTGCGAAACCAATTCGTACAGGCGAACAATAGCGGGACGGTGACCAGCGAGACGATCGCCAGTTTCCAATCGATAGCAAAAAGCCATGCGATGATCGCAATAATTACCACAAGATCGCCGAGCACATCGATAACGCCCGAAGTGAACATCTCGTTCAAGGCATCGACGTCAGACGTAAGCCGGGTAATGATACGCCCGACGGGATAATTGTCGTAATAGGAAACTTCTTGTTTTTGCAGCTTGGAAAATATCTGGCTGCGAAGGTCGAACATGACACGCTGTCCGACATTATTTAACAATATCTCTTGGGTGTACGAGAAAATGAAGCGAAAAAGAAAGACGCCGAAATATGCCAAGGCGAACAACCAGAGCCCGTCTATATTTTTTGGAACGATAAAATCGTCAACTGCTATTTTGGTGAACAAAGGCTGAACGCTGACCAGAAGGTTCGTTAGAAATGTCAATGAAAGAGCGACAGCGGAAATTTTCCAGTAGGGCCGCAAATAACCCAACAACCTGCGGATCACACGCAGATCGTAGGTTTTGCCAATGGCGTCCTCTTCGTGATATTTGGCGGCGGCTTCAGACATTTGCAGATCGGCTGTTAAGAACGAAATTCTATTATCGCAGAAAAACACCGGTTGATAAATTGCCAATAGCCGCAGCCGCAAATTAAACTCTTCTTGGCAAATGAACCCCTTTATAGACAAACGCAAAGATAATTGGCAGCGGCTGGAAGAACTTCTGTCCATGCTTGGCGGAACCTCGCTACGCGGTCTTTCGCGTTTGGAGGTGCGGGAATTCGGCGAACTCTATCGGCGGGCGGCGGCCGACCTGGCGATCGCCAGAGCCGAAACGCGGGATCCGAAGCTGATAAATTATCTCAACGGGCTGGTGGTAAGAGCTCACGGGAAGATATATCGATCCGATGGCGACGCCGCGGGCATTATTCGCAGCTTCTTTTCGCGTGAATTGCCGCGGGCGTTCCGTGCCACGGCCCGCTATACGTTCTTTGCGTTTGCCGTCTTCATGGTTTTTTCGGTCGTTTCTTTCGTGATGTGCTATTACAAGCCTGACTTTATGCACGCTCTTGGCATTGGCAGCATACAATCACAGGTGGAAGACGGCAATCGGTGGTGGTTGTCGTTGAACGAGGCCAATCAGATCGGCTCAAGCAGCATTTTGACCAACAATATACAGGTCGCCGTAATGGCATTTGCTCTTGGGGTCTTTTTCGGTATCGGTACATTGTATGTTTTGGCCTACAACGGACTTTTGATCGGCGGCACTCTCGGCGTTTGCTATCGGGTCGATCCGGCGTTCGGGAATGATCTTGTGAATTTCATGGTCGCTCACGGCGTCGTCGAGCTTTCCTGTATCTTCATCGCGGGCGGGGCGGGAATGTCGATCGGTTATGCTCTCATCGATCCGGGTGATATGACCCGTTCACAAGCGCTCAAGAAAAGAGGTGTTCAGGCAGCGGTACTTATCGCGGGATGTGCGATATTTCTATTTTGTGCCGGTATTATCGAAGGCTTTATCTCGCCGGCCGATCTGCCGCCGGTGTTGAAATATGCGATCGGGATCGTCACCGGTGCGGCAATGTTCACCTACCTGCTGACGGCGGGACGGGAACCGGTCAAAGATGCCTCTGCGGGATAATGCGGGCGCTAAAGAACGACGCTTTCTGCTCTTTTGATCTCTACGCTAAAAGCCGCAATGGCAGATCTTTTCATGGCCTCCGCATCGCCGGTGGTCTGAAAGATATCGCTGCCGCGGTCGAGGTCAAGTTGAGCCGTTGACGCAGCCACCTCACCGGCCGGGTCGAGCAACACTGTGTCCGGTGAAACGCAAGCGGAGATCATGTCGGCCGCGGCCGGATAGTGGGTACAGGCCAGCAAAATATGTGAACTGTCATATAAGGGACGCAAGATCTTTTCGCACGAAGAACGAAAGGCTGCTGACCTAAGATCACCTGCTTCGATCATAGCGGAAAGGGGCTGGGCGATGCGTTGACGAAAATGGACGCCTTTTTGTTGGAAAGCTTTGCGATAGGCCCCGGACAGAATGGTCCGCCGCCCGCCGATCAGCCCCAACCGCTGCGGTTGTGCGGCCAAAGCCATCTTTATCGCAGGTTCGATCACGCCCGAAACGCGGATCGCGGATGGCCGCAGATCGTCTATTGCGGTGCTTGCCGCATTACACGCGATCACCACATCCGTTACGCCGCTATTTGCAAGGTGCTCGATGACCGTATCAAGCCGTCTGGCGAGGTCGCGGCGGTGCATTTTCCCATAGGGTAAGGCACCGGTATCGGAAAAATAGAAGATCGCGGCTTGCGGCGAGATACGTTTGATCTCGCGATAAACGCCAATCCCGCCGATCCCCCAATCTATCAACCCGAGTTTTGCCATTTTATGGATAGGTAAGCTTTGCTTCGACGCCCTTTTCAATAGGCCCACTGTCAAACGCGACGATCCTGGAATTCCAGCCCATGTTCAGAGTTTCCATCTTTTGCCCCGGAAAGCGGCTTTCAAGATACCATTTCATTTCGTGTTCTGAGCGGATCGGATTATATTCGAGCATCTTTTTCCAGTCCGGGTGCGAAACCAGCTGGCGCAGAGATTCGTCAAAGCGTTCATTTGCTTTCCGCTCTTTGAACGTACGGAATTTGTCGCCCAGCAACCGCGGGTATTCGCTGAATTTAACCGGTACGGTGACCATATCAACGATCAAAAACTTGCCGCCCGGTTTAGTGATGCGTTTTAATTCTGCAAGCAGCGGGTCCCAATCGAGATAGCGGAAAGACATTAGTGAGATGACGACATCAAAGCTGGCATCGGGGAACGGCAAGACCGGACCTTCGATCTTATTGAACTCGAGGTTTTCGACACCGGCATTCTTTAGCCGTGCTCTTTCGACGACTCCGGCAGATTCATCGACGCCGCGTCCGAAGGTTATCCTGCCGGCGAGTTCGCTGAGTAGTGCCCCGTTTCCGCACCCTATATCAAGGACGGAAAAACCGTCTTGCGGCAGATGATCGTTCAGCCAACGCCATTCGTCGCGACGGACCTTGATATCTTGAAACGCGGCGTCGTAAAGTTCGGCGACACGGTCATAGGAAGTTTCACCGGTCGGCTGTTCAGGTTCAAAAGCCTTGATCTCTTCGGCCGGCATCAGGCCCAAGAACTTTTGTGCCGAAGCTAAGAGTCCGTGAGATTTTCGGCCTTTGCAGCCGATCGTGTAAAGCGGTGATGCGGTGCCGGAACCGGCATAACGATATTTTTTAGGGTCGCGTGAAAAGGTCGTGTACCAGAAAAAACCGTGCGATCTAACGCCGAATGTTCGTGCAAAAAAAGGTGCGAACCAACGAGCCGAACGGCAGCAGTGGAAAAATGCGGCGGAATTATCGGCAAATGGAATAGACATCGATTCCCATTCATAGGGAGAGAACTGCTCTGGAAATTTCACGGTGCCGAACATCGGGCCGTACATGCCGGAATGGCCGACAAAATGAAATTCTTTTATCGTGTCGCCGACGCCGGCTATCTCGGCAAATTCCTTTAGCACATCATGTTTGCTTTCGACCGCCCGACAGATCACGGGCCCGCTCCAACCGGCAGTTCTTTTTTCTTCGGCGAGTGTCTCAGCGACGATGGGAAATTGTTCTCCGCCATCGCGGTATTTAGTTGTGTAAAGGATCAGGATAACTGCATTTCCGGCCATAATGTGAGCATAGTTTACCAATATTGAACGGGTATTACAGCGAAGAAACGCGAAATATGGATCCGGTTGCCGGGCGATGCGAAAGAATTACGTTCTTCCGCATCGAAGCCCTGCTGTCCATCAATCTTCTAAATACCCGAAACGGCCGATATTCAGGTCGTGAAAAGCCTCTCGCAACTCGGCCTCGGTGTTCATTACGAACGGCCCGTAAGCTGCGATCGGTTCGCCGATAGGTTCGCCGCTGACCAACAACACCACGGCGTCCTCATTTGCACGGATGCTGATCTCTTCGCCTTCATTTTGCGAACAGCACGAGGTTATCTTGCCTTACGCTTTGCCCGTTCACCATGATGCTGCCCTTGATGACGAGAGCCAAGGTCGTGTATTCGGCCGGAAAAGAGAACGATGCTTCGGCCCCTTTTTTCAAGTTCGCGTTCTGGAGATGGACAGGCGTAAAGGTTGAAGCCGGGCCTTTGATGCCGTTATGTTCACCGGCAATTACCTCGATAAAACTCTCGCCGTCGGGCAAAACGCTGCGTCCCATGTCCGAATTGACCAATCCCTGATACTTGGGAGCAGACATTTTATCTTTGGCGGGAAGGTTGACCCATAGCTGTACCATTTGGAAAGGCCCGCCCCTTCGCGAATAATCAGCTTCATGATATTCCTTATGCAAAACACCCGCCGCAGCGGGCATCCATTGCACGTCGCCTTTATTGATAACTCCCGAATTGCCGGCGCTGTCGTGGTGGGCAACGCTGCCTTCATAAGCGATGGTTACCGTTTCAAAACCACGATGCGGATGAACGCCGACACCACGCGGATGATCTGCAGGCGGAAATTCGTAAAGCGAATTGTAGTCAAGCATCACAAATGGGTCCATTCGCTGCATACTTAACAACCGTGAACCGTGCGGAATAAATCCATGCACTCTGAACCCATCCCCAACCATGTGCACCGGCGGCGGCGTCAAAACAGCTTCGATCTTTTTTTGTGTCATATCTTTTACCTCTATAGATAGATTCTAGAGAAATAAGATCGCTGCGGCATTGATGTATGTTAAGTAGATCAAGCGCCCGGCGGACGAAAATTCTTTACGGCCAATTCTTTTCGCACACGGCTGAGCGATTCCGGAGTAATGCCGAGATAAGATGCGATCATCCATTGCGGAACACGCAGCGGTATCTGCGGATATGTTTCGATGAAGTCGAGATAGCGGGCTTCGGCATTGTAACCGAGCAGCATTCCGATGCGGTGCTGCAGGGACCTGATGTGCTTGTTAAGCGATATACCATTGAAACGCCGAAAATCCGGGCTCAGGTCCGATAGCCGGTCGATCACCTGACGATCGAGAAAAACGATCTGCGAATCTTCGATCGCGTCAATGTAGAGTTCTGATCCGGTATTGAAAAACAGGCTGGCTCGATCCGTTATCAGCCAGTTTTCGGGTGCAAATTGAATAATATGCTCCTTTCCTGCCTCATCAAGCAGATAAGAGCGGAGCAAACCATTTGAAACGAAAAAAATGCTGCTGCAAACGCCGCCCTGCTGCAATAGAAATTCGCCTTTCCGGATGCTCTCGGCTCTCAATCGGCCGGCGACTTCGGCAAATTGCCGCTCATCGATGCCGGCCTTTACCTTCAGGTAATTTGCTAAATTCTCGATCATTTACCCTATAAAAGTCCCCGTTCTTTCACACGAATGTAGCTTTGTAAAAGTGCCGGAGCGAGTGTTTGGGTCGTTACGTCAAGGGCCAGGCCGCCGATATTCTCAACCAGCCGCAATGCCGCCTCGCGCTGGAAAATGATCTCTTCGGCTGCGGATTGCGTAAAAACATCCGCAATGTTTTGCGGAATGCTGCTAACGGTCGTGTTCAGGTCGCGATCACCAATGGTGACGACCATTGGAAGGTGGCGGGGACGAAGCAAGCGCAGCGAATTGATCAGATCTTTTGAGCTTTCCTTATCGACAAGATCGGTGAGAATAACGATAAACGCCCGTTTTTTCGTATGGGCCGAAATATACTGGAACGCCCGTGTGTACGACGGCTCGATCATTGAAGGTTCGAGATCGTAAAGAGATTCGACGACCGCATCAATATGCTGGAGGCCCCGTTTCGGCGGCAGAAATTTTGTTACCCGCCGGCCGAAAACCATCAGACCGCAATTGTCGCCGGCTTTTGCACAGGCAGACATCAAGGCCAAACTGGCGTGAATGGCCGTATCAAATTTTGTCTCGTCGCCGATCCGCCCGGTCATCAAACGTCCGGCATCCAATGCGATAATGACCGTTTGATCGCGTTCTATCTGGTATTGGCGTGTTATCAGTTTTGAACGCCGAGCGGTTGCCATCCACGAAATATGGCGGAGTTCGTCGCCGCGAACATAGTCGCGCATCGATTCGAATTCGCGGCCTTCGCCCCGCCGAACAGCTTTACGCTGAACGGCAATGTAGGAACGCGGTCCGAGAGCTTTCAGCTCCATTTCGCGAGCCCGTCGGATGTTCGGATAGACCTTGACCGATTCCGGGCCGCCGAGATCGGCTTGGCACCAAACGAGCCCGAACCGGGAAAGAAAGCGGACGGCAGTTCGGCCAAATTCGTATTTGCCGCGGTGCGGCGGCGTGATCGAATATTCATATCCGGCGGCGGAACGCGGTTCGACAACGAATTCAGCCTCGCGGTTGTCAACAAGTTCCATTTCGGGCGGATATTCATCTTTCAGCCGCAGGTCGAACGACCGCGCTGTGTTGTTCTCTACCCTTACCGTCACTTTTACTGGGTCGCCGATCGCGAAACGGCGGTCGAAGCCGCGATGGACCCGCAGATCGAGGACCAATTTACGGCTGATGAGCAGGTCGATGATCGCAGCAATAAAGAGCAAGCCGTCAAAAGCGAACACGACCCACCGCAGAACCGGCATTTCCCACGAGATGGAAAGCGGAATGATGCCGATCGCCAGCAGAACATAAAATCGCCGCGAAAATGTGAAACGCATAGTGACAGAGAGATTGTAGCGCAAGAGCGGTCAGTTATTCGGCAAAGCAGCCTAAATCTTGAAATCCGGCGGCTTTTGTGTTCAATTATCTGTGCAGGAAAAATGACCCTATTGACGCCTACAATAACGCCTTCCGCGGCTGAACGCCAGATACCCTCTCGAAAAGACGCTGTCATCTTTCGTGCAAAGACCTTGCTGCTTCAAATCCGAAGAACCTTTAGCAACGTGTTCATCGGCCGTCTGCACCGATTTTCGGTGGCCGGGGAGTTTTTGTCGGATGATGTGATCGGAAGTTCTGTAACCCCGCTGTGGACCGAAGCTGATCCGCGAGAGCAGTTCTTGTTGGCCGGCAAGGTTCACAATTTGCGATTGGCCATCCGCCGTCTGAATGGCATTGAGGTGCCCGCGGGCGAAATATTCAGCTTTTGGCGCCAGGTTGGCCGCACATCGCGTCTAAAGGGTTATGTTGCGGGGCGGGAACTGCGAGAAGGTTGTGTGATCCCAAGCATCGGGGGCGGCTTGTGTCAGATATCAAATGCTTTGTATGACGCCGCTCTCCAGGCCAATTTTGAGATCATCGAACGCCATGCACACACGCGGGTCATACCGGGGTCATTGGCAGAGGATGGCCGCGATGCGACAGTTTTTTGGAATTATGTGGATCTGCGTTTTCGGTCGAACGAAGGATTCCGCGTCGAAGCGGCGATCGACGCCAGCGACCTCAAAGTGACCTTTAGAGGCAGGCGATCGAAACTTCCGGTCATGCACCAGATCCGCCGCCGGTCTGACCCATCGCCGTCACCGAACAGTTGCGCGACATGCGAAACGGGCGATTGCCATCGTGTTGTGGAACCATCGCCGAAGGCAGAAAGATTTGGGCGGGCGGCATTTATCGTCGATGAGTTTGGCCCCGAATTTGACGAATTCATCGCTGCTGAACGAACAGAAGCGGACATTTTGATCGCACCGATGGACGGAGTGCGATTCAAAAAAGCGAACTATGCCTGGTCAAAGGCCGGTTTCGGCAACTATCGGCAAAATTTGCTAACAACGCTGCGTCGATCTTACAGCTCAAGGAAATTGGCTGTGCAAGGCAGCAAAAGGCAAATGAATCTTTTGAAGATGTACGCCGAAATGGCCGAAAGTTCGGCCGCGAAGATCAAATACGATACTTTGCATCTAGTCGTTCAACAGGAACTTTTGCCGCATTTGATGCAAAGCGGGGAACTAGGCGGCCGAACTTTTGACGTTTTGATGACGGCCTTGCCGATGAACGAAATACAGAAGCGGCTAGATCGGGCTGCGGGCCTGCATCCGAATAGCAGAACGCTCGCTGATTTTCGTGCGGATCCGGAAGTGGTTGCGGCCGAAAGCCGGGCTCTCGAACAGGCAAACCGCATAATAACACCCCATTCAGACATCGCGGCATTGTTTCCGGAAAAGGCGGTTCTCCTTCCATGGAAGATCCCGGCGGCAAAGCCGCACAGGCCCAATGAAAAGCCGTTGATCGTTTTTCCCGCTTCGACGCTCGGCCGGAAAGGGTGCTATGAGCTGCGGCAGGCGATGAGCGGCCTTGACGCCGAACTCATTATTCTCGGCGGTGAGATCGAAGCTCCCGATTTTTGGAGCGGCCTGAGCGCGGCGAAAGGTACGCCCGAGGACATTTGTCGGGCATGGGCTGTGGTCCTGCCCGCTTTCGTCGAACACAAGCCGCGAAGACTGTTGATGGCGGCGGCGGCCGGTGTGCCCGTCATTGCCTCGAAAGCTTGCGGTTTGAGCCAAGTTGACGGCGTTGTCGAGATCGAAGCCGGTGATGTCGCGGCTCTGCGAACGGCGATCGAAGCAGTCCTCGAACACCAGAAAATTTTTTAGCAAATGCAACTTTTTGCCGCCGATGATGCACCAAAGGTTCGGAACGACCTTTTGAACCTGTATTTATGCTAAAGTTTGCTTTTTTTCTGCTTCTACTGCTTCCTGTTGCAGTTGTTGCCCAGACGCCTTCGCAAGAAGAGGTCCCCGGGGAATATGACATCTATCTGGCTAAGGATGACGGCAAAGGGAAAGCGGGGGACCGGACGGAAAATTTTTACACGACGGATATCCCTATCTACTGCGTCGTGATGATGGCGGAAAACGAACCGGCAACCGTTAAGATGGACTTCATTGTAGTCAATGTGGCGGGCGTTAAACCGGAAACCAGGGTAGTTTCGACTTCGTTTAAAACTGATGGAACACACGACCGGGTCAATTTTACCGGGATGCCGCATAAGAAATGGATGATCGGCAAATATCGAGCAGATATCTATGTGAACGGAGAATTGGTCGGAAAACGAGTGTTCAACATCACCGAACAGCCGAACGTTCGAAATGCGTCTGCGGTTAAGCCGGTGAACAACTTTCGAATGAGAAAAAAGAATTAGGAGCCGACGCGGCGAAGAGGCTTTTATAAGCAAATGAAAAAGGGCGAACCATCTCGGCTCGCCCTTTTTATGTTACCAACGGTTCGGGCTGCCGCCGAAACCTTCGTTGCCGCGACCGTAGCCACCGCCGCCGCCGCCGCGATTTCCGCCGCCGCCGCCGTAACCGCCGCGTCCACCGCCATAGCCGCCGCGTCCGCCGCCGCCACCGCCGCCGAATCCACGATTTTCACGCGGTTTGGCTTCGTTAACCTTCAGTTCGCGACCATCAACTTCCTTACCGTTCAATTCGCTGATAGCGTTTTCCGCTTCTTCTTTGGTCGCCATTTCGACGAAACCAAAACCGCGCGAGCGGCCGGTTTCGCGATCTTCGACGATAGTAGCTGATTCGACCGTGCCGATAGCTGCAAAAAGGTCCTGCAATTGCGAACTCGAAGTATTAAAGGACAAATTGCCCACGTAGAGCTTTGTTGACATTGTATAAGATTTCCTTGTTTAGCTATTTATGAAATAGCAAAACGTCAAAGAAGTGTCGAATCGAGTTGTCTTCGGAGAAAACGGTCGGCTCTCGAAGGATCGCGTTCGGATGCTCAAAACTGCTGAGCGACTTCTATACCAAAAAACAGCCTACCCTCGAACTTCCAAACGCCGTCGAAAAAACCAATCAGTCGGGGCGCATCACCGTTGATGCGCGAGAGAAGGATTAAACAGATACAATGATGCACTTTATCCCCACCACTTGCAAATGTTATTTTTCGAAACAGGAACTATTGGCTAATATCTAGAATGTGAACGAACTTAAACTAGAGGATCTGATATCCATCGAAGATGACGAAAAGGTAAGGCAAATGCTTCACCGGCCGGATTATCGTTCGTTCGTTCGGGTGCTGCGGGGTTCGAATGGCCGTTATCAATTTCGGATCCACGATGAAACAAGCAGCGTAATCGCCCGCAGTCGCGAATTTGATGAAAAGGCTGACCGCGATCGGCTGCTCGCCGAATTTATCAGGTTCGTGGAAGTAGAGCTCAATGGCCGACTTCAGATGTCGCTGTTTTGATCGATAAGCCGAAGAATGTCGTCCAGCTTTTCGTGTGCGGCGGCTTCGCCGAGACGTATCAGCTCATCCCCTTTATTTATTTGGTCGGGGCGGATATGAGCGATACGGGGTTCTATAACTATTTTTGCCCGGTAGTGTTGGTTGCGAGCCGAATGCTGGATCATCATCAGCCCGGATCGCAGCAATATCCCAAGGCCGGTTTTAGGCGTTTTGTCAAAAGCGGTGCCTGATGATAGAAGATCGACGGCGATCACTGCGTCAGAGCCAAGTTCCAGTGCCTGTTTCACAGGCAGCGGAGATGTCACGCCGCCATCAACCAGCATCATTCCGTTTCGGCGAAGCGGCACAAACACGCCCGGAACGGCGCAGCTCGCCTGGATCGCTTCCGCTAGGTCGCCGCTCGTAAGAACCACTTGTTTAGACATTTTGACGTCAAAAGCAACGGCGGCAAAAGGCAGTTTCAATTGGTCGAAATCGCTAACGCCGAATTCGCGAGCGATGAAATTTTTCATCGGGGCCGCAGAAAACAAAGCCAGCGGCGACAGGGCAGGTCGCAAAACGGTCTTCCAGGATAATCTACGGGCAAGTTCTTCGATATGCGCGGCGGATAGGCCGGCCGCCACCGCTGCACCAACAAAGGAACCGGCGGACGTGCCGGAGACGGCTGCTATCGGAATGCCCGCCTGTTCGAGAACTTTCAATACACCGATGTGAGCAAATCCGCGGGCCCCGCCGCCCGAAAGTGCCAGCCCAATTTTGCTCTGCTTTTGTCCCTTGGTCATCATCTTCGCTCGGCTGCACATTGATTTTACATTTCTGTTGTGGAAAACTTAAACGCTGTCGCCATGAGCCTGCACGATTCAATGCCGCTTGAAAGACCGACCACGACCGCTGACATTGCAGCGGGAGAACAGGTGTGCCCTGTTTGTTCGCGCGAAAGCAGCGAAGGTTTTGTGCCGCTGGATGCTTTACAGAATGATCTTAAAGAGCTGATCGTTGCCAATGCGGCGGAGAAAAATGAATTTACGGCGGTTTGTCCGCGTTGCGTGCGGATCTTTGAGCGGGCAAAAGATCATATAATCAAGGACGCCGCGATGCAGAAAGACGGTTCTCACGTGCTTTCGACGCCATTGCGGCTTGATGCGGACGAACGCTTTACCGGAAAGGGAGTGACCATCGCGTTTCTCGATTCGGGATTCTATCCGCACGTTGACCTGACCACCCCTGAAAATCGCATTGTCGCATACCGCAATATGGTAGATCGCGACGGCGACATTCAATCACTTTTTCAGCCGGACGTTGCCAGCTGGCACGGAATGATGACCTCTGTTGTCGCTGCCGGAAACGGTTCGCTTTCGAACGGGTTCTATCGCGGCATCGCGGAAAATGCAAAGGTGGTTTTGGTCAAATTGGCCCGCACAGGCCGCATTACGGACGACAATATTCGCGAGGGCCTTGAATGGGTGCTCGAGAATAGAGAAAAATTTGATATCAAGATCGTAAATATTTCGGCGGGCGGAGACGATGAAAAAAGCTATCTGGACGATAAACTTTCACAGACGGTAGAGGCCTGTACCGCGGCGGGCATTACAGTGGTTTGTGCGGTCGGTAATGCGGGACATCTGCCAAATCATCCGGTTTTCCCGCCGGCCAGTGCCCCTTCTTCGATAGCGGTCGGCGGTTTAGACGATCATAATTCTATGAACCGTTCGCGGCGGGGAATGTACCGTTCGTCTTATGGGCCGACGATAGATGGGCTGCAGAAGCCGGAGGTAATCGCCCCCTCGATCTGGGTGCCGGCTCCGATCTTGCCAAATACACCAACCGCTCAGCAAGCCGAACTTCTTGATCTTTTAGATCATAGCGACGATGACGAATTGCACCGGATAATCGCGAAGCATTCCGGCGTCGATGAAGAACTTGACGCAGCCATTGACCGCGAGGTTCACAGCATTCGACAGATAATAACGCTAAAATTGCGGCGGGAAATGGTCATCACCAAGCATTACAAATATGTGGACGGCACCTCTTTCGCCGCCCCGATCGTTTCTTCCGTAGCCGCGCAGATGCTGGAAGCGAATTCCCGCTTAACACCACAACAGATCAAACGGATCTTGATAAATACCGCCGAAAGATTGCCCCATTTTGAGGTTGACCGCCAGGGTTGGGGAGTGATCGACCCGCGGCGGGCCGTCGAGACAGCTCTTCTCTTTTAATTGTTTCTAAAATTGTAAACAAGTTCGCCGGAGGTTGAGCCGCCGGAAAGCTTTGTTTGCCGTGCTGCTTGTTCGGCAGACTGGCGGAGCATCGGGTGGCCGCTTACCGCACGAGCCGAAGTGACCTTGCCATTTTGATCGACCGTGACGGCAACGCGGACTTCGCCGGAGGCCCCGATCTGGCGGGCCGCGTCCGGATATCGAGGTTTCGGCAGGCTGGTGGCGCGGCCGTTCAATATACCGCCGCTGCGTTGCTGTTGCTGGATCTGCTGGTCTGCGGGACGCTGCGGCGTACCGCCGGGGCGAATTATGATCGGGGTCCGGGTCGGTTCGGGTGTACGCGGGGGAGCCGGCGGGCGTACAGGCACGGTCGGTTCATCATCATCGTCGTCGTCCGGGGTGGGCGTCGGTGCCGGAGTTCGCGTTGGCGTAGGCGTCGGCGTTCGCGTCGGGGTCGGCGTTGCGGCGTTGATATTGCTGTTTGCCGGCGGCGGCAATGAATTTGTGTTGAAATCAAAATTGCCGACACCAAGGTTCGTATTTACATTTGTGTTGACGTTTGCATTGACATTGGTATTTGCGTTCGCGTTCGCGGCAGGTTCGCTGTCGCGCATCAAAAACCAAAACAGCAAAGCCCCGAGACCAAGTACAAAGATCGTGCCGACCATCGTCAAAAATGCCACCTTGAACGCATTGGTTCCTGCCGTCTGCGAAGGAGGCATGACCGGATTTGAAGGCTGTTGCTGCTGTGTGGTTGGAACCACGATGCGCGGCGACGAATTTCGCGGTTGGAAAGGTTCTTCGTCGAAATCGTCGGGTAGCGGCGTCGGGACATTTCCGCTTCGCAAGATGGCCGGGGTTTCTGACGAAGGCTTCGGGGCGTTGCGGCGGATAACCGTCACCTCGCTTGGGTCATCTTCCGGTGCCTCTAAACTTTCGCTCGGCATTGCAATGAACTTAGGTTCGTCCTCATCGAGCAACGGTGTGCCGTCTTTCATACAAAAGCGTAAGATGTCTTCGTCATACCGTACGCTGCACTTCGGACAATACTTCATAGTTTTTGATCGAACGTATATTTAAAATTTATGCAAGATGTGAAACAATCTCAATTTTACAGAATTCTATCACGAAAAATTTCTATCAAATAATTAACGCCGCAAACTTTTGACAACAATGACGCAATACAGTTCTTTTATCTCACGTCGCACGGGACGCATCCCTGTTTCCGGACTACACAGATTTTTCGGCATTGCTGCTTCGATGCCTGATGTTATTTCACTCGGTGTTGGCGAGCCGGACTTTCCAACCCCCGAGCCCATAGTAAAGGCGGGGTTTGAGGCGGTTTATGGCAATCCTATCGGATATACCGCCAATTCCGGGCTGATCGAGCTTCGAGAAAAGCTCGCCGGCCATTTGGAAAGGCTGTATAAAGTAAAATACGACCCGCGAAGCGAAATGTTGGTAACCGTAGGTGTCAGCGAAGCATTTTACTGCATTTTTTCGGCCCTGTGCGATCCGGGCGATGAGATCATCGTTCCGACACCCTGTTTCGTTGCATATATTCCGGAGATCGTTTTTGCCGATGGGACGCCGGTAGTTGTTGAAACAACCGCTGAAAATAATTTTGAGGTAATGGCCGAAGATATAGAACGGGCGATCACACCGCGGACAAAAGCGATATTTATCGGCTATCCGAACAATCCGACGGGAGCCGTTCTGTCTAAAGAGAACGCGCAAAAGATAGTAGAAGTTGCCGAGCGCCATGATCTTTTGATCATCTCGGACGAGATCTACGACCAACTTGTTTACGAAGGAGAGCACGTATGCATCTCTGCACTGCCCGGAGCTCGCGAACGTACGGTCCTGCTCGGCGGATTTTCCAAAGATTATGCGATGACCGGCTATCGCATCGGGTACATTTGCGCTAATGCTGAATTGCTCGAAGCATTTTCAAAATTCCATCAATATGCTGTCATGTCGGCCCCGACGATCTCCCAATTTGCAGCTTTGGCGGCACTCGAGATCGGCGAGCCATTCGTGGCAGAGATGCGGACCGAATACGACCGTCGCCGACGAATGGTTGTAAGTGCATTGGACCAGATGGGGTTGGAATGTGTCGTGCCGAAAGGTGCTCTTTATGCTTTCCCTTCGGTACGTTCGACCGGGTTGAGCGGAGATGAATTTGCGGAACGGCTGCTGCATGAAAAGCAGGTTGCCGTGGTTCCGGGAAGTTCGTTCGGAGCCGGAGGAGACGATCATATTCGCATTGCCTACTGTAAGTCTTACGAACATATCGAGATCGCTCTGGAAAGAATGTTCGCCTTTATGCAAAGGGGCGTTTCCGCCTAGGCCGCCATTTTGGTTTCGCCGAGCGTGGAAATGTATAATGTGATGATAAAGGAGCGAAACTATGGCTGAAAAAGTAACGACCGAACATTTGAAGCAACGCCGCGAAGAGATCTTGAAGGAGCTTGAAAAAGTGAATGAAGATCTTGAGCTGCAGTTGGATCCGGATCCGGAAGAGCAGGCGATCCAGATCGAACAAAGCGACGTGCCGATCTCGATCGAAGCTAATCTGCGCCGCGAACTTGACCAGATCGAAGATGAACTTCGTTCGCGAGGTGAAAGTTTTTAAAGCCGATGATGGAAGCCGATCTGTTGACCGGGACCGTGAAAGGCCCGGGCAAATTGCCGCATGAATATCTCTTTGTTACCCGCGACAACAACCATGCGCGGATAGGAGAATTCGTTTATTACGAAGCATCCGTCGGCGGGGAAATGCGGCGGATCATCGGCACCATCAGCGGTCGTGAGCTGATACGGTCTTTTCCCGACATATTTTTGGCTAATGCCGGAACGCCACCGGCAGCGGTTGCTTCGTTGATCGGGTTCGATGGCGAGGCTCCGGAGATCTATGAGATCACGGTTGAAACGATCGGCTATTTCAGCGAGCGGTTGAATGATTTTGTAAATCCGCGCATTCCCCCAACTCCGGGAGACCCGATACATCTGGCCTCTTCGGAAACACTTTCGCAGATGCTGAGCCGGAAACGCGAACGCGAGAACGGTTCGGCCCACATCGGGTCTTTGCTTACACGCGAGCCGGGACAAGTGCCCGTCGTGCTTTCGGTAAAAGATGTCGTTTCGACCCATTTGGCGATCCTTGCATCGACAGGATCAGGTAAATCTTATACTGCCGGCGTGCTGGTCGAAGAATTGATGTCGCCGCACAATCGGGCTGCCGTCCTTATCGTTGATCCTCATGGCGAATATCACACCATGCAGTCGATCCACGGCGACGCAGCTTTTTCGGCCGCTGACGGCTATCGTCCGGAAGTAAAGATCTTTACACCAGACCGTATCAAGGTGCGATTTTCGACATTGACCGAAGCGGATGTAAAGTATCTTTTGCCCGAGGGAACTTCCGACAAGATGCTGCATTTTCTGAGCATGGCGTTTAGGGCATTGAATGATCGATTGAAAGCGGAAGGCCGTCGTGATCATTTATACAGCTTTCATGACCTGCGCGACGAGGTTCAGCGCCAACAATACGGAAAGGAAGATTCAAATGCCGGTGACGGCGGCAACGTCTCGTCGATCCAAGGCCTTTTGTGGCGGCTCGACAACCGTTTCGATCGGCCCGAAGGCATTTTTTCGGCAAACGAGCATATACCGCTCGAAGACCTGTACCGGCCCGGCCGCTGCACCATTCTTCAGCTTTCAGACATCGAACAGCACGAACAGCAGGTGATCGTCGGCACGCTGTTGCGGCGTGTTAACAAGGCACGCGAATTGACAGTTCGCGAACACGTTAGCTCCGGTGAAAATTTCCTGGACTATCCGGTCTTTACACTGCTTGAGGAGGCCCACCGGTTTGCTCCGGCCGGGGCCAGCGTTGTATCGACCAATGTGCTGAAACAGATATTAAGCGAGGGCAGGAAATTCGGTGTCGGTATCGGCCTTATCACACAGCGTCCGGGAAAGCTCGATCAAGACGTGCTTTCACAATGTATGACGCAGGTGATAATGCGGATCGTCAACCCGATCGATCAACAAACGGTTGCACAATCGGTCGAGGGTGCCGGACGTTCGATGCTTCAGGAACTGCCCGCGTTGACCAAGGGCCAAGCCATCATCTCAGGCGTCGGTATCAACACGCCCGTTATGTGCCGCATAAGACCGAGGTTGACAGCCCATGGGGGCGAGACCTTTGATGCTCCGGCTGAATGGATCGGCTGGCACTCGGCGGGCAGCACAGCCAAGCGCGAAGAGGCCGCTGCGCCGTATCTTAAACCGGAAGCCGATAAAGATCCGGAAGTTATCGGCGGCATCCGTATCTAGGGGTTTTTGTCGGCCAAACGGTAAACTTCTTTGGTGTCCGGTTCGGCGATGTCTTTTCTGACGAGCATGATAAGAGAAACTCCCGGACGCAGCGGATAGGTGCCTACGTAGCGATAGTTTCCCGAATACTTGTTCATTAGGTCGTTGTCCTGATCGCCCTTACGCCCGATGATCACGTCCGCGGCGCTGCTATCGATCATGCGGCTGTGAAAAACCACCTTCGGGTTGTTGCGAACATACCAGGTCATCGGCCAATATTCCGGCGACAGAACATCGACCGACAATTCGTTCACTTTTCCTGTCTTTTCCGCGTAAAAGTTTATCTCGCTCATCATCGACAGAAATTGCCGATCGGTATGAGCGTAGATATATGGCCGGCTGTTATTGTCGTATTCCACAAAATTCAGGTCGTATGCCTTGTAGCTTAAGAATCCGGCTGAAACAATAACGGCAAGGATCGCTATTACCTGCACTCCCCTGCGGCCGCTTTCATACAATTCATTGATCGCGTATCCGGCGGAAAATGCCATCGGCATCAAAAAGCTGAGTGCCAGCCACGGCGTTTTGTAGGGAATTATCGTATATGCGGCGGCGAGGCCAAATCCCCATAGTGCAGTGAACATCGCCACTCTATGGCGAGCTGTATAAAATGCGATGAGCGACCCGACCGCTGACAGAACCAGGATCGGAGCTTCGACCTCCCAGGTCCATGTGAAATAGGCCCAAGTTCCGTTTCCCGTGTGGTCTTTGCTGCCGGTCTTGGTCCAGATCGCGTAGGCCTCCAGAGCTTTCGGGACGCCGTCGAAATACGTGAAGAAAGACGAAAAGAACAGAATGATCAGGTAAAGAAAAAGAAACAGGCTTCCGCCGATCAAAAGCATTGCGTCCGAACTGGAACCAAAAGCGCTGATGAAAGAGCGCAAAGAAACAGGTCGGATCGAAAGTTTATCGGAAAGCCCCGTTGTTCCGCGGACCTTTTGCCATCCCCAAATGCAAACAAGGGCGATCAGCATCGTGCCGAAGGTGATGAATCCGGTCTCCTTTGTCGCAAAAGATAGAGCGAGCGAGGACGCGGCCAAAAGCATGTAGATCGGCCGCCCGCCGTTCCATTGCGAAAGCGTTCGAACAATAAAAAAGATCAAAAAAGCTTCGACGATAATGAACGCGACGCGAAACGCCCAGACAGCCGCCGCGGCATCACCACCCAAAACTTTAGCCAAGCTGAGGCCCGACGGCAGAAAACACACGGCGAGGATCAAGATCAACCAAGCTTTTGCTCCGGGGCCGGCCTTTTCGCGGTCCATGAACATCAATACCGCCAAGACAAGTGTCAGACTTAGAAGTACAAAAAATATCTCGTGTATAAAATACCGCGAAATGTAAACCATACCCGGCGATATCGCCAGCAGCAAAGCAGCGAACAGGCTGCCGCTGCGCCCTATGTACGGACGCAGGTAGAAGGTCAGAATTACCATTAAAACGCCGAAAACGGCGACGCTCGCCCGAAGTGTAACTGTTTCAAGCCCGAATAGCTGGGCAAAAGCAAGCGAGATATAGTAAAGTGTCGGACCATGATAATTTGCCGGATCGTAGGTATAGACCCCGCTGCGGAAAAGATTGGTCAAGAACCAGCCATTTACTCCTTCGTCGTGGTGAAAAGGCTTTAGCCCGAGCATGAAAAATCGCAGGAAAATGGCGATGAACGTAATAGCCCCGCAACTGATCAACCATTTTTTGTCTGAAAACGGCGACGGTTGTGGTGATTGGGCGACAGGTTCTATCAACGGTTCTTCGACCTGCTCGTTCTTAGCGGCCTTCAAATTTTGACCCTTTTTCTTGCTCATTTTTTCTATTGCTCTATCTTATAGACCTTATATTGTCCGATCGCAGAGGCGACCGGGTAATGCGACGCAAAAAAAGCCTCGTTCGCCCGCAGTACATTCCGTTCTTCCGGAGATATCAGAACATATTGGACACCGTATTTGCGCATCAGCTCAACCGCGGCATCGCCGCCGCTATAGATCGTTTTGACGTCATTTTCGCGCGGAACGTAATCAATGCCGTGTGAAAGCAAATGTCCGTTATACCTCATCAGAGAGGGGCGTCCCGACAAAACGACCGCCGAATTATAGGTCGGAGCATTTACGAACAGGGCATCTTTGGGTGTGGCAGATCTCAATCGTTCGCCTAAAGCAACGGCGTCATTGTCAAAAACAAGCATATTCACTTGTTTGGATACGGTCCTCCATACATCCAAGCTGCCGGAAAATATCAATAATGCGAACGAGATGGCGGCCGCCATTTTCCAAGCCCCGTTCTTATGCTGCCACGCCCAGGAAAGGGCATATGCCACGACGATCACAGATACAGCGAACCAATAGATCAAAAGCTTTATATTGTCCCAATCCCACGGAGCAAATTTGAAAACATTGCAAAGAATAAAGATCAGTGCGAATGGAATGTAAAAGAGCAGCAACGATGTTGCTGCCGGAATGCCTTGTTCGCTTTTGTGCACGGGTTTGGCGTCTTTTTTTGATGCGGCAACATCCTCCGGCGGTAAGCCATTGTCCGATGCCCGGAGAAAAACCAGAATTATCCCTGCCGCCAGAAGCGGAAATAAAAGCCCCGTATTCTTCAGCCAAAACCAGATGAAATTCATTCCCTGGTCATTCCATCCTAGGTTCAAACCTATGAATTCGCTCGTCCGTGTAGCGCTGCCGGTCATCGTCCAGATAAGCATCGGGAGAGCCGTGACCGATACGCCGATGCCAAAGGCAACCCATTCCTTCCACCGATCTATCCTCATTGCGAATAAAAGAGTGGTGACAAAGAATAGAACGATCAGGCTGTGAAGATGGACCAGCGGCAATAGACCGGCTGCAAAGCCGATAATAATGCCATGGCGAAGATCGATCGAACTTGCGGGACGTTCGCTTGGCGAAATGAAGATCTTCCATAGCCAAGACAGTACTATAAGTGTCAGCGGCATGCCGAGCAGCAAACTGCGTTGAGTTAGAAATAAGGTTGTCAGCGAATTGCTCCAACGAAAATCGCCGACCGTAAAATCTTTCGGGAGGTGCCAAAGGTAATCGACAAAACCCTTTGGATGGCCCCCGGCATCTGCAAAAAAATACAGGAAACCAAGGCCCCCGCTAAAGAAAAGTAGGGCGGGTACGAGCTTTCCTGCCAATTTGTCGGCGGTCAACCGCACTGCGAAACGTTCCAGCACAACCAACAGTGACAATGCCCAGATGACATTCTGTACCAGCATGGTGTCTTTTAGATCCGTCCCAAGCCGCATGAAACCCGCTGTGATAAGATCAGCGATGAAAGGATATGTGAACTTTGCTCCGAAATAGGACGGATTGTCCGGAGGGTAGTGGCCCGCCTCTAAAAAGCCGTAGATAGCTCCGAGGTGAAACGGCAGATCGCCGAGATTATTTGACCCGCCTGTAAATATGCCCTGAGCATTGACGTACATAACGCGCTCAAAGAACATTACGAACAAGATCAAGAAGAATAGATAATAAGCAAAACGACACAACTTTGAAGCATTTACACCCTGAAGCCGACTAAACGCCGTTTGACGGTCGCGCCGAGCTCTGCCGGCAATGCCGGGCTTCAGAAGCAATAAAAGCGGTGCCGCGGCGATCGCCAGCGAGGCAAGCACGGTCGGAACCGAAACTCCGCCGACGAAGCCAAGGACAAATAGAGTCGTTCCGAATATTGCCGAACCGATAATGGCACCTGCCGAACAACGCCAGATCAACGGTTCATCATCCGAAAAAATGTAGGTCAAAACACAGCCGGCGGCTGCGATCAGGGCCATTAGGGCCAATGAGATCAGCATAGGTTTATCCCAAAAGTCATCGCCAATTCCTTATAAATTACTTCACTTTTGGCCGCAGGACAAAAAAGACTTGAATTTAACTATCACTAACGGCTATACTTTTAGCCACTATCCATTAGTTTTAGCAATAATACGGAAAACGAACAACGGGAGGATCGCGAATGATCAAACTCTATCTATCGGGTGTTTTGGCGTTGATATTGGCATTTAGCGCCTATGTCAACGGACAAGATTCTATATTCACGCATATGACGGGCATCGGTAAACAGTCCACCGACAGACCCTTTGCGGACCGGGCTAGGTTAAAGGGAGTCGCCCGTTCCGGCGGCGAGGTCATCACATATACGTTGGAAAAGGTTTATCGGACATCTGACGGCGGAGCTGCCTGGGCCGATGTTACGCCGGATCTGCGGAGAGGCGAGGTCATCAGTTCCGCCGCGGTCTCGCCTAGCGGAAGTCTAGAAATAGTGGTCGGCGACGAAGCAAGCCGAAGAATAACGTTTCTTCATTCGATGGATGGCATAAAATGGATGCGTTCGTCTATTGATGTCGAAGATGTCGATCTTAGAACGATACATCTTGAAGATGCGAAGCTCATTTCTTCTCGTGATGAGATAACGCTCGAATTTCGCATTCAGACCGGTTCGAACTTCGAAGGGAAGGCGGTATATTTTTCTAAGGACGGCACGTCTTGGCAGCTACGCGAACGCCAGGTGAACATACGGATCTCGGACGAGCCGGTAGAACAGGCGGCGAACGAATGGAAGATAGTGACGGAGGGCAGCTGCGCCGGGTATAAAAGCGGTTGTGTACAGGAAACGAGGTTGATAAAGAACGGGGAAGATCGAACGCCCGCCCCGATCGCCAACCTTGCTGCAACGGCGAAAGCACAGGCTTTTGAACAGGCAACGCCGCAATTCGCAGCCGTTGCTCCAGGAGGCTCGACACGTATCAGCCTGAATTTCGGGTTCGATAAGTGTACGGTCGGCACAGTAGCTCAAATGCAGACCTGGTGGAACAATTCGCCGCTGCATGACGCTAACATTTACATCAGCGGCAGAAACCGCGGATGTTCCCAGACACTATTGACCGCAAGTTGGGTCACACAGGTTTCCGCAATGGGCTGGGGACTTATCCCGACGATCGTCGGATATCAATCTCCGTGTACATCGTCAGCGACATCGCAGAAATTCAGTTACGATGTCGTCATTGCGGAACAGCAAGGCCGCGAAGAAGCCGATATCGCTGCGGCGGATGCAACGAACCTTGGCCTGACGACCGGCAGCGTTCTTTATTACGATATGGAGCGCTATGACGAAACTGCGTCAACACCGGGCTGCCGCGCCGCCTCGACGGCTTTCTTAAAGGGCTGGACCGATCGAGTCAATCAACTCGGATATGTTTCGGGCACCTACGGTTCACCCAAGAATGCTCAGGAAGATTGGTTGACGCTCGCTCCGGCAAGTAGGCCGCATGCTATCTGGATGGCACGATGGGATAATGTGCCAAATGTCTGGACATATGTTTCTTTCGCGAGTTTTCCGACGACTGAGTGGAACAATCACCAACGGATAAAACAGTGGCAAGCACCGCACAACGAGACCTGGGGCGGTGTAACGTTCAATATTGACGGCAACGTCCTTGACGGCCCCGTGGCCGGTCCGGCAATAGCCAAAAATAAAAATGCTGATTTTGATGGCGACGGAAAGGCCGATATCAGCGTTTTGCGACCGGGAACCGGTACTTGGTTTTATATCGGCAGCGGAAGCTCCCTGTTCAATACTGTTACTTTTGGCGAACCCGGCGATATAGCGGTTCCCGGTGATTATGATGGTGACGGCAAAACTGATATGGCAGTTTACCGCCCCTCAGCCAACACGTGGTATTTAAGGCTTAAAAATACTTTCCGCACACGATCTTTCGGAGCCGCCGGCGATATTCCGGTGGCGGCAGATTACGATGGCGATGGAAGAACTGACATTGCCGTCTTTAGGCCATCTACCGGTCAATGGTTCATCGCTTTTTCAGATAGCCGGGGAACATTTTCGGTATATAACTTTGGGCAGGATGGCGACACGCCGACACCTGCGGACATGGACGGTGACGGAAAAGCCGATCTGGCTGTCTTTCGTTCCTCGAATTCTACATGGTATTACCTAGGTTCCGGTTCCGGCGGTTTTCAGGTTGTCCCATTCGGCGAATCCGGAGATAAGCCCGTCGCAGGCGATTACGACGGTGATGGTTCCGCGGACATTGCGGTTTACCGAAGTTCGAACAATACGTGGTACAGTCTGCAGTCCACCAACGGATTTCAGGTCAGAGCGTTCGGCGAGACCGGTGATATACCAGCTCCCGGCGATTTTGATGGTGACGGCGTGATCGATATAGCTGTGTTTCGACCGGCGACCGGCACATGGTATCTACTTCAAAGCCAGAATGGTTTCACGGCCCGTGAATTCGGCACTTCCGGCGATCTGCCGGTCCCGACGGCCTATCTGCCGCAATAGGCGGCGGCCCGGACAGGGCGGATGATCATGAAAAGAGCGCGTCCAGCGGCCCTAAAAGGCGGGCAAGGGCGTGCTCTTTTTATTGGGGCGACGGTGTAAAACATTCGCCGCGTCTTTTTGTTTCAGGCATTTGGAGAGTACAATATCTGTTTCGCGGCCCGCCGCAATTTCGATCTGACGGGATAAACTTATGCTTCAAGCCGGAATAGTCGGCCTGCCGAATGTCGGCAAATCAACTTTGTTCAATGCCTTGACCGCCCAGGAGGCGGCTCTGGCGGCAAACTATCCTTTTGCTACCATCGAACCAAATATCGGTGTCGTAGCGGTGCCGGACGATCGTTTGCCGGTTTTGGAAAAGATGAACAAGGCACAGAAAATTGTTCCGGCAACTGTGGAATTTGTCGATATCGCCGGGCTTGTGCGTGGAGCCTCGAAAGGCGAAGGACTCGGCAACCAGTTTTTGGCGAATATTCGTGAGACGGATGCGGTGATCCAGGTCGTGAGATGTTTCGATGATGACAACATCGTCCACGTCGAAGGTTCGGTAGATCCGGTGCGCGATATTGAAACTATTCAGATAGAGCTGGCGCTTGCCGACCTGGCCTCTGCCGAAAAAAGACGTGATAAAGCTGTTCGGGCTTTGAAATCGTCAAATAGCAAAGAGGCAAAAGCAGAAATTGCAATACTTGATAAGATCCAACCGGTGCTTGAAGAAGGGCGTCCGGCAAGGGCCGCAGAGCTATCAGATGAAGAAAAAGAGATACTGCGTACATGGTTCTTTCTTTCTACTAAACCTACCATTTATGCCGCCAATGTCGATGAAGAAAGCCTGGCGGATCCGGATTCAAACCCGCATGTACGGCGGGTAAAGGAACATGCCGCCGCCGAAAACGCTGAGGTCGTGGTCATCTGTGCCAAACTGGAAGCCGAACTTGTAGCTCTGGATGCCGCTGAACGCAGCGAATATCTTCGCGACCTAGGACTTGGATCCTCCGGGGTTGATCGCTTGATCAGATCAGCTTACAAAATGCTTGGGCTAATGTCTTATTTGACAGCCGGTGAAAAAGAGGTTCGGGCGTGGACGATCCCGGTCGGGACGAAAGCTCCGCAGGCAGCCGGCGTTATACATTCGGATATCGAGCGCGGATTCATCCGGGCCGAAATTGTCGGTTACGATGCATTGATCAATGCCGGTTCGATGGCGGCGGCCCGCGAACAGGGGCTTTTGCGTTTGGAAGGCAAAGAATACATTATGCAGGAAGGCGATATCGTAAATTTTCGATTCAACGTCTAATGTGTTGATAAAATGCTCATCTATCGGTAAAATCGCTTCTATGCGGCGCGTTCGTCTATCGGTTAGGACGTAAGATTCTCATTCTTGAAAGACGGGTTCGACTCCCGTACGCGCTGCCACCTGATCTTCCACCCCTTGGTCATATTTTTTTCGCCTTTTGTCCCGCCTCAGTGCGTCTTATCACATAAATGATCGTTCCGAAGCAACTAGCGGCTATATTATCTGTCTATATTCTGACCGTTCTGTCTAGGACAACAAAAGCTATATGAAAAAGATCGATCGTGCCGTAACCTTTATGATGCTGTGTTTGGGCATTGTGATAGTTCTTAAAGATAAGATCATTGTTATCGGGTAAAAATTTACCGATAGTGATACAAATATCCTATCTTAGTCGCGTAGTAGTAGTGAAAGGGGTTTTTACAGTGTCGATGCCGGCGGTTCGGGAAGAGTCGTAAGTTGAAAGGGAACGTCTTTTCCTCCTAAGTAGCGGATCGCCGGCACGGCAAACGTAACAGTTTGCCAAACAAAGAAAAAGGGCCGTACTCGGATAGATCGGGTACGGCCTTTTTCGTTTTGAATTTATCGAGTTTTTACGATTGGATGTGAGCCTCGACAAACCACAGCAGCTTGTCAATGCTGCGGGAAATTCCCGTAAAAAGGTCTGCCGTATCCGCGTCACCGAGCTTATCGCTGGCATCTATGTCGGCACGCACCTTCTTGCCAAAATCCGCCATCGCTGTGGAAAGAGCGTCAACATGAGCCGTTCCATCCGTAATTTCATGCGGATATTCGCTTAAAGAAGAATTCTTTGCCGCCAAACGGACCGTTCCCATGGCCGTCCCGCCAAGCGTAGTAACCCTTTCGGCGATATCATCTACATGAACATCAAGTTCTCCGGCAACTTTGTCGAAAAGCTCGTGCAGAGCAATGAAATTCTGCCCCTTGACGTTCCAGTGGGCCTGTTTTGCCTGCGACTTTAGATCGCTTGCGTCAGCCAAACGCTGGTTCAGCAAGGCGATCAATTTTTCGCGTTTCGCTTTTGAAATATCGATCTTTGTATCGTGAAGCATATTTTTTCTCCGTTCATCTAACTATAATTAGAATAATTCTAAATAGTGGTGATTGTCAAGGACGGTCAGATAATTTCCAACCCTGAGATTCTATCGGGTATCATAGTTGTTTGATCTATTTATGTATAGTTTAGCTGCGGACGCAAACACCCCTAAAGTAATATTGGACAATGCCACTCACATTGGCGACGTGGCATGGAACTCGATCGACCGGTTGTTGGCTTCCATTGTGGATCGGCTGCCGTTCATCCTCGCGGGGATCTTGGTATTGATCCTGTTTTGGGTGATCGGCAAGGTCATTCGGAGCATCTTTTGGGCAACGACGGCGAGAACCAAGCTCGATAACCGGCTGCGGATACTTTTCAGCCGGTTGATAGTCGTGTTCGTAACCGTCGTCGGTATCTTTACTGCATTCTCCATCATCGTGCCTTCTTTTGGCTTTGGCGATCTGATAGCGGGATTTGGCCTAACATCTTTTGTGATCGGTTTTGCGACGAAGGATATATTGAACAACTTGCTTTCGGGAGTGCTGATATTGTGGCAGCAGCCATTTCGAATCGGGGATCAGATCTTTATCGGCAATAACGCCGGCAAGGTAGAATATATCGGCATCAGAGCGACCTCTTTGCGAAAAGATGACGGCGAACTGATCTTGATCCCTAATGGCGATATGTATTCAAGCGCATTGACGATCAGGGGTGCGGGTGCACAGCGGAGAATGAATCTGAAGTTCAGCATCGGGTACGATGAAGACCTTGAACAGGCGAAAGCTTTGACGTACGAGGTGTTAAATAACACCGAAGGTATTGTAAAGATGCCAAAGCCGCGGGTTGTGGTTACAGATCTGACATCAGACGGGGCGACGTTCACCGTCAATTTCTGGATAGATACCAATGAAAGCCAGCCGCTGGAGGTCTTTGACCGAGCTGCGATCTCGGTAGTCAAAGCTCTAGACGGCGAAAAGATCGAACTTTATCCTCCCGGATTGCTGATCGTGCGCGAACCGGCCGCGACGACGGAAGAGGACGAAGCAGACCAACCGACCTTGCGAAAAAAGGATGATATTTAGAGATGGTCAGAACGGCTGCGGTTGGCCGCCCCGTTGGCCGCCGGGCATGCCAACCACGCCGGTTCCGCGAAATAATGGGGTAAACACCCAATTCGATTGCCTTTGAATGCCGTAATATGTGATGACAGAACGTTGGGTTCCTTGCGTTGCAACTCCTATAAAGGGCGTATTATCTGTCGAGACATCAAAGGAGCTGACATCGCTTTCGTCTTCTGCATCCGGATCGCTTTCGACATCATCCTCACTTCCCGTGGCCGCAGAATTTACGATAACCATCGAATAGCGATCAAAAAGGGAAGATGGGTTCGAAGGCAGGACACCGCCATTGTAATCTTGAACGCGCTTGGCAAATTTCGCCAGCACGTCCGGTTCAGCTTTTATCAAACGCCACTTTCCATCTTCGCTTAAAGGGTCGACCGCCGCTGAACGCCGTAAGATCTGCCGCTTTTTGGTTCCTTGCGGAAGGCCTTCCAGCAGATCGTCCATTGATTGCGGCAATTTCGATCCGTTGTAAAATGTCACGTATTGACGAATTGCTTCTGCGACCTCTTCGCCCCGACGGATCGCTTCAAGCTCTTTTTCCCGCTGCACTTCCTGTTGGATCGAAGGGGCAACAGCCAGCATGGCGACGGCAAAAACGGCCATAAAAGCCATTACCGCCAAAAGCGTCATTCCGGATTCGGAATGAATGCCGCCACGATCTTTAGTCGACTCCGTCATCATCAACATCCTGTTTGCCGGGTTGTGTTTTTTGAGTATTGTCGCCCGGAGGAGCATATCGCGGAATATCATTTGGAATTCCGGGAATGTTTTGCTGCGGCTGCTGCGGTTGAGCATTGTAAGCCGGTTGCGGCGGCACATAGGTCGGGTACATCGTGTTGGTGCCGCCCGGAAACGCGCTGCCGGAACCCGTAGAAGTTCCGGGTTCGGGTTGATAGATCGGCAGACGATGGCGGAAACCTAAATTTACATCTTCAAAAACCGCTTCTTCGGCCGAAAGGCTGACCAAACGGAATCTGCCGCCGACCACATCGTTGAGGCGGGCCGTAGTAGGTATCTGTTTGCCCGATTCCTGAAAATAGCCGGTATCGTTGTTCGCCCGCTTGCGGCCGATCATGCCGATATACTGAAATCCGGGTTTTGGCGGCGCCTGGACCGAAAACATCACTTGGTTGGAATAGAGCGTGCCATCGGCAGATTGAATGATGATCTGACGCGGCCCTTCGCCGGCGATCATTGCGGCCGGAACCTCGGCGCTTAATTTTTGGGCGCTGATAAAGGTGGTAGGCAACTGGTTCTGACTGAAATAAACGTGCATATCCGGCGTGAACTTGTCGCCATTAACTTCCAGCCGGAAAGCCTTTGACCCCGCATAAATATTTTGCGGTGCCAGAAAGGCGACCATAACGGGCGGCGGTACAGGTGTCGGCGGCGGCACATAAACGGCCGGAGGCTCGGGCGTCGGTACCCACGGTGTCGGGATCGGCGGTTCGTAAAAAGCAAAAATATTGCGACCCGGGTCCGGGGCATGAAAATTTCCGGGCTGATAGGCGATGGGCAGTGTTTGATAAGCAAAGTCCTGATCGCTTTGTGAAGGCATGGATGTATTGGAACTTCCGGTGCCCGGCGAAACAGTCGGCCGCGGGGTTGGTGAACCGGACGTGCGGGCGGCTTGTCCGCCGAACATTCCGCGGAAAAATGCGAAATAGAATACAACTAAGCACAAAAGCCCAAGGCCGATCGCCGCGAGCATCTTATTTCTTTCCGCCGGAGTTTTTCCTTCGAATAGCTTCATCTGATGCAAAAATAAGTCAAACTGCCGGAACGGCCGGACCTGACACCGTCCCCGGCCGCCGAAAATAGGCCGCCATTTCAAGCCGCAAACGAACAATGCCGCCATGCATTTTGCCTTGGTCGCGGCGAACCGGGGCAGACGGCTGCGAGATCGGCATACCGGTAGCCGGGTCGATGGCCGGTGCCCCAGTGGCAGTCTGAGCCTGCTTTTCTTCGGTGTCGGACGGTTCAAGCTGAACCGCGCTAATGACAACGAATTCTCGTCCCGTCTCGATATCGCGGATGAACCGCCGAAGGTTTTGATAACTCCCTTCGACTGTGGTCGTTACGTAAATGCCGGGAAACATGCTGCGAAAACGGGCCCGCCCTCGTTCTTCATCGCTCTGGTTCTGCAGATTTTGATCCGCCAATTCCAGCGGGGCATAGTCCGGGCCGGATGTATTGACCAATCCATAGCCTTGTATCAATCCATTGATGCGTTGATAGAGGGCGGTTCGACCCGTGGTCTCAAACGGTAAATAGTTCGATTCGAAATCGCTGACGCTGGAAACGAGTTTGGCGACCTGCGTTTCGGTGCTGGTAATATCGCCGTATTTAGCTCGCGTTTCGGCTAGTTCTTTTTCTAAACGATCTCGTTCCGATCGGCGGGCCTCGACCTCTCGGCTTGAAGGAGCCACCCAAATCATATAGAGCAGCACCACGGCGAATAACGCGAGCATGCCGAGGGCGGCTGCAGCTATTTGTACCGGGCCCCACATTCCGCCGTAAACCTTTGGCGGACGGGACTTAGGCGGGAGGTCGATCTGGACTCCGCGCTCAACGACGATGGTTTCTTTCGGGGTAAGAATAACGGTGCGGTGAGCCTCATCGACGGCGACTACCGGTTCCGGGCCGCTGCCGTGGTCATCGACCAATATCTGCGGTTCGGTATCCTCATTCCGTCCGCCATTTTGATTGTCATCGCCGATCACTGAACACCTCCGGTCTGAGCAACATCGGTCGCCGTAGAAGAATACACTTGCGAAGGAGAGTAGATCAGCCGCAGGGTGTACTCAGTAAATTGACCGCGATCACTTTTCTGCAGATCCTGTCCTCGCAATTCGGCCTGAAACAGACCGGAATTGTGCATGCTGTCGATCATGGCCATAACAGGAGCGTAATCGCGGCTAAGAACGCTAAAATCAAGTTCAGCCTTGATACGGTCACCATCTTTGAACACATTTTCGACGGCTATTCGCGAAGCGCTTACGCTGCCCGGCATGACGGCTTCGAGATCGGCGAACAATCGTGACCAGCCAAACTGTTTGTTGGCAACCAATTTGTGCGAAGCAACAAGCAATTCGCGTTGGGCCGGTGTCAACTGCTGCTGAACCTTTTCACCTTCGCCTTTTAGCCGAGCGGCTTCTTCGCGCATCTGCTTTGTTTGTTCCGCGGATGAATCCAGCAATCGGCGGTTGTCACGCAGCTTTGAATAGCAAAGCAGGGCGCCCGAAAATGCCAGCACGAGCATTATCAGCGACAGCAAATAAGGTGTTGCTCGATTGCGGAATGGATGCGTGGAAAGATTAAGCTTAGTGATCACGTTTCAAAATAATGAGAAATCAGGGTGTTGCGACGCCCGAAACAAATGCCAAGTTTAACACGAAATACAGATCATGTCTTTAACGCTGCAGTGTAATATTTGGTTGCGAAATTAATCTTTGCGGGCGGGAAGGTCGCGGGCGAGTTCTTCGGCGGTCAGATCGCGGTAGGCGCAAACGCGGTTGCGGCCTTCGCGTTTTGCTCTGTACAAAGCGGAATCGGCCATTTCCACGAGTTCGATCGGATCGGTCGAATCGTCCGGAAACGCCGCCACGCCGATGCTGATAGTGACATTGTGTGATTCTTCGCGTTTACCGCGGCGAAGAACGCTGAAATCTGCCTTTTCGATCGCCGCACGGATCCGGTCGGCCGCGACAAGAGCCTGCGGCAACTCAGCGTCCAGCAAAAACGCGGCAAACTCTTCACCCCCGAAACGGGCTGCAGCATCGCCGCTGCGGACACAATTGCTAATACAATGGCCGATCTCTTCAAGCGTGCGGCTGCCCGTAAGGTGGCCGTAAGTGTCATTTACCAGTTTGAAAAAATCGATATCCATCATCAAGACGCAAAAAGGCCGGTTTTCGGCGAGTGACCTGGCGGCTTCGCGACGCAACTCGGAAAAAAAAGATCGGCTCGAAAGCAGGCCGGTCAGATCGTCGTGTGATATAAGCCGATGGATCTGGCGCTGATATTCACGATCTATTTCATCGAGCAGATCGAACCGGAGGATATGGGAACCGATGGTTATCTTATCGCCGTTTTGGAGTGTGTGGCTGGTGACCTTCTCTCCATTAACGAGTGTGCCTCCGCGTGCCGAGCCAAGGTCCGCGATGGTGTATCGGGAAACCCCGTCTTCGATCGTTGTGACGATCCGTGCATGCTGGCGTGCTGCCGCCGGATCGTTAATGCGGACATCGGCATTCAAAGCACGGCCGAGAATGACCTCCTCGCGTTCCAAGGGGATCGGCACTGCTATCAGTTCGCCGCTCAGGAAGACCAAAGCGGGTCGAAGATCGCGTTTTATCGAAGTCGAATCCTGCATATGTGTCAGGTAAAAAAAGGCGAGCAAAAAAAGCCGGCACGAAAGCTATTTCTAGAATATCGTAAAAGCTCGATCAATTTCCACCATTTTTTAACGATCGTAAACACGGGAAAGGTAATTTCTTCTCGTTTTAGGTAGAATGTTCAGCGGATGAAGGCCTTGATCATAAAACTTGGCAGTATCGGTGATGTGGTGCATGCTCTGCCCGCAGTTGCCGCTTTTCGAGAAGCTTTGCCCGAAGCCGAATTGAGCTGGATCGTAGATCGCCGTTCGGCCGAGATCCTGCGCGGAAGCGAGGTGATCGACGATCTGATCGAGATAGATACGCGCTCAACCCGCAAAGCGGGAATAGAGCGGATGCTGAAAGAGATCAAACACCGGACCAATTACCTTAGGGCTGAGAGATTCGACACGGCGATTGACATGCAGGGCCTCTTGAAATCTGCATTCATAGCCAAATTGTCCGGCGCTCGTGTGCGATTCGGATTTGATAAAGGTTCGCTACGCGAGCCGGCAAGCAGGTTTCTGCTGAATAGATCAGTGCACATACCGCCCGAAACCCATATCATTCTTAAAAATCTGTTGATCGCAGAAGCGGCGGCGGGTGTTTCCCTTGCTCGATCGGACCTGCAATTTCCGATCTCTACAGCGGCCGAACACATCGCAGAAGCCGAAGAGATAGCTGCAAATGCCGGCGGCAGGTTTGCGATCGTAAATCCCGCGGGCGGTTGGCCGACGAAATTATGGCCCGCCGAAAATTACGGCAGATTAGCGGATCTTTTATACGAGGAGCTCGGACTTTACACAGTTGTGACGGTCGGGCCCGGCGAAGATAATTTAGCCGAAAAATTGGTCAGTGCGGCTTCTCGGGGGAAGGTGACCATTACCAAGCCGAGCCTGAAGGGATTCTATGAGCTGGCTAAACGAGCATCTGTTTACATAGGCGGAGACACAGGCCCGACACATCTCGCGGTGGCGGCGGGGGCTCCGGTCGTGGGGATCTTTGGCCCGACCGAATGGTGGCGCAATGGAAGTCCGTTTCCCGATGACATCGAAGTCGGCCGAACGGATATCATTTGCCGGGTCAACTGTCATCGAAGACGATGTTCGAAATGGGTGTGTATGGAGATCAGCCCGGAAAAGGTTTTGATGGCAGCGAGGAAAAGGATCGAAAACGGGGGCAAAGCATCTTGGGACATATTAAAAGCGTCTAAATAAAGGTGATGGAATTATTGTTTTAATGGGCGAAAATTAGGATAATATATAAGTCACCCCTCGTGTGTTTCTTTATGACTCAAAGATTTCTGAAAATTCTGCTGTTGGCTGTGTTTAGTGTGATGCCGCTTAGCATATTTGGCCAGGCTTCAACCGCCGGCCAACTGACAATGCCGTTCGCGGCGGGCGAATCATTGAAATATGAAGCAAAGCTCAGCAAGATCATCAAGGGCATTCCGGTCGCGGAATTGAACATTAACGTCAATAGCGGTGCAGACGGCAATTTTCTTATCGGGGCACAGGCAGTTTCAAAAGGGACGGCCTTAAAGATCTTTCGGTACAGTTTTGAGCAGATATTCACTTCTACGGTCGATCCGGATGAGTTTCGGATCCTAAAAACTGTCAAACACGACGTGCAGAAAGAACGAGTGCGCGAAAGTGAAGCTTTATTTGACTACGAACAAAAATTGGTGACCTGGGTTGAGACCGATCCGAAGGAGCCGATGCGTTCGCCGCGTCGGATAGCTTCAAATATTCCGGAAGACACCCATGATGTAATATCCGGTATTTTCCAGATAAGACTTTTACCGCTAAAAGTGGGTGAAACCTTTGATCTTACGGTCAGCGATTCGGGGTTGGCGTACAACATTCCCGTGTATGTGGCCGCTCGCGAAAAGCAAAACACCGTGTTGGGAAAGGTTTGGTGCTACCGCATCGAACCCAAAGTTTTCGGTCCGGGCCGTATCGTTGAACAGGACGGAAGCATGATCATATGGATGACAGATGACGATCGCCGCATTCCGGTTCGAGGACAGGTCAATATGTCGCTCGGCCGTATAGAGATCAAACTTAGATCTGCCCAAAATCTTAAAAAGGCCAACAATTGATCAACGTGATCCGCGTTCCGGCTTGTCAGTTTTCCAAAAAGACCGCATAATTTTGTGTAGTTCACATATTTCTTGAGCAATTTTATGAGCGAGACCGATAGGCCTGTGTCCGACAAAACCGAAAAGGAAGACCCAAAGGGGGGCGTTGTGCCCGTAAATACGGTCGGCGTTTCTTCATCAGCATTTATCGATCGACCGGAAGATACAGCGGCGGTTGCTGCTCCAAGAATCGTCTCGGTTGATCCGGAATCCGATGTTTCCCCGGTATTTACCGAATTGGCCACGCCGAAACTTCCTGTTTTGCCTGATCAAAATCGGATCCGTTTATTGATGCAGACACCGACTCGATTATTCCTTTATTGGACGGTGAATGGCGATCCATATCAGAAGTTCGCTTCAGCTTTTGCCGGAGGATATCCGACACTCGTCGTTCGCCTGATAGATGAAGATACCGGCCGCATCGAACAACATCAGATCGGAGCCGAGGGTTCATGGTGGTTCGATGTCGAATCCGATACGCTTTATCGGGCAGAGATCGGGCTTGTCGCAGAAAACCGCCCGTTTGTTCGGGTTATGTTCTCTAATGAGGTCGAAACACCGCGACGATCGCCTTCGCCGCGCTCGGCAGCCACCGCTCAATGGGCGGTCAGTTCGAACCGGTTCGCAAAGGTATTGGAGGCCGCAGGTTTTTCGCAAGATGCTTTTGATGTGGCTTTAGCCGGAGACGATACGGCAGCCGCGGAAGAACGTACCTTTCTGGCACTCGGCGAAGCGGTGAGCGATGTCGATATCGAACAGATCCGGTCGGTCGGCGGCGAAGATGTTCGCTTCGCTTTGTTTGCTCTTGCTTCTGGTATGTCCCTAGAGGAATTGCGGCACCGCATCAGCCCCGCATTGTATGAGTTTTTGAGAGCGAATATTGATCGGCTTTCCCGCGAAAATGCACTGGCGGCGCTTGAAAAGCATTTTGATCTGACGGGAGCGGACGATATCGAAGAAAGTGAGATAACCGCGGTTTTCGGTGCGAGCCTGATCAATTTTCCGCGCCGCTTTCGCCGGCGAAGCGGACTGCCGAAACTGATGCCTGTTTCGTCGCTGCAACCGGCAGGAAATTAAACGGGGCACTTTCTCCGCCGAAGTAAACGCTTATGCCGATCGGTTATTTTAGTCTGATCCTTCATGCTCATCTGCCGTTTGTGCGGCATCCTGAATATCCCACATTTTTGGAAGAAGATTGGTTGTATGAGGCAATAACGGAAGTCTATCTTCCGCTGATCTTCATTTTTCAAAGCCAGCACGAATCGGGAGTTCATCCGCGGCTCGCAATAAATGTTTCGCCTCCGCTATGCGAAATGTTGACCGATGAATTACTGCAGACCCGCTATACCGCACATTTGGAAAGGCTGATCGAACTAGCGCAAAAGGAACTTGTCCGTGCCGAAAGCGAGGATCCGGATTTTATCGACGCCGCGCGGATGTATGTCGAAAATTTAAGCGCGGCTCTGCATTTATGGAATGATCGTTATGAACGCGACCTCGTGCGGGCCTTTCGTGAACTTCAGGAAGAGGGTGTGATAGAGGTCATCACCTGTGGAGCTACACACGGGTTTCTGCCGTTGATCTCGAACCGTGAATGTCAAAGAGCACAAATTCAGGTTGCCCTTAAGAACTATAAAAAACATTTCGGCCGCCAGCCCCGCGGCATTTGGCTGCCGGAATGTGCATACGAACCGGGCGTCGAGGACCTGCTGAAAGAGGCAGGGATCGAATATTTCATTGGCGACACACATGCGATTCTGTACGGCGATCCGCGGCCAAAGTATGGAGTTCATGCGCCGGTGTTCTGTCCGAACGGAGTGGCGGTTTTTGCCCGCGATGTTGAGACGAGCCAGCAGGTTTGGAGTGCGGAGGCGGGATATCCGGGACATCCGCTATACCGCGAATTCTATCGAGATATAGGCTGGGACCGGCCGCTCGACTATTTAAAGCCGTATTTGGATGCAGACGGCAATCGGAAGCATCTCGGCCTAAAATATCACCGAATTAGCGAACGGGGCACTGACCAGCAATCTAAACAGCCATACGTTCCCGCATTTGCCCGTGAACGATCGGCCCGCGATGCCGCGCATTTTCTCGGAGAACGCATAAAACAGGCAGAGATGCTTTATGAACAATTCGAGGGGCACCCGGCTCTGGTCGTTTCGCCATATGACGCCGAACTTTATGGGCATTGGTGGTTCGAAGGCCCGCAATTTCTGGATTTCTTTTTCCGCAAACTGGAGTTTGATCAAAAAGAAATAAAAGCCGTAACGCCGGGCGATTTTTTAGATTCCGGAATACCGATCCAGATCCAACAACCGACCGCATCGTCGTGGGGAGAGGCGGGCTATTTTAAGGTGTGGTTGAACGGGTTGAATGCTTGGATGTATCCCTATCAGCACGACGCCGAACGAAAAATGGTTGCCGCTGCTAGATATTACACCGATCCGACTGAGATGCAGAAGCGATTGCTGGATCAAATGGCCCGCGAACTTTTGCTTGCCGAATCCAGCGACTGGGCATTTCAGATATATCAACAGACCACCGTGGAATATTCGACACGACGATTTCAATCGCACATACATCGGTTCGATCTGCTGCACACAATGCTTACTACGGGAAATATCGATCAGGAATTGCTGGCGGAGATCGAAGCTCGTGACAATATCTTTGCAGAGATAGATCACCGGGTATATCGAGGATGACGCTTAATAGAAACTATTGAGTTCATCTAGAAGCCCGCTCATAAGCGGGTAAAATTTTTGCTAAATAGAAAAGGACGACAACCGAAGTTGCCGTCCTTTTTATATCTCAGCTAACAGTTCTTAGCGAACGTTATAGCTGGCCACAGGAGCATCCGTTGCGGTACCCCAGTTCTGAGTGAAGTTCGTGCCGCCTGAACCATTCACGTAGAACGTGCTGGTCGAGCCCGGACGCCAGACAGCGATATCGGCCTTGCCGTCGCCATCATAATCACCAGGAACTTGGATATCATCGGTGCTTCCCCAAGTTGAATTAACGATGACCTGATCAGAGCTGCGGCGGATCGTCCACTGCCAGTTGCCGCCGCTGAGGCGAACAACCGCGATGTCCGTTTTACCGTCGCCGTCGTAATCCGCAAATACAGTGATGTCACCAGCTTGGCCAACCGTTCTGTCGTCAAAGTTGCCCGTTGCGAACAGACGATAGAACTTGCTGGCTCCGCCTTCGGCACGCTGGAAGACAAAGTCTGCTTTGCCGTCACCATCAAAATCGCCCGAAACCGGAACGTCACCGGCGGAACCCCAGTTGACCGACGTAAAGTACGATGCACCTTGCGGCATAAAGTACCAACGGCTCTGGTCACCGGTATTGACGCCTTCGCGGTAAACCGCAACGTCGTCTTTGCCGTCGCCATTGTAGTCAGCCACGATGGTCGGATCGTCACCGGTTTGACCGAAGTCCTGATTACGGAAGGTCATGGTCGCACTCTGCAGAATGTAGAATGTCGACTGAGTGCCCGGACGCCACACGGCAACATCGTCTTTGCCGTCGCCGTCGAAATCACCCGGAACATACCAATCGCTTGCGGTTCCCCATTCGTATGAAGAGATAGAACCATTTGCAGCGTTCATGATGTACCAGCGAAGCTGGCCGGTCGGACCGCTTCCGACGTTGCGAACAACGACGTAATCAGTTCTACCGTCACCATTCATGTCGACCGGTGCATCCGGACCGCTTGGGGTCGGAGTTGCTCCAGGGGTCGGCGTTGGGGTTGCTCCCGGGGTCGGAGTCGGGGTTGCTCCCGGCGTTGGAGTAGGTGTCGGTCCAGGTCCGCCGCCGCCGCCGAGCGTCAAATTGGCAGCCGTGATCGTACCGGTATCTGCAGGGCAGCTATCGGTAAAGGTCATCGTCCATGTACCGTTTGAGGTCGGGATCGACGCGAATGCCGGGGTTATCAAGGTCTGTGCACCGGCTCCGGCGACATCGCCACGTGTTGATGTGCGATAGTCTCCAGCCGGTACCGGAACTGTGCCTCCGGCTGCGGTCGCTGCAGTCCACCAATTTCCGGCCGCTGCGTCATTGAAGTTATAAGGCCCGCCGAAATCAGATGAATCACCAACGCCGCCGGCGGTGGTCGATCCTGTCTTACCGAAGACCACAAAGGTCGTTCCATCCGGCGAGATAAGGCGTGCAACAATATCACCCACCCAAGGGTGCGTACCCGTCAAGTTAACTGAGACCGACGTAGGTGCAGATGCGACACCGGTAACGGCGAACGATACGGTCAAAGGTCCTCCCTCAGTACCGCAGGTCGTGCCGTCCGGGATCGGGCCCACACCCGTGCCCGGGAATGTCGATCCGCCACCGCCCGGAGTGGGGGTTGGGGTCGCGGCCGGGGTCGGAGTTGGCGTCGGTGTCGGTCCACCCGGGGTTGGCGTTGGTCCGGAAAACGGTGTGTAAACCAATGTATCAAGGCCAATAATGTTCGAATTGTCACCCGATGGTCCGCCGCTCGTTACAAAATAACGGAAAGCAAAACGACCCTGAACAGGAGCAGCGAGACCAGAGACGGTAACGGTTACTTGTGTCCATGTTTCCGGATATCCTCCGACGGTAAGTGTAGGGTTGACCTCGTGCAGAAGAGTGGTGAAGACACCTACATCAGTTGCCGTGGTTCCCGTATCGCTGCTCGAACCGGCGCTCGACATGCGAAGCTGAAGGCGATCCGGAAAGCTAGATGCGGCTGCAGTGCGCGTGTAAAAAGAAATAACGTCGCCGTTCGAAATTGTTCTTTCCGGGGTGATCAGCCAATTGCTGATGGTTCCGGCACCTGTTGTGCTGTTGAAATTAACAAGAGCGCAGGAAGTTGAGGCGCCCGCCTGTGCCGGCGGAATGGCCGTGCCTGAACACTGGGTCCATGTGCTGGCACCCAACGGCTGACTCTTATTTACTGAGACCCAACCGGCTGACGGCAGTGAAGCGACCGCATCGAAACCTTCATTTATGGCCTGTGCATTGGCCGAGGTTCCGAAAGCGGTCAGTAGACCAAAAGCAAGCGATAAGACAAGCGCTGAAAAGCGGGTCTTTCGCTTATTCGTATTCCAACCCATATTCTTTTATTTTCCTCCCAAAAAAGTGCAAGAAATGGCATATGGGAAATATTTAAGGGCTTCCTTAAAAATTCATTTGCCAGTAACAGAAATATTTAGTTTTTGACCGAAAGGTGCAAGTAATGTAACCCTTTTAAAACGCAATGTCAAGATTTGTTTACAGCGCCGATACAGTAAAATAACACACCCGCCAATGCCGCAGTTTGCCTTAATCAATTGCCGGGTCTATGATTTGAAAAGATATAGCTTGAACGCTTATTTTCACGACCCAAAGTTCTCCTATCCAATAGGGCGGGCAAATGGGTTCGATAACATAAATTTTGGAGAAATAAATGGCAGTTAACACTCCGGAGATCGCTCCGGCGGATGGAAAATTGGGGATCTTGCTGGTCGGTATGGGTGCCGTCAGCACAACATTCGTCGCCGGCGTCGAGGCGATCAAAAAAGGCATTGCCGAACCTTTTGGCAGCTTGACCCAGATGGGAGCGATCCGTTTGGGCAAACGGACGGAAGATCGTTCGCCAAAGATCAAAGAATTCGTTCCTTTAGCGGACCTGAATGATATTGTCTTTGGGGCATGGGACATTTTCACGGACAATGCATACGAAGCAGCCATGAATGCAGGTGTGCTTGAAAAGGACCTGCTGAACCAAGTTTCGGAACAGCTTGCCTCGCTCAAGCCAATGCCCGCCGTCTTTGAACACAATTATGTAAAGCGGTTAAAGGGGGAAAATGTAAAGACCGGCAAGACCAAAATGGAGCTTGCGGAGCAATTGATAGAAGACATTACGAATTTCAAAGCGGACAACGGGTGTGATCGCTTGGTAATGGTCTGGGCAGCGTCGACCGAGATCTACCTTGAGCCCTGCGAGGTGCATGCATCGATCGAGAATTTTGAAAAGGCTCTTTATGATAACGATGAACGCATCGCCCCTTCGATGATATATGCCTACGCGGCGATCCGTTCGGGAGTTCCTTTTGCCAATGGGGCTCCTAATCTGACGGTCGATATACCGGCTTTGACCGATCTAGCCGAAAAGCATCAGGTGCCGATCTGCGGCAAAGATTTCAAAACGGGCCAAACATTGATGAAAACGATCTTGGCTCCGGGATTGAAAACCCGCATGTTAGGGCTCGATGGCTGGTATTCGACCAATATTCTTGGAAACCGCGACGGCGAAGTTCTCGATGATCCGGAAAATTTCAAGACCAAAGAAGAATCCAAGCTTTCGGTTTTAGAACATATTTTGCAGCCGGAAGTTTACCCGGAACTTTATGGCCATTTCTCCCATGTTGTGCGGATAAATTATTATCCGCCGCGCGGCGACAATAAAGAAGGCTGGGACAATATCGATATCTTCGGCTGGCTTGGGTACAAAATGCAGATCAAGATCGATTTTTTGTGCCGCGACTCGATCTTGGCGGCTCCTCTTGTCCTTGATCTGGCGTTATTTATGGACCTGGCCCAGCGTGCAAAAATGAAAGGTGTACAGGAATGGCTTTCATTTTACTTCAAGGCACCGCAGACCGCGCCGGGACTCTATCCGGAACACGACATATTTATTCAGCTGATGAAATTGAAAAATACGCTTCGTTATTTAAAAGGGGAAGAATTGATAACGCATTTGGGGCTGGAATATTACGATTAGCTCCGAACGAAGCAAAACTTACGGCTTGCCATTTTTAGGCCGAATATGATATTTATCTTATGTGAAATCGTTGTTAAATCAGTGGTTTCACATAAGCGCTTTTATACTGCGGCACAGCCGCCGCTCCAAATCCAGCCAACGAATAATACTTTGAAATCATCATTATACCGACGATGGAGGTGCCCGGCGACGGGAACGATCTATCGGAAAAGGACAAGTTTATTCTCTATGTTCCGCTAAGAGTTGGGAGATGACCGAGATGAAACAAGAAACAGTTAAAAAGAAGGAATTCGGCAAACCAGGCATTGTGCTGGACCCAGACCGCAAAAGTCCCCGTGCCAAAGAATTCGAAGAAAAGCTTTCGAATCTGGTCGTTGGGCAGGAACGGGGCGTTCGCCGCCTGAGCGGTCTTTTCCAGATATATCTGGCTGGAATGAATAATCCGACGCGGCCGATCGGAACGCTGCTTTTTCTCGGGCCGACGGGTTCCGGTAAGACGCGCGTCGTCGAAGCCGCTGCTGAGGTGCTTTTTGGTGATCCGCATTCGGTTGTGAAAATCGACTGTGCGGAGTTTCAGCATTCCCATGAGATCGCAAAGCTGATCGGTTCGCCTCCCGGGTATCTTGGCCATCGGGAAACGTCGCCGATGCTTACACAGGAAAATCTGGACAAAGCCCACACGGATGATACCAAATTGACGTTCGTGCTGTTTGACGAGATCGAAAAGGCCTCTGATTCGCTATGGCAGCTGCTCCTCGGCATTCTAGATAAGGCAACGCTGACATTGGGAGATAATCGCCGCGTCGATTTTTCAAAGACCGTCGTTATCATGACCTCAAATCTTGGAGCGCGTGAGATGTCGGAGATGATATCCGGCGGTATCGGGTTTGCTCCGACGAAATCCGGCGGACGAGAAGCGGACGACAATGAGATAGACACAAAGATATACCGCACCGCTCTTGAAGCCGCAAAACGCAAATTCTCGCCGGAATTTATGAATCGGATCGATAAGGTCGTGGTTTTCCGCAGCCTTAAGGAGCACCACCTGCGGCAGATCTTGGACATAGAACTTGCCGCCGTGCAGGCCCGCATTACCGAATCTGCCGGCACAAAATTCGTTTTTGAATGCTCCGATGCGGCAAAAGACTTTTTGCTGAATGAGGGGATCGATCTAAAATATGGTGCTCGTCACCTTAAACGCTCGATCGAACGTTTTCTTGTCTATCCGCTGTCAAATCTTGTAGCTACCGATCAGGTGCAGACCGGAGATCTCGTAATGATCGATTATGATGAAGACCGCCACGGCCTCGTCTTTTCGAAGCATTCGGGCAAAATGATACTCGCAGATGTGCCGGAATATGATGAACAACCTGAATCAGAAGCAAACGCAGACGCCGCCGGCATGCCGTTGCCTGCTGCCTCAGCCGCCCCGCAAATGAGCAAATCAAAGGGCGAAAACAACGACGTGTGATGGGATAAAGATATTTGCTTTTCAAGGGAGCCGCCGCGGCTTCCTTTTTTGTTCTCATTTTTTCATATATTGCAATGCATATATTTATGTTATATTGCAAAAATGAATGAAGCACGTATCGTTGAAGCGGAGCACCTTTTTTTGGCATTGGCCGATCGAACGCGCCTCAAGCTGCTCGAGCATATGAAAGGTGAGGAGGTCAACGTGAATACCCTGACCGAATTTCTGAGCCTTAGCCAACCCAAGATCTCTCGCCACCTTGCGTATCTTCGTAAAAATGGGCTTGTAAACACTCGCCGCGTGGGTAAATGGGTGTACTACTCAATATCGTGGCCGGAGGACGAAGGATTGAAGATGTGCTTGGAATATGCTCTAACGGCTGTGGGCAGAGAAGAAAGAAATACATATGCGGATGGGCATATGTATTTAACTGAAGATCAGAACCTGTCTCAGCCCGACGAGCTGGACACGTTCTTGCTGTGACCGCGGGCCGCGTCGCCATAGTAAGGGCAATTGCGACACCCGTTGCCGCAACAGTAGCCGCGACGAAGCAAGAATTCTGCGGTCAAGATCATAAGGCCGTTCTCAAAATAGTAGTCGCGGCCTTCGACAAAAGCTTCATTCTTTTGGCTTTTCGGTATCTTCGAGGACATAGTATCCCAAAAACTCCTTATTTCCTTGTGCACCCAAGATCGGCGATTCAACGACACCTCGCAGGGAAAGTCCGCATTGGCGGGCAAAGTTATTGATATTCCGAACCACGCTTTCATGCTTCTCCGGCTCTCGCACGATGCCGCCCTTTCCGACCTCGCCTTTTCCAACTTCAAATTGCGGTTTGATCAAAGCGATCACTTGTCCGCCGGCGGGAAGCAATTTAACCAATGCCGGAAGAAGCTTCGAAATAGAGATGAACGAAACATCGATGACAATTAGGTCTATTTGTCTTTCAAAGTCACTGGGTTCAAGATTTCGAGCATTTGTATTTTCCCTGACAATTACTCGTTCGTCGACGCGCAGCTTCCAGGCCAATTGATTGGTCCCGGCGTCGATAGCATAAACGGTGCCCGCCCCATTTTGTAACAGGCAATCCGTGAATCCGCCGGTCGAAGATCCGACGTCGAGACAAATATATGCGTTTACGCATATATTAAAGTGGTTCAGAGCTTTTTCGAGTTTCAGGCCGCCGCGGCCGACATATTTGGTTTCATCTGTTTGCCCTTTTAGGCGTATGCTCGAGGTAGGAGCGAAAGATTCGGAAGGCTTTTCGACCCGCCTTTCGTCAACCAGTACTACACCGGCCATGACGAGAGCTTGGGCCTTCGTACGAGACTCGGCAAAGCCCTGTTCCAAAAGTAGTTTGTCGATGCGTTGCTTCTTCATCGGTGCTATTCTTTAAGAATATACCGCATTAGGATAGAGCGTGCAGTTTAAGAAGAATGAAGAGCGAAAGGAAGATCTCTAGGTTTGCTAAATACGCGTGGTTCGCATTGGCATATAACGTTCTCGTCATACTTTGGGGAGTTTTTCTGAGGGCGTCGAAGTCCGGTGATGGCTGCGGCGAGCATTGGTTGACCTGTAATGGAGAGGTGATCCCCGCTGCACCGCAGTTCAAGACAGTGATCGAATTTTCGCACCGGATGACGACCGCCGTGGACGGTCTCGTAATGGTGGTCTTGGCGGCATGGGCCATCAAGATCTGGGCGGCAAAGCGTGATCCGCACTCGAGGCAGATCGTTTGGGCGGCCATTTTCTCACTTGTCTTTGTAATTACGGAGGCGGCTGTCGGTGCCGGACTCGTGCTGACGGGCAATACCGCCTTGAATGTAACGGACACGCGTCCATTGTGGGCGATGGGCCATTTGATCAACACCTTTATCTTGCTGGCATTTTTGACCTTGACGGCATGGTTCGCGACGAGAACGGAGAAAGCTGATCTCCGCGTCGAGCGAAAGGCGTCGGTGCTGGTATTCGTCGGGGTCGCAGGACTTTTGCTAGTTGGCCTGAGCGGTTCTTTGGCGGCCTTGAGCAATCTGCTTTTTCCTTCGACTTCGCTGGCTGAGGGGGTCGCGAAAGATTTTTCAGACGGGGCCAATATTATATTGCGATTGCGGCTCAGCCATCCGTTGCTATCGATCTTGACCAGTGTTTATGTGGTGTTCGTAGCGGGGTGGTTAAAGAAACAAGCAGAAGACACGAAGGCTGTCGTAAAATGGTCAAATTATTTGGCCGTTGCAATAATTTGCCAAGTTATATTTGGGGCCGCTACTCTGTTGACACTCGGCCCGATAATAATGCAGCTTGGGCATCTGCTGTTCGCAGATGTGGTGTGGATACTATATGTACTTTTGGCGGCAAGTTATTTCTCGCGGCAGAGGGCGTTTAAGCAATAGTTACGAAAATGGGGCGTGGCCCACAAGCGGCCGCACCCCAAATAAGTTTCCAATGGCAGCTATTTGATCAATCGAACGCTGGTTTTTCGGTCAACCTTGCGAGCTTCATCGCTAGCGCCTTCATCGACAGTAGCAAATTCTTCGCCGTAACCTTCAGCCTCAGGGGCCTGGGCACCGACACCGGCTTTCTGTAGCGCCGCCTGAACGGCTTTGGCTCGTTCATCCGAAAGCTTTTTATTTGCAGCCGCATCACCCGTTTTATCCGTATAGCCGCCGATCTTGATCTTCACATCCGGGAATGCCTTTAAGATCGCGACAATATTGTCCAGCTGACGTTTGGATTCGGGTGTCATTTCCGTTTTACCGTGAACGAAGTTCAGGTCGTCAAAATTGAACCATTTATCCCTCAGGGTGTCATTGGTAGCGTTCTTGTATTCGTCCGAAGAGATAAATTTCACAAGCTGATCTTCGATACCGCCCGGATATGCCTGCAGTTTCACCCCGTCGGGTAAGGTGACCTCAGACAGTGAACGCGGGGCTTCTGCGGCCGGTGATGCTCCGGCAGACAGGTTAGAAGGCAGTGTCCAACCGGTGAAAAGGGACTTCAGCTGGTCAAGTGCGGCACCCGGCAACCCGGCGGCCTCGGTGATCGCATTGCCCGCGAAGGCCAGCGAACCGGTCTTCCAATCTTTCAGGTTCGGCAGCATCTTAGAGAAACCTTCCCACCAACCAGGGGCAAACGGTTTGACCGCGGGGTCAACCTTTAAACCGTCGAAATTAACATTTCCCGCACCGAATTGAGCTGTAACGCCATCGACGATCCGTTTTTTGAATGCTTCGTCCGGCACGGTGCCGGTCACAACGTATTTGCCGTTGTCCGCTTTGATAGCGAATGAAGATTCGCCTTTTTTAGCATCAGGCCCCGGTTTGCCAGGTCCCGGCTGCGGAGCAGGTGGGTGGTCGGGGGTTTTGCCCGAACAGAACCAAAAGCCGAGCGCCATCGCCAATGCAAGCAAGATAAGCGGAAGCAGCCAATTCAATATGGAGCCGCCGCTCTTGTCGTCTTCATCGGATCGGTTCAGAGAAGCCGCCGGAACTCCGTCAAGTCTTGAATCATGATGGTCGCGGACGTGTGTAAAACCGCCGCCGACTGTGTCGAGGCCGTGACCGAGCACATCTTCAATTCCGGCCTTTGTCTTGCTGGCAGCACCGCCGACCGCTGCTCCGGCAATGCCCAGGCCGCCGATGATAGTAGCACCTAGTTTGCCGCCCCATTCGCCCAAATAATCCCGAACGCGGTCGATAAAACTGTCGTTGTCCGGGACGACGGCGTCGGGACTAAGTTTGTCGACGACCTGAGGTATCATTGCGGCCAAACCAGCGGAAGCCGTCTCACGCGGAATACCGGTTTCGGCGGCAATGGTCGAAATAGTATCCGTGCCAACGGCATTTTCAACATCCGTTTCGGATATCGGTGCGTTATCTTCGCCGGAGATCCACGAATCGACCTCTTTTTCCATGCCGGCTTCGCGAAAGCGGTCCAAAAAACCGGTAAAGCCGCCGTTTTGCGGGTCACCTGTGAGACCGATTAGAACTGTCAAAAGATCTGCCGCCTTTTCTTTGGCGATGCCAAGATCTTTTGAAGCTGAATCAAGTATTGAATCGAACCAAGCCATAATGTTTCCTCCGTGTCTAACAAAAAATCAAATCGCCGTTCCATCGCGGACAGATACCGCGACAGAACCGCCAAGTGGAGCACACTAACTGCTACGCTTGCTACATTTTTCTCCAACCGCCTCTAATTCGTCAAGACTTTTCTGCAATTCTGCGGTAATAGCTGCCATTGCCACATCGTCTGAATCAGCTTTGACGAAGATCGGCGGGGCAAAAATTACGCGGGCTTTAGAGAACGGTTTCGGTATCTGCATACGATCCCAACTGTTGACGGACCAATAGGCGCTCGAATGAATGGTAAAAGGAACGATCGGCTCGCCGGTCTTTTTGGCAAGCATTGCCGCGCCGGGTTTGACGACATGTCTTGGCCCCTTTGGTCCGTCTACGGTCAATGCCATCGGCATGCCGGCCTTCATCAGCCTGATCATTTCAACCAAGGCACCGACGCCGCCGCGTGTCGAAGATCCGCGGATCGCTCCGTAACCCAATCGCTGAATAAAGCGGGCAATATATTCGCCGTCTTTGCTTTGCGACGTGATCACCCCAATTCCTCGCCCGCGGAAATAATAGGTGCCGACAAAGATACGGTCGTGCCAAAAAGCAAGGATCGGCAGTTTATTTACCTCGGCCAACCGCTCAAGATATTCGCCGCCCTCGGCTTGAAAACGGATCGTTGCACCGATAAGGCGGATCAGGGCGTAGAACGCGATATCGGCAGCTTTGATAAGCATCCGTTCACGGAACGAATATTGATGAAGCGGAGCGAAGCTGAATACTTTATCTTTTTCGTTGGCCATTGATAGAAAATAATCCGCGATTTAATGTATCATTTGCAACAAGACCAAATATTTCTTCGTAGATAATGTCGGCAAATACCAAGCGATGCAGCGACGAATTCTGATCATTGATGACCACGACGACCTGGCCACGGCACTTGACGATGTTTTCGTCAGGGTAGGGCACGAAGTGCGCTTAGTTGAAAGCTACAAAGAAATAGCCGACGTGAAAGATATCGATCGGTATGATCTGGTCATCACCGACCTCAATGTTGACGACCCGGAGAGCATGTCGCCGAACGGTAGCGTGTGTTTGCCGCAGATCTCGGAAGATAGGCGAGACGCACCGCAGATCAAAGCGTTCAAGCTTTGTGCATCTAATTTTCGACGGGACGGATTTGATGAAGGAGAACTGAAAAATTTCGTCGAGACCGTACTAAATTACAAATCGCAATTCGTTGATAAAGCCGAATATGTTTTGGGGCTGCACGAAAATATCGAATTCGAAATGCCTAGTTCGATCTCGGTAATGCATTCCATCCTTGATTATTTGATGAAGCGGGTCGAGAAGCTTGGCGTCATAGAAGCCGAGAAATCAAATCTTTTTGTTGCGCTTGATGAAGCTTTTGTAAATGCGGTAAAGCATGGCAACAAATTCGATGTGGAAAAATTGGTTCGGATAACCGCGGAGGTTTCCAAAAAAGAAGCTCGTTTCACCATTGAGGACGAAGGCGAAGGTTTCGATGTAAATTCCATTCCTGATCCGCTAGACCCGGCAAATCTTTTCAAAACATCAGGCCGCGGCGTGCTTTTCATTTACAACATCATGGACGAGGTGAAATACAACGATCGCGGCAACCGGTTGACCATGATCAAACGAAGCCAGCCAAAGGATGCGAAAACGGAAGGGTGAGTTGCGATCGGGGTTGAGGTAGTACGGTCATGAAAGTAACGCTCGGCCAAATAAACACGACCAACGGCGACATTGACGGCAATGTCAAAAAGATGATCGACGCCATCAGGAAAGCGAGATCTGAGGGTTCTGAGCTGATCGCTTTTCCGGAGGTGACGACACACGGATATACCTCACAGGATTGGTTTCAAGACAGCGATATAATCCAATCTTCGCTGGCACCGCTAGAAAAAATAATTCCCGAGACCGAAGGCATCATCGCCGTTGTCGGCACGATCCAGCCCAACAATGAATTAAACGGAAGACGGCTCTACAATTCGGCGGCCGTTATAGCCGACGGCGAATTGATCGCCCGGGTGAACAAGACGCTTTTGCCGGAATACGACGTTTTTGATGATCCGCGGTATTTTGAGCCGGGCCGCCGCCGCCGCGTTTACGAGATCAGAGGCGTTAAATACGGGATCCTGGTCTGTGAGGATTTTTGGAACGACAAAACGTTTTGGAAAGAACGTTTATACGATAACGATCCGACCGACGAGGTCATCGCCATGGGAGCGGAAATGATCGTATGCATCAATTCTTCGCCTTATAACAAAGGGAAGATACAGGTTCGGTGTAATATGGTCGCCCACCGGGCGAAAGCAAACCGGATACCGATCGTTTATGTGAACCAGATCGGCGGCAACGATGGCATTTTATTTGATGGGGCAAGTTTAGTTGCCGACGAAGAGGGCGACATCATCTTGCAGGCCCCTGCTTTTGAAGAATTTGTCGAAACTGTTGAATTGGACGTCCGAAAACCGGATGCTCGCGGTATTACGGGCGATGAATCCGAATCCATCAGACGAGCCGTGGTGATGGGCATTCGCGATTACGCAGCAAAGAACGGCTTCAAAAAGGTTGTTCTGGGACTTTCGGGCGGCATCGATTCGTCATTGGTGGCGGCATTGGCCGCCGAGGCCGTTGGGCCGGAAAACCTTTTGTGCGTGATGATGCCATCGCCTTTTTCGTCTGAGGGCAGCATCAAAGATTCTGAAGAATTAGTTCGCAATCTTGGTTGCGAAAGCCGCATCGAACCGATATCAGACACCTTTGAGGTGCTTTTGAAGCAAATGAAGCTGGACAAGCCGACGCGCGGCGGCGAAAGTTTGGCGGCAGAAAATATGCAGTCGCGCATCCGCGGTGTAATTTTGATGGCAATATCCAATGCCGAAGGCCGGCTTTTGCTTTCGACCGGAAATAAAAGCGAACTGGCGGTGGGCTACTGCACCTTGTATGGCGACACGAACGGCGGACTAGCGGTGCTGGGCGACCTGCTGAAAACCGAAGTTTGGGAGGTTTCGCGGCAAGTTAACCGAACGGCCGGCCGCGAGGTAATTCCTGAAAAGATCATTGCGAAAAAGCCTTCGGCGGAATTGGCTCCGAACCAGTTCGACCAGGACAGTTTGCCGCCCTATGAGCTGATGGACCCGATCTTGAAGATGTATTTCGAACAAAAGGCATCGCCGGCCGCGATCGTAGCCGCCGGACACGACGCCGACCTTGTTTACAGCCTTTTGAATAAGGTGGAACACCCGGCCAATGAATTCAAGCGGAAACAGCTGCCGCCGACACTGATAATTTCAAAGAACGCGATCGGCATCGGACGGCGACGGCCGGTTACACACAAATACCGCCGAACCCAATGATCGCAAATTAAGGAGCAACCAATGAAACGAATTTCCCCCCTTGTGCTTTTTGTACTGGCATTCGGCTGCGTAGCTTTTGCGCAAACCGCTCTACCGGAACGGCGAGTGATAGAGGTCAGCGGCTCGGCAGAGCGCCTTATCACACCCGATACCTTTTCTTTCAAACTCACTGTGGTTGAGCGGCTGGACAAAAAAGAGAAGAAAACCATTGAACAACAGGAAACTGCTTTGCGGAGTGGTTTAACGGGCATCGGAGTTGACCCTGCTAAAGCCCTTTCTGTTTTCGATATCAGCTCTAACTATATTCCCGCAAAAAAGGTTCGCGATGTAATGGGACGCAAAACGTATATGCTAAAGCTGACCGATATTTCAAAGATCGCTCCCTTGATAGAGCTGGTTGACCAACTTGACCTTGGCCGGATGGAATTGGATTCGACCGAGCACTCCGATATTGTGCGTTTGCGTCGGGAAACAAAAATGGACGCTATGCGCGCAGCCAAAGAAAAGGCCGTTTACTTGCTCGGAGCGATCGAAGAAAAGGTCGGTAAACCGGTTTATATCAAAGAAATAGAAGAACTTGCCCGTCCTTCGATATCAGGTGGCGTTCTATCCATTAGCAATAGCAACTACATAAATCGAACACAGAGTACGAGCGATGCAGACGACAATGCGCTGAGTTTTGAACAGATACGTCTGCGTTATGTGATCGAAGCAAAATTTGAGATCCAGTGAATTTCGCCGCGTGCTTTGAAGAGTGCGGGGCATTCGTTACAATCATTTGTTTATGATCGCCGAACCGACATCCTATCCGCGAAGCAAAGTGAAGGTGCTTTTGCTTGAAAATATTTCCAGTGCCGCCGTGGCTGAGCTTGAAGCCGGCGGTTATGTGACCGTCCGGCGGGTGGCCGGAGCGCTTAGCGAAGAAGCCTTGATCGAGGCGATCAAGGGCGTTCATGTGCTCGGTATCCGTTCAAAATCAAAGATCACCCAAAATGTGATCGAAGCGGCCGATAAGCTTTTGGCTATCGGTGCGTTTTGCATCGGCGTCAACCAGATCGACCTCGGTGCGGCGTCAAGGGCCGGAGTGGCGGTTTTCAACGCTCCGTATTCAAATACGCGTTCGGTTGCCGAATTAGTGATCGGCCTGAGCATTATCCTGATCCGGCGGATCGCTGACAAGAATATAGCGGCACATCGCGGCGAATGGCTGAAAGATGCCGCCGGCAGCTATGAACTGCGTGGTAAAACATTGGGCATAATCGGCTACGGTAATATCGGTTCGCAGGTCTCGATCATGGCTGAAGCCTTGGGCATGCACGTAATTTATTACGACAGTGCGATAAAGCTGCCGCACAGCAACGCCAAGCAGATCAGAGACCTTAACGAACTGCTTGCCCAAGCGGATATCGTTACGCTGCACGTGCCTTCGGATGCTTCGACGAGAAATATGATCGATGAAGCGGCGATCGCGAAAATGAAAAAAGGGGCGATATTGTTGAATTACAGCCGTGGAGATGTTGCTGATCTGGGGGCCGTCAAGGCCGCGATCGACGGGGGACATTTGGCCGGTGCGGCGGTGGATGTATTTCCGGAAGAGCCGGAACGCAACGGCGATCCTTTTGCCTGTGTTTTACAGAATTCGGCCAATGTTATCCTGACACCGCACATCGGCGGCTCCACCGAAGAGGCCCAGGAAAATATCGGTCTTGACGTTACCGCCAAGCTGATGAAATATCTCGAATACGGAACCTCCGAAGGCTCGCATACGGTCCCGCCGGTCAATCTTCCGCCGCAGGCAGGGGCGCATCGTATTTTGCACATCCATCAAAATATCCCCGGGGTTTTGAGCGATATCAACTCACGATTATCTGACCGCGGCATCAATATACTGGGACAATATTTGAAGACGAACGAATCGATCGGCTACGTTATCTTGGATGTCGATTCGAGCATCTCAAAGGAGGCATTGGACCTTTTGCGTGAGATAAGCGGAACGATCAAGGCGCGGCGGGTGTATTAAAAGATCTATGAGAACGATCGGTGTTTTGATAACTCTTTTGGCTCTATCTGCGGCGGCCGGTGCGCAATGGCTGCCGCAGCCGGTTGGCACCAATGCTTCGTTTCGCGGACTTTCGGCCGTGAGCAGGGATGTTGTTTGGGCGAGCGGAACTGCGGGGACGGTGATCCGCACGCTCGATGGCGGTGCGACATGGCAAACCCGCAACATTCCGGAAGCGGAAAAACTCGATCTTCGGGACATCGAGGCTTTTGACGCCGAAACCGCATATGCTTTGAGTATCGGCAACGGTGATTCGTCGCGAATTTATAAGACGACCGACGGTGGAAAAAGCTGGCTGCTGCAGTTCAAAAACACTGACGAAAAAGCTTTCTTTGATGCGATTGCTTGCTGGGATGCAAAGAACTGTCTGGCCATGTCTGACCCGGTGGCCGGGAGATTTTTGCTGATGCGGACCGCAGATGGGGAGAATTGGGATCCCGTGCCGGCCGCCGAGCTGCCTGCGGCAAAAGAAGGAGAAGCAGCTTTTGCCGCGAGCGGAACCTGCTTGATCGTGGATGGCGAATTCGCATATCTGGCGACCGGCGGATCTGATGCCCGGGTCTATCGCTCAGCCGATCGCGGGCGGTCGTGGAAACCGAGTTCAACGCCGCTTGCAAAAGGCACTAGCGGAAGTGGGGTTTTCTCCATCGCAGCCGATGGAAAAAAGCACATCTTCGTTGTGGGCGGAGATTATGAAAGGCCGTCCGAAAGGCTGAACACGGCCGCAATTTCGAAAGACGGCGGTAAGAAATGGCAAGCGATCCGAGGAATGAGCGGCTATCGGTCAGGCGTAGCATATGTCGATCGAGGTACCCTTGTGGCGGTCGGCACGAACGGATCAGATATATCAAAGGATGGCGGCAAAAGCTGGGTGCCGCTCGGTACCGAGGATCTGAACGTTGTAGCCGCTGCGAATGGCACGGCTTGGGCCGCCGGGCCTAAAGGCGGCGTTTTCAGGCTCACGTTAGCTAAATAGTCAAAATGTCGATGCTAAAATTCTTGATCTTTCTCGCCGTCTGCTGCTTTGCCGTGCCTTCTCATGCCCAGGAAGCCGGCGGAGCCAAACCAGGCACCATCTATTCGTCCACAGAGTCTATCTCGACCTCTATGCAGGCCGTGCCCTGTGATGGGATCGAAAGATTGCGGGGTGTAAAAAAACTTTTCCGGGATGCCGGAGCCGCTGAACAAGACATAGACATTCAAACTTTTGATAACGGAGAGATCAAGAATCTTATCGTAAGAAAAAAAGGATCTTCGGCAGAAACGATCGTCGTCGGAGCTCATTACGACCATGTCGGCGGCGGATGCGGAGCCACCGACAACTGGTCCGGGATCGTAATAATTGCACACCTGTTCAAGACAATTAGACCACTGCAAACTAATAAAAGCTATATTTTCGCAGCCTTTGATAAAGAAGAGGAAGGTTTGGTAGGTTCGAAGAAAATGGTAAAAAATATGCCTCAACAAGAGCTGGAACAAATTTGTTCGATGGTAAATTTTGACAGTTTCGGTCAGGGCTATCCGATGGCATTAAGAAATGCCTCGTCCGACGAAATGATCGAGTTGGCAGAGAAAGTAGGCAAAGAAGGCGGCATCAAATTTGTCACGGCTGATATCGAACAAGCCAGCTCGGATTCTAAGTCGTTCCTCAACAAAAAAATACCGGCGATCACGTTGAGCGGACTGACCAACGAATGGACAACGATCCTGCATAGTGGAAATGATAAGATCGGCAAGGTTAGAATGGATAGCGTAGTGATTGGATACCGCTTCGGGTTAAATTATCTCGCGAAGTTGGATAACCTTGGTTGTCGCGGTCAAAAATGATCGAGATATATTCTGAAACTTCTCTCTAGGTCGTTTCCTTGATGTTTATGGAACACAGACATTTTCCCCTGCACAAAATTTTCGGGACAATTGGCTTTTTATTGTTGACCGTTTCGGCTCTGGCGGCCCAAACGTCCGATTCTCCGGCGTTATTCTCGCTTATAAAAAGCGGTCAATTCGAACAGGCCGAGGCCGCCGCCGCGGAACTTATCCGGCGTAACCCCAACAGTGCAGAAGCTTATGCCTATCACGGTTTTGCATCTTACGTTGTCGGCGGCAAGCCGGAGACAGCGGTCAGAGATCTGAATAAGGCCGTTCAAATGGAACCTCGCAACGGCGTCTATGCCGCTTTTCTGGCAATGGCGACCACCAACGCTGATGAGGCAAAACGGTACGCAGAGAAAGCCTTGGATCTTTTGAATGGGCCTGTAACCGCGATCGATTTCTTTTCTCGGGGCCGGGCCGAACTCTTGCTCGGAAAACAGGTGGCGGCAATGGACGACCTAACGGATGCCATCAAGCTCGATCCGGGCTTTGCCTTTGCTTATAGCTGGCGGGCGCGTTTATACGAAGGCAGAAAAGAATACGCAAAGGCGATCTCCGATCTACAAAGGGCTCTTTCGATCAATCGCAGATATCTCGGTATCAACGAAAGGTTGGGCGACCTTTTTTCATGGAATCAGCAATACTCAGATGCGATCGCCGCTTATTCGAGGGCGATCGAGACGGAGGTTCCGACAGCCGCGATCTACCACAACCGTGGCGTAGCCTATCGCCGGGCCGGCAAAGAGGTCGAAAGCTATAATGACTACACTAAAGCCATCGATCATTACACGTCCGATATTGCTAAAGATCCCAAAAACGCGGCTTCATACTTTAATCGGGCGGTATGCTATGCGAATAAGGGAGATTTCGTAAAAGCGGTCCGGGACTTTACGTCTGCGATCGATCTGAAGCCGGGAATACCGGAGGGATATTTTAAGAGGGCTGATGCCTATGAGCGGCTCGGAAAATTGGATCTTGCAAAGGCCGATCGCCGCAAATATACGGATCTTGGCGGAAAGGATTCGACACCGCAGCCAAGCGGAAGTCTCTATCCGGACATGGTGTTTGATGCAGACCTTGCCAAACGCGGGCTCGAACGCGGTTATGCGTCGATCTCCGGTATTGTTTGCACACAATATCGCGGCTCGGTATATCGAGCAGGCGGGATCGAGGTGTTTCTGTATCCGGTTACGCCGTATCTGCAGGCATGGTACGATCTTCGCGAAAAGAAGGCTGATCCGAAAAAGAGCTTTTGGGTCTATATGAATGACGATGCTTTTTATGCAAAAGCTTCCGTAAAGGCAAATGAACAGGGACGTTTTGTTTTCTCTGATCTAAAGCCGGGCAGATATTTTCTGCAAGCGTTCCATCAATTCTCGTCCGCACATCAAGGAACAGAATTGGTCGCGCAAGATGAATATACGGACTATGTTAGAAACTATCGCTACTCGGTCGGACACAACAGCCGCATTGAAAAATTCGTTGATCTTAAGGCTGAAGAAGATATAAAAGTTACGATGAAGGCCGGTAAAACGCTGCTTGATCTAAAGGGGTGTCTGTAAACGGTGTCGCAGGTTGCTTTTTTAAACGGTTTAGATAGTCTATTCATTAGTTGAGAATTATCTGATGAGTTCGCCTAAACCAATTAATGCGGCACCGGATCCGCCACTTTCCTGCATCAACGACACGTCGCTCACGAATGAGCAAAAGATCGAGCTTTACCGTTATCTAAAATTGACGCGGTTGTTCGATGAAAAGACCGTTGTCCTGAAACGCCAATCAAAATTGACGGGCGGCGTTTTTACATCTTTGGGCCAGGAAGCAACGGCGGTCGGCACCGCATACGCTCTTCAGCCGCAGGATTTCATTGCCCCGCTTATCCGCGACATCGGTGCATGTTTTGTAAAGGGCATTGAGCCGCGAACGATCTTTCTGCAATATCTCGGCCGGGGCAATGCTCCGAGCAGGGCCACCGATGTTCAATTTCATTTTGCAGATCTCGAAAAAGGTTTTGTCGGGCCAATATCGCATTTGGGCGATATGATACCGGTAATGGGCGGGGTGCTGCTTGCTTCGCGGATGAAAGGCGAGGATCGGGTCGCCGTGGCGTATTTGGGCGAGGGTGCAAGTTCTACTGGAGCATTTCACGAGGGCGTTAATTTCGCCGCCGTACAAAACCTGCCTCTGATCACCGTCATCGAAAACAACGGATACGCATATTCAACGCCGACAAGCCGCCAGGCCGCCTGCGAAGGTTTTGTGAATAAGGCTGTTGGCTACGGCATTAAGGGAATTGCAGTTGACGGCAATGACGTGATCGCTTCGTATGAGGCAATGAAAGAGGCCGTTGAACATGCCCGCAGCGGAAAGGGGTCTGTACTGATCGAAGCTCACACATATCGCCGAAAGGGCCATGCGGAGCACGACAATCAGTCGTACGTGCCGGACGGCGAGATAGCATGGTGGGCGGAACACAATGATCCCATATCTCGTTACGAACGGTATTTGGAGCAGCATGGCATTATTACGCGCGAAGAAATGACGGCCGTGGCTGAAGAAATAAAAACGTTTCTCAATGCCGAATCAGAATGGGCGGAAAGTCAGCCGATGCCGGTTGCCGAAGCGGCCGCATATGATGTTTTTGATAATTCCGTGATGCCGCCGGCTTTTAAGAAACAGACCTTGGAGAGATGATGCAGCAACCCGGATTTACTGCAGTGCCGTTTAGCGGCGATAGTTCGAGCGGATTGGCGAGCTTCAACGGCATAGCCAAATTTTCGACCGCAGGGATCATTCTCGAATTTGAGAAAAAACTCTTCGGGCTGATCACCGATGGAGTAAAAGAGGTGCGCATTCCGACGGAAGAGATCCTCGATATAAAATTCAAAAAGGGCATTCTCAGGCGTTCCGGCAAAATAGAATTGCGTACGCGAAGCTTTTCGCTGCAGGCCGAATTGCCCAGCGATAATGGAAAATTGCGGGTCAAGGTCAAACGCGAGGATATGCAGATAGCCCAAGAAGCGGTTGAAAGGATGAAAAAGTTGGTGGAAGAGGCCGCCGCCGCCCTGCCGCCGCCGCAAGTGCCCGTCAGCGACCTGTTCGAGGCCGAAGAGGACCAGGCAAAAACGAAGGAATTACCAAAATAGAAATGAGCGAAATTGCAGAAACAAAGCCGCTGACGATGATCGAAGCGATCAGGCAGGGCATTTGGGAAGAAATGAGCGCCGACCCGTCGGTATTTGTGATCGGGGAAGATGTTGCCACCTACGGAGGAGCTTTTAAACTGACTGAAGGCTTCGTCGATCATTTTGGTAAGGAGCGAATGGTCGATACACCGATCTCGGAGGCGGCGATCGTTGGAGCCGCCTGCGGAGCGGCATTGATGGGCATGAAGCCGGTCGCGGAATTTCAATTCATCGATTTCATTTCGTGCGGTTTCGATATGCTGACGAATTACGCGGCAAAATCACGCTATCGGGGCTGCGGCGGCATTCAGGCCGTGTTTCGCGGGCCGTGCGGAAGCGGTGTTCGCGGCGGGCCGTTCCATTCGCTGAATGCCGAAGCCTTCTTTTTGAATACGGCCGGTCTAAAGATGGTCGAACCATCTACGGCTTACGACGCCAAAGGCTTGATCAAAGCTGCTATCCGCGACCCGGACCCGGTGCTTTTTTTCGAACATAAAAAGCTTTACCGAATGCCGCGGCTGCGCGAAGAACTGCCGAGTGAAGATTATATCGTCGAGATCGGCAAGGCTCGCACTGCCCGCGAGGGTGCCGACCTGTCTATCATTACATTCGGCGCACAGGTGCTGAATGCGCTTGATGCTGCGGAAGAATTGGCAAAAACGGACGGCGTGAGCCTTGAGGTGATCGATCTTCGAACGCTTTCGCCGCTGGATAAAGACGCGATCTTGGCGACCGCGAAAAAGACCGGCCGGGTAATGATCCTGCACGAAGCCAGCTTGACCGGTGGTATCGGCGGCGAAATATCGGCCATTATTGCCGAAGAGGCTTTCGAATGGCTGGACGCTCCGGTTATCCGTGTTGCCTCGATCGATGCTCCCGTTCCTTTCGCACCGGAAATGGAAGATTATTATCTGCCAAGCCTGAACGAGATAGTCGCTGCCGCAAGACGTTTGGCGGCCTACTAGAGGCAAAATATGCTTTAAATGTTGATTCGCAGATATAGATCAACCTTGCCACTACCGAAAGATTTTTGGGCAGGTGGGTCAAAGGAATCGACATTGACGATCAATCCCGGAGAAGAGGCTGCGGTCAAAATCTCAATTCCGGCGGGTAGATCCGGTCACGAAGATCCGCCAGAAGATAGCCCACGCCGTATACATTCCCCGAAAGCTAGAATACGTCGTGAGCCGGTAATGTCATCGGAAGCAGAATGCGTCTTATCTGGGCGGAGCAGGCAGCGCGAATTTTAACTCATATTCTTTCGGATGCTCGGCCCCCAACAGGTGTTTTACAAAGTAATCCCAACGGCGGCGCATCATATAAAGACTATCTTGCCCGTAGCCGTGGCGGGCATTCGGAAAGATGACCAGATCAAAGTCCTTATTGGCTTTAACCAAAGCATCTACCACCAAATATGTGTTATATGGCGGAACGTTATCGTCCATGCCGCCGTGCACCAGCATCAGCTTGCCTTTCAGATTTTTGGCATACAGCTGATTGGCCTGTTTTTCGTAATTGTCGCCATTGAGCAGGCCGATATAGCGTTCGCCCCAGTCGTCTTCGTAATTACGGTTGTCGTGGTTGCCTGATTCGGAAATGCCCACCTTGTAGAAATCCGGAAATCGGAACATCGCCGCCGCTGTCGCGAATCCGCCGCCGGAATGGCCCCAAATGCCAACCCGTGCAAGGTCGATGTACGGATATTTTGCCGCCAGTTGTTTTATTCCACCGATCTGATCTTCGAGCGTGTTGTCCGCCATATTGCCGTAACAGGCATCGTGGAACGATTTTGAGCGGAGCGGGTTGCAGGTGCCATCGATGACAATAACAACAAAGCCGAGATCGGCGAGCGCTTGGTTATCACCGCGAGCGGCCGAGAACGAACGGCCTCCGACACCGCCGCCCTGAGGCCCGGGATAGATGTAGTTCACCACCGGATATTTCTTGGCCGGATCCAAATTCGCAGGTGTGAACATCAGTCCGTAAAGATCCCATTTGGCATCGCGTGATTTTACTGTGATCGGCGTCGGAGCCTTCCAGCCGGTTGCAGTTAAACGTGAAATGTCTGTCTTTTCCAGCGTTGTGATCGCTTTGCCCTCGGTGTCGCGAAGCACGGTAACACCGGGAACGTTTGGTTTCGAAAAGGTGTCGATGAGATATTTTCCGTCCGGCGAGAAAGTAACCTGATGATTGCCGTCTTCCGGCGTTAATAGTTTCAGCCCGCTGCCGTCAAAATTGATGCTGTATAAATGGCTGAAATAAGGGTCGCGGCCGGGTTCGCGGCCATTGGCGTGAAAAAATATTCTGCGGGCCTTTTCATCGACCTTCGCCAAACGTGTCACGACAAAATTCCCTTTCGTTATCTGATCTTTCAGTTTGCCGGTGGTCAGGTCGTAAAGATATAGATGGCCCCAGTCATCGCGCTCTGAATACCAAATAAATTCATTTGAATCAGGCAGATAACGCCAATTGACGGCTCCTTGGCCGGATTCATATTGGGTGTCAACTTTTTCCTCGAAGACCGTGCGGACGTCGCCGGTAGCCGCATCCGCAATGCGGGCGGTGGCCGACTTGTGATCTCTTGATGAAGAAACGAACATCAGCTTGCTCCCGTCGGCATTCCATTCATTGTCGTCAAAGCCGCCGGAACAGGAAATGTCATCGCACAGCGTACTGCGGTGGGCATCGGCTTCCATTTTCAGCCTGATGACCTTTGGTGTTTCGACCTCAATGATAACGCGATGGATCATGGCGATCTGTTCATCTTCAGGCAATGGGTATTTCCACGATTCCAGTTTTGGGGCTCCGACATTGGTCGTCAACAGGTACATATCCTTCAGGTGTCGTTGATCCTGTTGAAAGGTCGCGATCTTCTTTGAGTCCGGCGACCAAAGCAGGATCGCGCGATCCGAATGGGTCCAACCGGCGTTGTCTGTGGCGTAGCCGAAATCCTTAACGCCATCATTCGTCAATTGCGTTTCTTTCCCGGATCCAATGTCCCGTACCCAAAGATTCCAATCACGGATGAAGGCTTCCTTGCTGCCATCGGGCGATCGAACCCCATCGCCGGCGGGTCGCCGCCTTCCACCCGTACCGCCCGCGGCAGGCTGCTGAATTCCTAAAGCTGCGAGGTCTGTTCCGGTCTTGCGCGACCCGTCACGCGGATCTATCAGAACAAATTCGGGCTTTCCGCCAACTGCAATCTGATACCAAAATCGGCCATCCGGCAGCCAGTTTGCCTGGCCAAAAGAACGATCGACCAGCGGCATTGTATTAAATATCAAAGCACGGGCGGCCCGGTCGTAATCGGCACCGGTCAATGCCGGCGGCTGGGCTGCGGCGGCAAATGATAACAATAAAATAAGACTGAGCAGCAGTATAGGATTTTTGATCTTCATAAATAGTTTTCGGCGGAGACCGGACTAGGACACAAAAAGTTTGATACGCAGATTTTACAACATGGTTTCAGTTAATTAAATTTGCAATGGAAGGGGTGAATGACAGAACAACAGCAAAATCTTGGCCGTATGGTCAGCCAACACACCATTGCAGCGATGTATTTGCAGCGGGCCGCGATCGTTGCTTTACTTTCGCTATTTTTCTTTTTGTCAATGTTGGTCGCTTTTTATATCCGCCGCCATTTCGGTTATTTTCTGCTTTCGACAGGTTTTCTTGTCATCTATATCGTCACCTTCATCAGCTGGACATTTCAGAAAAAAAACGTTCTGACCATATACCAAAACGGTATTCGATACAAAAAATTCTCTGCCAATTGGCGGGAGATAAAAGAGGCCCGGGTGGTTTCCGAAAAAGGCGGCCGCCGACGGTTGGAATTGACGAAAGGCCCGATGGAAAAAGCAGTGGTCCCGTCCAGCTTAACGGCATTTGATCATATCTGTGCCGTCGTTGGCGAAAAGGTCGGTTATAGCTCCTAGCTTTCCGCTTTTCACATTTCACCTCTTTTTCCTGTATTCTATTACATTGATGCAGTTTGCGTCTGTGCAGTCAGATAAACGAACGGAGATTTTATGAGCGTAGAAGTGGTAATGCCGCAAATGGGCGAATCGATCACCGAAGGTACCGTTTCAAAATGGTTGAAAGCGGTGGGTGACAAGATCGAAAAAGACGAGCCGATCCTCGAGATCTCGACCGACAAGGTTGATGCTGAGGTGCCGAGCCCGGCGGCCGGTGTACTGTTAGAGATCCGATCGGGCGAAGGCGAAACGGTCGAGGTTGGCACCGTCGTTGCCGTTATTGGCGAAGCGGGCGAACAACCGGCCGCCGCTGCTCCGACAGCCGCCCCTGCACCCGAGCCGGTCGTTGAAGTGCAACAGACTGAAGTTCCTGCCGTGCCGGAACCGGTCGCCGCAGCTCCAGCCGCAGCTCCGCCGCCCGCCGCAGCTGCCGGCAATGCGACAGAAGTGGTAATGCCGCAAATGGGCGAATCGATCACCGAGGGCACCGTTTCGAAGTGGTTGAAAGCGGTCGGCGAAAAGGTTGATAAGGATGAACCACTTCTCGAGATCTCGACCGATAAAGTTGATGCAGAGGTTCCTTCGCCGGCAGCAGGAATTTTACTGGAGATCAAAGCTAACGAAGGCGAAACGGTCGAGGTCGGCTCAATAGTTGCGCTCGTCGGAGCTGAAGGCTCGGCTCCGGCTCCTAAAGGTTCGCCGACCGAAGAGATCGCCGAGCAAAAACCTGCAGTTGACGCAACGGCTGCGGCGGCGAGTGCGGACGTGGCTACGGTTGCCGAAGCAAAGGTCGAAACGAAGGCCGCGGCTGTTCAAGCCTCTGGCAGTTTAACGGGGAACGGCAATGCATCTGTTGACGAACTTCGGCGCACGCGTTCAAGCCCGTTGGTGCGCAACATTGCCAAAGAACATGGAATTGATATCGCTTCAATTGCCGGCACCGGAATGAGCGGCCGGGTGACGAAGAACGATATTATGTCTTATTTAGATTCGGGGGCAGCATTGAAACCCGAAGATCTTTTGAAAGGGCGCACTATTGCTCCGCCGACCGCACCGCCCAGCTCGTTTGTTGCCGCTCCGGCTCCGATCCAGCCCAGCGCGGCTGTACAGCAATATTCGGCACCGGCAATAGTTCCGTCATCGGTCGATCGGGTTGAAAAAATGTCTGTGATGCGTAGGAAGATCGCGGACCATATGACCTTTTCAAAACAGACCTCGGCCCACGTAACGAGCGTTTACGAGGTCGATATGACCAACGTTGCGAAATTTCGCGATAAAAATAAAGATGAATTTCAGTCGCGCTATGGAACAAAGTTAACCTTCATGCCCTTTATTTTTCAGGGCGTGACAAATTCGATCCGCCAGCATCCGGTGGTGAATGCACAAGTCTCCGGCGATGAGATCATCTACAAAGGCGAGATCAATCTTGGCATGGCCGTGGCTCTTGATTGGGGCTTGATCGTGCCGGTCATCAAACGTGCCGATACACTCTCGCTATCCGGATTGGCGATAACGGCCAATGACCTGGCAGATCGCGCCCGCACCAAAAAGCTGAATCCGGACGAAGCTTCGGGCGGCACATTTACGATCACCAATCCCGGTGTTTTCGGCGGTTTGTTCGGAACGCCGATCATTAACCAGCCGCAGGTAGCCATTTTGTGTGTTGGGACGATCGAAAAAAGAGCCAAGGTCATGACGACGCCGGAAGGTGATGATTACATTGCGATACGGCACATGGCGTATTTCGCACTTACCTATGATCACCGGATAGTTGATGGGGCTGATGCTGAAAAATTCCTTGCTTCACTGAAGCAATATTTAGAAGAAAATCAGTTTAGCTTGTAGGACCCGGGGGATGTCTAAACCGAGCAGGAAAAGAAGTTCTGACTCTTTCTTAGACATCCCGGTTCTATCGGATCTTAGTATCCGATCAATTCTTCGACAAATCGTCTAATGATCAGCGGCAGGTCGCGATCACTCGAATGGTTCGCGATCTTTTTAACGATAGCAGACCCGACCACCGCCGCATCAGCATAGCGCCAAACCTCTTTGATCTGTTCCGGTGTGGAAATGCCAAAGCCGACCGCTATCGGCAATCGGGTAAAGCGGCGCATTCTTGCGACCAGATCTCTCGCATCCGAAGAAATTTCACTGCTCTCACCCGTTACGCCGGTGCGGGCAACTGCGTAAATGAATCCGCCGGCATGGGCCGCTATCGAAGCTAAACGCTCGTCCGTCGATGTTGGGGCAACCAGCGAGATAAGATCGATCTTGTGGTTTCGCAGGATAGATGCAAGTTCATTTGCCTCTTCGTCAACTGCATCAGTTACCAATATCCCGTCGATATCAACAGCCGCACATTCTTCGGCGAGTTTTTCAAATCCATATGCCAAAAGCGGATTAAGGTAGCTGAACAATACGATCGGGACTTCGCACGTTTTACGAACCTCTCCAACCATGGTTATTATCTGCTGAAGATCGACACCCTTTGCCAACGCCCGCATTGACGAATCTTGAATGATCGGCCCGTCAGCCATCGGGTCAGAAAAAGGAACGCCGAGTTCAATGATGTCGGCTCCTGCGGCAGCAAGGTCCAACACGATCTCTTTTGAAACGGAGATGTCCGGGTCGCCCGCAGTTACAAAGGGAATAAAACCTTTCCGCGACCTTTCTTTAAGGCCGCTAAATGTGCTTTCGATCCGGCTCATAGTTCTGCTACCTGATGTACATCTTTGTCGCCCCGGCCAGACAAATTGACGATGACCACCGCATTCGAAGACATTTCCGGGGCGGTTTTAATGACTTGAGCGATGGCATGGGACGATTCGAGCGCCGGGATTATCCCTTCGGTCTCGGCTAAGAGTCTAAATGCGGACAAGGCCTCGTCGTCAGAAACGGTCGTGTATTCGACACGTCCCTCGTCATGCAAAAAGGCATGTTCCGGGCCAACGGAAGCATAATCCAGTCCGGCCGAAATTGAGTGGGTTGGGGCGATCTGTCCGTTAATATCCTGCAGCAGATAGCTTTTGGTTCCCTGAAGCACCCCACTTTTCCCACCTTTTACAAATCTCGCCGCATGTTCGCCGAGTGTCATTCCGGTACCGCCAGCCTCAACACCGAGCATTTTTACATTGTCCGCTAAGAACGGGTGAAAAAGTCCGATGGAATTCGAACCGCCGCCAACGCAAGCGACCAGCAGGTCCGGCAAACGCCCCTCTTTTTCAAGTATCTGCTGCCGTGCTTCGCGGCCGATGACGCGCTGGAATTCGCGAACCATCAGCGGATAGGGATGCGGGCCCAACGCAGAACCCAGCAAATAATAGGTGGAATCGACATTGGTAACCCAGTCTCGAAGGGCCTCGTTGATCGCATCTTTAAGCGTTCGGGAACCTGAATCAACGCCGCGGACCTCAGCACCGAGCAAACGCATGCGAAAAACATTCAATTCTTGCCGGCGCATATCTTCTGTGCCCATATAAACTACGCATTGCAAACCGAACCGGGAGCAAACCGTTGCTGTGGCTACGCCATGCTGGCCGGCACCGGTTTCGGCGATGATGCGTGTCTTGCCCATCCGTCGTGCGAGCAGGATCTGACCGACGCAATTGTTTATTTTATGAGCGCCGGTGTGGTTCAGATCTTCTCTTTTCAGATAGATCTTGGCTCCGCCGAGCTTTTCTGTCAGTCGTTGGGCAAAATAGAGCGGCGAAGGACGCCCTACGAAATCTTTCATCAGCGAATCGTATTCCGCCCAAAATTGATCGTCTTCTCGGGCCGTCAAAAAGTTGGCCAACAGCTCATCGAGCGGTGCGACCAGAGTTTCCGGCACAAAGCGGCCGCCATATTCGCCCCAATATCCGCGCCTATTTGGTTCAAAATTCATAGTGCATTTTTAGCGTTCTTTATGAAAGCAGCCATCTTGAAGTGATCTTTGACGCCCGGCGAAATTTCAACGCCGCTTGCTGCATCTACCGCCTGCGGCCGCACCTGAGAAATAGCCTCAGTAACATTGCCGGAATTCAAACCACCGGCAAGATAGATGTTTTCGATAGTTTTCACAGCAGCTGCTATTCCCCAATCGAATGTTCTGCCGGTCCCGCCGTGGTCAGTTTCGGAGAATGCATCAAGCAATATCGCATCTGCCCCGAATTGCGAAAGGTTTTCGATATCGGCCTCGGAGCTTATGCGAATTGCTTTGATAATATTGGCACCGGAATGCTTCCGGAGTTCGGCAATGAATTCGGCGGTTTCATTGCCATGAAGCTGAATTCCGCCAAGGTTACAGGATCTTTCGGCAAGAAGGATCTCCTTCAACGGCGAATCGACAAAAACCCCTACTTTTAGGATAGTTGGCGGCAGCTTTCCGATCCAGCTTTTAACTTGGAGCGGAGATCGAAACCGTTTACTACCGGGCCAGAAATTGAATCCAAGCATGTCCGCGCCCAGCTTTTGAGCGGCGACCGCATCTTTGAGGTTTGTGATGCCGCATATCTTTACCAAGGTCATCGGGAACCCTCCTTGAGCAATTCTAGTCCGCCTCGCATAAAGGTTTCGCCGATCAAAAAGCCGTCGTATCCGAGCGATCGCAACTCGGCAAGTTCCGCCGCAGTAGAAAGGCCGCTTTCTGAGACGAAAAGAGCACCACGTTTATCATCTATCAAGCGGCGAGAGGTGTCGAGCGATACTTCGAAGGTCCGTAGGTCTCTGTTATTGACGCCGATAAGATCAGCTCCGATGGAATGAGCGACGGCGAGTTCATCAAGGTCGTGGACCTCGACCAAAACATCAAGGCCAAGGTCAACGGCGATGGAGCGAAGGCCGGCTAGGTCGTTTGTATCGAGAGCCGCTACTATCAGGAGTATTGCATCGGCACCGGCCAAGGCCGCTTCGTAAATTTGATAGGCTTCGACGATGAAATCTTTTCGCAGGATCGGGAGGTCCACCGCTGCGCGAGCCTTTCGCAGATCGTTCAAAGAACCCCGGAAAAAATCCTCTTCCGTCAAGACCGATATTGCCGCGGCTCCTCCGTCGCGATAGGCAGCGGCGGCATCGGCAGGGTCAACCGTGTCATTGATCAAGCCCTTTGATGGCGATGCTCGTTTGAATTCAGCGATGATGCCTGAACCGTTTCTGTCCTTTAATGCCTGGGTCAAACGCGATCTCTCGCGGCCGTCGCGAAGATCACGAGCCATTATCTGAATGGCCGTTTCATTGAGGGCTATTTTCGCATCGCGCAACCGGTCTCTTTTCGCGGCTATTATTCTGTCGAGGATGTCTGTTTTCATGTTGAGGCAAATTCTCTCAATTCGATCATTTTTCGCAAAGCACTTCCGGTTCTGATGCTTTGTAAGGCACACGAAAGCGCATCCGAAAACTCACCGGCGTGTCCGGCCAAATAGAACGCTGCCATCGAATTGATCAGGACCAGATGTTCTGCCGGCGAATTCTGGAGTTCATTAGCCAAAATGTTTTTGATCACCGAAGAACTCTGTGCGGCCGACGTGGTTCGAAATTCTTCGATCGAACTTTCAGGCAGAGAAAAGTCACGCGGCGAAATGTCGAAAAATGAGACACTTTCTGCGGTCACCTCAGCGACATTTGTCGAGGAGCTGATCGAGATCTCGTCCAAGCCGTCCGTTCCGTGTACGATCCAAGACCTCTCAGTGCCCAATCTCAGAAGTAAATTTGCCATTATAGGCAGCATTGCCTCGTCCCAAACACCGATCAATTGGCGGGATGCTTGTGCGGGATTGCACAGCGGCCCAATGCAATTAAAGATGGTGGGGAAGCCCAATTCGCGGCGTACTTTTGCGAGCGTAGATGAAAGCAGGTGATGATTAGGCGCAAACATAAAACAGATGTCAGCACCATTCAGGCTCCGTTCGGCCATTTCCGGAGTTGAAATACCAATGCCGAGTTCGTCCAGCACATCTGAACTTCCCGAATTGCTGGTTGCCGCGCGGTTTCCATGCTTCGCGATGGGAACGCCACCACCGGCAGCGACAAAGGCCGCGGCGGTCGAAACATTGAAAGTTTTGGCTTTGCTGCCGCCGGTTCCGACTATGTCAACGGCGTTTGTATGCTTTGAATGTACTTTGACAGAACGCGAACGCATGATCGTTGCCAAAGAAAATATCTCGTCTTCGCGGATACCTTTTTGATCCCACGAGATAAAAAGTGCGGTGAGCAGCGGCTCGTCGGCCGAGGCGACCATCGAATCAAGCAAAGCTTCAGCATCAGATGCCAAAAGGCTGCTGCCTCTGCGGAACTCTTCCGTATAGTGTCTTATTATCTCACTCACAGATCACCCCTTTCCGCTATGTCGATCGCTCGTAAAAGTCCGGCGGCTTTGTTGATCGTTTCCCTGTATTCCGCCGAAGGGTCAGAATCGGCTACGATGCCGGCCCCGGCCTGGATCTTGGCGATGCCGTCTTGGAGCGACATTGTCCGAATGGCTATGCACATATCCATATTCCCGGCATAGTCAAAATACCCGACCGCGCCCGAATAGATACCCCGCGGCGAAGGTTCCAGCCGATCGATGATCTGAATTGCAGATACTTTTGGAGCACCGGAAACGGTGCCTGCCGGAAAGCACGATGCGAGTGCGTCAAAACGGTCCTTTCCATCGCTCAGTTTCGCCGAAAGGCAGCTGACGAGATGCTGAACGTGGGAATATTTTTCAATTTTCATCAAGCTGTCTACATGAACTGAGCCAAAAGCGGCAACGCGGCCGAGGTCATTGCGGCCGAGATCTACCAACATCATATGCTCCGCCAATTCTTTTGCATCAGCTGCCATTTCCTGTGCAAAAAGGGTGTCTTCCTCCGGGGTGCTGCCGCGCGGCCGAGTGCCGGCGATCGGCCTATATTCTGCTATGGAGCCTGTACAGCGAACGAGCATTTCCGGGGAAGCTCCGATCAGATATTTTTGACCAAGTTTGATCAGAAACATATAGGGCGATGGATTCAACGATCGGATCGCCCGATATATGGAAATGTGCGAAGCCATTGTTGGGCGGGTAAAGCACTGCGAGAGCACTATCTGATAAGCATCGCCCGCGGCTATGCACTCTTTGGCGGTCCGGACGGCGTTCTCAAATTCAGAGCGTGTGAAATTGGAGACCGATGACGAAGCCGAAAATTGTTCTCTTCGCGGAAGCCGGATCGAATCATTTTCCAATCGGAAACGGATGGCCCGGTTCCGGTCCGCAGCTTCATCACAAAGCTGCTGAAGTGTTTTGTCAGGGGCTATTTCGTCTTCGAAGACCAAAGAAACTATCTTTATGATCTGTCGCGCATGGTCAAACGCGATAATGCTTCGACAGAACATGAAAGCAGATTCATCATCTGACGGTGCTATACATTCGCGAAGCTTTGGTTCGAACCAAGCGGAACACGAAAAATCCATAGCGCCGATCGCCCCGCCTGCAAAACTCGGAAGGCCATCGACTTGTGTAATGGCGTATTTTTCGAAATGTTCGCGGAGCACTTCGAACATCGGCTGAGCAGTAAAGCGGCGGCGGCCATCGTTGAATACGTACGTGACACCATTCTGTCCGCCGTGGATGGAGAATTGCGGATCGCAACCGATAAAGGAATATCTGGCAACCGTCTCGCCCCCTTGCACCGATTCCAGCAAAAAAGAATCGCCGCTTTCGGCGAGTTTTAGGTAAACGGCGAGCGGCGTCAATAGGTCTGCCGCCAATGTTTCGACGATAGGAATAACGTTGATCTTAGCCATCAAATGCAAAACAAAAACGCCGCCCTAAAAATATTCAAGGCGGCGTCGCAAGAACCTTATTATTCGGTCGTTTCGACCGTTCAATTTGCGACAAGCCACAGCCACCACCAACGGGCAGTCTGGCTCATCGAATTTGAACCGTTGAAACTCATTGAGACAATTACAACCGAAACGGACGGCGATGTCAATCTGAAGCCCGTTTATTGCCGGCGAGTATCTTCGACGATGAGCTTTCGTTTGGCAGTAACGATCAAGCCGGGACGCCGCGAAGTTACTTCTATGATTCTTTCGGCGGGTTGGCCTTTCTCGCCTAACGGTATTTTGGGTATGTAGGTCAAAACGTAACTGGAATCGATCATGCGGGCGATAACGGCGGTTTTGTCTATCATTTCATCCAAACTGCGGGCGATGATCATTACACCGTTGGCGTTCTCCGCAAGTTCGATCAGGTCGTGCTCGCTCTGTTCCAGATCGGCCTTGCGAGCCCGAAGCTTTTTAAGCATCGTGCGGTCCAGGTTTATCGTTGGGCCTACGCGGGTCGAAGCCGGACGGTCGCGAGCGTTGGGCAGTTGTGCGGCGATCTCGTCGGGCATAGCTTTCGGCGGCGGGCTGTTGGAGATCATTTTCGTGCGCGGGGTGATATCATCGGCTTCGAGTTGTGTATAGCTGATGACGTGAACATTGATGTCGCTGCCAAGAAGCCGTCGCATAGCGATGACCTTGGCAGATTGACCCTCTATCGTATCGGTGCCGTCCGTTATCAAGACCAGATGTTTATTCTCAAGCCCTTGGCGAGACAAAAAATCTGCAGCCATTTGTAAAGCGGCGGCAAATGCCGAGCTTCGGCCGAATTTTGTACGTTTGCTGATCGCCTGTGCGAGAAGATCCTTGTCGGTCGTCCATTCGGCGACTATCTCCGGTTTGTCGCTGTATTGCATTACGGCAGCGGAATCAGCAGGAGCCAGAGCCGCTACCATGCTGCGGGCGACGCGCCGTGTTTGGTCCAAGCTTTTACGCTGGCGCATCTCGCCGCCGGTATCCATGACGATAAGAACATTTGCCGGTATGCGACGAAGGGTTTGTGCTTGGTGAAGTATATTATTTTCGTCAATGACCAAGTCGTCTATCTTGACGTCGTTTAAAAAATTACCCTCTTCGTCAAAAGCCGCGACATTGACCTTGACCTCTTCAGTAACAACATTTATCGTGTCGTCTTCCGGTGTCGGCGGCGGGGAAGGACTTGGTTTAGCGCGGCCGCTTTGTGCAGCCGCCATCGCCGCCAGAATAAGAATAAAGGAGAGCCCAACTGCGAAACAGGGAAATTTTTTCATGATCGTGCACCTATTCAAAAGATTAGATGAACCCATCAAAGTTTCGGATGCTTTTCTACAAAATCAAGCAGGTGCTGCACATATGCACGAAAATTGGGGCAAATGATATTGTGCGGTTCCAAAAGTTCATCGGCTGTCGAAGTGTCATAGGTCTGCGAAAGGAAAAAATAAGGTACAGCGGCATATGGCATTCCGGTGAGCTTTGGCGAAAGCGGCATATTCAGAGCCATATTTACCAATTTCGACGGCGGATGAGCATAGGATGGTTTGCCGCTCAAGCCCTTTGCGATGAGATCAAAAAGTTCAGCCGTCGTCAGCGGCCGCGGATCAGCCAAAGCAATGGTTTTGCCGACCGCTTCCTCATCGGTAGAAAGGGCGGCGATCGCGTCTATGACAAAATCGACCGGCACCAAATTAAGCCGCACATCGCTATTGCCAACATTTATGAGCCGAAGTATCGATGGGGCCTTGCGAAGATACCGGATTAAATAATAGATCCCGTCGTACTTCGCAGTTTGGCCCGAATGTGAATCACCGACCACGACAGAGGGACGAAAAATGGTCAGCGGCACATCACCCTTTAACGCAGCCGTTTCTTTTTCCGCCAGATATTTAGTTTCTTCGTAATAATTGCGGAAACCGGCGTCGTGTTCCAATTCGGTCTCGCGAATGACTCCCTTCCGTTTTCCGGCGACATAACAGGTCGAAACATAGTTGTAGCGATGCAGTCCCCAGATCGATCGGACGAATTCGTTGACGCGGCGGGTTCCTTCCAGATTGACCCGGACCGCCGTTTCCTCATTGACACCGAGGTCATAAACCGCGGCAAGATGAAAGACGTCCGTTGTTTCTGATTGCAAAATGCTGTAATCGTCGTCTGCTACACCCATCTGGGGTAAGGTAATGTCGCCCTTGATCAGCGCAAAATTTTCGAGAGGAGTTCCCGTGCGTTCACAGATGCGTTCAACGGACGCCATTGCAGTGTCCAAAAATTGGGGCTGAACCAGCAAAAAGAACTGGGTGGTCGGCGACGCAAGCTTGTCGACCAGCCTTTCGGCAATAAAGCCCGGAAATCCGGTCATAAAGATAGTTTTGGTGAAGTGCATAACCGCTCTCTAACAACAATATTTTATCAGGTTGCGAAAGAAATCTCATGAGTTCCGAAGGCCGAATATCTAGAAGGTGAGAATAACCTTACCGAAACTTTTGTTGGAAGCAAGGTACCGATGGGCTTCGGCGACATCTGAAAATGGAAAGACACGGTCAACATTCGGGCGTAGCTGCCCTGTTTCGAACATCGGTATAAATTGTCGGGCAAAAAGAGCCGAGGCTTCGGCCTTTTCTTCGGGCGAACGCCCACGAAGCACAGTTCCCTTGATATTCAACCGTTTCGCGAGAATGGGTGCCAGATCAATTTCGGCGGAGGCTCCGCCCGTAAGGCCGACGAGCATTAGGCGTCCTTTGGGTGTCAAGATCCTGATGTTCGCCGAAAAGTATTTTGCCCCGACAAGGTCGAGAACCACATCGGCACCCCGCGGAGCGATCTCCGCGATTGCGGCAGCGACCTCTGCTCCGTTGTCCGCCTTTACCGGAAAATCCAAGCCGAATTCGTGACAGCGGTCGAGCTTTTCTTTAGTCCGCGACGTTCCGATGACAGATGCACCGGAGACCTTAGCCATTTGCAAAGCCGCCAGGCCCACGCCGGAGCCCACTGCATGAATTACAAGCGTTTCATTGCTTTCTAGCCTAGCTTGGGAAAAGACCGCGTCATGCGCGGTGATGAAAGCTTCCGGAACAGCGGCGGCTTGAACATGGTCGAGGTTTGCCGGGATCTCGATCAATTGCCGCTCATCGATCGTGATGAACTCCGCTTGGGCTTCGCCGCCGGTTATTGCCATGACCCGACCAGAGGCGAATTCGCACCGGCAGCCAGAACCGCGTTCAATTACATCGCCCGCAAATTCCAGCCCCGGAACGTTTGGCGAAAATCCCTTCGGCGGCGGATAAAGACCCGCTCTTTGCAGAAGGTCGGCGCGATTGAGAGCGGCGGCACGGACACGCACCATGACCTCACGCCCGATAGGCGCCGGCGGTTCGGCGATCTCCCGGATCGACATTTCTTCCGGCCCGCCAAAATTAGCGATATAGACCGCTTTCATCTTTTTTACTTCGGCTGGACATTGTTGGTTTTAAGCGTATTGCCGGTTGCTTTTTCAAGATCGGCGATCGCTTTATTCAGCTCCGTTTGCGCCCGCAGTTCCTGGCTCCGAGCAGTGGTCAAAGCAGTTTGACGTTCAAGCACCTTGTAGATGTCTGATTGCCCTTCGTCCAGCTTGCGCTTTTCCGAATCATATTGCTTTTCCGAATTCGCACGGGCGATGCCGGCAGCACGAAGGCGTGCTTCGGCCGTTCGCAGCATTTGCAACGCGTTGCGCACCTCGACCTGAATACCTTGCTCCAACTGTTCACGCTGGGTTTCGAGACGTTCGCTTTCAACCAAAGAGCGTCCATATTGGGCCCGAGCGGTCTTATTGCCAAATAGCGGCAAATTGAATTGAACCCCTACGCGGAAGGTCGGGTAGCGATTGGCAAACATATTGCCGAACGCATCGCCGTAGCCTCCGATAAGATTGTCGGGCAGCGTTTGCGGCGTTGTAATGATCGGGGGGATCGGCGGCAATTCCGGGTTCGTACCTGCTGAGACCGTATTCAACCGCGTTATCAAAGTATTCATGAGCAAGGTATTGGCCAGCGGATTTGTCGCGTCTGGGTTAAGAGACCCCGCGGATCCTGCTGCGGTGTAACTCGCTACAAGGTCGATCTGCGGCTTTTTCTGATCCTTGAAGTACCGCTGGTCAATTCGATTGATCTCTTTCTGAGTTTCATTGATGTCTATCTCGGGACGGTTCTGCATTGCGGCAACCAAAGCTTCGTTCAACGAAGTTCGCGGAGCATCGAGCCGAATCGATTCCACCGGAGTGATGGATTCGGTCCAAATTGCATTGCTGCGATTTGGCGAGATCAAATTTTTGAGCGCATTTTCGGCTTGCGTAACTATATTCAAGGCGTCATAGACAGACAATTCGAAATTAGCGACCTGTGTTTCCGCCGCTACTACGTCGATCGGAGCCAATTGGCCTTCGTCAACCAAACGACGATTATGTTCAAGTTGCTTTTTCGCGTCTCGAACGCCCTCCTGCTGAACTTGCAGATTTCGCAGAGCATAAGCAAGATCCCAATATGAACGCTGGACGTTTGCGATCACCTCAATGGAACGCTGGCGAAATTGAGTGTCCGTTAAGGCCAGATTTCGTTTGGCAATTTCAATGGTGCGGCGATTCTGGTCAAAACGAAGCCCGCGGAATATTGGCTGAGTGTAAGCAAAACGCAGGTTCGAGCTATAGATCGGATTGACCAGCGAGAAAAGGTTGTTCGTGGTGTTGCGGCCGCTGTCCGCCTGAACGCTGAAGCTGCCGCCGGTTGAGCGCACCAGGCCTTGCAAGCCGATATTGCCGACGATATTGGTCTGGGTCAATGTGCCGTCCGGGCCACCGCCAAAAAAGCTGAAAACCGGCGTTTTGGCTCTTTCGTAATGTACATCGCCTGCAAATCGAGGTTCATATACGCCCTTAGCCGCCTTGAGATCAAATTCGGCAATGCGAACATTTTTACGTGTTACCTCGATGTCCCTGTTATTTTCCAACGCCAAGGTGATCGCTTCTTGCAGCCCGAGCGGTTTGGCGTTATCCATATCGACGCCGACACGACCCAGATCAGGCAAAGAGCGGTCATCATATTTGTAATCGGGAGCGATGGCCGGCACGCCGGAAAGATCCTCCGGCTGAACGCTTTGCGTGTCAGCGGCCGGCGGCAGCGGTGTAGGTGTCGGCGATGCGTCCTGAGCGGAAGCGCCAACGGCACCGGCTGCGGTCAGAAATATAAAAGCAATAAATAAACGCTTATACATATAAATAAATTGGCCGTGCCAAAATTAAAATTTACCCGTCAACGAACTCGTCACAGAAGAAAAGCGACGCCTAATGCCACCGAACATCCAGTTCGAGAAATCCCCTATCCGGCGAAAAATATGAAGTTCGCCCAGGTCATCAAAGATCGAATAGAAGACCGGCACCGCCAAAAGGGTCAATAGCAAACAGAGCGATTGCCCACCAACAACGAGTACGCCGATAGAGCGGTTAGTACCGGAGCCGGGGCCCGTTGAGATAACAAGCGGGATCATACCCGCAACAAGAGCAATGGTCGTCATCAAGATCGGGCGAAGCCGGTCTCGATTTGCCTGAATGATCGCGTCGTAACGGCTCATTCCCTGCGAACGCAGATGGCTCGTATGGTCGATCTGCAAGATCGCGTTCTTTTTGACCACGCCGAAAAGCAGCAGCAGGCCGAGACCGGAGAAGATGTTCACAGTTTGGCCCAGCACCAACAAGCTAAGGATGCCGAACGGGATCGAAAGCGGCAGCGTGAGCAGAATGGTCACCGGGTGGATGAACGATTCGAACTGAGCAGCGAGCACGATGTACATGAACACGAACGAAAGCATGATCGCGAGCATAAAGTACATGCCGGCTTTACCCATTTCCTTCGACTGTCCGACGTAACCTGTTGTGTACCCGGGTGGTAAACTCAATTGAGCGACTGCAGCATTGATGCCATTTTGGATGTTCTGGGCTGAACCACCCGGAATGGTATTGGCAAGCAGCGTTACCTGACGTTGTCTATTAACACGCTCGATCGAACTTGGTCCGGCCCCGGGGCTAGATCTGATCAATTGGTCAAGCGTTACCCAACCGACCGTGGTCGAAGGTACGATCATTCTTTTTAATCCTTCAATGCTGGTTCGAAACTGATTGTCAGCGCGAACCCAGACTTCGTACTGCTCGGTCCCTTCGTTAAAGGTCGTCGCTTCTTGTCCTGCGACCAGTGTGTTCAACGCCTGCGAAACATCACCAACCTGAACCCCTAGATCTGCTGCCTTTGCACGATCTACCGTAAGCTGCACTTCCGGTTTGCCGCTGATCAAAGTTGTATCGACATCGACCGCGTCGGGAATCGACTTCATCTGCTCGAGGATCTTTTCCGAATAGATGCGGAGCTGCTCCAGATCAGGACCGGCGATCATGAATTGAACATTGGCATTACGGAAACCACCGCCAGAGAAGGCCTGAACAGGCTGCACACTCGGCCGAAGGTTCGGATACTGCTTGAGCAATTCGCGGGTATCGGACATCATCTGCTCCTGCGATTTGCTTCGGTCCGATATCTCGGAAAGTTTGACGTAGATCGATCCGTTATTGACTACACCCTGGTCGCCGCCGCCCACCGTTACAAGCGTATCGGTCACGCCCTCCTGTTTTCTTATTTCAGTTGCAATTCGCTCAAGCGTCAGCGACGTTTCCGCAAGCGAACTTCCCTCGGGGGCACGAGCCGAAACCTCGAATTGTGATTGATCGTCCACCGGCAAAAAGTTCTTGCCGACAGCCATAAACAACGGAATAATGCTTAGGAAAACCAAACCGCAAAGAACCACGATGAGCCACCGATGGGCCATCGAGAACTTGAGCATTGCGGTATAAGCCCCGTCAATATATTTATAAAAGCCGCGGTTATTTGCTCCGTGCGGATCATGCTCGACCTTCGCGAGCATGCCGTCGCCCTCGATCTGTCCGCTTTCGTCCTCCGGTTCTTCTTTCTTATCAACCTTAATAAGCCGGGCCGCGAGCATCGGTGTCAGGGTAAACGAAACCAACAGCGAAACAGCTACCGCGAATGCCGCCGTCAGGCCGAAGCTAGACATAAAGCGGCCGACGATGCCCTGCATAAAGCCGATCGGGACGAATACTGCCATCAGCGAAAGCGTCGTCGCAAGCACAGCTAGGCCGATCTCTTTCGTGCCCTCGATCGCCGCCTGGAACGGGTCCATACCCTTTTCTTCCACGAAGCGGAAAATGTTCTCGAGCACAACGATCGCGTCGTCGATAACGATACCGACCATCAGGGTCAGCGAAAGCATCGTGATCGAATTCAGCGTGTACCCCATCGCATAAACAAGTGCAAATGTCGAGATGATCGACGTTGGAATGGCGAGAGCTGCAATGAACGTAGTTCGGATATTCCACAGGAACAGAAATACGACGATACATGCAAAGATCGAACCGAGCACAAGGTGTTCTTCGATCGCTCCAAGTGATGCTTCGATAAATCTTGAGTTATCGCCAATGATGCGAAGTTCGTAGCCTTCGGGAAGCGAGGGTTGGATCTCGTTCAAGCGTTCTTTTAGAGCATCGGCGACCGCAACAGTATTTTGCCCCGATTGTTTGGCCACCACCAGAGTTACAGCCGGCAAACCATTTAAGCGTGCCTCCGAACGCATCTCTTCGGCCCCGTCCTCGACCCTGGCGATGTCGTTGATCTGAACCTGATATCCGCCGCGATCTGCCACTACTACGCTGCCGAAATCTTCGATCTGCTTAACTTTTCCGAGGGTTCTAACACTCGTTTCTTTTTGTCCCTCGTCAAGACGACCGCTCGGAAATTCAATGTTTTGAATGCGAAGAGCATTAGACACTTGAGCCGGTGTAATATTGTAGGCCCGCATTTTGTCGGGATCGACCCAAACGTTTATCTGACGCTGCCGGCCGCCGATGAGCGAAACCTGGCCGACACCGTTGATCGATTCGATGCGTTCCTTGACCTGCTTGCGCGCAACCTCTGTGACCTCGCGAATATTGGTCGGGGCCGATACAACGATACGAAGAACCGGTGCGGCATCAGAATCGAGCTTCATGACCGTCGGCTGTTCGGCTGTGACGGGCAGATTTGGAATCACCGTTTGCACACGGTTCTCAACCTCTTGGGCGGCAACGTTCACGTCTTTTTCAAGCACGAACTGGACGTAAACGCGCGACATGCCTTCGATAGACGAAGATCGAAGTTCATCGATACCGCTGATCGTGTTAACAGCCTCTTCGATCTTTTCCGTGATCTCCGTTTCGATCTCTTGCGGCGACGAACCAAGATTCACCACCTGAACCGTTACGGTAGGGAAGTCCACTTTCGGGAACAGATCGACACCCAGGCTGAAAAACGAATAAGTTCCGACAACGACCAGCGACATTATGAGCATCGTCGCGAAAACAGGCCGTTTAACACATATTTCTGCTAACCACTGCATAAATTAGAGTCCAATATCTGCAAATTCAAAGCCCGGCGATCCGGGCAAACCGCGTACGCGATCATTGAGCAACCATTATCCCGTCGCGTAACTGACCGAGGTCGCTTACGACTATTCGATCGCCTTCGACAATGCCATTTTTGACCTGGATCGTATCACCCTCAAGAAGTCCAAGCTGGACGAATTGTTCGCGAGCCACGCCGTCCTTTACCACGAAAACGGAATTGATATCACCGCTGGTTTTGACCGCCTTTGCCGGAATGACGACCGCCGGTTCTGGTTGCGACTGAGTTATGCGGACTGTCGCAAATTGTCCCGGTTTCAGTAACCCGTCAACATTCTGTACTTCGGCTTCGACCGTTAAGGCCCGTGATGTGGTATTCAATCGCGGGGCGATACGTGCTATGGTGCCCGCAAAACTGCGATCCGGATAGGCACTGGTCTGCAGCGAAACACCCTGACCGGTTGCCACCTTTCCAACGTATTGTTCGGGAATATCGATCATAACGCGCAGGGTTGATGTGCGGACGATCGTCGCGATCTTGGCGTTCGGGGTGTTTGGTGAAATGTATTCACCGACATCCGCAGTTCGTTCAGCAACATAACCGCTGATGGGAGCATAGACGGCGTTGTCCGACACGGCCTTTTGGGCGGCCGCTACTTGAGCCTCGGCCGTAGCGATGCCCGCTCGGGCCGCTCCCGCGGCGGCTTTTGCTGTCTCTACGCCGGTTTGGGCGATATTGATAGCTCTTATCGCCACCGCCGCGTTCGATCGGGCTTCATCCAATTGGCCGTTCAGCTGGTCGCGTTGAGCTTTTCGCTGGTCGTAAATTGACTTTGATACATCGCCGGTGGCAAGCAATTTTTCAGCCCGGCGAAACTCCCGTTCGGCAAGGTCAAGTTGAGCTGATACGGCTTTTACCTGCGGAAAATCATTTACGCGGGATGTTTCCCCGTCCTTTACGCCGAGTCGGTCCTGCGTAGAACGAAGATTCGCAATTGACTGGGCTACACCGGCCTCTGCCTGAGCGGCGGCTTGACGTTGCTGTTCGACCTGAGCACGGGCTTGTTCCAGCCGGATAGCTGCGTCACGGCTGTCGAGCCTTACAAGAACGTCGCCCTGCTTCACATAGCTGCCAATATCAAAATTGACCTCGACGATCTTTCCTCCTACAGCAGGAGCTACGTCCGTCTGGGCATCACTCGCCAAACTTCCGGTCGCTTCGATATACGAAGGGATCGGCTTGATCTCAGCGGCCGCCGTCGTTACTTGAACGACCGCGGGTTGTGCATTGGCGTTATTGGCGGTATTAGCATTACGTCCGCATCCAACCAGGGCGAGCGAACTTGTAAATGCCGTAAGTGTTAAAATGAAAAGACTTGTCTTTTTCATAAAATTAGCTTTCTATTTTTTGATCAAAATGCCATTCAGGACCACATCGGCAAATTCTTTTGCTGCTTCTTCGTTCGATATATTCAGCAGTTTTCGATCGGTGTCCCACAAAATTATGTTCAGCGAATGATGTATCCACGTTCCAAGCAATATGCGGACAACGATCCGCGGATCCACAGGCTTGAAATCGCCGTCCTCTTGCCGTGTTCGAATATATTCAGATAAAAATTCATATACCTTCCCGGCAAATTCGTTAAAAAAATATTTTGAAATATCATGCTCTTCCAGAGCGGAAAACAGAAGCAGGCGAATAAAATCAGCATCCGACTGGTGCTTCGTCATTGATTCCAGGCCGAATTCGTAAAACAGCCTATGATCATCTTTGGCCTTCATTGCGGCAAGAATGTTCTCGTTCTGTTCCCACGGCAGGATCGTCAATCCATCAATGCATGCCTTGCTGTGGATTATCGCCGCGTACAGTTCGTCCTTGGTCGCAAAATGGCGAAATACCATTGCTTCTGACACGCCGGCCGCTTGGGCGATCTGCTTGGTGGTGGTGCCGCTAAAGCCGCGTTGCGAAAACAACCGGATAGCGGTGTGCAATATTTGCTCGCGCCTTTCGGTTGCTTTAAGCCGGCCGTGCGGGCCGCATGAAAAAAGATGGTCGATCAATAAAACGCCTCCCCTGCATGATTATGTAAGTGCTTACTTACCGAGAAAAAATCAAGATTCTCACTTTCACCAAATGTTGTCAAGGCGAAACTTTACAAAAATATAATTTCCCGTATTTGCTGCTTGTAAGCCCGATCACAGCCCACTGTGCCGTCCAGTTATCAACGCGTCAAAGAAATACTAGAAATTCGCTCAGGGATGAAAATGTTTCGAACTTAATTTAGAAAAAAAACGTTACAACTATTATTCGCATAGGCTACATCTGAAAATTTCGCAGGCGGAAAAAGATCAGTGCTGCGATATGCGGAGAGGAAGGGAGGAAGGAAAAATGTCTGATTTCGAATCGGAAGTTAAAAAAGCGGAAAAGGAACTCGAACAGAGCCTAGTTCCTTTGGCACCGGCAGAAGGCTCATATGCGGGTACGTCCCAAGACGACGAATTCTTAGGAGATCTTAAAATGCAGGCACAAGAATATGGAGAGAAGCTGCAGGATGCGGCGACACGGGCAAAAGTTTATGCGGAAGAGAAATTTTCGCAAGCAGGCGATAAATTCAAGGAGCTGCAGAACAAAGATCCGAAAGAATTGATCGAGGATGCGAAGGAATTTGCTCGGCAGAAGCCGGGACAGACCATTCTGATCTCGGCCGCCATCGGGCTTGTGGTCGGACTGTTGTTAAAAGGCCGGAAATAGACAAATTTGCCGGAAAATTAAAGAGGCTGCCATCGCAATAATGGCGGCCTCTTTTTTTGTTATGAGCAGTTGATCCTAGCGGCGGCGTCCGCGTCCGTACGAACGAAAAGTCCGGGTTGCCGGCTTTTTGGCCGCTATCGGCGGTGCGATGAGCGTTCCGCCGAAATCCGGCAGAAGAATTCGTTCGACCGATTGTCCCGTAAGTTTTTCGATGGCGCGCATGGAATGTTCTTCGGCTTCGGTAAAAAGCGTAATAGCCCGGCCTTTTTTTCCGGCTCGGCCCGTACGGCCGATGCGGTGTACGTAATCTTCCGGTGCCTCCGGAATATCATAATTGATAACATGTGATACCTGATCGATATCAATGCCCCGAGCCGCAACATCCGTCGCGATCAAGACCTTGGTCTTGCCGGAACGGAAGCTTCGCAAGGCGGCCTCACGCTGCGACTGCGAACGGTCGCCGTGGATCCGGTTCGAACTCACCTCACGTTTTTCTAAAATATGGGCCAATCTATCTGCGCCGCGCTTTGTTCGGGTAAAGACCAAAACTCGTTCAAAATCTTCTTTGCCTAAAAGATCGAGCAAAAGCGGCATTTTGAATTGATGGGCGACCGGATAAGCTTTTTGGTCGATCGTAGCGGCTGCCTTGCCGGGACGGCTGACCGACACATATTCGGGATCGGTTACAAAGGTGCGTGCGATACGATCGATATCAGGAGCCATTGTGGCTGAGAAGAAAAGCGTTTGCCGATCTTCCGGCAAAGCCTTTACGATCCGTTTGATCGCCGGCAGAAAACCCATATCAAGCATACGATCGGCTTCATCCAAGACCAATGTATCGATCTTTGAGAGATCGATCATTTCCTGCTCCATGAAATCGATCAGGCGGCCCGGAGTAGCTATAAGAATATTTACACCGCGTCGGATGGCGTCGATCTGGCGGCCATAGCCCGAACCGCCAATGATCGAAGCGCATTTAATATGCTTCGGAGCAAATTGACGGCAAGCTGCATCAGACTGATTGGCCAATTCCCGGGTCGGAGAAAGGATAAGCACCGTGGTCCAATTTTTACGTTTTGAGCCTAAGCGGTGCAATATCGGGAGCAAAAATGCCGCTGTTTTACCGGTTCCGGTCTCCGCCGTGGCGATCAGGTCTTCGCCGTCTAAAATATAGGGTATCGCCTTGCTTTGAATAGGCGTCGGTGTTTCAAAACCAAGTTGTTCACAACGCGTCCACAGAGAGGCGTGCAAACCAAGATCTTTAAAGTTCATTTAATTGTATATCCAAGTATGATCGGATATCCGCAACGATAGACGCTCGGCGTTAAATTAAGATCCGATCGATTAAGAAGTGTCTGACGCGGAGTGAAAATTCGGTGTAACGGTAGCAGCGAAGAACCGGCGTAAGAAGGCTGAAAACTGATGCAACAGCCGCTTCTGACAGAAAAAACTTACCAATTCTCAAACTATCTAAAACGCTGCCTCACAATGAGGGCGAACTTACCGTCGACAAAGAGAAAAGGAATTATCAAAAGAATTAGACTACATTAAAGTCACCCAAATTGCAAGCAAAATATTACTGACGTTCAAATAGCCAGGCGATCGGTTGAAACTTTTATGCCTTTTAGGTCGCCAAGAGCCGTAAGCGTTATCTTTCCGGTCTTAAAATATCTTCGGGCCAGCTTTTTGAGATCCGCCGCTGTTACTGCTTCAACACCGGCAAGTGTTTCTTCTATCGCGATCTGGCGGCCATGGAGCATTTCGGAGTGGGCGAGCGAAGCGGCTCTTCCGGCCGAATCTTCCAAACCGAGCAAGATCGAAGCCCGCGTTTGTTCCTTTACCAATTCGACCTCTGCTTGGCTGACACCATCAGCAGCGACGCGGCGAAGTTCGGCGATGGAAATATCGACCGCCTCATTAAAATGCTTGGGCGAAGTTGCCGCGAACATCGAAAAGAAGCCGCAATCGCGATACATGACAGAACTTGCTCCGACGCTGTAGGCCAAACCTCGTTCTTCGCGGATCTTTTGCCACAAACGGCTTGATGTGCCGCCGCCGATTATATTCGTCAAAAGGTCAGCTTGGTAACGCAACGGGTCAGCCCCGCCGACAAATGGCAAGGCGACGATAAAATGAGCTTGTTCCAGCGAGGCATCTTTCTTGATGGTGACAGAAGCCTGCGGTGTCGGTTTGCGGGTTTTCGGCAGGGGTTTCGTCTTTGTGTTCGATCCGCCAAATGTGTTTTCGACAAGTTTCAGCAGACGTTCGTGGTCGATGTTGCCCGCCGCGGCAATGACCAGATTTCGCGGCTGAAACATTTCCGCATGATAAGCGGCGGTCTTGCTTCGATCGAAAGACCGAACGGTCTTTGGCGTGCCCGCGATCGAAAGCCCAAGCGGATGGCCGGCGAAAAACGTTTCGGTAAAAATGTCGCCGAGACGTTCTTCCGGCGAATCTTCCGTCATTTTTATCTCTTCGATTATAACTTGGCGTTCGCTTTTGAGGTCGCCGGCGGAAAAGGTAGGCTGGACCAGCATATCGGCCAGCAGATCAAAAGCGTCTTCGACCCGGTCATCGATGACCTTAATGGCAAACCCTGTTTCCTCATGCGTTGTAAAAGCATCCATATTGCCGCCCAACCGGTCGGTTTCGATGGCAATATCAAGAGCTGTGCGTTTCTGTGTCCCCTTAAAAACGCAATGTTCGATGAAATGTGTAATGCCGTTCAATTCGGCCGGTTCGTGGCGCGAACCGCAGCGAAAGAAAAGCCCTATCATTGCGGAACGTACGTCTGGCATCTTGTCCGTCAAGACGACCGATCCGTTCGGCAAACGAGTTTCTTTGATATTCTCTTTTAACATCCAAATAAAGCCTTTATCCTACCAGACGAAAGCATTAGTTTACCAAAAGGATGCCTAAAAGCTCTTCTGCGGAACGCCGGAACGCGCGTAAAGTCTTAAGTCGTGAGTCGGTTACGGAACGCGGACACGCGCGTAAAGCCTTAAGTCGTGAGTCTTAAGTCGTAAGTCGGGGACGGAACGCGGACACTCTTGTCCGCTCTTGTAAGGGGAGAGGGGAGAGGGGAGA
>CAKZGE010000004.1 GCA_936914845.1 uncultured Chloracidobacterium sp.
TAGCGACTGGGTTCTTTCTTTTTCGCAACGACGATTTGCTGCTATCCCGCTCGGCTCCATGCGGAACGCCGCCGCAGCTCCGCTAGGAGCGTCATATTTATAGCCACCGCGACCCAAACAAACGAGCTCCGTAGGAGCGGCATAGAAACGATCTCCGGTAATTATGTATCGTGGAACCGCGGCGAGGTGTTTACGGACTTTGCGACCTTTGATTATGATCCGGGCGATTATTATGGTTTCTATTGGGATGTAACCAACTACTCTATCGGCGAATTGGTTGATGATTACGGCTATGTGCCGATCAGGCGAACGGAAAGTTGGAACTCCGGCGGCTCCGGTCTGTGGATCGAGATCTGGTCAGGATTGCCTTCGGCGGTGCTGTGTCTTTATCCAACCGGCGGAAGCGTGGCTTTACAGCCCGGCCCGGTCGGAACAGCAGGCATCTATTACGCATCCGGCGACGGCTCTCACAGCATTGACGAAGATCCTATCAGCGAGATCGATCTTGGCATCGGCGATACCGGAGCGACCACGCCCGCCAACTTTGCCGATTCGCTGCTGATGGTCATCAACCAAGGCGACGAATGGTATTACGTCTGGGATCGGTACGAAGGCGGCGGGTGAGGTAAGGTCGAACAATCCAAACTATCGAAAATATAAAAACAGGCTATTGTATCAAAGCAAAATGATCTCCTCTCTCAGCAACAAAAAGATCGCCGCCTCCTCGAAGCCTGCTTAACCCAGCGACCGCCAAACTACATAGCAAAAGGCGTGAACCGCCGTCACGCCTTTCGATAAAGTTTTGTAGTTGATTTATTCAGAATTGAACGTCAATCTGATCGTTCATAGCTTGAAAGCTGATTTGTTTGTCAGACACTGACAATTTCGGATTAGAACCTTCCCAACCCATCTCGCCCAATAGATCAATCTCAGCATCCAGACACACAAGAAGATTGTGGGTTTGGAAAGACAATGTTCCCATTGACGGAATGATATCTGACGGCACTCCGATCTTTCCTTTACCAATCCAATAAGTTATGTGCCTAGACGTTCCCTTATCTAAAAGCAAAAAATATTCGCCAGTTCTGGACTTATAGATCGCACTCTCAGCGGTCGTGTGACCATTTATTGAAATAGTCGCTGGCACACGAAGAAATAGCTTTCCCTGACCCCACATCAAAATGAATGCTGCCGTGAGTGCCAAAGCCACGACTATTCCGATTCCAACAAGTACTCTCTTCATGGCTTATATGTAAAATATCTGAATCCGCCGTTTGGTGTCGTATCAGATGCAAAGCTACCAGTCCTGACTCCGTGAGTTTGGTTTGCTGAAATTACGACATCAGAATTAATATAAATTCCGCCATGTCCACCGGCCCCGCCAACTCCTTTGCCGATTACCACATCGCCCATAGTTGGACTTGATGTTGCCGAGAAGTTTGCAAGGCCGTTGTCAGCAATTGCGTTAGCAACCGGAACTCGGTATTCCCAAGTTCTATTCCACCAATCGACTTGATAGCCGCCCGCATTTTTGCCTGCCTTCCATCCAATTCCGCCGCCTTTTGCGTATGCGATACCGATGAAAATAGTGCATTTATTTTGACCATTCCCTAAGGAGACCTTTGCACCATTGGAATTAAAATAAACGTCTCCACTGTTCGTAAACTGTGGGTTACCAAACTTGCTCATCGCATATAAAACAACCCTGAGGTTTCTTGGATCTTCCTGTTTGTCGGGAACGGCAAGAATCGCATTCTCGATAACTTGTGATGCAGCGTCAACCCGATGTCGGAACGCCTCTGCTTGAGCGGCTGTCCAGCGAAGATTCGGATCATCCGAGTTCATTCGCTCCACAGAATACGCATATCCCAATTCTCTGAATTGTTTTAGCTGATCCTGTTCAGCTTGAGTAAGCGGGCGTCTGCCGTCAGGGTCCGAATAATTTATCGGGTTGTTAATCGAATATACGTACTTATTCCAAATCTGCGGTTGGGAGATGTAGTTAGTAAAAATCTTCTGCTTCTTTTCAGCATCCCCACCTTTCTCCATCTCGATAATGATATTGTAGGGATCGATGGCTGTGAACCTTCCATGGCTTCTGTTGTAGTAGCGATTATTGCATAATCTAGTTCTGACTCATTATCCCGTTCATAGCCGGTGAATTGTTTTCTGACATCGTCGGCGGTGTAATTCAGGCCTTGTGTCCGGCCGCCGGTGCCGATGATCTCTTCCCCGAACGGGTGATAATCATGGCGGGCGTTGATGTTGCCGTCCGCGTCGGTGTTGATCCGAGGGCTGCCCAAGTGGTCGTTTGTCAAATAGCTGACTTGCGGCGTCTGGTTGGTTTGATTCGCGTATTCGGCGATAAGTTTGCCGGCCGCATCGTAAACGAAAATGACAGATTCGCCATTCGGCACGATCTTCTTGATCCGCTTGCCGTCGCCATCGTGTCCAAACCTTGCTGCCGCTTCGGCGGCGTTGAAAAAGCGGCCAAGAGCGGACAAGAGTGTCCGCGTTCCGACAATGCGGTCAAAAAGCGGACAGGAGTGTCCGCGGTCCGTCTAATCTGCGGGCGGTTTTTCGCCGTTGCCGGCAATGCCGAGTTGGGCAAGCACCTCGGGAACGGTGAGACCCAACGCCTCAAGTTGCTGGAGCAATGAAAAGATAACTGCCGGTCCGGTTTGGGCGAAGCGATTGATGCCGCTGGACTGGCCGTCGCCGCTGCCGCCTTGGTCGATCATAACGATCTTGTCGATCTTGCCGAGCGGCTCGGAAACGGCTTGAAAGACCGGGGCGGACGATTCGATGATCGCAGGCAATTTTTCGAGAATTGTCTGCAGGCGGGCGGCGTCGTTGAATTCGCGCCATGCGGCGGCTTTTTCCTTGATCGCGGCCGCTTCTGCCAAACCTTGAGCCTCGATCGATTTGGCCTGTGCCAAGCCTTGGGCCTGCAACTTTTCGGCCTCTGCCAAACCGACTGCACGAATGCGTTCGGCCTCTGCCCTACCTTCGGCCTCGATCGCAGTTGCACGTCCCTGGCCTTCACGCTGCAGCTTTTGAGCTTCGGCCTCAGCGGTAGCGATCAAAGCTTGTTTGCGGCCCTCGGCTTCAAGTATCTGCGATTCCTGCAAGCCCTGGGCTCGAAGCACGGCGGCACGGCGGTCGGCCTCTGCTTGTTTGACGACATTCGCTTCTAATTCTTTTTCTTTGCGCATGACCTCTTGTTCCTGCACAGAGATCATTTCCTGCGTACGGATCTTTTCAACGCGCACTTCTTCGGCCGTCACCTGCTGTTGAGCTTTGGCTTCGGAAAGCGGCCCCGCTTGATTAGCCTTGGCGCGCTCAGATTCGATCTCTGCCTGGACCTGGGCTTTTTGGATCTCGGCCTCTCTCTGCGATTGGGCGATCTGGGCTTCGGTTTCCAACCGGACCTTTTCGCCTTCCTGCAGGGCTAGCGAGGCTTTGATCTTAGAGTCGCGGTTCGCCTCGGCCTGGCCGATCTCGGCATCGCGTTTGACCTCAGCAGTGCGGCGTTTTCCGAGAGCGTCGAGATAGCCTTCCTCGTCGGATATTTCCTGGATGGTCAAGGCGTCCAGGCCAATACCCATTTTTTCCAGATCGCCGGCGGCTTCGGTGGTCAGCTTTTGAGCGAAGGATTGGCGGTCGTTATTGATCTCTTCGACGGTCAATGTGCCCAGAATGGCGCGAAGGTGTCCTTCGAGCGTTTGGAAAACAAGCCGATGAAATTGTTCCTGCGGCATACCGAGGAAACGTTCGGCCGCCGAGCGCAGAGACGTGTCGTCGCCCTTGATCTTGACATTAGCGACGGCCTTGACCGAAACCGGCACGCCTTGGACCGTGTATGCCCGCGAGGTTGCCAGCGGAACGGTAATGACATTCAGATCGAGATATTCGACCTTTTCCAAAAAAGGAAAAACGAGTGTCGCTCCGCCGCGAACCAAACGATAACCTACCTGTGTGCCATCGGCAAGTTTGCGGCTGCGGCCGGAGATGACGGCAGCCTGATTAGGCGAAACTTTAATATAATTGCGCGAGATAAGCATCAGGGCCAAAAGGAGCCCAACGACAATAACTAGCACGACCACGGGAATTATCAAGATCGAATATTGGCCAAAAACATCCACAAAAAATTACCTCACTCAGTTTCTACTATCACCGAATCGCCGGCGATAGCGGTTATTTTAACGATCGAACCTGCTTTTAATTCGACACCGTCTTTTGTTCGGGCAAGCTTTTCTACACGCTCTTCGCCGACACGGGCCGTGATCTGGCCAAGCTGGCCGGAACGAATATCGACGGTAACTTGAGCGTTTCGGCCAACAAGTTGATCATCGACGACAGAACTCGATGCTTGCTGGCTGACCAAAAAGCGGCCGAAGATAGATACCACCGCTGCAAAGATCAGTCCACCTAACAGGCCGAAGGCGGAACTGGCGACCGGCCCGTAGCCAAGCTGGGCACCGATCACTCCGAAACCGCCGAAAGCGGTAACAAAAACCGCGATGACACGGCTATCGAGCAAACCGAAATCGGAACCCGTATCGGGCCCATCAAGGTCGAATCCGACGGCTTCAAAAACGTCGCCGACCACCAGCGAAAGTATCAGAAAGAGAAATCCGACACCGCCAATGATCGCGAAGATAGCGAGAAGATTCAGATTTGTGGTCAGATCCATGGCTAAAAATGCTCCGTTTTTAGAATGTTGGAAAAAAGCGTTGTGTGCACATGATACCCGAAAATGACGAAGGCGTCACCATTATTTGCGGTTCCGGAAAATGGACGAGCAGAAGATCGGCTATTTGGACGGTTGAAATAAGTTGCGTTTTTAGGCGATGTCCTGTAAATTCCGAAGAGAACTTTCCTCGGATCGCGACGGGCCGTCAAGGCCGGTCCGGCTAAAAAGCCGCACGGCCAATGCTGCGGCTCGCTCGGTTTATTAAGAACATATGAATAACCCTTTTCTTGAGAGATTTCGTCCTTATATACCGGCTTCGGTCACGACACTGCGCGAACTAAGTGTTTTTCCCTTGATAGTCGGCACACTTTTGGGGATCATTTTCGGGGCATCATCGCTGTATCTGGTGTTAAAAGCAGGACTTACGGTCTCTGCCTCAATACCGGTGGCCGTGATCTCGATCACGCTTTTTCGAATACTTTCAAAACTTGGCATGCGCGACGCGACAATTCTGGAGAACAATGTCGTGCAGACGGCCGGTTCGGCGGGTGAATCGATCGCTTTCGGCGTCGGGGTAACTATGCCGGCGATCTTGATCTTAGGGTTCGATCTCGAGATCTGGCGCGTGACACTCGTCGCAGTGCTGGGCGGGTTGATCGGCATTCTGATGATGATCCCGCTGCGGCGGGCTCTTATCCGCGACCAGCACGGCATATTGAAATATCCGGAAGGTACGGCATGTGCTCAGGTGCTGATCGCCGGTGCTTCGAAAGAATCTCGCGAACATTCGATCGAGGCGGAAAAGGCCGGCGACGATGATGCGGCGACCAAAGGCGGAAAGATCATCAGCATCGGATTTGCGGTCGGATTCGTATTCAACACGTTAATGCAGGTTTTTAAGGGCTGGAAAGAAACGCCCGGAAAGGTGTTCGGCAAACCGTTTGAGGGCGGTTCGGTGTCGATCGAAAATAATCCGGCCCTGCTCGGCGTGGGTTATATCATCGGGCCGCGCATTGCCGGCATTATGGTCGCCGGCGGAGCTTTGTCCTATCTAGTTCTGATCCCGCTGATCAAATATTTCGGTTCGGGCCTGACCGAGGCTCTGGCGCCGGGCACGGTTCCTATCTCGCAAATGGGAATTCAGGGGAAAAACAGTATTCAGGGCGATTACGTTCTGTATATCGGTGCCGGAGCGGTCGCGGCGGGCGGTATCATAAGCCTGGTCAGATCGCTTCCGTTGATCTGGCAGGGGATCATCGGCGGGATCTCAGATTTTCGCGGCAGCCGCGCGGATGCAGCAGCGGAACCGGCGAGCTTGCCGCGGACGGATCAGGACATTCCGATCAAATTTGTGATCGGCGGCATCTTGCTGCTGATCGTGGTGATAACGCTGGTGCCGGCTCTGAAAATGAACATTCTCGGGGCCATTTTGATCATTTTGTTCGGTTTCCTTTTTGTAACCGTTTCATCGCGGTTGACGGGTGAGATCGGTTCGTCATCAAACCCGATCTCCGGTATGACGGTGGCAACGCTGCTGTTGACCTGTTTGGTATTCCTGGTGCTCGGCTGGACTGCTGCCGATCCATATTTTGTAACGGCTCTTTCCGTGGGCGGCATCGTTTGCATCGCGGCGTCTAACGGCGGAACCACATCGCAAGACCTGAAGACGGGCTTTTTGGTCGGTGCCACACCGCGGCGGCAACAGGTGGCGATCTTGGTCGGAGCTCTGGCTTCGGCTCTGGTGCTGGGGCCGATCCTGATCCAACTCAATACCGCCGCGAGCGTGTATCAGAAGGTCGAACCGGGAACTTTTCCGGCAAATTTTACGGTCACGGAAAATAAACTTACACGGGACGGCAGCGGGTTCCGCAGCGAAACGGTTCATGACGCACATTTTAACGATTCGGCCTCATACCGCGTCTGGCACGACACCGAAACGAAAAAGGGAGAATCGACCAAGTACCTTATCAACCAGCAAGGCCAGCCGGTCTATATGATCGATCCGGGAATTAACGGTACGGTGACAGAGCGGGCAGACGGTTCAAAAGTGACGAAATATGCTGCTCCGAAAGCGACACTGATGAGTTATATCATCAAAGGCATCCTTAGCCAGGAGCTTCCTTGGGGGTTGGTCATTTTGGGTGTGATGATCGCTGTTGTGCTTGAACTTGCGGGTATCCCGTCGTTAGCATTTGCTGTCGGGTTGTATCTGCCGATCTCGATCTCGTCGCCGATCTTCGTTGGCGGCTTGGTGCGGTGGGCAGTGGACAAAGACCTGATCGCCCGGTTCAAGCGACGCGGGCTTTCGGATGAGGATATTGCCGCTGAAACGGATAAGAGCTCCGGTGTTTTGCTTGCTTCCGGGTATATCGCCGGCGGTGCGTTGGCCGGGATCCTAGTTGCTTTGGCAGCGGAATTTCTCGGCAGCACTACTGCTGCTTTTGAGGCTTGGTCAGAAAAAAGCAATCCGCTTTTTGCCGGGGCCAATTCTGATTGGCTCGGACTGCTGCCTTTCTGGGTCTTGGCATTGCTGCTCTACTATGTTGGGCGGGATATGCTTTTTGGCGGAAAAAAAGGCGAATAGCCGAACAAATGTAAATTTTTTCACAATTTTTCCACAGGACACGCTATAATCATTTTTGGCGTGTCCTTTTTTACCTCCTTAGAGACGCCTCAGATTGACCATTCTCGCAAACTTATTTTAACGGAGTGCCGTTTTGCTTAAACTTTTCCTTAAAGGGCCGCTCAACTGTCTTTTGCTGCTTGCCTTGCTAATGGCGGCATGTACCGCAGATACAGCGAAGGCTGACGAAACTGCGGTAAATGCCGAGAAGACGGCTGTAGAACCGGCGGTTCCGGCCGGTAGTGCGATAAAGATCGAACCAAATTCGCCGGCTGATACAGTTCGGGCGTTTTATAATGGGCTGCGCGAAAAACGCTATCGCGAAGCGATCTTTTTGACCAACTTGCGGCCGGCGATCGAAGGTCTGACAGACGCCGAATTGAAAGAATTTGCCATCGATCTGGAAAGGATCGGCAGCACAGTGCCGGCAAATGTGGTCATTAACGGGGAAATAATATCAGGCGATCGGGCGACCGTTACCGTGCAGCTGCCGGGAGAGGAGCCGGAAAAACTGGAGGTTCAGCAGATCGAGCTGCGACGCTCTGGAAATGTGTGGGTCATATTGACCGTTGATGAAACAGACGAGGAACGCATCAAGAAAGAAGGCCGCAATTATTTTTATGCATTGCGGATCCAGGTCCACGAGGATGACGCCCGTAAAATGCTCGACCGAATAGCAAAAGCACAGATGGCATTTGCCGCCCAAAACGGCGGAAAATTTACCGGCATCGAAGCATTGGTCGGAGCGGGGCTGTTGCCGGCCGATATCAAAACATCTGAATCGACGGGCTATACATATGATGTAAAACTTGCCGAGGATGGCGGCGTTTATTCGGCCACCGCGACACCCGCCGAATACGGAAAAAGCGGCCGGCTTTCGTTTTTGGTTACGCTGAAGGGGAAAAATTCGCCATCGCTGACAAGTTCGGACAATGGCGGCAAACCAATGGAAAAATGAACGCTTAGTTAATTTTTTTCAGTAAACTGTTGAATTAACGTGCATTTTAATGTTCTATTATAGATAGGACGATTTCGGTGGCGAGATCATGATCAGGAAAATAGCAACATTATTGACCAGCGTTTTTGCCGAAAGATCGCATGCGACACGGCGAAAATTTGAAGCTCCGGTTAAGATCTGGTTCGATCAGGACACCAAGGTCATGCGGCTGCGCGGCACGGTCGATGAAAGCTATATGACCGGTGAAACGTGCGATCTGAGCGGTACCGGTGTCGGAATGGTCCTTTCCGCCATCAGGTTAAAAGACAATTACCTGGTCGGGCAAAACCGCGAATTAAACCTGCAGATCGATCTGCCGACGGGCCCGGTCCGCATGCGTGCCATCGGCCGGCGATATGAAAAGGTCGGCTTGCATGTTTCGACCGAAAAATATTTGGTAGGTGTCGAGATCCTGACCATGTCCAAACCGGACAAAGAACGCTACGACCATTTTTTGAAACACAGCCGCAAATTGAAAAAAGCCGGAAATTCCGGCTTTGCCCTCGGTGTCGATAAAAGCTGAAAGACGCCTACATGCTTATACTTGCATGATCGCCGGCATCGATCTGTTTGCCGCTTACCAGCGATTTAACGAAACCCGCTATCTGAACTAGTGTCGAAGACGACATATCCCAATATTCGGCTTCCTCTACGCTGACCCGCAATAAAGCAAGGTCTTTTTGTTCAAGGCCGTCCGGAAACCAAGCTTTTAAGATCGGATTCCACAATTCTTCCATTTTAGCCCGATCGCGAATGATGTGGCCGCGGCCGAAAACGGAGACGAACTTGTTGTCCGCCGGGTCGGTGTAGGTAACACTTACGCGGTCGTCCGCATTTACCTGTTCTGCCTTGGCGGTCTCGTCGCTGGTGAAAAACCACAGGTCGCCGTCAAACTCGAATTGCTGCGTGGACATCGGCCGGCTGCGAAATATATCGCCGGAAACAGTGGTCAGCATACAAAAATCGATCCCTTCGATAAGCTCTTTTAATTTCTCGATCGCCTGTTCGCGGTTCTGTTCTTCCTTCATTTGATCACCCTCCGTAAATGCATCGTTTCAAGACATTTAACCGAGCAAGGGGCAAAAGCTGTACCAGAAGCTATTTACGATGTATGGTCGCGTACTATGCGCCAGCCTTCTTTCTTTTTACGAAAAAACAAGGTGAACTTGCCTTTCGGCTGATCGCCGGAGCGTTGGAGCCGCCAGCTTCCGAGGACGATAGCAGCATCTTTTGAAATGACCTCGATCTCCAGATCGGAAAAGGTCAAATTGCCCATCTTTTCACGGGTCGGGTAGCTCTTCTTATAGTTGTCTAGCGTCGCCTGCCAGCCGCGCGTAACGCGGTCGCCGCTGATGAAAAGTGTTGCGTCAGACCGCCAATATCCGCGCATGAAACCGTCGAGGTCGCCATTGTTCCAATCGGCGGCCTGCTGATCCATCAGCGAAGAAATACTGCGGACGATCCGTTCTTTTTCCGCCGCAGATTGTGAAAAAGCAGAAAAGGCGAAGATGAGGATGATCAATATCGATAGAAGATATTTCATAGATACCGGATATTCAGGCGGTGGCCATCTGCGGGCTGCCGGGCCGAAAGAAAAGGTTCGTCCACATAAAAGAGAACAAAGAAACGACCACGATCGCAGCCAGATAGACGCCGGGAGCGTAAACTTCGTTAAAAGCGACGAGAGCAGCGGCCGTAGCTGCGATCCGCAGATTTTCAGAAAGCCAGAGCCAAGCTTTTGCTTCTAAGATGCCGCTCCAATTGATGACGTGCCACCACAACAGAATGGCTCCCAGCCAGCGTTCTCCGGTGCTCCATTGGAGCAGGTTGGAAATGATGCCGAGCATTAAAAATACTCCGACCGCCGCTTGAACGATCAGATATGCTCGAGCATGTTCGAACATCGGAGGCCGGAAACGCACTTGATTTTCGGACGTGATCTCAACCATCTCTTTTTGCGGAACACCGGGTGGACGCCAGCCGGCGGGCATGAACCAAACGCGAGCCTTATCCCAAAAACGCGGCGTCGCCATCGCATATTTCCACAAAACTATATAAAAATGAAAATTAATGCGAACCGGATTCCAGCTTTGCGGGTGGTCATAGATGCCATAGACGACCTTATCGGTCTCTTCTTCGAACGTGCCGAACATCTTATCCCAAATGATCAGGAATTCGCCGAAATTTTTGTCGAGATATTTGAAATTTACGCCGTGGTGAACGCGATGATGTGAGGGGGTTGTGAAATATTTTTCAAACCAGCCGAGCTTGCCGATGAATTCGGTGTGGTGAAGGAACGCGATGAAAAGATGCAGCCCGGCCATCATATAGATGTCAAATGGCGTGAAGCCGATCAGAGCAAGCGGCCAAAAGAAAAGGAATGAACAGAGACGCTGGGTGACACTGGCACGCAATGCCACCATAAAATTCATCTCTTCGGCCGAATGGTGCGGCGAGTGGGCCGCCCACATAATGTTCAGCGAATGCCCCCATCGGTGAACCCAATAAAAGATCAGATCGACACCGAGCAGCAGCAGGATGAACGTGAACCAATTAAGTTCGATGGTAAAAAGACGATAATTCTCCCATAGAATGCCGTAAATATAATAGACGCCGACGGCGACCAATACATTGACCGTTTGGTTCGCCAGAGCGGTCCCGAAATTGGCCATCGCCTCAGGAAACGATATGTATTCGCGGCGATAGACGTAATTACCCAACACCTCGAGCAAAACGAAAACGAGTGCGATCGGCGTCAGATATGTATATATATTTGCCTGCATATCAACCTATGTGGTCAATGTCTATTTAGCTCCGCTGCGATCTATCGAAGCCGTTGGACAAGGTTGGATCTTGGCAAAGAATTGGCCCGTGTTGTCCTCGGGAGCATCATCATTGACCGCCAGCCAAAGCCGGCCCGCCTGTTTCGTGACGTGATTTTGCTGATCGGCATAAGCCCACGCATCACGGTTCGTCCCCGTCGGTTCGGTTTTTGATGTCGTCACCTGAAGTGCAAGACCGTAGCGCTTTTCCGATTCGACAGGATATCCGCTGACATCGGCAAATTCGGTCGTGCCGTCCGGCCCGTGTTCGCCGAAGCTCGCTCCGACATCGACCTTGCCGCCGGCGGATACGGCGATCTCGCAGCCTTCCGGAACATCGATATCGGTATTTATCCAACGGGAATTTCCGGGAATGGCGTATTGCCCGAGAGTTTTCACGCTGGTCGTATCAGCCGTCGGAGCAGGCGTCGGCTGTGCGGTGCGGACGTTGGCATTATTGACCCCGCCATCTTTCACTGTATTTGAATAACACCCGCCGCAAAATGCTGCAAAGATAACTGTCAGAACGATCGAAACGTTTTTCATTTAGCCTCCTTGAAATAAAAGAGGTGCAGCCGAACACATGGACCGGCCGCACGGTCTTATTACGTCTTTTGTTAATACGTCTTTTGCTTTTCGGTCAGTTCGATCCCGAGTTTTTCGAGCGTAGCCCTATTCAGCGTGCCCGTTACTTTGATCTCGTTCGCCGCTTGGAATTTTTTAAGTCCTTCGCGGGTCGCTGTGTCGAGCTTACCCGTTTCCTCACCGGTGTACATTGCCTTTTCTTTCAACAGTTTCTGAGCTTCTTTGATCTGCTCTTTGCTGGCGCGAAAAGGAGCTTTGCGGGGTTTCTTTTCGATTTCGGCGGCAGGGGCCTTGGCGTCCTCGCCTTCTTTTGCAAAAGAATTCTCCGAAACCGGAATTGCTTTCTGACCTTCGGTCAATTCGATACCGAATTTTTCCAGCGTCGCACGGTTGAGTGTGCCGGTTTGCCGCAGGCCGTTATCCTTTTGAAAAGATCGGATCGCTTTGCGGGTCTCATCATTGTATGAACCGGTCGCTTCGCCGCTGTAGGAGCCTTTTTCTTTGAGCATTGTCTGAACTTCTTTGATCTGTTCTTTGGTCGGGCGAAACACAGGTCCGCGAGAGCTTTTCACCGCTGATGCGCTCGGCGGTGCCGGTGCCGGGGCCGGTTTAGCAGCACTCTTTTCAGCAATAGTAACAGTTGGTTTGGCCGCAGATTTGTCCTGAGCAAGAGCCGGAACCGCAAGGGCAGCCATAAAAACCGCAAGTGGTAATACGAACTTAAACATAGTCCTCCAAAAAATAGGGCAGATTGTAATTTTTTTTGATGAATGCCCGACCGGATAAGTCCGGCAAAACGTCGAATGTTGGAAGTATCAGCCCAATCGACGGTTTATGTCAAATTATCAACTGCTTCGAACGCTAAAGCATTTGCTGAATGAATGCTCATTCAGTTATAATCATCCGCAATAGATCTTAGATCTGCGGATCGACCAGAAGGAAAACAAATCATATGAACGTCGGAAAGGCTGCGGTACTTGGTGCCGGCACAATGGGAGCGGCGATAGCCGCGCATCTATCAAACGCGGGCATCGAGACACTATTGTTGGATATTGCTCCAAGAGAACTGTTGCCGGCCGAAGAGGCAAAGGGTTTGACGCTGGGATCGCCGGCAGTTCGCAACCGGATCGTTGCCTCTCTATTCGAAGCGGCTAAAAAGCTGAAGCCTGCTCCATTTATGCTGGCCGACAACGCAAAGCTGATCACGATCGGTAATTTTGAAGACGACATGCTCAAGCTTAAAGACTGTGATCTGGTGATCGAAGCGGTCGTTGAGAATCTGGAGATCAAGCACAAACTGTTTGCCGAAGTCGAAAAATACCGCAAGCCCGGAGCCGTGATCGCTTCAAATACAAGCGGCATCCCGATAGAAGCGATCGCCGAGCCATTTTCCGAAGATTTTAAGAAACATTTTGTCGGAATGCACTTTTTCAACCCGCCGCGCTATATGAAGCTGGTTGAGGTCATTCCGACGCCTGAAACCGACAAAGAATTGACGGCGGCGGTATCAGAATTTCTAGACCAACGGTTGGGCAAAGGTGTTGTACCGGCGAAAGACCGGCCAAATTTTATTGCCAACCGCATCGGGACGTTTGGAATGATGGCAACGGTGCACGAGATGCTGGCGATGGGCTTTAAGCCGACGGAGATAGATCAGATCACGGGAAAGGCGATCGGACATGCATCGTCGGCGACATTCCGGACTTCGGACCTGGTGGGGCTGGATGTGCTGGTGCATGTGAACAAGAACCTGTATCCGGCCGTGCCCGAAGACGAGGACCGCGACGTTTTTCTGGTTCCGCCGGTCATAGAAACAATGCTCGAGAAAAAATTGCTCGGCGATAAGACGAAGGGCGGATTCTATAAGAAAAGCAAGAACGCCGAAGGTAAAACGGAAATATTAGAACTGGATCTCGGAACGTTTGAATATGGGCCGCAGCAAAAGACGAAATTTGCTTCGCTCGACGCGGCAAAACAGATCGAAGATCTGCCGGCCCGGATCAAGAAGCTGATCTGGGGCGAAGACAAGGTCGGTGAATTTCTGTGGAAAACAATGTCGCGGACCTTTCGATATTCAGCCAATCGCATACCGGAGATCGCCGACACGATAGTAGAGATCGATAATGCGATCAAATGGGGATTTGGTTGGGAGATCGGAGTTTTTGAAAGCTGGGATGCGGCGGGCGTTCGCGAAACGGTCGAAAGAATGAAGGCCGAAGGCCAAGAGGTTCCGGCGAGCGTAGAAAAAATGCTGGCGGCCGGAGCAGATAGCTTTTATAAAACCGAGAACGGCCTGACGGAATATTACGACCTAGTAAGCGGAGCATATAGAGCAATGCCCGAAAGAGCGGGCGTTACCGTTCTCCGCGCGGTCAAGGAACGAAACGGCGTCATCAGATCGAACAAAGGCGCTTCGCTGATCGATATCGGCGACGGTATTTCGTGTCTCGAATTTCATTCAAAAATGAATTCGATCGGCGGCGACACAGTGCAAATGATCAATTGGTCGATCGACGAGGCAGCGAAAAATTTCAAGGGATTGGTGATCGGAAATCAGGGCGGAAATTTTTCGGCGGGTGCCAATATAATGATGCTGCTTTTGGCGGCACAAGAAGAAGAATGGGACGACATCAATATAATGATCCGTCAATTTCAAAACGCCGTAATGAAGATCCGATATTCGCCGATACCGGTGGTTACGGCCCCCTACGGCCTGACGCTCGGCGGCGGATGTGAAACGACCATGCATGGCGATGTTGCCCGGGCAGCCGCAGAAACCTATATCGGTTTGGTCGAAGTAGGTGTCGGGCTGATCCCGGCCGGCGGCGGAACAAAAGAAATGACAATGCGGGCGATGGACAAGGCGGCTGCAACACCAGACGCGGATGCATTATCGTTCCTTAAAAAGACTTTTGAAATGATCGGTATGGGAAAGGTGGCAACATCTGCACAAGAAGCCAAGAGCTGGGGCATCTTGCGGGATATCGACAGCATTTCAATGAATGGCGACCGATTGATAGCGGATGCCAAGCAACAGGCGTTGAATTTGGCGGCTGCCGGTTATGTCCAACCGGTGGAGCGTACGGACATTCTCGTCTTAGGAGAATCAGCACAGGCCGCAATGAAGCTTGCCCTGCATATGATGCGGCGCGGCGATTTTATATCGGATCACGATCAATTTATCGGGCAAAAGCTGGCGAAAGTAATGAGCGGCGGCGATATGAACCATACGGCGCGTGTTTCGGAGCAATATCTGCTTGATCTCGAACGGGAAGCATTTTTGTCTTTGTGCGGTGAGCGAAAAACGCAGGAAAGGATCGCCGCAATGCTCAAAACGGGAAAGCCGCTGAGGAACTAAAAAGGACGGATGATGGTCGAAACCGCGGCTGTCATCAGTATATAAAAGATGCCCGAAGACTTTAAAAGCAAATGGTTTCGCTTTGTATTCAACCATTTTCCCGCATATCGGGGCAGTGGCGGGCGAGTGGTCTATGTTTCCGCAGATCATAAAGAGGTCAAGATAAAACTGCCTCTTAATTGGCGGACGCGAAATTATGTCGGCACCATCTACGGCGGCAGTATCTACGCGAGTATTGATCCGATCTATATGTTGATGCTGATGAAAATACTCGGCAAAGGCTATACCGTTTGGGACAAGGCCGCCAAGATCCGTTTTCGCAAACCGGGACGCGAAACGCTTTACGCCGATTTCCGATTGGATGATGCAGAGATAGACGAGATAAAACGGTTGACCGAAACCGAACGCTCGATCGACCGGATCTATCTTGTTGAATTAAAGGACAAACACGGCGCGGTTCACGCCGAAATAGAAAAGACGCTTTATATAGCGAAAAAGAAAGGATGATAGATCTTAAGAACACGGCGTTCATTTTTGATATGGATGGAACGCTGGTGGACAACATGCATTTCCACACCGATGCATGGCGGATGTTGCTTGAAGAGAACGAGGTTCCCTTTAATGAAAGAAAGTTTCTGATCGAAACGGCCGGCAAGACCAATCGGGAGATATTGCCGGGCGTATTTGGTGAAATGTCTGTCGAGCGGCTGGCGGAGCTTGCCCTCCGCAAAGAAGACCTCTATCGTGAGGTTTATCTGCCGCACCGCAAGCCGCTCGACGGCCTGGTGATCTTTTTGGAAAAGTCGAAAAAACTGGGCATTAAGCTTGCTGTTTCAACCGCCGCTTCGCCGCGAAATATGGAATTTATTCTGGACGGGTTGGACCTTCGGCATTATTTTGATGCGCTGACTACCGCCGACGACGTCAAGAACGGCAAGCCTGATCCGGAAACTTTTTTGATCTCGGCCGACAAATTGGGTGTGGCACCTGCGAATTGTATCGTTTTCGAAGATGCTTTCGGCGGGTTTCTAGCCGCTCATCGGGCCGGAATGAAGTGTGTTGGGCTGACGACAGTCAACCCGGCGGAAGAGATTTTGGCCACGGGCAACGTTGCTGAAACTTATGCTGATTTTAGCGGGCTAGACCCGGAAAAACTGGTCAGAAACCTCCTTACGGATAGTCCCAATCAATAAAAGGTGTTCGCTTTAATTTCTGCGGGCCGGTCAGTAAAGTTTAACCGGCAACGGCCGCATGCGGCCTGAGCGGAGTAAGGGGCCGCTTGGAATGCTTAAAGACCGACTGGCGGCCGCGCCGCAGCCGCCGTTAAAGATCAACGATAGTTAAAGATCGAGCTTAATAAACGATTTCCCGGATCTTCGTTCATCAGAGCATTACAAAGCTCAACCATTCCGTGGTAACGGCGGCAAGCACCTAAGAACCACGTAGTAAATTGGCCGATCTCTGCATTTTCAGGCGGGTTGGAAACTTGCGGCGGCGGAGTTGGGCGCAGTGTATTGACCATAATATATCCTTTGGTGGAGTGATCGCGGTTGCCGGCCAGCTTGGTGGCAAGCGAAAGCGGATCAAGTGTCGAATTAACGCACAAGATGTCTCCGTGCCCCGGCCGCATACCGGAAATAGTGCCCATATTCGGGCCGTTAAAAGATATTGCCGGGATCTTTTTGGGTATGTTCAATACACCGCCCGGGCCTGTCTGTTCGCTAAGATATTGCGACATTGCCCCGCCCAATGAATGGCCCGCAAAGCATAACAGTTTATAACGCTTTTCTTGGCAGAACTGGTAGGCCCGGAGGGCAAGAACGCGGGCGAAACGGGCTTGATCTTCGGGCACGCGATTGGCCCAAGGAGCCATAAAATTGCTCGATTTTGCATGGAAAATGCGTTTAGCAATATGAACCGGCACCTGAGCCGCATCTTTGTAATGGGCCGGAAAATTCGTGCAATATGCCGCGACCAGTTCCTTCATAGCTGCCTCTGCACCGGCGCCGTCGAGATGCGGGGCCATGCTCAGATCGTCGATCGCATCGGTGAAATCTGCCGTGCCGCGAACCGCTACGATAACTGCATCTTTGTCGTTTGTCAGGGCTTCGCCGTAAAAACCGCCGTCGGGCCCGGCAACTGGTTGGACGGCGCGTCGCCAGCCGGGGAAATTGATCGAATCGTTATACACATCGCGGGCCATGATGGCGCAAGTCAATACTGTTTCGAATGACACAGATCTATCCTCCTAAATATTCTGAAATGGTATGCGAAAAAAAATGGTGAAACAGGACACCGAGAGTCTTAAAATGTGTATAGAAGGAGTAAACTATCCCTATGCGTTGCGAATGGCCGAGGAACGATCTGGCGATCGAATATCATGACAAAGAATGGGGTGTGCCGCTGCACGATGACCGGCGATTGTTCGAATTTTTGATACTTGAAGGTGCACAGGCCGGCCTTAGCTGGGATACGGTGCTGAAAAAAAGAGAGAATTACCGACGGGCATTTGACGGGTTTGATGTCGAAAAGGTCGCGGCTTATGACGAAGCCAAATGTGCTGAACTGCTGCTGGACCCGGGCATTGTCCGCAATCGGTTGAAGATAGCATCGGCCGTCCGGAATGCCAAAGCATATATTGCCGTGCAGGAAGAATTTGGCAGCTTTGATAAGTATATATGGGAATTTGTCGGCGGCCGCCCGCTGCAAAATGAACAGGTCTCGATGAGCGATATTCCGGCGGCTACCGAGATATCGGATGCGATCAGCAAAGACTTGAAAAAACGCGGCTTTAATTTTGTCGGTACGACCATCATCTATGCTTTTATGCAGGCAACAGGCATGGTCAATGACCACATTAAGAACTGTTTCAGATATAAAGAGGTCGGCTGATAAGATATTATCGTTTTTGATTTGAGCCGATTAGCTTTTGACTATTGATGTGCAGATGAAAGTTGATATGTCACCCAAAGCTGTCACGGAGCGGCTCAAAACGATGCAAACTTATGAACTCAAAGAAGCTCCATTCTCCGAAGGTTAGCGTTGGTCAGGGAAATACGACTAAAACTTTTGCTAACTCTGAATCACGGAGATCTTAACGGATACATAAACATGTCAGCAAGTTATCCGATCACGCCTGCAATTAGGGAATTGAGACAGGCAAATGCTGAGTTTGAGCCTTTCGTTTTTGATTACGTCGAAAAAGGCGGAACTCGGCATTCGGCGGCGGTTTTGGGCGTTGATGAACACGCCGTTATAAAAACGTTGGTTTTCGAAACTAATGAAAAAAAGCCCTTGATCGTTTTAATGCACGGCGACCGCCATGTTTCGACCAAAAATCTGGCACGAACGCTTGGCGTTAGGTCGATCGAACCTTCCACACCGGAAAAGGCAAACAAACTCACCGGATATCTCGTCGGCGGAACCTCGCCATTCGGAACCCGCACAAAAATGCCAGTTTATGCCGAAGCCTCCATTTTTGATCTGGACAAGATCTATATAAATGGCGGCAAGCGCGGATTTTTGGTCTCTATCGCCCCCAAGATTTTGCTAAATTTGCTTGAACCCGTGTTGGTTCAAACTGCGATGGAAAAGTGAAAAAACGTATTGAAACAGACATCGATATCAACGCTTCCGCCGAAAAAGTGTGGGAAGTGCTAACAGACCTTTCAAGCTATCCGCAATGGAATCCCTTTATTCTTGAGATCTCGGGGAAATTATCGGTCGGCGAAAAGCTTCGCGTCGTGATCCGGCCGGAGGGCGGCCGTGAGATGACGTTTAAACCTATCGTGAAAGCTGCCGACGCAACCCGCGAGCTTCGATGGTTAGGACGCCTGTTTTTTAGCGGTCTTTTTGACGGCGAACATTATTTTCGTATTGAACCGAAAGGTGATGCAGCTGTGAGATTTGTTCACGGTGAAAACTTTGACGGCATTCTCGTCAGGCTCTTCGCAAAGAGTCTCGATAAAGGAACGGCGGCCGGTTTTCGTGCAATGAATAAGGCGATCAAAGAACGAGCCGAATCTTTAATGATGAACCAAACTGTTTCGGACAAGATCGAGGACCTCAAACCAGTAAGATGACCGCTATTTGCGGCCCTTTAATCCGTCCAGAGCCTTTCTATTATTCGGATCTTCTTTCAGAGCGGCGTTAAAGGCAGCGGCGGCGTCAGCCTTTTTTCCCTGAGCGTCAAAAATAACACCGCGTTGGGCAAATATATCAGCTAATGAGACCATCTTGGACGCTTCCGCCTTTGATAGGTCAGCAAAAGCAAGATCGAATTTTCTTGATCCCGTGTAGGCTACTGCCCGTTCATACATTGCCGAATCAGAGATAATAAAACTTTTTTGTTCAATGGCTACGGTGCAATCTGCGGCGGCGGCGTTAAAGTTCTTATTCTCATTAAAAAGCCGACATCGGGCAAGGCGGCTACTGGCGTCTTTGGGGTCAACGGCGACAGCATTGTTTAGGTCGGCGAGAGCTTTTACGTTATCTTTTTGCCTTTCATAGTAACTTGCCCGCATATTGTAACCAAAGGCATTTTTGGGTTCGAGTTCTATGACCTTTGTGAGGTCTTGCAGAGCTTTTTCCTGCATACCCATTTTTTCATAAGCGTCCGAACGATCTGTGTAGTAGGATGAAGATCGCGTTCCGGCCAGTTCGATGGCCTTGGTAAAATCTGAGGCGGCAAGATTATAGCTTTTGACCTTCATATAAAGTTTGCCGCGATTTGACACCGTGCCCGCAGAAAACGGATCGAGCGCGACCGCCTTCGTATATTCAATTAACGCTTTCGGGTTCTGTCCCTGAGCTTCAAAGAGACCGGCTCTGATGGAATATGCGTGCGAATTGTATCTATTTATTCTGACCGCTTCGTCGATCTTGTCCGCTATTTGCCGATCAAGCATGTCAATATTTATTTGCGGTTCTTTGTTTAACTTTTTCAACGCCCGCCCGATCAGCAAGTCATTTGCAGCAAGCGAAGCGGTCAATGACCTTTTTGTAATATCAGGCGTCGCTTTTTTAACCGGAAGCAATTCTGCAACCTCTCTAGCGGCGTCGATGTGCGGCTGTAGCCGCGGGGCAAATCGAGGTTCTATGCGCGATGCCTGTGACAGGTCTTCGTAAGCGGCCTTGAAATTTCCCGCGTTGTAATTCGCTAGTCCACGGTTTACGAATGCTTCCGCAGACCTCGGATCGCCGTCGATCATATCGGTGTAAACCTTTATCGCGTTCGACCAATCAAACAGCCCCGCATACGCTAAGCCTTTGCCCAAATTTCCGGTCTTCGGGTCGTTCCTAGCGGCTTCGTCGCAGGTTTTTAGAGCTTCTTCATATTGTTTAGCTTTTATTTGGGTCTGGCATTGTAAAACAGCGTTTTGTCCAAATACGTTCGCCGTGAGCGTTAACAATAACGCGCAAATATAAATGAAAATTGTCTTCATATCCGTCTATACAGATCTTATTTTAGTTTTAGGGTAGAACTTTTGAATGATGATCGGGTGACCAGATTCACTAGTAAGATATATGAAAACTTAATAAATTCAAACAAAAAAGTTGCATTTAAAACCTTATGATGCAAAAATGAATGAACATTCACTCATTTAATAGGTCGAGGTAGTACATATATGAAAGAAGCAGTAATTGTATCGGCTGTGCGTACGGCTGTCGGGAAGGCTCCGAAGGGAACTTTTAGGAACACCAGGCCGGATGACCTTGGAGCGGCGGCAATAAGAGAAGCGGTGGGACGAGCCGGCATAGACGCTTCTTTGATCGACGATGTGATAATGGGTTGTGCTTTTCCGGAGGCGGAGCAGGGAATGAACGTTGCCCGCACTGCATCGATCGCCGCCGGGCTGCCGGTCGAAACATCTGCGATGACCGTCAACCGCTATTGTTCGTCGGGGCTGCAGACGATCGCCCTAGCCGCTGAGCGCATCATGACGGGCGGAGCGGACGCAATAGTCGCCGGCGGTTTGGAAACGATGTCGATGATACCAATGGGCGGCAATGTCGTAAGGCCAAACCCCGCCATTGTCAATACCTACCCGGATTACTACCTGAATATGGGACTAACGGCGGAGAACCTCGCGAAGAAATACGAGATCAGCCGCGAGCAGGCGGACGCATTCTCTTACGGGTCGCACCAAAAGGCGTTGGCGGCCATCAAGGAAGGCAAATTTACAGAGGAAATAGTGCCGGTCAATGTTCTGGTCGATGAATTTGATGAAAAAGGCCGGGTGCGTCGTAAAGAGATCGTTTTTGCGCAGGACGAAGGGCCGCGGGCAGATACCTCGCCGGAGGGGCTTGCAAAGCTGCGGCCTGTATTTCACGCCAAAGGGACCGTTACGGCAGGGAATTCTTCGCAGATGTCTGATGGAGCCGCCGCCGCGGTTGTCATGTCGGCTGACAAGGCGGCTGAGCTTGGCATCACACCGCTAGCAAGATTTGTCTCGTTCGCGACTGCCGGTTGCTTGCCCGAAGAAATGGGCATAGGCCCTGTCTATGCAATACCGAAAGCTTTGAAAATGGCCGGATTAACAATGGACCAGATCGATATTTTCGAGCTTAACGAAGCTTTTGCCGCACAAGGACTTTCGGTAATGAAGGTGCTTGAGATGGATCCGGCCAAGGTCAACGTCAATGGCGGAGCTGTTGCTCTGGGGCATCCGCTCGGCTGCACCGGTGCGAAACTGACCGCGACCGTGCTGCAGGAACTCAGGCGTCGCAATGCTCGTTACGGAATGGTCACAATGTGTGTCGGCGGCGGTATGGGAGCAGCCGGTATCTTTGAATTGATCGGCTAAAGACGATCTTGCCGACGACAGACGAAATCGCCAAGCCGCAGGCGTTGTCTGCGGTTGTAATTATCCATTCTTAGTTGTCTTGAAGGCTGTCTGATCTTATGCCCCGGATCAGCAGCCAAAGACAAGTCCCTATCTCGCCGAATGCGGCCGGCATCGTCACATATCCGGAGACAGCGGTCGCACCGAAATCGACCATTAGCGTTCGGCAAATGAAATTCAAAAGATAGCCGAAACAGCCGATCATCAAAAAGAGCCCTAAGATCCTAGGAAGAAAACCCGATCTGAACACAAGATAGCCCAGCGGCAGCAGCCAAAGTCCCCAGAAGATCTGCGCGATCAGAAGTCCGTTGCTGTAATTTTGAAGTAGATAATTCAGTTTGGCGTAATTTTGTGAAACATCGACAGCCAAGAGATGGTCCGAACTGTGGATCAAAGCCAATACGGCATAGCGATCTTGCAAATTTAACAACGAAATGGGAACACTCACGACCGAGAAGATAACCATTAGTTTCGCGGCGGTCTCGTCAATATGGCCAAGCAGCCGATATAGAACAAAAGGCAGAAGCAGAAAGGCGAGATAGCAAACGGCACTGCTCAAGATCCCGGCTCGAAACAATTGCTCGGACGATAAAATATTGCGGTAGGTTTGAGCTGCATCGCCGGAAACGATCAACTGCGAAGGTACATACGCCAGGCTGAATATTCCGGTGACAACAACGATGAGGTACAGAAACCCGGCGATCCGGGCCGTTTTTCGATTTACGCCGAAGGGGGTTGCGTTCATATTTCTTTCATGTCCGTAAAATTTTCAACCCGTTCTTTCCCAACGCCAGGCGTAAAAGACGACCATTGACGAGAGGGTCGTTTCGACGGCGGCCAGATAGGTATAAAACATCATCCATTCACCGATCGTCGCAATTCCGATAAAGATCATTACAAAGGTAAAAAATGCTCCGGCAGCGAGATTGAGCCGGCGAGCCGCGGTCGGTTTTAGAACCAGCGACAAAAAGATCATTGCCGCGGGCAGCGACATCATTATGGAAAACCCGAGAAGAGCGGCCGGCGTTGTGGCTCCGGCTCCGGATTGACCATTCAACAGAGCCTGAAGCCGTGTTGGTATAAACATTGAAAAGATGTCGCCGTAGGTATAACAGAACATCAGCGAGGTCCACAATCCAGCCAGTTTGATACGCGAATTGACCGGAAATTCGGCCAAAGCCCCCTCATCCTTTCCCATAACACCTACTCCCTATCCATAAACACCTATTTCCTGCCCGCAATAGGTAAGACAACGCCGATCCACCGCTTGGTGTTCCAACTTTTTACGGCGTTATGATAAGGTGCGGAAGCTGGTCGGGATATCAGATCCAAAGGAGCGGCTAGGTCGCAAAAGCGAAACGGGAGCCTTTTGGCTCCCGTAACGTATTGATCAAATTGGCTCCGCAGGTAGGACTCGAACCTACAACCCTTCGGTTAACAGTCAGAAGGATACAGGTTTCTGCGATTTTCAGAATATTTCTAACTAATACAATTTATTGACACTTATGCCTTGACACCATTTCAGGCGATTTCATATGATTGCTCATCTCACCTAAATCTAACCTCGTTTTAGGTGAGAAATCAGGTGAGACAAGTTGAGGAGCGTATGGAGATCTCGGCAAAGGTTTTTAAACGGAAAAGCGGAAAGTCAAAGGGCAAGTGGACAGCTCGCGTCTCGTACCTGGATCATCTCACAGGAACGATGCGGACTGTCGAAAAGGCCAAGGACAAACGGGCAGACGCAATTGACGAGCGCGACCGGCTGGTAAACGAGATCACGAAGTCTCATGGGGGAATCCGCGAAGGCGAAAGAATGACCTTCGACCGGCTGACAGAAATTTCCTGCAAGCAGTTTTATAAACCGGCCGTAATTGAGAACGGAGTCAAGACGGAAGGCGTTCGCTCGTTTGCAAGCATTCAGAGTGCCCTGAAGAATCTGAACCGGTACTTCGGAAAAAGGCGGATAGGTGAGATCACGACCGAATCTCTTTTTGACTACAAGCAGCGACGAAGTAACCAAGGCGTGAAGATAGCAACCGTTAATCGCGAGCTTGAGGTGATGCGTCGAATGATGCGCTATGCGTTTTCGAAAGGCTGGATCGTGCGAGACGTCTTCTTCGGAGCTAAAGTGATCGTCAATTCCGCCGAAACCGTTAGGACTCGTATCCTATCTGAAAGTGAACAAAAGAGGCTTTTGGCCGCGTGCGAAGGCGAACGAGACGTTACTTATGAGCGGCATCATTTCGGCAGAACAGAGACCATCACCGCAAGATTGAAAGCCGATAACCCGCACTTGAAGGCGATCATCCTTCTTGCCGTAGATGCGGGAATGAGGCGCGGTGAAATTCTCAAGCTGACCTGGGATGACATCGACCTAGACGCCGGAATCGTAACTGTTAGGGCAAGCAATACGAAAACTGAAAAAATGCGACTTGTGCCCCTAACGGACAGAGCTAAGGCCGAACTTGGACGCGTCCGAACTTTCGCGCCAGAAGGCGAATCTCGGCCATTTCCGTTTGTTGATTTTAAGAATAGCTGGCGGACCGCAAAACGCATTGCGGGGATCGAAGACCTTCATTTCCACGATCTGCGGGCTTCCGCCATAACACGTTGGCAGAGGGACGGCGTTCCCCTGGCGATCGCCTCGAAGATAGCGGGACACTCGGACACTCGGACAACCGCGAAATATTACACCTCTGCCGATATTGAGATAGTCCAGGCTCTAGCAGAAACGATGAACCGGAGACACGCCGAAGCCTCCGCGAACGTTCCGGAACCTGCTTTCGTCAATTAGCAGCTTGCAGACAGGTTTGCGACTAATGACGATGATTTGCTTCCAAATTGGAAGCTGTTGATATTAGGTCACTTAGAGAATTGACCTAGGGCTAAACAGATTTGCTATCAAATAACGGCCGGGCACTTGCAAACCGGATTTGCTATAAAATTGGAAGTTGTTGATTTCACACTACTTATAGCTATAGGCCGTTCGAAAGGGGTTTTGTTATCAAATAAGAATTAGGCCCAATACGGGACATATCTTGCATATCTTTTTGACGTGCTTTCAGGGTCTTCCAGTTTTATCAACCCCTCGTCAACCGTATTCTTAATAATTCCGGAAATAATGTCAGCCTGAGAATCGGACAAATCAAATCTTTCCCGCAGCGACTGATTCGACATTTTTTCATTCATCTCGTATTTCAAGGCGCAATGTTGAAAGCAAGCCCGAATCTTGTCATTTTTGCTCATTTCGGAAAAGGGCACATGTGAAAATAGAACAGCTGAAAAGTGCTTCTCCCTATTGCGAAAATCAGGAGCCGGAAGCTGCCAAACCTCAACATTACCAATAACCTTATCAATGCCACTGCCCTGACGTTCACAAATACGCAATCGCCGCATTAGATCCGCAAGCCTCTCATTTCGAGACTGATAGCTATCCACAAGACGATCAGGTGAAACCGGAGACAATCCCGGATTGTTAATCTCCATTCGATTCGAGTAAATCTCGATGGACACAAGAACCCCGTCTTGCTGAAAATCCTGATGGACTAGCGCGTTTGCGACAAGCTCGCGAACCGCGATTGGGGGAAACATTTTTACGTCTTCCCTGAAGGCCTTTCCAATCACTTCATTCGAAGGCAACTGCGAGTGGATGTAATCGATCAAGCTTTCGAAACCGACAACGTAGCCCATTCTTCCGAAAATATCCGAGCGAATTTGATTCAGTTTGTTATTACCTTCAAAGACGATAACGCGCGGGGGCTTTGTCCTTGACCGTTTCAAAATTCCTAAGATCCTTAGCAAAAAGCAAAGCACCAAGGTTTGTAATGCTATAGTGTGAGTCTTCCTTAATGATCAAGTATTCACTTTCGAATCGATCGAGGACGGTGCCACGCTCGGCCGGATACGGAACCTTTAGAAGATCAAAATAGATCTGAGTGTCGAGAAGCCTGACAATATCTTCCGCCGACTGATCGGCGACGGCGACTCGTGAAAGAAAATCGGGCTTCCCTTCGTCGAAAATCTTTCGCAACTGATCGGGTGACATCGAGACCAGATCTTCGCCGACGCGCATTAAGTATTCGCCATCACAGTGCAGAGGGGTACCGATGGGACGTGATGGAATGTGAAACACGAGGACCCGACCATCAGGATGTGTTATTTCTTCCGCGTCAACTCGAATATGCAGCTTGTCGAAGACTTTGGATTTGGCATCATTCAAGTTTCTAAACGCATTGCTACCGACGACCTTACGGGGCTTAGCATCACTGACACCTAGGATCAATTTGCCGCCAAGCTCGTTCGCTAGGGCGGCACAATAGCGATTCAGTTTTGTCTGATTCCACTCCGACCTCGCGGCCTTGAACTCAAGCCGCTCGCCTTCGTCGGCCGTCATCCAATTCTCGAGTTGTTCAATCGTAACCGTCAACTTACCTTTCTCCGTTTCTAAAATCGTCTTTCCTTTTACACGTCGAACTCGCTCAGATCGAATGTTCAAGCAAATTTCGCGGCCCAACGTTTTGTTTCGGTCTAGAGCTTTCTTTTTACATTATCATCGATTCGATCCCCGAACTTGTGATCCGTTTCCTAAGTACCTTTCGAGCCCCTTTTTCAGCTTAGTTGGGTTCTTCAATTCGCATTCCCATACGACTCGAACTCGCCACCCAAGCTTCTTCAAGTCTGCAATGTGTTTTATATCGCGATCAGCATTCCGTTGCAGCTTTGGAATCCAATATGCTGGATTAGTTTTCGGCGTCGAGCATCGCTTGCATCCCGAATGGCGGTGCCAAAAGCAGCCGTGCACAAAGATCACAGCGCGATGTTTCCTTAGAACGATATCAGGTTTTCCTGGCGGCCCTTTTCTATGGAGGCGGAAACGAAAGCCTGATCTATGAAGAATAGATCGCACGATCATCTCCGGGGTTGTGTCACGGCTGCGAATCTGCGACATGTTCCAGCTGCGTTGTTCGGATGTAATACTGTCTGCCATCGGCCATGATTACTCGCTGATAACCAATCCTTCGATACTCGCTTTCTGTGCAAGTTCGTATAAGATCTTGGACTGTTTTTCAGTTGGAAACTGAATCGAGCCCTGCGATTTTTTCCTTAGAATATCCATCTGCGTAGCGGACACAGCCGACCCCGCGCCGCTTCTCATAAAATAGTCGTAGATTTGCTTCCAAGTTGAACTCGGTGTTGAATAGACGAACGTTTCAATCTGGACACTTGCTTCCAGTGCCTTCTCGGCCTTCTCCGTCTTTACCTCGTACTTTTGCTCTTCACGACTGATCAGCAAGCCTTTAGGAATCACAGTAGTTAGGCGAAGTTCTTTTACGCTGTCCCAGCAAGCTTCCCGTTTACACCACTGCGAAATGTTGGCTGTTCCCTCGGGAGGGTCTGTTATGGCCTCATAAACACGTTCTGAGATTGTTTCAAGAACTTTAATAAGATCGGAAGGCAAGGCTTGCAATTCCCAGATCAAGCCAAAGTTCAGGAACTGCTTCATCTGTTTCACACAATAGGAAAGGTAGGCGATGGTATAGGTGACGGTTTGAGCGCGAAATCCGCCGTCATACCAGCTGGATCGGGAAACGAGCTTCTCTACGCCCCGGAAAAGAATAACGCGAGAAACAGCATCCTTGAAATAGAGTTCGTTGATTAACAAATTGTCATCTTCTAACTTCTTCGTGATATTTTCAGCGAAATACCTGAAGCTCTCCTGCGCTCCCTTTGAGACGATATTGGGTTTTTGAAGCCACGAAACTTCGCTCTTCGCAAGGAAGGTCTTGTCGAGATATTGTTCCTTAGGATTTTCAAGCAGAAAGGCCTTCTTCTTTGCCGGCGTCATGAAGCGTTGTTCATTCAGGTATTCGCCGCGAGCTCGCTCATAAAACCAGTGCGTCCGCCTCTGGGACCCTGAAGCCGCCGGTGCCCAAACTCGGGTTGAGTAGTCTTTCATTTCCTTATGAAAAGGGCTGTTCGAGAAGAAATCAGACGCATTAACTTTGTTTTGCGTATTGGCATATCTCGATACATCCGAGACAAAGGTATGCTCCTGCTCTTTCTCCTTGACGACGGATAACTTCATTTGAACCGCCACCTTAGAAATGTCGAGCTTCTTACTTGCAGCGTAAATCGATGACGTGGTTTGCCCGCCATTCACAATTTGAAAGTTCTTGATCGTTTTAATGTTTCCTTTCGCATCAAACTCCAAGTCCGAAGCGGTAGCGGTAATGCCATTGTTGTATGCAAAGAACATCTCCGGCTTGAACTCGATTGTATTTCTGAGCCCGATGTTTGTGTTGCCGCGAGCCCCGAGAAAAGTTCTGACGTTCTGCTCAAAAATCTTCTGACCGTAGTTTTCGTAAATGGATGCCAAAACCTGCGCGGGTACTACAGATAAGTATGACTGATACTGGTCCGTCTCTGTGGTTACCTTCAAGGCGGGAAGATTAACGCTAACTTCAAAGTTTTGATCCGCAAACTCGGATAAATAGATTCTGTATATATAGTCGATGTCAATAACGCGATAGTCTAGAGGTATACCAGCAATCGTTTCTGACGGAAGATCAGTAAGTGTTTTTGTCATGCGTCCGTCGGTTAGTACAATCAATCGGACGCGCTCGATCTGTTTCCCGGTAAGATACTGAGCGACGTTGTACGCCATCGAATAGCCGTCCGACGTTTGTTCCATGTCGTGGAAGTCATTCTGAGCGACCATCCTAAAGAAGGCCTTCAGACGCGAGAACTTCGTCTCAATATCCTTTTTTAAGAGCGTTTGTATCTCTTCTTCCTGAAAAAAATGGTGAGCAATGAGCGAAAGAAGCTTACGATTCTCGTCCACGTCGTAGCCGTGAACCTCAACGCCTTTTTTGACATACTCGGCCGCAGCGTAGTTTGTTGTTAGGTCGCCGCTGGATACCAGTTCCTCACACACGTTTTCAAAGAAGGCCTGCGGCTTCATTAGGCCCCGACTTTCTGTATCTGAAAGAATGGATTGTAGGAAGTCTTGATGAAATTCTTGTAAGGAGATCATGGCTATAGTGTAACCTCTTCGAGAGGGACCGAAAAGCGGTCACATCGCGAGAGGTCGATTGAGTAATTTAGTGAGACAATCTCGCCGGACACAGTGGCCGGATTAATTCGTGGAAATCCATCGAGCACTCTGTAGATGTTGAGTCGGTCATTTGCGAATTGTATAAGGTGATCGGCATGTATTCGTCTCACATATCCGTATTCGGCGAGCTTTAGATCTAACGACTCCAACACAGCAACGTCATCCATGAGGCTGTCGCGAAGCGAAACATACAGGTCATCTATGGTTTTTCCATTCTCCGAAATCGAAATGGCATAGGCAGCCAAATACAAATTCGGCTTCTCAGACCAAAGCTGATTAGCGGACGAAATCCGGATCGTCGGGCCTTTTGAAGTTACATAGGATTTGACTTCGATTGTCGCCATATCAAAGCAGAAGTCTTGCTTATCCCGCTCTGGACCACGCCACCCGAGGACGGCTGAGTTGAGCCCCACTCGCGAAGCCAGTACATCTGCCATGAAACATAGTTCTGCAAAAAGCCCCATTTGCATTTCGACGGACAGTACGCTGGACACATCATGCGCTAATAGGCGTTGCCATTTACGTAGTCTCATCTCCATCCGTCCGATGAGATGTCGACTACTTAGCCTTTGTTGCGCGACTCCGACGAGGTCTTGGCAAAGGAGGGCAAAGATTTCCCAATTCTCATTCTCGCGAAGCAATAGCGTATAGCGTCCGCCACCAGAACTAGAGGGAGCCCGAATCACGTCTATACCCCGCAATGAGAGTCTCCAAGATCGTTCGGAGAAAAACTCGTCCGTCGAAACATACAATCCGACTCTCCCACTTGCGTCCATAATCCAAAAGAGATCATGAATGGTTTCGCCTTCAACCCGTCGTTGAGTTTCAGGCGGCATGTTAGCCCAGGGGTTAATCGCTGAGTCATTACTCGTCATCGGCTTCCTCAGAAAGCAAGTCATCCAATCCCGTTTCAAAAACGGTATTTACCTTATATGACACTGTCTGGCTAGTGCCCAGGCCATTATCCGGGAAACAAACCCCGAACGCAGCAAGTTGGCTATCAAAGTTCTGGGCGTTCATTATGTGAAGCATCAGTAGAGGACGTTTAAGACGGGAACGCATGAATCGCGTGCGATCACCGCGTTTTTCAAAAGTCTTCGTTTCCAAGTCTTTTCTATCAAGTTCGGTTAGAACCAGCGCTTCAGGGCTACCCGACGAAAGCTTTCGCTGAGCAAACTGAATATATTCACCTTCGTCTGTGAAGGTATTTCTCAACTGGGCCTTTATGGGCAACTGAGGAAATGGCCAATCTTCAATCGGTTGCGTCCCGCTGTAGAGTCCAACATCCCATTGTGTTTCTACCGATTTCGCATATTCCTGGATGTGCCGAATCGGCATTAGATTCTTTGCGCCGAGGGAGTCTGTCTGATAGGTCTGGAACTGCTCCAAAAAGCCCAACACTTTCAATCTGTCGATGCCCTTCCAAAGGAACCCGCTATCAACTTCCTGAGCATTTTGAGCCAACAGCACATTTATTAAGCCGTGAATAGCGGTGAGATTTCTTGTGCGGATGATCGGGTCCTTAAACAATCGAACCGTTTCTTTGAGGTGCCCATTCAGGTTCATTGAAGAGACAAAAGTTTGAGTATTCTTTTGTTTATTGCGGGCTGTAATCTGTAGCAAGCTATCGGGATGTTCTCGCACGACAAGTCCAAAATCATTTGGAGTTCGTTTGGCGGATTCCATCTTTCTGAGGTTAACGAAGAGTTCGTCGGTTGCGTCGATGATGTGCGCAAAATTCTCTGCCATGTCCTGCGTCAGAAAGATCCGACAGAGATCTTCATAACCTGGTCGATATCCAAACCATCGGCCCATCTGCATTAAGGTGTCGTAGAATACCGTGGTTCTGAGAAAATAGCTGACGCTAAGACCAACCAACGTGAAACCGCGGGAAAGACTTGCTCCACCGATGACGATTGCATTTGTAACAGCATCACTGCGGTAAACTAACGGAATTTTTGTATCCTTGTGAACCTCCCGGATGACGACGGAGTCAATTATGTCCGCAACGGTAGCCAATACGGACTGCCAGCTTTCGCCTTCAATCGCAGAAGCCAGACGTCGTTCAAACGTGATCCTAAAATCAGTTACGACATCGCTTTGCCCTTCCGGGTTGTTCAGTTTTGCGAATGCTTTTATTGGCCTGCTTACTTGGTCCAAATAGGTGCCTATTAATCTGCCACATTGTTGGTGGAGATTAGTAAAACGAGAAACATGGACGAGCATGCTGTTATGCTCATGACCTTGATTCCGCAATCGGCGAATAGCCACATTGAGAATGAACAGGCGGATCGCCTCCTTTAAAGAATCAGGCAGCTCAGTAAGCCGGAAATCTATCTTGTGGTTAAGCGGAAGGGCCTCCCGGAAATCATCGATCGTCACTAAATGACGACCATCAGTTTCGATGAAGATCCTGCGTGCGCTGAAATAGTCGGAGGGAGGCTCTAACGCAAAGATAAAATCGCTCGGGAAAAGGTCTTCTCCGTACTGTTCAGTTACTGCTTGGTGGTCGATAAAAATGTTTGCGTAAGGAGTGGCCGTATACGCGACGTATGACCGCATGGCGAAAAGTCCCAGTAGCTCGCGAATCCGCCGATTGATTGTGTTTGGGTCGTCAACGTCTTTATAGTTGATCGAAGCGAAATCCGATTCATCATCAATCAGCAGCATCGCGTGGTTGATTTCATTCTTATACTGGTTGCGTAGCCAGGTTATGACATTGCGCAAAGAACTCGGATTTTTCTTGATAACGACTACGATTGGTGAATTAGTATTTCCGAAGTTGAAAGCCTGCGATATCGTATCCGCGTCCCGCTTGTTAAAATCTCTATCCTCGGTTGTCAAGCAAATCGGCAATAACTCAGGTATCGAATTTCCAACCCCTGCTCCGACTTGTCGACCTTTATTCTCTCCTACAAACGCCTCAACAATTCTCTCTTGCGTTTGATTTCGAAGAGTATCTGTCCACCCCGCGATGACGACGATAAACCTATACCCCGCATCGGCCGCCTTACACACGAGTGCCGAATAGTTAGCGGTTTTGCCCGATTGAACATGACCGACAACCATCCCTTTGTAGGCGAAGTTTCCCCACTCAGGGTTGCCAATGTTATCCATCACCCTATCAGTATCGTCATCGGTGGTCGCAACAACTTCTGGTGAAAAAGAACCTTGTATATAGTCCCTATATCGGTCCCAGTAGTATGTTGCCCGGGCAGTTTTCTGTTTGCTGCTCCACCAAGTCGTGTCTCGTAGCTTCTGCTCATCACCCTGGATCAGAATGCCCCGTTCCATCTTTACATCGAAATGCTGCTCAATTTCCCGATTCATTTGCTGCCAGGCCGACGATGATAGGCTCTGCACCGGAGATTTCTCCGGGAGAAATTGTGCGAAAAGATCGGGACCAGCGGATGAAAGCAGTCTCATCGTATTGGTTACCTCCGCCGCTATTTGCTCTTGCGACAGTGGTCCTTGCATTTTCTTCAGATTCGTTACGACAAAATCCTTCAGACGTTGATAATCGGTTGTTACCGTAGCCATCTATTCCTCGCGATTCTTAAAAATTTCCGTTTTCTTTAGTCTTTCCAAAAACTCTCGGTCAATGCCTTCAGATTGCAGGCGGGCAAATAGTGCTGATTTGTCTTCCTGAGTAAAAAGTGAAACTTGATCAACAAGGTGTGGGGTCTGTTGCAGCTGCGCCTGAATAGCCTCGAGCGGCAGATATGCCTGGACACCAGCAAGATACGCGTTTAGAAGATCGACGTCGGACTGCAACTCGCTAAGCCGAGTTAGCAAAGGATGGTCTTGGTTAAGCGAAAACTGCTTCGTCTCAGTACCGGCATTCAGTTGCCAGAAACGAATGACAGTTTTATCGTCGATCTTCCGTCCACGGTGGGAATAAGTCCGAGACCCTCTTTCCGTAACCTGGCCTATGATGCGGCGCAAGTCGTCTCGAATCTCTGGAATCGGTGCCGCGGTCGACTTTTTAATATCTATTCCCCAAAGCCGATCCTGATCGTTCGAGATATCGATCTTTATACGCGACAGCTTGTGTGCGTCTACTGCTCGATGGAGTCCCCACCAAGTTCCGTAAATCAACAGGCGATTAGCGCGGTACAAGTAAAAGCCTTGCGACTTTGTATAGCCTTCCTCTGTTGCATAGCGCTCGTATTCCTGCTGTGAAAGTTTCGAGTGATGAGGGAGCACAAAGGGTTGGACGACGATTTTTGAGTTGCGAACCTTGATCGTTTCTTCAGCAAACTGCTGCGTAGCTTTATGGTCAGGATTAAAAGGGTTAAAGGCTTTAATATCGTAATTATTGACGCTAATCTTTAGCCGTTTTGTCGGCGTGAGACCTTCGAGGAATCTGTGAAAGACGAGGGCTAAATGCCGCCGGAGCCTATCTATCTCATGTACGAAGTTAGATTTCCGATAGCGATCCAAGCCTTCCCAAACAACAAGGGTGCCATGTTCGGATTCGTTCAGCTCGTCTAACTGCGGAAGGGCTTTCAAGTCTGACTTTTCGGGCGTTACCAGCCACCATTCATTCTCTTTCGCCAGCAACTGGAGATCCCACTGCCGAACCGAGATTTTGCCGTCCTTCTTTGAAGCGACTGTGAGCTTCTGACACTGGGAGAAAGAAGCGGTCTTAAGTCCTAATCCAAAGCGGCCTAAATCCTCTTTTCTTCGCTTCTCATCCGGGTTTCGGGTTGCGAGACGCATCGCCTCAACAAGCTCATTCTCAGTCATGCCCGAGCCGTCGTCGAGCATGGAAAATGCTGGTTCCGGGTCTGACAACGCAATAATCTTGACGTTCTTTGCACCCGCCGCAACGGAGTTATCCAGAACATCGGCGACCGCGATCTCAAACGTATAGCCCACATCGCGCAAAGAGGAAATGAAGTTACCGAGAACGGGTTTAACGACTTCTTTTTTCATTCAGTACTCTGACAATCTCACGAGCAATTTTCTCGACCAAGGGAACCACGACACTATTCCCACACTGGCGATAGAGATGCACTTTCGATACGTCAGCGGGAATCTTGAAGTCCTTAAAGCCCTGCAGATTGAAGCACTCCTTCGGAGATAGCCTGCGCGGGAAGGGTTTATCGAGAACGATCGGAATATTGTGTCCGCCCAAACCCATGTTCGCAGTAAGCGTCGGACAAACATTTGACTTGTTCTCGCGAACAAACCATCGCCGGTATTGGTAAACAATGCCTGGCTTCGTTACCGCATCTCGTACCCGTTGGTGAACTTTGCTATTCGTATCACCGTAGAAGTCAGACGGCTCTGCCGTTTCGGGCTCAAGAAAGTCGACGACAGGACGGGGGGCTTTGCCAAGCGGCGGCGGTATAGTGAAATTCGATGACAGGGGTGCTCGATCCAAATCTCTCAGGTCGTTGATCTTAATTGGGGCTTGGTAGCGGAAAGACTTCTCGCCCCGAAATCCAACGATAAAAATCCGCTCTCGGCCCTGTGGAATGTCGGAATACTCGCTCGCCCTCAATATGAACGGGATGAACGAGTATCCGGCTTTTTCAATTTCTGTAGCGACTACGCTGAACGACTCGCCATTATGGTGAGTCGCCAAGGTTTTAACATTCTCAAGAAAATAGGCTCGCGGTGCGAGCTCGCCCATAAGCCGAACTACATCGAAAAACAGATGCCCTCGCGGATCGTCAAATCCTTTTGCGCGTCCAGCCTGTGAAAAGGGCTGGCACGGAAAGCCCGCGGTCAGAATATCAACTGAGCCAGTATTGTCCCTCGTGATCTGTTGTACGTCGTGGTTCGACGTGAACGTTATGTCTGGATGATTGGCGAGATAGGTGCGACGTGAATTGTCATCTAGCTCATTTGCCCAGGCTATCTTGCACGCTGCATTCCTGAACGCCTGACATATGCCGCCGACGCCAGCAAACAAACTTCCGACTGTGTATGATGTGCCATTTGATGCCATTTATTGTGGATAAAATAAATAACCACATATGTTACCCTATTTTCGACGCGGATGCGAGGTTCTCAAATGTGTTATTCCTGACACCTCGTAGATGCACTCACGTCGCACTTCACTTAGCGAACGATAGCGAGGCGCTTTCGTCAGACCTTCCGCTATTATTCCTACGACATTCTTCACTGAAAGTATCTAGATCGCTTCGACGGTAGAGGACTTTTCTTGCGATGCGATAAAAGGGGATCGATCCGCTTCGGCGCAAGCGCCAGAGGGTAAGAGTTGAAGTTCTCAGGTAATCCGCGGCCTCTTTGTTTGTCATGAATTCGGTTGGCATAAACAGACTCCGATGAGGGCACTACACTCGCTGTCGGTCTCAAACAAGCAAAGACCGTGCCGTTGGAGTTTGCAAAAGCAAGTTGTTTTGCTTTCCGCATGTTTCGCCGTTTCCAGGCCACATTTCACCGACGGCAAACAGAGTCTGGTACGTCGTTGCTCAAAATGAGCATTTCTAATACGCAAGCTCCGCCGTCTGTTCGCTACGGAAGCCTCCGCGAACGTCGCTGCCGTCGTCCGATAACTCTTTTTATGTCCTTCGGCACAAAGCCGCCTGCGGACATAAAAAGATCATTATCGTACGCCGTCCGCTCCTGCTCTCTCGCTACGCGGCGGCTCGTTCCTCGCACGCCGACTTCGCTCGTTCGCGACGGCTATCTTATCGAAATCCAGACAATCAAGTAGCGGCGTTGAATTGCATCAATTGCGACTCAGATCAAGACCGAGCATCCCTCGCCGATCCAATTCGTGAGAAGGAGGGCTTTTGAATGGCACCCCACAAATTCCGCTGCCCTTCTATGCCGCTCACCTCCCAAAGAAGGAACGTATTTTTCAGTTCATCTCGGACCGCATTCGATTCCGATAAGCACGCCGAATAAAGCATCTTTGCGGCTGTTTTTGAGGACTGTCGCCTACAAGAATGGTGATCGACAAACTGCAAAATTTGCGGCTGTCAGGAGGTGATATCGGTGTTTTTTTCCTCGGCTTTTAGAATGCCGAAAATTACAATCAAATCGGTACGACAGGATAGACCAAAATCTAGACTCCGTCAGAAGGTTAAATAATGTAATTAAAAGAGTTCCGGCTTGTAATTGATGATTACAAGCCGGTGTTTACCATCCTCTCTACGCTTTCGGCATGTATTTTGCTTGGTTTCGCGATAGTTGATTTCTGACCATTTCGGGAATTTGTCACCGTGGGGAGTGCAGAATATGAGGAAGCGCGAAGCGGATTCTGTTATCGGCAAGCTGGGCGAGATCGAGTATGAAAAATGCGGCGGGTCGTTGTATCTCAGACTGCTCGAATCGGACGAGAAAAAGATCGAAGATCTTGCCAAGCTGTCGGGCGAGAAACGGTCGATTATTGCGCAGAAGTTGATCCATGCCGCGCTGTCCAGCGATAAGATCAATCTGGGCACGGGAAAGCTCGAAAGTAAGGTCGATGGGCTGATTAGGAACGAGAGCGAATCGCGGTTCGCTTTAGAGACAATTCTGGACAGGCTTTATAGGCTGGATGACCGTGTCGTAAGTGTCGAAGAGAAGCTCGAAACTAGCCAGGAAGATAGGCAACAGTCAACCGCGATCTTGCGTGAACTTTACTGCATGATGAGCGTCGCGGTTGCTTCTCTCGATCTAACCTTTTCGAAGCTGCTTGAGTATACATCGCCGAACGACCGCGAACGAGCCAACAGCGAGCTGGTCGCCGATACCGTTATGGCCAAGCTGCTAGCGCGTTCGATACGAGATCTTGCTCGCTGCTGCACTTTTCACAACATCGATTTCGATGAAGATTCAGCGAAGGAATTGTACATCACCACGAAGATCAAAGCCTGAAGGTGGATGATAAATGCACCAACGCTGGCGAAAAAATGTTCCACACGACCATCAGCAGGCCGACAACGATCAAGGCAATCCTTCCCAGAGGGACCGCATCGACACCGAACCCCTCAAGAAAGGAAGAAAAATAAGCGGAGGGCAGGTAGATAAGGGAAGATAGATAAGTCTTAGAGCCAATAGATCTTTGCAACGGAGGACAGTTTGGTGAACGGATGGGTTCGAAGGCGTTCCTACTTTAGTCACGGTGACTGGTAGGTTCAAAACTGGAGCAATGGGATTTCTTTGGTGAGATTATAGGTGAGACAAGTAAAAAGGGCGTCTCACAATTTCGTGAAATGCCCTATTTTATTGGCTCCGCAGGTAGGACTCGAACCTACAACCCTTCGGTTAACAGCCGAATGCTCTGCCATTGAGCTACTGCGGAATATATGGCGGCCCGTGGCGGGCGAACTTAAAGATTAGGAATTTATTATCGTGTTGTCAAGTTGTATAAGCGACGGAAGGTCCCGGGAAGGAAAAAAGGAAACTCGAACAGGCGGAAACCGGCGGGCGATCGTCGTTATCCGTGTTAGTATCTGTTGCATTACGTGTTAATATCGCCGCACAAATGCGAGGGGAACGGAAACATGGCCGATGCAAAAAACAAGACCGTGGCGAACGACGCCAATGTAGAAGATCATTTGAATACGATCGCAGACGACAAAAAGCGTGCCGACGCATTTCGTATTTTGAGCATAATGTCGGAGGCGAGCGGTGAAGAGGCGACGATGTGGGGCAATGCGATAATCGGGTTTGGCAAGCGGCGGTTAACTTATGAATCCGGCCGCGAGCAGGAATGGATGCGGGCCGGCTTTTCACCCCGGAGCTCAAAATTTGCTTTTTATCTATTTGGCGACGACGGCGGCCGCGAAGAGATATTGTCGCGATTAGGCAAATATTCCTCCGGAAAATCGTGTCTGTATATAAATAAGCTGGCAGATGTGGACGAAAATGTGCTGGCGGAACTGATCCGATATTCCGTGGCGGCAACGGACTAGGCGGCAGCCGCGGCGGCTTTTCGCTTTCTCGCATAAAAGCTCTATAATTTTTGTTTACATTCGAACAGGAGTTTAAAACTTGCAGCACGAGATCATCATAATCCTTGATTTTGGTTCGCAGTACACACAGCTGATCGCTCGCCGCGTTCGCGAACAAGGCGTTTATTGCGAGATACTTCCATTTCATATTTCAGCAGAGGCAATTGCAGAGCGTTCGCCAAAGGGTGTCATTCTTTCGGGCGGGCCGTCCAGTGTTACGGACGAAGACGCTCCGCGTGTGGCGGGCGATCTTTATGAAAAGGTCAATGCCCCCATTTTGGGCATTTGTTATGGAATGCAAATGGTAGCGGTCGATCTGGGCGGGTTGAGCGAACCGGCCGCTCGCCGCGAATACGGCCACGCCAAATTAAAGGTGCTGAGCGGATCAACAAAGCTTTTTAACGAATTGCCGTTCGAAATGGACGTTTGGATGAGCCACGGCGACCACGTTACACAATTGCCGGCCGGATTTCACACTACTGCAACGACCGGAGACGTTATTACTGCGATCGAAAACGACGAGCGACGGATCTATTGTGTGCAGTTTCACCCGGAAGTTTCGCATACGCCGCAGGGACGCGAAGTGCTGCGAAATTTTTTGTTCAACGTCTGCGGCTGTAGGGGCGATTGGACGCCCGCGAAGTTCATTGAAGAAGAGGTGGAAAAGATCCGCGAGATCGCCGGCGATACAGACCGGGTGGTTTGCGGGCTGAGCGGCGGAGTCGATTCGACCGTTGCGGCCGCCCTTGTGCAAAAGGCGATCGGCGACCGGCAGACTTGCATCTTTGTAAATAACGGGTTGTTACGGGCGAACGAATTCGAAGAGACATTACAGGCTTATCGTGAACACCTGCAATTGAACGTCGTGGGTGTTGATGCGTCTGAGCGGTTTTACGATGCGCTAAAGGGCCTGACCGATCCAGAGCAGAAGCGCAAAGCTATCGGCCGCACTTTTATTGAGTTATTTGAAGCGGAGGCACGAAAGATCGGCAGCGTAAAATGGTTGGTACAGGGAACTCTATACCCGGACGTGATCGAATCCGTCAGCCTGCGTGGTTCATCCGTTACGATAAAATCGCACCACAATGTCGGCGGCTTGCCGGAAAAGATGGACCTTAAATTGATCGAGCCGCTGCGAGAGCTTTTTAAGGACGAGGTGCGAAAGATCGGTGCCGATCTCGGCATTCCGGCCGATATTCTGCAGCGACATCCTTTTCCCGGTCCGGGGCTCGGGGTTCGGATCTTGGGTGAGGTCACAGCCGAAAAGGTCGAATTGCTGCAAAAGGCCGATCGCATTTTCATCGAAGAACTTAAAATAGAAAACTTGTATCAAAGCGTTTGGCAAGCATTTGTGGTTTTGCTGCCGATACAATCGGTGGGGGTGATGGGGGATTTTCGAACGTATGAACAGGCGGCCGCCCTGCGGGCCGTTACTTCCACAGACGGGATGACCGCTGATTGGGCCCGGCTGCCTCTGGAATTTCTGGCGAAGGTTTCTTCGCGGATCACCAGCGAGGTCCGAGGAATCAATCGAATAGTTTATGACCTCACGTCGAAACCGCCGGGCACGATCGAATGGGAGTGACCACGGGTGTATTGATATGATGCATTTGTGACTGGTACGCCCTTTGCAGAACATCTTTGCAAATAGTTGCGCGCTTCTCTGAAAAGTTTAGCCGGCAACGAGGGAGGATACAAATGCAAAATAAAGCCATATATTCATTGCTTTTTGCCGTTTCGCTGTTATTTTCGGCGTTATCGGCGGATGCCCAAAACACAAGGGCGACAAATCGCCAGATCCAAGCACTTCTAACGCGTATCGATACAAAGACAGAAGTTTTTCGAAGTGAAGTGGAGCGGCGAATAGTTGCTCAACGAAGGACAAATCGGGATTTTGACGATTCGATCCGCGGTTCTATCGACGATCTTTCGAATGCCCGAAGAGATCTGAACCGACGGGTCAGTTCGAGAAATGCGACGTCGGACGATGTCGAACAGGTTCTGAGCCGAGCTTGGAACATTGATGATTATTTGAAAAGAAACAGACTGGGCGGTTCGGCGGACAGCCAATGGGCATCGCTACGCTCGGACCTGCAAACGCTGGCCGGATACTATAACGTAAATTTCAATTGGAATCGGGGCAGCGGCTATGGCAGCGGCACCGGCTCCTGGAGCGGAAGCGGCAGCGGTAGCGGTAGCGGCGGTTGGAACAACGGCGGGAACTGGAACGATGGCCGAGGCGGCAATTTTGATTCGCGTATCACCGGTACCTACCGTCTTAATTCGGCTCAAAGCGATGACATTTCGGCGGTGCTGGACCGTGAATTACGAACGATCAACAGCAACAATCGCGAACGCATGCGGCGCAACCTGGAACGCCGGTTCAATTCACCGAACGAGCTGGCGATAGAAAAACGCGGGCAAACTGTCACTATTGCATCCGATATGGCCGCCGCGGTAACGGTGCAGGCCGATGGCCGCTCCGTCAGCGAGACGACAGATCGCGGCCGCACGATCACTACCACGACAACTGCCACGCGTGAAGCGGTGACGATCGCGACGTCGGGGGATAGAGCAAACGATTTCAGTATCTCGTTCCAACCTGATGGACGAGACCGGTTGCGTGTAACTAAGCAATTGTTCTTGGAAAATCAGAACCGCACGGTGTCCGTAACTTCTGTATATGACAAAAGTTCGAATACTGCTCAGTGGCCGAATGTAGTTGACCGTCCGAATTGGAACGGCAATGCCGGGAACGGGCAGTTTTACATACCGAACGGAACGCAAATAAATGCGGTTTTGCGGAACAAGATTTCGAGCAAGGAATCGCAGGTCGGCGACCGCTTCTCAATGGAGATCACTTTGCCGAGTCAATATCAGGGAGCGGTGATCGAGGGTGTTTTGACAGAGGCGAAAAGTTCGGGCCGGGTTAGCGGCAGAGCCAATCTAAATTTAGAATTTGATACGGTCCGTTTTAACGGCCGGACATATTCTTTCGGCGGCATCATCGATTCGGCCCGTGCATCAAATGGCGACAGCATAACGATCAACAACGAGGGTTCGATCCGCGACAACAATCAAACCACGAGGACCGTGACGCGTGCCGGTATCGGTGCAGCCGTCGGAGCCCTGATCGGTGCCATCGCCGGCGGAGGTTCGGGAGCAGCGATCGGAGCCGGTGCGGGAGCCGGTTCGGTGCTGATACAGGGTCGCGACAATCTGATCATGGACCAGGGCAGTACTTTTACAATAACTGCTACGGCCCCGGCAAATATGGGCAGAAATTGATCTCCGGAACTGTAAAAGATCAAGGTTCGGTTATCAAAAGGGTGAGCAGCTGTTGCTGGCTCGCCCTTTATTTTGCACGCGATATCGGAAAGGTCTGCCCGTCTGCCCGATAAAAAGTGCCGGAGTTATAATTTTCATCGTCGAAAACGAAGCGGTTAGTGCCTCCGTTTTTCGCCGGCTCGGATTCGAACGAATTTCCCTGTTGATAAAAGTAATATTCCGAACCGGAGCCTTTCGCCCAACGGATCTTGAACGCTTGGCGGTCGGGTGTCACAGTACACGTGGTGTCGCCAATGCGAAAAGTGCCTTCAAATTCACCGTTTATATTTTTGACCGGCGGGGCGTTGCCGGAAGGTTTGCCGTAGGTATCCTTTAAGATCTTTAACAATGAGCCATCAGGATAATTTATATCGGCGATCTTCCATTCATTGTTGATCAAATTAAGCGTAAAGTCGATCTTTTGGCCGAGCTCGTAATTTTTGAAGCTGACAGGTACTACGGCTTTTTCGCCTTCGACGGCCGCTTTGCCGAAGACGAGGTTCGAGATCTTTACGTCCTGGGTGTTATAGAGCGGATCTGCTCCGAGGGCACCGATCTCATCCAGCGGGTTGGTGGCATCTCTCCATAAAAGATCCGCCAATTGTTTTGTAAAATACCTATCGAGCAATTTACGGTCTTTGGTTTGGTTAAAAGGGCCCTTGTTGGCGTCGTGCTGTTTGTAAAGCTGGGCAACGAGCAGTTCGGGCGAGCCGACCGGAACCTCGGCTGCACCGCCGGACGGTTCCGCATTGGCAAAAGGATCTGTATTGGTTTGGACCGCGGGCTGAGAAGCGGAATTGTTTTCTGAACCGTTATTGCAGGCAAAACCCGTTAATAAAAGCAATGAAAAGGCGATCGCTGCCGAAAATAAGGTATCTCTCATAGATCAAAATATGAAAAAGTTTTAGACATATCCTAAATGAATACGCGACAGAGAACAAAAATTCGAATTACCTGAAACCTGGCGGAAGGAAAAATAGTAATACTAAACTATGAAAACGCTTCGTTCGCTGTATTTTGTTTTTGTCGCCGTCACGTTTCTTTTTACTGCCGCATCCGGGGCATCGGCACAGGGAACACGACTAAGTATCGATCATACCGTCGAACTGGCAGACGCTGCTAATAGACAATTTCACATTACAACGGAGATCAAAAATATTCGGCAGGACCGGCTCGATCTATCGCTCCCGACATGGACGCCGGGTTGGTACACGGTCGAGAATTACGCCAAGAATATTCTGCGGCTGCGCATCACGGATAGCAAGGGGAATGTTATCAGCCACACGATGTCGCGAAAGCAAACGTGGAACGTGCCGACAAAAGGCATCGATGCAATAAAGGTGGACTATTTTTATCGGGCTGAGGTGTTGGCGCTAAACCAAGCTAAGATCGCCGATGATTACGCTTTCTTTACTGGAATAGAGCTATTCATGCAGCCGGAGGGCCACCGCGACGAGCCGAGCCGGGTCCATTTCAAAATACCGCAGGATTGGAAATTGATCACAGCGCTAAAAGAAACGCAGGACCCGATGACGTTCATCGCGGACAATTACGACACGCTTGTTGATGCTCCGGTCGAAATGGGTAAATTTGACGTGCACGAATTCAAGGTGGATGGAAAGCCGCACTATTTCGTGGCTAACCCCGCGGGTTCTTTCAGCGAGGCAAAATCGAAGCAGTTCATCGAAATGCTAACGAAGGTAGCATTGGTGCAAAAAGAGATCTTTGGTGATCTGCCCTACGAAAAATACGTCTATTTTTATTTTTTTGCTCCGCCGGAATCCAATGCCGGCGGCGCCCTGGAACATTTGAATTCATTTGTAGCCTTTGCTCCGCCCGGCGATGTAGCAACGCCGCAGATGCTGATAACAACCGCGGCTCATGAATTTTTTCATCTATGGAATGTGAAGCGGTTTCGGCCGGCGGAGATGTGGCCCTACGATTATTCGCGAGAGAATGAAACGCCGCTGTTATGGCTTTCAGAAGGATTTACGAACTACTATGCGAATGTGGCGGTCTATCGGGCCGGGTTGATCGGCGAGGAACAGTTTATTCGACGAGCGGCCGGAGCCGCGGCAGGCGTTGAAAATAACGAAGCTCGCCAATATATTTCGCCGGCTAATGCATCGGTATCGACGTGGCTCGGCTATGATTCACCGCAAGCTTTCAGCATCTCCTATTACACGCAGGGGCAGAATATCGCCGCATTGCTCGATCTTGTGATCCGCCGCGACACACAGGGAAAACACAGCTTGGACGATGTGATGCGTTCCCTTTATAACGACTTCTACAAGAAGGGTCGCGGATTTCGAAGCGACGATGTTCTTTCGATAGTAAATAAACTGACGAAAAAGGATAACAGCGAATTTTTCCGGCGCTATATCTTTGGTACAGATGTGCCGGATTATGCGTCTATCTTCGGCTATGCGGGATTTGAATTTTCGCGTATCGAGACACAGGAGCCGGACTACGGGTTTGACGGCCGCATAAGAGCGAACAGAATGCGCGTGCAGAATGTCATTGAAAATTCAGCCGCGCAGGCCGCAGGATTAAAGACCGGTGACGTGATCGTAAAAATAGATGGAAAGAGCTTAGAGGAATTTGACCTGCGTTCGGCTGCGGGGAAAGAGACCGTGTTTGAGATCGAACGCGACGGCAAGCCCGGATCAGTGAAGTTTACGGTCGGTTCTCGAAAGGGCGAATTTTTTCAATTGAAGAGGAACGAAAAAAGCACTACAGAACAGGACAATATTCGCCGCAGCTGGCTAAAACGATGAAGGCTTAGCGGGCTGGAGGAACAATGCGGGCGATGATCTCTAAAACCTTTCGGTCAGAAACGGTATTTAATCGCCCGCACCGGCATCGGTCAATCTTTTCCTTTGCGTTCCGCAGAGGGTGATGGTTTGGCCGAATCGCTTTTTTGCGGCGGTGGATCGTTCCGAGGTGAGCGTACCGGTTCGCTGCGCGGTGTGTCGTTGCGCGGTGCGCGTACCGGTTCGCTGCGCGGTGTGTCGTTGCGCGGTGCACGTACCGGTTCGCTACGCGGTGTATCGTTGCGCGGTGCACGTACCGGTTCGCTACGCGGTGTGTCGTTACGAGGCACACGAACAGGTTCGCTCGGGCGCGATGTTGTCGCCGGCGGCGTATAGACAGGCACCCGAACCGGTTCGCTGCGGGTTGTATCGCTGCGAGGTACGCGAACGGGTTGCGTCGGCGTCAAGACAGGGCGTTCGACAGCACCGGTCTTGCGCGTTTCGGGCGACGCGGTTCGAACGGGTTCGCCGGCCGTCGGAACAGAAACCGGCGGACGGTCGCCGTATATCCGTGACCGACGCAGTTCCGGGTCGGCCGCCTTCCCCGGCATCCGGGTAACGGCTCCTGTTTTCATGGTTGCATCGCCGGGCAGGGAAACAGACGGCTTGCTCACCCTGGAATCTGATGCCATCATTCGACGGCTGTCTGCCGAGGTCGGCAAAACCTTTACCGGTTCGGAAGGCGACTCGCTGCGGATCACCGCAGCCTTTGTGATCGCTTCGCTTGCCGGGCGATATTGCTTGGCCATGTTCAAAGCTGTCACTTGGGTCGTGGTGACAGATCCCGGCGGCGGATTCGAATCTAACGCGTCAGGATCCATCGTTCCCGGACGAACACCGCCGGGAATTGGCGTCGGCTGAGCCGGATTCGGCTGCGGACGATAGGGACGATGCGGTCGCGGGCGTCCCCAACCGCCGCAATAATAGTTATAGTCGTAATAGCTGTACGAATACGGCAGCGGATACCAATAGATATTGCTGTTGTAAACGTTCATGTAAACCAAGGCGGGATACCACCAGCTGCGAGCATAACGGTTCGCTCCGTAGGGCGTCCAATACCACGCACCCATATCGTAAACCCAGCGGCCGTGGTGATAGGTTGCCCAGCCCCATGGTTCATCATTTACCCATGTCCAGCCATAGGGTGAAAGCCAACGCCATTCGCCGTACCGATAGGGCGACCAATTTGAATACGAATTAAGCGACGAAGAAAAAGGTTTCCATACATAACCGTACTTTCGGGTGTGGATCCATTCGCCATGTTGGGAAAGATCCTCGGCGCCGTAAATGTCACGGTCATAATATTGGTCGTAATGTGCGTCCTGTAAAAGCTTGGCGATCTCAGAATCTCGGTTCAGCGACCAAGTGTCGAAATCGTCAGCGAATTTTGAAGCATCAGCTGTGTCCCATTCTCCGGACATACTGCCCGAAAGGGTTAAAAAAGCACTTCTTCCGCTGCGAACATTGAATCCGGCATTTGAGGAATAGACGCGGGCTTCGCCATGTTCCATGACGGTGATGCGAACTCCGCTCGCCTCTTCGCGTCCGGCGTCGATGCGATAGATCCCGGCTTTTTGCACGGCGACGGTCGTTTGCGGAGCGTCCATTTCCACAAATTGGGTTTGCGGATCAAATTCGCTAAGACGCACGATCATCGAACCTTCCGGCAGGCTGAATGCCAAGCGGCCATCCTGTAATGTGACGACACGCAGAAAGGATCGCTCGTTAAGGCGAACATGGGTGCGGGTATCCAGCTGCAGTTCGACTAGAGAATCAGGCCCGACGGATATTTCATCTCCTTCGACAATGGGCAGATTCAGCTTGGCTGATTCCCAATCGGTACCGTCAGAACGCCTAAGCTGGGCCGAGCCCTGCAGGAAACTGATACGAGCGACCCGCGCCGTTATTTCGGGGACGTCGTCATCGGCTCCGGGCAGGGTTGCGGAAATAGATAGGGCAAGCGGCAAAAGCAATAGGATCGCTTTGCAGAGATTTTTAACGGAGATCATTTCAGGTTCCTCCTATATATACGGGGTTAAGGGCCGTCTTGCTCGGTCGGCCTATTAAAACCGCATAAAGCAAATATTATACCGCTTGGAAAGGCACGAGATCTGTGGGGAAACTGAACACCATCGTCGGCCGGTTGCGCCGAAATGGTATGCCGCCTCGGCGATCTTCGACCAAATCGTGTATGTCAGGCGGTCAAAGATCAAGACGATACTTAACAACATATGGGCGGGAAGCGACAAACAAGTTTCCCGCTGTATCAAATGCGATGCCGAACGCCTGCTTTTCAGCTATTTTCTGCAGAGGTCTGCCATCCGGTGCGTAAACATTGATAGCCGAAACAGAACTGGCGAAAATCCGCCCTTTCGGATCGACCGCCAACGAAGTGATGGCGATATTTGCCTCGCCGAAACGGTCGAGGAAAGTGCCATCACGGGAGAATTTGAAGATCGTGTTTGACGAACGGTCCGCTACAAAAAAGTTCCCATCGCCGTCTATCGCTAAATGTTCCGGCTGCTTTAGCTCCGGGTGGGTCAAGATCTTGTCCAAGCGCCGTTTTTGGCCCAGGGATTGGTCGTAAACGACAATGGAATCGTTTTGGAGAACGGCGAGGTCTCGATCGAGCGACATTGCGAGTCCCTTGACAGAGCGCGCCGGCAGTTCACCGAGTTTCGCACCGGTTTGCCCGTTGAATTTGCGGATCGCGCCGCTATCTAGAATAAAGACCGTGCCGTCAAGGCTGACGACCATGGCGATGACGATATTCGGTGCATCCCAACGTGTCTGAAATTGGCCATTCCCGTCAAAAACCTGCACCTTCGATCCCGAATAGTCGGCGCTGTAGATGCGCCCAAAAGCATCCACCGCGACAACGCGGTTATCTTTGAACCGGCCGGCACCATTTCCTTCGCCGCCCAACCGCATCACTTCTTCATAAGCAGGCCTTGTTTTGTCGGAAGCGATGCCGGAAGGTGTTCTCAGCCGCGTAGAACCAATAAAAACCACCGCTGCGGCAATTCCGATGACCGCTAGGATCACAGGAAGCAAGGCAAAAACGAAGATCTTTTTTGTATTTGATTCAACTGCCGTTCCGAGTTTTTTCGCGATCGCCGGCATCGCGGGCGGCTGTGAACCGGACGAGACCGCCATACCGCCGAGCTGAACCGATTCGCCGCGTTCGATTGCATCCGCCGCGTCTTTTGCTTCCTTGAGCCCAAGCCGGAATTCATCACGCAGCAGTTTGATCGCCTCGATCTTGCGGCCGTCGCTGATCAGGCGGGCGGCTTCTGCTATTTTCTTCGCCCGCTCGATCACATCGTCTAGGCCGCCGGCGGAAAGGGGCGGGACAGCAGATGTCTTTTGGTAAAACATTTCCGCGGGCACAACGACCGTGCTTCCGCAAAACCGGCATTTCTGCATGGTACTGCCTTCGAATTCCAGCGGGGCGGAACAAGCCGCACACTTAAAGGTTGTCGTCATAAATGGCAAATGCTACATTTTGTATTAGCTATATTATAGGACAGATTACAATGAAACGATTTGCGATGATAGTAGCGGTAATCGCCGCTTTTGCTTCAATGGCAGCCGCTCAAAAAGCGTCGACTGCACCAAAGGCCGTTCCGGCAGCGGATGTGAAGGCCGCCTTTGAGCGCCTGGTTGAAGGCATTCGCCATGCCGATGTGGACCAGGTGATGAACGTCTATGACAAGAGCGACCGGACACTCTTTTTTAACAATAACGGTTCTGTGACCATGGGCTGGGAAACGATGCGGACGAACCGCGAATCCGCCTATAAGAAGGCGGCGGACGTATCACTTGAGATAACCGGCTTAAGGGTTGAGATGCTGGGCCCGGCCAGCGCATACGTTTCGTGCAAATGGAAGCAGCAGCAGGTCTATGAAGGAAAGCCGGAAGAGGCATCGGGCCGGATGACCCTCGTTTTCAAAAAGATCGGAAAAGAATGGAAGGTCGTACATCTGCACACTTCGCCGGATAATCCGTCGCCGACAAGGCCGGTGCTTGATTCCGAGCGTTCGAATTAATTGCCGACCAGCCGCAACTGCCGCTTGCCATCTCGACGGCGAAAGTTGTATTTAAGTTTCTACATTTTACATGCATTATCATTTGATCGGAATTTGCGGAACGGCAATGGCCTCTCTCGCCGGAATGCTGCAGGCAAGCGGCCATAAGGTGACCGGATCTGACCAAAACGTCTATCCGCCGATGTCCACACAACTCGAAGCTCTCGGCATTGAGATCTTGAACGGCTATCGGCCGGAGAACGTCGATGTCGGTGCTGACGTCTATGTTGTCGGCAATGCTATCTCGCGCGGAAATCCGGAGCTTGAAGAAGTGTTGGATCGAAGGCTGATGTATCGTTCGCAGGCAGAGATAATCCAGGAAGAGTTTATTAGAGGAAAACGTTCGCTGGTAGTCGCCGGGACACACGGCAAAACCACCACGACCAGTATCGCGGCATGGATCTGCGAAACAGGCGGGCTGCGGCCGGGATTTCTGGTGGGCGGGGTCGTGCAGAATTTTGGGCAAAGTTTTCGGGTTCCGCCGGCGCAGCATTTCGTTATCGAAGGCGATGAATATGACACGGCATATTTCGATAAAAAGCCGAAATTCATGCATTATCTGCCGGAGATCGCCATTGTCAACAACATAGAATTTGACCATGCGGATATCTACCGAGATCTGCAGGACATAAAATTTCAGTTCTCGCGGCTGATGAATCTTGTTCCGGGAAATGGGTGCTTGATCGTCGGCGTCGATTCGCCCGTAGCAGCAGAAGTTTTGGCGGAAATGAGGCCAAAACTTTTCACGAACATCGAAACTTTCGGTACCGGGGCGGAAGCTCGCTGGCAGGCTCGTGATATCGATTTTTCGGGCGATAAGACGTCATTTGCCGTTTATCGCGATGGTTTACCGTTCGGCAATTTTGAAACGCACCTGATCGGTGAATTCAACGTCAGGAACTGTTTGGCCGTCATCGTCGCCGCCAATTTCTGGGGCATCAGCAATGCGTCGATCCAAGAGGCGCTCGACACGTTCTTATCGGTCAAACGCCGAATGGAAATTCGCGGAGAGGTCGGCGGCGTTACGGTCATCGACGATTTTGCTCATCATCCCACGGCGGTCGAAGAAACACTAAAAGCTTTGCGGATGAAATATAAAGGCCGAAGATTGGTTGCGGTATTTGAGCCGCGCTCGTGGTCGTCCAGATTGGCTGTGTTTCAGGAACCTTACGGGCGAGCCTTTTCGTGGGCGGACCAGGTATTGATCGCCGGCGTTTATAATACTGACAAGGCCGGCGAGATCGGAAAGGTGCTGGACGTAAAAGAGCTCGTGGCAGAAATTGCCGCTTCCGGAAAGGTTGCCGAATATTTTCCGGATGCGGACGCCATTGTTGAGCATTTGGCTCCGCAATTAAGGGCCGGTGATGTCGTGGCAATAATGTCCAACGGCGGATTTGGCGGTATCCACGACAAGCTGCTGAGCCGATTAAGTCAAACTGCGGAACGAAATGTTTTTCAAGTTTAAAACATATTTCTTGACATAAACCGGCAAAATTCGTCATACTCTCTGTGGTGGCGATTTTCGTAAAATTGTCATTCTGTCCTTAAGACCCGATTTTTCTACAAAAAACCGCCAAATATCTTGCCCACCCGGCAATCGTACTTATTGCAGATTGGAGGAACTACCGTTGTGAACAGTGAAGAACTCGAACTCAGTTTGAGAAACGAATTCGACAGTTATCTAAAGAACGTGCTTGCGGGCATTCGCGAGGACGTTTCCGAATTTCAGAAAAAATTCGAGCTTGAATTCGAGAAGCACAGATCTCAGCTTGATGAAGCGATGCGGGGGCTTTCAGAGCGTTTCGAATCCGAGACGACATTTGACAAAGCTTTTGTTGAGAGCGTTTCCGAACACCTGCGGCTGGCTCGCGACGAAGGAGCATTGATAACGGCGACCGCTTTCAGCGAAGCGGAAAAATTGGTGGAAGAAGCTTCGTCAACGGCCCACATGGATTATTTGCGCGATGCGATCAACGATATCAGCAAGCGTTCGTCGCAATCCGACATTTTGCGAGCCTTGATCGGACACGCGGCACATTTCACGCCACGCGGCGCATTCTTTATTGTCAAAAATGAACAATTCGTCGGCTGGAAGGTTTTCGGAAGCGAATCCAGCGACGACACCGCCGTTCGAGAGGTCCAGTTTCCGGCATCTTCGCAGACCCTGTTGGCAGATGCTGTCGATTCACTGCAGACACGCGAATCTTCTTACGGGACCTATGCCGAAGACGATCTTTTCATCGAAGCTCTCGATTTTGGCCGACCGGACAAGATGTTCGCGATCCCGTTGGTCGCCCGCGGCCGCGGCGTAGCGGTCCTTTATGCTGATTACGGCAAAGAAGGCGTATCGATGCACTCGGAAGCCCTTGAAATGCTCGTCCGGGTTGCCGGCCTGACCGTCGAACTGCTTGCTTCGGCCCAAGCGGCGCCGGTTGCAGCGAAAGCGGCAGACACAGTTGAGAGCGGAGCAGGATCAGGCGCCGAAGTGGCGAATGATAAGCCGGCGGAGGAGCTTTCGGCCGCGGATGCCTATGATGCGTACGACGAGCACCCGGCAGAAGACACATCGGCGGAAGAGGCCACCGAGCAGCAGGACATTTTCACAAGAACGCAGGAATTTGCCTACGACGACATATCGGCCGGCGAACCCGTTAGCGAGGAAGCAGAAGAAAGTGTCGAAACCTATGAAATAGACGCGGCCGACAGCGGATATGAAGCAATTTCGGCATTTGATGAGGTTGCCGAGGTCGAGACGGCATCTACATCCGCACCGGCTTTCGAAATGGCAGCCGATGAACCGGCTGCGGTTGAGGAAACTGCTCCGGAATCCGATTATTACGAAACATTCCGTTCGATGGAAACCCCGGCTTCGGAGGTCGAAGGATCCCCGGCCATAGAGATCGAGACCACCCATTCATACAGCAACGGCTATTCGAACGGCAACGGTCATACCGCTCCGGTCGAAGTGGAATCGTTTGCACCGCCGGCGGAACCAGAAACGGAACCAGAAACGGGAGCAGAGACGCAAGGTGGTGAACCGGAGGCGGCCGAGGCCGTTGAAACGATCGAAGAGACCGTTGCCGCGGCACCTGCCTTTCAACCGGCTGAGCCGGTCGTTGAAGTTGCCGGTGCCAGTCCGCGTCGCAGTCGTTTTGCCGACCGGAATGTCGATCTGCCGATCGAGGTCAGCGAGGATGAAAGAGGTCCGCATAACAGTGCCCGTCGCTTTGCCCGGCTGCTGGTTTCCGAAATAAAACTGTATAACGGTGAAAAGGTCGCTGAGGGTCTTGAAGCCGGTGATCTGTATGATCGGCTTCGCGAAGCCGTCGATCGGTCGCGAGAGATGTATGACAAGCGGGTCGATCCGGCGGTTTCGGCCAAATTCGATTATTTCAATTACGAATTGGTAAATTCGCTTGCAAATGGCAGCGAAGAAAAGTTGGGCGGCAATTATCGCGGTGCCGCAGTGAAATAGCTCGATCAACGGAAGTTTCTCTACAAAGCGGCTCTGGTCGGTCTGGCCAAAGCCGCTTTTTTAGATCTGCAAGGGCTATTTGGTCAGTTCCGCGACCAATGCGGCCGCATCATAGACCTTTTTAAGAGATTCAAGAATGCCGCCGCTGTGGACGGCAACGGCGCGTGAGCCCTCGTTTTCATCGATATACCAATAGCGGTTAGAAAGCTTTTGCAGATTGCTGTCGAAATTGAGGCCGACCAGTTCCGCATTTCTGTTTATCACCGGCGAACCGGAATTTCCACCGATCGTATCCGCCGTGTACACAAAATTAAGCGGCGTTGAAAGGTCGATCTTTTCGCGACGCTCGGCCAGGCTTGGTGTCAATTCGAACGGCCACACATTGCCGAAACTCGCCGCTCGGTCGTAAAGCCCGAAAAAGGTAGTTTTGAAGGGCACAAGCGTGGTGCCTTGTTCATATCCTTTCACGGAGCCGTAACTGACGCGCAGCTGAAAATTGGCGTCCGGCGGCATGCTTCGTCCATAAACAGCGAAACGGGCCCGGGCTATCTTTTCGCCGTTCGCCGCATCGACATCGGCAATGTTCTCTTCGTTCCATTTACGCAGTTCGCGAACGATCGGCTCGACACGCTTTGCCAGATCGATCATCGGATCGGACGAGGCACTAAAGGCCGCTGTATCTTCGATCAACTGCTTGCGCTGAGCGGGATCGCCAAGCTTGGTTTCGCGAACCGCGCCGCGGGCGACCTCAGCCGCATCGGCACCTCCCAAGGCGGCTTTTATGAACGGATCGGCAGGCCCGAGCACCTTTACGGCTTCCTGCAGCCACGAGATCAATGCGGCCTCATCCATTTCTTTATAGACCGGGGCGGCCGAGCTGATAGCTGATCTAAAAGCTTCGAGCCGAGCACCGCGAAACTCCGGATATCGCTCTGATTCGGGCTTTTTGACCTCTTCGTGATAACGTACGATCTGCGAGGCGTAAGTAGCGAGCGTCGAAGCCGTGAGATTAGAGAACGCGAGCCGTTTCGACATAGCGGGCAGTTTTGCGTAGGCGTTTGAAACCTTTTCCCACGCCGGAGCATATTGCTTTTCAAGCTCAGGCTTTGCTGCCAATTTCTCACGCAGATCTTTTTCTTCGGCTTCTTTTTTGGCAAACATACGCGGGTTGAGCAGCCCATCCTGCTGGCCCTGCAATCGTTTCAGCGAATTGGCGAACGAACGCATGCCGGGTGTTGCCTGCCGGCGTTGTTCATCGCCCAGTTTCGCATATTCTTCGAGAGCTTTTCGCCGCGTTTCCCACACCTGTTTCTGCAGCGGGTTGCCATGGTCGCGGGCAAAGGCCAATTGCGAAACGGTCATCAGCCTAGCAGTAGAACCGGGATTGCCGGTGGCGATGACGAATTCATCCTCCTTTGGGCCGGTTGGCGACCATTTGAAATAATTGGGTGTGGCGGCCGGTTTGTCGTTCTCATACGCACGCAGGAAAGCATAGTCGAGATCAAAACGCGGAAAAGTGAAATTGTCGAGATCGCCGCCGAAAAACGCCGCCTGTTCTTCGGGTGCCATGACCAAACGAACGTCATTATAGCGTTTGAATCGGTAAAGCCAATATTCCCCGCCGCTGTAAAATGAGATAACTTCGCTTTTAAGGCCGGTCTTTTCGTTCGATGTTTTTTCGATCGTGCCGATCACGGCCCGCCGGGCATCTGCTGCCTGGGCATCGGTCATGCCGGGCTTTACCGCACCGTGAACCTGCTGCGAGACATTTTCGAATGAAACGAGAACGGTTGCTTCGGCTCCCGGCACCTTCAGCTCTTCGGCCTGCGTTTTGGCGTAAAAGCCGGTTTTCATCAGATCCCGTTCTTTGGTCGAAAGGCGTGCGATGAAGCCGGCGGCGACGTGATGATTGGTCGCCAAAAGTCCGGCCGGCGAAACGAAACCGCCGGAACCGCCGCCGATCTTGACCGAAGCAAGCCGGATCTTTTCCAGCCATTCGGTGGAAGGTTCAAAATCATAGCGTTCCTTCCATTGCCGCAGCGGCAGGTTGTCGTACGTCCACATGCCCTCATCGGCAAGTGCAAAAGGAACATTCAAAAACAGAACAAGCAGCAAACAGATCAGTTTTTTCATAAAAGTTGGTTTAGATGGAATTTATCTAAATAATAACTTAAAAATCGCCAATGCACACACGGAAGTGAGGGGTGAGATGAGAGGGGACAGGGGCGAGCAGGATCTCGTGCGGATAGGGTTTGAGTTTAGTAAGCAGGTGAAAAGCGACAGGGGCGAGCAGGATCTCGTACTGAGTCAGAACCGGGAGCGGTAGCGACCGGGTTCTTCAGTGTGTGACTAAAGTAAGGGTTGTTGCGAATCAAAACTTGGCCTGTGGTAGAAAGTAGAAATCCAAGCTCCGTAGGAGCGGAATGTAGTTTTTGACGCCGTCGCAGAATAGTTTCCCTGAAAGGGAAAAATTCAATACCGTAGGGTAACACCCTACGAAAACGTTCAGATAAATGCCCGCTCCCTGTAAGGGGAGCAATTTATTTAACGAAAAATACGTCCCCTTTCAGGGACGCCATTGTGGGTTGCCGATGCCGTCGGGTGCTACCCGACGCTGTCAAATATATCCGCTTCGCGGAAAACCCGGTCGCTAACGCTTCCGGTTCTGACCCGGCGGAATCCGCTTCGCGGAAAACCCGGTCGCTACCGCTTCCGGTTCTGACACGGCAGAATCCGCTTCGCGGAAAACCCGGTCGCTAGCGCTTCCGGTTCTGACACGGCGGAATGACGCCGTAGTCGCGAACATAATTCCCTGAAAGGGAAAAATGCAATAGCCAAGGCGTAATTTGCTTTACGGATCAGCCGAGGACGGCGTGCATTTTTTCGAGCGTTCCGTTAAGGATGCCGTCTTCGCGGGCGATGCAGATGCGCACGTAGCGATCCCAGCGGTCGCTGTCGGCAAATGCACTGCCGGGCGTCATGCCCACACCGGCTTTTTCCATCAGCATTTCATTGAATTTGATAGCGTCGTCAAATTGTTCGGGAATGCGAGCCCACAGATAAAACGCCGAACCTGAATCGTAGATATCAAAGCCGAGGCTGGTAATTGCTTCGCCGAACATCTGGCGTTTGGCGTCAAATTTGTCGCGGAGCAGGGTGTAATAATTGTCGTCAGACATCAGCACCTTTGCCAGGGCCGCCTGCAGCGGTGTTGCCGGGCAGACATAGACCACATTTGCGGCGTTATTGACCTTTGCCACCAGTTCGCCTTTGCCGTAGCAATAGCCAAGCCGCCAGCCGGAGATATTCCAGGATTTTGAAAACGAATTGACGGTGATCGTCCGGTCCCACATACCCGGCAAGGTCGCGATCGGGGTATGCGGGTTTTCGCCGGTGACATAATGTTCGTAAACTTCGTCAGAGACAACGAGCAGGTCAAGCTCTTGTGCAACTTCGGCGATCGCTTCAAGTTCGGCCGGCGAGAGCACTTTGCCGCTCGGGTTGGCCGGTGAACAGACGATGATCGCGGCAAGGGGAAATTCGCTGCGGTTCTTTAATTGGCGGCATTTTTCGAGCAGATCGGCCTTTTCGAAGGTCAGGGCTTCGTCAAGCTCAAAAGGTTCGGTCTTGGCTCCGAATTCCTCTAAAATGCGTCGGTGATACGGGTAATAGGGTTCAAAGACCAATGCCGAACGGCCACGCAAAAAGCTCTGGGCAATTCCGATCAGGGCACCGGTCCCGCCATTGGTGATCATCAATTCGAGCGGGTTGGCGGCCACGTCCACCTCGATGCCGTTATATCTTTTCAATTTTGCGGCAACGGCCTTGCGCAGCTCGATGTCGCCTTCGCTGCCGCCATAATGGTTGCGGCTGGCGGCAATGATGTCGGCTGCTTCACGAGCCAATTGCGGGTCGATGGGCAATTCCGATTGTCCCTGAACGAGATTGCCGGATGGCGGGACGAGTCGGGTAATGGCGCGGATATCGGGCTTTACTTTTTGCTTTTTGGTTTCAGTCATAAACACTGATATTAACAATTTTCACCGCAAATTTCGAGACGCCTGTGAAAAAAGCGTGGTGGAAGCGGCCGATAAAAAAGCGGGGCGAAAAACCCCGCAGCCATGTAAATTCGCGCGGTTTTCAGATGATCGAACCGGAGCGTCCGTAAGGGCGGCGGCGAGAGGTTCGACGGGTGAAAGCGGTCACCGGCCTTGGCAAAGGCGGCGACAGTAAGACGTTTTGAATTTCGGATCTCCCGGAACCGTTTTCGCAAAGAACGGCCAGCGGGCGCAGGCCCTCTGTCCAATCGACCGTGGGCTTAGCGGCGATCCACAAAAAATACTCGGCGATGGAGTTTCGGGCGAGAAATTCGGCAAAAAGCTTCTTAGGGGCAGCGGCGATCTGGCTAAAGCCGGGCGGCAGCCAAGGGGTGCAAATGTACGTTCGTTCGCCGGCGGCAGCAATTTCGATCGCGGGGCCACTGTCGGTCCGCAACCGCGGGTCGGTGATAAAGAACAGCCTGTCGGCACCTAAAGCCGCTAGATCAAGAACCGGCGGCGGGCAATTGGTTGAACGGAAAAAACAGATAACGTCGCGGCCGGTGTTTTTCTTTAGATCTTTAAAAGAAGCCATGTTCGTGGATAAGATTCGCAACGCCGGGCATCCCTGGCCGACGCAGGCCAACAAAATGCCTGAAGGTCATTCAACGGAACTCAATTCGGCGTAACAGCTGCAGGCGATCTTTTCGAGCTGAGCGCGGTCGAGGATCGCAACACCACCGCGGGTGTAATCAATAACGCCCTGTTTTTTAAGTTCGAGAGCAATACACGTAACACTGGGGCGGTGAACCCCGAGCGTTCGTGCCATTTGTTCGTGGGTCAATTTTAGAGCACTGCGGCCGCCGCGGTCGTACATGGTAAGCAGCCAGCTGCACAACCTTTCCTCCACCGAATGATACATATTGCAGACGGCTTTTTGCGAGATCTGTCGAATATAAGTGTCGAGATGCGGATAGAGCAGGCGCGATATTTCGGGGTAAATGCGGGCTGTTTTTCGCAGCAGAACGCTTTCGATACGCATGGCCGTTCCGGCATGAGCGACCTGAGCGCAGCTGGCGGAAAGCGAAGGTGTGAAAAGAGCGGTGAGCCCGACAGCACCTTCGCGGCCCGTAACGGCGATCTCGACCATTCGGCCGTCATCGAGCAGCCGAAGCTCGGAGGTGATCGCTGATTCCGGAAAATAGATATGATCGATCGTTTCGCCTTGTTGAAAAATGAATTGTTCGCGTGGCAGAAAGACCGAGCGGAGCGACGGTTTGATAAGCTCGAAAAGCGATGGCGGCAAAGTGTTCAAAATGCCGTTTCCCGCCGGCGGTTGCGGTGCGGCGGAGTTTCTAAGACGCGGAGCATTCGTGTTTGAAGCCCAAGAACCCGTTCGTCCTGTTTCGACCTCTCGTAAGTTATTTCCGTACATAGCTGACATCCCTAAATCGTTGCGCCGACGCTACATTTCCACTGAAAACACAGCGTGGGGAAGAGAGTGCAGACCTGCTGCACGAAAAAGACAAGCCAAGGTCGAAGTCGCCTGCCGCGGAAAAGTGATCTCATTCGATAAAGGTATTATGAGATGCATGCAGCGGGAATCATATACGGAAGGTGAGCGGGGCTTATAGGGAAAATCCCTGATCCGCCAAGGGTAGAAAAAAGGAGAGTTTGTATTCTAACGAACGAACCGGCGAGCAAAATGAAGCTAGTCTATGGATAAGCTTTGATTGAAAAAAGCACCTGCCGCTTATTTCAATGAAAGAATTATTAGAGGAAGGCGTTCGGACTGACTGCGGAACGTTTTCCTCTTTTTTTATGGTGTTTCGGCCGGAGATTCGCAAAATTTATTGAGATCGATCTCAGAAGCGGGCGTTTTATCGGCTTCGGCAACGCGTTCTAAAAACTGTAAAGCTTCTGTGTGGTAGCGCGTTTTGGCGGCGGCGGAACAATCCTGAGGAACGTGAATGCGGTAGCCGCGCACAAAACCGTCGTGGGCGGTGAAAAGCACACAAATATCAGTCGTGAACCCCGCAATGATCAGTTCCGAAACATTCAGCTCGAGCAGCGTGACAGCCAGCGATGTGCCGTAAAATCCGGATCGCTGATTTTTTACGATGTGCAGGTCGTCCGGTTCGGGAAACAGCGGCCCGATGATGCGGGCGGCTTGCGGAGATCGGGCCATAACGGCTTGGGCATGGTCAATGCCGTTTTTGAAATCGGTGAAAATGCCATTGACGTAGATCACGGGCATGCCGCATTCCTTTGCCCGGAGACGAAGCGATGCCAGCGGTTCGATGATCTTTTCCGCATTGGCAAAAAGTTCGTTTCCGCCTTCGAGATCAAGCTCATTGATCACGTCGATCAAAAGCAGTGCGGCAGAAGATGAGCGCTTCGGGGCAATGTCAAACGGGTCTCCACGTCGAGCCGACATTTTATTATTGGTTCCTCACAGAAGATAAGATCGATCCTAACGAAGAAAAGTATAGCAGAATACCCGGCGGGACATCGGGTAACTGATAACATAATAAGCAGCGACAAGAGAAATTGTGAAAAGCCGGCGAGCTTTGCCCTTAGGCCAAGCTTAGGCAAAAATGGAACAACGCACGGGAAAGATGGGATGAAAGGCGATAGACCAGTCAGATTAAGCGAAAGAGCTTTGCAGCCGATCGTGGATGAGCTGCCGGATCTGGTCTGTTATTTTGACCGCGAACAACGCTACCGCTTCATCAATAAAAAATACACAGAATGGTTTGGCCCGCGCTCCGATATCATCAACAGAACGATCCGCGAGGTGATCGGCGACGAGCCGTATCGACAGGTTGAACATTATATCAATGCCGCGCTTGGGGGCGAAAAACTTTCGTTTGACAGCCAAATGCCGTACGAAGGGCCGGGCACGCGATACATCCGCGTAACCTATGTCCCGGATGTGCGGCCGGGTGTCGGTACTGTCGGCGTTTTTGCTCTGATAAATGACCTGACGGAGATGAAACGCTCGGCCGAGCTGCTGCGATTTAATGAAGAAAAATTGCGGGTGATGATGGAAAGCCTGGTGGACGTAGCCATCGTCGCGATCGATGCGGGCGGGATCGTGACAAGCTGGAACAAAGGTGCCGAGAATCTGTTCGGATATACGGAAGCGGAAATGATCGGCTGCGGCTGGGACATGCTGTTTACGGCAGAGGATCTGGCGCGCGAGATGCCGCAGCGCGAGATGCGGGCCGCACTTCGCCAGGGGCGTTCGGCAGATCAGCGGTGGTATGTTCGGCGCGACGGGACGCGATTTTTTGCGGGCGGCATGATGACGCCGCTTTATATCGGCGATCGGCTAAGCGGATATGCCAAGACGGCGGCCGATCTGACGGAAAAGAAACGCTTCGCTGAAATGCAGCAGCAGGCGCACGACGAATTGGAGATACGCGTACAGCAACGCATACGCGAATTGGCCGATATGAACGTGCGGTTGATAAACGAAATGAACGACCGGGCGGCTGCCGAGCGTCGCCAACAGGGCCTGCTGCAAAAGATAGTGACGATACAGGAAGACGAACGCCGGCGCATTGCCCGCGACCTGCACGACCAATTGGGCCAGCTCTTGACGGGATTGCGGCTAAAGATAGAATCATTGTCCGAAACGGTCAGCCGGGAGCCGCAGGACGATATTCCCGAACGCGTTCAGCGGCTCAAGGAAATTGCGGGCCGCTTAGACAGCGAGGTGAGCTTTTTGGCTTGGCAGCTGCGTCCGCCGGCTCTTGAAGAACTGGGCCTGCGCGAAGCTCTGGCGGCATACATTCGCGAATCTTCGCTTCATTTTGATCGTCGGATCGATTTTCATGTAACGGGGTTGGGCGGCATAGAACTTAACCCGGAGGTGGAAACGCAGCTCTACCGAATAACCCAAGAGGCTTTGAACAACGTTATCAAGCATGCAGATGCCAAGCACGTGACCGTTCTGCTGAAAAGACGCGGCGGCGAATTGATATTGATAATCGAAGACGACGGCTGCGGGTTTGTTCCGGAAGAAGCCGAAGGAGCGCGGCACGACCCGGAACAGGGCATCGGGTTGACCGGTATGAGGGAAAGGGCGACGATGATGGGGGCGGCTTTTGAGATCGAGACGGAGCCCGGAAGCGGCACGGCGATATATGTGCGGGTGCCATTGTCGGCAAAGGGGCAATAAAATGGCCGAAACGATAAAAATAATGCTGGTCGAAGATCATCGCACGGTGCGCGAAGGGATACGGCTGCTCGTCAATGACCAGCCTGATCTGGAAGTGGTGGCGGAGGCCGGCGACGGCGAAGCGGCTCTTCGCGAAATAGCGGCGGTGCGGCCGGACGTTGTGATTATGGACATTTCAATGCCGACGCTGAATGGTCTGGAAGCGACGAAAAAGATGCGTGCGGCAATGCCGAATATCAAGATATTGACGCTGACACGCCACACGGACGACGGCCACCTGCAGCAGCTGATCCACGCCGGGGTCAGCGGCTATGTGCTGAAACAGAGCGCACCGACCGAGCTGATAACGGCCATCCGGGCCGTGGCGGAGGGCAATTCTTATCTCGACCCGAGCCTGCTCCGTAAGGTAATGGGCGGCTATGTCAACCGCACCGAATCGCTACGGGGCGAAACGCGCGGCCAGCCGACCGAACGCGAGAACGAGGTTCTGCGGCTGATAGCTCTCGGATATTCGAACAAAGAGATCGCCGCCAGTCTTGGGCTAAGTGTTAAAACGGTCGAGGCGCATAAGGCGAACGCCATGCGAAAGCTCGGCATTTCCAGCCGCATCGACATCGTAAAATACGCTATTTTGCAAAATTGGCTCCATGATAATTGAAGCCGCGTGAGAATATTGCCGCTGCGGTGTTATACTCTTTGGCGTGGCCGCAGAGATCGCACCCGAAAATATAGAAGACACGGCAAAACAGGCTCCCTCCACCGCAGGTATGACCACGCGTGTGGTCAAAGGCTCGATCTGGACGCTTGCCGGACAGGTGCTGCCGCTCGGCATTTCGCTTTTTACGACGCCGTTCGTTATTCGTCTGTTAGGAGCCGAAGCCTACGGCGTAGTGGTGCTGGTCGGGCTGATACCGACCTATTTCGGCTTTGCGGATATGGGCATGGGGCTGGCTTCGACCAAATTTGCCAGCGAAGCCTATGCCGAAGGCGATGCCGAAAAAGAGGGCCGCGTGGTCCGGACGGCCGCCGCCGTTGCCTTTGCCGCGTCGCTGCCGGTGGCATTGGCTCTGTTGATATTTTCGTGGCAGATAACGGCTCTGTTCAATGTTCCGGAGCACCTGCACGGCGAGGCTTCGCTGGCATTAAAGATCGCCTCGGTGACCTTCGTGCTCGGTTTTTTGAACAATATCTTCAATTCGCCGCAGCTGGCCCGTCTGCGGATGGATCTGAACATACTTGTCAGCACGGTTCCGCGAATGCTCGGCCTGTTGGCAACGCCGGTGGTCATATATTTCGGCGGCGGCGTGGTCGGGGCCGTTTCGGTTCTGTGTGCTATCGCCGTTGCCACACTTGCCGGCAATCTGTTGGTTTCGCAAAACCAACTCGGCACGCTCTTTGAAACCTCATTCGATAGAAAACTCTACCGCCCAATGCTGAAATTCGGCGGTCCTATAATGGTCTCAGGTATTGCCGCGGTCATGCTGGCAAATTTGGAGAAGGGTGTTTTACCTTATCTTACGTCAGTAAAAGAACTTGCATACTATTCAGTAGCCTTTACATTTTCAAGTATGCTGTCCCTTTTCTCTGCATCAATGAGCCAGTCTCTTTTACCTGCATTTGCTCGCCTGTACCGACTCGATTGTTTGGAGGAGTTGAATGCACTCTTGACAAGAACCTACCGACTCAATCTTTTTTTATTACCAATCTTAGTTTCAGGCTTGTATTTAATAGGCCCTTCATTTTTTCAGTTATGGGCTGGAAGCGAATTTCGACAAAATAGTGTATCTCCGTTCAATATCCTTTTGATAGGCATCACCTTTCATATACTTACCTACCTTCCCTATACATTGTTGATGGCTTTAGGTAAAACGACAGCACTTGCTAAACTGTACATTATTGAGTTGCCGTTTTATTGCTTTGCGGTATATTTTCTGGTGAGCAGCTATGGAGCTAGCGGGGCGGCAATCGCCTGGAGTTTACGAATCATTGTGGACAATATTTTACTGGTCCTGATAGTCGGCAGTATAGAGAATATCGGAGCGGATTTTCGAAAATGTGTGAAGCCATTTGCTCTTGGGTTGGCTTTTATCCTAGTGATTATATTGCTCCCATCAGATCTTACATTGTTCTTTAGCATCGCCGTAGTTCTGATTGTGGGGGTATATGTTGCGATCTTGTTCAGATATCTTCTCGAGCACGAAGAAAAGCATTGGCTCTCAACATTAGTGAGAAAAAAACACAGATAGATACCAAAATGACAATTAAAGATTTTCTGTATTACCTAGTGGACAGAATCACATTGGGACGTGGAATTCGGCGCAAAATTCAAGGACGGAGCATATCGTTTCCTCCCAAATGGAGTAGATATTACGAAAATAATTATGAAAAGTACACTTTCGGGTTTTTCGATAAATTCGTAAGAGAAGGGGACACAATTTTAGATATCGGTGCCCACATCGGTCTCTTTGCTGTGGTTGGAGCGAAAATCGTAGGACATGGTGGCACAGTGTATTCATTTGAGCCCACGCCTTATACCCGGAGTGTTCTAAAGGAAGTGGTGGAACTCAATAAGGTGGCTGATATCGTCAAAGTCAGGGATGAGGCGGTAACGGACAGTGTTGGCGTCATAACTTTTTGGGATACAGGAGATAGGATCTCCAATGCTAATTCTACAATACCTACCGAACGAATGGTTGATCACTACGAAATTCCGTGTACGACGATCGATGCTTTTGTCGAACAAAACCATCTCTACGTCAACTGTATCAAGATTGATGTAGAAGGTGCAGAATTGAACCTTCTGCGCGGGGCGCAGAAAACGCTGGAAAGGTGTCGGCCCATCTTAAGATTGGGATTGCATCCACAGGTGATCGTTAGCAACAAGCAGTCCCTCGCGGACGTATGGAACCTTTTGACGGACCACGGATATGTTTTCGAATTTGAAGATGAGCGTGTTGATGAGGACTGGTTTCTGTCGCAAAACAACCTCTTCGATGTGACTTTAAGGCCGGTTTGAAGATATATGCATGTTTGTCATTTTTCAGATACGTCAATAAGTGGGTCCTTTTTTGAGAACTTGGCGAGGGGACTTTCCTCTGAGGGTGTGGAAATTACGCTGATGACCTTAGGGACATCGGAAAAGCCGCAGTGGGCGGAGACAATTCCCGGCGTAAATTTTGTGTCTTTAGGAGCTGACAAAAAGATCTTTTACCCGAAAGCTCTTTGTGGCCTTTTTTCTACCCTAAACAAGCAGGATATCGACATTCTTCAAACGCACCTGTATTACCCGGGGTTGTTGGGGGTGTTAAGCAAATATTTTGGACATAAAAAACCCGTAATTCTTACGCGTCACCATTCGGGCGTGGTGAGAATGCTAGGGTCGAGGTTCCACATAGCCGCTGATAGGTGGATGGCGGAAAAAGCGGATTTGATCGTTGCTGCATCGGGTGGCACTGCAAACTATGCAAGAGATATCGATAGAGTAAAAAATACTATTCAAACTATCTATTATGGGTTCGATTTTGCCAAATTAAACTATTCTTCGGAATCGCGAAGTGAAATAAGGGAGGCCTTTAATATTGGATCAAATGAAATTTTGGTCGGGTATATAGGCAATTTCATATCGGGTAAGGGACATATCGAATTACTGAGAGCTTTTCGAAAGTCGGGGTTGCCGAACGGAAAGTTAGCTTTGATCGGCAGGGGCGAGCTTTCGGAAGTAACGCAGTATATCGAGCAAAACGGGCTAGGAGAAAAAGTTATATTACCGGGATTTCGAACAGATGTTGCCGAGTGTTTGTCGGCGATGGATGTATTTGTTCAACCCTCTTTGTCCGAAGCGTTTAGCCAGGTATTGATCGAGGCAATGGGCGTAGGACTTCCGGTCATAGCAACGAATGTCGGGGGAGCCGCCGAGGTGCTGGAAAAAGACGCATACGGACTTTTGATAGAACCCGGAGATATTGATGCGATGGCTGAAAGAATCACCTATCTTTACAAAGATCCGCAAGAACGAAAGCGATTCGCAGAGGCGGGTAAGAAAAAGGTCCGCAGTTCCTACACGGTGGAAAGAATGGTAACGGAACATATCCGGCTTTATGAGGATCTATTAAAGTAATGGCAACCGAAGAACGATTTAGGGGGGCAAACATTGTCGAAGCGGGCAGGTTATCGCCATATTGGGGGGAACATGCCGCAAGGTATAATTTTGCCGAGCCCTATATAAAAGACAAAAAGGTTCTGGATATAGCTTGTGGGACCGGTTATGGGATCGGGCTGCTGAGGGGAAAAGCGGAATTTATTGTCGGAGTCGACGTTGACCAAGCGGCGGTTAACGAGGCCAAAAGCGAGGTTTCCAAAAATTCGGCAGTTATATTGGGAGATGGCTTATGTTTACCGTTCGATAGCAATTCATTGGAGGTTGTCTGTTCATTTGAGACGTTGGAACACCTTCACGACCGGGTCAGACTGCTGGAAGAATTTGCCCGGGTATTGGTGCCCGGCGGACTTTTGATCCTATCTACACCGAATGCGAACTATACAAAGCCGGTCAACGGAAAGCCTACAAACCCCTATCATATTCATGAGTACGATCCTGTTGAGCTGCGAGCAGAATTAGAACGTTATTTTAATGTTAGATCGTTTTTGGGGCAATCATTGTCAGATAAAATAAGGATCCCCCCATTTTACGATGGACAGAAAAGGCTTCCTAAAACTTTGCCAACCCAATTTTTACTGTTTTGGTGGAAGGTTTTTAATAAACTACCTTTTAATTTGAGGGAACGATCGAGCGAGATCTTATGGGGAAAACCATTTTATCCGACGATCGATGATTACACATTTACGGAGGCAGAAGTTGTGCGGGCTCCGGTGTTGGTCGCGGTTTGCCAAGTAAAATAAAATGAAAGTTAGCGTAATAATTCCAAATTATAACTACGCCCGCTTTTTACCTGCAGCGGTGGAGAGCGTTCTTGCTCAAACCTATACAAATGTCGAAGTCATAGTGGTAGATGATGGCTCGACCGATGATTCTCTTGCCGTTCTGAGTAGGTACAACGACAATATAAGATTAGTCGAACAAGAAAATGCAGGCGTTTGTATCGCTCGAAATAGGGGTGTGAAAGAATCATCGGGCGAACTTGTAGCGTTTTTAGATGCGGATGATGTATGGCTGCCGGAGAAACTGGAAAAACAAATCGAAGCTTATGGCTCTGATCCGAACACGGGACTAATTCACGTCGGCGTGCAAGATATTGATGCTGAGGGTGGATTGCTAGAACACCATGTAAACGGTCTTAGCGGTTGGGTGGCGGACGAAATCCTAATGTTTCGCGGACCAGTTATTTTGGGAGGAGGAAGTGGCTTTATGGTCCCAAAGGAGCTGTTCCACAAGGCAGGCGGCTTTGACCCCCAACTTTCTACCTCGGCGGATTGGGATTTCTGTTACCGGGTATCAAGGTTAGCCAAAACAAAATTTATCGCCGACATTCTATTGAAATACCGGCTGCACGGTGCGAACATGCACGGCAATATCCCTCGTATGGAGTTGGAGATGCTTTTAGCTTTCGAAAAGGCGTTTGCGGAAGACGACGCGGAGGTTCAGCGGTTGCGGCGGCGGGCATACGGCAATTTGCATCGGGTGTTGGCGGGGTCATATCTGCATGCGGGCGACTACGGGCAGTTTTTGCGGCATTCGGTGAAGAGCTTGGTGCACCGGCCGGCGGGCATTGCGTATTTTGCGGCATATCCATTTCGGCGGCTATCGCGGCGAAAGAATTAGCATTTCATCCTAATAACGCTTACAATTTACGATTCGCCCTGATCCCTTATGAGCAAAAGTTTGTACATATGCTATTTCGGCATGCGCGAGCCCCTGGTGCAGACGCAGGTGCTGCCGTATCTGCGAGAGCTGGTCAAGGGCGGCCACGAGCTGCACCTGCTGACATTTGAGCCGGACATGGCTTCGAAATGGGACGATGCGGAGCTGGAAAAACGGCGGGCGGAGCTTGGAGCGGAGGGCATAACGTGGCATGCGATGGCATACCACAAGCGGCCTTCGGTTCCGGCAACGCTGTATGACATTGCCGCCGGAGCACGGCGGGTTCGGCAATTGGTGAAAAAACACGGGTTCGACATATTGCATTGCCGGGTACACCACCCGATGGCGATGGCGGCACTCGCCCGCAAATTTTCGGGGTCGAAACCAAAGCTGCTGTTCGATATACGCGGATTTTTTCCGGAAGAATATGTGGACGCGGGTTTGTGGAAACCGGACGGAATGATATTCCGCGGTGTGAAACGGGTGGAAAAATGGCTGATGAAAGAGGCCGACGGTTTCGTGGTGCTGACGGAAAAGGCCCGCGAAATACTGTTTCCGGAATCAAAGCAAACGGGTTTTGATAAACACGGCCGCCCGGTAGAGGTGATACCGTGTTGTGTTGATATGGAGCGGTTCCGCACGGCAACGCCGGAAATGCGGGAACGGATGCGGGCGGAAATGGGAATCGGCGAAAGATATGTGCTGGCATATGTCGGAGCCTTTGGCGGCTGGTATCTGACGGATGAGATGATGGAGATATATGCGGCGGCGAAAGAGCTGCGGCCGGACAGTTTTGCATTGGTGCTGACCCAAAGCGATCCGCAGATGGTGAAAGAACGATTGGCGGAAAAGGGCTACGGCGAAGCGGATATGCTGGTGAAAAAGGTGCCGGCGGCAGAGATCCCGCAGTATCTGTGCACGGCCGATGCGGCGCTTTCGTTCATCAAACCGAGCTATTCAAAACAATCTTCTTCGCCAACGAAAAATGCGGAATATCTCGCCTGCGGCGTGCCGATCATTGCCAACGCCGGCGTCGGGGATGTCGATGAATTGATAGCGGGAGAGGATATCGGGGTGCTGATCGATGAATTTTCAAGCAATGAGCTTCGGAACGCTATGAAAAGTCTTTTGGAAAGGAAGGCGTGCGCCGCCAATAAAACTTTGCTTCGGGAAACGGCGAAACGACAGTTTGATCTGTCAGAAACCGGCGGTGAGCGCTACGGCCGCTTGTACGGGCGGCTAAGTAAAGCGAAATGAAGATATTGGCTCTATGTTCATACCCGGTGGAGGCGGCGGCAACGCGATATAGGTTGATCCAATATATTGAGCCGTTAAAAGAATTCGGCATTGAATTAGAGGTAAGCCCATTTTTGGACAGCGAGGCCTTTCGGGATTTTTATTCCACAGGAGGCATCCATCGCAAAGTATCGAGCATATTGGCAGGAGTGGCAAGGCGGATCGGAGAGTTGATCTACGGCCGTCGGTATGACCTGTTGGTAGTACAGCGAGAGGCAATGTTCTTTGGCCCGGCGATCTTTGAATATCTGTATGCGACGGTGAAAAAGCTTCCGATGGTACTTGATCTGGACGATGCCACCTATCTGAGCTATGTCAGCCCCAGCTACGGAAGAATGGGCAGTTGGTTTAAATTTTTTGGAAAGACGGACCGGTTGATAAAGAGGTCGGCGGGAGTTGTTTGCGGCAATCGATTCATTGCCGAATATGCAGAAAAGTTCGGTGTCGAAACGGTCGTAATGCCGACGATAGTCGATACGGGGGTGTTTGATCCGACCGAGCGCACAAATGCCGTGCCGGTGATCGGCTGGATAGGAACACACTCTACCTACCCATTTTTAGAAGCACTTTTTCCGGTGCTGAAACGGCTGGCGGAAAGTTATGAATTCTCGTTGCGTATAGTAGGTTCGGGTTCGGCCACCCCGAACATTAAAGGGGTCATCGTAGATGACCGCAAATGGAGCCTTAGCCGAGAGATTGAAGATTTTAATACACTCGATATCGGGCTGTACCCGATGTTTGAACACAGAGCAGCCGATAATGAATGGATAATGGGCAAATCGGGTTTCAAGGCAATACAGTATATGTCGGCCGGTGTGCCATTTGTTATCACCCCGATAGGTGTTGCGGCGGAATTGGGCGTCGCCGGTGCAACCCACTTTGAGGCAAACTCCGAAGATGACTGGTATAATGCGCTTTCGAAAATGCTGGCTGATCCCGATCTGCGAAAGAAAATGGCCTCAGCCGGTAGAGAATACGCTCTGGTACATTTTTCGGTAGAAAATTTTGCAGGTCGGCTTGCGGCGGTATTTAGGAATGTCTGTGCCAGACAATAATGGCAAGTACGATAACGCTGATGTTAGGTCGCGGATCCGATTCATGTAAGGGGATTTCGCGTTATAAAATTTTTTCATGTACATATTAGGACTTACAACGTTAGGTGATTCTGCGGCGGCGATCATCAAAGACGGGCAATTGGTGGCAGCGGTCGAAGAGGAACGCTTCTCTCGAAAGAAACATCATGCCGGGTTTCCATATCGGTCCATTGAGTTTTGCTTGAAGCAAGCGGGGATCACCTTGGCCGAGGTCGAACACGTAGGGCATTACTGGAAGCCTTGGATACTGCGTCATAAGGCTATGCAGGCGGCAAAAGCGGCTCTGATCTCACCAGCGATGTTCAAGGCGCGAGCCGACCGTGGTGTTACGCAGGTAAGCGAAAGCTATTTAGGAATGTTTAGACATCCGAAGCGACTGAGAGAGCACTTCGGGCCGAGCAAATTCAAATTTCATTTTGTCGAGCACCATCAAAGCCATGCGGCTTCTGCATTTTTTGTGTCGCCGTTTGAATCGGCTGCAATTTTGACATGGGACGGAACCGGCGAAGATACGACCACGCTCTTTTGCCGAGGAGCTGGCAATAAACTTGAGGTGTTAAAGCGCGTAAAGCTACCGCACAGTCTGGGTCAATTCTATTCGGCGGTAACAAATTTTATTGGTTTTGACATGTTCGCGGGTGATGAATGGAAGGTGATGGGCCTGGCAGCATACGGCAAGCCTAGGTTTTATGACTTTTTTCGGGAAAAGGTGTTGAAAACATGCGGGAACGGTAATTTTGAATTTGATATTAAAGTTCTCGACCATCATTTGGCCAAGCATTATCAGTTTTCCGAATATATTCAAAAAGAACTTGGTCATGCCCGCAAGCCGGGCGAAGAATTGACGGAGCACCATTGGGACATCGCCAGTTCGGCACAAAAGGCATTAGAAGATACCGCGATCAATCTGGTAAAAGACATCCACGAAATGACCGGTGAAGAAAATCTCTGTCTGGCGGGTGGTGTTGCCTTCAATTCGGTAATGAATGGGCGGATCTTTCACGAGACACCGTTTAAGCGATTCTATGTGCAGCCGGCTGCAGGCGACGCAGGTTGTGCCTTGGGTTCGGCATTTTATGTGTGGAATCAGATATTGGGAAAGCCGAGAAGCTTCGTAATGAACAGTGCATATTGGGGCCCGGGATTTTCAAATGCGGATTGCCGGTCTGCCCTAGATGCAGAAGGCATTAAGTATCAATCTTTGGAGGACGAAGAACTCTTACCCAAAGTGGCAAAAATGATCGCCGAGGGTGGAATAATCGGCTGGTTCAACGGAAGAATGGAACTTGGCCCACGGGCATTAGGTGCGAGAAGTTTTGTTGCTGACCCGCGTCGTGCTGACATGCGTGAAATATTGAACCACAAGGTGAAATTGCGGGAATGGTTCCGGCCGTTGGCTCCTTCGATGCACGAAGAACACGGCCAAGACGTATTCGGCGTGGAGCATCACGACCCATTTATGATAACCGTAATCGAGGTTGCGGATAACTATAAAGACAAGATACCGGCAGTCGTGCACGTAGATGGCACCGCACGGCCGCAGATGGTCAATAAAGAAACGAATCCGAGATATTGGAATCTGATCAACGAATTCAAAAAGATTTCCGGCATCCCGATGCTTCTAAATACCTCTTTTAATGTGCAGGAACCGATAGTCTGTACGCCGGAAAATGCCATCAATACTTTCAAAAACGCCAATTTTGATGCATTGGTGCTTGAGAATAATTTGGTGTTGAGAAGTGATCTTCCGCAGGAATGAAAAGTTCGCACATAATTTTTCTGATCGCTGCGATGGCAGTGTTAAGCCTGCTTTCGGCATTCGCTCCGGAAGTTGGTGGTACGATACTGGTGACAACAGTTTTAGGTGCAACGGGGATATTTTTGAGTCGCAGATGGGGCGGTGAAGACAATAGTTTGTTGGTGCAAATATTTCTGATCGGCTTAGTAGTTCGTTTGCTTTTCGGTCTTTTGGTGCACGTTTATGATCTACGGGAATTTTTTGGCGGAGATGCAAATACATACGATGCAAACGGAAATGCACTAGCTGAATATTGGGCGGGTCTAAGAAACGCTTTTGATCCGGAAGTTGTCCGTGCTTCGGCCACTTCGGGGCCGAGTTGGGGAATGTTCTACCTAACCGGCGGGATTTATTCGATCTTTGGAAGGCAGATATTGGTTGCGCAAACGGTTTGTGCAGGACTGGGTGCATTGACCATTCCGGCCGTTTATTTTTGTGCAAACAAGGTCTTTCAAAATCGAAATGTAAGCAGGATCGCAGCCTTCTCAACCGCTTTCTTTCCGGCATTCATAATTTGGTCGTCGCAGCTATTGAAAGATGGGATCATCGTTTTTTTGTTGGTGGTGTCGATGATCGCCGTTATTCAGCTGCAGCAAAAATTCAATTATACGGCGTTGCTTGTTTTGCTGCTGTCGCTGGGCGGCATCATCACGTTGCGATTTTATATCTTTTATATGCTGGCGATGGCGGTGGGCGGAAGTTTTGTGATCGGCGTCAACAATTCGCTGGCTTCCATCGGGCGGCGGACAGTTATTTTGGTTCTGATGGGGCTTGGGCTGACGTATCTTGGGGTCATTCGCAATGCTTCGATCGATTTTGAACGTTACGGAAGTCTAGAGAATATACAGCGGAGCCGTAGCGACCTGGCACGTTCAGAATCTGGTTTTGGCGAAGACCTGGATGTATCGACCACCGAAGGGGCGATCACGGCGGTTCCGGTCGGATTTGCGTATCTGATGTTTGCTCCTTTTCCGTGGGAAGTGACAAATTTCCGGCAGGCGATCACGTTGCCGGAAGTACTTGTCTGGTGGGCGATGATGCCGTTTTTAGCGGCCGGTATTTGGTATGCGGTCAAGTACAAGCTGCGAACGGCGTTTCCGATCCTTTTATTTTCGCTGCTGCTGACCATTGCCTATTCGATATTTCAGGGCAATGTCGGCACAGCATATCGTCAGCGAATGCAGATACAAGTATTTTTATTCATTTTTATCGCTGTCGGCTGGACGATGTATAAAGAGCGGCGGGACGACCGAAAAGCCCTAGCGGCACGCCGACGTCCGATGCCGATGGCAGGTTAAACAGCATGTGCGGAATCGCAGGTTTTGTAAATAATAACGGCCGCGCGGCCGACGGAGCGGTGCTGAAGGCGATGAACGAGGCGATCGTGCATCGCGGGCCGGACGAAGACGGAGCCTATCTGCACGAAAATGTCGGGTTGGCGATGCGGCGGTTGGCGATCATCGACCTTGCCGGCGGGCGCCAGCCGATCCATAACCACGACCGTTCAAAATGGATAGTTTTCAATGGCGAAATATACAACTATCAGGAACTTCGAACCCAGCTTGAAAAGCAGGGGCATAGTTTTTATACCAGTTCCGATACAGAAGCGATAATTCATCTATTCGACCGCTACGGTGCGGATTGTGTGACGCATCTGCGCGGAATGTTCGCGTTTGCCATTTGGGATGAAAACGAGAGGTCGCTATTTGCGGCCCGCGACCGGGTCGGAAAAAAACCGCTGCTTTATTCGCATCAGCCGAACGGCGATCTGATCTTTGCATCGGAATTTATGGCTATGCTGAAGCATCCGGCCATTTCGCGAGAGGTCGATAACGATGCGATCAACGCCTATCTATCGTACCTGTGTGTGCCGGCTCCGCTGACGGCCTTTCGTCAGATACGCAAACTGGAACCCGGCCATTGGATGAAATGGCAGGACGGAAAGCTCGAAACGAAAAGGTATTGGCAGCCTGACTTTTCTAAAAAGATCAGCATTTCAGAAGAAGACGCGATCGAAGAAACGACCCGTTTACTGCAGGAAGCAACGCGGCTGCGGATGATCTCTGAGGTGCCGCTGGGAGCTTTTCTCTCGGGCGGCGTTGATTCTTCGATAGTTGCCGCTTTGATGGCCCGCGAGAGTTCGCGGCCGGTCAAAACGTTTTCCATCGGATTCGAAGAGCAGGATTTCAGTGAATTGATGTATGCCCGCCGGGTGGCCGAACATATCGGAGCTGAATATAACGAATTCATCGTTAAACCGGACGCGTTGGAAGTGTTGCCGACATTGGTCGAGCATTACGGTGAACCGTATGCTGATTCTTCGGCGGTGCCGACATATTATGTTGCTCGCGAAACGCGAAAGCACGTTACCGTGGCATTGAACGGCGACGGCGGTGATGAAAGCTTCGCGGGCTATGAACGTTATGCGGCAATGCAGATGGCGGATGCACTGGGCAAATTTCCGGGCAATTTGCTGCGGGCGGCAATGGGCATTCCGGCGGCTTTAGTGCCGACCAGCGAGATAAAACGTTCGCGAGCTCGCGACCTGAAACGTTTTTTGAAAGCGGCCCGGCTGCCGCGAAACGAAAGGTATTTTCGCTGGAATTCGACCTTTTACCGCGATGCCAAAAGTGAACTGTTGACAGCAGAATTCAAGCGTTCGCTAGGCCCGGCGGATCCTTCGGCGGTGTTGGAAAAATGGTTTGAAAAAGGCCGGGATCTAGGCGGGCTGGACGCGGCATTGCTGACCGATCTGATGACCTATCTGCCGAATGATCTATTGGTCAAGGTCGATATCGCAACAATGGCAAATTCACTGGAAGGGCGTTCGCCGTTCCTTGACCACCACGTAATTGAATTTGCCGCGAGTTTGCCGGAAAAGCTCAAAATGTGGCGTTTAAAGCCGAAATATTTGCTAAAAAAGGTTGCCGCTAAGCTGGTTCCGCCGGAGGTCGTATATCGGCGAAAAATGGGTTTTGGGGTGCCGATCGGTAAATGGTTTCGAAATGAGATGAAAGAAATGGTGCGCGATGTTCTGCTTTCACAACGCTGTTTGAAACGGGGCATTGCCGAACCGGAAATGTTGCGTCGATATGTTGATGAACATACATCGGCCGAGCGCGACCATTCGGCTCAGTTGTGGACACTGTTGATGCTGGAACTGTGGTTTCAAAGATTTATTGACAGAAACGATTAAAAGAATATGAAAGGTGTGATCTTGGCCGGCGGACTTGGTTCGCGTCTGGCACCGCTAACGCGAATAACCAACAAGCATTTGCTGCCGGTTTATAACAAACCGATGATCTATTATCCGATCCAAACGCTGATAAATGCGGGAATCGAAGATATTATGGTCGTGACTGGCGGTAATTCGGCGGGCGATTTTTTGAAGCTGCTGCGCAACGGCAAAGACTTTGGGCTGAAGCATTTGAACTATACCTATCAAGAAGGCGAAGGCGGCATTGCCGATGCCCTCGGCCTGGTTGAGCATTTTGCTGACGGCGAGCCGATCTGTGTGGTGCTCGGCGACAACATCATTGAAAACAACATTCGCGACGCCGCCGAAGAATACCGCAAGCAAGGTGCGGGAGCCAAGATATTGTTGAAACAGGTGCACGACCCCGAACGTTTCGGCGTGCCGGAACTGGACGGCGACCGCGTGGTCAAGATCGAAGAAAAGCCTAAACAGCCGCAGTCTAATTATGCGGTCATCGGCATCTATTTTTACGATGCCGGTGTTTTTGATGTGATAAAGACGCTGAAGCCTTCGGAAAGAGGCGAACTAGAGATCACGGACGTCAACAACCATTACATCAACCGCGGCGAGATGACTTGGAACAAGCTGGAAGGCTGGTGGACGGACGCCGGAACCTTTGAAAGCCTGCTGCACGCGACAAATCTAGTGGCGAAAACAGGAGCCAACAATATCTAAACGGCTGACGACCCAACGGAGATCTCGCGGGGGGGGGGGCGGTTTTAGGTCTGTGTGTTCTGTGGTATTTCCTTATGTTTGCAGGATATAAACCACAGAACTCACAGAATAAAGACACAGAAAATGACTTTTCAGACATCCTCTCAATCAACGTTCACCGCAATATTTGTCCCTGACAGGGACGCGGCGGGGCGTGTGCCGTACCGTCGGGTGTTACCCGACGCTATTCAATTTATCCGCTTTCGCGGAGCGAGGAATGTTCGCCACCGCTCGCGACGTAATCACCAGTATTCGCAGTTGAATGGCTGTTATTCCCGCTGCAATGCATTTTATTCCCGGTGAATTGCCTGCGTGACGGCTGAAGGCCGTCGATCCAATAGTGCGTGATGGCTGAAGGCCATCGATCCAATAGCGTCGGGTACCACCCGACGTTGAGTTTCGCCAATTTTCCGTCCCTGAAGGGGACGAATCGAACGACGTTCGCAGCAATATCCGTCCGTTTGCGGAAGCTGAAATTGCCCGTCAGCGCCATTTTTGGTATTTTATAAAGTTAATCACATATTACAATTTGTTATAAAAAGGACTTATATAAATGGCGACTGCAACAAAAAAAGCTGTTCCGGCAGAAAAAAAGGCGACAGAAAAGAAAACCTCGGCGGAGGCAGAGCTCAACGGTAAAGCCGTAAAGGCCGCCGGCAAGAAGACCGGCCGTTCGGCGGGTGTTTCAAAAGAGGCCGCCGCGAAAAAGCCCGCTCCGGCTAGGCATGGGTCGAAGAAAACCGCCGCCGCGAACAGCACGACGGTTGTTGCTGAACAAGCCCGAACAACCGAAGCGGACGGGTTTATTGCCGATAAAAAAGTTCAGAAGACCGCTAAAGCAGAAACGCCAAAAGCCGTCAAACCGGCTAAACGCACTGCCGCTAAAAAGTTTGACCGTACGAAATATCACGGCCTTGATCAAAAAACATTGGTCGGCATCTACCGCACGATGTATCTTTCGCGACGCGTCGATGACAAAGAGATCCAGCTAAAGGGCCAAAATAAGATATTTTTTCAGATATCAGGCGCCGGACACGAAGCGATCTTGACGGCGGCGGCTTTGGCGATGAAACCGGCGTATGACTGGTTCTTTCCATATTATCGCGACCGTGCTTTAATGCTCGGTTTGGGAATGACCGCTCAAGAGATGCTGTGGTCGGCGGTCGGAGCCGAAAAAGATCCAAATTCGCATGGCCGGCAGATGCCTTCGCATTGGGGCCACAAAGATCTGAATGTGCCTTCGCAATCATCGTGCACCGGTTCGCAGGCCCTACATGCGGTCGGTGCGGCCGAAGCGAACTATCGGGCCGGTTTGGTGAAAGGGCTGAAAGACCGCATCAAAGGCTTTCAAAAAGATGAGGTCGTTTATATGTCCGTCGGCGACGGGACGACCAGCGAAGGCGAATGGTGGGAAGCTTTGAATTCGGCGGCAAATCTGAAACTGCCGGTGATCTTTGTGGTCGAAGACAATGGCTATGCCATTTCAACGCCGGTTGAAGTGAACACAGCCGGAGGCGACATTTCAAAGCTGGTCGCCGGTTTTCCGGGGCTTTTCATTCAAAAGGTGGACGGAACCGACCCGCTCGCCTCTTATGAAGCCTTTACCAAAGCGGTTGAATATTGCCGAAAGCGGAAAGGCCCGGCGTTCGTCCACGCAAAGGTCGTGCGGCCCTATTCGCATTCGCTTTCAGACGACGAAAAGCTCTACCGTCCGGAGGCCGAACGCGATGCTGATGCGGCGATCGACCCGATCAAAAAATGGGCCGAATTTTTGATGGCCGAAGGCATTGCTTCGAGCGAAGAGCTGGAAGCGATCCGCAAGGAGATCGATGCTGAGGTGAACGAAGCGGCAGACATTGCCATTGTAACGCCGCAGCCCGAACCGGAAAGTGCTCTGCGCAATGTGTTTTCACCGGATGTTGATCCGACCTCGGCCGAATTCGATACCGAAGACGGCGCCGAACTTTCAGGCAATGCGGGCACGATGGTCGATCTGATCAACCGCTGCATGCACGAAGAGATGGAACGCGACAACCGCATCGTAGTTTTCGGCGAGGACGTTGCCGATGTTTCACGCGAAGAATATCTGGAAGAGGTCAAGGGCAAGGGCGGTGTTTTTAAGGTAACGGCAAATCTGCAGCGGAAATTCGGCTCAGCACGCGTTTTTAATTCGCCGCTGGCCGAGGCGAACATCATCGGAAGAGCGGTCGGTATGGCCATCCGCGGATTGAAACCGGTGGTGGAGATCCAATTTTTTGACTATATATTTCCGGCGATGATGCAGATCCGTAATGAGGTGGCCGTGATGAGGTGGCGTTCGGATGGCGACACGACCAGCCCGATGGTCATTCGCGTGCCGGTCGGCGGTTATTTGAAAGGCGGGGCGGTCTATCATTCGCAGTCGGGCACAACGCTTTTTGCGCATACGCCAGGGCTGCGCATCGTTTATCCGTCAAATGCTCTTGATGCAAACGGCCTTTTGCGGACGGCGATCCGCTGTGACGACCCGGTGCTGTTCCTCGAACACAAGCATCTCTACCGACAGGTATATAACAAGTCGCAATATCCATCGAAAGATTTTTTGATCCCCTTTGGCAAGGCGAAAAAGGTCCGCGAAGGCAGCGATGTGACCATCGTTACCTACGGGGCTTTGGTTGAGCGGTCAAATCAGGCCGCAAAACGTCTTGAGCAGCAGGGCATCACCGTTGACCTGATCGACCTTCGCACATTGGTGCCATACGATTGGGAGGCCATTGCAGAATCGGTCAAAAAAACCTCGCGTGTTATCGTTGCACACGAAGACCCGATCTCATACGGCTACGGCGCCGAGATCGCCGCCCGCATTTCAAATGAGCTTTTTGAATATTTGGATGCACCGGTCGGCCGTGTCGCGGCGACCGATACATTCGTTGCCTATGCGCCGCAGGTCGAAGACTTTATTCTGCCGCAAAGCGAAGACGTCGAAACTGCTGTTAAAGAATTGATGAGGTATTAAGAAGCAGTGACTTGCGAGGCGAGAGCTACCTGCTTCGTCAGCATCGCATAAGATATGTCTTTCGAATCTGTGTTGTATTGCTAAGTTACTTTAGGATTTGCGTTAAATTTCTGGAGTAGCCAGTCAAGCACAGCTTTTTGGTCGTTGATAGTAGCTCTCCGTATCTGAGCGAGTAAGTGAACCCGATCAGGTTTGGGAAGTGCCGTGTTTTGCAGCCCTCGTTACAATTTGTGCAGACTGCTCGGAGATTATTGGGGGAGTCGTCACCGCCTTTGGACTTATCGATTATATGACCCATTGTCAGGCGAACAGTTCTTGTATGGTGGAAAGGATCCGCATCGCCAGCAGCCATTCCGCACATTTGGCAAGTGTAGCCGTTTCTTTCTAGAACCCAGGCCCTCGTTTCTTTTGAAATATCACGGCTAAAGGCTGGAAGTCGTTTGTTTGTCTCTAAGAGGTACTCATTAGGTTTTAGGTCTGCTCTGTCTTTGTGAGTAAGTATCTGATATCCTTGCTCGTTGCGGAGTTCACGTACCCGTCGAGCCCATTCAACCGCCCCGCCGCTAGCTTCCTGTATATCTCGTGATTTTAGAACTATTCCAAGGTTACTTAAAAAATAATCAAGTATTAATTGCTTAGAACCAGGTTTTCGAGCCATATGATTTTACGCTGTGGTGATTTTCATCTGTGGAAAGGTGCCTTTTTCGCGTTCAATAGCTTTTTCAACATACCGGTCATTTATTTCTATGAGAATTGACTTCCTGTCTAATTCCTTAGCTGCGATGGCCGTTGTGCCGGAACCGCCAAATGGATCTAGAACGGTATCACCTAGCCGCGTGCCAAGGGAAATACATCTCCTCGCCAGTTCGCGCGGAAATGTTGCTGGGTGGCCGTTATTGGTCGGATCAGGACCTAAAATCCAGAAATTTCGCAAATTGGCACCACTTTCTTCACGGATGCCTTGAGAGTCGTAAAAATACGAGGGAGATTTTGTTAATAGAAATATTTCCTCTGTAGCGGTTGTGGGTCTATTTTTTACACTTTCCGGCATTGCAGAACGTTTAACCCAGGTGATGCGGGAACGAAGATACCAACCATCTTCCTGCAAAGCGAAGGCTACCCGCCAAGGAATACCTAAAAGGTCGCGATCTTTTAAGCCCCAAACTTCCGGAACTTTACAGTTACGCTTTTGAATGAGCTTCCGTGTGTTGCCGACCATCGCATTCGGGCCATGTTTGCCGGTTCCGCCGTTTCGAGCATAACCATCGCCGATATTAAGCCAGACGGTACCGTCTTTTTTAAGAACGCGACGTACCTCCCGAAATACCAAGACCAAGTTCGTAATATAATCGGCCGGCGATTCTTCCGAGCCTAGTTGATCCGGATGCTCGTAATCACGAAGTCCCCAGTAAGGCGGTGACGTTATGCATGCTTGGACAGATTCTTTGCCCAAATCCGGCAGCACATTAAGGCAATCACCTTGAATTACGCGGTGATCAGAGGATTCGCTAAGAAGTTTGTGTAGGCTCAGCATTGAAATAAAGTTATAAACATTATAACTAGAAGCAAATGATTTCACAATTTATCTTCGTGCGAACAATCGCGAACTACGTTCTACGGACAAATTCCACACGAAGAACGGGTCATGTGTCTAGATTTTGGCCAGGTCATAAATGCCATCGCTATTTCTATCTGTCCACGAAAATTTCTCTGCCTTTTTCTTTAATTTCCATTCGCCTTTGCTGCCTGTGCGTTCAAAGATGTCTCGAAAGAAAATGGGATCTTTTGATGGTTCAACGCTTACGCGGTAGGCAACTTGTTCTGCTTTTTCGCTGTCGGTGTCGTCGCCGGCGATATACGATGAAGCGAAATAGCCCGCCTCACCGAGAAACTTTATTTTGTCGCCATTTGCTTCAAACAGATAAGGAATGATGTCGTCGTTATCTTCGACGTTGCGGAACATTATCAGCTCCGAAAGGCCATTTTTATTGACGTCGGGAAGAGATCTGATGGCCGTGTAAAATGCGTAATCGCCGGGGCCGCCGCTGTAATGAGCAACGATGTCGCCATCCGATAAGATCACCACGCCGTTGGTGTAAGAATAGCGATAAAGGACCGCCCGCTGGCCCGCGGCACCGGGTTTGGTGAAAGAGCCTTCGGCAACGTCAAGGATCTTGAATTCCCGTTTCCAATCAACATTTTGGCCGAGGGTTCCAAGCCGTTCAGTCAAGAAAGGTTCCTTTGACCGTTTGCGAACATCCGCTTCGACCAAAGCCAGGTCAACTTCCGTCAGCTTGGCGTGGCCCAATGCCCCTTTGCGTCCATCAAAAAGCTCGATCGTTTTGGTTTGAGCTTCGGCGGTCGGTGCCGGATCAGGCCGGGCGGCTGCGTTTTGAGCTGCCTTTGCTGTTTCGGCGGACGGTTGAGCATTATCGTTTCCGCTTTCCGCGGCGGAACAGGCCGAAGACGCTGCCAGGCCGAAAATGAATGCTGTCGATAAAATTGAAGATCTAATCATATAAAAGCTGGTTTTTTGCTATAAATGACGGGCAGATCTGACCCATTAGGGGCGAGATATGTTCCCGTTTGAACTTTAGAACGTTCGCTTCCTTCAAGAGTTGCACGGTTCGCGGCTATCCTGCAAACATCTTTTTAGAACCTTAGGGCGGCAATGTGCGTATCTATGCTAAAGTATGCACATCATCATGCTTCGAAAGACAATATATCAATTAGTATTTTTGATCGTTTTGGCGGCAATTTTGGGTATATCTGCTGTGGCGCAGCAGAATGCTCCGGTCATTGTGCGCCCGGGAGCACCGGGCCAGCCGACGACCGTTCTGCCGCCGGATACGACACCGACGCTAAGCCCATTGTCCGCAGAGGATATTGAGTTTATGCAGGGGATGATCCACCATCATGCGCAAGCGGTCGAGATGGTCGAGCTAATGAACGAGCGGACGACGAACAAGCCGCTGCTTTTGCTCGGCGCCCGCATTCGCCAATCGCAATCTGACGAAATGAATTTTATGAAGCGGTGGCTGGCGGTTCGCGGACAGCCGACGGAAATGAACATGTCGGGAATGAGCGGCGGCCATCACCACGGCCATCATGGCTCCGGCCAGCACGAGATGATGATGCCCGGAATGCTGACAGCCGAGCAGATGAAAGAACTAAAAGCGGCTAGAGGAGCCGATTTTGACCGGTCGTTCCTAAAGGGAATGATCCAACATCACACCGGAGCGCTCGTAATGGTAAAAGAGCTGTTCGATGCGGCCGGAACCGGTCAAGACGCCGAGATCTTTAATTTTGCGACAGATGTCGACAGCGGCCAGCGGGCCGAGATCAAGATCATGCAGACAATGCTTGAAGAAAAACCGAAGGAAAAATAATGAACCGAGATAATTATTCATTCAGATCTATCGCGGCTGTGATCGCTTTGCTCGCACTAGGAGCTTTCAGCCTTAACGCACAAACACCGACGCCCTCGCCGGCTGCACCGCCGGAGAATCCATTTGGGCTGCAAAAAGCACCGCCGCTGCCGGCCGGTATGAAAGGTTCGGATGCGAGCGATCCGCGGGCAAAATTGTCGCCGGGACTTTTCGATGCGGGCGAAGCCGCCTTTGGAATGAAGCATTTGCTGCTTTTGAAGAAACCGGCGTCTTTTGATCTTGGCGTTGACCCGAATGGGCCGCAGGTGAAGAAGGCACTCGGAGCAATGGGCCTGCCGCCGGGCGTGCAATTGCCGCCGGCAATGATAATGCCGATCGCGGGCTTGGCATTTGCCAATTCCGACATCGCCTTTCAAGGAAATCATCTTTTTCTCGGTAATTTCTACGGCATCAATATCTACGACATCAGCGATCCGGCAAAGACGCAGTTGATCACGTCGATGCAGTGTCCGGGCGGCCAAGGCGACGTTTCGGTATATAAGAATCTGATGTTCATGTCGGTCGAAATGCCGAATGGCCGGCTTGATTGCGGAACGGAAGGCTTTCCGGCCGCGCCGCCCAGCCCGGGACAAATGGGCGGAATGCCGGCGGCACAGAAAGACCGCTTTCGCGGCCTACGCATTTTCGATATCAGCGACATTAAAAATCCGAAACAGGTAGCGGCGGTGCAAACATGCCGTGGTTCGCACACGCATACGCTGGTCGAAGACCCGAAAGATCCGAAAAACGTTTATATCTATGTTTCGGGTATCTCGTTCGTGCGGCAGGACGAAGAATTGGCCGGTTGTTCCGGCGGAACTCCGGACAAGAACCCCGAAACGGCACTTTTTCGGATCGATGTGATCAAGGTTCCGGTCGCCGCACCGCAGGAGGCAAAGATCGTTTCGCGTCCGCGCATCTTTATGGACCCGCGTTCGGGTGTGGTGAACGGGCTGAACAATGGCGGTACCCACGAGGGGAACCAGCTTAATAAACCGACCGATACCGATCAGTGCCACGACATCACGGTCTATTCGGCGATCGGCTTAGCGGCCGGTGCATGTTCGGGCAACGGTATCTTGCTCGATATCAAAGATCCGGCAAATCCGAAGCGGGTCGATGCGGTCAATGATCAGAACTATGCCTATTGGCACAGCGCCGCTTTTTCGAACGACGGGAAAAAGGTTGTCTTTACGGATGAATGGGGCGGCGGCATGGGAGCCAGATGCCGAGAAAATGATCCGAATAAATGGGGTGCGAACGCTGTTTTCAATCTCGAAGGCCAGAAGCTCGTTTTTGCGAGCTATTACAAATTGCCGGCGGCTCAAAGCGAAAGCGAGAACTGTGTCGCACACAACGGCTCGCTGATCCCTGTCCCGGGCCGTGATGTAAAGATCCAGGCATGGTATCAGGGCGGTCTTTCGGTAATGGACTTTACGGATGCCAATGCACCGGTCGAGATCGCTTACTTCGACCGCGGCCCGATCGATGCCAAAATGCTGATCATGGGCGGTTCGTGGTCGGCCTATTGGTACAACGGGGCCATCTATTCATCAGAGATCGCTCGCGGCTTGGATGTTCTCGAACTTGAACCCACCAAGTTTTTGACCCAGAACGAGATCGATGCTGCAAAGACGGTTCATGTCGCCGAAGAAAATGTGCAGAATCAACAGCGGATCGTCTGGCCGAACAAACTGGTCGTAGCGAAAGCGTACATTGACCAGCTGGAGCGTTCGCAGGCTCTTTCAGCGGACGAGATCGGCAAGCTTCGCACGGAGATCGATGCTGCCGAAACGGCGAAGAAGGCGGGCAAACTGAAAAAGCTGGCTTCACAGGTTGAAAAGAGTTCGAAGGCAGCCAAAAATACCGCTGACGCAGATCGCATGAAAGCTCTTGCAGCGGTCTTGAAAAAGCCGGTCTTTTAAGTGGTGATCAATAACGATCACTGATCGGGACAGCGTGGAACGGGTATCGGCAAAAGCCGGCTTCGTTCCACGCTTTATTTTTGATCGGCCGCCTCCAGCTCGCTAAGGCAGTAAACACCGCGGCTGAATCGTTTCGCAAAGCCTTCATCAACCAATGCATGGTTTGCCAAGCCGGCCTCTTTGCGGGAAATGCCGAACGTACGGGCCAATTCTCCGAGCTGTGTCATGCCGCATATCCGCAGATAGCAGCGAGCAAGTTCTTTGACGGCGGCCTCGCGGGAACATCGCTTTGCCATTTCGTCGGGAAAACGCCCCTCAGCCAGCGTCCAGATGTAGGTAAATCTTGGCTCGTAAAGTACCTCTTGGGGCACGACCTTCATCCGCTTCTGCAATTCATCCAGAGCTTTGGTGAGGTCCTTTTTTTCTTTGATGCCGGTTGCGGAGCGGAGATCAGCGGTCGCCATTTCCCATTCTTTTCTCAACACCTTCAGCACACGGCGGGCTGCAGATGAAAGAACGTCTTTTTCATCTTTTTTGGCTACACCGAAAACGGCATTGAAATAAGGCACCATGCGGCGGGCGATGAACATCGAATTCCCTTTGACGACCTTGCCGTAATAAACGCCGCCGCGCATGAAGACCTCGTCCTTGAGCCGCCACGTCAAGCTGCTTTCGGGGTCTTTCTGGACATTGCGGGGCATATAGGCGTCGCGGCGCCCGCAAATGGCGATATAAGCCGACGGAAGCTGTTTGCGGATATCGGTCAGGCCAAGGCAAAAGCCGAGATCTTCGGTGAGAGATCCAAGTTCGGCGGCAGTTTCGACACGTCTGTCCTCAGTACGCCGCCAAAGATGGTCGCGGTATTCTTCGATGATCTCGGGCACCGGGGCGGCCACGATCAAAACGGACGCGGGGGCATGCCGCGCTTGAGCCAAACTTCGTACGGGATGAGGATGTTGAAATGATAGATCACAAAGACCGCGGCGACGGAGATCACCGCGAAAACGCCGAGAGCTGCGGCCAACGCCGAACGGCTGAAGTAATAGCCGGCAAAGGAAACCGCCGCCAGAACGACGAAAAGCCCCAACGAAAATAGAATGTTCCAGCCGACGTGGTTTTCGGGGTAGCGGACAATGCGAAATGTCACATAGGCCCAAAAAAGCAGCCCGGCCGCGGTAAGGGCATAGGCTGCCAGATTCAAAAAGATCTCAAAAGCTCTCATGATCAGAATATTTTTGCCGGGATCCGTTTGCCGTCGCCGAGGGCGCCGTTCTTTCCGCGTCGATAAGCCCACAAGGCGATGGTAGTGGCGGACGAAGGCTTTTCATCATATGTGTCCCACACCTCGGAAAAGTAGCCGTAGCCGACCTGTCCGAGAGTTTTAACGCCCTGTTTCTTGGCGAATTCTTCGGCAGGGCTCCAACCGCGTGAACCGTTGATGCCCGAATTGCAGCCGGCCAATATTAGAAAACCTTGGTTGTGCCAGGGCAATTTTGCCAAGCTGGCGATCTCTGCTTGCTGCAAGGTGCCATTATCGTGGTCATCGCCGTGAAATTCAAGTCCGTCGTTGCCGTCGGTCTGTTTTGATGAGTGTGTAAAAAGCTGGCCTGCCCAAACCAACAGATTATCATTGGTCGCTTTTTGATAAAGTTCCTGCCAGGCCGTTTTGAATTCAAACTCGGTCGATATCTCGCGTTCGACGAAGTGGTCGTAGCCGGCAAAAGATTCTTGGGCTTTGACGACGTTGCGCCATGTTTCAGCGGCATACCTAAAGGCATGGTCGCCGGTCTTGTAATAGATGGAAAAGAACAGCCGCGGGCGGTAACAAACTGTGATCGGCGTTCTCGGCAATTCGGTTATCGTGTACATTCAACCCCTCTCAATAGCAGAAATTCTGTTAATTAGACGAATTCTATGCCGCAGTTTGCCTTTAAAATAAAAAACGGAGCGGCAATAGACCGCCCCGTTCAATATATTTTCTAATAAATGAACCGATCAGCGGTTCGGTGAAGATGCGGTAATGGTCATGGTCGAACCTTTTTCCAGCCGCAGATCGTCCCGGCCCTGTACGACGACCGAACCGGCCCCGGCCCCGCCGCCGATGATGGCACCGATCGCCGCACCTTTGCCGCCGCCGGCGATCGCGCCGATCAGGGCTCCGATGCCGGCACCGATACCTCCGCGTTTGACGGTCTCTTTGGTCTGACTGTCGCCTTTGGCCGTGCCTTCGCTGTCAATACGGACGTCTTTACCGTTAAGGTCCTGCAGGGCTGTCATATTGCCCGAGAAGTCATATGACTTGCCGTCGCGAAGCGTTATCCGCTGAAAGTTGAAAGTTACATTTGAGCGGCCGGAGACCTTGCCGGAACGGCCGACACCCGTCAAATAGCCTTCGATGACAGCACCGCGGTATTCATCGGGCGATCGGACGATCAAGCGAAAGCGGTCGTTGTTCTGAGAGACCTTGGTGTTCACGTCGTGATCGAGAATGGCCGTGATTATCTCGCCGTCGCGGACAATAAATTCGCCTATGCGCGGCATGGTTGCCGAGCTCGGGGCCGAGGTTCCGGAATTGATGCCGTCCTGCGGGTCGCTGCTGGAATATCCGCCATTGTCCGGATCGCCGTTCTCGATTCCTAATTGAGCCGTATCATCACCGGTACGGCTGTAAAAGCTGTCGGCGAAGACGGTCTCGCGCAAATAAGCGGTCGTGATGCGGCGGGTAACCTTCAGCGAACGGCCACTATCCTCGGCTGTGAAGGTGACGGTGTAATCTGATTCGCCGCCAAGGCTGGAGATCGTAAGAGCGTTTCCGCGAAGCGTCGCCCGTACGCGAACGGTCCGCCCGCCGCTGTCGGTCTCGGTTTTCTCGCGGCCGTCGGCGGAAAATGTCAGGGCCGGGCCCTTGCTGGTAGCCAAGGTGACCTGCTGGCCGCGGACGTTGATCGAGATCTGTTCCGGAGCTTCCAGTTTTGATTCGAGATCAGCACGGTCATTGCTGCTGACGCCCATTCCGCTAATGATATCGGCGACACTTTCGCTGCGGGTGGTGTCGAGCAGGTAGGAGCCGCTTAATCCGCCGGGCATTGTTGTGGAACGGGCGGGAAAGGGCGAAGGCCGATCATGCGGCGACGCGCCGGTGCCATTCCAATCCGGCACCAGGCCATAGCCATTGCCCAACCGGTCGATAAGGGACCGAATGCTGTTCCAATCGGCATCAGCTTTTTGCGTGGCTCCGGTCTGCAGAACCCGGCGAACCCCAATGCCGGCCTCCACGATCCGCCCGACATCGTCGCGGTTTTCCCGCTTTTGGTTGAAGACATCTTCAAAATCCTGAATGGACCGTTTCAGATCCTGCAAAGCGTCGCGTGCGTCAGCTGCTGAATCGGGATCGGCCGAAGTGCTGGACAGCTGATAATTGACGTAATATTGCAGATCGTCCACTTTTGAATTAAGTGAACGAACGATGTCGCGTGTTTCGCGGGTGCTCAAACGCTGGGCAAACGCGGGAACGGCAGCGGAAAGGACGACGGCTGCGATCAGGGCAGCCAACGAAAAAGATCTGCTGGTACGATTCATACTTTTTCCAATCTCCGACCAAATAAGGTGCGGGCCTCAAATGCCCCGATCAATTTGAAGCATTTTGCGTTCCATAAGTTGTTCGCCGGCGGCGTCTATTCGCCCTCTTGTGCTAGAATATCCGGAAAACTTCCTCTTCACGGAGCAAATCAATGTCAGACCAGAATTATAAGGCATCGGTGCGGTATGCCGGCGATGATCTTTTTATCGGAACTTCGCCGAGCGGACATGCCCATGCTATCGACACGAAAGTGGACCGCAAGGCGGCTCCGACACCAATGGAAATGCTTTTGGTTTCGGTTGCGGGCTGTACGGCGGCGGACGTTATCTCGATCCTTGAAAAGAAACGCCAGGATGTGACGGAGTATATAGTCGAGATACAAGGTACGCGACGCGACGAATATCCGCGAGCCTACACAGCATTCCACGTCCACCATATCGTGCACGGACGCGGCGTTTCGGTAAAAGCGGTGGAAGATGCGATCAAGCTTTCAGACGAAAAATACTGTTCGGTAGCAGCAACCGTGCGGCCGACCGCTGTTATTACTACGAGTTTTGAGATAGTCGAAGTTTCGGCTTCCTGATCCGACCAATATGCAAAAACAAATCACCCTAGCCCTGTTTGCGGTCATTGCAGCCGCATGTTCTGCATTTGCCCAACCCAATGTGCCATTGGCGACGATGACCGCGATCATCAAGGCTGAAGACGCACGAAATGTCGATGGCGTTCTGCCGCTGCTTGAAGACAAGAGCGAAGCGGTTCGCATGCGGGCGGCTCTCGCCGCAGGCCGGATCGGCAATATCCGCGCTCTGCCGGCCTTGAGTGAGATGGCTGCGTCGGATGCCGAGGAAGAAGTGCGGTCGATGGCCGTCTTTGCGCTCGGAGAGATCGAATCCATCGATGCGGCAGAGGTGGTCATGAAACTTTTGGCTGATCCGAAAACGGCAGCGTCCATTAGAGCGGCGTCTGTCGAAGCCGCAGGAAAGATCGGGGCCGCCAATGCTAAAGACGAAAAACGGGTAGAACTCGGCGATGCGGCGGTCAAAGAATTGAATGCCGCGGGGCTTGAAGGCGACCGGGCGGTCATTCTATCAGCACTGACGGCGGTGCTTCGACTGCGGCCGGCGGGCGGCGACGCAGCAGCGGCCAAGATGTTGAACAGCAAAGACGAACGCATTCGTGCCGACGCTGCGAACACACTAGCCCGGCTGAGGGCGAAAAATGCGAGCAAAGAGCTGAAAGATATCGTTTTGTTCGATACTTCGGACACCGTGCGGATAAATGCGATCAGAGCTCTTGCGGCGGCGGAGGATGTATCGGCGATCAATGGTCTCCGCGAGGCGGCGGTCGGTGATAAGGCTCCCGCGGTGCGAATGGCGGCCATCGGAGCTCTCGGCCGTTTGAAGGATAAGGAGGCAGTTGTGCGGCTGCTTGAACACGGTAACAGGCTGTTGGTTGAAGCCAAAAAACCTGCGAAAGGGACATTTGCCGGCAAGAACGAATTGTTAGAGCTGGCAGCGGCATTGGGCACTTTGCTGGAGGGGACGAACGATCCGGCGGCAATTAAATTTTTGGCTGAATTGCGATCGATCGACAAATTTTCTTCGCCGGAAACGGAGATCGCATATGCCCGGATCGCCCCGGAAAAATATGTGGCGGCCCGCCCGCCGGACGCATTCCTGTACAAGCTGCCATGGGCGGTTTCTGCATATGCGGCAGGTCTGACGGCGATCGCTGAAGGCAAAAATGAAGAATTAAAGATCTATGTTCGGCAAGCCGCGGTCTTGCTCGCGGTCGAGATGGGGCAGAAGGTGGACCAGGCAGATGCCGGAAAGATGCTGACCGCACTGCCCGACGTGCTCCGGGCGATAGCGGCCTTTAAGCCCGACAATCTCGACAGCATATTGCGGATCATGCTAACTAACGAAGACACATTCATCCGTGCGGCGGCCGCCGAATTAATAGCAAAGCAGCCATATTCAAAAGAGAATATGGAGGCGCTGGAAAAGGCCTGGGCAATGTCGATGGTGCGCGACAAAATGTATGACGACGCACAACTTGCGATCATGGACGCAGCTTTCGAGCTTGATAAAAAAGCTTCGATGGGAATGATCTTGACCAGTTTGAATTTTGCAGATTATCTGGTGCGCAAAAAAGCCTTCGAATATGCGAAACAAGCCGATATGACGGCATCGCCGGGCATACCGACAATGCTGGAAATCGCCTATGCAAAGAAAAAAGACCAGGTCCAGCCGTATTCCGCTGCGTCGGGAACGCGGCTTGGCCAGACAATATTTTCGGATGCTGAATATCGTGCGGCCGCGGCGATGAAAAACGGTTCCGTAAATGCGGTCATCACCACGGAAAAAGGGACGTTCACGATAAAATTGCTGCCGGAAGATGCCCCCTTGACGGTGGCAAATTTCATAGGGTTGGCGAAGGTCGGATATTTCAACGGCTTGGCGGTGCATCGCGTCGTACCGAATTTTGTGATGCAGGACGGTGACAACCGCGGCGACGGCAACGGCGGCCCCGGATTTAGTACGCGGTGCGAAATAAACCGGGTGGCATACGAACGCGGCTCGGTCGGCATGGCACTTTCAGGAAAGGATACGGGTGGTTCGCAGTGGTTCGCTACACACCTGCCGACGCCGCATCTAGACGGCGGATACACCGTGTTTGGGCAAATAGATGAAGCGGGGATGGCGGTCGTGGATCTGATCGCCCGCGGCGATAAGATACTCAGCGTGCGGGTGACGGGACCGGCCGGAGCTGCGTCAAAAACCGGTCGTTCGCGGACCCGCCGCTGAATTTTTTTAGGATGCCGGCGGCCGGTCGATCGGGTCGATCGGACGTTCCGGTCGTTCTTTCGGAATTGCGACCTTGCCCATGGTCGGTTTTGTCGGCGACGGGCTTGGTTTGGGCCGCGGATCCGGAGCGATCGCTCCCATCAGAACGGGCGGTTTCGGAGACGGCGTGGCCAGCGGAATGATGGGGATGCGGCGGACGATATCGCCCCGTTTGCCAAACATGGCGAAATGGAAAACGACGCTCAACAACAGCATGGCCAGCGAGCCGGCAGCCGTCGCGGCAAGCGTTAGACGCTGTTTTATCCGTGCCCAGCCGACCGGACAATCGGAGGTCATCACGGTACCGTCAGCCCGCTGAAAATAACGGACACAAAGGCCGCCTTCATTATTGCGGAGCAAATTTTCCGCATCATATTTTGTCATTCCTGAAAGATTGTAAACGTGCAGTTTGCAGTCGCCGCAAAATCTTTTGCGTTCATCGCCGGTCATTGCCGACCAATCCGCACTACAGGGGCTGGCTATCTTGATATTGTTTAGCGGGCTGTCATATTTTGGTTCTCGCATAAAAAAACTCCGTTCCTTTTTTCAACCGGCGGCTGATAATTTAGGAACGGAGCGGCGTCAGGCGCCTTGCAATTTTTTTCAAGGCCTATTTCTTCTTCATCAAAGCCTCGATCTCTGCCGCCTCTTTCGGTACCTTTGACGTCAAGTTGAGATTTCCGCTATCGGTTACCAGCACATCGTCTTCGATGCGGATGCCGATGCCCCGATATTTTGCCGGGGCAGAACGATCATCCGGAGGGATATACAGGCCCGGCTCGACTGTCAATACCATGCCGGGTTCGAAGGGCCGTGAGCGAGTCGATCTTTGATCGCTGAAATAGCGGCCGGCGTCGTGAACGTCCATACCCAGATAATGGCCGACACCATGCATATAATATTTCATAAACGCTTTCTTTTTGATCAATTCGTCGGTTTTGCCCTTGAGCAGGCCGAGCTTTTTCATGCCTTCCGTTAAAAGTTCGATCGAAAGTTCGTGACGGCTTTTTACCGTATGGCCGACAGCGGTCGCCTTAATGCATTCCTTTTGCACATCGAGAACGACATCATAGACCTCTCGTTGGGCCGGAGTGAATTTTCCATCGACAGGAAAGGTGCGGGTGATGTCCGCTGCGTAGCCATGGTATTCGGCTCCGGCATCAACAAGCAGCAGGTCGCCGGCTTTCAGGGGGCGGTTATTTTCTACGTAATGCAGGATCGTTGCGTTTTCGCCGCCGCCGACGATCGAATTATAGGCAACGCCGCTGGCTCCGTTTTCCCGCATATAAGCCTCGATCAGCGATTCGACCTGAAATTCGTTCATGCCCGGTTTGACCTTTCTCATTGCCAACATATGGGCTTCGGCCGAGATGTCCGCGGCCCGCTGCATCAATTTGACCTCTTCGGGTGTTTTGTGCAGACGCATTTCGTGAACAATGACGGTCGGGTCGATGATCGTATGCGGCGGGTGAGGTGTTTTCAGTCTGCGCTGCCGTTGGCCGGAAAGATAAGCGAGTATTTGCGCGTCAAGTTTGTGATCGACGCCAAAGCGGTAATAGAGTTTTTCGTGGCCATCGATCAGCGAACCGAGGTCTGCGGGAAATTTTTCGATGCTGAGAGCCTTATCAACGGCGAAATTCTTTACGGCTCCATCAACGCCTTCGCGGCGTCCGAACCAAGTTTCCATCTCGGGGTCGCGGGGGCGAACATAAAGCGTGAACTTGTTTTTCGAGCCGGGACGGATAACCGCAACCGCATCGGGTTCCGGAAACCCGGTCAGATACATAAAATCTGAATCCTGCCGGAACTTGAATTCGGTATCGTAGCTTCGCGTTACCTCGTGGGCGGCGGGAATAATGGCGACAGCATCCGGGCCGATGGCTTCGATAAATGATCTTAATTGTTCTCGCATATAGAAAAATCTTAGCCTAGGCATTTCGGTGTGTCTAGAACCAAGGCGGAAAATTTCCCGGCAAAGACACCGCAACAATTTCGCATTTCGGCCGTTAACGTATTATCTTTAATTGTCCCGATTAAGATACGTTCATTCGAACGAAGGATCTGACCCTAAAAACTGGAGTATTTTGACGATGAAAAAAATAGCCCTTTCGTTAACGTTCGTCGCCGCTTTGGCATTTACAGCATTGGCAGATATTGCGCCGCGGCCGCCGGCAACGCCCAAACCTGAACCGTCCGTCCACAACACGCGGATGGAAATAAGGCTCGTGCCGGGTTTGAAAAGAGCTCAGCTTATTGTGCCGGCATCGCTGCTGAAAGACCTCGGAGGTGAAACGACGGCAAGCTCTGCCGGAATGACATCAACACCGACCATCATCGGCGGAGCTCTTTTTTCGCTGGCTTTCGTTTTTGGAGGTGTGTGGTTATTCCGTTCGCCGCAATCAGCGCTAAAGAAAGGCGGAATTGCGGCCGCAGGTTTGCTGATAGCGATGGCAGGCGGTTTCGCAGCGGTCGCTTACGCCAACGCGGGGCCGCCCTCCGGTTTGCGGGTGATCAATTCTGACTTGTTCAATAATGAAAAGCTGCTGCGGTGGAAATATGCCGTCGGCCAGATCGACGTGATCGTTGAAGAGACGAATTACGGGCTGTTAACGCTGCAGGTGCCGCTGGTCGAAGATAAAAAGAAAGGCGAAGAGGAATAGATAGGCTCTGATGCAGGAACTAAGGATCGGAAACGCGGCCGTTTCGGGCCAGCTATTTGCCGGCATTACGCTGGTGGTGCTGGTATGTGCGGCCGCAGCGATCGGCACATTTCCGCTATCGGCGTCCATAGTGACGATATTTCTCTTTGCCGGCGTGCATAATGTGATGGAATTTCGCTATTTCATCGCTCGGATGCCGGTGCGGTGGGGGCGTTCGCGGACATATTACAGCGTCGGCATCGGCGGTGTGCTCGTGTTGACGGCGGCCTATTTGGCGATCTATTTCCTTTCCGGCCGATGGTTGTGGAGTGCGGCGGGCTTTACGATCGCCGTTTCGATCTGGAATACCGCATTGGTTTTGTGGGTCGGGTTGCTGATCCACCTTCGGGGCCGTCAGCGTCCGCGAAGCGATTGGTCGTGGGCATACGCGGCAGCGTTGGTTCTGGCCGCTGCGGCGTGGCTGGTGCCGGAATATTGGAGCCTTGCTCTGGTTTACATACATCCTTTCGTGGCGATGTGGTTTCTCGAACGCCAGGTCCGCCGCACGCGTCCGGAGTGGCTCGGCGGCTATCATTTGTGTTTGGCCGCAATTCCGCTATTTGTGGTGGTGCTGTACGCCGTTTTCGGATCGATGCCGGACCTGCCGGAAGACACCAACCTTTTTTGGCGTATAACGACCCACGCCGGCAGTGGTATCTTGGCCGGTGTTTCAAGTCATTTTTTAGTGGCGACACACGTTTTTTTAGAAACGATCCATTATTTTGTATGGATATTGATCATTCCGTTGGTCGATCGCCGAGCCATCCCATGGAACATCAAAGAGATCCCGCTGGCGGAACCGGGAAAGGGTTTTCCGCGTGTGGTGTTGGGCGTGATGTGTGTTTCGATGTTGATCGTAACAGCTCTCTGGGCCGGGTTTTCATTGGATTATGCGACGACCCGCGACATCTATTTTGCTTTTGCCATCGGACATGTTTTGGCTGAGGCACCGTTCCTGATTAAAATGTTGTAATGTTCGATGTAGTTGAACCGCAGACCGTGCAAAATTTGACGCCGAGCGAGCTGTGGCTTTTTTTGCCGGTCGGCTATTTGCTGACAATTTTGATCGAAACGCCGATATTGCTGCTCGGGCTGCCGGGCAAGCTGACGCTAAAACAGAAGCTTGCCTGCGGCGTGTGGCTGACGGCGTGCACCTATCCGATCGTGGTGCTGGTGTTGCCGACGCTGATGTTTGGCTTTACGCGGTTCAATTATCTGCTGGTGGCGGAAATATTTGCACCGGCGGCCGAATGTTTGATATTTTGGCTGGCATTTCGCGGTTCGGGGCTTTCGGCGGCAGATTGGGCTCGGGCAATGGCGGCCATCATCATTGCCAATTTGGCTTCTTTTGGAGCGGGTGAGGTTTTGAACCAATTTTCGTGGTTTGGAGTTTTTTGATGAAATATACGATCTTTCTGATACTTCTGGTCGCCGGTGCGGCTGTTTCGGCCGCTGCACAGCAGGAATATAAAACCTATACGAACGACCGGTTCGGTTTTTCGGTGGCGTACCCCGCCGACTACAAAGCGGGAGAGGAACCGGAGAACGACGACGGGCTGGTATTTACGTCACCGGACGGAACGGCGGAAATACGCGTTTGGGCGGGTTACAACGTGCTTGATCAGGATCTCAATGCAAAGCTCAGCAGCGATTCCGCCGCCGTGGACGGAAAGATCAAATACCACCTGATAAAAAATAACAACGGCTATTTCTCTTCGGAAAAAGACGGAATGATCTATTATCAGCGAACGCTTTTCCGGGTGAACAGCGAAGTTTTTTACAACGTCCGCATCAGATATCCGAAGTCGCAGAAGAAGAATTTTGATGCGGTGGTAAAACGCGTGGTCGAATCGCTGCGGTATGACCCGACCTTTGAGGTTTAAGCTGGAACTGCGGATAACAGAGATATTTTTGTCCGTACAGGGCGAATCTTCGCACGCCGGACGGCCGTGTTCCTTTGTTCGGTTGACGGGCTGCCCGATGCGGTGCCGTTGGTGTGACAGCGAATATACGTTTACCGGCGGCGAACGGCTTTCTTTTGCGGAGATCTTTGCCCGGTTAGAAGAATTTGGCTGTCCGCTGGTAGAGGTGACGGGCGGTGAACCGCTGGCACAAAAGAACGTATTTCCTTTTATTACAGAGCTTTGCGACCGCGGATATGAGGTTTTGATCGAAACGGGCGGCTATCTGCCGATCAGCGAGGTTGACCCGCGGGCGAAGATCATTCTTGATGTGAAATGCCCGAGTTCGGGCGAGGCCGAACGCAACCATTGGCCGAACTTAGAACAGCTCGACCCGGCCAAAGATGAAGTAAAGTTTGTAGTGGCCGGGCTGGAAGACTGGGAATTTGCCAAGGCAGTCATCGAAAAGTACGATCTGCAGAACCAGACCCGCGAACTGCTCGTTTCTCCGGTTTTTGGCATAGATATGCGTCCGCTGGCCGAGGCGGTGGCCGCCAGCGGGCTGCGAGTGCGCTTCAACCTGCAACTGCATAAATATATCTGGGGAGCCGATGTTCACGGCGTGTAACGCGGCTTACTTCGGTTTATAGATCGAAACTTCGATATTCCCATCGGCTTTTTTCACGGCGATCTTGAGCGGCGTTGTGCCGAGGCAGTCCGGTGCGTTCGCTTCGGGTGAGGCTGAAAGCTGCTCGATCTCGGAACTGTCAAGATAACGCCATTCCGACGGGATCTTGTTCGGGTCAATGTGTTTTTGCACGGCGGATGTGACCGCGAGTTGGCACGATTCGGAAGCGAAGTGTTGAGCTTCTGCATAAGCGTGGTAGCCGATATAGCCGAAGACCGCCAGTGCAACAACGACACAAATACCGATAAAGCCATTGAATATCTGATCGAATTTGAACATAACAAAGCTTAGCCGCAACAACGCCCCATCACCTGCCAACTGTTATTTAAATGAGTAAGACGGAAATCGGCTTTTGTTTATTTTGCATAGGGGGATACCTTATTTTAATAATGAGTGGGGCGGTCTTTCAATTCAGTATAAATTTTAGATGAAAATTCTTGTTTGTGTTTGCTTGATTTACCATTATTTTGTTGGGTTTTCTCCATGTGTCAAAATTAGCTCATTGAGAAATTTAAAATCATCAACAATCTCCCGCAACCTTTTCGTGTACACGGACTTTTTCAAGCTGAAAAAAATCTAGAATTATACAATTCTAAGACTATCATTACTTATAGTGTGTATGCCGCATTGTTTTGGTCTAGGACGATGGTGTTTGAACCCTCTTTTATTTCAAGTGGGATATTCCAAACGGCTGAACTCTTACGTGTTGGAGCTAACCCAAACAAGAAATATTTCTTACATTCCACGTTGTCGAATTTTGCTTTTCCTTCAAAATCTGTTGTCGCCTCATATTTCACGTGTTTCTGAATCTCTGCTAATTCCTTATCTATCGTCCCAAATTTAGCAAACATTCCAAAACTCGAAATTAGATTGTCGTCTTTAGCATTTTTTATCTTGCTAACTTTCCGCAGAATGGATGCAAGGTCTGCATCCAACAAATAGAATTTTTGTCTTGCAACAGGCTGAACTCCACCAAAGCTGTAAATAATCGCTGCTTCCAATTCGAGTTTTCCTCTGGGAATCGGAGTGGGCGATGAACCTTCTTGCTTGACATTTGCTAACGTTGTCGAAGAGGATGGGGTGCTAGAATTCGAAAAAAATCTGTAACCCACAAAGGTCAGTAACCCAAATAAGAATACCGCCGCTACAATTGTCAGGATTTTCCAGGCATTCGATTTTTTACTATTCTGCTCTGCATTTTCGAAAATCACTCGCCTGCTTTCTTGTTTAGAACCGTTCTTTCCAAAAGGATGACCGCATTTCGGGCAGTGAGGAGCCTGAGGCGAGCATTCATTTGAACAGGATGGGCACGCAATTAGTGTCATAAATTAACCTCGGTATTTCTTCTTAAAATGAGACAAGCCTAACTTCCTATTCAATTTCTATTGTGTTCCCGTGTATCCATCCGTCAGACTTCGTTACTTTGTCATAAACCTTGTACCATGGGCCGACAGGCGTTCGACTCCTAAGCCGAAGCCTCTCGCCGAATCCGACCTCCCGAATTACACCGCTTTCAACGGTTGCAGCATAACGCAGATTTGCATTTTCACTAATAATCACAGCTTCCTCTCCCGACTGATTTTCTCTTTCAATGTAAGGGGTCGGAGAAGTCAATAAGGGCAATGTATTGCTGTCTGTTTGTTGGTTTGCGGTTGTTACTACGGGGTTTTCAGTTTCATTTTGTTCCTCTTGAACTACGGTCGGTGAAGGCGAAGACACTTGGGAATCTGGCGATGCTTTCGGTGATCGGTTTGATGATTCGTAAACGAGCATTGTGCCAAGAGTGACAAATGTTATTGCTGCGAGGGCAAGCGCGGCGTATCTCCACTTTTTTAGGTCGCTCGTCTCTGATTTGATTGCAGTAAAAGGATGTCCGCACTCGGGACAAGTAAGCGCTGACGGCGAACATTGATTGCTACACGCTGGACAAGATATCAGATTCATAGGACGTTGCCACATTTAGGGCAGCTTTCTGCCTCGGTCGAGCAAGGGTTATTACAGTTTGGGCAACACACCAAACTTGCCCTTTGCGGCAACTCACTTTGAAGGGTAAGTTGGGCAGTTTCTTTTAGTAGAAGGTTCCCTCCAAGACCTATTGAAAGGGCTATGACACCAAGTCCGAGTGCGTAAGATACGTTGGCATAGGCAATGCCATATTTACCCATCGTTTGATAGTATTTCTCCGCAACGGAGTTACCGCCGACAGATCGAAGATTTGTCAGTTCTGTGCTTGCCGGACTAAGGATTAAACCTCCCTTAAAAAACAGAATCCCTGAAATGATACCAAAAACAATTGTTAATATTCCTAACGGCTTTCTCACTGTAAAACTCCCTAAATCCTCTAATTATCGTTGCCAATAATTTTCTTTTTCATTTCCTCTAATTCCTTTTCTGCGGCTTCACTTGCTTCAACCTGGTAAACAAGTTCCATCAAAGCAGCATTCATTTTTTTAAGTTTGTTCTTGGACGTTTCTTCCTCTTTTGTGGTTTCAGGGTTCGCACCAGCGAGAAGTAGTAATTCTTCCAAATCCTTGTCGTCGTCAATCGTTCTTGCTACCGCAAGAGGTGATTGCGTAGAGCTGCCTTTATTTATATTCGCTCCGTTATCTAATAGAAAACGAACCATCTGAAGTCTTAAAAATCTCTTTGCTTCTGAAGGGGAATCCTCAACCCTAGAAGGTGCTGCGTAAAGAATGGCCAGGGTAAGCGGGTTTGCGGATTTATAAACCGAGGTGTTGACGTTCACGCCGCTTTCAGTCAGTGCTTTCAATTTAGTGAACTCACCTTCGATAGCTGCGCTGCAAAGCTATCGCTCAAGTTTCGGGATTGAGTTGCGGTTTTTTAGTACGCTTGAAAGACCGAAAGAAATAAGGCCAATAGTTACAAGTCCGACTATTCCCGTCAGTACTATCCAGTTTCGAGTGTCGGCATTTTGTTTGCGGTAATATTTCGGCCCCTTGCTTAGAAAACTCTTTAATATATTGCTTTCGTGCTGGATCTCTAACGGATGCCCGCACTTCACACAAGCTTCCGCTTTTGGTGAGCATAAGTTTTTGCATACAGGACAAGTGTGAAGATTCATTGGTTTCTAAAACGGTTCCTCTATCTCGGTGAAAGAAAAAAGCTAATTTGTCGCAGACTTTTTCTCCCACTTTGAAACATTCTTCATCTTGATACCTATATTGTTAATTTCATCAACGAGGCTTCGCTGGGTTTTGCTGATAAAAGAGGCTCCAACTGCATCGTTGGGCATTATTAATGTGTCCTCTTTATTGTCTAGAAGAAGTGGGCCGATATTCGTCTGCAATGTGATGTCCTTTACAGTCACACCATCACCTAACGCCGAGGTAGTCTCAATAAGTGCTATAATCTGCAAACCCACATCGTCTTTGTTAAGAGATCCACTGTAAACTCGTTGAGTTTGCATGCTTACCGTTACAACAAGTTCGCCTTCTACATTATATCCGTAGAAAACATCATTCTCGGAAAAGACTCGCATGTTGCTTTTTTCAACCGCGTCAATCCGTTCCGCTATTTGAGGATGGGAAGCAAGCAGACTTGTTCCTTGCCTTTCGGGTTGATAAAAATCTTGATTGTATTGGAGTTTCTTTAGAACATTCTGAAATGAAATTTTGCCTGTACCTAGATTATTCTTTTCAAAGTAGATGTACGCCATCGAATCGGCTTCGGACTCATATCTCCTAGAGTGCCCTGAAAGGACAATTCCCGATGCGATCTGTGTGAGGATGTTCGTGATGTCGAAAGCCCCTTGGTTGTTAGCTCCCACTGCAACTGCAACGAGACCACCCCAAAAGGCAGCATTTTGGGCACTTCTAAATTGCCGATAGCCATGCCTAAATTCTACGTGGGCTACTTCGTGTGCGAGAACAGATTCAAGTTCTTCCTCAGACTCTAGTGCTTCTAGCAATCCGGTTGTGATATATACCTTTCCTCCAGGAACGGCAAAGGCATTTGTAACTTCACTATCGACTGCGTAGAATCTATAATTGTAACCCTTGAGTGGCATTGGCCATCTGCCAAGAACTCGCTTCCCAGCTTCCCTTACTCTGGCCTGAACGGCGTCATCCGTGACTAGGGGATTCTGTATCTGTACCTGTCCGGCGACATAATTGCCGAGCTTCATTTCCAAATCATAGCTAGAAACTCTCGGTACGTTGTAAAAGCATAGCGGACACTTTTTGTACTTGTCTGACGGAAATTCAGATAACGCAACGCTGATTCTTGATTCTTCGTCGGGCAAGTGGTTGCACCCAGCGAAGTGCACTACGCCGCTGTACTTATTTGCAATAAAGGAAGCCTTAGCCTCTTCTAAAGGTTCTGAGAAAGCGCTTTTAATTACGGCGTTGAAAATATCAGAAGTGTGCGCATCATATACTCGAATTTTACCTTTTCCGAGGTTTGGACTTATAAACGAAACTTCAATACTGTCTTTTTTCGTTTTAACTTCAGTAACCTTTACTGTCTCGGTTTTTCGTACGGGGAATAATCTGCTAGATTCGTGAATATAATATGCGGTTTGATCGCCAAAGGTTACATATATTTTTCGATTGACATTAACCGTTTCCCTTAGCTTCAACTCACGCCCTTTGAGATTTTCGGGAGTTGTCTGCGCGAATAAGTGTGATGTGACTAAGAATGAAATTGCGAAAATTAGAGAGAGTTTTTTCATTGATTTTATACCTTTGGGGTTTCAAAATGGTTCTCTTTGAGTAGCCATAAACATTTGAATGGAAATATTGACGTAGAAAATGGGAGATCTTCCCAATCTCCGAACGCTAAATCTTAATGGAGCCGTCCATGAGATTCGAACTCACGACCTTTCGATTACGAATCGAATGCTCTACCAGCTGAGCTAGGACGGCATAAAGAGCAGATCGGGTGCTTGAAAACAGCAGCCGAATCTAAGAATATACGTTCTGCGGCGGCAGAATGTCAAGACTGGCCGGGGCGATGGTTGAATATGAAAGTCAATGTTTGCGGTTGTGAATTTAGCGATGTGAGTTTTTGAATGGAAGGATTTAATAGACTTGAATAATGCGCTTAGCAATCCATGCTGATAAGTCTTTTCGACCTATCTTTTTATTTGCTACTTCAAGAGCGATATCAAGTGCAGCCTGGTCAATCGTTTCTGTCTGAATTTCAATGTCGAAGCCGTTAATTAGTAGAAATACCCTAATAAGAGATATGGCAGTTCGTTTGTTGCCGTCCATAAAAACGTGGCTTCGTATTATGGTGAAAGCTAGATGAGCGGCTTTGTCGGATAAATGGGGATAATGCTCAACCCCAAAAGATGAACCGTCAATCGTTTCGAGAGCGAAACTTAAAGATCCCTTATTTCGACAATTATCAGGCTCATAAAAAGAACCGCCATATGCAGCGATCTGCTGGCGGTTCAATTCAACGACTTCTTCAAATGTTAAAGTTTCGCTAATTCTTCCCACGTAGCGGCGTTTTCATTAACAACCTTACGGATCATCTTTGCTATCGCAGGACGTACGTTCGGTTTAGCTTCGCCAGTTCTTGTATTCTTGCGTTCAGTGCGAACCGATGGAACTTTATTTTTTTTAGAGGTGGTCGGTGTATGCATAGATGGTCTCGCAAGATCGGATTCTGAGTAACTTAATAAAATTACTCCATATTTTGATGATATTAGCAATAAAGTGGGTTGTTCGCAACATAATAACAAGCACAACCCTTCCGGCGCTGTGCCTGATATCAGCCTTTGAGAAGGGCGAGCAGGTCGTCGTTATCGACGTCGATTACCGGGACGCTGAATTTTGCTTTTAGGTCGTCGTATGACATGCCGTCAAGCAGGATCGGTTCGTCTGATTTGATAACGGTCCGCGGAATGACGACAAAATCGCCTTCGACACGGTCGGCAAAGGGGATCAAGTCTTGTCCGGTCAGCAGGCCTGCAACGCCGACATCGCCGCCGAAATAGGTGTTGGGCACAGCGATAACCCGCAGCCGTGAACCCGTCAGACGGTTGTATTTTGCGATCTGTTCCGACAGCACCGGAGCGAACATTTCACCGGTCAGCATCGTGCCGTTCAATGGACGCTGCGGCTCGAACGAAACTTTTGCGGGAACTTCCGGAAGCCGGGCGGCGGCATGGGTGCGGGTGTTTTCGGCAGCCTTTACCGGTGCGGCATCATCGTAATTTTTCAGCAGTTTTTCAAAGGAATTAAGAAAGGAGCGGATCATGCCGACACCGTCTTCGATCTGCGGATAGTTGCCGTAATGCCGCCGCGAAGGTATCGGTTCGCCGGCTTTCAGATAAATCTCGTCGCCTAAAAAGGCAAAGGTAACACCAAGCGTTTTGCGAAATTCTTTTTGCAGACGTTCGACCTGGCGAATGGTGCGGCGGCAAAATTCGGGCGTGACACGGGTCAGCCGTTGGTCGGTGTTATAACGGGTAAGGGCAACCGGCACGATGGCGGCGCTAACCACCCGCGGATGGTCGGCGGCCAGGTCGCGGAGCGTTTTTTCCAACTGTTCGCCGTCGTTTATATCCGGACACAAAACTATCTGGGCGTGCACCTCAATATCATTATCGAGCAATGTGCGCAGCTTATCGGCGATGTCCGCCCGGCCTTCTTCAACCCCGAGGAGATAGGCCCGTGTTTTCAGATCGGTGGCATGGACGGAAACGTATTGCGGCGAAAGACGTTGTTCGATAATGCGACGCATCTCGTCCGGTGTGATGGAGCTGAGAGTTGTGTAATTCCCATAAAGGAACGAAAGCCGAATGTCTTCGTCACGAACGAAAAGCGAGGGACGACCGTCTGCCGGGTTGCCTTTGCAAAAGCAGAAAAGGCATTCATTGGCACACTGCCGCGGCACGATCTGTTCGAACATCAACCCGAGATCTTCGCCCTCGTCGCGGTCAAATTCGATCTCCCACGTTTCGCCATCCGGTTTTTTTACCTGCAGCACCAGTTCCGTCTCGCCGCCGGTTTGAAAGCGAAAATCGAGATAATCGCGCACCGGCCGCCCATTGACCCGCACAATGCGGTCATTTGGGGCAAGCTCCAGCTCTTCGCCGAGCGAGCCGGGTGTGACCTCTGTGATCAAAACGCCGGGTCGGCGGAGCTGGGTAATGGCTGGTGTAACGGCAAATTCGTACATTGCGAAATCATTTAGTGTATCAGCGGTGCCGAAAATTTGCCAGAAATTTTCATCGGGTCTTTATTTAATGACAAACTGGAGGGGCTTGACCACAGCTTGAGCTTCCGGATTGTAGTAGTCATAGGCGACCGAAGCAGGTGTTTTTGCATTGATGCCGTAACGCGGATTGAATTTGAACGAAAACTTCGTCCCGCCGGGCCGTGCCGAGATATAGGCGACAATGCGATCCGGATGAATCTCGTAGCTGCTCAAGCCGGTATTTGCCGCAAGAGCATCTTTTAGACTTTCACGGGAAACATCAGCCCCGGGCGGCAAGCCGATCTCCGCGAGGAGCATACCGTAGCCGCGAAAGCCAATGCGTTCGGCATCGACAGTACAGGTAACAGTTTCCATGATCGACGGACGAAGTTTGTCGCAGGCATATGAAAGCCGCAGTGCAGCTGATCCGCTTAAATTGACCGAAGTCGCAGCGGGCCTGTCCCACGGTTCATAGTGGCGACTAACCACAGCGGCCATTAACGGCGAACTATCCGAAGAGCTTACGGTGATATTGTTGCGCTCCCCAAGGGCGGTAAGCGGCACCGAGATCTGTTCGATCTGATCGGGCTTGACGGTCAATATCTTCTGCGGGATACCGTTAAGACTGATAGTGATCGTTTTTACCGTGTCCGGGGTTTGAGAAACGCCGCCCAAAAATGCATCCAGGACATTGATAGTGGTTTGTGTCGAATGCCAAACACCAAATTGATCCTTGTTTTTAAGCAGGAAAATGGTGGCTTCGCTGATAAGGCCGGAAAACCGTGCATTTTTCGGCATTCGTTGAAAAAGCTGCATGACGAGAGCGGTCGTCTCGATGCGCCCGGCCGTCCCCCAGCCATAGAAAGGCGTGTTGGATTCGAGCATCCAAAAGGCTCCGCCATTTTCGCGTTTCACAAGGTCGGCTAGTTTTGATGCCATGTCAGCGGCTGTGGAGGGGTCGCCGCGGTCGAGTGCGGCGAGGCCGACAAGAGCCATCGTATAGGGCTCATCAACTTCAAGACGGTTAGCGGCGAGGAAGTCGTTTGTCCGCTTAAGCGCGGCAGCCGTTTGAGCAGAAAGCTGTTGGTTCATCGACAAAGAACGAAGAATGTAAGCGGTGTTTAGATAGGTCCGTCGAATATCTTCCGTCTTTTCCCAAGAGTATTTGATGGTCCAAGCACCGCGGGCATCGCTCCGAGAAAGCAGCCACCGCTCGGCATTCTCGGCAATTTCGGGGTTAGTTTCGACGACGGATGCGGCGTCGTTCAGGAATCGGATAGCGTAGGCGGTCAAGGCGATGTCGCCTTCTTCGCCGCTCCAATATCCAAAGCCGCCGGATGGGGTTTGATAACCGGTGAGGCGCTCAATGCCCTCGAGCAGATTTTTACGGGCGGAACGTTCGATGACAGGAGAGATCTTTCCGCTCTTTGCATATTTCAAGATCATCAGGTTCGGATAGGTCGAAGAAATGGTTTGTTCGGCACAACCATAGGGCCGCCGAAGCAGTCCCTCGACCGATTCGATAACGTGGGCCATCATATTCGGATAGATCTTGACCTCGGCGAACGCGGTATCGGCGATCATATTGGCCGGGAATTCGGCAATAAGGCTGATGTTGCTCCCAAAATGGGTTGCCGCCCGTACATGTTCTTGACCGTCCGGTCGAACGGTGACCGGCTTTTCGATAGCGTCAGATTCCTCGGCGGCGACGGCGGAAACGCGTTGTTTACCCTTGTCGACCGGTTTAACGGCCCGGAAATCGAAAACGGCGTTTTCGGTGCCGCCCGAAGCTACATTGATGGTGCGGGCCGGGTCGCTGCTAAGAAGCTGAAACCAATCCGCGGACGACATCTTTACCTCAACCTGTTGGGAGCTTTGGGTGTAGTTGCGTATCTGGACCGGCAACGATATCTCATCGCCGACGGTCAGAAACTTTGGCGGGTCAAGATCGGCAAAGAACGATTGAAAGGCCGTGATGTCCTTGGAAGCGAGGCCGATGCGTCCGTCTTTGGTCGAAGCGATCGTGTACATTCGCCAAGTAGTGATATTGTCAGCCATTTTGAAATCAAGAGCTGCTTTGCCGTCGGCGTCGGTGACGAGTTCGGGTTGCCACAAAAGCGTTTCGGGGAAATATTCGCGAAGCCGCGGAGTGGCTGTTTTTTGAGCTTCCGCGAATCCGGGTGAAAGACTTAGCAAGCTGAGATGACGATTGCTTACAGTGGCAGGAAGTGATTCTATCTGTTGAATCGTTATGTTCGTTGCTAACTGAGAAGAGCTGCCTTCGACCAAGAAACCTGAATTTCCCCTGATCTCGACGGACTCGGAAATGTTGCCGATCTCTAATCCGGCATCAAGACGGACGTTTTGGCCGGAAGCGACCGAAATGGCCGAAAACACGGAGTTGTTAAAGCCCGGTGCAGTAAATGTCACCGAGTATATGCCCGGCAACAGATTTATCAAGCGGTAACGGCCGTTCTCGTCAGATGAGGCCGTGTATTCGATTTCCGTATTGATCTCTTTAGCGACAACGACAACTCCCTGAATGACCGTTCCGGAGACATCGGTGACAGTACCGTTAAGAGTCCCGTTAGCCGCATATTTGATCTTTTGTAGTTTTGGCACCGGGTGGGCGTCGTCTTTGCTTTGCTCTGAAAGTAAGATGCGGTACTCGGCCAAGGTTTGATCGTCATTCGAACCGACGACGCCGTCTTTGCCGTTGCTGATAAGGGCAAAGGTGGCGATCTTTTGTGTTACCGGAACGAGAACCTTTTTCTTCACTGGCCATTCTTCGCCGGGTTCGGCTACGGTGACGAGGTCATATCGGTCGTAGTATCGGGAGCTTTCAGTAAATCTCAAATATAGCGGGCGGCCGAAACCGTCGCGAAAATTCTCGACACGCATGTCGGCGGACAAGAGCATTTTGACAAACTGTTCTTGATTTCCAGGTTTGGGGTCAAAGGCAGTTAAAACTCGGGCGATCTCGTCCGCAGTATCGCGGAAAAAATCGGTACGGCCGTACCAAACATCGAAGTCATCGCCGATCCATGATGGCGAATTGGGTTTGCCATCTTTTCCAAGGCTTCGAACTCTGATGGTGTAATATCGGCCATCAACATCAAAGATGATCTGATAGGGCCGACCGTACCTATCGTTCAGTCCGGAAACACCTAGTTCGTGCAGCAGGGTCTTTTCGTCGCGAATGTAAGCGCCTTCGCGAATGGTATATTCGCTCATTGCCCGCTGGATGCGATTGCCCATAGCCGCAAAATAGGGGGATTTTATAACGGCGACCGATCCATCGCTGCGATCGAATATCTTATCGGTTCCGGCAGAGATGAAACTTATTGTATGGTCGGCACCGTCAGAACCGAATTCGATGCGGTATGGCGTGCCCCACGGGTCTCGCAGCGTAAGCGGATCGATGCCGTAGGGAGCCAGGATCTCGGCCAGTTGTTTTTCGTTTTCCGCCATGCGAAACCCTTGGTCTTTGAAAACCTGCTTCAAGGCGGAGCGGACCGGCGAAAACTGTGCGATAAAATAGCTTTCAAAAACACTCGTCGCCGACCGGATCGATGGACTTTTTGAAATCGTCGGTTCATACGAATTATCTGCCAGCATCGCTTCAGCGGCGAGCTGCATTGCTGGATCGTTCAGTTTTCCCGGCGGCAGGTCATTGATATTTTTGATGTTGACGTTGCCAAAGCCTATACCGAATCCCAAAGCCGAAGCATAGTTGCGGACGACATTTCCGTCGCCGTCGGCATCGGCTCTTTCTTCGACCGCCCGGTCAACCACAACAATTCCAAGGACACTCTCGACTGCTCGTCCGGCGGCGTCAAGCACACTGAAGCGGGCGTTTGCATCTTCGCCGGGCTTGTAAAGATCTTTGCCAAATTCGGCGTTGACCTTAAGTTCGGCGGGCGAAGGGTAAATGACGGACACCGAACCGATGGCGACAGAAGGCAGATGTTCGGGATCAGGCATATAAACGCCCATTTTTACCGCACCTTTCATTTCCGCTGAGAACGGAACAGTGAAGCGGGCCTTATGATCTTTTATTTCCAGCGCATAGGTCTCAAGCACCGCGTCGTCCTTGAGAACCTCGACAAACGCGGTGCCCTTCCGGAAAAAACTATGGACGTCGAGTTCAACGTTTTCGCCGGGAGCATAGATCGAACGCGGTGTGCTGACAGCCAAGAAGTCGTCGTCGGTATCGAAGGAGACGGGTTTAATGGAGGATCCGATCGCCCCGCGTGCATCGCGGACGACAACTTTCAGATCAAGGTCATCGTCTTCATCGCCGATCTTCGGCCGTCGAAATTCAAAACGTCCGATGCCGAAGCTGTTGCTGGAGGATCTCGCGATCTGCTTGAACTTGTCTGCGTCTGATTCGCCGGCAAGAACCTCCACATTGCACGCAGCCGGAGTGCCGTCTGCATAGAAAGTCGTAAAATATCCGACAACCGGAAGCCGGGGGTCGAGATCGTTGTATCCGCCGGGCCGCATTTTAATATAGACGTGGATCGGTTCGAGCGTTATGCGCCCATCAAAGCGGCGCTCTTCGGTTCGGTTGGTCGAAAGATCGGTTACGTAAGCCGTAAAATGGATATCTCGGTATTTGTCGCTCCCATCGCTGGCTAATTCTTGTTGAACGGCGGTCAGATCAAAATTGGCGGAGAATTCCCCGATACCGTCAATTTCGCCTTCGCGGACATCGCCTTCTTCGACAACGTATTTTTGCTTTTCGCTATCCCATGACCGGTCTTTTTCGCGTACAACTCGGACCTTTCCTCTGGTGACCGGTTGGCCAAACAGATAATTTGCTTTTACTTTGACAGCAGCGGAAATGTCCGCGGGAAGATAATATTTCTTTTCTGCGGCAGCTTCGACAATAAAATTCGGAACTTCGTAGCGCGAAACTGTAACCGTTTCTGAAGCAATCTGAGCTCGCAAACTGTTAAGGACCTCGATGGTGTAACGCCCGAGTTTTGCATTTTCCGGAATGCGCCATTCTGTTGCGGCAATGCCGTATTCGGAAGTAGTGCCTTTTCCGCGAAAAAGCAATGTGTCGTCAAAATCAAGAATGCGAAATTCGAGGTCTTCTCCGGATATGACGGTTTTTGTTGAACCTGACATCAAAATGCCCCGAAGATTTATGGCCTGTCCCGGCTGATAAAGTGTTTTGTCCGTCAGCGTCAGAAATGTCGGCTGAGAGACGAGGATCCGAACATCGGCATTGACGGTGGTAAAAAGGCCGAGTTTTTCACCTGACACATGGATCGAACCACTCAATGCTTCAGTTTCCTCCGGAACTTTCAATGAGATCTCGGCTTCGCCGGCACCGTTGCTCAGAACCCCATCGCTTTTAATATCTTCTTTATTTTCAATGTCGAACGAAATAGTTGCGGATATTTTGACACCGGCGACCGGTTCACCGGTCAAAGGGTTTGAGGTCAAGATGCGCATTCGCATCATTTTGCCCGGAACGATCTTGTCGGCGTTGATGACCCGAAGTTCGAAAAGGCCTTGGAGCATTTTAGACAGAGAGATCATGCCGAAGCTGCTGCCAACGCGATATCGAATGCGGTAATGGACAATATCGGCGGCGGCGAAACGTGACATGCCCGGCAGAGATAATCTTACCGGCAGATCGTTGCGGCCGCGGACAAGTTTCACATTGTGGGCGGAGCGGGACACGACCTTGTCGTTGGTGTCGAGCAACGAGAACTCGGTCGGTACTTCGGCGGCCGATCTTGAATCGACGCTGAACGATGCTTCGATCGCACCATTTGCGGCCACGGCAATTGAGCGGGCCTCGTTTATTGTCTGGGCAAACGAGCTGATGGCGAACAAAAAACACACCGCAACCATGGCGAAACAGATACTCCGCATTAAATTCAACCTCTTTTATTTTTGTGCTTTAGAGATGTTCAGAAGAACTTTTCGGCTGAGATGCAATGAGTTTAAGAGAAGGTTGCTTTACGGAGCTATAACCTTCAAGGTCCGGGTCTGGGTGGCGGCGATCTATTGCGAGCGGATGAACAATTCATCGGTGTTCCAGAGCGAATACGGCAGCATTACTGCCGGATAGAGGTTTCCGACGCGTTTGTTGGCACCGATGATGATATGTCTGGCGACGATCGGTATGATCGGCATTTCGTCCGCCATTATCATTTGGATCCGGTTAAAGATCTCGGCTCTTTTGGTGCGGTCGGGTTCTATGGCCTGGGCGGCAAAAAGTTCGTCGATCTTTGCTTCCCATTCGGTGGCGGCGGCCTTCTGTTCGGGATGCCATTGATGATAGGCCCCGCCGGAGCGAAGAAAATTGGCGTAGGTGGTCGGTTCGGTGCCGGTCACGCCAAGACCGAGCAAGATCGCGTCGTAATCAAAGGAACGTCGAAATTTTTCGTCGATCGTCTTGAATTCGACCGGCGAGATCCGCATTTTGATGCCGATGCGGGAAAGATCTTCCTGAACAACGGCCGCCATCAGCTTGCGCGGTTCATTTTCGGCGGGCACGAGCAGCGTAAATTCCACAGCATTGCCGTCGGCATCTACTAAAACAGGAGAGCCGCCGCTTTCGGTTAGGCTGAAACCTGCCTTTTGCAGAATTTCTTTAGCGGCCGCCTGATCGTAAAGGGGCTTCGGCAGTTCGGATGCGATCCAATTCTTATTTGCCGGCGAGACAAAACCGGAAAGCGGTGTGGCGAAACCCTGAAGGGTGATCTTGGCAATATTCTCGCGGTCGATCGCGGCGGAGACGGCCCGGCGGAAATCTTTGTTCGTGAACCATCGATGCTTTGCGGAACCGGCCAGCGATGTGCCGGCAGCATCGACCGGATTAAGGTTGAACCACATATGGTCCGTGCTAAGCCCGGGGCCGACATCGATGCCCGCAGAGGAAGACGAGGCTTCTGAAAGCGGAGCGATGTCGCCCGGACGAATGCGGTCGGCGATGTCGAGCGTGCCTTGCGAAAGCCGGGTAAAGGTATTATTCGGATCAGCGACGACCTCGATATTTACGGCGTCCAGATAGGGCAGCTGTCCGCCTTCGGCATCTTTTTTCCAGTAATTCGGATTGCGTTTGAGAACTATCTTTTCGCCCGGTGTGGAGGCGGCCGGAATAAAAGGCCCGCTAACGACAATGCCGTTCAGATCCTCGTTTATTTTCCACGATCCGGCGAGTTTGCCGGCTGAAAGTGCGGGGCCGAGAACTTTTGATGAAAGAATACCAAGGTTGTCGATGTAATTTTCAACGGAAGCGACCCTTTGCGGAAAACTAAGGACGAAATTAAGATCATCAGTTTTTTGAATGGTGATAGGCTTGCCTTCGATCAACATTGCATCCCGATAGACGGGCGAATTTGTATTTGCGTCGTAAAGTGCGCTCAGCGAGAAAACGACATCTTCAGCCGTCAATGGCGAGCCATCAGAAAATTTAAGCCCTTCGCGAAGCTTTACGCGCACGGTTTGCCCGTCAGCATCGGGTTTGAACTTTTCGGCGAGGGCCGGAACGTATTTTTGGGTGCGCTGATCAAATTCGATCAAACGTGCCGTCATTAGAAAAAAAGAAACGGCGATGCTCGGTTCGTCTTTGGCAAGCAGGTAATTGAACGTATTGGGGGCGGTGGTCATGCGCACGTTCAATTCGCCGCCGCGGCGGCCGATTTGGCGTTCCGCGGAAGCGGTGTCTGCCGAATTTTCGCCGGCCGGCAGCGGAGCCTGACAAGATATCGCAAAAAGAGACAAGAAAAAGACAAGCGTCCGGTAATACGTGCAGATTCGCATCATGATCAAAGCCTTCCGGGAGAAACTATCAGCGTGGACTGTGTTGGACGAACGGGCTTATTCTACGGATTTTTGCCCGGCAAATCAATATACAGTATAAAATTAAAACGCGGTTCATTCTGTGCGAAGACTTATCATAAGAAAATCAATGCAAGGTTTGCTGATGCTGGCGGCGGTGTCGGCGATCGCCTTTGGGTTGTTGGCGTCTGCGGGCGGAGATGCTGTTTCGGACATGGGTGAAAATCCGCAGGTTTCGGCAGAGACGCTGGCTGAGCTGCGGCTAATTTACGGATTGGAACGCCCGGCGGCGGCGCGGTATTTCGATTGGGCGACGCTGGCGGCTACGGGAGACCTCGGAGAATCGCTAACCTTTCGGACACCGGTCGCGGGTTTGGTGATGCATCGGCTGTGGAACACGTTTTTGATCTCGGGGCCGGCATTCATTCTGGCAGCGGCCGTGTCGTTCCTGATGGCGTTCGCCGCTGTGCGGTGGCCGGGAAAGATCACCGGCGGAGCGGTGGAGCTGACAGTGTTGGTGACGGCATCGGTGCCGCGAATGGCGATCTCGCTGTTCGGTCTTTTAATGATCTTCCGGGCGGCCCGGCCGGGCAGCGGTGCGGCGAAATGGCTGGCCTTGGTGGCGGTTTTGGCGGTTCCGCTGATAGCGGTGTTTTTGGCCCAGATGCATGCGGGTTTGAGGTCCGCGATGCAGATGGATTTCGTGCGATTTGCGGAAGCAAAAGGGCTTTCGCGCACCGACGTGATAATGCGTCACGCGGTGAGGGAAATGCTCGGGCCGGTGCTGACCGTAATGGGAATGGCGGCGGGGATCCTGATAGGCGGTTCGGTCATCGCCGAAGCTGTGCTGAATTGGCCGGGCATCGGACAGCTGATGGTGGCTGCCGTACGGGGCCGGGACATCCCGTTGGTGATGGGGATCGTGCTGGTAACGTGTGCAGCGGTTTGGGCAAGCAATCTGGCGGCTGATGTGCTGCGGGCCGTGAACGACAAAAGGCTGCGGGCGGGCGACCAATGAAACACATTCGACGCAAGGGAACGATAGCAGGAGCAGCGATATTGGCATTGATATATGCCGGGGCGTTGCTGGCGCCGTTCCTGTCGCCATATGGGCCGAGCGATCAGGTGCGTTCGGAGCCTTCGGCACCGGCAAGTATTATTCGGCTGCGGGACGAGCAAGGCGTTTGGCAACGGCCATTTATATATCGGACAAGATTGAAGGATGTGCGCACATTTGCGTATGAAGAAGACCGCACGCAAAAATTCCCGGTGGCCCTGTTCGTCAAAGGATCTCCATACCCGCTGTTTGGAAAATTTTCGGCGGAAACACATTTCTTTGGTACCGAGGGCGGCGAAAACGGCCAGCGGGTCTATCTGATGGGAACCGACCATCTTGGCCGCGATCGATTCTCGCGGTTGCTTCATGCGGCCAGATTCTCTTTTTTGGTCAGCCCGATCGGGACACTGCTGGCCTGTCTGGTCGGAATTGCTATTGGCCTGATAAGCGGATATTCGCGGCCGGCAATAGATTCGGCGTTGATGGGCGTGACCGAAACGATGCTTTCGCTGCCGGCATTGATCATTGTGCTGGCGGCTCGGGCGGCATTTCCGCCGGAACTGCCGGCATTTACGGCGTCGGTGCTGTTGATATCGATCTTCGCTTTGGTGGGGTGGGCGGAAATGGCACGTTTGACGCGTTCGCTGGTCAGAACGGCTCGAGAATTTGAATATGTGACGGCGGCGGCCGCAACCGGTGTTACACAGCCGAACATTTTGAGGCGTCATATATTGCCGAACATCAGCGGGCCGCTTTTTACACAGGCATCATTGATGGTACCGGCATTTTTGTTGGCAGAAGTTTCGCTTTCATTTCTCGGCGTCGGACTGCAGGAACCGGATGCCAGCTTGGGCAATATGCTGGCCGCCGCAACTGATATAACAAGGCTGCAGGCTTCGCCGGTGTTGATGCTCTCGCCGGCGGTGCTGATCTTTATATATGTGCTTGCGATCAGGCTGGCGGCCCGCGGCGGAGCAAAGGGGAACTATCCGCAGGCGTGATTTGCGGCGGAGGTCTGCTATCATTTATACGTATCCCGAAAGGATCCGAACCATTAAACATTGTGCTTGAACTAAAAAATAAGAACGAATGCCGCTGGGACGCCGCCGCACTTGGCGAAATACTGCTCCGTTTTGATCCGGGCGATCGGCGGATCAGCAATGCCCGCGAATTTTTGGTGTGGGACGGCGGAGCCGAATATAACGTAGCTGCAAATTTGAGCCGTGTTTTTGACGAAAGGTGTGTGATCCTAACGGCATTGGCAGATAACGCACTCGGCCGGCTCGCGGTCGATCTGGCTCGCCAAGCGGCGGTCGATACGTCGCAGATCATTTGGCGTGAATATGACGGCATTGGAAACACCACGCGCAACGCGCTCTATTTTATCGAACGCGGACAGGGCGTTCGCGGGCCTTCTTCCGCATTTGACCGAGGCAACACGGCTGTCTCACAACTCGGTGCGGGCGACTTGCCGCTTGCGGAGGTTTTTGCCGATGGCGGAGTGCGATGGTTTCATACGGGCGGAGTTTTTACGGGGCTTTCGGCCACGACACCGGAAGCGGCGATAGAAGCGCTTAGTGCGGCGAATGCCGGCGGTTCGGCCGTTTCATATGATCTGAACTATCGGGATTCGTTATGGGCAAACAGAGGCGGCAAAGAGGCGGCGAATGCGGTGAATCGAATCCTATTGCCCTTTGCAGATGTGGTTTTTGGTACATTCGGGTTCGATTCGGCCCTCTCGCGTTACGATGAAGCGGTATTTAGATCGGCGGCAGAGGCAATGTTGGCAGAGTTTCCGAAGTTGAAGATGGTCGTTTCAACGCTAAGAGAGACCCATAGTGCTTCGCGGCACGACATTGGCGGCGTCTGCTTGGTCAACGGAAAGGTCTATCGAGCGGCGGATGTCCGGGACATTGAGGTGATCGACCGCGTCGGCAGCGGCGATGCCTTTGCTTCGGCGTTCATTTATGCGGCATTGGAAGGGGCCGATCCGCAGACGGCGATCGATATGGCCGCTGCCCATGGGGCGTTGGCGATGACCACACCGGGAGACGGTTCAATGGCGACGGCGGCCGAAGTGGCGGCATTGGCGAAGGGCGGCCATGCCGGTGTAAAACGATGACCTCTAGGGAAAGACCGGAGCCGGCCCGGCTTCGAGCGGTTGGTGAAATTGCATCATCCGTTCGACATATTTGGCGATGACGTCCGCTTCAAGATTTACATCGTCGCCGGGTTTGAGAAACGAAAGGTCGGTCATTTCCCACGTCTTCGGTATCAAAGCGACCTCGAACCGACCGCTTTCAAGCCGGGCGATGGTAAGACTGATGCCTTCGACAGCGACCGAACCTTTGAAGACGAAATATCTCGCCAATTCGGGCGGAAAACCGATAGTGACCGTGTGAAAATCGCCGTCTTGGACGGCGGAAACAAAAGTGCCGCGGCCATCGACGTGGCCTTGGACGATGTGTCCGCCAAGCCGGGTGGCCGGTGTTACAGAGCGTTCAAGATTGACGCGGGAACCGGGCATGAGCCGGCCGAGCGTGGTGCGGTGCAGCGTTTCCATTGAAACGTCTGCGGCAAAGGAATCAGCCGCGACATCGAGTGCGGTCAGACAGACGCCATTCACACAGATCGAATCGCCGCTAAGTGTGCCCTGTGTAACGGTCGATGCAGCAAAGGTCATCCGGAACCCGCCGGCTTCGGGGGACGCGGCGGTTACGCTGCCAAGCTCTTCAATAAGTCCTGTAAACATTGAGCATCAAAACCACGGTTGGCGGTGGGTGATATAGGTGTTGACAAATTCGTCGTTGGATTTCGAAAGATATGTGATGCCTTCGATGATCCCGATGACCGACATTACCAAAGACGGGATGCCGCACAAGGCAATGCCGCCGATATAGACGGCCAGCATGATGATACCTTCGTTCTTATAACCAAGATAAAATTTATGCACGCCCAAACCGCCGAGCAAAATGCCGAATAGGCCGGCGGCAAGCTTTTTGTCAGCGGCATCCGGCGGGGCGAATTGTTGAGCAGGCTGCATCGGTTGCGACAGTAAGGTGCCGCAAACTGAGCATTGGGTGCTGAAGCCCTGGTTCTGCGAACCACAGCGCGGACATGTAGCGAATCGGGTTGCCATATTCTCGATTTTGCTTTAACAGCGGCAAAACTGCAAGAAACCCGAAAGAAAATGATCTTCGGTTGCAGGCCGCGGCGGTAAATGGAATAATCGTTGTGCATGAAGCCGAGCGTCCCAGCCCCAACGGCTATTCCTAAAAATAGAACGCTTTTTATGAACGGTTCGCAGATGGTGCGGCGGCTATGCCGGATGCATTCTGCTTTTTTGCCCGCAGGTTTTTCCGATTTTGTTTTCTTTTCAATATTTACAAGGAGAGTTTGATGGAAACTATTTCGTCGATAGAAGCAGCTGTCAGACCATTGACAAAAACATCCGCAGACGGAAAGGTGTACGAACGCCGGCCGGACACCGAACTGCAGATCGCAGAGGTGGTGGCCCGCGGCCGCGAAAAGCTGGTCGAAAGGGTTTCAAATGGCGGCAGCGACCCAAAGCTGCTTGATGAGACCTTGATCTATCTGATACGCGAAGCATGGCGGACAAATGATGAGCAAATGGTGCAAATGCTTTTTGCAGAATTGGACGGCCGGCTGATACGTTTCTTTTCACTATTGAGAGATGAAGAAAACCGTCTGGACGAAGACATGATCCAAACAGTGAAAATGAGGCTGTGGCAGAAGCTTTCCGACAGGGAAGGCAACATGGCGGATTTTGCCGAGGTGCAATTTGGGCGGTTCATCAAATTCTTGAAATGGGAGGTCGCCAAGCGGGAATATGCCAGGCGGGCCGAAAATGCGGAGCATCTTGAATATGAGACCGGAGATGATGAGGGAAGCGGCATGCAGTCGATTGAAAATTATGGGGCGGCGGCCGACCCGCGTCCATCGCCGGTAGAACTTTTAGAATTCAAAGAGGCTTTTGCCGAATTGAATGAGACACAACGAAAAATTGCCGCATTGCTGAAAGAAGGATGGCCGATCGAAAGTAAAGATCCGAATGAGATCACCATCAGCAAAGTGCTCAATGTGACCTCACGTACCATTCGCAACCGGATCGCGGAAATACGCGAAAAAGTGAGCGGCCTCAAGGAGGGACGGTAAAATGAATATTGTTGACCTATTAGAGGAAATGTCGATCAGAGCGGAAAAGATCGGTGATAGAGCGGCATTGGCCGAAATGATGCGGACATACCCCGAACACGCCGCAGACCTCCAGGATGCATTCGTTGAAATGGCGGTGTTAGAATTTGCTCCCGAAAGAGAACTGACAGCGGCTGAACGATCGCGCTATACACAGCATTCACAAGAGCTTTTACGTTCGCTCTTGTCGGGGCCTGCGCCGGCAGCAGAAAGCATCGCCAGCCTGAACAACCTTGCCAAAGAGCAAGGCTTATCGAAAGCGGAACTGGCGGAAAAGCTGGGGGTAAGCATTTCGCTGCTTATGTATCTCGAAAAACGCCGGGTACAATTTTCGACGATCCCGAAAGTCCTGATCGGCCGCATTGCCGCGGTCTTGAAGGTCGCCGAAGAGGCAGTAGCAACCTATTTGAACGCTCCGCCGAGTTTTGCAGGTGCGAGCTATAAAGCGACGGAACGCCCGGAAGAGCAGCAAGCAAAGGCTTTTGCAGAGGTGGTGAGCGAGGATCAGATGCTGACGGATGAACAACGCTCACAGCTGCTTGCTCTCACCGACGGTGAAAAATAAAGATGGGCCATTGGCAACAGATCCGGCAAAGGGCGGAAAAATTGAGACTCGCAGAAGCTTTCGATGAGCTTTCCAATGCGGAAAAGCTGGTTCGCGGAATGGCAGCGCGGCTTGGGCTGACATTGTGTGCGGAATCGCCCAATTCCGCACATTTGCGAAAGTCGCTGGCCGTCATCGAATACGAAGACGAGATCATCTATTTCAACAACGAGCTGCCGGATTGGTTCAAGTATTTTTGTATCGCCCACGAAATAGGACATTTTGTCTTTGGCCATCAAAGCGGCGGGTGTGCGGAAAGCGATATTCAGACGGACGCAGCCGAAGACGGCCCGGAGATGACGGCGAAGGTCGCGGGATATAGTTCGGCGGAAAGACGCGAACGTGAAGCAAATCTATTCGCTCTGGAATTTCTGCTGCCGAGAACGCTGCTGCGGCGGGCATTTTTGGAACGCGGGCAAACTATGAGAGATATCTGCCGGGCGACGGGTTTTCCGGCAGCGATGGTTGCGGCACAACTTGCGCAAGCCTTGCTCGTTCCGGCGGAAAATATCAATGAAGAAATTGATGCGGCTGCGATCAAAACGGTGTTTGACGAAAGCCAGCAGCGGGCGATAGATATGGACGGCCCGGTACTTGTCACTGCGGGTCCGGGCACCGGCAAAACGCATACGCTGATCGGCCGCCTGATGCATCTGATCGATTCGGGCGTCGATCCGGCACGCATTCTGGCTTTGACGTTTTCGAACAAAGCGGCGGAGGAGATGCGCGAACGCATTGCGGCGGAGCGGCCTGCGGCGGCGGGAAAGATCCATTTGATGACCTTTCACGCATATGGGCTGGAGCTTTTACGCAAATTTGCGTATGAAGGTGAAACGGCGGAAAATTTCGGGCTGTTGGATAAGATCGGTGCGCTGCGGCGGATGGAAGAGCGATCGGCCGAGCTTGATCTCGACCACTATTTGCTGATGCATGATCCCGCTTTAAAACTGCCGGCTATCTTAGCGGCCATATCACGGGCAAAAGACGAGTTGTGCACGGCCGAAGAATATACGCAGCTGGCCGATGAAATGCTCTCGCGGGCCGATACAGACGATGCGATCGCCGCGGCGGAAAAGGCGGTTGAGGCGGCGCGGGCCTATCGTATTTATCAAAATATTCTGAAAGAGGAAGGCGCGGTCGATTTTGGCGACCTGATCCATGGAGCAGTGCGGCTTTTGCGGTCAAATGCCGGTGTAAAAGCGGCCGTCACAAATAGCTACGACGCAGTAGTGGTTGACGAATTTCAGGATGTGAATCGGGCATGCGGTGTGTTGTTGAAAGAAGTTGCGGGTGATGGCAAAGGTTTGTGGGCGGTCGGCGACCTGCGGCAATCGATCTATCGGTGGCGCGGAGCTTCGCCGGCAAATCTGGAACGGTTCACTCTCGATTATCCGAATGCAAAGATAGTTTCACTTGAAAAGAACTATCGTTCGCGGCCGCCGATCGTAGAGATGTTTAGCAATTTCGCCGGTCAGATGATCGCCGGGGGCACGGAAACTTTTCACCAATGGCAGCCGGATCGCGAGCCGGGTATTCCGGGAACGGCGATAACATTCGATGTGGCCGGTGATGTGAAAGCGGAGGCCGAACAGATAGCCGCGCGTATAAAGCAGCATCAGGCGGCCGGGGTCGAGCTTAAAGATTGTGCGATCATTTGCCGAACGCACGGACAGCTCGAAAAGTTTGCGGCGGCCCTGGCGGCAAACGACATTCCGCTGTTCTATCTTGGTGAGATATTTGAACGCGAAGAGGTGCGGAACCTGCTCGCTCTGATCGATCTGCGGCATTCGGCGGACGGCATTTCGCTGCTGCGCGCGGCAAAGATGGCTGAATTCGGCATGCCGTTCGAAGATGTGAAAAAACTGGTCGATATGACGGCCAAGGATGAGCGCCCATTTCTGGAGGTTATCGCCGATGCCGAGATGGTCGCGTCGCTGTCGCCGGAAGGTCGGTCCGGCGGCGCCGCTTTGGTGGATCTTCTGACATCATATTCGCCCGAGGTGTCGGCCTGGGATCTTTTGACAGGCTGCTTGTTCGATAAGCGCATTGCCATTGGCGAATTGTTCGCTGAAAACGACGTCCAGGCGCGATCAAAGCGGTTGGCTGTTTATCAACTGCTGCGTGCGGCGCGATCTTTCTCGCCGCCGGATGGCGGAGCAAAGCCGCCGCTAAAGGCATTTTTAGAGCACGTACGGCGATTGGCGTATTTCAACGCGGATAAGGATTATGCTCAGATGCCGGAAGAAGCGGCTCATCTGGACGCCGTACGCCTGTTGACAGTGCATTCGGCGAAAGGATTGGAGTTTCGGGTCGTTTTTCTTCCGTATTTGGGCGCGAGCAAATTTCCGGTCAGTAAACGCACAACAGATTGTCCTCCGCCGGCGGGGATGATCGACGGCCACCAGGATTTCCAAGTCGAAGAGGAACAATGCCTGTTTTTTGTCGCGCTCTCGCGTGCCCGCGACCATCTTCATCTGTCTCGGGCGGAGTTCTATGGCAAACGCTCTTCAAATGCATCGCCTTTCCTAGATAGCATCGCCGCTTTGCTGCCGCCGGCAAATGTTATTCCGGCGTCCGCCGACCGCAGTTCGGAAAGGGATGCAAAGGGTCTTGCACCGGCTCATTTTTCAGCGAGATCGCTGCAGCGTTTTGTCGATTGCGGAGCGAAATATTTTTACAGTGACGTGCTTTTTTTGCGGGTCGAATTCGATTCGGCTTATGTGGACCTTCATTCGCGTCTGGTTAGTGCTCTGGCAGAGGCATGTGCGGATGAAAGCGGGAATGGCGGATCAGCAGCGGCACATTTTGAGCGGTCGTGGGATGCGGCGGAGAACGCGGAGAAAAAGCACTCTGATCTTTACCGGCGAAAAGGCCGCATGCTGCTGCAAGGAAGCGATGCTTTGACCAAACTTGACCTGCGGCTGGCCGACATAACACAAAACATCGAGATCGGCGACAGCACCGTAAAGGTCAAGCTTTCAGCAATATCTTCGGCCGCCGACGGGACAATTCGTTTATACATTATCAAGCCCGGAAGGAAACCGAATACTTATAGTCTAAGGCCGCAGGATGTGTTGATGATGGAAGCGGCAAGAAAGCTTTTTCCCGCTGCGAAGCCGCAATTAATGGGGGTCTATCTAAGGGACGGTGCGACCAAAGATCTGACGCCAAAGGAAAGAGCCGCTTCCGGCCGGCTGACTAAAGTAGAAAAGGCGATCGACGATATCCGCAACAGGCATTTTGAGCCAAAAGTTTCCGACAGTTGCCCGGCCTGCGAGTATTTCTTTATTTGCCCGAGCAACCTGCCGAAGTCTGAGGGATAAAAAAAGTTTCGAACGCTTTTCCGATTCGGTTGCGGCTCCGCCATTCATTTACTGCAGAATGAATTTACGGAGGCGGAACGAAATGAGAAAAGCGACATTCAACCAGATGATATCGGGGCTTGAAAAAGGCCATTCGGAAATATTGATGAAAAAGGCGCGGTTGGCAAACCGCTTGGCAAAACGTTCACGCGGCCGCCAACGTCGAACCGCTTACGCCGTAAAGACCGAGGCTTTGAACTTTTTGGTGACGAAATTGCCGGGACGCATAAACATCCAAAAAGATATTGTTTTGACCGATTTCGTGGTCATCGAATTAAAGAATACGTACAGCGGACTCCATTTCCCGGTCGCCCGGTTGAACCAGTAACCCCCAAGCGGCGGGTGATCCGGCTTCCCCGACCGGGTCCCTGTCCAAAAAAACCTCCCACGCGAGTGCGGTCAAAGCATGCCCCACGCCACGACGAAACGCTTTGGCCGCACTTGAAAAATCCTCTCCAAGACTTTGCCCGCCACACCGCCAAAATGAAATAATTCAACCCGATGGCAGATAAAAAAGATGAAATGCAGCCGCCGAATTTGCGCTTGAGCGGCGATGGAGCTGTCGAAGCCGGTTCGCTGGCCGATGTCGTTGAATGGTTCCTGAATTATGATGAGCGGACAGCACGGGTGCGGCTGCCATATACCAACGAACTTTTCATTTGGAAACAGCAGGACGATGAAGAGAACGGCATCGGAACATATCCGTTCGAGAACGCCGAGGCCCGATTTGCGATCGGGGTCATTCAAGCGGTGCAGCAGAACGGATCAGAACCAATGCTTGGGCTGTGGTTGACGGATGTGCTGGGAGCTCTGCAGCAGGCCCGCGAGACCAAGCAGGAGATCGATCACACGTACAGATTCGAAGAGATCGCTGACAGTTCAGCCATCGAAAAAGCCGCTAAAATACCGTCAAAGGCCGAACAGCGGATCTATCTGACCAGTTGTTGGTTAGAAGTACTGTTCACGGCCGAGGCTCGCGTGCTCGGCTGGGTCTATCAGGATCTGTACGGTAAACCGTTTTCACCCGGTTCTATCTAAAGGTATTGCATTGACGCATATCGCCGGAATTCATGCCTTTGGCGAACCATTCCATCCGCTGCTGGGCCGAACCATGCGTAAAAGATTCCGGCACGACATAACCTTGTGTGCGCTTTTGGATCATATCATCGCCGACCGCGGCGGCCGCCCGCAAAGCTTCTTCGGGATCGCCGGTTTCGACGAGGCCTTTTTTAGCGGCGTAATGGGCCCACACACCGGCATAACAATCGGCCTGTAGTTCGAGAGCGACGGAGAGGCGGTTGTTCTCGCCGGCGCGCTGTACCTTATCCATTGTTCCCGTCAGATTTTGAACGTGATGGCCGACCTCATGAGCAATGACATAGGCTTGTGCAAAATCACCCGAGGCCTTGAAGTCATTTTTTAGTTCATTGAAGAATGCAAAATCAAGATAGAGATTTCGGTCGCCGGGACAATAAAAAGGGCCGGTTGCCGCCGAAGCATATCCGCAGGCGGAAGAGACCTGGCCGGTGAAAAGAACGAGTTTTGGTTGGGTATAGCGAATGCCGGCCTGCTGCGGCAAGATCTGTCCCCAAACGTCCTCTGTGCTGCCCATGACCGCGCCGACAAATTGGCGGTTAGCGTCTTGTGCCGGAGCGGAATTGCTCGCCGTGCTCGGTTGCTGCACCTGCGATTCCTGCGGCATTGAATCCAAAAATTGACGCGGATCAAAGCCGCAAACCATAGCGGCGATCAGCAGCAGCAGAACGCCAATGCCTCCGCCGCCAATAGCGATCCCGCGGCCGCTCATGCCGCGGCGGTCTTCGATGTTTGAACTTTGCCTTTGATCTCTCCAACGCATAATAGATCTGCTCCTCGAACGCCAAATTTCGGTGTTCAGAATTCTAACATTTTTATTGCTTCAAAACACAACTCAGGTTTTCAATGTTCAGACACGCCGGCGGGCTTGCGGCGATCTTCGGTAAAATCTTGACAGATGGCAACTTAAGTCTTTATTATTCTATTGGTTGAGTGTTTCGTTAGCCGGTTTCATGTTTTTCTAATACAGGAGGAGCTGATGATCAAACTGGATATTGTCAACCAGGTGGCCGACAAGACGGGCGTGTCAAAACAAAAGGCCGAGCAGGTGGTCGATGCTCTTTTCGAGGCGATGAAAGATGCCTTGGCCGAAGGCCGACGGATCGAACTGCGCGGATTCGGCGTTTTTGTGGTAAAGGCCCGTAAGCGCGGAGTTGGACGAAATCCGCGAACCGGTAAGGAAGTGCCGATACCGGCCGGTAAGACGATCAGATTCAAGCCCGGAAAAGATCTTTCGGCGCGTTCGGTCAAATAGTCCGGGCGGCGATAAGTTCAAAAGATCGTAGGTCATAGGCAGCGTCGTCTATGATCTACGATCTTTTTAGGTAGTAATAAATGGCAGACCTCGATCGTTTCAACGAGATCTATTATGGGGGCGAACCGCGGATCCGGCCGTTAGAGCTGCTTCGGCATGGAGCCTTGCTGCTGCTCGCTTTTGTGACGATGACAGTTGCCGGGGTGCTTTATCCATTCGGGCCGATCGAAACGCTCCCGACGGCAGACCCGCAAACTTTTCAGGAACTGGTCGATTTCATCGTCACCATTCCGCAACGCTATGCCGGCATTGTCGGCGGTGCCGTTCACCAACTGCTGACGAATTGGGAAACGCTGCAATATGGGCTAAGCTTTTCGCTTTCGCTGCTGTTCATTCTGATCTGCCACGAAATGGGGCATTACATCGCCTGCCGCATATATCGCGTTGAAGCGACACTGCCGTTCTTTATTCCGACGCCGCCGCTGTTAGGCCCGGCCGGCACATTCGGCGCGTTTATCCAGATCAGGTCGCCGATGCCGTCGCGAAAGGCCGTTTTTGATATCGGCGTTGCCGGGCCGATCGCCGGTTTTATCGCCCTGCTGCCGATCGCGGTGATCGCTTTCATGACGATCAAGACAACGTCCGCCCCGCCGGTTCTGGCCGAAGGAACGATCGTTTTTGCAGACCCGCTGCTGTTTCAGGGGTTGGCGCTCGTTTTCGGAATAGACCTCCATGCCGCTACGGCGAACGCCTTCTACTGTGCCGCCTGGGTCGGGTTACTGGTCACAGCCCTTAATTTGATACCTGCCGGACAATTGGACGGAGGCCATGCCATCTATGCTGTTTTCGGGCCGCGGGTGCATCGCTGGTTCGGGCGAACGGCTTTCGCGGTCATGGTGTGCTTATCTGTCGCAGGATGGTTCATCTATAATAGCCCGAGCGGGTTTTTGATCGCCGTGCTGCTGGGGATAATGGTGCGGGTCGGCCACCCGGAACCATACGACCAAACGCCGCTCGACCTTAAGCGAAAGGCCGTCGCGGCGCTGGTTTTGCTTATCTGGGCAACAAGCTTTCTTCCGTTTCCGATCCGGATCGTCTAAGCGGGCAAAAGCCCTTTGATCTCGCGGACCATGCGGTGCACTTCGTCGTGATCTTCTAGGGCGATCATAAAACAATCATAGCCGACCTTGAAACAGACGATGCCGTTGGCAAAGAACCAGACGCTTTCGAACATCGGATTTCCGCCGAGCAGCCAGCTGATCGGTGCTCCGGTCACTTCTTTCGGGTTAAGGATGTTGGTCATCATCACCGCACCGGAAGCCAGCGAGAAAGCTCCGAGCAGCGGTGCCCCGATCCGTTTGACGATATCCCGTTCGAATTTGACGCGTTCGGCCTCTGCCTCAGAAAGCGCACCTTTTTCGATCAATTCATTTTGACTGCGAAGGTAGCCGGTAAATTGTTCGCTCAGCTTTTTGACGGACCATGCGGGCAAAGCCGAATTGAACAGCCAATGTGACGAGATCCCCGTAAAAACAGCGCCCAAACCGGCTCCGACGGCGATCGAAGCTCCCGTCGCGGCTGCCCGCAGCGGATCTTCAGAGATCCAATTCACGGTCTGCGAAAGGGTTTTTGACGCAGAATCGAACGTTCGCGTCCAACCGGCACCGAGACTGAAAGCTTGTGACACCTTTTTGGCTCCGGCCGTGACGGTTTCGCCCGCATCGTCGATGATGGAACCGGCTTTTTTGCCGGCTGCCGACGCAGCTTCGCCGGCCGCATTTACGGCATCTTTGGCGACCGAACCGGCAGCTTCGCCGACATCTTCGACCGCGTCGCGAATGGGTTCGCTGGCGCTCCAAGCTTTTTTTGCTGTGTCGCCGGCGGCGCTGACGGCGGTTTCGGCGGCCTTGACGGCCTGTTTGCCAAGATCTGACCTTTCCGCTTCGGCCTTTATGCGTTCAGCCCCTTTTTGGGCGGTTTCGACGACGGTCCGGGCACCTTCTTCTAATCGGTCGGAAAGGCCAAGCTGGCCATCGATCGAATCTAAGGTCTTTTTGGTTTCGCGCCGCCATTTTTCGAAGCGGTCTTTCATATCGGACATCTTTTAGATAACCTCGCAGATCAAATTACATTAACGCTTTACGTCTGCCAAAACGCGTTTGTTCGGTTTTGATGCCGAAACCTGTCGCTAGGTTGATTTTTACATTTGAGCGAAGCGCAAGACAAGAGATATCTGGCGTTTCAAAAGCAGGCGGCAGATATGATAATCTTTGGGATTTAACGAAAAGATATGATGGTCAAATGTCCGCAATGCGGAAAAGAAGTAGAATTTACCGGCAATGAATTTCGGCCGTTTTGCTCGGAACGCTGCAAATTGCTCGATTTTGGAGCATGGGCGGACGAGAAATATACTTTGCCGGTCGAAGGCGAAATGAGCGAGGAAGATCTGGATAGGATCGAAAAAGCACTAAAGGAAAAGGCGGAAAATGATGACCATTCTTCTTGACGTTGCGCCAAGCTCAGGCACCATCGGCGGCATAGTTGCCGTAACGTTCTTTTTGCTGCTGCTGGCGGTTGCTTTTGTCGCATACAAAGCTTTGAAAAAGACAGCCGCGATGGCCGTGCGGATGATAATTGTCGCCATCATTCTGGCGATCGCCGTTGCCGGCAGCATTTCATTATGGTATTTCAGCGGCGGCGGTTCGCCCCGGCTGAAAGCCCCTCCGCCACGCAAGGCCGTGAATACATCCGACCGCAAATGAACAGGCTAACCGGCCTGTTCGCATTTTAAATGGAAACCGTTCAAAAACCACCCAAGCGGCGATTTTGGCAACGCTATCGCGGATTGCCGGGCAATGTGCTGGCTCTCAGCGTTGTTAGCCTGCTGAACGACACTTCCAGTGAGATCATCTATCCGCTGCTGCCGGTATTTCTATTTATGACGCTCGGGGCGTCGCCTTTTTTGATCGGGCTGATCGAAGGTTTTTCGGAATCGGCAGCCAGCATTCTGAAGCTTTTTTCGGGCTATTTAAGCGACCGTTTTCAAAAACGAAAGGCATTCGTTTTTTTCGGATATTCGCTGGCGGCGGTGATGCGGCCGCTTCTCGCTTTCGTCACCACCTGGCAGCACGTCCTTTTCCTGCGGATGGCCGACCGAACGGGCAAGGGGCTTCGCGGGGCTCCGCGAGATGCTCTTATTGCCGCCAGCGTGCCGGCAAGCGAGCGCGGTTTCGCTTTCGGGTTCAATCGGGCCGCGGATCACCTCGGGGCGGTTATCGGGCCGGTCATAGCCTTTGTTCTGCTTTCATTCATCGCGGCGGATCCCGAATCGCCGACGGCCCGCGACTATCAACACGTTTTCCTGTTCGCTTCGATACCGGTGCTGATCGGCATTTTCGTCATCGCCTTTTTTGTAAAAGATGAAAAGCGGCCGGTGCGCGAATTTGACGCAATGCCGATAAAATTCTCGCTGCGCGAATTTGACGGAAATTTTCATCGCTTTTTGGCGGTCATCGCACTATTTACGCTGTCGAATTCGACGGATGCATTTCTGCTGCTGCGGGCGGAGCAATCGGGCGTGGCCCCTGCGATGCTGCCGCTTTTGTGGATGGTGCTGCATTTCAGCAAAGTTCTAAGTTCGCTGATCGGCGGCAGTCTTTCGGACCGGATCGGCCGTAAAAAGCTGATCGCGGCGGGATGGATCGTTTATGCCGCGGTATATCTAGGTTTTGCGTTCGTTTGGGCGGAATGGCAGGCATGGGCTCTGTTTGTGATCTACGGCGTATATTTCGGACTTGTCGAAGGAGCCGAAAAGGCGCTTGTGGCGGACCTCGTCGAAGACGAAAAACGCGGGACGGCATATGGCTTTTATAACCTCGCCTTTGGGATAACCGTTTTTCCGGCTTCGTTGTTGTTCGGGTTTTTGTGGAATTATTATGGAGCGGCGGCGGCATTTGCAACCAGTTCCGTGATATCGGCAGCAGCCGCAGTGCTTTTGATGAGTGTTCGGCAAGAACCGGCGGCCGCAATTTCCGATACTGCAAAATAAAAAAGTTGGGCGGCGAAAAGATCACCACCCAACGCAGCTTTTGTGGTTTAAGGATCGACGGGGTTAAACACCCGGCATCGCCTTTTTCAATGGTTTGAGGATCAAGAAAAGAACCACCGCCATGAAAAGGGCCATACACGCCAACACCAAAAAGAAGCTCGATTGCAGCCAAATATCCCAATAAACGCCGATCTGGGTGAGTTTATTGCCAAGAGCGGTCGCTACGAACCAGCCGCCCATCAAAAGTCCGCGTTTGCTGACCGGAGCCACCTTTGAAACGAGCGAAAGCCCCATCGGCGAAAGCATCAGTTCGCCTAAGGTGACGACCATATAAGCAAAGATCAGCCAGAAAGGCGAAACACGGAACAAATGAGATGCCTGAAGAAATTTATCTTTATTGGCATCACCGGCGCCCGGCTCGATCTTGTTGATGGCCGCGATCAGGGCATCACCGCCCGATGTTTTTACGCCGGTTTTTTCATCTGTCACGGCAGAGAATTTGACACCGTCGATGACATTTTTGCCTTCATCGTTCTTGGTGGACATCAGTTTATCTACGGTCGCTTGCGAAAGCCCTTGTTCGACAAGATCTTTCGCGACGCGTTCATTGATGCGGAACGAACCGTTGGCGATCTGTTCAGGTGTGCGGACAGAATTTTCACCTATCGAGGCTCCATACCATAAGACGAGGAACGAAAGCCCGGTCAGCGTCATGCCGAATGCCATTTTCGTTGGTGTCGAAGGCTCCTTGCCGCGGCGCGAAAGAAAGCCCCAAAAAGCCACCAGCGGAAAGGTCAGGATCAGGATCCAAATAGCGTTGATCGAATTTGAGATGGTGCCGGAAACATTCCATTCGGTATTGTCATCGGCAAAATAGGTGAGCGTTGAGCCATTTTGGTGAAAGACCATCCAAAAAACGATCACAATGGCAAAAACAACGATCAGGGCAATGATGCGTTTTTTCTCCGGTACGGAGGCCATCAGACGTGCTTTTTCGTTCTGTTCGCTGATGTCATGCGGGGGCACATCAACGGCAACTGCGGCGGCATCTGCCGGCTGATCGTCAATGTGTTCTACCGCTTGGATCTGAACACCGCCTACGCGGAGCATCTTTTTATCGGCATCCAACACAAGGCCTTTCCAATACCACAGCACACCGACCGAGATGACCATTCCGAAAGCGGCAACGGCAAATGCAGCATGAAAGCCCCAATATGCTTTGACGACCTCCATTACGATCGGAGCCAAAGCCGCTCCGACGTTGATGCCCATATAAAAGATGTTATAGGCACGGTCTTTGAGCGGGCTGCCTTCGGGGTAAAGATTGCCGACCATCGTCGAGACGTTCGGTTTGAAAAATCCGTTACCGATAACGAGGCAGGTCAGGGCCAAATAGACGGCCCAAATAGCCGGGATCGACAAGATGGCGTGGCCCGCCATAAAGAAAAAACCGCCGATCATGACCGCTTTGCGGTAACCCGTCCAGCGATCTGCAATGAAACCACCGATAAGCGGACTGAGGTAAACGAACATTAGATAGGTGGAATAGAGCCAAGTTGCCTCGGCGGCGGTCCAGCCAAATCCCTCGTTCGGGTCGCGAAGGTAAAGTGTAAAAAGAGCAAGCATCGAATAGAAGCTGAATCGCTCCCACATTTCGGTGCCGAACAAAACATAAAGCCCTTTCGGGTGTTTATCGGTGCGGCCGGCGACACCGATATTGCCTATAGTCTCAGCATTTGAACTCATTTATGAATTTCCCTTTTTGATTTGAATTTTGGAAAGAGTTAGGCAAAATATAGCAGATTGTTACATCAACTTAAAGAGAAATCTATAAAAAGATAAGGCGGCATTATGACAAAAAGATATTTTTTAATGATGGCGGCGATGTTGGCGGCGACATTTGCGGTCGGTTCGGCTTCGGGACAGACGGCGAGAAAAGCGGTCAGCGGCAAAGAGGTTACGGGAACTTTCCGGATGGCATATACCGGTAAATTCAGGGGGTCTTACAATGAAATTAAGATCCAGGCGCTCGGCGGCGGGAAACTAAAGGTCGGATTCGACCTGGTCTATCCGTATGTTGACGGCACCGGCGAACTTTCTGCAAATATGGGACAAATGTTGGGCGAAGCTTCGATAAGCGGCGACGAAGCGATCTTTCGTTCGACGGAAAATAGTGAATATACGGGCGGAGAATGCGAAATAAGAATAAAATTTACTAAACCCGGCGTGATCGATGTAAAACACATTGGCGATCTTTCACCATGCGGCTTCGGTTTTAATGTATCGGCCAACGGAAGCTATCGAAAGTCCAGTTCCGTAAAGCCGAATTTTTCCGAATTTGATCATTGAGGTGGCCGACGGTGTTTTAGCGGGCCGAAGCGAACCGGTCTGAAGCGGCTTTATTCGCTGTGGGAATTTGCCAGAAAATAAGCTTTGCTCTAGACTATTCACTTGTTGCCCCTGTAGCTCAACGGTTAGAGCAGCGGACTCATAATCCGTTGGTTGCAGGTTCGAATCCTGCCGGGGGCACCAATTCTTACGGTCCCTCATGCCTTCTTTGATGACCTGTTAAGTCAATTCAATTGAAAAAATCGACCATTCATTAAATTTGCAGCGTTCTTTTTACGAATAGTTCTATTGTGGTATATTCCCAAACTATTTACAGGAGTTTCGCAATGAATTTATCAAAGTTTTGGCTGTTGCTGTGTCTTACGGCGCTATTTGGCGGTGCCGGAGTTTACGGACAAGGCGCGATCACGCTTTCCGGTGTCGTTACGGATGAGAACCGAGCACCGGTGCCGCAGGCGACGGTGCGTGCCGTCAATACGGACACCAATCAGGCGGTTACGACGACGGCAAGCGGCGAGGGCCTCTACATTTTCGCGGAGATGCGGCCGGGCAATTATAGGATCGAGTTTTCCTCTCCCGGATTTAAGACTTTGGTCAAAGAAAATGTGGTACTTAACGTAGCCGCACGGGCGAGGGAGGATGCACGGCTCGAGATCGGTGATGTGACCGCGACGATAACGGTCGATGACGCAGGAGCGGTCGCCGAACGCGATTCGGCAACTGTATCGACGGTCGTTGATCGGGAATTTGTTGAAAACATTCCGCTAAACGGCCGGTCATTTCAATCTTTGATAGAGCTGACGCCGGGCGTAGTGCTGACGCCGGCCCAAACGACAAACCCCGGGCAGTTTTCGGTGAATGGACAGCGGACAAATTCAAATTACTTTATGTTGGACGGCGTAGGGGCAAATACGGGAACCACGCCGATCGCAACATCAAGTCAGCAATCCGCGGGTACATTGCCGGGCACAACGGTCGTCGGTGGTTTCAATAATCTGGTGTCCGTGGATGAACTGCAGGAATTTCGGATCCAGACATCGTCGTTCGCTCCGGAATTCGGCCGAACACCGGGCGGACAAATATCGCTGCTGACCCGCTCCGGTGACAATAGGTTTTCGGCAAGTGCTTTCAATTATCTCCGCAATGAGATATTTGACGCGAACAGTTTTTTTAACAATCGGGCCGGAATAGAGCGCGGAACGCTGCGACAGAACAATTTCGGATTCACGGCCGGCGGGCCTCTGCCATTTCTCAATTTCGGCGAAGGCGTGCCGGTATTTAGTTCGGGAAAGGATAAAACATTCTTTTTTGTATCTTACGAAGGGCTCATTGTAAGACAGCCCGTTTTCCGAAGCGCCAATGTTCCTTCGCAAATTGCTCGAGACTTGGCGGTTAGCCAGGGTTTTGCGCATATTGCAGCCATTTTAGACGGCTTCCCGAAGCCGAACGCCGCCCCGACGACGACCGACCCGCTGATCGGCCGTTTTGAAGAATCTCTTTCAAATCCGGTGAAATTGAATTCCACGGGCGTCCGGATCGACCATAACTTTAACGCAAAATTTTCGGTCTTCGGGCGGTATAAAGACACCAGATCTTCTAACGACCAAGCAACGACACTTTTTGCGAACCAAACGAACTACTACGACATTGGTTCCAAACTGCTGACCTATGGCGCAACCTTTACGCCGACATCCGATATCGTGGTCGATCTGAGAGGAAACTATACCGACGATCTGGCCAACTATTTGTTCACGGGACAAGATCGCGGCGGCGCTGTTCTGGCTCCGCTTTCGATGCTGATGCCGGCATATGTCGGAGAAGGCAACGCTTCCGCCAGTGTGCAGCTGGCCGGGTCGAATTTTATCAATCAAACGCGGGGGCGAAGTTTCGGAAACGGGCAGCAGCAGACAAACCTGGTCGGAAGCCTGACCTATCTGATCGGCAAACACGAATTGAAGATCGGCGGCGACTATCGGAGATTGGCTCCGCGCGTTCTTGCCCGTTCATACGGGTTTACGTATAACTTCACAAGCCTGCAAGCGGCACTTATCGACCCGGCAACCCGCGGCCAGGTGCGTGTATCGGTTCAGGCGCTTGCTCCTGCCGGGGCGTTCAAATTTGAAAATGTTTCCGCTTTTGTTCAAGACACGTGGCGGATGAACCGAAATTTGACGCTGACATTCGGAACGCGGTGGGACGTCAATGCTCCGCCGAGTTCGACGGGCGACCTGCCATATACATTGACGCAGGTCAAAGATCTGATGACGGCCGAATTGGCCCCGGCGGGGACGGAAGCTTTCAATACAACTTATGCCAATTTTGCTCCCCGATTCGGTGCCGCATATTCATTCGGAAACGGCAAAACGGTCATTCGCGGCGGCATCGGCATTTTTAATGATATCGCCACAGGCCAAGCCACGCGCGGATACACCGGATTTCCTTTCAGTTCGGTGACCTCGCCCGTGCTGGTTCCATTCGTGCCGGGTTCGCCGGCTCTCGAGGCCGCATTGCAGCCGCGTGCATTCAACACAGCTCCGCCGTATTCTTCCACCTTTTATGTTTACGACAGAGATATCGATCTGCCCTATACAATCCAATATAATGCTGCGATCGAGCATTCGCTGGGATCAAAACAAAGCATTTCATTAACTTACGTCGGTTCGAAAGGGCGGAGATTGCTGTTTACGGAATCTTTGGCAAATGCCGCAGCACAGACGGACGCAAATTTGGTCATCCCGGAAAAGCGGGTGTTGAATCCGATATTCGGAACCAGCAACGTGAACATCACGGACAACCGCGGCAGATCGGAATACAATTCTTTGCAGATACAATATAACAGGCGGCTTTCCGCGGGGCTGCAGCTGCTTTCTTCGTACACATACGCGCATTCACGCGATAATATCTCCAGCGAGATCGCCGCGGCTGCTGCCGTGTTCAGAGTAGATCCTGCGCTTGAATACGGATATTCCGATTTCGACATTAGACATACCTTTACCGCCGCCGCAACGTACAACATCCCGTCGCCGCTCGGCCGCGGTGCCGGCAAAGCGATATTGGGCGGGTTCTCGGTCGATCTCATCACCAGAGCTCGATCGGCTCCGCCTTACAACGCTTTTGTATCATTTGCGAATTCAGTAGCGGGAACGTCCTACACAGTACGGCCCGACCGGGTGGACGGCGTCGATCTTTACATTTATGACGATTCGCTCCCGGGTGGCAGAAAGGCAAATCCGGCGGCTTTTGCAATCGCCCCGGTAACGCGACAGGGAACGCTCGAACGAAACGCTTTGCGGGCCTTTCCGCTGTTTCAGACGGACGTTGCCCTTCGAAGGGAACTGAAATTTGCTGAGCGGCTGCGAGTGCAGTTACGAGCCGAGGCATTTAATGTCTTCAACCAAGCAAATTTTGCGGTGGACAGCTCAAACTTGTTCACGCGGACCCGTTCGAGCACGGCCCCGACGACCAACTTAACATTTGGACAAGCGAATTCCGTCCTTGCTAACCAGTTGAGCGGCAGCGGCGGTGTCGGGTTCAATTCGCTGTACACCACCGGCGGGCCGCGCTCGATGCAGTTTGCGATCAAACTATTGTTCTAGAGTATATCTAAGCTAGAGCGTGAAGGTGCAATAGAGACGTTGGGGGAGCGGTTCTGTATCGTGAGAGTTATTGAGCCGCTCGCTCGATAGTTTAAACATTGTTTATGGCGGCGGTTGCTTCAAGGACTGTTTGGCGGTTATCATTTTTCGTTCAGAAAAAATAAAACGAAAAACAGGAGGAACTCAATGCCCTTGAATGTTGAATTTCGCTATGTAAGTACTCATGGCCTGCGAAAGAATGGCGGGATCGTATCATGTGTGCCGGCTCTGACGCATGAATCGCGGTTATATGTAATTTCCAACGCCGCGGCAAACAACCGCCGCTACTATATCGGTACCGCCGCTAATTTGCAACACCGGTTTGCGGTGAGATTAGAGGCCGCTCGCGAATTCGGATTTCGCAATATCGAATTGAATAACGTTTCCATCGCCGAGGTGCGGATATTGATCAATGGTTCCGGCCGGCCGCCCCACAACACGGGAGTCTCCAATCATCAGGGATATTTTGTAGATGTGGAACATATATTGATCCGCCAGTATCTGAATTTGGGATGGAGTGTGCGGAATGTTATGAAAGTGTTGAATTATACGAACAATGTCGGCACGCAGTTAAATTGTACATTCACAAACCCCGCGGGCTGGCCGGAAGCGATCCCCGCCGCGGTCAACATTCCGCCCGGCTACTATATCTAAAGGCGACCTAAACCCGCGAACGGAAAAAAATGCCGCCTTGCAAAAGGCAGCATTTTTTTATCTATCGTCGCGTGAATCGCGGTATGCCTGCATTGCTTCGGCAGCTCCGGCGTGGATTATCTCCGGTTTGTGATATTTCCAATATTGCTCAAATTCTTCTTCTGAAAATTCGGGATGTTCGTTCCAAGTCTTGTTTTTCAAATATTCTTCGGCCCATGCCCGTATATCTGCATCTTTGTTCAACGCCGTGCGTGCGCCGTGCATCAAATTGTCGCGTTCCATATAAATCGCCTCCGTATGATAGATTAATCTTAAGGCGGCCGAGCGTGTTTCGGCAAGGCGGCTGCGGAGCGTAAAAGGCCAATGAAGGGCCGGGAGTTTTTAGTGAAAAGAATCATATTTGCTTCATTTGCGATCTTATCGATATTTACGAACCTTTCCCTGGGCCAGGCAGCACAGCCCAAACGGACGTCGGCCGCTGCGGTTTCGGCGGGGCAAAAGAATGTCGAAGTGCCCTTCGTCAATAAGACGCTGCCGAACGGGCTTGAGGTGATCGTTCTGCCCGATGCGAGCATACCGATCGTTACGGTTGAACTGGATGTCAGGAACGGGTCTTTTACCGAGCCGCCGGAATTTCACGGTCTTTCGCATCTATATGAACATATGTTCTTTAAGCCAAATGCGGCAGTTCGCGTTCGCGAATGTGAAAAAGCACTAACGAGCTTTACGGGGGCGTCAAATCCCGGCTGTGCGGATATTATGAAATTAAAGCCGCAGATCGGCGACACCTCATATTTGAACCAAGCGGAGCAGATATCACACTATAACGGTTCGACCCGCGAAGAGGTAGTAAATTATTTTTACACGACAACGAGCCAATATCTGGCTGCGGCGATCCGTTCGATAAACGATTCGGTGCGCTATCCGGTATTCGATCCGCAGGAATTCGACCAGGAAAAGCAGATCGTCATCGGTGAGATCGACCGCCACGAATCAAATCCGTTCCAATACCTCGATCAAACGATGAAGGAAAAGCTTTTTTACAAGTATCCGACACGAAAGGATCCGAAAGGAACGCGCGAATCGGTTCGCGCCGCCACGATCGAGAAAATGAAGCTGATACAATCGCGATATTACGTTCCGAACAATGCGGCATTGATCGTAACGGGCGATGTAAAACCGGAAGAGGTGTTTAAGCTTGCTGAACAGATAATGGGCAATTGGCAGCCGCGAAAGGTCGATCCGTTCAAAGAATTTCCGCTGGTCGAACACCCGCCGCTGCAAAAAAGCGAAGGCATTATCATTGAAAAGCAGATCGGCGGCCAAGATGCGGCGGCCGGACAGAATGTTTTCATCAATATTGGCTGGCACGGGCCTTCGATCGGCAAAGACGATGCGGGTACCTATGCGGCGGATGTTTTTTCTTACATCATTCAACAACCGGATTCGCGGTTTCAGAGAAATCTGGTCGATTCGGGGTTGGCGGCGTCGGTCGGTTTTGGCTATTACACACAACGCAATGTCGGGCCGATAAATCTCGTTGTGGTGACGACCGCAGACAAGGCAAAACAAGCTCTGGCGGGAGTTTATAAAGAGGTCAATGCTTTTGCCAACGCAGACTATTTTACGGACGAAGAACTCGAAAGCGCCAAGAACATCCTTGAGGCAAGCGATCTTTTCGACCGCGAAAAGCTGAGCGAATACGCTCACACCCTCGGTTTTTGGTGGTCCTCGACCGGCATCGAATATTTTCGCGGCTATCACAAGAATCTGCGGGCAACTTCGCGGCAAGACATTGAGAAATATCTGAAAACCTACGTTATCGGCAAACCGCACATCGGTATTGCTCTGATGGCGCCGGAGGCGCGGAAAACAGCAAATATTACAGAACAGGATCTTATCGGAGATAAATAAGTGGGCAAGGCATTTTTAAGCAGATCGCTATACATTCTAGGGTTGACCGTCGTTTTCGCCGCGTTGGCGGCAGCGCAAACGAGCCCGGCGGATCAGGTGACCGAATTTGAAGTGAACGGAATGAAGGTGCTGGTAAAACGGCGCCCTTCGGCACCAACGGTTGCCGGCGGCATATATATCCGCGGCGGTTCGCGCAACCTGACAGAAAAGGACCAGGGGATCGAAAGCCTGATGCTTGCTTCGGCAACAGATGCGGGAACGAAGTTCTCGCGGGCACAGGTGCGGCGGGAACTTTCACGCACCGGCAGTGCGATCAGCGGAGCTTCAAATCGTGATTTCGGGGCGATCGCATTTGCCACAACCCGGCCGAATTTTGATCGTGTCTGGGACATTTTTACCGACGTGGTGTTGACCCCGGCATTTGACAGCGCCGATATCGAACGCAACCGAACGCAGCTCCAGACCGGATTGCGCGAAGCGGAAACGAGCCCTGAAAGTGCGTTGCAATCGAACATCGACCGGATCATCTATGCCGGGCACCCATACGCCAACGACCCGTCCGGGACACCCGCCACGCTCGCCTCGCTGACACCGGAGCAGATCAAGGCATATCATAAGCGGGTGATGCAGACCTCGCAGCTGTTGATGGTTTTTGTCGGCGATCTTGACCCCGCGGACATGAAGGCCCGCATTACCAAAGCGTTCGGTCAACTGCCGCGTGGGAATTATGTTGATCGGCCGGCCGCACCGCTGCAATTTACAAAACCGACCGTGAATGTGATCGCCCGCCCCGGGCTTCCGACCAATTATATTGAAGGGGTATTTGCCGCTCCTTCTCTTGCCGACCCGGATTATTACCCTATGCGGATAGCAATGGCCGTTCTGCAATCCCTGGTCTATCAGGAAGTTCGCGTTCGGCGGCAGCTTTCCTATGCCCCGGGAGCCGAAATGGACAATTACCAAGCCAATACGGCCAATATAACGGTCACTTCGACGGATGCAAACCAATCGGTGGAGGTGATGCTCGAACAGATGCAGTTTCTCCGCGAACGGACGCTTTTAGACGAGGTGTTGGGCGAGATAGCGGACAATTTTCTGACGACCTACTATCTCGGTCAGGAAACAAGTGCGGCACAGGCTGCTGAACTTGCCCGTTATGAACTGATCGGCGGCGGGTGGCGGAACAGCTTTGAATTCATCAACAAAATGCATCAGGTGACGGGCAGGGACGTAAATGCGGTCGCGAACAAATATATGAAAGACCTGCGGTTTGTTGTGGTCGGTGACCCAAAAGCCGTAAACGAAAGCGTGTTTTTAAAGAGTACCGCAAATTGAACAGGGAAAACGCTTGTGGAAGAGAATTTTCAGCAGAGACTAGGAAGGCTTTTTGACAACGCTTCGATGGCGGTGATCGCCCGGCGTCTCGGCATTCCGCATGCTACGGTGCGCAACTATTTTGGCGGTCGGCTGCCGTCGCCCGATGTGCTGATAAAGATCGCGAATGAAACCAATGCTTCGATCAACTGGCTTTTGACCGGAACCGGCGAGATGTACGCTCAGTACAGCACTTCGCCCGACGCTCTCGGCAAATTGTTCGACCGCCGCATCGAAGAGGTCGTGGAACGAAAGCTCGCCGAACGTTTTGCCGCCGTCGGCGAAATACAGGAATTGGGTGTTGCCGATGCGGCGCCGGATTTTGATATTGAAAAGGCGTTGCTTGATAATGACGATCCACACGGCGTGATGAGCGAATGGTTCAAATTTGACGGCCGCCAATATCCGCAGGACTATGGTGTGATATTTTTTCGCGGTTGGGAAAGTTTTAGCTTCGAGGAAAAGCTTGATGCCGTTCGCGACGCTAAAAAGGTGCTTGACCGCAGTCTTCGCAGCCGAACATAGAGATTGAGCATTTCCCATCCGGCATGATACAATATTCACGGATGAAATGTTGTATCAGCTATGCACTTCTTTCGCAATAGAATTTTCAGATCCTGCAGCAATTGGAATTTCCGCGCATTGACGGAAGAAGATTTTTACGCCCTTTGCCGCAAGCATAAGATCGTAGCAGAGGAAATGCCGCTGCGAACCAACGGCTTTTATTACAGTCTTCTCGGCAAGCATTACATTGTGGTAGATAGCCGTTTAAGCGGCCACGAAAAGCTGTTTGTGATGTTTCACGAATTGGCGCATTTTCTGCTGCATGTGCCGGATGAAGGCGTAACGGCAAATTTTCATGGTGTCGGTAAGCGGACACGAAAAGAAAGCGAGGCAGATGCTTTTGCTTTGTGCGCCTTGATACCGAAGAAATGGATCGAAACTCGTCTGCCGGCGGAATTGATCGCTGAAGAGGGTTTGCCGCCGGAATATGTCGAGCAGCGGACGGCGATCTATCAACAGTACGGAATGTGAATCCGCCGCCGAAAGATACAATTCATCAAAATAGCCTTTTTTTCCAGCAAAAATAAAAATCTCTTTACGTCCGAATAAACGGGGCGTATCATCGTCTCTGAAGTTTATTTTGACAGAAAAAAGGATTGCCCATATATGTCGATATTTGTGGTTCATGACGTGCCGCTGATGTATCAGAAATCGGACGGTGTTTGTTGGTATGCGAGCGCTCGCATGCTTTATACCTGGGGATCAAAGACAAAACGCGGCGCGATGACCAATCCGGCCAACGACCCTGGGTATTTTCAGCGTTATATGAACAACGGCGACGTGGATTCGAGCCAGAATTGGCACGTTGCGCAGCAGTTCAATATGAAGAAGCATGAAACGCTTCCGCAGGATTTTCAGGGGCTGAAGGAATTTTTGACTAGATACGGGCCGGTTTGGTCGGGTATCAAAAAGAACTGGGACGGTTTCGACCATGGCCATGTCGTCGTTATAACGGGCGTTGCGGAAACGGGTGTTCAGATCCATGACCCGGAACCGGTGATGCGCGGAACGGTGCGCTGGCTGACGTGGGAGCAATTCAAAACAGCCGTCAATGCGCAAAGCGGAAATCCGCAGTTTTTGACGGCCGCTTGAGAAACATTTTCTTCGACATTTATGCTTCAACTTCTTCCATGCCGTATCCGGCTTCCTGCAAAGCAGCTCGTGCCGGAAGTCCGATGCGGCGTTTAAGCAGGATGTTTTCCAATCTTTCGCGGTCAGAAAGCTGAATGGCGTCTTCCCAACGAGGATTTATCTCAATGCCGCGGCCGCAACCGGCGATCTGCAGGGCAAAAGACATCACATCGGACCAGACCTGTCCGAAACACCTTTGGCGGTCGCTAACTTTGGCGATAAAGCGGGTTTCGGCCTTTTTTATCGATTCGCCGGAAGGCACACCTTTCACTTGCGGCATCAGATAGTACAGCGGGGTGCCGGTAACGCTGGCCATATCCATTCGAAATCCATCTTTTACTTTGAGAAATTGGTCGAGATCGGCGGCATCGAAATCGCCGAATTTCGCATTCGGGTTGTCAGTTATCCAAAGGTGTTCAACGCCCGAATTAAAAGGCTTGATCGGTTTGCCGTCGGTGTCCACTTCAAATTCGATGCCTGCTGCCCAACGTTGGCGATAGGCGGAGAATTCCATTGCGACGAGCATGTCCAGAACGGATTTGTTCAACCCATCTTGGATCGGAATGGCGGCGGCCAGCTCAGAACGGCCAAGGGAACCGAGATCCGCGTTATTGCCAAAATGAAAGACGGGAACGATGTCGTACGGATTGTCGATAATGCTCTGTTCCGCAAGCGGCTGAAATTCGTTGTGTTCGGGCAGTCCGGAGCCGCTGGCGGCGTTTGATACATAGCGTTCAATGCGGTCCCGATAGAACATATTGAGCCGTATGCTGCCGCGCGTTTGCCAATATTTGGCGGCAGAAATGATGCGTCCGGGCCTTTCTTCGTCATACACCACGCACATATTCGCCGCCTTGTGTGGAAATATCGCCGGTTCGCCCGTTTCGTCCGGCCAAACGACCACATAGGCATCGCCGCTCAAGATCGCCTCTTTATGAACCTCGGCGGAGCGAAGCGGCATGCGACATCGCCGCCAAATGCTTGCTGCGGCCGACGCGGCCGAAGCACCGCGGTCACCGCCCTGGCCGGAAACACCAAAACCTGTGACCTGCAGACGGTCTTTCAATGCGTCGCAGATCGCCGGACACAGATTCATCGCGAATTCGCGAAACAGTGCACCGAAGGTGTTTTGAAACTTTTCGGATGCAAAGGCAAGATTGTGATCGCCATTGTAATAGCGAAGCGGCAAAGCATAACGGCGGTTGTTTTTGCGAAATTGTTCGAGCGCATTGCGTATATCATCATTCATATAGATACTAGATTCCTTTTTACGAAATAAATTTTACGGTGCCTTTTTGGCGTAGCGAACTGACCGCCAGACTGATCGCATCTACCTGGTCATCGTGCTTATCGCCTTTGCCGGTAAACCGACAGACCTCGTCGAGCAGGTCATCGTTCCAAGGACCGCGAACGATCACGATCTTTCCTGCTTCAGCCAAGTTCGCCCAGCTAAGCGAGCGTGTGAATTTGTCCCCGTCAACATTTGCAGAACGCAGCGGAACACCGGCAACGCGTGCCTCGCGACGGAGATCCTGAACGAATGCCTTGCCGTGCAGGGCATTTTCGATAACGTGAGCGGTATTTTTTTCTTCGACCATCCGCTCGATGACATATCGCCGCTGGTCGGGATATTCCATTCGCCGCCGCATGCCGCCCGCGATGTAAAGTTCGCCTGCGGAACCGAAGGCGCAGCGGAAAGAGGCGGTGTGGTCCGCCGAAGTTTCGGTGGAAACTGCGAGATCGTATGCCCGCACCCAGCGCAGGCCGTCCGGTTCGCATTCGACGAATCGGGTGAACCACTTTCGCTTGAACAAACCGCCCTCGAGCGGAAAAGGCCGCTGCTGATAGAGTGCGGCGAAGGAATACGAACCGAGCTGCCGACGGATCTCGTTAAGACGCTTTTCGCTGAAGCGGTTAGGGCACAACGCCTTTCCGGGCGAGCGGCCGAGCGGGTCGGAAAAGCCTTGTTCGGCAAGAGCGGCAAAGCTGACAATTTCCCATTTCTCGCGGTCGGCCGCGGCGGCTTTCAATATTCGCCCGGCCAAGTCGTCATCATGCCAACGGGTTTGAATAAGCACGATCGAACCGGCGGGTTCGAGCCGGGTGTAGATGTCGTCGTTGAACCATTCCCAGGTTCGGTCGCGAAAGACCTCGCTTTCCGCTTGAGCCCGATTCTTGACCGGGTCGTCGATAATGATCAATGAAGCGCCGAAACCGGTGATGCCGCCGCCGACACCGACCGCCCGAACCCCACCGCCGGCTTCGGTTTCCCATTCTTCGGCTCCGCGGCGTTGTTTAGACAGCAGAATGCGGGGTTCGAGAAGTCGGCGAACCTTGCGTGAAAAGCGATTCGCCAGTTTTTGGGCGTAGGAGCCGATAATGATGTTCAAGGCCGGATCGTTCTCAAGCCGCCAAGCCGCATAACGGACGGTCAAAGTTTCGCTTTTGAAATGCCGCGGCGGCATGAACACCATCAATCGGCGGATCTTGCCGGTCGTCAAGGCATCAAGCCGACGAAAAAGATAGGTTTGATAGCGATAGTTCCAATTCCACATTGGGGTCGTGAGCTTCAGCCATTGTCGAAAGGGCGGAACCGGCCGCGGCTCATTCATTTAAGTACGGCAACCACTGCCGCTCCGATAAGTATGCCGGTTATCTGTTTCCATGCCGAGGGCTTTCTGGCGCGTAAAGCTTCGGCAAGCTTTTCTTGACTGCGAATGACGGCGTCGCGGGCGGCGATCGCATCGTCCTTCGCGGCGAGAGCTGTGCGGAGTGCTTCGTTTTCCCGGCGACGGGTCTCATCCAGCTCGGCCAAAAGCCGTACGGACCGCGATTCCGTAGCCAACCTTTCGCGCAGTGCGGCATTTTCTGTTTCCAAGGCGGCGGTCAATTTTCGCTGGGCATCAAGTTCGTCCGCTGTGTGTGCACAGGCCGAAATTATTTGGGAACAGGAAATGGAGCGATCATTTGCCGCAGGGATAGCCGATGTTTTCGAGGCGTCGGCAGAGTTCGTCGGCGGTAATGTCGATTGGGCGAAGCTGTCTGATGCGAATAACATCAGCACGAGCGGAAGCAGCATTAAGGGTGATCTTTTTAAGTTCTTCATCTTGTCTATCGGCCAAAATGCGAATGTCGGCCAAATTCTCCTCTAAAAATTCGATCTTGATGCGGAAATGCTCCGCCAGCTTTTCTTTTTCTGCGGCGCGAGCGTCGGCAGATCTTTGAGCCGCTCGGGCAGCATCCACGGCCGCCTCTAGTTTTGCCATTCGGCGGGTGGAGACGGCATCGGCGAGCAGCAAGGCTGCGGCGAGCAATATTGCACCGGCGATGGCGACATAGATCAAGTTTTCTCTATTCATCGCGTTCCTCCTTTGCGGCTGCGGTGCCGGCCCGCCGCCGGATATACAGTTGCAGAGCGACATCGACCGCTTTGCCGGCCGCGAAGAAGATCATCGGCAGCACAATGGCCGAAAATATCGATATCAATGTTTGGGTTTCGACCGCAGAAAGAACCGCGGCGGACGAACTGGCCCACGCCAGCACTACATTTTTTAGGTCGTTCATTTGGCAATTCCTCCTTTTTTGGCTGCTTCACGAATTTGCCCGAGCGTTATCTGTCGATATAGGTAAGCCAATAGAAAGACGGCCGCAATGATCGCCACAACAAGCCATAGTTCTTTCGGCAGGCCGATCAAAAATGAGATGACCGCCCAGACACTTTGCCAGATAGAACCGATAATGGTGGTCCACAGCGACTTTGCCGCATCGCTTCGGCGGGCAACGGTCCGCACGACCGCTTCGACGCGATCATAGACCGCGGCTGCTCCATTGACCTTGCGCTCTATCGTTTCTAGGTGGCTCGTAAATGGTTCCGACGGCTGAGCTTGTTTGGGCGGGGCCGAAACGTCATTTCGGCTGCCGGCGGACGGTTGCGGACTTGATGCAGCATTTGCATGAATATCGGGCGAGAGCTCAGCCGTCGAAAGCTTGAGATCTTTATCTGTCAGCAAATATCCGTTGACCCTTAAGGGAAGTTCCAATTCCCAGCGTCCGGTCATGATCTGGTTCAAATAGAAAGCCGGCCGCAACGCGGTGACCCGCAACCGCGGAATGCTTTTAAGCCATTCGAGCCGTGTGCGGACATAAGCGGTTATCCAAACCTTTTCAAATTCAATAGTTCCGGGAACATATCCGCTTATACGAATACGATCGCGGATCTTTTCCCAAGAACCGTGGACCATCGAATCGAAGACAACCGCCAGAGATAGCGGAAGTGTGAAATTGGACCCGCGGCAGGCGTCGATCGCCGGCAGTAGATAGCGATCCATTGCGACGCTGTTCTGAGCCGTTTTCATTTCGGCGGTGAGCCCGGCGGCGGCGAGTGCTTTTTTAAATCTCGCATTTGCAGCCATCGCGGCAATGGCCATTGGTGTGCGGACGCGCAGCCGGGCAAGTTCACCTTCGAATACGAACCGCCCGACCGCTCCGCCGCGTTCCAGATATTCTTCGATCACTGCCTGCAGAGAGCCGGAACGATGGGTAAATTGGCAAATGCCATACGAAATACCGGCTCCGTCATTCAATACCGCAACCGTTGAATAGCTGCCGAACGGCCGTGAGGTCTCAAATATGTTCACGATGGCGAGAGCTTTATTTTTGGCTAGATTGGTAAAGGTCATAGTCTTTTGTTTCATTTGTGCAACAAAATATTGCAAATGATATATTCGTTTGATAAAGTGAAACGACCGGGGCGAAATTGGGCGACAGTGCCGAGGGCTTCGATATTCGCCGCTTACGCATCGCCCGGCCAAAACCAGAATACGCAGAAGCCCGATAACTTGATATATTGATCGGAAAGCTCGGTAAGCTTTGATATGGAAAAGACAAGAACGAAGACTACGCAAGGAAAGAAAGAGTATGAAACAAATATTTGATTTTGTGCCGCGGCCGAAGATACGGCTCGGCGAGATCGAGAGACTGATCCGAAAGCATCGGATCATCACGCCGCCGCTTTCGAGACAGGCATTGATAAAGATGTGCGAAGACGGGACGTTTGAGACATGCGGCACGCGCCCAACTTCGGTAGGGTGGCTGGTTTACGAGGACTCCTTTGTCGAATGGGTTCGCGCTCTGGACGAATAGACCGCTTTTTACGCTTCGTGCGTAACGTTCGGACCACCATTTGGCAGGCCGTCGGAGCGGAGTAATCTCGATAACTGCATGGAGGTAGAAACAATGAAACAAGAAGAAGAGACATCGTCGCCCGGATCGGAAGGCGCCCAGGATACGGCCGCGGAAACCAGCGTCGAAACGGACGCGATCCGAGGCGAAATTGAAGAGCTGCGGCGTGAGCTAGGCGAACTTCGTCAAGGGCCGGTCGGCTCGATAGATGCCGGCACCGGAAGCACGCAGCAGGCAACGCTGCTGACAAGGGCGGCTTTGGCGGCAATGTCGCCGCAGGAAATAAAGCAGCTTGATTGGCAGGAAGTGCGTCGCGTATTGAGCGGCCGGTGAATGTGAACTTTTGGTCTTAAGCCCGCCGGCGGGAATGCCGGAATGGATCTTTTTAGAATATGGCACTTGATTTTATACCTACCGTTTGGGCAGCACGGCTGCTGTCCGCCCTCGACGCCGCGCTCATATATGGGCAGGCGAATGTATGTAATCGCGACTACGAAGGCAATATTCGCGAAGCAGGAAATTCCGTAAAGATAGCATCGGTCGGCGATGTCAGCATCGGCAACTACGTCAAAGATGCGGACATCGACGACCCGGATGTCTTGACGGACGCCGAGCAGACGCTGCTTATCGACCAGGCAAAATATTTCAACTTTTATGTGGACAGCATCGATCGTGCGCAACAGAATGTGAATGTCCTGGACGAAGCGATGCGTCGATCGGCTTGGGGGCTTCGCGCTGTTGCAGACGGATTTTTGGCGGAGATGATGGCGGCAGCAGTGGTGGCGGGCAACACTATCGGCACGGCGGGAACGCCGAAAGTGCCGACAAAAAACGATGCCTATGAATATCTGGTGGACCTGGGAGTTTTGCTGGACGAATCGAACACGCCGCTTGAAGGGCGATTCGTTGTCGTTCCGGCGTGGTTCCACGGCCTGCTGCTAAAAGACGATCGGTTCGTAAAGGCCGGAACGTATCACAGCGACGCCACGCTTGCCAATGGCGAGGTCGGACGGGCTGCGGGATTTTCGATTCTGAAATCGAACAATGTCCCCAACAACACCGGGGCCAAATTCAAGATCATAGCCGGACATTCGGTGGCAACGTCATATGTCGAGCAGATAGTTGACCTCCAGACATACAAGCCTGAAAAGAGGTTTGGCGATGCAGTCAAAGGGCTGCATGTCTATGGCGGAAAGGTCGTGCGGCCGACATCGCTGGCGTGTTTGATCGCCGACAAAGCAAGTTAAGCGATCCAGGCTTTTCTGCCGAACGACACCGAAAGCCTTTTTTCGGTAAATTACATCGGGCCGCTTCTATCTGATAGAAGCGGTCTTTTGTTTGCGGTGAAAAGCATCAGCAAATTCTTCGATCATCTTCCGGTTAAACGCCGGAATGTCATCCGGCTTTCTACTGGAAACCAGGCCGTCGTCGTCCACCACTTCTTCGTCGATCCACTTTGCTCCCGCATTGAGAAGATCGGCTTTAAGCGACGGCCAAGACGTGACGCGGCGGCCCGAAACTACGCCGGCGTCGATCAGCGGCCATAGACCGTGACAGATCGCGGCGACCGGTTTGCCCGCGTTGAAAAAGTCCTTGATGAAAGAAACGGCGGTTTCGTTCATACGCAGCTGATCGGGGTTTGCAACTCCGCCGGGCAGAAGGAGAGCATCAAATTCGCCCGCGTCGGCATTTGTCAGCGGTACATCTACAGAAAATTTATCCCCCTTTTCAAAATGATGCCAACCTTCGACCTCGCCCGCCATCGGAGAAACGATGCGAGTTGTGGCTCCGGCGTCTTCCAGAGCTTTGCGCGGCTCGGTCAATTCGACCTGTTCGAAACCGTCCGCAACCAAAATAGCGACCTTTACATCTCTCAATCGATCGGTCATAAAAACCTCCGTGAATTGTATTGAACCAATGCATTGACCTTTATTTTTAGTCCTGAGGAAATTACGAGCAATCAGCGTACCGCGGGGTATTTGAGACGGCCAACGAAGCTGCGTTTGATATAATCAAACTAAAATTCGGCCATTATACCCATAAGGAGTTCTATAGATAAAATTATGCCGCAAAGATCCTCAGTCTTAATTCTCCTCTTGTATCTTTTGTTGACCGCATTGATGGTGCAGGCTCAGGCAATACCCGAATCACAATTGACAACGCCGGAGCGGCTTTCGGCTTCTTTTGCAGAGGTGGCACGATCTGTTGAAAAGGCCGTGGTCAGCATCGAAGCGAAAGGCCGCATACCGAACCCAAACGAGACCGGCGGCGAGCCGAAAGAGGGCGAGGACATTCTGGAATTTTTTCGGCGACAGATGCCGCGGCGGGCGGCTACGTCCGTAGGAAGTGGGTTTATCGTCGATCCGGCCGGCTATATTATAACGAATGCTCACGTGGTGGATGAATCGACCCGGATCAAGGTCAAGCTTGGATCGGGCGAAGAATATATTGCCGAGGTGGTCGGTTCTGATGAAGAAACGGACATTGCTGTTTTGAAGATAGACGCGGGCAAGGATCTGCCGGTGGTGAAAATGGGCGATTCGGCCCGGGCACAGGTTGGCGATTGGGTGTTGGCGATGGGTTCGCCGTTCGGGCTGGCAAAAACGGTCACGGCAGGCATCGTTTCACAGACGCTCCGCGAAACTCCTTATGCGAGTGCTTTTCAAAAATTCATTCAAACCGATGCCTCCATCAACCGGGGAAATTCGGGCGGCCCGCTGGTAAATATGAATGGAGAAGTGATCGGCGTTAATTCACAGATCGCGACTTCGACCGGCGATTCGAACGGCATCGGCTTTGCGTTGCCATCGAACGAGGCGGAATACGTTTATCGCAGCATAAAAGCAGACGGCCATGTTCGGCGCGGCTATATGGGTGCAATACTTGATTCGGTAAAGGTCGAATATGCAAAAGTTTACGGGTTGAAAGAGGCAAAAGGAGCTATTGTCACGGAGATCCGCGACCCGGCAGCGGCAGCAGCGGCGGCCGGATTGCAGGCGGGCGATGTGATCACCGAATTCAATGGAATACCGGTTGAAAGCGCACAGGACCTGATCGCAAAAGTGGCAGCCACAGCACCCAAAACCGCCGTCTCGATAACATATTTGCGTGAGGTTGGAACAGAGCTCGAAACCCGCACGGCGAAATTGACCCTCGGCGAACGGCCAAACTCTGCGGTCAAATCCTCCAGCGGAGCTGAAACGCGTAAAATGCCGGTCGATAAAGCCGCAGTGGAACCAAAGCCTTTCGGATTGACCGTGGTAGAACTGAACGCGGAAACCGCAAAGACCTATAACGCAGTCGGGCAAAAAGGAGTGCTTGTCAAGGACATCGACCCGGCCAGCTTTATCGCCGATATGAAGGCCGCAAACGGCTCCGATGCGATCGGCGAAGGCGATGTGATCCAACGCATCAATCGAGATGTGGTGACGAGCATCAGCTCTTTTACAACCGCCGCTGCGAAGCTGAAAAAAGGCGACCCGGTAGTTCTGCACATCAAAAGTTTTATTCCGGCGACACGTTCGCTGCAATTAAAGGTCGTGCAATTTACGGTGCAATAAATGGATGAGAAATGAGGGGTGAGGGATGAGGGGTGAGAAGTGAGGCGTGAGAAATGAGGCGTCAGGTGTGAGCAAGATCTCCGGGTCAGAACCGGGAGCGATAGCGACTGGGTTTTGAAGGCGTGAGGGATGAGGGATGAGGGGCGAGGGGTGAGCAGGAATCCTGAGCTGGTCAGAACCGGGAGCGATAGCGACTGGGTCCTGAAGGGGTGAGGAGTGAGGGGTGAGGCGTGAGCAGGAAATCTGAGCTAGTCAGAACCGGGAGCGATAGCGACTGGGTTTTGATTCTTTTATGGCGTAAGCTCAATGCGGAAATGGTTTACCAACCCGGTTGGGCTTAACTAACGCGGCTTCATCCATTTAGTTAGACGTTCTCGTCAGGCCGCAAAGCTAGGGTAAAATGCAAAAACCCAGTCGCTATCGCTCCCGGTTCTGACCGTTTTGCAGGTGAAAAATGCAAAAACCCAGTCGCTATCGCTCCCGGTTCTGACCGTTTTGCACGTGAAATTCTGCGTCTTCTTGGATATAATAAATTCAAATCTCAAAATAACTAAAATTTTTATGGCGAAAGCAAAAGAAGCAAAAGCGAAAATCTCGAAAAAATCGGCGAAAGCCGCGAAAACCTCGATCAACACATTTCACAATTACATTGCCGGCGAATGGGTTAAAAGCTCGTCTGGCGAATGGTTTGACAACATCAACCCGGCGGATACGACAGATGTGATCGGTCGTTTTCCGAAATCGAATGCGGACGACGTTAACAAAGCGGTGGCCGCCGCTAAGGACGCGGCGACACGCTGGCGCCGCACACCGGCTCCGAAGCGGGCTGAGATACTTTTCCGTTTGGCCCAAACACTTGAAAAGAATAAAGAATCTTACACCCGCGACATGACCCGCGAAATGGGCAAGGTTTTGAAAGAGGCCGGCGGCGACGTGCAAGAGGCGATCGACTGTACCTATTACACGGCCGGTGAAGGCCGCCGACTGCATGGATTTACGACACCGGCCGAAATGCCGAATAAGTTTGCGATGTGCGTTCGCCAACCGGTCGGTTTGTGCGGTTTGATCACGCCGTTCAACTTTCCGATGGCGATACCTTCGTGGAAGCTCATTCCGGCGCTCGTCTGCGGCAATACGGTCGTCATCAAATCCGGCGAAGATGTTCCGCAATCAACCCTCAATTTGGTGAAGGCCTGCGAGGAAGCGGGCATTCCGAAAGGCGTTGTCAACGTGGTCAATGGCTTTGGCGATGCCGGTGCCGCACTGGTCGAGCACGAAGACGTGCGGTTGATCTCATTTACCGGATCGACCAAAACCGGTGCCGCGATCGCCGAACAATGCGCCCGCGACAACAAGATCGTCAGCCTTGAAATGGGCGGCAAAAACGCCATTATCGTCATGGACGATGCCGACATCGACAACGCTGTCGAAGGCTCGCTGTGGGGAGCTTTCGGGACCAGCGGCCAACGCTGCACGGCGTCTTCGCGTTTGGTCGTTCACAAAAAGATCTATAAGAAATTTGTTCAGAAATTGGTCGAAAAGGTGAAAACTCTTCGCGTCGGCAACGGCCTCGACGCCAAGACCGAGGTCGGCCCGGTCATCAACCAAAAGGCGATGGACAAGATCCTCGGTTATATCGAGATCGGTAAAAATGAAGATAAGGCGACGCTGGCCGTTGGCGGCAACCGCTTGACGAAAGGTGCTTACAAGAACGGCTATTTCATCGAACCGACGGTGTTTTCAGACGTTTCACCAAACCATCGTATCGGCCGCGAAGAGATCTTTGGGCCGGTGACATCGGTGATTCCTTTTTCGACGCTTGATGAAGCCATCGACATCGTCAACGGTGTTTCCTACGGCCTGTCATCGGCGATCTATACACAAGATGTGAACCAGGCATTTTACGCAATGCAGGAACTCTATACCGGAATTTGCTATGTCAATTCGGCAACTATCGGAGCCGAGGTACATTTGCCTTTTGGCGGCACAAAAGGAACGGGCAACGGCCATCGCGAAGCAGGAACTCAGGTGCTCGATATCTTTAGCGAATGGAAAGCTTTGTACATCGATTACAGCGGTAAGCTGCAGAAAGCCCAGATCGACGCCGTCGAAGTTTAGACAGCCGATGTTTTCTCAAAACTTAAGGGCGGCCGAGATAATTCGGTCGCCCTTTATCATCGCAAAACGTTTTTGAAATCTAAAAATATTTACGCGTTCCAACCGGCGGCGCTGATCTGTGTTTTTGCCGAGCGGAGGACGTTTTAGAGGGATATGCCCCTAAACTAGGAGCGTCATATCTCTCTGAAGATCTCGTCGATGTCATCGCCGGCCGTTTTTGCCTTGAACCGAGGAGCTTTGTGAATGAATTCGACGCTTATCAAAATGCGAGAGCGGGATGCGGACCATGCTGAGATCTCGTCGCCGACCATACAAATAGTAGCGGTTGCGTCCCTAACCTCGTATTTTTGTCCATTTAGGCGGATCGAATAGATCTCGTCTCGGTCATTTATGTTGCCAAGGATCTCTTCAGCCTCGGTAACAACTCCCGTCACCTGAACCTTACGCCCACTATTGAGGTCGGCGTGGATCGCCGACCATTTGCGCGCATTCTTCCAAAGATCCCAGGAAAGCAGCGGAGCCACGAACGCGATGGTAAAGATCATGGCGATCGGAGGCACTCCGCCGTAAATACAAAACAAGATCGTAGCGATAAGCGAGAGGAAACCAAAGATATCCGTAACCACCTTGATCACAGAAACGCGCTTCGGAAATCGGAGGATAGAAATGTCGTTTGGCGACAGCAGTTCGGAGCGTTCTGAAGATATTTCGGATTCGATCATAAAACATTTCGCACTTATGCCGAATTTCTACCGGCATTGATAATGCCGAAGGAACACCGGATGACCAGCTTTTCAAATACGGTACGCGGAGCGGAGGGTTCGGCGGGCATTTGCCGCAACCGGGTGATGGCGTATTGCTGAATGGTGACGAGCGGGAGGACGATCCGTTCGCGGATGCTGACCGATTCCTGCTCGACCGGCAGATCGGCCATCAAATTGTCGCGGCCTGTGACGACCGAAAGATATTTGCGACACAGTTCGAATTCATTGTGGATCGCATGCCAGATGGGGCCGTAAACGGCATCATCGCCCAGAAATGCCGTCAAGGGAAAAAAGGATTTCTGCATCGCCATTTCGCAGTTATCGATCAAGGTTTTGAAAAACGGGTTGTCGCGGTACATGGCGGCTACACGGTCGATCTCCGAACGACAGTTATCGAGAGCGGTCCCGACGCCGTAAAATCCGGGAACGTTTTGCTTGATCTGGCTCCAAGCTCCGACGAACGGGATCGCCCGCAGGTCCTTAAGCGTCAATTTTCCCGCATTCCGTTTTGCCGGCCGGCTTCCAATATTGGTCTCGGCATAAAATTTCAGCGGGCTGACATCTGCCAGGTAGGTCAGAAATGCATCATCGTTCTTTAAGGCTGCATAGGCAGCATAGCTTTCTTCGGCCAAACGCTGCATCAAGGCGGCTTCGTCGGGTTTGAAGGTTTCCGTACGCGGAGCAAAGATGCGGTTATAGGTGCCGGAATGAAGCAGCTGTTCGATATTAAAGCGTGCCGATTGGGGCGTGCCGAAATTGGAGCTGATCGTTTGCCCCTGAACGGTCAATTCGATGGCCGAATCGGCGATATTGCCGCCCATCGAGGAATAAAATTTGTGGGTTTTGCCGCCGCCTCGAGCGGGCGGGCCGCCGCGACCGTCAAAGAAAATAATGTCGATCCCGAATTCGCGGGCGACGCGGGTCAGTTCATCTTTTGCCCGGTAGATGCTCCAATTCGCCATCAAGTATCCACCGTCCTTGGTGCCGTCGCTGAAGCCGAGCATGACCGTTTGCCGCATATGGCGACGCCGGAGGTGCTTCTGATAAGCCGGCATCTCGTAAAGCCGCCGCATGACATCGGCTGCGTTCTCGAGATCATTGATGGTTTCGAAAAGCGGCACAATATCGATGTCGATCTCATCAGCAGGCCAACCCGCCAAAAGAAATAAGCCGTAAACCTCGATAACATTCAGCGGGCTTTGGCATTGGCTGATGATGTATCTTTCGCAGGCCGCCGGGCCGCCCGCCTTGCGGATGGTTCGAATGGCTCTGACCGTTTGCAAAGCATCAGCCGCGATCCCGTCAATTTCGCCGGTAAAGGGTTGAGCGTTAAGCAGACCGGCGATCTTCTCTTCATCGCTCAGGCCGCTAAATTGGAAATCACGCCCATCGGCGGCGGCGATCTTTTCCAGAATACGGCCGTGCTCACTGCTTTCCTGGCGAATGTCCATTGAGGCGAAATAAAGTCCGAAGATCCTGACGCGGGCGATGAGGTCTTCCAGAAGATGGAGGAACAATCCATTGTGTTCATCGACCAGTACGCTTTTGATAGCCAAAAGCTGTTCAAGAAGCCCTTGGGCGGTCAATCCGCTGCTTTCCGCGGCAAATGCCTCGCGATAGATCGTATCTTGCAGCCGGGCGACCATTTCTTCGACGCCGGTGAAGGTAAGCCTGCGTTTAAGGCGGCGAACATCGCGGTAATAGCAGCGAAGTATCGCCCGCCGAAGAGCTTCGGCCACACGCAATGTGGTTTCGTGGGTGACGAAAGGATTGCCGTCACGGTCGCCGCCGGACCAAAACCCCATTTTAACCAATCCGTTCAGGTGCGGCATTTCGTCGCCAAGCTCTGTTCGAAGCTCTGTCGCGATGGCTCCGATCGCATCGTAGAAAACATATTCCAGATACCAGATCTGGCTCAGGGCTTCGTCATAGGGGGTCGGTTTTTGTTTTTTGAAAAATGGCGTGCGTCCGAGCTGCTGCAAAAGGCCGTTAATGCCCGAAACATCGTTTTCTTCGATCGCATCAACCAGATCGTTGATGATACCCAGAACGGCTCCGGGGTAGAACTGGGTCGGATGAGCGGTCAGAACCAAACGGACAGCAAAATTCTGCAATCGCCCGATCAATTCATCCTTCTTTCCGTGACGCAAGGCTGATGTCAATAGATCGCTGAGCGTGCCGGTGCCTTTCATTTCATGCAGATGAGGAAAAGCGGCATCTTCCAGTGCATCGAACAAAACGACCTGTCGTTCGGCATATTGTACGAAACGAAACAAAAGGCCCGGGTCAGCACCGTCGCCGGCGTGTCTTGAAAGGAAAGCTTCTACAATTGCCTCCGGGCTGTCGCCGCGCCCATAACCCGCCTCGCATTCGCTGCTGAAAAGCGAAAGCAGAATGCCGGTTTGGTCCACCCCGTAAAAAGGAAGTGAAAGAAAAAGGCTGTTGTATAACTGAAATTTCAGGCCGACGAATTCCTGAAACGCGTCATCCGCGGCCGATGTTCGGATCATAACGCGATTTTAATATAAACAAGACCGATAAAACAAAAAATCGTTGCCGGCGAACCGCGACCGGCGGCGGTGTAACATTTTGTTTGCCAAAAATTACCGATCTCTTAACTTTCCTTTTACTTATTTGTAATGCCCCTGCATTAATCTCAATTTCTTGCAGAAAAAGCTGAAGGTGACAAATGGCAGAACGGCTGCGGCCGGTTTGTATGGCATTTGTCCATAAATTTTTGACCTTTTGGAAACAGGGATCGATATGACAACAAAATTACAAAAGTTTTGCGGCTTTGCGGCGGCAGCGGTTTACATACTTGTATTATTAGTGTCGGCCGGCAAGGCTCAATCAGAAACGGCAACCGTACTCGGTACGGTGCGCGATGCGAACGGAGCTGTTCTTAACGGAGCGGCAGTTACGCTAACAAATACCGCTACGCGATCATCGGCCAAGACCGCGACCGATCAGAATGGCGATTATCAATTCACCAATGTTAAGATCGGAACCTATGAGATAACGATCGAAGCCAACGGATTTAACCGCACGCGAGCAGAAAATATAAATCTGAACATCAACGCCCGACAGCGTGTCGATCTGGCGTTGGATATTGCATCAGCGGAGGAAATGGTCACGGTGACGGACGCAGCAGATGTGCTGCAGACCGAATCAAGCGAACTTGGGCAAGTGGTCCAGCGGCAGCAGATAACGGCATTTCCGTTGAACGGCCGCTCATATGCAAATTTGGCTTTGCTGGCTCCCGGCGTTCGCGAATCAAGTACGAACAGTGCGGTCGGCGGCGGCGGGCGAGAGGCGGCGTTCAATGTCAACGGACTGCGTGCGACGGCGAACAATTTTTTGCTGGATGGTATCGACAATAACGCATACGGTACGAGCAACCAGAGCTTTTCGAGCCAGGTGGTTCAGGTTTCACCGGACGCGATAGCCGAATTTAAGGTGCAGACCAACACATACAGCGCGGAATTCGGCCGCTCCGGCGGTGCGGTGATCAATGCCACATACCGCAGCGGTACAAATAAATTTCACGGTGCGCTGTGGGAATTTCACCGCAACACGGTGCTCAACGCAGTTGGGTTTTTCAAGCCGACGGGCGGAGAAAAGCCGCCGCTCATCCGCAATCAGTTCGGTTTTACATTCGGCGGGCCGATCATCAAGGACAAAACTTTCTTTTTTGGCGATTATGAAGGGTTTCGCCAGATCCAAAAGAACCTCACATTCTCAACCTTGCCGACGATGGCACAACGGCAGGGTATTTTGCCTGTCTCGGTGCGAAATCCGTTGACGGGCACCGTTTACGCCGCCGGCACCCCGATTCCGATGACGGATCTTGCGCGAAAGGTTTTAGGCGATCTGCCGGCGACCATCAACGGCAATGCTTCGAACAATTATTCGGAATTGGTGCTGAATCGGCTTTTCAGTGATAAATACAATGTTCGTATCGATCATAGCCTTTCGGCCAGCACAAATATCTTCGGCCGTTGGAGCTATCGGAGATCTAACGGGTTTGAGGCTCCGAACATTCCCGGGCCTTCGGGAAGCAATCAAAACGGCTTCGTCGATATTTTGAACAAACAATTGACGCTCGGAGCAACACACGCTTTTAAGAATGCTTCGGTTCTTGATGTTCGGTTCGCATGGTCGAAAATAGATGCGGGCAAACGTCCGCCGCTGATCGGCGGTCCGAGCATGTTCGAACTTTACGGCATCACCGGCCTGCCGAATGACCCGGAAATAAACGGCGGATTAACGACCCAAACCATCACCGGATATTCACAGCTCGGACGCCAAGCGACGAACCCGCAATATCAAAATCCGACCAATTTTGACTATCGTGCGACCTATGCTTTCGGCATCGGCCGCCACAGCTTGAAGGTCGGCTATGAATATCTGACGGTACAAACGGCTGTTCAAGATACTAATCCGCTGCTGGGTATCGATACGTACAGCGGCCAATACAGCCGTTTTTCGGGTGCAGCGAACAATATCTATAATTTGGCCGATTTTATGTTCGGTGTTCGAAGCCAATACGAATTGGCGAATATGACCGTAGCAAATATGCGGCAAAAGTTTCATTACGCTTTTGTGCAGGACGATATAAAGGTCAGTCGCCGTTTAACATTGAATTTGGGCCTGCGATATGAATTCGGCACGCCATACTACGAAAAGGACAACAAACTTTCCAATTACGATCCGGTCTCCAATTCGATCATTATGGCAAAAGACGGATCGATGTATGACCGCGGGTTGGTCGATCCGGATAAGAATAACTTTGGGCCAAGGCTTGGTTTTGCATATAACCTGATGGACAAAACGGTTGTCCGCGGCGGTTTCGGTATCGGCTATATCTTTATGAACCGGCTGGGTTCGGCCGATATCTTAGGCACAAACTTTCCGATCATCACCCGCGCAGCACAAGCACAGCCAAACCCGAACACCGCTCCGATCTGTGTCGGATCCGTTTTTGCGGCTGATTGTTTCCGGCCTACGCAGATGGGCTATCCTACGACCAATTTGCCGAACAACGTCGTGCTTTATGTTCCGCGAGACCGCCCGACGGCCAGCGTGCAGAATTGGCAGGTGTCGATCCAGCGGGAGATCATGAAAGATACGGTATTGGACATCGCCTATGTCGGAAACCGAGCACTTGATACCGTCATGCTGGGAGATCTGAATCAGGCTCGGCCGGTGACACAGTCGGAGTGGGACAATCGTGCCAGCGTTCCCGTGCCGACTCTTCAACAGCGGCGTCCGATAGCCGGCTTTGGTTCGATTTCGGCTGTGCTTTCCAAAGGCTTTTCCGAATACAATGCCCTGCAGGTAAAACTGGAGCGTCGATTTACGAACGGATTGTATCTGCTCAATTCGTTCACGTGGTCAAAAGCTATTGACAACGGTTCGCAGGTGCTCGAAGAGCCGGCCGGAAATACCGGGACACCTCAGAACGTCAACGATTTCAAAGCCGATAAGGGTATCGGTGCATACGACCAGCCCTTTAATAATACGACCAGCTTTGTATGGCAAGTGCCGGTCGGCCGCGGCCGTTGGCTTGGTTCGGATATGCATCCGGCCTTTGACGCCATTCTCGGCGGTTGGATGATAAACGGTATCAACACGATGACCAGCGGCCAGCCGATAAATCTGCGCTATACGCTTGGCGGCGATGCGGCGATCACAAATAACTTGCCGTCGTTTCTGGGCGGCGTCGCTTTGCGGCCGAATGCAAATTGCGACCCGGTCAATCGCGGTGATCGCCCTGATCCTACGCGAAACTACTTTTTACCTATCGGCGAATGTGTTTCGCGGCCGCAGCCGTATGCCCCTTTCGGCACCGCCGGACGAAATATCGCCCGCAGCGATGCATATTTCAACTTCGACGTGGCACTTCAAAAAGAATTTCGCCTGCCGATAACCGAAGCGACCCGGCTAATGTTTCGTGCGGAATTCTTCAACGCTTTCAACCGCACCAATTTTCAGGCGGCCAGCGGAAGCATCGACAGTGCCAATTTCGGTATGATCAGCAGCACCTATGCGGCTCGTCAGATCCAATTGGCGTTGAAATTCTCCTTTTAATGAATGGAGTTGATCGTGGGCCGGCCGCAAAAAAAGGCCGGCTCATTTCTATTTGCGAATATTGATAGAATAAAAATTATGAAAAAGTTGTTGTTAGTTTTCGCTGCCGCGATGGTCTTTGCCGGTGCAGTCTTTGCTCAAACCAAACCGGGCTTTTCGATCGAGGGCCACCGCGGTGCTCGTGGTTGGGTGCCGGAAAATACCATACCATCGTTCATAAAGGCTTTGGAACTCGGTGCGGACACGATCGAGCTTGACCTGGCGGTAAGTGCTGACGGAAAACTCGTAGTTTCGCACGACCCCTATTTTGTAGCGGATATCTCGCTTGACCCGAAAGGGCAGCCGATAGACCCGGCAAAGCAGAAAGAGCACAATATTCACAAAATGAAGTATGCCGAGATCAGGAAATATGATGTCGGAAGCCTAGGAAATAAAGGTTTTCCCGACCAAATAAAAATGAAGGTGCATAAGCCGCTGCTTTCGGATGTCTTCAGGGCGGTTGACGAATATCTGCGAAAGAAGGGAGGGAAGCGAACGGTCCGCTATAATATCGAGATCAAATCAGATCCGCAGGGTGACGGCATCTTTTTTCCTCAGCCGGCAGTTTTTGCCAAAAAGGTGTTAGACGAGATCTTGAAATACAAGAAGCAGAATAGCGTGATAGTTCAGTCTTTCGATGTTCGTCCGCTGCAGGAATTGAATAAGGCGAATGTGAAACTACCGCTCGCCCTGCTGGTCGGCAATCCGTTGGGTGTCGAAAAGAACATCGAGAAACTAGGTTTTGTGCCGAACACATACAGCCCGCATTTTGGCTTGGTGGATGCCGCGACCGTAGAAGCATGTCATAAAATGGGAATGAAGATAGTTCCTTGGACGGTCAATGAAACGACGGACATCGAAAAGATGAAAAAATTCGATCTTGACGGCATTATCACGGATTATCCGGACCGGGTCGTGAAGATCTACGGCAATTGATCCGTCAGGTCCGATCGTATAGCACAAGCCTCGCAGAAGGATCTGCGAGGTTTTTTTGTTGCGGGGCTGACAACGCGGCTGATTTAAGTAAAATAGATGTTTTATGATCATAGCCATCGACGGGCCTTCGGGAGCAGGAAAATCAACATTGGGCAAAATGCTGGCAAAGCGGTTCGGGCTGTTGTATCTGGATACAGGGGCAATGTATCGGGCGGCGGCCTTAGCGGCAATGCGCGCCGGAGCTGATCTTGCCGACGAAGCAGCCGTGGTAAATATCGCCTCCGGAGCAGAAATTGAACTGGTCGGTGAGCCGGACGATCTGCGGGTAGAACTGAACGGAAAGGACGTTTCGGCAGAGATCAGAACGCTGGAAGTTGCCCAAAATGCGTCGATCGTTTCCACGCTTTCGGGTGTCAGGCGGCTGATGGTACAGCTCCAGCGGCAGCTCGGGCGGCGTTCGGCGGCCGGTTGTGTGCTCGAAGGCCGCGATATCGGCACCGTGGTATTTCCGGATGCGGATATTAAATTCTTTTTGACCGCCAAGCCTGAGGCCCGTGCCCGCCGCCGCTTTGCCGAAGACACGGCGAAAGGCCGCATCAGCACCTATGAACAAACGCTGACCGAGATCAACGAACGCGATGAGCGAGACGTCTCGCGCGAAGATTCGCCGCTCGTGATCGCCGAGGACGCAGTAGTTATCGACACCAGCGAACTTGATCTTAAAGAAGTTTTCGAACAAATGGCGGCAAAAGCCGAGGCGGTCGAACACTAGACCGGCGATCTATTTGCCTCTGTCGGCGACAAACTGCCTTAATTGTGCAGCGGCTCCGAAACATCCATTGACCGAATCCAACCGGGCCTATTTTGTTTGACTTAGTTTTCATTAGTGCGTAAGATTGGTGTTTGGTTTTGATATGCTCCCGTAGCTCAGCTGGATAGAGCAACAGCCTTCTAAGCTGTGGGTCGCACGTTCAAGTCGTGCCGGGGGCGAAAATAAATATCGGACCGGATGCATTCAGCTTAGATCCGGTTCGGGCATGGCGGCTATAGTTCAGTGGTTAGAGCGCCTGATTGTGGTTCAGGATGTCGAGGGTTCGAATCCCTCTAGCCGCCCCATCTCTTTCCCCCTCTTCAAATTGTCAACCAGGTTTCAGAGACAATATAATGCAAGCGGTAAATTTCGTTCGCAAAGGATCGTTATGTCACTAAAAGCTGTGATCTTGCTAGCATTTGTGCTGGTTTCGGCGATGTCCGCGGCTGCTCAGAATGCTAAGAATTATGTGCCCGACGAACTGCTCGTAAAATTTGCGGACAGCTCAGACTTTGAGCGTTCAGCTGATATATTGACGCGGAGCGGCGTTGCGGTAAAGCAGAAATTCGCTTCGCTTGGCTGGCAGTTGGTGCGGATCCGGGCCGGTGAAAGCCGCCAACAGGTCGAAAAAAGGCTGCGGGCAATGCCGGCGATCGAGGCCGTTCAACCCAACTACTATTATCATTTGCTGGCAACGCCGAACGATCCGCGCTTTCCGGAATCCGGCATGTGGGGATTGACGAAGATATCCGCTCCGGCGGCGTGGGATGTTTTTACAGGGAGTCCGGCCGTGGTGGTCGCCAACATCGATACAGGAATGCGATATACGCACGAGGACCTGGCGGCCAATGCGTGGACAAATTCGGGCGAGATCAATGGAAATGGGGTCGATGATGACGGAAACGGGTTTGTGGACGATTATTACGGCTACGATTTTCGGTACAACGACCCCGATCCGGCGGACCAGCACGGACATGGGACACACACCGCCGGAACGATCGGAGCGGCCGGAAACAACGGCATCGGCGTAGCCGGCGTAAACTGGAACGTCAAGCTTATGACGATCAAGATCTATAGTGCGGCGGCAACGGATACGACGTCCGCCATGCTGATCAATGCTTACAATTACGTCACGTTGATGAAAAACCGCGGCGTGAACATTCGCGTCACAAACAATTCCTATGGCGGGTGTTCCGAAGCCTGCGGCTATGACCAGGCGACCAAGGACGCGCTGGACGCAATGGGCAATGCGGGCATTCTAAACGTTTTTGCGGCGGGCAATGACGGCCGCAATACGGACAACCTGCCGGCTTATCCGGCCAGCTATACATCACCGAGCATTATTTCCGTCGCCAATTCAACGTCGTCAGACGCCCGTTCCGGAAGCTCTAATTGGGGCGTGACCACGGTAGATCTTGCAGCTCCCGGCAGCGGAATTTTGAGCACCACCAATAGTTCGAACACGAGCTATGGTTCGAGCAGCGGCACATCTATGGCCAGCCCCCATGTTGCCGGAGCGGCGGCATTGCTCGCGGGGCTGAATCCTTCGCTTTCCGCGGCTTCGCTGAAGGCGTCGATACTGAATAATGTGGATCTGCTGACGCAATGGAACGGAATGGTCAAGACCGGCGGACGGTTGAATGTTGCGGCGGCTCTCGCCGATCCGACAGTTTGCACGGTCGGCATCTCGTCAAATGCCATGGCGGTTCCAACTAAGGGCGGCTATTTTTCGGTGAATGTGACGACGCCCGCCAATTGTGACCATTTTGTAAAAAGCGATTCGCGGTGGATCCGGGTCGAGGGCGGTGAAGTGCTTAGCGGAAGCCGAACGCTGACCTTTCGCGTTTTGCTGAATACGGCCATTTCGCGTTCAGGCACGATAACCATCGGAGGTCAAAACATCACGATCACACAATCGCGGAAATGATTTTTAGGAATTTTTTTACTGATTCGAACTTTATTTAAAGTAGCGGCGTCTAAGGTTATTATTGGCAACGCCGCCTAACCGATTCTGTAGCAGGAAATTAACCATCTAATTCTTGCCAAGCCCATTGATAACATAGTATATTTGGAACTTCCGGCTTACTTTGCAAGCCGCCCAAAGACCTTGAATTTTAGGTAAAGGACATCACAATGAGAATTTTTTCGTCGCGGAGCAATAAATTTGCCCTTCTATTCGGACTTTTCACACTCCTCACTACAACGGCATTTGCACAGGTTTCCCTGCGCAAAGCTCTTGATAACGACGGCGATTCAAAAGCTGATTTTGTTATTTTCCGCCCATCGAACAACACTTGGTTCATCAAAAGGGCAACGGGTGTCTTTTCTTCACAGGTCTTTGGCGTGTCAAACGAAGATTTCCCGGTTCCCGGCGATTACGATGGCGACGGCAAAGGGGATATTGCGGTATGGCGCGATACGACCGGTGTTTGGTACACGCTTCGAAGCAGCGATAATACCTTTACCATGCGTAACTGGGGCGTCACCGGCGATGATCCGGTAGCACGTGATTATGACGGCGACGGCAAGACCGACATGGCTGTTGTCCGCCGAACGAACGGCAACATGGTGTGGTATATCTTCCGCAGTTCGGACAACGCATATACTTCGAACCAATGGGGTGTAACCACAGATTTCGTAGCACCGGGCGATTATGATGGAGACGGCAAATTCGATATCGCCGTTCAGCGTCCGGGAGCATCGGGCACGGCAGCCGCAACCTTCTTTATTCTGCAAAGCAGCAATAGCGGGTTTTACAGCATCGAATTCGGCCAAAGCAACGATCTGATCGTGCCGGGCGATTATGATGGTGACGGCAAGACGGATCTGGCCGTTGTTCGAGAAGGAGCAACACCGACATCCGACCTGACGTGGATCATTCGCTACAGCATGACGGGCACTATTTATACCCGAACCTTCGGTGTCAGCGGTACTGACCTCAATGCACAGAACGATTATGACGGCGACGGGAAAGCCGACATCGCCATATGGCGCAATACGAACGGCAGTTTTTACTATGTGCCGAGTGCGACGGGCGGTATGAACACGGTTCAGTGGGGACAATTGGGCGATTATCCGGTTGCCAGCTACGATACCCATTGATCTCTTTTCAAAGCTAAAAACGATCTCGGCCGAGAGTTGCTTGCTTCTCTCGGCCTTTTCGTTTGTCGGCGGCATCTTGTATAATCCGAACCATTGCAATGAAGGGGTTCTCATCAACACTTAAAGAGCTTTTTGCAGATCGCAGAGTCGTGATCGCCGGCGATGCGGTGGCGGATCAATTTCTGCTCGGAACTATCGAGCGTATCTCACGCGAAGCCCCGGTTTTCATTCTTCGCCACGACGAGACAACGACATTACCGGGCGGGGCTGCCAATGCTGCGGCGAATGTAGCCTCGCTGGGCGGACATCCGATATTGATCGGTGTAACGGGCCGGGATGATCACGGCGAAAAACTTCGGGCAAGCCTTGCGGAGGCGGGCGTCGGTTGTGAGATGCTCGTCAGCAGCGACAATGTGACAACGACGACCAAGACGCGTGTGCTGGCCGGGCAATATTATGCTTCTCGGCAACAGGTCGTTCGGATCGATTACGAGAATCGCGGAGAACTGGGGGTAGATGTCCGCCATCAATTGCGGGCAAATCTGATGACGGCCGCGGAGGATGCCGATGCGATCATCGTTTCGGACTATAACTACGGCGTTGCGGACATCGAGCTTTTTACTACTGCCCGCGAAATTGCCCGCCGCCGCGATATTCCGCTATTGATCGATTCGCGGTTCAGGCTCGGTGATTTTGCCGGGGCGACCACGGCGACACCAAATTCTGATGAGGTGGAGCAAGTGCTTGGCAAACAATTCTCGGCCGAAGATTGCGACGGGCTTCGAAAGCAGCTGGGGCTGGAATCAATGTTAGTGACCTGCGGAAATAAGGGCGTGCTGTTGACGGAACGCAATCAACCGCCGCTTGCGATCAAGGCTGTGGGTTCGGATGTGCCGGTCGATGTGACCGGTGCCGGCGATACCGTTATCGCTGCTTTCGCTCTTAGTTTGGCAGCCGGTCTTAGCTGTGCCGATGCTGCCCGGATGGCCAATCACGCCGGCGGTATCGTGGTGATGAAAAAAGGGACCGCCACCGTTTCGATCGAAGAATTGGGGCGTTCGCTGGCAACGGAAGATGTCTTGTCATACGGAGCAGAACAATGACCAATGCGGCGCCGGTGCTCGACCGGGAAGCGATCGTCCGGTTGGTCAAAGAACGCCGGCAAAAGGGTGATCGGATCATTTTGACGAACGGCTGTTTTGATCTATTTCATGTGGGTCATACGCGATATTTGACCGCAGCCAAGGAACTTGGCGGTTTTCTTATAACGGCGATCAATTCTGATGAACAGGTGCGGAGCTTGAAAGGCAGCGGCAGGCCATTCATGCCGCAGGACGAGCGGGCCGAACTCCTATCCGCACTTAGATGTGTTGACGCGGTGACGATATTTGATGAGCCGACCGTGACGGAACTGATCTTGGCCGTCCGCCCGGACATTCACGCCAAGGGCACCGATTATACCGTTGGGAATGTGCCGGAACGTGAGATCATGGCTTCGATAGGCGGACAAGTGGCGATCGTCGGCGATCCGAAAGATCATTCTTCGACCGACCTGATCCAAAAGGCCCGCGGATGAATCGGAATGTGGATCTCGGCAACAAAGCGCGATCTGATGATCGAGGTATGGGAAAAGCTCGACTGTGAAAGTGTCGGCCGCGTCGAGATCGAAAGTATCGGTGCAGCGGTTCTTGAAAAGCTGGGCGGCCAAGCCTTAGATTCGCCGATGGTGATCGCCCGCCTGCTGGCTGACGAGGGGGCCATTCTCCGCCATTCGGAAATAATGGAACTCTATGTTGAACGAGCAGAGGATCGTCCGTATGAACCGGCGTTCCGCAACCTGCTCGATGTTTCAAGCCTTTCCAAAGCTGCAAGATCGATCCGCGATATGGATAATCTTCGCCGCAAATATACAGTTGCTGGTGACAAAGAGGGCCTGCGGCTGATCTTTGAAGAATCGCGGATGATGAAAAAGGATATGGAAAAAAGGCCGCCGTCGCCGGAAAATTCAGAGATAGTGCAGTGGCTGACGATATGGATGCAATCCCCGGAGGTGTTTGAACCTTGGCTGAAATTGCGTCGATCGTCAAAAGAGTTCATTGAACGGTTCGGCGAAATATAGTTTAAAAATGCGAAGATTTTATGCACTACCGCAACAGATCAACGAAGATCGCATTTTGCTGTCGGCAGAAGAAAGCCGGCATGCTTTTGACGTTCTGCGAATGCGTGCGGGCGACGAGGCCAATGTTTTCGACGGGGAAGGCCGCGAATATACCGCCCGTTTTGTTCAAATAGACAAGCGCGGAGCATCGCTGGAGATGATCGGTGAAAAAAAGCCAAGCTCTCCGGAATCTCCATGCGAGATCACGATCGCCGCAACGGTGCTGCACGCCGACAAATTTGAACTGATAATACAGAAACTGGTCGAACTTGGCGTGGTAAAGCTGGTGCCGATATTTACAAGAAGGTCGGACGTCAAACCACCGGTCAATGCGGCAAAACAAGAACGCTGGGCAAAGATCGCAATGGAGGCCGCGAAACAATCGGGCAGAGCTAGGCTCATGATGATCACCGCCCCTCAAAGCTTCGGGGAATTCATCGAAAGTACGCCGGCCGACGAAACATATCTCTTCAGCGAACGCGAGGGCACCGGCCTGTCGTCGATCGCGTCGAACGGAGAAGTGACGGCGGTGTTTGGGCCAAAGGGCGGTTGGGACGACGCAGAATTGATGGCTGCCCGCGAAAAGGGTATCGGGATCATTACGCTCGGCGGCCGCATTCTGCGTGCCGAAACGGCGGCGATCGGCATTACTGCGATCCTTCAATGCCGATTCGGCGACTTGAACTAACTGCCGTCAGACGTGCTGCCAGGCCGCGGGCGAAAATAGGCATCGCCGCGTTTTTTAAGCTCACCTTTCTCGCCAAGTGTCTTTACGACCGAATCTACCAGATCGCGATTTTCCAATTTGAAACTGGTGGTGCCGCGGGCATCAACGTCAACATCCTGAAACTGGATTATGACGTAGCTGCGCTTTTCTTTGATAAAACCGCCAAGAACGGAACCGGGGAGCGGTAAATTGCGCACGACATTGCCGGTGGTGCTGGTCACAGAACGCGACTGCGGCGAAACGACCAAAAATGCGTCGTAAGGAATGCCGAACAATTCTTTGCCGTCCTTACCCAAAAAAACCAACCGCAAATTCTCATCATCGAATTTAAGGGTGCCGTTAACTTTATCTGTAAAACCAAAAAAACCGCCTTCGTATTTTGCCGCGACCGTTGCCGGGGCCGGGGCAATGACAGCCGGTACTTTCTCTTTTACTGTTTCCGGCGGACGCGGCTGAGCTAACGCGGCTGCGGCGGCCAAGCAGATGATGGCGAAAAGGAATAGCAGATCTTTCATGTACCTAACCTCTCAATAGAGAAATGATCTAAAAATAGGACAATGTTAAGAATCCGCAACGGGCCGAAAAGTTGTTCGCGGATAGAGTTTCAGATGTCGTGGCGATTGCTTAGAGCTTTATCCATCGTCACTTCATCGACATATTCGAGATCGCTGCCGACCGGCATGCCCATGGCGATGCGGGTGGCCCTAACGCCGATCGGTTTCAACAAACGGGCAATATAATTTGCGGTCGCTTCGCCTTCGGTCGTTGGATTCGTGGCGATGATGACCTCTTTGACCTCGACGCCTTCGTTGTTTTCCGGCATCAATCGCGGAAACAGGTTCGGAAGCATCAATTCGTCCGGCCCGATGCCGCGGATCGGCGATAATGAACCATGAAGAATATGATAAAGCCCCTTGTAAGAACGCGTCTTCTCGATCGCGAGCAAATTATACGGTTCTTCGATAATACATATCACGGAGCGGTCCCGCTTTGGATTGGAGCAATATAGACACGGGTCAACATCCGTCAGATTGTTGCAGATCGAACAAAAAATGATCTTTTCTTTGACCTCGGCCAATGCCGATATGAAATTATCGACCTCAGCCCGCGGGCGCCGAAGAATATAAAACGCCAGCCTTTGAGCGGATTTGCCGCCAATGCCGGGCAGGCGTTTGAATTCGTCGATGAGCCGGGCAACCGGTTCGGAATAATCGAGCATAAAATGGTGGCGGACTAGACCAATCCGGGAGGCAGCATACCGCCGAGCTGGCCTTTAAGAGTTTCTTCCACTTTTCGGTGAGCCTCATTAAGTGCGGCAACCGTGAGATCCTGGATCATCTCAACATCGCCATCCTTGACGAGGTCCGGCGAGATCGCAAGCGAAACAACCTGAAAATCGCCTCGCATTTCAACCTTTACGGCATCGCCGCCGGCAGAAGCCGTGACGACCGTTTCTTTCATCTTTTTGCCCATTTGCTCCTGCATCTGTTGGGCCTGCTTCATCATTGACTGCATGTCAAAACCACCGGGAAATTTCATTTTACCTATTACCTCGTTATTAAAAAATGTCTGTTTTTATCGTAGCCATCAAGTGCGGTAAATGCAAATAAAAGCTGTTCAAACGGCTATCGCATGGCCGCCGAAAGCCGCAGCAGTGTGCGGTCAATGTCGGCCGAGCTGATGTCGCAATGGGTGACCATGCGGATCGATCCGCCAAAGGCGATGGCCCGAATGCCGTCTTCGGCTAACCGGCTGCAAACTTCGGCGGCGGAAACAGCAGGCGAAATGACCCGGAAAATGACAATATTGGTCGCAACCTTATCAAGATCGATGTCGCACCCGTCGATCTCGGCAATGCCGGCCGCCAGGCGATAGGCATTCTCATGATCTTCGAAAAGCCGCTCCGGCGAATGCAAAAGGGCGATCAGCCCGGCGGCCGCAATAACGCCCGCCTGACGCATGCCACCGCCGAGTCTTTTGCGCCAGATGCGGGCTTCTTCGATTATTTCGCGGCTGCCTGCCAGAAGCGAACCGATCGGTGCGCCGAGGCCTTTTGAAAGACAAAACTGCACGGTGTCACAATGTCGGGTCAATTCGGCAACGCGGGAACCGCTTGCGACCGCCGCATTGAAGATGCGCGCCCCATCCATGTGTACCGGCAAGCCGACCTGATGGGCGTTGGAACAGATCTCTGCACAGTGCCGGGCGGTCATAACACTTCCACCGGCGAAATTATGCGTATTTTCGAGACATATAAGCTCCGTCGGAGCAGAATAATATGGGCCTTCAACATGCAGCGACGAAGCGATCTCAGCCCAGGTCAAATGACCGGTTCCATCGTTGCTTTTTACCGGACGCATCGTAACGCCGGCGATCGCGGCAGAAGCGGAAAGCTCGTAATTAAAAATGTGTCCGCGGTCTTCGATGATCGCCTCGGAACCGGGCCGGGTGTGCAGTTTCAACGCGATCTGGTTGCCCATCGAACCGCTCGGCACAAAGAGGGCGGCTTCTTTTTCGAAGATCTCGGCCGCCGTGTCCTGCAGGCGATTGACCGTCGGGTCCTCACCATACACATCATCGCCGACCTCGGCATCAGCCATTGCACGCCGCATAGCGGGCGTCGGGCGGGTAACTGTATCGCTGCGCAGATCGATCATAGGACTGATTTTGCATCAATCGGTGCCGATTTGAAAGCCGGGTGCACCATTGCGTTGAATATGCGCCGAAATAGTATTTTGCCGCCGGGGCGAAGGGCCGAGACACGTTTGTAAGTCCAACATTCAGAATAAATAGCAGTTTTGGCACACCCTTTGCCAAGTATTAGAGCGGGAAGGCAAGAGCCTTCAGATATTTTTAAGGGGAGATTAAAGCAATGAAAAAGATATTAGCAACGTTCGCAATGATGGCAATGGTGGCAGTAATGATACCGCTGATGTCCACCTCGGCAGACGCCCAGACACGACGGTATTCAAATGGTTCAAGAACGTACCGAACCTACAAACGGCCGAACGTCTATAACCGTCACCGGAACTTGATCAATATCGGTATCGGAACCGGTGCCGGTGCTTTGATCGGAGCCTTGGTCGGCGGTAAAAAAGGTGCCTTGATCGGTACGGCGGTAGGTGCGGGCGGATCAGCCCTCTACACTTACAAGATCAATCCGAAGAAAAAGCGCTATTACCGCTATCGTTGATCACAACTGAATGAACAAAGGGAAGTGCGCAATGCGTCGAGCCGAAAAAGCTCGACGCATTTTTTGTGCACGATCAATGAGCCTTAACGCGGCTCGGCCGGATCCGAACGAACAATTGCCAGCCGGCATGTTTCGTGCCGCCGTAATATGGGGTCAAGGCAGCCGGATTGCTGTTAAAGGTGCTCATTCCACCGAGGCCGACGTCAACACCCTTGTCTTTGATAATGTCGCGAACGTAGCCCAGCGAATAGGCACCGACCCAGAAAACATCTTCGTGGATCGGGTCAGAATGCGGTATCACCAATTCATGGCCGTCTTTCTGGACCCTTTCGATGCGGCCGAAAACGGCATTTTTGCCGAAAGTATAGTCACTTTCAAACAGGAAAGAATTGGTTGAACGGCCTTCTTTATAGTTGTTTCCCCAAATGAAGCTGCTCGCCCAATTGCTTGTGTCGGAAAACGCTTTGTTATAGATGGCAGAGGCGGTTGTTCTCTGCATGTGGTCGAGGTCGGGTTCAGCCCGCTCAGGTCGTTTAAGATAGCCCGTAGATACCTGAAAAGAAAGATCTTTGGTTGGATTGAACGAAAAGCGGCCGCTAAAAGAATTAAGCCGCAGCGAATCGAATGCCCAGCGGTTCTCGTCCGGTTCGGTGCCGTTAAAGGTGCTTGCTTCGATCTTGAATTTGCCAAAATTGTAGCCGGCCGTCAGAACTCCCCAGGTAATGTGAGAAGCATCTTGCCAATGGTGCGATATCGGTGCATCCGGATTATTCATGCCGGATATGCGATGCATGAACATCGGCGGGCCGAGTGCGGGTTCGCCGACTACGCCGCCGTAAAAATAGAAAGATCGCCGGTCGCCGACCTTGTAGGAATATGACGCGGCCAATTCGGAGATGAGATCGTGCGGGTGTTGGCGGTCGTGGATCGGCAGGCCGCGGTAGAGTTCGCCGGATTGATAGAGCAGCGGATAGCCCCAACCACGCTGCGTCAGCGGATCAACGCTTGCCATTACTCGCAAACCGAGCTGAGACTTTTCTGAAAGCGGACGCGAATACATCACCATTAGCATATTTGGGGCGTCGAAACGGGTGCGGCCGCCCTTTCCGGCGACGGAGATATTGCGACTAGAACCAACCTGTGTATAGCGGAGAAACGCACTGCCCATGATCATCAAATTGCCTCCGTCCTTGTACATCTTCATGTAGGAATACATCGGCGATGATTCGGGTACCCATGCAGTTCCCGAGCTTTCGGCAGTCATCGGCGTTCCGATATCCACCGTTGAACGCATAGATGAATGGCTGCTACGGCCGTGCTCTCGATGATCCTCATGGCCGGTGTGCGGCGGTTTCGGAGTGGCTGCCGGCTCGGCATTGTCATGATGCTGATGGCCGTTTGCCGGTGTCGGCGAAGGCACCGGGGCGTGGCCGCTATGATCGTGGACGGCGGACGCAGGTGCGGGGACAACCTGTTTTGGTTCGGCGCCGATAAAGATGCTGCCCCACATTCCTTTTTTGGCATGGCCGGTCAATGAGCAGAAATAATTGTATTCGCCGAGCGATTCCGCTTTCAACTCGATCTCTTCGGCCTGAAAAACACCATCCTTTCCGGCGGTAAGCCGGCCTGTTCCGACCGACATGCTTGTATCAGGAGCATCTTCATAGGGCGGTTCGGCATGGCCAAACAATATGTCATGCGGCATTTCACCGTCAGTATTGATAAAAAGGACCTTTAGGACAGCTTCTGCGGGAACTATCAGCGAAGGATCTTTCATTCCCTGAATGGAATACGCAAATTTGTCGCCGCCGCTGCTGGTTTCGATGACCAAACGTATCTCTTTTTCGGTGTAGCGAAGCGACGTTCCTTCTACTTTTCCGAGGGTTGCCGAATGCCCGAGGTGCTGCAATTGTGCAGCCGTCACCGTGCGACGTTCTTTTTTTATGAGCACAAATGGTTCGTGGGCGAGAGCGGTCTGTGAAAAGATCGCGGCCATTCCGGCCAAATATAGTAAAAATTTAAATCTCATTGGATCTCCGGATCTAAAACGTATGCAATACGCAGCATTCCGTAAAACGGGTATGCGCAAAAAGCCGAATGGCCGCAGCCTTTCGACAATAAATGGACGGTCTTTTTACGTTTTAGAGGCGCGGCGGGGCTCGGGATGGCCCCGAAAAGGCGTTTGTAATGGAATAGAAGTTGGAGATGTGCGGTCGATCGTCGTGTCCGGCGGCGACAGCGGCATTGACGTATGGCGAGGGGACATCTAAAAATGCCGCCAACAGCTTTTTCGCTGCCTTTGATCTCTTCGGATCAGCCTTTGCCTGAGCAGAAGGCAATTGAATATTTGCCCGGCAAGAACAATCGATGCCCGCAGAATTTGCCGCACGGACATCTGCCGACGATGGATGGTGGCCGGCAGGCTGTTTCGCCGAAGACCCGTGACAAGAGAGCGGATCTGCGGCGGCCGCGTGGTGATCACACGCACAGGCAGAGGCCGCGGATGCCAACATCGCCATTGTAATGATCAAACACCCGGCCCATTTAATGATCTTGTGCGAAGAAATCATCTATTCAAAGGATATAATTTGCCCGTTGAAGGTGCAAGATGTCGGTCGATGTGCGGCAACCTTACGTGATATAGTGTTCAATACATGGCACGGTATGTTATCAAACGCGATGCGGCAAACTTGCCGGAGCGCTTAACGCGTTACAAAAGCGAACTGAACGAGGAACAGTTCCGCGTTGTTACGGCGCCGCCAAAGGCCACATTGGTGGTTGCCGGTGCCGGTACCGGAAAGACCAGGGCGATCACATATCGCGTTGCATATCTTATCGAACAAGGCGTTTCACCCGGACGCATTATGTTGGCCACCTTCACCAATCGAGCCGCTCGGGAGATGCTGCGGCGGGTGGAATCGCTCACAGGCAATCAAAATGTCCACCGCATCTGGGGCGGCACCTTTCACCGCATCGCCAATCTGATCTTGCGTCGCCACGGCGAAAGCATCGGCTTTACGTCAAATTTTTCAATATTGGACAGCGAAGACGCCAGAGATATGATCGATCTGGCGATAAGCGATGCGGCGATAGACACCAGCGGAAAACGCTTTCCAAAAGCTGAGGTTGTTCAAGACATCATTAGCTACGCCAACAACACCGACCTGCCGATCGAAAATGTGATGATCGGTAAATATCCTTATTTCGAGATGTTGACGGCACAGGTCAAGCGGGTAGATGTGATCTATCGCGAACGAAAGCTGGAGCGGAACGTGATGGATTACGACGATCTGCTGCTGAATTTGAAACGGCTGCTGATCGAAAAGCCGGCCATTGCGGATGTGTATGCCGAGCAGTTTCAGCATATTTTGGTCGATGAATATCAAGATACGAACCGACTGCAGGCGGAATTGATCGATATTTTGGCGGTGAAACATCGGAATGTGATGGTGGTCGGCGACGATGCCCAGTCGATATTTGCGTGGCGTGGAGCCGAATTTACGAACATCTACGAATTTCCGAAGCGATATCCTGAAGCACAGCTTTTCAAGCTTGAAAGCAATTATCGATCAACGCCGGAGATATTGGCTTTGGCGAATACGTCGATCGCAGGCAACCGGCGGCAATTTCCTAAAATGCTGAAAGCTGTCAAGGCGTCACGTGATATCAAACCGGCCCTCGTTCCTTGTTCGGACGTAGAGCAGCAATCGGCATTTGTTGCATCGCGCATATTGGAGCTGAGAGACGAAGGAACGCCGCTCGAAGATATCGCGATAATGTATCGTTCACATTATCATTCCATAGAAATGCAGTTGGAACTTGCGCGGCGAAATATACCATATCAAGTGCGGTCTGGCGTACGATTTTTTGAACAGGCTCATATAAAAGATGTCATTTCGTATCTGCGAATAGTTGTAAATCCGCGGGACGAACTTGCGTGGAAGCGCGTATTAAAGTTGATTCCCGGCATAGGTAATAAAACGGCCAACCGCATTTTTGATGCGATATCCCTGCAGGATGCGAAAACGCCCCTCCTTGGTTCGGGCGAACAAAAGTCGGAACTTGGCGGCGAAACCATTGCTCTTCTAAGAGATCTGCCCAAGCTTAAGGATCGCTCACCTTGGCAAGGTTTTGTTCGGCTTATTGAGCTTTTGTCGGCACAGGAAAATCGCGGAAACCCGGCCCGCCAGATATTGCTGGTGCTCGAGCACGGATATGAGAAATATTTAGAAGAGAATTTCGAAAATGCCGACGCCCGATCAGAAGACCTTCGCGGGCTGGCTCAATTCGCTAATCGATATAGTTCGACCGAAGATCTTTTGTCTGAGCTGGCGCTGATATCTACCGAACGCTTTGCCGAACCGCAATCTCTGACGGGTGAAGAGGTGGTAGAGGGCGGCGAGGACGATGAAGTGTTGACATTGACCAGCGTACACCAAGCGAAAGGATTGGAATGGAAAGCGGTATTTCTGATATGGGCGGCGGAGGGGAAATTTCCAAGCCCGCGTTCGCTGAAAGAATTGGACAGCGAAGAAGAGGAACGCCGGCTCTGGTATGTTGCATTGACCCGGGCCAAAGACGAACTTTATATAACGTATCCGTTGATTGTTACGGATTACAACCGCCAAACGGTTCTCCAAAAACCTTCGCGTTTTGTTATGGAATGTCCGCCGGCATTGTTTGAAGTTTGGACGCTCGAAGAAGAAAATATCGTCGCCGATGCCCCGATCGAACTCGCCGCTCCGGCCGATCCGGACAGATTTCTGAACTAGTGAAGATGTTTGGTTTTCGACCGTAATATTGTCGCCGAAAGAATGGGTAACAGTAAGAACGAAACGGTTCAAGAACTGGTTTGGGGATTGGGAGGCATCCGAACGGCTTCGGCTAATTAGCGATTCCGTGATTCAGATCGCCGATGGAGATGTCTCGAAAGATGAGGCAGCGGAACACTATTACAACCTTCTATCTACCGTGGAAAACGAAGCAGACGGGAAAACGATTCGATTCGTTAACTCCATATTTGGTAAATTAGCAGGGCATAAGGGCAGTTCACTTTTGTTTAGGATCATTCCTCAATTCGATGACGTCATTCGTAAATCGCAGCCAATATACTTTGAGAACGAGGCAAATCCCAACAAACATACAAACATTAATGGGCATCGTAATTATTTAGCTCAAGTTACAATCGATGGACGCGACTACTTTGTCAGATCGACTGTTCAAGAAAAGACGCCATCGCGTGGGCGGCGACCGGAGCAACACGGAGAGCTTCACTCGGCATTTATTTCCGATATAGAAATAATCAAAGCCGGCGATACTCCCGTCTCCTTCGGCATTAGCACGCCGACGACAGGAATCCCCACCGGCTTCGATAAGAGAGTAGCAGACTTTATCGCTAAAAGCAATGATGTTTCAAAGGTTGTTGACGCAAACGGTGAGCCGCTTGTTGTGTATCACGGGACAGGAAACCTTGACGGATTGAGTGAGTTTCGCTCAAATCTTACAGGATTAGGAAACGATCAATATGGAAGCGGTTTTTATTTTACAACCGATTCCGCCGAAGCGAGTTCTTATGCCACTGCGATAACGCCTAACGCCGCCGGACAGCCAAAGTTAGGCGGGGATACTTCGCCGGGTGTCGTTCCGGCGTTTCTAAACATACGCAATCCTATTAACGCTGAAGGACATAATTTGTCAGACGTTGCCGATCTGACCGTAAAGCAGGCCGCAAAGTTCATCGCAAAGTCTCCTCGTATTATGGACGAGGAAGATTCACCGTTAGGTGATTGGTTTGAGAGTTACTGGGAAGGTGGGCCAGAACAATGGATGATTCAAGATGTCGCGAGTAATTACACGGGGCCATCGCTTATCCAGATTGAAAACGACTTTTTTGGGCAAGAAGGTGAAGCAACGGCTTTTCGCGAGGTTGTGTATGAAGTGTTAAAAAATGATGGGGTAACCCATGGTTTTGGTGGACTAAAAGAGCATTGGGTAGCATTCTTCCCCAACCAAATAAAGTCCGTCAACAATCAAGGGACGTTCAGCGAAGATGCCAGCATATTGAAGTCTGTCATTTCGGACGGCGGAAATTCGGAAAGCGTCCTTGATTCGTTGTATGATAACAATGGAGATATAGATTATGAGCAAGTTCAAAATGCCGTCACCGGAATCTTTTCGAGAGAATATAGAATTAGCAGGCTTGACCGGAAAGGAGAAAAAGGACGCATTAGAGGTTCTAGATTACTCGTTGGCTCATCCCTCATCATTGGAGGAAGCGATAGCTCAGTCGTGGGGCAAGACGCCCGAAAAAGAAGAAATCGCGAAGAAGACCTCTTAGAAGCGTACGCCAAATCTCAAAACGCTTGGGTTGATGATATTGATAGTTTTCGATCCCCGCTCCGACGGGGATAGGATGCAAAACTGAGAGCAGAGGGCGTTAAAACGCCCTTAGTTTAGTTGCCAACTATCAACCACGTGCTAAAGCAACGTGGCTATTTGCCCTACGGGAACGCCGCGAACGCGGCTGGCGAAAGATCTAGTTTTTACGTTCCAAGACGACACCAAAGCCTGCCCGTTCCATACCGCAAAACAGGCCCTCGCAGCCTGAAAACAAGTCGATATCTGTTCATGTCTATTTCCGCTCAAACTCCGAAAAGATCAAGATCAGAATGTTGCAGCGGATACTTTCCTATTGAGGCTGTTGTTGCGAAAGGCAATGAAGAGTGCCGAGTCCCCATACGAGATCTACGGCGTGGATACCGATAACTTTTCGACCGGGAAAGAATTCCGACAAAATGCCAAGAGCAGTGCGGTCGTTCGGATCGTTGAAGGTCGGTACGAGCACGGCCGCGTTTGTGATCAGAAAATTTGCATAGCTGGCCGGCAGCCGCTGGCCTTTATGAATGACCGGTTCGGGCATCGGCAAGAATTCGGCCTGCACTTTTGAGCCATCCTCAAGTCGAAAACCTTCCAAACGCTCGCGATTTTCCTCAAGAGGCCCATAGTTGGCGTCGGCCGGGTTCGATTCGCGGCAAAGCACGGCGGTGGTCGCATTTACGAAACGACACAGGTCATCGACGTGGCCGTGAGTGTCGTCGCCCGCAATGCCTTTATTCAGCCAAAGAACATTGGTCGCTCCCAAAGAAGCGGCCAATATCGACTCGTATTCTTCGCGGGATACGCCGGGATTGCGAACCTGCACTTGCGGATCGAGCAGGCATTCTTCGGTAGTAAGCAGCGTGCCGCGGCCGTTGACGTCAATTGCTCCGCCTTCGAGCACAAGCCTTTTGCCGTTGTGCACGACGGGCAAAAATTCTTTGCCGAGCTTTTTGGCGAGCTTTTCAGCCGCCTTTTCGTCTTTTTTGTGGTCGGGATATTTCGCCCAACCATTGAAACGAAATCCGGCGACTGCGGTTTTACCGCCCTTTTGCACAAATATCGGCCCGAAATCGCGCGTCCAACCGCGATCGGTGGGAACGCGAAAAAATTCGACCTGCGAAAGATCAACGCCGGCGTTGTGCAGCAGCCGTGCGGCCTTGCGTTCGTGTTTTTCGTCCGAAACTATGACGCGGGCCAACTCGCCGCGAACGATATTTCTGACGATCTCGACGTAAACGAAATGTATGGCGGCGATCTTGCCCGGCCAGTCGGATGTATTGTGCGGCCAAGCCACCCATGTCGCTTCGTGTGGTTCCCACTCGGCCGGCATTATCTGGCCGGTGTCGCTGTGTCTATTCATCTTCGATCAGTTTAAGGCTCGGTCTCGAACCAGGTATAGCGTCCGCCACGCCATCGCAAAATGCCCTCCGAAGCTTCGGTCGGAAATTCGATATAGCTGCCGCTCGGCCTATCTTTCTTGACGGTAAAGCCGAGGTCATTAGGCACTTTCTTTTTCTGAAAAGCAAAAACATTGGCCCGGCCGCGTAAAAGAACCGCCGACCCTAGTTTGAATTCGGCGGCGTTAAGCGAACGCCAGCCGCGAGCGGCATTATGCAAAATAAGCAGTGCCGGTTGGTCAAAATCGATCTCGTCACAGCAGGTCTGCGATGGATGACAGAGATATTCCACCTCGATCGAGCGTTGTTTGAGCAATGCCATACCGCCGAGTTCCGGCTCTAGTTTGATCAGCACACTGGTGGCGATATCTTGTATCCCATCTTTGTTGAAATCGCCGATCAGCGGTTCGCCAACCGCTTGCAGTCGGGTGTCGGATAGCTTATCGACCAGCTCTCTTACATCAGTTTGACCGGTTATGGCGTAAGCCGCCGCGCATATTAGAAAAAGAATTCGGCAGTATCGGACCGCCTTAACTGCTGGTTTCATTCAGTATAGCTCCTCATCAATCGATAAATCGTTTGGTGATGTCGCCGTAAGCATCTATGCGGCGGTCGCGGAGGAACGGCCATCCGCGACGCACTTCTTCGATGCGGGCCGGGTCGATCTCGCCGATAACGACCGTTTCGCTTTCGGTATCGGCTTCGGCTACTATGACGCCAAAAGGATCGCTCAAGAATGTGCTGCCCCAAAATTGAATGCCCGGTGTGTCCGGCACCGTTACTTCGTGGCCGACACGGTTAACACCGGCAATATAAACGCCGTTGGCGATGGAGTGTGAACGCTGGATCGTACGCCATGCCTCGCGTTGTTCCACGCCGTATTTATCTTTTTCATACGGATGCCAGCCGATAGCCGTCGGGTAAAACAGAACCTCGGCTCCGCGAAGGGCAGTCAGCCGGGCACCTTCAGGATACCACTGGTCCCAGCAGATGAGAGTGCCGATGCGGCCGTGGTCGGTATCAAAAGCCTTAAAGCCCAGGTCGCCGGGCGTGAAATAGAATTTTTCGTAATACGCCGGGTCGTCCGGAATATGCATTTTGCGATAAACCCCGGCGATCGGTTCGCCAGGTTTTATCAAGATCAAAGTGTTGTGATAAAGACCGAGAGCGCGTTTTTCAAAGATAGGAGCGATGATCGTCGCGCCGCTTTTATCAGCTACTGATGACAATGCCTTGGCGGAAGGCCCGTCAAGCGGTTCCGCCAGATCGAAAAGCTTAGCATCTTCTTTTTGACAAAAATACTGCGAACGAAACATCTCCGGCAGACAGATAACCTGTGCTCCGCGGCCGGCGGCCTCTTCGACAAATTCAACGGCTCTCTTCAAATTGGCATCGACATCTTCGCCCATTGCCATCTGCACCAAACCGACCTTATACGCTTTGTTTGACATACAAAAAGGATACATCGCCCCGCAATGTGAGGCAAAGTATCCTATCGAAATGAAGCGCTTAGATCTTCGGCATTTGAAGGTGCTGCCGACCATTTCTTTTCCCGCTCGATCTAGTGAAACGGAGTTTATCAGCCAAGACCAAAAAAAGACCGGAAGGAGGTCCGACCTTTTTATTTTATATGACAGAGAAGTTCAAGCAAGAACCTCCTTTTCAATCTTTTTCGGACGGCCGCCGCGTTTGCCGTTTTTCCGGGACGCTGCTTTTTTCTTTTCGCTAGTTGCCGAACCGTTCCGGCGGGCCGCAGCTGAGGCCAGATACTCCTCTCCGATCAGGTCAAGTATCAGCGGACCGACCCCAAGATGCTGGTCAAGAGATTCCCATTCGAGAGCGAATCCGAACCCAAGCGGCCTTACTTCTGATAGCTCTTCGTCAGTGGCGTTTTTTAAGCCTTTGCATTTTCGAGGATCGAATGAAAAACTCCAACCGCTAGCAAGATCGACTGTTACACGACCATTCTTATATCTGGCATAGAGCGCTCGAGGATCGTGTTTTAATGATTCTTCTCCTTGTTTCGAAGCTTCGGTAAACTGCCGGTCAAGATCGGACTTTGTGTATCCTAATCGTTCGAGGGATTCAATTGTCATTGATTTTTCCATGAATATTTTCCCAATGCCGTAGAAATTTCTCGTTGTTGGCAACCACTACCAGCAAAGCAGTGACGGTGTCTTGCTTGCTCATTCTGTAATTTAACTTTAATTCCGGTAATTTTCCTTTCAATCCAAGATCTATTACTACTTCTCCGTCAGCTTTGAAAACATGCACATGAGCCCGCATATGGTCATTCGGCCATATAACAAATCGAAACCTGCCATTTCAAAAGATAGTCGGCATAACTATAATAACCTAACAGTTAGGTTTTCTCAAGATTTTTTACAAGACAGAGTATAATAAAAGGGCCGGCCGCGTTTACGGCTGGCCTTGTCCAAGGGAAGCAGTGACCGCCTTAAGACGGAACTCAAAACACTATATATGGATCGTCAGGTAGTGGGTGCCTTCAGCGGATCTTCTTAAAGCTGGTCGTGTTCGTCCGGCTCTACATCAGGGGCTTTTGCAAGAATTTCGAGAGCTCGTTTCAAACTGCCGCGTTTCGCACGTTCCTCAAATGATTTCCCTGCTTCCCAACTCGATATCTGACTCGCTATTGCTATTGAAATGAACTGATCTATGGTAATTTCCTCGCGCTCGGAAATAGACTTTGCGTGACGCAGAAGCTGGTCGGGAACTTTGGTGCTGATCGTGGTCATGTTATTTCTCCAACAATTGTCAAAAAATCTCTTGGTGTGACTAATTTTACACCAAACTTCTCTGCATTTGGAAAATCTTTTGAGTTGAAAGTAATCAGATAATCAACACTTGCGCGGATCGCAAGCTCAAAAACAAACGCATCTTTCGGGTCCCGAACCATGAATCTCCAAAGATAAAATATTTCATTATCTGATGCGATCGAACAAATGGCATCAATGAGATCGTCAACATCAGTTGTTGAAACAAAGTTTCTCATTTCCGGTCGCTTTAAAACGGCTTCATATTCAAACAGCAAAGGGGTTGAAACGTGTAGCCGCCATTTTTGATCCCTAAACAAACTCTGCATCAACAAATTTGCCGCTCCGGTTTTAGAACGCAGAGCGGCAACTAACACGTTAGTATCTAATACTATTTGAACAGGCCGGGCCATTAAATATGGATCGTCAGGTCGTGGACGCCTTCGGCGGCTTCCATTACTGATTCGCTGACAGTCGGGTGGGCGTGGATGACGCGTCCGAGTTCGTCGGCGGTCGTCTCCAATGCCATGGCGACACAGGCCTCGGCGAGCAGCTCCGTGGCGTGCGGGCCGATGATGTGAACGCCGAGAACTTCGTCGTATTTCTTATCGGCGACGATCTTGACGAAGCCGTCCGTTTCACCGAGGATGCGAGCTTTACCCGAAGCTGAGAACGGGAATTTGCCGACCTTTACGTCGTAACCCGCGTCTTTTGCCTTTTGTTCGGTCAAGCCGACACTGGCTACTTCCGGATCGCAATAAGTACAATTCGGAACGAGGCTATAATTGATCGGCTCGACCTTTTTGCCGGCGATCTTTTCGACGACGAGGATGCCTTCTTTCGAAGCAAGATGGGCAAGCTGAGCGGTCGCGACCACATCGCCAATGGCATAAATGCCCGGCTCAGCGGTTTCGTAATATTCATTTACTTCAACGGTGCCGCGTTCGCTAACCTTGACCTTTGTTTTATCAAGACCGAGGTTTTCCAGATAAGGCATACGCCCGACGGCGACCAAGACCATTTCGGCTTCAAGCGTGACGGTTTCACCTTTGGCATTTTTGCCGGAAACTTTCACACTCTTTTTGCCTTTTTCCAGTTTGTCCAGCTTAAGGCCGGTCTCGACCTTGATGCCTTGCTTTTTGAAAGCACGGGCAAGTTCTTTTGAAACATCGGCATCTTCGAGCGGGACAATGCGGTCGAGCAATTCGACCAATGTGACGTCTGTGCCAAAACGGTGATAGACGCTGGCGAATTCGCTGCCGACGGCGCCTGAACCCATAACGATCAGTGATCTCGGCACGGCGGTGAGCTCCAGGATGTGATCGGAATTGACGACCTGTTTGCCGTCGGTCTCAAAACCGGGGATCGGGCGAACGACCGAACCGGTGGCGATGATGATGTTCTTTGTGCTGATCGTTTCTTTTTTACCGTCTGCCAGATCGACCTCGATCTTGCCCGGACCGGCGATCTTGCCAAAACCATTGAAGACGGTGACCTTATTTTTTTTCATTAAATAGGTAACACCGGCGGAGTTTTTGGACACGATGTCCGATTTATATTTCTGTACACCGGCCCAATCATAAGAGAGGCCTTCGACCTTTAATCCGAAGTTTTCAAAATGCGAAGCCTTATCGTACAAATGAGCGGCATTTAGCAGAGCTTTGGTCGGAATGCATCCGCGGAGTCCGCAGGTGCCGCCAAGACGGGCGTCCTTTTCCTTTTCGACAAGAGCTACTTTAAGGCCAAGTTGACCGGCGCGCACGGCGGCAACATAACCGCCCGGGCCAGATCCGATAATTGTTACATCAAATTGTTCTGCCAATGTTGTGATCCTCGTTTTCAAATAAAATTATAGATGTAAATAGCAAAACCCCATTATATTGCTTTCCGTGCCTTCAAGCTAGTTTGCCTAAATCGAATGCGGTAAAATCATAAGCATATGAAGCATTCAGCGGAGTTTGAGCGCATAGTCGATGAATCTCGGCAGCGGATACAAGAGGTCACGGCAGCAGAAACGCTCGAGCGTGTTGCAAGCGGTGCCGTATTGATCGATGTTCGCGAAGACGGCGAATTTACGGCCGGCCATGCAAGCGGTGCCCAGCACATCGGCCGCGGAGTGATAGAGCGCGATATCGTCGAAAAACACCCGGATAAACAGCAGGAATTGATCTTGTATTGCGGCGGCGGATATCGTTCGGCGATGGCGGCGGACAGCCTGCAGAAGATGGGCTATACAAACGTTTTCTCGATGGCCGGCGGTTGGCGGGCATGGAAAGAATACGGAGCTCCGGTGGCAGATCTAGCTGTTGAGAAAGAGGCGGCCGCGAGGGAGCGCACTAGAGAGATCGCCGGCGAATATCTGGCAAAGGGTGATGCAACCGGCTGGTTCGATGCTTTGTACAAGGAATCTGCGGGTGATAATTCAAAGATCCCGTGGGCAGATCTTGAACCGAATCGTTATTTGCAGATGTGGGATGAAAAGCATCGGCTTAAGGGCGGCGGCAAGAAAGCGATCGTGGTCGGCTGCGGTCTTGGCGATGATGCGAAATTTCTCGCTGAACGCGGCTTTCGAGTAACTGCTTTTGATATTTCACCAACGGCCATCGAATGGGCGAAGAAATTATACGGCGATGATCCCGCCATCGAATTCCACGTGGCGGATCTGTTCAATGTGCGGAATGAATGGAAGAAGGGGTTTGATCTTGTACTGGAGGTCTATACGATACAGCCGCTGCCTATGGAAATAAGAGCAGATGTGATCAAAGCCATCGCGGGTTTTGTTGGCGAAGAGGGCGAACTGCTGGTCGTTACCCGCGGCCGGGAGGATGACGAAGAGCCGGAGGAATTGCCATGGCCGGTGTCCCGCAATGAATTGGCTCTATTTGAAACTCAAGGGTTGCGGCAGACCGATCTTGAAGTGATGCCCGGGGCAGAAGATGATCTCCCGATACCGCGATTTGTGGCGCTATTTCAAAGGCCGCCAAATGGAAGCGGCAAGTTTTTAGATGATGTGGATGGCTCAACAGGAGATCTTTGATCATGAAGTTCAAACAATATTACTTGGGTTGTTTATCGCACGCGTCCTATTATGTCGGTTCCGGCGATGAAGCGGTGGTCATCGATCCGCAGCGGGACGTGCAGCAGTATTTGGACGAGGCGGCTGCTAATGGCCAAAAGATCAAATATGTTATCGAAACTCATTCGCACGCCGATTTTGTCAGCGGCCATGTAGAACTTGCGGAACGCAGCGGGGCCGAGATCGTTTTTGGCCGCCGGGCGGCGACGAAATTTCCGACGCACAAGGTTGCGGACGGCGATGTGCTGGAAATCGGTAATGTGCGATTTACCTTTTTTGAAACGCCCGGCCACACGCCGGAGGGAATTTGCATCTTAGCTGAAGAGCAGAATGCGGGCGAAGGCGAACCCGCAAAGCTTTTCACCGGCGACACTCTATTTATCGGCGATGTCGGGCGGCCCGATCTTGTGGGATCCAAAGGGTTTACGAGCCAAGAGATGGCCGCGATGCTTTTTGATTCACTCCATGAAAAAATTCTGCCTTTGCCGGACGCGACCGAGATCTACCCGGCGCACGGGGCAGGCAGTTTGTGCGGAAAGTCGCTTTCGAAAGAAACTTGGTCAACACTCGGTGAACAGCGGCGGCACAACTACGCTCTGCAGCCAATGAGCAAAGCCCGGTTCGTTGATCTGGTTGCGGCCGATCAGCCGGAGGTGCCGGCGTATTTTCCCAAAAGTGCAGCAAAAAATTTGGAGGGTTCGGCGGCTCTTAACGAATTGCAATTGCCGAACGCGATGACGCCGGAAGAGGTCGATAATTTTACCGGTGTTATTTTGGATGTGCGGCCGGCCGGCGAATACGGACGCGGGCATATCCGCAACTCGGTAAATATTGGGTTGGGCGGTCAATTTGCTTCCTGGGCAGGGACGATGGTTCCGATCGGGGTGGAAATTGCCATAGCAGCGAACGATATCGACCAGGTCAAAGAAGCGTTCACGCGATTGGCCCGGGTCGGACACGAAACGGTCGCGGGTTATATTCTAATGGCGGAATATAGCGGCAAGACATCTGAGATCAGACAAGTTAATGTTAAGGAAGCGGCTGCGGAGATCGGCGATGCACGGGACGTTCAATTCGTTGATGTTCGGCGAAAGGGCGAGTACGATTCCGGCCATGGCCTGAATGCGGTAAACATTCCGCTAGACAAATTGCCGAAAGAATTTGAGACGCTTGATCCTGAACGTCCGACGTATGTGATCTGCCAAGGCGGCTATCGTTCGAGCCTCGGAACCGGGATTTTAGAAAATGCGGGTTTTAAAAATGTGGTAAATGTGAGCGGCGGAACCGCGGCGTGGATCGCTCAGGATCTGCCGATTGAAAAAGACGGGGCCTAAACCCCGAGTCCTTTTCCCGGAGCGCCATTTTAGTTAAGATTTGAAATAGTTGCGTAAAATTTTTAGTAGAAACACGATATAACACCATGTCAGAACAGAATACAGAAAAGATCGGAACACGAACGGAGACCGATTCGATGGGTGAGATAGAGGTGCCTGCTGACGTCTATTGGGGAGCCCAAACACAACGGTCGCTGCATCACTTTAACATCGGCAATGATGTAATGCCGCGAGAAATGATCCGGGCTCTCGGCATTTTGAAGAAAGCCGCCGCAATAACGAACTTCGAATTGGGCAAGCTTTCCGAAGAGAAGAAAAACTTGATCGTACAGGCGGCTGACGAGGTTATCGAAGGCAAACTCGACGCTCATTTTCCCCTCCGCGTTTGGCAGACGGGGTCTGGCACGCAGACCAATATGAACGCCAACGAGGTCATTTCAAATCGTGCTATCGAGATCGCCGGCGGCGTTATGGGCTCAAAATCGCCCGTACATCCAAACGACGATGTAAACAGATCGCAATCGTCGAACGATACGTTTCCGACGGCTATGTACATCGCCGCGGCGGAACGCTTAAATGCTTTGATACCGCAGATAGAAAATGTACAGGCGGCGATAGAGGCAAAGGCGGTAGAATTTTCCGGCGTGGTAAAGATCGGCCGAACGCACTTGCAGGATGCGACACCCTTGACCGTTTCACAGGAATTCGGCGGATGGGCAAGTCTTGTTAAACGTGATGTCGAACGATTAGCGGCGGTGCTGCCCGGATTGTTCGATCTTGCTATCGGCGGCACGGCGGTGGGAACGGGTCTGAACGCTCACCCCGACTTTGCAGAAAAAGCGGCTGCCAAGATCGCCGAACTGACGGGGTTGCCTTTCCGTCCGCATCCCGACAAATTTGCCGCACTTTCCGCTCATGATGAACTGGTCTTCGCCTCAGGAGCTTTGAAAACTCTCGGTGGAAGCTTAATGAAGATCGCAAATGACATTCGTTGGCTGGGGAGCGGGCCGCGATGCGGGATCGGCGAATTGATACTGCCTGAAAATGAACCGGGCAGTTCGATCATGCCCGGCAAGGTGAACCCCACACAGAGCGAGGCCATGACAATGGTTGCCGTTCAGGTATTTGGCAACGATGCGGCGATATCTTTTGGCGGTTCGCAGGGGAATTTTGAATTGAATGTTTTCAAGCCGGTGATGATCCATAACTTCCTGCATTCGGTTCGTCTGCTGCATGATGCCTCCCACGGGTTTGTTGAATTCTGCATTAACGGCATCGAGCTGAATCGAGACCAGATCGACAAATATCTGCAAGATTCGCTGATGCTCGTTACGGCTTTGAATCAGCATATCGGTTATGACAACGCCGCGAAGATCGCCAAAAATGCCCATAAAAAAGGCACCTCGCTTAAAGAATCTGCGGTAGAACTCGGTTTGCTGACCCCGGAACAATTTGATGAATGGGTGATACCGGAAGACATGACGCATCCGTAGATCGTCAATTCAACCATAAAAAAGCGGCGGCCCGAGAATGTCGGAACGTCGCTTTTGTAGTGAATATAGGATCTATTGCTGGACGGCCCGGTTCAAGGTTATCGTTCGAGCAGTTTCCGCGGCCTTGCGAGCTCTTTCATTGATGTCGCCCTTAGCCATGTTTCGCAAATGCAGCAAGGTGTCTCGACGCCGGCGAAGTTCATCTTTGGTCTCATCGTTCTGCTTTTGCTCAAAGGCGGCTTGGAGCTTTTTAACCGTCTCTTCAAGGCCTCTTATGCGTTCGTCGTAATTTGGCGGGGGTGTTTTTTCGTTTGCCATCTCTATTTACCTGCCCAGAATGTGTCGTCGTAGCGCTTTTCGGCCTCCTGCCAAGAAGGTTCCTGAATACGTTCGAAGAGATTGTAGAATCGGGCCGCCGGCGCAAAATTTGGTTCGCTCAAAACCGCCCGAATGTCAGGTTGTTCATCAAAACGCGGAGCGACCTCGAACATTACAGCGACAAAAGCCGCAAGGTCTTCTGCCTTGTCCAGTCCGTGTTTGCGGGCCCGTTCGATGCCGATCTTCGCCATTTTTGCAAGTTCTTTGTCATCGTAGGGTTCGACACGGTCGGCACAAGCTTCACGAACGGCGGCGGCAATGACCTCTGACAACTGCTGTTCATCTTTGGCGATGAAATGTTGTATCTGTTCTTTTCTGATTACAAGCATTGCGGTTAGATTAGCCAGCGATAATAACGGTCATTTCGCCTTTCAAGATCTTGTTTGGCGGACCAAGCGGTTCAAGGATCGTGTCGCCCATGCGGCAAGCGGGCATCATATTGATCAAAACAGTCGTCGAACCATCGATCACTACGCCGGGGCCGTGCGGGGGAACCGGTGACGGTGTGGTACAAGCATGAATGTCAGACATTCCGGCCAGACCGCCGATCAAAGAGCTGAGAGCACCGAGTGCCGCACCCTTTGCGGTCTGTTCGGCGGCAAGAGCACCCGGAGCGGCGGGCGTTCCGGCGGCGGCCTTGGTGGCGGTTTCGGCGGCAGTTATCACAGCGTCCGAAGCCTGTTTGGCTGTTTGGAGAGCGGCTGCGGCGGCGGCCGGAATGCCGCGCCACGCTGGCAAATATCCGATGGATACATTCGGGCTGCCGGGACCGGGCGTAAGGACGGGCGGCAAAGGGTGCATTACGTTATCTGTTGTACGGGCTGCTGGTCCTGTCGGCATAAAAATTCTCCTAATTTAGCTCGCCTTGTTTTAACTGATTGCTTTCCAATTGAAAGCTAAGCAGATTCTTGCCATCCGCTGATTCGGCAAAAAAGGTATCGATATTACCGAAAAAATTCTTGAGCTCGCCGCCATTACAGGTCGGCAAGAATTCGCGTATTACCCGCGGATCATAAAAGCGGAAAGTCATTGAATTTGCGTCTTCGTCATATACAGTGATAAGCGAGCGGAAATGTTTACGCATCTCGCGAATACTATGTCGGGAATGAGCGAAAATGCCCCAATTATTTCCGATCGCATTGTTCAACACCCAATCGCTGAATTTGCTGTCCGGCGAAAGCATGACGACATAGGGTGCCACATGAAGCATATCTGCTTCGAGTTCGCCGGTGAACAAACAGTAGTTCATCACCTGCGAATCATAAAGCCGCTTTGGCAGGTCGGGTATCTGAGCACCATCGAGCACCGTATAGAGACGCGTCCGCGGGTTGAATAATTTTTGCTGAAGTTCTTCCAGTTTCATCTTCTCAAATTCAACTTACAAAGGCCGTGCCTTTTGTCGATGCCTGAGCCATACGGGCCGCCGGCGGCGAATATTTCTTTGGGCTCGGCGGCGGCGGCGGCGGGATCGGGTCGGATTTTTTGCCCGCTTCCGCTTTATCGGCCTCTTTGGCCTCGGCCGGAGCGTCAGGACTGCTGCCGCCTCCGGAACCGGCCATACCGCCGCTGTTCAATTGGACCATTGTTCCCTTGATGGCAACCCCGGCCGGGCCGATATCGATAAAAGATCCGCCGGCCTTGAGCGAGATCTGGGTGCCGCCTTCGACGATCACCTTCATTCCGCCTTTGATATGTACCTCGTTGCCGGCATCGACCGCATATTTGGTCCCGGTCTTGATCTGGGTAGAAGTGCCGACCTTAAGGGACATGGCCCCGTCGATCTTTTCTTTATGGTCGCCTTTTACGATCAGATTCTTGTCGCCTTTGATATTTTCGAGCTGATTACTTTCAACGATCAGATGGCGGTCATTGCCGATCGTTTCGAAGGAATCGTTCTTGATGCGCGTGTCCATGTTCTTTTCGCCATGGACGAAGATCTGTTCGGAACCCTTTTTGTCCTCAAAGCGAAATTCGTTAAAACCGCCGCCGCCGATGGTCGAATTACTCTTCATCGTCGATTTGGTCTTTTCATCGGGCAGCTTATAAGGCGGCATATTGCCGGGGTTATAGACACAGCCGGTGATGATCGGACGATCCGGGTCGCCTTCGAGAAAATCGACCAGCACCTCCATACCGATGCGGGGAATGAACATCATACCCCATTTATTGCCGGCCCAAGCATGAGCAACTCGTACCCAGCACGAACTGCCGATATCCATTTTGCCTTCGCGGTCCCAATGAAACTGAACTTTGACACGTCCGTATTTATCGGTAGAGATCTCTTCGCCGGGGCTGCCGACCACCGTGGCCGTCTGGCCGCCGGTAACAAGGGGTTTCGGTGTTTTTTGGAGCGGCCGAAAGACCGGTGCTCCTTCGCCATGAGGGATGCAGGTGAAGGTAGCTTCGCAAACGCCGAAGTTTTCTTCGATGCCCGGATAGTCCGGGTTCTGTTCCATTTCGTGTTGAACAGATGTCAGAATGTAATCGCGGTTAAGCTCTTTATTCGGATGGTTGGCCATTGTAAACTTATGGCCTGCGGTCATGCTGCAGCAATCTGAAAAGCCGTCTGAAAAGCTCATGTGAGCATCAAGAGCCTCAATTCGGTTCTTAACGGTGTTCTTTTTATCCGGAAACACTTTTTGCAGTTCGCTCGGTTGTTCGCCGCCGCTTTTGTCAATGCCGTCGTATTTGCGGGCATAGCCGCCCGGGTAATCGTAGATCTCTATCTGCTGGTTTCCGCCGGTATTAAAACGCGAGAGCTTCTGTTCATCAAGCTTCTGTGTCGGCAATTCGAAATTATGGTCCCAATTGGTAACCTTGCCGGGCTGCAGCTGATATTGAAATTGCCAATCGCGCATTGAGCTGACCCAATCATCGCCGCCGAGCTTTTCTTCGTAATAGGGAATTGTCGATTTATTCGGACACGGTTTATGGGCCTGCGGATCATTGCTGATGATCATCGTATCAACCCCGTCTTTGTGTTCAAAATAGTAATATATCCCTTCTTCTTCCATCAACCGGGCTGCAAAATCAAAATCGCTTTCGCGGTATTGAACACAGTAGTTGCGCGGTTCGAAATTGCCGATCAGGGCTTTTTGGATCTTAAATCCTTCAAAAACCTTATCCAAGATCTGCGGCACGGTCTTTTGCTGAAAGATGCGGCTTTGCTGGCTTTGGGTCAATGCCCAAACCCGCGGCATGATGGTGGCGTAAAAAAACGAATAGCGACCGCTCCGGCGGCCCTGCTGCATACGGGTGATGATGCCGCTGAAGGTTCGTGCTCCTTCGTCAGACTGCGTGACGGAAACGGTTACCGCCTGACCAAGGGCGGTTTCCGGCGAAACGGTCTTTGCCTTGCGATCCTGGCGGCTTTCGTCATGCAGAAGCTCGACATCGATCTTGAAAAGCGATGAAAGTTCTTCGGTGGCTACCAATTTCCTGATCAACAAATAGTCCTTGCCAAAAGGGGTGGCAATGGACATGCGCCGGCCATCTTGCGTTATTTTTTGCATGTGTTCTATCTCTCCAGCGGTGATGTCGTTATAAGAATAACATAAACACTTTAGACACTACCCGTGAAATAAGACGCATCCGGCACGTAAAAATTGCGGTACCGGATGCCGGAAATTGTGGAATTTCTCTATTTTTGGATGAAAGCGGGCTGTTAAAAGTGGAATTCAACAGCCCGGCTAACATTATTTTATGTCATAAAGGAATGAACCCTCGCCGCTGACATTAACGTGAACGGACCTGATGCCGTCGCCGCTTGCCATTCGAGAAAGCACTTCGCCGCTCATTTCCGGCAGCAGCGTACCCGTTAAAATGTTATAAACATTGCGGGCTCCGCTGTCGACATCGGTGCAGCGGCTGGCGACGGTGTCGATAACGGCATCATCGTAGCTAAAGGCGGCTCCATGATTCTCTTCGATGCGGGTCTTGATCTTGCCAAGCTGCAGCTTTATGATAAGCCGCAGAATATCGTCCGAGATCGGATAGAACGGTACTGTGACCATACGGCCGAGAAGGGCGGGCTTGAATGCCTGGACCAATTCCGGGCGAATGGCATCGATCAAACCTTCCGGTTCGGGTTTGGTATCCGGATCTGCACACAGCTTCATGATGGTGTCGGTGCCGACGTTGGAGGTCAGCAGAATGACACAATTCTTGAAGTCGATCTCGCGGCCTTCGCCGTCTTCGAGCACACCTTTATCGAACACCTGAAAGAATAATTCCATCACGTCCGGGTGGGCTTTTTCCACTTCATCGAGCAGAACTACCGAATACGGTTTGCGGCGAACGGCTTCGGTAAGCACGCCGCCTTCTCCGTAACCGACATAGCCCGGAGGCGAGCCTTTTAGGCTGGAGACGGTATGAGCTTCCTGATATTCGCTCATATTGATCGAGATCAGATTGCGTTCGCCGCCATAAAGCGAATCGGCCAATGCCAAAGCCGTCTCGGTTTTACCGACGCCGCTGGTGCCGACAAGCAGAAATACGCCGATCGGGCGTTTGGGGTCGGTCAGCCCCGCACGGGCTGTGCGGATACGCTGGGAGATGGCTTCAAGGGCGTGATTTTGTCCTAGAACGCGTTCAGCAAGGGTCTTGTCCAAGTTCAGAACGGCGTGTATCTCATCGGCGACCATTTTGCCGATCGGGATGCCGGTCCAGCCGGAGATGACCTCGGCGACGATCTGTGCATTAACGACCGGTGCCATCAACGGATCTTCGCCCTGAACTTCCTTGAGCTCAGCTTCGTAGCGTTTCAATTCTGAACGCAAAAAGTCTGCATCGACCGATTCGGCCGGCGCTGTATTTTCAGCGGCCGCGGGAGCTTCGCCCTCGGCAACCTCCTCGGCAGAGACCTCGCCGACCTGCGGCTCACCGGCCGGAGCTGCGGCAGTAGCGGCGGCGGCCAGCTTTCCATCAAGACGCGAAGCTTCCAGCTTTTGGCGAATGGTGCGGATCTTTGAGGTCAGATCTTTTTCTTTCTGCCATTGTTCATTGAGCTTTGCCAGCTGCTCTTCGGCTGCTGTTCGCTTTGCCAATAGATCTTTAAGGCGTTCGTCGTGCCCGCCGCCGGTGACCTGTTCACGTTCGAGTGAATCGATCTCCGAAGTAAGATTCTGGATGCGGCGTGTCGTATCTTCGACCGATGCCGGCGTTGCCCCTTGGCCGATAGCGACCTTGGCGCAGGCGGTGTCGAGCACCGAAACCGATTTATCGGGCAATTGACGGCCGGTTATATAGCGGCTTGAAAGCTTGACGCATTCGACCACGGCATCATCTAAAATACGAACATTGTGGTGATCCTCCATCTTGCCCAGCAAGCCGCGCATCATGGCAACTGCTTTTTCCTCGTCCGGTTCATCGACCTTGACGACATGAAAGCGGCGAGCAAGTGCGGCGTCTTTTTCGAAATACTTCTTGTATTCTGCCCAGGTCGTGGCTGCGATCGTGCGAAGTTCGCCGCGGGCCAGGGCAGGTTTCAAAAGGTTGGCGGCGTCATTTTGGCCGGCCGCACCGCCGGCTCCGATCATCGTATGAGCTTCATCAATGAACAGAATAATGGGCTGCGGCGAAGATTTTACTTCGTCGATAACCGATTTTAGACGGTTTTCGAATTCACCTTTAACGCCTGCACCTGCTTGTAGAAGCCCGAGATCAAGCGTGCGGACGGCGACATTGCGGAGCGGTTCCGGAACGTCGCCCTCGGCGATACGTGCCGCAAAGCCTTCGACAACGGCGGTTTTACCGACGCCCGCTTCACCGGTCAGGATCGGGTTGTTCTGGCGACGCCTGGTCAGGATATCCACGATCTGGCGGATCTCTAGGTCACGCCCAAGTATCGGGTCGATCTTTCCGGCCTTGGCCTTGGCCGTCAGGTCTTCCGTGTATTGGTCAAGGGCTTTGGTTTTGCCCGGAACGCCGGTGGCAACCGGTTCTCCGGCGACACCGCCAGTTTCGCCAAGTGCTTTTGCTTCACGAGCCTCGGACGAATCCGCGGTTATTTCCGGCAGCTGCGAGCTGAGCGATTCAACAGAGATATGATCGAATTCTTTTGAGATGTCGCGAGCAATACGGGCAAATGAGCCTTCGGAAAGCAGGGCCAGCACCAGATGGCCGGAACGGACACGAGATTCGCCAAAATCGACAGAGGCCAACAGCCAAGCGTCCTGTATCCATTTTGGGATGCGGTCGCTGAGGCCGGGCGTGCGGGTGTTGCCGCTCTTGAGCCGATCAAGTGCGGTGGCGACATCTTTCGTCAGACGGTCCAGATTTACTTCGTAGTGACGAGCGATCTTGTGCAGGTCTGTGTCGTCCTGCTCCAATATCTTCGCCAAAATATGTTCGACCTCGACATCGTAGTTGGTTCGCGAAAGACAAAGTCCCGCTGCTCCTTCAAGAGCGTTTCGGGAAACATCGTTCAGCCGTGAGACCAACGATTTCAAATTCAGATTCATAACATCTCTCCTAAAAATCGGGTTTTGGGGGCTAACAGTTCCTATTTAATGAATACGTAATATTCAAACAAAAGCGACAAAAAAATTATAACCGACGCGAAAAAGATCGGTCAGGCGGCCTGCTGTAGAACGACCTGATCGTCGTCCTTGGCAAAAGGCTTCGTTTTAAGCCATGTTGTCCACCCCAAACGCGGTTTGCGGATGGCTCGTGTGGTCAACACCAAACTAGGTACCTGCTTGGCTTTCAACGAAAGCTTGATATCGAAATCAAATTCCGATCCGACCATGAATTCGCAGATCGACTTCGCCGATCTACTGGCCGAACCGACCGGCAAAAACGCCTGAAACTGAGCAAATGTTAGCGGTCCAAGCGTAATGCGAAACTTCGATTGTTGTTCCCAGATACGGGTGCCGATGATCGAATTATAGCCGAGCTTGCTGTTTTGAACGCCGACCTTTGTATGATCTTCTTCCGTCAGGTCCAACCATTGACCGTAAAATTGCTCTACTTTTGCGTTGACGCCGAAATAATCGCTCAGGATGTTCTGCAGAGCGATCGCCGAATGCGGCTTTTGTCCGATCAGCCCCGTGTAGGGGAGAAGCGATTCGTCCTCGACACCCATGCGCCCGCGCAGGCCATCGGTACCGAGGCCGGCGAGATCAAAGAGATATGATGTAAAAGATTCGTCGCCGCGTTCATAAGCCAGCGGAAAGCGATATTTTGCCCAAGCCCGGTAAAAGAGGGAAACGGCCCGGTGGGTGAAAATATCAAGAAATTCCCACATTGAACGGTCGCGATGCCGAACGCGGTCAACGATCGTTTCGGTATAATGTACCGGCAAAACGCCATTAATGCCGGCCATTCCCATAAAATTGACGTGCATTTCGGCGATCGAACGTTCTAACCCCGGGATCTCAACGCTACGCAATTCCTGGATCTCGCTGGCGGGAAAATTGAGCGATACATGAGAGCGAAAACGCACGGCCTCTTCAGACGGCAAAGCATCGCGGCCAACCGTTTTCAGCTGTGGATTTATCTTCTCGATCAACCGCACCGCCTGAAAGAATTCGAACGGTGTCGGGTCGTCAAAGATTTGTTGGTCAAGTGGCTTTTTGCTCAAGATCGATTCCTTAGATCAATATCTGTTCTCCGCTTCGGGTCGGAAACCGCTTAACAATGTCTTCTCGCTGCTCTGTTCTGACAACCAATTGGTTGAAAGAATTAAGCGATGAATAGAGAGCCAAAAATCGTTCAAGGATACAGGCGAAAAGATACATACCGCTGCCGACGAATTGTTCTTCGTCAAAGGTCAGCGTAGTTTCCATGCCGCGGACAAATCCGGCTCCGATGCGTCCGCCTACCTGTCTTACTACGCGTCGTGTCTCGATATTTTTGATCCCTAATATTTGATTTCTGATCACGGACGAATCATCAAAATTATAAAGCTGAAGTATTTCGCGCAAAGCTTCCGGTTCGCCATTTTCACTGTGTGTGATCGAAAGATAATTAAGGTTGAGATGCGATATCAAACGCCATTGGGCGGATCTTCGCTGCGGCGGCCGAATGGCTTCGGTCGGTTTGGTCAAACACCGGGCACGCGAAAGCAAGGCAGTGCCTTCTACATCGAAATCGCCTTCTTTTCCGCCGAAAGGCAGGCGGGCAGGCAGATTGCGGTTTGTACAGGTGGTTCTTACATGCAAGATCTCAGCCGGCGGCACGCGCGGATCGAAATTTGAATCGACCATCGACAGGTAGATCTCGGTGCCGTCATCATTTTCCCGCTGAGAACCGCGGCGATTTGCATACCAAAACGCCTTTTCGGCTTTGTCGCCGTATGTGTGGCGAAGCGAATAGAAAGGTGCAAATTCTTTGGTCACATTCGTTCGCGGGTCGCTGGTGAACACTTGGTCGATCGAATAGACCTCGGTCGTCTTTTGCCGATGAACATCAGGGATAACGTGGTATTCGTATTTTTGCTGCGACAGATATATCGGCTCGGCGAGTTTCTGAAAAAGATTTACGATCGGCGTACAGCCCATGCGGAATGTTTCATTCATCACGGGTGCCGCCGGCGGCGAAATGTCTTTTAAGTGGATCAGAAGATCGAAATGGCTGCCGAACCGCTTATCGATCGCCTGGTCGAGGCCGTAAACGTCAAAGAAGAGAAATTTATACGGGAACGCAAAATATTCTGACAGCAAGCGGTAGCCGCCGAAAGAGCGTTTGGTATAGGGCAAGATCGCCTCATCTTCGGAAAAACCGACCTGGCGGATGGATTCCGCCGCCGGTACGAAAACCGGATCAGGCAGGCGTAGCTGAAAGTCCGTCAGCGTCTTCATCGTGGCGTGGTTCAGCGGTGCTTCTTTCGGCCGAAATTCCACGCGGGTAGAATGGTTGAAGATTATCTCATATAAAGGAAATACCAATTGCGGGTCGCCATCCAGATAGAAACGCAGATGGTCCGGCCTTTCGGGGCTGCCGGCGATCTTCATCTCGTGCAGGTTAGCATCGCCGAAACACCGCATACTGATGCGGATGTAGGCGTCGCTTAAAAGCCCGCGGGCGTTTTTTGGTGCCGGAGATTCAAGAGCAGCCGAAAGTATCTCGATCGGATACAGGTCAACGTCGTATGCCGTTTGAAATTGACACGGGCTGCCGTCGATCGGCCGTGAATTGAGCTTGGAGCCTTTTTCGACCCGCTGTACATTGGTCAGCTTATCGCTGGGCATTCCCGAGTTCATCTGAGCAATTGCCATTGACGGGATCGGGGCCAGGAAATGCGGATAGAGAATATTCAGGAAAGATTCGGTGATCTCCGGAAATTCATCTTCGATCTTTAGGTTGACACGGCCGGTTAGAAAAGCGAATGCTTCGACCATGCGTTCGACATGCGGATCTTCGACCTTTTCTTCGTCGAGCAGCAGCCGTGATGCGATCTTTGGGTATTTTCGGGCAAACTCCGCCCCCATCTTTCGCAAAAAGACGAGTTCGCGTTCGTAATGGCCTAGCAATTCGTCGCGCATCTATTCAATTCCAATCAAAAAAACTTTTCGCCAATGCGGTGAACGGGCTTCGCGGCAACGGGCTGAAACCTTGATTATTTCACACTTTACACAGATATAAAAACAAAATCTGCGGCAAGGATCATTTTTCCTGAACCGAAAATTCGCCGCTCGCCAGTTGCAGCACCGTATCGAAAATGATCGGTTCCGGTGCCGGCTCAACATCCAGTGTCGCCTTTATCCGAAAAACCAGTTGTCGATCGACGTTGCTGATCGGTTCAAGCGTTACATTCACATCCAAAAACCGAGGCTCAAAATATTCTACAGCCAGCCTGATCGCATCCGTGATGCGTTCGCGTTCGTTCCAATCATTGACCGCCAGGCCGGTAAAATCCGGTAAACCGTATTGCAGAACCGAACGCCGCAGCTCTTCCAACCGCTCATCCAGTTCGACGACCTGAGCACGGCTGTTAAGCAGCCATTCCATATCGCGGCGAACGGCGTTCTTTAATTCTTCCATATTACGCAGACGCGATTTAGGAGCTTCGCGTGTATTCTGCGGATCCATATCTATCAAGCGATCGAAGACGGAAGGCGTAATATTTACATCAGTATTAAAGATGGCCATACCTTGGATATTTTAGCCCTAAAAGGTGAAACTAACCACCTGCGTGAACAGATGGTTAGTTTCGATAGTAGCCGATATTTTATTATCGGAGCAAAGTTTAGACAGCGTTTCCGACTTTCTGGTCGTATTTGACTGTTCCGACGCTTTCCAGACCGCCGGTAGCGTTCTGCTTGAAGTATTCCCACTGAGCCGTAGCAGCTTCCATCGAGAACGATTCGAAACCTTCCGAACCTTCGCTGCGTGAACCCGACCAACCGGTGATGTAAACTTCCGTCAACAGAGCACTGCGGTATTTCTGAGCACCGCCTTCGTCGCCGGTCTGCTTGAGGTAGTGGATCTCAACCGTATCAAAGTGCTTACCGCAGGTACCTTTCTTGATGATCTCCGGCGTATGGGCACCTTCTTTAGCGGTGAAGGTGAAGTTGCTGAGGTTCGATTTACCAGCCGATGAACCGGTACCCGAAGCGGTTGAACCCGGCGAGCTCAGACCTTCTGAGAAGCTAAGGATCTCGATCCAGCCGTCGTGGTCTTTGACCGTTGATTCACCCGTGATGCCATTTGAAAATTTGATTAAGATATCAGCCATTGTCGTTTTCTCCTTTTATATCCTGATTAAGTTCCTTCGAAATTTTTATCTCTTTAACCGATCGTGTGAGGCTTTTTTTCAAGCCCCACACTCGGCTTCATTCACTAGACGTTCCTTTCAGAAACCTTTTGCGAAAAAAAATAAAATATTTTTTCCGCTATTACTTCGCCTGCTTTGGAAGGTCAGCAACCAACCGCAGCGAGACGGAAAGTTCGTCGAGCTGGAAGTGCGGGCGAAGGAATGCTACCGCTCGGTAGGCACCCGGTTTGCCCGGAACTTCTACAACGTCCACACGAGCTTCGCGCAGCGGGCGGGCAGCCTTTGCGGCCGGGCTCGCTGTATCGCTGGCCAGAACGTAATTGGCGATCCAGCGATTAAGGAAGTTCGTTGCATCTTCACGCGACATAAAGCTGCCGATCTTATCACGCACCATCGATTTCAGATAGTGAGCGAAACGGGAAACAGCCATGATGTACTGAAGCTGGGTTGACAGGCGAGCATTGGCATTGGCCGCATCCGTGTCATATTTTTTGGCCTTATTGGCCGATTGGGCCGCAAAGAAAGCGGCGTAGTCGGTTCCCTTGCAGTGAACCAGCGGAATGAATCCGTTGTCGGCGAATTCTTTTTCACGACGGTCTGTAATGGCGACCTCGGTCGGACATTTCATCGCGATCTCGCCCTCATCGGTGGCAAACGTGTGCGTCGGCAGTCCATCGACCAAGCCGCCGCCTTCTACGCCGCGGATGGCAACGCACCAGCCGTGCATCGAAAAAGCTTCGGTAAGACGAACGCCGAGAGCATAGGCCGCATTGCCCCACAGGTATTTCTTGTGGTTGGTGCCGTCAACATCTTCTTCGTAGTTGAAGGTTTCGGTCGGGCGGGTCGCCGCACCGTAAGGTTCACGCATCAGAACGTGCGGCATTGTGAGGCCGACATAGCGAGAATCTTCTGATTCGCGGAAGCTGCGCCATTTCATATATTCCGTCCGGTCGAAGATCTTTGAGATGTCGCGAACCTCGGTCATATCGGCGAACTCATCCCAACCGAACATTCCGGCCGAAGCGGCACTAAAGAACGGTGCGTGGGCGGCGGCGGCAACCTGCGAGATATTTTCCAGCAGAGCCATATCCTGCGGGTGGTTGCCGAATTCGAAATCGCCGATCAGTGCTCCGAAAGGGGCACCACCGAATGTGCCGTATTCTTCTTCATAGATCTTTTTGAACAGCGAAGACTGGTCAAATTCCAAAGCGCGTTCAAAATCCTTAAGCAGGTCTTTTTTCGTGACGCTCATTACACGGATCTTCTGCTGCGAACTGGTCAGCGTATTTTTGACCAGATAATGCAATCCGCGCCAAGAACCTTCCAGCTTTTGAAAATCTTCGTGGTGCATGATCTCGTTCAGCTGGGCGGAAAGCAGACGGTCGATCTCTGCGATGCGTGAATTGATCGTCAGGTCCATGTTCTTTGACATGGTCATTTCGCCGCTCATGACCTGGCCGACGAATTCTGCGATCATATCCTTAGCGCTTTCTTTTTGAAACTCGTCGCGTGCCATACGGCCTTCGGTCAATATTTTGTCCAAAAGCCCGCCTTCCGCGGCCTGTTCCTGTGTTTCTACAACAGCTTCTTTTTCTTGTTGCTTTGCCATAGTGCTATCTACTCCTTACCTTCCAGTCCCAACGAATCGCTAAGCTCTTTTTGCTTATCGGCATTGGCAATGATGTCTTCGAGCATGGTTTCGAGTTTTTCGTTGCCGTCGAGTTTCGAACGAAGATCGGCCAGTTTTTTACGGGCTTCGACCAATTTGCGAAGCGGTTCTACCTGTTGAACCACGTTATCCGGTTCGAAATCTTCAATGTTGTTGAATTTAAGCTCAACACCCATTTTGCTGCCGTCATCCTGCAGTTTGTTTTCGGTGGTATAAGCGAGACGAGGCTTCATGCCGGCCATGACCTGATTGAAGTTATCAGGGTCGATCTCGACGAATTTGCGATTTTTGAGTGCCGGAAGCGGATCTTCGGGCTTGCCGACGAAATCGCCCATAACACCGACCACGAAGGGTAATTCCTTCAGCTCGATCGCTCCGCCGACTTCCACATCATAAGTGATCTGAACTCGCGGCGGGCGGACGCGGTCGATCTTGTGCTGTAAACTTTCTTTTCTAGCCATTGACTTTTCTCCTTTCGCTTTTAATTTGCTGTACCTATTTATTACCTTGATCTAAAACTATGCTACGCGTTCATTCCTGGCCGGAAGGATCGCCTGAATCGGTATTGAAGCCGAGTGTTTGTCTGATCTGCTGGATTATCGAATCGTCTTTAATGACGTCCTGCAGCCAGCTTTCTAGCGGCATATTACCCCATTTGACGGCTCTTTGGATCAAATATGCGATCGGGCTGTGCGGTTCGGTCCGCTGAAAGAACGCAGCCACCTCGGCCAATCTTTTCAATGCGTCCTTACGGTTTTGGATCGGGCCGCCACCGCCGCCTGCCGCCGCATTTCGCGGGGCACCGCTTTCCTCTCCGCCGCCGTCTGTTTCACCTTCAACGATCTCCTCTTCCGGATCGGGTTCTTCGAGCCGCTTATCTTCGACCAGCTTTTTGAGGACGGCTTCCATGTCGTCCAATACTTTTTTCAAAGTTGCCAGGCCCGGAACCTGATTGCGGTCGAATTTTTCATCTACGGTCCGGTTGAATTCGTTAAAAGCTTCGCGGCATTCCGTCAGCAGCAGATAGTTCTTTTCGGCAGCTGCCCGCCGCGTTGTTTCCCATTCGCGGCGCCACATTTCGGAGGTAACGCGTCTTTCACGTTCTGCCTGCTCTCTTAATTTGCGAAATTTTTCCGCCTCGTCGGACGCCAATGCGTCTAAATTTTCCGGAATGTCAAAATTGCGCGAATCTATCTGATCGATCAGGCTGTAGCCGAGATTTCCGGTTATCGCAGCTCCCTGCAATGCAAAACCCACTTGGGCATCGAACCAGGAAAGAGCATTTGCGCGGCCTTCCATGTCGCCTTCGTCGATCTCCGGATATAAGGTGTCCCAGAAATTTTGCTGAAAAAGTATCAGCATTCGGGTACCATCCCGAAAACCGGCAAGGCCAAATTGTTTGACCAAGGCTTCGCAAAGCCAGACGCCGATCTGCAGATCCTTCGTCTTTTCGGTCAGAGCAGGGACCGCCAGATCGACCACGCGGCGGAAATCGGCAACTTTCAGTTCCGTTTGCCAATCGCCCATCGCCAAATTGTCGTCCGCCCGCCGAGCCTCAGAGATCTCATCGTATAGTCCGGAATATCGCAGGTTTTCGCCCGATGGATTTTCACCCGGGATCGGCTGGGCAATTGCCTCAAGGTCAATTACCGGCGGCGTTTGATTTTCGTCGCTCATATCGTCAATGAAAAACTCCTAAGATAGAAGAAAAAGGGGAATTGGCGAACAATTTCTAAAAAGTAGAAACATTCTAAACGAAATGCCCCGATAAATCACGAAAAATTATTCTTCATCGCTATCTAACTCAAATTCGATCGTTTGGATGTCCAAGATCGGAATATCGCGTCCGTTCACTGCGAATATACGCGTGCCTTCGCCGACATAAATATCATCTCCGGCGTCGCGCCATTCGACCGTGCGGCCAAGCCGGACAGCATCATTGCTGTTTTTCCAGGTATTGACATACAACGAGGGAATGAAAACCTCGCCGTTGGTCCCATTGGCCCATTCGACCTGTGCCTGAAGCCAATAGACATCGCGCAGCGATCTTCGCTCGAGGAATTCGATGCGGACGGCGTGTTCAAAAGGCAGCCAAGCGTATGTGTCTTTGATGATGACCTCGAAAACACAACTGGTCAGGTCATTGTAATCGCGAAAGTCGGAAAAAGCTTCACCATTGATCTTACAACGAAAAGCAGGTCGTTCGGCTTCCACCTTATCGAAAGCTTCGCGGGCACCGGCCGTGTCGCCATCCTGCAAAAGCTGGTTTCCGATCAAAAGCTGCTCAACGTAGTCGGGCATTGCCATTGCCGTGCCCGGAGCTGATTTGCTGTTGAAAACATTGATGCGGTCGCGCTCGGCTTTCAGATTCTGTTGGTATATCTTTGACCCGATCGTTGCCCCGACCTCTTGATGGCCGATAACCTCGAGTTGCTTTTCGGCACGGTCCCACTGACCGGAAAAGCAGCTCAGTTCGAACAAGAAAGTGCGGGCTGCAATATTGGTCGGATTCTGCTTGACCAAAGCCAGAGCAGATTCGATAGCCCCGTCAAGGTTTCCGGCATCAAGTTGAAGTTTAGCGTTATTCATAAAAAGTATAGACCGTCTATTTCAGAAATGTTTGCGGAGCTTTTGCCTGTCTGAAAACATTTTTATCAAATAGGTCAACACCGCTAGGTTTGATCGTGGCCGAAACGGATTTTCCGCCAACGCTGTAGTTGAGCAGATATTCACCATTGGCCTGTTTCGCTGCTCCACCGGCATCAACAAACCGGAAGAGCCCCCAATTGCCTTGAAATATCTTGGTTCCCTCATTGCCCGCCACGGTTGACGTGGTCGAAGTACCGTCAGACGGAGGCGTAGTCGTGGATGGAGCCGCTAGGCCGGCAACCTTCATCAAAACACCGGTTTCCGTCGCCGAGGCACCCGGGAAAGTTCCCTTAAGCGAGCCGGTGCCGCTGGAATCGGTCTTTTGCCCGTCAATGGTCACTTCGATCAGAGCATCTTTGCTCGGCTTGAACGCAAATTCGTATTCGAATTTTGGTGTCGGATTTGAGCCGAAAAGCCCCTTTCGAAGCCGCATCAGATTATTCAGGTATTCCACAAATGCGTCATCGAAAACGACCTCGCTGCCTTCTTTGACCTTGTATTTTCCTTCGACCTCGTCGAAATATTTGCTCAAACGATCGTCAAAGAATTTAGAGAATTTGCCATCTACCGGGTTAAGGAAAGCGGTCAGCTTTGTCAGATCGGTCTCAGAATCGCCGTCTTCGAACGGATATCCGCGCTCGATCTGTTTGGCTTCGGGCAAGATCTGTTCGTTCCAGATCTTAATTATCTGTTCGCGGGCTCCCGCACCGAGCAGCGACCGAAGATTTCCGATAGGCTTTTGCAGCAACGCCGCTAGATCCTGGCCGGCCGCCGTTTCGTTAAAGCCGCTGATCAAACCGGTGATCGCGGTATCGCGCTGACGGATCTTCAGCGGATCTTTATCGTTCGCCATCTCCTGAGCTATCTTTTTGATCTCATCGTCCGAACGTCCATTGAAATCGTTATAAAGTTTGCCGATCTCCGCCTGATATTTTTCGAGGTTCGAATTTTGCGGATTAGACGGATCTCCGACGAAGGTGAAAAGCGGACGAAAGTCCTTTTCGGGAGCACTGCTTCCCGGGCCGGTAGCTTTCTTTCTGAAAATAAAGCTCTTGATCCATTCGAACCAGCCATCCGGTTCGAGCTGTGCCGAGAGATTCGTGTTCTTGGCGATCTCTCTGGCCAAGATCTTGATCGGCGAATTTGCCGAAGAAAAGCTTTGCAATGCGGCTGAGGCATCGTCCTTGTTCCTGTAAGGCTTGACCTCGATCCCCTTGACGAAACGACGCCAGTTATCGGCATAATCTCGCATATAGCGATCTTCGATCTTAGCGGCGTCGGTCGATTGAGCGGCTTGCTTTTTGCCGTCTTCGCCCATTACCCAATCGTCTTCGCTAAGTTTTTGGTCGGCTTCGGCGATGGCCACTTTCATTAGCTCGTAACCGCTGCGGGTATAAGCGCTTGGAACGGCATAGCTGCCGGTAATGAAGGTCGCATCGGCTGCATTGCGGGCAAGGATGGCTTCGGCAGACGTTTGTCCGACCTTGTCGTCGATCTCTTTGGATATCTCCGTTACCTTACGGCTGAGATACCGGTACGGAGCAGGGAAGGCCTGCAATTTATTGCGGGCATCGGCGATCAACTTGCCATCGGGGCTGATCCGCGGAAAGCGGTAGTCATCGTCGTCGCGATCGACCTGCTTAGCCCAGAAATCGAGTTGCTGCAATGCGACGAGTTTCATATCCGGCGGCACTTTCGATTCGGATGTCCAATAGGTTTTCAGCGTATTAGCTATATGCGTGCCGTCCGCTTTTTCCTTAAATTGGCCGGTCAGCATCAGATAGGCCTTCAGCAGGTCGTAATTGGCTGCCAAATTTTTCTCTTCGGCGTCCGTCAATTGCGATGGATTAACAACCGGCTGGCTGGCGGCAAATTTTCGCAGATCAGCTTCCATCCGGCTCACCGTAGGCGCTTTGAAACGTTTCTCGACAACCGTCATATAGATCGGCAGAAGATTTTTCTTGTAAATATGATTGCCGGAATAAAGCCCGAAACGGAGGTAGATCGGAGCTCCGTCACGTTCATATGTGTCGAGTTCCGACATCAGCACACGCAGGTCTTCGACCGCATTCAGCTCTCTGCGTGTTTCGTCTTCGGTCTTGTCCAAAACGTTCTTTTTGGCATCTGCCCGAGCGATCGTTAGTACCTGTCCGCCGAGACCCTCGGCATTTTGGAGTATCTGGCGGTTGGACAAAAGCGAAACGAACGACATGGCGAGCAGGCCGAGAACAAGGAGTGCGCCCAGAAAGGTCATCATCCAACCAAAGATCGGTGCCCGCTGTTTTTGAGCAATAAAGGTCTGGACGAGGTCTTTGTCCCGCAAGATCACATCCCGTGTCAAGCGCTCTGTAAAATAGGTTTGACCGACGGTTTGCGGTGTGTTTCCGGTTTGCGGAGCCGGCGGAGCGGCCGTGAAATAATAACCGCGGAGAAAGGGGTTTTGGCTGAACGGATTCGGCCGGAAAAGGGTATTGACGAAAGCCGCAAAACGGCGCCGGGCAGAACCGAAATGCAACGGAAAATTGAAAATGCGCAGCTGGCGAACCGGCGGGAAAGGTGCCGAAAGCCGAGCCAGTCGGCGCTTCATTAGCGAACTATGAAGCAATTCGTATTCGCCATCAAACATCGATTGAGCTTCTTCGCTTTTTTCGATCGGTATAGTTGCGCCCCAAACAAGATTCTTGCCTTCATTTTTTGAGGTCGAGAAGGAATCACGGAAACCTTCGATGGCGTCGGCGTGCGTGAAAACCAAATAGACCGGAAAATTTACTTTTAGACGGGCAACTGCATCATCAAGGCGGCTTCGGAGCAGTTTCGCGGATTCTTCGATCTCGCGTTCATCGCCCTTGAGTATCTGCTCACAATCGATCGTCAGAATAAACCCATCGACCGGGCGATTTGGGCGATTCTTTTTGATGGTTTCCAAAAGTGATGCCCATTCTTCGGCCTCGCCGCCTTCGCCCTGATAACGCCCGGATGTGTCAACAAAAACAGCCTCGCTGGTTACACGCCAATCGACAGCCGCAGTAGGGCGAATGAATTTTTGTTCTGATTGCCGTTGGCTGGGCAATGTCTGGTAGTTAAGGTTCGAACCAAGTACGAGCGAGCTTTTTCCGGCTTTGGCAGGCCCGGCGACGATATACCAGGGCAGAGAATAGACGGCGTCTTTGCCGTTCTCGCCAAGGTTCGAGGAGCGAAGAAACTGGATGGTTTCCTGAGCTCCGGCGTCGATATCGGTATCAACCCCGGCATTCGCAGCCACCTGTTGCTGCTGTTGCTGTTGGGGAACGGCTGCCGCTTCGGCATTGCCCGCCTTTTCCGCTTCCAGCTGCTTGCGTTTCTTTTTAGCTCGCCGGCTCGCGACGAACATAATTATCAAAGCGAAAGGCAAGGTGAGCAGAACGGCGGCGACAACCGCAATTTTGTAGTTGTAGGAAGCGGTGGTTGGAGGCAGCATCCACACGATGACCATGACCAATCCATAGAACGACAGCATGCCGCCCAAACCGAAAGCGAATTTTAGCTGATTTACGTGAAAACTGCTCATAACCGAAACCCTGAGAATCTGTTCGAAAAAGCCCGCAGCCTAAAGCTGAAGGTTTGCGACCGCTTCCTGCAAAAATTTTGAAGAAGCCAAAAACATGATCATATAGACAATGAACGCCAAAGCGAGGCCGGCTCCGGCACCGACCTTGGCCCAGGTCGGCATACCTTTCTTTTCCGGCGGCGGCGGCTGATCATTTGCCAGCCAATGGGGCGACAATTCCACCGGGCGGATCTTGCCCGCCTTGACCAACGCATTGGCCGTGTGCTGCATTATCGCCAAAAGCTTTTCGTGTTCATAGATGGCGTAGCGTCCCTTGAAACCTAAAAGCATGCAGAAATAGTAGATCTCAACCGCATCGGCCGTCACATCGATCTGTTTGATCATTGCATCAAGCTTATCGAAGAACTTGTTGCCGGCGAGTTGTTCGCCGAAATATTCAAGCTGGAGCGGGTATTTTTCCCATTCGTCACGCAGCGGGAAATTGTTGGTCAAAACGGTTTCGTCCACAAAAGAGGCAAGAGCAAATTTTGAGACCTGGACGATCTTATGATTGAACCGATAACGTTCAGCCCGTTTTTCAAAATCCTGAAGCATGCCGGCGATCTTGGGCCGGAGTTCGTTCGAAGGCACAACAATTCCGGCTTTGACCCGCAATATCAGGTCAAAGACCGGCCCGGCAAATGCCACTAGATCGTTTTTTGCGTTGTTCTCGCTCATAAAAACTCTACTGATCGATTCTTCCGGATACCTGTGGTAAGACAGCGGCTAGGGCTTAACAGCGTAAAGCTCTAGCTTTTCATCCGGTATCTCGTTCGGCACATAGACCGAGATCACTTTTGAACCGGCGATGCCTTTCCAATAGGGCCCGATAGAATCGAGCTGGAAATATTTGAAACCGACACGGGCCGGGATCGGAGCCGGCGGCGGACTGGAATGGGTCAGCACCACACCCGGCAATGCCGATCCGATCACGGAATCGATGACGTCGCGGGAAGCGATCTTGACGACACGCGGAACGCCCTCGATAAGTTTCGATTCGGGCATTTGGGCCCGCACGGCCAAATAGAAACCGGCTTCTTTCAACAAACGCTCGTCGTCGATGCGGCCGACATACAGTGTGTCGCGTGTCTTTTCCAGCGGAATTGCGACGCAGCGGCTCGGAATGACCGTTTCAAGCAGCTCTTTTAGCTGCAAGGACAGACTGTTGAAAGTGAAATAAAGATCATCGTGGTCGTAGTGGACGATGTCTTTCGGATGATATTCCAGAGAGAATGTCATCAACTTTCCGACCAAAGCGGCCATTTCAAGATAGAGCTTTTCCGGGTGAATGACCGGTGACCTGAAATAATGGGCCATCGTCGGGATCGAGGCATTGATCGTGTTCAGGAGCCAGAAAACGGCGACCTCGGATGTCGTGAAATCAGCGAGCGACGCATTCGATTGCCGACGCTGTTCGCCAAGACTGGCGCTTTTTGTGATCAATATTTCGACCAATTGCCGAAGCATGCTCACCAGCCAAGGTGAAGCAGTTATTTTCAGCACGGGCGGAATGTAATCGTCTGAGATCTTTATTTGGCCCGTTGGCGTTCGTTCGAGTTCGGCGATCTTGATAGAGGTGAAGCCGTCCCGAAGTTCGTCGTCGAATATAATGCGGAAATTGCTTTTGGCAAATGCTAGCGGTTGTTCGTTGGTCCCGGTGGTCTCGTCCTTAACGCTAATAGCTTCTTGCAGAAAGCGTATGTTGTTGTTCGGGACCGCTCCGTTCGCCAAGAAATTTGCCTCGCCGATCTTTTTGGCGGGAATTGCCAAATGTACACCAAGCTTTTCGGCTTCGACGCGAAAATGATTGCCGACCGGCCGCATCGGCGGAACGCCCTCGGCGTCAGGAACATTCACCATTAGGCCGTCTTTCAAAACGCCGCGACATTGTGTCAATTGAAATTCGCCGTTGGCGATCGCTTCATTATTGATCTGGATATCGAGCACACCATAGTCGTGCTGGAGTATTGAGCGGGACCGCGAATTCAGCAATTCATCGTAATAATTGTCCCATTGCTGAAAGTGATGCGGCGTTAGAAGCATCCCTTCATTCCAAACTATCTTGCGGTATTTACTCATAAACAGGTTAGAGCTAAATAGTAAAACGACTGGCGAAATTAGTAAACAGCAGAGTCAAAACTCCGCCCAAGCACAAAAATATACTTCTCGCCGGGAACGCCGGCCGGGGAACATTTTTCAACAAAATTTGACTAACCTTTACCGGAACTATAATTGGACCGGCTCAGCATTGACGCCAAAATCCTTGGGATTTTGCGAGATGACGCCGATCGCAAGGAAGTTTACGGCCGCGTCGTATTCTCCTTGCGAGATCTTATTATTTTTTTGCAGAAACCAGATCGTACGTATCTCACGAGCGCTTTGAGGAAATTTATTTGCCAGATCCTGCAGCATATTTCTCACTTTCAATATATCGCCGTTGGCTCCTTGATCGTAAGCCGCCATCATTAAAAGGGCATCGTCGCCCAATTCGCTGTCCAGGTGCGGTTTCATTTTGCTAAACACCGCGGCCGTTTCATTGACGGCGGCCATTACATCACCCGAACGATTTCCCATTCGGGACATTGCGGCAATGGCTAAGAACTGAGGCCGGACATTTATTGTCTCTGCCGCCGATTTGATCTGGCCGGCGTTCTTGCGCACTGAATTCAGATTCTGTGCGATAGCGGACGAACGCGAGAACTGGGACACCTTTGCGGCGATCATTCCCGCCTGTTCCGATGACATAAAGGCTTTCGGGTCGTTTTGAGCGATCCTTCGTAAAAAAGAGGTGCCGCTATACTGGATCTTAGCCGTGGCCGAGCTGTCCTTGCCCGGCTTAACGATATCTATCGGGCCATCGGATCCTGAACCCGAACCGCCGGGTTGAGTTCCGGTCCCGGGCTGCGTTCCGCCCGGAGACGCGGGAGCGGTGTTGCCGCCGGCCGGTGCGGAAGGCCCCGTCGAAATTCCGCCGGGGACCTCTTTTTTTTCGTCAGTACGCGAATTGGTCCGCGGTTCTTCATCGGTATCTTCGTCACCTCCGCTGCCGGCGTAGATATTGTCATTGCTGCCATGGGCCACCTCGGTCCCGCCGCGAAGAAACAAAAAACCGAGGACGCCTCCTAATATAACAACGCCCAGTATCGGAGCGACGATAAAAAGCATCATCGATGAACCGCCGCTTGATGCGGACGAAGCGGGGGCCGCTGCCGGTGATGCAGCCGAGACTGACGCCGCTGCCGGTGAAGCCGGAGCGGCTGAAGGCTCATCTATCGGCGAGTTTGGCGCGGCTGACTGCTCTTGACCGGCGGCAGTTTCAATACGTACTTCCATGCCTCCGAGGCTTAGAATATCGCCATGGGCCAATGGGGAGGCTTGCCACAATTCTTCGCCGTTAAGCAAAGTGCCGTTGCTTGACCCCGCGTCTTCGGCCATGAAGATGACCCCTAGCCGGCGGATGCGCAGGTGTTCCCGCGAAAGCCGGGCGTCGCTGATGGCAAGATCCATCTGGGAATGGCGGCCAACGGCAAACAGGTCGCCGGTCACGGCTATCCGCTGTTCTTCTCCTGCCATCTTATATATCAGCCACAGATCGCTCATTGCCGTCGTCAAAAGATCTCCTTTTCAAAGAACGCACCGTACACCAAGTAAATGCGTCATTTTCAAGAATAAAAGGTCAAAGTAATTATAGATCTATTTTGTATAGGTTGTAAGCGGCTGCAGCTTAAGCCCAAAATCCTGAGGGTTCTCACCGATTATAGCCGCGGCAAAGAATTTAGGAACGTACTTGAAATTCTCTGCCTGAAATTGTTTCGATAGTTTGTCGCCGTTCGCGATCAATGTCCAAAAATCACGAGGCAGCCCTTTATCTGATTCAAGTGCTTTGACCAAATTTGTGCTCAATCCGCCTTCGCCGCTGTTATAGCTGCCTATGGCGAGCGGAACACTGGCCGGGCCCGTGCCATAACGTCCGGTCAAGGCTTTCATGTAAGAAGCGGCACCGCGAGCCGCCGGTTCAGGCTTGCAGCGGTCATCCGGGCTGGATGGGGTCGCTCCTTTGACAAGCCCGTCGCTCGGGGTAAAGTGCATTTTTGCCGTAGCGAAGGCGAACTGAAACATTCCGAGCGGGCCGGTCGGGCTTTGCAGACACACACAATGTTCCGATTCGATCATTGCCAGATAGAGTCCGATACGGGGGTCGGTGCCGCTGGAATTGAAAGCGTGAATAATAAAAGGAGCATTTTTGCTTGCTCTTTCATAGGTCACTTGCAGATTATCGCCAAAGCGACATCCGGAAAGCGGCTTGACCCCAATGCGCTTTGCGTATGCATCGGTAAAACTTTTTATTTTGTCCACCGCCGCGGGTGGTATTGCTTCGCTCGAAGAATTGCCGATCTGCTGCGCAAGCTTCATTGCGCGATCAGCCAGATATTGACGGCGTTCGCTGTCGGACATATCCAGATATTTTTTACCCGACGGCGGTGTGTACTGCGGCCCGCCACCGGAAGGAGGAAGCGGAGTGTCGCCCGGCACGCCCCCATTGCTGCCGACATTGCCCGAATTAGCGTCAGTCTTCGTGTCGGTGCCTCGGGGCGTTGGCGACGGTTTCGATCCGCCAATGTCGTCATCATCCTCTTCCGGAGCGGTTCCGCGATTCTGCACGACTTCGGGCCCGCCCGGGGAAATGACCATTGCGGCTATAAAAGCAACGGAAAGAGTGACGACCAGAAACGCTCCGGCGATCAACGCGATCGGCAAGATGCTGCCTGCCTTGATCGGTTCCGCCGCGGCCGCCGGCCTTGCAATAGGAGCCGCTGCAGCCGGGGCCTCAGCCGCTTCAATTTTTTGAGTCTGTCCGAAATGAGCGGTCATCCGGACATGGTTGCCAATGCGGATCTCATCGCCTTCGTTGATCGGGGTTCCCCGTCCATCAATGCGAACGCCGTTGACGAAAGTTCCGTTGGACGAATTCTCATCAACGATCCACACATTGTCGTCTTCGCGGTGAATGGTGGCGTGCAGACGCGAAAGACCGTCATCGGCAAAGCGTTGATCCGCTTCGCTGCCGCGGCCAAAAGACAGCTTCTCGCCGGTGAACTGTATGTCGCGTGTCCCTTCGGGGCCGGTAGTTGTGAAACTTACCTCAAACATCTCGATCCTATATTACATCGTAACACGATACAGCACTGAAAGCGGCTGGTCTTTTGCCAACCCGAACTTCTGCGGATTTTCTGCAACGATGCCGGCGGCAAAAAATCTAATGAGCTGTTCGCGTTCCGGAGCTGTTTTGATCGAGTTCCAAAGATCGAAGCGGTTTGCGGGGAGGGTGGATTTCCAGGCTGCGGCGTCCTGCGGAGATCTGCCGAAAGCGGCTGCGCTGTAAACAAGGTCGCCATCGAATACGCTATAGACCAGAAACTTAGCATAAAGTGCCGCAGCTTTCGCCGCACAGGCCTGTTTAGCGTCGGCGATCGTCTCTGTTCCGCATTGTCCGATATACCCGTTGGACGCCGCGAAATCGTTGGACATTTGCCATAGGCCTTCGTTGACACCGTTCTTAGCAGGAACGAATTTGCTGCGACTGAATGCGGTCAAATAACCAAATTGGGCCGGAACGCCATTGTCGCGGTGGAAAGAAATGTTTATCGTATCGGCAAATGGTTCCGCCTTTGCGTAAAAGCCGTCCTGAGCATATTCGGCGGTCTTTTTCTGTACCTCTTCCAAAAATTGCTTGTTCGAGATGTTGTATGGGAAATTACCCGGCAGCTGCTTTACGAATTGCTGGGCCATTGCTTGAATATCGATAAGCGAGATCGCTTTTCCGGTCGGCAAGGTTGGCTGCTGAGGGCCGCCGCCGGTCGGTGGTTGAGGTGCCGTAGGCTTTTCCGAACGTCGGGTTTCCAGAGCGATGCGAACTGAAGGCTGATCAGCCACCACCGAGCCGTCTTGGTCGCGAAGCAGTACGGAAATAGTGTGTTCAGAGCCGTCGGACAATTCTGCGAACTCTTTGGGGTCAAAAGTCGCCGAATACGGCGATTCATCCGTTCTGGCAAATTCCTGTCCATCGATCATGTACGACGCCGATTGCACGCAAGCTCCATCTCGCAGATCAAGCACGATCTCCGTAGCATCATAGATGATGTCAGCCGGCTCCGGGCTCGATATTGAAGCTTTTGGAGCACAAGACGAGCCTCTGGTGAAATAGAATGCCCCGGCCGCGGCAACGGCGATCACTGCAACTAAGCAAGTGCCGCCGGCGACCATCAGCATTTTCTTCGATCCGCCGGCAACCTCTTCGTCGTTTGTCGCGGCCATCGCCGCTTCAGGGCTCGGATCATGGCTTTCGGAGCTATCGCCGCCAAACCCCGAACCGCCGGCCATAGCACCCGTACCGGTGGAAGAGCCCGAATCTTCCTTTTTCATCTCAAAGGTCAGTTGGCTGGACCCGCCAAAAGCGACCACATCGCCGTCAGAAAGAGCGGTTTCCGCCGTCACGGGTGAACCGTTGACGGTGGTGCCGTTGCTGCTGCCGAGGTCTGAAATAAGAAAGTCTTCGCCGCTCGATTCAATGCGGGCATGATAGCGGGAAACGTTGGAATCTGACGGAAAAGAAACGGTGTTGTCCGCCGTGCGGCCAATACTTACCCTGCCCGGCCCCAGCGGGATCTCGCGATCATCAAATTTTATTGTTGCCGACGGCATCTTTTTATAAGAATAATAACAAAAATTACAGCCGTTCCAATTCGCAGTTCGCGGCGAAAGACAGGCCTTGCCTTTAAATGACGGAGATCGCCGCCGGATTTTGCCTTTAGAAATTGTTTGACGCGGGCGTGCCCTCAGACAAAATCAGAAAATAGACGGCCGCGGTGACGATCGCTGCTAAAAGAAGCAGAAACACCACCAGCACCACAAAGATCATTAGCTTGCCGGAGCCGCCTTTAGCGGACGGGGCCGGAGCCGGCGTAACTTCTTCCATATAAACGAATTGATCGGAGATATCGGGCTGCGGTTCGATCGCAATATCCGCGATCGAAGCTGACGGGCCGCTCGGCGGAGCATTCGGCGGAGCCGTTTGCACCGGTAACGCGTCCTGTTCGCCGGCCGGCCAATCCTCGGGGCTCTCAAAAAAGCCTAGGTCCGCAATGTCGTCGGGTGAAACCGCAGATTCTGCCGGGGCCGCCGGTTGAACCTCCCACGAAGCCTGCTTTTCAATTTCTTTAACGAAACCTTGCGGTAGATATCCGCTGGTCTGTTGAAAGACGGGCCGGGGCATCTGCCATGTTGAAGGATCGCTGGGCCCTGCCGCGCGGTCGATATCAGCATTCTGGTCGTCCGAAGGATTTGGGGTGTTCGAGCTATTCAGTTCTTGTTCGCTCATCTCTGCGGTTCCTCCAAAAACTAGATAGTTGACCTACTTTTGCAGGTCAAGCAAGTCTGAACGGGTAATGATGCCGGATATCCGCTTGAAATCTTCGATCAGAACAGCAGGGTGTTCCCGCAAGTTCGATCTGATCTCAGCAAAGGTCGAATCAACCTCGATAACCGGAAAACTTTCTTCCATCACATCCGCAACCCTGGCGTTGAGAAGGTCGCGATTTTCGATCAATTTAACCAAGATCCGATTTTCGCGCAAGCTGCCAACGGAGCGCCGGTCTTCCAAAACCGGGATCTGTGTTATGCCGGTTTCGCTCATTTTTGTCATTGCCTCACTGACTAGATCTTCGGGCGAAACAAATATCAGCTCACGCGGGGCCGCCGCGTTCTTGGTTTCGGCGATCAGCCCGGCCGTAATTCGTTGCGGTTCAAGCAACAGCTTTTCCTTCATCCATTCGTCTGAATGAAACTTCGTCAAATAATGTTCACCAGTATCGCACACAATGAACACAACTTGACCGTTTTCATCAAGATTTTTTGCAACCTTTAAAGCCGCAGCGAAAATAGTTCCGGTCGAGCCGCCGCAAAAAATGCCTTCCTGTCGCGAAAGTTGGCGGGCAAAGCTGAAAGATTCGCGGTCCGTTATGTTGATGATGTCGTCAATAATTGCAAGGTCGGCGTTGCCCGTCGGCAATGCTTGCCCTATACCCTCGACCAAATACGGCGTTGCTTCGGGCACGTGTCCGGAATCTTTATAGGTCTTGAAGATCGAGCCGTACGGGTCGGCCCCGATCACCTTGATCTTTGGATTCATCTCCTTCAGAAAACGGCCCGTGCCGCTGATCGTGCCTCCCGTGCCAATGCTCGAAACAAAATGGGTGATCTTGCCGTCGGTATCTTCCCATATCTCGGGACCCGTCGTTCGGTAATGGGCCGCCGGATTTGCCGGATGGTTGTACTGATCCGGATAAAACGAATTTGGTGTTTCCTCAGCAATGCGTTTTGCCGTTGCCACGTAATGGTCCGGCGTTCCGGGCTTGGCCGCGGCCGGGCAGACGACAATGTCTGCACCAAGAGCCTTTAGATACCGATTCTTTTCGACGGAAACTTTATCCGTCAATACGAAAATGCATCGATAGCCGCGAACGGCCGCGACCAGGGCCAACCCGATGCCGGTGTTGCCGGACGTGGCCTCGATGATAGTGCCGCCTTTTTTCAACACACCATTTTCTTCCGCCCAATCGACCATCGAAATGCCGATCCGGTCTTTGACGGAATAGCCGGGATTGAGGCTTTCCATTTTAGCGTAGATCTTGGCTTTGATCTTATGCTGTTTGGTGATGTTATTGATCTGTACTAATGGTGTTTTGCCTATAAGGCCGAGAATGTTTTCTTGATAGTTCATTGCAGCTTCGAATTCACGCAGGTTGTTTTTGGTTATGCTCTGATAAGTTTAGCGTCAAAGCGGTCAAAAATAAAAGTCGAAGAATAAAAGTCGAATAAATTGATAAGAGGCATTAAAAATAACTTGACAACACTACACTCAACCTTTATATTTATATCAGGCTCAAGTAATATCGCATTTCATTGTCGTATTTAATTTTTTGAGCGAGTAATTTTAATTAAGCGGAGATAATACAAGAATGAGCAAAATCATAGGTATTGATCTGGGGACGACCAATTCGGTCGTAGCCGTTATGGAAGGCGGCGAACCCGTAGTTATCACAAATTCCGAGGGCGGCCGCACAACGCCGTCCGTAGTTGCTTTCACTAAGGATGGCAACAGACTGGTTGGTCAGGTGGCAAAGCGCCAGGCGGTAACAAATCCTGAAAACACGCTTTATTCGATAAAGCGATTCATGGGCCGCAAATTTGATGAGGTGCAGGGCGAGATCAAGCAGGTTCCCTACAAGGTAGAAAAAGCATCGAACGGCGACGTTCGTATTGACGCTGAAGGCAAACAATACAGCCCGCCGGAGATCGCGGCAATGATCCTTCAAAAATTGAAACAGTCTGCCGAAGATTATCTTGGCGCGAAAGTTGACCGGGCGGTCATTACGGTGCCGGCGTATTTTAATGACGCACAGCGACAAGCCACCAAGGATGCCGGTAAGATCGCGGGCCTTGATGTGTTGCGTATCGTCAATGAACCGACCGCTGCGGCATTGGCTTACGGCCTGGACAAAAAGAAGGACGAAGTTATTGCGGTGTTCGATTTCGGCGGCGGTACCTTTGATATTTCGGTCCTTGAAGTTGGTGAAGGCGTGGTCGAAGTTAAATCGACCAACGGCGACACGCACCTCGGCGGCGATGATGTCGATGAAACTTTGATCAAATGGATAATCGATGAATTCAAAAAGGATCAGGGAATTGATCTAGCCAACGACAAAATGGCACTGCAGCGTTTGAAAGAGGCTGCGGAAAAGGCCAAGGTGGAGCTTTCATCGGCAATGGAAACCGAGATCAATCTTCCGTTCATCACGGCTGATGCTTCCGGTCCAAAGCACTTGGTGATGAAATTGACGCGTTCGAAATTCGAAGCATTGGTCGAGCCGATCTTGAAACGGCTGATGCCGCCGGTGGAGCAGGCGTTGAAAGACGCCGGTCTTGAGCCAAAAGACATCGAAGAGGTGGTTTTGGTCGGCGGTTCGACCCGCATCCCGAAAGTTCAGCAGATGGTCAAGGACTTTTTCGGCAAAGACCCGAATAAATCCGTGAATCCGGACGAAGTGGTGGCCCTTGGTGCGGCGGTTCAAGCCGGCGTGCTTGGAGGCGAAAAGACCGACATTTTGCTGCTTGACGTTACGCCGCTGTCGCTCGGGATCGAGACTTTGGGTGGTGTCATGACGCCGATGATCACTAAGAATACGACCATTCCGACCCGAAAGAGCGAAACGTTTTCGACGGCTTCGGACAATCAGACCAGTGTCGAGGTTCATGTATTGCAAGGTGAGCGTCCGATGGCCGCAGACAACAAGACCCTTGGAAAATTCCACCTGGTCGGCATTCCGCCGGCACCGCGTGGGGTTCCGCAGGTCGAGGTCACATTTGATATCGATGCTAACGGTATAGTGAACGTTTCGGCAAAGGATGTAGGTACCGGACGTGAACAGAAGATCACCATCACCGCTTCGAGCGGCCTGTCGAAGGAAGAGATCGACAAGATGATGAAAGATGCTGAGTCTCATGCCGGTGAGGACGAAAAGAAACGTGCGGAGATCGAAGCTCGCAATCGGTTGGACGGCCTTGTTTACAGCGTGGAAAAAACGTTGTCTGAGAATAAGGACAAGCTTGACGCAGCAGCCGCAGGCGAGATCGAATCAGCATTGTCGGATTCGAAAACCGCTCTCGGAGGCAGCGACCCGGATGCAATGAATAACGCATACGAACGGCTGCAGACAGCGTCGCACAAGCTGGCCGAAGTGCTTTACAGCCAAACAGCGAACGATGCTGGCAGCGGACAGGCGGAAGAACAAGCTTCATCTGCCGGTGCCGGCGGCGGCAACGCGGACGCAGCGGACGAAAACGTGATCGACGCCGAATATGTCGATGTCGAAGACGAGAAGAAAGACTAAGCGTTGAGTCGTAAATTGTGAGCGGTGAATAAAGTAGCCGCTCATTTTACTAAAGTTTCGACGGTCAAAGCGAAGGTTCAGAGATGGCCTAGTCACGTTGATCGTCTCAAGCTTCATAAAAGCGAATTTGCTGAAAAGGCCGGTGCCGCTCTGCTAGCTTCGCAAACGTTCGATATCGGGCTTGAGCCGGACGGATATAAAAACGCATTGATCGCTTGATCGCAATAAATGTAGAAGCGGTCAAATAATAAAACTGTTAATGGCAAAGAAAGATTATTACCAGGTATTAGGGGTCGCAAAGGACGCAAAGGCGGAGGATATTAAAAAGGCCTATCGCCGGTTGGCTCGCAAACACCATCCTGATGTGAATCCGAACGACAAGGTCGCGGAGGACAAATTCAAGGAGGTCCAGGAAGCTTACGACGTTCTTTCGGACGACAAGAAGCGAAAGGTCTTTGACCGCTTTGGATACTACAACGACAACCTCGATGCCGATGCTCCCTTTGGTGCGGGGCCGGGCGGCGGAGCAGCGGGGGCCGGTGCCGGCGGGTTCGATTTTTCTGGGTTTGATTTCAGTGCCGGCGGTCCGGCATCTTCAAGCTCAAGTTTCCGAGATATTTTTTCGGATCTTTTTGGTTCCGGCGGGGCTGGTGGCCGACAGGCACAACCGGAACCGCCGCGAGCGATGCCAAAACGGGGACGCGACATTGAGATCCCGCTTGCTTTAAGTTTTGAAGAAGCGTTCAGCGGCCTAACGACAAATATTACGGTAAACCGTTCCGAACAATGCTCGCGTTGTCACGGGGCGGGAGACACGGGCGGGCCGGTGGTCACTTGCCCGACCTGTAAAGGAACCGGTCAGGTAATGCGTTCCGGCGGCAGACTGCAATTTTCGCAGGAATGTCCGGACTGTGATGGAACCGGACGGCGTCGCGAGCCATGTTCTCTTTGCCATGGCAAGGGAACTACGCCAAAGACCGAGCAGGTCAAGGTAAAGATCCCGGCCGGCGTTGATACGGGCTCGCGAGTGCGAATACCGAAAAAAGGCCAGGGCGGCAGGCTCGGAGCAGAACCGGGCGATCTATTCATTTTAACGAACGTCGGCAGCCATAAATTCTTTACGCGCAAGGGTGACAATATCTATGTCACCGTGCCGATAACGGTGCCTGAGGCTGCTCTTGGAGCCAAGATCGAAGTGCCGACCGTTGAAGGCAAGGCGCAGCTTAAAATTCCGCCCGGCACGGAGTCCGGACAGAAGTTTCGGTTGCGTGAACGCGGGTTCCCGTCGCTGCGAAATCCTTCGTTGCGAGGAGATCAATTCATAGAGGTCAAAATAGTTCTGCCGAAGGTGCTTTCTGAGGAGACAAAAGACGTTCTGCGGCAATTTGAAAAGCTCAACTCTGACAGCCCGCGCAAGGCTATGTGCTTGTGATAGGTGACGATGAAAAAACGGGTCAAGACATATACGATAAGTGCCGTCGCGGAAATGTACGACATACACCCGCAAACGCTGCGGGTTTACGAGCGGGAGGGATTGCTGCGGCCTTCACGATCGATCGGCAATACAAGGCTTTATGAGGATGACGACATCGAGCGGCTTGAGGTAATACTGTCCCTTACGCGCGAATTGGGCGTAAATCTTGCGGGCGTTGAGATCATTTTGAATATGCGTGAAAAAATGGACGCTATGCAGCAGGAATTTGAACGCTTTTTCGAATACCTTAAATCTCATGCCGGAGAATTCTCACAGAATGTTCGAGATTTTAACCGAACAGAAGCATTGATACCAATCTCACGGGTTCGACGCGTACACATTACGGTGGACGAAAACGAACAGTAAAAAAGATCGGTCGGGAAATGAACTCTCGGCCGATTGCTTTTTTACCTACACTTGGTGCAATATCATCTTTCCGTCCGCGGACCCTATATATAAAAAAACTTAATTTCGGAGATTTTCGATGAAAAACCTGTTTGGGAAACCCGTGTTTTCTATTGCATTTGTGCTTTTTTGTGCCCTTATCACTGCGGCCCAGGATCTTGATGAAGTTTCTATTGCCGGCAAGGTCGCCGATGTTAACGGGCAAAATGTTGCCGGAGCGGCCGTAAGGGCGATACATGTCGAAACCGGGACCGAACGGTCAGTTGTTTCCAACGAGAATGGGGCATATCGCTTGATCGAACTTCAGCCCGGTGTTTATACGATCCGTGTGGAAGCCGCCGGATTCGGCATTCAGGAAAAGGTCGATGTCAAAACTGTTGCCGGTCAAAATGTGCAGATGAACTTTAGCCTTTCTCCGGCTGACATTCGTGCCGAACAAACGGTCACGGTCTCAGAGGATGATTCGCCGCTGATAGATACTTCGCGAACGGTGGTGGGCGGAACCATAACGACGCAGCAGATCGAGGAACTGCCGAACAATAGCCGAGATCCGCTCAATTTGGTTTTGACGCTGGGCGGAACTTCAGAAGAAGCTCTTTCAACCCGCGATCTAGCGGAAGACCGCAATGCGGATCCGCGCGGTGCACCGGCAGAGCAGGGAAACTTCTCGCTGGCCGGCGGTGTTTCATATTCGAATAATCTGACGGTTGACGGATTGGACAATAACGACGATCAATCGGCGGGTTTCAGATTTCAGCCATCTCTGGAAGCGATCGAAGAGGTTCAGGTTGTCAGCAATCAGTTTTCCGCAGAGTACGGGCGGGCGTCCGGCGGCCGCATCAATATACGAACCCGCAGCGGTGGAAAGAAGTTTCGCGGCCGGGCGTTCATGTTCTTTAGGGACGACAATTTGAATGCCAACACCTGGTACAACAATAGCCGAGCTTACCCGCGTCTGCCTCTGACCGAATACAATCCCGGCTTTACGTTGAGCGGTCCGGTCAAGCTGCCATATCTTTATGATGGCAGTAAACGAACTTTCTTTTCGTTTACCTATGAACATACTGATCTGAAGGACACAACATTGATCGATACGTTCGTGCCGGTGGCTCCGAATCCGCATTTTTCGATGCCTTCACCAACCGGCAGTCAGCGGTTCTGCGACAATGCTGATCCGGCGAACTGCCCGGCTTTAGCAGGTTACATATCGCCGTTCACATTGCAGATCGATACACCAAATCGACGACACATCTATATGGGCCGTGTTGACCACAAATTGTTTGCAAATAACGATATAACCGTGGCGGTGCAGGTTGGGCGAAGCAAAAATAGACGCGTTCGCGGAGCAGCGACCACCCGCATCGAAGACGCACTTCAGGCAACGAATCGAGACACCGAAGCGATGAACTTCACGGACAATTGGGTTCTCGGTGAAAGAGCCGTCAACCAGTTTCGCTTTCAGTGGTCGAACTATGAACCGAGCTTTGAAACGGACAACCCGGGAGCTCCGGTCGTGCTGGTGGGTTATCGAAACCCGATCACGAACAGCACGCAAACCTTGATCGCGGGAAATTCCACATCAAATTCAAATAGCGGGTTTGCCTCGACCCGCATTGAGTGCCGCTGGCAGATCCAAGATTCGGTCAGCTACACAACGGATCGACATACTTTTCGCGGCGGATTGGATATTCAACGGGTCGATTCAAACGCGATATCGCTTGCCGAATCGACCGGTACCTTCAATTTTAGGAATGTCTTGGAATTTTCCAACAACACACTTTCGAGATATCGCCAAAATTTCGGCACGGCTGCTGATATAAACAACACCTATTGGGCACTTTATGCCGAAGATTCGTTTCGAGCTGCCCGAAATCTGACACTTACCTATGGGCTGCGTTATGAACGAGAGTCTGTTTTGGACGATAAAAACAATTTCGGCCCGCGTGCGGCGCTCGCCTGGGACCCGTTCAAAAGCGGGAAGACCGTCATTCGTCTCGGCGGCGGCATATTTTACAATCGAACACTGCTGAGAACGGTGGGAGATTTTATTCAGAACACCGGCGGAAATTTACACCAATTCGACACCAATAATATAGGAACCGGTGCCGGAGATACGCGTCGTGTCGCTATTTTGGGACAGATCGCTCAACAATTTCCAAACAGCTTTCCGGATGTGCAAAATTTGAAACAGGTCATCAGCGGACTTGGCCTTGACCCAAACTTGGGATTTGCTCCGCCCGAGATCTTTCGAACGACCGATCCGAACCTGAGAATTCCGGAATCGTACAATTTCAACATTGGTTTTGAACGCCAGCTTGGCAACGGGTTGGTTTTCGAAGCCAATTATACGTCAAACAAGACTGCCCATCTATGGCGCGAATATAATCCGAATCTGCCTGTGTTGCCGTCCGGCTACGAAAATTGGACAGGATACTTGCTGGCAAATCCCTTTGTTTTCACTAATTCTAACGGATCGACCCGAACCTACAACTTCTACCTTGGTGCGGCTGGCGATTCAAGCGGTGTTCGGGGAAATGCACCCGCAAATCCAACTGCCACGTCATGTTCGATCTTTAACGGAGGAACTTGCTGGGTCAATTTGAATACGGTCAACACAACGACCACCGCGCCGGCTTCGGCCGTTTCAGGCAGTGTTAACAATGCGACGGGCTCGCCGTTGGGCTTGGCTCTCGCCGCGGTCGCCCACTTGCGTCCCAACCCGAATTTTGAGCAGATGGAACGCGTCGCATCCCTCGGCAACGCTCATTATAATGGATTGATCCTTTCGCTTCGCAGCCGTATGAGAAAGCTCGGCGGCGGATTTCGCTCAACCATGCGGATCGTCTATACGCTTTCGAAGATGCAGGATGACGGCTTAAACAATACTTCCAATGCTGAAATAAATGATGATTTTAGCCGGGAATGGGCACGCAGTCTCCAAGACCGCCGCCACCGCATTGCGATCTCCGGTTCCGTCGATACACCCTATTGGCTCGGAAAGCTAAGGTTTTCGCCGTTGTTTCGGTTCGGCAGCTCTTCGCCATTCAATCTTGGGTATGGTTACGACCGTAATCTGAATGACCAAAGCACGGACCGATTGATCTATAACGGCGAATTGAAAGATCTGAAATGGATCAAGCCGGGCAATGTCGCATCGGACGAATTTTACAGTAAGTTCGTGCTGCAGCCGATCGGAGCCAAGAGCGGCAATCTTCCTCGAAATGCCGGCATCGGCCCTCGTCAATATATCTTCGATCTGGGGATCACGCGCGAATGGCGATTCAAAGACCGTTTTCGTCTGCGGCCGAACGTTGAGATAGGCAATGTCTTTAATATGGCAGTCTTTAGTTTCGGGGCTGAATACATAGACTATTTTGGCATGTCCGCTAATCCGACTGCGACGCAGCTCGCGAACCGCCGAAACTTTCTGGTGCCGACACGCACCTACAGGCAGCGTGATGTGCGGGTCGGGCTCCGGTTTGATTTTTAGGTCAAGAATAACTAACAATGGAAATGGAGCGGCAACTCAAAGCTAGTGGCCGCTCCTTTTTTGCATAGGAATATCTATTTGGAAAGGGTTGGAAGACCCGAAAGATGTTTTGAGATCTCCTCGATCGTTTTCTGGTCGTATTCCGGCAAATTGCCGCCCGCCTTTATTTGATCGAACATATCCAATGCCTTTTGGAGTTCTTGGCGAGCTTTGATCTTGTTGCCGGTCTTTAGATACACTTTGCCAAGTTCGTTGCAAGTGAGTGCGATCGAGCGGCGGGCAAACTGATATTTCGGGTTTTCGTTCATAACCGCGGTGAAACCTTCGGCGGCGGCCCGCAGGGTGTCGATCGCTTTTTGATGATCGCCTTTGGTCGCGTAGCTCAGGCCCAGCGGAAGCCGAGCGTTGGCAAGGTCATACTTTGCTTCGCTAAAGCCAACATCGGCTGTCATCAGTTCTGCAAATATATCTATTGCCCGGTTCAAATGCTCGATCGAAAGATCGACCTTTTTCATGGATTCGTACGTTTGACCAAGCTTTTTATGACCGAGAGCAAGATCGCGCTTGGCCTGCCAATTATTAGCATCGATGCCGATCGAACGCTCCGAGATGGCAATGCTGTTCTTGTATGCTTCGACGGAGCTTTGATCTTCCTCGAGATCGTAATAGAGCTCACCTTCTTTCTGGTGGCCGAGCATCAATGTTCGGGAAACGGCGGCGTCATTGGGGAAACGGGCGTTAAGATCTTTGAGCCGTACGATCCCTTTCTGAACACTGTCGAGACCGTCCCGCAATTCGGTCTTCCATCCCAAAGCTTCCCCTTTTTGTATGAACGCATAGGCTGCATATTCGCCTGCTCTTACATCGTCGGGGCGTTCTTTAACCAGCTCCTCAAAAATGGCAGAGGCTTTATCGTAATGTTCGATGGCTTTATCATTATCGCCTTCGTAAAACGGTATCAGACCGAGTGTTTGATAGGCTCGAGCGAGGTCGAAACGAGCCTGATAGCTTCCCGGGTCGTTCGCCAGCAGATCTTCGCGCATAGCGGCCGAGCGGGTGAGGAATTCCGTAGCTTGCGAATAATTGGAGGTGTAGGAACTAATAAGCCCCGCAGTAAGAAGGTTTCCCGCAAGCTTTGCTTTTAATTCGGCGTTATTCGGGCTAGCGGCTAAAAGATTTTCAAATATAGCGCGAGCTTTGCCGTAGCTCTCCAGTGCACCCTGCGTATCGCCCAAGTGGGCGTTTGCCGGATTTCCCTGTACATCGCCGACCTTTTCATAAGCCGCCGCCAATTCTTCCTGAAGCTGGAGATCCGCTGAGGATTCCAAGGCGAGTTTGTCAAGATATTCAAGTCCGCGGATCACCAAAAGCTGACGGGCCGGTGTTGCTCCGCGAAGATATTCGATCTTTGGCGAAAATTCGAAGAGAAAAGAATGGGCGAGCGTGCGGACATCCTGGAATCGATGCTCGGCCTTTTGACGTTCTATTTTGGCGGCTTGTGCCTGCCAAAGAGTGGTTCCTAAACCCGTGAAAATGGCAGTGAATAATAGGCCCGCACCGATCACACTAAGCTTATTGCGACGCACAAACTTTCCCGCTCGGTAAGAAAATGTGTTGGGCCGGGCTGTCACCGGCAGGCCATTAAGATGGCGTTCGATGTCTGCCGATAGATCCTCAGCAGACGAATACCGCCGCTCGGGTTCTTTACTGATAGCTTTAAGGACAATATTGTCGAGATCTCCGCGAAGTTCGGCGGAATTTGGCAGATCTTGATTGGGGGCGGTGTCTCTGCCTGCCGGTTGTGTTTTGGCATCGGGCCCCGGGGCATTATTGAACAGATCGATCGCCGTTCTTTCCTCAAAAGGTGAAAGTGGCGGAGGCACCGTTGCCGACGGAGCCGGCGGATCGTACGTTAGAACGGCTTGATATATTGAATGCAGATCCCCTTCGTATGGGGCAAATGGACGGCGGCCGCTGAGCAATTCGTAAAGCACGACGCCCAGGCTATAGATATCTGCAGAGGTCGTAACGCTTTGACCGCGAAGCTGTTCAGGGGCGGCATAAGACGGCGTCATCACCCCCATTTTCGTTATGGTGGCTGCATCGACCGAGCTTAGGTCGAATTCATCAGTAACAATTTTTGATATGCCGAAATCAAGCAGTTTGGGGGTGCCGTCCGCAGTAACCAAAATATTGCCCGGCTTTATATCGCGATGAACGATAAGATTGCGGTGAGCGAACGCCACGGCGGAACAAACCTTTTGGAATATACGCAAACGTGCTGCTGTTGACAAACTATTCTGCGAGCAGTATTTGGCGAGCGGCATTCCGACGATGAATTCCATCGCGATATAGGGGATGCGGTCTTCGGTGGTGCCGGCTTCGAGCAGGCGAGCGATGTTCGGGTGATCCAGAGAAGCAAGTATCTCGCGTTCGTGAGCAAATCGGCGTCGCAGATCCGCCGTGTTCAATTCGCGTTTTAACAACTTCAAAGCGACGATCTGCAGAAATTTACCGTCGCGTCGTTCCGCACGATAGATCGCACCCATGCCGCCGACACCGATCTCGCCGGTGATCTCAAAAGGGCCGATCATTGTTCCGGTCAGGTCTTTGTCTTCATCATTCAATAGGTCGGATCCGAATTCCGCGGCCGAAAGATTCATCATATCCGCGGCGGCGGTTTCGAAGGAAAGGAGCGATTCAGCCTCGGCGATGATCTCGGGGGCATGATCGGCCCGGCGCAAAAAAGCGGATCTTTCTGCCGGCGAAAGTTCCAGAGCTTCGTCCAACAAAGCCTTTACCTTTTTCCAATTTTCGCTATCCATCATATCTGCGGTCTTAAGGATCTTTAGTGGCAATGATTGAAAATGCGGATTTCAGCTGTGATTCAAGACAAATTGATGTGAAATTTCTTACGAAGCGTTGATCTCACGGTAAAGCCACATTCGAGCCGAAAGCCATTCGCGGCCAACGGTTCGTTCCGATATGTCAAAGAAAGAGGCGATCTCCGTGTTGGACATGCCGCCGAAAAAACGCATTTCCACGATCGATGATTGCCTTTCATCGATCTTTTCCAATCTTTCCAAAGCTTCGTGCAGAGCCAGAATAGACCCCGCACGTTCTGCGACCGGGATCTGTACGTCATCAAGCGAAAAATGAATTGGTGAATTGCCGCGTTTTGCGGCGGCATGAACCCGAGCATGATCGACCAGGATCTGGCGCATCAATCGCGAAGCAACGCCGTAGAAATGTCCTCTATTTTGCCAATCGACCCCGCCGCGTTCGGCGAGGCGCACAAAAGCTTCGTGGACGAGAGCCGTCGGCTGCAAGGTATGGTCCCTCCGCTCTGAACGCATAAGCCGTCGAGCCTGTCGCTTTAATTCATCGTAAACGTACGGAAGCAAACGGTCCTGGGCATCTGCTTGGCCGGCATTCCAATCCTTTAAGATCTGCGTTATATCGGATGATCCTTCAGCGGTCATGGCAATCGTTCGGGTGAAAAATTGTGGCTAATATATACATATTTTCGGTTTATTGCAAAACGGAAGGGGCCAAAAAAAGACCGTGACAGAAATAGAGTTTTATGTTAGTTTATAAATGTTGAACATCTATGTTCAGCCCTCGCCGGTCGTTATGGATCAAGTTTTAGAAAAACATGGACTGCCAGCAACTGAGGTTTCGATAGAATCCGTTCTGTTGGACGCCGATCTTTTCGTCAAATACAGCTCGCCCGAAAAGGCCTACGATATTCTCAATGAGGCCTTGGTGCGAAGTCCGCGTTCGATGCCGCTTCGCGAAAAGCTGCGCGAGATCTGCATTAAACAGAAGAATCTTACCGAAGCCGCGAAACAATGCCTGGCTCTCGTTGCTTTGTACATCGGCCGCGAAGATTTCGCGATCGCCTATGACCGGCTGCAAGAAGCTAAACTGTTGGATCCGCGGATATCGGTGGCTCCCGGATTGGAAGCTATCCGACGCGCCCGGCGACCCGAATTTGCGGTCGATCGCGAAAAGGCTCCGCAAAAGGTCCGAACCGACGTAACGTTTGCGGGCAATTTAGCCTACGTAGGTATCTTTGATGCCGTGCAAGTGATAGAAAGCTCAAAGATGACCGGTCTACTGATAATTAAATCCGACCTCCACTTGGCCAATGTGTCTTTTAACGAGGGAAAGATCGTAGATGCTGAGTGTAATTCGCGGAATGGTGTGACCGCATTTCGCGAGATAATCGAAATAAACAACGGCACCTTCGAATTTTCCACATCGGAAAATGAGTTTCCGGTCGTCATCAACATTTCGAGCAACACCAATTTTCTGTTGGATGTTTTGACCGAACTCGACAATGAACGGGCCGAAAAGCAGGGGCTTAGAGATCCGGAAGCTGAGATGTGGTAACCGATATCCCGCAGTTAACAGAAACGATGGTTTGAGTGAACCGGCGGTTTTGCTGCCGGTTTTTTATGTTTTACAGTGAGACTGAAAGGTGAAAATATTGTATATTAACAGTTCCGGAACGGTCCGATAAAATTCTTTAGATTCCTAGATAATGTTTAAGCTTCAACGGCTGGAGATCACCGGCTTTAAGTCATTCGCAGATCACACAGAGATCGTATTTACGGGCAGCGGCATTACCGCCGTTGTCGGTCCGAACGGTTGCGGAAAATCGAATGTCTCCGATTGTATTTCTTGGGTGCTTGGCGAACAGCGAGCGAGATCGCTGCGTGGCACTGAAATGAAAGATGTGGTTTTCCAGGGCTCGAAAAACCGAAAACCGAGCGGAATGGCAGAGGTCATTTTGCACATGGTGCGGGATGACGACGGTTTTGATATCCAGGAAAAGGAACTAGAGGACATCGATCAGGCGCTCGGAGACCTTGATGAGAACGCCGTTGACATTGATGCCATCGAATTTTTGAATGAACAGGAAGCTGTGCCGGCGGGCGAGGTTGGAACTGAACCGGAGCAGGACGGGCAACGGGCACTTGCCGCTCAAGCGGGCGGTTTTCAACCTGCTGAGCGTACCATTCGGACCAAAAGACATTGGCGTCCGCGTGCGATCGGTCTCGAATTTGCTCCCGGTGATTCGGTTTCGGTTTCGAGGCGGCTATATCTTTCCGGCGAGAGCGAATATCAAATCAATGGAAAAAACTGTCGATTGCGTGATATTCAAGACCTATTCGCCGGCACCGGTCTTTCGGGAGCCCATTATGCGATCATTGAGCAGGGCCGCATCGGGCAGATACTTTCCGCGAAGCCTTCAGATCGCCGGAGTCTTATCGAAGAGGCCGCCGGTATCTCGAAATTCCGTATCCGCCAACGGGCCGCAGAAACGCGGCTTGATTCGGCTCGTACAAATCTCGGCCGTATTTCCGACATTGTCTCAGAGATCGATAAACAGGCCGGCTCGCTTCGGCGACAGGCCGCGAAAACCAAACGGTTCGTTGTTTTGCAGGACGAATTCCGCAGTTTGCTGCGGCAGGTTTTTGCGGCGGAAGGAAAGTTTTTGGCGGGTCGGATAACCGAGCTTGAAAAATTGGTCAAAGCAGCCGCTGTGACCGAAGCCGAACTTATAAAACACGTCGAAGCATTGGAAAACGCGGCCCGCGAAGCAACCCAGAATGCTCGGGATGCTGAAGAAGCGCTTGGAGAGGTGCGGCGAAAACACGCCGACAATGCACTTGAGCGGGACCGTTCCGAACGCGAATTGCGCTATCAAAAAGAACAGATCGCAAATTTGATCATTCGTCGAGATGCTGTCGGCGGCGAAGTGGTCGCCAACCGCGAGCGTCTGAAATTGGCAGAAGCCGAGATCGACCGGTTAAAGATAGAGGATGAAAAGGAAGGTTCAGAGGCAGATGCTTCGCGGATGATCCTAATGGAGGCGGAGCAGCGATATGCGGGCAAGGTAGAAGAACTGCGCGATATCGAAAAGCTGCTTGACGAGGCTCGGTCGGAATTAATGAAGCACATTGCGGCTGCGGAGCGGTTCGATGAGATAGAACGTCAATTAAAGCTCAATGCAGATCGAATGGAAGAGAATTTCAAAGGGTTGAAACGAGAAGCTGTTCGAGCGGCGGAAACCCTTGCGGCCCACGAGGCGGACGGTAAGAAGCTGGCCGAAGAGCTCGGAGCGGAAAATAGAAAACTCGCCGCACTGCAACAGGAAAAGAAAGAACTGGCCGAATCATCGGCGGCTGTTCGAAGCGAGCTCAATGGAGCAGAAGCACATCTCGCAACGCTGCAACAAGAATTTTCCCGCAATAAACATCGTTACGAAACGCTGCTGGAGCTCGAGGAGCGACGAGCGGTTTACGCCCCGCAGATCCAAAAGCTTTTTTCGGAAAAAGAAAAGATCGGCCTCAATGCAAAAGGGCTGCTGGCAGATTTTCTGACGGTGGACGAGCAGACCGAAAAAATAGTTGAAAATATTTTCGGCAGTTTCCTGCAGGCAGTGGTGGTTGAAACGGTAGAAGATGCCCGGTCGATCGCGGCATGGCTTTCAACTGCGGACGCTGGCCGGATCTCGGTTTTGGTGGCTCCCAATGCCGAAAAGGGAACGGTAAAAGATACCTCGTCGGATGAGGTCGGTGATCTGCTGGGTGTTTCGGGAGATCTTTTAAAGATCTTAAGGAATGCGTTTCCGCGTGAAATGGCTGCCCGCCGGGTCGAGGATCTCATGAAAAATGCCGATATCTCGGAATCGACGCTGGTAGATAATGAAGGCAATTTGGTTTACGGCAGACAGCTTTTCGTTTTTGGGAAGCAAAAGGCGGAGGGCAAGGGGCAATCCGTTTTGGCTTTCAAACGTGAGCTGTCGGTGCTTGAGAAAAATGTTGCAAAACTGAGCCGAGACGTTCAAAGATCGGAGGATGCCGCCAAGGCAATTCGAGAAAAATTGACCGAATTCGAAGAAAAGACGGTTGATCTGCAATCGGTGATCATAAAGGTCGAACGGGGTCTTCTCGGCATGGAGGCTCAGGGACGTTCCGTACGTCAGGACATTGAGCGGGCTCAGCGCCATCAGGAAGTTGTGGCGGCGGAGACGAAGCAGCTAGAAGGGGAAAAAATAGAGATCGGAGAAAAGATCGATGCGGCCGGTGCGGGCCGCATGTCGGCTAGAAAGTCGATGGGAGATGCCGAAGAACAGGTTAGATCGATAACAGAAAAGCTGGCCGGAGTTCGCGAGCAATCTGAGGCGGAAAACACGGTTTTGAATGAGAAACGGACATTGGCGGCAACTTCGGGCGAACGACGCCGCTCGGTGCAATCCGCATTGCGGAGGGTTGAAAATGAAAAGAAAGAGGTGGAAATGCGCATTTCCACACTCAACCGTGAATCCAGCGAGTCTGAAGAAAGGATCGAAAGCTTGGAAAAGGCGAATGGGGTCCTAATACAAATTGTGGCAGGGGCCGCGGAGGCCGAAAAGAATGAGCAGCAGGAATTGGCGACGGCGCAAGGATCTGTTGCAAAGGGCCGCGAGGCATCGGACGCCGCAAGTATTCAATTGGCGGACGCCAATAAACGGCTGGCGGAGACCTTAAACGACCGGACGGCGATCGAGGTTCAGCACGCGGAAGCCGTCACAAAGCTTCGAAATGTGAACGAAAACTGTGCGCAGGAGCTGAACACAGCCTTGGCCGATCTGATGAAGACAGAAAAGATCGACGCCGATTTTATGCTGACAGAGGAGCGGGCAAAGACCGAAGACCTTCGCCAGCGGTTGGATGCATTTGGTGCGATCAATATGCTGGCGGTGGAGGAATTGGCCGAAACGGAAGAGCGGTTGACGTTTTTGATCTCGCAGCGACAGGACATCATCGACAGCATCGAATCTGCCCAGGAAGCTCTAAGGGAGATCAAAGAGCGTTCGAGGGCAAAATTCAAAGAGGCTTTTGAGGCGGTAAATGCGAATTTCGTAGAGTTTTTTCAAGAGCTTTTTGGCGGCGGCCGCGGCGAAATGACGCTGCTTGAGGCCGAGGACATATTAGAAGCGGGTATCGAGATCGTCGCTCAACCGCCGGGCAAGCGGCTGCAGAATATCCTGTTGCTCAGCGGCGGAGAAAAGGCAATGACCGCCATCGCATTGATCCTCGCGATCTTTAGATATCGCCCTTCGCCCTTCTGTTTGCTGGATGAAGTTGATGCTCCGCTGGATGAGGCGAACGTCGGGCGGTTTGTCACAAAAATTTCGGAAATGTCAGAAAAGACCCAGTTCATTGTTATCACACACAACAAACGGACGATGGAGGCGGCCCGTGCCCTCTACGGCGTCACCATGCAGGAAGCCGGTGTTTCGAAGGTCGTCTCCGTTAAATTTGAATAGATCATCGAACCACTCCGCCGAAACCGCCATCAAATATATTCGCACTCGTGGTCACCATATGAATCTGAAAAAAAGTGTTGCTATTTTGATCTTGGGTTTTGCCGCTGCCGGTGCGGTATTTGCTCAGGCAGAACCGCATAAAAAGAATGAACGCCCCAGCAACGGCAAACCTTCACAACACTCTTCTGTTCCGGAAAAGCCCGATTTTTTCTACGAATTTTCGCAGCCAAACTTTGTCGTTAAAACGATCCGGATACAGCACGGCGTTGATGGCGGCGGAAAGATCACGTTCACGAGAAAGGGCTATGAAGAAGACATCACCGATCCGCTCCAGGTTTCGGCGGCGGCGATGGAACGCATAGGTGCGGCATTAGTCGAACTCGATTTTTTAAATTCGAAAGAGAATTATCAGTACGAAAAAGACTATTCGCATCTGGGAAATATCACCTTTCGTCTCGAACGCAACGGCAAACAACGGGAAACTACCTTTAACTGGACCGAAAATAAGGCAGCAAAGATGCTTGCCGATGAATATCGAAAGATCTCGAACCAATATATCTGGCAATTCGATATTGGCGTAGCGCGTCAAAATCAGCCGCTTGAAGCCCCAAAGTTGATGAACGCCTTAGATTCCATGCTGCGGCGAGACGAGATCTCAGACCCGAAACAGATGGTTCCGCTGCTGAAAAAGCTAAGCGAAGACGAACGGATCCCGCTTATCGCCCGCAATCACGCCAAAAAGATGGCAGATCGTATCAATACAGGCAAATAGGATTTGCAAATTCTTCGCTCGAAAACGTCTGGCTGTTATGTTCACAAAAAGGAGCTGAGAAATTATGCCTTCTAAAGAAGCCTTGATGATATATGCACGGAGCGTGGCCGCATATTATCCAACCATGAGTGTCGAACTTCGGGCTGATTACCTGAAAGATATGTATAACACGGCGATGCAGGTTCCGCCCCATTGGACATTGGACAACGGGAAAGGCACGAACTATGACGCATTAAAGCAGTTGCGATGGTTGAGAAAGGATGGCGTGCCCGGCGGCACAAACACAGAATCCGAAGGCATCGCATGGTGCGGAATATTTGCCACCTATTGTCTTCGCTGTATCGGTATCCCGGCTTTGTGGAAGCAATTCAAGGGCATATCCGTTGACGACGGAAGTCTGCGGCTTCTCGCCGGTTATACTAATTCCGACCAGATCGAAAGGGGCGATATCTGCGTAGTTAAAACCAATCAGCATCATTTTATTGTCGGAGACAGAAATGGAGATACGTTATTTTCCTATGACGGAAACTTGCCGGGACAGATGATCGGTGAGCGAAGATACGATATTGCGGCGCTGCGCGAAGGTGTTAAAAAGCAGGCGGATTACGATAAAAGCGACGAAGGGAAAGCAAATCCTCAAAGCAGCAAGTACAGCTTCTATTTTTATAAGATGCAGTATTGACAGGATAAGATAGAGGTTTGGAAGAAAGTACCGCCGGCGAACGTTTCAATTGGGTTATCACGATTGGTCGGCGTTGAGGTTGAGCAAGGCCTCGCGGCATATCTCTCTGAGGAACGGATCGTTGTCATGGATGCGGCGAAGCAATTCCGCATATTGGCGGCTACCGATCATTCCGATCGCGAAGGCAGATTCGCGTCGAACATCCAGCGGCTGTTTACGGTCCGACAACACACCGGACAGTGTTTTAGCGGCTTCGGCAAAGTCCGGATAGGCCGCGGTCAGATCTCCGACATTTATCGATTTGAATTTTTCCGGCAGGAAGTTTTGCGGGGTCGTCGTTCGTACATCGCCGGTCTTTATTTTTTTGGCAATGCGCCCGATTGCCCGTGCGGCCGAACGCCTCAAGAACTCGTTGTCGGCGGTATTTTTGCCGCGAACGACAGCTATAAGTTTTGGCAACGCGATAATATTGCCGCTGCCGCCAAGGGCAATGATGAGAGCAGTCCGGACCTCAGGATCCTTTTCTCTATCAAAACGCTGCAGCAGGTGTGGTGCCGCAGATAACGAAGAAACCTCATCAAGAGCGGCAGCCGCTTCGCGCCGAACGAACGGCCGGGGATCAGAAAGCAGATCCGTGAGTAACGGTACGGACTCATCCGGCGGCAGATATACGACCGCCGCTGCTGCCGTTGCTCGTACCATTTCGTCCGCGTCCGAAAGACCCGCAATTGCTACGCGGGCGGCTTGCGGCGTTTGCCGACGGCGAACTTCGAGCAGGACGGTCCTTTTTTGTTCCACCGTCCCTGTTTGAAGCATAGTTGAAAGATCTTCGATGGATTGGGCAAGAATATTAGGCCCCGCCGCTAGAAATACAAACACGGCGGCGAGCGGCAAGAGCAGACGACGAGTCCGGCTACGCGTTAAAGATCTGAGGGGCATTCTGTCGGCTCACCCATTCAGAGACCTGACGGGCCCGCCTGTTTTCGTAGGCGTCCGCTAAAGAGATAATGACATCGTCGATCGGCGGGGTTGAATTGTGTTTTCGGGAGTGCCGCTGACGACCGGAACGAGTGCCGGTTTCGGCAAAGCTGATACTGTTGATTTTGGCGTCATTGTTTGTGCGGTTGACCATTTTCCTGCCTCCGTGCGTCGGGCAAGCGGCCAACCGAAACTCAAAGCATCGGAATGAGGCCGCTGTTGCAATAGATTTTCTTCATCAAGTATCGAATTCCTTTTTGTAAAACTCCTTGAGTCCGAATCGTCATTGTAGAATATCACGTTCGCGGCTGATGGTTCAAGAAATTAAATTTGGTATGGAGAAGCACACTAAAATGATTTATTTGCCGGGCAAATTTTGATTTAATTGACTATGTGAATCATATTCCTTTCCCGATAGAAGATGCCGCCGAACTGCTTCAAAGGTTCATTGCGGTTCGAAACCGGACCATGCGGCTATGCGAGCCGTTGCAGGTCGAAGATCATATTCCGCAGCCGATGGCGGAGGCCTCTCCGCCAAAATGGAACATTGCTCATACCACATGGTTTTTTGAAGAAATGGTGTTGAAGCAGTTTGTGCGCAAATATCAGCCTTTTGACGAAAACTTCGGCTACCTTTTTAACAGCTACTACGATTCGATCGGCGAACGCTCGCGGCGGGACAAGCGAAGCCTAAGCCGCCCGTCGGTTGAAGTTGTGTTTGAATATAGACGTTACGTTGACGAAAAGATCGCGGAATTTTTGAGCAGTAAAGAATTGACGCTCGCCGCTGCGGAATTGATAGTGCTTGGCATCAATCACGAACAACAGCACCAGGAGCTGTTTTTGACCGATCTTAAATATGCATTCGGCCAAAACCCGCTGTACCCGATCTACGACGAGGGCTGGTCGGGAGCCGAAGCCGCCGAATCGCAAGCCGAAGGCTTTGTTTCTATGCCCGCGGGCGTCTATGAGATCGGCCACACCGGCGAGGGCTTTTGCTTTGATAACGAACGCTACCGCCATAAGGTCTATTTAGGCGAATATCAGATAGACCGCTATTTGGTGAAAAACTCGGATTATTTGCTTTTCATCGCGGATGGCGGCTATCGCAATTTTCGTTTTTGGCATTCGGAAGGCTGGGAGCTCGTGCAGGAACACGATCTTAATGCTCCGATGTACTGGCACAAGATCAATGGAGAATGGTATCAATATACGCTCGCCGGCCTCAAAAAGTTGAATTTGAACGTACCGGTTTGCCATATTTCGTATTTCGAAGCGGCTGCCTACGCGGAATATAGGGGAATGAGATTGCCAACGGAGTTCGAATGGGAAGCGGCCAGTTCTGAATTTGATTGGGGCCTGCGTTGGGAATGGACAAACTCAGCCTATCTGCCATATCCGGGTTTTGTTAAAGCACCCGGGGCGGTTGGGGAATATAACGGAAAGTTCATGATCAATCAGATGGTGCTTCGGGGAGCATCGATAGCAACGCCGCCCGGGCATAGCCGTAACACGTACCGCAATTTTTTTCATCCGCATGCGCGGTGGCAATTTTCAGGCATTAGACTTGCCCGTTGAACCTCATTGATCTATGCAGATATCTATCTCACCGGAATTGACCCAATTTGCACGCGATGTTGACGCCGGGCTTTCGTCGAGCCCGAAATATCTATCGTCAAAATATTTTTACGATGATGAAGGTTCGCGGTTGTTCGTGGAAATAATGCAGCTGCCGGAATATTATTTAACTGCGGCGGAAACGAGGATCTTCAGCGATCAGGCGGGCCAGATACTGAGTGAGCTTTCTCCGGATGGAAAGGGATTTGATCTGATCGAACTCGGTGCAGGAGACGGGGCAAAATCGGCGATCTTGATCGGCCACTTTTTAAAGAGCGGCGCGGATATAAGCTATCTCCCGATAGACATCTCGCTAGAAGCTTGCGAATCTCTTTCGGCCCGGTTTCGAAGGATCTTTCCAAATCTAGACGTAAAGCCCCATCATGGAGACTATTTTCGTGTTCTCGATTCGCTGAAAAGCGGATCAAAGAGGAGAAAGGTGATAATGTTTCTCGGGTCGAATATAGGCAATCTTTCGCCCGCCGGAGCGGTTGATTTTTTTCGGCGCTTGAACTCTGTAATGAACGAAGGCGATCTTTTGTTCATTGGGTTTGATCTTCATAAAGATCCGCGTGTTATCCTGCGGGCCTATGACGATGATCAGGGGATCACAGCGAAATTCAACCTGAACCTTTTATCTCGGATCAATAGGGAATTGGGGGGCGGTTTCGAGGTCGAGAAATTTTCTCATTATGCAGTTTACCGACCCGAAGAAATGGCTGCCCGCAGTTTTTTGATCAGCCGGGAGGAGCAGAACGTCACGATCGCTTCGCTCGGCCGCAGCTTCCATTTCAAAAAATGGGAGGCGGTGTTCATGGAGATCTCACAGAAATATACTCGCGAAATGATCGCCGAATTTGCTGCCGCAAGCGGATTTGTAGTTCGGCGGGAGTTCTGCGATCCGGCAGATGCCTATTGCGATTCGTTGTGGGAAAAACGACCGTATGTGGCGAATGTCAACCAATGACGTTTCGGCAACAGGACCGATATGAATATCAATGTGCTCCAGCTCGATGCGGTCGATTCGACCAATAGCGAAGCTGCCCGCCAAGCAAAACTGGGTGCGCCTGAAGGGCTGTGCGTAATCGCCAAAGAGCAGACCGCCGGCCGCGGCAGGCTCGGTCGCAAATGGCATTCTCAAAAAGGCTCCGGCTTGTACTTCAGCATAGTTCTGCGGCCGCAGCTCGCCGTAGAAGAGATGCCGCTGATCACCCTGATGGCGGGGGTCGCGGTGTTTGATATGCTCTGTGAATTTGGGCTGAAGCCGGATATTAAATGGGTGAACGATATTCATATCGACGGACGAAAGATAGCCGGGATCTTGGCGGAAACGGTCGAATCGTCTCAAGGTACGGCTGTAATAGTGGGAATTGGGATCAATTTGACATCAGACGGAATTTCACCGGATATTGCTCCTGCCGCCACTTCGATCAAAAATGAAGCGGGTGTCGCGGTCAGCTCGGCCGACGCGGCGGAGGCATTGACAAAATATCTGACATATTTCTACGGCGTCTTATCCGAGAATGGTGGCCCGGCGGCGACGGCGGCGGAATGGACACGGCGGTCGTCGTATGCAAGTGGAAAAAATGTTCGCGTTATGTTAGAAGATGAGACTATATACGGCATTACCGCCGGCATTATGCCGAATGGAGCTTTGCGGGTTGAAACAGCAAGCGGTATTCGAGTTATACAGGCCGGTGATGTCGAACAGCTGAGGCAATACTCGCAGTCATGAAAAGAAGATTGTCGGAGATACATCCGATCTTTTACCATACACGCATCTGGCAAAAGCGGTTTTTTAGACATTTGGCAGACTTGCCGCAGTTTAAGCGGTTTGCCGCTGAAAAAAGCGACGTTGACCTGCCTTTTTCCTGTAAAAGACATCAATCGCTTTTGCGGCGGAAGTTAGGAAATTCCTCGCCGGAACTGCAGGAAAACAAGATAGAGAATCTAAAGATCGCCTGCCCGCCGATAGACGGTGTTTTGATAAGGCCTGGGGAGACATTCTCTTTTTGGAAATTGGTCGGTGAGGCAACGCTTGCCAAGGGATATTGTGAAGGAATGCAGCTTTCACGCGGAGAGGTGGTTCGCGGTGTCGGCGGCGGGCTTTGCCAACTGGCCAACCTGCTGTATTGGATGACATTGCATACACCAATGGAAGTGGCCGAACGCCATCACCACAGTTTTGATCCGTTTCCGGACGAGAATCGCGTACTGCCGTTCGGCAGCGGAGCCGGTGTTTTTTACAATTACATCGATCTGCGGTTTTTCAATCCGACGAAGCAGACTTTTCAATTTCGGTTGTGGTTGACCGAGGAACATCTGAAGGGAGCGGTATTTGCTGACAGCGAGCCCTCTTATTCTTATCATGTTTTTGAAAAGAACCATCGATTTTTGCGAAACGAAGGGAGAAATTACCGCCAAAATGAAATATGGCGCGAGGTTATAGATCGGCGTACCGGGAACCGCGTCCGTGAAGAAATGCTCGTTGAGAATTTGTCAGAGGTAAAGTACGAATTGAACTTTGAGCCGCAAGAGTGTAACTTTGAAGTACGGAAGTAGTTATATGAGCAGTGAATTGGACCGTACGGAAGATTTTGAACTAGATGACCTGAACGCCGAACTCGAGGCGCTTGCGGAACTCGACCTTGAAGTTGCGGATGAGGATGAATTTGTCGAAGCAACGATGCGCACGGCGGTTCTGCAAAAGAACAATATGGTCGCTTTGTTATGTTTAAAGAGTGCGGTGGGCGGAGCGGCGATATGCCGTGTAGATCCCCGCGAAGAACAGCCTGCTGTGCAGCTTTATGATGATCCGGCGGCCGCTTTGAAATGGTATCGACGTAGCCTGCGAAGCAGCCGAAACAATGGATGGAATGTCGTTTATGACGGCCTGCCGCTGCAAGGATAAGCAGCAATCGCAAGAAGGTATATGAAGAGGCTGTCTGAAAAGGGAGCCTTTTTTATTGTTAACCGGTAGTTATCGATGATATCCGGGTTGGGAGATGTTGCGCAGAATGAACGATAGAAGCATCCGGATATGCTTACTTTCTCTGATGCCGGTCGATCGTTTGGAAGGGAGGCGAACGAACTTCGGTTTTGCCGCAGCCCGTTCGCCACTGAAAATGTCCCTTAGAGGCTATTTCTGCTTCAATTCAGCGGGCAGCTCTTTATCGACTGCGGGACGCTCTTTAAGATCGGCGAGTTCCCACATCGTCATAAAAATGGTGCGTGTCACTTTTTCCATCTTTTGATAATCGATCTTATCGGCGGTGTCGGAAGCCTGGTGATAGTCTTCGTGTTCTCCGTCAAACCAAAAGACGACCGGAATGCCGTTCTGGGCATAATGAAAATGGTCCGAGCGGAAAAAGAAGCGGTTCTTGTCGTTCGGGTCGTCGTATTTCAGATTGTAAGCAAGTTTAAGGTATAGATCGTTCGTTTGCTTTGTGACGGCCCCGAGCGTCGAACTCATCATTTCGGAACCAATGACATAGATCTCGTTCTCACCGGATAGCTCGGCGTTTTTCGGATTAGTGTCGCCCGGCTTTTTGCTGCGGCCGATCATATCGATGTTCAGCTGAGCAACGACCTTTTTAATGTCAACGGTCGGAAAGCGATTAAAGTAATCGCTGCCCCACAAACCTTTTTCCTCGCCGGCGTGCCATACTAGCAGTATCGAGCGTTTGGGCTTGATCTTGGCGTGGGCCAAAGCTTCGGCGATCGACAAGACGGCGACCGTACCCGACCCATCATCGTCGGCTCCGTTCCAGATCTTATCTTCGCCCGGTGCATTGGGTTTTACACCGTCATGATCATAATGAGCTCCAATGGCGACCATCTCGTTTTTCAAGACGGGATCGATTCCTTCCCACAGAGCAACAACATTTTGCGTCCATTCGATCTTGGCGACCGAAGCCGTAGAGGCGGTCGCGGATCCTTTTAGATCAACTGCCTTGGAAGACGCGACATCCAGAGATTCACCGGCGAATATTGCATCGGATACTTTTTTTGAGATCAGCATGACCGGCATGGACGAGTCCTTGACCGTCTGACGCAACTTCTCAGGGTACATTGAGCCCTGAGTAAAGAATTGGCGGATACGCCCCCAATTTTGCTGGAATTGCTCGGGGGCGACGTAGAGCACGCCGGCGGCTCCTTTTGATCTGGCATGTTCGATAGGGTCGGCCCAATCTATGCCCTCCGTCCCTTTCAGATCATCAGCGGTAACGCCTTGCGGCCGGGGCGTAAGAGTGTTCATCGCGAAGCCGTTTCCGGCAATAACGACGATCTTGCCTTTTACATCGACGCCGGCGAAAGCATCTATGTTCTTGGATTTGACGAGCCAGCCGTCCCCTCCGAAAACTAAGTTGCCGCTTCCGGCCGTCGTGCCCTGGAGTCGAAAGAAATCGTCGCCTAGTTTGTAGGTGGTATCACCAAGCTTGAGAAAAGTCTTGTCGAGATCGACGGTTTCACGCCGCAATGCGATCTTTTGGAAAAAAGTGCCGTTATCGCCCGCCGGTTTGAAGCCCCAGCGAGATAGATTCATTTTCAGAAATTCAGCAGTTACGTCCAAGCCTTGCGAAGGCGTATCGCGACCGGCCATCGCGTCCGAAGCGACAAAATATAGATAGTGCTTAAGGTCTTCTGCTTTTATCAATTCCGCTGTGGCTCTTTCGGCGGGTGTTATCTTGACCCCGGCGGCAGTTTGGCCAATAGCTGCAATTTGGCCGAGCAGTACTAAAACTAAAGCTAACAGTAGGTGTTTTCTCATTGTTTCTCCGATGTAAAAATTGCGAAAGAGGTATAAATTCTCAGACGTTATTACGCTGAGGAGCCCCGGTTGGTTTCGTCGTTATTTAAAGGAAAAAGGCCCGCCAATCAGCGAGCCAACTTCGATCAGTTGTCGAAAGCATTAGAACGGTAGCGGAAAAGGAACATTATTGCGCCAATTTCCGTTGCGGTTGCCCCGGCGGTTGCCGCGGTTATTGTAATTGTAGCCGTATGTATTTGCGATGATATTAAGATCATTGCGCATCATATTCCATTGGTTCTGGATATTTCCGCCGCGGACATTATAGATCTCCCGATCGATCTCCGAAGCAATATCCAACACACGGCGGGCTTCATCGGCACTATTATTGAGATTGCGGCCGTTGCCGTATTTCTTTTCTAGACGATCCGTCGCTTTGCGAAAATCGTCAGCCAAAGATTCGAGCCTAGCAGGATTGCCGTTGCCACCCCAATTTCCCCAGTTGCCGTTGCCCCATCCGCGATCGTTGCGACGATCATAACGATCATCGGACCGGTCAACCGCCCGCTCAAAAGACCTAGCTCGATCTTTCAACCCGCGAACGCTGTTCTTGATGTTGTAGCCGTTGTTGCCATAGTAGCCGCCGTTATTTCCATAGCCGCCGCCCCACTGTGCAGAAGCAACTGCCGGTAAGCCCAAAACCAATAAAGAAAAAGCACTAACGGCGATAAGATTTTTGATACGTTTCATTGTTTTCTCCCTATTCATGTTCTTAAGGCAATGTTCCAGCCATTGCATATTGCAAATGGCAAAGAATGTGCCAAAACCTTGAAAAGGGCATTTGAAAAAAGAAAAGCCCCGAAAATACGAGGCTTTCTTTAAGATCACGCCGATCAGGAGATCGGTCTTCTCAACCAATGCGGCAACGGCTTTTAACGAAAACGTTTAGCGTTAGCCGCAGATGGTCTATTTATTTCGCGACCGCTTTGGCCGCGTTCAATCTTCCACCCGTGGCAACTTTCCCGTTGAGTGAATCGATCTTGTCCACGGAGCTAAGCAGCTTTTCTCGCAGTCTTTCGACCGAAATATGCGGATCTCGGGCAACAATAAGGGCGGCTACAGCGGAAACGTATGGCGTCGCCATTGAAGTGCCCGAAGCTTCGCGATAGGCTCCGCCCATCCATGTCGAAACGATCTGCCTTCCCGGTGCCGCGATATGAACTGTCTTTGCTCCGAAATTCGAAAATGACGCCAGCTGATCGTTATTGTCCGTGGCAGCGACACTGATCACATTAGGCAGTTTGTAGTTTGACGGAAAATGCGGACGTTTATCGTTGTCCGTAGAGGCATTGCCCGCGGCGGCAACGAAGAGAATGCCATTTTCGCCTGCGGCCCGGATCGCGTCTTCCAAGGCTTTCGAGCGGGATGTGGAACCCCAACTGGCGCTGATGATCCTAATGTTCACTCCGTTCTGTTTGCGGTCGATGGCGTAATTGATCGCCTCAATAGCATTCGCTGTTGAGCCGAATCCGCCGCGGCCAAGAAACTTCAAAGGCATTATCTGGACGTTCCAATTTACCCCGGCAATACCTTCGCCATTATTGCCTTCGGCACCGACGATCCCTGCACAGTGTGTTCCATGGCCGTTATCATCCATCGGATCAGCAATGTTCGCGTCCGCATTAAAGCCGTTGATGTCATTAAAAGAGCCCAGTTCTTCGTCCCTGTATTCCGGCACATCGGCAGGACGGGTCCACATGTTGGATCGCAGATCTTGATGGTTGTAATCAACGCCGGTATCCAGAACGGCCACGACAACATCTTCGGATCCCTTTGTCTTTTCCCATGCCTTTAGAGCCGAGACATCCGAACCGGCCTTTCCGCCTTCCTGACCGGTATTGTTCAGGCCCCATTGCTGGCCAAATTCCGGATCGTTCGGAAAGTTAGGAGCCTCTGTTGAAGCACTGGCAGGCCCATATGAGTCATCCGCTGGGTCGTCTAAATATATCCGCTCATTAGCTTCGGCATATTCAACTAACCCGGACATGGCAGTATATTGCTCAACCGTGATGTTCGTATCGGCGTCATCAAGGTCGTCGATCAGCACCAACCCCTTAATGTTCTCGTATTTATCATCTACCGTGTCATTATACTTGGCAGCAATGCGACGAATTTCAGCAAGAGGCACATCCGGGCGGAAACGGACGATCAGTTCGGGTCGCGGATCTGATCTAGAAACGGGTACTTGGCGTTTCGACACCTCTACTGTTTTATCCGTCGAATGGCTCCTCAGCGAGCCCTTCCATCGAGCTATCTGCCCAAGCACGGCGGCGAAAGAGATAATTACGAGTGCCAAACCTAGATGTATCCAAATATTCTTGCGATTCATATATAAAACTCCTGCATTTTGAATCGAATGCCGGATCAACCGGCGATGATCTGATTATTTCCGTCGAAGCCTTTGAGTCTGATTTGGTATTTGTCGGCGCGGTATTCGTAAATATCGCCGTTTGCTTCTAAACGAATGAGCCAACCGGTGGCGATCATTTGAGCGGCAAATTCTCCGTCAGCGGGCAGGCCGAGCGACATATCCGGGAAATCTTCGGTCGATACCGAAAGGGTTTGGACGTCGCTTTCGGGTATATCGAGCCGCTTTGAAAGATCGGCCACGGACCTAGCAACTGCGGATTCTTTGGTAAAACTCATAACGATCAATTTTGCTCCTTCCATCTTCGATAGTCAATAATATGCTAACCTGTACGAAAGCTGAGCGAAAAATGATCACAAAAAGATGGCAAAAGAATTTGCTCGGGTTGCTGACATTTGTGCCGCCGGTACACATTGTCGTCTTTATGTTTGCGATCTTTGCCATGTTTATAGTGGGTGGGACAACTGGAGAAGATACCGGGCTCGGGCCTTTTTCTGTGATCGGCTTTATACTGCTTATCGCCCTTCACGTATTTGTCGTGTTTCTTACCTTGGGTTTGACGGTTTTCTACATCATTCATGCCCTTAAGAACGATAAACTGGATCAAAACCTGCGGATAATTTGGGTATTGCTGATATTTTTCGGGGCAATACTGACGATGCCGGCTTATTATTTTATGAATATATGGAAGGAACCGTTGGCTCCGGTTGCCGATGAACGAAAGACGCTCGGGCCGCCGGCAGCCGCAGATGAATTTGCCCACTATTCCCCTACCGCCCACAATTGGAGAGATGATGCCTAGGTTTGCCTGACGCCACGCAGAAGTGTCGTATTTCTAATTATCTCGATCAATCCCGGCATGATAAAAGTGCCGCAGGCGATACCCAAGATCGAACCGGTGAGAAATCTTGAAAGATGAGTATTTTCCCAAATACCCAGTACGGTCAGGGACCAATCGATCGTTATCGGCACGATCGATAAGATAAGCCAAATGCGGGCAAGTGGTTCGATGTTTTCGATCCGACGCCAGAGCGGATATATCGCTATTCCTAAAAGCAATCCGAAATATACCCCAAAACATCGTGAGCAAACTGCCATCTGATGAGAGCCGAGATGAAACGAGCGTTCCGGCATTTGATGGCAGATAAAACTGAAGAATCTATATATCGGCCCGGAAAATGATGTCATTTCATCATTCGCCAGCAAAGGTGCTGCGACGATGATCCCGACCCACAGAAGTACAGCTGTCAAAGTTAAGGCCCACACGCGGATCGCTTGTGGGCGAAAGGACTTGATGACATCTTGTGGAATGTAGGACACCTTTCTAAAATCGGATGACCGCATCCGGGCCGCCTTCGACGTGAACAGTATCAACGAAACGGATGCTTTTTGAATCTGTTGTCATAACGACCGAATGTGTGCGTTTTCCGGCCCCAAAAAAACGGACCCCGCGGAGCAAAGCACCATCGGTAACCCCGGTCGCGGCGAAAATGATCTTCTTGCCGGGTGCAAGGTCATTGGTATCGTAGATCTTTTCGGGGTCGCTAATGCCCATATCCTGGAGGCGTTCCATGACCTCGGCCATCGGCGGCACCTTGGAACGGTCCACACCAAGCTTGTCCGGATCGAAGACCAATTTGGCCTGGATCTCACCATTTAGACACTTCATGGCAGCAGCCGTGATGACTCCTTCCGGTGCTCCGCCGATGCCCATAAGAGCGTGAATATTGGTGCCCGCGACAGCTGCTGAAATGCCGGCCGATAGGTCTCCATCAGAGATCAGGCGAATCCTGGCACCGGTTGAACGGACATCCGCGATCAATTGAGCATGTCGTGAGCGCTCAAGGCACATCACCGTCAGATCGTCGATGTCGCGTCCCAAACGCCGAGCGATATTTTTGAGGTTGTCCTTGACCGGGGCATCAATATCAATTGCTCCGCGGCACGAGGGGCCGACAACGATCTTGTCCATGTAGATGTCCGGCGCGTTCAACAATCCGCCGCGCTCGGCCGCCGCCAAAACCGCGATAGCGTTATTCGCACCCAAAGCGCAGAGATTGGTTCCCTCCAACGGGTCAACCGCGATATCGACCTCCGGAAAATCATCACGTTGTTCCTCGGAAAAAGCTCCGCCGCCAAGTTCTTCGCCGATATACAGCATCGGAGCTTCATCGCGTTCGCCTTCACCAATAACGATGCGGCCCCGCATCGGTACTGTATCCATGACCTGCCTCATTGCTTCAACAGCAACGTGGTCGGAATGCTTTCGGTCGCCCTGGCCCATCGTTTTGGCAGATTCGATGGCGGCGGCTTCGGTGACACGCAAAAAATCCAGCGAAAGTTCGCGTTCGGCACTAGTGTTTTTCATTAAAGGTATCCTGTTTGGTTTTTACCGGAATAAGTTTTGGTTATGAGGCATTTTACCACTTGTCTATCTACATTTGACAAGCTATGCTTTGGATATTACGGTTTTATTTTGATTTTTTTGGAATCAGAAGGAGTGAACCCGCTAAAATGACCTATATTGTTGCTGAGCCATGTGTTGAATGTAAATATACTGACTGCGCCGCAGTCTGCCCCGTCGAGGCTTTTCACGAATTGCCTGATAAATTGTTGATCAATCCGGACAGTTGTATCGATTGCGATGCTTGTTTGCCCGAATGTCCGGTCGAAGCCATTTTTTCCGATATGTCGATTCCGGAAGAATATTTGAACTGGCTCGAGATCAATAAGGAAGCAGAAAATTATCCGATCATCAGTACCAAACAGCCTGCTTTGATGGGCGGAGGGTGTTCCGGGCCGCCGGAATAGGTGTCTTGTACGATAGCGGATCAAAATTGGCGGTCACGGGCCGCCTTTTTATTTTGATCGAATAAAGTTAAAATCAATTCCAAGATCGGCTTGTAAGCCTTGAGGTATTTGCAATGAATACGCCCGAACTGATCGAATCTGTCGATCCGAAGACCATCGAAAAGGCTCCGCAGCGATGCGGCGTCTGCGATCGTGAAATGACACATTACAATTCATTTTTAAGCCCCAATAATGAATCGAGCATTGTTTGTTGGCAATGTCAGGCCCGCGATGAAAAGGGTTTCAACGCCCGCCGCGATTTCTACCGGATGTCTCGTTCCGGCAATATTCCGAGATAGCCATGGCGATCAGAAAGATCACGGAATACCCCGCTGAGGTGCTCGGCCTGGTCGGTCAACCCGTTACAAAATTTGATGAAGAGCTTGAAGAGCTCTGCTCGGATATGTTCGAGACCATGTATGATGCGGAAGGCGTTGGGCTTGCCGCTCCACAGATCGGGCTCAATATGCGCCTTTTCGTCATGGACTGTGATGGCATCAAGCTGGTTGCCGCCAATCCGGAAATTATCGCGACCGAAGGAGAACAGTCAGGCCAGGAAGGATGTCTATCAGTCGGCAAGGTTCCGGCGGTAGTGGTTCGTCCGATGAAGGCGACCTTGCGTGCTCAAGATCTGAAAGGCGAGTGGTTTGAAAAAGAGGCGGAGGGCTATGCTGCACGGGCATTTATGCACGAAACCGACCACTGCAACGGAACGCTTTTCATCGACCATTTGGCGAAGATGCGCCGCGACATGGTCGTTAAAAGGTTCAAAAAAGAAAAAAATTGGCGATAACCCTAGCGGCGGCGAAAGATCCGCCGGTAAACCGGAAGGCCCTTGCTTTCAACGGCGATCTCGCGTTCGGTTTTGACGGGAAAGGGGTTTTCGTCTATGATCTCTTCGACAAAGCTTTCATTCGCCCGAAAAAATTCGAACATCTCTTCAGATAGGAATTCTATATCGGTCTGCACCAGAACTCGTCCACCTTGAACGAGCTTTTTGCTCAACGCGGCGACCATCTCAGCATTTACCATTCTCCTTTTGGCGTGTCTTTTCTTGAACCACGGATCGGGAAACTGGATGGCTGCCACGCCGATAGAATCGTCGGGCAAACCGGTTAAAAGCTCGTCCATCCACAACATTGCGTTGGCAAAAACATAATGCAGATCGGTCAATCCGGCTTCGGCGGCCAAACGGTTGGCTTCCGCGACGAGCGGTTCGCGGATCTCAATACCGAGATAGTTATAGGTTGGGTCAAGTTCTGCTAGCTTCAATAAAAAGCGTCCGCGGGCACAGCCGATATCTAAGAAAAACGGCCTATTTCGATGGGGAAAAACGGATACGTCTATTGGCTCCGGCTTTTGGCGGTAGAAAGGGGACAGCGGATTTACATGCTGGTGAACTCGAACACGCATTTTACGTCAGATGATATTTAGCAGATACAATGAGGTAAATGTACACAAAGCAATGAATGCCCCCAGACCAACAAATCCGACACCGTCCATGATAGAACTTACGGGCCGCGGATCGACCGCCGGGTCCGAAGGTATCTGAACGAGACCATAAAGGGCCCCGGCGACAATACCGCCTAGATGGCCGTAATTATCGACCACATCAAAAAGCAAAAGACCGAAAACGGCAATAAATCCGATATTGACGAAGATGCTGCGGCGAAAAGCAGGATCGAGAAATTGCTTTCTTTTAAGAGCATATATCGCGACGTATCCGAGCATGCCAATAATGCCGCCCGAAGCACCAATGACGGGAACGGTCGGATTTAACAACAAGCTGAGCAAACTGCCGCTAATACCGGAAATGAAGAATATCGTCGGCAGGTGAGAGCGATTGGACAATGTTTCGACTAGGCGGCCGAAAGAAAACATCGCATACGCATTGAAAAAAATATGCGGAAGGCTTCCGTGCGTGACCAACCCGGTAAGAAGTCGCCACATTTCTTGGTGGTTAAGAAACGCCTGTTTATCAAAACTGACCAATTGTATCGAATCCGGAACGCCGACCGACAACTGGCACAGGAACACGACTATTAGCCCCGCCGTCATTATCCATGTGTAATATGGGGCCGATATCTCGATGTCCGCACCCTTCTCCGGACGGCTGTTATTGTCATTATGTTCAGTTAAAGACATTAGATAGCTACACCGCCGTCCGCTTGGATGACCTGTCCGGTAATATATACGGCGGATGGCGACAACATAAAGGCCGCTATTTCTGCCACTTCCTTGACATTGCCCAAACGGCCCAGAGGGATGGCGGAAAGGATCTTTTCACGATACTCCGCATTCATTTCGGCCGCCATTTCCGTTTCGATCAGTCCGAGAGCCAATGCATTTACCGTGATCTTCCGGCTCGCAACCTCTTTCGCCAGAGACTTCGTAAGTCCGATCATGCCTGCCTTTGAAGCCGAATAGTTCGATTGGCCCAACATTCCTGTAACCCCGCTGATAGATGTTATGTTCAAGATCGAACCGCCATCATTTTTCATCATCGGCCGGAGCGCCGCCTTTGAAAAATTCCACGCACCTTTAAGGTTAGTGTCAATAACAGCGTCCCAATCCTCTTCTTTCATGCGCAGGATCAGTTGATCGCGGGTAATGCCGGCGTTATTGACCAAATAGTTGATAGTTCCAAATTCGGCCGTCGCGGCTTTGACAAATTCTGCGGCGGCTTCCGTTCCGGCGACGTCACACTGAGCAGCATAAGCCTTGCCGCCCAAAGCTTCGACCTCCGCTTTCAGCTTGTCCGCTTCGTCCGAACTTTTCGAATAATTAAATGCAACATTGGCTCCGAGCCGGGCCATTTCTAAAACGATCGCCTTACCGATGCCGCGGGTGCCGCCCGTAACGATGACTGATCTTCCTTCAAATGTCTTGTTCATTATATTTATATTTGTCTATTCGCTGCCTAGAGCCGCTCGCTGGATCTCGAACAGGCGGGCGATCCCTTTTTCGGCAATATCAAGCATTTCATTCATTTCGTCGCGAGAGAACGGATCGCGCTCGGCGGTACCCTGTAGTTCAATGAATTTTCCATTGCCGGTACACACAACATTCATATCGACTTCGGCATTAGAATCTTCGATATATGCAAGGTCGAGGATCGCAGTTCCCTCAATGCGGCCGACACTGACGGCGGCGACCTCGGTAAGAAGAGGGGAACGTTTGAACGAGCCATTACGGACCATTTTACGACACGCTAGAGCGAGAGCAACGTAAGCTCCGGTTATCGAAGCACACCGGGTGCCGCCATCTGCTTGAATGACATCGCAATCGACGGTTATCTGTCTTTCGCCCATCATTTTCGTATCAACGATCGCCCGCAGGCTGCGTCCGATCAGCCGCTGGATCTCTTGGGTTCGGCCGGAGGGCCGCAGCGTTTCGCGCTGAGTACGAGTGCTGGTCGCTCGCGGCAGCATCGCATATTCGGCGGTTATCCATCCCATACCCTTGTTTCTTAAGAAAAAGGGTACTTTATCTTCGACAGAAGCCGTACAAATAACTTTCGTGCCGCCGACCTCGATCAATGCCGAACCTTCCGCATAGGGTGAAATGTTTGGCGTGATCTTTGTATTGCGAATTTGGTCGTAAGTGCGTTTATCTACTCTTTCGTAGCTCATAAGATGTTAAAGGTCTGAAAGTTCTACCGCCTCTATCTGCGACGGTTCGGTGCCTAGGAAACGTTCCGCTACACGAGCGAACCGCTCGGCAGCATCGGTCACGTAAAAATGGTCCAGATCATCGCACAAAGTGCGAGAGCCTAAGATAGAGCCCCGGTTGTCTGCTCCTGTTGCAACCAGGAGGTCGGCTACCTCATCCGCCGCTGCTTCGCCCGAATCGATGAGTTGAACGTTTTCGCCGATGGTTTGCGTAATTACTTCGCTCAGGATCGGATAATGTGTGCATCCGAGTACCAAGGCATCAGGTTCAAATTCGACCATCGATCGCAGATAGCGTTTTGCGATAGAGAATGTTTCGGGTTCCGATGTCCAGTTCTCCTCCGCCAGCGGTACAAAAAGCGGACACGCGGCCTGCAGCACATTGGCGGTCTCCGAGGCTCGCAGTATCGCATTGGCGTAGGCATTGCTGGCGATCGTCGCTTCTGTGGCGATGACTCCAATGCGAGCCGAACTCTGCCCGGCAGTTCTCTCTACAGCCTTTCTCGCTCCGGGGCCGATGACGCCGACAACATCCAGCCCGATCTCTTTGCGAATTGCCGGCAATGCCAATGCAGAAGCTGTATTGCAAGCGACGACCAGCATCTTTATGCCGCGTGATGCCAAAAATCGAGCGTTTTCGAGAGCATATCGTTCGACTGTAGCAAGCGATTTAGTTCCGTAAGGAACTCGCGCAGTATCGCCCAGGTAGATAAACCGTTCGTTCGGTAGGCGGTCGTGCAAAGCGCGATAGACGGTCAAGCCGCCCACACCCGAATCAAAAATGCCGATCGGTAATTCGCTGTTCAATCCTTAAATTCGGCGGTCTTATCCGCACTGCTCCGAAGATGTAGGCTACAAGAAACGAGTTCCTTCGGCAAGTGCCATGACATTTTCCAAAAAAATAGCAGGCTCGAAACTTCGGAGAGATATCGACACGGGGCGGTGTGTTTTTACCAACATCTTTTCATCACGAGATGTGTATCGCTTTGCCGAGATGGCCAGAGAAAGACGGAAAGACGATCGTCTAATAAAAGAAAAGCCGTCCGGGATCATATCCAGGAGGCTTTTGAAAATGGTGGAGGCGGCGGGAATCGAACCCGCATCCAAAGGTTGCGACCAGTGCGATCTACACGTTTAGTCGTTTCACTCGATCTCGCCGATAAAGAGAATGTGAAACGACAAGAACTCTTTACCAGCATGCCCGACTAACGATTCAGCGTTATCCGCAGACGGAGAATAACGCCTAGCCTGAACTGGGTGATGCCTTATCGGGTCGCATCAGACAAACTTCCCGCAAGACATTGCTGTAGCTAAATTTAATTAGGCAGCAAGAGCTAATTCTTGATTAGCATTTGTTGTTCTTCCAACTTTTTAACGAGCTGTCGAAAGCAAGCCCGACGTGCACTCAAAGATCTATACAAGCCCCTGTCGAAGCCTGTCGCCCCCGAAAGGTCGTCCGCCGTTTTTAGAGGCGGACGATCATTCTACGACAATAAGATGAAAAAACAAAGTGCCTGGTTCGCCGGTAGTGTCGTTCCGTTTGAACTCAAACCTCTATTTGGCCTTCCTTCCGAAATTTACTCGCAGGCCTGTTGAAAGCAGCAGATCGTTGCGTTGGGCGCCGAGCACCGGGTCACTGTTGAAGCGATCGGCGAGGGTTATGTGCCACCCGAGCCAGCTATTGATATCCGTTACGACCGAGGCATCGAACTGGGCGCGAAAACGGCCGAAGTCTGACACATTGGGAAAGATAACCAATCTCTGGGAAAGGAGCATTCGCGGATTGATCTTATGTTTGAGCTCATTCCCGAACGAAAGTTCCGCGGAATTGCGGCGAATGCCGGCCTTATAGAATTCCATATTGTAGGCACCGCCGCCGAAAACATCGAGCTGTGTGCGCTCATTGCGAATGGCACGATAGCCAACGCCGGCGCCGAAGACGGAACGCAGATCCAAAAGCTGAGGGCTGTCATGCTCGAAATCGGCCGAACCGTAGATGAACATTTTAGGAGAAAGATTATAGTCGTACCTCGCACCGGCCCACACGGCCTGTGCGGTCGTTATGGAAACTCCCGTGGTTGAATTGCTGGCCTGCACCGCATTGGCATAGAGACTGATCTTGTCACGGGTCGTTTCACGAACGGCTTTCAATCCGGCGGTAAAAGCTCTGGTCTTTGAATTCCCGGTCGTGAAGCTGTATCCGACATCGGCCGAACCGGACCAAAGATCCCCAAAGCTAGGGTTGAGCATACGGTCGCGTTCGGCGATGAATTTTACCTGCTCTTCCTCACTTCGCACGACGGTTATCTTTTCTTTCTCGACCGTCACGGAGCCGGTGTCCTTGGTTTCAACCGTTAATTTTTCAGCTTTGTCAGCCTTTACCGTGCCCTTGACAAGTTGTCCGTCCGCCAATTCGATATTCAGCGTCTGGTCCGCTGTAACGCGTTCAACCGAACTCCACAGGATCGATACCGTTCCTGCATTCTCGGTTTCGATAACTATTTTGTCTCCATCCTTTTTTATGATCTTTCCGGTCAGACGATCGCCGTTTTTCATCAAGATCTGATCGGCGAAAATATCCATCGTCCCGGTCAATAGAAGCAGGCATATAACACCTGCAGTAAATATCTGTTTCATAGATCGCTCCTGTTTAAATAAAAGTCGTTCGGGCTTGTGTCCAAGCCGAACGCATAAAGGGACGGATTATATCAAAAATCAAACGAAGCGTGTATCGTAGGCCCAATGGAGCAAAGCCTGACGCTGGCGGGGACGACAATCGAGAGCCCGCGGAGGGCAATTTTTACGAAGCTGGGCGAGATGGCGGCGAACCGCTTTCCAGCGTTTTATCTGGCGATCATCGTCGGGTGAGCGGCGTCCCATGAAATAGCGGCAATACCACTGGAACCAGCCGCGCGGGTCTTCGAAATATATCCAGCCTTTTTTCCGCCAAAAACTCAGCGGCTGCGAAGCATTTATGCCAAAGAGATTAAGCGATGCCTCGTGACGCTGGCTGCACAGCTTTGCATTTTCGAACCAATCGGCGGGGAATTCGGCGGAACAGTCGGTCATGTAGCGTCCGCCAAAAACGCCTAGGCCGAGCATTTGTTTTGGCGTTAGATCAGGTTTGAAATCCGCATGAAAATTACGCCCGGGCTGTTCGATAAGCTGATAAGCATAGTTTTGCTGCATTCGGTCATTGACTTCGATCCAACGCGGTTTCATAGATCACGATTCGCTTCCGGCAGCCACAAGTGTCGGATACCGTCCGTTCCAACATGCGACGCATGAACGTTCAAAATCGAGCCCGGTTGCTTCAAGCATTCCTTCGAGCGAAAGATAGCCCAGCGAATCGGCTTCGATATATCGGCAGACCTCTTCGACAGACATTTGAGCCGCGATCAATTCGGCCTTTCGAGGCGTATCGACACCATAGTAGCAAGGACTTATCGTCGGCGGACAGGAAATGCGAACGTGCACTTCCTTTGCTCCTGCCTCGCGGACCATTTGTACGATCTTTTTAGAGGTGGTGCCGCGAACTATAGAATCGTCAACCAGAACAACGCGCCGGCCGCTGATAAGATCTTTCACAGGATTGAGCTTAAGCCGGACGCCAAATGACCGAATAGATTGCGACGGTTCGATAAAAGTTCGGCCGACATAATGGTTGCGAATGATCGCTTGTCTAAAATTAATGCCGGACTGATTCGAATATCCGATCGCCGCCGCGACACCGCTGTCCGGTACGGGCACGACAAGATCGGCTTCGACCGGGTGCTCGACCGCGAGCCGCTTGCCCATCTTATGACGCGATTCATTTACCGAACGTCCGAATACCGTCGAATCAGGCCGCGAAAAGTAAACATGTTCGAATGTGCAGACAGATACTGCTTTGGGTTCGAATGGTTTTGAAGAATGCAGGCCATTGTCGTCGATAACCAGCATTTCGCCCGGTTCGATCTCGCGGACAAATTCGGCATCGATGAGGTCAAAGGCGCAGGTTTCGGACGCAACGCACCAGGCATTCTGCAATTTGCCAAGGACAAGCGGTCGAAAGCCGCGCGGATCTCGGACGGCGATCAGAGAGCTCGGTGTCAGGAACAAAAGCGAATATGCTCCTTCGGTTTCCCGGAGAACTTCTTCGACGGCTTCCGTGGCGGTTTCCGTGCGGGTGCGGGCAATGCTGTGAAGGATCGTTTCGGTATCAGAGGTTGAAGAAAAGATCGCCCCGTCAAGCTCTAATTCGCGGCGTTTTTCGTTGGCAAAAGGCAAATTGCCGTTGTGGCAAACGGCGATCTGGCCGTGTTGGCACCGCACCGAGAACGGCTGAACTTCTTTTATCGTGTTGCTCCCGGCGGTCGAATAGCGCGTATGCCCAATGGCGCTTGAACCGACCAGCGAACGCTGGACGTCTTCCGTCAACACGTCTGCAACCAAGCCCTGAGCTCGGTATTGATGAAGTTCCTGTCCATCAGAAGAGACGATGCCGCAGGCTTCCTGCCCGCGATGCTGCAAAGCAAATAGGCCGAGTTGGGTAAGCGTAGATGCCTCTCGGTGGCCAAAGACCCCAAAAATGCCGCATTCTTCGTGAAATTTGTCGAGAACGAGATCCATTAAAGATAAATAACCTGATCTACCATTTCATCCGCTGTATTCAGATCAAGATAATCGCTCAATTTCTGAGCTATAATGTTCGGCGGATTGTCATTTATAAGGAAAATACCACAATGACCCTTGCCTCCGTAAAAATATTCCTTGGCCAACAATTCAAAGTCTCCACGATTTATGGTAACAATAGCCATTCCATTTTCAACTGCATAATTTAATTGCGAAGCGTCATCACTACCTTTTCGGCCTGCTTCGTCGGTTGTTTGTATTCTGAACCCGCGCGACCGTAATATTTTTGCCACAAGAATGGAAACATTCTCATCCAAGTACAATTCAATAAACAGTTTGTTCACAGGTTGCGATATGAACGATCAATAAGATCTTTCGGGATATAGTGTTTTTCTATATAGCCATTGATCTCCTCCTGATTATCACTGTAATAACTAAGTGCCTCGAAAACCTCGGCAAGAGTGATATGGGGGTAATGAGAAGGTATCTCTTCGGGGGAAACTCCGCGCCGCCAAGCAAGCACGATCGTGCGCACCGGAATGCGAGTGCCGCTGATCACGGGTTCTCCGCCCTGTACGCCCGGAACCGACGTAATGTAACGATATTGGACCGTTGTATTCATGGTTTCATTATAACTCAATTTCAAAACACCTTCGTTAAAATTTGGCCGGTGCCGGCTTGAAAACTAGGTTTCGTTTAATTTACACGAATGACGTAGTAATAGGCTTAGTCCGCAGCCATTTTTGCTAGGGTCAATCCGCCGGTAAAATTTTGCCGCGGCATTCGCCAAGGCCGATTCGGCGAAAGCCTTCGCGTTCGCAGAAGCCTTTCATGATGATCTCGTCGCCGTCTTCGAGAAAGCGTCGCGTTTCGCCCGAAGGCAGGTTGAGCGGTTCGGTGCCGCGCCACGTCAGTTCTAACAAACAGCCGCGTTCGTCCTTTTCCTTGCCGCTCACCGTGCCCGAAGCGATCAAGTCGCCGGTTTTCAGGTTGCAGCCGTTCGAAGCGTGGTGCGTCAACATCTGGCCGATGTTCCAATAAAGGTCTTTCGTGTTTGAACGCGAAAGCAGGTGCGGTTCGATATTTCGCCCGCGCATCTTTTCGGTTTGGATGTAAACTTCGAGGTTAATATCCAGCCCGCCGTATTTCTGATTTTGTTCGTCGTTCAGATAATCGAGCGGCTGCGGGTCGCCTTCTTCGCGTTCAAAAGCAGGCGTTCTGAAAGGTGCGAGAGCTTCCATCGTAACCACATACGGCGAGATCGTCGTCGCAAAATTCTTCGCCAAAAAAGGCCCGAGCGGCTGATATTCCCACGCCTGAATGTCGCGTGCCGACCAGTCGTTCACAAGGCAAACGCCGAAGATATGCTTTTCGGCATCGGCAATGTTTATCGGCTGGCCCATCTCGTTTCCCTTGCCGACAAAAAAGCCAAGCTCCATTTCGTAATCGAGATTTTTTGCCGGAATGAAAACCGGCGGAGCGTCTTGATCGCTGCGGTTCTGGCCGTGCGGCCGCTTAACGTCCGTCCCGCTCATAACGATGCTCGAAGCACGGCCGTGATAGCCGATCGGCACATATTTATAATTCGGCATCAACGGATTGTCCGGCCGAAACATCGACCCGACATTCGTCGCATGATATATCGAACAATAAAAATCCGTGTAGTCGCCAACATTGAATGGCAAGAGTAATTCGCACGCGGCACGATCATAAAGATCACCCTCGAGCTCCTCCCGAATGTCGGTGTCTGCGTCCACGGATAAACCGGCGACTAGCTTTTCGCGAAACTTTTTCAGATAACCGGCGGTGGGAGCCGTAATTATCCCGCTGCTACTATCACCGAATGGATACTCGGCGTCAAACGCGTCGCAGTTCATGCCAAACAACTCCAAAATTTTGTCACCAATGATCACCCCGATAGCTACTTCAGGTTCTGAATGACCCGTCAAGAATCGACAAAAAGGCAGATTCTGTATCGGAAAATCCGTATTCGGGTCGTTGGCGGATTCGACCCAGCTTTTCAGGTTGGGGTCGTGGGTCTCGTTTATTTCGTAAGCCATACGAAATAGTATGCCATTAGAACGTGAATTGTTGAATCGCGGCGAACCGCAAAGAATTTTCCTTGAATCTTTCTGTTTCATTTTGCTGATCTGTGAGTTTCAGTGAAACACCTGAAACATTCGAAACATCTGAAACATCTGAAACACCTGAAACACCTGAAACACCTGAAACACGTGAAACAGTGCGGAGGTGTAAACGAGGCAAATAGATCTTCAAAGATCGTCAATGGCAATTTTACCCACTTTTAAGCCGCGCCGGACGGCTTTCCGAACGATGCGAATGAGACGAAAGAAAAGCATGATCAGGAAGAGGGGGATTAGAGAGACTGAGTCAAGATAGGCGGCTTTGAGGAGCTTCCGAGGTCTATTTCCATCGCAAAAAGCTGAACGGGCGTACTGCCTTCGCTGAACGCCCGCTTGCTAAAGATGCGGCTTTTCCGAAACATAACTGCTTTCAAGCAGCCACATTCGTTATCCTATATATTCTTCCCGAACGATCATATTTTCTGCCATACCGGGTTTTTTCGGCTTGTCGTTCTTAGGCGGCTGTTTATCTCCCGGTTTTATCACCGGCGGCGGCGGCTTGGGCGGTTTTTTATCGTCACCGCCTTTTTGCGCAAGAGCGGCGCAGCTAAGGCCGGCAACGACCACGAGGCTAAATAAAATGTGCTTCAAAATGTTCATCTCAAAATTCCTCTTTCCTATAGTCTCCACGCATTGGGGAAGAGGGAAAGTGCGTCGCTTTTTTTAATGGCAATCTCAATGCCAAAACATCTGTGAGACGCCTAAACTCCTAAAACCGTTGGAATATATTACAGGTGCCGGTAAATAAAATTTACAAAACTTTACGTTTTCGGTAGCTTTTATACCAAAAGGTGCCCAAAGCAAGGTTTTGGTGCATTGACCGCACATCGGCGGCCAAATTAGAATCATTATATATGACAAATGCCGTAAATGGCAGCGACAAATTGCGGGCCTTTTTGGTTATGGCGGCAACCTTGGCGACCATTGTTTTTAATTGGATGGCTGCTGCGGGTTATGTCGGCGGCGTTACGCCGGATGTTGTTTCTGACCGTTATTTTACGGTAATAACCCCGGCCCGGTTTGCTTTTCAGATCTGGCCATTGATCTATATCGGGCTTTTGGCGTTCAGCATCTATCAACTTTTACCGGCAAATATCGGTCGTTTTAGATCTGTTCGGTCGCTTTATATTTTGGCTTGCGCGTTGAATTGCTCGTGGATATATTTTTGGCACGGCGGCCAGGTGGGTATCTGTTTAGGCATTTTGGCGGCTTTGAACGCAGTTTTGCTTATTATCTGCTACCGTGTGAAAGAACCGCTGACGAATGGCGAGGCGTGGTTGGTCAAGGGCACTTTCGGATTGTATTGCGGTTGGGTGACGGCGGCTCTTTTCGTAAATTTTATGGCTCTGCTGTTGTTTATGAGGGTCGAGATCCCGCACGGCACGGTCGAATTGATCGGAGTCAGCCTTGTGATATTGGCCGCTGCGGCCGCCGTGATCGCCCGGTTAAAGCTGCAGAACTATCTTTATCCGCTGGCGATAGCTTGGGCCGCAACCGGGATCGGGGTTGCACAAAGCGGCCGATCGACGGCCATCGTTGTCGCGGCGGCCCTAGCGACGATCGCGGGCCTTATTGCGGCAACCTCGGTCGTGATGACACTAAACAGCTCTATAAGTGGATCAAAATAGGATATGCATTCCGGTCTTTGCCGAAAGCCCGGACGAATTGAACGGCCACATTCTGCGGGCAGAGGCGGCCGCAGATGTGATCGAGGTGCGGCTTGACCACCTTTCAGATCCGGCGGCTTATGAAGTGCCGATCTCTAAAAAAAACCTTTTGCTCACGCTGCGTCCTGTCCGCGAAGGCGGCAAGGCGAATGATGATGCGGAAGAGCGAGCAGCTATTTGGCAAAAGATATTGCCGCAGATCGAAAGCCGTGCGGACGTGATGATCGATCTGGAATTTGACCTGGCGAACCGATTCGGATCGTTTCCGTCCCGGCGGACGGTATTTTCACACCACGACCTGCGACAGGTTCCGATCGAGGCGGAGGATCTGTTCAACGATCTGGCAAAGCTCGGCGGCATCGTCAAAATAGCGTATCCGGCAAGCGACATTACGGATACGATCCCGCTGATAAAACTGATCGAAATTTCGGTGGAAAGCGGTATTCCGTTCATACCGGCGGCGATGGGCGAACCCGGAAAGCTGCTGCGGATCATGGGGCCGGCTCTCGGGGCTTATATGACCTTCGCATCATCCGAAACGGGTAAGCAGACCGCACCCGGACAGATACCGGCCGCGGAGATGGAGGCTGTTTATCGCGTTCGTCATCTAGATAAGGAAACACAGATCTTTGGGTTGATAGCGGGCAACACCAGCTATTCTACTTCTCCCTTTATGCATAATGCGGCATTTGCCGAGCGCAAAATTAATGCAGTGTTCATTCCGTATCAGATCGTAAATGTCGGCGACTTTCTCCAGCGAATGGTAAAAAAAGAAACGCGGGAGATCGGGCTGAATTTTGCCGGTTTTTCAGTCACCAACCCTCATAAGCAAGCCGTGATGCCGTTCTTAGATGAGATCGACGCGGCCGCGGCCGAGATCGGTGCGGTCAATACCATCAAGGTCGATGGCGGAAAATTGATCGGCCACAACACGGACGCGCAGGGATTTATTCAACCTCTTATCGATCTATATGGAGAATTGGCCGGCACAAAAGCGGCCGTGATCGGCGCCGGCGGAGCGGCTCGAGCATGCATATATATGCTGCGAAAACACGGAGCAGAGGTGACGGTATTTGCACGCGATACGAGCCGGGCCGCAGGTGTCGCAGAAGAATTCGGCGCGGCCATTGAAGAGCTAACCGGATCTCCGTCATTGTTAAAAGGCCAAGACATTGTAATAAATGCGACGCCGCTCGGCACAAAAGGTGAATCTGAAGGGGTTTCGCCTGTTTCCGCTGATCAATTAAGCGGAGCTTCTCTAGCCTATGACCTCGTGTATAATCCGGCGGCGACCCGGTTTTTGAAAGAAGCAGAACTAGCGGGCGTTCGAACGCTGGGCGGATTAGATATGCTGGTCGCGCAAGGTGCTCAGCAGTTCAGGCTCTGGCTGGACGACGCTGCTCCGGAAGAAGCAATGGCGGCCGCTGTCCGGCAAAGACTCGGTATTTAAGCAGATAAAAGCATATGATCGAATCTCTAAATTGCCCGAATTGTGCGGCTGCGGTCGAAAGCGATAGTGCCTATTGCGGATTTTGCCGCTCCCGGTTGAAGACCGTTGCGTGTGAAACGTGTCTCGGGCTGATGTTTCTCGGAGCGGCTTTTTGCACTCACTGCGGCAGAAAAGCCGTCAAGGCAACAGTTTCCGATGCGGTCGCCGACGCCCGCTGTCCGAGATGCCGTCGCGGGCTGCAAGTGCTTACGGCCGGGGAAGTTTCGATAAGAGAATGTGAACGGTGCGGAGGTATTTGGTGCGATCGGGAAACTTTTGAATCTCTTTGTCGCGACAATGAAAAAGAGGCGGCAATTTTCGCTACCCTGAGCCAGAATGATCGGCCGCAGAAACAGGCTGCAACGATCAGCTATGTGCCGTGTCCGGATTGCGGGGCCCTTATGAACCGAAGCAATTTCGCGAGAAATTCCGGCGTTATCATAGATACCTGCCGCGAGCATGGTATCTGGTTTGACGACGATGAACTGCCAAAGGCTACGGCATTCATTCGCAGCGGCGGTTTGGAGATCGTACGTGAGCGGGAAAAGATCGAATTGAGGGAGAAGATGGAAAGACTCCGCGACGAAAAACGCCGCACCGCAATGCAGGATGTGAAACACGGAATGCGGCTGAATTGGCAGACGGGCGAGCGTTCGAAGATGAAAAAGCTGTTAGATCTGCTATTTGATTGAGATGGAGGACACGGAAAGATACAGCCGGCAGATATTGTTTTCGCCGATCGGAACCAAAGGACAGGATCTTTTACGGCGATCGCGGGTAGCACTAGTAGGTTGCGGGGCATTAGGTGCCGCACATGCGGAAACACTGGTTCGGGCCGGCATCGGACATTTGCGCATCATAGACCGCGACTTTGTTGAGTTTTCGAATCTTCAGCGGCAAACCCTTTTTACCGAAAAAGATGCGTCGGAACGATTGCCGAAATCGGTTGCTGCCGCACGGCGTTTGGAACAGGTCAATTCGTCGGTCGAGATAGAACCTATCGTTGCGGATATAACTAATACGAATGTTGAAAGCATGGTCGGTGATGCGGATATCGTTTTGGACGGCAGCGACAATTTTCAGGTGCGATATTTGGTAAATGATGCCTGTGTCAAAAATGGGGTGCCGTGGGTTTACGGAGCCGCCGTTTCGAGCTACGGCAGTTCAATGACGATTATTCCGCACGAAACACCCTGTCTGCGCTGCATTTTTGATGAGATGCCGGAGCCGGGAAGCTCCCCAACGTGTGATACGGCCGGTGTTCTTATGCCGGTTATCTTGACCGTTTCTTCAATTCAAACGATCGAGGCGATCAAGTTTTTGATCGGTGATCGAGCGGCGATGCACGGTTCGTTGGTGCAGATCGATGTTTGGAAAAATGATATGCGCAAGATCGCTCTCGGTTCGCCGAACGCCGACTGTCCGGCGTGCGGAGCGGGCGAGTTTGCCTTTTTGGAAGCGGAGAACACTACGTTCGATGCAGTGCTGTGCGGACGTGATGCGGTCCAGATATCGCCTCTAAAGACAGCTCAGCTAGATCTTAAAAAGCTGGCGGCGGCTCTGGGTCAAAGCGGCGGCGTAAAACAAAACGAATATTTGCTTCGATTTTTGATCGATGGGTTCGAAATGACAGTTTTCAATGACGGCCGGGCGATCATTCGCGGAACTGATGATGTGTCTGCGGCGCGTTCATTGTATGCTAGATATATCGGAACGTGACATTCGCGCAGTTCGCTTTCCGCGTTTTAGGACGGGGGGTAATATGAGTGAAACACCGAAAATAGTTATAATCGGCGGTGGTTTTGGCGGTTTGTGGGCCGCGACCTCGCTGGGCAATAAAGCGGTTCATGTCACGATCATTGACCGAAAGAACCACCACACATTCCAGCCGCTGTTGTATCAAGTTGCGACGGCCGTGCTTTCACCGGGCGAAATAGCATCGCCGATCAGGCGAATCGTTCAAAAATACCGCAATATGGAAGTGGTTTTGGGCGAAGTGACCGGTTTTGATACCGAACGGAAAAAGGTGAAGCTTGAGGATGGGACCGAGGTGGGCTTTGACAAACTGATCGTAGCCGCCGGGGCCCGCCATTCGTATTTCGGCAACGATCAATGGGAAGCCGCGGCACCTGGATTGAAAACGGTTGAAGACGCGCTTGAGATGCGCCGCCGGGTGCTGCTTACTTTTGAGTTGGCCGAACGCGAAGCGTTTCTGACAGGTAAAGTTCCGCCCATTACTTTCGTGATCGTCGGCGGCGGCCCGACCGGCGTGGAATTGGCGGGAGCCTTGGCAGATATTACGCGACAGGTTTTGGCAAAGGATTTCGACCTGATAGACACCACTAAGGCACGGGTGCTTCTATTTGAAGGCTCTGACCGCGTACTCGGAACATTTGACGCAGGATTGTCGGACAGTGCAAAGGAGCAGCTGCAAGCGATCGGTGTCGAAGTGCGGTTGAACAGTTTTGTTACCGATATTGAAGCCGGCAGAGTTCGAGTGGGCGAAGAATGGATAGATTGCAACGTCGTGTTGTGGGCGACCGGGGTCGCGGCTTCACCGATCGGCAAAGAACTCGGTGCGGAGACTGACAAAGCCGGAAGGGTCTATGTTCAGCCGGACCTTTCGCTTGCCAGCAGCAAGGATATTTTCGTCATCGGGGATATGGCGTCGCTTCTGCAAGCGAATGGCGAACCGGTTCCCGGAGTAAGCCCGGCGGCAATGCAGATGGGGGCGCATGCGGCAAAGAATGTACTGGCCGACATTGCGGGCAAACCGAGGCGAGATTTTGTTTATAATGACAAGGGTTCGATGGCCACGATCGGGAAGAGCAAGGCGATCGCCGATATCAAAGGATGGCGTTTTCGCGGATTCATTGCGTGGGTCTTATGGCTGTTGGTTCATATCACCTTTCTGATCGGTTTTAGAAATCGGTTGTATGTCTTATCGGACTGGTTCTGGGCATATCTCACCCGCAGCCGCAGTTCGCTTCTTATCACGGGTGACGCAGAGGAACTTTCCGAAGCGATCTCATTTATAGGCGGGGAAGAAGGAAAACGAGTGATCGAAAAGCTTAAGCGAGCTCGTAAGCCACCGACTGCGTAGCAGAAGAGGATCTTGTGCAATGGCGGAAGCACCGCCTTATATCGATGATGATAACTAATACTATCGGGCGGAGAAGCTGTTTCGCCGTAATGTGTCTGGTCTTGGCAGCGGTGACCGCCGTTCGGGCATCTGAACCTTCGATCTGGTCGGTGAATTCCCGAACGGACGTTATGAAAGGAAACGCCCGGAGCGTTTCGGTAGATGCCAACGGAACTATTCGCACAGCGCCAAAAATGGCCGAGGTCTTCAATACCGGCCAGCAATATGTATGGTCGGCGGTCGAATCGGACAATGCCGTTTATCTAGGTACCGGACCGGAAGGAAAGGTCTTTCGAACGGATCAAAAGGGCGGCGGTGAAATGATAGCGGACCTTGCCGAGCTAAACGTGACGGCAATGGCGGCGGCAAAAGACGGAGGACTTTTTGCTGCTACTGCCCCGGATGGAAAGGTGTATCACATCGATCGTCAAAAAAAGGTGACGGTCTATTTCGAGCCAAAAGAAAAATATATCTGGTCGCTTGCGGTTTTGGCCGACGGTTCTCTTGCCGTCGGGACTGGTGAAAATGGCCGGATATATCGTGTAACGGCTCCGGGAACCGGAACTATATTCTTTGATTCCAGCGACACGCATATAACCGCATTGACCGCCGACAAGGGCGGAAATCTTTACGCCGGGACCGATTCAAAAGGAATTGTGCTGCGTTTCGACCCCAATGGTAAACCTTTTGCCCTGCTCGATTCGCCTTTACGAGAGATCCACGAGATAGCCCTAGCTCCGGATGGTTCGGTCTATGTTCTGGCGATGGGAGATTCGGCATCGGCTTCGGCCGGAGCTCCGGACGCAAAACCAGCCGCTTCGCCTGAAGAAAAGCCTTTGACGGTAGAGAGGACAACTTCCGGAAATCCCGAACCTTCCCCCAAAAGCAGATATGACCTCAGCTCCGCACGTTCGGCCGTTTATCGCATTTTACCGGACGGGAACACTGATGTTATCTGGGCTTCCTCGAGCGTATCGGGATTTGCGATAGCTGCTGACCGTTCGGAAGGCGTTTTATTGGGGACGTCCGACAAGGGACGGGTCTATCGTGTCGCGAATGACGGCACCGAAACGTTGCTGCTGCAGTCTGATGCCGGCCAGATATCGGCCATTCGACCTTCCGGAAACGGATATTTCGCGGCTTCCAGCAATCTGGGGAAACTATTCAAATGGTCGGATGCGTCGGATGGCGAAGGTATCTATGAATCCGCCGTGCTTGATGCCCGGTCAACGGCTACGTGGGGTCGGATCTGGTGGCGTGCGGCCGGTGACATAAGAATAGAGACACGCAGCGGAAACACCGAAAAGGCTGACGAGACCTGGAGCGGCTGGTCGGCGGTCAGTGGAGATAGAACCGGCGTTTCGGCATCGCCGCGAGCGAGGTATTTCCAATGGCGGGCTTTTTTGAAAGGGAACGCAACTCTAAATGAGGTGAACTTGGCTTTTCTTTCAAGGAACATTGCTCCGGAGGTGTTGTCTGTCACAATCTTGCCCGTGAATGTCGGCTTGGCCGCTAATCCGCCGGTGCAGGTCGATCCGAATATTGTCCTTTCCGGATTGGACCCGAGCTTTTTCGGCATCCCGTTGACGGCCCCGCCGCCGCGCCGGATATATCAGCGCGGTGCTCGATCATTTCAGTGGTCGGCAGAGGATCGAGATGGCGACCGACTTCTTTACGACATCTATTATAAAGACGTTCGCGAACGCGAGATGAAGCTCCTGCGTTCTGATCTCGACGCAAATTTCATTACGGTTGACGGACTTTCCCTGCCGGACGGGCGCTATGTGATCAAGGTGGTGGCGAAAGACATTCTAGGTAATGCAAAAGCTGAAACATTGGCAGGCGAGCGCACCAGCGAACCATTTGATATCGATAATACACAGCCAACTGTCACGCTTTTCGGAACACCTGTTGTTTCATCCGGCGGGGCGAAAATGGTCTTTGATGCTGCTGATGCGGCAGGATATCTGGTACGGGCAGAATACAGCGTTAACGGAGGTGAATGGACGCCGGTAAATTCCGAAGACGGGATCTCAGATTCGCCGAAAGAACGATATGTTGTAAATGCTGTGCTGCCGGTTCCGGGTGAATATACGATCACGATCCGCGTCTTTGATTCAAGCGGCAATGCCGGCAACGGACGAGCGGTCGTGACACGGTGATATCTTCGATCAGAACGAAGATCGGCATTATTGTTTCGGCAAGGTCATCGTGCGGCCCTCTTTATCGATCTCCAATAGCTTCGTTGTACCGTCTGTAACGCTAGGCGGCACAAGGTCGCCGGTTTTATAGCGTTCCTTATCATTATTGAAAATATGTTCGGCACGATCCGGCGGCAATGAAGGAGACGCGGCGGGAGCATTAAGTTCCGGTTGTTCCGGCGTCGGCTGGATCACCATATTGCCGGCCGAATTCTTTTGCAGGGTCATATATTGAGCGATCCCTGCACCGAGCGAAGCAAATCCGGGAATGAGCATCCAGAACCACCATTGGCTGCCGCCGGCAACTCCGGTAAAAGCAAGCACGAGGGCGATGATCACAAATGCCGCTCCCGTAAACAGTTTAGTTACAGAGCTCTCATAGTAGCTGACAGGTTTACCTTTTCTATCGACAAGAGGCTGGGCGGTCGGTCGAAGTTTCCCGGTCAGAGCAGCATTGACGGTGTCCAGGTCCGTTCCGCAGGACCGGCAAAATTTACCGGTATTTGGGTTTTGTGTGCCGCATTTTGGACAAAACATATCAGGTATTTTCCTCCACGGTTGCCATTTCCCGCTGTCGTCGGGCCTCGAACAAAACTACGCCGGCCGCAACGGAAACGTTCAATGAATCTATTTTTCCATACATAGGTATCTTAACCAAAACATCGCAATTTTCAGCCACCAGGCGGTGAAGCCCGCTGCCTTCATTTCCGAGCACCAATGCCGTTGGCTGCTTCCAATCCCATTCCGTGTATGATGTCGCAGCATCGCCGCTGGTTCCGACCACCCAAATACCGTTTTCCTTAAGCTGTTCGATCAGTCTGTTCAGATTTCCGGCTTTAGCCACGCGCACATATTCCGTTGCTCCGGCGGCCGCTTTGGCCACCGTGTCCGTTAAGCCTACCGCTCGACGTTCGGGGATAAAAACCCCGTCTGCTCCTGCGCATTCTACGGTTCGCAACACGGCTCCAAAGTTTCGCGGGTCTTCTATGCCGTCAAGAACCACGAATAGAGGAACGGGCTTTGCGGTTTCGAATAATTCCGCCGGCGAAACATAATCGGCTGCGGCCGAAAAGGCGATCACACCTTGGTGATTGGCCCCAAGAGCTGTGCGGTCGAGCTTTTCCCGAGCAAGGCGGTCAACGACGATGCCGTTCGCCCGCGCCAGTTCGATGATCTCCGCGAAACGCTTTTCTCTGACACCTTCGGCGAACATGATGCGATCGATCCTTTTCGGATTGGACCGAAGAGCTTCGAGTACGGGAAGCGTGCCGAATATCAGAGAGCGGGAAGAGCGTTCCGGCAGGATATTGACCGGTTGTTCACGTTTGCGTGAAAGTTCAGGCCTTTTTTTCATAACAAATGTCGTCGCAGCCGCGAATATCGAGTGAACTGATGGATCCCGCTCTTGGTGGTGACGTTGGTGAAAGAGGTTTTGCCGAAACCGGAGCGCTGCATTCCAAATGTATCGCGTTGGGCCTCGGCCGGCCACACGAGCTCAAGCACCTGCCGTTCGGAGCCATATTCGGCACAGAAAACTGCCGATGAGGCCCATTGGCTTAGACCATCGGCGAGCCGGGCCATATTCTCACCGGCCAGCAATGTTTTGGAGGGCCCAAGACACGAGAAATCAAAACCGCGGGTCGGAATACGGAAACCTGTTCGATCATCAGCAAAATAGAGATCGATAAGGGTTTCATCAGAGCTCGTTTGCGATTCGTGTTCGATCTTGGCTTCTTTCCGCTTACGTTTTTCGAAAACTTCGGTTCGGGATTCCAAGACCGTGCCCATAACGATCAATAAAAGATCCCGTCGCTCAAAAGACCGGACCGCGGCGGTGTTGAAATCGGTCAGCAAAATGCGGCCTTCGGCGATATGCAATGAGCGCACCCGAACGGGCGGACGCTCTGCGGACAATTGATCGTCGCTGACCACAAGGCAGCTCAGGCCGTATTCGGCCAATCTATCGGCGGCCCGGGTTGCCAACTCGTAGCTTTCAAGTCGGGCCAACGGCAATTCAGAACCGAGAACAGACATTCTCTCTATTTCTGCGATCTCGAACGAAAGGTAGCGGGCGACGGAAGCAATATCAAACGCTCCGTCGGGAAATGCAATAACATTGAAGCCTTTTTCCCATGTCTCGATCGGGCGGGCATTCAGCTTGCCGGCATGAGCGCCGATGATCGCCGCACCGCAATACAAACACAGCTCGCGGGTGGGCGGGTTCTTTTTGCCGCATTTGCCGCAATCAACCATTTGCTCAGGCCGAAAACCTATCTCTTCGGAGCGTATGGCCAACCCGTCAATTTTTTCGATCTTATCTGCTTCCCTCATAGCCTTTGCCGAATAAATTTTAGCATCAATTCGGGGATATTGCTTGACCGATTTGCATACAAAGGGGCAAACTAGTTACAAGGTTATTTTGAAATCGGCAGATTCTTATCGTGACGGACATTTTTTTGAAAAATACTTTTTAGACTAATTTTCTAGCTTTAGAATTGATCCATTTATTAGAAACAGACAACTTCGATCCGCGTTCGTTGTTTATTTGATTCCGCCGCAAGTTCTTATCAGCCCTAATATAATTTACGAGAGGTCAAGACCATGCATTTTGACACGACCACCAGTTCCTCGTGGAAATTTGGGCATCGTGGCCGCGTTGCAGTCTTTATTGACGGAAACAATCTGTTTCACGCCGCCCGGTTTCATACGATCGACATTGATTACAATAAACTTTTGCGCATTTTGCTCGGCGACGGACGGCTTTTGCGGGCATTTTTCTACACAGGCGTAGATGCGGGAGCCGAACGGCAGCAAGGTTTTTTGCTGTGGATGCGCCGCAATGGGTTCCGTGTGGTGCAAAAGGAACTTAAAACCTTCTACGACGGAACTCGGAAAGCGAATTTGGACGTAGAGATCGCGGTTGACATGCTAAGTCTGGCGGGACGTTATGATACGGCGGTGTTGGTTTCCGGTGATGAAGATTTCGTCTATGCGATCAACGCTGTGGCCTATAAAGGCTGCCGTGTAGAGGTCGCAGGGTTTCGCTCAAATACCGCACCACGCCTGATAGATGTGGCGGATTTCTTCATCGATCTGGGTGACATTGCGGAGCTGATCCGAAAGGATATTACGCAGGCGGACGACTACGATGTGCCTTCGTTCGTGCCGCCGGATGAAATGCCGGTGCCGGAATTGCTGCAGGGAACGACGCGCGATCAAATGCCGCCGCGGATGCCCCGCAGTGTTTCCCTCGAAACGTCATATCGCGACGATGAGGAGAACGATTACGTTCGTGTTACGGACGAGCAATGAAACTATTTACCGTCCAAGAGGCAAACGACCTGCTGCCGCTGGTCAAAGATGATCTAACGACGATCCGGTCGCTTTATGTGCGGCTGGCTTTATATCGGGAAGACGCCCAAGCGGCCGCAAATGTTTCATCTAAAGGCGGTGGAATGCCGGGCGGCTCGGTCTATGTCAAGGCCCTTTACGAGATCGGAAAATTGACGACGGAGTTGAGCGATATGGGAGTTCAGCTAAAGGATCACGATCGCGGGTTGATAGATTTCCCAAGCTTGCGGGATGGCCGGATCGTATTGCTCTGCTGGCAATTGGGTGAGGACGACGAAATAGAGTGGTGGCACGAACTGGACGCCGGGTTCAGCGGCCGACAGCGACTTTGAAAAGCTGTCCGAAAATGAAATAAAAGGGCCGCCGGCTTTTAAAAGCTGACGGCTCTTTTTGCGGTTTGAAGCTTTCTCTAGCCTAAGCGAGAGCTGACGACATCCCAATTGATGTTAGAGAAAAAGGCTTCGATATATTTAGGGCGGTCTGCCGGGGCATAATCTTTAATGAAAGCATGTTCCCAAACATCCATGATCAAGATCGGTTTATATCCGGCAACATTTCCTGTTTCGTGAAGGTCGATCCAATGATTGGAAAGCGAACCGGACACCGGGTCGAGATAGGTCGCGGCCCAGCCCACACCCCGCATTTTGCCGGTAGCGGTGAAATCTGCCTTCCAGACGTCATAGCTGCCAAAACTTTCTTCGGCGGCCTGACGAAATGCGGTGCCCGGCCCAGCGTCGCCGGTTCCGTGCTTTACCATATTATCGAAATAATATTCGTGCAGGACCATGCCGTTATATTCAAAGCCGTAACGGCGGCGAAGTTCTGAGAAAATTGCCATATTGGCGGGGTCGAGTTCGCCTTTGCCGATCAGGCCGGCGATCTTTTCATTAAGCGTATTGGTGTTGGTCACATAGCCTTCGTAAAGCTTGAAGTGCATGGCCAAGGTCTCGTCCGATATTCCGGTTAACCCACTGAGGTCCCATTGTCTGGCTTTGTAAACTGTAGTCAATCCCATTGTGTCATTCTCCTTAAAAATACTTGGTTGTCGGGCCGAAAGTAAATTAGTGCGAAAGATCAATCTTCTTCGGGCCGGCCGCCGGCCGCTATACCCTCAACGCTCGCTTGCCGCATAACCTTAACATGAAGGTCATCGATAATTCGTACCTGACATGACAAACGGGTGTGGTCGGTAATGTCAGGTTTGGTGGCCAAGATCTCTTTTTCGGCTTCGGTGATGGGGCCCGGATCGCCGGAAAGGATCTCTACGCGGCATGTGGTACAGCGAGCGTTGCCGCCGCAGCGATGCAGAATGTCGACGCCGTGATCTTCGAGAGCCAACACCAGTTTGCGACCATTCTCTTCATTGATGGAAACAGTTCCGTTCGCCGTTTCGGCGGTAATTATCGGCATGAAAAATTCGATCCTCCAATTGGTTCAAGCAAGTTCCGTATAGTTTGAATTTGTCACAATTGCCGCCGTAAAGCAAGCATTTGTTATAGGATAGGCCATTAGACCTTGATAATTGCCTTGTCGCCGGCGGGCGGAATGTCGCCGCCATATAACACTTTTTCAAGGAAAAGCCCTGAGGGCGGAGCGGTGTGTTTGGCAACGGCTCCCGAATGAAAACGAAGCAGGCGCTCAAAGCCGTTGTAATCCAGTTCGCCGCGGCCAACCTGTGCCAGCATTCCGACGATCCGCCGGACCATTTTCCAGAGAAAATGCGATGCTCCGATGCGAAAACAGATCAGATCGCCATCCGTAAAAATGCGGGCATGTTCGACCTTTACAATGGTTGACTGTTTTTTGTTGTCGTCATCCAATTCGCAGAAGGAAATGAAATCGTGTTTTCCGACCAGCATCTGTGCGGCTTCGGCCATGGCGGCGGCGTTAAGCGGGTCTTTGATCCACCACACCAGATTTTTGGCGAATGCCGTTCGGCGGGTGGATATCTGATATAGGTAATACCGGGCAACGGCGTCGCGACGGGCATGAAAATCGTCGGATGCGTTGGCGACCTTGATGACGTTGATATCGTGCGGCAAATTATCATTAAACCCGAATTGGATCTGTTTTGGTGTGATATTTGCACGCAATTCCGGAACTTTCAGATGCACGACCTGCCGCAATGCATGAACGCCGGCGTCTGTCCGGCCGGCACCAAAGATGTCGGCTTTGGCGGTGAACAACTGACGAGCTGCGGCCGCCATTTCGCCCTGGACGGTCTTGGCATTATGCTGTATCTGCCATCCGCGATAGCGCGTTCCTTCGTATTCGACCTCAAGTTTCCAAGTTGGCATAACGGCAGCCTTATTTCTTTCCGATCACGACTTTTTCGCGATATTGATTGATGGCGACATAGGTCACTTCGGCTTCGGTAACCTTAACTTTTTGTCCGTTGTTGCCAAAACGCTCCGCTTCGACCTCAACCTGAATGGTGATCGAACTATTGCCGACGCGTGTTGTTTCGGCATAAAAGCTGACGAGGTCGCCGATAAATACGGGCTGATGAAAGATGACCTCTTTCATGGCGATCGTTACGAATCGGTCGTGCTGTGTGCTCCGCACCGCCTCAACTCCGCCGGCGACGTCGATATAGCTTAAAATTATGCCGCCAAATACCGTTCCGTGAGCATTTGTGTCACGCGGCATCATGGTCAGGCGAATGGCCGCATCGCGGTGCGGGTTCGAATCGGTCTTTTCTGCCATAAAATTATTGATCCTGTGCGATCTGCTGTTGTGTCCAAACCTTTACCGTCTCACGAAGTTCGTTCAGGTGTTCATCGAAAAAATGCCCGCAGCCGTCAAAAGAGACCAGTGTTGCGTCGGCTGTAAGGGCAACTTCATCGACCAGTTCCCGGACGTGGGCGAGCTCGCCAAATTCATCGCGGTCGCCGTGCACAAAGAGTATCGGTTTTGTTTCACCGATCAAAAAATCGAAATCGCCGTATTTATCAACCGGTGTTCCGATGCTGATCAGCCGGACAATATCTTCATCTTCGATGCCGACCTGCAAACCGGTGCGGGCTCCGAACGAAAATCCTGCCAAAGTGATCGGCTGGCCGACATAATTTTCTTTCAGCCAATTCAAGGCATCGCGGACGTCTTCCACGCCGCCTGCGATCTCGTTATGCACGCCGGTCGAGGCTCCGACACCGCGAAAATTGAATTTAAGCGTGGTCAAACCGGCATCGACCAAACCGGCCGCAACCCGAAAAACGACCTTATTATGCATTGTTCCGCCGCCCAGCGGATGCGGATGGCAAACGAGAGCGACGCCTTTGGGCTCGCTGACCTCTTTTAAGATCGCTTCCAGTTGGCCATGCGAAGCCGGTATCAACAGATTGCCTTTTGGATACATATATAAAAATATGATTGTAGATTTTTAAGTGGCGCGATGACAACTTTCACGATCGTAAAAACCGGAGCTGCCGAACGCGGTATCCGGATCGAGCCGGGGCAATACTATGAAAACCGCCGGGCGGCCACGGAAATTCTTCGCCGCAGTAACCGATGACCCCGGGCAAAAGGCTATATAGGATGTGGTCCGGCCTTTTCGAATGAAGGTTATGCCCGGATCTTAGTTTAAACAGGTCGAATGGCTGACAAGTGTTGGCCGGTTATGGTATTTTTTGAGTTTATTCCGATCTTTTTCACAAACATGGAAGAACTAATAGAAACGGAAGAGGCCGGCGTGGTCGTGCCTCGCCAAGCTGATGCGAAACAGTCTTGGAGCCAATTTTTTGAAGGCGAAGAAGCGACCCGCTACGTTTATCTGATATTTGCGTTCATCGCGATCGCAATGGTGATGGGAACGCTGCAATTTCAGACACAGGCGATCTGCTGCGGCGATTGGGACGGCTATTACCACATCAAGACAAGCATGCTGATGTGGGAGAATTTTTCGCATGGAAAATGGCTGCCGAGTTTTGAATGGCTGCCGCTGACGGTTTTGAATCCGCAGCATTATAACGACCATCATTTTCTGTTTCATTTGGCGCAGATACCGTTTCTATGGTTCTTTGAACCGGTAATGGCCGCGAAAATAGCGGCGGTGGTCTTTTCGACCTTAGCAATATTCTCGGTCTATTGGCTGATACATCATTATCGGATAGGTTATCCGCTGATCTGGCTGGCCGGCATTCTGACGTGTGCCAATATGTTCTATTATCGTATGAACATGGCAAAGGCCCCGCCGCTGACGATAATCTTTACGGTCATCGGTATCTACCTGCTGTTTGAAAGAAAGTACATTTGGCTGCTGCCGCTGATGTTCGCTTTTGTGTGGACATACAGTCTTTTTCCGCTATTGTGGATCGCGGCGATCATTTGGATGATCATTATTGCGTGGAACGAGCATCGATTCGAATGGAAACCGGTCGCCTATACCACGGCCGGCATGGTGCTCGGCAATGTGATCAACCCATATTTTCCGGCAAATCTCTATCTTTTTTGGGAGCACCTTTATACCAAACTGAAGGTCGGATCGGATTTCGCTGTGGCGGTCGGCGGAGAATGGTACCCCTATACCGGAATGGAGCTGCTGACGGATCTGCCGGTGGCGATGGGGGCGATGCTGGTCGGATATATACTTTTCGTGCCCCGCGGTTCGAAATTGCCGGAAAAAGCTGCATTCTTTCTGGCATTTACATCGATCCTGCTTGCCGCACAGATGCGTTCAAAACGATTTGGCGAATATTTTCCGCCGTTCGCAATACTTTTCGCGGCATTCAGCTGGCAGGCATTTGTGGATCGCGACAAAGTGGAGCTGCCGGACGATCTGCGTCTGGAATTGGAGCCGTTTCTTGATGCAAAGGCCGCACCGCCGCCAAATGATCTTTGGAACCTATTCAAAAGGACTTGTGTTTGGGCTCTGGGTGCGGTGCTGGTGATCGCATTTTTCGTAAATATGGTCGGATTGCGGCGGATCGGGCTTGAATACGGCGGCCTGATCAGCACCATCAAGGGAAATGAAGCCAATGACCGGTACCGGCGTTCGATGGAATGGGCAACCGGCAAAGATGAGAACGGCAACGATAATATTCCGGCCGGCGAATTGATCTTTAACACGAATTGGGACGATTTCCCGAAGCTATTCTTTTACAACACGCGTAACCGTTATGTTTACGGGCTTGACCCGAACTATCTCTATTCGCAAAATCCGGAACTTTACCGGACCTTGCTGGATATAACCAGCGGCAAGATCGAAGAAGCCGGGCCGGTCATCCGCGAAAAATTCGGGTCTCGATATGTTTTTGTCGATGCCCGCGAAAATACCGATATGGTCGCAAAACTTCTCGAAAGCGGGTGGGCAGATATCGTCTATCAGGACGATGAAGCACAGATCCTGAAGATCCGCGATCAAAAAGGCGATGCCCCGGCCGATGCCGCAGACCAACCGGAAACGGACGAAGAAAAGAAGCAGCTCGACGAGGAAGAGCGAAACGACGCGGCGAATGCGGAAAAACCGCCGGACGAGGAAACGCTGCCGTAATATATCAAAAACTATGCTGGCGGTAATCGATAATTACGATTCATTTACCTATAATCTTGTTCAATATTTGGGTGAGATCGGTGCGGAAATGAAGATCTTTCGCAATGACGAGATCACCGTTGAACAGCTCGCTTTGCTGCGGCCGCAGAAACTGTTGATCTCGCCGGGGCCGGGCGACCCTGATGATGCAGGAATAACACTGGAAACGATCGCCGCTTTTGCCGGCCGCATTCCGATTTTGGGTGTTTGTCTGGGACATCAGGCGATCGGGCAATTTTTCGGCGGAAAAGTTGTGCGGGCCCCGCAGCCGGTGCATGGAAAGCCGGTTGAGATAGTTCACGACGGGAAAGCACTGTTCGCCGGATTGCCGGAAAGGTTTCAAGCCGGAAGATATCATTCGCTGGTTGTCGAAAGGTCTTCGCTTCCCGAGATACTGGAAATATCTGCGGAATCGCCGGACGGATTGGTGATGGGTTTGCGGCACCGCGAACTCCCGATCGAGGGAGTTCAATTTCATCCGGAATCGATCCTTACGGAACACGGAAGAAAAATGCTTTTCAATTTCTTGAACCTATAAAGCTTGATGATCCTTTTTCCCTTCGCAAAAATACTGCAAGCTGCTACGGCTTTCCGCAATCTGCTTTACGACCGCAATCTCTTCAAAAAACATAGTTTAGGGGCATACACAGTTTCGGTAGGGAATATAACGGCCGGCGGGACCGGGAAAACACCGCTCGTAGAATATATCGCGGGTCTATTGGCCGCAGAAGGCGAGAAAGTTGCGATCTTGACACGCGGGTATGGGCGCCGTGAAAAAGGACGGATCGTGGTTTCAGACGGGCAGGAGGTCATGGCAAATGCCGAGACCGGCGGCGACGAACCGCTTGAACTGGCTCGTAAATTGATCGGGCGGGCCGTGGTCATCGCAGATCCGGATCGCGTTGGTGCCGCAAAATTCGCCATTGATCGATTCGGTATCACCGCATTTGTGTTGGACGATGGGTTCCAGCATCGCAGAGCTGAACGGGATATTGATGTCGTATGTATCGATGCGACAGACCCTTTCGGCGGCGGAGACCTGCTTCCGGCCGGACGGCTTCGCGAATCGTTGAACGGCCTTAAAAGAGCTAATGCTATTGTGATCACCCGCTGCGACCTGGTCGAAGATGTTTCGCGGATCAAAGAAGAATTGACGCCTTGGCTGCAAAACGGTGTGCCGATCTTTACGGCGGGACTGCTCCTTTTGGGGTATGTCAGGGCCGGCAGCGAAGCGGAACCGGGACCGCTTCCTTCAAGGCCCGCATTTCTATTTTCGGCGATCGGGAATCCGCAAAGTTTCGAGATTCAGCAGCGGCGGGCCGGTGTGGATGTTCGCGGAGCAAAAGCTTTTCGCGATCACCATTACTACACTCAGGACGACCTCGCCCGGATCGAACAAATGGCCCGGGCGGCCGGGGCAGAGATCTTGGTGACGACCGCAAAGGATGCTGTGAAATTGGCTGATCTGCAGATCGCAACTCCGCTATTTGTCGCACTCACGGAACTTGAGGTCACGGCCGCCGCACGCTTTGCCGAACTAATCAAGCGGTAGCCGGCGGTTCGGCCGCACGGTTCTCGGTGTCTAAAATGTCCGCTACGATGCCTCGGTTTCCTCTGTGTTCGACAATATTTCGATAGACCACCGTAAGAATGGCGACGATGGGTATTGAAAGAAAAACTCCGGGAATGCCTGCGACCTGTTCCCCGGCCAAAACTGAAAGGATAATGACGACCGGATGCAGATGAATGCCGCCGCGGACAATGCGGGGATAGGTTATATAATCATGCACCAACCGAAGAACCACTAGAAATACGAAAACGTACAAAGCTTTCCATGGATCATCGGAGAAGGCTGCGGTTGAAATGGCAATAATGCCCAGAGTTGCGGGGCCAAGCAGCGGAACAAACTCAAAGACACCGGCTAAAATTCCAAGCAAAAGGGCATATTTCAGACCGACGGCATAAAACCCGAGAGTGCAGACGACGCCGATCAAAACGCACGAGATCAACTGGGCCCGGGCATATGAAGCGAGCGTGGAATTGACGTCCCGCATGATCAGGTCGGCCCGCACACGATAAGGCCCGGCCGGAAACATACGCAAAATAGCCAGCCTGAGTAGATTTACATCCTTTAAGAAAAAGAACGCTAGGATCGGTATCAACACAAGCCCCGGCAAATAGAGAAAGGTCGTCCAAATAAAATTGCCGAAACCGGCGGTAATGCGTTCTCCGATCAAGATGGCTTGTTCATTGACCTTTGCCTGGACATCTTCCGGGATACGAAGTCTGTCAAATCTGCGGTTGAGATCATTGAAACTGGTTCGCACGGAAGTGGCGTATGCCGGAAAATTTGCACCAAATTCTTTGCCCTGTTCAACCACCCGCGGGGCAAGGCTGGAGACGCCAATGCCGATCACCGAAAACACCAGAATATAAGCGATCAAGATTGCGAGAGCCCGAGGCATTAGCTTTTCCAGGCCATTTGCTTTGAAAGGATGCCGAATAAGACGAACCAGCGGTGAAAGCAAATATGCAAAAAAGACCGATATCATCAACAGGAAAAACAAATAGCTGAGTGCTCCGATGATATTTGCAAGATATCCTGAAATGAAGATCAGGATAAGAGCCACCACCACAACCCGGACTATCGAAGCGAGCGAAGGCGACGAAGGGTCAAGGAAGACGGTATATGCCGGACGACGTGTTGTCGGCTCCGACGGCAATTCAGCGGGGTTCTTTTCTTGATCTTGCATATTTTCATTGCTTGGCCGGTGTCGCCGCGGCATTTATCTCGATCTCCGATTTTGAAAGGTCTTTAACTTCAAAACGCTCGGAAAGGGGTGTGAATAATTCCGGCGGGATCTTGTAGTTTGTGCCGATGATTATCGCTTTGCCATTCTCAGAAAGCTTTTTGCGATTGGTTTCCGGCGGCATATGCTCGTTAACAAAACGCTTATCTTCGGCGTCCATAGGCAGATGATCTTTTCGCCGAAATATGAATATGTAATTAAAATCAGCCGTTTGCATACGGGCTATGTCCGTTTCAAGCGATTCGGCAGGTTCCGGCGAAGACGAGGTATTCGCAGTGCGCAGCTGCTCTTCTTTCACCGAATTCATGATCCGGCGATTCGGCTCGCATCCCGTCGCGGCGAAGGTCAAAAATAGCAATATCACGCAAAAAGATCTCATTTTGATTTATAATGCAATAGCCTTCGTCAATTAGCAATAAAAAGCCATCGGAAGGCATTGAATGAACGCAAAAATCGCTTCGTTCATCCGTTCTAATATGATCTCTTTTTTTATTACCCGGAGGCCTTTCTGATGTTGAAACGATCTCTTTTGCGATTGCCGGTCTTTTTCGCACTTATTGCCGGAATCTCTAGCGCACAGACCGCAAGCCCGACACCTTCTCCCACGCCCAGCGAGGCTGAAATTGAACTGAAAAAGAATGCGATCTCTTTTTTGAATGAGACGCGCGGCCAACTTGGAAGCTTGCGGACACTTGAAAACCGCCTCGGCTTTTCGGCGGAATTGGCAAACCTGACGTGGTTCATTGATGAAACCGAGGCAAAGAACGCTTACAAGGTTCTTTTTGCGGATTTCGGCGACCTGATCTCACGTTACAATTCGCAGGCCGCACAGTTTTCGGCGCAGATCCAGCCGAATAGTTTGATCGACGCGGGCGAAGAAAAGGTCAAATTCTCCCGCCGCTTTCAGATCGCGATGCAGATGCGGCAAGAAATAGCGATGTCGGTTGCCGAGCATGACCCGGAAATGGCCCTGGATTTCTTCAGCTCTTCGCTGGCTTCGATCTCGGATCCGGAATTGAGAAAGACCGTTGAAAGCGGAGACAGCTTTTTTGAAGGACGATTGCTAACGGCGATCGCAGCGAAGGATCCTGACAAGGCCGCAACCTACGGAATACGCTCCGTTCGCTCAGGTGTCAATTACCAGCATCTTCAGCTTCTAAAGACCCTTCACGCCAAAAAGCCGGAGCGGGCCGCGGAGCTTGCGGCGGCAATGCTGTCCGCGATCAAGAATGAAAAGACCAAAGATCAAAATTGGATCATCTACGGGCTGTTGGAATTCGGCGGCTCGACGCTTGAGGCATCGGCCAAGCAGGGCGGGAAGCCGGCGATCTTGAACCGGTCAGAGCTTCGAGACTTGGCCGAGATCTTGGCAAAGGCGATCCTTGAAGAGGAATATCCATCGGGTATCGGTTACGTGGACGAGATCAATAAATATGCGCCCGCTCGTGCAGCCCAGATCCGTACCAAATTTCGTTTGGATCCAGGCTCCGGCGCCAATTCCGCACCGTCGCGGCGTAGCGATTCGGCGGTGAATGCAAGCTCGAATAGTGCTCCGATTGCTGCAGAGGCCCCTGAAGTCGGGGCCGAGACCGTTCGGAGCAATTACGAAAAATTGGCAAAGGGCGGACTTTCGAAAGAACAGCGCGACCGCGTTGTCGAAGAATCGCGACGAATAATGATGCAGGAAAGCAATCGCGAGAAAAAGATCCTTGGCATCAGTGCGCTGGCGGCGATGGTCGCGAAATCGGGCGACAAGGAATTGGCCGCAAGCCTGATGCGTGATGCTGAAACATTCGTTGATCGCCAACCCGTTAATTATCAAGATTATCTCCACGTATGGATATTGGCGGGCGGATATGCCCAGAGCGAGCCCGAAAAAGCATTTCCTTTGATCGAAGATTCTATTATGCGGCTGAATGATACTATCAGTGCGTTTATAAAGGTGGGAGAATTCATCGATCGGACAAATGAAATGATAATTGACGGAGAAGTTCAGGTTGGAGCTTTCGGAGGCTCGATGGTTCGCGGATTTGATCGAACATTGTCGGGGGCAAATGAAACGCTCAGACAATTGGCAAAGGCCGATTTTGACCGAACCAGACAATTGCCGGACCGCTTTGACCGGCCCGAGATCCGAATGCTTGCCCGCATGTTGGTCATACGGGCAATGTTCGACGTAAAACAAGAAGGAGCCGAGGCCGATCCGGAAAAGGATCAGTATTAGTATTGAACGATGCTTCTAGCGATCGACAGCGGCAATTCACGCGTTAAATTCGGCATCTTTGATGGATCGGATCTGATCGAACGATCCGCGGCAGATACCGGATGGGATGTTGAAACATTTCAAATCGGCCAAGTTTTCGGTGAAACTATCGCGAGCCGGATATCACGGATCGTTGTTTGCACTGTGGTGCCCCATTTTGACGCCGCTTTCCTGACAATGGCGGAGAAATTGAATGTGCCGATATCCTTTGCAGGCCCCGAAAGCGATCTTGGTATTTCGATCAAATACGATCCTCCTCAAAGTTTAGGCGTTGACCGGATGATGGCGGCGTCCGCTGCATTCAGGCTTTTCGGCGGACCGTGTATCGTTTGTTCTTTTGGCACGGCAACAACGATCGATGCTGTGGACGCGGATGGTGTTTTTCGGGGCGGCTCGATCGCTCCCGGTTTGCGGATGATGACCGAGGCATTGGGCCGCGGAACAGCAAAATTACCGATCGTCGAGATCCATCCCCCCGCAAACGTCATTGGGGATTCAACGGTCGAAGCGATCCGCTCGGGCGTTTTCTACGGCCATATCGGGATAGTGGAAGGCATCATTTCAAGGATAAAGACGGTGCTTGAAATGGATGCCATGGTCGTTGCAACGGGCGGTTTCGCCGGCATTACGTCAAAGCATACGGACATTTTAGACGTCGTGGACGAAGCCTTGGTATTAAAAGGGCTGGCAATGCTCGGGTCCTTCGGCGAAGATCAGTTTTGAGCTTTGCTTTTACCGGCATAGCGTCGATAGACGATGTCCGGCGTTTCGAGATTGTGCCCGGCCTTTATATTCACGGCCAGACGTATAAATTGAGACATTGACCAAGCCAACGGGGTAGCCGAGCCGGTTCCTTTTCCAAATGTTAGCGGCGGCATAAATTGAAGATCCGGCGTTGTCGGTATTTCGCGGCGGCTCCAGACCTGTTCGGGCAGCATTAACGCCTCGCCCGTCATTCCGAGCATGGTCTTTAGACGCATTTCCGCCGGCCGTAAACACTCACGGTCTTTCGCCGAAGGCGTTCTATCCAAAGGGCCTGCGTCGCTTTCCGGACACTTTGCTAATTCATATTGGCCTCGTTCGCCCGTCAAAAGCACCCACAAATGCCCCTTTCCGCGCCATGTTGCGTCCCAATTCCAACGTTTTCCATCAAAAGTTTCGCCGTAACCGTCGTTATTGTATCGGTAAAAACCATCGCCGAAGGGCGTTTGTACTCGCAGCTTTTCATCAACGACCTTCAATGACCGAACAATGAGCGGATCGTCCGCCCTTTTGATACCGAAACGAACAAGTTCCAAAAAACCGGCATCGACGATCTCGCGTTCGTCAAAAGTTCCTGCGCCATTGTTCAATTCTATTTTGTCGCCGGCATCGGGATCTCCATTGGCGGTCAGACGCAGATAATAGTTGCCGTCGCCGTATTTCCCCGTTGTTGTGGCGGTGAGCTTTTCAACATTTGATTCCCACTCATCCGCCTTGGCGAGCCATCTTTCGGCGGCGTCTTTATCGCCATTGATGCGGGCTATTTCGGCGGCACACACCAGCCCGGCGATCTCCGCCGCGATAGTTGACGGAGAATATCCGGCCTCTTCTTCCCAACGTTCTTGTTGTGTTCGCGGGCCGGTTTTGGCGATATAATCGGCCGACCTTTTAATATGGTTTTCGTAGGTCTTTTTGTCTGTTCTGCCGAGCTGGTAAGCAAGGATCAAAGGGTATGAAACTTCGTCCAACTGGATCGAATCCCCGACGGTACGGCCGTCCAGCCAAGAGATCTGCGGAAAACTGCCGTCTTCTCTCTGCTGATACTTAAATAAATAATCGAGGGAACGAAGAGCGGCTGCTTTATCGCCCAAAGCCATATGGGCGGTCGCTACGTGATAAAGATCGCGAGACCAAACTAGATGGTAACCGCTAGTCACATTGTTGCCGTTTATTCCGCCTCCCCACGGAGTTGAAAGGGAAGCGACGCTGGCTCCCGGATAGGTTTTATCTTCCTGAGCCTTCAGGACCATCGCGGCCATTACAAACTGGTCGCGGTAGATCCCATCAATTTCGGGCAATGACAACGCATATTTTTTCCATTGGCCGTCGTATTCCGCCCGAAGTCTTGCAAATCCGAGCTTGAGCGAAGCGGCTGCGGCCCGCTCCGCCTGCTTTTCGTTTTCTCCGAAGCCTAAGGCAAGCGTAAATGATGCCGGTTTGGCCACTTTTGCAGCCAACACGACATTGCCGGAGCCGGCAGAACGATCGGCATTTGGGATCTTTCCGAAAGATCGAAGAGCCGTCAGCGGATCTGAAGAACCAAAATAGCCGGCGGTCAGATCTTCGAGCTTCGTCGAAGCGAGAAGTGCTGCGGCAATGTTTTTCTCGACGGCCACTAGCGATCGCTGTCGCGCAAAGCCGCGGTCGTCCATACCGCTGTTGTTTATAGAGGGGTCGAAATAGATATACAGCTCCAAACCGGGCGTTTTAGTTTCAAATTCGACCTGAATCAAAACGACCGGGCGTTTCGGGTCGGTGATGTAGGTTTTAGTTATCTTCCATTCGCCGGACTTTGCGGTATTTATTTGCTGAAAGGTAAGCGAATCTTTTTTCAGAGAAACAACGCGGTGGTTCGCATCGTCGCGTTCGGTTCGTGCGGTTTTAGTTCGCGGATCGACCACGATGAATTGCAGGGCATTCACATTTGCGGTATCTACTTGCGGATAAAAGACCTCGGTCAACATCCCATTAGCAAGTGTGAACCATACCTTTGAATCCGAAGCAGCAGATGTTCCGACAGCTTGTTTGCCGGCACTTTGCCATTGGGCATCAAGGCCGGGGCCGCCCGCAGCAAATTGACCGAAACAATTACCTGCCAGCAGAAGCAGTATGGCCAAGATTTTTTTCATTTCGCAGCACCTCCGTCGGTCGAAATATGTTCATTGATCGTGATCACTTTTAGTTTGTCAGTAAGGCCGGCTTTTTCAGCCTCTAGCCGCAATGCTCTGATCGGTTCGTTTGGCGGCTCGTCTGAAAGGTCAAAGCGGCCGTAATGCATCGGGACCAGATTTTTAGCTCCGATGTCTTTAAATGCCTTTATCGCATCGATCGGCGAATTGTGGTTCGGTTCCATGAACCAACGCGGTTCATAAGCTCCGATACCGATCAGAAAATAGTCGATCTGAGGAAATATTGAGCCCACTTCGCTGTAATGATCTCCGTAGCCGCTGTCGCCTCCGAAATATATCGAGGTTTTGTCCGACCTAATAACATACCCGCCCCATAAACGCCGATTCGTATCAAATAACCCTCGTCGCGACCAATGGCGGACGGGCACAAAAAATATCTCAACCTTTCCGCTTCGATGATCGAATTTCTGATACCAGCCGGCCGTGCTGACACCATTGGACGGTGTCTTCCAATCATTGAAGAGGTCGTCCATGCCAAGGCCGCCTAAAAAAACAGCGTTGGGGAATCTATTGGCTATCGCCTTCAAGGTCGGTTCATCGGTATGATCCCGATGGTCGTGTGAAAGCAAGATCAGGTCAACATTTTTGATCTGGTCAAGCGGCGATACAACGCTGACATATTCTTTTATGTAGGCCGGTTGTCCGAAAACAGGGTCGAGCAGCATTGAAACCCCGTTCAACCTGATGAAAAAAGATGCGTGGCCAAGCCACAATATGCCATCGCCATTGCCGGCGAGGAATTCTTTCGGATCTTTGACCGGCAGCCTTTCGGTATCCGCAAGTTTCTTTTCAGCATACGGATTTCGCGACAACGTCCACCTTAACAGATCGGCCGTTTTGCCGATAAACGGGTATTGGACGTTCACAAACCGGCCGCGGGAATCGATAGGCGTGCCCGGCCAACCGGGTTTGATCGTCTCCAATGAGGGATCTTTGACGTAACTTTCAGCTGCGGTCATGTCGTGGTCCGTCCAAAGCACAATGGCTGTCAATACACCGATGAGAGCAAAAACGACAATTCCGAACCATTTGCCGATCTTTCCAAGCCTTTTAAGCATATTGGATAAATAAAAACGAGACCTAAAATATTGACAGTTTAGCTTTTTTGGATGGAATTGTGTATTTTTGCATATCGAGATCTAGGTTATACTTTAAGCTAAATGGATCAACGTTCGGCAGAGATCTCTCCGCACAAGTTAATTTCATCTCTTCGCGGGTTCGGCCTGTTGCCGGCGATCATCTTTATGCCAACCCGCCGAAAGTGTGATGAATCGGCTCTGGAAGTTGCAAATGACCGTTCGCAGCCGGCGGACGCTGAAAAGCAGATCAAGCGTCAAGAGATGTTCGATGCCTATTCAGCGGAAAATCCGGAGATAAAAGATCATAAGCACGCCAAGATATTGTTGAACGCGGGTGTTGCGGCTCATCATGCCGGCCATATTCCGGCCTGGAAACTGCTTATTGAAAAGATGATGTCCGCCGGGTTGCTGAATGCGATCTTCGCCACTTCGACCGTCGCGGCAGGTGTCGATTTTCCGGCCCGCACTGTGGTCATCACAAACGCCGATACGCGTGGAAATGACGGTTGGCGGCCGCTGAGGGCCAGCGAATTGCAGCAAATGACGGGAAGGGCCGGGCGGCGCGGGCGGGATCTGGTCGGTTTTGTTGTTTTGGTGCCGAGCCAATTTCAAGATCCGAAAAAGATCGCCGAATTGCTGAAAGCCCCGCCTGACCCGCTGGAAAGCCAATTTCGCTCGACCTACACTAGTCTTTTGAATCTTCTCGATGCTTTCAAAAGTTTCGATCAAGTTCGTGAAATAGCCCAGAAGAGTTTTGCTTTTCGCTCGACATCGCACCGTATTGATAAGATAGCTCGCGAAAAGGCACGCCAGGAAGCCGAGCTCGACGAAAAGCTGGCAGGAAATAGTTTTGATCTGACGACGGCGGATATCAATGCGATCAGCTTTTTATTGCGGGTGCGCGAAAGGCTTGTTGATATATCACCATTTTCGCGGGCGGAGCTTCGGGCAGGGTGGCTTCGGGAAAATGTCCAAGTGGGCCGAATTGTTACGACATCCCGCGGCGGAAAGCGCTATTTTATGGTCCTTGGTGTACATGGCGATACCATCTCTGCGATGCGCGACGACGGACAAGGTGCGAATTTTGCCCTTGACCGCGTGACCAGGATCTACCCGAACAACCTTTCCATCAGCAATCGAAATATCGAAAAGGCTTTTTTTGAAGTTTACGAAGGCCGCAGCCGAGCGTTGACGGAGCCGAAACTGACGACGCATAAGGACGAACGCAATGCGGCGGCGGACATCATCGACAGGTTGATCGCTCAATTTGCTAACGCCGGGGGCGACGACATCAAGCTCGCGGAATTCTACCAATTGGTCCGCAGTACGGCGGACAATGCGGAGCTGGCCGCCCGCACGGCAAGAGATATTGAAAACCTGTACGAACAGATCTGGCTGCCGTTCGAGCGGCGGGCAAAGGTGCTTGACCATTTTGGCTATTTGGATTTTGCGGCGGAGCGGGTCACCGAAAGCGGTAAATGGCTGGCGGACGTTCGAGTCGATCGGACGCTGCTGGTCGGGGAAGCTTTGCGACGCGGCCTGTTCGACGAACTTGAGCCGGCGGCGGCGGCGGGCCTAATGGCATCTTTAGCGGCGGATTCGGACCGCAGCTACGGCGAGCTTTACCTTTCAGACCAGTTGCTGGATATCATTTCGCAACTCGAACCTATTGTTTGGGAAGTTTCAAAGATCGAATGGAAATTCGGCATAACACCCACCGAGGAGCTGAATATGTCCGCCGCTGCGGCAGCCGAATGGTGGGCAGGCGGAGCCGCGTGGCAAGAGATCGTTTCTCGCAGCAAAGCCGAAGAAGGCGACCTGTTCCGTTTGTTTGCTAGAACGGCTGAGGCATTGATGCAGATAGCCCATGTCCATTCCGCTAATTCGAAAGCGGCTTCCGTCGCCCGAACGGCCGCCGACCGGATGCTTCGCGAGCCGGTTCGTTAGAATTATTTGAGATTGACCAATATGGTTCCCATCATTCCGTATTCTGAGACGGTTCGCCGTTCCATGCCGTTCAAATTGAATCTTGTTTCGGTCAAATAAGTAACGGGAAAGTTCTCTTCCGCATTCTTTCGTTCCGACAAAGCATCGACGATCTTGGCGGCGACCTCGCTGTCTTTGCCAAAGGTGACCGACGAAGCTTTTGCCTCCATGAACATTTTGTTATTTAAAGCTTCGCCCGTTTTTGTGCCGAGACATTTTGCCACGCTGTCGGCATCGCCAAGGATCAGAATGTCGCCTAATATCGCCGCGGCGAGGTCGCCATCGTCCGACCGCCAAACGTCGGCATCGCCGATCTTTTCCGGCGTTCTGGAAAGCGACAACTCTTTGGCCAATGAAGACCGCATTCTATCTTTGTCGCGAATGGTGGTAATAACGACGACATCATTGCCTTCGGCATCAAATTTTGCGGTTACAATGTGCGGCCCGACACTGCTTAGAAAAGCCTCGTCCTGTTCGACCCCGTACGGTTCGAACAAGCTGGACGAAAAGCCCGCGATCAGAGCACCGCTCATTTGATCAGTGCTCTTTTGCCCGGTCAAAACGACGCTTCGCCAGGCGACCTGCGGGTCTTTTATGCCATATCGTGTTGCCGAAACAACGCCGGCGGGGACGAGGGCGGTCAAGGCAGCATCAGACCCGTCGCCGGGAGCCATCGTTTCGGCAAACAGCCGAGCTGTATCGCCGGTGCCGCTGACGACAAAGCGATCATCAATGCCGCCTTCAACAGCCGTCGCGGTCCATTTCACGTCATTTACGGCACCACGGATCATTTGCGGGAGAACGCGTGCGATAAAGCTCTGCACTTCGCCTTCTTCACCTCCGGTCATTGCGAACTGTATTCCGACCAGGTTTGATATCTGGGCGACGCCGTCGGGCGATATGTAAGCTGATGCAAGCGTTCCCTGGCTGTCGTCGTACGGTTTTAGGCCTTCGGCCTCGCCCCGTTTAACGGCAAGGCATTTTTCGATCGCAGATTCATCGTTGCCAAAAAAGATGACGCTGCCGTTGACCAAGGCAAAAGCCTTGCGGCCATCTTCTGCGGTCCACACAAAATATCTTCCGTCGGGCCTATCATTTGTCTCAAGTTCGATGCCGCCGCCATAGCGTTCGTTCACGAATTCGCCCAAACGTTCTTCCGTAAACTTCAATGCCTGATAATTCCAGGCGTTGGTTTCGACAATGGCGACGAACCGCGGCTGAAAGTTCAAAACCGAGGATTCGTGGTCCACGGGTGATTCGGAGGTTTCAAAGCCGGTGACGGCTACCGCCAGGCGGATGCCGTTCAGAGCGGAAAGATCAGGCTGTGAGCGGCTCAGGTGTTTGAACGACGGAGCGGCGGTCAGCGCCGACATCGCTTTTCCGAGATCATCGGATCGTAGATACGCCAGCGAATCTGCGGGCACCCACAACCGAACATCGGCCGGTTTTGAACCGCACGAAAGCGTAAATAAGATCAGGGTCACAACCGCCAGTAAAATATATCTATTCATCTTTTTCAGGGCCTTCGGCATTCTGCTCTTGCGGGTTTCGTCTGCTATTATTTCCAAATGAACAAAACCTTCGCTGAAGACATTTTACAAGGCAAGACCGCTTTTGTAACGGGCGGCGGCACCGGAATAACCGGCGGCATCGCTCGGACATTTGCCCGCTACGGAGCGAATGTGGCGATAATAAGCCGCAAGGAAGAGAATCTGGTCGCTCAACAGCAGTTCATTCAAGAGAACGGCGGCCAATGTTTAGCGGTCGCTGCCGATGTTCGCGATTTTGATGCCGTAAGCAAAGCGGTCGAGCAAACCGCGGAGCGTTTCGGCAAGATCGACATCGTTGTCAACGGAGCGGCGGGCAACTTTCTGGCCCCGGCCGAAGAGCTGTCTGCCAATGGATTCGGCACCGTGATCGATATCGACACGAAAGGTACATTCAATGTTTGCCGGGCCGCTTTTCAAGAGCTGAAACGTTCGCGGGGACAGATCTTGAATATCTCAGCCACGCTGCATTACCTTGCCACGCCGCTGCAGATCCATGTTTCGGCGGCCAAAGCCGGTGTTGACGCCATTACCCGAAATCTGTCGGTCGAATGGGGCAGATATGGCATTCGTGTGAACGGAATTGCTCCCGGGCCGATCGAGGATACCGAAGGTATCCGCCGCCTTTTAGCTCCGGAGCTCAAGGAAAAGTTGTTGCGCCGCATCGCTCTCGGCCGTATGGGCAAGATCGAGGATATCGAAAATGCCGCAGTCTTTCTAGTTTCTGATGCCGCCGCGTACATAACCGGGGTGACGCTGGTGGTCGATGGCGGCCAATGGTACCAGGGAACGAGTTTTATGTAGTCATGGAACGAGCGGACACTCTTGTTCTCATCACCGCTGTCTGATGGCTGAAGGACATCGATTCAATAGCGTCGGGTGTTACCCGACGTGCAAGCAGCGAATCGTTCCGTAACTGAAGGGGACGCATCAGAACAACATATAATTGCTCGCCTTTCAGGGAGCGAGCGACTTCTTTGACCGTTTCGTCGGGTGTTACCCGACGCTATTGAGTTTTTCCCTTTCAGGGAATCCGCCGCCCGCCATTGCAGGTTTATATGCCGCTCCGACGGAGCTAGGACGTTAAACGGTAACGTTTTCTACAAATATACTGCTCCTAGCGACCAGAAGGATTTTAAGAACCCAGTCGCTATCGCTCCCGGTTCTGACCCGGCGATGAGGCCCTCAACTGAACCGGACATTCTGCTCACTCCTGATCGCTCTCGGCTCTCACCCGCACAAAAATATGCCGCGGCCTGACTGTAGAAGCAGCCAAACTGCGGCATATCGGTTGGTGGATCAGCGAGGTTTATTTGAAAACGACGCCGACGCCGAAGCGAACGTTATTGTAGGTCTGGCCGTCGATGCGGATCGGGTTGTAATCGACCTGGATGGCGCGGAAATCGATCTTGTTGTTGATCTTGATATCCAAACCGCCGCCGAAAGCACCCGCAAAGCCGGTTTCGCCTGCGCTGCCGTTCAGGAAGCTGCAATCAGCACCGGTCGGGCAGACCGAATTGCTGATCTTGCTGCGGACGTGTCCGGCACCGACCAAAGCATGAGCGAACGGTTTAAAACGTGTTTCGGTCGAATTGTCTTTGACCTGGACACCGCCGAGGAAATTGTAAACCGAATTCTTTGTGTCGAACGAAAGACGGCCGGAGGTTGTCGGGCCGGTCGGGATATCAAAGCTGTAAGAGGTGCTGTTATAAGCGCCGGAAATATCGCCTTTGATACCGAAATAACGGCTGACATTGTAAACGGCGGCTGCTTCAAAGCCGTTGAAACCTTGGCGGTCTTTTATGAAATCGCCGAGATCGTCATCATCGCCGATGCCATTGTCCACACGCTGGTGCGAATAGCCAACGTAAAATTCGGCCTTTTTGTAATCATCAGTCTGAGCAAACGCTGCTGATGCAGTAAGTATTGCGAGGCACAGTGCTGCCAATATGTTTTTCATAAAATAAATAAAACTCCTGTATAAAATTGTTTCCGTAAATGCAAAAAACTTCGTCAAACTAAATACGCGTAGTTTGGCGGAGAGAGATATCACGACGTTACGGAGCGTGTGACAATTATGTTAGACGAATGTTACAGGCGACGGGTTGCAAGCGGTAAAAATTTTATTGCTGAAGCAGACGATAGGCTTCAGAACGGGAAATACCAAGTTCGCGGGCGGCTTTTTTCATGGCGGAGCGGCGGTCAAGCCCGGCGGTCTCGTAAGCTGTGACCAGCGTCTCCAATTCGCCGGAGACGGCAACGGGCCGCGGGTCGTCATCGCCGCTGCGATCGATGGCGAGGACGAATTCGCCTTTTGGCGGAACAGCGGCAAAATGGGCCGCGATCTCGCTCAGGCGTCCGCGGACGGCTTCTTCATGTAGTTTGGTCAATTCGCGAATTGCGGCGGCTCGGCGGTCGCCGAGGATCTCGATGCAATCTGCAAGTGCGGCGGCCAGGCGGTGGGGCGATTCGTAAAACAAGAGCGTTGAGCCAAGCAAGCGGACAGATTCCAGAGCTCGGCGGCGGTCGGTCCTTTTTGAAGGCAGAAAACCGCCGAAATAGAGGGCATCGGTAGGAAGGCCGGAGACAATGGCAGCGGCGACGAAGGCGACCGGGCCGGGGATCGGGACGACATCGATCCCGCCCGCGATGCATTCGACGACCAAACGATAGCCGGGATCATTGACAGCCGGCGTGCCGGCGTCTGAAACGACCGCTACTGATGCTCCGGCAATGATCTTTTTGACAAGTTCGGCGGACCGCTCAAGCTCATTATGCTCGTGATAGCTAATGGTTTTAGCGGCTATTTCAAAAGCATTGAGCAACTTGCGGCTGTGGCGGGTGTCTTCACAGGCAATGACATCGACCGAACGCAAAGTTTCGAGAGCACGGAGCGAAATGTCGTTCAGGTTTCCGATCGGTGTGGCGACGAGATAAAGTTTTCCCGGGACAGTGGTCATGTTTCTTGGATAAATGTTCAGATCGGGACGCCGACGATCGCGATCTTGCTGCGGTCGGCAAGAGCGACCATCTTTTCGCGGTCGAAGATGAGCGTTTTGCCGGTTGTGACGGAAAGGCAGTCTGCTCCGGCGGCGATCATATTTTCGATCGTCGGGACGCCGACAACCGGAACGTCGAAACGCATATCCTGGTCGGGTTTGGCAACCTTGACGACCGTCAGTTTGCCATTGGCGAGCTCGCCGGCCCGCTTGATCGTAGCGTCCGTCCCCTCCATGGCCTCGATAGCGACACACGCCTTGGCACGGACAACAATGGTTTGGCCGAGATCGAGCCGGACGATCTCGCGTGCTATCTGCAGGCCGTATTCGATATTGCCGGCTTCGATGTCGTTCGGTTTGCGTTTGGTCAAAACGCCTTCGGGGGCAAGCATATCCGGAATAAAAAATGTCGAATCGATGAGCTCAATGCCTTCTTTGGCCATTTCGTCGGCAATGCCGCCAATAAGAGCGACGGTATTTCGCCGCGGCAGATTCCAGAGCATTTTCAGCATTCGCATATCGGGCAAGGAACTTGAAAAGATCTGGACGTGTTTGACCTGGCCCGCCATCATTACTTTACCGACGCCTTGTTTCCGGAAGCGCGAGATCATTTTACCGAGTTGGCCGATGCCGACCCAGAGAACGTCGGCGGCAAACTGTTCAATGCGCGGATCGGTCTCTTCCTTTATAGCCACGACGGAAAGCTCGACACCACGGCGGCGGGCGCCTTCGAGCACTAAAAAGGGAAAGTTTCCGTTGCCGGCGATAAGGCCGTATCTCATATCAACTCGTAATATTTTCGCGGTTCGTCATCATCCGGTAATTCGATCAGGCCATTGTAATGGAAACCGAGCCTTTCGAGCAGACGGCCGGAGCGGTCGTTATCGACGGTGGTAATAGCTGCGATATTGGCAAAACCAAGCGCGGTGCGGGCATATTGAAGCAGTGCGGCTGCGGATTCGTAAGCATAGCCGCGGCCTTCGAACTGCGGCAAAAATGCAAAACCGATATCCGGACAAGGCAGCGAACCGCGGTTGACGAAACCGGCCATGCCGATCGGCGTTCCGACATCTTTCAACGCAACGAGAAATATGCCGTAGCTGTCAGAATCATAGACAGTTTGAAATTTCGAACGGATATATTCGCGAGCCTCTTCGTCCGTGCGGACACCGCGGTCGGCAATGTATCTAATGAACGAAGGCTGGTTAAGAATATCGACGATGAAAGGCGCGTCTGATTCTTCGAATTCGCGAACGACCAGCCTGTCAGTTTCCAAAATATTCATGTCCGCTCAGCGTACTTTCGGTTTTGTTTTCCGACCCGTAATGACGGAAGGTTCGATGGCGTAAATGACCTCGACATTTTCGCGGACCCAATGGTCCATCCAGCGAACACTAAGGGCGGGTGTCAAACGCGGATTAGAACGACGGATCAATTCACGGGCTTCGGCGATGGCTGTTTGATCGGTAATGCGGCTTGCGGTGCCGCGAACGATGACGCTTTTCCAATTTTCGTTATCAAGGGCGTTTTCGGACTGCAAACAAACCTTTGGGTTTCGTTCAAGGATCTCAGCTTTTAGGCCGAGCGTAGTGAAAATGTAGAGCTTTCCGGATTCGAAGGCAAAATGAACGGGCACAACATAAGGATCGTCGCCATCAGCCAGCCCAAGATGGCCGAAATGATTCTGCGAAAGAAACTCAACGGCCTCGGCATCACGCATATCCTGAATTTCGATCATAAGATAATTTTACCCAGCATCAATAAATTGTCGAATATGAAACGGCCAAAGAGAGCAACCGCCATCTCGGTACTATTGGGCCTCGCCGCTTTCCGTCTGTTGGCGGGCGTGGTACGAACTTCGTGTCAAGGGCGAAGATTCGACGTGTTTGAACCCGAGACCAAGACCGATGCTCTTCCATTCCGCAAATTCGGCGGGTGTGACATATCTTTCAACCGGCAGACGCTTTTCATAGGGCTGCAGGTATTGGCCAATGGTCATAATGTCGCACGAAACACTGCGAAGATCTTTCATTAGATCGACCACCTCTTCGAAATCTTCGCCAAGCCCGGCCATAATGCCGCTTTTGGTAAGCATTTGCGGAAATTGTGTGTCGCGGAAGCGGGCAGAGCGTTCGAGCAATTCGAGCGTCTGCGCATATTTAGCATCCGGCCGCACACGGCGATAAAGACGGGCGATCGTTTCGGTATTGTGATTAAGAACGTCCGGGCGGGCACGCAAGACATTGTTGAGTGCGGTCTCGTCGCCATTAAAATCGGGGATCAAAACCTCGACCTTACATTCGGGGTTCATTTCGCGAACCTTGGTGATGGTCTCTGCCCAATGCATTGAACCGCCATCCGAAAGGTCATCGCGATTGACGGACGTGATGACGGCGTGTTTGAGATCGAGGTGTCGAACGGCTTCGGCCACGTGCGTCGGTTCCATCGGGTCAAGATCCATCGGCTTGCCTTTATTGACAGCACAAAAGCCGCAGTGGCGCGTACAGGTATCACCGCCGAGCATGAAGGTAGCGGTTTTGTCCGTCCAGCATTCAAAAATGTTCGGGCAGCGAGCCTCTTGGCAAACGGTGTGCAAATTTAGCCCGTCTATCAATTCGAGCACCGCATTCTGATTCCGCGGATCGCCAAGCTTGATCTTGAGCCAATCGGGTTTCTTTAGCCGCGGCCGCTCTTTGCGGTTCAAGAATTTCTGTACCAATACCTTTTCTTCGATCATAAATTCAACAATTGCAACGACTCGCACTAGGAATTACCCAAGAAGAAGCAACGCCATTTTAATTAAAGTTTAACATACGGCGGAAGAAATGTCTGAACACCGTTTTGTGCAAAAAAAAAGATTGACATTGTGTTTTTTTTGTAACCTGATGAGCAACTACACAACCGCCGGCAACATTGGAGGTGTAGGATCATGGATGTTCCCTCATCGGTTGTGGATATGGCGGCTGGCCGCTGCGTTGAAAATCATTGACAAAAGAAATCCGACACGTTACATTGTTAATATAGACTTTTTAGTAAGGATTCAAGATGTCGTTCGTTCAGCCAAACAATCAAGCGATCTGTCGTTGTCGCATTATGTGCGCCTGTCCGGCGTACACGGCTGAAGATGCACTAAAAACGTCATGAACTGACATTCGTAATAAAGCATTTTTTATTAGCCGTGAGTATTCATCAACTCGCGGCTTTTTTCTTTTTTCAGATCTTATGCAAACAGCGGTGAAGGAAACACAAATAGCACGAGGCTTTCGAGCGGAAGAGATAGCCAAGAATTTTCTCGAGGCAGCGATCGGCAATACGCCGCTGATCCGGCTTCGAAGCGTCACCAAAGGCCTGCGTGAAGGCGTGGAGGTGTGGGTAAAAGCCGAGCACCTAAATCCCGGCGGCTCCGTGAAAGATAGAGCCGCTCTGGCGATGATCCTTGCCGGTGAACGCAGCGGCGAACTGACTCCGCAGAAGACAATTCTCGACGCGACCAGCGGCAACACAGGTATCGCTTATGCGATGATCGGAGCGGCTCGCGGTTATCGTGTTAAGCTCGCTCTGCCGGCGAATGCAAGCCTGACTCGGAAGCAGATCCTGAGACGGTACGGAGCCGAGATCATCGAGACCGATCCGCTTTCGGGAACGGATGCGGCTCAAGTTCTCGCCAGAAAGCTTGCGGCGGAAGATCCCGACGAATATTTCTATCCTGATCAATACAACAACGAAGCTAACTGGAAAGCTCACTACGCCACCACGGCGCCCGAGATCTGGTGGCAGACGAATGGCCGCGTCACACATTTCGTCGCCGGACTCGGCACGACCGGAACATTTACCGGCACAACGCGAAGATTAAAAGAATTCAACCGCGATCTGGCCGCAGTTTCCGTTCAGCCCGATTCGCCGCTACACGGTCTCGAAGGGTTGAAACATCTGGAAACGGCGATCGTTCCGGGAATTTACGATGCAGAATTACCCGACAACGATATGCGCGTTGCTACCGAAGATGGCCAAGCGATGACACGTCGCTTAGCGAGGGAAGAAGGTATCTTCGTCGGGCCGAGCTCAGGAGCGAACGTGCATGCCGCGTTGGAGGTTGCGCGAAAGATGGGCCAAGACGCGGTGATCGTGACTATATTGTGCGATGGCGGAAGTAAATACCTCGGTGAAGAGTTTTGGAACGCAGCCGAAGCCTGACGTTTTGAGAGGGTTTTTCGCATTCGGCAGTCGCAACTTTTGCGTTATGTTCTTTGAAAATTTATAAGGTGTGCAATTTTGCGCTTGACAGCCATTGGGCAGTTGGGTAAGCTCACTATTAGTTCTTTACAAAGCTTTCTTTTTTTGAAAGCGCTAACAGTGGCGATTTAAGGTTAACTTGCTCCACTATAAAAAACTGCTAAATAACTGTGAAGAGATTTTAAAAGCTCTCGTGCTGTTTGGTACGAGGGCTTTTTTCTTTTTGCGGTTAAGGAGGGAAAAATGGCTTTTGATCTGTCGATCTCAACCAAATTAGTACATGCCGGCGAGCGGCGAAATGCTCCGGCGGGCGTGCCGGCCGCGACGCCCATTTACGCGACGTCTTCATTCATCTATGAACGGATGGAGCACGTTGATGAAATAGTTGACGGCGAGGTGCCGGGTTTTGTTTACAGCCGCTACGGCAATCCGACGGTTTCTGCGTTCGAATCGGCAATGGCAGAGATCGAAGCCGGCAGCTTTGCGGTCGCATACGGCTCCGGAATGGCCGCTTTACACGCTGCCTTGCTGGCCTGTGAATTGTCGAGCGGTTCGGTGGTGCTTGCTTCGGCGGATCTTTACGGATCGACGTTCGAGCTGCTGTATTCGATCTTTGCCCCGTTCGGCGTCAAGGTCGTCATCGAGGATTTTGGCGACCATTCGGCTTTGCGTGCAAAAGCTTTTGAGGTAAAGCCGGCGGTGCTGATCTGTGAAACGCTTTCAAATCCGCTGCTAAAGGTTTGCGACATCGGCGAATGTGCGGATATCGCCGCTCAAGTCGGAGCCCGGCTGATCGTGGACAACACATTTGCGACACCGTTTCTCTGCCGCCCGATCGAATTCGGAGCCGATTTTGTCGTCCACAGTGCGACAAAATACCTGGGCGGCCATGCCGATGCGACCGGCGGGGTGGTCGTCGCCAAAAATGAATTCGACCGTCCGGCGCTGTTGGGAGCTTTGACATTGGCCGGGGGAGTTCTGAGCCCATGGGAATCACATTCGATATTGCGGGGGCTGAAGACACTCGGCCTGCGAATGGAGAAACAATGCCGCAATGCCGAAAAACTGGCTGCTGCATTGGCGGATAACGATGGAATACAGGACATCATCTATCCCAAATATTTCGATAGGGAAACGACCGCCCCGACGCTGAACGGGCAATTTTGGGGCGGCATAGTAACCATCCGGCTGGCAGAGGACACACGCGAAGCGGCGTATCGTTTTTTGAATTCGCTGGAATTGTGTACGAGGGCTGCAAGCGTCGGCGACCTATTCACCGGCATCGTCCATCCGGCGACGGCAACGCACCGGGAGATCTCGCCGGCAAAGCGGGCAAAGATCGGCATTACCGAAGGCCTGATCCGGATCTCGGTCGGCATTGAGGACATCAGCGATATATACGCCGATATTGAACAAGCACTGGAAAAAAGTTTTGCGGCCGAACCGCAGAAAGCATTGGAGGCGGCGGCCTGAAAACGAAGGATATATGGTCTATTTGACGGAAAAGGTGATCGAAGAGATCAAGGCTTTGGGCGAGCGGGATCATCCGCACGAATGCGGCGGCATGCTGATCGGCAAGTTCGCGGCGGACGGAAGCAAGAGCGTGACGGAGATCTTTCCGCTGAAAAACGCACGCGAAGAAGAGGCTCGGCACAACCGCGTTTTGCTGCTGCCGAAAGATGTGTTGCGGGCGGAAAGATATGCTCGGGAGAAGGATCTGGACGTGGTCGGGTTTTACCACTCACATCCGGAAGATCGCGGCGTTCCATCGCAATACGATCTTGAACACGCGTTGCCCGTTTGGTCTTACGTGATCGTTTCGGTCATCGGCGGAAAAGCGGTTGAAATTCTGTCGTGGCAGATGCGCAACGACCGTTCGCAGTTTGACCAAGAAGCGATCGAAAGCGAGCGGGCCTCGGCGAAATGATCTATTTCTAACAATTCATATTTTTTATAAAAATTCATATTTTTGTGAGGTATCAAAATAAATGTCTGTAAAAATAATAATACCAACACCGCTTCGCCAATTTGCCGGCGGAAGCACCGAGATAGAAGTTGAGGCGGCCACCGCGGGCGACGCTCTTGAACAATTGGCGACAGGATTTCCGGAGCTTCGCAAACATCTTTATAACGAACAGGCGAAGCTTCGCAATTTTATCAATGTATATGTCGGCGATGAGGATATTCGCCACCTGGACGGCCCCGAAACAGCGGTGCCGGACGGCGAAACGATCTCGATCGTCCCATCAATTGCCGGCGGCAGTGCGGCGAGCGCCGAAGCAAAAGCAGCCGGCGAATTGCCGGAGCTTTCAAACGCGGAGATCGCCCGCTATTCGCGCCACCTGATCTTGCCGGAGGTCGGTCTGGAAGGGCAGCGAAAGTTGAAAGCGGCCCGTGTATTGATGATCGGGACCGGCGGGCTCGGTTCGCCGCTGGGCCTATATCTGGCGGCGGCCGGTGTCGGAACGCTCGGCTTGGTCGATTTTGATGTCGTTGACGAATCGAATTTGCAGCGGCAGATAATCCACGGCACAAAGGATGTCGGCAGGGCAAAGATCGCTTCGGCAACCGACCGTCTGCAGGATATAAATCCGAATACGAAGGTCGAGGCTTTTGAGACGCGTTTAAGCAGCGACAACGCATTGGAGCTGTTCAAAGATTTTGATGTGATCGTGGACGGAACGGACAATTTCCCGACGCGGTATCTGGTAAATGATGCCTGTGTTTTGACCGGAAAACCGAATGTGTATGGTTCGATATTCCGCTTTGAAGGGCAGGCGAGCGTCTTTTGGGCGGAAAAGGGGGCGTGTTATCGCTGTCTCTATCCGGAACCGCCGCCGCCGGGTTTGGTGCCGTCGTGTGCCGAAGGAGGCGTTTTGGGGGTTTTGCCGGGCATTGTCGGCACGATCCAGGCAAATGAGGTGATAAAAGTATTGCTCGGAGCCGAAGGCATTTTGCTGAACAGGCTGTTGCTTTTTGATGCGTGGAAGATGGCATTTCGCGAGCTGAAGCTAAAGAAAGACCCGAATTGCCCTTTGTGCGGGCCGAACGCGACGATAAAAGATCTGATCGACTACGAAGAGTTTTGCGGGCTCAAACAGCCGGTGGCGGAGCCGGAATTTGAAGAGGTCACGGCCGCGGAATTGGATGCGTGGTACAAAGGGAATGTCGATTTTCATTTACTCGACGTTCGCGAACCGTTCGAAGCAGAGATCGCCAAATTACCGAACGCACAGCTTATCCCGCTGGGGCAGATCGTTAACCGCATCTGCGAAATACCCAAAAATAAGACGGTGGTCGTGCATTGCAAAGGAGGCGTGCGAAGCAAAAAGGCGATCACCTATTTGAAAGATTCGGGATATAAGGGGCGGCTCATCAATTTGACGGGAGGCATCGGTGCCTGGTCAGATACAGTTGACCCGGAGATCCCGAAGTATTAAAGCAAGGGAATCGGAGGCCGGCTCGGCGGCCTCTGGCCTCGCGGCTTGGTCGGATTCAGTAGGCGGACGGGCTAGACGCCCAATTCCTCGTTCTCTTCCTGTATCGCCCTTTTCAGCGATTCTATCATCTGATCCATTCTTTTCTCGCTTGCTGCTCGTTGCTCTGGTGTCCGTCGTCGTAATGGGTTCCCCGGCGAAAGCGGCGGCCAGTCTTGGATCGTAAGGTCGTCCTTTTGGGTCGTGTCCGATTGCGATTTCGGCTCTTGTGGCTTGTTGAAGTTTGTCATTTAAGTCCTCACTTTCATTATACACCAAATCGCGGAGTTCTAAGTCGGACTCCGTGAGCAGCTCTTCGGCAAAGTTCGAATTGACCAAGGTTCCCGGATGTAACACCTCATTTTCGCCTGCCCTGCATTTATGCGCTTAAGAAAGGACTATCAAGAGAAATAATAAAATACGAAAAGTTCAACTTTTTCTGCGCTTTACTATTGACCACTTAAAGTAAATCTTGATACTATGCCTTAGATTTTGACGAACGCTCGGAAGTATATCCAAACACGTAATATCCAAAGCCTATGAATTGTCCAGTTTGCAAACGTGATCTCGCGCCGACTTTGTCGATCTGCCTGACGTGCGGTGCAATGATGAACGATTCGGTGCGGGAGGAATTGGAATGCAAGATCATTCCCAGCGGCGAACTGCGAAAACAAGCATTGGCTGCCTCTCTCGATGCGACCGGAGAACTTCTCGAACTGCCGGAATTGACGCCGGTCAGGCCGCTTCAGATGGCCATCATTGACGATGAACGGGAAATGGCACCGGCTGCAGCGGAAAAGCCGCCCGTAGAATTGCCGGCGATGGAAACGGCACCCGAACCGAAACCGAAGGCCGCAGCCGCAGCCGCGTCGCAGACGGTTGCCGCTAAGGTTTCCGAGCCGAAAAAGCCGCTTCCGACACCGGCTCCGCCGATAAAGCGTGAACCTCGGGCAGAGACGGCGAATATGACGTCAAAGCATACGAACAAAACGCTGGTCGAATTTCAGGCGAAACATCAAACGATGCCTGATTGGCGGCTGCAGCTGCAGAATACGATCCGCCAACGAAACGGCGGAAGTGCGGCAGAACCTGTCGAAGCACCCGCAGCGGCAAGGCTGGTCACCCACGGGGCAAATGCGCTAAAAGCTGAACCGGAACCGGCCCCTGAACCGCCAAAGCATGAGAATGCAAAGGTCGCCGCGGCGCTTAAGCGGATCGAAGATTCGCGGCGTGCTTTTTTACCGGCCGAACAGCGACGTCCGGAACCGCCGCAGAAAGCGGCCCCGGCAAACAGAAATTACCCTTTCAACGTCATTCAGCGCTCGCCGGACGCTCCTTTTCGCCGGGCTGAGCCGAATCCGCCCGCGGGGGCACCGACGAAGCCGCGGCTCGTTAATTCGCTTCGCATCGAAAAGAAAGGTTACGATACGAACCGTTTGCCGCCGCTGCCGAAACCGGCAAAGATAGAATCGAGTTTTGAGCTGTCGCCACGCGAGATCTCCGCCGGGGAAGAATTAGGGCCGGGTTACCGAGGGCTTCGCGAAGAAGAGATAATGGAAATGCTGCGGCAGGACCAGCTCGAAGAAGAATTCGGAGCGGCGTCTGCTGATGAGGCGGACGATCTGGCTCCGCTGGCAATGCGTTTCAATGCCGGCCTGTTCGACCTGATCATCGGAACATTTGCTGCGGCGATCTTGTTGTCGCCTTTTCTGTTGGCCGGCGGCGAGTGGTTTTCGCTTTCGGGGATCATTACCTTTGCCGCGGTTCTGGCGGTGGTGATGTTCGGTTATCTTACGCTTTCCATCGGCTATTTCGGCCGAACCGTGGGAATGCGGTTGTTTTCGCTGGAGCTGGTGGATGCCGAAGAGAACGATTATCCGACGATGCACCAAGCGGCTGTCAGCTCTTGCGTGTACATAATCTCGCTGGCGCTCGGCGGCATCGGATTTTTGCCGGTATTCTTTACCGAAGAAAAACGTGCGGCACATGACTTGGTTTCCGGAACGATCCTGGTCCGCGAATATTGAATTCGGTCAATTGTGATCGAAAGGTGCAAAGCCCGAGGCCTTTTTTGGCTTTGGGCTTTTGCTTTTGCAGGCCATAAACTGGAAGCGGCGTGGATATTCAACTTATCGAAAAAATAGCTAAGGAGCTAAATGACGGCTTGACGGGAAAGATGTTCGGCCGGATCTATGCTCTCTCGCGACAGCAGATTGCCATCGATGTGCGGCCGGGCGACGGGCGGCTGCTCTTCATCAGCTGCGAACCCGCGGCACCGCGTGTCTATTTCATCCGCCGAAGGCTGCGCGACATTGAAAAAGCGGCAGGCGGCCCGACCGCTTTCTCGCAGATATTGCGGTCAAGGCTCGGCGGGGCGATCGTGAATGCCGTTGACCAGATGGCGGGCGAAAGGGTTTTGGAAATACGGATGTCGGCCGTGGACGAATTGGGCCGCGAAAACGGTTTCTATCTTGTATTGCAAATGACGGGCAGATCCGCGAACGTATTCCTTTTGGATAAAAACCGCGTGATAATCGATTCGATGCGGGAAACGCAGGGGCGGGGCCAACAGCGTGGCGACATCTTTTCACCGCCGGAGCGTTTAACATCGAATAGGCCGGAACAGGGGTTCGAAATGCCGGTCACCAAAGACCTTTCGGAATTTTTGGACGAACACTATCTCGAGAAAGCGGCCGCGGAAAGGTTTCGGGCGCTCGTGGCGGCCGCTCGCGGCAAGAATGCACAGGAGATAAAAAAACGCCGCCGACTGCTCGAAAAGCTCGAACGGGATATGGGCGAACACGGGAACGCCGATAGCTGGAAGCATCTGGGCGACCTGTTGTTGGCAAATACGGCCACTGCCGAACGCGTTTCGGCGGGCTTTCGCGTGACGGACTATTTTGCCGAAGATGCTCCTTTGATAGTTATCGAAGCCGACGACAACGAAACGATCACGGCGGCCGCGGAAGGATATTTTCGCCGCTACACCAAAGCCCGTAACGGACGGGAGGCCATTACCGGACGAATGGCAGAGGTCGCTGCAGAGCTGGGCGAACTGGAAAAGACAAGGCAGCTTATCGAAACAGCCGCGGAAAGCGGAGACGACGTGATTTTGGCCGAGCTCGCGGCAGACAAGCGCAGGGAACCGACGGAAAGGAAGGGCGGCGGAAAAAAGGAACCACGCTCAACGGGCTATCGGAGTTTTGTTTCGACGGACGGATTTGAGATCTTGGTCGGGAAGCGTTCAAAGGATAACGACCATTTGACCTTTCGGGTGGCCAGGTCGCTGGATACATGGCTGCATGCAGCAGATTATCCGGGTTCGCATGTCGTCATACGCAATCCGAACCGAAAGGAAATTCCACCGACGACGCTGCTGCAGGCGGCCGAACTGGCGGCGTTTTACAGCGACGCACGCCACCAGAATAAGGCCGCGGTCAACTATACACTGCGGAAATTCGTCAATAAACCACGCGGCGGGGCCGCCGGGCTGGTCAGCCTGTCCAGCTTCAAAACGCTGTTGGTCGAGCCGAAAGTGAACGCAGAAGCTATCTAAAGATCATTTGTTCGCCGGTTCTGTTTCAGAAAGCGGAGCGACTGCCTTTCGGGCCTTTTCGTCCGGTTCTACCATTTCCGTTTGCTCGCCGCCGACAACCTTGGCAACAAGTTCTTCCATTTTGCGGACGTCGTTCGGGTTGGCTCCGACGAATACACCGCGCAGACGGCCTTCGCGGTCAACCAAAAAGCTTTGCGGAATGCCGGAGCTGCGGCTGATATTGATCAGCGATCTCTGCAGTTTCGAATCGACCCAACCGATAGGATAGTTTAGCTTCTTATTCGCCACAAAAGGCTTGATGTCTTCTTCGGCCTCGTCATCGGCGTTCAAGCCGATAACTTCAAATCCCTGTTCGCGATGTTTATCCTGCATACGGACAAGGGCGGGCATTTCTGCCTGGCATGGAATGCACCAGGTCGCCCAAAGATTTACCAAAACGACCTTGCCTTTTTTATCGGCGATCTTAAAGCTTGAACCGTCGAGAGATCTGATCTCAGATTCGGCGGCAGTCGCTGCCAGCAAAGGATATTGCGACGCTTCCGAAGCGGTCCCGTTGGCGACCAGTGTGGGCTGGATGATGGTCGCATTGGAGGCAGTATCAGACCCGCCGCAACCGGAGATATTTGAAAAAACGACTGCCAGCACGACAAAGACAGCAAAATTCTTTAAGAAAGCACGCATAGATCAAAAAACCTTAATTATCTTTTAGACGCATTACAACCAGGGTGAAGATGGCCAAAAAGGCAAGCATTATCATCAGCACCGCTTGATTCAAAACTTCGTTCATCCAGCTATAAGGATACAGGAACGAGACGTAACTGCTCAAATTCTTAGGCACGGTCATGATCGAAGGTGCAGAAGTGCCTTGAGATGCCGGACGGTCGTCAGCCGCGTCCTGTTGACGGCGTTCAGCCGAACGTTTGTAGTCATCGAGCTGCTGGCGGACCTCATCAGCGGTCTTATCGTTCTCAGATTCGATGAATTTGTAGAGGCCCAGGCCCTTCGTCTTGCCGTTCGGGTCAGAGCCTTCGGGTTCCAACGTGTCGAGCGTTGAAAAACGCTTCATCGTATCAAAAGACCAAGTAGCGGGCATGGTTAAGCCGAGCGGTTTTGAAGCTCCCGTGGGCACGCCGACGATGCCGCTGAAAAGTATTTGCGGGATCAGGATCAGCGGCACCAAGCTGGTAGCCATTTGTGATGTGCGCACAATGGCCGAAACGAAGAGACCCAGAGCGAGACCGACGCCGGCGGTCAGCACCATGGTCCAAAACTGCGGAAAACCGAAAAGTTCGCCCGGCATCGGCATCAAACCGGCCAGGTCAAATATTTTTAAGGGGACGAAGAGCAGAAAACACTGCAGGAAAACGATCAGGCCGAGAATGAAGAACTTTGACCCTAAATAAGGCAGCAGGCCAAGATTGACCATTCTTTCGCGGCGATAAACGGGTTGTTCGCGGATGATCTCGCGGGCTGAAACGGACGTGCCGAACCAGACGGCGACGAGTGCGACGACAAAATATATAAAATCGCGAGGTCGGTCATTGCCGACAACGATAAAGGTCATCAAAGCAATGATCGGAGCCTGTGCAAAAAGGATAAAAAGCGTAAGCTTTTCGCGAAATAAGACACGCAGATACCGTCGCGAAAGCGTCATCCATTGGCTAATGGAGCCGAAAATACCGAGCCGCCGCTTTTTTTGCCGCTTGGCGGGCGGAAGATCGCCGATCTGTTGGAGCGGGAGGCGGACAAGGGCGTCATACTGCGGCGAGCCGAGATAACGCTGCTTGAAGGATTCGGCCGAATTTTCCGCGGAGCGGCGGGCCTCCGCTTTATCGAGGGCGGAAGGTTCCTGCGAAGCTTCGAGCCGGGCATAAAGCTCCTTGAAAGTGGCGACGCCGAAATGTGCCAAGGCGTCGTCGGGCGAGCCGTAAAAGACCAACTTTCCGGCCAGCAGCACGACGATCTTGTCGAACAGCCGGACATTTTCCATTGCGTGCGTGGTCATCACGACGGTTCGGCCGGATTCGGCGATCTGACGGAAAAGCCGCATGATCTTTTCCTCGGTTGCCGGGTCGAGCCCGGATGTCGGCTCGTCCAGGAATATCACCGAAGGTTTGGTGATGAGCTCAACGGCGATAGAAACGCGTTTTCGCTGGCCGCCGGACAGCTGGGCGACGGCAACATTGCGGCGTTCGGTAAGGCCGGTAACATCAAGGACCTCGTCAAGGATCTGCCGTATCTCTTTGCGGGAAACGTCGCGAGAAAGCCGCAGCTTCGCGACATAGTAAAGCGTATCGTACACCGAAAGTTCGCGGTGAATGATATCTTCCTGCGGTACATAACCGATATATTGTTTGAGCGAATTAAGGCTGCGATAGAGGTCTTGGCCATTGATCAATACGTTTCCGGAATCGGCCGGCCGCACGCCGTTCATGGCGTCTATCAAGGTCGATTTGCCTGCTCCTGACGGGCCAAGCAGCCCGATGAATTCGTTGGGCTGGACGGAAATAGAAACGCCGTCGAGCAATCTGATCTTTCCGCCGCCGGAGCGATCTTTGACCTCAACGGTCAGATTTACAGCATCGAGCCGAGTTTTGGCGCGTGTGTCGAAGACCGAAATATTGCCGGCGGCGTCCGTTTGGATAAGGAACGAACCGATCTGAGCGGGTTGTTCCGGTTCGAGCGGCTGTTTGGAGACACGCTGGCCGTTGATATAGATGCCGTTGGTCGATTTCAGATCTTCGATGACCACTCCGTCACCGGCCCTTGAAAGTTTTGCATGGCGGTTGGATATCTGAAGCCCGTCGAGGCTGATATCGACATTGCCATCGCGTCCGACGATGAGCTCGCGCTTGTCGCCGAAAGAAAGCGTCATCAGCAGTTGCGGTTGAGCAGCGTCGGCGGGTGATCGCTTTTGTGATGCCCGGTCAAGACGGAAGACCATTGTTTTCGGGCCGCCGGCTTGCCGCAGATCGACAGAATGGCCGGCCTCGACCGCTCTCTGCCCGGCGGGAACCGCAACACTCGCCCCTGCGAGCGACGGTGCATTAAGCCGGAGCACGGGGCCGCCCACGCCGAGCCGGATCTCATCGTTGTGATAGAGCGGTGTGGCGGAGGTGATGCGCTGTTCATTGACCAGCGTGCCGTTAAAGCTGTTGTTGTCTTCGAGTGTGATGCTGCTGCCATCTATGCGGAGCTGGGCATGGCGCCGCGAGACCATTCCGGCGGACAGGTCCATAACAATGTCGCAGTCTGCCTCTCGCCCGATCCAAACGACCGGACGAACTATGTCGTAGGGCGGACGGCCCGTCGAAGGTTCGAATTCCAATCTCGGAGGCGAATGCGGAGCAAGCGGCTGTTTGGGCAGAGCAGCGGCCGGTACGGGAACCGCGACCTGGGAAAGCGGCGATGGAGCCGGCGGCGGAGGCTGCGGCCGTGATAGCGGCTGGGGTTCGACCGAAATCGATCGCGGAGCAGCGGGAACGGCATCTGCGGCCGGGCTGCCCTCGGTATCGAACCAGATGACGCGAAGCAGCGGGCCCTGTTCGCCGATGCGGACGGTGTCGCCGTAATTAAGCTGCTGCGGTGCGGTAAGTTTTTCGTCGTTGAGAAACGTGCCGTAGGAGGAATTGAGGTCAATGACCCACCACCGGCCGTTCTGACAGCGAAGCTCGGCATGTTTGCGCGACACCATCGGAAAACGTTCGCGAGAAAAAACAATATCGCTTTCCGCCGCATCGCGGCCGACCAGAACACTCGGCTTTTCGTATGTCCGCTCGATGGGCGAGGCCGCTCCGTCGCGTTCATCGGCAAGGATTATATTCATCGATTTAGGTAAACAAACAAAAAGCGTAGAAGAACATCCCTACGCTTGAAGATCGGCGGCGGGGTGCAGATCATTTATCACGCACGAGCCGGAAACCGACCTCCGCTTTTCGCTGGCTGGCCGCCAAAGGTACACGATACGTAGATGTAATGGCATTTTCGCCGGTCGATTTATAGATCGCACCGCCGCCGCGGATCATCAGATGCAGTTCCGGCAACGGTTTGAGCTGCAGGTCGCTGCCCGGATAGGCGGAAACGGGTGAGCTGGTCCATTCATAGACATTCCCGATCAGATCTTGAATGCCCCAGTCATCAGGACAGCTGATGGAGCCCACGGCCTGCGGGGTGTTGCTTGATTGATCGAGCACGGCACATTTGGCGTCGTATTGGTCGCCCCACGGATATGCATTCTCCTTAGCTCCGTTGCGGGCGGCAAATTCCCATTCCTGTTCGGTCGGTAAACGGTATGTTACGCCATCTCGCTTTGACCGCCAGGCGGCAAATGCCTTGGCGTCGTCCGCATTGACGAACCGGACGGGCATATTTTCCTGACCGGGAAGCGGCTTGTCGTTCTCCCAATGGGCGACGTGGCCCGGGCCGGGTTTATAGCTGGTTTCCTGAACGTAGGCGTAATATTCGCCATTGGTCACTTCGGTGCGGTCCATCCAGAATGGTTTGACGGTCACGTCGTGGGCCGGCTTTTCATAGCTGTTACCGTCGTTTCGCCCCATTTGGAAAGTGCCGCCGGGAATTTCGGCCATGTCCGCCTTTCCGGCCGGAAGCGGCGTGGCTGCGGGCGGCGTAGGTGATGAACCGGGGCCGCCAACGGTCTTTCCGCCGATCAGGCCGGCCATATAGGCGCCGCCGACACCGGCTCCGGCAAGTATCATAAGACCGAGAATGCCGATCAACCCAAGAAGGATCGGCGAGAACGACGAACGCCGTGGCGGAATTGAGCGGCTGTCCACGTTTTGGCTCGCGGCCCAATTGGCGGCGGTATCCTGAACGCCGACGGTGCCTTGTGTCGTTGAGAAATTGTGCGGCGTATTTTGGGCCGGGACGCCGGCGGTGTTGAATGCGACGGTCTCGGCGGTATGGTCATTGCCGGCCGCACGAAGTTCGGCAAGGACCTGTTGCGGGTTGCCGTCACAGACCACATCGCCCGCCCAATCTTCGAAACCTTGTTTGGAAACGCGGAGTGAGTGGCTTCCGGTGCGAACGCCGTTGAGTGTTATCCAGCCATCCTCGCGGGTTTGGCCGACCGGCACGCTGTCGATGAAAACTTCAGACCGCGGCGGATCGGTGCGTATATTCAGAGTGGTCGAGGGTAAGGTTCCCGTCGAAGTGGTGTGAATGCCGACACCCGGCGAAATGGCCGCCCGCAATTCGGCGATCAATTCTTCGACGGTGGCGGTGCGCTCTTCTTTAGATTTTGCCAGCGAATGGCGAACCGCTTGTTCAACATCAGGCGCAATGGACAACCCCAGCTCGGCAAAGGTCGGCGGCGGATCGCTGATGTGTTTCTTCATGATCGCCGGTATCGAAGAACCTTTGAAAGGCACATCACCGGTCAACATCTGAAAGAGCATTAGACCGAGACTGTAAACATCTGAACGGGCATCGGGTTCGTCATCGGCCCACTGTTCCGGCGCCATATAATATGGTGAACCCATCAACCCGGTGGTTTGCGCCTGAATGAAAGAGCCGAGCAATTCGCCGGATTTGATCTTCGCCAGCCCGAAATCGAGTATCTTGACGGCCTGCGACATACTTGGCTTGTCGCTGCAGATCATGATGTTGAGCGGTTTCAGGTCGCGGTGGACGATGCCTTGGTGATGGGCGGCACCGACGCCGGCACAGATCGCCGAAATAAGGTCGAGAGCATTTTCCGGAGAAAGAATGCGTTCGCGCGAAATGAGGTCGTGCAGAGATTCGCCCTCAACATATTCCATGACCAGGTACGGAATGGAACCGTTGATGACGCCGTAATCCGTCACGCCGACAACATTCGTATGGCGAATGGCGGCCGCGGCAAGGGCTTCCTGCCGAAAGCGAGTGACCAATTGTGGGTCATTGCCGACCAGATCGGGCAAGATTATCTTGATAGCAAGCTGGGTTTTCAGAAAGGCATGACGAGCCTTATAAACTACGCCCATACCGCCTTGGCCAAGCCGGCATTCGATCTGGTATTTACCTTCCAGAACAGGTTCACCGGGAATGGTGTGCATGGTCGGCATGCCGTCTTTGGGGCAGGTGGCGACATCGTCGGCGTAACAGTTTTTACAAAGCTGACACTCTTTCATTTGACCGGCGGAAACTCAAAGGGTTTAGGTTCAAAACCAGATTCCCGTAAAGTTGACAGGAAACGGCGTGGGCTTTTGCCCAATACACCCTTGATATTAGTTTTTTTATGTAACACAAGCAAGCACGGACCGCCGACCCCGGATGGGCCTGCGATCAGCCCTTGACCACTATATTGACCAGCCGTTTCGGCACCACAACGACCTTAACGATATCTTTGCCGGCGATGTGTTCCCGAACGCGTTCATCGGCTAATGCCAGTTCGCGGAGAACATCATCGGCCGCATCGGCCGGCGATATGACACGCGAACGAAGCTTGCCGTTGATCTGGACAGGTATCTCGATCTCTTCCGCCTGTGCAAACTGCGGATTGAATTCGGGAAAACGGGCATCATTCGCCAAAATACCGCGGTCGTTGCCGATAAGAACGGCAAAGATCTCTTCGGCGGTATGTGGAGCAAAAGGAGCCAGCATCAGCGTCAAAGCCATCGCGGCTTCGCGGACGACCGCAATGTCATCGGCGGCAGCGGCAGCGGGATCCGTCGGGTATTCGGTCAATGCGTTCGAAAGCTCCATTAAGGCCGCGACCGGCGTATTAAATTGAAGAGATTCAAAGCTTTCGCCGACCCGCTTGATCACCTGATGAGTTTTTTGGCGAAGCTTTTTGCTTTCCGCCGAAAGCCCATCGCCGGCCGTCAGCGGAGCATTGGCAATGGCATCCTTCCACTTCCATATAACGCGCCAGAAACGCTGCAGAAATCTCAGCGTGCCTTCGACGCCGGATTCGTTCCAGACCAATTCGTTCTCGATCGGCGCTGCAAACAGAATGAACAGGCGAGCTGCATCGGCGCCGTAGATGTCAACCATTTCATCCGGATCAACACCATTGCCCTTTGATTTGGACATTCGCTCAATGGCGTATTTGAGCGGCTTGCCATCGGCGGAAACGGCTCCGGTGATGCGGCCTTTTGCGTCGCGCTTGACGCAGACCGTTCCCGGGGCGTGATAGATCCGCTTTCCTGTTTCGTCGTCGAAGAATGTTTCGCCGACGACCATGCCTTGGGTCAAAAGACGGCGGACCGGTTCATTGAAATCGACCAGGCCGATATCGCGCATCATCTTTGCCCAAAACCGCGTGTAGATAAGGTGCATCACGGCATGGTCATCACCGCCGATATATTGATCGACCGGTGTCCAATAAGCGGCGTTTTCCGGAGAAAAAGGCAGATCGGGATTTGCCGGGTCGATATAGCGGAAATAATACCAGCACGAATCAACGAAGGTATCCATCGTGTCAGTTTCCCGCCGGCCCGGCCCGCCGCACTGCGGACAGGCGACCTCAAAAAATTCCGGAACTTTCGCCAACGGCGATTCGCCGGTGCCGGTAAACGGTGCAGTTTCGGGCAGCCTGACCGGCAGATCTTCGTATTTGACGGGGACGGTGCCGCATTCGGGGCAATAGACGATCGGGATCGGCGAACCCCAAAAACGCTGCCGGGAAATGCCCCAATCGCGAAGGCGGTAGGTGGTCGAACCTTCGCCGAAGCCATTATCTTTAGCAAAAACGGCCATTTCCAAACGAGCGTCCGGCGATGCCTTGCCCGTCCATTCCGCCGAATCGACAAGCACACCTTTTTCGGTGAATGGAAGCGCGGTTTCGGTTCCGTCGGCCGGTTCAATAACACGCTTGACCGGCAGGCCGAATTTTTCTGCAAATTCGAGGTCGCGTTCGTCGTGGCCCGGAACGCTCATCACGGCACCGGTCCCGTATTCCATCATCACATAGTTTCCGACCCAAACGGGGATCTCTTCGCCGCTGAAAGGGTTGATGGCACGCAAGCCGGTGTCGATACCGTCTTTGACAGCATCAGCGTCATGAGCGGAAGGGTTCATCTTTTCCGCCCGGATCTGCTGGATCTTTTCCAGCACGTCGGAACCGAATTCGGAAATATGCCTTTGAATAACGGGGTGTTCGGCGGCAACAACGATAGCATTGACGCCGAAGATCGTGTCGATACGGGTCGTAAAAACGCGTATGAATTCCGGCTTGCGCGATCCGGGACCGTCGCCGCCCGAACCGGAATCGGTGATGTGGATGTCGGTATCGGCAAGGGTGAATTCGACCAAAGCTCCGTCGGAGCGGCCGATCCAATCGCGTTGCCGCTTTAAAACGCGCTCTGCCCAGCCGGATTCGATCTCGGCCATATCATCAAGCAGAGCATCGGCATAATGCGTGGTCTTGAAAAACCATTGTTCGAGATCTTTCTTGGTGACCGGGTTTCCGCACCGCCAGCAAATTCCTCCGCTTGCCTGTTCGTTGGAAAGGGTTGCCTGGTCGTGGTCACACCAATTGACCTGGGTCATGCGTTTGTAGGCCAAGCCTTTTTCAAACATCTTCAGAAAGAACCACTGATCGAATTTGTAATATTCGGGCCGGTGGGCATAGATCTGGCGTTCCCAGTCGTAGCTGAGTCCAAGACGTTCGAGCTGGCCGCGCATCACGGCAATGTTGTCTTCGGTCCATTGGCGCGGGTTGGCCCCGCGTTTAATGGCGGCATCCTCGGCGGGTTGGCCAAAGGAATCCCAGCCGATCGGGTGGAGAACATTGAAACCGCGCAGTCTTTTGTACCAAGCCACCGCATCGCCAACGGAATAATTGCGCACGTGGCCCATATGCAGGTTGCCGGATGGGTAGGGCAGCATTTCAAGCTGGTAGAACTTTGTTTTGCCGGTGTCCGGGGCCGCTTTGAAAGTGCCTTCGGCGGACCATTTCCGCTGCCATTTCTCTTCGATCTTTCGTGCGAAATATTTCTCGTCCATAAAACCAGGTAAAACCATTAGTTTAACGAATTTGATCAAATGAAGCTACTTTCGGCAAGCTGAAAAACGGCAGGCGGCGGCGGAGCGGGTTTTACGCCTGCGCGCGGGTTCGCGTTGGCTGACCGATTCCTTTTCATCCGAACCGATATATTTTTACGCCTGCGGGCGGGTTCGCGTTGGCGCCTTTACGTGGTATTTTTCTGAAATGGAAAAAGTTGTTTTGATAACCGGAGCGTCGTCCGGCATCGGCCGTGAAACAGCGTTGCTTTTTCAGACGCGGAACTGGAAGGTCGCCGCAGCGATGCGCGAGCCGGAAAAGGCAGATGGCCTTCGGCGGATAGCTGATATTGAATGTTTCCGCATGGATGTGACGGACCGCGGATCGGTGAGATCGTGCATCGGCGAAGTGATCGAAAAATTCGGCCGGATAGATGTAGTCGTCAATAATGCCGGTTATGGATTATTCGGGCCCTTTGAAGCTTCGTCCGACGAACAGGTCGAGCGGCAATTTCAAACGAACGTTTTTGGGTTGATGGATGTGTGCCGGGCGGTGCTGCCGCATTTTCGCGGGCGAAAGAAAGGTACGATCATCAATATCGCCTCGGTCGGCGGGCGGGTAGGTTTGCCGTTCTATAGCGTTTACAGCTCAACAAAATGGGCGGTCGAAGGATTTACGGAAGCGGTTCAATATGAGATGGAACCATTCAATATACGTATGAAGATCGTTGAACCGGGCCCGATCCGCACTGATTTTTATGAGCGTTCGCGAGATGCCGCGGGCGGCGAGGCTGCTGCGGCCTATCAGCACTATACCGACCTGGCGAAGACAAAATACGACGAAGCAAAAGCGGCTGCGCCGGACGGCCGGGCAGTTGCCGAGGTGATCTACACGGCCGCCACCGACGGAACGCGGAAAATGCGCTACGGGGTGAACACAAAAGGGCTGTTGGGAGCAAAGCGACTGCTTCCGGAGCGGATCCTGGCAGCACTGGTCAGGCGCGTTCTTGTTAAATAGTTTCAAATTTGTATTGGACAATTCACCCAAACGTGTGATGATGAAACCTAAGCATCGCTGCTTGCCGATCCTCTTCCCATCGTCCAAACAAGGAAAACGATGAAAATATTGCTATACAACCCGGATAACGGTATCACGCGCAACTTTATGCCGCATTTGTGGATGTTCCTTCTGCAGTCGCTAACCCCAAAGGAGCATGAGGTGATCTTGATAGACGGCAATGCAAAATCGATGACCCCGTCGGAATTGGTCGAATATTGCCGGGCGGAAGCGATCGATCTGGTGGGCATCGGTTCGATGACGCGAATGATCGCCAGGGCATATGTTGTTGCGGCTTCGCTGCGCGACGCGGGCTTTAAGGTGGTTATGGGCGGGCCGCATGTAACTGAATGTCCCGAAGAGGCATTGGGTGAGAGCGGCGGGCCGCGATATGCGGATGCGGTGGCGCTCGGCGAAGCTGACCAAACATGGCCGTTGATCTTAAGGGATGCGGAACGGGGCGAGCTGAAGGATCGATATTCGCCGATGTTAGATGCGAAAGGCAATGACATAAAACCTTCGCTGCAGCCATATCCGCACATTCCCTGGGAAACGCTTGACCTGGACCAATTCAGCCTCGTTCCAAAATTCCTCCGTCCGGCAATGTCCAAAATGGGTGCCGGTTGGGGCAAGTTCTTCGTTGTTCCGGTCGAAACAGGGCGGGGGTGCCCTTATGGCTGCGAATTTTGCACTGTTACAGGGTTTTTCGGAGATTCGATTCGATTTCGAACCAATGAAAGTGTGATCGACGAATTGCTGAGGCTGAAAAAGCGAGCTAAGGACGACAAAGGCCAGATCGCCGTCTTTTTTATCGACGACAATTTGGCGATCAATAAAAAGCGCCTGAAATCTTTGCTGCGCGATATTATCGCCGCAGATGCACAGCTGCCGTGGGTCGCACAGATCAGCGCTAATTTGCTTGGCGATGAAGAATTGGTGGACCTGATCGCGGATGCCGGGGCAAAATGGATCTTTATCGGAATGGAATCTATCGATCCGGTAAATATGGCCGATGTCAATAAGAATTTTTCGCGGCCGGCAAATTACGAACAGGTCCTCGAGGGATTGGCCCGCCGCAATATCTATGCGATCACCTCTTTCATTTTCGGGATGGACAACGATACGAAAGGAGTGGCTGACAGAACGGTGGCCGAGATCGAAAAATGGTCGCCCGGGCTGCCGGTATTTGGTCAATTGACACCATTTCCGGCAACACCGCTTTACGACCGGCTGCAAAAAACCGGCAGATTGGTCCGACCAAAGCACTGGCTTGATTTTGCTCCTTTTGTAATGGCCCACGATCCGCTGAAGATGACGATCGAGGAAGCAAAGAACGAGACCTTTAAGGCATGGACCGCATCTTACAGCCCGGAACGGAACCGGCAGGCGATCGATTCGATCTCAGACTCTCCGCTGGATGTTCGCATCAGCCATTTGGTGGCGCGGCTGTTCTTTCGCGGCATATACTTTCCGCAGATGGGAAAGGCAGCATGGCTGCGGTTGATATTTGCGAACCGGCGATCGATCTGGGATCTTTCAAAAGAAGGAGCGCGGCTGTGGTTTAAGATGAAACGCCGAAACAGGGAAGCCATTGCCCAGGCTTCGGTCAGCGGCGGAACGGCCACCTGATCAAAACACAGCTCTTTGTTATGGTCGGAAATATGTCACGCCGACGCAAGAATGTCGCGAAGTGCGGCAACCGAGCGTTCATGCAGCACACCATTTGAGGTCAATATGCCGTTGTGGTTGCGAAGGTCGGCGGTGTCATACCGCATCGGTTCACCGAAAAGGTCAGTCATTCGTCCGCCGGCTTCTTCGATGATGACCTGCGGACCGCACGTGTCCCAGAATTTTGTACGCCCCGAAAGATGTATGTAAAGGTCGCACGAGCCTTCCGCAATAAGGCCGACCTTGAGCCCGACCGAACCGCGGTCAATACACCGGAGAATGCCCATTTGGGCGATCACCTTGCGCAAAGCACTGCTCGGATGATTACGCGAAATGGCCATTGTGACCTCTGAAAATTCGGCAACATGCGTCGTTTTTAATTTGACCGGCGGCCCGCCGGCTTCGGTGCGGAATGCCCCGCCGCCTTTGACCGCAGTGTAAAGTATGTCGCGGGCCGGCAGAAGTACGACGCCGACGACCGGTTCCCCGCGAAAGGTAAAGCCGATCTGAACGGCAAAATCACCATCTTGTTTGATGAATCCGGCGGTTCCGTCGATCGGGTCGATGATCCAGACACGATCGTTCGAAAGGCGATTTTCGATGTCGTCCGGCTCTTCTTCAGAAAGGATGGCATCTCCGGGAAAAGCGGCGGACAGGCCCGCAACTATTATCCGGCTGGCTTCGCGGTCAGCCGCCGTGACGGGCTCAGCAAAAGAATCAGCGCCGATCTTTTCTTCGACGATGATCTCTGCAATGTAAAATTTATTGATAGCGGCGGCGGCTTTTTGTGCCAATTTCACAGCAGCCTCTAATTCTTTGGTAAACACTATCTAAAATTTAGCACGGAGCGGTGCTACATCAAAAAAGGCGGCAAAAACGCATTTGAGTTTCGTCTTGTTTCTGAGTTGTATTTATTCGGGCGAATAGCCCTTGAAAATTGGAGGTAAGGGGAATATGAGTCAACCCAGTGCATGGGGGTTAAGTTATCAGGAAATAATGGGCCTTTGCTGGCTTTCGTACAAGGGAAATCCGGAAGGCGGCGGGCCAAAGCAAGGTGCTTGGATCATCGACGGCAAACAATGGAATGTCGATAACGTCATAATCGAAGGCAGCTTTGCCGCGATAGTTGCCCGCGGAAGCAGAAGCGTTCTGGCTCTGGCCGGAACCGACGATGCGATGGATTGGGTCGATAATATTTCGCAGGGGCTGCTCGGAGTTTCCAATCAATACGTAAAGGCAGTTCGGTATGCCAAGCGGTATCAACCGGATGTCGTCGTGGGCCATTCGCTCGGCGGCGGCATGGCCTCTTATACATCGATCTATGCAGATATGAAAGCGGCCACGATCAATGCCGCTCCGCTCAATATCAATCCGGTCAGCGGTATTCAAATACTGCGCCGCCGCCGAAACGTGATCAATTACGTCGTGCCGGGCGAAGTTCTGCACATAATGGACAGAGCCATGCCAACAATGACCAAGATCGGAACGACCCACCGCGTCGGTTCGGGCGGCGGCGGGCCGGTCGAAAAACATCTGATCAAGAATCTGGACGGTTTTGTAGAACCGACCCGCGTCGGTTAACGGATATCGTAAAGTTCAGTAATGCCGCACCGCGGGCACATCAAGATCCGATGTGCCGGGTCGGCCCATTTGGCCAAGGCGGAGTTGGAAAGCTCAGGAGTTTTGCTTTCCACTTCGCCTTCGTGCATTAACCGCGAAGATAGATCGGAACGGGCGTTCCGGGCCTTTAGTTCGGCTTCGCAAGGAACGCAGACCCATCCAAATCCATCGTTAGAGAAGTTTTCCATAGATAGAAGGGCTATTCTGGGCCCCGAGCAGGAATGAGATGCGGAAAATTCCTGCTTCGGGAACTCAGGTAAGAAAGACGAAGCTACAACCCCCGGCGGGCCGGCCGCGACATTGCGGGCAAAGGCGTCAATTTGACGGGAAGCTTTACGTCGGCACCATTTCGAACGATCGTGACATCGACCGTTTCGCCGATCTGCTTTTTATCGAGATAGCGGTAAAGGTCGTCGAGATCGCCGATCGGCTGTCCGTCGATCGCCGTGATCACGTCGCCGAGCACCACGCGTCCGCCCTCATCGCGGGAAAGCCCGCGCATGCCCGCCGCGGCGGCCGCTCCGCCGGATTGCACCGAATAAAGCAAAAGACCCTTTTTGAGCGGCAAGGCGATGCCCCGTTCGGTCAGGCTTTCGATGCCGACGCCGTCCAGCCCCAATTTAGGCCGGCGAACCGAACCGTATTGAATGAGCTGCGGGACCACGCGCTTGGCCGTATTGACCGGAACAGCAAAACCGACACCGACCGAGCCGCCGGCAGGCGAAAGGATCTGCGAATTGATACCGATCATTTTGCCGTATTTATCGAGCAGCGGCCCGCCGGAATTTCCGGGGTTGATAGATGCATCGGTTTGGATGGCGGCATCGATCGGCTGATTGTTGCGGGCCCGGATCGGACGCTGCAGGCCGGAGATAACGCCGGTCGTCAAGGTGCGGTCGAGCCCGAACGGATTGCCGATGGCGAGAACTTTCTGGCCGACGGTCAAGGCATCAGAATCGCCTAATGGCACAACGGAAAGGTTCTGCGGCGGCGATTCGATCTTGATGACGGCAAGGTCGGTGTCCGGGTCAAGCCCGACGATCTTTGCCGGATAAACCTTGTCACCGCCGAAATTGACGGTCACCTTTTGGGCTCCTTCAACAACGTGGAAATTAGTGAGAATGTGGCCTTCGGTATCGATGACCGAACCCGAACCGTTGCCCTTGCCCTCCTGCACATCACCCCACCAATCCTGCGTATAAGATGTAGTGTTGATGAAAGCAACACCGGGCGAGATCGCCTTGTAAACCTCGATGTTGTTCTGTTCATCTGAAACGGCCGAAGGATCTGAAATTCCCGCCGGTGCAGGCCCGGCCAATGTGACGCCATTGTTCCCGCCAAAGGCAGCACGCCATGTCCCCGAGATCATTAAAAGAGCGGCGGTGGCGGCGATCGCGATGAGGGCGGTGGTAAATGCAAGAAAGACGATCTGTCTTCCGGTAAGCTGATAAACCGATTTGCTGGACATACTATAAAAATTCCTCAGAGTTATAATAACGCATTGTTAGATGTAATACGCTGAGAAACGGTTGTCGGTTTTGGTGCGAGAGCTGTCTTGGAAGGCTGTTTCGGTGTTCAGCCAAAAGCAGGCAACAGGCTGCTGGACCATCTGACAAATGCGGCGATGGTGTGTTCGGATACGATGCCGGCCGCGGAAAGGCCGGTGACGAAATGAATGCCCATGAGGCCGATATAAATAGTGAGCGCAAGCGTAAGCCCGTATTTAGCCAATTTTAAGTGGGCGAAACGATAGAGGACAACGGCGGCAACCAAGCCGATGCCGATCTTGACAGAAAGAAAAGCAAGGTCATTTATCTCCAAAAGCCGGGCCATCAAATGATTACCCTCCGAAGCAAAGCCATTCTTTACCCAAAAAAGGGTCAACAGGGCATCTGCCAAATTAAGCGTGAAGAGAAGTATGATTCCTTTTACCATCGAACCCCCTTGCTAAAAATTTGTCGCCTAACCACGTAAAAGCCCAAAAAGCTTTTGGTGATGCTGCTTGAAGATCAACGATGCATAAATATACTACGAATCGTCCCGATTTTCAGAAAAATTTTCATACAGCCGAATATATTGATTATGATGAAAAAATGGTAAGCTCAGGTTGACGACGATTTTAAATTTTTTTTTAAGATAGGGGCGGAACGGGTTAGTTCCGCCACGCTTAATGAATGGCGGTCGGAATATCGACCGAAATGGAGGAGAGTATGAAAAGGCTATTCAATTTTACTTTGCTGGCAGCCCTGGCCGTGATGATCGGATCGATCGGAGCGGCGGATGTTTCGGCTCAGAAGCGAACGGTTCGCAAAAAGCCGGTGCTTAAAAAAGCAGCAGCAGTCAAACGCCCGGTGACATCGCTTTATACGGTGCCGAGCGGAACGCGTTTTCGTGTGCGAATGAATGAAACGATCAATTCGAAAAGCGCGGCCGTCGGCGATCGGTTCACGGCGACCGTGACCGAGCCGGTCTATTCGAGCAACGGCGTGGTGGTGGTTCCGACCGGCAGTGAGGTGGTCGGACGCGTAGATGCGGTCCAAAAGGCGGTGAAAGGCGGCAAACCGGGAACGATCGACGTCAGTTTCAGACAGATCAAACTGCCGAACGGCCGCGTGCGGGCGATCAACGGTTCGCTGACCGACCTCGACAGCAAGAGTGCTAAAAGCGACGAGGAAGGCACGGCATCGGGCGATAAGATGAAGCATCGCAAAGTGATCTTCATCGGCGGCGGCGGTGCCGGCGGAGCGGTGCTTGGTGCGGCGATCGGCGGCGGTAAGGGCGCATTGATCGGCGGTTTGATCGGCGCCGGTGCGGGCTTTTTGGGCGAGCACTATACAAAAGGTGAGAACGCCGAGGTGAAATCGGGAACAGAATTCGGGATCTATTTGAATCAATCGGCTTCTTTCCCGCGTTTTGTCGAAACAACGCCCTAATGATCGGGCCGGTAACTCAAACTTGCAAAAATAAAATGCACCGTGTCCTGAAAAAGGCCGGTGCATTTTTATGGGTCGGTCTAGGAAAAGATCGTTATTTGAGCCAAAGCTCGCTGCCGCCAAGCATGTTCAAATGTGCGACGACCTTTTGGATCAGCCATTCCGGCGTTGATGCACCGGCGGTAACGCCGACGCGTTCGGCTCCGGCCAGGTCTTCGGGGCGGATCTCTTCTTCGGTTTCGATCAAAAAGCTCTTTTCGCACTGTTCTTTACAAACCCCGAGCAATTTGACGCTGTTGGACGAATGGCGGCCGCCGATAATATAGAAAACATCGACCATTCCCGAAAGTGCTCGGGCTGATTCTTGGCGGTCTTTGGTGGCGGAACAGATCGTATTGACGATCTGCACCTCGTCATCTGTTTTAGATCTGATCGCTTCGGCCGTGTCGAAAAAGGTTTTGACCTTGATCGTGGTCTGCGAAACGACCAGCGGCTTTCTCAGACGAGGTAATGTATCGACCTCCGTTTCATCGCGAATGATAAAGGCGTGGTCGGGTGCATAACCTTTGACGCCGATCATTTCCGGATGCTCGGGGCTGCCGACTATTATTACATGGCGGTCTTGTTCTGCCGCACGCGCCGCCAGCTTTTGAACGCGGGTAACGAAAGGACACGTCGCATCAACAACCTTCGAGGCGTTCTGCTCAAGCTCTTTTTGCACCAGCGGCGTTACGCCGTGGGCGCGGATGACCGCAGTTTCGCCGCGCTGGATCTGCACCGGATCATTAATGGTTTTGACACCAAAACCTCCCAATCGCTGCATTTCCTGTTCGTTATGGATAAGCGGGCCGAGAGAGCGGACACTGTCGCCTTTGTCCAAGGCCTCTTCGACCATTTCGACGGCTCGTTCAACACCGAAACAAAATCCGTATTCATCTGCTAAAAGAACTTGCATTTTATCCCTTTTTATTCTACTTTCATAAAGCCTACAAACAGGCAACTTAAGCTTTTTTGATACTTGAATATTATCAGATGTCCCAAAGAAACGAAAACTCCCAACTTGTATGCCGGTTTTTGTCTGATGAGCACCTTGTGTTGACCCATCAGAAATTCGTCGAGGCATTTTCCGATTATTCGCTGCCTTTCAAGCTGTCGCTGCGGCAATTTGAAAACCATATCGTGCTTAATAATGTTGACCTGAACCGTTCTGTCGGTTGTTTCGACAAAGAAAATTTGGTCGGGCTTTCCCTAAACGGCTTTGGCCATTGGAAAGGCGACGCGACCGTTTACGACGCAGGAACCGGGGTTGTTCCCGATTACCGCCGCCGCGGCATCAGCAAAGCGATGTTTGAAATGATGTGCCCGCATTTTTCAGAGCACGGTTTTGAGCAATATCTGCTTGAGGTGATAACCGAGAACACGCCGGCGGTCGAGCTCTACAAAAAACTCGGTTTCAAGACCGAAAGGGAGCTGCTGCTGCTGGAAACACAGAAACCGATAGAGAGCGTCAACATCGACCGCGAGGTTGAAATTCGCCGCATTTTCGAATTGCCTGAACATCTCGGCGAATCTCACCATGACAGCTGCCCTTCCTGGCAAAATTCGCCCGAAGCCATCGATCGCACAATGCACCTTAAAAAGATCCTCGGGGCTTTTGAAAATGATGTGTGTGTTGGTTACGTCGTCTATACAGAGGGTTTTTCGCGAATATCACAGATGCTTGTTGACCGAAATTTTAGAAAACGAGGCATCGGCACCCGCCTGTTGATCGAAATGCAGAATGATGACGGGTTAAAGGATAATTTGCTGAGGGTGATAAATCTGGACGCTTCTGATAAAGGTTCGACGGGATTCTTTGAACGCAGAGGTTTGCGGCGTGTTCTTTCGCAATTTGAGATGTACAAGCCGCTTTAACGCCCTTTCCGTTTTATCTCTTTTCGCAAGCGGCCGACATTATTTTCGATCCACGATTCGGCGGCGTCAAAATATTCGAACTTTCGTTCGTCGCGGCGAAATGCCGGTGTGTGGTTATATCGACGCCCGTTGATATGAACCGTCGGATGATGAATGTGCAGCATTTCGTGAAACACGACATATTCTACAACGTACTTGGGAACGCTTGCTTCATCCAGCGAACGGCTGATGACGATCGCGTCGTGGGTCGAATCGTGGTGCCCCAGAATTCGATAGGTTCGGCGCGCTGACCAAGAAAGCACCGGCGTCTTGATCGTCTCCGCAAAATAGGTGCGGTTCAGCCCGTCGAATATTTCCTCTAGATCGAAAAAATCGCCCTTCGCGCCGGAGATCACTTTTCTTCCCCGCGATCGTTTATTCGCCACGGCTTTTGAACGCATTTCCGCCGAGCGGGAAAACGCGGTATAGATGCGCCGGGCCTCTGCCGGAACGCGCTTGCGCAGCAATTTCGCCACCAAGATGAAAGCGAGCGCATGATGGCCCGCCGCCGGCATTTCGCGGCAAATTTCCGAAATGCGGACAAAAACTTCGCCGTCGCGTACACGGATCGTGTGATTGATGCCGATGTACGGATAAAAGCTGACTCGGATCGGCGGAGTTCGGCGGGCGGCATCGAGCCGGTCGAAGGCGTCCGCATACATTTGTGCGATCGACGCTAATTCTTCCGGCATAAAAACTTGTTGGTCATAGTTTAACGAAAATTGTTGACAATGTGATAAACAAAATGTTATCAAATAAATGCGAATCCTGCCCTGGGAAAAAGGCATAATTCGTGCTTGCCGTGATAAGATGTCTGTTCAAGCGATGAACCGAGAGGCGAACCAAACCTTGAACTCCCGTGGACAGATCATCCTTTCTGCCATAATCAATGAACATTTTGTTACTGGCGAGCCGGTCGGGTCGAAAAAGATCGCGGAAAAATTTGCCAATGCCCTTGGGCTAAGTTCGGCAAGCATCCGCAATGTAATGGCCGAGCTTGAGGAAATGGGGTTTTTGGAACAGCCGCACACCTCTGCCGGCAGAACGCCGACCGATAAAGGCTACCGCTTTTACGTTGACAATCTATTAGGCGTATTGAGCATTTCGCAGGATGACCTGCATCGGATCGGCGATGAATTTGGCCTTTCTGACGGGGTTTTTTCGGAAACGCCCGATCGTTTGATGGAACGTACTTCGCAGTTGCTTTCAGCTCTTTCAAATAATGTTGGCATTGTTGTTTCGCCAAATCTGGCCAGCGACCGCCTGCAGCATATCGAATTTGTGAACCTTTCGGATAACCGCATTTTGGTGGTTCTGGTGTCGGCGCCGAACATTGTTCACAACCGCATTATTCGTTTGAATCTAAGTTTTTCAAAAGAAGAGCTGGAACGAACGGGAAAATACTTGAATGCGGAATATATCGGCAAGAGCTTATCGGAGATCCGGTCGGAGATCCTAAAGCTGATGCACGATGAAAAAACGTTGTTCGATAAGCTGCTGCAAACGGCCGTCATCCTGTGTTCCGAAAGCATTGGCGACGGGCCGGATCTGCCGGAGAATATCTATGTTGACGGTACGCCGAACATACTCAAGAGTAGTGATTTTGCTGATCTTGAGAAGCTTCGCGAGCTGCTCAGCACGATCGGCGAAAGATCGCGGCTGCTTGAGATACTAAATGAATGCATCGCCCGCGACAGCGGAATAAAAGATAATGTTCAGATAGTTATCGGCAGTGAGAACCGCACGCCTTCATTCCAGAATTGTTCGCTTATTTCGGCTTCCTACCGGATCGGCGACGGTTCCGCGGTCGGCACCCTAAGTGTCTTAGGCCCGACCCGCATAGAATACGCAAGAATGATCTCGATCGTGTCTTACGTAGCCCGTGTCCTGGAAACATTGACATCCAGGAATTTTTCTAACAATTAAATGAATGTGGGGCCTTTTGCGGCCGCAGATCGCGATGAATTCCGAACACGACAACGAAAATGGGGAAGAGGTGTATGACATCTCCGACGACGCCGGGCTCGATCTGGCATCGGTGGACGATTTCATCAAACAGCTCGAAGAAAAGGAAAAGGATCTGCACATCACGGCGGAAACTACCTTGATCGAGATCGCCGAGATCGCCGAAGACGAAGGTGATGAGATACCTGAATTCTTGCGCCGCGATTTGGCCGAAACTGCTGCGGCGAGGCCAAGCCCGACGCGCGTTTCGCTTGAGCCGGCATTGCGAATGGAGATCGGCGAGCTGAAGGGCCGCGTTCGCAAGCTCGAGGCGGACCGGGCCGAGATCGTAAAGGTCGCGGACCGAAGATCGAAAGATTTTGAGGTGTTCAAAGCGCGAACCGAGCGCGAACGCCGCGAAACTTTCACCAATCAGGTAGCGAATCTGGCGGGGCAGATGTTGCCCGCACTAGACAATCTGCAGCGGGCGATCGATTTTGCGGAGGCCTTGCCGGAAGAAAAGCTCGACGAGCTGAGCGATTTCTTTCAAGGGATCCTGCTTGTTAACCAGCAGGTGAACGAGATCTTGAACGGAATGGGCGTTGCCGTTATCGAAACGACCGGCCGGCCGTTTGATCCGTATTTACATGAAGCGGTCGCGATAGAAGAAACGGCTGCATATGCAGACAACGAGGTCTGCGAAGAAATTTTACGCGGCTATCGAATGGGCGATCGAATAATCCGACATTCGATGGTAAAGGTCGCGAAAAACGCCGAAGGACAAAAGCCGGAGGCGGCCAACGAACCGAAGGGTGGTGCGAATGTTTTAACGGAATTGGAAACTTTTGGCGAGGCGGCGGAAGCAATATCTGTCGAGGGGCCAAAAGCTGCTTTTTCCGACGAATTTGAATTGGAGATATTTCATGATAACGGCGAAGGCATCTAAAGCCCACAGCCGCTGAACCCCAACTGCTATACGACACCCAATTAAGAGGATCTCTATATGAGCAAAGTAATAGGAATTGACCTAGGAACCACGAACTGCTGCGTTTCAGTGCTTGAAGGCGGAGCGGTGCAGATCATCTCGAACAAAGAAGGCGGACGCACGACACCGTCTGTTGTCGGATTTACGGACAAGGACGAACGTCTTGTCGGCCAGATCGCCAAAAGGCAAGCCGTAACCAATGCTGCCAACACGCTTTATGCGGTAAAGCGGCTGATCGGCCGCAAATATGATGCGCCGGAAGTGGAAAAGATGCGCGAAACGGTTCCGTTCGAAATTGTCGAAGCCGCCAATGGCGACGCTCATATACGGGTCATCGACCGTGTTTACAGCCCGCCGGAAATTTCGGGCATTGTGCTGCAGAGACTGAAACTTGCTGCCGAGGAATTTTTAGGCGATACGGTCTCAGAGGCGATAATCACCGTGCCGGCATATTTCGACGATATGCAGCGGCAAGCAACGCGCGATGCGGGAAAGATAGCCGGACTTGAAGTAGAACGCATAATCAACGAACCGACGGCGGCGGCGCTGGCATATGGCTTCGGCAAAGCGAAAAATGAAAAGATCGCCGTATATGACCTCGGCGGCGGAACATTTGATATTTCGATACTTGAGATCAGCGAAGGTGTGTTCGAGGTGCTTTCAACTTCGGGCAACACGTTCTTGGGCGGCGAAGATTTTGATCAGCGGATCATTGATTGGCTGGTCGAACTTTTCAAACAAGAGAGCGGCATCGACCTTAAAACGGACCGCTTGGCACTACAGCGTTTGAAAGAAGCGGCCGAACGTGCGAAATGCGAACTTTCGACGGTGACAGAAACGAATATCAGCCTGCCATTTATCGCGGCCGATGCGAGCGGGCCGAAACACATCAACACGAGCCTGACACGTGAAAAATTCGAAGAATTGGTAAAAGACCTGGTCGATGCATCGGTCGAACCATGCCAGAAAGCATTGTGGGATGCAAAGATACAGCCGGCGGATATCGACAAGGTGATCCTGGTCGGCGGCCAAACGCGTTCGCCGATAATTTCGCGTACGGTGACGGAAGTTTTTGGCAAAGAACCATCGGCCGAGATCAATCCGGACGAAGTGGTGGCGATGGGGGCGGCGATCCAAGGCGGTGTGTTGACGGGCGACGTCAAAGATATCGTTCTGTTGGACGTGCTTCCGCTCAGCTTAGGGCTGGAAACGCGGGGCGGCCTTTTCGTTAAGCTGATACCGCGCAATGCGACAATACCGTTAAAAAATACGATGACGTTCACGACGGTGGTCGATAACCAGCAGAGCGTTGAGATACATATTCTGCAAGGCGAACGCGAGGTTTGTTCGGGCAATCGCAGCTTAGCAAAATTTGAATTGGTCGGCATTCCGCCGGCACCCCGCGGCGTGCCGCAGATCGATGTTTCCTTCGAGATCGACGCCAACGGCATCGTCAATGTCTCGGCACAAGACAAGATGACGGGCCTTGAACAGGCGATGACCATCACACCGTCGTCGGGCTTGGCGCCGGAAGAGATCGACCGCCTGATCATGGAAGCGGAAGCATTTGTTGAACGCGACCGCGATGAGCGCGAATTGATCGTCCAGCGAAACAAGCTGGAAACGCTGCTTCGCAATACGCGGAGAGCGATGGCAGAGGTCGGCAAATCGTTTACACCGGAAGAACAGCAGGAATTGACATCGATGCTGGCAACGGCGGATGAATCGGTAGCCTCCGAAGATCTGTCGCAAATGCAGGCGGCGATGATGAAGGTCGAAGAGGCGGCAGGCAAAATAACGGCGGCGATGCTGGCTACCGTTTGATCCGGCCCGAGGCAAACTTGAGAATTTTCGGGCTTTGTTAGAAAATCAAAGGAGCGTTCGTTCAAATTATTTTGGGCAGACGCTCTTTTTGATTTATAGAGATGAGCAAGAGAGATTATTACGAAGTGCTGGGTGTCCAGCGAACTGCAACTGAGATCGAGATCAAGCGGGCCTACCGAACATTGGCCGTGCAGTATCACCCGGATAAAAATCCGGATGATGCTGAGGCTGAGGATAAATTCAAGGAATGTGCGGAAGCCTATGCGGTGCTGTCCGATTCGCAGAAACGGGCATCTTACGACCGGTTCGGACATGCGGCCGCAGGAGCGGGAGCGGGTTTTGATCCGGGCTTCAGCAACATCGAAGATATCTTTGATATGTTCGGTTTTGGCGATATGTTCGGCGGCGGTGCCCGCGGCGGCCGGCGAAATACGGTTCAGCGAGGTTCCGATCTTCGTTTTGATATGGAGATCACGCTGGAAGAAGCGGCGGCAGGCAAAGAGGAAAAGCTGAGCATTCCGCGGCTGGAAACGTGTGATGAATGCAGCGGCTCCGGAGCCGAGGCCGGCACCTCTGCCGAGACCTGTGTTTCCTGTAACGGAGCGGGCCAGACAAGATATCAGCAGGGCTTTTTCAGTGTAATGCGGACGTGTCCGAATTGCGCCGGGCGCGGCCAGATCATTCGCAACCCCTGTAAAAAGTGCAACGGCGGCGGACGCGTCGAAAAAGAGAGGTCTCTGGATATTAAGATCCCGGCAGGTGTCGAAACCGGTTCCCGGCTCCGCATCAGCGGCGAAGGCGAAGCGGGCCCGAACGGCGGGCCGGCCGGCGATCTTTTCGTTGTTCTGCATGTAAAAGAACACGAAACCTTTGAACGACAGGGGGCAAATCTATATTCGGCGGTTCCGCTTACATTTGCACAGGCAGCTCTTGGAGCAGACATCAAGGTAAAGACGCTGGACGGGGAGGAAGATCTGAAGATCCCGGCCGGAACACAAACCGGTACGGTGTTTCGCATCAGATCACAGGGAATGCCGAGCTTGGGCGGCCGCGGCAAGGGCGACCTGTTCGTAGCGGTGACGCTGGTGACGCCGAAAACGCTGGATAAAGAACAGCGGAAGATCTTTGAACAACTGGCAGAGATCGAAGACACGGATTTTAACGATGAAAGCTTTCTGGATAAGGTGCGGAACATATTCGGATAGAACCGTGATATAATCATCGGCATTAAAAATAGATCTTTGGAAAAAAGACTGAAGAAGTAAATAAGAAGGTTGAAGATGAGAAAAATATTGGCTGCGGCCACATTCGTATTAGCGTTGACGGCGATCTCGTTCGCACAAGACCACGGTAAACAGGAACTTAACAGCAAGGGCGAACCGGTCGTCAAAAGTAAAGATAACGCGCCAGTCGAACTTAAGGCGGGCGAAAAGATCTCGCGCGGAACCGTGTTGGCCGGAGCAAAGAAAGTTTCGCTCGAAAAAGTGCTGAAAGACCCGGCGAAATATGCAGGCAAGACGGTTGCGGTAAAGGGCGTTGTGGTCCGTTCGTGCAAAAAAGAGGGCTGCTGGATGGAGCTTGCCGAAAAAGAAGGCGGCCGGTCGGTTCGTGTTACCTTTGGCGACCATGCATTCTTTATACCGCTTAACGCTGCCGGAATGCAGGTCAAGGCCGAAGGCACGTTTGTGACAAAGGTGTTGCCGAAAGAACACGTTGACCACCTGATCAACGACGACGGTGCGAAATTTGACAACCGCAATGCGGACGGCACGGTGACGGAGGTCTCGTTCAACGCAACGGGGGTTGAGCTGACCAAAGGCGAGTGATCGGCCGTTGCAGAACGGACCGGGGTTTATGCGCGGAGATCTTGCAGATATTCGCGCATATTTCGTTTTTAGGGACACGTTTTCTCTGTTAAAATGTTGGCTCGGCAGCGGTCTTGCCGAGCAAAAAACTAAGGAGAAAATGTGAATATGCTTTGGAAGATCGTTCTGGTCCTGGGGATCTTAGGAACGCTATTGGGTGTGGCGGTAAGCGGGATATCGATAGCTCTGCCATTTGCGACGAACGGCCGAACAAGTTGGGAAGAGGCCGCGATCGGGATCGTGCCCGGCATTTTGCTGTTGGTCGTTTCGTTCCTGATGTTCATTGTGGGGCTGATATTCGTGCTCAAAAACCGTAAAAGGAAGGCCGTTGGAAGCGCGATGTAACAGGTTTTTGCTGTAATGAAACCGTTCAAGATCAGAGATATTAAAATAGATCCGCCATTGATATTGTCACCGATGGCGGGCGTAACAGACTACACATTTCGCCGGCTGATAAAACGCCGCGGCGGCGTGGGGCTGGTCGTCTCAGAATTCATCTCGGTGGAAGGGTTGACGCGCCATAATCCGAAATCAAAACGGCAGATGCGTTTCGATGAAGAAGAAAGGCCATTTGCGGTTCAGATATTCGGCGGACAACCGGAACGGATGGCGATGGGCGCGGAAATGGCGGAAGAGATCGGTGCCGATATTCTGGATGTCAATTGCGGCTGTCCAGCACCAAAGGTGGTGAAGAACGGCGGCGGTTCGGGCCTGCTTCGCGAGCCGGGACGGTTGGAGACCATTTTAAAGGAAATAAAGCGAAGCATAACGATACCCTTAACGCTGAAGGTGCGGACCGGATACTCCGAATCGACAAGAAATGTGGTCGAGATAGCCAAGATGGCTGAGCAGTGCGGCGTTGAGCACATACAGGTACATGGACGCACGAAGGAGCAGGGTTATAAGGGATTGGCCGATTGGGATATCATTCGCGAAGTAAAGCGGGCGGTGACCGTGCCGGTTTCGGGCAATGGCGACATCACATCGATAGAATACGGCATGCGCAAATGGAAGGAATCGGGCGTTGACGGCATTTTGATCGGGCGTGGAGCAATGCAGAACCCGTGGATATTTCGGCAGTTTGCCGATGTATTGGCCGGACGCGAACCATATCAGCCGGACCTGGAAGAAAAAAAGCAGGTTCTGCTGGAATTCTTCGGCATGGTGCGCGAAGAAATGCCGGAATTGGCAGCACTCGGAAAAATGAAGCAGCTCGCCGGCCAATTCACAAAAGGGCTGCCGGGCGGAGCCAATTTTCGCCAAACGCTTTACCATTCACATTCGGCGGAAGAGATCCTGGAAAATATCTCGCTTTATTTCAATCACATAGGGTCGATGCCGGATCGGCGGTCAGCGGCGGAGGAACCCCTGATCGAGGATGAAACCGAGATCAGCTGTGAGATGTATGCTTAAATAAATGGGCAAATGACCGTTTTTGCGTGAGCTTTTTATCACCGAAATAAATGAAGTTCTTAACAACAGGGTTCTTACTACTTCTATTCTCGGCTGTGGTTTTTGCACAAAAAACCGCAACTGAGCGCCCGGACCGTGCGGCCTCTTCGGCGGCATTCGCGGAGGTGCTGCTTAAAAAGACGGAGCTGCAGGCCGAACTCGAAGGCCTTTCTGTCGAATATACGGAAGAATATCCGAAAGTGGGCGAATTGAAACACAGCATCGAAATGCTTGATGTTCAGATCGGCCGGCTTAATGCCGTAAAGGCTTCCGATATGGGCAAACTGACGGCCGCACTCGGGAAATTAATGGTTAAAAAGGCGGAGTTAGATACGGAGCTGTGGGTGCTTTTGAAGACATACAAGGAAGGTCATCCGGACGTAAAAAAGGCCCAGAAAAAAGTTGACATTTTCGAAGCCGCGATAAAGCAGATCGTGGGCAGCTAGTAAGCGGGGTCGGTGCGAACCGTGTTGGACAAGGTTTCATAGACCTCAGCGGCGGCCGCTTTTGCAAGTTGTTTATTCTGCGGAACGGAAGTTACACGGACCTTCAAGATGGAATCTCGTCGCATTATCTCGATCTCGTCACCCGCCTTCACTTCTTTCGAAGATCTGGCGGCAAGTCCGTTTACTTTGACCAGCGAATTATCGCAGAATTCCTGAGCCAGCGAGCGGCGGGGTATTAAGCGGCTTATCTTTAAGAATAGATCCAATCGCATACCAAACGAATATCACAAGCCGGCGGCAGTAACAAGGTATTGAAAATAACAATATTTCGAAAGTTGGCAGACAATGGGTTAAAATTGCTGCATGAATAGATGGATATTTTGTGCAGTTCTTTTGGGGTGTTGTGCTGGATTCGGCTGTTCGGGCAATGTGGAAAGGCCCGTTTCAAAGAATGGCGGGGCGACGACCACACCCGAAGCTGTGTCTGCGACGACGCCGGAAGCGAACCCGTGGAAGGCGGTAGTTTGCTCGTCACGAGCCAAAACGCTAACGCTGTCTGCCGGAGTCAACGAAACCGATGGCGAGGTTTTCGCCGCGATAAGCGAAAATTCAACACAACGAATTTACGAGCTACCGCCGCGGCTGCGATCTTTTTCAAAGATCTATTTCAAGGGGAGCTCCTCGGATAAAAGCCAAGTGGAACTTTGCATTCTTTACAACGGCAAACCGGCCAAACGGGTGGAATTCGATGACGACGAAGATGTTATGGTGGCGGCCTCGGACACGGACGAGCTGAACAAATGCCGCTGTATCGAATAGGTTCAAAAATACGCGTTCCTTATGAAAATGAATAAAACAATTGTGGCGGCGGCGTTAAGCCTTGTCTGTCTTTCTACAGTATTTGCACAGCAAACGACGGAGCCGCCGGCGGACCTCGAATATCAATTGGCCGGCATCCTTTATACACAAAAGGCCGCCGAATACCGGGCACTTGCCTACCAAGCGTTCAATTTGGCACGGCTGCGGCTTGATGCCGATCTCGATAAAAGGAATCTAAAACAGCTGCCGAAAGACAGACGCAAGATGCCGCGGGCGATAATTGTTGATATCGACGAAACGGTGCTCGATAATTCGCCGGGACAGGCCTATGGCTATAAGAACGGGTTGGCTTTCAATTTACCGGATTGGTACAAATGGGGCGAGATGCGAAAGGCCCCGGCTGTACCCGGCGCGGTAGAGTTTTTAAACTATGCCGTTGCCAAGGGCGTAAAAGTGTTCTTTATTTCGAACCGCGACGAGGTTCAGAAGCAAGCGACCATCGACAATCTGAGAGCGGCCGGGTTCAAGGATGTGGGTGACGAAAATGTTTTCCTGCGTGAAAAAGAATCCGGCAAGGACGCACGAAGGGCAAAGGTCGAAGCAAAGCATCGGGTTGTGATGCTGGTCGGCGACAATCTAGATGATTTTACCAGTGCGTTCGAAAAAAAGAGTGTTGCCGAACGTTTTGCCGAAACCGATAAAGACAAGGCAGAATTCGGCCGCCGCTTCATCGTCTTGCCAAATGCTATGTACGGCACGTGGGAAAACGCGATATATGAATACAAAAGGCTGACGGACGCGGAAAAACGGAAGATGCGGGCGGACGCTCTACAGCTGCCGTAGAAATTGGTCCGGCCGGCAGAGGCGTCTTTTCGAGGAATGATGAAATCAAAAATAGTTGTTTTGTGGCTCATCTTTGGCCTAGCAGGAGTATCGGCCGCCTTTGCCCAATTGACGGTGCGCGAGATAATGGCCGAACCGTCGATGGCCGGAATGCGGGCCGAGGGCGAAAAGCTTTCGCCGGATGGCACCAAGGTAATTTATCTTTGGAACGCCGATGCCAAATTGCCGCGGGATCTCTATCTGGCCAATACCCGCGGCGGTGCTCCGGAGATAATTCTGCGGCTTGGTGATCTGCCGGCCGCACCTGTTCGGGCGGAGAAAGAGAACAAGTTGGATTACGGCCTTTTGCTGCGTGATGATTTCGTAAAAGAGAGGGAACGTTCACTCGGCAATTTTGAGTGGTCGCCGGATTCGAGCAAACTGCTTTTTTCACATGCCGGTGATCTTTTCATTTTGACGCTCGGCGAAAAAGAGGCTCGACGGCTGACACAGACCCAAGCGGCAGAGACAGCGATGCGGTTCATTGATAAAGACCGCATTCTGTATCAGCTCAGCGGTAATCTTTTTCTGCTGAACACATCAAATTCCTTTACATTGCAGCTGACCAAAGAGGCGGACGCGGGCAAAGCGGTCTTCGTCGGGAATGCCGCCGTCAGCAAAGACGGTAAAATGGCGGCTTATGTCGTTTCGGACGCTTCGAAATATCGGACGTTAAGCGTTCCGAGTTACCTCGGCGAATATACCGAATCGGGAACTGTGAGACGCGGCTGGGCCGACCACAAACTTTTTGTGACCACGACCGACGGCAGCCGCGCCGCGGCGATCGAGATCGAATTGCCGAAACCGGAAGGCGTTGGAAATTTTCGTTCGGTCAAATGGACGGCTGACAACCGGGGATTGGTGGTTGACCGTGTGGACAAAGACCTTAAGCGGCGACAGCTTTTTTTCATCGCGAACGCGAGCGATAAAACAGCAAAACAGACGCTGATAACCGAAGAGACGGATGAGAAGTGGCAGGCGCCGCTTTCGAGCATTGTCGAACCGGATCCGGCAAACGAAAGGCGCATGTTTTTTGGCTCGGAGCGGGACGGTTTCAACCACCTCTATTTGGCAGAGATCAAAACCGGCAACCCGGCAGATGTCGCTATCAAACAGATCACGAGCGGCCGATACCAAGTAGAATGGGCAAAATGGGCAGCCGGCGGCAAGCGGATCATATATCTTTCGACGGAACCGACACCACAGGAACGAATGTTCTTTTCGATCGAAATGGACGGCATGCGAAAATTGAAGCTGCCATCGATGGAACGCGGAATGCGGAATTCGCCGCAGATCGATGAAACGAACAGCATGCCGGTATTGCTTTATGGGCTTTCGGCATGGGATCGGCCCGAAGAACTTTATGCGATGAAAACCTGTCCGGGCTGCCGCGGCATGCATATGCCTGAGAAATTGACGTCAACGACGCCGGCCGCTTTTCTAAAAAGACCCTTTGTTGAACCCGAATTTGTCTCAATTCCTTCTCGAGACGGCAAGCAGATTCCGGCGAAGATATATAGACCGAAGAATTTTGACGCTAAAAAGAAGCACCCGATGGTAATATTCGTTCACGGTGCCGGTTATCTGCAAAATGTGATAAACGGCTGGAACAATTATTATCGCGAGTTTTTGTTCAATCAGATGTTGGCGGAAAAAGGGTTTGTTGTGCTTGATATCGATTATCGCGGATCAGCCGGCTACGGCCGTGAATGGCGAACTGACGTGTACGATTTCTTAGGCGGCAAAGATCTTGACGACCACATTGACGCCATTGACCATATGGTCAAAAACTACTCTGTAGATAAAGGCCGCGTAGGAGTTTACGGCGGCAGCTATGGCGGGTTTATTGCTGAGATGCTGGCGTTTAGAGCTTCGGAGAAGGTGGCGGCGGCCGCTGCTTTGCGTCCGGTGGCCGATTGGAAAAATTATTACGCATCGTCGCCGGGCTACACGGTTCAGAGGCTCGGTTTTCCGGACAAGAATCCGGAAGCATACAAGCGGTCATCGCCGATCACCTATGCTGACGGGTTAAAGACGAATCTCCTGATATTGCATGGAATGGCCGACGACAATGTGCACGTGCAGGATTCCGTTCAGCTAACGGAAAAGCTGATCCGGCTCGGCAAGACCCAATATTTTGACGTGATGCTGTACCCATCGGAAAATCACGCTTTTGTCCGTCCGGAAAGCTGGGCCGATGAATATGAACGCATTTTGGCTTTTTTGGAAAAGCATCTAAAATGAACGTTCGCCCGATATCGCACATATGAGAATTCTTGTTACCGGCGGCGCCGGATTTATCGGCTCGCACCTTTGTGAACGTCTGCTGGGCGACGGCCACGAGGTCGTCTGCCTGGACAATTTTTTTACCGGCCGCAAAGCGAACATATTTCATCTGCTTGACGACAAGCGGTTTGAATTGGTTCGGCACGATGTAACGCAGCCCATCTTGCTGGAGGTCGATCAAATTTACAATCTGGCGTGTCCCGCCTCACCGATCCATTACCAATACAATCCGGTAAAAACGGTAAAGACCAGCGTCATGGGAATGATAAATATGCTGGGGCTGGCAAAGCGGGTTCGGGCACGAATTCTGCAAGCTTCGACATCAGAGGTTTACGGCGATCCGCTGGTGCACCCGCAGCCGGAAGAATATTTCGGCAATGTGAACCCGATCGGTTTGCGGAGCTGTTATGACGAAGGCAAACGCGTAGCGGAAACGCTGATGATGGATTATCACCGGCAAAACGCAGTAGATACGCGTATCATTCGTATTTTCAATACATACGGGCCGCGAATGCTTGAAAATGATGGGCGGGTTGTTTCTAATTTTATCGTACAGGCACTTCGCGGCGAAGAACTGACGATCTACGGCGATGGAACCCAGACGCGTTCATTCTGTTATGTAGATGACCTGGTGGAGGGCATGATCAAATTGATGGCTTACGAGGGCGGAGAAGCCCATCTGCCGTTCAATGTCGGAAACCCAGGCGAATTTACGATGAAAGAGCTGGCGCAAAAAGTCGGCGACATCATCGGCGAAGATCTGCGGATAACTTACTTTCCGTTGCCGCAGGACGACCCGAAGCAGCGCAAGCCGAACATTGAAAGAGCAAAAACGCTGCTCAGCTGGGAACCGAAAATACAGCTTGCGGAAGGACTTAAGAAAACCGTCGATTACTTTGCGAACAACATTAAGCCCCTATGAGCAATATCAAACTTTTTGAAAGTAAACGAGTTCGCTCTGAATGGAACGAGCAGGAACAGAAATGGTATTTTTCCGTTCAGGACGTTATTGAAATATTGACTGATACAGTTGACGCTAAAGACTATATCAAGAAGATGAGAAAACGTGATCCTGAGTTGAATTCCAACTGGGGGACAATTTGTCCCCTGGTTGAAATGGAAGCCGCAGAGGCGAGACCTCGAAACACAAACCGGCAATGGGTCGTTTAGCCCGAAAATTATCTGCCGGGATCAAAAAAGATAAAGCAGATCGTCTCAAAGTAATAAGCAACAAATAAAGTTGCCTAAGATACAGCAATTAAAGCTTGAATTTACCGAGTTCAAAGGCAAACAGAGGCTCGGTTTCGCTCCGGCAAAATACGTTGATGATGAAACACTGCGTAACGCCCGAATTGATTTTTGCCAACTTCCGTTTTAGATATACAGAATGCAAAAATGATCGTATCGTAAAATATGAACGAGCCAGAAATATATTTTTTCGACTGCATTGACCGCAACGCGATTGTCATAAAGCCAAAAAAACCTTTCTTTGAATGGCTTAATAATATCGAACCAGAAGGAAGCACTTTTACGGTTGACGAGGCAAATATCTATTTGGTGAGAGAACGTGACAGCAACGACCAAATAGAAAGATGGCTCAGCAGAAATTTCGACAGGATATTTCAGAACGAACTGAACGGTTGGTATTTGGATCAGAGCCTCTGGCCGCAGAAAAGAACATACAAAATCTTTAAGGAATGGTTTGATTTTGAGATACACTCAATGATCCTTGATATTGAAAACACGGCGGTATCAAAACTTTAAATGCGATCAAAGCAATGTCAGGAAAAGGTCATTAAATGAATTGATACAATAATCGGATTTATTGATAAAGTTACAGTTTTATGAAAATACTTATCACCGGCGGAGCCGGTTTTGTGGGCAGCCATTTGGCGGATAAAATGATCCAGCTCGGGCACGATGTGACCGTTATCGACGATCTTTCGACGGGCAGATATTCGAATATCGAACACCTTGAGGGCCACGAAAGGTTTCGATTGATCATTGACACGGTGCTGAACCAGAAGCTGATGGAAGAATTGATACGCGAAACCGACCGCGTTTATCACATGGCAAGCGCGGTCGGTGTACGCCTGATCATGGAACAGCCGGTAAAGACGATCGAAACTATCTTTCACGGCACGGATGTGATCCTGAAATTTTGTTCGCGATATCGCAAGAGAGTCTTGATCCCGAGCACATCAGAGGTTTATGGAAAGGGGGCTTCGGTTCCGTTCGCCGAAGAGGATGACCTGTTGACGGGCTCGACCGATAAGCATCGATGGGCATACGCCTGTGCCAAAACGTTGGACGAATTTCTGGCGATCGCTCATTACAAAGAGACGCGTCTTCCGGTGGTGGTCGTTCGTCTTTTCAATACGGTCGGCCCGCGGCAGACGGGTCAATACGGCATGGTGGTCCCGCGATTTGTGCATTCGGCGATCAACGGCGAACCGATAACCATCCACGGTGATGGCGAACAGCAGCGTTGTTTCGGCCACGTTCATGATGTGGTCGAGGGGCTGTCGAAATTGCTCGACACACCGGCGGCATTTGGCCAGGTGGTGAATCTGGGCAATAACGAAGAGGTTTCGATAAAGCAGCTGGCTGAAAGGGCGATCGAATTGACCGGCAGCAGCAGCACGCTTCAGTATATACCCTACGAAGAAGCCTACGGCGACGGATTTGAAGATATGCGGCGACGTGTGCCGAGTCTTGAAAAAGCCAAAAAATTGATCGGCTATCAGCCAACCCGTTCGCTGGTTGATATCATCAATGATGTGGCTGAGGAATATCATCGGACCTCGGCAGCGTAATTTTATGAGACATATCCTATTTTCGGTAAAGGCTTTTGCGGTGGTTCTCGTGCTGAGCGTTTTTGTTTTCGGGCAAGGCGGCATAAAAGGAAAGGTTCGGGCACAGAACGGAAACGCTCTTGCCGGTGCTGCGGTTGAGATACGGCAGGACGGCAGGGAAGTGAAGAGTGCAAAGACCGATCAGAAAGGGAATTTTGAGGTGACAGGCCTTTCCGCCGGAAACTATAATTTGTATTTTTCGGCACCCGGATATGCCGGGGGCACCCTTTTCAATGTCAAGATAGACGGCAATATCCGCGATCTCGGAGACCGGTTGATACTTTCCGTGGATCGCGGCACGCTCGTGCTTGTCACCGGCAGCGTGTTCTTTAAAGAAGGCGCCAGCTTGACGGGCGCACGAGTTCAGATAGACGAGGTGCGGGCGGATGGTTCGACCAAAAAGCTCGGCAGCGGTTTTACGAATTCGAGCGGTGAATTCACCTTCCGGATGCCGCCGCGGGCCGCAAAATTGCGGATGACCGCCAAATATAAAAACGCCAACGCATCAAAGGAGGTCGATGTCGAGGAACCGGCCGTCTATCGCACTTCGCTGATTCTGGATATTTCGCGAAACGATAAATAACTCCTTATCGAAGGTTAATTCCGATGCCCGTCTTTTAACCAAAGGATGGGCATTTTGGCGTGTGTTAAACTGGACAATATGAAGTTTCTGCATATTTCAGATGTGCATTTGGGCTGCACCCGCTATCAATTGCCCGAAAGCCCGCGTGATTTCTTTGATGCGTGGTTCGATGTGCTAAAGCGGTATGCGGTGGGCGAAAATGTCGATTTTGTCATCATTTGCGGCGATTTTTTTCATAAGCGCTCCGTCCCGCCCGAAACGATGAACTATGCAATGGCCGGCCTTTCTTATCTCCGCGACCACAACATTCCGGTTGTGATGATCGAAGGCAACCACGACCAACGCTTGGCGGACAGCGATCATTCGTGGCTGCGGTCTTTGGCAAATTGGGGTTTGATCAAACTGCTTGAACCAAGCAGCAACGAAGGCAAGATCAGCTATGAGCAGTGGAACGAGGAAACCAAACGCGGCGGGTATATCGACATCGGCCGGGCAAGGATATTTGGTTCGGTGTGGTATGGGGCATCAGCAAATTGGGCGATACCGATGCTGACCGAATCCATTACGCAGAATCGCCGCGAAGGGGCATTTCATATGCTTTTGCTGCATACCGACGTAGAAGGCCATCAGACACATCCGCTGCCGGCGTTGAAGATAGCGGCCCTGAAAGAGCTGAAAGCGGCAACGGAATACGTCGGATTGGGCCACACCCATATGCATTACGAGATCGACAACTGGGCATTCAACCCGGGTTCGATCGAGGTGACCAACATCAGCGAATTTAAGGAAACACGCGGTGTTTTTGTGGTCGAGGTCGATGAGCAGAATAATATCGCAGCCCGGCATATACAAGATTACCGGCAAAGGCCCTTTTTGCGGCTGGCGATCGAGGTCAATGCCGACCAAAGCCCGGAAGACATCGCAGCCGCCGCAGCGGCCAAGATCGACGAAAATATTTACAGATACGAAGCCGACAAGCCGCAGCCGATAGTTGAATTTACTATTCGCGGAAGGCTCGGTTTTCCGAATTCGAAACTTGATATGCCGTCTCTGCGAGAATATGCTCAAAAGGCTTTCAATGCCCTGCATGTGATCGTTAAAAACCATTCGGTGCCGGTGGAATATGCCGTCGCCGAAGACGTGGAACCGGATGCCGCCCGCGAATTGCTTGAAAATCGCGTGATCGAAGACCTTGTCCGCCGCGATAACCGCTACAGCTCGAAAGCGGTGGAAATGGCGGCGATGATCGTCGGTGTCAAACGGTTGGCACTCGCAGACGAACCGCCGGACAAGATAGCCGATGCCGTGGCCGAGGCACTGCCGAAGCAGCCCCTCGAAGTAGCTGAATGAACTCCCGAACCGGCAAAATTTTATAGTCTGTCAATATTTCCGGCGGTTGAGAGGCTGTGCGTGTGATCAATTATTTCCGGTTAAATACCCTCTTGACGGCTGAAAGCCATCGATCCGATAGGGTCGGGTACCACCCGACGTTGAGAGCCGCCGACGTTCCCTCCCTATAGGGGACGAATCAACAACATTTGCCGCAATATCCGTCCCTTACAAGGACGCGGCAATGCCGCTGCCGTGCCGTCGGGTGGTACCCGACGCTATTCAATTTATCCGCTTTCGCGGATCGAAGAGGCGGTGGGTTCGAATCGGTCGAAGACGCGAAAGGCGGTCGCCGATCGGGTCCTCATCAATGGTCTGAGAGTCGCGGGCTGGGTAATAGATGCATGACGCTCCTAACGGAGCTCGTCCGTTTGTTTGGGGCGTGGTGGCTATAAATATGCCGCTCCTAACGGAGCTCGTTCGTTTGTTTGGTGCTGGCTGCGACAAATATGACACTCCTAACGGAGTTGCGGAGGGTTTCGCGTGGAGCTGAGCCAGATAGCCGCAATCTGCCTTGCGAAAACGAAAGAACCCAGTCGCTGTAGCTCCCGGTTCTGATCCGAGCTGTGACGGCACCTTGGCCCGGCGGTCGCTTGGCGGGCGACGCATGATCCTGTGCACACCCGACGCTTCGACCCTCTCCGATCGAATAGCGGACAAGAGTGTCCGCGTTCCATAGAAGAGCGGACAAGAGTGTCCGCGTTCCATAGAAGAGCGGAAAAGTGTACGCGTTCCATAGAAGAGCGGACAAGAGTGTCCGCGTTCCATAGAAGAGCGGAAAAGTGTACGCGTTCCATAGAAGAGCGGACAAGAGTGTCCGCGTTCCGTCCCTGATTCAAGACTCAATAAAGGAGGTGCGGCGGCCACGGCTGCTTATTATTGATTGTTAGAAGCGATGACGATCTGTTGATCGGGTGAGCCTAGTGAACGCCTGAAAAAATCGATCACACGCTGGTCGTAGGCTTCGGAAACTTCCATCGAAGCGTTGATGATCGCGTTGCCGGAAGGGCTGAGATCGGCTTTTGTTTCGGCCTTGGTCGTGTTCGGAAAGCACCTGCCGAGTTTCGTGGTCGGGTCCTGAAATTCAGGGGCGTCGATGCCGGCCAAAAGTAAAACATTGCGGTCTGCCATTGTGCGTGCCAGGTCACATGACGGCACACGGGTATAACATCCTTCGTAAAAATACGGATATGCTCCGAGTTGCCCTAAACGCGAAGTTACGGAACTCATGAAAGGATAGCGGCGGTCGATCACCGATGCGACCAGTCCATCCGAATCAGACGGCACCGAATCGAGCACCGCCGCTTTGACGGCAGGATCCTTAGAGGCCCCGCTAAGAGCCGCCAAGGCACCCATTTCGACACCATAAACACCAATGTCTTGACCCACGAGCGGTGTTTGAGCCGGTGTTTTTTGGCTGCGGAGAAACGCGATCGCAGAGCCCATGTCATCAGATTCGCAACCGCCGAAAGATGTATAGTTGACGGCGGGGTTCATGCCGTGGCCGCGTTGGTCCGGCATCAGCACCGTGAAATTCGTCGCTTCGTTAAGTTTTACGCCGAGATTCAAAATGTGCGACCGGTCGGCACCGTAACGGTGCAGCAGGATCACAGCCGGGGCATTATCGCTGCCGCGAAGCAACCATCCGCGCGCCGGAGTATTGTCTTTGTTGGTCCACTTTTCTTCCGTGACCTGAGCGGCCCGCGAACTGAGGCGGCCGTATTTGTCCGGCGTCACCAGATAATCCGCCCGCATCGGGTGCGAGGCCTCGCTGACAAAATAGATCGAAGCCGCCAAACCGGCCAGAGCCATGAGAACAATGACGGGCAGGAACAAGCGGTAGGTACTCTTAACAAGGCGAGTTGTTTTAGCCATAATGGTGTATTGGTGAAATGGAAATGCAACCGATACTGAGATCGAAGAGTCTTAATTGAACCTGATGGAAAAAGGCTTTCAGATATGCCGACTAAATGTTACCATAAGCACCGCTCAAAAATAAAGTATTTTTAAACAATGATCAACACACGAAGATTTACCGTTCTAATGACATTACTGGCAATGGCCACAGCCGCGATCGCACAAAATGCCGCAAGTTCGCCAAATTCGGCAGCCGCAGGTCGCTTTATGGCTCTGGGAGAGGTTCGTGAAGGTATGCAAGGCGTTGCGAGGACCGTCTTCAGCGGTACAAAGCCGGCCGAATTCAAAGTTGAGATCCTGGGTGTACTGCCGGGCGGCGTCGGGCCGAAACAAGACCTGATAATCGGACGTTTGAGCGGCGGCGGAGCAGACCGGACCGCCGTGTTTGCGGGAATGTCCGGTTCGCCGGTCTATGTGGACGGAAAATTGATCGGTGCCGTTTCGTACAGCTTTCCTTTTTCAAAAGAGGCGATCTGCGGCATTACGCCGATCGAGCAGATGATCGAGATATTCGAACAGAAACAGCCGTTGCGTTCTGCCAATTCCGGGCCGCGGACGGTGTCATACGCCGAACTTGCCGGGACGGAATTTCCGCTCGGGTTAGAACCGGTTGACGGAACGTCGTATATCGCCGGCAATTTCACCAATTCGGCGATGGCATCCGTCGGCGGCCAGACCATGCAGCGGATCGCAACGCCGATCACATTTGCCGGTTTTGCGCAGCAAACGCTTGATGTATTCGGTCCGCAGATGCAGCGGGCAGGTTTGCTTGCCGTTTCCGCCGCCGGAGGCGAATCGCGGATCGCGGGCCTGAAAAAAGCCGATCCCGACACATTGACGGGCGGAACTTCCGTTTCGATGCAATTGACACGCGGTGATTACAGCATGGCGGCGTCCGGAACCGTTACGCTGCGAGAAGGCGGCCGCATATACGCCTTCGGCCATCCGTTTCTAAGCCTGGGTTCGGCTGATCTGCCCATGGCGGAATCCCATGTCGTGACGGTCATTCCAAACCTGAACAATTCGTTCAAGCTGGCGGTGCCGGACGCGATGGTCGGAACGATGACACAGGACCGCGCAACGGGTGTTTTCGGAATGCTCGGACAAGCACCGAAAATGATCCCGGTGAAGATCGATCTGGAGACCAGCCGCGGACAAAAGCAGGAATTCGTTTATGAGGTAGCCCGCGACGATTTTCTGACGCCGCTGCTGCTGACGATAACGATCTTTAATTCGGCGGTGGCACAGGAGAGAACCATCGGCGATATGACCGTCAACATCGGCGGAAGGATCAATGTAAAAGGCCAGTCGGCGATCGGAATAGACCGCCGTTTCAATGGGCCGCAGGCTTCGCAATTTGCGGCGAGTGCTGTTTCCGGGCCGGTGAATGCACTGCTCCGCAGCCGCTTCGAAGGTTCGGATATTGAAAACATAGAGCTTTCGATGAAAACGGTAGAAGGCAGCCGAACGGCCGTTCTGCAAAAGCTTTCCATCGATCGTTCGCAGGCCCGGCCAGGAGAAACGATCGATCTGATCGCGGCTTTCCGGACGGATGACGGCACGATCATTACCCGCAAGATACCTTTCACGATACCCGCCTCCGCACAGCCGGGCGAACATACGCTGCTGATGGCAGATGGTGCAACGATACAGCAATCGGCGGCGAGCCAGCAATTCGTGCCGCGAAACACGGAAGAATTGATCAGAACGATCAACACATTAAAGACTGCGGACCGCTTTTACCTTCAGCTTTCCCGGAATGCAAAGGGGGCGATAGTCGGTGCTAACGAAATGCCCGACCTGCCGCCTTCGGTGCTTGCGACCATGAATAGTGAACGTTCGAGCGGCACATTCAAAACACTTACCTCGACGGCAGTGGCGGAATTGGAATTGCCGCGTTCGGAGCATTTGCTGATGGGCAAACAAAGCCTTTTGCTGGAGATAATTCGCTGAAAAAGTGCGATTTGGCACCTGCTATGCTAATCTTTCTCTTTTTGTAATATGAGATTGTATTGGCGTTTCGGCGTTGTCGCCGCATTTTTTTTGGCGATCTTTACACTTTATCCGCAGATGAAGCTCGTCTATCTGCGCGGCAGCGAATGGAACGGCCATTACGCCTTTAACGACATTGACGAGGTCGCGTACGGTTCTTATCTGCGAGCCTTGATAGACGGGCGTTCGCGGAAGAACGACCCCTATTCAGGAAACGACGACAAACCCGGCGAGCCGCAGCCGGAATCGCTTTTCTCGATACAATTTGCTGCCCCGATGAGCATTGCCGTGCCGGCGAGAGTGTTTGGCATTGGTGCGCCGTGGGCGATGACGTTTTCAGGGTTGATCGCCGGTATTTTGGCGGCATTCGCCGTTTTTTGGCTGATCGGCAGGCTGACGGGAAATTCGTGGTATGCGATGGCCGCAAGTCTTTCGGTATTTGCCTTCGGCACGCTGGCGGCGGGTGAAGGAGCAGTCGGCGAGATACTTTTCGACGGATTTTCATATCCATATTTTCCGGGCTTTCGGCGCTACATTCCGGCCTTGGCAATACCTGCATTTTTCGGAGCCTGCGGAGCGGTGTGGATGATGCTGGCCTCGGACAAAGTAGAACAACGGCGCCGGCGGCTGATCTACGGGGCTGCCGCAACCTTTTGTTTTGCGTTTACGGTCTATTCATATTTCTATATATGGACTACTGCGGCCGCATTTCTGGCGGCGGTGGCGGCTGTCTGGCTGGTCGAACGGCCGGAAGGATTTCAACGAGATATGCGTTCGCTGGGGATCTTGGCACTGGGCTGGATCGCGGTGCTTCTGCCTTACGCATATCTGCTTTCCAACCGCTCGCACACGATGGACGATGTCCAGCTGCTGGTCCACACGCGAATGCCGGACCTTTTTCGTGTGCCGGAATATATCAGCTTTGCAGTATTGTTGATCATCATCGCCGGACTTGCTCTTAAAAAGATCGAGATCAAGGATCGCCGGACGCTTTTTTCGCTGGCATTGGCCTTGGTTCCGCTGATCGTTTTCAACCAACAGATGTTGACGGGCCGCTCGCTGCAGCCGATCCACTATCAGGTCTTTATCGGCAATTATGCGGCAATGCTCGCTTTGATGTTTACGCTTGGCACTATTTTTAATGCAAAATTGGCCCAGAATCGCACCGGCTGGAAATTTGCCTGTGCGGCGCTAACACTAGCCGCCGCGGCGTGGGGCATTGTCGAATGCCACTACACCGTCCGTGTGCTGGACGAGGCAAATATAGAACGTGACAAAGCTTTGCCGCTTGCCCGCCGCTTAGAAGAATTGGCGGCGACGGACGGCGATCCGCATGGAACGACCGTTCATTCCTACGATATGCTGTTGGCGGACGATCTGCCGACCGTGGCTCCGCAAAACGTCCTGTGGGCGCGGCATCAGCACGTTTTCGCAGGGTTGACGTGGGAGGAGAACAAGCGGCGGTATTACCAATACCTATATTTTTCGGGTGTGGATGAACGCGGGCTAGACTATTTGCTAAAGAACGATTTTGTTTCGATGATCGCCCTTTTCGGCTGGGGCCGCCACACCGACCGGTTGAGCAGCGATGCCAGGCCGCTGACATTCGGCGAGATCGCGGAAGAAGCACGCCGCTATGGCGAATATATTGCGGCGTTCAATTCGCAAAAGGCGGCCGAGCCGCTGCTTTCCTATGTGATCGTTGACAACCGCCAGGCGACGGACCTTTCGAACCTGGACCGCTGGTATGTTCGCGATGGCGGCGAAGTGTTCGGCGACCACACGCTTTACCGCGTCCGTTTAAAATAAAAGAGGCCGCCAAAAATAACGCGGCGGCCAACATATAAATGCAAAAATTAAAACTTAAGCGGCAAGAAGGTCGTTCGATGTTTCAGCGAACACCCGTCGTCCGTTCAGAGCGTCGTCGATAATTTCGCGAACTGCTGAAGCGTCCGGGTTGACCTCCATGCGGACACAAGCCCGCAAATGTCTGATAATGCCTTCCGATGCGATCTCCAGCGAATCGCCCGCGAGTTTTGAAAAACGGCGTGCCTGGATGTGATCGATTTGCAAAATTCTATCCTGCAATGTCATTGGTTTAGCTGCTGCCACTATAAATTCTCCTTGGTTTATATTTTCCCCTTGTTTATCAAGATCAGCCGAACAATAAAAAAGCCTAATAAATAGCACTACCAATACGCGCTATTTTCCGCAATTTTCAGCAATAAATCTCAACTGAAAGCGAGCGGTGAAAGGGAAAGGCTGTTTATCAATTCCTGTAACAGTATGATAACAGACATAAGGGCAAAAGTCACCATTTTTTTTCGTTTGGAAAAGACTTTTTTCGCAGCGAAGAAAAACCTGTAATAGGCATAGAAAAAGGCCGGCAGATAGATACCGGCCGGCCTTTTGGATGGTATGAAAAGTGCTGTTATTCGACGGCGTCTTTCATCGCTTTACCCAAGCGAAACTTGACGGTCGTTTTTTCTGCGATGGTGATCTTTTCGCCGGTAGCCGGGTTGCGGCCTTCGCGTGCCTTGCGGGTCGCCTTCACCAATTTGCCAAAACCGGGCAAGGTGAATTCGCCATTTTTCTTAACTTCTTCCGCAGCCAATTTGGCTACTTCATCAAAAAGTCCTTTCACTTCGGTCTTTTTCAGTCCGGTGCTTTCCGCCAAAGCGTTGACGATCTCTGTTTGTGTCAAACGTGCCATATCTAATTAACCTCCAATGGAAATGTCAAAATTAAAATCAATTTTTGTAAAAAATCTGCAATAAAACCGCAGGTGCCAGACATGGAAAACCACAACGTGCCGGGCAATTAATGGTCGGGGCGGCAGGATTCGAACTTGCGGCCTCTCGGTCCCAAACCGAGCGCACTACCAGGCTGTGCTACGCCCCGGGCAATTCATATAATGAATCAACCAAGTGTCGAATTTTACAGGCGAAAAACCGCGTGGTCAAGTCGGTACCGGCATATTGTCCTGTAAATATCGAATAATTATATCCATCGCCCGGCGGCGGTGGCTGATGGCAGCCTTAACATCGGGCGAAAGTTCGCCAAAGGATCGTTCGAAGCCGTCGGGAATGAAGATCGGGTCATAACCGAAACCATTGTCACCGCTAGGTTTATCTGCTAGGCGGCCGCTGCACGCGGATTCGGCAAGACAAAGGATCTCGCCATTTGGCAAAGCCAAGGCCATAGAGCAGATAAATTGTGCGGAACGGTCAGACGTTTCGGCGGCTTCGAGTTCATTTAGGAGCAGACGCATCTTTTGGTGGAAATCGACATCACCGCCGAATCTTGCAGAAAGAACGCCGGGACGGCCTCCGAGAGCGGTTACGGCCAATCCGGAATCGTCGGCGAGGGTGGCGACACCGGTCATTTCGGCATAGCCGCGAGCCTTTAGAAGGGCATTTTCGGCGAAGGTAGAACCGGTTTCGGCAACTTCGGAAACGTACGGAAAGTCGGCCAATGAAAGAATGGTGAAGGGAAGTTCGCCGACAAGTTCGCGCATTTCGGCCAGTTTGCCGGAATTTCCGGTCGCGAGCAAAATTCGATCAATAGACATAGGCTATTTTGGGGCGGTGCGCTGGCGCCACGTTTCTGAATTGCGGCCGTCGTCGCGGCGTTCCATGGTGATGGCACCGGGTGCGGGGCAGATCAGCGAACATAGATTGCAGCCGACGCATTCCGATTCGATGACACGCGGAAAGCGGGCGTCGCCGGATCCGGTAAATTCGAAGCTTTGATGCGCTCCGTCCTCGCAAGCGACGTAGCAGAGATTGCAGCGGACACAGTGTTCTTCGTTGACGTGTGCGACGACGCGATAATTGAGGTCAAGATCGCTCCAATCGACAATGCGGGGCGTTGAGGCACCAATTATGTCCGTGACCGCAGCAAAGCCTTTTTCATCGAGATAGTTGTTTAGGCCGTCGATCATATCTTCGACGATGCGGAAACCGTAATGCATAACGGCCGTGCAGACCTGAACGCTTCCGGCACCGAGCAAAAAATATTCGACCGCGTCACGCCAGTCTGATATGCCGCCGATGCCGCTGATCGGAATGTCGATATCCGGATCGCGGGCGATCTCTGCGACCATATTCAATGCGATCGGCTTGACGGCCGGGCCGCAATAACCGCCGTGAGCAGCTTTGCCGTTCACATTCGGATAGGGGATCATCGTATCGATATCGACGCCGATGATAGAATTTATCGTATTTATAAGAGATATCGCGTCTGCTCCGCCTTGGCAGGCAGCCCTGGCCGGGGCAAGGATATTGGTGACGTTCGGCGTCAATTTGACGATAACCGGCAGCTCGGCGACCTCTTTCACCCACTCGGTCACCATCTGGCAATATTCTGGCACCTGGCCCATGGCGGAACCCATTCCGCGTTCGCTCATACCGTGGGGGCAGCCGAAATTAAGTTCGAAGCCATCGCAGCCCACATCCTGTGTCCGTTTCACCAGTTCATGCCATGCCTCGCGGCTCGATTCCGTCATCAGCGAAGCGACGACGGCATGGCGCGGATATTTCTTTTTGCAGGCATAGATCTCTTTCAGGTTTTCTTCGACGGAGCGGTCGCTGATCAATTCGATATTGTTCAGGCCCGCCATTCGCATTCCGCCGCTGTCAATGGCCGCCAGACGCGACGAAACATTGGTCGCCGGAGCCCCGAAGGTTTTCCAAACAGCACCGCCCCACCCGGCATCGAAGGCGCGTTCGACCATTGAACCAAGATTGGTAGGCGGAGCAGAAGCGAGCCAAAACGGGTTTGGGGAAACGATGCCGGCAAAATTTACGGAAAGATCGGCCATGTGAAGATCAGACCTTTGCGAGCTTTTCCTTTAAGGCTTTCAAAAATGCCTTGTTGTTGAGAAGATCGGCCTCAAGCGACCGGACGTCGGTCGAACCGGTCTCCATTACCCGCCGCAGTTCGTTGTTGATCTGGGTTTGATACGGTGCGGCATTGGGCTGTTCAGCCCGCTGCCGGAAATAGGTCACTACTTCGTCATCAAGATATATCGAAACTTTGACCTTTTTTGCATCTTTCAATCTTTTTGCCCACGGCGACCGACGAACTTTGTAAACGCCGGGCTTCATCAACTTTTCCTCGGTAAGACCGCTGGCGAGATCGGCCTGGTAATCTTCCTCAGTAACTACATAATCCGGTAATGGCCTATCTTTGTTCATTGTAAAATCTCTCTTGTTTGGAGTTCGCCTTTCTGGCGGTAATTATTCTGATCCTGTCGTTACGCAACGTGTAACCGACAAATAATAGACGAACGCTTGAGATGCCGACGATCTGAAAACGAACCTCTTCATTTGAATGGGCATCATTATAGAATTCAACGGCATACTCATCAAAGAACGCTTCGCCGCTTCATCAAATGTTACACGATGCTTCCGATAATTTTCCGCTGCTTTAACGGATCCCACTCAAATTCCATACTATACCGACATATCCTGATATATCAAGATAATTCTTGGCTAACCGGGCTAAATCATTCACTGCCTCTGAATTTTACCAGTTCGTTGGCGAGTTCAAGATGGATGCCGGTCGCTGCCATTTTGCCCATTTGGGCAGCCTCCACAGCCTCGCCGCCGCCATTTACGCAATCGCCTCCGGCAAAGATCAACGGATCAGAAGTCTGCATCAGGCCGCTGACGACCACGCGGCCGGCGTCGTCGATGTTGACGGCGGCGATATCTTCGAAAAATGAACGCATCTTCTTTTGGCCGGTAGCTTTGACCACTATTCCGCAAGGTACGTCGGCTACTCCTTCGGGCGTTCGCAGGCTAATAGATGCAACGAAGCCATTCTCGCCGGCCGCGATGCGGGTGGGCGAGGCATTCCACAAAAAGGCCACACCGTCGAGCTTAGAGGACTCAAATTCGTGTTCATAGGCCGGCATTTCAGCGGCGGTGCGGCGGTATGCTACGGTCACCGTTTTAATTCCGATGCGTTTTAATTGGCGAGCGGCATCGATGGCTGTATTCCCACCGCCGATGACCACGGCGGCCGTCGTTTGGGGCAGGGCGAGCCAAGCTTTTTCCTTGAACGTTTCAATGATATCAAGAGCATCGAAAACGCCCGGCAGAGATTCGCCTTCGATATCAAGCACACGAGTGCGGCCAAGCCCGATCGCCAGCATCAACGCATCGTGACGGGAGCGAAGTTCCGCAAAGGGAAGCGGCTCTTTGGCAGAAAGGCCGCCCTCATAGACGCCGCTGCGGGTTATTTCGGTATTCAGTACAAAATTAACACCCATGGCGGCGATCATTTCGACCTCGGCGAGCGATTCTGCTTGAGAGATCTTATATTCGGCCATGGCGTATGTGTCGAGCCCGCCGGGTTTTTCGCGGCGATCGTAGATTGTGACGGCGTAACCCAGCCGCCGCAAATAGGCCGCACAAGAAAGTCCGGCCGGGCCGGAGCCGACAATGCCGACACTTTTTCCATTCGGCGGACCCGGAGCGAAGAGCGGACGAACCGAACGGAGCGAATTTTCGGTCGCGTACCGTTGCAGACGGCCGATCTCGATAGGTCTATTGACAAGTGTCTTTTCGACGCAGGCTCCCTCACACATTACCTGTACCGGGCAAACGCGGGCACACGTGGAACCGATCGGGTTGGCATCGAAGATCACGCGGCCGGAGCCGGCCAGATTTCCCGAGGCGATCTTTTTAATAAAAGCAGGGACGTCGATATGCGTTGGGCAGGCTCGGGTGCAGGGGGCATCAAAGCAGTAAAGACAACGAGCCGATTCCGCCATCGCCTCAGCCTGTGACATCAGCGGATGCAGTTCTGCAAGACCGTTTTCTGGATCGTTGAAAGACAACTATTTTCTCCGCAGCCGGGGGCGGTGGTTCCGCATTATTCGCCGCCGACCTCGTAATATGTTTCCGGCCGGCGGTCACGGATGAATTGCCACGTGTTTCGCACCTCTTTGATCATATCAAGATCGAGATCGGCGATGACCAATTCGTCTTTGTCACGGGAAGCTTCGGCGACGATCCGCCCCCGCGGGTCGCAAAAGTAGCTGGTGCCGTAAAATTCACCGATATTCCAAGGCGGCTCCGTTCCGACGCGATTGACCGCGGCGATGAAATATCCATTCGCAACGGCGTGAGCAGGCTGTTCTAGCTTCCAGAGATATTCGCTCAAACCGGCGGTAGTAGCCGAAGGGTTAAAGACGATCTGGGCGCCATTGAGCCCCAGAATGCGGGCCCCTTCGGGAAAATGACGGTCGTAACAGATATAGATGCCGACCTTGGCATAAGCCGTTTCAAAAGCCGGATAGCCGAGATTGCCTGGGCGAAAATAGAATTTTTCCCAAAAACCGGGAAATAAATGCGGAATGTGAGATTTACGGTATTTGCCGAGATAAGAGCCATCAGCGTCGATGACGGCGCAGGTGTTGTAATATACGCCGGTAATTTCTTCTTCATAGACCGGCACGACCAGCACCATGCCATATTCACGGGCAACGTCCTGCATTTGTCTTACGGTTGGACCGTTCGGCACTTGTTCGACAGCATCATACCAACGCATATTCTGCTCTGCCATAAAATACGGCGTAGCGAACATTTCTTGAAAGCAAAGTATCTTCACCCCTTGCTGTGCCGCTTGTTCAACGAACTGCATCTGGTGGTCGATATTTGCCTTTTTGATGTCAGCGATAGGAGCATCGGGCGACGCAACATTGCGGGCTTGGATAAGAGCGCATTTTACGGTTCTGGACATAGCCATATTATACGCAAGCAGGCGGGAATTTCTCAATTTCGGGATGGATGAGGAAACGATTTTCCGTCTCTTGGCCGTGATCCAATGCTAGATCTTGACACATTCGCCGCGTTTGATGAATTCGCCGTCGCCTGCACGGCCGGTGTGGCTGCCGCTGTCGATGATAACGCGTCCGCGTGAAAGGACAGTGTCGACCTTGCCTTTCAGATTCCAACCTTCGTAAGAAGAATAATCGACATTCATATGTTCATGCTCAAAGCCGAATTTGGTTTCGCCTTCGGGGTCGAAGATGACGATATCGGCATCGGAACCGACGGCGATCGTGCCTTTTTTGGGAAACATTCCGAACATCTTGGCGGCGGCCGTTGAGGTCAGCTCGACAAAACGATTGAGCGATATGCGGTTTTCAGCAACTCCGCCGTTATAGATCAGCGCCATGCGGTTTTCAACGCCGGGTGCTCCGTTCGGGATCTTATCAAAACTTTCAAGGCCGAGTTCTTTCTGTTCTTTCATACAGAACGGGCAATGATCGGTCGAGATAACCTGTAGATCGTCCATCTTAAGCCCTTTCCACAGATCGGTGCAGTTGTGCTTTTCACGCAGCGGCGGCGTCATTACATATTTGGCACCTTCCCAGCCTTCGCCATAATCTTCGATGGAATGAAAAAGGTATTGCGGGCAGGTTTCGGCAAAGGCTGAGATGCCGCGGTCGCGGGCTTCGCGGATCTTATTAAGTGCATCTTTTGAGCTGAGGTGAACGATATAAACGGGCGATTCGGCCATTTCGGCAATGGCGATGGCGCGGTGGACGCCTTCGGCCTCGGCAATGGTCGGCCGCGTTAAAGCATGATATTTAGGAGCAGTGCGGCCTTCGGCGATAAAGCGTTTGATGATCTCGTTGATCACAATGCCGTTTTCAGCGTGCATACAAACCAGGCCGCCGCGTTTGCCCGCAGCAGACATCGCCCGATAGATAGTTGCATCATCCGCCAAGAAAACACCCGGATAGGCCATGAAAAGTTTGAAAGAGGTCACGCCCGAATCCATAATGCGGTACATCTCTTTATCGTCGCCATCGCCGAATGTGGTGGTGATGAGATGAAAGCCGTAGTCGATGCAGGTTTTGCCCTCTGCTTTGCGATGCCAATTTTCAACGCCTTGCGTCAGCGTTTCGCCTTGGCCCTGAATGGCAAAGTCGATGATGGTCGTTGTTCCGCCGAAAGCGGCCGCCCGTGTGCCGGTAAAAAAATCGTCCGCGCTTTCAGTGCCGCCAAAGGGCATTTCCATATGCGTGTGTGGGTCAATACCGCCCGGAATTACGATCTTTCCGGCGGCATCAATAACGCGATCAGCTTCGATATCGAGCGTTTTTCCGATGGTCGACACGGTATCATCTTCGATCAGAATATCAGCGAAGTAATCGTCAACTGCTGTAACAACGCGGCCGTTTTTAATCAGTGTTTTCATATCTTGCTTGGATCACAATAGCAATTTCACATCAAATCCCACGCCTGATGCTGCATCTGCTAGGCGTTTGTCTGAGCAGACAAATGGACGATTTCGAGGCTTTTCTTTACACCAAGCCAAGGCAGCGGCAAGTTGAAAAGCATCTAAGGCCCTAATATTATGTTTTGTCGTCGATAGAGCGGCAAGATCGAGAATGTCATCGTCTGGCCGAACGATATATGCTAAGGAGTGAAATTTATCCCCAGTCTTCATCTCGTTCCTCACGCAACGCTTTCAAGATAACCTGTAACGGCACATTTGGCAGGTCCTTTCCTTCAAATAGATCATCCGCTAGATAATCGGGGGTTTTGGGCGTAATCAGTATTCCCTCGGCGACCGACAGGTATGTTTCCGATTTATGTATATCGTTATCAATAGGCGGAGCTAGTGGTGTGACGAATTCCTTACGTTTTGTGAGCAAGATCTTTTCCGCTCTCTTCGCAACTTTCATACATCAAACTTTACTGTTAGATGATTAACTTGTTCAAGTTGTTTTTTGAATCTAAATGAACAAAAATTCGAACAATAACTGATTCGGATAAACAACAATATGCTAAATAAGCGAATTATTTTAGAATATCTGCCCCTTTTGCTTGGACAAAGAGTTTTATGTCAATAAGTTCAATACTTCTTACTTGACCTAGATAATTATTGCCAATCGAGCCGGTTAATGCCTTTCGAAAAATCCAATTTTTGGCATTATTTACTTCCATAACAACTCCAGAGGATTTGTCTGAGCCGATTAGTGTGTAAATCGGTGTTTTAGTAAAATCTGGACTCTCAAATTCAACTTGAGGATATGAGATGATTGCCGTTTGAATATCAAGTTTCTTGGGTTCCAAATGAATTACAAAGAGCTTATTTTCCTCTGTAAATCCTAATTGTACCGATGAAAATTCTTTAATGTTGTTGTATTCCAGTATTCGGAACTTTTTATCCCTGATTTCCTTGAGAATGAAAGGAGGTCGAGAAAACTTAAAACTTTTCATTTTATCGGACTGTGGTTTTCCAAGTTTTTCGAGAGCAGATTCGGGGTCGCCCTCGCCTATTACCATACCGCGCCAGCGGTCAGCCGATTGGGCAGAACACATTAACGCAGATATGACGACTAGTATGGGAAGAAGAAGTGTTGTTTTCATGTTTCGATATGCCAAAAGGTTGGACTGGATTTAACCCCGCTATCGTAAAACAAGGAAAGTTTTTTTGCAAGACCCTGATGGATCGAAGCGATTTGTTTAGTAGGTTCTGCCGGAAGACGGGGTAGTTTTTAGTTTTGCTAAACCAAACATACTGTTTGCTGTAAAGCAATCATTAAACATAATTCTATCTTTGGGCAAGCGTTACAAGTGCCACGTAGAGTTTATAATGGTCAAATTTGTAGCGGTGTTGTAAGATTTTTGTTTTATGAAAAAACGTATTTTGGGCATTGTGGTCGTTGGTTTGGGCGGTGCGGTCGGTACCACAATGGCGGCCGGTATTGAACTGCTCAAGCAAGGGCTGATCGGCACGGACGGCCTGCCTTTGGCTGATGCTGTCGATGCCGGGCTGGCGGAATATACTGACATTGTTTTCGGCGGATGGGATATTTCGGGCGAACATCTAGCCAATGCCGCCGAAGAGCATGACGTGCTGACCTATAAGCAATTCAAAGCGGCCGAACCGCAGCTTCGCACAATGAAGCCGTGGCGGGCGGCAGGCGACGCTGCTTTTTTAGCAAATGTGACCGGTGAGCATCAGTATTCCGATATCGTCCATCGCGATGCGGTAGCCAAACTGCGGGCCGACCTGAGCGGCTTTCGTCAAAATTGTGATGCGGTGGTGGTAATAAATCTCGCTTCTACGGAAAAACTTTTCGCCGAAGGCAACGAGATATTCAACACACCGGCGGCGTTTGAACAGGCCCTCGATGACAATGCTCCTGAGATCTCGCCGGCGATGCTTTATGCCTATGCGGCGATCGCCGAAGGCGTGCCGTACGGAAATTTTACGCCTTCAACGGCGGCAGATATTCCGGCTTTGATCAAGCTTGCCGAAGTGAACGGCGTACCCATTGCGGGCAAAGACGGAAAAACCGGCCAGACCTTTATCAAGTCTGTGCTGGCACCGGCTTTTAAGGCTCGGCGGCTGCATATCGACGGCTGGTATTCGACAAATATTCTCGGAAACCGTGACGGATTAGCCCTCAGCGATGCAGATTCATTGGCTTCAAAGGTGAAAACGAAAAGCACTTTGCTTGAGGATATACTTGGCTACGACGTTGAAGATCATATTGTCGATATTAAATATTACCGGCCTCGTGGCGATGACAAAGAAGCCTGGGACAGCATCGACCTACGGGGTTTTCTGGGACGTCCGATGCAGATAAAGGTAAATTTTCTGTGTCGCGATTCAATATTGGCGGCACCGCTGGCTATTGAGATCGCCCGCTGTCTTGATCTTGCCGCCCGCCGCGGAGAACGTGGTGTGCAAGAGCAGCTTTCAGTATTTTTCAAGCTTCCGATGACGGCCGGCGGCAAACCGCAGCACGATTTCCATATACAGGAAAAAATGCTTGCTGATTGGCTTGCTGCCCGCAAAAATTAACTATTCCGCGTTTCATATACTTGTGCTAAATTATGCTCATGTCGAATCTGATCACGTATTCGCTGCCCGATAACATCAAACAAGCAGTAAAAGCCGAAATGCAGAAATGCATGGCCGAGAAGACCGTAGCCCGCATATGGGAACGGGATGCGGCCGTCTGGACCGGCGCCGACGAAGCAAAGTGGCTCGGTTGGCTGGACATTGTCGGCGAAGAATTAGAAAACATCGAAATCTATAAAAGGCTTGCAGCAGATATCGCCGCGGAGAATTTTTCGGCGACTGTGCTAATGGGAATGGGCGGCTCTTCGCTGTGTCCGGAGGTTTTGGCAAAAACCTTTGGCGTTGAGGATCTTTACATTCTTGATTCGACGGTGCCGGAACAGGTGCTGGCGCTTGAGGACAAGATCGACCTGGCGACCACCCTGTTCATCGTAGCGAGCAAGAGCGGTTCGACGCTGGAACCCAATTGCTTCAAGCAGTATTTTTATGAAAGGGTTTCGCAGGTGGTCGGAGCAGAGGCGGCCGGCCGCCAATTCATAGCCATCACGGATCCGGGTTCAAAAATGCAGCAGATCGCCGAAGCTGATGGATTTCGGGCGATAATGTTTGGAAAACCGGAGATCGGCGGACGATTTTCGGCTCTTTCGGCATTTGGGCTGACAGCGGCGGCCGTAATGGGGCTGGATGTTGAAAAGCTTCTGACAAGGGCAGCGGAGATGGTGCGGTCGTGCAGTTCGCTGAGTCCTTCGGAAAATCCCGGGGCTGTGCTGGGAACGGTGCTCGGGGTTTGCCATCGAATGGGCCGAGATAAATTGACGATCATCGCCGCACCGGAGGTGTGGGATCTCGGTGCATGGCTGGAACAGCTGATCGCCGAATCGACCGGCAAGAACGGTGTGGCGATAATCCCGGTTGACCGCGAACCGCTGCAGCCTTCGGATCTGTACGGCAACGATCGGGTTCTGGTGCATATCAAGATGAGGAATTCTGTTATCGACGAAGATATGCAGAACGATCTCGCCGAGATCGAAGACCTAGGCCATCCGATCATCACCATCGATGTAGCGGACGTATATTCGATAGGCCAGGAATTTTTCCGCTGGGAATTTGCTACCGCAGTGGCCGGAGCGATCATGAAGATCGATCCATTCGACCAGCCCGATGTTGAATCGGCGAAGATCGAGGCTCGGAAGATAACGGAAGAATACGAAAAGACCGGAGCTTTGCCGGTTGAGGAGCCTTTTTATGAGGAGGGCGGCATAAAGCTGTTTACTAGTGCGGAATATGCAGCAGAATTGGCAGACGCGATCGATGAACGCTCGCTTGCCGGCTTTATCGAGGCTCATCTGTGGAACATCGACGAGAACAACTATTTTGCATTGCTGGCGTATCTGGAAATGAATGCCGAAAACGAACAGGCACTCCAGGAGATACGCGAAGCGGTGCTTGAACATTACGGATGTGCAACATGCTTGGGCTTTGGCCCGCGATTCCTGCATTCAACCGGACAAGCATATAAAGGCGGGCCGAATACAGGTGTATTTCTGCAGATAACTTCCGAAGATGCCGAAGATGTGCCGGTGCCCGGACAAAAATACACATTTGGCGTCGTAAAAGCGGCTCAGGCCCGAGGTGATTTTCAGGTTCTGATCGACCGCGGCCGCCGGGCTTTGCGCGTGCATTTGCCGTCCGGTGCGACAAGCGAGATAACGAAGCTGCTCGATCTGATAGCCTAATCGGTTTCGGCCGCGAAAAAGATATCAGTAATATTATCGTTTACCGGCACGGACACCTGAGGTTGGGCGAACGTGAATCGTTTTGCAGCAACAGAGAGCGTGCAGGTGGTGCCGGCGGGGACGCCGTCGAATTTAAAATATCCGAAGGGCCCGGTCAAAGCCGTCAGCGTTGTTCCATCCGGAATGTCGATCCTTACCCTTGCATTGCGAATGCCGCGGCCATCGTGTGTGGCCACCCGGCCCGAAATGCTTACAGCCGCCGCGGTCGGTGCTAACGGCGAAATGCCGCTGGCGACCAGTGCGAAATCAGCATCTATCGCCGGTGTTTCGCTTTTACCATCTTGATTGATCTCTGATGCGATCACCTCGATCACCCAAAGCCCCGCTGCCGGCGATTGAATAAACACATTTTCGACCGTATCGACCACATTTGCCGAACCGCCGGAAGTTGACCACATGCCGGTCTGCAGTCCGTTATTGCCCCAATAAACCGTACCGTTCGGCGCCGTTACCTTGAGTGTCAGATCATTGATGCGGGCCCGCGTGGCAGCCGGGCTGCCCATCGGGTCGGTATAGACCATCGTTACCTTCAGCGGAACGGTGCTGCCGGCCGCAACGGTTACCGGGTAGGCTCGCGTTTGAAGATTGGTCAATGTGTCCGTTTCGTTGACGATCTTCATCTTATTTCGCAAATTGTAAAGATTGGTCAGGTCGGCGCGGCCGAAACCCTGAACATTGCGTGTAATATCCGTCCCGGAAATGGTCATATCCCATTGCACGGCGGTGTTGATCATGACGGCTTTGGCAGTGGACATTTTGGGGCGGCTGTTAAAAACAGAATTCGAGACCGGGTTGCCGAACAGGCCGTTATGCCACATTTGAAAGAAAAGGCCGAAATGACCGGCCGTGATCGGCGTCGCCGCACTGGTGCCGCCGAAACTGCTAGTATAGGCAGTGTCACTAGTTCTGGTGGTCGTATAGACCGAATCGTAAAAATGAGCAAGTTCCGGTTTGAGTCGTCCGTCTGCGGCCGGTCCGATGCTGGCACCATTGCCCCACCGGTCATCATTGAACCCGGCTGTATTGTAGTGCCGGACACCGCCGATCGAGACCACGTTCTTTGCCCAGGCCTGCGGCCGCGAACTTCGGTTGCCGTTGTTGCTTTGCGAATTAAGCAGCACGATCTCGCTTTTGAAAAGGACGTCGTCAGTTTCGGCAGAGGTGCTGTTGTATTGAACGGTCAGGCCGCCTCCCCAGCTATTTGATTGATATACCGCGAAATAAGGCGCTTCCAAGAGCCGTGCAGTGTGATCGTAGCGGTTAGTAAGGTGATTGTAATCAGCAAATATGCCTTGTGCCTCCGGCAGCATGCCGCGGCCCGCGGCGTTTGCGGTACCGCGTCCGAAATTAATGCCGTAGGTCGATGTGCCGTGCGGAGAAGGTTCGTTCGTGTCCGGTGAATTATGGATGAGGGGGGCATTGCCCGAATTGAAGTCGTTGTGCGTTTGTCGCAGCCCGTTGTCCATTACCTCGGCCCGGACGCCTTCGCCGCGCATGCCATAGGTGGTTTCGATAAAATTGCCGCCGCCGACGGTGCGGACGACATCCATATCATTTTCCGGTGCCGACCAGCGGTCGATGAACATCACATCAGGGTTTTTGACGATCTCGGCGAGCTGCTCCGGAGAAAGTGTTGCCTCAATGCGGAAACCTTGCGGGATCCTCAGATGAGTTGACCCGCCGAGTTCGGTGATGCGTTCGGCGACCGCATCCTGCATTTGCGGCCCGCGGTCGAGCATCATAATGTTATAGCGAGCGGGTTTCAGGCTCTGTGCGGCCAGGCCGGTGAGCAATTCTTCTTCCAGTTTATAAGCCGGCCGATAGTTTCCTACCCAACGGACAAAGGGAAGTGCGGCGACACGTTCGCGGGCCTCAGCGTCCATTTTAACGATATGGGCGTGATCCGGCAGGTATATAAATACCTTGCCGCCGAGGCTGCGAATAGCTGTCCGATATTCTTCGAGCGGCTGGGTGACAAATTGGACGATGTAGGCATCTTCGCCGTCGCCGCCAAGGGTGTTTGACGATAATTCTGCAGACGTCCGGGGAATAGAATAGAGCGGGTCAAATTGGCCGTATCTTAAACGCAGATCGTAGGTTGCCGGAACAACGGATATCTTATTTCCGTCGAGACTTAAAGCGTAAAAGGGCTGTTCGCTGCCATCTTCGGCAGTTTCCTTCCAAGTTACGGCAGCGATGCTCGATCCGGCGACGGGAATTGCCTTTTGGCCGGAGATCTCGGCCGCGGTCTCACGGATGGTGCCGAAATGGTCCAGCAAGATCGCGGAGTTCTTCCCGGTGGCGGCAACTGTCGGAGCGGGGATGTCTGCGGCGTCGGAAATTTGCAGTAAAAACGTCAGTGCGGAAACCGCCAATAACATTGCCAAAACAAGAAATATCGGACGCTTGAAGACAGCAGCAAATTCCATATCTTTTTAGACTCCGGCCGGGTCTGTTCCGGCACTGCTACATCGATTAGCTTTTAGTTTTTGTGAAGGAAAGTAAGAGAAGATTAAACTAAAATCAGCAATGATTCAAGAATTGGGAGGTTTTTAGCCGGGGTGATATCCGGAACCGCTTCGACGAGAAGACATTAGCTGCCAAGCATCGGCTTGAGGGCCTTGAAGATATTGTCGGTCATCAGCTTAGTGCCTTCGGCGTTCGGGTGGATGCCGTCGGCCTGATTCAAATCTTTGTTCAAGGCGACGCCTTCCAGCAAAAAGGGCAGGTACGACACATTGTGTTCTTTCGCCAATTCGGGAAAGGCGCTAACGAATTGCTGCTGATAATCACTGCCCATGGTGGGCGGTGCCAGCATTCCGCACAGAAGCACCTTGATATTACGCTGTTTGGCCTTGGCGATGATCTTGCCGAGATTTTCTTTCATTTTGGCCGGCGGCAATCCGCGAAGGAGATCATTGGCACCGAGTTCGAGAACGACGATAGCGACATTTTCTTGGTCAAATACCCAATCGGCACGCTCTAGCCCGCCGAGCGATGTGTCGCCCGAAACGCCTGCATTCACCACTTCATATTTGAAGCCTTCCGCATTGAGCCGCTGCTGAAGAAGATATGGATACGACTCTTTTTCAGCCAGTCCGAAGCCCGCCGTCAAGCTGTCGCCGAAAGCAATGATCTTTGGACGCGTATCCGCTATTGCCGGTGTGATCAACGGCCGGGCGGAGCGTTCGCCGCCGGAAGCTTCGTCGGAGCGCGACCCGCAGGCTGCCAATGTGACCGCGGCGAATATCAATAAAACAAAAAAACGCATAAAATAAATTCTAAAGTAATTTATGTTCGATGCCTAAGAATGGGAAGCTGTTGGAACTGTTTTGGGCCGTCGTTCGTTTGCTGTTTATGATCAAGATAGAGAACATCACCAAAAAAGTACGCTCCGGCGAGGATGAGCTGGTAATACTTTCGGACGTTTCCATTGATATACCGGAAGGCGAATTCATCGCACTGACCGGGGCGTCCGGCAGCGGTAAATCGACCCTGCTAGGCCTGATCGCCGGTCTGGATTCGCCGACATCCGGCCGGATAATTGTCAACGGTGAAGACATAACGGCGATGAGCGAGGATTCGCTGGCGGATATTCGCAGCCGCAGCATTGGATTTATCTTTCAATCGTTTCATCTGATCCCGAGCCTGACCGCGATCGAGAACATAATGATCCCGATGGAGATACGCGGCGACAGCGGCGTGCGTGAACGGGCAAATGAATTGCTCGAAATGGTCGGATTAGAACAGCGCGGACATCACTATCCGCACGAGCTTTCCGGCGGCGAGCAACAAAGGGTGGCGATCGCCCGTGCGTTTGCCAACCGGCCGGCGATCTTGTTGGCGGACGAACCGACCGGCAATCTTGATTCAAAGAACGGATCTCATATCTTTGAGCTGATGACGGACCTGCATCGGCAAAATAATGTAACGCTTGTTTTGGTCACACACGACAATCTTTTAGCGGAAAAAGCCCAGCGGCAGATAGTTTTGGCGGATGGCCGCATTATTCGCGATGAGGCAGCGGCGGCGTAGATGACCTTTATACTGAATCTGACATTTCGCGAGATACGGTCTTCTTGGCGGCGGCTGCTGTTCTTTTTTTTATGCATCGCCCTTGGTGTCGGTTCGATCGTCTTTCTGCGCTCGCTGATCCAGAATCTGTCACAAGCGGTGGGCTCGAGCGCCCGCGAATTGATGACAGCCGACATCGAGATCGCATCATCGACAGATTTTACGCCGACCGAATTGGCCAAGATCGAAGAGGCGATCGGACGTTCGCCGATAATTGAAGGCAGGAATGAGGCAATAACCACGGCATCGATGGCCCGTCCGGCTGATGATTCGAATAGATCGGTCCGCTTCGTCGAATTGAAAGGCGTGGAGCCGCCTTTTCCGATGGTCGGGGAATTTATATTGGCAGACGGCCGTCCATTTGATCATTCGCTGCTTGAAAACAACGGAGCGGTCGTAGCAAATATCCTGCTCGAGGACCTGAATGTTAAGGTCGGCGACCGCATTCGGATCGGTGAAGGCGAATTTCAGATACGCGGCAGTTTTGACCGCGAACCGGGCGGAGCTTCGGGCATTCGGCTGGGTGCCCGCGTTTTTATCAGCAAAAAGGGCTTTGACGAAGCAGGGATCACACGAAACGCAAGTCGCGTCCGGCGGCGCATTCTATATACCACGAGCGGCGACCCGACGCCTTTGGTAAATGAGCTTAGAGAAGCGTTCAAGGGCAGTACCGTATCCGTTCAATCGTATCGTGAATCGCAGGAAAATCTGAACGAGCAATTCACACGCACCGAAAATTATCTTTCGTTGACCGGCCTGTTGATCTTGGTGTTGGGCGGTGTCGGGGTGTGGAATGTCGCTCGAGCGTTCGTCGAACAAAAGCGGCGAACCGTAGCGGTTTTGAAGTGTGTCGGAGCATCGGGCGGCCGCATTCTATCGGTATATGTAATGCAGATAGCAGTGCTTGGGTTGGTCGGCAGTGTTTTCGGAGCTGCATTGGCTCAAGGCGGCATGTGGCTGACGCAATGGCGATTCGGGGCTGACCTGCCCGAAGGCATGGTGTATTCGATCCATATCGCGACCGCTGCGCAGGGAATTGTTCTGGGTTTGGCAATTTCACTGCTATTTTCGGCGTTGCCGCTTTTGCAGATACGCAATATCAAACCGCGGCTGCTGCTGCGGGATGAAAACAACGATCAGATCAGAAAGCTCGATGCCGCGCGTTGGGTGTTTGCGGCGGTTTCGCTGGCCGGGCTGCTCGGGCTCGCCGTTTGGCAAGCCGGGTCGGTGGTCATCGGAGCGGTATTCCTCGCCGGCCTCGGCGTGACATCACTTGCTTTATATCTATCGGCGGCGGCCCTTTCGCGGCTGCTCCGGGCGATCCGGCAATTCGGGCCATTCAGTTTTCGACAGGCTGTGAATTCGCTATATCGGCCCGGAAATCAAACGCGGATCATCTTGCTGGCGGTCGGATTGGGAGCTTTTGTCGTGTTGGCTGTTCAGCTGCTGCAGGCCAATTTGGTGAGCGAATTCGATCTGTCGCGCAATCAAACGCTGCCGAGCCTGTTCATTGTGGACATTCAGAAAAGCCAAGCGGATGGTGCGGCGGAGATGATCGCCGGTCGGGTCGGCGAAGAGCCGCAGATGACGCCCGCCGTGCGCGCCCGCGTCAGATATGTGAACGGGCAGGCATTTGACTTCGGCAATCCGGAGGTCCGCCAACAGCAAGGGCGCATCGGCCGCGAATTTGCCGTTACTTATCGGCCGAATATGGACGCCAACGAATCGCTGACCGCGGGTAGGTGGTGGCCGGACGAAGCGGCGGATGTGCCGGAGGTGTCGGTCGAAGAGGATATGGCAAAAACGCTGAATGTCGGCGTCGGCGATTCGATAACCTTTGATATTTCCGGCCGGCTGATCACGGTGCGGGTTGCGAACATTCGCCGTATCGACCTGCGGAACACCCGAACTGCTTTTATATTCGTATTCCGCCCGGGCGTTCTCGAACTCGCACCGCAGACCTTTGCCGCGACAATACTTACACGGCTTGGCTCGACCGAACGACAGCGGCTTCAGCGTGACCTGGTCGATCGTTTTCCGAACGTGCAGATATTTGACGTTGCGGATATTGCCGCAGCGATCCAGAAGCTGGTCGATAATTTCGTGTTGGCCGTTTCATTCGTCGGCGGATTTGTGATGCTGTGCGGTATTTTGATCTTGATCGGTGCCGTTGCTTTGACAAAATCGCAGCGGATATACGAAAACGCGATCTTTAAGACGTTGGGGATGCGGCGGATGCCCCTGGCAGCCATATTGGTAGCGGAGTATGCAACGCTCGGCCTTTTGGCGGGTATCATCGGAGCATTTTTTGCCTCTGTCCTGTCGTATGCCGTCAGCCGTTTTATTTTAAATATCCGATGGGAATTTGATATGACGGTTATCCTCTTCGGGGTGGCGGCAACAACAGTGCTGGTGGCTGCGGTCGGTACCGCCGCAAGCTTTGACGTGCTTTTTAGAAAACCGCTCGGCACATTGCGTTCACAATAGTGACAGAGCAAACAATGTTAAAAAATCTTTGCGTTTGGAATGCGAAATGTTGTATAAAATATTTTGAGCGGTAGATCGCTGCCTTCCATTACCCGACATTTTCACTAACAGACCAAAAGAGGACATCCAAAATTGGAAGCATTACTAACACAACGCGGTGTCAATGATGCCAGATCTATGTATTCGGCCGAATTGCTCGAAGCCGGATTCTTTCCGTTGATCGGTGCACCGGACCCGGCTGAAATGGCCTACGAGATCGGTGTTTGGACGGCCGGGTTGGAGAGCGTGTTGAATCGCTACAATATGTTCACCGAAAAAGGGCGGACAAACGACGCGGCGAACGACTGGACCAAAGAATTTCGTATGACGCAATCCGCATTGGGGTTGTGTTCAAAGCTTAATTTTAGACTGCGCAAGGCGTTGACCGTTCCCGGTGCTCCGACAATAGCGGTCAGCGTGGAAGATTCGGATCAATACGCGGCGGAGCTTCGCGATGTGATCACGCTCAACAACAATTTTACCCAAAACGGACAAGCTGCGTTTGATGAATGGAAAACCTGGAGCAGCTTGCTTTCCAGCAAGATCAGAACATCGCCGGCGGCCCGACGGTTCATCGCCCACGCGAACAATTTTGATACCGATCTGCTGCCGGAAGCTCTCCGCCAATTGTTATATCAGAAACAAATGCCCTTTGCCGATCAGGCCGATCTGCATTTGATCTTGACGGGTTTTGCACGGGTGCTGAAATCGCTCGCGATCGTCGGCCGGATGCTGCGAAATGATGAACCGCTCAAGCACACTCTGCTGATATTCGCACGCATATACGACCAAACGAATGATCTGATCAGCTATATCGACAATCGATTGGCAAGGTTTCCGGACGAAGAGGCGGATTTCTTCAATTCGCTCGACAGCGCTTCTTACACCGCCTCATTGGAGCTTAAAAAGGTTTATAAGCAGGAGCTCAATGGATTGGTCGCGATGCGTCCGGCACCTTCGATATTTGCCAAGGTCGAAACGGCCTATGCTTTGCTGAATGACAGTTTTCAACAGATAATCGCCGGATTTGCGCGGTTCATCGATGCTGATGCGGATGTCGAAAAGCTTTTTCCGAATTTTCGGGTAAAGCTTGAACAATCGCTCGTGCTGCGCGGGCAATTGTGGCGTGTGCTGCAGGTCGTTCAGGCCGCCGAGCAGCAGCCGGACGGACAGAATCTAGGTAAGCTCAAACTTGAGCTCAATGAATTTATCGACGGGCCGATCAGATTCTTGTTTTACAAAGACAAAGAAACGCTCGAAAGGTTCAATGAAGAGATCCGATCGACCAGCGATGAAAAAGACCTGATCTCCATCCTGCACCGTTTCGGAGCCTATCTTGAAACGCTTTTCGGCCAGATCAATATGCGCAGCGTTCTGATCGATCACCCTTTCGAAGGCCGAACTTAAGACGGCGGTTCAAGTTCGCCGAAAAAAGCATATTGAGCACGGCGTCCGGAGATCTCAAGTCGCCAGTGGGTAAAATCGCGCACATCATCACAATTGTTCCCGCGGCCCTGCAAGACAAGAAAATAGGATGTTGGCCGGACGATGCCCGGTTTAACAATACCGCTGCCGCTGCCGACAGTCCCGTTGAAACGAAGCTCTTTGTATAGCAGCGGGCCATTCGGGCGGTCATCACCCTCCCGCTGATCGACCCTGTAATTCACCATCTTTGCCGGAAGCGGAAGAATAAGCTTTCCGAGCTTTCCGTTACCTGTTCGAAGGGTAAAGTCCCAGGTGCTGCCAAGAAAGCTGCCGACAAGGTCGAGCCCGGAGGCCATCTCGTCCTCACTGGCCGCGATGCCTTTCACCGCATCAAAACCGGCGTCGGTCTGGAATAATGTACCGCCGGACTTGAACTTCACCGTTTTGAGTAAGCCGATCATATATTCGCTCGGCTTTGACGTGTGCAGGACATAGGTTCCCGGTTCGGTACAACAGGCACATGCAAATATGTTCGACGAAAAGGCGGTAATGGCCACAAACACCGTGACCGCAACTCGAAAAAGATATTTTCTGTTCATCTTCACTCCTAGCGTTGGCATTTTCCGCAGAAAAAGCTTGAACGGCCGCCCTGTTTGATCCTTATTATGGGGCGATCGCATTTTTGGCAGGGTTGCCCTTCGCGTCCATAAACGCGCCATTGGTCTTCGTAAGCTCCGCCGTAATAGCTGCCATCTATGTTTTCCGGATCAACATTCATCGTCGAACCGTGGCTGATCGATTCCGCCAGCACGGATCGGACAGCTCCATGCAGGGCGTTCGATCTTGCGGATGAAATATCGCCCGCGCATTTTCGCGGATCTACGCCGGCATAAAACAATGCCTCAGAAACATAGATGTTGCCAAGGCCGCAGACCTTTGTCTGGTCGAGCAAAAGTTCTTTAATAGACCGTTTAGAACTTTTTAGCACGGTGCGAAAATAGCGGGCCGAAAATTCGTCGGAGAACGGTTCCGGTGCCAGGGATGCCAATTCTTTTGCCTGAAAGAGTTCGGCGGTCGGCACGAGCTTCATCATTCCGAAATGGCGTTGATCTTGAAATACAAGCCGGAGATCATCGTCGAAGTAAAAAACTGCGTGAGCGAATTTGGGATCTTCGCGGTCAATGCCGATCAGCATGAAACGACCGCTCATACGCAGATGCGCTATCAGCGTCGCATCGTTATTCAATTGAATGAGAATATGTTTGCCGCGTCGGCTGACGGAGCTGATAACGGCATTTGAAACGCCCCGGGCAAATTCCGCCAGAGTTGTCCCCGGGGCTAGACGCTCGCGACGCAGTTCGGCGGCAGAGATGCGACGGCCGACAACCAAAGCGGCCAGCGATCTTGCGACCAATTCTACCTCGGGAAGTTCCGGCATATGGGGTCAGGTCCGCGAATAATCCGGAAGCATTGCTTTATCGCCCAACACGGTGAACGGGGTTATGACAGCATTGCGGCCAATGTGGCTGCCGCGGCCGATCAGCGAACCTTTGACCTCGGCGAATGTTGAAACACGCGTGTGCGACCAGACGACAGAATCTTCGATGACGGCTTTTTCCTCGATGTGCACGCCGGCGCCGAGGACGGAATTGATGACCCGGGCATTTGGCTTGATGACGCAGCCGGGGCCCAAAACGGAGCGGTCGTCAACGATCGCCGCCGTCGCTATCTCCGAAGCCTCGGCCGTCGGGCGTTCGAACCCGCGGATCTTTCCGGCCAAAAGGTCGTGGTGGGCCGCCAAATAGCTTTGCGGCGTGCCAAGGTCGCGCCAATAGCTGTCTTCTAAGATATATGAAAAGAAAGGCCTTTTTTGTTCCAGAATGGTCGGGAAAACATTGTATTCAAAAGATGTGTTCTCGCCGGCCGGTATCAGATCAAGGATCGCCGGTTCCAACACATAGATCCCGGCATTGATCGTATTGACATCGAGAGAGGCGAGAGTCTCTGCGGAAGGCTTTTCCAGAAATCGCAACACTTCCCCATTCGGTCCCGGTTCGACCAGTCCGTATGCAGAAGGGTCGAGAACACCGACGAGAGCGATCGTCGCCTCGGCCTTTTTGGCGCGGTGGGTGTCGATAATGTCGGCAATATCAACATCCGTCAAAATATCGCCGTTAAAAACGATCGTGGTGTCGCGGATCTCGTTGGCCGCAAATTTATAGGCCCCGCCCGTACCCATCGGATTCGGTTCCGTAACATATCGAAGATCTACGCCGAGTTCGGAACCGTCGCCCAAAAGATCTTCGATCTTGTCCGGTTGATAGCTCAGCGAAAGCACAATGTCCGTAATGCCGGCCTTTTTTAGGATCTCGATCTGGTATGTCAAAAATGGACGATTGACGAGAGGGACGACAGGTTTTGGCGTATAGACCGTCAGCGGCCGCAAACGCGTTCCTTTACCGCCGGCTAAAATAAGTGCTTGCATAATTGATCTCGTCCGAGCCGAAATTCAAGACTATGTAAAAGGGAAAAAAAAATCAAAGGCGGCCTTAATGTTTAACATTTACAAAAAATGACAAAAAAGATTGACACTTTTTCGCACCGTATGTTAATTTAATCCTTGCGGAAAGATCCGATACATTTCGCAACTCACCGTCTGAAACGACGATCTGTCATAACCCTTCGAAACCTACTGCCGCATTTTTAAGGCAGAATTATCCAAAATGACTTTCGACAAGACAAAGGCAATGAGAAATGCCGAAAAGTACCTGTCTCAAGGGAAAATATCGGCTGCGATCGGCGAATACAAGCAGGTTGTAGATCACGATCCGAAAGATTTCAGCACCATGAACATGCTTGGCGATATGTACGCCAAGAACACGGAGCTGAAAGAAGCGATCGACTGCTATCATCCGGTAGCGGAACACTACAGCCGTCAGGGGTTCGCGCAAAAAGCAATTGCCGTTTATAACAAGATCTCTCGTTTAGACCCGGCCGCGATCGAGGTCTCGGCAAAGCTTGCGGAGCTTTATAAAACGAAAGGCAGTGTATTGGAAGCCCGCCAACACTATCGCATTTTGGCGGAATATCACGAAAAGCGTGGTGAAAAGATCGAGGCGTTATCTATTTTGAAAGAAATAGCGATGCTCGACCCGACAAATACCGAAGTTTATGTAAATCTGGCGGAATCTTATTTGAATGAAGGCCAGGAAGAGGACGCGGCGGATTCATATGTCGAGGCCGGCCGCCGATTTGCCAAACAGGGAAGCCACGAAGCGGCGATCGGAGCCTTTGAAAAGGCGCTTGAATTTAACCGCAACGACCCAAAAACACTTTCGGAATACGTTCAATCGAAATTTGCCCTAGGCCGAGCGGCCGAGGCGGTGGAAAAACTTGATGCGATCTTGGCAGACCAGCCGCACAATCGCGATGTGATGCTTTTGATCGTCGAATGCCAGATCGAAGCTCGGAATTCGGCGGAGGCGGAACAGGCCGTTATCCGTCTGGTGGAGCAGGAACCGGCCAACTATCCGAAATTTTTGGATATAGCGCATTTGTATCTGGAAGAGGGCGATAATGCGGCGGCGACCCGAATTTTGACGATGTCTTCGGAACACCTGCTGGTTGGCGGCCAAGCAGATTCATTTCACACAATGGTCAGCGGCATTCTCGAAAAAGAACCGGAGCGGCTCGACGCACTGCATTTGCTTGCCCGATACCGTTCGTGGCAAAAAGATGAAGCTGCGCTTCGCGATTCGCTGATAAAACTGGCGGACGTTGCACAACGCGCCGGTTCGGTCGATGACGAAAGATATGCTTTGGTGCAATTGGTGACCTATCTGCCGCATGAAGTGAAATATGCGGAGCGGCTACGCGAGATCAATCAGGAATTCGGCTTTAACGACGCGGAACCCGCAGAGGACGAATTTGAAAAGCGGTTCGGAACGCGAACGGTGCCGAGAGCAGCTTTCAGCGAAGATGATGCTATTGAGGTCAATGTTGTTTCGGACGGTTTCGGCGAATTCAATACAACGCTGATGGACAATGCCCCGGCGGCAATTGCCGAGGTAACGATCGATGGAAACATAAGCAGTTCCAGCCTTGGTGAATTCGATCTGGAAAGCAGCGGCGGGGAAGTGTTTGATGCCGGCGATTTCGCAATTGTCCAAGACGACGCGGCGAACGGTACGGGATTGGCTGCGGCCGACGAGGTGAAGCTGCAGAAAGAGGTTGACAGCATCAAATTCTACACTGAGAACGGTTACACCGACCTTGCCGAAAAAGCGATAGCGGAGCTTGAAGCGGCGTTTGGCGAAAGGCCGGAGATCAAGGAATTGAAACGCGACCTGAAAACCTTTTCCGCTTTCGAAGTGGAAGATGCTGTTGAGATAGCGACGGATGACACCGGCTTTGCCTTTACTTTCAATGAGAACGGTAACGGCAATAGCGGCGGCGAAACGCCAGAGCCAACGGGAGCGGTCGAAATATCCGGCTTGAGCGGCTTGGAAATAACGTCCGGCTCGCCGGAGATATCTTCGGCGAACGGCAATGGCAATGGAAACGGCAACGGCAACGGCAATGGGAAACCGGCGAAAGCGTCGAACGGACGCGGCCAGATGTTTGACCTAACGGACATCTTTGATTCGGTAGAACAAGAACCTGAAGAGGCAGGCGTCGATTATGACACCCATTACCATACGGCGGTAGCATATCAGGAAATGGGGCTGCTTGATGAGGCGATCAAGGAATTTCAGGAGGCGGTCTCACAGGTGCGGGCAAATGATGGTACGCGGCGGTTCTTTTCATGTGCAAATCTGCTGGGCCACTGCTTTATGCAGAAAGGAATGCCGAGCCTGGCGTTGAAGTGGTATGAACGCACACTAGAGACAACGGACCTGAATGATGACGAAAAACAGGGTCTGTGGTACGAGATCGGAAACGCTCATGAAGCCGACGGCGATATGGAAAACGCCGGGAAATTCTTTGAAAAGGTCTATGCCGAAAATATTGACTTTCGTGATGTCGGCGAAAGGATCAAAAACCTGATGGTAGCTCAATCCTAGGCTTGAGAATGGCCTGTCGAAGCTTCGCGGGCGGCTTCTTCCTGCTCTTTTCTGCGGATGCCTTCGCGACCATCATAGGCGGCAAATTTCGGCAGGAACAGGGCGGAGCCGATAACGGATATAACGCAAAGAATTCCGCCCGAGATAAGTGCCGTGCGAACGCCCCAACGTTCGGCGACGATCCCCATTTTGGCACTGCCGAGCATCGGCCCGGTAAGATAGCTGAGCATTTCAATGCTGGCCAAGCGGCCGCGTAGATAATTTGGAATGGTCTGGTTCCAGACAGCTCCGCGAAAGATGCCGGAGATCATATCGAAAAAGCCCGCGGCGGCCAAAAAGATCAAGGCCGAAACGATCCCATCCGCCATACCGAAAAATGTGATAGCGACGCCCCACAAGGCAGCCGCACCGATAACGAACAGGCCGTGGCGGTTGATGTTTTTCGTCCAACCGGAGGTGACACTGGCGAGAAGCGCACCGGCGGCGATGGCCGCGGGAAAGAAGCCGACATATTGGTCACCATAAATGACAGCCAAGGCAGGATAAAGGGCCTGAGGCATTGCAAAGAACATTGCGGCAATGTCTATAAAATAGGTGCCCAGCAATTCTTGCCGGCTAAATGCATATTTCCATGCCCGTTTAACGCCCTGCCAGCTGGGGCGTTCGGCATTTTCAGGCGACGGGACGGAGCTAACCAGATAGAGGGCGGCGAGTGTTCCGGTAAATGTCAGCAGATCAAAGGCGTAAGCCACTGCCGGATGAAACTGAGTTGCAACGATGCCGGCCAGTGCCGGGCCGATGATCGCGCCGACGCTCCAGCGGATAGAATTCAGGGCAGCAACGGCGGCCATTAGTTCGGCGGGCACGACCTTTTGAATGAAAGATTCGAAAGCCGGCCGCTGAAGTGCGGCTAAACCCGCATGCATGGCAACGCAGAGGAAAAGTATCCATATCTGCGGCTGCGGCAGGAGCGAATTGACAAGCAGGAGAATGGAGGCCCCCGCTTGGCCGAATTCTGTCATTCGAAGCAGTCGCCGCTTGTCGAAAAAATCCGCCAGAGCGCCGCCGACAAGTGACAGGGCGGCCATCGGCACGAATTCGACCAGGTAAATATATCCGACCATCGCCGAAGAGCCGGTCAATTGAAACATCTGCCACGGAACAACAATGAATGTCATCATCGAGCCGAAAAAAGATATCAGCTGGCCAAAGAACAGCAGGCGATAATCGCGAGAAACCCTGAGCGGCGACAGATCAAGCAGCATTTAAAGCTACGGTATCACTGCGAAGGCGGAATATGAAAAGCGGTTGGCGAAAAAGGAGCGGACTATCTTACAATGCTTGGCATGCTTGCTGTGCTCTATTTGATATTGGCGGTATATTTCGGCGACCTTGTTTGCCGCAGGTTTTTGGTCTATACGTCGGTTGCTCATCGGGCGGCAGCGGCGTTTTTGACCGGCATACTTTTCAGCAGCTGCATTTCCTATCTTTTTGCATGGGCATTTGCACGCTCGGAACAGCCCCTGTTCTGGTCGAGCATTGGATTTGCAGCGGTGGTGATAATTGCAGCCTTTGTTTTAGAGCTGCGGTTTCCGGTGCGGCCCGGATCCATCGATAAAGAATATCGTCGGCCGCCGGGAAGCTGGCCTTATGACGCGGCCTGTTTGGCGGTGGCAGCGGTCGCCGGATATTCGCTGATGGTCTCGACGCTCAATTACGCCGACGGGGCATTTCTATTCGCCGGGCGAAGCTGGAGCGATTTCGGTGCGAACATATCGTTGACGCAAAGCTTTTTGTACGGTGATAATTTTCCGACGGTGCACCCATTTTATCCGCACGAGCCTATTCGATATCACTTTTTGTTTTGGTTCCTTTCGGCAAATCTCGGCTATTTGGGCATGAACGTAGTTTGGGCGGTGAACCTGCTGAGCGTGCTTTCGCTGGTGGCAATGCTGACGTTGCTAATGATCTTTGCCGAAATGCTGTTCAATTCGCGGGTGGTCGCGCGTTTGTCCGTACTGCTTTTCTTTTTGGCGACAAGCTCACTTTCATATATTCCCTTTCTTTGGGCGCGGATCGGTTCCGGCGAGATATTGAAGTCGGTCTGGAATCTGAACGGTTATGTCCCATCCGGATTTCCGTACCGCGGAGACGATTGGGGAGCTTTGAGCGTGATCGTTTATGCAAACCAGCGGCAATTGATAAGCGCGGTCGGCATTGTGCTTTTGGTGCTCATATATCTGATCGGTTTTTATCGGCGGAAGAATGTTTTGGCCGTGCCCGATTATGAAAAAAGCCGCAGCAGCTTCGTCAGCTTTGACGCAAAACAGTACCCGAGCGATGCGCTCGCGTTCATATTCTGCGGTGTTTTGATCGGTATGCTGCCCTATTGGAATAGTGCTCTGTTTCTGGCGGCGTCGCTAATAATGGGTGCGCTATTCATATTGTTTCCATATCGGCATTATATGTTTCTGATGCTGGCGGCGATCGGAGCGTGCGGGCTGCCGCAGCTGCTTCTTTTGCGATCAGGCCGCGTGGCCGCAGATTCGAATTATCTTTTCAATTGGGGATATATCGTTCAAGACCCGACGCCGGGAAAGGTATTTGATTATGTGCTGTGGACCTTCGGGCTGAAGCTGCTGCTGTTTTGGCTGGCATATCGGCTGGTGCCAAAGATGTATCGGCGGCTTTTTCTGGCTCTGTGTGCACCGGTAGTAGTAGCGTTTCTTTTTCAGCTCAGCACGGATATGTTCAATAACCACAAGCTGATCAATATCGGTTTGACGCTGACTTCGGTTTACGCGGCATTTGCGATCTGGGCGATCGGCCGCAAGGGTTGGGCGAATGCCATATTAGCGGGCGTGCTGCTAGTTGTGATGACTCTCGGTTCGGCTATCGATCTATTTCCGATCAAGAACGACGGCCGGATCAAAACCCAATTCGAGAACGATCAGCTGACGGAATGGATATTGGCGAACACCAAACCGGATGACCTGTTTTTGACAGATCTATTACTGTCGCATCCGATATTGATGTCCGGCCGAAAGATATTTATGGGCAATACGCTGTATGCGTGGACGGCGGGGTACAATCTTGGCCTGAAAGAGCAGACGTACCGGATGTTGTACAATCTGCGGACGCCGCAAGAGCTGTTAATGAACCTGGAGGCGAATGGCATCGACTACGTCGCGATCGATGACGGCATACGCAATGGGCAATTCACCAAAACGGTGGATGAAGCATTGTTCCGTTCAACGTTAGAACTCGTTTATGAGGACAACGAAAACAAATACGGGAATTTGCGGATCTATAAGGTGCCATATGAAAAAGCGAACGATTGAAGAAGAAATGGGATCGAGCGATGGTGAAAACGCCGGCCGGGGAAATGTGATCGCGGAAACGATCAATTCGGATCGGGCATTTGTCATCGTATTGACTTTGGCCACTAAGGTGCTGCTGTTTTTGCTGGCCGGTCAAAATTTCATCGTTCACAGCAATAAAACATTGCCCGAGCTATCAGATTGGGTCATGCTGTGGAACCGGTGGGACGTTCTGCATTACCAAAAGCTGGCGGAATTCGGTTATGAATTGGGCGAAAAGATGAAGCCTTCGATGGTGTTCTATCCGCTGTTGCCGTGGCTGACACGCGGTTTATCTCAAATAACGGGAGAATACATAGCGAGTTCATTCGTTATCGCAACAATAGCCAGTTTTACGGCGGTGCTGATCTTTTATAACCTCGTTCGGTTCGATTTTTCCCGCGAAATAGCCATGCGATCGGCTTGGTTTATGCTGATCTTCCCAACTGCGTATTTCCTCCACATTCCCTATACGGAGGGGCTTTTTCTATCGCTTTCGATCGGGTCCATCCTTTGTGCCCGAAAGGGCCGCTGGCTGTTGGCCGGTGTCTTGGGCCTGCTGGCATGCCTAACGCGAGCAAATGGATTGGTGCTCATATTTGTGCTTGCCGCAGAGGCCGCGCATCAATTTTACGAAACGCGGAAATGGCGGCCGGAGTGGTTAGCTATCGCCTTGGTCCCGGTAGGGTTTATTGTCTATTTGGGGATAAACAGCTCGGTGTCCGGAGATCCGTTCGCTTTCATTGCGATCAGAAAAGAGTTCTTTTTTATTTCCTCCGCTCCGCCATGGACAGGTTTGATGGCAGTCGTCGGTCAATTAAACCGCGGCCCTTCGGAAGCCGAGATGGTGGGAATACAGGAGCTGATATACGTGCTGCTGGGCTTGGTCTGCACGGTAGTCGCGGGATTTAAACTGCGCCCCGTTTACAGCGTTTGGATAGGCATGAACTGGCTTCTGATCATGAGCGTTACTTTCGTTGCGAGCGTGCCGCGATACACCTTTTCATTGTTTCCGATCTTTATCCTTTTTGCGATGGCCGCCAAGAACCGTTATTGGTTGGCGGTCATATCTGTGTGGTCGTTGCTTTATCTAAGCTTCTTTTCGACGTTGTTCTCGCGAGGGTTCTGGGCTTTTTGACGGCTCAGCCGCCGTACATCTTTAGTTTGAATTCGTCATTGGCGGTGGTCAATTCGACACGCCGTTCGGAAAATTCGGCGGCTTGTTTCAAGATCATCGGCAGTCCGCCGCGAGGAATGTTCGCACCGTATTCGCGGCGGGTGGCAATAGCGGCGATCTGAGGATTGACCCGTTGCGTAATGCCGTAGCGGATCGCCCGCGAAGCCGGCGGCACAAAGCCGTTCGTGCGGCGGGCATTGATGAACTCGATCGTTTCGTCGTAGATGTTGACGCGGGTCGGAATATCACGAAACGCCAGGTCGCGGTGGATCAGCATATTGGCAACGGCCTCACGGACGGCAAATTGGTGATAAGCCGCACGCGGGCGGACGTGCATACTGTCGGTCGGCGGAAGTTTCTTGGGTTTTTCGCGGCGAAGGTCAACATAGCGGACAATGAATCTCGTAACCGCTTCGTAAAGATTCAATAGATTGCCGTGGAGTTCGATGCGTTCAACAAGTTGTTCGCGGCCGGGTTCGCCGGAAAACCGTGTACACATGACAGCCGAACGCGGAAAGAGCTCGGCCATTCGGTCTGAGCGGCCAAACAAGACGACGGCGGCCACGGTCGGAAAGAAGTCTTCACCATTACCGACCGCAAGCAAAAGATCCTTTTTCAGGAATTCTGCGGTTTGGTACATATTGATGCTCGGCGTTCCATCCGTAAAGGAGCCGGCAAATGTCCACAACAACCCATCGTCAAAATCGCGTTCGTTGCCGTTGAACAATGGAATGTTCTCGTAGCCGAGCGGTCGCAGTTCATCAAGCCAAACCGAAAGCTCTTCGCGGGACACCTCTCGCTTTTCGGCTCCGAGCCGCATAAAAAAGCGGCCGTCGGCGGTGCGGTGCGGCCGTTTGCGGGTGTCGATATCGAGCACCACGATCCGTTTACCGCTATCGAAGGCGATGAGGTCGATCAGCGGCACGACCGGCGGCACAATATCATTGCGGCAAATGCGTGCCAATTCGTCGCGGACAGATTCGGCGTCGCTGACGCCCTCGATGCGGAGCGTATCCGAAACGCCGAAGATGATGGTGCCGCCATCCGTGTTGGCAAGTGCGACTATGCCTTGCGTTATCTTTTCCGGATTGGAAAGTTTGACCTTGAGTTCGAGATAAGAATCTTCGCCGCCGCGGATCAACCGCAAAAGCTCCGTCTTGGTGGTCACCTGAGCCGGCTGATCGATGATATATTCCTGATGGCTGAGGTTGCCGGCATGATCGAAGCGTTGGCTGTATCTGAATTTCCGGCGTGCCATTATATTAAGTGTAGCAAACAGCAGGCGATTGACCTAAAGGACGGCGACGGGGCGGCTGCGGCATTTACTATTTTACGGTTAAGATTTAATATTCGATAACGTGCAAAACGAATTGATCACAGCATACATCGGTCTTGGTTCTAATCTCGGCGACAAAGCGGGAAATTTGCTATTGGGCGTACGCGGGTTATTGGAAGCAAGTTTTTTGGTAAGCAAGCTTTCGGGTATATACGAGGCCGAACCGGTTGACCTTGAGAATTCGGACAATTTTTTGAATATGGCGGCGGAGATAAAGGTTCGCGGAATAACGCCGACGCAAGTGATGGCACGATTGCTGCGGATCGAATATCTGCTTGGACGCCGCGATAAATTGTTAAAGAAGCCGAGAACTATCGATCTCGACTTGCTTCTATACGGCCGCGAACTGCACACGACCGAGTTCCTGACGGTCCCGCACCCTCGTATGCAGGAACGGAATTTTGTTCTGGTCCCGCTGGCAGAGATCGCACCGGACGCCGTTCACCCCGTCTATCACAAAAGCATTCGCGAATTGCTGGGTGAAACTCTCGACCGCGCCCACGTAACACGATGGAATCCGAACAGCAGTATTCAACCGGGGCCGACGGCCGAACGGCTAGACTTGAGATCGGCGAACGGCTAGACTATCTAAAATTTTGATATGGCCTATCTAAAACCTGATCAGCCCGAAAAAGTTTACGTTCCGCACCTGCGTGCGGCAAAAGAACGGGGTGAAAAACTCGTTTGCCTGACCGCTTACGATTACCCGACCGCACGCATCGTCGATGAAGCCGGCGTTGACCTGATATTGGTCGGCGACAGTATCGGCAATGTGGTGCATGGTTATGGAAACACGATACCGGTATCTCTGGAAGAGATAGTTTCGGCAACAAAAGCCGTCAAGCGCGGTTCCAGCCGGTCGCTGGTGGTTTCGGATATGCCCTACGGAACCTATCATACCGGTGACAACAAGGCGGTTCGCAATGCTTTGAAGCTGTTAAAATACGGCGGTGCCGAGGCGGTAAAATTGGAAGGCGGCCGGAACCGGGTCGATCTGGTAAAGCGGTTGGTCGATGAAGAGATACCGGTAATGGCCCATATCGGGTTGACGCCGCAATCTGTACACAAGCTTGGCGGTTATCGTGTGCAGGGCAAAACGACCGAAGATGCACAGCGGCTGATCGAGGATGCCAAAATGCTCGAAGCTGCCGGAGCATTTGCGATCGTTCTGGAGCTGATACCGCGGGAGATCGCAGAGATCATTACAAACGAGCTGAGCATTTCAACGGTCGGGATCGGAGCCGGCAGCCATTGCGACATACAGGTTTTGGTTCTTCACGACCTGATCGGTTTCACTTTTGGCCGGTTGCCGAGGTTCGTGCGTAAATATGCCGACGTTAGCGATGTGATCTCCGGAGCGATCACAAATTGGATGAACGACGTCAAGACGGGAAGCTATCCGAGCGAGGAAGAATCTTACGGGTTGCCGGCAGAGACACGGCGGGAAATGAAAGCGTAGGCCATGGAGATCATCAATAGGCGGCAAAGAATTTCGTCGATAGTTAAAAAGCTGCGGCGCGAGAACAAGACCATCGGGTTTGTGCCCACAATGGGAGCACTGCACGAAGGGCATCTGGCGTTGGTCAAGGAGGCTCGCCAAAACTGTGATGTAGTCGTCGTTTCGATATTTGTTAATCCGACACAGTTCGGCCAGGGCGAAGATCTTGAACGCTATCCGCGTGACCTGACGGCTGACGCGGCATTGCTTGCGGAATACGAGGTGGACTATGTTTTTGCGCCGGAGCGGGAAGAGATATACCCGCCGGGGTTTTCAACCTATGTTTATGTAGAGGGATTGACCGAAACACTTGAGGGAGCTTCGCGTCCGGGACATTTTCGCGGAGTTGCAACGGTCGTGACCATACTTTTCAATACAGTTCGGCCGGATATGGCATTTTTCGGCAGCAAAGACGCCCAGCAGGTTGGGGTGGTGAAAAGATTGACCCGCGATCTCGGGTTTGAAACTGAGATCGTAGTCGTGCCGACGGTTCGCGAGGAATCGGGATTGGCGATGTCATCAAGAAACGCCTACCTTGATGTCGATGAACGGCAGCGGGCTGCTGTTATATTTCAAGCATTGCGCGATGCAAAGCTCGCATTCAGAAATGGTGAACGCAGTGGTGCAAATCTTGCGCAGATCGTCGAAGAGAAGATCATGTCGGAACCATTGGCGAAGATCGATTATGTTGCGGTCGTTTCCAATGAAGATCTGGAACCGGTCGAATCGATCAGCGATGGCGAGGTTTTGATCGCCGTCGCAGTACGATTCGGCAAAGTACGGCTGATCGATAATGTCATTTTGAACCGCAAGCAGTAGTTCGGCCCGAAATTTGCATCTAAATCAGCAGAAGCCGAGCCAATGGGCAGGCTTCGTAAAAAAACTATGAAAATGGTAAAACGGTCATTTTTGTTCTTCGGATTGCTGCTGGTTTCAGCAGCGGCGATCGCGGCTCAAAATCTGCCCAATGTTAACGGCGGAAGTGTCGATATTCAGGCACAAAAGGGCAAGGTGGTGATATTGGCCATCGGAGCCAGCTGGCTGCCGCTTTCCGGCAAGCAGGCGGCTTTTACCAATTCGCTGGCCGGTAAATACAGCGGCAAGAACGTCGTTATTTATTTCATCGTCACCGATTCGTCGAATGCGAGGTCGAAAAATTACGCCAGCGACGAAGCCATAAAGAAATTCATTGCAGATAATAATCTGCGGGTGCCCGTGCTGCGCGATTCGGATGGAGCGGCAACGCTCAAGAAATTCGGTGTTGACCAGCTGCCGTCATTTGTTTTGCTGGATAAGAATGGGGCCCAAGCCGGCGAACCTTTCGGCGGGATCGATCCGAAATTTGACATCACGGTGCCGATCTCGAAGGCAGTGGACAAGCTTTTATAGAGATCAGGTATGCAATTTTTAGCCGGCGGGAATGTCTGATTTTCCGCCGGTTTTGCTTTGCAATCTTATATCCGTGATGACAATGTCCTTTTGTGCGGCCTTGCACATATCATAAATGGTCAAGGCGGCAACGGAAACGGCGGTGAGCGCTTCCATTTCAACTCCCGTCGGGCCGGTAGTCGAAGCTTCAGCCGTTATTTCAAGGCCGCGTTCAGTTGCGTTTATACGGACATCTGCTTTGGCCAGAGCGATCTGATGGCAGAGCGGTATAAGTTCGGATGTGTGTTTAGCTGCCATAATGCCGGCGATACGTGCGATCTCAAGCGGGTCTCCTTTTGGCCCCTGCCGTTCAGCGATCTTTTTTAAAACTGAGGCGGAAAGGACGACAAAACCGACGGCAACAGCCCGGCGAACGGTCGCCTGTTTTTCGGAAACATCGACCATTTGCACCTGGCCGGATCGATCAAAATGGGTCAAATCGCTCATAAAAAATAGATGGCGGCCTTGTCGCCGGCTTTTAATGATCGGCCTGCCGCTAGGCAGATAAGTGCTTCGGCACGTGAGAATCCGACGAGGTCGGAGGACCCGAGCCACCGCAGAGGTGTGGCCTTTAAACGGCCTTTTTTGTCGGTTTTAAGTGATACGGGCAGAAGGGTGAAACGGTCCTTCGCCGCCTTGGCAGGTGCCGAACAAACGGCAAAGCCGCTTCGCAGACCGATGTCGTCGGCAGACTGCAAAAGTCGAACAGCCCGGCGGACAAACAGTTGAAATGTCACTGCGGCTGAAACCGGGTTGCCGGGTAGGCCGAAAACGGGTTTATCGCCGAGCTTTGCAAATACCGTTGGTTTGCCAGGTTTAAGGTCAACGCGGTCGAATATTATTTGACCGCCGATCGCGGCAAGAGCCGTTTTGGTCAGATCATACTTGCCGACGGAAACGCCGCCCGTAACGACGAGAATGTCGCATGAGCCCGCGGCTGAGGCTAGAGTTTTGTTAAGGAGTAGCAGGTCATCGCCGACGAGCGGGAAGATCTTAGCGGAACAGCCGATCGCATCGCAAAAAGCCTCTAGCATATGTGAGTTGGAATCACGGATCTGGTCGCGGCCGGGCTTATCGGCGACGGGTACGATCTCGCTGCCGGTCGGAACGATGGCGATCTTCGGTGCGGAAGCGACCGCAGTCTCCGCTCGGCCGAACGCCGCCAGCGATGAGACCATGTTCGGCGTGACGATGCGGCCGGCAGAAAAAACAACGTCGCCGGCTTTGATCTCAGAGCCTTTTTCCACGATAAAGCTGCCGGATCTCACCGGCTGAAGAATATCGACGATATCGGAACCTTCGGCAGCCATCTCGAGTTTTTGAACGGCATCGGCCCCTTTCGGTACAACAGCACCGGTCATTATTCGAACCGCTTCGCCGGCCCTCAGCCGTTTGTGCCATCCGCGCCCGGCCGCCGATTCGCCAACCAGCTTAAGCTTGACCGGGGCATTGGCCGTATCGGCTGAGCGGACCGCATAACCATCCATTTGTGAACGATCAAAAGGCGGCAGGTCAGAATCCGCAGTGATGTCTTCGGCCAAAACACACCCAACAACTTGATCCAGCCCGACGGACCGCGAACCCGCCGGTTGGATCTCTCGGTCAATGATGCGAAAAGCTTCGGTGATCTTTAGCAATGACGGTCGGTTCATGGTGGAAACGGAACAAACTTTTCTGGTAATGGTAAATCTTTAATGAGCGGAGTGCAAAAACTCTGTTAAGTGCTAAAATGATAAACATATAATTTGGAACCGTATTTCCATTAAGGAGAATAGTTTAAAAAGTGATCGATCTTGAATTGAGCGAAGAACATCGGGCGTTGGAACAAACAGTACGCGAATTTGTAAAGGGCGAAGTAGCTCCTTACATAAAAGAATGGGACGAAAAGGCCCATTTTGAAAGAAGTGTTTTTGAAAAGATGGCCGATCTAGGCTTGATGGGCGTTTGCATACCGGAACAATACGGCGGTGCAGGTTTTGATTATATTGCACTCGGATTGGTGTGCGAAGAGCTTGAGGCCTGTGACACATTTCTGCGTGTTGCGATGTCCGTCCACGTGGGGCTCAATTCGCTGAGCGTTTATTCATGGGGCACCGAAGAGCAGAAGCAGAAATATCTGGTCCCGCAGGCAAAGGGAGAAAAATTGGCTACCTTTGGCCTGACGGAGCCGAATGCAGGTAGCGACGTTGTCGGTATGCGCTCTTATGCAAAGCGAGACGGGGACGACTGGATCTTGAACGGCGAAAAAATGTGGATCTCGTTGGGCGACGTCGCCGATCATTTTCTTTTCTTTTGCTGGACAGATCAGGAAAAGCAAAAGGTTCGCGACCACACGGGTATCTCGTGCTTTATCGTTGAACGCACTATGCCGGGATTTTCGTCAGGCACGCTTCACGGAAAGCTCGGTATCAAGGCAGGCAACACGGGATATTTTTCGCTGCAGGACGTACGCGTGCCGCAAGAGAATATGCTTGGGCAGGAAGGCGAAGGCTTCAAGATCGCGATGTTCTCATTGGAAAACGGCCGTTATACTGTCGCGTCCGGGGCAACGGGGGTGATCAGAGCTTCGCGAGATGCTTCTGTGGACTATGCCAACACCCGCGAGGTACAGGGACAGACGATCGGCAATTTTCAGCTGGTAAAACAGAAAATAGCTACGATGGAAGCCGATTACGAGATGTCGCGGCTATTGTGGATGAAGTGCGGATACCTGAAAAATGAAGGTAAACCTTCGGCAAAGGCAGCTTCGATGGCAAAATGGCAGGCAACGACGCGCTCGGAACACGCTGCTTCGATGGCGATCGAGGTGCACGGGGCAAATGGTTACACGAACGATTACCCGGTCGAACGCTATTTGAGAAACTGTAAAGCAGCGGTCATTTACGAAGGAACGCGGGATATTCATACGCTGATGCAGGCAGATTGGGCTTTGGGGCTGAAAAAGGAAAAAGCCGCCCGGGTGATCTTGCCGCCGTATCAGGCGTCAGAAGCGAAAGGCACCGCTCAATAGGCTCGGCCGCTGATATCCGAAAAAAGGGCTGCCCGGGAATGCCGGTGCAGCCTTTTTTGTCGGTAGAAGAGATCGGTCTATTTTTTATCGAAAGCGGGGACCTTGTTGGTCAATTTCCATTCACCGCCTTCTTTTTCGAACTGCAGCTTGGCACCTTGCGGCGGAGCCCATTTGGCGGTAACTTCGACGACGGCCGTGTTGCCATTGCCCAAAAATGTTTCGTTGCGGGCTTCGCACGGATCGCTCGGTTTCGGATCGGTTTCGAAGACCTCCCACATATTCTTGGTCCCGTCCTCTTTCATCTGGGCTTCCAAGTCGGCAATGGTCGCGGCCGCCAATACCTTGCGAAGTGCGGCATCGTCCTTTTTGACCAGAGCTGCACAATAGGCTTTATAGACAGGGGCGATAGTACTTGCGTTGTTGATGATCTGGGTGGGTTCCGGCGTGCTCACGGCGGTCGGATCAGTGCCGCGAACCGTAATGCTATTCCCATTTGCCGAATTGCCGGCGGTTGAATTGTTGGCCGAACCATTGGACGGCGTGTCGGTCGTTCCGCCACAGGCCGCTAACAGGGCCGAAGCGGACAAGAGGCAACAGATCGAGATTTGCTTAAAATGCATAAATTCCTCCAAAATAAAGCTTTGCGGCTGCCGGACGGTAATTCTCGAATAATGGGCCCGGCAATCCGTGACCGCGTGGTTTATCGACGGTCAAAAACGAAAGTATAATAAAACAAACAGCAATGGACAAAACCAGCAGAACCGAATTCCGCCGTACCTTTCTGATCGAACAGCTGCCCGAACCTTTGACCAGGGCCAGCGAACATATGCAATATTTTGATAATTACATATCAAATACACGAATGCGCCTGCGGACAATGCGTGACCCGGCGACGAGATCGTGGACTTGGATATTGCAGCAACGGGAGCCGGCGGACGCGGACAGTCTTTCTGTGATCAAGATAGCAGAGATATTCCTGAACGAGCGTGAACACGCCCAATTCGAAATTTTCGAAGGCAGTGAGATACGAAAGAACCGGTATTTTCACGAATTCGACGGCTGTCAGTATTCGTTCGATGTCTATCTTGGGCCACTGTGGGGATTGAACACGGCATTTGTCGAATTTGAATCCACAGAAGAAATGGCGGCCTTCATTCCGCCGCCATTCATATTTTCAGAGGTCACGGACGATCGATTCTTTTTCGGTGATGAGCTCGTCGAAATGAATTTTTCGAACGTTCAGCAGCACCTTGCCGACCAAGAAGCATAAGGCGGCTATTTACTTCGCGGGCTCATAGGGACGTATTTTTCGATCGAATCATAGACCTGCAGATAGACCTTTGTTTCTCGCGGGATCAGGTTCGTCCAACCCGCACCGCCGCGGTTGATATAGCCGGCCAGGCGAGCCGGGTTCGAATTATAGCCGGCCGCCATCAACTGTTCCTGCGTTGCCAAGCCGCTGTTATAGGCGTTTGCAACCGTCGGGCTTGCCATTAGATCGTTCCATGTTCGCTGCATATAAAGCAGCATTGCTTGGGCGGCATTCACATGGTCCCGCATACCTTCGACAAAATCAGGATCGAGCGGCACATTTGGATGCCACGAGCGCACCATGCGATAGGTGGACGGGATCATTTGCACCATGCCGCCGGCTCCGGCGGAACTAACGGAATAGCGATACGTTTGGCCTTCATTCAAGGCGAAAAGGGTATAGATATCGTTGTAGATGACCGGGTGGAATTCGGTGCGGAAACGCAAATGATCGACGTGCTCGACCGCCGACAATCTTTCGGCAATATCGGCAACCTTCGGTTGAATGCGGATGCCGCGCTCTTCCAATTTTTCCCGAGCGAGGTCAATGATATTGCGGACGTAAAATTTTCCGGCATTGACGACCTCGGGTGTCACCAGTCCGGGATGGGTGGACATGTAATATGCCGTCTCAATGAATTTACCGTCGCGGATGACCGGATATTGGACCATCAACGGAAGAACCGCAACGCCGTTGTCGTCGATCAAGGTTATCGGTGTATTAACACCATTGCCGCGAATGGTGCGGGCCGTAAAGGTGCGGCCGTTCTGCGACACGATACGCTTTTCGGCCTTGGTCGAAAGAAATAATTCTTTCGTCATGACCGCATAGTCGAGCTCGCCGGTCTTCCAATCGTGAAAGGCGACACGGACCAGCTCCGTGTTCGGATCGCCAATAACCAGAGCAATGTTTAACGGACGACCCTGCATTTGCCGTTTTGATTCGGCCAACTTACGTTTGATCTGGCTAAAATTCAACGAACGGTATTCGACCGCGGGCGGCGGCGTCGCCGGAGAAGATGAGGCAGGTACCGTTATCTTGTCAACATCACGTGCCGGCAGCGTTTCTGAACCGACAACGATCGGGGTCGGGGCGGCTACGATCCGCGGACGCGGCGTGCTTGCCGCCTTTGGCATATTGTCAGTGATCACCACTTTAACAGGCGTCGGTGTGGGTTCGAATCGCGAACTTTGTGCCGATACCGCAGAGGCCGAACCGAAAGTAAGCGCAAATGCTGCAACAAGATATCTAATCATAATTTCAAAACTGTCAGAAATTTACGGGTATGGACCGGCCAAGCGGCCCGGCTACTATTGATATTAAAGATTCGCTTATTTACAGAAAGGTTGTCAACTTAATAATTATTTGATTATGCTTATCACAAAAAAATATTATGGATCGGCGGGTGACAAATGTCGCTTCGTAAGCGATAATCTTCAACCGTTGCATTATGAAAAAGTTATTTGGAACCGATGGTATTCGGGCACGGGCCGGAACGTATCCGCTGGATGATAAGACGGTGGCGTTGATCGGCAGTTCCCTGAGCAGATTGTTAGAAAAGCGACAGGGCCGGAAACCGCGTTTGATGATCGGGCGGGACACGCGCGAATCCGGAACGCAGATCGAAGCCGCGTTCAGCGGCGGGGCGTCTGCTGAGGGTGCCGAATGTGTTTCGGCCGGGATCATCACAACTCCGGGCTTGGCGTTTTTGACGGAGCGGCACGGATTTGACTGCGGCGTCGTTATCAGCGCTTCACACAATCCATTCGAAGATAACGGAATAAAGGTGTTCATGCCGTCGGGCAAGAAATTGGACGAGGCGGGCGAAAGAGCGATCGAGGCCGATGTTGCGGCGAGCGAACCGCCTGCTGTTTCTGCGTTCGTACCGGACTTGCAGGGCGAAATGCTGCTGCATCAGGAATATATGGAACACCTGAAAGCCGCATCCGAGCCGCTAACGGGGCTAAAGGTCGTGATCGATTGTGCCAACGGAGCAGCGTCTGCCTATGCGCCGGGGCTTTTCAAAGAACTTGGTGCTGAGGTCGTCACCATCGGAGCGGAGCCGAACGGGAGAAACATCAATCAAGACTGCGGGTCGCTTCATTTGGAAAAGCTGCAGGCGGCGGTTAAGGATACGCAGGCGGACCTGGGAGCCGCGTTTGATGGTGATGCCGACCGTTGCCTGTTTGTGGATGAGAAAGGCTCGGTCGTTGATGGCGACGGCGTGTTATGGATAATGGCGAACGAGCTGTTGCGAAACGGCGGACTTAAAAGCCGGAAGATCGTTGCGACCGTGATGAGCAATGTCGGGCTGGAGATCGCATTGCGTGGGATCGGGATCACAATGGAGCGTGCGGCGGTCGGCGATAAATATGTATTGGAAGCTTTGATAAGAGACGGCTGCGAGATCGGCGGTGAACAATCGGGCCACATCATCTTTCCGTCTTTTAGCCTTGTCGGAGACGGCATGATGACCGCACTGCGCGTAATGAACGCTTTTTCGAGGGCGGGCGGAAAGTTTTCAGAAATGCTGAACGGTTTCGAGCAGTTTCCGCAAACGCTTGTCAATGTTCGAGTTCGCGAAAAGCGACCCTTCGAAGATGTGCCGGCGATCGGAAAAGCGGTGGCGGAAGCAGAAGCGGAACTAGCCGGCAGCGGACGGCTGCTTTTACGTTATTCCGGCACAGAAAATTTGGCCCGCATAATGATCGAAGGCCCCGATCAGCAACAGGTGGACCGCATGGCCGCCGCGATAGCCGACGTCATAAAGGTCTCTTTGAGTTAAACCTTGAAATCATCGCGGCAGATAGAGTATAGTGATAAAACAAAGATCGGGGTCAAAGACCTCTATCTTTTACGCGGCAGCCGGAGTGAGGACGGTCGCCGCAAATCGGCGGATATGGTGCACTTCCACGCTGCTGTAACCGCACTTTCTGTAAACGATCCAGCCGTGAGCTTTATCCCCTCGCGGCTTTTTTATTTCCGCTAACATGGCCGAAAGAACCGTCAGCATAAAAACCTCCGCAACTGCCCGCAGCTACGACATCAATATAAAAAGCAACTCACTGGCCGATTGCGGCGGATGGGCAGCATACTGTCTTGACCGCGAACCGGGCAAGGTCGTTATTGTTTCGAACAAGCATATATTTGGCCTTTACGGCGGTTTGGCGGTCGAAAGTTTGAGCCGGGCGGGGTTTGTGCCGGAGGTCCATTTGATCGGAAACGGCGAGCGGTTCAAGAGCTTTCGAACGCTGGAGGCAACGATCAGTGCTTTCAGCCGCTTTCGCTTGTCGCGAACCGACGCGGTGATGGCTCTCGGCGGCGGTGTGGTTGGCGACCTGACGGGTTTTGCAGCTTCGATCTATCTTCGCGGGGTCAAATATCTGCAGGTTCCGACGACCTTTCTGTCGATGATCGATTCGTCGGTAGGCGGGAAGACGGCGATCAACACGCCCTACGGCAAAAATCTGACCGGCAGCTTCTATCAACCGGCCGGGGTGCTGATCGATCCGGCCGTTTTACGAACGCTGCCGCGGCGGGAACTGACGGCGGGATTCTGCGAAGCGGTAAAACAGGGAGCGATCGCCGGCCCGGAACTTTTCGCTATGACGGCGGAAATGCTGAATTCGCCGCAGCGGAGGCGGTTGAATGAAGGATTGGGCGAAATGGAAGACCTATTGGCCGCTCAGGTCGCATTCAAGGCGGCGATCGTGGCAGGCGACGAATTGGAAGATCCGGAAAGGACCGATAGCTTATCGCGAAAAATACTTAATTTTGGCCACACTTTTGGGCATGCTCTAGAAAAGGCGACCGGGTATCGCTATTTGAAGCACGGTGAAGCGGTCGGCTACGGTATTTTGTTTGCCGCGGAGATATCAAAAGGGCTTGAAATCCTGTCCGCAGATGAAGTAGAATTGTTGAACGGTGTTGTGCATCTGGCCGGCAAGCTGCCGCCGATAGCGGGCATCGATCCTGAACTGCTTTTCGACACGTTTCAGTTCGATAAAAAAGTGGTCAATAATTCACTTCAATGGGTGCTGCTGAAGGGGCTCGGCAAACCGGTCATCGTACAAAATTCTGACATCCCGCGGTCGCTGATCCGATCTGCCATTCGGCAAATGACACACAACTGAACTTGTCAAAATAGCTAATTCATCTTTCGGAGCAAAGTTTATGAAGAATTCAAGCGACAACCGCCTTTCAGAACGCGGAAGTGCCGGCGTTAAGTTTTTGATCATTGCGGTCGTGCTGGTTTTGGTGGCACATGCGGGTTATAACTATGTGCCGATCGCTTATGAAGGGGCGAGCCTGAGGCAGGAAATGGACACAGCCGTGGTAAAAGGCCTAGCTGCTTCCGGTCAGCTGAAGCCGATCGATACCGTCAAGGCATCGATCCAAAAAGCTGTGATCGATTATTCGGTGCCGGCAGATGCCTTTATCGAGATCAAACCCGAAGGACAGATCATTTCCGCACACGTGATGTACACCAAACCGGTCAATATGCTGCCATTCGGCATATACAAATACAACTACGCTTTTGATTACACAGCGCGGCCCGCCGGCTATCTATTGAAGGAATAAGGCGGCCGCAGGGGTCTTTTTCATCCGCCGCGAAGGCCTATTTTTTCTTTTTCTTGTCGTCGGGTTTCGGGGTCAAAATGAACGGACGGTGCTGAACGACATATTGTTTGTCGTCGAAAACTCCGTCGCCGTTGACATCGACCTTAACCTCGAGCTTGTATTTCTTGCCCGGTTCGTGCGGTTTTTCCAGGTCGTAGGCCATTGAATATTGGCTGCGCAATAATGCGTTGATGGACTGGAGATATCCGGGTATTTCACTTTCAAAGGTCATTTCAAAATGCATGCCGCCGGATTCTTTGGCAAAGGTGTTCATCGCATTCTTTGCCTGCAGAAAGGTCATCCGGCCCGGAGCACCGCTGATGCCATCCATCGGCCCCAGCAGATGTTCATAGCGTTTGAAAAATAAATTGCCGGTGCTGATTATATAGATCGGAATGCCGGCTTCCTGAATGATCTTTCGGGCTTCGCCATAATTCGTCTTGCTGAAGGTATCGATGCCCGAAGCGACTAGAATGATCGCCCGGCGTTTTGCCTTTACGCTTACCATACCGGCATAATCCGACTGCGAAGCTTCGGAATTTTCCAACACGACCGAATCTCCGCGGCCGCCGACCAATGCGAATTTAAGAGCGTCAAACAGATTATTCTCTCGGAATGCGGGACGGTTTCGCAGCAAAAGGTCGATGGTCTGATTGATGCGCGCCGGGTCATTCGTAAAATCGGTGATCGGGGTCGGGCGCATATCAAATGCGATGACCGAAGCGAAATCATCGGGCGGTTTGATGAACCGGGAAAGAAAATGTGCGACGGGGCGGACCGCTTCGTAAACACCGGGTTCGAATATGCCGCCGGCCGCCGAGCCGAATATCTCAGTCCATTTGCTGTATTCAAGCACAAGGGTGACGGTTATCGGGGCTTCGGGCGTACTAAAATCGGATAGGTCTTTTTTTACGCCGTCTTCAAAAACGGCGAAATTCTCCTTTTTAAGTCCGGTGATGATCTGGCCGGTCTTTTTGTTCAATACAACGGCATCGAGCTTTACGATATTGGTGTCAACAGCAATGATGTCGTCAAGCACCTCGGCATTCTTTTCTTCCTCGGCCCGCTGCTTTTCCTCGGCTTCTTTTTTGATCTCCTCGTCGGTTTTCGGGGCCGGCCGAGTATTCTTTTTTCCGTCGCCGCGCGGATTATCGGGCCGCTGCGGACGCGATTGGGCAAAAGACGGGCCCGCCGCGCCTGAAAGGATCGACACGAACAGAAAAGCTGAAAAGAGACGCAAAAAAGAAACTTTCATAGTTCAAAGCAGGCCGAAGAATTTAAGAATATGATTCTAATTGTCCGCTTTTGGTTGGTAATAATCAAGCATTTTACTTTGGCTCTATTTCAAGCTTGACGGTGAACGAGCCCGAATTATCATCCAAATTGCCTTCATTTACGCCCAGAAACAACGCCCCGTCACGTGGTGCGGTAAAGATCCGGTCGGAGCCGACATAGACGAAATCATTGTTGTCATCGCCAATGACAGCGATGAGAGCACCGGTCGGAACGGCTTTCATAAGCTTTTCGGCGTCCTCGATCTCATATTTGCCGGAGGGCCCGGATGTTCGGCCTCCGCCAAGCGAAACCTCTCCCTCGGCCGAAATACGGATCGTTTGCCCTTTTTTGACCACCCAACCGGAATTGGTCCAGCCATTGTTCGTGCTATCCGCCAAAACCTTTACATTGACGACGACGGGAGCCGAACCGCTGCGTTTGCCTGCCGGTTCGGATATCAAAGGTTCCGTGTTCTCTTCTATAACAGAAGGTTCATCATTTGCCGGGGTAGAAGCAGCCGGTGTGGCCGCCGGACGCGGGCCGGACGGTGCGGCCTTTCCGATATTATCGGTCACGACAACGCGCTGAGCAGGTTTGTTTTCCGGGGTCGCGGAGACGGAAGTTCCCGAAGATCGGACCGGGATCTGCCGCGGTTCGCTTATTGAATTGGTGGGCGATTCGAACTGGATGGAATCGACCTCGGCGGCGGTAAAGGTCATACGGCGTTCGCGGGAGCCTTCGCCGATAACTACCGTAAAAGATCCACCGCCGAAAGCGACGATGCGGCCTTTGATGATAGAGCCGTCCTTAAGGCGGATCGTATCTGCAAATACGCCGACCGACGAAACGAAGATCAAAAAGGCGGTGGCGAAAAAGCTTGTAAAGAATTTGGTGGACATCTTTCCTCCGTTGCCGATATCGGGTGCCAAGCTCTGCACAACTTCTTGATCGCAGTACAGACGGCTTAAAGATGAAATCGGCCAGTATCCAGTTGCAAAAGATATTATCGAGGAGAACGATTAAATAATATATTATGTAAGCAAAAAATCGAAAGCTTTGACGAGATCCGCAAGAATTCTTCAGCGAATCCGTTCATAGATCATTGATCGAATGCCGCCAAAAAAAGGCGGCGGACGAAAAAGGGGAGTCAATATGAAAAGTTTTAAGATTACGTCGATCATATTTTCATTGGCCGTCATTTTCGCCGGCGGCACGTCAGCAATGGCCCAAACGGGCCTGTCGGGCGTTCGGTGGGATCTGACCGAAGCCAATGGCAAGGCAGTGTCGAATTCACGTGCGAATATCGTCATTTCGGCAGATGGGACCAAACTTTCCGGGAATACGGGCTGCAACAATATGTTCGGTGCGGTCGCGATCGAAGGCAAGCAAATAACGATATCTCAAATCGACTCCACCCGAATGATGTGTAAATTGGCGGAAGGTAATGTGCCGGAAATAGAATTTACCGAAGCCTTGCGCAATGCCAAGAATTTTGTGCGAAAAGGAAAAAGACTTTCATTAAAAAATGCGGAAGGAATTGTAACGCTGAGATTTCGGGCGAGCGAGATGCCGCGGATCGACCCGGGCCGCGGGGACGGCAAAATGCCGGAAGAAGGAGCGATGAAGCTGTCCGGTCATAAATGGATATTGGAATCGGTCGGCGGATCATCCTTGCCGGCGATGCGCAATGCCTATCTGGTCTTTGACGAAACCGCAATGCGGGTTGGCGGAAACACCGGCTGTAATTCGACCGGCGGCAACTACAAGACCGAAGGAATTATGCTGCATTTTACCGGTATGATACAGACGATGATGGCCTGCATGGAAGATGAACGGATGACAATTGAGCGGCAATTCTCAGACGCGCTTAAGAATACGGATCGATATGCATTTAAGGATGGAAAACTGAACCTTTACAAAGGCAATGAACTGCTGGCGACCTTTCTCGCTGCCGCTAAGGACCAGAAGTGATCGATCCCGTTCAAATTTGACGTTAAAGACAAAAGAGGCCGTCCGCAATGGGCAGCCTCTTTGACGTTTCCGGCTCTCTACAAGTTAAAAGAGCGCTTTGACCGCAAATTGAAAGGAACGGGGCCCGCCGACCTGATACAGCGTGTTCAAACTGCCGAGCTGGGCGTTTTGCGTGTTGATCGCCAAGCCGAAGTTTGCGGCACCCACCTGGTTCGCGATGGCACCAAAATTAGCGCGGTTAAAGATGTTGAATGATTCCGCACGAAACTGAATGCGAAAGCGTTCGGTGACGGGGAAATCACGCCGCAATGCGATGTCGGTTTGAACCGCATTAAAACCGCGAAGGACGTTACGGCCAAAACTGCCTTGCGTTCCGGCCGGTGCCGCAGCAAAGGCTACCGGGTTGATGCGACGCCCGCCCGGTGCGGACGCATCCGAAACGTAGAATGGCTGGCCGGCAATGTGGTCCGGTTGAAATTCGATCGTCAGATAAGGCGTTGCCGGATCAGAGCCGGTGGAACCGATCAGATTAACGGGGAGGGCCGAGCGGGCCGAAAAACGACCGTCGAGCGACCAATTATCGATCAATGCCGCCAGCGGTCCATTTTTCACGCGGCCGGGAATATTGTAAGAAAACGCCGCTTGGAAATTGTGTCGGATATCAAAATCAGAGTTGCCACGCGTAAGCTGGCGGACGGTGAAATTACTGGTCGCATTGTCGATGGAATGAGCCCATGTGTAAGACGCGTTCGCCTGAAATCCGCGAGCGAGGCGGCGTTGGAATTGTGCCTGCAGAGCGTGGTAGGAAGATTCTCCGGCGTTGGTCGTTAAGAGCAAAGCGGCGGCCGTTCCGAAATTGAGGTTACCGGCGGAGCGCGGCAGATATGACCGGTCTATCAGCAACCGCCGGCCGCTAGCACCGATATAGCTGATGCTGAATGATTGTTTAGAACCCAGCATCTGTTCGACGGCGCCGCTCCACTGGACAGTATATGGCAGCTTCAGGTTCGGATCATCCGTTAATATGGTTTCCGAATACGGAGCGGCAATGCTCGGCGGCGGTATCGAATCGATCTGGGATTGGGAAAGCGGATATGAAGCATTCAAGAATCGGCGGGTGACCCGAAATCCGGCGCGGCCGTAGCCGTCTGATGCCTGTGTGTTGCCGAGATCATAAAAGATGCCGCCGCCGCCGCGAACGACCGTTTCCCATCCGGCGGTCTCATTGAGTAAATAGGCAAGTCCGAAGCGCGGAGCGAAATTGTTGAAGGTCGTTTTCCAGAGCGGCGTACCCGCCGGTGCAAGCTTCGTGGTCGTCAGATCATCGATCTGGTCGATCGTGTAAGGAGGCCGGTCGCCGGCGTCGGTCGGAGCCGGATTGACCTCGTAACGGACGCCGAGCGAGATGGTCAATCGTGAGGTCGGTTTGAATTCGTCCTGGACGAATGCCGAAAAATTGCGGTAAACCGGGCGAAGAGCGTCCAAGGTATAAATGACCAAATTGAAATTGCTCATCACATTGGTAACGAACTCATTGGCACTCGCGACATTGATCGGCATAAACCGGGGCGGCAACTGAAGATCGCTTTCGGTCTGGCGGTAATCAATGCCGAATTTTAGATTGTGCCGGCCGAAGGAAACATTGGCCGTATCAACGATATTGAATTGAGTTTGCCGGGCCGTTTGGTTTAGCAAACTAAAGGCGGCTCGCGGTTGGCCGCCGAAATTGAAAGCTACATTGATGCGGTTGTTCCCGCTGCCGGAAAGAGCGGCAATGTCGGTCAATCGATATGGAACCGCTCCGCCGAAATCAGTAGTATCATAAACGGAAAACGATCTATTCCAAGTGTGATTGAAGCGAAAGCTGTTGCTGAACCGTGAGCTGGCAAAGAACGTTGAGCCGAGCGTTATGCCGCGATTTCGCAGGTGATTGCTTTGTGTTTGTGCAAGATTTGTAAGCAGCCGCGTGGTCGATTCTGACGGGGTATCGGTATAGCGGCCGAAAATGCTGAATTTCGGTGTGAAAAGATGGTCGATACGTACCGAGGTGGAATCGATCGAACTTGGATTGGAATATCCCGAACGGAATTCAGCCAAGCCGGTGCTGCCGATAACAGCGCCGTTGGGTGTGGGAAAGGCATTGAGCAACGGACGCCAAGCGGCAGCGGCAGATTGACGAAGGGCCGCACTAGGTACATATGTCACAACGCCCGCCTGCGGCGAACGCAGCCGCAAACCTTCGTAAGAAACAAAAAAGAAGGTGCGGTCCTTTCCGGAGCGAAATGCCGGAACACCTTCGCCGAAATTCAAAAAGGGAAGCGGGCCGCTGAAAGTGCCGCCGAAATCATTTTGCCGGGTCGCAGGTTTGGGTGTGCGGGTAGCATTGCTGAAAAAGTTATTTGCGTCGAAGATGTCGTTACGGAAATATTCGAAAAGAGAACCGTGATAGCCATTGGAACCCAAACGCGAGGTGAAGCTGAATTGGCCGCCCGGCGAACGCCCGTATTCGGCTGAGTAAGACGAGGTGCCGGAGCGAAATTCCTGCAAAGCGTCGATCGAGATCAGGCTGTGCGTGGTTCCCATCGCAGTCTCAGCCGGTGTCGAACCGGAAAATCCGGCACCGAAACCGGGTGTGCCGGTGGCCGGCAAACCGCTATTGACGCTGACGCCATCGACCGTGTAATAGTTTGCCTCTGTGCGTTGGCCATTGACGGAAATGCCGCCGCTGGTGCCGACACCTCCGGAAGGCACGACCGTTACGCCGGGAACAATGGTCAGCAAAGATTGGAACGAGCGTCCGTTCAACGGCAGATTCTCAACGAAACGACGGTCGATGACCGTGCCCACGGCCCCATCGGTGGAATTGACGGAAATGCCGCCGGCATCGACCGTTACGACCTCTTCAACTCCTTCGACGGCGAGATCTACATTACGCGTCGCTTTCGCTCCGGTATCGATCCGCAGCGATTCGATGACGATCTTTTTGAAGCCGTTCTGCTCGATAGTCAGCGTGTAAATGCCCGGCGAAATTATCGGGAAAGTGTAAATGCCGGCCGAATTGGTGGTGACAGCGATAGCCGCATTGGTCGCCGGGTCAAGCAGTGTGACGCCGGCATTGACGACCGGTGCACCGGCTTGGTCGTGCACGAAGCCGCCCAGAGATGCCTGCTGGGCGAATGTCGGAACCGCAGCCAAAACAAGCAAGATAAAAAGTGAAAATAGAAAAGATCGTGGCTGTGCCATTAAAACTCCTGAATGATAACTAATAGTTCTCTAATAAATTGGTCAATACATCGGCGAATGTTGCTCGCCAATTTTGGGCTCCGTGTCCGCCGCCAAATTCGCTTGTAGTAACGGCGAAACCGCGAGAGGCTAACGTTTCCCTAAGCTGGCGGTTCGCATCGCGGAGACTAATACCGCCGCGAGGTTCTATTTCGTGTCTGCCGTATTCCAGATAAAATTTGATTTCCGTCGAAACGGAGCTCTGCACCAGGGCTTGGATCGCCGGTACACCGGAACTGTCTTTGAACCAGAACGAACCGGACTGCGAAAACACTTTTTTGAACGTCTGCGGATATTGCAACGCAATGAATGCTGCTGCTAACCCGCCAAAACTTGCCCCGCCGATGGCGATATTTTTGTTGAACGGAAAACGCTCCGCCAGAAAAGCCAGCAGTTCTTCGTGAATGAACCTTGCGAAGTCCGGGTTGCAGGTCAATTCTACCGAACGGGTTTCCGGCGAATTCTCGACGAACGCCACGATGCACGGAGTGATCTTGCGCGCAGCGATAAGTTCGTCCAGTACCGGAGCCGAACGAACGTCGCGGAGATAGATATCGGCATCGAAAATGATCAACAGAGGTAAAGCGACGGTGGATGCATATCCGAAAGGCCGGTAAACGGTGATCTTTTTACTGCCGCCGAGAAAGGTCGTCGTGACCTCGAATGATTCCAAAAAACCGCGATCGGCCGGGATCAGCGGCGGGCGGTAAGGCGCGGCCGGCGGCGTTTCCAAGATCGATCGGACGTCATCTTTGTTCAGACGGGCGGCATTGAACGGGTCAGGGAATCGTTCCGACTTGCCTTCGGGTGCGGCCTTGACCAAAAATGAATACAAGAACCGCGACGACGCGGGAAGTTCGACCTGCAGATCCCAAATGCCAGAGGTGCTTTGCCGAAGTTGGAAGCTTTCCGGATGAAGACGCGAATATGGCGGCAGATCGAGCGAAATACCCTTGATCTCGGGTGAATGCGGAAATCGAAAAGTGCACTGAACCATTTCGCCACGCATTTCCATCAAAGGACCGGAAACTGGCCCGGCGACGGAAAGATGTGCATTTTCGGCGGATATCATAAAAATGAAATACGGCAGAAAGGATCTGCCGGAAAGAAAACCGTGTATGAAATTGACATTCAATTTCAATAACAAGGATAATGATAGTTTACGCGGTGGATCAAGTCAAAATAGACGCGGCGAATTGTGAGTCCGCAGGTAAAAAGCCCTCTAGGCAACAGATGAGAACCGGCATTTTAGTAGTTTTGCTGATAGTGCTTTCGATAATGTCAGTATTTATCGGCAATATCGAATTGCGTCTAAGCGATCTCATCAACGGCGACGAGGCCCAGTTCGACATTCTATTGCTGACGAGGCTGCCGCGATTGGCGGCGGTCATCATCACGGGGGCGGGAATGAGCGTCTGCGGTTCGATAATGCAGCAGATAGCGCGCAACAAATTCATTTCGCCGACGACCGGAGCTTCCGTACAATCCGCCAGTCTCGGGCTTTTGACCGCGACGATATTTTTTCAGCCTTTGGCTACGCGGCGTCTTTGGCAATGGCGACGCTGTTCGCGTTGGCAGGTACGTTTGCATTTATTGCACTGCTAAAAAAGGTACAGGTGCGGAATGTGGTGCTGGTACCGCTGCTGGGCATTATGCTTGGCGGACTGATCGAATCGATGGCGGTGTTTTTGGCATACCGTTTCAACATGGTCGAGAGCTTGAATGCTTGGATGATCGGTAGTTTTACATGGATCGTCCGTGGCAGGTTCGAACTGCTCTATCTGAGTCTGCCGCTGGTGGCGCTTGCCATCTGGTTCGCGGACCGATTTACGATCGCGGGAATGGGTAAAGATATTTCGACCAATCTCGGGCTGCGGTACGAACAGGTCGTCAATTTGGGATTGGTGATCGTTTCGATGGTGACGGCAACGGTCGTGATCATTGTCGGGGCGGTGCCGTTTCTCGACCTGATCGTGCCGAATATCGTCTCGCTTTATCGAGGCGATAATCTGCGGAGAACGATATGGGACACGGCGTTGTTCGGGGCGGTCTTTCTGCTGATCTGCGATATTTTTTCGCGGCTGGTGATCTTTCCCTATGAGGTGCCGATCGGGCTAACGGTAGGTGTTATCGGCGGAGTGGTATTTTTGGTGCTGCTGATGCGGCAGCGTTCGATGGCGGAAGATCTATGACGGCATTGGCACGTACAGGGCAGGACGGCGTTAAGATAGCGGTGCTTTTTGCTGTCTGTGCGGCGGCGTGCCTAGTTTTTATTTTGCCTGGATTGGATGCTGAAAACTATGCGTTCTTTCTTGGTCAACGTGTGCCGAAGGTCGCGGCGATCGTCATAACCGGATGTGCCATCGCATTTTCGTCGGTGCTGTTTCAGACCGTGACGAACAACCGCATTTTAACTCCGGCGACGCTTGGCTTCGACGCACTTTATCTGCTGATCCAAACGTCGATCATTTTTGTTTTTAGCGCCGGGAACATACTTGCTCGGGACAAAAATGTAAATTTTGTCTTTTCGGCCGGGTTGATGGTCGCCATGGCAATGGTGTTATTTCGGGTCATGATGCGGCGAAGCAATACAAATTTGATCTATTTGATATTGGTCGGGACGATCTTTGGCCAACTGTTTCGCACGCTGAGCTATTTTTTATTGATGGTGATCAGCCCCAGCGAATTTGTCAGCCTGCAAAATCGTATGTTTGCCAGCTTCGGCAACATCAATACCGGCATTGTGATAATAGCCGCAGCGGTTTGTGCGGCGGTGGTGCCTTTTGTTTTTCGAGATATGCCAAAATTTGACGTTGTCGCCCTCGGCCGTGAACCGGCGATAAGCCTTGGTGTAGATCACGAAAAATTAGTACGCAAAACATTCGTCATTGCGGCGGTCCTGATCTCGGTCGCAACCGCTCTGGTCGGGCCGATCGCCTTCCTGGGCTTATTGGTCGCCAATCTTGCCCGACAGATGGCCGCTAGCTACCGGCATTCGGTCGTAGTTCTAATGGCAATGCTGATCAGTTCGATATTGCTTTTAACGGGACAGTTCATTGTCGAGAGATTCCTGAATTTTGATACGACCGTGACGGTCATTATCAATTTTGCCGGCGGTCTGTATTTCATTTGGCTGCTATTGAAGGAGAGCCGTCTATGATAGATGTGCGGAGCATTTACAGATCTTACGGCAGGGAAGTTGTGCTGAGCGATGTTTCGCTGCGGCTTGAGAAAGGCCGGGTCACTTCATTTATCGGGCCGAACGGAGCAGGCAAGACGACGCTTTTAAACATCATCAGCCGATTGACGAAACCAGATGCGGGCAGCGTCTCGATCGACGGCCGAGACCTAGCGGAATGGAAGCCGAACGAACTTGCAAAAAAACTTTCGATCCTGAAACAATCCAACAATTTGAATGTGCGCATAACGGCCCGTGAACTTGTCGCATTCGGGCGATTTCCGCATTCCGGCGGGCGGCTCAATGATGAAGACGAAGAGATGATCGACCGTTCGATCGCCTATATGGAACTCGGTGAGATGCAGAACAAATATCTGGATGAACTAAGCGGAGGCCAGCGACAGCGAGCCTTTATTGCGATGGTGGTAGCCCAAGACACAGAGCACATATTGCTCGACGAGCCGCTGAACAATCTAGATATGAGGCATTCGCGCGAGATGATGCAGGTTTTGCGGCGATTGGCCGATGAACTAGGCAAAACAATAGTTACGGTGCTGCACGACATCAATTTTGCGTCTTGTTATTCAGACGCCATAGCGGCTTTGAAAAATGGCAAGCTGCTGCATTATGGCAATGTCCGCGAAATAATTCGTGAAGACGTGCTCAAAGATGTCTTTGATATGGATTTTCGTATAGAAGAGCACAACGGCCGGCGGATATGTATATATTTTTGATGAGCAATATGAAAAATCTTCTTTTAATGATCGGATGGGCGGTGGTCTTGATGGCCGCGGGCTGCGGCCCGCAACAGAATACGCAAAACGCGGCGACCGGCGAAACGATAACCGTTTCGGACGCAAAATACGGCGATCAGCAAGTGCCGTTAGATCCGCAGAAAGTAGTGTCTTTCGATTACGGGGCATTGGACACGATGGCCGCACTCGGGTTGGAAAGCCGCGTTGCTGCGTTGCCGAAATCGAATCTGCCGCATCTTTTGCAAGCGTTTGCGGACGACAAATATGCCAATGCCGGAAATCTTTTCGAGCCGAATTTCGAATTGCTTTATACGATCAAACCGGACCTGATAATCGTTTCCGGAAGGGCGGCGGCGAAGATCGAAGAGCTGCGAAAGATCGCACCGACCATATTCCTTGAACCGAAGAATGAGGATTATTACAACACATTCAAAGCGAATACGGAGTTGTTGGGCAGGATATTCAAGCGTGAAGACGAGGCAAAACAAAAGCTGGCCGAGCTTGACGCTCGAATGGAACGCTTGAGCGAGCGCACGAGATCAAGCGGCAAGACAGGCTTGATCTCGCTCTACACGGCGGGGAAGATCTCTGTTTACGGTCCGCGATCGCGATTCGGAATTCTTCATCAGGCGATGGGCATCAAACCTGCGGATCCGAATATTCAAGAGGCTGCTCAGCACGGCCAGGTCGTTAATTTTGAATATTTGAAGAAGATCGCCCCGGATTATCTGTTTGTTGTTGACCGGGCGAAGATATTAGGCGAAGAAACGCTCGCAAAAACTTTTTTGGATAACGAGGTAGTGCGTTCGACCAAGGCGGCTCGCGAAGACCACATTATTTATCTTGACACCGAAAATTGGTACACGGTTTCCGGTGGGCTGCAGAGTATGTCGAAGATGATCGATGAGATCGCGGCTGCTTTTAACGTAAGTTCCTAGCGGTCTGTCGGTCCCTGAGATCGTGGGTATTCGCCATGAAAGGCGTTGCTGTCTGCCCTGCGGGGAAGTTTGGCTGTCCAGACACACAACCCCGCAGGAATCAGGAATAATAAACGATCCTCAATTCGGAACGATCACATTTACGACATCGCCGTTCGGATCCTCGGGGGCCGGTTCTGATGGTGCCGGTTGGCCGGCGGCCGGACGCGGTCGTCCCTGAGCCTTATTGGTAACAAAGACCTTTCCGGTCTTTTTATCGATAGCGATCGTCTGCGGATGAGTGCCGGTTTTTAAAGAACTGACCACTTTATAAGTTTTGGTGTCGATGACGCTGGTTGTACCGGCCCCGCGATTAGCAACATAGAGCAGCTCTTTGACCGGATTGAAGTTGATGCCCAACGCTCCGGCACCGGTTTCGATGGTCTGCAGCAATTTGCCTTGCGGGTCAAGTACGGTCACTGTGCCCGAACCTTGGTTAGCAACGAAGAGCCGTTTGTCTTTGGCGTCATAAACTGCATTGATCGGGCTTTTGCCGCCGGAAGCGAAACTGCGGACTGACTTTCCGGTCTTGAGGTCCACTACGGTCACTTCATCCTTGCTCATATTGGTGACATAAAGAAGCGAGCCTTTTTCGTCGAGTGCCAAACCTGTAACGCCTTCGCCGACATTTTCGATCAAGTGGCTAAATTTATTAGCCTTGCCGTCGATGACCCAGATATCGGTCATATTCGAAACATAGACCTTGTTGTTCTTTTCGTCGATGACAGCTTCCCGGGTATGCGACTTTTCTTTGCCGTGGTTAAAGGTGGCAATGACCTTGCCGGTCTTGAGGTCGATGGCGCTAACGGAATTGTCGCGCGTATTCGTAGTATATAGCGTCTGTGTGCGCCGGTTTAGGCCCAGGCCGAAAGCCGCATGCGAAACGCTGATCTCGCCTTTGATCTCGAGAGTGTCAGGGTCGAGCTTATAGATGCGGGCAGCATCTTTTTCGCCGCGTTTGCCAATACCGGCGACATATACGGAATTATCCTTTTCGTTATAAACGATCTCGTAAAGACCCGCACCTACCTTGACGGTCTTGTCGATCTTTTGGGCGGCTGCGGTGCCGGAGATCATCGCAACGGCCAACATCAATAATCCAAAATTCTTTTTCATTTCTGTTCCTATTTCGGTTGTGTTCTATAATTTTGCGACCGTGCGCAGACGGTCTATTATTTGAAATTGAATTTCATTTTCAAGTTATCTATATTCAAACGAAATTGCCGGCAAATGTCAAAATGGGATGTAAAAGAGATCGCTGAAAAGAAAGAATTTTTGTGGAAAGGCGGCTGCAATAGAACTTTTCTTAAAATGAACGGAAGTAATCTTGATAGAAGCACAGTGGCAAGCAAAACAGGCGGCTATTGTTTGGGATAATTCTGTTCGATCAGCGACCTAAATTTTTGATGACTGCTGCGTTCCTTCATACCGGACGCAGCTTTTTTTGCTTTAAAGTGCGTAAAAAGAGGGATTCGTGGCAGAATAGACGAAGAATATGCTCCATGTAATGACGGCCAAAGAGATGGGCGAGACAGACCGGCAGACGACGGAACGTTACGGGCTGCCTTCGCTGTTGTTGATGGAAAATGCAGCCCGGGCGGTGGCCGAAGCGGTGCTTGATAGGACGGCGTCTTTGGATCGGCAGCCGCGGGTGGTGGTGCTTTGCGGCAAGGGCAACAACGGTGGAGACGGAGCCGCCGTCGGCCGCTTGCTCAGCATGTTCGACGCCGATGTCGAGGTTCATCTTTTTGGCGAGATCAGCGAAACAAAAGGTGACGCAAGGACCAATTTTGAGATCGTAAAAGCCATGCCGGGCATTCGCTTTGTTGAGAATGCGGAAGAAATGCCTTCGGTGAAAGATCTTGATGTCGTCATCGATGCTTTATTCGGCACTGGTCTTTCGCGGCCGGTTGAGGGCCGGTTGTTATCGGTCATCAAAGAATTGGAGCATCTTGCAGAAAGCGGAGAGCGGCCTTTGATAGCAGCGGTCGATATTCCCTCGGGGCTATTTTCGGACGAGCCGGATGCTGAAACGCATTCGGTCAAGGCGGATCTGACGGTTGCCTTTACGGCAGCAAAGCCGGCGAATGTGATGCCGCCGGCCTATCTGCGGTGCGGCGAACTGCTGATAGCGGACATCGGCACCCCGCCGGAACTAATAGCTGAATTGGCCGGGCCGCTGTTTGCGGCGGAGGCGGCAGACGCAGCCGCCTTTTTAGAAGCAACTGAATTCTCACATGATGCCTACAAAAATAAGCGTGGGCATTGCTTGATAGCAGCCGGTTCGGAGAACTATTCGGGAGCGGCTGTGCTGGCAGCAAATGCGGCCATGCGGTCGGGAGCTGGATTGGTAACGCTGGCCGTTCCGCAGACTATCTTTGATATTACCGCGGAGCGCATTTTACCGGAGGTGATGCTCCGCGCGGCCGAAACGGCGGACGGCGCATTTGCGGCAAATGCCCGCGACGGGATGCAGGATCTGCTTGATCGGGCGGACGCGGTGGCGATCGGTTGCGGGGTCGGTTTAACGGAAGATGCAGCAGATCTGGTCCAGAAGATGCTTGCGGGGCGAACGCAGCCGATGATCGTTGATGCAGATGCTTTGACATTGCTTTCGCCATTCGACGGACATCGCTTTTCCGGCGGCCCGCAATTGATACTTACGCCGCACGAAGGGGAGTTTCGACGATTGGCCGGCATCGTTGAAAAGAATGGCGGCATTGCCGACCGCGTGGGAATTGCTCGCCGATTTGCAGCGGCAAACGGTGTGATCTTGATACTAAAGGGCGAACGAACGCTGATCGCAGCGCCGGATGGCCGCGTGGTGATCAACACAACGGGCAATCCGGGCATCGGAAAGGCCGGCAACGGCGATACGCTGGCGGGCATTTTGGCCGGCTTTGTCACACAGGCATCGGCGATGGGAGCAGATATCTTTTCGGCGTGTGTGGCCGCTGTCTATACTGCAGGGCTGGCGGCGGACATTGCGGCGAATAAATTCGGCATGAGGACGATGACCGCTTCCGATGTCCGCGAATGTCTTGCGGACGCATATTTGCTGATAGCGGAAGGAGTTAAGATTTGAACCACCCGATCGTGGTAGAAACGCCGGAGGAGATGTTTCGGTTCGGGGGATCGATCGGCCGGTCGTTAAAGGGCGGCGAGGTGCTGCTGCTGCAGGGCGGGCTTGGTGCGGGAAAAACTTTGCTGACCAAAGGCATTGTGGCGGAACTTGGCTTTGACGAAGACGAAGTAAGCAGCCCGAGTTTTTCGCTGGTCAATCTGTATCGGACGGAAATGTTCGATGTCTATCACATCGATCTGTGGCGGATCGATGAAGGTTCAAATGCGGGTTTCGGGGTCGGATTGCCGGAGATCTTGGAGGATGAAAAAGCAGCGGTCATCATCGAGTGGCCGGAAAGGCTCGGGAATTTTGCGTTCGGGCGGCCGGTTCGAAGAATATTCATTGAGGGCGACGGCGATTTGGCGCGCAAAATAACGATCAAGGATGAAACAGGTTAGCTGGTCAATTTTGGCGATCGCGGTTTTGCTGTTGGGTGCGTGTTCGGGCAGCCGTGAAAATGCCGAGCCGGTGAAAGCGGCGAATACCTCCGCGGGAAAAGCAGAGGCGAAAAATGTTGAACGCCTGAAAAAACAGAGAGATGCGGTGGTGCCTTTCTTTAAGCTGATGGGAAAGCCGCGGCCGGGCGATTGGCTGCAGAATTTCCCTGAAAAAGGACAGACATTCGAGGAATATATGGCGTCCGCCCCAACATTGCCGACCGAGGACCGCCGCACGATCTATATTCAGCCGATCGGTGAATTCAATTCCGAACAAAAAAAGATCCTTGAATTGACGGCCGAATATATGCGAGCCTTCTATGGCCTGCCGGTCGTAATGAAGCCGGTGCGTTCGCTGGGAAAGGTCCCGGCCGACAAACAGCGGAAAGCATTCTATTCAAACGATCTTCAGATCAAGACAAGCTATTTTCTCGAAGATCTTCTGCCGACAATGATCAGCAAAGACGCGGCTGGGCTGATCTGTTTGACGAACGTTGACCTTTACCCGGGAGATACGCAGATGGCATATGTTTTCGGCCAAGCGAATCTGCAGCAGCGAGTCGGTGTATGGTCGCTTTACCGGCTGGAACGGCCGCGGCCCAAAAATTTCACATTCGATCTTTTCTTAGACCGGACGCTTAAAATAGCGATGCATGAAACAGGCCATATGTTCTCCTTGCGTCACTGCACAAAATACGAATGTTTGATGTCGGGCACCAACGGGACATTCGAAACGGACCGCCGGCCATTGGATAACTGTCCGGAATGTATGGCTAAGGTGGTATGGGCGACGGGTGATGACGCAGCCAAAAGATATCGAAGATTGGCAGAACTCTGGAAAAAAGCAGGGCGAAGATCCGAATCGGAACGCTTTTTAGAAATGGAAAAGGCCGTTTCTGCGGTTCGGCCGTAAGCGATATCCTGCAAATAATGTATCCTATTCGAACTATGGCAGATCCGCAGTCAATGTTGTCGGTGGTGGCGAGAGATGAGGTCCATCTGCAGTTTCGCCTGAGAGAAAAATGCGATCAAAAGGCATTGTTTGCGGCCTTGGGTAAACTTTGGGAATCTGAGATAACCGGCATCGCGGACCCGACGCTGAATAGCAATCATCAGTTGACGGGCGGAACGGCAAACGTTGTGGTCGGCTTTCGGCCGGAATTTTGGAGAGCTGTGCTTCCGGGCGGTGTACCGGACAATATGGGATCTTTCAGCGAAGACCTGGTCGGAGCAAACGGAAAGTCGGTTCCCGCGACGCAGCACGATCTATGGGTTTGGATAACGCAGTCTAGCGCGGCTACCCTTTACGACAGCATGAGCAAAAGCATTGCCTTGCTGCGGCCTTTTGCTGATCTGGCCGAAGAGCAGGTCTGCTTTCCCTATCATAACAACGTTACATTCGACGGCTTTGCCGATGGCGTCGCAAATCCGAATGCGTTCCGTGCAAATAGTGCCGCGATAATCCCGAATGGCCAAACAGGCGAGGGCGGTTCGACGGTCCTGCTGCAGAAATGGACGATGGATATTGAAAAACTCCGACGATTGCCCGTCCATGACGCAGAACACGTATGGGGACGGACAAAAGCCGGCAGCCATCAATTGTCTCCTTTGCCGCCGGATTCGCATGTCGGGCGAAATCAGTTTCACCGCGACGGGAAAGAGATAGACATTGTGCGGAGAAATGCTAATTGGGGCAATGCCCAAGAAGCAGGAATAATGTTCGTCGGATTTTCAAATGATATCAGCGTAACGCTCGGCATGCTGCGGCAGATGTACGGGGTCGGCGACGACGGTATGAAAACGACCGACCGCTTGTTGGAATTTGCCGATGCCCGCTCTTCGGCGGTCTATTTTGTGCCGAGCATTGACGCTTTGGCACAAGTCGGCATTTCGCCGTCCGATCCGGATTGATGACAAAACGGAGCCGATCAATAGACAGAATCGAGATCAATAAGGGAAAAAGACGCCTGACCGCTTACATCGGCGGTTCGGTCAGCGTATATACGGTCGTTCTTGGCTTTTCCCCGGTTGGAGATAAACAACTCGAAGGCGACGGGTGCACGCCGGAAGGACAATTCTACGTATGCGTTAAAAACCCGCAAAGCAAGTTTCATCTTTCGTTGGGGATCAGCTATCCCGCCCCGGCAAACGCAGAACGAGCGTTGGCGAGCGGCGCGATCAAGAATGACGAATTCGACGCCATTTTGCAGGCGTATGTTGATGGAGGGATGCCGCCGCAAAAGACGGCCTTAGGCGGAGAAATATACATTCACGGCGGTGGTACAGAAGGCGATTGGACAGAAGGCTGCATCGCAATGGACAACAGCGAAATGGAAGAGCTTTTTAGTCTTGTAGAGGTCGGTATGCCGGTATTGATCACAAAATGATTGTCGGCGGACGTAACATTTTGGTAACCTAGATTTAACACAAATACAGGGTAAGCCGTTGTATAATCTACACTTGCCCGACCATGGAAGCATCATCTATCAAAAAGCCGAAGACGACAGTTCAAACAGAAGCCGTAGCAGAACCGGTTCAGAAACGTGCCGAGCCGCATTTTTTTAACCGAGAGGCGAGCTGGCTGGAATTTGACCGCCGTGTGCTGGAAGAAGCCTTTCGGCCCGGCATTCCGCTGCTTGAAAGGTTGAAATTTTTGTCGATATTCTCGACGAATCTGGACGAATTTTTCATGATCCGCGTGTCGGGGATCAAGGAGCAGATCGACGAAGGCGTCGGCACGCTTTCGGCGGACGGGTTGACGCCGCCGGAACAGCTTCGTGAGATCGGCCGAAGGTTGCGGCCAATGTTGAAGAAACAGTGGACATACCTACGCGAAGCGGTGCTGCCGGAATTGGAAAAAGCCGGTGTGAAGATCGAAAGCTATGCGAAGTTAAATGTTAAAGACCGCCGCAAGATCGATAGATATTTTCGCGAAAATCTATTCCCGATCCTAACGCCGCAATCGGTGGATTCAAGCCATCCGTTCCCATATATTTCGAATTTGAGCCTGAATATCGGCATTTTCATAGAGCCCACCCGCAACCAAACACAAAAGAATTTGCGGCATTTGTTCAGACAAAAACGATTTGCCCGTATCAAATTGCCGCCTTCTGCGCCGCGTTTGATACCGATCAACCAAAAAGGCGACCGTTTTGTGCTGATCGAAGAAGTGATCATCGCCAATGCCGCTCAGCTATTTCCGAATATGAAGGCGAGCGAAGGCTTTCTGTTTCGTGTCACCCGCGATGCGGACATCGAATTGCGTGAGGACGAAGCGAGCGACCTGATGCATACGCTTGAACGGGAACTGCAGCGGCGGCGGTTTCGCTTTCCGGTGCGGTTGGAAGTTTCGGCGGATATGCCGGACAAAATGTTGAAATTGCTTGTTTCGGGAATTGGCTTGAGGGACGAGGATGTTTACAAGATCGATGGATTTGTGGACATTCCGGATCTGATGCGGCTGTATTCGCTGCCGCTGCCAAAGCTGAAAGATGTTCCGCTGCAGCCGGTGGTGCCTTCTGTAATTCGAGCAAAATCGAGCATTTTTGATGCGGTCAAAAAGCAGGACATATTGCTGCATCACCCTTACACCACATTTTCGGTCGTGACGGATTTCATCGCCGAAGCCGCCGAGGACCCGGACGTCCAGGCGATCAAGATCTGTCTTTACCGCACCGGAAAGGATTCGCCCATCATTCCGGCTATGATCAGAGCTGCCCAATTGGGCAAACAGGTGACCGCAGTGGTCGAGCTAAAGGCGCGTTTTGACGAAGAGAACAATATCGAATGGGCCAGACGTTTGGAAAATGAAGGCGTACACGTGGTTTATGGGATCAGTACGCTGAAAACGCATTCCAAGGTGCTTTTGATCGTTCGGCGTGAAAAAGACAAGCTTGTTCGTTATGTCCATATGGCCACGGGCAACTATAATCCGGTAACAGCGCGGCTTTACACCGATCTCGGGCTGCTGACTGCCGATGAAGGGATCGGTGCCGACGCGACAAATCTTTTTAATTTTCTCACCGGATATTCGCAGCAAAGCAAATATCATCGATTGGCGGTTGCCCCGCTTAATCTCCGCGAGCATTTTACGCAGATGATCCGCCGCGAGAAGGCGAACAAGGAAGCCGGCAAAGAGGCGCGGATAGTAGCCAAGGTCAACGGATTGACCGACATGCTCTTGATAGAAGAACTTTATGCCGCATCGCAGGCAGGGGTAGAGATCGATCTGATCGTTCGCGGCATATGTTCGCTGCGGCCGGGCGTAAAAGAATTGTCCCCGACAATAAAAGTGCGCTCCATCGTGGGCAGATTCCTGGAACACAGCCGGATCTTTTATTTTGCCAATGGCGGAGCCGAGGACATCTATGTCGGCAGTGCGGACTGGATGCGGCGTAATATCGACCGGCGCGTGGAAGTAGTATTTCCGGTGCTCGACGAAGAGATCAGGAATTACATTAGGGAATCCGTTATCGGGGCCTATCTGCGTGATAACGTAAACGCGAGCATGCTAAGGCCGGACGGCAACTATCGCAAAATTTCGGCTGGAAACGGCGAACCCTTCGATTCGCAAATGTCCTTTGCCGGTGTGGATATGAATTTTTAGACCGCTTTGGCCGTTGAATCGAAACGTGCTTCAAAGATCTCGCCGATCTGGCGTCCGTATTTTACGGTCAACCGCGGATAGCCGCGCGGTTCGGCTTCGAGTTCTTCAAAACCAAGCAGTTTTTCTGTTTCCGCAATGGCTTCGACGGTGCCTTCGATCTCCATATAATAGCCGAACGGCAATTCGTCCAAAACTACCTCGACATCGCGGAAATGCCATGTCCGCCGGTGTTTCTCATACACGACGCTCAGTGTGAATCCAAGCGCCTTGATAATATTTTCGACGGCATCGACATCGGCCACCTCGGTCTCATATTCAATACGATGCTTTATTTCGGAATCGCTACGGAAACGCTCCTTGTAGGTAAGCATTGTGGTGTCGCCGGTCTTGCGGACGCGAAGTACGGCCCCGCGTTCGTCGAGCGATCCGCCGCGGTGCAGAAAGTTCTCCTCAAAAACATCGCCGGTAAATTCGGCACCGGCGGACTTTAGGCGTGAGGTTATATCGACCGAAAGCCGCTTATCGAGACGATATTTTTTTTCAATTTCGATGGCCATTTTTTCTCTTTCGAATAGTATGAATAAAGCGGCCGTGGACGGCAACCGTGACCAAGAGGTTTTGACGTAAAGATACGCAAAGCCGCCGTTTGCTTGACGCCGCAGGGCGTAATAACTGATACTTTATAAAAAGGTCAGGATTTATTCCGGCCGCAAAATTTTGTTTGAGAGAGGAATTATATATATGCCATATCCTGAAATGATGATCTACGGAATGCGTGCGGAGCTTGCCGAACTAGGCATCGAAGAGACCAAAACGCCGGAGGCGGTGGACAAAGCCGTCGCCGACACAGACGGAACGGTAATGGTCGTCGTTAATTCGGTTTGCGGATGTGCTGCGGGCGGCGTTCGCCCGGGCATTGCCGCGGCCCTTGCCAATTCTGATGCCAAACCGGACCGCTCGATCACTGTCTTTGCCGGTGCCGATATCGACGCCACGGATCGTGCACGCGAGCTTTTTACCGGTTATGCACCTTCTTCGCCGTCGATCGGTATTTTGAAGAATGGAGAATTGGTGCAGATGTTCGAGCGCCGCGACCTGGAGGGCCGTCCGCCGGCTGTGATCGCTCAGGGCTTGATGGATGCGTTTGAACAACACTGTTCGAAAAGCGGTGCCGCCGGCCAATAAAATTTGACTTTGCAGAGAACGGCCGTACAGAGAAGATCGCCCGATCTTTTCCCTACGGCCTTTTGCGGAACATTTTTATTGCGTTAAAACTTGTAAAACCTTAGAATATCGAAAGGCCGCTGAGCCGCCGTCACCTTGATCGTCTTTCCGGGGCAAATGTCAATAAATCAACGACAACATCTAAGATTTTCGCTGGATATTCCGGTCGTTTTCTTTACTAAGACAGGCGACCGACACGAAACGATGCTGCAGCAGATAAGCGTTGGCGGATGCTTCACGGACTGGGAAGAATGTCTGTTTCCGGGTGACGAATTTCGGCTAGAATTGCCGCTGCCTAATGGCAACCGGCTGCCGCTGCGGTGCAAGGTGATCTACCGGTTCGAAGATTCCGGCATTGGGGTCAAATTTACCGACGTTTCAAGATTTGAACAGCAGCTCGTAGCTTCGGTCATCGTCGGCGAAATGGAAAAGGACGGGCTGCCGGTAATACCTGACCCTTTTCAGCCGCCGACCGCTACGTTCGAAGCTTCAAGTGCGGTTCCTGCGGCTAAGCAGATCAAAGAAGAGAAGCTGGAAAAAGTGATGTCCGGCGACGAATAGTGTCAGCTTTGGCGGCGATCCACGATCTCCGCAAAGGAACCGCCGCGGATCTCATCCGCCGTCAATCCGGTCAAAAACTCGATCTCTCCCGCCGTCAATGCTCCGCAGCTTAAAGCCTTGGCAAAAAATATCAATAGTCCCTGTGCTGAAGCGGCATCATCGAAAACGGTACCGGTCGTCACAGCCCGGGCAGCCAGTTCGACAAAGCGTTTCAGCCGTTCGCCTTGAGCTTCGGCACCGCCGATAAAGAATGCAAAAACAGCGGCATAACGAGCCGGAAGCTGATTCGGGTGCAGATCCCAGCTTTGATAAAAGCCATTCGCCATCGAATGAGTGATGTTGTCGAAATGCACCTTCCAGCCGCGGTGAACGGAACGTTTATTCTCGGCCGCCTGTTCCGCGGAGAGTTTTTCACCGCGATGGGCCGGTAGCGGAAGCTGTGTGGTGACCGAATCCGAAAGGCGGACGCCGAGCCCCGCCGAAGCGATCAGCATTATCTGCCGGACAAGATCGCACGCCGGATGGCGAATGTCTTGATAAACAGCAGAGATGCCAAGGCTGGCGGTAAGATCATAAGCACCGACGTGAAGCGAAGTGCAGCGGCCGCCGGAGGCTTTGACCAAAGCCGCTATGGCTATGCGGCCCTTTTTATCGATCACCGCTTCAGGTGTTTCGATCAACAGTTCGATGCCTATGCCGCCGACAGGCAGATCATTTTTTCGTTCAAATTTTTTCAGCAAGCGGGAAAGTTTTTTCACCTCTTTCGGGTGAGCGACCTTGGGCAAGGTGACCACAAAATTCGGCGGAAGCTTGCCTTGGGCGGCTTTCAGCAAGGTATCTAAAAAGATCTTCAGCGTACGTTCGGCACGTTCCGCCGTCTCTTTGCCAAGCGGGCGAATACGGAAACCGCAGAAATGGGTAATGGTTCGGGCCGTAAAACTTTCGGCCAGCTGCGTGGCGGCCTTTTTGGCGTCGGCATCTTCGGCCTCGTCGGAATGAATGCCGTAGCCGTCCTCGAAATCAATGCGGAAATCTTCGACCGCTTCGGTGCGGAGCTTTTCGAGCGTGCGTGAATAGACGGTCCACGCAAACCACGCCGCGTAGTTTTCTTGACGCACCTTTTCGGCGTCTTTTTTCAGACGTTTTTCCAGATCGGCGACAGCCTTTGGAAAGGTCGGCAAGGTTTCGCTGCCCGCAAGACGCATTGCGGCGGCAAATTCCACAAAATTCGCGGCGTAGTTTTCCATTGCAGCCACCGCCAAACGCCCGAGCTTCGCCGGTGTGTCTGCCGAAAATCGATCAGCTCCGCCATAGACGACATGCACCGGCGAGCGGGTTTCTGCGGGCAGCGTTATCGTTTTGCTGCTTTTTCCGCGAGGTTCGCGAATGATCAGCTGTACGCCTTCATCGCCCTCTGTCAGGATAGTTTTATTCATCGCTAAAAGCCGTTACCACACCAAGATGTTTATCAGATAATAGTAATAACGGCCAGAATTTGCCAGTTTGCGACGAAGTTGAATAGCTATGGGTTAATATTTGATCGAAAGGTTTTCTTTTAGGCTTGGTGCATTGTAATTTCGTATTCGGACACCGGAAGCAAGGTCGAGCAGGATCAGGTTCCGGCGGCGATCGAGGAACAGGATCGTTTTGCCGTTGGGAGCAAAAGCGGCAGCATCTATTTCATTTTCGTTTGTAATGACCTGTTTGACTTTGCCATTTGAAATGTCCCATACGATCAAAATTCCTTTCATCGGAGAGTCGGAACTACCGGCAACGAAAGCCAAATTTGGGTCGGCAACCGAATAGCCTACTGAGCTAGACCGTGCGATCAAGTCCGAATATTTGTCGGGCAAATTTAAAGATCTTTCAGGTTTATTTAGATCCTGCAGCCACGTACTGACATGTTTATTGGTGCCGAGGACGTCAATACCGGCCAAGATCGAGTCTCCCTTGGGAGAAACTGCACAATCATTATAGACCTCTTCATTAGAAAAACTTTTGATGATACGGCCGGTTTCAATTGCAAGAACTTCCGCTCCGAATGACGAAATTCCGAGCATTCTTTTATTCCCCGGAATAAATACCATACATCCGAAAGAATGTTTTGGTTTAAGTTTCCTCAACAGGCTGCCAGTTGAGGAGTTGTAAATATCTATAAATTGTCTTTCGTTGGAAGAAAAATTAACCCCGGCCAGCATTCTTCGGTCAGGTGAAAGTGCATGAATTTTAAAATTTCCCGATATTCTTTTTATTTCCTTGTCGGCACGTATATCCCACCAGATCAAATCTTCTTTCTCGTCGTTCAATACCAATTTGCTATTCGATAAAAAGGCCGCAAATTTATAGGAGTTGTCTGAAGCTCCATCACTTCTATTCGTCTTGAAAATTCGCAGTATATTGCCTGTATGCGAATCCCATAGGTAAACAGATTCAAGATGCCTCACAAGAAATTTGCTGCCGTCGGGCGAATAGACCACATTTTGCAGAGGCTGAGACAGTGATTGAATTGAAGAAAACAATACGAGGATCAATATCGTCGCGAGATCGCTCGTTCTAAGGCGTTTAATAAGGTGAATTAAAGAATTGTTGTATAAAGACATTTTCTATCTTAAAGCGACTAATTTTTTCTTTTTTTCTTTATTCGACGGAACTTAACGGGCTTAAGTGAAGTAGTGATCCCGATCGCCCCGCTAGCTTTTCCGTGCACCAATTGAGCGTTTTTGATTTGTTGATGGGAAAAAAGAAATTTACCAGCAAGGTCCGTCGCTATTTTTTCCCTTTTATTCGCATCCTTCTCATTGCAAAAATTCCAAATTTCGTCTTTGATGCTTTCCCACGTAACAGCGGAGTAGGAGAGTTTAATGGTCTTTTTTGATTGACAGATTTTTACAGCCTCGCAAAGCGTATTAAAGACCTCTGACGCCATTTCAAAGGCAAGCTTCGGACGTTTGCTTGGGTCATCCACTTCATGCCATCTTGTGGGTTTTATTGAAGATACGACATTCCCCTCTTCATCTACTGCACTACCCATCTGTCCTTTTCCCGGACCAAAGCCCCTATGAGAAAATGTATCTTGGAGAACATGCATATACATACCTAAATCTCTTAAAGAACCATTCCCTCGCCATCTTTCATCTACCGCTTTAAGCCTTGCCGGGGTAACAAAATGCCACAGTTCAAGCCGTTCATGATTCGCACCCGAAGCAACATCCTTAGCTCCCGCAGGCATTGGCTGGGTACTAGGATCGTAGTCTACGCCAACATCTGCGGCCGCGATCACAAAAGCGGCCCGATTGGATTGTCTGTCATCCGTAAAACCTGCGGCCAGAGCCAATGCATAAGTGAGACTCATATGAACCTCATCGTCATATGGTACGCACATGCTGGCGATCATCATTCTGAAAGGGGTATTTGTTAAAAGCTCTTTTTCTATTTTTCTCGTATCGATCCGGATCATTAAATTGTAAAGCGTTATGTCATCTATGTAGCCATGAGGTTCAAAGGCGTCATTCTGCAACTGGAATTGTTTGACTGCACTCATCATTGAGGAATCGTAGACATCATCTGTTGTAAGTTCTTGTGATGGGCTTGACAACAATGTTAGCCATTTCTTAATGGGTTCTACGTATTGCCCTTTGCTGCCTAAATGAAGTAGGAGATTCATAAATTTTACCTGCAAGTATAGACGTATTGTGCGGATAGGCACTGACATTATTGAACGAACGGAAATTCATGTCAATAATTTTCTTGTTAGAATGCGGCTTGCTCTCAAAAGAGAGCATCGAGGGCGTCTTCGAGATTTTTGACACCGACGACGCGGATGCCGAGAAGTTTTTCGAGGCCTTTTTTATTGGATTCGGGCAGGATGAGCCGTTTGAAGCCGAGCATCTGAGCTTCGCGGGCGCGTGTTTGGGCGTGGAGCACGCCGCGGACCTCGCCGGTCAAGCCGATCTCGCCAAAGACGGCTACGTCCGGTGCGATCTGTAAATTGCGAAAACTGGAAGCAATGGCGGCCGCAACGCCGAGATCTGCCGCCGGTTCGTCAATTTCAAGGCCGCCGGCGACATTGACGAAAACATCATCGCCCGCCAATTGAAATCCGAGTTTTTTTTCGAGAACGGCGATGAGCAGCGACGTGCGGTTGTAGTCAAAACCCTGAGCCATTCGGCGGCCGGAAGCCGAGCGGTTGCCGGAAACGAGAGCCTGCACCTCGACCAGCACGGGCCGCGTGCCTTCCATACAGACTGTGACGACCGAACCCGACGCATTTTCCGGCCTTTCCTGCAGAAACAATTCTGATGGATTGCCGACCGGCACCAGCCCGGTTCCGGTCATTTCAAAAATTCCGATCTCATTGGCGGCACCAAAGCGGTTTTTCGCCGCACGGATGATGCGGTGGTTGTGGTGGCGATCGCCTTCGAAATAAAGAACGGTGTCAACAATGTGTTCCAGCGTTTTCGGGCCGGCGATGGAACCTTCTTTGGTGACGTGGCCGGTAATGAACACCGGTGTTGCTGCCTGTTTGGCAAACATCATCAGCTGAGCCGCGACATCGCGTACCTGCGAAACACTGCCCGGAGCAGATTCGATGCGTTCGGTGAAAATGGTCTGGATGGAATCGACGATGATGACATTTGGCGAAAGCTTTTCGATCTCGGCAAAGATCGATTGCAGATTGGTTTCCGCCAAAATAAAAAGATCGTCAGCGGAAATGCCGAGTCTTTCCCCGCGCATCTTTACCTGGCGTTCGGATTCTTCGCCGGAAATGTAAAGCACCTGAGCACCGGAACGGCTTAGGTGTTCGGCCATTTGGAGAACAAGGGTTGACTTTCCGATGCCCGGAGCTCCGCCGATCAGAACCAGGGAACCGGCGACTATGCCGCCGCCCAATACACGGTCGAATTCGTCAATGCCGGAAGCGGTGCGGTCGTCGTCTTGGGCTTCGATCTGCGAAAAAGGAATGGGTTTTTTCTCGCCAAAGATCGAAAGCGGAGCAGACGTGCGGGCGGCGGCCGCGGCGGGAGCGCGAAAACGCTCTTCGACAAGGGTGTTCCATTCGCCGCAGTCCGGACATTGACCGAGCCATTTGCGCGATTGGCCGCCGCAATTTTGGCAGACATATATCGTGTTCGGTTGTTTTGCCATCGGTGAATGTCAGAATACAGCACGAACGACCTTTGATAAAGCACCCGAAGTGGTTAGCGATATGTTAAGATCATGTGTTTAAGAATTGCCAGAACCTAAAAAATAAAAGCATTACTTAGCTCATTTGCGGCCAAGGCGGCCACAACATTGCCGGCGACGTGATCGAAAGAAGGTACATCAAAGGAATCAAGAATTTATTTGACATTTTATCTTCCCATTTTTGATGGAAAATAGATATATGATCGATAAGAGATAGAGAACGGGATGAAGACGAAAAAGGATCATATTATCTATACGATCGGCCATTCGACCCATACCATTGAGGATCTTTTGCAAATGCTGCGGTCTTTCGGCATAGAGGTTTTGGTAGATATCCGCAGTTTGCCGGGTTCGCGAAAATTTCCGCAATTCGATCAGGAAGCTCTTAAAAGATCTTTGGAAGAGATCGGGATACAATATATCTATCTGGCGGATCTCGGCGGTAGAAGAAAAGCGAGAAAAGATTCTACGAACAACAGGTGGCGCAACGCTTCTTTCCGCGGCTATGCCGACTATATGGAAACTGAAAAGTTTAAGGCGGGCATTGCGGAGCTGGAGCGGATCGCTTCGAAAAAAACAACGGTCATTATGTGTGCCGAAGCAGTTTGGTGGCGTTGTCACCGATCGATGATATCAGATCTGCTAAAAGCGAAAGGCTGGACCGTCTATCACATAATGTCAGCCACGAAAAAAGAAGAACACCCATATACGTCGCCGGCACTGGTCGTCGATGGTGGCATCTGTTATTCCGACCAAGGTTGTTCAAAAGGCGAATAAAATTGAGAATGATGTCTGAAAGATTTAAAATAGGCGAAAAAGTTTCTTGGAATTCAGAGGCTGGTATTGTTTCCGGGGAAATTATAAAGGTCCATACTCAGGATTTTGATTTCAAGGGATATACCCACCATGCCACCGAAGAAGAGCCGCAATATGAGATCAAAAGTTTGAAAACGAGCCATATCGCCGCCCACAAAGCATCGGCGCTTTCAAGGTTAGAATAAGAAAGGGCAAGTAGCCGTCGTTTAAGGAAATTTGTTATCGGCTTTCGGCAAATGCCGCTGCTGCACCTTAAGATCATATGCCGCCGGGAATACATCATTTTGCAGAAAAGGTCGCGGTGATCAGCGACATTGAGAACGCCATTGGGCGGGCGGCTGCTTTGCAGTTGGCTCTGCAGGGATGTTTTGTTATCGGCAGTGTTAAGCCGGGCAGTGCTGCCGGGCTTTCGACGGTGCGGGAATTTCGCGAACTGGGAACGCTGGCCGGTGCTGTCGAATGCGACATCACCACCGCCGAAGGTGCGGCACAATTGATCTCAGAGGCTGAAGCAACATACGGCCGTCTTGATCTTTTGGTGAATTCCCGGTTCTCGTCCGCAAACACTTCTTTTCCCGACGTCAGCGAAATAGATCTTGACCAGGCAACCGCGGACGGGTGGCGCTCGACATTCTTTGTAACGCAATATGCCGTGAAGCTGATGCGGGAGCGTCCAAAGCCGAAGATCGTCAACATCACATCTGCCGACGGAGGGCCGTTGGCCGCTTCTGCCGCGGCGGCCGTCCATAGCCTAACGACGACACTGGCGGCGGAACTGCCCGGCCATTTTCGCATTAATTGCGTTTCTGTAAGCCAAAAACCTGCTGAAAAAACCGCCGCGGAGCCCGAATTGTTTCGGCCAAGTTCGGTTTTGGGAGCCGATGATGCAGCTCGGGTCGTGCTTTATCTGCTCTCTGCCGAAGCCATCGGGCTGAATGGCCAGATCATTACTGCCGGCTAAAGCCTTGCTCTCCGAAACGGGTTCTTAACTCTTTACCGCACTTCGTGTTAGAATTGAAGCGATGAAACTGGATGTATTTATATTTCGGGTCGGATTCGTGGTTTTGCTGATGTTGCTTGGCTACGTGTTGAATCCGCTTGAAAGAACGCACCGTTTCGGTATGGGCGCGATCGAAGATATCGGGACGCGGCAGATACTTTCGGCTTTTATGGGGCTGGTCATTGGCGGCCTGATCATTGCTTTCGAAATGCGCGTCAGCCGGGCGTCATTGAAAACCTTGATCGGTGCCGCGGTCGGATCTATTCTCGGCATTGTCGGAGCTTTTTTGATCGGCGTTCTTATTTCCATACAGAAAGAAGCGGCTGTTTCGGCCGAAATGCAGACGTTTTTGACCATTTCGCTCGCATTTTTCATGGGTTACATCGGGCTGATGGTCGGTGCGGCAAAGGGCGAATACATTGACCTTTCAGCTTTGGGCGGCATTTTTAGCGACAAAACGGTCAAGCGCGATTACAAGATATTGGATACATCCGTGATCATAGACGGTCGCATAGCGGATGTTTCAGAGACAGGTTTTTTAGGCGGAACGCTGATAATTCCGAATTTTATACTGGCGGAACTACAGCAGGTCGCGGATTCGGCAGATTCATCAAAACGTCAGCGCGGCCGTCGCGGGCTCGATATGCTGCAGCGGCTGAGAAATAACAGCAAGCTTGATATACAGATCGTGGAAACGGATTTTCCGGCCGTGAAAGAGGTCGATCTGAAATTGATCGAATTGGGCAAACAATTGGACGCGGTGATCGTGACAAATGATTTTAATCTGAACAAGGTCTCGCAGCTGCGTGGTGTTTCCGTGCTTAACATAAACGAACTGGCAAATGCTCTAAAACCGGTGGTGCTGCCGGGCGAAGCGATGCGTGTTTTTGTGTTAAAGGAAGGCAAGGAATACAACCAGGGCGTGGCTTATCTGGACGATGGCACGATGGTGGTTGTGGACAATGCCCGCCGGCTGATCGGTAAAACCGCCGATATTGCCGTAACGAGCGTCCTGCAGACAACGGCCGGGAAAATGATCTTTGGCCGATTGTGGGAAGATAAGGACGATATGCATGAAAGCCAGGCGCCGAATGCCGGCATACACGATTCGCGGTCGCTTGGTTTCAAAAAGACAGGACGCGACCTGCGCCCGACGGTGATCGGGGATGTCGATCAATAGGACCGCATGAATACCGCGATCATAACCGCAGCGGGCAGCGGAAAACGTTTTAATTCCACGATTCCCAAACAATTTCTCGAACTTGCAGGAGAACCGGTCTTGGTTCACACCATTCGCAAGTTTGAAGCATGTGAGTCTGTTGACGCGATCATCGTTGTTCTGGCGACGGAGACGTTGGATGCTTTTCGGGATATCATCGCGGGCAAAGGTTCGGCCAAGCCGCTGAAAATAGTTGTCGGCGGGGAATCGCGGGCCGCATCGGTAAAGGCCGGCCTTGCCGTTTGCGATCCAGCGAGCGGTGTCGTAGCTGTCCACGACGGAGCACGACCATTGGTAAGGCCGCGAGAGATCGCCGAAACGATCGCTGCGGCGGCTGAATTTGGTGCGGCATGTCTCACGGCCGATGTGACGGACACGATCAAGGTGGTCGAACGCGGCGAGATAGCGGGAACGGTGGACCGAAAGAAGCTTCGCCGGGCAATGACGCCGCAGGCATTCAGATACGAGATCTTAAAACGGGCTTTTGAACAGGAGATCGATGACAGCGTGACGGACGAGTGTTCGCTTGTGGAAAGGCTCGGGATACCGATCAGATCTGTGCCGGGAAGTTCCGATAACATCAAGATCACGTTCGCGGAAGACCTACGGCTGGCTGAATTTTATATGCAGGAGATGAACCGTTGATGTACAGGATCGGCTTTGGCAACGATATACACCGGTTGGAAACGGGGTGGCCGCTGATCATCGGCGGAATAAGAATAGAGGCTGAATTTGGGGCCGTCGGACATTCGGATGCCGATGTGCTGACGCATGCGGTCACCGATTCCATTTTTGGAGCATTGGCTTTAGGCGATATCGGATCGCATTTCTCTGACGGCGAAGAACGTTGGAAGAATGCGGAAAGTTTGATATTCCTGCGCTTTGCGGTCGGAGAAATGAAAAGGCTCGGCTACCGTTTGGGTAATGTCGATGCAACGGTCGATCTTCAGCGGCCGAAGCTGCGGCCATATATCGACAGGATCAGGGAAAGCTTGGCCGTGGCACTTGAAGTGGCCGAAGACCGGGTCAGCATTAAGGCAAAGACCGGCGAAGGGCTCGGGCCCGTGGGCGAAGGGATCGCTGTTACGGCAGAGGCTGTGGTACTGCTCGAACGGATCGGGCAGAGAGATCGATAAGAATAGGCGGAGATATGTACCGACCACAAGAAGTGATCGCAAAAAAGCGTGACGGAGGCGAGCTTTCGGGTGATGAGATAATGTCGTTCATCCGTGGGGTCTGTACGGACAAATGGGCCGATTATCAGATATCGGCGCTCGTGATGGCAATGTTCATCCGCGGGCTTTCTGACGAAGAACGCGATGCGATGACCAACGCAATGGTGGAAACCGGCGAATCTTTTCAGCTTGGTGATATCGATCTGCCAAAAGCAGACAAGCATTCGACAGGCGGTGTCGGGGACAAGACCTCGCTGGTAATAGCTCCGCTGGCGGCGGCATGCGGGCTGGCGGTACCGATGGTTTCGGGCCGCGGTTTGGGCCATACAGGCGGAACGCTTGATAAACTAGAAGCGATCGCCGGTTATAACGTGCGGATGTCGCGGGACGAGATGAAGGAGGTAATCAAAAAATGCGGGTTTGTGATGGCCGGACAAACTGACGAGATCGCACCTGCCGACCGCAAGCTTTACGCTCTTCGAGACGCAACGGCGACTGTGCCATATATACCGCTGATCGTCGCTTCGATAATGTCGAAAAAGATGTCCGAGGACCTTGACGCGTTGGTGCTTGATGTAAAGACCGGGTCCGGCGCGTTTATGCCGGTATTTGAGGATTCAATACGGCTGGCGGCGGCTCTGGTAGCCACGGGAAAGCGCTTCGGTGTTAAGACCCAAGCCGTGGTTTCGGATATGGCACAACCACTCGGCCGATTTGTTGGTAATGCGCTCGAAACATTTGAGTGTTTAAAGATATTGCAAGGCGAAGCAGTCGCGGGAAGCGGAGCAACTCTCGAACTTTCACTGGAGCTGACGGGGCGGATGATCGAATTGGCCGGCGTGAGTTCCAGCGCCGCTGAAGCAAGGAAACTTGCCGAGGAAAGGCTTGCCGACGGTTCGGCTCTGGAAAAATTCAAAGAGAACATTTTGCTGCAGGGCGGCGACGCGGACGTTTGCGAAAGGCCGGAAAAGCTTTTGACAGACGATATTTGCAAGGTGGAGATAAGGTCCGCCGCAGAAGGTTTTGTCTCAGAAATAGATACCAATGCCATCGGTAACGCCGTAGTAAAACTGGGCGGCGGGCGGACCAGGGCTGAAGACACAGTGGATCATGCGGTCGGTTTTGAATGTATGGCAAAGATCGGAGATAAGATAGCGATCGGGGAACCTCTGGGCATTGTCTATAGCCGTACCGCAGAACATGCCTCCGAAGTTAGCGCAATCCTAAGCAATGCGTATAGAATGTCCGCAGAACCATCAGCGGGCGAACCCCTGATAAAAGCGATCATCTGAGCGTCATATTTATGAGATCAAGCACCAAGATATTACTGGCGATCGCCGCTGCCGCACTGTTGCTCACGGCTTCTTGCACTTCTTTGACCGAGGCAAAACGCGAAGGGTGCACCACGAAGGTCGGCATAGTCTTTGACATCGGCGGCAAGAATGACCGCTCTTTCAATGCTGCCGCTTGGGAAGGAGTAAAGCGGGCGGAGCAGGACATGAACATCTGTCTTTATGATGTTGAACCGGGCAATCCGACATCGATCGAACCGGCGATGCGGGCATTTGCCGAACGCGATTTCGATCTTGTGGTCGGCGTTGGGTTTGCTCAGGGGCCGATCATGCAAAAGGTCGCGTTGGATTACCCGAATATTAATTTCGCGATCGTTGACGGCGTGATCTTTGAAAAAGACGGGAAAACGCCGCGCCAGAATGTGGCTTCGCTGGTTTTCCGTGAACACGAAGGTTCGTTTTTGGTAGGAATGCTGGCGGCATACCGCTCGCGAACGCACACGATCGGATTTCTCGGCGGTATGGACATTCCGCTGATCCATAAATTTCAAACGGGCTACACAGAAGGAGCGAAATACGTTGATCCGGACATTCAAATAATCACGAATTATGTCGGCGTTACGGATGCGGCTTGGAACAATCCGGGACGCGGAAAGGAATTGGCACTTAACCAACTCGAAAAAGGTGTCGATGTGATATTTACAGCGGCGGGAAATTCCGGGTTGGGGGCATTTGATGCGGTGGAACAATATGGCCGGAATGAAAACGGCGAAGCGAACCGCTACGTTATCGGTGTCGATTCGAATCAGAACGGGTTAAAGCCCGGATTTGTGCTGACCTCAATGGTCAAGCGAGTTGACAACGCCGTATATGATGTCGTTAAAGAGGTTAGGGAGAAGCGATTTGCCGGCGGATTTCATGTTTTCGGGCTTGATAAGGATGGTGTCGCCTATGCGATGGACCAGAACAATGAATTGACAGTTTCGCCGGAGATGATAGAAAAAGTCGAAGCAGCCCGGGCAAAGATCATTAGCGGCGAGCTCAAGGTGACGGACGCAATGGCTAAGTAGGTAATGTTAAAAGAAAGATCCTTATGCTAGAAGTTTCACATATTGCCAAGGCATTCGGCGACTGTATCGCCAATGAAGACGTGTCAATTTCGGTTAAAAAAGGCACGATCCATGCTATCGTCGGCGAGAACGGAGCCGGTAAATCGACAATAATGAAGATCGTGTACGGATTTTTCACGCCAGATAGCGGCGAGATACGGTTCAATGGCCGGCCGGTCGCGATCAAAAGCCCGCACGACGCCATCGCTCTCGGCATCGGAATGGTTCATCAGCACTTTATGCTGGTCGAGAATATGACCGTGGCTGAGAATATAATTCTCGGAGCCGAAACCGGAACCGCTTTCGATCTCGACCTACATAAGGCAAATAAAGAGATCGCAGAGCTTTCGGCGGATCTGAAGCTGGGTGTGGATCCGCGAGCGGTCATTGAGGAACTTTCGGTCGGCCAACAGCAGCGGGTCGAATTGCTCAAGGCACTTTACCGCAATGCGGAACTGTTGATACTTGATGAACCGACCGCTGTGTTGACACCACAAGAGGTCGAAGAGTTTTTCTTTATTTTACGGCGGATGAAGGAGCAGGGGAAAACGATCATCATCATCACGCATAAGCTGGATGAGGTGCTGGCGATCTCAGATGAGGTGACGGTGATGCGCGATGGAAAGACGGTAGGCCATGTTCGAACGGCTGACACGAATTCTCGAGATCTGGCACGGATGATAGTCGGACGCGACGTGCTGCTGCGGGTGGAGAAAACGGCAGCGGAACCCGGCGACGATGTTTTGCAGCTGAGCTCCGTGGTGGTCAGCGGCCGGCATGGCCGAGCAGTGGACAATGTCTCCTTTACCGTCAGGTCCGGCGAAATAGTCGGCATCGCAGGCATCGAAGGCAATGGGCAAACGGAATTGATCGAGTCGCTGGCCGGCTTGCGAAAGCCCGATGGCGGTTCGGTAAAATTCTGCGGCGAAGAAATATCGTCCGCGAACGCCCGGCAGGTCAAGGAACTCGGCATTGCCCACATTCCGGAAGACCGGCATAAACGCGGACTATTGCTCGAATCCGACCTTTACGAAAATGCGATCTTGGGCATGCATTATCGCGAACCGATCGCTTCGCCGTCCGGACTTTTGAATTCGGCGGCAGTCGCGGCTCAGACAAAGACGATAATCAGAGATTTTGATGTTAGGCCGGGCGACCCGGAATTGAAGGCGGTTTCGCTTTCCGGCGGAAATCAGCAAAAGCTTATCATCGGACGTGAATTCCAGATCGCACCTAAGCTGCTGCTGGTTTCTCAACCGACCCGCGGTGTTGATATCGGTGCTATCGAATTCATTCACCGCAAACTGATCGCTCTTCGCGACAGCGGCTGTGCGATATTGCTGGTTTCGGCAGAATTAGAAGAAGTTACGGCATTGGCCGACCGCTTACTGGTGATCAGAGAGGGCAGCATCGTCGGCGAACTCGACCCGCTCACGACAACGCCGGAGGAAATTGGACTGCTCATGACCGGCGGAGATTGATCGAGCGTTCAGACCTGAAACGATAGAAAAATGAGGCTCCGAGCTTCCGGTCAATGACCCGGTTCGCACGAAAGCCCCCTATCCGCAGGAACCAACAGCAGCTAACCGAACAATTTTTGCATTTTGTCGATAGCGGTTTCGAGATTTTCCATTGATGTAGCATAGGAAAGCCGTATGAAGCCTTCGGCTCCAAAGGCGTTGCCGTCCGTTCCGGCCACGTGGGCTTCGCTGAGCAATTTTTCGGCAAAATCGCCCGATGTCTTCAATTGGCCGTCTAAAACACCGCGCACATCTAAAAAGGCATAGAAAGCTCCTTCCGGCATATCGCAGCGAAATCCTTTAATTCGGTTCAAGGCCGGTATAAAAAGATCGCGGCGGCGGCGGTATTCGGCGGTCATCCCGGCCACGGCCTCTAGGGCCCGATCAGATTCTTCTAAAGCCCGTGCGCAGGCATATTGTACAAAAGAGGTCGGGTGAGTGGCTGAGTGGCTTTGCAGCTTGACCATTGCCTTGGTCCAAGCTTCGTCTGCGATCGTGTAACCGCATCGCCAGCCGGTCATGGCAAAGGTTTTGGAGAAACTGCCGGCGACACAGACATATTTTCTCAATTCGGGCGGCAGAGCGGCAGAACTAAATACCTCAGCCGGCGGATAGACGAAGAACAGGTAGCATTCATCAGTTATAACGTAAATGCCGTGTTCCGCACACACATTAAAGATACGAAGCATTTCATCTTTTGCGACAACGCGGCCGGAGGGATTATTCGGCGAATTGATGATCAAAAGCTTCGTTTTATCCGTAATCGCGGCTTTTACCTGCTCTGCCGTCAATACAAACCCCGTCTGCTCGGTGTCGATGTAAACATTGTTGCCGCCGCAGAAATTTACGATCTCCGGAAAGCTGACCCAATATGGTTTGGGCAGCAAAACATCGTCGCCGGGGTTGATGAGGGTACAGATCGCATTGAAGATCGCCTGCTTTCCGCCGCAGGCAGCGGCAACCTCGGTTGGTTTAATGTCGGCCGCAAAGCGTTCGCCGTAGAAATGGCAGATCGCTTCTTGAAGACTTTTCAAACCGGCGCTTGGCGTATATTTGGTGATGCCGAGCCGGAGCCCTTCGATCGCAAGCTCTTTGATGAATTCGGGCGTGTCGAAATCCGGTTCTCCGACCGTCAGGTCGATAACGTCTATACCTTGGGCACGCAACGCGGCGGCTGTCTGGGCCGCTTTCATTGTCGAAGATGCCTGCATGCTCGCCGAGCGAAATGATTCTGGAAAAGCGTTCATAATGAAATATTATCCAAATGGGAATTCTATGACCAATTGAAAGAATACCTTTTGAAAGATCGGCCGTTTACGATCTTTGCATTGTTTTGGCGGCCATCTTTGTCGCAACCAGATCGGGGATCAGCCCCTTTATATTGCCGCCAAGCAAGAAGACCTGTTTCATCAGATCCGAAGAAACATAGGAAAACTCTTCGGCGGCCATCAGAAATACAGTTTCGATCTCCGGTTCGAGCTTTCGGTTCATAAGAGCCATGCGAAGTTCATATTCGTAATCGCTGACAGCACGAATTCCCCGCACAATGGCCGTAGCACCGCGAAGACGAGCGAATTCTGCCGTCAGGCCCGAAAAACTTTCGACAGATAGCCGACAGCCGCTCTTGTTTTCGTGCGGCAGCAATTCGCTGATCATTTCACACCGCTCCTGTACAGTGAACATCGGCAACTTGTTGGGGTTGTTGAGAACGGCGACGGTGACCTCATCAAAGAGAGGTAAACTGCGGCGAATGATATCGAGATGGCCGTTTGTCGGCGGATCGAATGAACCGGGAAAGATGGCTTTTCGCATTTCGCACACAGAATATCACGCATTTGCACCTATATAAAGCGATGTGTACGGATGCTCGGGTTATTACAATGTAATTACATTTTTCGAAAAAATTTTGAACGGACGGTTTTGGAGCTAGTATTTTTGTTTAAAAGTGGTAAGATTTCTATATTCTTAGGTTTGAGTTATGAGCACAAACGGACAAGCTGCGGCTTTTTACGATCTGGAAGGAACATTGGTGAGCACAAATTTGGTGCATACGCTGGCCTTTTATGCCCGCCGGCAGCAGGGGTTGTGGCAAACGGCTAAAAAGAGCGTCGGAACCCTGGCTAAGCTGCCATTTTTTGGCGTGACCGATCTTTATTCGCGCAATGTTTTCAACGAAGTGTTCTTTCGAAGCTATGAGGGCTTTTCACAGGACAGGCTGCGATATTTCAGCGAAGAGCTTTTCGAAGAGGTGCTTAAACCGGCGATCTTTCCCGGAACGGCTGAGCTGATCGCCCAAGGTAAAAAGATCGGCCAGCGGCAGGTTGTTTTGACAGGAGCATTGGATTTTACGATCGACCGGATGATGGAATATCTGGGCATTGACGATTACGTGGCAAACCGGTTGGAATTTGTGAACGGATATGCGACGGGCCGCGTTTTGCCGCCGGTGATGGCCTCAGCGACCAAGGCAAAATGGATCCGCGAATATGCGGAGCGGGAAGACATCAACCTTTCGGGTTCTTATGCATATTCTGACAGCATCTCAGACCTGCCGATGCTGTCGATAGTCGGCCATCCGGTTGCGGTATGTCCGGATTTTCGGCTGAAACAGACGGCATTGCAGCACGATTGGGCGGTTATCGATCTGAAATAAAATGTAGAAGATTGGCTTCGTGTAACGAGCAAATCAATAACGAGTGTTGAGAAAAAAGATCGAAGTAAAGAGTAAGTAGGGTTGTAAGTAGTGAAAAAGATTTATGTGCCAACAATAACTAGATAGTGATCTTTGTGTGTCTTGATTTGTGTGTTCTGTGGTCAAAATATTTAAGACCGGAACACAGAAGCAGAACACGAAAAGCACAGAATTTAGAATCAGGAAATTGAAAGCTTGTACGGATTAAAGTGAGTGAATATTAACAAGTATTGAATAAGGCAGAGGGAATAAAGGTTTTTAGTCGGGTCAGTCATTCGGTGTCTTCGTCTGTGTTTTCTGTGTTTAAATGGAATGAAAGCGAGAACACAGAATGCACTAAAAAAGACACAGAAAAACACACATTATGAATGATGATAGAAAATTTGACCCTAAAGACGATCACGGGGCAAAACCGAGTCAATACATTCTACAAGAAGAAACTTATGCGATCGTCGGAGCTGCTTTGGATGTCTATCATCGTTTAGGAATTGGATTTGCTGAACTTATCTATCAAGAGGCTCTGGAAATCGAGTTTGGTTTAAGAGGCATATCTTTTGAGCGTGAAAAGCTGTTAGAAGTTACCTATAAAGGTCACAAGCTCAATAGAAAATATAAAGCGGATTTTTTGTGCTTCGGACAGATAATTGTTGAACTGAAAGCCCAAACAGCATTGACGACGATTGATTGGTCGCAGGTTATCAGTTATCTGAAGGCCAGCAATTTAAGGATCGGCCTGTTGTTTAATTTCGGGCATCCGGGATATTTAGAAAAGAAACGATTGATCGTTTGAATTTCCTTCTGTGTCTTTAATTCTGTGTTTTCTGTGTTTTAAAGATTTTTACCACAGAATGCACAGACGAAGACACAGACAGATATTGAAAACAAGAAGAAAGAACTTAAGATTATGGCGCTACAGCTAAGAAAAAAGACGCACGAATCGATCGTGTACATCGACAAGGATTCCGCACCGCGGATAATGCCTTTTGGCGAGGATTTTATCCTGGAGGACATCCCGATCGGTACGCGCGTGATCTATCCGAATCCGCCGATAAAAGGGCTGCCGAACCGCGAAGCGGCGATCAGGTACGCGGTCAATCATCCGATCGAGATGGAGCCGCTGTATGCATTATTGGAACCGGGCATGCGGGTGACGATTGCGATGGACGACATTTCGCTGCCGCTGCCGCCGATGGCGACGCCGGATATGCGGCAAACGATGCTGGAGGTCGTTTTGGATATGTGCGGGGCCAACGGTGTGGACGATATCCACCTGATAATCGCCAATTCGCTTCATCGCAAAATGACCGCGTGGGAAATGAAGCGGATGGTCGGCGACGCCATTTTCAATGAATATTACCCGGAACGCTATTACAACCATGACGCCGAAGACGACGAAAATCTGGTCACGCTCGGCCATACGCGGCATAACGAACCGCTGCGGGTGAACAAGCGGGCGATCGAAAGCGACCTGCTGATCTATCTGAACATCAATCTGGTGCCGATGGACGGCGGACATAAATCGGTGGCGGTCGGGTTGTGCGATTATGAATCGCTGCGGGCTCACCACGAACCGCAGACGATCCGCGATTCGCATTCATACATGGATCCGCCGGCTTCCGCCCTTAATCACAAGGTCATCCGGCTCGGCAAATTGGTTGACGAAAATTGCAAGGTGTTTCATATCGAAACCGCTCTGAACAACAAAATGTTCAGCGACGGTTATGACATTTTGACGCGCAACGAGGACGAATTCTCATTTATGGACAGGATGAAATGGGAAGCGATGAAACGCACGTTTTCGAAACTGCCGCGCGGAGCCCGCCGCAAAATGCTGCATGCGATACCGGCTCAATATGAGCTGATCGGATGTTTTGCCGGCCGAACCGAACCGGTGCATGAAAAGATCCTGGAGCTTAATTACCGCCAATATGAGATACCGGTAAAGGGGCAATGCGACATCATGATAACGGGCATTCCCGATATTTCGCCCTATAACGTCTATTCGGCTTTGAACCCGATATTGGTTCAGGTAATGGCGCTCGGTTACCACTTCAATATGTTTCGCAACAAGCCGCTTCTGCGAAAAGGCGGTGTGATGATCATCACGCATCCTTGCTTTGACGAATTCGATCACAAATTTCACCCGAGCTACATCGAATTTTTCCATCGTCTGCTGCCGGAATCGCGAGACGCTTTCTATTTGCGGGAAAAATATGAGCGCGAATTTGCAACAAACCCTGCATATGTCGAAATGTACCGCCGCGGTAACGCCTATCACGGCGCACATGCATTCTTTATGTGGTATTGGGGCGAAAATGGCCGTCAGCACGTCGGCAAAGTCATCGTCGCCGGTGCCGAAAATGCTCACGTTCCGGAAATATTGGGCTGGGAACGCGCCGATAATTTAACCGAAGCAATTGCAATGGCACGTTCATATATGGGCCGCAACGCCGAGATCACGATGCTGCACCAACCGGTGATCGGGTTGTGTAATGTGACGGATTAAATAACTGGTCAGATGACTGGTCATCTTGATATAATTCAAACATGAAAAATAAGATCCGGACAATAAGCGTAACGGAATTCAAGGCGAAATGCCTCAGTATTTTTGACCACCTCGACAGCAACGGGATAATCGTTGAAAAACGGGGCAAACCGGTCGCCAAAATTATGCCGATAAAGGATGACGATTTCGAGATAATCGGCTGCTTGAAGGGAGAAATGGAAATACTGGGGGACATCATGTCGACGGGTATCAAATGGGATGCTGAATCTTGACACACACATATTGTTGGCCACCGTCAACGACGAATTGAAGCGAGGAGAAGAGGATCTGATTCGTGGGGACGATCTCGCGATCTCGGATATCGTTTTGTGGGAGCTAGCAAAGCTTGTTCAACTAAATCGGATAAGACTGGACCTAGATAGCACGGTTTTTAGACGAGTTCTGAGACAGTTGACGGTGTTCCCAATAACGCTTGAGATCGCCCGTCAAAGCGCGGCATTAGACTTTCGATCCGATCCGGCGGACGAGATCATCGCCGCGACAAGTATTGTCGAGAGCATGCCGTTGCTCACGCGCGACCAAAAGATACTCGGGTCAAAGGTCGTCCCATTTGCAGGTGCAGAATTTGGGAATTAAACGAACAAGATGCGAGTCGTTGAGCGTGAGAGATGCTTTGTGGCTGATAGATATTTGTCGATAAGTAAGTTGAAATCTGAAAAGCGAAAAGCAAGGTCGCAGAAACGAAATGCACCACTCCGAGGTAGTTATGCAGCGAAGTAAAATCGAAGTTGTTCCGTACGATCCGGCGTGGCCGGAGAAGTTTCGGAAGGCGGCGGGAAAAGTTGAGGCTGTGTTGGGTGCAAATTTGGTTGCGATCCATCACATCGGCAGCACGTCGATAGTCGGGATATATGCGAAGCCGGTGATCGACATGGTGATGGAGGTTGCGGATATTGATGAACTCGATGGGCGATCCGCTGATATGGAAGCGTTGGGTTATGAGGTGAAGGGTGAATTCGGCATTGCGGGACGACGTTACTTCAGACGCAACGATCCTGACGGCCGCCGGGCTCATCAGATACACGCGTTTGCCGCAGGTTCGCCGCCTGTTACGCGACATCTCGCATTTCGTGATTTTCTATTAGCGCATCCCGAATTCGCCGAACATTACAGCGATCTGAAATGCCGGCTCGCCGAAGAGCATCCGTACGACATGAACGCCTACATGGACGGAAAGGACGGATTCATAAAAGATATGGAAGCGCGGGCGCTCCGATGGGCCTAGTATTAAAAAATAGTGAGAGCGAAGATCTCAACCAAAAGTAAGAATGCTTCGGTTCAGTCCGGCGACGTTTTGTTCGATTATATACGCGGATTGATAGAGCAGACGCGTGCCAGGGTAGCGAGCACGGTCAATTCGGCGCTCGTTTTGATGAATTGGCATATAGGTAAACGCATCAATGACGAGATCTTGCAAAACAAGCGTGCCGAATACGGTGAACAGATTGTCGCGACACTGTCGCACCAATTAACAAGAGAATACGGGAAAGGTTTCACCAGAACGAATTTAATCAGAATGCGGTTATTTGCTGAATTTTTCCCTGATGTAGAAATTAGTGCGTCACTGTCGCACCAATTAAGCTGGTCGCATTTCGTCGAAATCCTAACAATTAAAGACCAGCTAAAACGCGACTTTTATGCGGAAATGTGTCGGATCGAGCGTTGGAGCGTTCGCACTCTGAGGCAAAGAATTCAGGGAATGCTTTTTGAGCGGACGGCGATCTCAAAGAAGCCGGAAGAGCTTATTAGAACCGAATTAGCCGAGCTGCGTGATGAAGATAAATTAACACCGGATCTGGTTTTTCGCGACACATATTTTCTTGATTTTCTCGGCTTTACCGATGCTTATAGCGAAAAAGATCTGGAAAACGCGATCCTCAGAGAACTTGAAAGGTTTCTGCTAGAACTTGGTGTCGGTTTCGCATTTGTCGCCCGGCAGAAACGGATCACGGTTGACGGCGACGATTTCTTTATCGATCTGCTGCTTTTTCACAGGGAACTGCGCAGGTTGGTCGTAATTGAATTAAAGCTAGGCAAATTTATGCCGGCTGATTTTGGGCAAACAGAGTTTTATCTGCGTTGGCTTGATAAATATGAACGCAAGCCTTGGGAAGAATCGCCGATCGGATTGATCTTGTGTTCTGAGAAGTCTAACGAACGAATTGAACTCTTGGCGCTCGACACACACGACATTAAGGTTGCGGATTACTGGACACAGCTTCCCGATAAGAAATTGCTTGAAAAGAAACTGCACGAGGCCGTAATTATGGCTCACCGGTTGAGCGAAGCGAAAGCTGAGGACGTGAGCGGGGTTAAATAATTAATATGGTTGAGCCGCGGGCGGCGTTGCGGACAGAAGTGTCCGCGTTCCGATTATGAAGTTATCACCAACAGAGATATTTAAGGGCAAGAAGATATTTTTTATCGGCGGGACGGGGTTTGTCGGAAAGGTCACGCTGTCGATGCTGCTGCATAATTTTCCGGATATTGGAAAGGTATATGCAACGGTGCGGGCCCGCGATGCGAACGAATCGAAGATACGATTTTGGACGTCGATCGTGACTTCGCCGACCTTTGACCCGCTGCGCAAGAAATACGGCGATAAATTCGAAGATTTTATCCGGGAAAAGGTCGTGCCCGTCAATGGGGATGTAGGTAACGAATATCTTGGCCTTGAAGAAAAAGAGGCGAAAAAGATAATGAAGGACGTTGATGTGATCCTCAACGGTGCCGGCAACGTGACGTTCAATCCGCCGCTCGAATCAGCCCTGCGTACCAATGTGGTCGGTTCGAACAATATTATCAAGCTAGCGCGGATGATGAAAAAACCGCGGCTGGTACACGTTTCGACATGTTTTGTAGCGGGCAAGCGGAGCGGTGCGATCTGGGAAAACGAACCGGTCGTAGGGTATTTTCCGCGAAAGAACGAACTTGTCGGAACAACTTTTGATGTCAATCGCGAAGTGCAGGATTGTGCCCGATTGTCAGAACAAGCAAGGCAGGAAGCAGACGATGCCGTTCAGGCCGCAAAGTTTCGCGAGCAAGCACGCCAACGTTTTATCGAAGAAGGCCGCGACCCGGACGACGAAGGTGAACTGAAATCAGCGATCTTTCGTGAACGCAAAATGTGGGTCCGCGAACGGACGACCGAACTCGGAGCGGAGCGGGCGGAATATTGGGGCTGGACAAATATCTATACATATTCGAAATCGCTTGCGGAACAGATAATCGCATCGCAAGACGACATTGTTAAATCGCTTGTGCGCCCTTCGATCGTCGAATCTTCGCAATCCTATCCGTTTCCGGGTTGGAACGAGGGTTTCACCACCACTGCTCCGCTTATTTTGATCGCCCTTCGCGGGCAGCCGGTAATACCGGTCAATGAAAAGTTGATCCTGGACATCATTCCGGTTGATATGGTTGCCGGAGCAACCCTGGCGGCGGTGATGAACGTTTTGGTCGATGATAACCCGCCGCTGGTGTTTCAGGCGTCGTCGGGCGATTCGAACCCGAACGATATGAAGCGTATCGTCGGCCTCGTCGGGTTGTACAAACGCCAGCATTTCGAAGAAAAAGAAACCGGCAACAAGCTGATGAACAAGTTTGCGGGTATGGTCGAGGCGACGCCCGTTAAACAGCGAACGTATGAATTGACCTCCGCACCGATGCTGAACAAGCTTGCCAAGCGGGCGGACGATCTGATGGACAAAGCGACGCCGCGTTGGGGAGGCGGGCGTATAGGAAACATCATTGCCGATCTAAAAAAATCGACCGAAAGCTTTAAGGAGGCAACACAAACGACCATGGATGCGTTTTCGATGTTCAAGCCATTTATGATCGATAACGAATACCTTTATCGTTCTGACAATGTGCGGGCATTGCAGGCGATGGTCAAGGACAAGGAAAAGCCTCTGCTGCCGTGGTATCCGGAAAAGCTTGATTGGTACGACTATTGGCTGAACGTTCATTTTCCGGGAATGAGAAAATGGGTGCTGCCGACACTGGAAGAGGAACTCAAAACGCAAGAACGCCGTTCTTACACCTATAAGGATCTGATCGACCTGTTCGAAACGTCGGTCAAACGGTTCCCGACACGAGTTGCGATGCGCATTGAACGAGGCGGCCGCCGCGAACAATATACCTTCGAAGATGTTCGCGAGCTGACATACCGTGTTGCCGGGTTTTTGGCAAAAAATGGAATACAGGCCGGCGAGCGCGTCATTCTTTTCTCAAACAATATGCCCGAATGGGGAATGTCGTATTTCGGTATCTTAAAGGCCGGAGCGACGGTGATCCCGATCGACCCCGCCAGCACGGTTGCGGAAATAGTCAATTTTGCGAAGGCGGGCGAGGCTTCGGCGATACTTATTTCACCGAAATTGGCCGGCGAAAATCCGGATCTCGCTGATAAATTGGCGGATGCCGGCTTAGATGTAAAGGTTTGGAGTTTTGACGATGCATTCGTTATGCCGTCCGAAACCGAAGAATCAAAGCGTAACGCATTGCTGCCGGAAAAGATCGCTGCAAATTCGGTGGCGTCGCTGATCTTTACTTCGGGTACGACCGGTGTGCCGAAGGCGGTTATGCTTTCGCATAAGAATTTCGTGAATATGGTATCGATGCTGTCCAGCGTTTTGGATATGGACATTACAGACGGCGTTTTGTCTGTGTTGCCCATGCACCATACATTCGAATTCTCAGCGGGGTTTTTGACCCCTTTCTCGAATGGGACGCAGATAACATATCTAAACGAATTGACCGCCGAAGATCTTTCCCGCACGATCGAAACCGGCCATGTAACGGGTATGGTCGGTGTGCCGGCTTTGTGGGAAATGCTTCACCGCCGCATCAAGACGCGGCTTCGCGAGCGCGGAGACTGGATCGCTGATATGGCAGACAATGTCATCGAATTCAATGCATGGATACGCGACAACACGCCGTTCAATCTGGGGCCGATCGTCTTTTTTCCGATCCATCAAGGCATGGGCGGCAAGATGCGCTATTTGATCTCCGGCGGCTCTGCACTTTCAGAAAAGATACAGAAAGATCTGCACGGACTTGGTTTTACGGTGCTCGAAGGTTACGGGTTGACCGAATCCTCGCCGGTATTGACGGTTTCGCGTCCGGGCAACAAGATGCTGAAAGGCAGTGTCGGCAAACCGCTGCCGGGTGTTGAGGTAAAGATCGATTCGCCGGATGAAAGCGGTGTGGGAGAAGTTTTGGCCCGCGGACAGAACATAATGCTCGGTTATTTCAATAACGAAGAAGCGACCGAAGCCGTGCTGCAGGACAGATGGCTGCGGACGGGCGATCTGGGACGTATTGACGAGGACGGAAATCTCTTCATTGTCGGACGATCAAAAGACGTAATAATTGATTCGAACGGTAAAAATATCTATCCGGACGAGATCGAAGACCATTATGGCAAATCGCCGCTGATCAAAGAGATGAGCGTTGTCGGATTGCCCGATGAGGACGGCGGTGAAAAGATCGCCGCACTGGTCGTGCCCGATTATGAATTCGATATCGCCCGCTCCCGTTCGGAGGTGAACCAGGACATTCAAAAGCATTTTCGCGAGATATCCGCTACGCTCCCGTTTTTCAAGCGAGTAAAGGTGGTGCACGTAACGCCATTTGAATTGCCGCGGACCGCAACACGTAAGGTAAAACGGCCCGAGGTGGTGGAAATGCTGCAGGCCCTTGAAGAACGGTCGAAAAAGAAGACCGACAAGGTAGTGCAGTCCAAGGGCGACGACAACCTTTTATGGATCAGAAAAATTGTGGCTAGTGTTTCAAGCCGGCCGCTTTCTGAGATCGCCATTGAAGATAAGCTGGTTGACCTTGGTTTTGATTCGCTGATGTTCGTCGAACTGCAGGCTGCGGTCGAAGATGCCGGCGGACGTGTGATCTCGCCGGACACTCTTAACGAAGTGCAGACGGTTCGAGAACTTTTGACCGCCTTGCAGCGGCTTGATAAGACCAAGAAATTGGCGGACGAACCCAAGGCTGAAGAACGGGACGAAGAACAAGACATCTATGTGCCCTCAATAGTGAGGAGGATCGGTAATTCGGTCGTTGATCTGGCGCAGGAAACATTGTACGACCGGGTGCTTGATACACGCATTGAAGGGCAAGGAAATGTTCCGCAGCACGTCAATTTCATCGTGGCACCGAACCACGCTTCGCATATCGATACGGGGTTGGTCAAAAAAGCCCTTGGCGACGGCGTGGCGGAACAGACCGTTGCGGTCGCTGCTGCGGACTACTGGTTCGACACCAAATACAAGCGGGCGTATATGAACAATTTTACGACGCTGGTCCCGATCGAACGGACGGGCAGTCTTCGGCAATCGCTGCGGCACGTAACGAAGATCCTGGACGAAGGTTACAACGCTCTGATATTTCCGGAAGGCACCCGCTCGACGGACGGTGAGATCCATGAATTCAAACCGATCATCGGATATCTGTCGCTAAATCAAAAGATCGGGATTCTGCCGATCTATATCTGGGGGACATTCGAGGCTTATCCGAAAGGGATGACGATCCCGGCCCGTAAAAGCATTGGCGCACAGGTCGGAGCCCAGGTTGGCACTTTTCTGGAATATGAAGAGCTTCGCGATATGGTCGAAGGTGTGCCAAACACGGAGGCATACAGGCTGATAGCCGCCCGCGTTCAGCACGAGATCGAAAATATGCGCGACGGCAAACGCGACAGATTCGATGTCGCGGCAATACGCAAAAGATGGCGAGCGGAACGGCGAAAAAGCCGGAAACAGGAACCCGTCATCGATGAATAAAGAGGTAAAGAGAATTCAAAGCACCTAGATCAATTGCGACGACCGGCTCTTCAATTCACAAGCGGCGGTTTTGACCGCTCCGCACCAATGAAAAGGCTGGGTTACGAACAGGTAGAAAGACATTTAGATACTTCGCGGAAAGAATAATATGACAACGAGGACATCAAGCTTTATTTTCGCCATCATTTGGTCGTTTTCGATCGGCTTTTCGGCTGTTTCGGGGCAAACGCCCTCGCCGGCCCCATCTTTTAAGGTCGAATACGAAAAGTTTACCTTGCCGAATGGGTTAACGGTGTTGTTTCATATCGACCGCAGCGATCCGGTCGTGGCCGTCTCGTTGACCGCTCATGTTGGTTCGGCCCGCGAAAAGGCCGGCCGCACCGGCTTTGCACATCTTTTTGAACATCTGCTGTTCCTAGAATCAGAGAATTTGGGCAAAGGCGGGTTGGACAAGTTGAGCGCCCAGATCGGCGGATCAGGAGCCAATGGATCTACCAACCGGGACCGGACGAATTACCTGCAGACGGTGCCGAACGATGCGCTTGAAAAAATGTTGTGGGCAGAGGCGGATAAGCTTGGCTGGTTCGTAAATACGGTCACCGATCCGGTGCTTGCCAAAGAGAAGCAAGTGGTCAAAAACGAAAAACGCCAAGGCGTGGACAACAATCCTTATGGCCACACGCAATATGTCATTGATAAGGCATTATACCCGGCCGGACATCCGTACAGCTGGCAGGTGATCGGTTCGCTGCAGGACCTTGATAATGCCACGGTCGAAGATGTGAAGGAATTTTACCGTCAATGGTATGTGCCGAACAATGTGACCTTGACCGTGGCGGGTGATTTTGATCCGGTGCAGGCTAAAAAATGGGTCGAAAAATATTTTGGTGAAATAAAACGCGGCGGCGATGTCAAACTGCAGACGAAACAGCCGGCGGTCGTTAAGGAAACCGTCCGTTTTGTGCATGAAGACAACTACGCAAAATTGCCGGAACTCACGCTTGTGTGGCCCTCGGTGGCTCAGTACGATCCGGATGCCTATGCCCTGGATGTATTGACGCAATATCTGAGCGTTGGGAAAAAAGCCCCGCTCTATCAGGTGTTGGTCGAAGAAAAGCGATTGACGTCGAATGTTTCAATGTACAATTATTCGTCGGAATTGGCAGGTCAGACACAGCTTGAGGTACGGGCTTTTGACGGAACGCCACTCGAAAATGTAAAGGCTGCGATCGACGAAGCTTTTGCAAGGTTTGAGAAGAACGGCATTTCGCAGAAGGACCTTGACCGCATAAAGGCCGGACAGGAAACTCAATTTTACAACGGACTTTCGAGCGTATTGGGGAAAGGTGCCCAATTGACCCAGTGCAGTATGTTTGCCGGCGACCCGGGCTGTATCGAAAAAGAGATCAACGGCATTTTGGCAGTAACACCGGGCGATGTGAACCGCGTTTACGAAAAATACATTAAAAATAGAAATTTTGTCGCGACGAGTTTTGTTCCGAAAGGGCAGGTTCAGCTGGCATTGAAGGATTCGAAAACAGCAGAGGTGGTCGTAGAACCGATCGTACAAGGAGCGGAAAAAGAGGTCGATCCGAATGTGAATGCCGAATATGAACGTACGCCATCGTCGTTCGACAGAAGCAAAGAGCCGCCATATGGACCGGCGCCAAAGGTCAGCGTTCCGGCCGTGTGGGTTCAGAAACTCAAGAACGGCATCGGTGTTTACGGGATCATGAACACGGAGGTGCCTGTTGTCTCATTCGAATTGTCGATAGACGGCGGTCAACGGCTCGAAACCCTCCAAAAGACGGGCATTGCCAATTTAACGGCGCAGATGTTAATGGAAGGCACCAAGAACAAGACGCCGCAGGAACTTGAAGAGGCGATCGAACAGCTTGGAGCGAGTATTAGTGTGAGGGCCGGTAAAGAAAGCCTGGTGTTGAGGGGCAATACACTTGCCCGAAATTTTCCGGCAACAATGGCTCTTGTGCAGGAGATACTTCTGGAGCCGCGCTGGGACGCCAAGGAATTTGATCTGGTCAAGGCCGCGACGGTCAGTGAATTGAAACAGCAAGCGGCGGTTCCGCGGTCTATCGCGCAGAATAAATACGCCGAATTGATCTACGGCCGAGACAATATCTACTCAAAAAATACATTGGGCACGGTCGAATCAGTTTCAGCGGCAACGCTCGACGATCTAAAAGCGTTTTACGCGGCTGCCGTATCGCCATCGGTTGCCAGGTTGAATGTTGTCGGAGCTCTTGGGCAAAAAGATGTCGTGAAACCTTTGGCAGGACTGGTGAGAGCGTGGAAACCGAAGGCGGTCGTTATACCGGAGTTTAAGACGCCGCCGGCACCGGAGAGATCGGTCGTCTATTTTTACGATGTGCCGAATGCATCACAATCAGTGCTTCAGATAGGTTACCCGGCGATGGCGGAAACGGATAAGGATTTCTATCCGGCGAGCGTTGCGAATTACATACTCGGCGGCGGCGGGTTCGCATCACGGCTAACCATGCAGCTTCGCGAAGGGAAAGGCTACACGTACGGTATTTTCTCGGGCTTTTCGGGCACAAAAACGGTCGGCCCGTTCACCGTTTCAAGCGGCGTTCGCAGCAACGTTACGCTGGAATCGGTCGAATTGATCAAAGACATATTGGAAAATTACGGTGAGACCTACACGGAAGACGACCTGGCGACGACAAAGGGCTTTCTGATCAAAAGCAACGCACGCGCATTCGAAACGGCAGGAGCGAAGTTGAATATTTTGGATGATATCAGCAATTACGGTTGGAAGCCGGATTTCGTGCTGGAGCGGGAAAAGATCGTCAATGGAATGACGGTGAAAGATATCCAGTCGCTTTCGGCAAAATATTTCAATCCTAATAAAATGTATTGGCTGGTGGTGGGTGATGCAAAGACACAATTGCCCCGGCTGAAAGAACTAGGATTTGGCGAACCGATCCTCTTAAATAAATAACGGAATAGATATGAGACCTGTAAATCAATATGCTGTCGCATTATGTGTAGCGGTGATCCTTTTGGGGGTTTTGGTTGGCCGCGGCCAAACTGTGACAAAAACGGATCGCGAAAAACTGGCAAGCGAGGTAAAAGTAGAGTTTCTGCACGCGTGGAACGGTTATAAGAAATATGCCTGGGGCAATGATGACCTAGCACCGCTCAGCAAAGGGCATCACAATTGGTATGCAGAACCGCTTTTGATGACGCCGGTGGATGCATTGGATACGATGTATCTGATGGGCGAAAAGGCAGAAGCCGATGCGACCCGGGAATATATTGTTAAAGAGCTGAGATTTGATAAGGATCTTGATGTCCAAAATTTTGAGATCACTATCCGTTTGTTGGGCGGGCTCCTGTCGGCCTATCAGATCAGCGGCGATGAAAAGCTCTTGAAACTCGCAGAAGATCTAGGCACGCGGCTGCTGCCGGTGTTCGATTCGCCTACCGGTTTGCCATATAAAAATGTAAATCTGGTCACGGGTAAAACCAGCGGGGCAGTAACAAACCCGGCGGAAACGGGCACGCTTTTGATCGAATTCGGCACACTCGCAAAATTGACGAACAAACCGATCTTTTACGAGAAAGCGAAGCGGGCATTGACGGAAACGTTCAAGCGACGTTCAAAGATCGGGCTGGTGGGAACGCGAATAAATGTCGAGACCGGCGAATGGGTCAATAAGGAAAGCCATATTAGCGCCGAGATCGATTCGTATTATGAATATTTGCTGAAATGTTCCATCTTGTTCGGCGACAAAGATTGCCGAAAGATGTGGGACGTATCGATCAAGCCGGTCAACAGATATTTGGCGGACAATGTTGGCGAGGAATTGTGGTACGGTTACGCAGACATGGAAACAGGCAAGCGGACGGCGTCCACCTATGGGGCTTTGGACGCATTTTTCCCCGGTGTGCTGGCATTGGCCGGAGACCTGAAACGGGCGGAGCGGCTGCAAACATCTTCGTTTAAGATGTGGAATCTACACGGCATTGAGCCGGAAGTGCTTAATTACCGGACGATGAAGGTCGAACACGCCGGATATCCGCTGCGGCCGGAAATAATTGAATCAACGTATATTTTGTATCATTACACTAAGGACCCGAAATATTTGGCAATGGGCGAAAAAATGTGGCGGGATTTTGTGAAGTATTGCCGCACGGAAGCGGGCTATGCGGCATTGAAAAGTGTGGTGACAAAAGAAAAGAGAGATTCGATGCAAAGCTTTGTGCTGGCCGAAACATTTAAATATTTTTACCTGCTTTTTGCGACAAAGCCGCCTTTGGAGTTTGATAAGGTGGTGTTCAATACGGAAGCTCATCCGATCCGCCGCACATGGAATGTTAAAATGGCGGGCAAATAAAGATCATGGCCAAGAAAAAAGCAACCGAAACAGAGAAAAAGATCCTGATAACCGGCGGAACCGGCTTTTTGGGGGCAGAGGTCGTTCGGCAACTGATCGATGCGGGCGAAACTAACATCAAGGTTTTGGCGTCCCGCGTGCCGGAATGGATGAAAGATGCGGGCATTAAGGCCGTCGAGGGTTCGGTAACGGACCCGGAAACGGTCGAAAAGGCGGTCAAAAATGTTTCGGCGATCTTCCATCTTGCCGGCAAGGTTTCGAGAAATAACGACGATGCTGCCGACATGAACGGTGTTCATTTGGAGGGTACACGGGTTCTTTGCGAAGCCGCGTCCGAAGCCGGCGTGGGCACGATCGTGCTTGCGTCTTCGAGCGGAACGATCGCTGTGTCTGAAACGCCGGAGATGTTCGACGAAACGTTTCCGCCGCCTGTCGATATCATCACAAAATGGGCGTACTACGCATCCAAATACTATCAGGAGCGGGCGGCGCTTGAGAATTTCGATGGCAAAGGCCGCCGCTTGGTCATTATGAACCCGTCATTGCTGCTCGGCCCGGGCGATGACCGATTGAGTTCGACGAAGGTCGTCCTCGATTTTCTCGGGCGAAAAATTCCGTATGTGCCCGGCGGCGGACTTAATTTTGTAGATGTGCGCGACGCGGCGGCGGCATTCATCACGGCTTTAGAAAAAGGGGAACATCAACAAAAATATCTGCTTGGTGCCGTGAATATGCCATTTGCAGAATTTCTCGGACGGTTGGAAAGATTGTCCGGCGTTTCAGCACCGATGCTGAAAGTTCCGAAGAAAATTGCGGCTGCCGGCGCCGGGATCATCGATTCGGTGTTTCGAAACTGGGGAAAAACTTCACCTGTTCAGCCGAAAGAAGTGGAACAGGCGGAATATTTTTGGTATTTCGATCCGTCAAGGGCTGTTGAAGAACTAGGGTTCACATCTCGTGATCCTCAGGAAACGCTTCAAGACACTGTCGCATACATACGCACGACCTTTCTGGGCGGCGGTATCTTCTCAAAATAGCTACTTGACCCCGAAAAAGAAGAAAAAGAATATCGCGGCATGTTCGGGCTTGATACCGCGAGCATAGCCGATCGTGGAACGCGACGCATTTTCGACAGTGCCGTTGGATCTGACGTACCCGATGGTTGAACGGCTACTATTCTCAACCGTTCCGTTCGAACGTATATAACCGATGGTCGAGCGGCTCTTGTTTTCGACAGTTCCGTTATTTTGCAGGTAACCGAGAGTGGAACGCGATGAATTTTCGATGGTCCCGTCCCGTCGAATATATCCGATCGTTGAACCGCTTTTGCTTTCGATGGTGCCTGAATCTCGAATAAAACCGATTGTCGAACGGCCCTTGTCTTCGACCGCCTGGCCAAAAGTACATACAGCCAAAAAAGCTGCAAAACAAATTGGCGGCAAGATGCTACGAATTCTCATGATCTTCATGTCTGTTCTTTCCAAAAAAACGATAGCAAAAATATATGACCGCGCCGGCACCGGCGGCGATGACCATTGCTGCGCCCTCTTTGCTTAAGTCTGATTGCATCAACAGCCAAACGATCAAACCAAGCGACAGCACCGATAGAAGAACGCCGACAGGAGCCAGAAATTGCGCTTGCGGGACATTATGTTTGCGGCGGAACACGGGCAGCGAAGCACAGGTCGTTGAATATACAAGCAAACGGGTGGTGGTAGCGATGGCGGCTGCCGTGAAGAACGAAGACCACCAAGCAATGACAAGCATAACGGCGGCAGTCATCAAAATGGAAACCACCGGAGTTTTGTGCTTTACGCTGGTGCGGGCCAACATACCGGGCAATTCACCTTGTTCGGCCATTGCAAAAGGGATGCGGGAGGCGGAAAGAAAACCGCCATTCAAGTTGCCGAGAATCGAGATCAGAGCTCCGACGGCAATGAATGCTCCGCCAAACGCGCCCAAAAAATGGGTGGCGGCATCGGCGAGCGGGCGTTCCGCCGAGGCTAGGCCGGGAAAGGTGCCGATGGCGACCGCTTGGATCGCGATGAACAGGATCGTGCAAACTATGAGAGCGGCGATCAGAGCAAAAGGAACGTTCTTTTGCGGGTTCTTAGTTTCACCGGCGGGAATGACGGCCGCTTCAAAACCAACGTAGGCATAGATCAAAAGCAGTACGGCCTCGGAAAAATTGGCATATGTGGGGACGGTTGAGAGATCGAAATTGGCCGGTTGAACGAAAAACGCGCCGATGCCTGCAAAGACCAACAAAGGCAGAAGTTTGCCAACAGTAAAGATATTGGTCGCGATCGCGGATTCGCGGATCCCGAGCAGATTCACGGCCGTTAAGCCGGCAACGATGGCGGCGATCAACCCGAAACGCAACGGCCCCTGTGTCGTCTCCGGAAAAAAGAAGCCGAGGTAAAGCAGCAGGGCATTGCAATTGGCCGCAAAGGTCATTACCCGGACGATCCAATAAAGCCAGCCGACCTCGAACCCGACCAGCGGGCCAAAGGCTTCGCGGGCATATAGATACATACCGCCGGTGGAATTGAACCGGCTGGAGACCTCGGCAAAACACAATACGATCAACCCGGTAATAACCGCGCAAGCCAGAAAGGCGAACAGGCTATAACTGCCGATCAAACCAAAGACCTTGGCGGGCAGAATGAAGATGCCTGTGCCGATGATCGTATTGATCGCAACAGCGGTCAGATCCCAACGGCCTAGGCCGCGAACGAGTTTTGGTTCCATATTTGGCTAAAAAGATAGTCGTTAGCATGCCAGTGTGGAAATCGGATGCGTGTTTCGTTTATACTCTGAAAATCACATTTCGTAAAGAATCTAAAGGAAGATCAATGCTCAAACTATCAAAAGCGTTCGTCGCAGCGGCCTGTCTGATCGTCGCTGTTCTATCCGTATCCGCTCAAAAAAAGGCGGAGATAATTGTGCCTAAAAGCTATCAACCGCCGAAAATGGAAAATTCGGCCGAATTGCAAACGCTGCTTGCGGCGGCCGTGAGCGAATCTGTTGCGGCTGTTCCGGAAGAGAGGCGCAGGCAGATGAAAGTATCTGCGGCGTTGATCGATGTGACTGATCCGACATTGCTGCGCACCGCCGATGTCGCCGGAGAGAACGCCTTGTATCCGGCGAGTGTGGTAAAGATGTTCTATATGGCGGCGCTTGAACGCCAGCTGGAAGACGGAAAGGTCTTGATGACCAAAGAGCTTGAACGCGGGCTGCGTGACATGATCGTAGATTCTTCGAACGAGGCGACACAGTATATTTTGGATGTGTTGACGGATACGGCCAGCGGGGCCGAAAAGCCGCAAAAGGAATTTGAAGCCTGGCAATTCAAACGAAACCGCGTCAATCGGTGGTTGACGGCGATGGGTTATCAAAATATCAATGTCAATCAAAAGACATTCTGTGAAGATGCGTACGGCATTGAGCAGCAATCGCGTAATTATAAGGGCGAGAACCGCAATATGCTGACGGCCAATGCTACTGCCCGAATGATGGCGGAGATCGTGTTGGGACGGTTGAACACGCCGGAACGGACAGCGGCAATGATGAAGCTGATGCATCGCGAGCCATTCACGGCGAAGGACGATTCGCAAGCCACGGAATATACCGGCAAGGCCTTTGTGCGACGCGGATTGAACTCTGCTCGGTTGTGGTCAAAGGCGGGTTGGACGGATACCGCCCGGCATGATGCAGCTTATGTAGAACTGCCGAACGGCAAAAAGATAGTGTTGGCCATTTTTACGGAAAAAAATGCCGATGACAAGGAATTGATCTCGGCCATTGCCGGCAAAGTAATAGACGAAGTTTTGAAACAAAAATAAGAGAACCTGATGAAAAAATATACCGCTGCGATCTGTATAACTCTGTCGTTCGCCTTGATGGCTTTGGCGCAAGGCTCTTACAAAAAGCCGCCACAGGAAGTGCTCGACGTATTGAACGCTCCGAACATCCCGACCATTTCGGTCGCCCCGACAGCAGGCCGGATCGCCCTTTACGAACCGCTGCGATATCCGCCGATCTCCGAACTTTCCCAGCCGATGTTGAGACTGGCCGGGCTGCGGATAAATCCGTTGACCAACGCACAGCATAGACAGCCGTATTCCGTCAGCATAAAGATCAAGGACATCGCAACCGGCGAAGAAAAAGCGGTGAACATGCCGAAAGATGCACAGATAGTGACGCCGCAATGGTCGCCGGACGGCCGTTACATCGCGGCCGGAAATGTGACGGCCAAGGGTGTCGAGCTGTGGATCATCGACGCGACCGCCGGGTCGGCTAAAAAGGTGGCGGGTGCAATGGTGAATACTGCTTTTGGTCAATTTGCCTGGCATGGGCCGAATGAGCTTTTAGCGACGCTGGTGCCGACTTCGCGACCGGCCGCTCCGGCGTACCGCGACCTGACGCCGACCGAGCCGAATATACAGGAGACGTCCGGCAAGCGCGGTGCGGTGCAAACATTTCAGGATCTTTTGAAAAGCCCAAATGACGAGGAGCTTTTCGAATATTACACAACATCGCAAATAGCCGCGATAGGTGCTGACGGCCGTGTGCGAAAGATAGGCCAACCCGGCATCTATGATGATGTGGACCTTTCGCCGGACGGCAAGTATTTGCTCGTTTCGCGGATAAAGCGGCCGTTTTCCTATTTGTTTCCCTATTCTCGATTTCCGGAAAACTTCGAGATATGGGATCCGACATCCGGGAAATTGCTGAAAACGGTGGCCGAACTGCCTTTGCTGGACAGCCTGCCGGTACAAGGCGTAACGACGAAGCCGCGTACGATAGATTGGGTTCCGACGCTTCCGGCCACGTTGATGTGGGCAGAAGCCTTGGATGGCGGCGACCCGCGAAGCAAGGTGGTTCCGCGGGATAAGCTGATGACACTGGCTGCACCTTTTACCGAAGAGCCTAAAGAACTGGTCAAGGTCGAGAACCGCTATTCCGGGCGAATATTCGGCGAAAAGGATGGGCTAATGCTCTACTTTGACTTTGACCGAGACAAGCAGCGACGACGTATTTTTGCTATCGACATTCGAAACCCCGGTGAACCGAAACTTCTTTCGGACATTAACATCAACGACCGGTACAACGATATCGGAATGCCGGTGATGAGAACGTTGCCGTCCGGCAGCACCGTGATCCGGCAAAATGGTGATTCGATATTCCTGTCCGGAAACGGAGCGTCACCGGAAGGCGACCGACCGTTTCTGCGGCGAATGGACCTGAAAACACTGAAGATCGATGAATTGTTCCGCTCCGGGACGGCAGAATACGAAACGTTTGCCGGAATGACGTCAGAGGACGGCAGCAAGTTTTTGACCCGAAAAGAATCAGTCGTTGAACCGCCAAACCTCTTTTTCCGACAGGGCGGGTCAGCAAAACAGATCACGGATTTCAAAGATCCTTCGCCGCAGCTTCGAGGAATAAGTAAACAGCTCGTTAAATATAAACGAGCCGATGGCGTTGACCTTTCATTTACGCTATATTTGCCGCCTGGCTACAAAAGCGGAACTCCGCTGCCGACCGTGGTGTGGGCATATCCGCTGGAATATACCGATGCTTCGACGGCCGGCCAGGTTACCGGTTCGACCAACCGTTTTACGCAGATCGGCGGAATGTCGCACCTTTTCTTTTTGCTTCGGGGCTATGCTGTGCTTGATAACACCACCATGCCGGTGGTCGGCGATCCGCTAACGGTGAACGATACGTTTATCAAGCAGATCGTCGATTCGGCAAAAGCCGCGATCGACAAAGGCGTTGAGATGGGAGTGGTCGATCGGGAACGGGTCGGGGTCGGCGGTCATAGCTACGGCGCGTTCATGACGGCCAATCTGCTGGCACATTCTGATCTTTTCAAGGCGGGCATCGCCCGCAGCGGAGCATACAATCGAACGCTTACGCCGTTTGGGTTCCAGTCCGAACGCCGTTCGTTTTGGGAGGCTCCCGAATTGTACGCTAAAGTTTCGCCATTTTTTTACGCGGACAAGATCAATGAACCGATACTTCTGATCCACGGTGAGGCGGACAACAACCAAGGGACGTATCCGATCCAGTCAGAACGGCTATTTGCGGCTATCAGCGGGAACGGCGGCACATCGCGGCTAGTTATGCTTCCGCTCGAATCGCACGGCTACGCAGCTCGCGAATCGATCGAACATACACTATTTGAAATGATCGATTGGTTCGACAAATATGTGAAGCAGTAGTTTTGGTGCCCAAAAAGGAAAACACGAACGGTTTCGGGAAAGCTCGGGGCGTTCGTGCTTTTTTGTGCCGGGAATATTTTGCGGCAACCCGTAAATAAAGAAATTTCATCGCAGTTCAGCGGCTGTAAAGCTGCCAAAAAATAAACTTACAAATCAGCATGGAGGAGAACATGACATTTGCAAAAAGAATGGGCCTAACGCTCGCAGGGATCATTTTCCTGACGGGTGCTTTCGCCATTTCATCAGAAGCTCAGTGGCGTGGCGGCGATCGCCAATGGGGAAACAACGATAGACGCGGTTATGGCTACGGCCGCAATGACCGTTGGCGTGATGCCAGGCGGCGCGAAGATTTTCGCCGAGCCTTGATCCGCAAGCGGATGGCAGAACGCCGCCAGTGGTACAACCGCGGATGGAATAACCGCCGTTGGGACAATCGTCGGAACGGTTATTACCGCTACCAGACTTACCGGCCATATTACCGTCGGCCGGCAACACGTTACTACGTAAGATACTAAAGCAAGTTCGCTCTCCTCGAATATGCCCTCAAAAAGAACAGTCGATCCGGACTGTTCTTTTTTTCGCCCATTTTTAATTTACAGACGTCATATTCAATACCGGAACGATACCGGCAAGAAAATAATGGAGTAAAAAATGGGAAAGAAAAAAATGATGTTTGGTTTAATGTTAGGGTTGGCAGGAGCGACATTTGCAGTTCATGATGTCAATGCTCAGGCCGCTTCGCAGAAAGGCCGTCCAAATTACCAGACCGTTAACAAGCGGCAATCCAATCAGCAGCAGCGGATCGTAAACGGCATGGCAAACGGATCACTGAACAAAAAAGAGGCCACACGGTTGGAAAATCAGCAAACACGAATCGATCGTATGGAAGACCGCTTTCGAACATCAGGAACAGGATTGAACCGGCGAGAACGCATTGTGCTCGACCGTGCCCAGGATAGAGCAAGTAGAAACATACGCCGGCAAAAACACGACCGGGGCGGCACCCGCCGTCTGTGAACTACAAATGATCGATCTTTTAGAGAGAGGCTGCCGCGTTCTGCTCGGCGGCCTTTTATGCTTTTCAAAAAAGACGATAAGCAGTAGAATTTTTTCATCTCTTCCGAAATTGAAATAATTATGAAAACAAAAATATCTGCTGTTTTGATGTCGATCTTGGTGGTATGTGCTGCGACCGCCGCCGGGCAGACGATGCCGAAGGATGCCGATCCGAAATTGTGGGAAAAGGCTCTGAAAATACATCGCAAAGCGATAGTCGTTGACGGACACAACGACATAACATCGCCGATGGTGGATGAAGATTTCGATATGCGTTCAAACTCCGTCGGGAAATATCATCTCGGCGGCGACCCTTTCCATACGGACATTGCCCGGTTAAAGGCGGGCGGCATTACGGCGACGTTCTTTTCGATATATGTTTCGGGCAGCTCAATGAAAACCGGTGGGGCGATGCGCCGGGCAATGGACCTGATCGATGCTACAAACCGCGAGGTTGAACGAAATCCCGATACATTTGTTTCCTGTACGACCGCCGCTGACATACGGCGGGCAAAAAAAGCCGGAAAGATGTGTGCTCTTATGGGCGTTGAAGGCGGCTATGTAATAGAAGATTCGCTCTATGCGCTGAGAAATTTCTATCGCTTGGGAATTCGTTACATGACCTTGACGCATAATGTAGCGACCAACTGGGCAGATGCGCATCGTGATGAAAAACATAATGGGTTGACCGATTTCGGCAAAGAGGTAGTGCAGGAAATGAACCGGCTGGGAATGTTGGTCGATATTTCCCACGTTTCTGAAAAGACTATGAATGATGTGCTCGACATTACCAGATCTCCGGTCATCGCATCTCATTCATCCGCCCGCGGCGTCAACGACCACACCCGAAATGTTTCAGATGCCGTGTTGAAGCGCGTCGCTAAAAACGGCGGTGTCGTAATGGTGAATTTCTATCCATCGTTTTTGGACGCCCGTACCAATAAAGAAGAAAATGAGCGGGCAGAACGGCTCCGCGAACAGACATCGAAGCTTCGAGAGCAGTTCAAAGACGATCGCCGGGGTTTTGATGAAGCACTCAGAAAATTGGAAGAAGCAAACCCGATCTATATTACGCCTTACATGAAGATCGTAGATCACATTGACCACATAAAGAATATTGCCGGGATCGACCATGTCGGCATCGGATCCGATTTTGATGGCGTCCCGTTTTTGCCGACCGGTATGAACGGAGCCGAAGATCTGCCGGTTGTGACCTATGAAATGCTGAGACGCGGATATTCTGAGGGAGACATCAAAAAGGTTCTCGGAGAAAACTTTCTACGTGCTTTCGCCGAAGCCGAAAAAGTGGCCGGCAACCGAAAGATCAGTGCCGGCGGCAGCTTGAAAAAGCTTGTGAAATAGCGATCAAGATCAAAAAAGAGGCTGGTTTCAGAACAGCCTCTTTTGCGGTATAAGAGTTATTTTTTGATCTCCAGTTTGATCTCGAGATCCTGCGTTCTCGTTTTTGCTTTGGTCGAAATATTCAAACGCACACCGCGCTCTTCGCGTTCCCCTTTATCCACAGATCCGGGACGGCCGGGCGTTGTCAGGATATTCTTTTCCACCTCCATTTTAAACAGATCCGGTTTGGCAATCGTCACAAAAAGGGAAGGAGCAGGCGGCTCAAAAATGAACCGGCCCGGCCCGTCGCCGATGATGGAATTGTCCGCATGCAGGAACGACGTTACCGTGCGGGGAATGTCGGTGGCGATCCGGTCTTTGACGATAAAGCTGCCGGGAGCGATGAATTCAAAGCTCCGGACCAGCTTTTTAACGCCGACCTCCGGTTCGTAGGCAGCGGCAATGTCTGCGGTAACGGCAACTCGATCTTTTTCCAGCAGAACATTGGTCAACCGGATCTTGTTCAGCCGCGAATATGGGATGCCGGTGAAAACGTCGTGGCCTTTGCCTTCGCGGTTTTGGCCGATGCCGTCAAATACCAGCGTGTTGTGATGTTCGGTCAGTGGAAGCCCGGCGTAACCGGAATCGCCCGTCAGGTATTTACCATTCGCCCAGATTATGAAACTGCCGGCATCCGGGTGAGCATGACCGCTGGAAAGACGCCAATCCGGAAATTGTTCGACCTTTTCCGTTACGGAATGGCCTTCCGGCGGACCGGCCTTAAAGGCGAAAGCCGTAGCATCGTCGGCCCAATTGTTTCGCCAGAACACGACGCCGTGATCTTCGAAATAATGAGATGTGGGCTGTTGTTCGATCGATATTGCTCTGATCTCCGGCCGATACCAAATGAATGTCCAGATCTCTTCTGCGTTGACTTGGCCTTTAGACCGCAGCCAGTTTGCAACGCCCTGTGCCTCGCCGCTGTTATAACGTCCGGCAAGATTGAATAGAATGTTGTAGTTCGTGCGAAATCTGCCGTCTATGCGTTCGCGTTCATAATCATTACCTTTGCGTGAGCGGGTAACATTCCCGGCATAGATATCGCCGAAATCGAAATTGAATTCGCCGCCCGGCAGCGTAATATGTGAAACATATTTGTGGGCAAGTCTGAAGCCCGGCGTGGTTTGATAGAGATCTTCGCCGGTCGATGCATGATGGGCATCCATATAATGCACTAACCAGGGCGTGGAGAATATCCAATATTCCATGCTTTCGTAGAAATAACCGTCCTGGGTGTAGGTAGCCAACACGCGGTCAAAGATGGCGCGTGAAAGATCAGCCCATTTCTGAGCTTCGGGGATCTCATCCATCAATGCATAGGCGGTAACGGCTAAACCGCTGGTCGGTATGAACGTGTGATTTTGACTGTATGCATAGGTCTTGCCTTTTTTGGGTTTGAAAAAGTCGTATAAAAGCCGAGCCTGTTTGACCAGCTTTTCGCGATACTTTGTTCGCTCCGCCGCAGTCAGGTCATGGTATAACAGGTCGTAGGCCCAGCCCATACCGTAAAGGAGATGGCCGGCTGCCAGATCGACATTTGGCTTATTGTATGAATACCCCCAAATGTCGTAGCTGACCGCGGCGTCCATATATTTTTTCGCCGCATCAAGGTATTTCTTTTCTCCGGTGATCTTAAAAATAAGCGCGGCTTCGGCGATGCCCAACCCAACCTCGTTTTGCACACGACGTTCTTCTGCCGGCGGAGCGGGCGGTTCGACCGACAAAGCTCGCACCCGGGCAAGTGCCGCTTCCCACAGCTCTTTCTGGTCGAGCGTTTTTTGCTTTAACGCATCTATTTGAGACTGGTTCAAGTAAACTCGCGGATGAACGCCTTTCAATTCCGGGCGGAGGTTGACGGGATGTTCCCGCATCAACCTTTCGATCGGGTGTTCGCCTTTCAGTCGAGCTCCGGCAGCTTTTTCGGCCTCGAGTTCCTGTTTATCCTGAGCGGCAACGGCTGCCATTGAAAACGCCGTAATAAGGACAAAGGTAATTATCTTTTGGTAAAACTTCATAATTATTTCTTCAGGTATCTATTGAAGAACGCAAGCAGGTCGCTGTTCACGTTTTCGCCGTCGTTCTTATGTCTCAATTTACATTCGATCTTCAGAGCATCCATGCGCTTTTTCAACGCCTTTCCAAAATTCGGATGATGGATCGCATCGCTAACGCTCGTTTCTTCGGTCATCGGTCGATCCTCGACGGTGTACATCGCCCAGACAGGCGGATCACCGGCGCTCAGATAGGTTGTTGGGGATGATTCGAGCATCTTTGCTTTCAGCTCGGGCGACGCGGCTTTCAAACCAAATATCTTGCCGTTGGCAAAACTGTGTTTGAATACCGCAGAACCGACTTCGTTCTGAAGAACATCGGGGTCGAGCGTGGTTTGGGCCGAAAAGACGGCAATAGCCATGACCCGCGTCGATTCTCTCAGCACGGCGTCGCTGTTTTTGGGATCGGCCAGATCGTCGTGAAAGCCGATCCACAAAGCCGTAAGGGCTCCGGCGGAGCTGCCCGTCAGAGCGACACGTGCTTTATCGATATTCCAATCTTTGGCGTTAAGACGAGCGAATTGTATCGCACGTGCCGCATCCATATACAGTTCCGGCAGCTTTACTTCCGGGAAGAGACGGTAGTTGATCGACATGACAGCATAGCCATTTTTTAGAAACTGGTCCAAAAGACTGGCAGAAAGCTTATCTTTATCGCCGTTGACAAAACCGCCGCCATGAATGAAGACCACGAGCGGCGTAGCTTTTTTCGCCTTTGGCCTCCAGAGATCGAAGGTATTTCTTTGATGTTCGCCATATTTGCCGTCCACGATGTCCGGCGTGGGCTTTTCCGCTGCGGATGATCTGCCATCTTTTTGTGCGGCGGCCATTACTGTCATCGCAAACAGCATGGCCCATATGCTTAATGTTCGTAAAGATCTTGATCTCATAATTTTATTTTCCTTCCGTTAAAGATGTTTCTAGAAAATCGAACATCCTGTCCATTTGCTCCGGTGTTGCCGTGTGGCCGATCTCCAACGAAAGCTGAAGACGTTTCGGGGCAGAGATGAGGTTGTAAACAGCAAACATTGATGTCGGCGGAACTACCTCGTCGTTGTAGCCCCAACCGTAAAGCCCGGGGACGGTCAAACGCCGTGCAAAATTTGCCGCATCATAATAGGATGCCGTTTCGAGCTTTTCCTTGGAGCGCATTTTTTCGTCTCGAAAAGCGTGCGGCCAGCCGCCCGCACGTCCCGCGACATAGCCGGCGGTGTCTCCGAGAGCCGGATACATCGCCGCAAGCGCTTTTACGCGCTTGTCCAAGGCGGCGGTCATGATCGATAAAGCCCCGCCCTGACTGCTGCCGATAACACCGAGATCACGGCCATTGTATTGCGGCAATGAAACTAAAAAGTCGTTGGCACGCAAACAACCGAGGTAAACTCGGCGGTAATAGTAAGAATCTTTGTCATCAAGGTTGTACAGCATATACCGGTTCAATGCACCGGAACGGAGGTCATCGTAAACGGAGGCCGGAAGTGTGACCGGAATCCCGTGAATGCCTATCTCCAGTGTAATGAAGCCTCTTTCGGCCATGCTGACCGATCCGGTGTACGGGCGAACGCCGGCACCCGGAACGCGAAGAAGCGCAGGAAATCTTTGTTCTGGTGAAGAGGTTTTAGGGATCGCCAAGATCCCGTAAATGCGGCTGTTCTTGCTGATGCCGGAGCCGACATTCTGAAAACTGACATGGAAGACATCTACTTTGGAGGTGCTCAGGTCGGGCAGCCGCTCCATCTTTGTTTCAAGCGGAATCGCATCAAGAGCTTTGCGGCCCTGCTGCCAAAACCGATCAAAATCTTTCGGCTCAGCGGTTACCGGCCTTATTTGGTCCGGCCGATACCCGGCGGTAGCCAGCCCGCGATATGATCTGCCGCCTACATCAAGAGCGGCAATACAACGGAGGAAACCGGGCTGTTTCATTCCGTCAAGTTCGATCGCGAAAGGCTTGTCGGAGGTAGTGATGGACCCTTCTGCGGTGGGAGGCATCTGTTCGGGGCCGCACGCATATTTTACGGGCAATCCGGCGACCTGGCTGTTGTTAAGCGTGACGGCAATAGTAAAGACGGCCTTTTGCCCGAGTTCATAGTTCCAATTCGCATGATCCAGCGATATCCGGACCTGGTAGGCTCCGATCTGGTCTTGACCAAATGCCGCGGCGGCAGAGGCGAACAGGATCAAGAAGAAGCAAAAAGATCGTACCGGCATATATTTATCTACAGTAAAAAAGGGGCCGTAAGAACCGGCCCGCTGTTCCTTGATCAAAAAGTGAACCGCGCCGCAAACTGCATCTCGCGATTAGGCGTAACGGTTTGGTAAAATTCACCCGTATTGCTCGTCAAAAGAAGATGCTGCGGTATCTGATAGTTGCTTTGGTTCAGTGCATTGAACACTTCCCATCGAAGCTGAAGCCGCATCTTTTCGGCGAAACGGAAATTTTTGAAAAGCGACAGATCGACCGTTTGGTATTTTGGCCCGATCAGAATGTTGCGTCCGGAATTTCCGAACAATGTCGGATCATCGATGCTGGCCACCGGCCGTGCAAAGGCATTTTCATTGAAATACAAACCGGGAGGGACATTCGCCATCGGATCGCCAACAAGGTCAGGTCGGCCGGAAGCGGTATCGAGGGAACTGAATACCGGCGTGAACGGACGGCCCGAAAGCAGGGTCACAATACCATTTATCTGCCAGCCGCCGATCAATGCATCTGTCAAGCCTCTAGCTCCGCGAAAGAAGCTGCCGCGGCGGCCAAAGGGGATCAGGTAGTTGAAGCTAGCGGAGAATTGGTGCGTTCGGTGCTGATCGGCGAGGCCCCAATCTTTGCGAAAATCGTGAATATCCTGCGGGTTTTTTTGAGCTCCGGTCGTGGAATTGTTCGTGCTGGAATTCTGATCCATGGTCTTGCCGAAAGTGTATGACGCCAGCAGCGTCAATCCGTTCTTTGAACGACGGCGGATCGCCGCCTGAACGGCGTTATAGTTTGAATTTACACCCTGGATCTGATAGGTAATGTCGCCGAACTGTGGAAAGGCACGGGCCGTGACGGGGATACCGGCACTTATAGCTCCCGTCGGATACGGATAATTCAAATTGTACCGCATACCCAAACGCCGCCCCTGAGATCCAACATAGCCGATCTCCAGGCCGAGGTCGTCGGCAAGTTCATGCTCGAACGTAAGATTGTAGTGATATACCTCCGGGGTTTGTGAATCTGACGGAATGCCCTGCGGAGTATTCAAGCCCTGTAGCGACGCACGTGGCGACGGAAACGGGTCTTCGAGACGGATCTGCCATATATCTGCAGTGGAAGATCGCGAGAACTGTTCCCGGAACAGATAGGGATAATTGTTCGCCAGCTGCTGACGGGCAGGATTGATCGTTTCCGTGCTGAAGAATATGCCGATGCCGCCGCGAACAACCGTTTTGCCTTTTTTGAAAGGATCGATGGCAAAACCGACCCGCGGAGCGAGATTATTGGTATCGGTATCTACCAGTGCACGGGAAAGGCCGAGCGAATTCGCATCGCGGCAAATAACGACACCATTGACGTCTCGTTTTTCGCCGTCAGCACAAGCCGCCATTCCGATCTCCGGAATGAAATTGGAGAGCCTGTTCGTCCTTTCGTATAAAAACGGTGTGTAATCATAACGAAGACCAAGATTCAGGGTCAGCCACGGAGCTACTCGCCAATTGTCCTGAATGTAAAAGGCGGTTTGCCAAGCACGCAGATCTGCGGGTTCGGCACCGGTTTGACGTTGGGTAGAATCGACGATGCCGTACATAAAGTCCGCAAAAGAGCGAAAGCCATTGGCGGTGGCATTGGCCGGGTTGGTAAATCGGCCACGGAAACGAAAATCGCCGCGGACGTTGCGGATATCGGTTTCGATATAGTTCGGGCGAACAGCATCAAAACCGATCTTGAGATTGTGCTTTCCGACGATCCAGGTCAACGAATCATAGATCGAAAGGTTTTTGTAAACGTAATTGAACGGGGTATTCGCACTATCGCCCGTATCCGGAAATCCATCAATGCGGATCGCCGGAAAGCCCTGCCATTCCGGAAGTTGGCCGGTCGGCAAGCCCGGAATTCCAAATTGTCCGATGAAATCGATCCCGTTATTCTGATTGACGGTCTTATTGTCCTGATCCAGATAGCCGATACGGAATTCATTGACGATCGTCGGCGAAAATGTATGCGTGTCGCTGAAGGCATAAGACTTTTGGCGATACACAACGTCCCGGCCAAATCCCGGATAGGAAACACGCCCAACGGCACCCGGGGTTCGGGCATCGCGGTCATCCGTAGCAAAGCGGATATAGAATGAATTCTTGTCGGTCAGCTTGCGGTCGATCTTTGCCGAAAAAAGATTTCGCGGCAGCACATTGCTGAGCACCGAAAAATTATAGCCATCGATACCATTGTTGGCCGTCGGCAGATATTGCAGCATCTGCAAGGCGATCGGGCTGGCGGTCAAAAGATTTGGGCGCGTAGGATCCGGGGACAGCGGAATAACGTTTGGTGTCGGACATTCGACCCGTGTCGGGCGCAGCGGATTCGAACTTGTCTGCAAACACATTACACGGTTCGTATCATCAGCGTTTCCCCAAATGCCGTCCGGGCCTGCTCCGCGAACGTTTCGAAAATCTCCCAGCCGCCACGCCGCACTCGGTGCGATCGAAGAAGAGGTATTGGAGCGTATCTCGCGGGTTTGTTCGAAGGATGCAAAAAAGAAGGTCTTGTTGCGTCCGCTGTCGAACATCGGGCCGCCTTCGCCGAAATTAAAGAACGGCAAGCGGCCGCCGAAAGAGCCGCCAAATTGATTTCTGATCAGCTTTTTCTCGTCTCCGGGCGTATAAAAGGGGCTTTGAGCGTCAAAGGCATCGTTGCGTAGAAATTCGAACAGGGAGCCGGCATAGCGATTGGAGCCGGATTTTGAGACAACGCTGACCTGTGCTCCGCCAACCCGGCCAAGCTCTGCTGAATAGGTCGAAGTCGAAACCTTGAATTCCTGAATGGATTCGATCGAGGTATTGACGCCAACGCCGCCGTCTCGATCATTCCTGTTGGCAACACCATCAAGAATAAAATTTGATGAATCGGTGCGTGTGCCCGCGGAGCCGAGCCCTTGGCCTTGGTCGTCTTCAGAAGGCCGGCGATAGATTCCCGGGACCAGCAAGGCGAGATCTTTAAAATCCCGACCGTTCAGCTGGAGTTCGGTCACCTGGCGTTCGGTGATGACCTCGCCCTTTTCAGGTGTGTCAGTATTGATCACCGGCGGTTCCGAATTGATCGTCACCACTTCAGAAATATTTCCTGCTTCGAGCGTAAGATTGATACGCGTCGTGGTGTCCGTCAAAAGCGTGACGTCTTCGCTGACGGCGGTTTTGAAATTGGCCATCGTCACCGTTACCTTATAGACACTTGGGGGCAATTGGGTGATGGTATATTCGCCATTTTCACCGGAGACCACGGTTCGTGTCAGATTGGTTCCGGTTTGCGTGGCCGTGATCTCTGCTCCGGCGACGGATGCACCGTTAGAATCGGTGATCTTGCCGACCAGTGTTGATGTGGTCGATTGTGCGGCCGCGGTCGCCGCAAACACCAGCAGCAGAGCGAGAATCAGCGAAGCTGTTCCCAGGACATTGGTATTTCTGATCATAATCTCTCCTTCAATATGGCCGGGGGCGGCCCGTCTTTTAATCCATCAGCATTCCGCCGTTTACCTCGATCGTTTCACCACACAGATAGCTGGCGGCATCAGAAGCGAGAAACCCGATCACGGTGGCAACCTCGGAAGATCTGCCGACCCGACCCATCGGAATTATGTTCTGTGCAAAATTCTTCATCGCTTCGGGCGTTGAGAAGATCTCGTGAAAAGGGGTATCAATAACTCCGGGAGAAACTGCGTTGATGCGGATCCCTTGTGCGGCAAATTCCTTAGCCATGCCCTTGGTCATGGTCAAAATGGCCGCTTTGCCGGATGAATAGTGGATAGAGCCGGGAGCTCCGCCATTGCGGGCGGCGATCGATGTGGTATTAACGATCACACCGGAGCCTTTTTCCAGCATTTTGGGTATTACCGCCTGCGAGGCAAAAAAGGCGCTTTTTACGTTTAGGTCGATCACCTCATCCCAGCGAGATTCATTTAGTTCAAGGGTGCGGAGCCGCTCCACCAACGAACCGGCATTGTTGACCAGAATATCGACCGGGCCGAGCTTTTCTTCGACCTCGCGTACCATTTCCAGGATCTCTGCCGTATGAATGACATTGGCCCGAACAGTAATCGCACGGCCCGTTCCGGCTGCTTCATTGATGGTTGCGGCTGCAGCTTCTGCCCCGGCCTGATTGTTGTGAAAATGTACGGCGACCGATGCTCCGCAAGCACCAAAAAATTCCGCTGTCGCGCGACCGATACCGCTTGAGGCACCGGTAACGAGAACGATCTTTCCGCTGAAATCAAAATAATTTTGCATAGTCTGTATTTTTGTTTTTACTCCCAATTTTTAGATAGATCTGTTAGCTTCGCCGACCTTTGCGATCTTGCCGACAAAGAGAAAAAGAGCGGCTGTGCCAAGCGGGGCCAAAAGCCCGGCGGCAACTAATATCGGTGTATAAGAGAAATGATCAACGACCCATCCGGTAGTGAAAATAAAGATCATCGAGCCAAAACCGGCCCCTGTGCCGCCCAAGCCGGCGACCGACCCGACCGCCTTTGATGAGAATAGATCGCTCGGTAAAGTTTGGACGTTATTGATCCATACCTGAAAGCCGAATAGAACCACGGAGATCAAGCCGAGTGCGGCCATCGCGTTTGGTGTGAAAGCAGCGGCAATGCCCGCCGGCATAAGGCAAGCGGCAAAGAGGATGACGGTTTTACGGGCCTTGTTAACAGACCAGCCGCGGCCGATAAGATGCCCCGAGAGCCATCCGCCAAATAGGCTGCCGGCGTCTGCGGCAACGAAGGGTACCCAGGCGAACAAGCCGATATCGCGCAGCTCAAATCCATGGACCTTGCTTAGGAAAAGCGGCAGCCACGTGATATAAAGCCACCAGACAGGGTCAACAAGAAAACGCGAAAGGACGATTCCCCACGTTTGACGGTAGGTCAAAAGTTCGAACCATCCGATCGCTTTTTCTTCCGGAACGGTCACGGGAGCCTGAGCAGCGATCGTGGTCTCAGACATCGGGACCGGTTCCATTGTTTGCGGCTGTTCTTTTATCAGCCGATATTCCTCTTGCGTCAGCCAGCGATGATCTTCCGGCGTGTCATAAATGAACCACCACATGCCAAGCCATATAAATCCGAGCAAGCCGGTAACTATGAAAACATCGTGCCAATTGCCGAACAGGGCCGCGAGTCCGACGATCAGAGGTGTGGCAACGATCGAACCTATTGCCGCACCGCTGTTGAATATCGCCATACCCATAGCCCGCTGGCGAGCAGGGAACCATTCGGCGACCGTTTTCGCCGCACCGGGCCAATTGCCGGCTTCTCCGAACCCCAATACGAACCGACAAGCACTCAGCCCGCGGATCGTGGTCGCCCAAGCGGTGGCGATCCCCGCCAAGGACCAGACCGTGATCGACAACGTAAAGCCTTTTTTTATCCCGATCTTGTCGTAAAGCTTGCCGGAAAGACTTTGACTTACCGTATAGGCAAGCAAAAACCAAGTGGCGATCGCACCGAATTCGGTATTGTTCAACCCCAGGTCGTTCATAATGGTCGGACCCAAAACCGAGATCGTCATACGGTCGATGTAATTGATAAGTGTCGCGAAAAAGATCATCGTAATGATGACCCAACGCACGCCGCGGAATTTTGTCCCGCCCGTATTTGTTTGTCCTAGATCGGTCATAAAAAAATCTAAAAGGTCGGTCAGTTGATTGGATAAACCAATTTGACCCATCCGCCATTGCCTATTCGGCCGTGCTAAAGATCCCCGTTCTTTTTTGGGAGGAGGCAAATAAGAGGCGGCTTCGCCATGTCAGGGTCGCAGCATTTTTTACGTACGCCCGGACCGGTTTGCCGGCCGTATCTATCTTGATGACGACCAAGCTGCTGTCTGTTTCGAGCTCTTCGCCGAGGCCTGTTAAAAAAACGAGATCCTTTGATCCGTCAGGAAACTTGATCGTGATGGTGTCGGCATTCCGCGATACCTCAGGTTTTATTTCGGAAGCCGTGGGAAATGGGATCATCACATTGATCAGTTCTGTCGATCTTGCCGCGTCTTGGGTTGCGATGCGAAGCTGCATACCGCGAACTTCCATGTCGCCGTCGGCTACGCTGCCCGGCAATCCACGGGCTTGCACTTGCTGCGGGACGACCTCCGTCTTTACCGTTAAACCGCTTAGGGGAAAAACACCGAGCGTGACGTCCTGGTTGATAAGATCGATGCGGCCTTGTTGGATCTTGATATCACGGTCGGCATTGAGCATAAATGTGACGCCCGCCGGTTTTTCGGTTTCGACGAGATCCCGGATCACGAAATAGCCCGGAGCAAGGTAGAGCATTTCCCGGCGGAAGGTGTTCACGCCAAGTTCCGGGGCATATGCCGCCGAGGCTTCGCCGGACACAAAAAAATGGTCTCTGCCGCCGTGAGTTTCGCTAATGCGGATGTGGTCGAGGCGGGTCTGAGATATGTCTTTGAAGACCTCGTATCTTCCGTCCTGCTGTTGGCCGCTGCCGTTTATTAAAAGTGTGTTGTGGTCGTCCGTCTGCTTGATGCCTAAATATCCGGTGTCACCGGTCAGATACTTGCCGCCGGCCCAAATAATGAAGGAATTCGCGTCCGGATGGGCATGCCCTTGGTTCAACCGCCAATCCTTGATCTTAGGCGACAGTCGTGCCGCATGGTGGCCTTCCGGCGGTGAGCTGCGAAACGCTATCGCCGTTGCTCTTTCAGACCAATCCGAACGCCAGAAAACCGTGTCGTTATCGGTAAAATGATGGTAAGCAGATATCTGTTCCAGCGGATCAGATCCAACTTTCTGATCGCGGTTGATGAATGCCCACATCGGTTCGCGGGTTCCCAGAACCGTCTTTTTTCGCAGATGGTCGGCGACACCTTGCGCTTTTGTATCTTGATAGACGGCCGCGAGACGATAGATCATGTCATATTCGGCATATATCTTTTCGCGGGTTGAGATGCCGTTGCGCGTTAGTGAACCTTCGCCGATATCGCCGATGTCGAAGATGTTTTTGCTGTCCGGCAGGACCGAATGGATCGCAAAGTATTTAATGCCGGCAAGTTTTGAGCGCATCGGCCGGTATAGGTCTTCGCCGGTGGCGGCAAGATGGGCGTCGAAATATCTGATCGCCCAACGAAACGCAAAACCGAGGTAATGGAAACTTTCATAAAAGAATCCGTCCGTACCGAAGGTAAGCATGGTGCGGTCAAATACCGCCCGCGAAAGCTGTGCCCAGGCCTTGACCTCCGGTGCTTCATCCATGAGAGCGTAAGCGGCGATGGCAAGTCCGGCCATCGGGATCCAGGTGTGATTTTGGCTGAATGTATAGCGTTTACCTTGCTTGTATTTGAAGTATTCATACATCAGCCGGCCCTGTTTCAAGAGCTTTTCGCGAATAATAGACCTTTCTTCGGGTGAAAGTTCCCGGTACAAAAGGTCGTAGGAAAAGGCGACGGCATAAAGCAGATGTGCCGGCGGCAGATCAACATTGGGTTTGTTGTAGGTATAGCCCCAGAGAGGCATTTCACAGGCCGCGAGCGTCCACTTTTTTGCCGCTGCGAGATATCGCGGATCCTGTTCGACCGCATACGCAAAGGCTGTTTCGGCTATCTGGAATGCCATGTTGTATTGCGAGATGCTGCCCGGCTTGCGCTTATCGAGTCCGCTTTTATATAGGTCTTCGTCATGCGGGTCGGGAGCAGGTCGCCGTAGTGTTTGAATATCCGACAGAACCTGCTGCCACAATTCACGGCCATCAGAGGTCTTTGCTTTGGAGCGAAAGGCGAGAATCGAAGCTTCGGTAAAAAACAACCGTGGATGAACCCCGTTCAGTTCCTTGCGAAGTTCGATTGGGCGGGCGAGGAGTTCGGTAAAAGGTGCGATCTCGTCGATGGGGCGAGCCATGACGATCGGCGAAATGCTTGTTGCAGAAACAATGAGGAGCAGAGCCGACAACATCGGCACTCGAACCCATTTATTTATGTTAACGATAACATTCATAGATGCTAAGCATTCTCCGGTTAATACATGAGTTCAAGCGGGAAAAACGCTCGATTCACGTATGATCAGTTCGCAGCCGAGGATCTTTTCGGAGCGTCCGAGGTCATTGGCTGCTATGCGCTTCAAGAGCATTTCGGCCGCGAGTTTGCCCTGCAGACGCATGGGCTGGCGAACGGTCGTCAGCGAAGGCATTGTGTGCACGGCCATCGGCGTGTCATCAAAACCAACAATTGCGATGTCCTGCGGAATCGAAAGGCCTGCTTCTTTGACGGCGGTCATTGCGCCGACGGCGGTGAAATCATTTCGTGCGAAAACGGCCGTTGGAGCATTCGGAAGCGAGAGAAGACGTTTCATGCCTTCATAGCCGATCTTTTCAGTCGAATAGCCGGGGACATCAAATTTTGTCGTGCTGCCGCCGGTGATCAATCTTTCGTCCACCTCAAAGCCGTGCTGTTCGAGAGCTTCCAGATAACCCTGCAGACGCTTTAGAGTCGAACGGTTCTCATAAACGGCCCCTAAAAATGCGATACGTTTGTGGCCGAGGTCGATCAAATGCCGAGTGGCTTCAAATCCGCCGGCAAAATTATCAGTTGCGACCGAATCTATCTGTTCGTGAACAAGATCGCGGCCGACCACGACGACGGCCATGCTGCTTTCGGCAATGCTGCGGAGTTTTTCATCTCCTTCTGTATTTGAGCGGGTAGCCACGATTATTCCATCAACATTATGATCGGCGAGCGACTCAAAGGCTGCGATGTCTTCTTCGGCGCTATGTTCGCTGATGCAGATAAAAAGATTGTAGCCGCGAAGAGCAAGTGTTTCGCGGACGGCATTTGCCAGTTCTGTGGCGTAGGGGTTTGAGATGTCGCCGATGACGAGCCCGACGGTGTCTGTCCGCTGCCGTTTCAGATTGCGGGCCACACCGTTTCGGCGGTAATTCATTTCTTTTACAACGGCAAGTACCTTTTCGCGGGTTTCTTCGCTAACGTAGCCGGACCGGTTCACGACACGCGAGACCGTCATCGTGGCAACACCGCTGCGGCGTGCGATATCCGTTAGTGTAGCTTGTTTTCGTTTTGCCATGCTGTAAGTCGTGTTAAAACCGGAGAAATTGAGTTAACGTTAACTTAATATCACACAGGCCTTATGAATTGCAAGGCTATGCTGCCGAAAAGATCACGGGAATGAAATGAGAACAGTGCCGGAATGGGCCATGAAGCGCGAAAAAAGCAGAAGACCGACACGGATGTCGCATCTTCTGCCTAAAAAAGCCGCGATAGAGTTTTATTGGTCGTCGAAGACGCCGCTCAGATCATTAAGTTTCGATCCGTATTCTCGTGACGCCATAGCACTCGGCGAAAAAGAGATGCGGCGTCTTTCGGTCAAACGGCCGTCGCGGAGCGAGCCCTCAACGATCTCATAACCCATCAGAGCAAGAATTCGGTTGCCAATGAAGATCGGCCGCGAATTGCCATACCAATCTACGCACGACGCTCGGCAGCCATCATTTTGGTCAACAGATTCGGCATTCAATTCGCCGGCGACCGAAAGGTGGAGACCGGTGTTTCGCAAAAAGATCATTGAGCTGGAATTTTCACGAAGCTGGCGATAGCCGGGTCGCTGGCTGCGGGCGATGGGCAATCCCAAGATCCCAGAATCGCGACCGGTTGAGCGATAGAAGAAACCGTGGCTGCGTGTTTCGCTTTGAGCGGCATCGCGGCGTATGAAGGGTGCACGCAATTCCGGCGCACCAGCTAGAGACACAGGGGTAAAGTAGAGGTCGTTCTTTGCCGGGCCGATGACAATGGCATCATCGCCGAGCTGTTCGATGCGGCTGATGTGGTGAGGGACCGCAAGTTTTGAGGTGTCGCCCGTACGCCAATTGACCACATTCAGATCTTTGTCGGGCCGCAAGTTTTTCTTTTCATTGAACCAGGTATCTCCGCTGCCGTAGAGCAGATGGTCGCCGACGAACCGGTTCTGCAAAGAATAATCTTGCGGAGCATCCAATTTAAGATAGGCACCACGGCGGGTATTTTCGCTGCCGTCGCCGAATTCGCTGAGACTAAGTCTCAAAAGAGCCGCATTGCCTTCAGAAACCTCGGCATTCCACATTGAATCGCCATAGAAATCCTTTCGGACAAAGACATTCAGATTGCCCTCGCTTTCGAGGAAAGAGAATTGATCCACCGGGCCGCCGGCGGCTCCGATAGCGCTCGGAGCAGACGCATCGAGCGGCATCCGGAACAGCATCGAACCGGCTTCGGCATCATGATAAGAGGTGCCGGTCCAAACATAGACCGAATTCGCGGAAACGTAGAAGACGCGGCCCCACGAACCGAGAACTCCGGTGCCTTTGCATTCGAGCGAGCCGGTGCCGATATCGCAAGACGTTACTGTGTGGAGAGTGGTATAGTCGCCGATGTCGCGGCTTGGCCGATAGATATTGACCCCGCTGAGAACAGGTCGAAAATCTCCGGGCACATTTTTGCCGGTCCAGCGGCGAACGGCCGGAATGCCGCTTACTTCCGATCCGTTAAAGCCAAGATAGGTCGGTGTGTAGAATACAAGTTTGTTTCCGATAAGGCGGCTGGCATAATTGCGCGAAGAGTAATAGTCGTTCGAACGCAGATGATAGGTTGCATTGTAAGATAGACGCCCTTCCGGTGTGATCTTGAACATATTTAGTTCGGTTCCGCCGCGTGAATAGCTAAATCCGATGACGACGATGTTATCGCCGGAGATAAGCATTTCGTCGTACCAATCACCGCTCGGTGAAACGCCGGGGGCGAAAGCATTGATAAGTGAAACCGGTTTAAGCGAATTATCTCCGATGCGAACAGTAAAGAGACGTCCGCGGCGAAGGATCACCAGGTGGTCGCCGTGATTTTTGACGATGCCGCCTTCATCAACCCCGGCAGTTTGATTGTTGGTGATCGATTCCTCTGCCTTTGATTCCTTAGCGGCTGACGATGTCGGTGCGGCGGCGGAATCTGTAGTTGCAGCATTGGCGGCCACCGACCTCTTAGCTTTTCGTTGCTCTTTAAAGAATTGGACGAACGCGGCTTCGGAGCTGAAGGGCTTCATCGTCTTTTGCGGTTTAGGGTCGGCCGCGGATATGATCTGCGGATCTTCTGCGGCAAGGGAAGTATTTGAAACGGTGCGGATGCTGGAGACCGCAAATACGGCGGCGGTGGCCGCTGCGGCTGCGATCAAAACTGAAACAATGATTCGGTTCATAAAAAGCCTCTCTCAAAGATGTAAATTCGCTTGTACCATTTACGGAACGCATCAAGAGAGAGAGGCTTGCAAAGTTTTAAAAAGAAAAAGGGCAGTGCGGTCATACACTGCCCGAAAGGTGATGATGCTTTTCTCTTTACAAAGCAGCACCGTGACATTTTTTGAATTTCTTACCGGAACCGCAATAGCACGGATCATTCGGTTTTACTTTAGGCTGGTCACGAACGAACGGGGTTGCCTTCGCGGCTTCTTCGCCCGCCGATGCGGCCGTTGACATCGCACCGGTAAAGGCCATGCCGGCAGCTTGTTTGCGGGCCCGCTGTTGCTCAAGACGCTCCAACCTTTCCATTTCAGCCTGTTCATCGCGTTGGACGATCTCTAGGTGGAACAAGGCTTTGGTGGTGTTCGTGTCGATGCGGTCAAGCATGTCCTGAAACATCGTGAACGATTGTTTTTTATATTCCACCAACGGATCTTTCTGGCCGTAGCCGACCAATCCGATACCTTGTTTTACCTGATCGATCGACAATAAATGATCTTTCCATTGAGAATCGATGATATTCAACATGATATAGCGTTCGTATGCACGGAGGCTTTCTTCGCCGGCAAGAGCTTCTTTTTCGGCATAGGAGCCAACGGCCTTTTCCCAAATAAGGTCTTGAACCTCATCGGCCGTCATGGTTTTGAAATCAACGCCGGCATCTTCTGCCGGATCGATCGCATAAATGCTTTCGATCTCCGCCGCGTAAGTATTTACGTCCCATTGATCGGGGCTGAGCGTAAGCGGCAACAGGTTATCTGTCAGATCGTGAAGAAGATCGCGAGCAACACCATTTTCGCCAAGTAGATATTCGCGATGTTCCGGTTCGAACATCAGCTGGCGACGCAGGCCGTAGATGGTCTCACGCTGTTTGTTCATCACGTCGTCATATTTCAGAACATGTTTACGTGTTTCAAAATTGCGGGCTTCGACGGCCTTCTGTGCCCGTTCGATCTGTTTAGAGACCGTTTTTGATTCGATCGACTGGCCTTTTTCCATACCGAGCCATTCCATCATCGAGCGAACCTTGTCGCCCGCAAAGATGCGCATCAGATCGTCTTCCAGCGACAGCATAAAGCGCGAAGAACCGGGATCGCCTTGGCGTCCGGCACGGCCGCGAAGCTGGTTATCGATACGACGCGATTCGTGGCGTTCGGTTCCTAAAATATGCAAGCCGCCGGCGGTGACGACCTCCTTGTGTTCGGCTTCGACCACAGCCTTTGCTTTTCTCAGCTCTTCTTCGAGCTGTTCGGGCGTAGCATTGTCCGGGTTGATCTCTTGACGCTTGAGATATTCTTCTGCAAGAAATTCCGGGTTGCCGCCGAGGAGAATATCGGTACCGCGGCCGGCCATGTTAGTGGCAATGGTGACGGCCCCTTTGCGTCCGGCCTGAGCGACGATCTCTGCTTCGCGTTCGTGATACTTAGCATTAAGAACGTTGTGTTTGATGCCGACCTCCGCAAGTTTGCGGGCGATCAACTCCGAATTTTCTACCGAAACCGTACCGACGAGCACCGGTTGACCGCGTTCGTGGAATTCTTTGATCTCTTCGACGACGGCGTCCCATTTTTCGTCGAGCGTGCGATATATCTTATCCGGATTGTCTTTACGCACCATTGAGCGGTTCGTAGGAATGATGACAACATCGATCCCGTAAGTAGTGCCGAATTCTTCGGCTTCGGTCTCTGCCGTACCGGTCATACCGGACAGCTTTTCATACATACGGAAATAATTTTGCAGAGTGATGGTCGCCAGCGTCTGATTTTCTTTTTCGATCTTGACGCCTTCTTTTGCTTCGACCGCTTGGTGAAGCCCATCAGACCAGCGTCGTCCTTGCATCAATCGGCCGGTAAAATCATCGACAATGATGACCTCGCCTTCCTGCACGACGTAATGATGATCCTTTTTATAAAGTGTGTGGGCCTTGAGGGCTTGTTCAACGCAGTGAAGCAAGTCCATATTTGCCGGATCATAGAGATTAGAAACGCCGAGCAAACGTTCTGCTTTTGAAACGCCTTGTTCGGTCAATACCGAAGAATGATTCTTTTCATCCAAAAGGTAATCGCCAGTGGTTACTTTGGTCTCTTCGTCTTTGTGGCCTTTTTCGAGATTCGGGATGATCTCATTGGCAGCGTAGTATTTATCGGTCGCCTCATCGGTGGCTCCCGAAATGATAAGCGGCGTACGTGCCTCATCGATCAGGATCGAATCGACCTCGTCGATGATCGCGAAATAATGGTCCCGCTGGACGAGCGATTCGACGTCGAACTTCATATTGTCGCGTAGATAATCGAAGCCGAATTCGTTATTGGTTCCGTAAGTGATGTCTGAGCCATACGCTTCTTTGCGTTCGACATCATCCATGTCGTTCTGAATGCAGCCAACGGTCAGGCCGAGAAACTGGTGAATGCGGCCCATCCATTCAGCATCTCGCGAAGCGAGGTAATCATTTACAGTGACGACGTGGACACCGCGTCCGGTAAGAGCGTTCAGGTAAGACGGAAGTGTTGCCACAAGCGTTTTACCTTCACCGGTGCGCATTTCGGCAATGCGGCCTTCGTGCAGGGCGATGCCGCCGATCAGCTGAACATCAAAGTGGCGCATATCGGTTACGCGCTTTGAAGCTTCGCGAACGGTCGCAAAAGCTTCGGGCAGGATCTTTCTCAAGATCTCTTGTTCCGCTTTGCGGCGTTCCGTGCCGTCGGTGATTCCCTCGAGCCGGGAAGCGATCATTTGTTTGAATTTAGGCGTTTGTGCCTTTAGCTCTTCATCGGAAAGCTTTTGAATATCGGCTTCGAGTGCGTTGATCTCAACAACGATCGATTTGACCTTTTTTAGAAAGATGTCGCTGCTTGAACCAAATATCTTTTTAACTATTTTGTCTGCAAAACTATTAACTGCCATAGAACCTCTTTTATCTAATCCTCGCCGAAAGCCCGGCCGCTCTCATTCGAGATGAGAAAGACGGCCGCTCTGCCGGGATCTTTTTATGTTGATCGGTGCCGAAACGACGTCCGTTCGGCGGCTAGGCGAGAATATCCGATATATCCGAGCGTGCAAGACTGGTGGCAATGATCACTTTAGTATCATCGACCTTTGATGTCGTGTTGGCTTTGACTATTTGCCGAGGGCGGCTTTTAAGATCGCGACTGACCGTATTGAGATAACCATCGATCGCTTCGGCCAACAGGGCGGCGTGCGAGGGGCTGTCAGTATTTACCGTAATCGTCAGCGAAATGCCGTCTTTAAAGCGGTATTCGGCATCGATCGCTTCCGGCCGGGCCGTATGAAATTTGCCGGCACCGACGCGCACCTTTTCTTTCAGCAAAGCCCTTGAAAAAGCGAGCGTGTGTTTCTCTAAGGCTTGGCGGGCCAATTTGTTTGAAATGTTCCCGCCGCCAAGGAAGGAAGGTTTAGAGGTCTTTTCGTCAAAGCTTAAACTTTCGATCGTGAAAGACGACGATGCGGCCCAATCAAACTTCTTTTTTTCCGAAAGGCGGTCGAGGTCTTTTACAAGGGCAACGATCGATTCGCCGAATAGATCATCCGGATCTGTATCGAGCGGTTCGGCATATTCGATCTCTTCGCGAATATCGAAATACCGCGTTGTCGCGGCCGGATTAGCAAAAGCAGACGCCGGAGCACCCGCCAGCATCAGGCCGAGATAGACGCCCAATGTAGCGATGATCAGGATCGAATTGTTGCTTTTGCGATCGTTCACAAGCTATCTTTTGGCAGTATTGTTACTGCCTGCCGGTTTTACGGCGTTATTCATAGTGTCGTCTTTTGAACGCGACTCCGCAAGCTTACGTTGAATAAGGTCTTGCAGTTTCTGCTTCGGCCCTTGGATCTTCAAAACAAATGTCTTGCCCTTTGATGTTGGGGAAGCGAGTGAAAGAAACTCTTTTTCATCTCCGCCGGCCACCGCACCTGCTACCAGCAACAAGTTCGAAAGGGCACCGGCGGCATTGTCCGCAGCACTTTCTGAAGCTTCCACCGCCAGCAAATTGACGATGAATTCGTTATCATTCTGCTCGATGGATATGGTAATGTCTTTCGATTTTACGTTTACCTTTTCGAGATATCCAAGCCATCCGGCATCTGCCGCGGCAATGACCGCTTCCATCGCCAGCTTCTCCATGGCCGGATCCGAAGGAGGGTCGTTCGGCGAAATGACCGGTTTAACGTTCGTCAGAACAACTACTTGGTCTTTGTTTCGCGTCAGTGTTCCGCGAACGGTCGCTTTGAAATTACGGGTAATGTCGATCGATTTATCGTCGATACCTTTGAGCACCGAAGCCCCGAAACGTTTGATCGGAAGTTTGTTGATAACAACCCCGTAGGCATCGGCTTTGGGAGCTTCGCCGGCCGGAGTTGATGCCGGTGTCGGCGTGGGCTTTGCCTGGGCGGTTTGGTCGCCGCCGGGCCTGTTTTTCCCCTGGCCTTTTCGCGTAGGATTGTCGCCGGCCGGTGTTTCATCATCGCCGGTATCAAAGCCGCCGACCACATCCCCATCCAAAGCATTCGGATTAGATCTGGGTAATTTCTGCTTTTTATCCAGGACGCCGCCGGTATTTGACGGCGGAGGGTTGAAAGCGGGCATTGGCGAACCGATCGCAGGCGGCATTCCGGCCGTCGGATCATTTGCCATCTGCTGCTGCATAGCGAACTGAACCGGATTGGCGATCTGAAAATAGCCTGGCGGATAGGTCAGCGGAGCATTCGAACCGCCGACATCAATGAAGGTAATGTCCGCATCTTCGAGTTCCGTCTTTTCGTATTCAAATTCGGCATATTCGCGCTCGGTTCCGGCCAAGACGGTAGCAACATAAACGGTATCAAGAACCTGGCAGACACGGCTGACAAAGAAGCCGTCGCAGCCGCGGGCGGTCAGAATATTCGTTTGTGCCATTAAAGCAAAGGTCGCGAATACACCGATAGCCGAGGCCGCAAATATCTTATAGATCCGCGGGCTCAGCACCCATCGGCCTACCTCGTAATTGGCGAAAATGTCGCCCTCTTGCGGTGCCGGCACTTCCGGTTCAATGTCTTGTAAATGCTGCTCGAACATAACTTTAATATTGCCGTCTGAAACTTTGCCATGTCATAGGCGACCCCGGCAAACAGTTTAGACGCATAGAGCCGCCCCAGCGTTGCGGCACAAATTATTATTTTAACATTTTGGACGGTCAAATGAAAGATTAGACTTCCCCGAAAGAAAGGTCTATATTCACACCATATGCCGAGGCCAAAGAACGATAAACGCAGGCGAGACCGCAAACGCCCGCATCCTTCTAAAGAACGAAATGACAAACGTTCGCTTGCGGCGGAAAGTTCCGCTTTGCAGGTGCCGCGGCAAACACCCGAACAGCGTGCCGCTGTGGTCGAACTATTAGCCGGCATCGGTGTTCCGGCAAAGGGTGAATTTAGGCCCGATGATTTTCAACTAGAGGCATTGGAGGCCATCGAACACGAGGACGTGCTGGTTACCGCACCGACCGGCAGCGGTAAGACATGGATCGCTCGGGAGGAGATCAGGCGATTGTTAAAGCGCGGATCGCGGGCATTTTATACGACTCCGCTGAAAGCTCTGACAAACTCGAAATATATCGAATTTGGAACGGAATTCGACTCCGCAAATGTCGGGATCTTGACCGGCGACCGTAAGGAAAATGCTGATGCTCCATTGATAGTAGGCACTACGGAGATATATCGCAACCAGCTTTTTGACGCACTTCGCAGCGGCGACCAGGTTAGAACCGATTTTGTGATACTTGATGAGGCACATTATTTGGCTGACGAGGAGCGCGGCCATGTTTGGGAAGAGGCCATAATCTTGACGCCGCCGCGGATCCGGCTTTTGCTGCTTTCGGCGACGGTCGGCCGGGCGGAAGAATTTGCCCGGTGGATAGGCGAAGTGCGCGGCACCAAGGTGCGTGTGATCAACCGTGCCGGAACGCGCCCCGTTGAATTGCGTGCCGCATACCTTTCGCCTGCCAGAGAGCTATATCCGCTGCTTGATGCGAATGGCCGTTATAATCGTGATCTCGACCAATTTGCCAAACAGCCCCGACGCGATCTTGGCCGCCGCCGCCGCTATTGAAATAGCAGCTTCTACACACTTCGAATTGAATTCATTTCAAAAAAGACGAGGCGGCAGCCTATCAAATACCTGCTTCTATTGAGGATCCGCGTTTTCTAATATCTAGGTTTACGCCCATTCTAAGAGCCGTAGGTTCAAGCAGCGGACAGCCGCTTTTATTCAAGTTTCTTTCGTTGACGGTTGTTTCATCTTTGCAATATACTTTTAAGTCCGGCACAAAAACGAGGCCGAGAAATATTGTCGTGGCACAACTAAGTCTGGTCAAATCGGCCTCACAGCTCAAGGAAGAACAAAGCCATTCCGATGAAATAGTTTTGGAATTTGCGGGTATCGCATTTGCCCGCGGTTCTTTGTCCGAGATCTCTGGCGGAGCTGCTTCCGGCAAGACTGCGATCGCTCTTGCCTTATTGGCCAAGCTGACGGTTGCCGGAGAAGTATGTGCGGTGGTCGATTCCAGCAACGGATTCGATCCGATCACGGCCGCGGCTGGCGGCGTATTGCTGGAAAATCTGCTGTGGGTCAGGTGCGGTGGATGCATCGAAAAGGCTTTTATGGCGGCCGATCATCTGGTTCAGGCAAAAGGTTTTGGGGCGATATGGCTTAATCTATGCGGGCTTTCGCAGCAGAAACTGAGAATGGTGCCAAAGACCTATTGGTATCGATACCGTACCCGAATGAAAGAAACACCCACGCTGATGGTCGTTACAGGAGAAGAGCCGGTCACCGGATCTGCCTCACAACGATCATTTGTCTTTGAACGAGAAAAGGCGATGTGGTCCGGCAGCGGACGGTTTAAATTGCTTCGTTCGATAAACATTAAAATGGCTTCGCGCAAGCATTATTACGATGGGCCGATCCGGATGCGGATCGAAGCGAATTATGAAAAGGGCTAAATTGTATGCATGCATTGTTTCGGCTGACATAAAACAGGCCCGGCGGGGGTTACTGGCCGTTGCTCGCGAATTTGCATATTCCATTGAAATGCTTGATGACGGCATATTGTTCGATGTGAGCGGGCTTGAGCGGCTGATCGGAGGGCCGGATAAAATAGCTGAAAATATCTTTCAACAGTTACAGGAATATGGTCTGACGAGCAGTGTGGCAGTGGCCGAAACAGTTGAAAGTGCCTGCTTATTGGCGCGTCAAAATAAAGGACGCCATACGGTGAATTCGCCGCGATCGTTTGCAAAACTGCCCTTGTTTCAGCTTCCGATAGAACAAGATACGCTTAATGTATTGGGTGATCTGGGTATCGATAAGGTCGAAGATCTGCTTGAAGTTCCGGCAGATGAACTGATAGGCCGCTATGGAAAAGGTTTTCAAAAAGTGCTTGATGTCATCGAACAGAAAAGCACTTTGCAATTGACGCCGAACGTTAAACAAGACCGTGTGTCATGGAAATGGACATTAGATTCGCCGGTCGAAGATTTTCAGCAGTTGATATTCCTGCTTAATCGCGGTCTGGAAAGGTTGTTTGCAGAAACGGCCCATCGTGGACATAGTACGGAACATATAGATATAGGGCTTGAACTAAGGAACAAAACGACACGGACATACGAGATCAAGACATCGTTTCCAACGCTGGAACGAGCATTTTGGCAAAAGCTGATCCATCTGCGGGTTTCGCTTGAACCGCCGGGATCGGAAATAGTGAGTGTAAGGGCGACCACGCATTTTACAAAACCACGACCTTCGCAGCGAGGGTTGTATGCTGTGTCGCGTCCCGAACCTGAAAGCCTGATGCTGACGGTAAATAAATTGAAAAAAATGGTAGGTGAAGATAACGTTGGCCGGCCCGCTGTTTTGGACCGCCGCCTTGCCGAACCCTTTGAACTTGCGGCTGATCTAATGCCCGCCGGGGTTGAAGGTGATATAGCTGTCCCGCAGGAGCCTTCGCTGGCATTCACATATTATCGACCGCCGCGACGGGCCGAGGTCATATATCGCGACGCCCGATTGGTCTTTATAAGAACAAAATATTTCGACGGATATGTTCGGGAATACAGCGGCGTTTGGAAGGGGAATTCTACTTGGTGGGACAGGTCTTGGAAGACACAGGAATGGGATGTAGAGGTCGAGGGTCGAGGTATATATCGGCTTGCCAAGGCAAACAAGGAGTGGCTGCTTATCGGGGAGTATGATTGATGTTTTGTGAACTTCACACACGCTCTGCATTCAGTTTCCTTTCTTCGGGATCCCAGCCGCAAAGATTGGCTGCCCGTGCAGCCGAACTTGGAATTGAACATATAGCTTTACTTGATCGTGATACGGTGGCCGGTGCGGTGCGCTTTCACCTAGAAGCGAAAAAGAATGGGATAAAACCGATCATCGGTGCTGAGATCACGATGGAGGACGGCAGTCTTCTGCCGCTTGTGCCATTGGATCGGGCGGGATATGAAAACCTTGCGAAGCTGATAACGACCATAAAGCTGCGAAACAAAAAGGGCGAGCATTTTGCAACACGCGAAGACATAGAGCGGCATTCACAGCACCTGCTGTGCTTTACGGGCGGAGCTGACGGTTTTTTGCATAATAGTATAAAGAACGGCCGAGGGCTTGAAGATCTCATGTGGCTTAGCGGCGTTTTTGAAGGACGGTCATATGTAGAGCTTCAGCGGCACCATCTTCGCGGCGAAGAATATATCAATCAGATATTGTTAGGATATTCGCAAAAGCTTTGTCTGCCATATTTTGCGTCGAACGGAGCTTATTATGCAGATCGGTATGATCGCGAACTTTTTGACGTTTTTACCTGTATAAAAAACCACACCACTATTTACAAAGCAGGCAATCTTCTTTCCGCGAACGACGAGCGATACCTGAAATCGCACACTGAGATGCGGATGTTGTTCGAAGATCTGCCAAAGGCGATAGACGTTACGGCAGATATTGCTTCGCGAATTGATTTTTCACTCGATGAGCTTTCTTATAACTTTCCGGATTATCCCGTTCCCGCCGGTGAAACGATCGATAGTTTTTTAAGGGCACAGGTCGAGCACAGGGCGATAGAAAGATATAGGACCGCTACGCAGGAAGTAAAGGATCAGGTTCAAGGAAGATTAGACAAAGAATTGGCGGTCATCAAGATGAAAGGCTTGGGCGGTTATTTCTTGCAGGTGAACGATATATCCGATTTTTGCAAACGTGAAGGCATTCTTTCGCAAGGACGCGGATCTGCAGCAAATTCGGTGGTCTGTTATACATTAGGCATAACGGCCGTTGAGCCAATAAAGAACAAGCTTTTGTTTGAGCGGTTTCTTTCTGAAAAATATGAACAATACCCGGACATCGATATCGACCTTCCGTCAGGCAATGATCGCGAAAAAGTAATTCAGCACGTTTACGAAAAATTTGGCCGCCGCGGGTCCGCAATGACCGCGAATGTGATCAGCTATCGTGGAAGATCTGCTGTTCGGGAAGTAGGAAAAGTTTTCGGATTTGGTACGGACGTTCTTGACAAGCTTTCGCGGTTGAATTCGCATTACGAGACCTTTAAAGGCGAAGAACTTCAACAGCGTCTGCGCGAAGAAGGCCTTGACCCGGCGATGAACAATACGCTGAGAAAATTCGGAGAACTATATAATCGAATACTAGATTTTCCGCGACATCTAGGTCAGCATTCGGGCGGCATGGTCATCTCGATCAACCGGCTTGATTCGATAGTGCCGATAGAACCGGCATCAATGGAAGATCGAACCATAGTTCAATGGGACAAGGACGATTGCGAGGCTCTAAAGATCGTAAAGGTTGACCTGTTGGGCCTTGGCATGATGGCCGTTCTGCGGGATACGATCGAATTGATCAGCGTTCACCATGGCGAAGATCTAAGTCTATACAAGGTCCCGCATGACGACCCCGAAGTTTTTGAAGCTCTGCAAAAAGGCGATACGGTCGGAATGTTTCAGGTCGAAAGCCGTGCACAGATCGCTTTTCTGCCGAAATCAAAGCCGAAGAACTTCTATGACATTGTGGTTCAGGTAGCGATAATCCGCCCCGGCCCGATAGTCGGGAAATTGCTTGATTCTTATATTAAACGACGACAGGGATCGGAAAAGGTCGAATATATCGACGAACGATTGAAGCCGACACTTGAACGTACACTTGGAGTGCCGCTTTTTCAGGAACAATTGTTAAAAATAGCAATGGATGTGGCGGGCTTTACAGGTTCAGAAGCAGAAGAGCTACGCAAGGCGATGGGTTTTAAGCGGCCCGATATAAAACTTGAGCTGATAGGGCAAAAGCTGAAGGAAGGAATGACCGAAAGAGGCATTTCCACAGCCGTTCAGGAAAATATAGTCGCCTGTGTAAAGGCATTTTCTAACTACGGCTTTCCCGAATCTCATGCCTATAGTTTTGCTTTGCTTGCTTACGCTTCGGCATATTTTATGGTTCATTACCGAGCATGTTTTATGGCGGCGATGTTCAATAATTATCCACTCGGATTCTATTCAGCCGCAACGCTCGTAAAAGATGCCCAGCGACACGGCTTGCATTTTATTGCCATAGACATAAATCATTCACAATATATTTTTACGGTCGAAGAGGGAAAGGTCCGCGTAGGGTTAAAGTATGTTCGGAGTTTGCGAAAAGAAACAGGCGAGGCCATTGTGGCAGAGCGGAGTTCAAATGGCTTTTACACGGGCGTTGCAGATCTTATAGATCGGGTGCCGCAATTAAATAAACGTGAGATCAGATCGCTAAGCATAGCCGGGGCGTTGAATTTTGACAATACCGTTCACCGACGTGAAGCGCTTTGGCAGTCAGAGATCGCTATGCGGCCGCTGGGCGATCTTTTTGAATATGCAGATACTGCTTGCGACCAGCCATCCTTGAAGAAGCCGGCTTTTATAAAGCAGATGAAAGGGCTGAAGCTGGTAGAGGCAGATTTGCAGAAAACAGGCATTTCGATCGGAAAACACCCGATGGCTTTTATCCGCGACGATCTGACCAAACATGGCATCCTTTCATCCAAGCGTTCGCTTGAACTTAAAACAGGGGCCATTGTTTCTGTCGCCGGGGCTGTAATAATCAGGCAACGGCCGATGACTGCGAATAAGGTTGTTTTTATAACGCTCGAAGACGAGACAGGACATTCCAATTTTGTTGTGATGCCGGATAAATTTGAAGAATATCGAGCAGTTATTAATCAAAGCGATTATTTGATCATTCGCGGCATATTCGAAGAACGCGGAATGCTTAAAGCGATCAGTTTCAAAACGCTCGAGGGGTTTAATGCAGAGGTTGTGGCACATAATTTCCACTAAGCCGGCACATTGACATCCTTGCCGCACCTCCGCCCATCGCCGGACTTTTAGATGCAACACATACTTGCAAGCCGCGAATGATTTTGCCATTATAGATGTTTCGTTTGCGGACGGTCTGGGCGTGGCCCTAACTCGATAGGCAACGGGATCGGCTCCGCAAAGGTGTCCGGCTCAATGCAGCAGCTCGATCGGCAAGATCGATCTGATCGACCGAACCAAGAAGATATCTCACAAACGAAAAGACCATCCTTTTGCGCCGGTGTAGCTCAGTTGGTAGAGCAGTTGATTTGTAATCATCAGGTCGCAGGTTCAAGTCCTGTCTCCGGCTCCAATGTTTTCAATAACTTACAGATTTTAGTCCCGCAGCCGAGCAGCCACTGTAGTGAAAAATGTAGGGAGTCCGCTCTTGAAAGGTCACTCTCTACCGATTTTGGCCTCGCACCATTTTTTTACGCCCAAAGCATTCCATCGATCCTTCGCGATTGCTTAGTTGATCGAGCAGAGTTCAATGTTGACGCTTACGGATTAGGAGTTTCGAAGGTTTAGGCACTTCCGATAAGGTTTTTACATATTCGATAAATATTTTACAGTATGACGCCATTTTGATAAGATTTTCGCACGACTGATAAGGAAATTATTGTTATGCCACTGAAAAATAGTAAAAATCGACACTCGATAAGCCTTAATTAGACACACCTTTGATCGATAAGAAAAATGAATGGTTGATAAGAATCAGAATGCCAAAGATCTGCCGCGACCAATGGGCCTCGTCGCGGTTATACAAGAACTCGGGCTTAAGATTCCGATGCCTGCCGTGCGTTCATCTGTCAGTTCGGGAGCTCGCAGGACACGTGTTGAGAGTGAAATCGTTTATGAGCATTATCCGCGATCCTACGGAACGGATAGCTTGTTTGAGAACCTTAAATTCGCGATGAGGTACGAGCCCATCGATCTAGGTGTCCTAAAGGTCGCATTCGCCAAGTTAGATGCGGAAGAGATCGAGGGGTGGATACAAAGCGAAATTACGGGAATCTATGCACGCAGACTTTGGTATTTGTTCGAACTCCTCACCGGCAAAGTATTGAACTTGCCAGACGTCGCCCCGACCGGATACATCGATCTGCTGAACGAGAAACTGCAACTGACCGGAAAGCCCGTTCGGATCAAGCGACAAAGGATCAACGATAATCTGCTCGGCAACAAAGACTATTGCCCAATGGTCCGCATGACCGATGCACTCAAAGATTCAATCGCTGAGGGTTTGGCGAATCAAGCCAGAGAGATAGTTGTAGAAAGCGATCCGCTGATCCTCGCAAGGGCGATCAACTTTTTATACACGAGCGAGACGCGATCTTCTTTCGCGATCGAAGGTGAACGCCCGAGTGCATCCCGGGCCGAGCGCTTCGTGGCAGCATTGGAGCATGCCGCAGAGTTTGACGCCAGCGACAAAGGCTCGTTCATCGAACTGCAAAACCAGATCGTGGATCAACGCTTTACGGCGACCGACTGGAGAACAATACAAAACTACGTCGGGCAGACGATGCGGGACTACAGCGAATATGTCCATTTCGTGTGCCCCAAGCCGGAAAACGTCCCGCAACTGATGGAAGGTTGGGTAAACTGTGTCCGTCGTCTTCAGGATTCACCGGTCGATCCGGTCGCATCGGCTGCGGTGTTGGCTTTTGGCTTCGTTTTCATCCACCCGTTCGAAGACGGAAACGGCCGGATCCATCGATTCCTGATCCACCACGAACTCGCGCGCACGGGTTTTGCTCCATCCAATCTGATATTTCCGGTTTCCGCTGTAATGTTAAGGGAACGGGGCGAATACGACCGGGTTCTCGCGGCCTACTCGAAATCGATCATGCCGTTTATCGATTTTTCGCTAGACGATCGAGGCACTCTGACCGTGGAGAATGAAACGGCCGACCTGTATCGCTACTGGGACGCAACAAGGTTCGCCGAATATCTCTACGGCTGCGTTGCGGAAACCATCCGCCGCGATCTTCGCGACGAGATAGGTTTCCTTTCGATATTCGACCGAGCTCTCACTCAAGTGTTGAATATCGTGGATATGCCCGACCGCCGCGCCTCTCTGCTCGTCAAACTGATCATGCAGAACCGCGGAACCTTGTCTAAGACGAAGCGGGAAAAGGAATTTCCCGAACTAACTGATGACGAGATCAAGGCGATCGAAACAGAGATGAGCGAGATCATGGAGTCTGGTGGATAGGCGGAGCACCCTACGGTTTCTCCCTTGATTATCGCATCGTCCATCTCTTCAACGGATTCAAACGAACTGGTATCTTCACAGTAGCGCATATATTTGCTCTATTCCGAATCGTCTTTTTGCTGTTCCAGTTTCTCTCATCTTCATCATCAGCCTGATCGGATGGAGCAGATACGCAGCACCTGCCTTGTCCGTTTGTCCTTCGTGAACCATTGCGGCGATGGCTACAGCCCTCTCCAGCGTGCCGGCCTTTTTCGCGACGGCAGTTTTCATTTTCGTTTTGCCTGTTCTATTTTCAAACATTGCAATATCTCCTTGGTTTCAAACCAAATTAAAAGCCCGAAACTCGTTACTCCGCTCTCTGCGATCTTCACGAATTTCAGGCAAAATTAAAGCCCCGTGTTTACAGCTGATCCCGCTTGGCGGGCAATCTGAAATGAACACCGAGCGTCTCATATTTCAGAGTACTCTTTTTGTGCTAAATGTCAATAAAGTTTTGTCGAGTGAGGCAATGCGATAAAAAAGGCAACTGGGGCAAGGATCCACCGCCGTGAACCGTCCATGCCGGTTCTGATACATTCTCGCCTCGGCGAAGTCGAGTCCCGTCTCGTCGTCCTTCTCATAACCGGTGAACCGCTGCCTGATCCGGTCGCTTCCCAGATAGGAATATTTCTGGGCCTGCGTTCGTCCGCCCACTCCCGCCGCGATCTCCTCGCCGAACGGCATGAAATCACGCCTTGCAATCACATCGCCTGCTGCATCCGTCACCACCCGCGGACTTCCCAAATGATCAGTTGTCAAATAGCTGGTCGCTGCGGTTGACGTCGGTTCGACAACCGTCGAATATTCCGCCGCCAATTACGCTTCAAGGTTGACTTTGGACTTCTTCCTTCCACATAGTTCTACGGTTTCGTAGCCATGCCCAGATTTTGTTTGACCAAAAACTAGCCATGGTGAAGGTAACTAAGAAGTCTTTTTCAGCAACTATATTCCACTGGCCACCATGATTTATTGAAGTCACATCAAAGCAAACTGGGTGAATTTCATCAAAAATAGCAAACTCTAATTTGCCCGGTGCCGTAAATTTCATTTTCTCTAAAGGATGAATACAGAGCGATGGATTTTCTACCATCAAACCATTGTAAGTCTCATAAAAGAGTTTTACTTGAGCGGGAAACGATAAATTTAACTTCATCTCTGTCTCCCTTATCTCATTTTTACTCGCTCCAGTTTCTAACTTAAAAAATCCGCTTTTATCTGAGAATAACTTTTCGAGATTTCGGGGGATATGCAACAAATCCATATTAATTATTACCTCCTCTGTGCTTCAACCACCTTCCAATTTTGTTAACACTTCTGTATCCGGCTTTTGTTATTATTTACTACACGTTGTTGCTTTGGCGTTAGCTCGGGCGAGTTTTTGATGGGTTTGCCGTTCGGTCCGATCTTTGTTTCTGGTCCTCCCCCTTTTACATGAGCATGGGCAGGAGAATGATCATTGCTTTTGTAGTTGTGTTCGATGGTAACGCCGTCCTGTTCGGTGAGTTTGCTAATTCAACACAATTATTGATTCGTCTTTGTAGCCTTCAATATCATCAGACAACCATTTTTCATTAGAACGAACTTTATGAAAATTAGATGTAAAATGATTTATGTCAAAACTCGCAAACACCTCAAACTTTGAGTCAACGAAATTTGCTTCTAAAGCCTTTTTTATTTGAACAGCAAAGGTAATTGTTTGCTCAATCAAAAACTTTTTTGAAAGATTTTCTTTAGCAAGATAATCTTTAATATGAACTTTATTTACAAAACACTCAAACCCTGTTTTATCATGGAAGTCCGTTAAATTAACGTGTTCTATCCTTTCTTTGAAGATTGATAAAAATACACTGTCTTTTATCTCAATAAAACCTAAATTGATAACATTTCCGAGTCCATTGTCCAATATTATGCTGTTATCAGGAAAGGGTATGTTAAATGTTCTTAACATTTTCCTCATTTGTTTGTTCATTTTCATTGAGATTCTCCTAAAAATCTTAATGCTTTTTGAATAGCTGCTTTAACCTGTGGTTCATTCAACATTTGATTTACGTTATCAGGTGCGCCCTTAAAGGTATTTGTGGAAACATCATACACCCCAATCTGATTCAGGTAAGAACGTCAGATTAAATCTTGGCTAGTAAATCTTATTGCCGGATCAGCCTTTTCAAGCAACCAAATTGTTCTTCAGACTGACAGCGGTCAAAGAACTACAGACCTTGACCAACGCTAGTAAAAAGCTAAATACTGTTAACTCAGGGTGAGATCGTCTATTTATTCCGAGTGGTTGTTCGGGATTAGATCGCAAATCCATCAATATTTTACAACGATATGAATATTTCCGATGATGTGCAGCATAAAATAGACATTATTGATGGTTGGTTAGCCAAACTCGGGATAGATCGCCTGCTTAATAATTCTTACCTTGGAATTGACGAAGAATATTCGTCAAAACACAGCGTTAGATTCACCGCCGAACCGAACGGAAAGAACTTCATTCCCTTTGATCTATATATTGAATCGGATGCCATTCGAATTGATGTTTTAGGAATACCGGAAAGTTTTGAATGGAATAATGAAACTCTGCAGAACGATGCGGGGTCGGTAAAAACGTTTCTTGTAGGCCTCTTAACGCATTTTTGCTTGTTCGAATTTTGCGGCTCGCCGCATACAAATTCAAGACTTTATTTTTTTGATACAGGTGGACGCGAAATTCAAGAATATAGGATCCGCGGGTGGCAAAATCTGTTTGCGAGATGGAATTGCGACAGGCATCTTTATCAACCGGCATTTTCGCGGGCTAAAAAGCCTGCGGCAAAGAAGTTTATATTGGCTAAACAATTAAAATAAATGTTGACCATTGTTTAATCGAAGCTATATAATTAAATCTGCCTCAGCGGCCGAGGATGTCGCACGAGTCCTTCGAAAACATATTTCAAACGTTCAACGCAACGAATTTTCGAAAATCAGTTCCAAAAATCAATAGATATTCAATAAAAGGAGAAAATCGTGAGTCTTCAAACCTTTTTCAAACAAGCGGCATTTGCGGCTCTGCTCGGGAGTGCGGCTATCGCGGCCAATGCCCAAAGCAGCGGCCCTGGCGGCTCCAGGCCCTTTCGCGTAGCGGAAAGAAACAATGTATATTGTGCCGGCTATGTCCAAAGTTCGCCGATCGGCACTGACAATAAAGTCGTCGGGGCAGTAGAAGAGCAAGAACAGTTCAATTATTCACAGAACAATCTGCTGTATATCAATATGGGGGCGGGGAAAGGTGTTAAGGCGGGCGATGTTCTGAGCGTGGTTCGTCCGCGAGGAAACGTCGAGACCCGCTGGACAAAAAAGGACAATCTTGGGTTTTTGGTACAAGAGGTCGGCACGGTAGAAGTGGTCAGTGTGAAGGGCGAAGTTTCTGCCGTGAAGGTAAAAACATCGTGTGATGCGATACTGCTGGGCGACCTGGTTCAGCCGTTTCAGCAGAGGGAAAGCCCGATCTTTGAACAGAGAGCGGCCCTTGACCTCTTCCGGGATCCAAGCGGAAAGGCGACGGGCCGTCTTTTTATGGCTCGTGACGGACAGGAAATGGTTTCTCGCGAACAGATCGTATATGTTGATCTCGGAGCAGAAGACAATGTAAAACCAGGCGACTATCTGACGATCTATCGCCCGCTCGGTAAAGGGCATCTCTTCATTTCCGACGAAAAAGAATCTGTCGCGGCTCGTGACGAAGGTTTTCAGAGTGCGGAATTCCGCGGCGGAAAATTCTCAAATCAGTCCGCTCGTAAAAAAGGCGAAAGGGCACAGGGAAGAGTAACGACAACACCTGATGCCAAGAAAGATCGTCCGAATGACCTGAGAAAAGTGGTGGGCGAAGCTGTGATACTTAACGTAAAGGAAAGAACGGCGACGGCGGTCATTACGCGAACGGCTCAGGAGATACATACCGGTGATTGGGTCGAGATCCAATAGCTTCCGGTGCAAGAATAAAAGCTGCAAAGGGCCGCCTGCGTGGGCGGCTTTTTCATTTCATCGTGTCTGCTGTTTTGGCTAAAAGGTCTGCATATTCTATCGCACCGGCATCATTTGGATGGGTCTTATCCCGATGCAGCAAACCCGGCCGGTCCTTTACGATCGAATACCAATCGGCAACGGATGTGTTCGGATATTCGCTGCTTATCTGGACCAGTCTTTCGTTGGTTGATTGGACCCAAAAACTAACGCCGACAGTATTCACCAGAACGACACGGCGATCCGGCCCAAGAAGAGCTAGGACCTCTCGCAAAGCCTGTTCGGATTCGGGTTCCTTAAAACCGCCATTGGTGCCAAAGTTAAGGATCACGATCTTGCGCATACTGCCTTCCGCGATCATCTTGCGGACGATGTCGGGGGCGTCGCGCCACTGCAGGATGGGCCGTGCATTTATTTTGATGCCGGGAATGCGGGCATACAAAGCGGGTGCGGCCCCGGACATAACGGAATCGCCAAGAGCGGTAATATTCTGACCATTCGGATCGGCGGCGGTCACGGGAGACGACGAAGGAACGGGTCCGTTTTGTATTTGGGGCGGTGCAGAACGGGAATTGGATGTTCCCGCCGCGGGCGTTTCATTCCGTGGCTCGACCGTGGTTTGCTGGGCCTCACGTTGAAGGATCGCCTGTTCGCCGCGTTCAACGGAAAGCTGGGCCCGCGTCTTTTCGGGTGCTTTGATGACGCCGAAACACGCAGCCAAGATCGAAACTGTCGCAAAGGTAGCTATCGGCCATCTCATCGGCCCACGGAGTTTGGACATCAAAAGAAGCCAGCTTTTGCGAAATCCCTGCTCTCTTACGGGAGCCTCGATCCACCTGTAAGAAGCCTCGCTCAATGCAAATGTCAGAGCTATTACCGCAACTGCCGAAAATCCGGCATCCCAAACGGAAACAGCATCGGCCGGTCTTGACGATTCGACCAGCAATAGAACCGGCCAGTGCCAAAGGTAGATGCCGTAAGATCTTTCGCCAACCCAAGCGAGCGGACGCAGCTTGCAAAAGCGGTTGAAAACGGTCATTTGCCCCGGCAAAGCGGCAACCGCCGCTACACTTATAAAAGATGCGATGAGCAAACCGCCCGGATAGGTTGATGGAGCCGTGCTGTCAATGAACCAGACGGCAAGCAAAAAACCGAAGAGCGAGACAAAGCCCAACAGGGGCCTTATAAGCTGCCATGTGCGGCTGTTTTGCATGCTTGAGTCGGCAGAGAATATAAAGGCCAATGCGACACCGATCATTAAACCGAACGAATGGGTGTCTGTGCCGTAATAGACTCGCGTCGGAGCATTCGGATCAAGCAAAAGCCACATCAAAAATGCCGAGATGGCCGCCGCCGCCAAGGCGATAGCAGTAAGGACGATCCGCTTCCGGACGAGCGCCAGTATCCCGGCCAGCAATACCGGCCAAAGCAAATAGAATTGTTCTTCGACGGCAAGTGACCAAAACGTGAGGAAAAGAACACGGTCGGAATCGCCGAAATAGTCACCGCCGACGGCTATTTCGATCCAGTTCGTGCTGAAGGTCAATGCCCCGATGACCTGTCGGCGAATACCGACGAGGAGGTCTTCGTTAAATAGTGCGGCCGCGCCGACCGATACGACCACGACCGTAATTAGAGCCGGCAGCAGACGCCGTGCTCGGCGTTTCCAAAACGAACCGAGATCGATGCGGCCGCTCTTACGGTATTCCCGCAGCAGCAGGGTTGTGATCAAAAAGCCGCTGACCACAAAAAAGACATCCACGCCTAAAAAACCGCCTCGAAAGATGCTCGGCCAGATGTGGTAAAGCAAAACACTTAACACCGCAAACGAACGGAGGCCGTCTAGCCCCTCAATACGCCCGGATCCGGTAGAGTTATGAGAGCTTTCGGATCCACTCCGGGAAGGCTCTTTTGAAATAGATATTATCGGGTCATCAAACATCACAGAAAAAACAAAACATTCAATAGATCTCTATCACGTAGAACGGATTCCAGGGGATAAATTGCGCAGGATACAAGAAACTCACGAAATTATTCGGCGTTAACTAAACTCCATTTGACGAAGCAGTTAAGAGCTTTTTCTTTCGCGAAAAAAGAATGCGAAATAATCGTACATTGACCAGATAGAAAGTACGACGGAGATCCAAAGAGCTCCGCGGCCGACAAGGTAGCCGAAGACCTTCCAATCGTTGGATGTGAGGGTAAAGCGGCTGAGATCGGTAAAAGCCGTACGGACCTCTTCGACCTCCCAAAAACTAAAGTAAGGATATTCCAACCCGAAATTGGAAACGGGCGGGTTGCCGTTAGCCGCGGCGACCAACAAAGCCACGATCGCTATGCACTGGGCCCACATTTTTATCTTGCCGCTTTTCTGGGCTTGAATGACGATCCCTTCTGATGCAGCGACAGATCTAAGTCCCGTAACGATAAATTCGCGGGCTAGGATGATGACAACTGCCCACGAAGGAGCAAGATGCTTTTCGACCAAAACGATCAGGGCAGCGGAAACAAGAAGCTTATCTGCGATCGGATCAAGAAACTTTCCAAGCTTTGAGACCTGGTTGCGGCGGCGGGCAAGGTGGCCGTCGAGAATGTCGGTAAATGAAGCAGCAAGGAAGATCCCGATCGCCAATGCATAGCCGCTAATGCCGAACCAGCTTTCAGCTACTTCGGTCAGCAGAACAACGACCAAAAGCGGCACGATCAAAATGCGAACAAGTGTCAGATAATTTGGCAGATTCACGATTAGGGAAATTTTATTGGTTGGGAGCGGCAAAGGCAAGCAGCTAGATATAGCTGCCGGAACATAAAAATGTCACAAAAAAAGAGGCTGTCTTTTGAAACAGCCTCCCCGGTTGATGATCTCTTGGCAGGTTCAAGCCAAGAAGCCAAGATCACTAGTTGTGAAATTGCCGATATTAGGGAATATCGTCTGCAATGTAGTGGTATCTTGCGGCAATCCGAACCATTTGGCCAGCGTGCCGGCATATTGTTCGACCGAGCTGGTCGGTATCCAGCGGCCGCGGCCGGTTCCGCCGTCTGTATCGTCCGGCCCGGAAGTTCCCATCGTCAGTGTCGGGAAAGGGGTTCCGTTTGCGGTATTCACGCCGTAGAGATTACCGCCGATCACCGATCCGCCGATCACGAACATATGGTTTCCCCAACCGTGATCGGTGCCGACACCGGCCCCGGTGCCCGCCGGGTTGAATGTGCGGCCAAAGTCCGACATCGTGAATGTCGTAACGTCGTTCTGAACGCCCTGCACGCCCATTTCATCGTAAAACGAGCGAACGGCCTGACTATATTGGGTGAAAAGATTGACGTGGCCGCCCAGCTGATTTTCGTGAGTATCAAAACCGCCGAGTTGGACGTAAAAGATCTGGCGATTGACATTCAGATCAAGCCGCTTTTTGATGAGTCGTGCGACTTGCTTTAGCTGGCGGCCGATCCCTGTATTCGGGAAAACCGTGGTAACTTCCTGGCTGACTTGGAGTTGGGCATTGGCGCTCATCGCAAGATCAGTAACATGGCTTGCCTCGCGAACGTAATTGTTCGTCAGGTCAATAGTTCGAAGTTCATTGAAAGCCGTTCGCCGAGCTGCACCGCCGGTATTTCCGAATCCCGCCGGATTAAGCACATTGGCCAACGAGGTATTGGCGTCATTGATGGCCAGCGGAAGGGTGGTTTGTCCGGAAGTGAAAAGCTGAGCACCGGCGATCGAGGTGATCATCGGAACAAAACCCGAAGGGTTGCTGCTCTGCGTCATTCTATCCGAAACGCGTCCGCCCCAGCCGGTATAGGCTTGACCATTGGCGACACTGGTGTGAAATTGCGCGGTTTGGTCGGAATGGGAGTAAAGCTGATAAGGCTTTTGAACGGAGCCATTCTGATATTGAGCCTTTGTCATCGGACGGACAAGGCTGCCGACATTGGCAACAACAGCTAGTTTGCCGAGGGCCCACAGACCGTGGATGCCATCATTTACAATGGTTGTACCATTCTGTGTTTGCGGCCCCAGCGAAGGATGAAGTCCGTAAGACAAACCGCCCATTCGAGGCACTGATATCGGCAACAGGGAAGCTTGCGGGATCGCGAGACCCTGTGCTGAGCGGGCTGCCGAATAAGCGGCATAATTGCTGATGGATGTGCTGCTGTGATTCGGAATGATCATATTATTGCCGTCATTACCGCCGGCAAAATAGATCAGCACAAGGGCTTTGTAATTTTCGCCCCCGGCGGATGACGGATCTGCGTCACGCACCTTTTGGCCAAGTGCACTCATCATTCCAAAATGATGCATTTGCGTTGCGAGTGCGGTCATTCCCAAAGCACAGCTGCCTGTTTTTTTCAAAAAGTCACGTCTTGTATCTTTCATTTTGATCACCTCTGTACTTGGTACTGCGACGAGGTCGCAACTAAATATATCGCTTGTTGTGCACGAGCGAGCGGATTGGTGGCGACAATGTTCGTCACAGCCGTCAATATCCGTGTACGCATCTGCGAAGACATCGTGTTATGCATCATTTTGGCGTTTAGAGCGTCCAGAAGCTGACCGCCTGTGGCATCTGCGGCCGCAAGGGCCTGCATCTCTGCCAGATCAAGCGAAGTGCCAGCCGGATTGTTCTCGCCGGTGTTGATGCGGCTGAAAACCATCGTATTCGCAAAATTCGCACGGGCAATAGCGGTGCCGGTCGTCATAATGCCGAATTCCGGCCCCAAGACCGTCGTGCCCGGGATTATGTAGTCGGGCGAATAGTAATTAAACACGGTCGGCGAATTGAACACATTCTGAGCCAGCGGTGTAGTGAGACCATTCAAGATCCCATCGCTTGGGTCTGTCGTCGTCGCTGCGCGTGCGTTAAAGGTCTTTAGAACATTGGTCACCAATTGCACCGGTTCACGAAGTTTGCCGTATCTAACATCTGTTTTTGCGTCCCCGCGAGCTTCGGGGTCAAACAGAATGGCACGGATAACGGTTTTCATGTCGCCGCGAATACCTGATCCATTATTGTTGAATTTGGCGGCCACGCGTCCGACATAAGCGGAGCTCGGGTCGCTGGTAACGAGATGTTGTATCAACAATTTGCTGACAAATGGAGCGACGTTCGGGTGGTTGAAAATATTATTCAATGCCAATTCGATCTCTTCATTGCCGTTCATGCCCGCGGCGATGTTCACGTTTTGCGCTCCGGTATAATTCAAAAGCGTTTTGGCAGTAACATCGTGATTATTTTGGTTAAGAAGCAGCGGATCGATGTAATTCGGGGCTCCCACCGTTCGATTCGGGCACGTAGCGGTTGTTTCGCAGAATCCAAATCCGGTGAAGACCTTGGTGAAATTATTGACCATCGCCTGATCGTACGTCGGGATCGGTTGGCCGTTGCTCATTTTGAGGGTGCCGTTCTGATTCAGTTCGTACAGGCCGATCGTAAATAGCTGAAGTATCTCACGAGCGTAGTTTTCGTTCGGATTGTTCTTCGTGCTGCGGGCCATGCTTAGGTAGTTGCCCATTCCCGGATTGCGTGTGATCCGGCCCATGATCTCGCGGTAATTGCCAAATGCGTTGTCGGACAAGATCTTGAAATATTCACTCATCCACCGAGATTGCTGGGTGTCGCCATTGTTTCCGGAGATCACCCATATCTGACTCAACGCCCAGGCCACACGCAGGCGAAGCTGGGCATCTCCGTACAGAGCCTCAGTGAAGAGGAATTTCTGCATCGGATACATCGAATAGTGATCGCGTTGGCAGATACGCCGTTCGAGAGTGCCGTTCGTGAACATACCGCAACCGATCGTAGTGTTGCCGGAATCGGTAGATCTTAGCGGAAACGCGGGATAGGAGGTAGAATAGGGTGTTTCGAATTGCTCAGCCACCCACGTGCGGATCCCGATGCGCCGGATCCGTTGATCCAGTGCCGGGGTCGATCCGAATGCTGCCTGTTCCAGAAAACGCTTTCGGTCGCCCGACCACCGATAGCCTACGACCGCATCGTCTTCTGCCGCGGTTCGCATTGTTGGCCCTTGATAGGCGATCTGGCGCGAATAAGGTTCTTTGTCGTCCTTGATCCGCCCGCCCGCTGAACCGTAACCGAGCCGCAGACGATCGGTCGTTAGGCCCCGCCACGAAACATTGATCAGAACATCACCCTCAACTATTTGCGGCCAATACCGAACTTCATCGGTCATCTGCAGAATAATGGCATATTGACCGCGGCTTTCCGTCGGTTGAAGATCGAGTACCGGAAAGCGGAACTGGTGCCCGTCAGCATCTTCCGCATAAACGCGAAACGCGTCCGGCCCCTCATCTTCAATAAGCCTAATATTCGAAACGAAAATAACAATGCGCGAATCGGGAGGAAAGGCTGCCGTCGGCCTTTGCGACGAGCCGGAATTGGCTCCATCGGCCGGCAGGGCATAAACACGCAACGGATCGCTGCCCGGCATCAGCACCGGTGCGGGCGAATTCGGGTCAGGGTCGCTTTGGCCAAGGGCCGTTAGCGACGCTAAACAACTTAACAAAACTAAACACATTAACAGCCTGGTAATGTGCAAATACGGTTTCAACATACCTTTCCTCCTGAGCGGCGGTCGTTCCTTATAGCGATGTGTTAAATGACTACCCTGTTAGGCGTCAGCAATATCAGAAAAGTGGGTCAATATCAGAAGTTAGACGGTTCGAAAATTGGTATAGTCTAAATTAAGAAAAAATTCGATCGGTTTGATCGCATCTCTTATCATTAAAAAATGTTTAATGTTGTTTATCTTCCAATTCCCGAGCTTTTTAATTTCCGGCAGGTTCTGGTTGGTCACGGTTGGAGCGCACTTGCACCATTCGAGTTGGATATGCCTGCCGAAAAACTACATTGTGTACTGTACGATATAGACTCCGAGAGGCCCATTAGGGTCTCCGTAGAACAAGTGGACAAAAATATCGAGATCAAGTTCTCAAAAGGGGTAATTAATAATAGCAAAATCCTTGATGATGTAAAGCATATTTTTCGCTTGGATGAAGACCTTTCCGGCTTTTATGCAGCGACAGAAAAAGTCGCGGGCTTGGAGTGGATCGGCGAGCGTTTTGGCGGGAGACTTTTACGATCGCCGACCGTGTTCGAAGACCTGGTCAAAACCATGTGTACAACGAACTGTTCATGGGCTTTGACAAAAATAATGGTACGTAATTTGGTTGAAAAGCTTGGAAGCCCGGCCGTTGACGGCGGTTACGCCTTTCCAACGCCGCAAGCGATGGCAGCGGAACCGGAACAGTTCTATCGGGAAGAGATCAAGGCAGGCTATCGAGCCCCATATCTGAAGCTATTGGCCGAACGTACGGCCCGCGGTGAATTGGATACGGGTGGGATGTTAAATTCGCCACTATCAACGGCCGAATTGAAAAAGGAATTATTAAAGATCAAAGGCTTTGGCCAATATGCCGCAGACAACATGTTGAAATTACTGGGTCGTTACGACGGGCTGGCACTTGATTCTTATCTGCGGGGGGAATTCTATAAGCGCTACAACAAGGGTAAAAAATGCAAAGACAGCCGTATCGAGAAACACTACAAAGGGTTCGGCGTTTGGCGAGGGTTGGCTATCTGGTGCGATATGTCGCGTCCGGAATAGAAAGGCAACAAATGGGCATCTGATACCGCCCGAACTACATCCCAATCAAATACCCTTTCAGCTTCGTATTTTTTATAAGTCATAAAACAATTTGCGACGGTCAGTCGTAAAACCTAGGAGCTATGATCGAACACGGAAAATTACTGCAGCAGCGCTACCGCATAGAACGACAGGTCGGCCAAGGCGGCATGGGAGCGGTATATATAGCTACTGATGAACGTTTCGGCACTAAGGTGGCGATCAAGCAGACGCTGGTAATGGACGAAAATTACCAAAAGGCAACAGAGCGCGAGGCCAGGCTTCTAAACAGTCTCAAGCATCCGGCACTGCCGCGTGTCAGCGATCATTTTTTTGAAGACGACGGCCAGTTTCTGGTAATGGAATATATTTCGGGCGAAGACCTCGGTTTTCTGTTGGAAAGGGATATCCGCCCCTTTGAGCCCGATCGCGTTGCAGCATGGGCGGATCAGCTGTTGGACGCTCTTGATTATCTGCACACCCTTCAAAATCCGGTCATTCATCGCGACATAAAGCCGCAGAATCTAAAGGTGAATGACGAAGGAAAGATCATTTTACTTGATTTTGGGTTGGCAAAGGGAAGTGCGTCCGAGGTTGGAAATCTGACTGCGGCAAAAAGCGTTTTTGGCTATTCTCGGAATTATGCGTCGCTGGAGCAGATCCAGGGCACGGGCACTGACCCGAGAAGCGACCTTTATTCGCTGGCCGCGACACTTTACCATTTGGCGACCGGCGAACCGCCGGCTGATGCATTGACCCGAGCGATGGCGGTACTTAGTAAGCAATCTGACCCGCTGGTGCCGGCTAATTTTCTGAGACAGGAGATCTCAGCAGGTTTTGCGGGCATATTGTCCAACTCGATGGATCTGGACGCCAATTTGCGTCCGGCTTCGGCAGCAGAGATGCGGCAGATGTTGAAAGACCCCGAAAAATATGAGCATTTCGCGTCGGCTAATGGAGACTTTGTGCCCGAAGCGACGAGCCCGTCGATATTTGCTCAACAAACTAGACTGATGCCCGGCCGGACGGAGATCGCTGATAGAAGTGCTACTGAAGCCAAAACCGCCATTATGAGCGGAGGGGATGTTTCGCAAATTACTGCTGTGAGAATTGCGGGATCGCCGAAGGCTGTATCGAGTGCCGGAAAGGGAAGAAAGGCGGCCGCCGCCGCAGCGGCACTGCTTTTAGCGGCGGGCCTATCAGTTGGCGGCTATGTATATTTAGCTGAAGAAGAAACTGGGCCGGCACCGGCAGCTCCGACGATCGAAACTTCTGCAGAGGCGTCGAATATCGGTGCGGTTCCTGATGCGATCACAGCTTCGCCTACTGCCGATGTGGTAGAGGTGCCGGACGAGCAGGTCGCAGAAACGACCGAACGGAAGCAGGATGCAGTTGGAAGGCCGGCAAAGGAAAATGGGACAAGGCCGGCGGCTCCGGTACAAAATGCCGAACACCATGGTGTCGTGGTCGCAGGCGACGAGGTCGATACGGGTGAAGTAACGATCAAAGGTGATCGTATTGAAACACCGGAGCTGGTGATCACCGAAGAAGGGTTTCGTCGAAAGGAAGGTAAAAAGCTCGGGCCCCTGATCGACTTTCGACACATGACGCCGGAACAGGCAGAAAAACTTCGTGGCTTGGAGAAGATGCGTCAATTCAGGCTCCGCCGTACGGAGAGGCCGCCGGAGCCTCCGAAGCAGCCAAACATTGACGATCAGTAGTTACAGAGCGGTTTGTCGCTTGTGAATCTGATATGGATACGGTTGCGAGCGTCGTCGCCCATATGAGAGCCGCGGACTTCTGCATAGGCGCTAAAATCTAGCTCCGGGCTTATGAATTTGATTTTGTCGCCGACCTTAACGGGAACATCGCAAATGACGGCCGCTCCGGAATTGCTGATATTTTCGGTAACACCTTTGCCTCCGAAATTGATACTTGAGCCATCGCCGACCGATCCGACGTATGAATTCACAGATCGCCAATAGCGAGCTTCGCCGCGGATCCGGAAAGGAACATCGGCCGCTTTGATCAGCCAAAAGCCGTCTTCACCGGTTCCGGTGATCATATAGCTTCGATCAGGGTCCTCAAAATAGCTGTCAGGTGCTTTCGGGCCAATAAATGAAACGCCGACATGATAGGAGCGTTCCGGTGTTAGAAGTTCATTGCAGTGTTGGACGATACCCCATACACGATATAGTTCACGGTCGTGGTCATAAAGCCGCATTTCATTTGGCAGCGGCAACAGAAGGGCGATCAAGCGGCCGATCGTAACCGGAAGACAAAGCTTTATGCCGGCACTACCGGCGGACATGCTTATCATTTCGGCCGTTTCAAAACGGGCCGCACCGGCATCATCTCTGACCTTAATAATGGCGTTCATCCGAAAAAACACTCGCGAAATAGGGTAAAACTAAAGGCCGGAATAATTCCGACCTGTAATAAAAGTTTTAATGAGCAGTTTTTTCAGAAAAAGATCTTCAGACGATGCCTTCGAGTGGAAAAAGATGGTCAATGAATTCCAGATGCAGACGTGAAATGCCGTCTTCGCCGGTCCGTCTGCCGCGAACCACCGCAATGATCGTTACATTGTGCCGCTCGGAGCGAACCCGTATGAAAGAACCGGCTTCAACATTGAAAGAAGTAAAGACGGCCGCACCGCCCTTGCTTAGGTTTTCGGTAACGGTAACCTCGCTTGCCGCTACGTCTCCATTTTCATCCAAAAGTTCTAATAATAGAGATTCGGGAATGGCAAAACGGGTATGGCGACGCAGGTCCAGAGGCAGATCGGTCTCGTCCGGCGACGGATCAGCACCGGTTACGGTCCACAGTCCGTCTTCACGACGTTCGCCGAGGTCAAAAAGTTTGGCAGGATCTTCCGGATAGCCCGCCGGGTTTTCTTTCCCGATAAATGCCACGCCGACCGAATACGATCTTGAGCTTGTCGCATCGCCAACCGGAATACAGCGTCGGATAAGGCCGAGTATTCGGTATTGCGGCTCCAGAAAATCGAAACACCTGAGCTGTCGAGGCATCGGTACGCTGAGGCTGAGCAAACGGCCGCGTTTGACAGGCCGCTTGAGCTGAAAACCGGCTCCGAAAGCAGAAACATCCTCCAACCGGGTCACTTCATGCCAGGCGACCTTATCGTCAATGCGAACTTCGACCCGTGCCGGCAGAGCCAGCGAAAATCTTTGGATCGCCCGTGCGTCTTCCTCGTTCGAGGGTTGGAGAGGGGCGGTTTCGACGTCAGCTACAGTGGTATTCAACATTTTTTTCGTTCAGTAAGAAATGCATCGAAGCGCCGTTCTTATCGGCAGTCAGCTAGTTATTCAATGGTCGGAGCGAACAGCCCCGGGAGTTTGCGTGAAGGCCCTAAAGCCTGTAAAATAAAAAACAATCAAACCTGATCCGATTCCAAAAAAAATCATTGATCCGATCAGCCGCTCGCACCGAAAACTGACAGCTCGACTGCAAAAACAATGGATTCCAATTCAGAAATAAATCAGATCAATATCGAAGACGAAATGCGCCGGTCGTATCTCGACTATGCGATGTCGGTTATTATCGGCCGGGCATTGCCGGACGTTCGCGATGGCCTCAAACCGGTGCATCGCCGTGTCCTTTGGGCAATGCACGAACTTGGGAACACCTACAACAAGGCCTTCAAAAAATCGGCCCGTGTGGTGGGCGACACGATCGGCAAATATCATCCGCACGGCGAATCGGCGGTTTACGATACGGTCGTTAGATTGGCTCAGGACTTTTCGATGCGCTACATGTTGATCGAAGGGCAGGGAAACTTTGGTTCGCTGGATGGCGATAGTGCGGCTGCGATGCGATATACAGAAGTTCGCCTGCAAAAGCTGACCAATGAAGTTTTGGCCGACATCGAAAAGGAAACCGTAGATTTTCAGCCAAACTATGACGAGTCGTTGCAGGAACCGCGTGTAATGCCTACTCGGGTACCGCTGCTTCTTGTCAATGGTTCTGAGGGCATTGCCGTCGGCATGGCGACGAAGATACCGCCGCACAATCTGACAGAGGTCCTTAACGCCACGATCGCATTGATAAAGGAACCGACGTTAACCGTCGATGACCTTATCAAGATCATTCCGGGGCCGGACTTTCCCACCGCTGCATTTATCTACGGCAGAGAAGAGATACATCGGGCATATCGCGAGGGACGCGGGATCGTGCAAATGCGGGCTCGAGCCGCCATTGACCGCATCGGCCGCGGAGACCGCGAAAAAGACGCGATCGTCATTACGGAAATACCCTATCAGGTAAATAAAGCCAAGCTGATCGAAAAGATCGCCGAACTGGTTCAGGAAAAGAAGCTGGACGGCATTTCTGAGCTTCGTGATGAATCGAACCGCTTAGGTATTCGTGTCGTTATCGAGCTGAAACGTGATGCAATTGCTCAGGTAGTGCTGAACAAGCTTTATAAGCTTACGCCGATGCAATCGTCTTTTGGCATTATCAATATTGCGATCATTGATGGGCAGCCGAAATTGCTTACGCTGAAGCAAATATTAGAGAGCTTCATCGAATTTCGCCGTGAGGTAGTTCGTCGGAGAACGGAATTTGACCTTCGTAAGGCACAAGCTCGAGCGCATATCTTGGAAGGGTTGAACAAGGCTATCGATGCTTTGGACTACATAATTCCGCTGATCAGAAATTCGCGCTCAGTTGATGAAGCAAGAACTTGGCTGACGGCCCGCTTTGGCGGATTGGACGAGATCAAGAATTGGCGCGGTGTCGCCAGCGATAAACCGATCGCGGGATTTTTGCAAGACCTACGTAAGGTAATGCAGGAATTGGACTTTAGCGAGATCCAGGCACAGGCCATTCTGGACCTGCAGCTTCGCAGGCTCTCGGCACTAGAGCGACAAAAGATCCTCGACGAATACGAAGCGATCATCAAATATATTGCAGAACTTGAAAATATCTTGGCCAATGAAGGAGTTTTGCGTCAGGTCATCGTGGATGAACTTGAAGAGGTCAAAAAGAATTTTGGCGATAAGCGACGGACAGAAATAGTCGATGCGGGCGTCGATCTTCGTATTGAAGACCTTATTCCGGATGAGGATGTGGTCATCACGGTTACTGTTCAGGGTTATATCAAACGCACACCCGTTTCGATATACCAGCGACAGGGACGAGGCGGCAAGGGGCGGCTTGGGGCTACTGCAAAGAATGAAGACTATGTAGAGCACGTTTTTGTAGCATCGACCCATGCCTATCTGATGATCTTTACCGACGACGGACAGGTATTTAAGATCAAAGTCCACGAGATACCGGAAGCCGCTCCGGCAGCCCGCGGCAAAGCTGTGGTGAATCTGGTACAGCTTTCCTCCGAGCGCAAACTCGTGGCGGTGATGCCGATCCGCGATTTTTCGGAAGAGGTTTATTTGACCATGGTCACCAAACAAGGCGTGATCAAGAAATCGGCTTTGGCTGATTATCAGAACATTCGTGCAACCGGCATCAATGCGATAAACATCGATGAAGGGGACGAACTGCTTGATGTGATCAGAACTGATGGTAAGAAGCAGATATTGATCGCTACGCATGATGGAATGGCCGTCCGCTTTGAAGAAACGGATGTTCGGCCAATGGGACGTGTAGCCCGTGGGGTTCGCGGCGTAAACCTGCATTCCGGCGATTATGTGGTGGCGGTCTGTGCTCTTTCCGCAGAAGCTTCGGAAAAGATCCTTTCCATTTCGGAGCAGGGTTTTGGTAAACAAACATTGGCTTCGAGCTATCGGCTGACCAAACGCGGCGGAAAAGGTGTGATCAATATGAAGACCACCGCAAAAACCGGAAAGGTAGTTGCGGCTTTTCCGGTTCAGGAAGATTCAGAAGTGATCATCATAACGCAGCAGGCAAAACTGATACGCCTTGATGTGGACAATATTCGCAAAACGGGCAGAAGCGCTCAAGGGGTTATGCTGATCCGCTGCGGCGCAGACGATCTGGTCACGAGCGCTACGCTTATTGAGCCTACTAACGAGTCGGAGACAGAGGATATTGAGATCGGTGAGATCGAATAGATCAAAACGACCTAATATAAAAAAGAGAGACCGGGTATTGCCTGGTCTCTTCTTTTTTAAATATTTAGTGTGTAGATCAATTGGGTGTCCACGTTTGCCATGCGGCATCTGCGGCTACGAAATCAGCTCTTAAAGCTGCACGCATTGCAGCGACATTTGCTTGCGTTACCGGACCTTGCGGAGCGGTGCCGGGCTGGGGCGGTTGGGCGGCCTGAGCAGCCGCTCGTGCTTGGGTGATCTGTGCGGCGGTTACGGTCGCCTGATTATTCCAAATCTGCGATGAGGTGCCGACGGGGAAGTATGCACCGCCATAACCAAGATCACACGTATAAACACCGTTTGCCCTTGACCACCGCATCGTCCCGGCGCTGGTTAGCAAAACGGGCAGTCTTGCGGTCATGCTGACTCCGGCATCGCTCCAATTCTGAAGATGCGGCCGGTCGGAAAGCGGGCCCCGAAATGCTCCGATGTGGGCGCTGGTCCCGACGGTGCGCATCATTTCCCAAAATTTCATCGATTCGCCGTTGAAGCCGGCCTCGGCATCGAGTTTATGAAACCAAGAGGTTTCATTCTCAACGACAGTACCATTTCTTTTTAGCCAGCGCAGTTCTTTGAATCCAAGATCGACCGCCATGCCAAAATTATGATTGCTTTCCCCCGGCCCCGCGTTAGTGACATTTCCCGGGCCGTTCAGCAGGTCATATTGCTGTTGAAATGTTCGCCGATCACCCTGAACGCAAACGCTGATGGCGATCCCATAGAGAGTATGCACGCGATTAATGCAGGCGATCACCTTGAGAGCAAATGCCGGCGTGAACGTCATCGCATTTGCAGCGGCAATTTTTGCCTGCAGTTGCGCGGCAGTGGCGGCGACATAGACCGTTTTGCCGCCTTCGAGCACCCGCATATCTGCAAATTGCGGATCGACCTTCTCCAAAAGCTTTGTCCAGGTCGCGTCGCCCGGATTGACCAAACCGGCCGTTGCATTCGCTACATTTGCTGATTGGGTCCCGTCTGCTGACACGAAAACGTGATCGGTCTGAAAATTTTGAATGGCCGTTCTCGTTCCGTTGCCAACAACGCCGTCATAACTGGAGAGATACGGAGCCGCCGGGTTGTTCGCGGTCGCCGCCCGCTGCGTCTTCACCAATATTGCCTGTACAAGGGCAGAATCGCTTAGAGAATTATTCCCATTCAATCCGACGGAACCTGTGATCGATTGCATATGTTTATTTGTTGTTTAAAAAATTAGAAAGATCATTCGTAACACGCAAAAGGCAGCGTTTCGGCTGCGGTCGCGGTCTTGCCGAAGGCGGTCAAGGTCACTTTCAGTTGAACCGAGCGACAGCCCGTGGAATTGAGCCAGAATCCGACATATGTGTTGCCGTCAGCATCAACCGGGCCTAGTTTGCTCACCGCGTTCAAGAGAGGCTTTCTAGCTTGCTTTGAAGCGAAAGGCTGGGTAGGCCCTTCGGAAGCAGCCAAACGAACGGTGGCATTTGCCGGCTTTGCCGCCTTTGGGCCGAAAGCTACTTTGACGATAATAAAAGTTGAAACTGACGCGAATTCGCCGCTGGGAACGTTTCCCAATTCCGGCGAGCCGGCAGCGAGAATATTCTCCGAGAAATTGCCGGTCTTGCTATTGAACAACCGAGCCTCGATCCCATCTATCGTCGGTTGGGCTTGGGCAAAAGCTCCGGCCGCCAGAAAGACCAAAGATATGCCCATTGCCGTGAAAGCTTTATTGATATACATTTTTGTCGCCTCTTCGGAAAACACTGATGGAAGTATATTACTTGACGTAAACCAGCCGTCGATTTTGCGGATGTATTACGCGGAGGGGAAAAGCGACGGCGAACCGGCATTTTTGTAGCGCGGAGACAATCCGAAATGTTCGTATGCCAATCGCGTTGCCATGCGGCCGCGTGGGGTACGGTCTAGAAATCCGATCTGGAGAAGATATGGCTCGATCATTTCCTCGACCGAATCCTTTTCTTCATGCAGAGCGGCACACAGCGTCCCGAGTCCGACTGGGCCGCCATCAAATTTCTCAATGATGGTCATCAAAAGCTTCCGGTCCATTTCGTCTAATCCGTAGGTGTCGACCTCCATGCGGTCAAGTGCATCTTCGGCAACTGCTTGTGAAATGGCACCATCATGATCGACCTCTGCGTAATCACGCACACGCCGAAGCAATCGGTTGGCGATCCGGGGAGTTCCGCGAGAGCGGGCGGCGATGGCTTTCGAGCCTTCTTCGTCGATACGGACACCGAGAATTTCCGCCGAACGTTCGACTATGTGCTTAAGCTCAGTGATGCCATAATTATCCAGATGAAAGATTATGCCGAAACGGCCGCGGAGCGGAGCGGTGATCATTCCCGGTCGAGTTGTAGCGCCGACAAGGGTGAATTTAGGCAGATCTAATTTGATAGAGCGGGCGGCGGTTCCCTCGCCGATCATCAGATCAAGACTGAAATCTTCCATCGCCGGATAAAGGATCTCTTCGATCGCAGGATTCAACCGGTGAATTTCGTCGATGAAGAGCACATCGCCTTCTTCCAAGTTGGTCAGGAGGGCTGCGAGATCGCCGCGTTTTTCGATGATGGGGCCGGCAGTTATTCGAAGGGTCGATCCCATCTCATTGGCAACTATATTCGACAGCGTTGTTTTTCCCATACCGGGTGGGCCGGTCAACAGGATGTGGTCCAATGCCTCACGCCGTTTCAAGGCTGCTTTCATGAACACCCGCAAATTATCTTTTACCTTCTTTTGGCCTATATATTCAGCCAAGCACGCGGGTCGCAATGACGCTTCAAATCGCGATTCTTCGGGCAAGGCCTCAGTGCGGATGTCGATTGCTTCATTCATTTTGTTGATATTTTGGCAGGTTGAAGGTGCAAAGTCTATGTTCGGTTATCTGCGCTCAATAGAGAAGCCCTTTATTCAGTAATGCGAGCAGATCCATTGCGATCGCCACCGAACAATGCAGAACGAAGCCAAGCCAGATAGATCTGCTCCGATAGCTCATCCAGCCGAGAAAAATACCGGCCAATACGGCGGCCAATGTTTCCGGCATCGGTTTGCCGAAATGTATCATGCAATAGGGCACTGTCATCACAAAAATCGAATAAATGCCCAATGAAGGTTTTAGCGAATGAACTAGAAAGCCGCGAAAGAAGAATTCTAAACCAAAAAACTGGAGAAAATATATAATCTCCCAGAACAAAAAAGCCGTCGATAGATAGGGGCTTTGGTCATAGACCCTGAAAAAAGGATATTTCGACGAAAAACCGGCCGTCGTGGACATCAAATAGACTATCGGCAGCATAATAGCCAAACAAATGCCAAGTATCTTGAGAAAGCCTTCCTCCGAGGAAAAGGCCAAACCGTATTTCTTTAGGTCTTCGCGATAATAGAGCTTGATGGCTAGTGCCGGCAAAACTGTGTAAAAGACCATGACCACAGCCACCCAATACGCAAGGAACGGGAGATTATTGCTGTGAGCATACGGGACCAAAAAATCTGTTTTTTCCTTTAAATAATAGATACAGGTCAGGCCAAATGCGGTGTAGATCAAAGCAAAGATCGCCTTATGATCAGCGTTCGCCAGATCTGAGCTAAGCTGTTTGAATATCTTTTGCATCTATTTGGCGAGACGCTGAAGAGCTTGTCGCAGAAGCTTTTGCACGTTGCCTTGCTCGCCGTCTCCGGCAACTTGCTGCAGCGCCTTTTCGGCAGCAGCTTTCTGGTAACCAAGATTGATAAGGGCAGAAAGTGCGTCCTCGAAGATGGAATTTTCCGTTTCACGTTGTGACGGTTCAGTCGGTGAATCGAGAGCGGAAAGTTTATCGCGCAGTTCGATTATTATCCGTTCGGCGGTCTTTCGCCCGACGCCCGGGATCGATGTGAGCCGAGCGAGATTGCCGGAGCGGATGGCGGATGTTATCTCATCGGCACTCATTCCCGAAAGCATGGCAATGCCGGAGCGGGCGCCAATTCCCTGAACGCCGAGAAGTTTTAAGAAAAGTTCGCGTTCACGACGGGTGTTAAACCCGAAAAGCTGCAGGGCATCCTCTCGTACGTGAGTAAAAACGCGCAATGCAGCGTCGCTGCCTACTTCGCCAAGTTCGTAAAATGTCGAAAGGGGGATATGCAGTTCGTAACCTACACCGCCGACATCGACGATGACGAGATTAGCCGATTTTTCCAGTATTTTGCCGGATATAAAAGCGATCATTCTTGTTTCGGATTTTAATGTAAATGAATGTAGAAAGTCCAAGAGCAAACGTTTTAAGTCGAACGCGAATCATAAATAATGCGACCGGCATTTTCGTTCCGTTAAAAATTTGGCGTCCGCACTCCAAAAAGGCTATTATATTTAATGCGGGCACAATTCGATCGATTTGTAGGTTCGCGTCAGACCATAAGAGGTGATAAAGAATGCAGTATTCAGGAATAATAAAACGATTCATACCATTTGTGGCGACATTCGCGGTCGGACTTTTTGTAGCTAGTTTCTTTATTTCGATAACGCCGGATCTCGGCAGTTGGAAAATGCGCTCTGGAAAGCAGAGCAAGCGTTTCCACGAATTGCAGAGGCTGCGAGAAGAAAATATGCGTTTAAGGGCGGAAATAGAAAGTCTTCGCAACGGATATTCGACAACTGTCGATACGGATATTGAATCACTAGGTGAACCGCTGCCGCCGGAGCCTCCACGGCCCATGCGTCGGCACGATCGTTAATTTTTTTAGGCAATTTCGAACACCGCAGATCAACACAGGCTACGGGTTGTGTTAATCTGTGGTTTTCTTATTTTGGAATGGAAGAATCACAAGCCCGAAAATTGATCTGCGAGATCGGTAAACTGCTGTACGACCGCAGCTATGTTGTTGCGTCCGACGGCAATGTGAGTGTTCGCCTAGACGAGGGACGCGTATTGGCTACGCCGACCATGACATGCAAAGGCCGGATGACGGAAGATTCGCTAGCCATTACAGACATGGACGGCAAGGCGTTGAACGATAAGCGGGCGTCATCAGAATTGGCGATGCATCTCTTGATCTATAAAATGCGGCCCGATATAAAAGCGGTCTGCCACGCCCACCCCCCGCATGGAACCGCCTTTTCCGTAGCCGGATTGGCGATCGATAAGCCGATCCTTTCGGAGGTCATCCTTACCCTCGGCTGTGTGCCTTTGACAGCCTACGGCACACCTTCCACCGATGAGCTGACCGAGGCAATGAAGCCCTTTGTTGCCAACCACAACGCCTTGCTGATGGCCAATCATGGGGCAGTCGCTTACGGTGACAGTCTCTGGCAGGCGTTTGACCGCATGGAAACACTGGAGCACACCGCAAAGATCGCGATCTTGGCCAAAACGCTCGGCGGTGCCAATGATCTCCCGTCGGAAGCGATTGAGAAGCTAGTAAATATACGCGAAAAAGCGGGATATCTGACTAAAGACGCCCGCTGCCAAGCATGCGGCTATTTGCACGACACGGGACTGCACAGTTGTACGGACACGAACACTGGGCATAGTGCCGATGAAAAGCTTTCGCTGACAAGAGATGAGTTGATAGAACTCTTGACGCAAGTGGTGGCTGCCAATTAGAGCTGGTGGTTTTAGGGATCCGGAGAAGATATTTGTAAGCGGGCACCGATAGGCTATGGAGCGGATAGCTGCGATCCCAGGAAAGTAAGCATACATTGTGATTGGCGATATTTTGCAAAACGCAGTAAATTTGAATTAAGACTGAAACAGGAGATAAACAGCAAAATGCAGGAAGCATTGGGAATGGTTGAAACGAAAGGCCTGGTGGCGATGATCGAGGCGGCGGACGCAATGGTTAAAGCTGCGAACGTTCAGCTCGTCGGATATGAGAAGATCGGTGCCGGATTTGTAACGGCGATAGTTCGGGGCGACGTAGCGGCCGTCAAAGCAGCGACGGACGCCGGAGCAGCAGCGGCTCGTCGGGTCGGCGAGCTCGTCAGCGTACACGTTATTCCGCGCCCGCATTCGAGTGTGGATGAAGCTTTGCCGATCACCCTTCGCTAAATATTCAAACGGCCGCCGGACGAAGCTTAGTGCGGCGCGATCAATTTTTTCAAATGATCATTGGACGAATTTTAGGCTCGGTCGTTTCGACCCAAAAGGATGAGCGGCTGCAGGGTAAAAAGCTGCTTATCGTCAAACCTGTCGCTCTGGACGGTACGGATCAGAACGGCTATGTAGTGGCGGTAGATACGGTCGGGGCGGGGTTTCACGAAAAGGTCATCGTCGTGGCGGGATCTTCTGCCCGTTTGGCCGAAGGGAACAAAGATTGCCCGGTTGACGCCGCCATCATTGGCGTTATCGACGAGATCGATTTCATCCGGGAATCAGATAAACGGTCGTAAGATGCAGATCGCGCGTGTCATCGGGACAGTGGTTTCCACCATTAAGAATGAGGCCCTAAGTGGCCGCAAGCTTTTGCTTGTTCAAACCCTAAACCCTGATCTGAGCGACAAAGGTGCACCGATGGTCGCACTGGATTCGGTCGGTGCCGGAATTGGAGAATTGGTTTTTTGGTGCCGAGGCAAAGAAGCATCTTTTCCGTTCAAACGAGATAACACGCCGACGGATTGTACGATAATCGGGATCATAGATTCTGAATCTCACATTTCGGTAATTAAATAGAGATGCTGATCGCCAAAGTTATCGGAAATGTGGTCGCCACGCAAAAGAATCAGCGTTATGAAGGAGCACGCGTTCTTTTGTGCCGCCAGATCACGCCCGAGGGAAAGGAGATGGACTACACATGTTTGGCCCTTGATTCGGTAAGTGCGGGTGCGGGTGATACGGTGATCATCGTCCAAGAAGGTTGGGGTGCTTCGACGGCGGCAACCGGAGAACCCGGTGCAGCGATCGATTCGGCGATAGTCGCGATAATAGATCGGATCGATCTTATTTGATGATCTCCTGCACGGCAAAGATGATCGGCTTTCAGTTAAGCTCTTGCTCTGTTCTGCCGCGAATGTACATAAAAGATGACCACCGATCTTTCAGCTATAAAGAACTTACTTAATGACATCGCCGCCAGGGTCGAACACTTAGAGCTAGGGATGTCGCCGGTTGTTGCGCAGCATCCTTCGCTTGATAAATTCAATTTCGTCGAAGATCTTGCAGATGAGATCATCAAAAAAGAAAAGGCTTGTACATTCGAACCGAATGACAAGCCTTGTGACCACTGTTCAATGTGTGGATCGCTAGGATTCTGATCTACTTTGCAGGAGATGCGGCCGGTGCTTGTCCGGTCGGACGCCGCAGCGAATTTGCATCACCGACCGTTGGAGCCGTGCGAGCACCTTCATCCGCCTGAAAATACGGTTCTTCCTTGAATCCTAACAAGCCGGCTGTCAAAACCGCCGGAAAGGAATTGCGGGTCGTATTGTATTGCTGAACCGCCTCGTTAAAATCCAAGCGGGATGTATTGATGCGGTTCTCAGTTCCGGAAAGCTCGTCCTGGACCTTCATAAAAGCTTCGTTCGACCGCAGCACCGGATAATTTTCCTGTAGGCTGAGCAATCTGCCGATGGTTCCGCCAAAGCTGTTATTGGCGTCGATGATGGCTTGCTTCTGTTCCGGTGTTTTATCACCGTCCGTAGCTTGGCCCGGAACTGCTGTTGCGTTCAACAGACGCGAACGGGCGTCGGCTATCTGTCCGAAAACTTCCTGTTCCTGAACGCCGGCCATTTTCGCCGTTTCGACCAGGTTGGGGATCAGGTCCGCACGTCTTTGAAGAGCGCTTTCTACGTTGGACCATTTGCCCTTAACGTTCTGCTGTTTCGCCGTCAGGTCGTTATAACTGCAGCCGCTCAGGCCAAACACGGCAAAGATAGCGACGCTCAATAAAATGATTCTTTTCATAATTCTCTCCCTCATAAAAGCTAATTGCCAGTTGTCAATCGTCAATGTCTGTCGGTTTTGACGGCCGACCATTGACAATCACCATTTACGATCGTTTCATGCCGTCAACGGCATCTATCACCTTTTCGATCTGGACCATATAGTCCGCAAAAAGGGCATTGGCCGACGTTTCGTCCAATTTTTGTGCGAAAGTGTTTTCGCGAATATCAAATATCTTTTCAAATACGGCTGCATCCAAACCTACGAAGTTGACAGCTGCATCAATTATTTCGTGCTTGGTTGTCGGCGGTTCGGTGCCATAGAGTATCAATACGGCACGAAACATCGCGGCGAAGCTTGAGAGACTTTCGCTAAGCAGATCTTTCAATCCTTCAACCGTCGCCGATGCCGGAATATACTGCCGTCGGAGAAGTATCAATTTGCTGCGCAGTTCATATTCCACCTGGTGCCGCAGATATTCATCCGAGATGTTCAACCCGGCGAGAACATCTTTTCCGAACAGTACTCGATGGGCGACCTCCATCTGATGGAATTCGATCGGGAATACATCGGCCGCGTTCTTGATCTCAGATTCAGTAAAATATACGGGTATCGGATGCCCCATTCGGCTCCATTCGCGGATGCACGAATGGGCATTGCGCAGATCACGCGGCGTTATTTTTTCTAAGGCCACGAGAATGTTGTAATCGGACCGCTGCGGTAAAAAATCGCCAGCGGCCGCCGAACCGTAAAGAACGACGGAGACCAAATTGCTGCCATGCGTGGAACGCAGATCGTCTATGAATGCCGCAAATTGATTATTCATAATAGATTTACCAGTCGCCGCCGGCACCACCTCCGCCAAAATCTCCCCCGCCGCCGAAGCCGCCCCAATCACTTCCGCCGGAACTGCCCCAATCGGAAGACGATGACGAAGAGCTACCCGAACTATTCAGAATGCCGCCGATTATCCACGGCAAAGCACTGCTGCCGCCACCGCCGAATCCACCGCCACCGCCCCACCGATCACGATCTCCCTTGGTCGGCCCGCCGCCGCTGTTCTTTAGAATAATGGCGAAAAGGACGACCAAAAAAATGCCCACACAGCATAAAAACATCAGACTTTCGCCCGAATCGCTGCGGCCGCTCTTTTGCCCGGCTTGAGGAAGAGGCGGGGTCGTGCCGTTCTGTTTCGCCACGACGGTAGCGATATAAGCGTCTATTGTGTCGGAAATTCCCTTAGCATAGTTGCCTTTTCGAAACTCCGGCACCAGATACTGTCGTTGCAGGCTTCCCGTTACACCATCCGGCAACTCGTCTTCAAGGTCTTTGCTTACCTGAGTAAAATACTTGCGGTCCTTGATAGCTACTAAGAGCAGCCCGGCCGGATTGTCGCCTTGATCGAGGCCAATGCCCCATCCGCGTGCAACAGCAAGTGAATAATCGAATATATCTCGCCCGCCGGTGGTATCGATCACTACCACGGACATTTCTACGCCATTGTTGTCGCGAAATGCCTTTAGCTTCGTTTCGAGCTGCTGTTTGGCATTAGCGTCAAATGCGCCGACGTAATCGTTGACAAACCCGGTCGGTGGCGGCAGCGGCGACCGATTCTGCGACCAGCCAGCCGTATTTTGAGCGAAAGCGGCACCGGCAAACGCCAGTAAACACAGTACCGCCCAAACGTATCGCCCATTTGCCGCTATTCGCCCTTTATTAGTCATTCGTCCTATATGTGTAATTGTGCCAAATATGAATAAAATACGAAAGCGAAAAATTATAGTTCCATTAGTTCTTGGTAATGGAGACGATATGGGCACCGAGAATACGTTTGGCCTTTTTGACCAGGGGATGAGCTTCCGCAAATGTTTTCAATTGCTCGTCGTCGGCATTTTCGGGCAAGTTCGGTATTGGTCCGTCATCCTTAAATTCAGGTATGTAACGAGATAGTTCAGTATTCTCGACGGTATCATCACCCTTCCTTTCAGCAGATGCAGCCGGTTTGCCGCAGCCGAAGAGGTCATCCAGTATCCGCCGGGTCGTTTCGGTCCGCAGATCTTCACCGGACGCTTCTAGACGAGCTTCGAAGGCAGCATCCAACCACGCGTCGTCGTAATGTTCGAGTAATGCGGCATCGATCTCCGGCAGCTTGATGGTCGGCGATGAGAGAAAGGAGAGCTTTTCCGGCAATTGTCTTTCGACCGGATCCTCATTTGATCCCGGTATCTGAACATATGGGGCGGCGGCCTGTTCGATCTCCGGTTGCGGAGCATCACGAAAATAAGCCGGCTCTTCGGGAGCAGTATGTGCAGGTGGTTGAGGCTGAGGCTGAGGCTGAGTCAGCGAATGCTCAGGTTTTAAAGTTTTTTTTTCTTTTCTTCAGCAAGCGGGTCCGGCGAAGCGGAACCGGCGGCAGACTCGATATCTGACAACTTTTTGAGCAGTTCTTCGATCGGAGCGACGCGAAGCATCTCGATCAGCTTGATCAAGCCGATCTCCAGCACATAGCGCGTTTGCGTAGCATCTTTGAGCTTTGTTTCGGTTTCCGCCACCGAATTAAAGAAACGCAAAAGGTCCGCTTCGGAAAAAGGTTCGGCAAATTTTTGCATTTCCTCGCTCGAAAGGACAGACGTCTCGAAAAGGGTATCGGCTTTGCCGGCGACCTTATAAACCAAAAGATCGCGAAATATCGACAGCAGATCACGCGAGAAATTTCGCAGGTCCTGGCCGCGGGCAACCAGGTCATCAACAACGTCCAATATTTGCCTGGCGTCCTTTTCCGCGATCGCCTTTAAGACACTGCCGAGCGTTTCGCCGGAGGCCATGCCGAGTGCCGTAGTGACATCTTTAACGGCAATATTGTCGCCCGAAAAGCTGATCACCTGATCGAAATTCGATTGAGCGTCGCGCATCGACCCTTCGCCGGAGCGGGCGATCTCGCGCAATGCGTCGTCAGCGACAGAGATCTTTTCGGCCTCTGCGATCAGCTTTAGCCGGTCAAAGATCTTTTGCAGGGCAATGGTGCGAAACTGAAATTCCTGACATCGTGAAAGAATGGTTTCGGGCACCTTGTGCAGCTCTGTCGTCGCCATGATAAAGACGACATCCGGCGGCGGTTCTTCGAGCGTTTTCAACAGGGCATTGAACGACGAGGTCGAAAGCATATGAACTTCGTCGATGATGAAAACTTTATAGCGATCGCGGGCAGGGGCGACATTGATGCTTTCAAGTATGATGTCGCGGATCTCCTGCACGCCGGTGTGCGAGGCGGCGTCAAATTCGAGCACGTCGATCGACCGACTTTCCGATATCTCGATGCATGAGGGGCAAGCGGTTTCATCATTAAAGGCGCACGGCTCCGGATTTGGGCCGTCAGCGGTCTTATGACAATTAAGTGCTTTGGCAAGCAGACGGGCGGTCGTCGTTTTGCCGACTCCGCGAGCTCCGGAGAACAAGTAAGCGTGGTGCAAGCGGCCGTGTTCTAAAGCGTTACGCAGAGTTTGCGTAATGGATTCCTGGCCCGTCACATCCGCAAAGGTTTGCGGACGCCATTTTCTTGCGATAACTTGATAGCTCATCTAAAGCGGCAGCAAAAAATAAAGATGGCCTCAGACTTAACCGCAACACAAGCTGAAATCGCTACCGTTGCTCTGTTCCCAGCCTAGCGGGATTCACAACTCAAACCTTGTGCGGAGCCTGAAGCCAACTGATAGAATATCGAAGATCGATCTCATTCGCAATTGCTTCCCGCACTTTAATTCTTTCTTAGCAGGAATTCATGAGGGTCGTCACCCGGGACCAGCGGTTCGTGTCGATAACCGAGTTCGGCGAGGTGGCCGAGACATTGATCTCGCAGTTCGCCGGAGTGGGTCGAAAGAAAAATGGTTGGTGAATGCCGCCGCAAAGTAATTTCTCCGCCGATCAACACTTGCATTTCAGCGCCTTCGACATCGATCTTTATCACGTTCGGGGCAAGCTCAGTAGTTTCAGAGAGCGAATCGAGCGTAATTGTTGGAACTAAAAGGCTTACCCCCCCCCGTCGAACTTCCGAAAGATGACCCATAGCGATGTTTTCGCCAAGCTCAAAGGCTGCCGTTCCATTAGTATCAGAACACGCAAACGCCATAACACGAACATTATCGGCTTTGTTCAATTCGACGTGCCGCTGAAGATAAGCAAGGTTTCGCGGCAGCGGTTCGAGAGCTGCTACGGTACCTTTTTTGCCCACCAGCCGCGAAGCAAGGATCGAATAATAGCCGGCATTGGCTCCGATATCAAAGAACACATCGCCCGGCCGGAGAATATCGACCATCGCCGCGGTCTGTTCGGGTTCGATCGCGTTGAAATAGACCGAAGCTCCACCGCCTTCGCCGGCCAATCCGCCGAGAACGAAACGAGCACCTTTCAACGGGCCGGTCAATACCGGATACGGCCACCGCGGCATTAGCGAACCAAAAACGGTTCTTCCGACCTTTCTTACGATCTGTGACATCCCAACTCAACAAAAAACCCGGGCGAATGTGCATGCGCTCCGGGTTCGATATGGCGGAAAGGGTGGGATTCGAACCCACGGAACCCTTTTGAGGCTCACAGCATTTCCAATGCTGCCAATTCAACCGCTCTTGCACCTTTCCGTAAAATGTAACTTTCAAATACCATGCTGCGATCAATCTGTGATAACGACCTCTTCGACCACGACAACGTCCACGTCCACCGCTTCTTCGCCGGTGTCCAGCCACGAATAGAAGAAACCGGCAAGCAATGCTCCAAGGATCGGAGCCAACCAGAACATCCACACCTGCTGCAGCGGAAGCGTCGAGGCTCCTTCACCAAAGATGGCGACAAAAACTGCGGGGCCAGTACTGCGGGCCGGGTTGACTGACGTATTGCTGACCGGTATCGAGATCAGATGGATCAGCGTCAATGCCAAACCGATGGCGATCGGGGCAAATCCGGCAGCGGCCCGTTTGGCGGTCGAGCCAAGAATGACGATCAGGAAAAAGAACGTCATTACCACTTCGCAAATGAAAACCGCAACTGCGGTATAGCCGCCGGGCGAATTTATATCAAAACCGTTCGAGGCAAAATTACCGATCTTGAATGCCGGTTTGCCGCTGGCGATCGCGTATAAAATGCCGGCCCCGGCCAAACCGCCGAGCACCTGGGCAACGACGTATGGCAGCAATTCGGAAGCCGGAAATCGTTTACCGGCCCACAGACCGAACGAAACTGCCGGGTTGAAGTGGCCGCCCGAGATATGGCCGAGAGCAAAGGCACCGGTCAAAACGGTCAAACCAAAAGCAAGCGCGACACCGGCAAAGCCGATGCCCAATTCCGGAAAAGCGGCCGCCAGAACAGCACTGCCGCAACCACCCAGGACGAGCCAGAGGGTGCCGATAAATTCAGCGGTCAATCTTTTGCTTAAAGGCATATGCGATCTCCTCCAATTTCTGGATCAAATGGTCAAAATGAAAAAGATAAAGCCGGAAATGCGTGATATGAAAGTAAATTCTCAAATAACAAACAAATTTGTGGCGGAGAGGGTGGGATTCGAACCCACGGTACCCGTTAGGGTACAACAATTTTCGAGACTGCCCGATTCAACCACTCTCGCACCTCTCCGCGAATTTTGAATTGTAAATGTTTTACGGCATCAATATCAAGTTTACATAGTCGGTTTGCGCACTTCTTCGCGTTTGCGGCGAAAAAAATCCTGCATCAGCCGCCGGCAGTCGTCCGACAAAACACCGGCTGTTATCTGCATTCGATGGTTCAATTGCGGGCTGTCGCATAAGCGAAAAAGCGTTTCGGCGGCCCCGAAGCGTTCGTCGGCAGTGCCGTAAACCAGCCGGGCAACGCGGGCATTGACCAATGCTCCGGCACACATCACACACGGTTCGACGGTGGTATAGATCGTGGAGCCGGTCAAACGGTAATTGCCGATCCGGTTGGCCGCGGCCCGCAGACAAAGCACTTCGGCATGAGCGGTCGGGTCGCTGTCGATGATCGTCCGGTTTGATGCGGCGGCGAGTATATCGCCGTTATGGGCGGTGATGACCGCTCCGACCGGCACTTCGCCGAGCGATTCGGCCGCAGCGGCTTGCTCGATCGCGATCCGCATCAAGTGTTCGTCCATTTCGTGCATACGGGCAAATAAGATTTTACAGCTTTTATTGCGGAAACGATATTGCTTGTTTTATTTCAAGCCGCAGTGTGTTTCGGTGAAACACGTGAAACAACTGAAACGCCTGAAACAGGTGAAACACTTGAAACAAGGAAAGTCTTGAGTCTGAAGTCTCAAGTCGAAAGTCTGAATTTTCAAAGAGCAATGGATGCGAAAAATTTGAATTCCGCAATGAGAATTATATTCGGGCATTAAACTGAAATTTGGAACAGCGATCCGCGGGAAAGGAAAGATCAGCAAGGGTAGATAAAGAGAAAGATCCCTTGAAAAAAAATATTTACTTTTTCTGCTCGCAAGGTATTATGTAAGCTAAATCTTGTAATCAATTAAAAAACAATGCTTTCCCACAAAGTCAAAATTCCTGCCTGCTCACAACGGAATGCAATTCTGCCATTTGAGACTTTTTACCTTGCCTGGGGCGGGAGGCCTTTTCTGGAAGAGACTTTTGATATTAACGGCGACGGTATGGTGCCGCAGGAATACAGCTATCCGCAAATGTTTGATTTGTACAATTTCAGATATTCGACAGCTCCTTATTTTAATAATGAACAGTTGCACGGGATTGTTGGTCAGGACGACTGGCGGTTGGATGATTCGGGAGTTCAGTATTTCCATATCTACGGTGAACAAAGCCGAGCTAATACTGTGAGCCAGATTATCGCGACCCCCGTAGTACGCAAGCCACTGTCAATATTTCAACTAGATTACGAAATCGATGTAAAGAGCGGCTTTGGGGATAAGACTGTTCCGAGGTTAAGTGCGGAAAGGATTGGGGAGTTTAACTATAATAGTCCTGACGCTACCCTTAGTGTTTTTGTAGCTGAGAATAGCTTAGAAGATTCTCGCTATGAACATACAGGCCTAATTAAGGCTCCTGAAGTCATAGATCAGATATTCGATTATTTAGAACTAGCCCACCAAACATCCATCTACGTATTGGGAACGCAAAAGGGAGGAAAATCCATGCCTCACTATGAATTCAAGGCTAATAGCGGGTTGAGTGTTGAACAACTCCGTCTACCCGCGAAGCAAAGTTACTATGCAACAGTAAGGGGGACTGACAGACTCCTAATAACTGACGATCTAGGCAATACGAATACACCGTTCGGAGACGACGGCTTTGAATTAGCTGTTCCCGGTGTAGGGTATCGCGGAGGGATTGGAACGGATCCGCCTACTGTTGGTTATCACGGCCTAGACTTCCCGGCTGAAGAGGGAGAGTACACAATAAAATTCCAAACAGGGACGGATTCAATTGACATAGAGGTGCTTCGCGGCGTGGGAAGCACGTCTCCGAATTTGGCCGTACGCTATATAGATTTAGATCTTCCGGCGAATGTGGAGTGTTTATTGACATTTAGCCCTGCGGGTGTGCCTGATCTTCGCTATGATTCGAACGGAGATGGAACTTATGATGTAGTGGTTCCGGCTCATATTAGGGTTTCAGGCACGGCGGCGCAAGATGTGACGCCGCCGAATGTCAGTATCGGTTACAGCAAGCGGACGAGCCAGGGGCGTTTGATAACGGTCAAATCTTCTGATCTCGGGTCGGGAGTAGGGACGGTGTATTACCGCGTTGGCGAATCAGGGCCTTATCAGGTGTACACGGGAACATTCTTCTTGTTTCTGCCGGTTGATAAGGTGATCGAAGCATTTGCTGACGACAATGTCGGCAACCGCTCCAGCCCGGTGCGGATCGTCGCTCCTAAATGGAACTCAACAACGGAGCAGTGAAATAGGACTTGAGTCGTGAGTTTCAAGTCTTGAGTCGGGGGTGAGGGGAGAGGGAAGAGGTGAGAGCCGGAATTGAGGTTCTCACCTGAACCGCAGAATGCTGCACTGTCGCTATCTTTGTTTGTCCCGTAGGGCAAATAGCCACGTGCTTCAGCACGTGGGTCAGGCGGTGAGATGTAGTAAAGGGCGTTTTAACGTCCTTTTTATATATCCAAAGACCGTTCTAATCGTTCCTGAATTGAACCAACGCGATGGTGCTCTTTTTGGTTGTTGACATAATTAACCACCCACGGCAGATCTTTCGTGCCGAACGAGACGATCCCGTAGCCGCGTTGCCATTGCAGGGACTTTGGCTGAACTTCGTGATTGATATAATACGAGCTTGCTCCTTTGAGTTTGCCCACCCAATCAGAGATCAAAATATTCGGTTGTAAGCTCACAGCAATGTGTATGTGAGTGCTGATGCCGCCGATGGCGTGAATCTGAGCTCCGGAAGTTTCTATAATTTTGTGCGTTAAAAATCGATAAAGCCGGTCTTCGATAAGAGCGGTGATCATCGGCAGATTAGATTTAGTATGCCAGGTGATGTGCAAATTGATCTCAGAGTAAACGGCGTCGGACATAGTTGGTCAAGCATAGCAAAAAGGACGTTAAAACGCCCTAGATCATAATTGGCGGTGCTCGACCACGTGTTGAAGCACGTGGCTATTTGCCCTGCGGGAATGCAGCCGTAACGATTCGACCCGTGGGTTAGAGCGTCGGACATAGTTGGTAAAGCATAGCAAAAAGGACGTTAAAACGCCCTAGATCATATTGGCGGAGCTCGACCACGTGCTGAAGCACGTGGCTATTTGCCCTACGGGAATGCGGCCGTAGCGATTCGACCCGTGGGATAGAGCGTCGGACATGGTTGGTCAAGCATAGCAAAAAGGACGTTAAAACGCCCTTAGATCATATCGGCGGAGCTCGACCACGTGCTGAAGCACGTGGCTATTTGCCCTACGGGAATGGCGGAATCCGGCTCTCACCTGTGCCCTCTTTCCTCATCCCCACTGTGCCCTCTTTCCTCATCCCTCAAATGAAAATCTTGCATCAAAATTGGGTTAATGCTAGTTTTGAATGTGCGTTCTTTTCGGCTGCAAATGTGGCCGAGATGCTTTCCCCTTTCCATTTATGAACGAAGATGCTCGGCGTAGCGAAGCTTCCGCCGACGAGGATATACACATCACTTCCGTGCCGGAATCTTTTCGTGCATTTGCGGAAGAGGTGCGCAAGCGCAACGAAAAGCCCAAACAGCGCCCACAGGCGATCGCCCAAAAACTTTCGCCTTCGGAATTTAACACCGCGATGGTGCATTTCTATCGCGGAGAGATACAGCGTTCGAATGTTTGGCGCGGAAGGCTCGACGCAACCACGAACTGGGCTGTCATTACGGCCGGTGCCACGCTTTCTTTTGTTTTCAGTTCGGCGGACAACCCGCATTTTGCCATTCCGATCAATTCGATATTAGTTTCTATCTTTTTATTTATGGAAGCCCGCCGCTATCGATATTACGAGGTGTGGGCAAACCGTGTGCGGGTTTTGGAAACGGGATATTTTGCTCCGATGTTGTCGCACCGGACGATACCGCCGGATCAGGAATGGGCTGAGCACATCTCGGCGGACCTGATAACACCGCATTTTACGATCAGCGAATGGGAGGCGGTCGGGCGCCGTCTGCGGTCGAATTATTTGTGGATATTTGTACTGCTTGCTCTTTCGTGGGCATTAAAGATCTACATTCACCCATCGCCGATCCCGGTAGCCACACCGCAGGACCGCGAACGTTTTTGGGAGCTTTTGTTCGCTCGGGCCCAGGTCGGGCTGGCTCCGGGGTGGTTCGTCATTGCCTTCGGTGCATTCTTTAATCTGCTGATATTTTTTGTTGCATTCGGAACGCTGCGGCTGCGCGATTCGTCCAGCGAAGTGCTTCCGCACGAAGCGATGGAATGGCATCCGCTGCGGCAGGTGTCCGAATGGGCAGAAACCAATCTCAAGAGCAAAAAGACCATTCGTAGGTCAAAAAAAGCCCGTCAGCGGATGCGGTCGATCCACAAGACGGAAAGCTGATGTTCGCCCGGCCGCCTTTCATTATCACGTCCGGTTTGGTATTTTTTTCTTACAATAAAAGTTTGTAAGGAGATCTAAAAACATCTATGTCAATCGAATTGGACGAACGCGGGCGAGCACTGGAAAACGAATATTTTCATCGAAAGGAAAAAGAACTGCTTGAAAGCATGCGTGCGAAAGTGCAGTCGGACACAGCAAAGCAGCTGAATATCAATTGTCCGAAATGTGACGGCAAATTGGTCGAGGCCAATTACGAAAATGTCGTTATCGACGTTTGCGACAAATGCTCCGGTGTGTGGCTGGATGCGGGCGAATTGGCACAGATCGCTGCCAAGGACGAAGAGAACAAGGGCTGGTTCGGCGGATTGTTCAGCTAAGCGAAAATAATGAATAGGCAAAACACACAGCGTTTCGCTGCGGTGCTGTTGGCACTGCTGTTCTACGCGGGCCTTGCTTTTGGGCAGAGTTCGCCGCCGGAAATAAGGCAGATGTCGCTGGAAAGCAAGCTGAACGCCCGCAAGATGCCCTATCGGGTGATATTGCCGCCGGGATATGCGGCGAAAGAGAATGCCTTGAAACGCTATCCGGTGATCTATTTGCTGCATGGCCTGACGGGGCATTACGACAATTGGACGGATCGGACAAAGCTGGCTCAATACGCCGCTAAATACAGCTTCATCATCGTTACGCCCGAGGGGGATGACGGCTGGTACACAGATAGTCAAACACGGCCGAACGACAAATACGAAAGTTACATAATGAAGGAGCTGGTGCCGGAGGTGGATGCGAAATTCCGCACGGCGGCAGAGCGGCGTTCGCGGGCGATCGCCGGGCTTTCGATGGGCGGTTACGGAGCATTGAAATTCGGGCTGAAATATCCGGAAACGTTCGTTTTGGCGGGATCTTTCAGCGGGGCTTTGTCGGTGGCGACGGATGGTTGGTCGATCGAATTTCTCCGGCCTTCGCTGGTCAACGTTTATGGAACGAAAGACAGCCAAACGGTAAAGGATAACGACATCTATGCCATGATCCGCAATGTTTCGCCGGAAAAGGTGAAAGATCTGCCGTTTTTATACATCGACTGCGGAACTGAGGACTTTTTGATAGCTTCAAACCGCGATCTCGTCACCTTGCTGATGGAAAAAAAGGTTCCGCACGAATATCGGCAGCTTCCCGGTAAGCACGATTGGAAATATTGGGACCGCCAGGTGCAGGAATTTCTGCAGGTGGCAGAAAGAGCTTTTGCGGCCGGAGCAACGGCGGCGAAGTAGCTTTCGGGCTTGAAAATGAAGGTCGGCGGGCAGAGATGCGGTCTCGCCTGCCGATCTATTCTTTATTTTAAGTGTATGAAAATTGTCATTGCAGCACTTTTTATTTTCGTTTCTGTCGCGGCCGGCTTTGCTCAAAGCGATCAGGAAAAGCGCGTCACCGAGATCCAAACGGCTTTGAAACAGCAGAAGCTTGACGGATGGCTGTTTTACGATTTTCGGGGCAGCGACATCTTAACGCCCCGTATTTTGAAAACCGAGCGGTTGGGCGGAACGCGCCGTTGGTATTATTATGTGCCGTCCGCCGGCGAACCGGTAAAGGTGGTACACGCCATAGAACCGGGCCAACTCGACCGCCTGCCGGGGAAAAAACTGATCTACCGCGAATGGCAGCTGATCCGTAAAGATCTGCAGATCGCCTTTTTCGGGGAAGGCGGCAAACCGCGCAAGCTGAATATTGCGATGCAGTATTCACCGAACAATGATATTCCATATGTCGCTCGCGTCGATGCCGGAACCGTTGAAATGGTACGGTCGCTGGGTGTAAATGTGCGCACAAGCGCAGATCTGGTCCAGCAATTTGAGGCTGTTTGGACACCGGAGCAATTTGAAACGCACAAAGAAGCGGCGGTGAAGATGCAGAAAATAATTCTTGAAGCATTTGCCGAGATCAAGCGGAGGATCAATGCCGACATCCCGACGACGGAAAACGATGTGCAGCAGTTCATGATAAAGCGGTATGGCGAGGAAGGAATGGCACCTTCGCCGATGATCGTAGCAGTCAATGCAAATTCCGCATCACCGCACTACTTTCCGCGGCCCGGCCAAGGGGCTCCGATCAAACGCGGCGATCTCGTTTTGATAGACGCCGTGACGAAAATGACCAAACCGCACGCACGGGCGGCAGATCTGACCTGGGTCGGATATGTCGGCGAAACGGTGCCGGAAGAATATACAAAGATATGGCGGATCGTTTTTGATGCCCAGCAATCGGCGCTTAAAGCGGTACAGAACGCTTTTCGGGCGGGCAAGGCAATTACGGGAGCGGAGGTTGACGACATTTCGCGAAGGGTGATCCGCCGGGCCGGCTATGCCGATCAATTTCTGCATCGAACCGGCCATTCCATTGGTGAAGAAGGCCACGGAAACGGAGCGAATATCGACAATCTGGAAACGCGCGATTCGCGGCGATTGATGCCGGGCACGGCATTTTCCATCGAACCGGGTATTTATCTGGACGGAAAATTCGGCATCCGCTCAGAGATCGACGTCTATGTCAGCGAAAGAGATGCGATAGTTACGGCGCCGCATCAAACGGAGATCATCGCGATCTTGAAATAGACTATGCTTACATTTGCAATCGAAACGGCCCGGGCGGCGGGTCAAGTTCTTTTTGAGAAATTTGGCCGCAAGATCGCGATCAACAAAAAAGGTGAGATCGATCTCGTGACGGAGGCCGATCTGGCATCGGAAGCATTGATCATCGAACGGATCAGAAATCGATTTCCGCAGCATTCGATACTGGCGGAAGAATCGGGCGAAGCGGTAATTACGGGCGGTGAGACAAAGTGGAAATGGATCATCGACCCATTGGACGGCACGACCAATTTCGCGCACGGATATCCATGTTTTTGTGTGACGCTGGCATTGGAACACGACGGCGAAATAGCCATCGGGGTGACTTATGACCCGACCCGCGACGAGCTTTTTGCGGCGGAACGCGGCGGTGGTGCAACGCTCAACGGCAAGCCGATACGTGTTTCGGAACAGCCGCTGCTCGGCGATTCGCTGATCGTCACGGGATTTCCATACAACTTAAAAGAAAGGCCGGATCTTGACCGCCATTTGAAGGGATTTCTTCTTTCGGCACGCGGAGTTCGCCGCGATGGTTCGGCGGCGATCGATATGGCATATGTGGCATGCGGGCGTTTCGACGGTTTCTGGGAAGAGGGCTTGAGGCCGTGGGATATGGCCGCCGGAGTGCTTTTGATCGAAGAGGCGGGCGGTTCCGTGAGCTATTACGACGGATCGCCGCTGGACATCTATCAACCGCCGGTGTGCGCCAGCAACGGATGGATCCACGGGCAAATGCTGAAGATCCTGAGCGGTGAAGGGTCGTTCGAACGTGTGTGACTGACTAGCGGTGCCGCTGTGTGTTAGTCTATTCTGATAGTCATCGAAAACCGCAGCGGGCGGCAGCATCTTTGCCGCAGCGGTATATTTTTTATGTCGTGGTTCAAAAGAGATAAGCCAAAGATCGAAGTTAAAAGCGATGAAGAGCGCACCGTTAAAACCGAAGGCATCTTCGTAAAATGTCCGGAGTGTGAAAATCCGCTTTACCGGCCCGAACTGCTCGAATCGCTGCAGGTTTGTACGCATTGCGGCTATCATTTCCGCTTCGGTTCGCGCGAACGGCTGACGGCGCTGTTCGATAATGGCCAATACGAAGAGCTAGACGAAGATGTTACATCGGGCGATCCGCTCGGGTTTGTCGATACGAAGCCTTACATCCAGCGTATAAAAGCGGCAAAAGAATCTTCGGGCTTGCCGGAGGCGATCCTGTCCGGAGGCGGAAAGGTCGGCGGGCACCAGGTATTTGCCGGTGCTATGGATATGTCCTTTATCGGCGGTTCGATGGGTTCGGCTGTGGGCGAAAAGATCACGCGATTGATAGAAAGAGCGATAGAGCAACGGGCCGCGGTGGTCATATTCGCCGCTTCCGGCGGAGCGCGGATGCAAGAAGGAACGCTGAGCCTGATGCAAATGGCCAAAATATCCGCGGCCCTTGCGATGCTGCACGAAGCGAAACTACCCTTCATTTCGGTATTGACCGACCCGACGACGGGAGGCGTAACGGCCAGCTTCGCCATGCTTGGTGATGTAAATCTGGCCGAACCAAAGGCTTTGATCGGTTTTGCAGGCCCGCGTGTGATCGAACAAACGATCCGCCAGAAATTGCCAAAAGGATTTCAGCGGAGCGAATTTCTGCTTGAACACGGAATGATCGATCAGGTCGTGGACCGTCGCGAAATGAAAGATGCGATCGTGCGAATGCTCGATTTTATGATGAATTGAGCGGAATTATGTTGGACGAGACCATAGAACGAGCCGATCTGTCGCATTCGCGTCCGGCGGAAGATGAATACGAGAACTGCATCTTCGACGGCTGCAATTTTGCTGAAAGCGACCTGACGGATATCTCAATTGTTGATTGCCGCTTTATCGACTGTAATCTCAGCCTATCCGTTTTGAACGGAACGGCATTTCGAGATACATCATTTCAAAACTGTAAAATGCTGGGCCTGCGCTTTGATATGTGCAATAGTTTCGGCCTCAGCTTTTCGTTTGAAAACTGTCAATTAAATCACGCATCTTTTCGGGGGGCCAAGATCAAAGGAACGGTCTTTCGCAATTCGCAGCTTATCGAGGCCGACCTGGCCGAAGCCAACCTGATAGGGGCCGTCTTTCAAGACTGCGATCTGGCCGGGGCGGTCTTTAGCTTTACAAACCTTGAAAAAGCCGATCTGAGACGTGCGTTCAATTTTTCGATCGACCCGGAAAGCAATAAGATAAAAAAAGCTCGATTTGCGTTTCCTTCAGTAGTCGGGCTTTTGGACAAATACGACATCAAGATCGAAAAATGAACCCCGAGATCGTAAATTGCAAAGAAAAGAAGCTGGTTGGCCTTAGACGTGTGGTTTCGATGACAGTCTATGATGCGGCTCCGTTGTGGCAGGAATTTATGCCGCATCTCAGCCGCATTCTCGGCAGGACCGATAGCTCGACGGTTTCGTTAAGCAAATATCCGCGCGGTTATTTTGAGAATTTTGATCCTGGAACTGAGTTTGAGAAATGGGCGGCTGTTGAAGTGTCCGGTATAGGTGAGCTGCCGGAGGGGCTTGAATCTTTAACAGTATCGAGCGGTGAATACGCTGTATTTCACTATATCGGATCAAGTTCGGACAGGAGCATCTTCGAGCGCATCTACTGCACTTGGCTGCCGAATTCGATCTATCGTCTGGACAACCGCCCGCATTTTGAGATCCTCGGCGAAAAATATAAGAATGCCGCCACTGATTCCGAAGAAAATATCTACATTCCGGTGATTTTGCGAGATTAAACGTGAATTTCAGAACGGCTGAAAAATATCTGTTGTCGCTCGGCAATGAGGTCGAGGCGATGAAGCTCGGCCTGGAGAATATACGGACGCTGCTGGCAGAGATCGGCAAGCCGCAGAAACAGTATTTGAAAGTTCAAATAGCGGGGACCAACGGAAAGGGTTCGGTCTGTGCATTTTTAGGGGCGATGACGCGGGCGGCGGGAATTAGAACGGGTGTTTTTACGTCGCCGCATCTGGTCTCAATGACGGAAAGGATCGACATCGGTGGTGAGAACATTTCCGAAGACGAATTTGCCCGGGTTGCCGGCGAGGTTCGCGAGGCCGCCGAATCATTGCTTGAACGAAAAGCCGTTGGCTACCGCCCGACGTATTTTGAACAGGTCACCGCAATTGCACTGAAATATTTCGCCGAACAGAAGATCGAGCTGGCCATACTTGAAACGGGCATGGGAGGTCGTTTTGATGCGACGACGGCCGCGAATGCTGAAATTGCGGTGATAACCGCCATCGGGCTCGATCATCAGCAATATCTCGGCGAAACGATAGAGCAGATCGCCGGCGAAAAAGCGGCGATCATCGGACCGCAGACGACGGCCGCGATCACACAGCCGCAGCGGCCGGAAAGCGTTTTTTCCATCATTGCAAAGCGAGCGGAGATGGAAGACGTGCCGCTGATTGTTGCCGGCCCTTTGGAAGATGAAACCGAGGTCGGCCTTGCCGGTCGGCATCAACGACAGAACGGAGCTCTCGCGGCGGCCGCGGCAAGGGAATTGCGTCGTTATTTTCCGATATCGGAAGATCAGATCGGCAAAGGCTTAAGAGATGCCCGGCATCCGGGAAGGCTCGAAACGGTCGGCGGCATTTTACTGGACGGGGCGCATAATGCTGATGGAGCAAAAGCCTTGGCACGCCACCTGAGCGAACATTTCGCCGGACAGCGGACAGCGCTTGTCTTCGGTGCGATGAGAGATAAAGACGTTCGTGAAATGGCCGAGATATTGTTTCCGCTGGCGGAAACGGTCATATGGACACAGCCGGCGAATTCGCGTTCGCTCGCTTTCGGCGACCTGCCGAAAGAGGTGGCCGTACGGTTCCGCGACAAGCTGATCGATATTTCCGACAGCGTGGCGGCGATAAGAAAAGCCCGAGAAATTGCCGGGGACGGCGGAGCGGCGGTAGTCGGCGGTTCGCTGTATCTGGTCGGAGAGGCGCGTTCGGCGTTAATGCAGGGCGGGGTTTGAAATTTGAGATTTCGAATCTAAAATAGCAATCATATGAATAAACTGGTATTGATCAGACATGGCGAGAGCGAATGGAACAAAGAAAACCGATTCACCGGTTGGAAAGACGTTGATCTTTCAGAAAAAGGCCGTGCGGAAGCTCATGCGGCCGGCAAGTTGCTGAAAGACGAAGGATTTCGCTTTGACGAAGCATATACGTCGGTGCTGAAACGGGCGATCCGGACGCTGTGGATCATTTTGGACGAAATGGATCTGATGTGGATACCGGAAACGAAATCTTGGCTGCTTAACGAGCGGCATTACGGCGGGCTGCAGGGGTTGAATAAAGCAGAAACGGCTGCCCAATATGGCGAGGAGCAGGTATTGATCTGGCGCCGCAGTTATAATGTGCCGCCAACTTTTCTGGACAATACGGATGAAAGGTATCTCGGCAACGACCCGCGATACGCGACCATCGATAAAGGCAAATTTCCTCGCGGCGAATGTTTGAAAGATACGGTTGACCGCGTCGTGCCCTATTTTGAAACGGAAATAATGCCGAAGATCAAACAAGGCAAAAAGATCTTGGTCGCGGCCCACGGCAATTCTCTGCGGGCACTGGTCAAATATCTCGACGCCATTTCGGACGAAGACATCATTCAATACAATATACCGACAGGCATTCCACTGGTTTTTGAACTTGACGATGACATGAAACCGACCAAAAGCTATTTTTTGGGAGACGAGGCGGCGATAAAAGCCGCACAGGACGCAGTCGCCAGCCAAGGAAAAGCGAAGTAGGAGAAAGAAGCCCGCAGGTATCGACGCCTGCGGCTCATTGCTCTTTTAACGCCATGGCCCTTCTGCACAAAGCCGTTTTCATATTGCTGATCGTTCTTTGCCTGTCTCCGTACGGTTCGCCGCCGCTTGCCTTGGCCCTCGGGCTGTTGCTGGCGATAACGGTCGGCAACCCGTTTCCGCAACTGGAAGGCAAGTTCACCAAATATCTATTGCAGGTGTCGGTAGTTTTGCTCGGTTTTGGAATGAACCTGCGGGCGATCTACGATGCCGGCCGCAACGGCATCTTGTTCACTATCGCCAGCATTTTCGGCACGCTCGTGCTCGGCTATTTCGTCGGGAAACTGCTTCGCGTCAATGAAAAGACGTCTGCTTTGATCTCTTCGGGAACGGCGATCTGCGGCGGAAGTGCGATCGGTGCGGTCGCTCCGGCGATAGATGCCGACAGCGAACAGATCTCGCTGGCTCTCGGAACCGTTTTCGTGCTGAATTCCGTGGCTCTTTTCGTGTTCCCGGCGGTGGGCCATCTGCTGGGGCTTTCGTCGGGGCAATTCGGGATCTGGGCGGCGATCGCCATTCATGACACCAGTTCGGTCGTCGGGGCGGCCCAGACCTACGGGCCGGAAGCATTGGCGATCGCAACTACCGTCAAGCTGGCACGGGCGCTATGGATCGTACCCGTTGCGTTGCTTTTTGCTTATATATACCGGCAAAAAGATTCGCAAACCAAGGCCAAGATCGCTGTTCCGTGGTTCATTCTATTCTTTCTCGCGGCCGCCGCCATTCGCAGTTATGCACCGGTATGGGTCGTTCCGAGCATCTTTGATTCACTCGTCAATTTGGCTAAGGGAGGCATGACCGTGACGCTTTTTCTGATCGGTGCAAGTCTGTCGCGTGAGACATTGAAGCGCTTCGGTTTTGCGGCGCTGTTTCAAGGTGTCATTTTGTGGCTGGTGATCTCCGTCGTCACACTTTTGGCGGTTTACGAACTTCTTTAAAAATTATGGATCAGGCCGACGGACGAAATAAGTTGACGAAATTCAGGATCGTTCTTCAGATCATCGAGAAGCGGATAGGCATTTAGAATCGCCATCGCATCCGAGCGTTCCTCCATTGCTCTTTTGAACTCGCTTAAACATTCATCTCGATCTCCCATACCCAGATAAACGACCCCGATGCTGAAATGCGAGACATAACGCTTTTCCTGAAGGTATTGAAGCTGTTGGATGATCTCTGCGGCTTTTGGGTAGTTTCCGGCCTTTCCGTAAACATAACCTAAAGCCGCCGTGATGCGCGGAGTATTTTCAATTGCCCGAGCCTTTTCAAGCTCCTGTGTTGCGGCATTTAGATCACCGTTGCGTACCAAGGCGATGCCGAGCAGATAATGCGAAATAGCGTTGTTCGGTTCGATCTCCACGATCTCACTCAGGTATGTAAGTGCCCGGTCGTTCTGACGGTTCCACAGGTAGATCTCACCTACATCCGCCATGATCCCGACGGAAAGCGGCCCTTCGATCTCGAGTGCCCGGCCAATGTCCGAGATCGCCGCGTCGGGGCGGCCGGTCACGGCATTAAAGTAGGAGCGCCAATGATATGCGGTGGCATATTGTGCATTTAGTTCCAAAGAGCGGTCAAATTCCGCCTTTGCCCCGGCTGCGTCCCAATCAAATACCCATTTGATAAATGCCAGCGAGGCATGAGCTTCCGCCAAGGTTGGGTCGATCTCCAGAGCTTTTAACGCGGCCGTCTTTGCTTTGGGCATCGAATCCAGCGGTCTTTCAGCACCCCAAACCGTCAACAGGATATGGCAATCGGCCAAACCCGAATATGCCAAGGCATAGTGCGGATCAAGTTCGACCGCCCGTTCAAAATGGGCCAACGCTTCCCGAAAGTTCTTTTCGGTGCGCCTGTTCCAGAAGTAACGCCCCTTCAAGTACGCTTCAAAAGCTTGCGGATGGTCGGTGTAATGGCGCGTCAGACGGCCGCTGGGTGTTTCGGAGTAGTGTGAGACCACCGCCCGGGCCGTCAGTTCGGACACTTTGTCTTCGGCTTCATAAATGCTGCCCGAAGTTTGTATTACGCGTTCACCCCACAGCTGTTGGCCCGAAGACACGTCGATAAGTCTAATGCTGAGCCGGAACGAGCCTTTGGTACTGATCAGTGAAGCGTCGATCACTGCATCAACATCGAGCTTTCTGCCGGCCTGAACCGGATCCATTTCCTTTAAGGCAGGGTCGCTAACTGCATTGATGGGGCGAACGATAAAACCGCTGATAGAGCCAAGCTTCGTGATCATCGAATCGGCAAGGCCCAAAGCAAGTATTTCGCTTTCCTCATCTTCCACCAAGGGGCGGACCGGCAAAACGGCTAACCTCAGGGGTTTATCCGGCCTCGTGGCGATTCGATCAGGCAGCCATATCCAAATAGCGAAGGCTGCCAAAGAGACAAGCACGATCGCAGCCGCCAAGGCAGTTCGCCATTTGCGAGAAGGCAGTGACTTTGCCGCTTCCGGCATTGCCTCGCCGGGACCTATGCAATGAACTTCGGCAACAAACCGATAGCCGGTTCGCGGCACGGTCTCGATATACTGCTTCTCACCTTTCTTCTCGCCCAACAGATTACGCACACGGGAGATCGCACGATTTAAATTGCCCTCTTCCACAAAGGTGTCGGGCCAAACCTCAGCCATCAGCACTTCCTTTGACAACAGCCGGTTCGGCTCCTGGACGAATTTTAGAAGAAGACAAAATGTGACGGGGGGCAAAGGCATCTTCACCGCACCTTTCATCAGCAGGCGTTCTTCGACCGATAGGCGAAATTCGCCAAATTCATAGATCATCGCTGCTGAACAGGTTTCGTCGCGGTTCATAGGCCCGTGTCCGATTTTTGTCCGGAAATTTTCCGGGTTTTTCAAGTACTTATGCCGGCAGCTATAGGTAATCTTTGTCCTGATCGCCTGAGGCGGATCAAGGAGAAAAGATGTTTTTGCGACGATCGCAAATTTGGCTTCCGGTTTTTAGGGCCTCGGCAAAGGTCGGCCCGGCCAAAAAATATCTTACCCCGGAATGGAACGCGGAAAACAGCCCGAAATAGGTTCGGGTGACCTCTCGAGGTACTTTTCGATCGAGTCCCGACCGGGTCAGAGCTTCACCATAACTGCAGATACCGCGATGGTATCTAGTTCCGCATTATTACTCGATCAATAGATAACGACACAAAGGAGAAATAAAATGAAAATAAGACGATTTGCGACCGCACTCTGCTGCCTGATCATGTTGGCGGCACCTTTATATGCACAATATACGCCGCCCCCGCGTCCGTCGGCGGTTCCGATACAACCGATACCGCCCAAAAAAGACGGGGTCATAAGGATCGGGATAGCGATGCCGGAAGCGCAGTTAGGAAATGGTTACGAGAGTGTTCAGGTAGGCCCAAAGATCAGCAGTTCATGGCGGCTGGCATTGCAGGCAGACAATTTGGAGGCGGTCGAGTTTTCCTCTGCTCTTCCGGACATGGAATGCCGCCAGGTTCGATGCGATTACATTCTTTACACGAAAGTGATCCGAAAAAAAGGCGGCTCCGGATTTCTTAAAACGCTTGCACCAATGGTGGCGGCAACTGCGGGAGGCTTGATACCGGGTGTCGGCGGAATAATCGGTGGAATGGCCGGTTCGGCAGTCGGTACGGCAACATTGGCGGGAGGCTTCAAATCTAAGGATGAGATCACGTTTGAATATTATTTGACCGCACCCGACGGAAAGGAGCGTCTGCCTAAAACCACATCAAAGCAAAAAGCCAAAAAGGACGGCGAAGATGTCTTGACGCCGCAGTTGAGAACGGCTGCGTTGACGGTGATCCAAGAGCTAAAGCCCGCGCCCGCGAATTGATCGCTCAGCTCCATTCCATTTGCGCGGCGGATCATGTGAACTGCTCTGCCGCGCGGTTTCGCGTAGTGTTCGGCGAAGAAATGCTTGGCAAATGCTTTGGCCAAAAGCGTTCCATAGCAGGAACCGCAAGTGCGGGCCCGAACTAACTTGAACTAGGAGTGGAGAAAATGAAGAAATTTATAATAGCGGCGATGCTCGTCGCTTTGGGTGCCAATATGGCTGCGGCACAATCGGCGGCCGGCAACGCGAACGAACTTCGACGCGAAATGCGGTTTGACAAAAGTCTATGGAAGGACGCAGGAGCGGCGGACATGAAAAGCGGCCGAACGGCTGCGGAGGAAAATGGCTTTTACGACAACGAATCTTTTGGAAAGAACGCGAAATTTCTCGGTGCTTTCTATGCCGGAACGGTATATGTCTATCGCAGTTGTGATCCGCAGATCCTGTTGGACGAACTGGGTCTGACACTGGCTCCGGACGACAAATGCTTTGCTCACACAGTGGCGGCGCCGATGACGATGCAGACAGTTTTCGATCCGGCTTGGAGGATCACGATACCGGGCAAGACCGTTGATAACGTGATCTTTCCAATGCTGAACAATAACGCCGGTTTTGACAGCTTTTCCTCAACGCCGGGCGTCGTCAATTTTCTCTATTCGCCGCAGGTGACGATCGAGAGTTCGGCATTGAACGACCCGGCAGCGATCAACCCGAACACGGGCCAGCCGATGAACGGCAGTTATACGACGTCGATCTCCGGAGCCAAGACCCGCAGTATGTACACGGACGGGCTTTCGTTTTTGACCGATTATGACACATACGCGTCAGTGCCGAGCCGGGGGCTTTCGCGGGACTATTTTGCCGCTATCGGGTTGCCGCAGCATGTTATCGACAAACTTTTCAAAAAACCGATGACATTGAAATTCGGCTTGCGGGCACGCGTGACGGGCCCGGTCGATTACGCACATTTCTATTTTACATACCGCTTGTTGGGTAACTAGGTTTGACCGTAAAAAACGGAGCCGCAAAGCTTTAATAGCCATACTGCTCCGTTTTTGGCCTATTTGGGATCAGAAGGGAAAAGGTCAGAATCTTTCAACCATCCGGGGGTGGTCTTTTTACCGACAAATTCGGATCTTGCCCAACCATTCTCGTCAGAAAAAACCCGCACCGGATCAAATTTCACAACATAACCTTCGGTCTTTGCCGCATCTGCGGCCGATGAATGAAAGAATGCTTTTGCGGCGGAGGCAATGCGGACCGACGTCCAATCGCCCTTTTTGACCAGCCAGTGTTCTGCTGCGTTATCGCCTGTCAGCGGAATTACGTTAGCACAACCCGGCGGCGGCTGTTCAAGCTTGATGACCACGGAGACCCGTTGGCCGGAGCTGAAAAAGCCAAGCTTTCCGCTAATGACATCGGCCGAGCCGGGATACCACGTGCGAATGCGGTAATTGTCGCCGGCAAACGAGCCTTTCAGATAAAAAGTGCAGGTAAAGGCCGGGCCGGTCTCGGCGTCGCCTGTCCCGCTATTAAAAAAGCCGGTCACGGTTTCCGACGCCTGATCGACACCCAATAGAAGTTCGCCGAATTCACCGGAGGAACCTTTTGCATCGACGGCCGATCCGTGAACAGCGGCGGACGGTGAAGGCGGAGGGTTTGACTGTTTGGGAGCGGAACTATTGGCGGTAGGCTCGCTGCCATTGGTGACGTTGGTAACGGAAGTCGATCGTGTATCATCGCAGCTAAAGCCGCTGACGAAAAATGCTAGAACAACAACCAAAGCTGCAAACGACCGCTTGGACAAAAAATGCATACGACCCCCTTAATTACGGCGTTAGGCCCTGTGCGACACGCTGTGCCCGGATGCGTGTATAGGCATTGGCCATGTTCGTGTCATAGTTATTGACCGCGTAATCCGCACCATTGTAAACGCGTGCGAAAGCGGCCCAATCGAAATTCTGAATGTGCCGGACGATATTATTTTGCCGGCAAAAGCCGATAAAGCCGGTCAAATGTTCTGCTTCGGAACGATACATGGCGCGGATCATATCATCAATGCTCGCCCAAGCCACGCTGTAATTAAAGCCCATTAGCTGAAACATGCCCCACGAAGCGGATTGCCAGGCATCGGACCAACGGCGGACGCGTGTGGCATCACGCAGGATCATAGCGTTGTGCAGCAAGCTGTATTCATTGGCTTGTGTGCCGTCGTGATAGTAACGGCCCTCTCTTAGCGTAGGCTGAGACAGGTGGGCATGTGTCGGATGATAGATAGCACCGGTGCGGCGTTGGAAAACATGAAGTTCGTAGCGGATGATCGGCCTTCCGCCCGGGCCGAAACCCGAACGCCCGCCGGATTCAACGGTCGCAACCGCTTTGATCGCAGAAACTTCTACGGCGAGATCGGTCGCGGCCCTTTCGAAATCAGCATCGGTCAATGCCGGCGGAGCCGCTAAAGGCGTGGGAAGCGTGTTCGTCAGATCGTTGTCGAAGGTCAAGGCGGCCGACAGTCGGCGGCGTGTGGTGGTAAATGACCGAGCTTCATCAACCTGTCCGGTCTGCTGCAGATCGCCCGGAGCGGTATCCGGCAAGGTGTTATTTACGACAACATTGTACGCATACTCGATACGAGGAAAATTGACGTTTATAAGGTTTCCGACCACCGGTATGTTTCCCATGGCAACGACGGTCTGCCGCTGTCCCCAAAATTCGTCCAGGTCAAGTCTGTCGAGCGCCGCGAGAGCACGCAGCATTTCGTGCATATTCAACCCGTTCAGGTTCAGGTAAGCCGCCATCCAGTTCTGTGCCAACACGGCACGAATAAAAGTTTCACACGTTGGACTCATTCTTAAACTCCTTTTTTCTCAATGAGAACGATCTTTTCACACTGTTTTTTTGTTAGACGGTCAACCGGCCCAAGTTTTGCGATGAGGGGCTAACGTTGAAATGCTTGAAAAATACGCGGAGGTAAAGTAAAATTGATTTAAATGTAAGGATTCGCCCTTATGCCGAATTATAAATAAGTATCAGAGCAGGAGAAATAAATAAAAATGTCAGCAGTTGCAGCACCATCGATCGAATTGAATGTTACGCCCGACGCCGCCGCAGAGATCAAAAAATTCTTTGACGGTGAAGATGATCTGCCGGAAACGGCGGGGCTTCGCGTACGCGTTGTTCCGGGCGGTTGTTCGGGCTTTCAATATAGCTTGAATATCGAAGAAGAATCGAAACAGGGAGATTTTGTTCTCGACCGACAGGGGATCACGCTTTTTGTGGATATGTTCTCGGCCCAGTATTTGAATGGCATCACCATTGATCACACAACGAATATGATGGGTTCCGGCTTTACGTTCGATAATCCGAACGCGACCGGCGGCTGCGGTTGCGGAACGTCGTTTTCAGCATAGAACGGCTAAAATACGATCTGCCGCAGAAAGGTTCGAAGCGGGCTTTTCTGCGGCATTTGTGCGCTTTGCGGAGAAGATAAAAGTTTTTTGACGGTTTCTGGAAGCGGCCTGCTATTAACTGTTTGTCTTGGTCATACAGGACAACTATCGAAGCAGTAGAGATAGGCGCAGCGACAGAAAGGCCTTTTTGCTACCCGGCAAATAAGGCCTTTCAAAAAAAGGTTGCCAGCGGGATCTCGGGAATGGTATGCTTACCTTGGCCGGTGATAAATGTGCCTTTACATTTGCAATCGCCGCTTCATTTTGCGACTATCCAATAGTCGGGTTTAAATAATATTCACAATTAAACGTAGGTTATGCGAAGAATTCGGTATTTCGCCGAATTCGCGAAACGGCTCTTTTATTGTGAAAAACACCTCGATCTAGACCAAAGACCAGGAGACTACGTTTTGAAGTATTTGAAGAAGATCTCGTATCTGTTGCCATTATTAGTTTTGTTTGCGGCGGCTGCCGCGGCCCAAGATCGACCCCGTGTCGTCAAAAGCGTTTCAAGCCAGCCGATAAATCAACCGCCCGTTCCGCTACCGCAATCAAACCGCAACGCTACGCCAGCTTCTTCCTCAGTTTCAAATCAACCCGCAAGATCGATCTCAAGACCTATATTGACCAATCAAATAGTGGTCGCACCGCGCAATGACGCCGCCTATGAGCCGGTTCAGCTGGTCAAAAAGACCGCCGCCGTTTCGGCTTCGAGCGCGATGGCTTTCATTTCCGCCGGCCGCACCGCCTACAGTTCTGCGGTCAGCCATAACATTCTAAGAGGGATCCAGTCTCGTTTGGGCATTCCGTATCTTTATGGGTCGTCCGGCCCGAACCGCTATGACTGTTCCGGTTTTGTATGGGCGGTGTTTAACGAAGCCGGTGTTCCATTTACCCGAGCGAGTGCCCGCAGTCTGTGGGGCCAGTCCGTGCCGGTCGATGGGCAAGACCGGTATAAATTCGGCACTCTCGTTTTCCTGAACGGCCTTGGCCATATGGGCATAGTGGCTGATGAGAACGGGTTTTACCACGCATCTTCCAGCAAGGGCATTACGTATTCACCATTCAAGGGTTATTGGGAAAAACGCATCGTCGGATTCCGACGCCTGCCGCAGATGGGGCAAGAGATCACCCCGGAAACGGATCGCTAAAAGCCGGACCGTTAAAATTATACATATTAGAAAAACTCCGGTTCATTGGCCGGAGTTTTCTTCGTTTTGGGCTGCGGTAACGCGTTTAAGCGATAAAGCCCGGCCGGCTGGAATGTGACGAGCATTCGGCAACTGCCGTTATCTTTTCGATCGAAATATAGAAGGTTCGCTCCTCTTCGTCGCGGACATAGGCGACGCCGCTGCGAACCTCGATCACCTCGCCGCGAACCGCAAAACCGGCCCCCGCCGTCAAGTCGATATTCTTGCCTACCAGATGTCTTAATAGTTCTTCCATTTGTGTGTCTCCTGTTTGATCTTGTCCACGATTTTACTAAATAGAGCCGCTATCGCCAATTCCTCGTCGCAGACCGGTCTTTATGACCGAGACTGAAACGAAACCAACCATTCTGGTAATATTTGTTGACATGATACCAACAATGTTATACATTGTTTTATGGCGGTATATCGGACGAATATGTATGGTGTGCCGCATTTCTGATATTTCAAAAAAGTATAGACGGGCATAAGCGATCGCGGATATAATGTATATGAGAACTATACCCATATAGCCCGCACACGATCTTTTTACGGATTACCCTATTCACAAAGGAATAACTTCATATCTCGTGGAAATTTTGACTGCTTGAAGATCGTCGAAAGACGGCAAAGATCCCCTCATTGTCCGTTAACCTTCACTTTTCGGCCTTCTTTTATCGCCTAAAAAGGAGTACTCAACATGAAAAAAATTCTGTTACTCTCAACAGTCCTGACTCTTGCGGTCGCCTCTCTTTCATACCTATCGACCGGCAGTTCAGGGAAAGCAGCAAAACTGCGAACAAAGGACAACGCCATTCCGGGCCGCTATCTAGTGGCCCTAGAAGATGGATCGATGAATGCCCGCGGAGCGGAAGAGATCGATCCGGCGAGAGCGGCCGGCGATCTGGCATCCAACTATGGCGGTGCGGTTTCAAAGGTCTTTTCGAGCGCGGTAAAAGGTTTTGTCGTAGAAATGTCAGACGAGGCGGCGGAAAATATGAGTAATGATCCGCGAGTCAAATTCATCGAACAGGATTCGGTAATGGAGGCATTCGATTCGCAGTCGAATCCGGATTGGGGGTTGGACCGCGTAGATCAACGCAGCGTTCCATTGAATACATCCTATATCTATTCCCAGACCGGCCTTGGTGTAAATGTCTATCTTTTGGACACGGGCATTCGCCCTTCGCATGCGGATTTCGAAGGCCGTGCGATAGCCGCACATGATGTGATAAATGACGGACAGAACGGGATCGATTGCAATGGACACGGGACGCACGTGGCCGCAACGATCGGCGGACGCTCTTATGGCGTGGCGAAGCAGGTAACACTCCGCAGCGTGCGAGTTTTAGGCTGTAACGGACTCGGAGCGGTTTCAACGACGGTCGAAGGCGTTGACTGGATCACCGCCAACCGGCAGGGAACGGCTATCGTGAATATGAGCATGGGCGGCGGAACGTCCGAATTCATGGACCTCGTCGTCGGCAACGCGATCAGAGGCGGGCTGCAGTTCGTCATGGCGGGCGGGAATCAAAACCAGGACGCCTGCAATGTTTCGCCGGCGCGGATCGATATCGGAATTACGGTCGGGGCGACGGACGACACGGACAAGAGGTGGGAATCTTCGAATTTCGGTACATGTCTGGATCTTTTTGCTCCCGGTGTAAACATTAAGTCGGCGTGGATCTGGAACGACACAGCTTTTAACACAGGTTCGGGGACCTCTATGGCGGCTCCGCACGTGACCGGCACGGCCGCTCTTTATCTACAGCGGCATCCCGCTGCAACACCGGCGGAGATCGCCAATCAGATACTTTCGACCGCTACGTTCAACCGCGTAACGGACGCCGGTGCGGGTTCGCCGAATCTGCTTGTATTTACCGAACCGTTTGCTCCTACCTCGGCATCTGTTTCAATAACAGGGCAGGTTGTCGGGGTTGACGGCAGGGGATTTCGCGGCGCCGAGCTTAACCTGAACGGGCTGGAACGCAAACGCGTTCGCACGAATGCTTTCGGCTATTATCGATTTGATGGGCTGGAGGCCGGCCGGATCTATGTTTTGACGGCTTCTGCCCGCCAATTCCATTTCGAGAACGGCACCTATACATTTACATTGAACGAAGATCTGACGGGGATAGATTTTACCGCGACGCCTAATACCGATCAGCTTTGGTAGCAGGTCGCCGTCGGGCCTAGATCCGAGACATAAGATCAACTAAAGATAAAGGATCCGCTTGGCTTATGCCCGGCGGGTCTTTTTTATTCTTGCATTTTTTTCTGGATTTATATATGCTTTCTAACTTTATTATGCAAACGAAGTAAAGATCTTACGTCTAGACGGTATAAACGCCAATTTATGGCAACTGATAATTTAGGATCGAACATCTGTATAGAAGAAAATGTTCGTTTAAATAGAAGACGTAGTTTTCGGTGCAGATAAAGTTCATATCACCCTATAAGGTGCTTTGGAAAAGCACAGGTATTTGTCATTTACATTTAGCGGAATATTGTGGTATTAATTTGAGCATACCAAATATTTGGCAGTATGGTCTGCGGCAATTGTGTCGTAGCTATGCGAAATTTATCCGGACGTTCGGTTTCCCAAAACCATAGAGCGTTCGCGAGCAGTTTGAGAGGCGCAGTAATTTTATGAAGATTTCCCCCATTCTTAGAGGAATTTTGTCGTCGTGCGCTAGCGCGGCATTACTTTTGACGATGGCTGCCGCAATGGCAGGTGTCGGGTACGCACAATCCGGAAGCAGCACCTCCGAAAATATTCCAAGCGGATCCCTTATCATTCCGATGGACAATGTCAATCAGGGAAATGCGGGCGGCACGACGTTCAATCTTCGTGCTTACGGGCTGGCAAATATTCTTTTGCAAAAAAATATTCCGGTCAAATGGTCGATCAAGGATGGGAAGGCGAAAAACGGAGAAGATTTCAAGGCGTCATTTACGCGTATTGCGGGCTCTGCCGGTTCGGCAAGCGGCACCAACGCTTCATTTAGCGGCGGCCCCTTTATTGTCGAAGCTCAATATGCTTCCTTGGCAATACCGGAGATCACCGCTTATAACAATGTCATTAGCGGGACCGCTGATGACGTAGTCGTTTATCAGACCTCAGGAGCGTTGGCCAGTATCCCGGTCCGCTATACGCTTACGCACAAGCCGTACATTGCTATCGGCATTGACGGCGGCGGTTATGGCTCTTCGGTGAACCAGGCATTGTTTGAAAGGGCGGGTATTACCTCAAGTTACTACAAGCCGACGCCTGACAACCTTATCGGAGCCGGTGCTTGCTTTACAATAGCGACACAAGCGCACTCGACAGATCCGTCTTTTGTCACGAACTACAAGAACTTTGTCACCGCCGGCGGTAATCTTTTGCTGCAATGTGCTTCGATCGGCACCTTTGAAAATGCGGCGGGCGGGCATTTCCAATCGGCGTTGATCAGCGGCAGCGGCCCTAGCTACAATGTTTGGGGCACCAATGATTCGACGTCGCTGTCAACGACGCTGACGTATCCGAATCCGGCCATTCCGTTCGCACAATTCATCGGAACACTGGCGAACCAAGACGGAGCGATCACGGAATTTTCGTTCACCGGCGTTAATCGATGCGGTTCCGGAACGGCCACGGCGCAATTCATAAACGGAACCCAGGTCGCCGCTGAAAATAGCGGAACCGGAAACGCATGTTCGACGAACACGGCGGCCAATGTTAAGGTCGGAACTGTTTCGAAGGTTGGCAATACCGGCCAGCCGGGCGGATTCGTATTCGCTCTCGGCGGCCACGATTATACGCGCGGTTCGATGGCTGATATCGAAAAACTGAACGGACAGAGAATGCTTTTGAACACCATCTTTGTACCGGTCTCCCGTCCTTGCGGACAACAAGGCCAGCCTTCGGTGTTCGGTTATAAGAGCGTCAAGCTGACAACCGATCAAGGCTATCCCGGATTGAGCCCGAACGACACCATTACGTGGACGATCGATTATGTCAATACGGGCAGCGGACCGGCCGCTAGCTTCACTATCCAAGATCCTCTTCCGCTTGACCGAGTATCATTCGTCGGCCCGGCCGTGCTTGTCGGTACGACAAATGCTACGGGTGTAGTTCTGAACTCCGCTTTCAATGGCGGTTCCGATCCGAACCTGATCAATGCCGGGGCCGTGCTCGGCGTCAACGGACGCATCACGATCCAGGTCAAGACCAAGATCAACAATGGTTTTTACGGCACGATCCTGAATCAGGCGACCGCAAAGGCGACCGGCATCAATGCTTCGGGCGTCAAGAGCGACACGCTTGATAACCAGACCCAAGGTACTTTCGGCGGAGTAGTTACCCCGAGCGGAAGCATCTGCCAAGAACTGGGCGTTAGCGGATGTACGAACAATTTCCAGACCCCGGCGATCGATCCGACCGGTGTTAAACTGTTCGCCCCGACATCAGCCACCGCGACCATTTCCGGTTCGGTCGTCGATGCTTCCGGCATCGGCATCGGACGCACGACGGTCGCGATCACCAATGGTGCCACCGGTTCGGTTCGTTTGATCCAAACGAATCCGTTCGGCTACTACTCGGTGAGCGGATTGGAGGTCGGTGCTCTGCACACGGTCAGTGTCAGCAGCAAGCGACACACCTTCGTTGAGCCTTCGATGTCGTTCGTTTTGAATGACAATGTCGGCGGTTTGACCTTCGTCGCTTTGCCGGACAATAGCTCCGCAAAGTAGTTAACAATTCAACCCCCCAAGGAAAAGAGCTGTTCGATCTGATCGAGCAGCTCTTTTTATGTGCGGAAATTTATATTGGATCAGAGGTGGCCATTCACCGCCGCCCGGCGACCGGCGACAGCCCATTGACTTTCTTTATCGGCGCTGGCCGGAGCAGCGGGCGTGGAAGCCGAGGAGAATGCAAGTGCGGCGGCGACAGCAGCCATATCGGCGGTCCGTTGATCGGATTGGGCCGCTGACTTGCGCTTTTGCCAAGCTTCGATGAAACCGGTATCGATTCGCCCGGCGATAAAATCTTCGTCGCGGATCACCTCGCGGAAAAATGGCAGCGTCGTTTTGATTCCCGCAATGTCGTATTCGAGCAAGGCACGCCGCATGCGGTCGATAGCTTCGGAACGCGTGCGGCCGTGAACGGCAAACTTTGAGATCATCGGATCATAAAAGATCGTGACCTCGCCGCCCTCGTAAACGCCGCCGTCGTCGCGAACGCCCGGCCCCTGTGGTAATTTCAGCCTGACGATCCGGCCCGGCGACGGCATAAAATTGCTGTCGGGATCCTCGGCATAGACGCGGCATTCAATGGCATGGCCGTTCATTCGGATGTCCTGTTGAGAAAAAGAAAGCGGCCGTCCGAAGGCGACATTTATCTGTTCGCGGACGAGATCGATCCCGGTCACCAGTTCGGTAACGGGATGTTCGACCTGAAGGCGGGTGTTCATCTCCAGAAAATAGAACGAACGGTCGAGGTCTGAGACCAGAAATTCGACGGTTCCGGCACCGACATAATCGACTGCCTGAGCGACCATAACAGCACATTCGCCCATTTGCTGACGCAGCTCGGCAGAATCGATCGGCGAAGGACACTCTTCGATCACCTTTTGGTGACGACGCTGGATCGAGCATTCCCGCTCGCCGAGGTGGACGCAATTTCCATGAGTATCGGCAAAGATCTGGATCTCAATATGACGCGGGCGGACGATGGCTTTTTCAATGTAAACGGAATCGTCGCCAAAGGCGGAAAGGGCTTCGGAGCGGGCGGTTTCAAGGGCTGTGGCAAGTTCTTCCTCGCTCGCCACAAAACGCATCCCTTTACCGCCTCCGCCGGCAGAAGCCTTAAGCATTACCGGGTAGCCGAAAGAAGCAGCGATCTCGCGGGCCTCATTCGGGTCGCTGATCGGATCGGTCGTTCCGGGAACTACGGGAACATTTGCGGCAATAGCGATGCGGCGGGCGGAGATCTTACCGCCCATGGCGTCCATTGCTTCGGGCGGCGGGCCGACAAATCTAATGCCGGCGGCCTCGACCTGGCGAACGAACTGTGCGTTTTCCGAAAGAAAGCCGTAGCCCGGGTGGATCGCCTCAGCACCGCAGAGCTGAGCGGCGGCAATTATCTTATCGGAGCGCAGATAGCTTTCCGCAGAAGGCGACGGCCCGATGTGGACCGCCTCGTCGGCCATTCGTACATGCAAGGCATCGCGGTCGGCATCTGAAAACACCGCCACGGTGGCAATATCCATTTCCCGGCATGCCCGGATGACCCGACATGCTATTTCGCCTCTATTTGCGATCAAGATCTTTTTGAACATATGACAAATTCTATTCGAGCATTGAATTGCCTTGATTTCGAGGGTCGTATCGTACGCCGACCTTGGCACCGGGAGCATAACGCACCGGGTCAAGGAGTTGCTGATCCGTCAGCAGTTCGGACGATTCGAAATCGACGCCGTTCAAGGTATAGGTATAGATCGCAACCTCGCCCGCGGGCGTTATTTCGTTGTCAATGATGGTGCCATCGGTAATGCGGCCGTGTTCGAGCAGGAAAGCTCGACGGCTTTCCGGGGTTTCGGCAGTCTTTTTTCTTTCTAGGAATTTAAAAAGTGCCATGCGGGTCAATCCATTACCAACGGTTCTTTCCCATAGCGGGCGCGCAAATTATTAGCAGCCGCAAGTATTGTCGGGCGGCTGATAAGTTTTGCCTCAAGCGGCCTTTTGCCGGGAATATCCATCATTATCAATCCGATAAGTATCGTCAGCACACCTTGGCCGGGACCGACGAGCATAATAATGCCGGCGATCACCAACAGGGCACCGACGATGTTTTTAGCGATGACGGCTCCCCAACGGGTCATCCAACCGGCATTCGGCAAGAAATCGGCCTGGTAATGCGGGCTGAAATAATTGGCCGGGATCTTGACCATCACGATGGCAACGATCAGAATGCTGAGCGAAAAGGAGAGGGCGAAAAGCAAAAGGCCGCCGAGCACCCGCATCAGCGTCAATGATTCCCAAAATTGAACGAACCAATCCCAGATCATTCGACCGCACCTTTTTCCATCTTTCTAAATTCTTTCCAAATGTAGTACATCCGATGCACCAGCGTCCAGACAGAAGTTATTGCCAACACCCACAATACCTGTGGCATTTTGTTAAATAGATAGAATGACGAATTCCAGTCCCAAGTTGAAAGAGCACCGATGATCAGCAGCACGATGCGTTCCGGCCGCTGCAAAAACCCAACATTTGCCTTTACACCGAGGCCTTCGGAACGGGCGGTGGTATAGCTGACGAGCACGGAACCTATCATGCCTACACCGGCGAGAAAGACGTTCAGGATCGAATGCTGCGGTGTGTTCCCGGCATAAAAGATCATAATGCCGAGAAATGCCACCATGTCTGACAATCGGTCGAGCGAGGAATCCAGAAAACCGCCGAAACGGGTGACGTTTCCGGTTTGCCGGGCGACATTGCCATCAAGCATATCAAAAAGATTGGCAACGATCAGAACAATGCCGGCCCAAAAGAATTCGCCGATGCCGAACAGAACGCCGCAGCCGACATTGATGCAAACGCCGATGGTGGTCAAAATGTTCGGATGAATGCCGGCCGCAGCCAAAGCCCGCACCATCGACCCGATGATGCTCATTGCTCCGCGTCCTATGCTGGCTCCGATCATAGTCTTTGCTTGGTCTATTTCTGTTCGTGGATGGTGGTCAGCCGCGATATCTCAAAATTGCGCCATCCGGTCGGCGTTTTGACCTTGACCTCATCGCCTTCTTCGCGGCCCATCAAAGCCTGGCCGATCGGCGAAACGGTAGAGATAAGCCCATTTTCGGGGTCGCTTTCTTCGGAGGTGACCAGCCGATAGGAGACCTTTTCTTCTTTTTCAAGGTCAAACAGCACCACGCTTGATCCATAGGCGACACGGTCGGTCGGGATCTTGGAAAGATCGATCGAATCGACCTCGCTCAAACGCTGGCGGACCTGCATGATACGGCTTTGCACGATCGATTGGCGCTCCATGGCGGCCTTATATTCGGCATTTTCGCGCAGGTCGCCGAATTCGCGGGCGTGCTGTATCTCTTTCGGCAATTTGAAGTGCAGCTCTTCTTCGAGTGCGTCCAGTTCCTGTTGTAATTTCTTCTTTACTTCTTCCATGGTCTGTGTAGGAAAAATGAAAAATTGAATGATCGCTTGCGTTAAACATTAACGCAAACGGGCGATGTATTCAATGTTGAAAATTAACCTCTTTCTTCGGGGGCGGCGAATGAAATACCGATATCACGGGCCGTACGGACCAATTGGCCGTCCGTCGGCACGGATTTGATGTTCGCACATGCTTCGGAAAGCGGAACGGTCGTGATGGTGCCGGCCTGCAGGGCAACCATTTTGCCCGTTTCACCGTTGGCGAGGGCACGAACCGCACAAGCGCCGAAATTGGTGCCGAGCATACGATCAAATGCGTTCGGGCTGCCGCCCCGCTGCAGATGGCCGAGAACGACGCAGCGAGCTTCTTTATCGGTCATCGCCTCGATCTTTTGCCGGACATATTCGCCAACGCCGCCAAGCCGCAATTCGCCGGTATCGGCATACATTTCACTGCCGCCGATCTGCCGAGCTCCTTCTGCCACGACGATATTGGTGAATTTCGAGCCGGAACGCTCGCGTTCGAGAACCTTATGCAACAGCGAATCGAAAGAAAATGGGATCTCCGGTATCAAAATGGCATCTGCGCTTCCGGCAAGCCCGGCGTGAAGAGCGATCCAGCCGGTATTGCGGCCCATTACTTCGAGGATCATTACGCGGTCATGCGAGGCAGCGGTCGTGTGGAGTCGGTCGAGGGCTTCGGTGGCGATGTCGATAGCCGTCATGAAACCAAAGGTCAATTCGGTTGCGGCAAGGTCATTGTCGATGGTCTTTGGCACACCGATCACCGGAAAACCACGCCGGTCGAATTGTTCAGCGATCGCCAACGTGCCTTCGCCGCCTAAAACAACGAGAGCCTCAATGCCGAGAATATCCAAATTTGCCAATGCCTGATCGATAGGCATTTCAGGGAAAACGGGTTTGCCGTTGACCATTTTTACGAAACTGCCTTTATTTCGGGTGCCGAGAATAGTGCCGCCGCGAGGCAAAATGCCGCTGACACTGCTGGTATTCAGCCGAACTGTTTGCGTTTCGCCCAAAATGCCTTCGAAACTGTCTTCGATGCCGACAACCTTCATGCCATATTGCCCGATAGCTGTCCGCACCACTGCTCTGATCACTGCATTAAGGCCGGGAGCGTCGCCGCCGCCGGTCAAAATTCCAATTTGCTTGTACATATAAAAAGATCCGTATAAAGATAAAGATACAGTTTACCCGATACGGCTAAGGGATAAAAGTTAAATTTATGAAGTTGCGGGCTGAGATAAGTTTTGCCGCACCGAGAAAAGAAAAAAGAACGACCGCAAAAAGCCGTTCTTTGATCGTTGAAAGCTGTCTGCCGTTCATCTGGCGGGCATCACCTCGATGGCTTTAAGCACCTGCGGATCGACCTCAAGTTGGGCTTGGACGCCTGCTTCGTTCGAATGATTTGCGGTGGCAAGTTCGACGCGGAGCCGGGTTTTGGCAAAATCGGCCTGGCCGTTGATGTTCTCTGCGGAAAGCCCGTTGGCCTTATCGGCTATAACAAAGGCACGGAACGCATCGAAAAGCTTGTCGTTGATAACGAATTCGTTGTTTTGCAGAACCAGCGATTGATCCTGTTTATCGACCTTGTAATTCTCAAAACCGGCGATCTTTCCGGCCGTCAATTGGCGGACGAAAAAGAAGACGGCATCATTGATGCGAAAACGCAACTCATTGAATTGCTGGGCCGAAACCTTTACATCGGGTTCAATGCCGCGGCCGCCGTAGAGCGTTCGGCCGTCAGGCGTTGTAATGGGAACACCGGCCGGTTTCGGTTGAGCATCGCCGGCTTGGGCGTCTTCATCGCCGGTATGATGCGTGTAATAATCATAGATCGACCCGCTGGAATAATCCCTCTGCAGCGAACGGCCATAGGGTGTGTAGTAACGGGCCGTCGTCAGCGTCAAACCGGTTCCATAGGGCAATTGAAAGACCCGTTGAACCAGTCCTTTGCCAAAACTATCCGTTCCGACGACCAGGCCGCGGCCGTAATCCTGTACGGCTCCCGCCACGATCTCTGAAGCCGATGCCGAACCGCCATTGATCATCACCACCAGCGGATAATCGAGCGTTTTATCATCGTTCGTCAAGAGGTCTTTTTGATCGGCATAGCGGCCGCGGCCCTTAACGGAAACGACTGTTTTGCCTTCCGGCACAAAGCGGCTGACGACGCCGACGGCCTGCGGCAAAAGACCGCCCGGGTTGTTGCGGACGTCAAGGATAACGCTTTTCATTCCTTGCTTGCTAAGCGCGGCGATGGCTTCATCGAGTTCTTCCGAAGTAGTTTCCTGAAAACCGCCGACAAGACCGATATATCCGACGCCGTTAGGGAGCATAAAATAATTGCGGATCGACGGAAGCGGCACACCGCCGCGAACTATCTCAAGATCGATCGGGGCGGCGGAAGAGGCTCTTTCCACACGGATCTTCACGGTTGTGCCGCGTTCGCCGCGAACATTTTTGGAAACTTCGGAGCTGGACCAATCCTTAGTATCTTTGCCGTCGATCTGGACAAATCTGTCGCCGTAACGGAGGCCTGCCTTTTCAGCCGGCGTGCCGGGAATTATCGACTGGATATAGACGCCGTCGCGGTGCTGGAGAATGGAAACGCCGATGCCGTAAAATTGGGACGATTGCTCTTCGTAAAGCTTGCGAAATTCGTCGCGGGTAAAGAAAGCTGAATGCGGATCAAGCGTCCACAACATGCTTTGGATAGACGAATCAGAGATCTTTTCGTGGTCCGGTTGGCCGACGTAATTTTTGTCGATAACGTCCAAAGCCTCTCTATAATCGGCGACGATGGACGCCCGCGAAATGCTGGAATCGGCGGAGGTCGTTCCGGCCAACCGGCCAAAAAGTCCGCCGACCACGGCACCTAAAGCAATTATGATAACGACGGTGATCGCAAAAATTCTGTTCATCAATTCCGAAAAGCCCCTATATGAGAACTGGAAAAAATTATAGCATAAAGTTAGTTGTTGAAAGACGGGCGAGAGTTGTCGTAAAGCTTTCGGCAAAGCGGTTGAAAATTGTGAACATTTCATCCCGCACAGCGTTTAGTGTTCGGTGGTGTTTACTTTTCAATACATAGTATTTAACATCTAGTTTTGCTTGATGAAACCAGACCTTTCCATTGTTATTCCGGCGTATGAAGAAGAGGCCCGTTTGGGAGATACGCTTGGTTCGATCGCCGAATACATCGGCCGCGAAGGCCTTTTGGCGGAGATAATTGTGGTCGATGACGGTTCAAAAGACCGCACGGTCGCCGTTGCGAAAGAGGTTTTTGCGAGATATCCGAGTATTCCGGCCCGCGTTTTGGAATATGAGAAAAATCGCGGAAAGGGCTATGCGGTAAAGATCGGGTTACAGAACGCGGCGGCCGAGATCGCTGTATTCAGCGATGCCGATCTTTCCACTCCGATCGAAGAATTGCCGAAGCTGGCGGAGCCGATCCGAAATGGCGAATGCGACGTTGCATTTGGTTCGCGGGCACTTGACCGCAGTTTGATCGGCACGCATCAGCCGTGGCGTCGCGAACAGGGCGGCCGGGTTATGAATCTCATCATCAGGTCACTGTCCGGATTGCCTTTTTCGGACACACAATGCGGTTTCAAGGCATTTAACATGAAAAAATTCGGGCCGCTGCTTGATGTGATGACGATCGATCGGTTTGGCTTCGACGTAGAATTTTTGTTTGTTGCCCAACACGCCGGACTGCGGTTGTGCGAAATACCTGTCCGCTGGAACAACGTCGAAGGTTCGAAAGTAAGCGTTTTTCGAGATACCAAAAGGATGATGACCGAGCTGATGCAAATAAGACGCAACGCTCGAAAAGGTGTTTACGGGCAAAAGCGGTAAGAGGTATAATTTTAATCATGGATTGGTCGAACAAGATCATTAGCGACCCAGCGATAATGTCAGAAAGCCGACTATAAAGGGTACTCGTTTGTCAATCGAACTGATTCTAGGCAGATTGGCAGACGGTTGGAGCGAAAAGGATATCCTTGAAAGCTATCCCAACTTGACGAGAGAAGATATGCGAGCAGTGTTCGCTTACGTTCAAGACTGTCTGAAAGATGGTATGTTAGTTCATGAAGGTCTCATCCTGAAATGAATGAATTTCTTGCGGATGAGAATTTTCCGTTGCCTAGCTTCCACCACATAAGAAGATCTAATGTCGATATCGTGCACCTTGGTATCGATTCGCCGTCAATTAATGATCGCGAAGTAATAGAGACAGCGGTGACCACGGCGAGCTTATTTTTACGCAGGGAATTGTCCAAGAGGAGTCATTTACTATCGTTTGACAAGTTATAGACCAACCGAATTGGGTGAGATCCTGTTAAAGCTGATCCAAGCCGAAGTCAGATTTGATGGATATTTTACGGTAATATCTTCTTCGGTGATTCGGCAGCGGCCACTGAACTAGGGTCGTTCCGCGTCACACCTTAATTGACCAATGACTGCGAAATTAAATGTAAATATCGACCATGTCGCGACCATTCGCGAAGCACGCAAGACCATTGAGCCGAGCATAGTCACGGCCGCCGTAATATGTGAGCAAGCGGGTGCAAATGGCATTACCGTCCATTTGCGGCAAGACCGCCGCCACATTCAGGACCGCGACATCGAGGTGTTGCGTGATGTGGTGACGACCTATCTGAACGTAGAGATGGCCGCCACCGACGAGATGATCGAGATCGCCGCCCGAACCGTGCCGGATGCCGTTTCGCTCGTGCCGGAAAATCCCGGCGAAGTAACGACCGAAGGCGGCTTAGACGTCGTGGCAAATTTTGAACGAGTGCGTTCGACAGTTGAACAGCTTCGTTCGGCAGGTATTTTTGTCAGTATTTTTATTGACCCGGAACTGGAACAGATCGATGCGGCCAAACGCTGCGGTGTAGATCAGGTCGAACTTTGTACGGCGGAATATGCGGAGCTGACGCTGAGTTCGCGGGCGGCTCACGGCCACGGCAGGCAAAAGGCGGTACACGAGATATTCCGCATTGATAAGGCCGCAAAGCATGCCGATTCGCTCGGAATGCTGGCAGCCGCCGGCCACGGGCTTACCTACCGCAATGTCGGTGAATTAGCTGCCGTATCCCAGATCAGCGAATTCAACATAGGCCACAATATTATTTCACGCGCGGTCTTCGTCGGCCTCAGTCAGGCCGTAAAAGAGATGATCGCGGCGATCAAAGATTAAACTTGGAACTTCTTCGCGGAAATGGTATCTAACATATTATGTGTAAGATATCGCAGATCTATTTTGCCTTCGGTTATGTTTTTCTGACCATTGCCTGTTCAATGACAGTTTGGTCGCAGAAAGACTTAAAACCTGATCCGGCATGTCTCGCTTCGATATCGAGGACTAAAAACACTATCTCCTTTGGTGTCGTGAACTGGAAAGCACTCAAATTGGTGAAACCTGAGTATCCTCCATTGGCCCTTATAGCCGGTGTTGAAGACAAATTGGTCGTGCAGGTTTTGATCGATCCTTGCGGCAGTGTTTCGCAGGCTAATGTGGTCTCGGGTCATCCGCTGCTAAAACACTATTCATTGAAAGCCGCCAAAGCCTCTATTTTCAAACCGTTAACTATATCGGGAAAGGCTGTTTGGGGTTATGGGACAATTATTTACAATTACTCATCAGACAAAAAACCGGAGAATCCTTCACCAACAGACGAAGGCCGTTAAATCGGTCCACGCAAGACCAGCTAATTTCACTTTTTCAGCAGCGGACGCAATGCTTGGCCGGTGTAGCTTTTTTTGATCTTTGCCACTTGTTCCGGCGTTCCGATGGCGACGATCTTACCGCCGCCGAGACCGCCTTCGGGGCCGAGGTCGATGATGTGATCGGCCGACTTTATCACGTCCAGATTGTGTTCGATGACAATGACCGTGTTGCCGAGATCAACCAGCCGCTGGAGCACTTCGAGCAATTTATGCACATCGGCGAAATGCAGGCCGGTCGTCGGTTCGTCCAAAATGTAGATGGTCTTGCCGGTGGCCCGCTTTGAAAGCTCTTTGGCAAGCTTTATCCGTTGGGCCTCGCCGCCGGAGAGCGTGGTCGAAGATTGCCCGATCTTGATGTAGCCAAGCCCGACATCAATTAAAGTTTGCAGTTTTTGCTTGATCTGCGGAATATTTTCCAATATCGGCAGCGCGTCTTCGATGGTGGTGTCGAGCAATTCGGCGATCGAAAGCCCTTTATATTTTACGGTCAGCGTTTCGCGGTTATAGCGGTGGCCGCGGCACACATCGCAGGTCACGTAAACGTCGGGCAGAAAGTTCATCTCGATCCGCTTCAGGCCGCCGCCCTCGCATTCTTCACAACGGCCGCCTTTAACGTTAAACGAAAAACGTCCCGCCTTATAGCCGCGGGCACGAGATTCGGGCAGCATCGCATAAAGATCGCGGATCGGCGAAAAAAGTCCGGTATAGGTTGCCGGATTCGAGCGCGGCGTGCGTCCGATGGGCGTTTGATCGATCTCGATTATTTTATCAACCAGATCGAGGCCTTCGACGCGATCGTGTTCGAGCGGTTCGACCGCCGAACTGTAAACGTGTGAATAGAGTGCGGGATAAAGAATATCCTCGACCAGCGTCGATTTGCCCGAACCGGAAACGCCCGTGACGACCGTGAAAATGCCGAGCGGAAATTCGACATCGATATTTTTAAGGTTATGGGCACGGGCGCCATGAATAGAAATGCGTTTACCGTTCGGTTGGCGGCGTTCTTTCGGCAATTCGATCTGAAGTTTGCCGGACATATATCGCCCGGTCAGAGAACGCGGGTCTTTTTCGATATCGGCAGGCGAACCCGCAGCGATCAATTCGCCGCCGTGGGTGCCGGCCAGCGGGCCAAGATCAATGACGTGGTCGGCATGTTCGATGGTCTCTTCGTCGTGTTCGACGACGAGCACCGTATTGCCGAGGTCGCGGAGGTCTTTCAATGTGCCGATCAATTTTTTATTGTCTCGCGGATGCAGGCCGATGCTCGGTTCATCAAGCACATAAAGCACACCGCGAAGCCGCGAACCGATCTGCGTAGCAAGCCGGATGCGTTGGCCTTCGCCGCCCGAAAGCGTTGCCGATCCGCGGTTGAGCGTCAAATAGCCAAGTCCGACGGCATCCAAAAACACGAGGCGGTCGCGAATTTCACGGAGGACGAGCCCGGCGATCTTTTCTTCGCGTTCGTCAAGCCTGACGGCTGAAAAACTTTGCACGGCTTCGCTGATCGGCAGGTCGCTGTAATCGGCGATGCCCAGCCCATTGACCTTGACAGCCAAACTTTCCGGCTGGAGCCGTTTTCCTTTGCAGACCGGACAGGCAACGGGCGCGATCAGCTCTTCCAATTCACCGCGGATCTTTTCGCTCGGCGGATTTTCAAGCCTTTCGTGCATCGCGTGGATCGCACCTTTCCATTCGCGTTCGATCTTGTAAACGCCGTGGGTAAATGTCAGGCGATCTTTCGTGCCGTCAAAAAAGGCTGTGCGAACCTCTTCGGGCAGCTCACGAAACGGGCGTTTCAAAAGTTCCGCCGAAGCTGCCGCAGCATCTTTTGCTCTACTTTTTTTCGTTTTCGCTTTGGTGTCGCTAGGCGAACCCAAGCGGTCGTTGCCGGTAAAACGGTCGATAACGGCGGCGAGTGCGGCCGCGAGAAATTTGCCGCCTGCGGTGTCTATTCCGCCCATGAATTTGACTTTGCCGGCCGGCTGGCTCTGGTCCGGGACAATGCGTGCGGCATCGATCTGCAGAACCGTGCCCAGCCCTTGGCAACGTTTACACGCGCCGTATGCGGAATTGAACGAAAATGAACGCGGTTCGAGCGGAGCGATATTTATGCCGCAATCGACGCACGCCATTTTCTCGGAATAGAGTTTTTCTTCGCCGTCGATGATAGAAACGACGACGGCTCCGTCGGTCAATTTTAAGGCTGTTTTGACCGATTCTGAAAGGCGTTCGGCGATGCCGTCTTTGATCAACAGGCGGTCCACGATCACTTCGATCGTATGATTGCGGCGTTTATCAAGCTTGATCTCTTCATCAAGCTGGCGGATCTCGCCATCAATGCGGGCCCGCAAATAGCCGTCGCGATGCAGTTTTTCGATCTCTTTTTTGAATTCGCCTTTCCGGCCGCGAACGATCGGGGCGAGGATCATGACGCGTTCGCCCTCCGGCAGGGCAGAGATGCGAGCCGTGATCTGTTCGACGGATTGCCGCGTTATCGCCGCTCCGCATTGGTGGCAGTGGGGCTGGCCGATCGAAGAGAACAGCAGCCGCATATAGTCGTAGATCTCCGTCACGGTGCCGACGGTGGAACGCGGCGAACGCGAAACGGTTTTTTGTTCAATGGAAATGGCCGGCGAAAGACCTTCGACGGAATCGACATCAGGCTTTTCCAATTGGTCCAGGAACTGGCGGGCGTAGGCAGACAGCGATTCGACATAGCGCCGCTGGCCTTCGGCATAGATGGTGTCAAAAGCCAGCGAAGATTTGCCGGAGCCGGATAACCCGGTGATGACGGTCAGCTTATCACGCGGGATGTCAACGTCGATATTCTTTAGATTATGTTGGCGGGCACCGCGAACGGTGATCTCTTTGATACTCATCTCAGTTACTACAGATATAAATTCTGCCAATGGTCAAAACGAGTATTTTAACACACCCGGAGCCGTGGCCGAAAACAATCTGATGGAACAGAAGCTTAATTGGATGAAAGTCGCCCAACAGGTAGGCTATAAAATCTCGACAATCAGGTGGAACTTGATAGACAGCAGCAGGTAATCGGTGAACGTCAACTCAAAACATCAAAGAACCTTGGTTTGGAGAGAAATCCAGACAACCTGCAACGAAAATAGGCTGGGCCTATCCGACCTTGAATCTTCCGTTGACGATCTTGACCGAATCAGGATCCATTTTCATCACGGAACGGATCATTTCGCCAGCCAAAAGACGTGCGGTTTTCTGTGTTTGGCGGTTTTGGGTCTGCTTGCCTTCCATGTAAGTGGCGAGCGGCAGTGCGGCAAAGCCGATCAGAGCGTCATGAATAGTTTGCTTATCTTTATCCGAGGTGCGGCTGAAATCGTCGGATTCATCAATGCTTTCATTGAGAGCGTTGTAAAGCTGCTGCATGGCGTCTTCGCTCGGTTCCGCCACATCGTGGTAAACGGTCAGGTTCGAAGCGACAAAAAATGCCAAAGCACCGGCCATGTTATTCTGCCATCCGCGTTTGCGGGCTTCGACGGCATAGGCCTGTTTGGCGGCTGTGACGACGGCCCGGACCACCTGCTCGTCCTGCGGTTTCAATGACATTGCATCGACCAAGATCGATGTGGTATCAAGGTTCGGGTCGGGGCGGAAAACGCCGTAATTCTTGGCGGTGTGGTCGTCGAAACTGTCGCCGACATCAACATCTTCGGTTTTATAGATGTTCCGTTTAACGACTGGCGGCGTTTTTTTCGTTCTTGAATTGCGCGTTTTAGCGGTGGCCGGATCTTTGCGGGCAGGCTTCGCCGGTTTGGCCGATTGCCGCTGCAGATTGGTGCCCAATTTACTGAAGATGCCGGAAGTAGCCTTGCCGATGCCGGCGGAGCTAAGAGCTCCGGAACCGCTGTAACCATGGCCGGAAGTTTGAGCCGAAAGCGACGCCGGCAGCAGAACGGTGAACAAAAGCGTGACGAACAAAAAACGCATATCGGAATACCTCACCTATCTAAGGCGTAAAAACCGTACTAAAAAGGTCGAAAAATATTCATCTATTTGGCCCGGGTCATGATCACCAATTCCGGCTTCATTGCTTCGATCGAGATCTGGCGGGCGACCTCTTCTGCAATGGAGCGGATCGACTGTGCTTGCGGCGAGTCCGGAGCCGAGATAACAACCGGAACGCCTTTATCACCGCCTTCGCGAACCTCAAGGCCCAGCGGAACCTGTCCCAACAATCTTAGACCGTATTCGTCGGCCAATTTTTGCCCACCGCCGGTGCCAAAAATGTCATAACGCGTTCCCGTATCGGGAGCAACGAAATAGGACATATTTTCGACCACGCCTAAAACGGAGATCGATACCTGTTCGAACATCTTTACTGCCCGCCGGACGTCTGAGAGCGAAACTTCCTGTGGGGTAGTCACCAGAACGGCACCCTGAACCGGAACAAGCTGAGCCAGCGATAGCTGCACATCGCCGGTTCCCGGCGGCATATCGACGATCAAATAATCCAGCTCGCCCCAATTAACGTCCGTCAGAAATTGGCGGACAACACCATGCAGCATCGGGCCGCGAAGGATCATCGGTTTGTCGGGCGGCACGAGCACGGCCATCGAGATCATCTTGACGCCATAGGCTTTGATCGGCTGCAGCTGTCCGTTCTCGACCTCCGGCTGATCATAACCGGTTCCGAGCATTAACGGCACGTTCGGGCCGTAAACATCGGCATCCATCAACCCCACCTTGGCGCCGTCCAAGGCAAGCGAAACGGCCAGGTTGACCGCGATGGTCGATTTGCCGACGCCGCCTTTTCCGCTTGAAACTGCAATGATGTTCTTAACGCCCGGAATCGCGACATTATTTGCCACGCCGCGGCCTTGCGGTACCTCAGAATCCATCGTTACGGCCACGTTCTCGACCCCCTCGAGAGCGCCGACGATCTCACGGGCCTGGCCTTCCATTTCATCTTTGACGGGGCAAGCAGGCGTGGTAAGCACAATGCGAAAGGCGACATCGCCGCCGCTTATCTTAACGTCGCGAACAAAGCCGAGAGCGACAATGTCTTTTTTTAGGTCCGGGTCGATGATCGCCTTTAGCGATTCGAGAATTTTTTCTTCGGAAAGTTGATTCATTGGTTCAAGTAACCTGTGTCGATGGACAGGTAAACGAATATTCTAGCAAATTTCTCAGATAGAAATGAACCGGCGAGCGGTTTTGCGTATCGATCTGGTATTCGCGATAATTCAAAATATGAAGGAAGTGAAATTTTATTGGCTGCCGAATTGTTCCACTTGCCAAAAAGCAGAACGGTGGTTGGAGCGCCGCGGCGTCAAGATAGACACATACCGCGATCTAAAGGCCGAACCGCTTTCACGGCAAGAGGTCGAGGACCTCGCGAAAAAGGTTGGCGGTGCCGACGATCTTTTCTCGAAACGCGCTATTAAATACCGCGAAATGAAGCTGAATGAGCGCGTTGTTCCGGAATCGGAGATGCTGCAGCTGATGACGGATGAATACACCTTTATCAAACGGCCGGTAATGGTTATCGGTAAACATGGCGTCGCGGGATTTTTCGAGCGTTCGTACATTTCGTTTTTGGACGAGAATCTGTGGAACAAATAGACCTGCTAAATGAAGCGGAGATCGGGCTGTATCAGAGAATAGCAAGCGGAGCAACGGGATGTTTCGCCCGCGAGCGAGCGTTGATCGCGGTTTGGGGAAAAGAAGCGGTCCAATTTCTGAACGGCATGATCACCAATGATGTGGCCGCTCTCGAAGACGGCGGCGAGATGCTGGCTGCCTTTCCGAATGCCAAAGGACGGCTGCTGGCGGTCGTTCGGGTACTCCGCCGCGGCGAAAGGTATTTGTTCGACGTTGAGGCGGCGAATCACGCGGCTGTCTATCAAAATCTTTTTCGATTTACATTTGCCGGAGATTTTTTCGTCGCGGATCTTTCGGCCGACTACGACTTTTTTGATATTTTCGGCACTATCCCGCAGATAGAAGGCGAAATGTTGAAGTTTGCCGCCGGGCCGGTCGCGGGTGTTTTTGTGCCGAAGGGAAGTTCGGCAAAAGGCGAGGAAGTATCGCCGGAGCTTTTTGAGCTATTGCGGATAGAGGCCGGACTGCCGCTTTTCGGCGTCGATATGGACGAAGCGACCATTGTGCCGGAACTTGGGCTGGATGGGTTAATCTCTTATAACAAAGGCTGCTACATCGGCCAGGAGATCATCGCCCGGATATATTTTCGCGGCCATGTGGCGAAACAGCTTTCAAGATTGGTATTCGACGTTGCGGCTGCGGCGGGTGCCGGCCAGGAATTGTTTTCGGAGGAAGGAAAACCGGCCGGGAAGATCACGTCTGCTATCTATTCTCCGATCGCCGGAAAAACAGCGGCCTTGGGCTATGTTCGATATGAATTCCTAAACAACGAGAACAAATTGATCAACAAAGATATCTAGAATATTGAGTGCCGGGCCGTGATCGGATACCGGCGGCAAAGTCTTACCTTTCTTCAAAATAGAATTTGCGGACCCCCGACGGTGACGCACCGCGTCCACCACGGCCGCTCATGCATCATTCAGAGCATCGAAGACCTGCAGTGCATACCGTACATTGTTGAAAGGAGCGGAAACCTGTGCTCCGGCGATAATGTCACGGACCTCCAAAAGAGATTCGCGGGCGATGGCGATGCCCTCTTCGCGGGCGGCGTCTTTGCTGATGTCCGAAGCGGCTCGCATCCTTTCCAGTATCTCCGGCGTAACATTAACGCCCGGCACCTCGTTGTGCAGAAATTCGGCGTTGCGGTAGCTGACGAGCGGCCAGATACCGGCGACGATCGGGATACGGACATGGGCGATGCGGTCCAGAAAGCGTCGCAGCTGGTCGGTGTCAAAGACGGGCTGAGTTATGGCATATTCCGCACCGGCTTCGACCTTCCATTCAAAACGACGGATCTCTTCGTCAAGGTTGACCGCGCCGGGATTTACACCGACGCCGATGGAGAATTCAGTCGGTTTTCCGATCGGGTTGTTGCCCAGATCAAGCCCGTGGTTCAGCTTGTTCGCCATGTTCGTCAGACCGATCGAATCGATATCAAAAACGGCGGTCGCATCCGGATATGGGCCCATTTTCGGCGGGTCGCCGGTGATGATAAGTAAATTGTGCAGGCCCAAAGCGGCGGCTCCGAGCAGGTCCGACATCATCCCCAAAAGATTGCGGTCGCGGCAGCAATAATGCAGCACGGCTTCGATGCCGATCTCGCGTTCGACAAGAACGGCGGTTGCCTGGGCAGACATTCGGGTCTGTGCGCGCGGCCCGTCGGGGATGTTCACAGCGTCAACCCCGGCTGTTTTTAGAAGTTTGATGGATTCGAGCGTGGCCGCGGCATCGCAGCCCTTCGGAGGCAAAACTTCAACGGAGGTGACAAATTCGCCGCGAGCGATCTTGCGTGACCAATTCGAACGCGTTTCCGGATCAGCCACCTTTACGTCACTCGGTGTAAGTTCAATGACCTTTGCCGCACCGGAACCGGCCGCCGACGCTGTGCGGGGGCTAATGGAACGGATAGAATCGGCGATGAGCTTGATATGGGTCGGCGTTGTTCCGCAACAGCCGCCCACGAATTTGGCACCGGCCTGAACGAAACGCTTGGCAAAGGTTGCCATATATTCCGGCGAGCCCATGTAAAATTGCCGGCCCTGAACGTCGCGGGGCAGGCCTGCGTTCGGCTGAGCGGAAAGGGCCTTTGCGGTAACGGAACGCATTTTTTCAAGAGCGGTCAACACGTGGTTCGGCCCCATTCCGCAATTGAGGCCGATGACGTCCACACCGAGTTCGTCAAGCTTGGCGGTGAAGGTTTCCGGAGCTGTTCCGAAAACCGTCTTTCCGTCCATTTGAATGGTCATTTGGGCAACGATCGGAAGATCGCTCAATTCTTTGACCGCGCGTATTGCCTGTTCGATCTCGGGCAATTCTGAAAAGGTTTCCAATATAAAAAGATCGACACCGCCTTCGAGCAAGGCCGCGGCCTGTTCCTTGAAAAGATCTTTGGCTTCATCAAAGGATGTTGGGCCGAAAGGTTCAATGCGAATACCGAGCGGGCCGAGGGCACCGGCGACCAACGCCCTTTCACCGGCGGCTTGGCGGGCGATGCGGGCAGCGGCAAAATTTATCTCCCGCAGACGCTCTTCCAGTCCGTAGGGCTGCAATTTGTGCCGCGTGGCACCGAAGGAATTGGTCTCGATGATGTCCGCGCCGGCCTTTACATATTCTTCGTGGACCTCGCGGACAAGTTCCGGAGCAGTAATGTTCAATTCGTCATAGCTGCGGTTGATGTAGATGCCCTTGTCATAGAGCCGCGTACCGACCGCACCGTCAAAGATGTATATGCCGTCCGTCGCCAGCATTTCCCGGAAAGTTCTCATAGCTGATCGTTCAATAAAAAAGTCTCGCCAAACCAGCGAGACTTTCGTAAAAGCTTGATCTTAACGCTGTTTAGCAGTTTATTTAACGTGGTCGCAAGTCGCTCTAACTCACCACGATACGGTATCTTAGATAATGCGGCGAATCGGGCGAAGTGTCAAGCCGGATCAACGTCGAAGCAGATCGTCCACTCGCACGGGCCGATAACTCTTGGCGATCAGCCAATCAAGCAGAACGTCCATTCGGTCGTGGAACTTGTCCGTGCGTTTCGGGCCGGAACCGATGTGCGAAAGCAGTAAAAATCCGTTCAATCCGTCGGCATCTTTCGCCTCATATTCGCGGATACGCCGGAAAATATCTTCGCCGGAAATGTAATTCTTGTCGTCATCGGTCGTGTAGTCGGCGTTTGAGCGCGTGCCGGGTGAGAAATTGACGAGCCGCAAGCCCAGTTCGCCCGTCCATTTTGCTATCTCGTCATTATACCATTCATAAGGCGGCAGAAAATAAGGAGCATCGGAGCGCGAGATGCCGAATGGGCGCATCGCTGAATAATTGCCGACCACGTCGCGATCGAATTCGGCCCGGCTGACCAGCGTTTTAGAGCGGTCGTTCCAATCTGCGTACAACAGGTGGCGGTCCGAATGTGCGCCGAGGTAATGGCCGTCGGATTTGAGACGGTTGATGATGGAACGATTGGCGCGGGTGCGGTAGAAGCGGCCGGTAAAAAAGAACGAAGCTTTGACAGAATGCTTTTTCAAAGCATCGGCGATGATGGTTCCGCCTTCGGCAAATTCGTCGCCGGTGAAAATGAGAGCGATTTGTTTTGAAGAGCGGTCGCCGCGTGTGACGGCACCGTGGTCTTTGGTGAATGCCGCATCGTTCGGCGGCGGCGAGGATCTCCAATTTCCGCGATACGGCTTTTCCGGGTCAGCAGAACGGCTGAGCGCGGCCATCAGATAGATCGCGTCTGCCGTGCCGTCCATGGTCGGTTCATTCGTAGCGTAATCGCCGACATCATCGTGATAGATGAGGTCGCGCGGCTGGAATTTTGCAAATTCGTCCGGCCGGGCCAGCGTTAGGCCGATCAATCCTTTGTGCGTTCGAGCCGCGATCGGGCCATCTACCAACCCACCGGGCACCGAGATCTTTGACAGCTGAACGCTGGGCAAATGCGTATCTTCGGGATATTCGCCGCCCGCCGGAATGCCTTCGAACATCGATGTGCCCCAAGGATTGCGTCCAAAAAGCCAGTCGCGATGGTCGCCGGCCGATCGGCGAAAGCGTGTGTCACCCGTCATTTTTTCGTACAGCATTGCCTGAGTTATAAAGGCGACAACCAGGTTGTTCGAGCACCAAATGAATGGCACGCCAACGCCGTAAGGATTTTGTTTGCCGCGTTCGGCAATTTTTTCGAGTCCGCTGCGGTAATATTCTGCCAGCTGCTTTTTGGTTGCGTCATCGGCGACCCGGAAAAGAGCGTAGTGGCCAAAATTCGTAAAAGGGTACATCTCGTAATGGCGCGACAACAGCTCGCCCATGTCGTCATCCGGATACTCCATCCAACTGGTGGTTCCGGCGATCTTCGCATAGCGTTTGGCATCGTCGAGGAATTTGGGTTCTTGAGTTGCTTGAAAAAGCTCTGCTGCTGCCCATTCCATATCGTCGGCCCAGGTGTCTTCGTTGTAGCGGTAAGGGGCCGAGAACGAATTGCCCTGTTGAAAACCTTCCTGCCGCTGGCCCATCGCGTAAAGACTGCGAGAAGCCTGCAGACATTTGGCGGCATATTCTTCGCCAAGCTTTTCGGCGGTCCAGATGCGGTAGCAGACGGCCATTGCCGCAGCTGAGCGCCCGGCGATATTCGCTACGCCCGTCGAGCGGCTTTTGTATTCGCTCAGTCCCTGCGGCTTGCCGTCAGCAAAATAAGCCGGTCGATAGCTATTTTCGCCCCAGCCATAATCAGCGTTGTCCTTGTCCGGAAATTTGAATCCGCGGTGATCGCGGTCGTCTGCTACTTGATGAAAAAGCTGATCGGCCCGCGGATGCATCTTGTGGATCCAATCAAGCCCCCATTTTGCTTCGTCGAGTATATCTGCGATGCCGTTGGGGCGGCCCTCGCGTCCAAGTTCGTCGGCAATGTCGCCAAATTTGCCGCGTTCCATTTCAAAAGCGAGAAGAAGTCGGGCGGTGGCATTGCTGGATGTGATCAGGTATTTCAATTGATCGCCCGCGTCGTGCCAACCGCCGGAAACATCTACAAACGTTTCATCGACAAAAGGAGCGAAGAAAGAACGCCCGTCCATGCGATGACAAGCCGCATCGAACCACGGATTGTAGCCGCACCGCTGCTGCCGCATGAAATGCAGCAGGTCTGCTTGATATTCCGGATATGCTCCGACCGGAAATTCGGGCGAACGAAGTCCGCCGCGGATCTCGATAAAATATCTCCCCTGCGTTTTTACATTGGAAATATCGGCTTTATAGTAATGTTGAAACGGTTCGCCCCAAGCAGGTTTTGTGTCCGCGACAAGACGGCCTTTGAGAACGGAGCGTCCGCGCAGGTCCTTAACTGCAAATGTCAGTTCTTTCAGCTTTCGGTCAGCGAAAACGGTGATCGATTTCGGATCTTCGGGCAGAAATCCCGCTTGATTGATCCGAAAATAGGTTTCCTGTGCAAAAACGTTCGCAACACAAGCAAGCAGAATGAATATCGCAATGCGCGTCATGACACGCATTTTAAGCCACAAGGCGATTTCTACAAAGTTCCTCTATCAATAGCGGCTGCTGCAATACGGCCAAGTGCGGCGACGGAGCGGTCAAAGGCTGCGAATCGTTCATCTCGGGTGGCTCCGCGAACATATCGAGCATAGATCTGCTGAGCGATGACGGCGATCTTGAAAGATCCGAAAACATAATAATATAAGGCTTGAGAGGCGTCACGGCCGCTAAAGTGTTCATAAAGGCCCGCCAGCTCGGCCCGCGAGACGTTTTCCATCAGCCGCCGCGGGTTGAAGGGCATCGAAAGCATCGCTTCGCCCGCATCGGCCGACATCCAGTATCCGAGCGTTGTGCCGAGATCCATCAGCGGATCGCCGACCGTAACCATCTCCCAATCAAGCACGGTTGTAACCCGCCGCAGGTCTTCGGCATCGAGCATAACGTTGTCGAATTTATAGTCGTTGTGAACGATAGATGCACCGCTTTCCGGTGGGATATTTGCCTTGAGCCATTCGATCACGGATTCCAGTTCGACCACTTCGTGTGTTTGCGAATTGTGATACCGGGCGGTCCAGCCTTCTACTTGACGGCGGCAATAGCCGGCCGGCTCGCCCAATTCGCCAAGCCCGATATTTTTCGGGTCGAGCGAATGGAGTCCGGCGAGCGTTCGCATAAAGCCCGCACAGATCTCTGTCAATTCGGTTTTGGAAAGGGAAGCGAGACGCATTTGCTCTTCCGGAAAGGTAAGAACCACGCCGGTGCGGCGTTCCATAATGTAAAATTCGTCGCCGATAACCGATTCATCTTCACAAAAAACGATCGGTCGCGGTGCCGGCGGATAATAAGGAGCCAATTTCGAAAGCACATCGAATTCGCGTCGCATATCGTGAGCCGAACGGACAGTGTTGCCAAAAGGCGGCCGCCGCAGTACAAATTCCTGTTCGCCAACAGTGAGTAGATATGTCAGATTAGAGCTGCCGGCCGCGAATTGACGAACCGTGACCGGGCCGGATATGCCCGCAACGTCTCTTAAAAAAGCGTTCAGCCGCAACTCGTCCACCTCCGCACCTTTCCGCACATGTATTGTTTCGCTCATATTTTTGCCGCCGATAACAATATGCAATAATCGGGAAAAGTATGAAAGAGAGCGAAGAAATAAAAGCACGGCTGATGCGGTTCATGGACCGCCATATCTATCCGAACGAAGCCGCCTTTGAACAGGAAACCGCCGCCGGAAACTGGCAGCCGTCGGCGCTGATCGAAGAGCTTAAAAGCCATGCCCGCAGCGAAGGTTTGTGGAATCTTTTTCTGCCGTCGGTCTCGGGGCTTTCAAACGCAGACTATGCGCCGATGGCGGAGCTGATGGGCAGGGTCATTTGGGCGTCTGAGGTTTTCAACTGCTCGGCACCCGACACCGGCAATATGGAAGTGCTGCATCTATATGGAACGGAGAGCCAAAAAGAAACGTGGCTGCTCCCGCTGCTGAACGGCGAGATCCGCTCTTGTTTCGCCATGACCGAGCCCGACGCTGCGTCGAGCGATGCATCAAACATCTCGGCTTCGATCGTAGCTGATGGCGATTCGTACATTCTAAACGGCCGCAAATGGTGGTCAACCGGAGCCGGCGATGCTCGCTGCCGGTTCGCCATTTTCATGGGTAAAACCGACCCTTCGGCAGATAAGCATCGACAGCAATCGATGATCTTGGTACCGATGGATACAGAGGGCGTCAAGCTCGAACGGCTGCTTAATGTATATGGTTATGACGATGCTCCCAATGGCCACGCCGAAATATCTTTCACCAACGTTAGAGTGCCGCGATCGAACTTGCTTTTAGGCGAAGGACGCGGATTCGAGATCGCCCAGGGGCGGCTTGGCCCGGGCCGCGTGCACCATTGCATGCGGTTGATCGGAGCGGCGGAGCGGTCGCTGGAATTGATGAAGCAGCGGGCTGCCGGGCGGATCGCTTTCGGTGTGCCGCTGGCAAACCAAGGTGTCGTCCGCAGCCGCATCGCCAAATCGCGGCTGGCCATCGATCAGGCTCGGCTGCTGGTGCTTCACACTGCTGAAAAAATGGATCGCGAGGGCAGCAAGGCTGCCCGGAAAGAGATCGCAATGATAAAGGCCGTGGTGCCGAGCATGGCAGAGCAGGTCATAGACAGTGCGATTCAGGTATTTGGCGGTGCCGGTGTGTCGCAGGATACGCCTTTGGCAAGATTCTGGAGCTACGCACGAACGCTGCGGCTGGCTGACGGGCCGGACGAGGTCCATATGGAATCCATCGCGAAAATGGAATTGCAGCAAAGCGCCCGATGAGCATCATCCATTTTGCACATGCCAACGGATTTCCGGCGCGAACCTACACCAAATTGTTCGATCAGCTGCCGAAGCACGAAGTGCGGCGGATAGAAATGCACGGCCATGACCCGGTCTATCCGGTGACCGACGGCTGGGGAAGGTTGAAAGACGAACTTCGCGACGATATCAAACGCCGTTTTGAGGAACCTGTTATCGGCATCGGACATTCGCTTGGCGGATTGCTGCATCTGATGGTCGCGGCCGAAGAGCCGCAATTGTACCGCCGCTTGATATTGCTTGATGCACCGGTCATCAGCAGGCTTAGCAGCCGGGGGCTCTATCTGATGAAGACCTTTCGGCTAATAGATCGGCTGACGCCTTCGCGCGTAACGCGATATCGCCGCCGCACATGGGCGACACAGGAAGAGGCGTTGGAACATTTTCGTGCAAAACCCATGTTCAAAGCATTTGATCCCGACGTGCTCGCAGATTATGTCCGATTTGGCACGAACGAAACGACGAACGGTGTCGAACTTGCCTTTCAGCCAAAGATCGAAGCGGCCATCTATCGAACGCTGCCGCACCACATGCCGCAGCTAAAAAAACGGCTGACCGTCCCGGCGGCATTCATTGGCGGTACGGATTCGCGAGAGGGGCGGCTCGCCCGGCTCGGTTTTATGAAGAAAAACTTTCCTTTTGATATCTATTCGATCAATGGTTCACACCTATTTCCTCTGGAAAACCCGATCGGGACAGCAAAGATCGTTAAACAGATACTAGACAACGAAAACCGCTGAGGTTCCGATAAAATATGGTCTGCTGCGATATTGCCCGGTCATTGATAGGTCAAACTGACACAATTTTTACCATTTTGCGTTTAACAATGTAAAAATATGTTGACAAACATTTTTGTTTCAGTTAATTTAGTTTTGTAACGACCCGAACCGGTCGTTTCCCTTCGCCACCCGATGCGAAAGTTTTCTAAGTAACAATTGAATTTGTTTAGGACGGAACGTTGAATGCCCGGCATTCAGTTTAGTTGACCTGTCAATAAATATCTCGTCTTCGCGCTAGATCCGAAGGTGGCAAACAAAATCTTCAATGGGCCAGATATTCAACGTTCCGTTTAGAAAACTTACAAAAATTTTGTCGTGAAAGATTAAAGGAGTAATAAAAATAATGCTGTTCGGTAAAAAGAAAAGCGTTGCCGGCCTGGACATCGGCTCCAGTTCGATCAAGATGGTAGAGCTTGAAGGAAAAGCGGGCGGACTGAATCTCGTCAGCCTCGGATTCGAGAATCTGCCGGATGACACGATCATCGATGGTCAGATCATGGAGTTGAACGTGGTTTCGGACGTGATCCAGAATGTGTGCAGCAATCATCAGGTGACTGCTTCGAACGTCGTTACCGGTGTAAGCGGCCACTCGGTGATCATTAAGAACATCGTCCTGCCGCCGATGAGCCGCGAAGAATTGGAAGAATCGATCGATTGGCACGCCGAAGAGCACATTCCTTACGATCTGGCAGACGTTAGTCTCGATTATCACATCACGGGTTCGAGCTCTGACGCTACCAATGTTCTGATAGCGGCATGTAAACGCGAAAGGATCGACAATATCCGCCAGGCGGTTCAGCTGGCCGGAAAATCGCCGGTCGTGATCGATGTCGATACGTTTGCATTGCAAAACTGCTATGAAGCCAATTACGAACCCGATGAATCGCAGGTAGTTGCCTTGCTGAACATCGGTGCTTCGACAATGAACGTCAATATCGTCAAAGGCACGCGGTCGCTTTTCAGCCGCGACATCACGGTCGGCGGCAGCCAATTCACGGACGTGCTGCAGCGAAGTCTTGGACTGAGCTTTCAACAGGCCGAAGCCGTCAAACGCGGTGTTTCCAACGCCGTCGAGGGCGTGGAAGAGAAATCGATCGAACCGCTGATGAGCAATGTGACCGAGATCGTCGCAATGGAGATCCAAAAGACATTCGATTTCTACAGAGCAACGACCGAAGACAATCAAACGGTCGTGCAGAAGATACTTATTTCCGGCGGCGGATCGAAACTTCAGGGGTTGGCCGGCGACCTTTCGGCACGCCTTGAATTGCCGGTCGAGGTTTTGGACCCGTTTCGCAACATCAAGGTGGACAGCAAAAAATTCGACCCTGATTACTTAAGTGAGATCATGCCCGAAATGGCCGTAGCCGTTGGATTGGCAATGAGGGGAGTGAACTAACAATGATCAAGATCAATCTATTGAATTCCGTAACGGAAAGACAAGGCGGAGCGGTCGTCGCGGTTGACCGAAAGGTAGCCAGCCCTACATCCCGTCTTTTGCTGATGAGCCTGGCAGTGGCATTTTTGCTTGCCGCAGTGGTTGGTTGGGACGTGATCAGCACACAAATGGCAAAGGCCGAGGCCGAACGCCAGCGAGAAGAGCAAAAACAGATCGCAGCCGAGCTTGAAACAGTGATGAAGGAGCAGAAAGATCTTGAAACTAAGATCCAAGCGATCGATTCACGCATCGAAGCGATCAAGAATTTGAGAGCTTCGCAAGCCGGCCCGAGCGCGGTGCTTGATGCAATGCGGGAACGCATCGCAATGGTGCCGGGGCTTTATCTGCAAAGCATTGAGCAGGCGGACGGGCAGATCACGATCAAGGGGAATTCGCCGGATGAGGCGGTCGTGACACAATTTGGCCGGAGCCTGGAATTTTCAAACGGACTTTTTTCGAACCTGAATATTGAGACGCAGCGCCAGGAAGTGGTGAACCAGATGGTTTCGACCGCCGCCGGCAACGAAGCTCCGAAGGTTCAGCTGGTCGATTTCACGATCAAGACCGCCTATACGCCATCCAAGGCCGCCGGAGCAAACAACGGCCTTCAGACCGCTTCAGCCGCCGGGCCAGTGCCCGCACCGGCCGCAGCCCCGCAGGTGGCAAAGAACTAGCCGCAGATCTGCCTGATTCTTACGAAATATAAGGACACTACGATGATAGACAAACTTAAAGACCTAAAATGGCACTACCAGCTTTTGATCCTGCTCAGCATCGCGGCACTGCTTTATATGACCGTTTGGTATTTTGTGACCAGCGAAACGCGGGCCGAAGTGCAAACGATCAATGACGAAGTGGCACAGCTAACGGCAAAGAACGAAGCTGCTCGCATCGCCACCCAGCGGATCAACGAATTTCGGGCGCTTTTCGCCAGCAAATCTATGGAATACGAAGAGCTGAAAGTTCTTTTGCCGGAACAGCGAGAGATCACGAACGTACTTCAAGGGCTGCAGGACAATGCCAACGAGTCTCGAATGATCGTGATGCGGTTCTCACCGCGTGAAGATACGCAGCAGGATTCGATCATGGCCAAGCCGGTCGAGGTCGAGGTGGACAGCAACTTTACAAATCTAAGAGCATTTTTCGAAAAGATGGCAAAGCTGCCCCGCATCGTGTCGATCTCGAATTTCAAGATCAACCAGCTGGACAAGCAAACAGCGGAAAAAACACTGCATGCACAGTTCCTACTGACGGCATATTATGCTGATCCGGAAGCTTTGAACAAGCCGGCTCCGAAACCGGGCCAACCGGGAGCACCGGCCGCCGCTCCGGGCCAACCGGGAGCTGCTCCGGCAGCCGCACCGCCAGCCGCACCGGTCGTCAAATGATCGGCAAAATTCCATACAACAGAACCAAGAGAGATAAAGCAATGAAGAAAAAATCGAACATCTTCGGATTCCTGTCCCTGAGTATGGCCGCCGGCCTGGTACTGATCGGCGGAAACATGATGGAAGCCGATGCACAGACACGAGATCCATTCAGCAAGCCGGGTTGGGCACGAACGCGCGAGAATCGCACAGGCGGAGCCACAACAGGGGCCGCACAAAGCAATAAACCGAAAGTTGACCCGCTTAATCCGGTCGGCGTTCCGGCGATCGAACAGCGGATCGAATATTACAAGCGGCTGCGTGAGAATGCCGTGATGAACGGAACGGTCGTGCCGAAAGTGACCAGTGTGCTGACCCTGAATGAAATGGCTGTTACGGGCATCTTCCGTACACCGCGTGGTTACGCCGCAATGGTAGAGGCAACACCGATCAAGCTTTCCTACACGATCTATCCGGGTGAGAAATTCTTTGACGGACAGCTCGTCGCCGTAGAGGAGAACCGGTTGGTCTTTCGCCGCGTCTCTAAGCTGAACAACGGCAAATTCGTCTCGTCGGTCGAAAATAAGCCGCTGCGTCAATACACGACACAGGAAACGATCCAGGGCACCGCACCGGTTCAAACCGAAGGCCGCCCGCCGGAAACGGTCGCCGCCTATCAGCCGGCATCCGGAGAGGGCCAAGCACCGGCAGCCAAAGCTCCGACGGCCGCTCAGATCATGTCGCCGCTCGACGAAATGAATCGCCAAATGCCGGAAACCGATGCCGAAAAAGCTGAAAAGGCGAAAGGCAAAAAGAAGCCGGTCCGCCTTGCCAAAAGCAAGAAATAGCGATCGGCAGCAAGATATACAAGGGCTCAAATCTCAGATCAAGACATTACAACAGACTCTTCTAACGGAGGAAACATGAATTCTCTTCAATTTCTAAGCGGTTTCGGCAAAAAGGCCCTGATCGCAATGATGATCATCGCAACGCTCGGCCTTGCGGCCGCTGCTCAAAAGGTCGAACCGCAATCACAGGGCCGCCATTATGGCGATCCCGGATTTCGGGGCGAACCGATCAACCTGAACGTGGTCAATGCCGACGTTCGCGATATTTTGAACTACATTACCGAGCAATACGGCATCAATTTTGTCATCGATAAATCGGTAAAGGCGGTGCCGGTGACGGTCAATGTCAGCGAAGTTCCGTGGAACATCGCTCTCGATTCGATCCTGCAAGCACAGGAATTGGGCGTACAGGTCAATGGTACGATCCTGCGTGTAGCGGAAAAAGCCACCTTGGCGGCCGAATTCGAGCGGGACGAAAGGGTTCGCGAAGGCCAATTGAGTACATCGCCGCTTTATACGGAATTCATTCGTCTGAATTATGCCCGTGCCGCGGGTACACTTGCCGGAGCAGCAGGCGGAGCGGGAGCTTTGACGACCGGTACGACGGGGGCCGGAGCAGGTACAGGTGCTTCTGCCGGTGCCGGCGGAACGGACCAAGGTATCTTGGGCATCATCAAACGCCGTCTTTCCCGTCGCGGAGCGGTCGAGGTAGATGGCCGCAGCAATACGATCATCATAACGGACGTTCGCGAAAACATTGATGCGATCCGTCAGCTGGTGACACTGCTTGACCAGCCGGAACCGCAGGTCGAGATCGAAGCCCGCATTGTGGTTGCTTCGCGCAGTTTCAGCCGCGATGTCGGTATTCAATTGGCGGCTTTGGTGACGGGCCCACGCGGCAGCGGAGCCAATGGCCAAACCATGACAATGACGGGTGTTCCGGAAAATATTCCGACCAACCCGGTCAATACGGGCTCTTCATTGAAATCACAATTGGTGAACACCGCGATCGGTCTGACCACGGGTATCTTCGGTACGGCACAGATCAGTGCGTTGATCACCGCCGGAGAAACGAAAGGCCAGGTGAAAGTTATCGCTACGCCTCGCGTAACGACGCTTAACAATCGACCGGCCGAGATCAAAAGCGGCCAGAAGATACCGGTCGTAACCTTACAGCCGGGCGGCGGCGGCGGTGTTGGTTCGCCGGGTATTGCGACGACGGAATACGTCGATGTTCCGCTTCGCTTGGCGATCACGCCGCAGATCACCGATGTCGGCACTGTCATCCTTAACGTTGTTGCGGAAAACAGTTCGCTGCCGCGTGTGGTCCAGGGCGGAGCAGCTCCTTCGATCAATACGCAAAGTATGACGACGCAGGTCACCGTTCCGGATGGCGGAACAACGGTCGTCGGCGGAGTGCTTTCAGATGACGAACGTGAGAACGTTGACCGCACACCGGGTGTTTCGCGCATCCCGCTTTTCGGCAACCTGTTCAAACGTAAAGGCGTCCAGCGTGATACAAGCGAGATCTTGTTCTTCATCACACCGCGCATCTATCGCCCGGATTACAGCAGCGGAAGCGGTGAATTGGACAAGCCGCGTTCGACCACGATAATTCAACCGGTGCCGCTCGGCAACCCGGCATCGAATTCCGATCAAACGCCTGTGCCGCAGCCGAATGGAACGACCGTACTTCCGGTTTCCCCGGTCGCACTTCCGGTACAACCTGCCGGCAGCACGGTTCCCAAACAGCCGTAAACGCACCGGAAGAGAAGTTTTCTTCGTTGATAAAAAAAGCCCGTCGGCAAAAACCGGCGGGCTTTTTACGCTTTGTATTTATGCGACTATCAATCGAAAACGTGATAACCGGTCGGCACAGGGATATCACCGGTTTCGCCAAAGGCCATAACATTGTATGAGCCCAAGGAGCCGAGAATGAACCAGGTGCCGTTTCGATAGACAGCGACATCCGTTTTGCCGTCACCATCATAATCGCCCGGTACCGGAACGTCCGTTAAGGCACCGAAAGCGATCTGGCTGAACCCGTTGGAATTCTGGCGGTACCACGTGGCACTGCTGGCACGGAAAACAGAAAGATCAGCCTTGCCGTCGCCATCAAAATCTCCCGGCAGCGGCATATCGCCCAAAATGCCGAAGTTATTGACAACAAATGCTCCGTTAGAGCTGTTCAGCCGATACCAATTGCCATCCGAACTGCGGAACACGGCGATGTCGGTTTTGCCGTCGCCATCAAAATCGGCCGGAACCGGACGATCGTTCGCCGAGCCGAAATTGCGGATGATAAAGGAATTTGCCTCACTCGTCAGAATGTACCAATTGTTATTGGAAGGCCGCCACACGGCTACATCCGTTTTTCCGTCGCCGTCATAATCGCCTTGGACCGGAATGTCGCCGACCACCCCAAAATTTGTGACGACATATCCGCCGGAGCTTTTCAGCACATACCAATTCCCATTTGAAGCCCGCCAGACGGCATGATCTGTTTTGCCGTCGCCATCATAATCGCCCGGCACGATGCGGTCGCCGGCTTGGCCGAATTGAATGCTGCCAAAGCCGTTTTGACTGCTTTGGGTGTACCACGTCCCGGTGGAGGGGCGAAACACCGCTAGGTCAGAGCGGGTATCGGTATCAAAATTGGAGATCGCCGTGCCGGCAAGCGAGAATCGGGATGTTGTATAGATGTAGTCGCCGGCTGCCCCTTCGCCGTCGTTACCGCCATTGCCCGCGGCATAAAAGCCGATGCGGCCGACACGCGTTGCCGGAGCTGTCCAATTGAATGTCCACGATTTGGTATCGAAGACCGTCGGTGTAATGCCGTCGATAGTGTGTTCGATATAGCTGCGGTTATTACCGCCGAGCAGACCGCTGCGAAGCTGGAGTTGCTGAGGTGTCATGGGAGGAACGACCAATGTGCCGGCGGCCCGGCCGAGGTTATCGATGGCCGTTAACTGAAATCCGAAAACGACGGCTCCCGGATGGGTGACCGTTACCGTGACCGGGATCTGCTGGCCGGGACGATAGTTTGCCGGAATTCCCGAAATGACAACGCCGCCGCTGCCGCTATTGACATCAAAGGACCCGTGACAGACAGTGCAGTTGTTTTCGCCGGGAGCCCCGGTAAACGACGGCGAAGGGCCATTTGAGGTAGCCGCGACGCGGCCGGAGTCGTTAGGAACGGCAAAGAACACGGCGGCCCCAAATAGTACCGCCAGTCCGATTACCACAAGCTTGACCGTAGTGATACGGCTCTGATTTATTTTCATTGGTCCGAACTCCTTGTAAATTGTGCAAAAAAAGCCTTGACGAAAGAACGCGAGGCTGAAAAGAAAATATGGTTAAGAATATTTTAGCCGTCTTGCAAATGTCAATATCAGAACAATGCAGATGAAATAAGGCCGACCCATTGCGGAGCCGGCCTTTTAAGATTCAGGGAACTGCCCGAAAGCAGTTCCTTGTCTATTCGAACTTTATTGCGGAACAAAGTTCAGATTTGTGACGTTGGCCGTTGGAGTAACGCTCTGGCTGGCAAACGTATAACGCTTGCTGGAGACCGTTGCTGTATAGGCCACATTGCCCGGAACGCTCGGGATATTGTAATAACCGAACGGATTCGTTTTGGCGATGAACGAGGTGCTGCCGCCGGTAAGGTGGACCACAGCATTTGAAATGCCGGCTCCGCCTGCGGTTGCAACACGTCCGCCAACGGCAAAGTTCGAACCAGGCGTCGTCGAGCAGTTGTATTCATCACCTTCAAAGGTAATGGTCCATCCGCCCTCGATACGACCCGGATCGCTCGAAGCGTCGTCAACGACATAAAGACCCCAACTTCCGTTCAAACTCGCACCATCTGTTCCAAAAACGGATTCGAATGAAGCAGTTCCGCCGGTCGGGGCGTTTTCATATGGGCCAGCCGGAGCCGGTGCGGCGAAAGGATCGTTCGCACCATAATTGGCCGGTTTGTAGGTCGTTCCATCTAAGAACGCGGTCGCATCCGGCAGGATCACCGATCCGCTATCCGCAATGCTGAACGTAACCGGCGTCAGCTGTTCGGTAGAACCGCCGGCATCCGATGCGAAGATGAATTTCTGACCACCCGGGCCGACGAGAAGCATATCAACGTCGTCTTCGAATTCGTGACGGAATCCGTTGAGCGTAACCTTGATCAACTTGCGTCCGGAAAGGCCGGAAACGGCGATCGTTGACGGATACGGGTTGCCGACGCCTGACGTGGTCGTCGGTTGTCCGCCCGGAACATCGATCGGAGTGGTGTTCGAGAACGAAACCGGAGCTCCGCCGACCGGAGCACCCAGACGGAATGTGCGGGTAACTGCCGGCTGTGAACCGATAGCGGTCGTAACGGTCAGCGAAACGCTGTGCATGCTTCCGCATTCGGCCGCTGAAGGTACCGTGTAGGGGATCTGGTTAGTTACGGTTTGGCCATCATTGACCGTGCCGTAATTAAAACTGCCTCCGCCGGTAACCGAGACGACGACATTGCTGACCGCAGAGCCGGTATTGTTTGTAACCGGAACGGTAAGCAGAACATTTTCACCCGGTTCGGGGAATCCGTCATTGTCGCCGGGAGCATCGCTTACCGCAAAACCGGTATTGGCGATAACTGCGTTCGGAAGGTCAAATGCTTCCGTGACCGCGGACGAAGATTGGGTGCTGGCAGAGAAGCCCATGCCGCGTCGGCGGAAGCCTTCCCAAATATCAGCCACCGCAGCCGAACCACCCGTCGGAAGAGCAGCAGCGGCTGCCAAAATGGCATCGCGTTCCTGCAGCATCATCGGATTGAGCGGAGCGAGTTTCATGCCGTCTGTGACGACCTGAACGGCGGTTTGGGTGCCGGCCGTAAATCCAAGTCTTTGAACCAGGATATTGCGGACTTCCCACAATGTGCTGCTCCAGATCTCGCCGGCGTTGTGTACCTGAGCACAGGAACCGGTAGTTCCAATCGGGCCGCGCGGATAAGCACTATTCGGCGGAGGATTTGAGGTCGGCGTACCGATCAGCGTATCGCAGCCGGTGTTGATATAGCGGAAAGTGAACGGGCTATGCGGCTTGCCGTTCGGTCCGACAAAAGCGATCGGAGCACGAGGGAAGCGGCGGATGCCGTAATAATAGTTTCCGGTAAATCCGGCTGAGATCTGATAGGTCGCATAACCGCCGGTGGTGTAGATGCCATTGATCGGGTCGCTCGGTTCGGCAAGCATGGTATATGCATACCAGTCGCCCCAGCCTTCGCCCATCATCGCACCTTGGTTGCCCAAGCCGCTGGCGTTTCCGTGCAGGCGGTTGGATGTACCGTGGGTAACTTCGTGAATGATGACCTCGGCGTCGGCCGTGCCATCATAATCCGGTGTCGGGCCGGTCCACAGATACATCTGCATACGGCCGCGATTTCCGTCGGCTTGCGTCAGGAAGTTTGCGTTGTTGGTGCCGCTGCTGTCCTGGCCCTGTGCTGAAACACGGTCGGCGGCAACACCGCCACGGCCAAAGTTGTCGTGCTGGAAGTTTCGAGCAGCTTCGGTAAAGCCGTGTCTATAAAGGAAATCGTGATAACGGTTCATCACATAGAACATTTGGATGACCGCTCCGCGCTGTGCCTGCGGCGTCAGCGGATCGTCGCCCGGTGCCGGATTTCCCGGCGGCGGATTCCATGTCGAGGTGAAGACACGATTCGGATCACCGACCATCGGTGCATCAACACCATCCGGAGATACGCGGTCAACGCCTGCTTCAACAGCATTACCATCGGTAACGTTCTGGCCATCGGTTATCCAGCCATTGCTGTTAAAAGAAAGAACGCCCTCATTGCCGATAAGCGTACGCGAGACGCGCGGAATGACCACACCCTGCTGTCCGGTCGTCGGATCTACCGGGCCCGGTGACAGAGGTGCCGGCGAATCGACGGCGTCCATGTACGAATTGGAATTGGCATAGACCTGATAGGTCGCCGACTGTGATTGGTGATCTTGGAGATTCTTTTTCCACAGCATTACACCGTCTTTAGCATCAACGATCACGTAGTACGGGAAATCGTTAGCACCAAATGCGAACACGCGCCAAGCCGGAACGGCAACGCCCGGTTCGGTCGGGAAATACATTTTTTCGGCGGTGGTTGGCCAATCTCCCGGCCCATAAACATATTTCAGGTCGGTTGAAGCCTTAGCATCCGGAGCTGATTCAACAGCGTTCGGAGCACGCCCGATGTGCTCAAGAGCGGCACGGACGGAATTTGTCGGGTCACCGAAATCGACGGAAAGCGTTTCGTAATCAAGGCCCGGAGCCAAATTATTAATGACACGGATGATACGGCCGTCTTTGGTGAATCCGGCTTTGACCTCGGCCCGGAAAACCGGAATGCCGTTGATCTTCTGTTCGAGATGGGCGTATGAGATGTTGCCGTCCGGGTTGGTGTAGTCTGCAGCTACATCAAGACGGTCTGCCTGGTCCGAAGAAACGCCCGTCAGGTCAGAATTGCTCTTCAAGAAAGAGCGAAGAATTTCAGAGCGTACTTCGCGCGAAGGCGGCGTCAGAAATTCGATCCGCTGTTTTGAGACATCCGGCGTGATGACCTCAGGTGTGCGAATATCTGTATTGTATTCGATCTTTGCATGAGGAACGCGAGCCTTGAATTCTGCTTCGCCTCGTGCAAAACGATCGCGGACATCGGCGACGGCCGATGCATCTTTTCTGATCGATTCGCGGAATTTGGTCAGATGGTCGATCTGGCCGTCTTCTTTTCCTTCGCGAATATCAAAGATCGGCTCGGCGTCTTGTTCGGCAGGTGCGATCGGCCCGCGCAAGCCTTTTTTGCTATTATTCGCTTCTGAATTGAAACTGCCCGGCAATAGAACCAATGCCGTGACAAGCCCCAATACAAAAAGCGTAGCAAGGATACTCAAACGAGTATCTGTTTTTCTGCTATTCTGCATTTTAAGCCCTCCTAAAAGCTAAAAAACTCAGCTAAAGCTGTAATTGATTTAGAACCTTAAAAAAATATAAGGACAGTTTGGAACAAAATATAAAATGCAAAGGCCATACGAACGGCTGGCGCGGTAAGGTAAAGCAAATGCCGCCGAAGTATTTCGTAAACAATATAGAAACTCCTGCTTTAATAAAGAACGTTCGCAAGAGCATTTTTATGTAGAGATATATTTAGCAGAAATCCGATAAATCGTCAACTGAAATTAAACTTGCTAAATGACGGGTGCAAATTAAATGCGGGAGCCCGGAAATACCTGCCGAATTTTGCGGAGCAAACGAAAAAAAAAGGCCGTCAGAACGACGGCCTCAAGTTGCAAGATCAAGCGGCTTCTCCGCAGTTTCAAAGTTTGAAACCGCCGCGCGTCAACATCGCTTCAAAGCCGGTCTTATCGACAGCCTTGATGTATGCGTCGCGAGGTTCGACCAGGCCTTTTTGAACCAGGTCGAACAGCGAATCATTGAGCAGCTGCATTCCGTGTGCTTTGCCGGTTTGCATCGCAGACTGGATCTGAAACGTTTTTCCTTCACGGATAAGGTTGCTGACGGCCGGTGTAACGATCAAAACTTCCAGAGCGGCGCACCGTCCGCCGCCCTTTTTCGGTACCAGAGTTTGAGCGATCACGCCTTTCAATGATTCTGAAAGCATAACGCGGATCTGCTGCTGACGGTCGGCCGGAAATTGGTCAATGATGCGGTCAACGGTTGATGGAGCCGTGGTCGTGTGGAGAGTGCCGAAAACGAGATGCCCCGTTTCGGCCGTTTCGATGGCGATCGAGATCGTTTCCAGATCGCGCATTTCGCCGACCAGCAAGATATCCGGATCTTCGCGGAGTGCGGCGCGGAGAGCATCTTTGAACGAATCTGTGTGGTTATGCACTTCGCGTTGGTTAACGAGGCATTTCTGATTGTCGTGGACGAATTCGATGGGGTCTTCGATGGTGATTATATGGTCTTCGCGGCTCTTATTGATCGAATCGACCATTGCGCACAAAGTGGTCGATTTGCCTGAACCGGTGGGGCCGGTAACGACCACCAATCCTTTTGAAAGCGAGCAAAGATCCATGATCGCCTTTGAAAGGCCCAATTGTTCGGCCGTCAATATTTTGGTGGGAATGATGCGGAAAACGCCGCCCATTCCCTTGCGGTCCATAAATACGTTACAGCGAAAACGGGCGAGCCCGGGTATCTCGTAAGCAAAATCCGTATCGTGGCGTTCGGCAAATTCTTCGCGATTGCGCTCCGGCATGATCGACATCAGAAGATCGCGGGAGGTTTCCGGCGTCAACATCGTCTCCATTGATTCAAGCGGAGATATTTTGCCGTCTTTTCTGACCAAAGGGGCCATGCTGACGGACATATGCAGATCCGAAGCACCGACATCGCTCATACGGCGAAAAAGGTCCTCCATCCGCTGGCGAAAGGAACCTGACCCTGCTGCGGAATAGGTTTCCGTGACGGATACCTCAGGAATCGCTTCGACCACGGCTTCGACAAAAGCGACCGGTTCATAGGTGCTGTTGCCGGCCGATGGTGCAGAAAATGCGGGGACATCAACGGCATTTGCCGCAAAAACGTTTTCGATGGGGACGGAAGGTTCGGCGGCCGGTGTCGGAGTAGAAGCGATCTTTTCAAAAAATGACGGCGAATTTTGGTCCGCAGCAGCAGCTTCCGAACCGGCCGTGCTGCGTACGGTTACCGGCCGAATCGTCACATTAAAACCGGCCGGCGATTTTTGGACCGTAAAGCTGAAATTGCCGAGATTATGGGGATGTACAAATTCGATCTCCGGCTGGTTCGGAAGGTCTTTTTTCAGCTCCGCAGGGATAAGCGGAAAGACCATCATGCCGATCTGGGTGCCGAGAATCGGCGAACTTGAAAGTTCTGTATTGCCGCCGCTGCCGACGACATAGGGGTTTTTATTGGGTTCAAGCCGCAGTTCGAGCCCGGCGGAAGAAAGAAGACTTTGGAGATATTCGTTTAATTTTTCCATGACAAAATGGTAACGGAACGGATGGAAGTGTTTTCCGGATGCGCAGCTTGTTGGCCGCTTACTGAAGGCAGTGCGACTGCTCGCACTATTCAAAAGAGGATAACACGGCTAACAATGTTTGTCACTAAAAATTTTATTGCGATCAGATCATCACCGCTTCCCGGTATTCGCCCCAAACCGAACGCAGCTTATGGCTGATCTCGCCGACGGTGACATAATTTTCCACACAATCGAGTATCAGCGGGAGCAGGTTTTGTGTCGTCGAAGCAGCATCGCCTAACTTTTGCAGGGCATTTTCGGCGGCGGCGGCGTCGCGTCTCGCCCGCATCGCCTGCAGGCGCTCGGCTTGTTCCTGTTCGATCTTCGGGTCAACGGTCAAGATCGGTATCGGTTCTTCGACCTGAGAGCGAAAGCGGTTGACCCCGACGACAACGGCGTCCTCAGATTCGACGGCCAATTGATAATCGTAGGCGGCCTGTTGGATCTCTTTTTGAACGTAGCCGACATCGATGGCCCGCAGCATCCCGCCCATGGCATCGATCTTAGCGATATATTCGGCGGCCAGATCTTCAAGCTGCGATGTCAATTCTTCGATAGCATAGCTGCCGGCGAAGGGATCGACGGTATCGGCAACGCCCGATTCGTAGGCGATGACCTGTTGGGTGCGAAGAGCGAGCCGGGCCGCCGATTCGGTGGGAAGGGAAAGAGCCTCGTCCATTGAATTGGTGTGAAGACTCTGTGTTCCGCCAAGCACCGCGGCCAAGGCCTGAATGGTGGTGCGGACCACATTCACGTCGGGTTGCTGGGCCGTAAGCGTAGAACCGGCCGTTTGGGTATGAAAACGCAAGGTAAGCGAACGCTTGTCCTTTGCTTTGAAGCGGTCGCGCATGATCTTTGCCCACAGTCGGCGTGCCGCTCGGAATTTGGCTATCTCTTCCAAGAGGTTGTTGTGAGAATTGAAAAAGAACGACAGCCGCGGAGCAAAACTATCAACATCAAGGCCCGCACCGACAGCGGCCTCGACATAACAGATCGCATCAGCAAGCGTAAAAGCGACCTCTTGAGCGGCCGTAGAACCGGCTTCGCGAATGTGGTAGCCGGAAATGGAGATCGTATTCCAATTTGGAACATCGGTAGAACAGAACGCAAAGGTATCGGTGATCAGGCGAAGGCTCGGCGCCGGCGGATAGATATATGTCCCGCGGGCGATATATTCCTTGAGGATGTCGTTTTGGATAGTTCCGCTGACCTTTTCGAAAGAAACGCCTTGCCGCCGGGCAACCGCCAGATAAAGGCAAAGCAGTGTCGAAGCGGTCGCATTGATCGTCATCGAGGTCGATACCTGGTCAAGCGGAATGCCGTCCAGGAGGGTAAGCATATCTTCGATGCTGTCGATCGCGACACCGACCTTGCCGACCTCGCCAATTGCCAAAGGATCGTCCGAATCAAGGCCGATCTGCGTTGGCAGGTCAAAGGCAACGCTCAATCCGGTGGTGCCTTGCGAGAGCAGGTATTTATAGCGCTCGTTAGATTCGCGGGCGGTCGCAAATCCGGCGTATTGCCGCATTGTCCACAACCGTCCGCGGTACATATTGCGACGAACCCCGCGGGTAAAGGGAAAATCGCCGGGTTCGCCCAGATCATTTGTGTAATCTATCGCCCGGGTATTGTCCGGTGAATAGTCGTTTGGGAGTTCGATGCCGGAAGAAGTAGTAAAACGGTCGCGTCTTTCGCCTGCCATAGTGAAGATAGATTATCATAAGATAAATGTAATTTTGACCGCCGCGGAGGCTTTGCCGCGATGTCGGTCTTCCAAACGTGATGGACCCGGCCGAAATGAACACAACCGAAGAAGCTCCGCTGAATTATTTTAATTATTTTACGGAGATCGAAGAAACATTTGTCCGCCGCCGCGGAAAGAATCTTTTGCTCAGTCCGCTTGATTGGGCGATGATCGAATCGTGGCAGGAACGAGGCATTCCGCTGCATATTGTGATCAGGGCGGTGGAGAATGTTTTTGATGTTTTTGATCGCAACCCGCGTCCGCGAACGATCAAAGGGTTGATGTACTGCCGGGAAGAGGTCGAGGCACAGTACACCGAGTGGCTGAAAATGAGAGCCGGTAAGGAAGTGGACGAAAAGCCTGCCGAAGACGGCCTTTCGACCGAGGCGATCGCGGAACACATAAATTCTGCGATCGCTTTGCTGGGGCAAAAGCAGACGCGCGAGATGCGTGAATTTTACGACCGGGCGGCTGTCCGGTTGAAAGAATTGCTCAATTCGCTCAATCAGGACCTGGCCATCATCGACAATTCTCTGTTGGACATAGAAAAATTTTTAGATCAGGCATTGCTGACCAATTACGATCGCGAGCATCTAAGCATTATAGAAGCCGAATTGGCGGGTCAATTGGCCGGTTACCGAAGCGGCATGGAAGAAGAGGCCTATCGTTCGACATTTGAAATAATGCTTTTAAAAAGACTCCGCGAAAATGAAGATCTTCCGCGGTTAGGATTGTTCAATCTATGAGAAATTTAATTGCCGTCGCCATCGCCGCTGCTGTGTTAGCCGGGCCGGCCGCCGCACAAAAGGCGGTTCGCCGAACGGCCTCAAAAAGATCGTTGCCTCCTGTTTCCGCCAAGGCTGTGCCGGCTGTACCGGCGGTAGATCAGGGGATCATCTCCGGCCGCACGTATCGCAACGATCAATTCAAATTTGAGTTGACGTTTCCTGATACGTGGTTGATACCGGATAAGGATTTCGAATCTTACATGAAGGCCCAAGGGTTTGATATCAGCCTGAAGGCTCCGAACTCTCTGCCGGCGGGTGAACGCTTGAAAATGAACCGGGCACTGCAGAATGTAACGGTGCTGGTAACTGCTTACCGATCGATGCCGGGCTTTGCCGACAATGCGATCGTTCGCATTTCGGCGGAGGATCTAAAGGCTAACCCGCAGATCAAAGACGCCGTCGATTATGTTGACGCAGTTCGCAGTTCATATAATTCAATGAAGTTGCCGGCGGATTTTAAATTTTCGGAAACGCAGGCGGAATTGCTCGGCATCAAGCAATTCGCTTACATTGATACAGAGAGCAAAGAGGGCAAAAAGCGAATGTATGCCGCCGTAAAGGACGGATACGCTCTGCTTTTCACCATCAGCTATTTTAAAGAGCAAGACCTGGAAACCTTTCGGGCCGTGCTCGGCTCAGGAGATTTTTTTCTCAAATAAAACTTGAATACTAAATATAAGACGGGCGATCTGATCGACGTCGAGATAAAAAAGATCGTCCCAAAGGGATCAGGATTGGCATTTGCCGAAGGGTTGACCGTTTTTACGCCGCTGACGGTGGCAGGAGACGAGGTTCGAGTGCGGCTCAGCCAGGTCAAAGGCAAAACTGCGTTTGCTGAGGTCGAAAAGATATTGCGGCCGGCGGCAGACCGGATCGATCCGCCATGTAAATATTTTGGCCGCTGCGGCGGTTGTGATATGCAGCAGATGAACTATTCTGCTCAGAGGGCGGCGAAAGCGGGCATGGTCGAAGATTCTCTGAAGCGGATCGGACGAATCCAGCTGCAACAGCCGATCGAGGTAGCGGCCAGCCCGGCGGAATTCGGCTATCGTTCGCGGGCACAATGGCAGATCGACGCCAAGCGGCAACAGATCGGCTATTTCCGCCGCCATTCGCATGACGTGATAGACATCGAACACTGTCCGGTGCTGGTCCCGGAACTTGACGAAAAATTGAAAGAGCTTCGCCGCGGATCGAATTGGGGCGAATTCTGGGATGGGAAAGGCCGCATCGAGGCCGCAGCCGCGGGCGGGGAGGTGTCGCTATATTCGCCGGAACTGATCGAACCGACCGCCGAGCTTGTCTGCCAAGCGGCAGGCGTCGATTTCCGTTATTCGGCACGTAGTTTTTTTCAAGGAAACCAATTCTTGCTCGAACCTCTCATTGAAGCGGCCGTCGGCGGGCTGGAAGGAGAGATGGCCCTCGACCTATATTGCGGCGTTGGGCTGTTTTCGCTGCCTTTGGCTAAGACCGGCCGGGCAGTTCACGGTATTGAGGCCAACGAAGAGGCGATCGAACTTGCCCGAGGAAATGCCGCATCGAACGCTTTGCCCAATGCCGAATTCTCAACCGCGGGCGTTGGCGATTTTCTGGCGGAATATGACGGCCCGGCAGATGCAATTGTGCTTGATCCGCCGCGCTCCGGTACGGAAGAAGGCGTTATTGAACGCATCATCGATATTGCTCCGGCGGCCATTTCATATGTTTCATGCGACCCGGCGATACTTGCCCGCGACCTGCGTAAACTTTTAGACGGCGGTTACGCGATCGAATTCATCAAAGGCTTTGACCTGTTTCCGCAAACGCACCATGTTGAGGCGGTCGTCCGGCTGCGGCGTATCGAAAACGGCAAAAGAACTTGAACACTGCGGCGAGCGAAAACGTTCAACTATTTACAAGCAAAGTTTGGTAAATTAAAAAGATATTATGGCAAATAAAAAAGATGCTGGCGGCGAGGGAGCAATGACCAAAAGCTTTTCGGTCCGCTGCCGTTTTTGCGGACAAAAGAACGCGGTCAAAGAAGGCTATAAGAATGGTTCGGCAAACTGTGGTAAATGCAAACTGCCGCTTTCAAACGAACCGCACAAAAAATTTGCGGACCTAAGCAAGCATGACTACGTGCACCCGTTGGACAGCAAAGCACTGGCTGCTCTAAAAGCGGTGCCGGGCATCGACAGCGCATTGAAAAAGCTGCTTGAGGTTACCGGCGAATCGGCTATTCGGGTAATGTTCACGGCGTCTTCCGTTAAGGTGACACCCAAGCAATGTCCGGACCTCTACGCCAAACTGCAGATCGCCTGCACAACGCTCGGCGTCGATATGCCGGAGATGTTCGTTCAGCAAAATCCGATCGTCAATGCTTTTACATATGGTTCGGAACGCCATGTTATCGTACTGCATTCCGGCTTGCTCGAACGGCTCAGCGAAGAAGAAACATTGGCGGTTATCGCGCACGAGGTCGGCCACATACACGCCCAGCATGTGCTTTATTTAACTGCCGCAAGATTGATGGAAGCTTTGGCAAATGCTTCGCTGGCACGGCTGGTGCCGGGTTCTGATGTTATCAAATTTCTCATTTCGGCCGGCATCAACAGTTCGCTTTTGGCCTGGGCACGGCGTGCCGAGCTTTCGTGCGACCGCGCGGCTTTGCTGGTCGTGCAGGATCCGCACGTTATCGGCCGGGTGATGATGAAGCTGGCCGGCGGAACTTTCGCTTCAAAGGTGGATTACGACCTTTTTCTGGAACAGGGTCGTGAATTTCAGAAAAATTACGAAGAAAAGAGCCTTGATAAATTTTGGGCGACGATCATCAACGCCGGACAGACGCATCCATTCCCGGTCTGGCGTGTGGCGGAGATCCTGCAGTGGGTTGACAGCGGCGACTACGACAAATTGATGCAGAAGAAATAGACCGCCGATGAAACTTATTATGACAACCTGTGCGGAAAAGGGCGATGCGGAAACGCTTGCCCGAAAGTTGGTGGAAGGGCGTCTTGCTGCGTGTGTGCAGATCCTTTCGCCGATGACCTCGGTCTATCATTGGGGGGGCACGATCGCGGTTGAACAGGAATATTTGATGTTCATAAAGACCACCGACGAGCGATACGCCGAGGTTGAAGGTTTCCTTCTCAAAGAACATCCCTACGAAACGCCGGAAATAGCTGCTTTTGATGCCGACCGCGTTGCGGCCGGCTATAACGCATGGCTCAATGAGACGGTTTCCCGCTGATCAATCGCAGTTCGTACAGGTTTTGATGATGAAATCGACGGCGTCTTTCGGCGAATCCGTCAAATGCATCAGAGCAAGGTCCGGCGGCGATATATACTTTTCGTTCAGCATTACGGAGGTTATCCATTGCAGCAGCCCGCGCCAATATTGCGAACCGAAAAGAACGACCGGGAAATTGCGTATCTTTCTGGTCTGGATCAGTGTCAAAGCCTCGAAAAGCTCGTCCATCGTCCCAAAACCGCCGGGAAAAATGACATAGGCATTGCTGTATTTGACGAACATTGTCTTGCGGACCATGAAATATTTGAAGGTCAGCGATTTCGTCTGATAAGGATTCGGCATTTGTTCGAAAGGCAATTCAATATTACAGCCAACGGAAACCTTGCCGGCTTCGTAGGCTCCGCGGTTGGCCGCTTCCATAATGCCGGGGCCGCCGCCTGTGATGATCTCGAAATTTGCCTCGGCCAGCAGCCGGGCAAGCTCTTGTGCTGCGCCGTACATCGGGTCGTCTTCCGGTGTGCGGGCTGAGCCGAAGATCGAGACGCCGCGGGTGATCGAAGCCAGCGAATCAAAACCGCCGACGAATTCGCTCATAATGCGAAAAACGCGCCACGAATCAGATGTCCGGTATGAATCGTCCGGTTCGGGGGAACGCAGCAGGATCTCATCGTCGGTCAACTGCCAATAATCAGAGGCCGATTCGATGTTTTTTGCTTCGGCGACGGTTTTTGGTTCTTTGGGATGTTTGCGTTGAGCAGCCGGAGCTTTTTTGCCCGGTTTAATGTTCTTTTTTTCCAACATAGAATAATAATGCCGGTCGCAATGCCGGCATGTCCAAGATCGATAATGTCGGGCAGCCGTTGTTCTACATGCCCATTATATTGTAGCCGCAATCTACATAGATGGTTTCGCCGGTGATGCCGGATGAAAGGTCGCTTGCCAAGAACAAAGCGGTGTTCCCGACCTCTGCTGCGGTAACATTACGTTTGAGCGGCGACCGTTCGCCGACATAACCAAGCAGAGAACCCATATTTTTGACGCCGCGGGCCGAAAGTGTATTGATCGGGCCGGCGCTGATGGCATTGACGCGAATATTCCGCTTGCCAAGATCGGCCGCGAGATAACGCGTCGAAGCTTCTAATGCTGCTTTTGCCACGCCCATTACATTGTAGTTCATAACCACTTTTTCTGCCCCGTAATAGGTCATCGTGATAATGCTTCCGCCATCTGTCATCAACGGCATCGCCGCTAAGGCGACCTGGGTCAGCGAATAGGTACTGATCTCAAGAGCGGTCGCGAATTCATCACGCGTCGTGGTCAGAAATTCGCCCTCCAAAGCTTCTTTCGGAGCAAAAGCAATAGAATGGACCACAAAATCAAGGCGTCCGTATCTTTGCTTAACGGCGGCAAAGGCAGCATCAACGCTGGCCTGATCGGTAACGTCACACGGCACAACCAGCGAATCGTCGAGTTCGCCGGCGAGTTTTTCGACATTTTCCTTCAGCCGTTCGCCTTGATAAGTAAATGCCATTTTCGCACCATTTGCGGCAGCGGCAGAAGCACAAGCCCAAGCGATCGAACGCTTGTTCGCAACGCCGAAAATCATTCCGATCTTTTCATCAAGCAGCATAATTTTTACTCAGTAATGTAGATCCGCTGCAAAGTTTCAAAATCGAGCAGTCGGAGGTCGATATCCACCGGCGTATCCGGAAATCTGCGTTTATTGAGAATGGAACGCAGGTGGTCTTCGTCTTCGGGTGTCAGCTGGGTTATGAGGACGGACATCAGCCGAACATTCATATTGACCCGCATTTGTTCAAAGGCAGATTTCACCATCGAAGCCTTTTTGAGCATGGCATCGATCTTGTCTTGACGCAGTTCCGGGGCCACAAGAAACGAAACTTCGACACAGATCAACGTGTCACCCTTGACCAACACAGCATCAAAGGGCGTTTTGCCAAGCGAAACATGACGCATCAGCGGCACATTCTCTTCCTGCTGTATCTGCCGCAGAGCGAGATCTTCGGCAACTATATAGGCAGACTGCAGATCGCTCAATTGTTCAGCATCGACCTCAAGGATCCGCGAAAGCTCGAAAACTTCGAGATTCAGATTTTGCCGCTGAATGTCCGGCAAAGCGGTCTGCCAATCTATACGGCCATCTTCGCGAGCGGCGACCAGCTGTTTCTTATCGGCAAGATTCAAAAAAAGGAAGCCGCCCAAAGCCGCCGATCCAAGCAGCAAGATCGTCATCAGCGTCCAATTTCCCGCCATCAGCGAAAGGCCGAGAGCAACAAAAAGGCAGATCAGCGCAACGCTGCTGAGCACCGCCAGCGGAACCGGCGACGAACGGCGGGCGAAGACCTTGAGCGAATTGTCGATCTTGGTATCCATTTATGCTAAGCGGCCGAAGCTTTTTCAAACGGGATATCGTCAAAATGCGTCATGCGTTTGAAATCTTTGAAGCGCTGATTGATCTCGTCATACTGCAGCGCATCTACGCGTTCGGTCCCAAATTTCTCGACGTTGAACGAAGCCATTACCGAACCGTAGATCATTGCCCGCCGGAGCGTTTCCTCGGTAACCTCGCCTTGGCTTGAAAGATAACCCATAAAGCCGCCTGCAAACGTATCGCCGGCGCCGGTCGGGTCAAAGACGCTTTCCAGCGGATAGGCAGGCACGGCGAAAAAGCTGTCTTTGGTAAAGAGCGTGGCACCATATTCGCCGCGTTTGATGACGACCGCCTTCAGGCCGTATTCCATGATCTTTTTCGCAGCTTTGTGAATATTGGGTTCATCGGTCAGCTGGCGAGCCTCGGCGTCATTGATAATTATGCAATCTACGACCTTGATCGTTTCGACCAATGCATCTTTCATCGAAGAGATCCAGAAGTTCATCGTGTCCATGGCGACAAACTTTGCATTTCCGCATTGCTCGCGGACCTGTTTTTGGATCATCGGCAGAATATTGGCGAGGAACAGAAAATCGGCGTTCTTCGAATTTTCGGATAATTTCGGGTCAAATGTCTCGAATACGTTCAGTTGGGTGTCAAGCGTGTGGGCAGTGTTCATATCGTATTCATAGCGCCCTTTCCAAAAGAAAGTCCGTCCGTCCGCCACTACTTCGATGTCGTCCGTATTGATAGAATGGCGTTTGAAAACAGCCCATTCTTCGTCGCCGAAATCTCCGCCGACCACGCCAACGGCATTCACGTCCGTAAAGAAACTTGCCGATAATGCAAAATGCGTCGCTGCGCCGCCAAGCACTTTGTCACGCTGGCCAAAAGGCGTTTCAAGCGCGTCAAAGGCAACCGAACCTACCACTGTTAAAGACATTTATTAAACTTTCTCCGATGTAAATTGTGAATTTTTAAGATTGACAGAACCTATTTTACACGCCGCCGCCCGATTTTGCGATTGCCGCAAGCAGAAAAGGATCAGGTAAGGCCAACTGACGACGCGATCGTGAGATCAATTCTTGCGCGTTATCCAAGCAAAGAGGAAATTCCACTTTTCACGGGGATCTTAATATCAATCTCGGGCTTGCCGCTCGCTGTGCGGAAAAGCTCTGCTTTTCCGCAACACTTGTCACACTGTGAGCGGCTCTGCCGCCTTTTTTATCTCCAGCTTATCGACTGATGGTCGGTTCGTAAAGGTTCGGTTTCCAAAGCTTTTGCGTTCCATTGGCGAGAGCTAGAGAACCTATAGTCATTCGGATGCTCAACCAATCCGGCCCGCACCGGATTAAAATGAATATAGTTAACTTTTTGCAGTAAAGTTTCTTCGCCGTAGACCTCAAAGGCGTTCGAATGATGTTGGTAAACCGAGTATCGGTGTTTATATTCACGTTCCTGAATTCGCAATTTTTGCAACGAACTTTGATGATCGTTCGCTTTTAAATGATCCAACAAACGCTTTGCGGAAATCCCGTTGAGAAATCGGAGTACGTCATTTATTTTTCGGCGACTGTCGGTAATGATGTGGGTATGGTCGGGCATTATCACATAGGCAAAGATCTGAATGCCGGCAGAATTGCGGGCTTCGTCAAAAGCCTCGCAGACGATCTGTTTTATTTTATCGGTGCGAAATATCGGCAGTCTTCTGTGTGTGACAGAGGTTAGATAGTATGCCGGCGTTGATCTCGAAACCTTAAACATTGTGATCGGCGGCGGAGCCGCGAAGAGTTTCTCTGCTTGTCGGAAAAGCATAGCTTTTCCGCACATCAATCGGCAAAGCCGTAATCAGTTCCCAAGGCTATCAGAAAAAGCATAGCTTTTCCGCACATCAATCGGCAAAGCCGAAAGATAACTTGCACTCCAATTCTCGGAACCGGAGATCTTGCTCGGATCTGATTGCGCTTACCTGATGCCTTTCTCCTATTACCTACATGAAATGCTACCGGTCGCGATCCTGATCTCTATTCGACGCGCCACGGCGGGTCTCTGCGGTTTTTGCCGGCGGAGAAGAGACAGATCTCGTTCCCGGCCGGGTCTTGCAAACGGCATTCACGCCAAAGCCAAGGCTTATCTTCCGGCGCGGAATCAAATCGGATGCCGTCTTCGGTCAATCGCCGGTATTCCGCATCAAGGCCATCGCATTCGAAATAAAGCACGATCGATCTTTGCGGCTCCGCCGGTTGAGCTTCGTGTACGGACAGAGTAGAAGTGCCCGCCGGGAATTCAAAGCGGGCATATCGCGGCAGGGAATCGACGATCAAACGCAGCCCCAACTTTTGATAGAATTCGGCCGTTTCAAGCGGCCGGTGGGTGAAGATCGTTACCTGATTTAGATCCATCGGTTTGGCTAAAAGAATGGCCGGTCAGCCGGCGAGCTGCCCCATTGCGTAATCAGCGAGGGCTTTCGGAAAGGTCTTGTACTTTTTCTTTAGATCTTGCAAGCCATCGACACCGACCTGGTTTTGATCGTTATTTGTGCTAAATACTACCTTCCACGCTCCGCCGGTCTTTTGCAGAAAAACGTGGCCGACGCCGTAATTGAGGCTTTCTCCGTCGCCCTTCAACTTCGGTTCGACGGTGGCAAAAGCCCACGTTCCCTGAACACGCAAGGTATTGACGGTATAGGTCGCTTCGGAGAATTCGTCCTGTTTATTGGTGTCGTATTCCTTGATGGCAGCAACGATCGCCTTATAATCAGGCGTTCCGGCTTTTGGAGCGGCCATCTTTTGCCCAAATGCATCAGCGGAAAATGTGCAGAGCACTAAAAATGTAAAAAAGAGAAATGTTTTCATCGCAGTCGTCCTCCTGAGATTAACTTTATATTTACCATTTTAGACTAAAAAGTCAGAACCCGGTCGCTATCGCTCGCGGTTCTGACCCGGAGAACCCGGTCGCTCGCGGTTCTGATCCGAAGAACCCGGTCGCTATCGCTCGCGGTTCTTATCTGGAGAAGCCGGTCGCTATTGCTCGCGGTTCTGACCCTGCTCACTCCTCTCCACTCACCCCTGAATAGGCGCTATTGCGAACGAGGCTGGCCTAATGCGGCCAAGACTTTTTGGGCTTCGTCTTTGAAACGGCTGTTGGGGTTCTTTTCGATCATTAGGTTGAGATAGGCGGCGGCGTCTTCTTTCAGCTTGGCCGGGGCAAAGCGGTCTTTGTCTTTGGTGCTTTTCGGGTCGATCTTTTGTTTGCCTTTGTTTTCGGAAAGGTAATAGCTGCTCATACCGGCGAGGTAGAGAAACTCGTCGATCTTGGAAAATTCGGGATAGGCGGCATAGGTCTCTTCAAAGCGCATCAGCACACCTTTATAAGCCTTTTTCAAACGAAATGCCTGCCAGGCGACATCAAGGTTGTGCTTGGCGTCGGCCTCCATTACCGGATCGCGGGCGATGGCCGGGTCGATATTCTTTTGAGCCGATGCCGAAGAAATGCCGATAAAAAGAAACAATGCCGAAAATAAGATTATTCTTTTCACGTTAATAAAGATGTAGCAGAATCGCTTTTAGTTTCCTATCTCTATTGCTTGGACACAGTCGAAAATGTTTGTCCGATACTCATCATTTTGCAAAGATGAGGTCTGCCCAACTTTTCAATAGTTCGGCGATCTCGTCTTCCGCCGAATGATCGGCTCGCGTTCCCATGCTGATGTGTTCGACGCGAATATCGTGCAAATATTTTGCGATCTCAGCTTTTGCCGCACCTTGTCTGAGCATATTGAAAACGACACCGGCATAGGTGCTGTATTCATCGCGGGCGGTCGGAAAACGTCGGACGCCGATCGGGTCCCACAAATAATGAGAACCTCATCAACCCCATCTTAGCGGAAGTCTATCTTTTTTAGACAAACCTGTCATTCCTGACTATTTCGGGCCGTATTTTCCGATTATCGCTTCCAGTTTCTTCGCGGTTTCGGCCGGCCAATGGTCGGGAGCGGTAAAGATGGCATTTTTGATCGCCTCGCGAAACTGATTCGGAGTTTCTTTGGCGGCGACCTTGTGTACGGCGTCTTTCAAGATCAGCTGGGCGTTGCGAACGTTTTTGTTCAGGTATTCGATGACCATATCGACCGTTACATCGTCGTGGCCTTCGTACCAGCAGTCGTAATCGGTAACCAATGCGAGCGTAGCGTAAGCGATCTCGGCTTCGCGGGCAAGTTTGGCCTCTTGGAGGTTGGTCATGCCGATGATGTCCATGCCCCATTGGCGATAGACGTTCGATTCGGCTTTGGTCGAAAAAGCCGGGCCTTCCATACAGACGTAGGTGCCGCCGCGATGGACATTAACGCCGACTGTTTTGCACGAACTTTCAAGAATATCGCCCAATTCATTGCAGACCGGATGGGCGAAGGTGACGTGGCCGACGATGCCTTCGCCGAAAAAGGTCGATTCTTTCGCTCTGGCCCGCGTGCGATCGAAAAATTGATCGGGAATGACCATATCCGTCGGAGCATACTGCTGCTGGAGCGAACCGACGGCCGAAACCGAAAGAATATATTCCACGCCGAGCAATTTCATGGCGTAGATATTTGCCCGATAGGGAACTTCGGTCGGCAAGAACTTGTGTCCGCGGGCATGCCGCGGTAAAAAGGCGACCTTAACGCCTTCTAATTCGCCGACAATGAAAGCATCCGAAGGTTTGCCGAAAGGTGTTTCGACCTCGATCTCTCTGATGTTCTTTAACTCCGGCATTTGGTAAAGCCCGCTGCCGCCGATAATTCCGATAGTAACTTGTTCCATTCTGCTTAAATTGTGTATTTCGGTTTTAGGTCTGTGTATTCTGTGGTATTTCCTTATGTTTGCAGGATATCAACCACAGAACACACAGAATAGAGACACAGAAAATGACTATTCAGACATCCTCAAATTAAAAGGCCCCGCGAAGGGCCTTTCTTATTTTAGGCTATTTCTTGATCGGTTCAGCCTTCTTAGCTTCGGGTTTCTTAGCTTCTGATTTAGTGCCTGCTTCCGGTTTTTTCGGTTCTGCCGGGTGGCCGTGTTCGTCCACTTCCATACCGCCGTCCGGACCCATTACGGACTGGTTCTTTTTCATCGATTCCTGGATCTGTTCATCAGTGATCTGCGGAACCGTGTAATCGTCCGGAACCTGGATGTGATTGCTGGCAATTATGTCGTCAAGCATTTTCTTTTCTTTCTGCTCTTCTAACAGATTGCGAACAAAAGCTTTGACCGGCATCGGCTGCGACATCGGGTTCGCCGGGTCTTTGTATGTGGTCGAGATCAAAATGTGACGGACATCGTAGGTTTCCGCCGGATTGCCGTCCGGTCCTTTGCCTTCGCCCTTACGTTCCAGTTTGATGATGTGGTAACCAAAATCTGATTCGACAAGGTTGGGGGATATCTGCCCGGGTTCGAGCGAAAGAGCGGCTTCTTCGAAAACCGGGACCATTTTACCTTTGGTCACATCTTTATAAAGACCGCCTTGGCCGCCGTCGGCTCCCTTGTTGCCCGGATCTTCGCTAAATTCATTTGCCAACGCCGCGAAATCTTCGCCGCCTTTGGCTCGTGCCAATATTTCCTCGGCCTTCGCTTTTTTTGCCGGGTCTCTTAATTCGGGATGTTCGTCGATGTATTTTGCTATTTCTTCATCCGTCACCTTGACCTTTTCGGCCGCCTTTTCGGAATAAAGACGTGCCAGGTATTGAGCTTGCTGAAGCTTTACCTGCAGATTCACCTTGTCGATGAATTCTTTCGGTAATTCACCGCTGGAAGCTTTATCGGCAAATTCTTGGTTATAGATCTGAACTTTGGCAAAGAAATCGCGTGCCTGCTGGCGCTCTTCGTCGGAGATCTCACGGTCTTTCATCTGCGGGTTGTTGTCTTTCATGATCTTGATCTTGGTATCAAGAAACTTCTGAAAGGCGACCTCCGGATCAACATGGCCGACACCGAGCTTGTCGCCGAGCGAGGAAAAGAAACCTTTATTAGCGGCAGCGGCACCGGAATAATATGCGTTGACCTGGTCTTCGGTGATGAAACCGAAAGGCGGCATCGGGCCTTTGTCCTTATTGATCTCGCGGTCATAATTGACGGCGATGATCTCGCTGCGTATGTTCTGAAGTTCGAGGCGGTTGGTCTCGTCATCAGCCAAACCGTCCTTCTGAGCCTGACTGGCAAATGCCAACAGCTTTTTCAGGTTTTCGAGCTGCTCTTTGCGAAGGGCTTCGTCATCAGCCAAACGTTTGACGCCGGCCGGATTGGTCTTGGCCAGGTCGCTGACGAGAAGTTCGATCTCTTCGCGGCTCATGCTGTTGAACGAAGGGGTTTCGGCTCCGTGGCCGCCAACCTTATTTTTCCAAACGACGAGGCCCGCCCCGATACCGAGGATCGCCAGCAATAAAATCAAGCCCTTAGTTAAATTACTCAAGTTAAATTTCCTCACTTTAGCGGCTTTTTGCCGCCATTAAAATAAAATTTGCTGTAAAGTCAAACGCCTACTATAACAAAAACCTTTTTCAACCGCTAATTACGAAGCGGCCTGAACCAATTCTAAAAGGACGCCGCCCGAAGATCGCGGATGGACAAAAGCGACGAGACAGCCTTCGGCACCGATGCGCGGCTGTTCATCGATCAGCTCCATGCCTTCGGCCTTAAGTTTCGCGAGAGCGGCGTTGATATCTTCGACATTGACGGCAATATGGTGAATGCCGCCGCCTCGTTTTTCCAGGAATTTCGAGATCGGCGAATCTTCGCTGGTCGGTTCCAGCAGTTCGATGCGGCTTTCACCGAGCGGCAGCATCGCAACGCGCACTTTTTGATCTTCAACAATTTCGGTATGGACATTTTCGAGTCCTAAGGACCCTTCCCAAAACTTCAGAGCTTCCTGAATGTCCTTTGTAGCGATGCCCAAATGGTCTATCTTCATAAATCGGTCCAAATTAAAAATTATAGTGCAAGTATCTCTTCTATCGCCGAATAGGGATCTTTATCCTTGGCGGCGATCTGCGAAGCGAGAGCGTCGAGCTGTTCGGATGTTCCGTTTTTAGCCATTAGGTCGGCAAAAAGCCTCTCCTGCAGCATTTCGGTCAAACGCCAACGGGCGATCGCTTTTTTTCGCTGGTCAGCATCCGGAGATCGTTCCGTGTACACACGATAGCTTTCGATGGCTTCGGCAAGCTTGTCGATGCCTTTGTTTTCCGGAGCCACAGTTTGAACGATCGGCGGATGCCACAGATCCGGCCGGTGAGCCAGGCTGAGAAGTGATTCCAGCTCCTTTTGGGTGCGGATAACCCCGTCGCGGTCTGCTTTATTGATGACAAAGACGTCGCCGATCTCCATAATGCCGGCCTTGATCGCCTGAATATCGTCGCCCATGCCCGGTACCAGCACGACGACGGAAACATCGGCTGTTTTTACGATCTCGACCTCGTCTTGGCCTACGCCGACCGTTTCAACGATGATCTTGTCAAATCCGGCAGCGTCGAGTACCGCGACGGCATCGACGGTCGAGCGTGAAAGTCCGCCCATATTGCCGCGCGTCGCCATGGAGCGAATGAATATATTTCTATCAAGGCCGAGCGTCGCCATGCGGATGCGGTCGCCAAGTATCGCCCCGCCGCTGAACGGGCTGGAAGGATCGATACAAATGATGCCGACGCGGTCTCCGTTTTCTTTATAATGCAGGGCCAGTTTATCGACCAGCGACGACTTGCCCGCACCGGGAGCTCCGGTAATGCCGACCACCGTCGCTTTGCCGGTGTGCGGATAAATAAGCTTCATCAATTCGGCTGCGTGGTGCGTGCCGTTCTCGATGCGTGTTATCGCTCGTGCTATGGAAAGCGTCTCGCCGGCGAGAACCTTCTGTATGTGTTCGGCGTTGGTCATGGATCAGAAACTATGATTTTCGCATTTTTTACCAAAAAAGAAAAAACATAGGCTCCGCAGCGTTTTCATTGCCGCAGAGCCTTTGAAATTCCGGAAAGTAAATATGCCGTTCAAGCAAAGCTTTGCTCGTCGGCCGTGGGGCCGTAAATGCTCGGAACAGGAATATCCCGCAGCCGCATATAGACCGAAAGCTGGCCGCGATGATGGGCCAAATGGCTGAATGTCTGCCGGAAGGTGGCATAGCGGCTAAGCTCTTGATGAATAGTATCGCCGCTGCGCAATATCCATGCCTTTTCGTAATCTGTGTCCGACATTTTTTCGATGGCCTCGATCGATGACCGCAACCCTTCGTCAAACAGCTTGACCAAACCATCCGTGTCTTCGACCTTTGGATATGCGCCGTCGCCCTTTTCGAAATCAAGTTCGTCCGTTGCAGCCATCATGCCGAACCAGCCGAACATCATTGCGGTCAGCGTTGCCAGCTGCTGCATTGACATCGATTTCTCATGCGGTTTCCAATCAAAGGTCTCGGCCGGGATCCGTTCCAGCATTTTCCGCGTAGAAATTGATTCTTCATTCAATTCGTTAATGAATTCTTCGTTCTTGTTCATAAAAGATCTCCAAATTTGTATTTAAGAAACGCCTTCGTCTGCCGAAGGCCCGTAGATCGAGGGTACCGGTATATCGTTAGAGCGCAAATAGCCGGACAATTGGCCGCGATGATGGATCGTGTGGTTCAAAATAAAGGAACGGAGACAGGCGGCTTTGGGCATTGTGAAGTAGATCTTTTCACCTTCGCGCATTGTCCAATCGTCGTAAAAAGTTTCGGGGCGGGCATCTTTGATCGACGCCAGGGCTCCGTTTACATTCGCGTCAAAGGCTTCGAGAAGCTCCTCGGCGGTGGTTGGAGTAAAGGCAGTGTAGGGAAAGGCGGCGAGGTCAAGTTCCGGTGTTTCCAATATGCCGGGAACCCAGCCGAACATCTCTGTTATATGAGCGGCCAATTGGCCGAATGAATACGATCTGTCGTGCGGCTTCCAAGCAAAAAGTTCTGCCGGAACCCGTTCGAGACAGCGGCGGGTGATGGCCGCCTCGCTGGTCAATTCGTCAAAGAATGCCTGATTCAAAGTCATAAAATATAAACCTCCGATTTTGGCGTAACGGTCCAAACTATAACACCGATGTTTCATAGTTGCAACAGATCGGCATGCATTAGATGCGGCAAGAAATCCATTGACAGTTACAAGGGTTGAATATATGCTTTCTGATGTTCGGTAGGATGGAAAAATTGCGGCGACGCCCACCGTTATTATGTAAGCCCGAAATTACCGCTCGAACCAGTTACCCCCTGCAGTGCAGTTTAAAATTTCAAAATAGCTGCAGATTTGATGCCTGAACTGCGTTCTATGTATGTTCAAGGCGGAAGTTTGCTCAGAAGGCAGGTCTGAGATGGATGCATTCCCGGCGAAGTTTTGGGAAGTAGAGAAAGAAGGAAGAAGAAGTTTTAGGAAGTATGAAAAAGACTTTTAAATGTATATCACTGTCGGCCATATTAGTTGCGGCAACCGCCCTGGCCGGCTACGCACAAGATAAAAAGATATTCGGGATCTTGGAATTGAATGTTCCTACAACGCTTTCGGAATGTCATCTGGAGCTAAAGGATTTTCAGTATCTTGGAGATCAGCAGGGAGGTCTGCTCGGCAAATTGACCTCTCGTAAGCGCTGGGTTTACGAATACGATAAAGCCGCACCGGTTTCAGCTCCGTGTTATGAACGCCCCTATTTTAAGGATGTCGTTTATAACAAAAAGAGCGAGATACCGCCGCTGCCGCTGGCCCGTCCGTCTCGGTGGGTCTTGATCAAGTTTCCGGAAAACGCGGCTCCGGCTATGGTTGCAGAAAATACGGTCTTATCGTTCTTTTTGGACGATGGGCGGGTGGACGGGGCATTTTTTCGATTTAATAAGAACGAAGCGGATTCGGTCTTTGCCAATCTGAAAAAGAAATACGGCCAGCGGCCAAAGATAACGCCGATGAAGTGGCAGAATTCGACCGGAGCGGTCGTTGAATATTATATTGCGGAATGGGATCTGCCAACCTTCAAGGTGACGATGGAAAGTGCGGGTGTTTCGTTTTGGATCGACATTCTAAAAACAAATTTCATCACCGCATCTGTGTATATGGATTCCAACAGCCCTTTCTCTTCGCCTTACGGATTGGTCAAGATAGCCAATAAATCGAAAGCGGATATTGAAGGTAAAGCGCCGGAAAAGAACAAAATACCGCTCTAATTAGACCGATATTTTTGCCGGATCAGCCGAACGCTCGATTTAACGAAGCGTTCGGCTTTTTTGCATCGTGGCGGCGTTTCGTTAAAATTGAAGGTGTGACAGACCTTTCGAACAAGCGAACATATTACGGGATCATCGCCACGCTCGGGTTCTTGATCGGGCTTAATCCTTTCAGTATCGATATGTATCTGCCGGGATTTTCGGCTATCGCGGCATCTTTGCGAACGGACACGGCGACGGTTGGGCTGTCATTGGCCAGCTTTTTCGCGGGGATCTGTCTTGGCCAGTTGGCATATGGGCCAATAATGGACCGCTACGGCCGTTTTCGACCGCTGCTGATCGGCTTGGGGATCTATTTCGCGGCGTCTATCGGGTGTGCTTTTGCCGGTTCCATCGATCAGCTGATCGTACTGCGTTTTGTGCAGGCTCTTGGCGGGTGTGCGGGAATGGTGGCGAGCCGGGCAATGGTAAGAGACATTTTTCCGGTCAATGAAAATGCAAAGATCTTTTCGATGCTGATGCTCGTGATGGGCGTAGCCCCGATAATAGCACCGAGCATTGGCGGCTTGATCGTGCAAAACTTTGATTGGCACGCCATATTTATCGTGCTGGCGGCGATAACAATGCTGGTTTTGTTATGTGTATGGAAATTTTTGCCGGAAAGCAAGGAACCGGATCACAGTGTTTCGCTGAATCCGGTGCGGGTTTTGGGCGGATATTTGTCCGCAGCGGCAAATCTCCGATTCATGCTGTTCACGCTGGCAATGGCGTTTGCGACGGCCGGATTGTTTGGCTATATCACAAGTTCGCCTTTTCTTTATATGGAAATGCACGGGCTTACCGAATCGCAATACGGCATTGCCTTTAGCTTTTGCGCTCTTTGTTTGATCACCGGCAGCCAGATCAACCGGCTCTTGCTGCGAAGATTTTCCGAGGAACAGATCGCGATTGCGGCGGCGATCGGGCTGGTCATTATTTCCGCAGCTCTTTTGGCGACAATGCTCGCGGGTGTAAACCTATTTGCGGCCACGCTGGCGTGCATTGCTCCATTTATGTTTCTATTAGGAATAATCAACCCGAACACGTCCGCACTGGCATTGGCTTCGGTAACCAAAAACATCGGCATGGCGTCTGCCTTGACCGGTTTTATTCAAATGGGGTTGAGTGCTTTAGCGGCTGCCGCGGTCAGCTTTTTTTCCAACCACAGCGCGGTGCCGATGGCCGTGATCATCATGGCCTGTACGGCAACGGTGCTGGCGTGCGTTCTTGCTGCTTATCTAAGGGCTTCGCATCATAGCCGGGCCGGGCGTCTGATCATAACCGAAGGGTGACCGCACCAAGAAAGATGCAAAAGATCGACATACACACACATATTTTGCCGCGCGATATTCCCGCTTGGAAGCACAAGTTCGGCTACGGCGGATTTATCACGCTCGATCACTACCAGCCGTGCTGTGCCCATATGGTCCGCGATGACGGAACGGCCTTTCGCGACGTTGAAGCTAACTGCTGGGACGCGGAAGCCCGAATCGTTGAGATGGATGCGGAGGGCGTTTCGATGCAGGTGCTTTCGACGGTGCCGGTAATGTTCAGTTATTGGGCGAAGCCGAAGGATGCGGCAGATATTTCGGCGTTTTTGAATGACGGCATTGCGGAAATATGCATCAAATTCCCGCAACGGTTTGCAGGATTGGGAACGGTTCCGATGCAGGATAGCGAGTTGGCGATAAAAGAGCTTGAACGCTGCCGCAGCATCGGGCTGAAGGGAATTCAGATCGGCACGAACGTAAACCAGCTAAATCTTGGCGAAAAGCGGTTCTTCGAATTTTTTGCTGCCTGTCAAGAGCTCGACATGGCCGTTTTTGTGCATCCATGGGAAATGATGGGCGAAGCCGATATGCAAAAATATTGGCTGCCGTGGCTGGTCGGCATGCCGGCGGAGACTTCGCGGGCGATATGCTCGCTGATATTTTCGGGCACTCTTGAGCGTTTGCCTGCTTTGCGTATATGTTTTGCTCACGGCGGCGGCTCGTTCCCGTTCACAGCCGGCCGTATCGCACACGGATTTGAGGTGCGGCCCGACCTGGTAGCTATCGACAATGCTGTCGATCCGCGAAAATATTTCGACAGGATCTATTTCGATTCGCTGGTGCACGACGCGGCAGCTTTGCGGTATCTGATCGACACGGCCGGCGAGCGACGGATAATGCTCGGCACCGACTATCCATTTCCGCTCGGTGAAGCGGAACCTGGCAAATTGATCGAGAATACGCTGAAAGACACGGATCTGCAGCGACGTTTGTTGTACCAAAATGCGATCGAATGGCTAAAATTGTGAAGCAGTTCCTTGTCATATTGCTTTAGGTTATGCAATCATAATATACATTTATATTATGAATTTCGAACTTAACGAAGAGCAAAAACAGATCAAATTCAGTATTCGCGAATTTGCGGAAAGCGAGATCGGACCGCATGTAATGGAATGGGACGAGGCCCAACATTTTCCGGTCGAGCTGCGTCCGAAACTTGCCGAACTCGGGCTTTTGGGCATTATTTTTCCGGAAGAATACGGCGGAGCAGGCATGGGCTATGTCGAATACGCGACGATCATCGAAGAGATAGCCCGCGTCTGCGGTTCGGTTGGGCTTTCGGTGGCTGCTCATAATTCGCTTTGTTCAAATCATATCTACAGCTTTGGCAGCGAAGAGCAAAAGCAGAAATATCTGTTGCCGCTGGCAGCAGGCGAAAATTTCGGTGCCTGGGGGCTTACCGAATCGCAGGCCGGTTCTGATGCATCGGGAACCCGAACGACCGCTGTCCGAAAAGGCGACGGTTGGATCGTAAATGGCTCAAAGAATTTTATTACCCACGCCATTGCCTGCGACACACTGGTGGCGGTGGCCGTCACCGACCGTTCGCAGGGAAATCGCGGCATTTCGGCATTTATCTTTGATAAGACGATGGAGGGGTTTCGTTCTGACAAAAAAGAGAATAAGCTTGGCATGCGGGCCAGCGAAACGGCTTCGGTCGTGTTCGAAGATTGCTTTGTGCCGGATGCGAACCGGCTCGGCAATGAGGGCGAAGGCTTTTTGCAGGCAATGAAGGTATTGGACGGCGGCCGCATTTCGATCGCGGCTTTGTCGGTCGGTATTGCCCAAGGTGCTTACGAATCGGCCGTTCGCTATGCAAAAGAGAGGGAACAATTTGGCAAGCCGATCGCCGATTTTCAAGCGATCCAATTCAAATTGGCAGATATGGCGACACAGATCGAGGCCGCCCGATTGCTGACGCTGCAGGCTGCGGCTGCCAAAGACGCCAACTTGCCGGTGACACAAAAATCGGCTATGGCAAAGCTTTTTGCTTCGGAAACGGCGGTGAAAGTTGCCGAAGAAGCTATTCAGATCCACGGCGGTTACGGCTATACAAAAGATTACCCGGCGGAAAAATACTGGCGGGACGCAAAGCTTTGCACCATTGGCGAAGGTACCAGCGAGATACAGCGGGTTGTTATCGCGAAAAATCTGCTGCGAAGTTGAGCTACCGCTGCGATCGGCGCCGTTTATACGGTTTCCAATTCGTGCTTTAAGCGGCGAAGGGCATTTTTATTTTTCAACAGGCCTTCGATCAGTTCATCGCTTTTCGACAAAGCTTCCGATTCACTGATCTTCTCCCGCAAGGCTTGATTTATCAATGTCTGGTAGCCGACGTTTGACCTTTCCGCTTCAAACTTGAAATGATCGATCACATCCGGGTCGAGCATGATCGTGATCCGGCTTTTATGGCGCTTAACAACCTTGTCAATGAAAGCGGGCCGTTCTATTCTTCTAAATCGTTTCTTGAACTCTTCTTCGTTATTCAAAATAGATTCATCAAAATCATCGTTCATAATCTTTACCATCCAGTTTTCCGCTCGTCGGGCGGTAATGAATCGAATTTGCTCTTCAACATAGGTGAAAACGAGAAAAACCAATCCATATCGCGCCGTCATTCCGGTAACGGTATATCTGATCTCATCGTCGGAGTGTTCCAGATCATTCCTATAGACCGCAAATGGGTCGTCAAAGATATCCTTGACAAATTCGAAATCTACCCGATGATCTTCTAAAACCTTCTGCCGTTTGGCATCGTTCCATATGAACATAGACTATATGTATAATATATGTATGTCAAAAAAAATATTCGCTCTTAGTTAAAATATCGATCTTCTTCATTTTTCAACTCGGAGGCTGCATTACGGAGCTGCATTTTTTGCACGTTCGCAGGTCTTCGCTGCCGTAGAATTTTTGGAAAACTCCTTGAAATTGGGTGGTGATATCTTCGAGCTGAAAGTATTCTTCGTAGAGTTTTTCGTTGCAGTTTTCGCAGAACCAGAGCAGGCCGTCGAGTTCGCCCGGGCGACGTTTGCGTTCGATGACGAGGCCGACGGTGTTGGCTCCGCGGATCGGATTGTGCGGAATGCGCGGCGGCAGCAGGAACATTTCGCCTTCGCGGATCGGAACTTCGACCGCTTTGCCGTCTTCCTGAATTTGCACTTTTATATTGCCTTCTAGTTGATAAAAAAGTTCTTCGCCCTCGTCCCAATGGTAATCTTTTCGGGAATTCGGCCCGCCCACGACCATCACGATAAAATCGTCATCGTCATAAACGCACTGATTACCGACCGGCGGTTTGAGTAGATGCCGATGTTCATCGATCCATTGTTTGAAATTGAAAGGGCGGCGGATCGTCATAATGGAATTAGGCGGCGAATGCGGCACTATTCTTAAGTCTTTCAATCATATCAGCTTTTGACGCGTTAAATCCAGATGGTTATAAACCGGAGAGTCGCGGCGTATAATCAAATGTGATGGAGCTTTTCGGACGAGCGTTGAAAGCTGAAGATCTTGTGCAATATGACGGCACGGCGATCTACTACGGCCCGATCTTTAATGCGGTGGCAACAGCGAGACTTTTCGCCGGCCTGAATTCCGATGTCTCGTGGCAGCGAGATGTTGTGATGATGTACGGCAAACGCATCGAAACGCGCCGGCGAACGGCTTGGTATGGCGATATGCCTTATATTTACAGGTATTCGGGAGTTGCCAGACAGGCCCTTCCATGGCTTTCGATTTTACTGGACATCAAAAAGTGTGTCGAAGATGTGAGCGGCGAAACGTTCAATTCCTGCCTTTTGAATCTTTATGCGAATGGCGAGGAATCGATGTCCTGGCATAGCGACAACGAAGCTGATCTGCTTAAAGAAGGGGCGATCGCTTCGGTTAGTTTGGGTGCCGAACGGCGGTTCGCGTTCAAACACCGCCGCACGAAAGAAACCGTCCGGGTGCTGCTTGAAAACGGTAGTCTTCTGGTGATGAAAGGAAGCATTCAGCGGCATTGGGTGCATGCATTGCCGCCGATGAAAGGAATTTCGGAGCCGCGGATAAATCTGACGTTTAGAACGATTATCGGATGATCAATCTCGGAGCAGAAGTCTCATCTGCGGAAGCCGGCGAATAGTTCCAGCGAGAGTGCTTTCAGTATGGCCGATCGTCACCGCACCCATTTTCTTATAGAAATCCTCCGCGTTCGGTTCGGCGTCAATGTCGATCGCGGTGCATCCGAATTGCTCCGCCAGAGTTTCCGCATGGCGAAAAAGCAATTTGCCGCAACCGCTTCCAATGCGGGCCGGAACTATCCAAAGGTGTTCTAATTGGGCGGCCGGTGGGTCGAGGTGCAAAACGTAAAAACCGATCGGCTCGGAACCGATCTCTTCGCTTAGAACAAAAACTTGCGAATGGCGAATGATCTCAGGCGAGATCGTCAGCTGCGGGCGCCATATTTCGAGCCATTCGGCCGGGTAATTCCAGTAAGATTTCGCCGCCTGAGCGATGGCGGAAAGCTGTTCGGCGTCGGAGGTTTCAGCGGGCCTGATGTTCATCCGTCAATAGTGGCTATGACTTTGAGTTCGATAGCTATCGGGGTCGGCAGCGATGAGATCTCGATAGTTGTCCGGCATGGTTGATCTTCCGCAAAATGCTCTGCGTAGATGCGGTTATACACTGCAAAATCGTCCTTCATATTGGTCAAGAAAACAGTTACATCAACGATATTTTCCCACCCGGAACCGGCATCTTCCAAGATCCATCGGATGTTTTGAAAGACAGAGCGACACTGCGTTTCAATATCGTAAGAAACGATCTCGCCGGCGTCGTTCAGTTCGACACCGGGTATCTTTTTCGTGCCGCGCTCGCGCGGGCCGACACCGGAAAGGAAAAGCAGGCCGCCGACCCGACGGGCATGCGGATACGACCCGACCGGCTCGGGGGCACGCAAAGATTCTATCCGTTCGTCTTTTGCCATAAGATCACAAACGCTGCAGCGAAGCGAGTATCTTTTTGGTGTCGGCCAAGGAGATCATTATTTGATTCGGGTCTGATGCTTCGGAATCTTCGGGCGGTTCCGGGTTGTACATACCGATGTAATGGAAATTGGTTTTGCCGATCAAAAGCCATTCGGTCATTACATATCCCTTAAGTTTTTGGTCCGAATCTATATCCTTTGGTTCGTACATAAGATCGATCTGGCCGACGGCAGATCTGATCTGATGGGTGACATCGTAAGGCAGTCCGCCGAGTCCGTCGAAACCCGATTCTAAGGCGAACCGCTGAAATTTACCCTTTTCCAACCGGCGGGTATAGATGATGATGAATTCGCGATCTTCGAGAGCGACGCCGCGGCCAAGCCGCGATTTGATAGATTCGAGCTCAAAACCGGCCGGCAGCCATGTGGGAAGAGCGATCTGCATAACGCGTTTCGCGGCCAGCATTTCTTCCATATTTGCTTTCGGCACACCCGGAAATCGGGCCATTGCCGCTTTTATTTTGGCGGGCGAAACATCCTGTGCGGCTGCGGCCGCTGAAAAAACGAAAATGGCGATAGATAATAAAGCGATCTTTTTCATGTGTAATATCCCTAGTTGTCGAATCTATTTGGATCTTTCGACCCATATCTGTACAAGGTTGACGAGAGTTTCCGTCGATCTTTCCAAACCTTTTCGCGAATTGAACTCTAATTTGCCGTGAAAATTGTGTCCACCGGTGAAAAGGTTCGGTGTCGGCAAGCCCATCGCCGTTAGCCGCGAACCATCCGTTCCGCCGCGGATCGGGCGGAGCTCGGCGGCTATGCCGGCTCGTTTGGCGGCCTCGATAGCGTAATCTGTCAATTGTGGATAGTCTTTCAGCACCTCTTTCATATTCAGATAACCGAGTTCGCTTTTATATTCGATCTTGACGTCCGGAAACTTCTTTTGCGTTTCGGCAATGACCTTTTTTACTGCTGCTTCCTGAGCTTCGAGGCCATTGATGTCGAAATTCCTGAGCAGTATTTTTACGGTGGATGTTTCTTCGTTCATCGTCGCCGAATAGGGATGAACAAAACCTTCGCGGCCTTCGGTAGTTTCGGGCCGATTTGGGACCAAAGCCGGAAAACGGCCCAATAGATCGCCGGCGGCATACATTGAATTTATCATGATGCCTTTCGCGGTGCCCGGGTGGGTCGATCGGCCGTGAAAGGTAACGGTGGCGGTTCGTGCCGACCACGTTTCATTGGAAATGTCGCCAAGCTGTTCGCCATCGACGGTGTAGGCAAACTTTGCTCCCCAGCCCTTAATGTCGAATTTATCGATACCGCCGCCGACCTCTTCGTCAGGCGTAAAGGCGATCGCGATGTTGCCATGCTTGATCTGCGGATTTTGGTTCAAAATGTCGATCATCGTCATTATTTCGGCGATGCCTGATTTGTCGTCCGAACCGAGCAGAGTGGTGCCGTCCGCCGTAATGATGTCATCGCCGATCAGGTTTTTTAGGTCGGGATTTTGAGCAACGGTGATGACCTGCGTTCTATCATTCGGCAAAATGATATCGCCGCCCTGATAGTTCTTGTGGATTATCGCATTGACGTTCGCACCCGAAACCGCCGGCGAGGTGTCCATATGGGCAATAAAGCCGATGGTCGGCACTTTCGCATTGTCCGGCAGATTTCCCGGCACCATGCCATAAACGATCCCCCATTCGCTGGTGCGAACGTCACGAACGCCGAGTGTCTTAAGCTCTGATTCCAAGAGACGGGCCAGGTCGAGCTGTTTTTTTGTGCTTGGCGGTGCCGGTTGATCCTCAGCCGATTGGGTATCGATCTTTACGTAACGCAGAAAGCGATCCATCGCCGATTCGGTCGGCGGTTTGGCTTGTGCAAAAAGCGATATCGAAAGCAGCAGCAAAACGACAAGACTGTTCAGAATTTTCATATCAATATGTATAGGCTAAAAGGCGGCAATGTGTCCAATCTCAATGTCACATCATGCAAAAGAGAGGTCCTGATAGCGTGTACGAAATTCGTTCGCCACACGCATTTCGCTGTTCACCATTAAAAGGCGTCGTTTGGTCACATTTCCGATCAATTTATGAAGAACTCCGGCTAGTATTACGCTAAAGGAATTTTGTTCTCAAAAAAACGATATGAATTCAGCTGCACTTACCCTCGAACAAACGGCTGCTTTGAATGATCTGGAATTGGTGACGACCGCTCTCGGCGGAGGCGAAACTTCATTCGAAGCCCTCGTTCGCCGATATCAGAAGCCGATAATTGCCTATATCTATCGAATGCTGGGCGATACCGAAGCGGCTCTTGATGTTTCTCAAGAGGTCTTTATCAAAGTGTACAATTCATTGGACAAATACCGTTCGGAGTATAAATTTTCGACATGGCTTTACCGCATTGCCCACAACGCCGCCATTGATCACATTCGCCGGAATCCGCAAAATGTTCTCAGCATTGAAACCGAGAACGAAGATGGTGCGTATCAATTCCAGCTTGAAAGTCAGCAGCCTGACCCTGAGCAGGAAATGCAGCGACACGAATGGCGAACCGAGATCGACGAGGTCGTCAAGCGACTGCCGGCCCAATACCGCGAGTTGATATTGTTGCGGCACGCTCAGGACATGAGCTACGACGAGATCGCCGAAGTGACCGCTTTGCCGCTCGGTACGGTCAAGAACAGGCTTTTCAGGGCGAGGGAATTGATGCGTGAGATCTTTGTCGAACGGGGTTTTCCGGGCATTTGATCCGCCAAACGATAAAATAATGAGTCAGCCGGAAATCAGAACATCACAGATCAGGAAATGTCCGGCAGAAAATATCTACGCCTATATCGACGGTGAGCTTTCGGCGGCCGCGGAGATCGAATTTGAACTTCATACCGCAAAGTGTGCCTATTGTTCCGCTGCAGTAAGAGCGGAAAAAATGATGCTCAATGAGATCGCCGGTTCCTTTGAAATTCCGGAAGATCTTGAAATTCCGCAGGATTTTACGCGGCGAGTTGTCGCAAATGCCGAAAGCAGCATAAAGGTCCATCGGTGGCGAACGGAGGTTTTTATCGCCGGAGCGGCAATTTCCGGACTTTTGGCCATCGGGCTGGCGGCGGGCGACGCACAAAATTTTTGGGGGCCGCTGGCCCGTCTTTTCGAACGGCTCGCCGTTTTGTCCACCTATCTTTTCTACTTTCTTTACAGTCTGGCATTTGGCATCGCCGTCTTCGCGCGGTCGATCTTCGGAGCTTTCTCGCATTTCGCTCATCAAATGCTGCTTGCCGCCGCCGCCGTTGTCTTTGCAATTGGGGTTATCTCGATGCGTCGAATTGCTGCGGCCTCGGCACCGCAGGAGAACAAATAGCCACGTGAGCTTTTTTAGTCTCTCAAACTTTCCTTACAAACGGCTTTCCGCCGCGTTATTGCTGATCTTTTCGGCACTTTCTTTGCAGATATTTTCCCAGATAGCCTCGGAACACGGAGCAGATACGATCGTTATCGAAGATGCGCCGGCAATGGAGGTCATCGCTTACGGCAAAAACGTAGTGGTTCGCCAGCGAGCAAAGGGCGTTCTTGCTTTTGGCGGAAATGTTGTCATTGAAGGCGATGTGACCGGCGATGTCGCGGCTGTCGGCGGTTCGGTAACGCAACGTGAAAGCGGCTATATCGGCGGAGACGTCATTGTGCTCGGCGGAACTTACACCGCGGAATCGGCCGATCCAAAACGCGAGCCTGGCCACGACACGGTGATGTACGCCGGCTATGAAGAAGAACTTCGGGATCTTTTATTGAACCCTTCGCAGATGCTGGCTCCGGCTTGGTCACTGAATTTTGCTGCTTCGCGGATACTTTCAACTGTTCTGTGGTTCATCGCGACGCTGGTCTTTGCCTTTGCGTTGCCGAAACCGGCAGCACGGGCGATATCTTCGTTCCGTCTTTCCGCTCTCAAAATGACCGCCCTCGGCATCGGCGTATTTGGTGCCGCAACGGTATTGATATTGGCGGTGACTGCTTTCCTGCCGGGTGCTTTTGGGGCGATATTCGGGTTGGTTATGCTGATAGGCTCAATGCTTGCCTATATTTACGGGCGAGTGACACTTCAAGCGGCGACCGGTAAGGTGCTTGCCAAATATCTTCGGCTTGGAAATTCGGAATCCATTGCGATCCTTTCGGGTACGGTTTTGTGGGCGGCCGTGCTGACCATTCCCTACGTTTGGCCGTTCGCCGTAATATTCCTTATTTCGGCCGGCACCGGCGTCTTGATAACGGCCCTTCCGCGCAGGTCTCGCTGACGTTCTTATTCCTTTACTTACAAAACTTTACATTTAACGTAAAACCTTACGGCGTCTTTTTTCGTCTATATTAATTGATCACCTGTGTTCTTTTAGAATTTTGATATTTTGGCCGGAAATTAGAAACATGTTCAATAAAAGTTCAGTTATCGCATTTATCATCACTTTTTTAACGGCAGCGGCCGTTTTCGCTCAAGATGGAGCAAATGTTAAACCCTCTGTCGTGACCGGAGATGTGACGTCGATCGCGGAAGGAAAACTTTCGGTTACGGCACAGAGCGGCCCGATGGACGTTATTCTGACCGAAAAGACCATATTCAAGCGAGTGCCGGCGGAAAATCCGAATTTGCGCTCCGCGGTCGATTCTTCGCTGTCGGAGATCAAGGTCGGCGATAGATTGCTGGTAACGGGGTTCCCGGCGGCGGACAACAAGAGCATTCCGGCTAATACGATATATCTAATGTCGAAAGACGACATTGCTAAAAAGGACGCTAAGCAAGCCGGCGAATGGACGACACGCGGTGTTTCAGGCAGAGTTTCAAAGGTCGATCCGGCGACAGGGCAGATAACGGTCAGCGTTCGCGGTTTGAACCAAACGACCGATGTTGTCATTACACCAAAAGCCGACGCCAAAGTGCTCCGCTATGCTCCAAATTCCATCAAGTTCAGCGAAGCTTCGCCAAGCACGATCGATAAAGTATTGGTTGGCGATATGCTGCGGGCATTGGGTGACAGATCGGCGGACGGCACAAGTTTCGCGGCCGAAGAGATAATTTCGGGATCGTTTGTGACGGTCGTCGGCACGGTCAAAAATGTCGATGTCGAAGCTAAAATGCTGGTCGTTACGGATCTTTCGAATAACAAGGACGTGACCATTTCGCTCAGCAGCCCTTCGATGATGAAAAAATTTCCGGAAGAAATGGCACAGCGAATGGCGGCGGCGCAAAATGGCGGTGCTCCCGGTCAAGGCGGCCCGGGCCAAGGTGCTCCGGCAAATGGCGGACAAGGAACGCCGCCGGCAGAGGGACAAGCGGGGCCGGGCGGCCGCCGGGGCGGTCGAGGCAGCATAGACGAAATGTTGGAAAGGTTTCCGAGCATAGCCATCGCCGATATCAAGGTCGGGGACAAGATCGCTATTTCAAGCACCAAGCAGCCGGAGGGAACGCCTCTTAGCGCGATCAAGCTGCTGGCCGGGGTAGAACCTTTTATCACTGCTCAGACGGCGGCCCGTGGAAACGGCGGACGACGCGGACAAGGCGGACAGAACACAGGATTCACCATTCCCGGACTTGACGGAATGGATATGCAGTAAAGCTTACGCACTAATTTTTATAAGATGAAACGGCGGTTCGGCCAGTTCGATATTCCTGACCGTTTCAATATACATGATCAAATGAAATTCATACGTTTATTCTTATTTACGATCGCTGTCGGGATGGCATTAAATCTGTCGGCGGCGGCTCAATCCAACGGCAGCATTTCGGGACAGGTGGTCGATTCTCTAGGTGCGGTATTGATCGGCGCCAATGTCACGGTGATCGCGGCCGACGGAGCAGAAAAGACCGCTACCAGCAATAACAGCGGTTCATTTACTGTAACGGGATTGGCTCCCGGCAAATACACCGTTCGTGTATCATCACCCAGCTTTTCGCTCTATGAAAATACCGAGGTCGAGGTAAAAGCCGGACAACGCGAGCAATTGACCGTAGCAATGACCGTTGAAGATGTCACCGAGCAAGTGGACGTTTCAAGCAGCGACGGGGTTTCGACCGATCCGCAGAACAATGCGGATGCAACGGTGCTGAAGGATAAGGACCTCGAAGCTTTGCCGGACGACCCGGACGAACTTGAAGCGGCATTGCAGGCCCTTGCCGGCCCATCAGCAGGCCCGAATGGCGGCCAGATATTCATTGACGGCTTCACCGGCGGCCAAATGCCACCGAAAGAATCGATCCGCGAGATCCGCATCAACAGCAATCCGTTCTCTGCAGAATATGATCGGCTCGGTTTTGGACGCATCGAGATATTGACCAAACCGGGTTCGGATAAGTGGCGCGGTTCCGTTAACGGCACTTTCAATGACGAAAGCTTGAATTCGCGCAATCCGTTCGCTCTTAATCGGGCTCCGAGCCAGCTTCGCTCTTTTGGCGGTAATATTTCCGGCCCGGTACAAAAAGGGAAGTCTTCATTCTTTCTTGATATACAGAACCGCGATAATGACAGCAATGCCGTGGTTAACGCCGTCATTCTCGACAGTGCGTTGAACCCCGTCAGCTTTCGTGAAGATTATACAGTGCCGACCCGCAGGTTTTCGTTTGCTCCGCGATTCGATTATCAAATAAACGATAAAAATACGCTGGTCGCCCGGTATAGCTACTATCGCGGCCGTTCCGAGAACCAGGGCATCGGCAACTTCACTCTGCCGACACGAGCCTATGACAGCAACAATTTCGGCCATGAGATCAGATTGACCGAAACAATGATCATCAACCCGACGACCATCAACGAGACTCGGTTTCAGTACGAATTCGACAAACGTTCCCAATTTGGCGACAACTCGATCCCATCGATCAATGTTTCCGAAGCCTTTGTCGGCGGTGGTGCAACGATCGGCGACAGTTTTAGCCGCGGGCAGAACTGGGAATTGCAGAATTATACGACCACATCATTCGGCGCCGCCGCTTTGCATGCGGTCAAATTTGGCGTCCGCGTTCGCGGGGTTCGAGTTACCGACCGGTCAGAGAATGGTTTCGGCGGTGCCTTCACTTTTGCCGGAGCTCCCGGATTGACTCCGCTGGAACAATATCGAGGCCGTATTTTGGGCGACGTTGATGATTACCCGACGCAGTTTTCGATAACTACCGGCAATCCGGAACAGTCCGTTTCGCGTACCGATTATGGCCTTTTCATTACGGATGATTGGCGAGTTCACCCGACCCTTACGCTGAGTGCGGGGCTGCGTTACGAAAACCAGACGAATATAAGCGACAACAGCAATTTTGCTCCGCGCTTGGCATTTGCGTGGTCGCCGGGTGCCGGTGGTGCTAAAGCTTCAAAAACGGTGATCCGGGGCGGATTCGGAATGTTCTACGACCGGTTCAGCGAAAGTCTTACATTGAATGCCCTGCGTTTTAACGGCAGTGAGCAGCTCAATTTGATCGTCAACGCCAACGACCCGGATCCGATCCGCCGAGCCGCTGCCATTGCTCTTTTGCGGCAGCCGGAGTTTTCGATCAGCGGCGTAACGAATGCTCCGACGGCCGATCAGATCCTTGCGGTGCTGCCGCAATCGAACGTTATCCGTCGTGTAGCATCCGATATCCAATCGCCTACGACGTATCAGATAGCTCTCGGCATCGAACGACAATTGCCGGCGAGAACGACGATGTCGTTTTTCTACATCGGAGCCAAAACGACCGATATGCTGCGGGCACGGAATATCAATGCTCCGGTCTGTCCGGACCAGGTCGATTGCATGAACGCCTTGCGGCCAGATCCGGCGGCCGGCAATATTTACGAATACGAATCGACGGGCGGTTTGACCCAAAACCAGTTGATGGTCAATTTCCGTACGATGTTCAGCCCGCGCGTATCATTGTTCGGCAATTATCGTCTTGGATTTGCCAATGGCGATACGGACGGTGCCGGCAGCTTTCCGTCCTATTCTTACGATCTGTCAAATGAATGGGGAAGATCTTCGTTCGATATCCGTCACAATTTCATGATCGGCGGCAATATCTCGCTTCCGTGGTCCATCTCGCTCAACCCGTTCATCATTGCTAATTCGGGCCGCCCTTTCAATCTGACGCTCGGCCAGGATCTGAACGGCGATAATCTTTTCATGGAACGTCCGACCTATCAACAGGTCGCCGACCGCTGTTCAGAACTCGGTCTCGGATATTCGTGGTGCGACATCGCCGGTAACGATCCAAACGCGATAATCCCGCGAAACTATGCCAGCGGGCCGAAATTCTTTTCGGTTAACATGCGTGTCGGGAAAAATTTCGGATTCGGCAGCTCGTCTGCATCAAGTGGCGATCCGGCCCAAGGCGGAGGCCGAAGAGCGGGCGGCGGAGCACCGGGAGCCGGAATGCCGGGCGGCATGGGCGGCGGGCGAGGACCGCGTGGCGGCGGTATGGGCGGATTTGGCGGCGGAAGTGAACGCAAGCCGTACAACTTGAACGTAAGCGTCAATTTCAACAATCTGTTCAATAACGTCAATTACGGAACACCGGTGGGCAACCTAAGTTCCGGACGGTTTGGTCAATACACGTCAACTTCCGGCGGATTCGGCGGATTCGGCGGGTTCGGCGGAAGCAATTCGGCCAATCGGCGTATCGATCTTTCACTCAGATTTAGCTGGTAGTACCCTCCTCTGCCGGTTAAAATAAAAGACGGCTTGCATCTATGCGGGCCGTCTTTGCTCATATATGAAATACCTTGTTATTTTCGCGACTCTAATATTCACGGCGACGGCTTTTGCACAGAAACCTGCCCAAACCGCAAAAGAGGCGGGATCGCCCGCCGGTCAAGGTTTTGCGACCGAGATCGAATTGGCAAAAAAGACGTTAGCGGCCCACGGCGGCGATGCTTTTGCAAAGATGACCTCGCTGACCGTTATCGGAAGTGTTGATGTGACCACATCCGCAATGAACCAAGCGATACCGGCGACATTCATTACCATCTTTGCCGGCGACAAATATCGTCTGGAGATCAACAATCCTTTTCAGCCGATCAAACAGGTCTATGACGGCACACAAACTTCGAGTACGGTGCGTGGTTTCAATCTGCCGCCGATCAATCGGCTCGGCCTGCCTTTGCTGCCGAATATCGGACGTCAGGGCTTTATCGTTACGGCGTTACCTACGGGTAAAAAGAAAAAAGGTTTTCGGATGACATCGCCCGATGGCTACCACACGGATTTTTACGTCGATGAAAAGACCGGGCGGGTGAAAGGTTATGATTCGAGCTATACGCTAAGGAGAAGAAATGTGACAACATCGGTCGAGATCGACAAATACGCGGAGGTCGAAGGCGTTGTGGTGCCCGAAAAATATGCTCAGCGGTTCGATGTCGAGCAGATGACCGTGTGGGCCGCTTTTAAAGCGAAAGAGATAAAGGTCAATCAGAAGATCGCAGATGATGTATTTGCGATCGATTAATTGAGCTGAGGTTCATCGAAACATTATTGCGCAAAACGGCTGTTTTGCCACCATTCGATCGTTTTTCTTAATCCTTCCTCCAGCCCGATCCGCTTTTCGTAGCCGAAATTTTGGATGGCGAGGCGGTTGTCAGCTTGGGAGTGTTTGACGTCGCCCTTTCGAGCGGGTTCGTAGATCGCGGAAATGTCCGGCCGGCCGGCAATGTTTTTCAGTACTTCAAGCAATTCGTTAAGCGATATTCGTTCACCATTGGCACAATTCATAACGGTACCGACGCCTTGGCTGCACTGGGCTGCTTTGATGTTGGCATCGACCACGTTTTCGATGAATGTGAAATCACGCGATTGTTCGCCGTCACCATAGATGGTCGGCGGTTGGCCGCTCATTACGGCGTCGATGAATCGCGAAATGACGCCCGAATAGGTCGATGCCGGATTTTGCCGGGGGCCGAAAACGTTGAAATAACGCAAGGCGATGGTTTCAAGCCCATAGACAGAATTAAAGACGCTGCAGTAATATTCGCCCATCAGCTTTGCGGCCGCATAAGGCGAAAGCGGATCAGGCAACATCGCTTCTGTCTTTGGCAATGACGGCTGATCGCCATAAGCAGAACTCGAAGCGGCATAAAGCAGACGCCGAACGCCAGCCTCTTTAGATTTGAGCAGAACGTTGAATGTACCATCAACACATGCCCGATGTGTTTCTGCGGGATCGTCAACCGAACGGGGCACACTCGGCAGTGCGGCTTGGTGAAATACGATTTGTTTACCGGCAACCGCCTTTCTGAGCACGGCGTCGTCGTTGATGTCACCTTCGATGAAGTCGAAATCGCCGTTGATCTCGTCCAGATTTTCACGAAAGCCGGTGACAAAGTTGTCGAGGACCGTTACCTTGGCTCCGGCCTGCAACAGCCCGTCGACTAGACTGGAGCCGATAAAACCGGCCCCGCCCGTTACCAATATATTCTCAGTTAATGCCATTTTTAACTATCGACCTACGCCAACATATTCAAATCCGAGCTCTCGCATATCTTTCGGTTCATAGATGTTGCGAAGATCGGCTATCTTCGGGGCCTTCAAAAGGCTTTTGACCTTTTCCATATTCAATGCCCGGAATTGGTTCCATTCCGTAATGATGATGAGAGCATCCGCACCGTCGATGGCTTCGTATTCATCGGCGGCATATTCGATGCCGGTAATATAGTGTTTCGCTTCTTCCATCGCCACCGGATCAAACGCCTTGATGGTCGCCCCGCCTTTGATAAGAGCGGCGAGGATCTCGATAGCCGGCGATTCGCGCATGTCATCGGTTTCCGGCTTGAACGACAGGCCCAATACGCCGAAATGCTTGCCGCCAAGGCCGCCGACCAGCTTTTCGATCTTCGGGACCATCGCATCACGCTGCCGTTCATTGGCTTCGATGACAGCATCGACAATGCGCGTTTCGACGCCAAATTGGTCGGCCACGGTCGTTAGAGCTCGAGTGTCTTTTGGAAAACACGAACCGCCATAGCCGGGGCCGGGATGTAGAAATTTTCGCCCGATGCGGTTATCCATGCCCATTCCGCGGGCAACGTCGTGGACGTCGCAGCCGATGGCGTCGCACAAATTGGCAATCTCGTTGATGAAGGTGATCTTCGTCGCCAAAAAGGCGTTGGCGGCGTATTTGATCAATTCCGCTGCTTCCAGAGAGGTGATGACGATCGGAGTTTCGATCAGATACAGCGGGCGGTACAGTTCTTTCATCACATCGATCGCCTTTGGATCATTACTGCCGATGACAACGCGGTCAGGCCGCATAAAATCTTCGATAGCGGCTCCTTCGCGAAGGAATTCCGGGTTCGAAGCAACACCGAATTCGGTGTCGATGTTCAAATTGTCGCTGACAAATTCGCGAAGCCATTGACCCGTTTTGACAGGAACAGTCGATTTTGTCACCAAAACCTTATAGCCGTTCATTGCCTCTGCAACGTCCTTTGCAGCTTGCCGATAGTAGCTCATGTCCGGTGTACCGTCTTCCTGCGGCGGTGTACCGACCGCCAGAAAAACAACCAAGGCCTGTTCCACCGCGGATCTAAGGTCGGTGGTGAAATGGAGCCGGCCGGCATTGACATTTTTTTCCACGAGCTGGTCAAGGCCCGGTTCATAGATCGGGATAACGCCGTTGTTTAGCTTTTCGATCTTGGTTACATCGACATCGACGCAAGTTACGTCAATGCCAAATTCCGCGAAACATGCACCGGAAACCAATCCTACATAGCCGGTGCCAATAACTGCAATACGCATAAAACTATAAAAATAAGGTCTAGAATGAAAAAGAGATTATAGCGATTTTGAACAAAAAAATCAGCGGGCCATATCAGAAATATGACCCGCCAAATATTAAAACGTAAAACCTACACTTTCGAAACTGCTATTAGCTAACCGGGCTGACGATAACCGGGCCGCCGCCGATCGGGTCATCATCTTTCGTGCCGAAATAAACTGCGGCACCGGCAACACCGGCTGCAGCAAGCAATAGCCACCAACCGCCAATGCGTACCGGCGGAGCTGAATCGGGACGAAGACACGGTTTGCAACCCGTCTGCGAAAGGTTTCCGGCAGTTGCCGAAGTTCCTGCGGCAACCTGTTTGTCGCTGCTGCCTTCACGCATGTTTACAAGTCCTGCGGTCGTGTCAACGTGGGTGTGCGAACACTCAACTTCAACAGCAAAGGTGTTTGCCTGGGCGGAATCGCCGATAGCGGTCGTATCTTTCGTGGCGATCGAGCTCGAAACGCCGGCGGCGTTGGAAACGCGAACTTTACCCGAAGAGAGCGTGCCCGTTATGCTGGCGTCCGAAAAATTCAAAACCAAGTTGGAATCAGCCAAAACTTCGATGCGGCCTGATTTGCCGAGGCTGATGATCGCGCTCGAATCAGAACCGGTAACAATGGTGCTGCCCGAAACGATCGAGGAGTTCGAAACAGCGGCCTGTCCATTAACAGTGACCTGGCCGGTCACGGTGATCTCACCTGTCACATCTTTCGCGGCGGCGAGTGTCACCATCGAAGAAACACAGAAAACGGCAACCGCAGTAAAAGAAGTGATAATTTTACGAAAACAATTTGTGCCGAGCATTAATTAATATCCTCCTGTAACAATCCTGAAAAAGTTTTACACGGAACACACAGCGTTGTCAACGAAAACGCCTGCCCCGAATAAAGAAAATCAAAAAGAATTTATTGCTGATAAAATATCAAAAGCAAAAGCTTTACGCATTTTATAACATAAGTTCCGCACAGCGCAAAGCTTTTTTACCAATTTTAGCCGGACAGGCATAATTTTGTTGTTGGCGGCCGGGCGAATTCAGCGGCGGCATTGCCCACACGGGCTTTTTTTGATTTAATTCTTGAAACTTCAGAATTTCTTAACGGGAGATATTTTAAAAGAATGAAACGTTTTGCGTTTTTATTGTTCGCCGCCATTATGCTCGGCATTTCGTGCGGCGGAACTCAACAAGGTGGCAATGGTGCCAATTCGTCAGCTCCTGCGGATCCGAATAAGAAGGTAAAGATCGGGTTTGCAATGGATACGGTCAAAGAAGAGCGTTGGCAGCGTGACCGCGCAGCCTTTGAAGAACATTGCAAAAAGATGAATGTCGATTGCGTTATTACAGTCGCCGATAATAAAGCCGACAAGCAGGCCAACGACGTTGACAATCTCTTGACCCAAGGGATCGATGTGCTTGTTATTGCACCGAGCAATTCTACGCAGGCAGCTTCGATGGTCGAAAAAGCAAAGGCCCAGAATGTGCCCGTCATTAGCTATGACCGGCTGATCAATTCGGACAAGATCGACCTTTATATCTCTCATCAAGTGCCGGTGATCGGCCGCCGGATAGCGGAATATGCTTTGGAGCATGCTCCGGAAGGCAACTATGTAATGGTCTATGGCTCGAGCACGGACAACAACGCTGTGATAATGAAGAAAGAGCAGCTTGATGTTTTGAAACCTGCCATCGACGCCGGCAAGATCAAGATCGTTTCGGATAACTTCATGCCGGACTGGAAGCCGGAAGAAGCGCTGAAGATGGCGGAAAACGCTCTAACGCAGAACAATGACGATATTAAGGCTTTTGTCGTTTCAAATGACGGCATGGCGGGCGGTGTCGTTTCTGCTTTGGAAAAAAAGGGTCTGGCGGGAAAGATAATCGTTACGGGACAGGATGCCCAGATCGACGCACTGCGCCGGATCGCCGAAGGCAAGCAGTCGATGACAATATATAAGGCGATCATTCCGCTGGCCAACCAGGCCGTCGAAGCAGCCATCAAGCTCGCCAAAAAAGAGCCGCTTCAAACAACGCCGTTCATGAACGACACTTTGAAGAAAGAGGTTCCGGCTATCTTGCTGGAGGTCGTCACCGTTGATAAGAACAACCTGATGGACACGGTGATAAAAGACGGGTACGCTTCGTATGAAGAGGTCTATAAGAACGTTCCGGAAGGCGAACGTCCGAAAAAGCAGTAATTTCGGTTAGTTCAAATATTTGTATTTTCACAATTTACGGAAAATGCTAATATAACTTGCACCGGCCGGCGATGTTCGTTAAGCGGCAACATGCCGGCCGCATTACACCAGGGTTTTTACGATTCAAAATATGGACGTTTATCACAAGATCCTTGTGAAGATCTATGAACAGACCGAGGGCAGGGAAACGGTCGATGTCGATCTGATCGATCTTCTTAAACGCGAAGGTTTCTTCCCGAGCCTCAATGTCATCGCCAGCCAGCTGAGCGATGAAGGCTGGGTTACGGAGACGACGCGTAAGCACGTTGTGCGGATCACGCATTGGGGCAAGGCCGAGGCTCGCAAATCGATGTCCAACGCCCCGGATACTAAGGCGGAAGCATTGAAAGAGGCGGGCAAGCTGGTAACCATCACCAAAGAATTTTTGGTAATGCTGGAAGAGCTGGCCGGCTCGCCGTCCGCTGAAAAAATGCAGGCCGTTGAGGATAAATACGGTATGATCGGCCCGGCCCTTAAAAAGCTCAAAAGCAACGTGGGTTGACCGGCCGCTGTCGGGGGTTGATTTTTGTCCCGGCATCGGTTAGAATAATCGTTTCCTGCAAAGCGTGGGACGTGTTTAGTGGGTTTCGTGCCCACTTTTTATTTTGGTTTAAAATGGATAACGCGGCGATAATTGAAAGAGTTCGGGCCATCGTCGAGAAGGTTGTGGCCGACACGGACATCGAGCCGGTGCATCAGGAATTGACCGGCGATAAGCGCAATTTAACGATTCGCATATATATAGATAAACCGGGCGGTGTGACGATCGACGATTGCACAACGGTGTCGCGCGAGGTAGAGGAAGTGCTTGACGCGGACGATTTCATGCCGGCGGCCTATATGCTGGAAGTTTCGTCGCCGGGATTGGAGCGAGAGCTTTACAGCCTAAAAGATTTTGAAAAGCATATCGGGTTCAAGGCAAAGTTAAAGACATCAGAACCCATCGCCGGTAAAAAGGTCTTTATTGGGCGTATTGAAGGTGTTGAGGGCGATAGTATTGTTTTTGATGATAAAGCGGCGGGCAGAGTTGAAATTTCGTACTCGGCGGTTACCAAAGCTAATCTTCGCGTTGATCTGGAACAGGAATTTGGTAAAAAGCGAAACTGAGAATTGGTTTCTTAATACAGAAGAAAGAGTAATAGTTGGATCATTAGTATGACATCATCCATCGGACAAAGTATAGATGCATTGTGTGCCGAGCAGGGGCTCGACCGCGATATGATCATCGAAGCGATGAAAGACGCCGTTAAGGCGGCGGCTCGCAAGCAGTTCAAAGCGCAGGATAAGACCGGCGAAAGCATACAGGTGGACTGGAACAACGACGAAGGCATGATCGAGATATCGGCACAGAAAGTTGTTGTCGAAGAGGTCGAAAACCCTTCGGCAGAACTTTCGCTGACCGAAGCTCAGGAGCTCGCCGGCGACGAGATCGAACTCGGCGATATGCTGCTGATCCCGCTGCCGCAGGAAGAAATGGGCCGCATTGCAGCTCAGACCGCAAAGCAGATATTGGTCCAAAAAGTCCGCGAAGCGATCCGCGAAAAGGTTTACGATGAATACATCGACCGCAAAGGGGAATTGATCAACGGTACCGTTAAGCGTTTTGAGCGCGGCGATATGATCATTGACCTCGGTAACAATCTGGAAGCCATTCTGCCCCGTAAAGAACAATCGCGCGGCGAGGTCTGGAATCAGGGTGAGCGAACCCGCGTGGTCATTGTTGATGTTTCGAAAGATCAAAAGGGCCAGCAGATCAAGGTTTCGCGAGCCTCGTCGGAATTGGTGAAACGCTTGTTTGAAATGGAAGTGCCTGAGATATATGACGACACGGTCATAATTAAATCGGCGGTTCGAGAGCCGGGCGACCGCGCAAAGATAGCGGTGACATCCAATGAAAAGGACGTCGATCCGGTCGGGGCCTGCGTCGGCATGAAAGGTTCGCGTGTTCAATCGATCATCAAAGAACTTCGCGGCGAAAAGATCGACATTATTGAATGGTCGGATGAGCCTTCGGTATTTGCGGCCAACGCACTTTCGCCGGCAAAGGTCTCGCAGGTGCGCATTACGGACATCAACAAACGAAAGATGGAAGTGATCGTCAGCGAAGATCAGCTCAGCCTGGCGATCGGGAAAAAAGGACAGAATGTGCGATTGGCGACGCGCCTTGTCGGTTGGGATATCGATATCGTCAGCGAAGACGTGCTGAAGAAAGAGATCGCCAAACAAATGGGCAAATTGATCGCTTCCGGTGAAGCGGTGCCGCTGACGGCTCTGCAGGGAGTTTCGGCTAACCAAGCCGAAGCTCTGGCGGAAAAGGGTATCAAAGATGTCGAATCGCTGGCGGCAACGTCGGTAGATGACTTGGTGGACATTTTAGATGTCAGCCTGGACGAGGCCGAGGCGATCATCGGTTCGGCGGGGGCGATAGTCTCAGCCAGCAATGAATCGGAAAGCGCCGAAGAAGAACCGGCGGAAGGAAGCGAAGAGATATTGATAGAAGCCGAATCGACGGAGGACGCCGCCGAGGCCCCGGCAGAAGCAGCGGAAACAGCAGAAGAGGTTGAAGAAGCCCAAGAAGTTGTGGAAGAAGCTGTGGAAGAGGGCGGCGAAGAACCGGCTGAATAGTTTGCGGCTGCCGCCGCTGATCCGTGCCCTTGGGGGCGGAATACGGTTATTTATTTGGACCAAGGGAATGGCTCGGCCCACAATTTACTGAGCCAAAAGAATTTAACTTTTTATTATGGCCATTGCTAAAAAGATACGGATCTATGATCTGGCACGAGAACTGAAACAAGACGCTAAGCGCCTGATGGAAGAACTTCGGCGTGAAGGTGCGGATGTAAGTGTGCCGTCAAATACCGTGCCGTCTGAGCTGGCCGAAAAGGTCCGTTTGCGCTATTTTCCGAAAGCCGAGGCAGCCCCGAAACGTGCTATTAAGGTGATCAAGGCCGTCAAGAAGGACGACGAGCCGAGCGAAACGAACGAAACGGAAGAAGCCGCGGTGCTCCCGCCGGCTGCTGAACCTGAAGGCGCGCTCGAAGAAATGCCGGCTCCGGCGGAGGTCGAGGAACCGGTCGAAACACCTGTAGAGGCAGAGGAAGAAGTTCCTGTTGCTCCCGTCGAAGAGGAAGATCAGAAAAAGGTTTCGCGAGGGGTATATAAATTAAAGAAAAAGACAGAGGTCGAAACTCCGGTCGTTGAGGCCCCGGAGCCTCCGATCGAACAGGCCGAACCCATTGCGGCGGAGGCGGAACCGGCGAATACGGAAACGACAGCGGCTGAACAACCGAAGGCTCCTGAAGCTGAGGTAAAACCCGTCGTGACGAACCGGATCTTGCGTCCGACCGGCACTCAGATCAAGAAACTTACGCTCACACGCGACGCGATCGATAAAGGTGTCAAACCCGGCGAACGGCTTGTTTCCGAACAGCCGACGAAGACGGGCAAATTGAGCGTGGACAAGAATGCCCGTCGCGGCGACCTTCGCGGAACGCCGGGTGAAACTGCAACACCGCAGATCACATATACGCCGCCCGCAGACAATCGCCGCCGTCCCGGACGTTCTTCCGGACGCAAGGGCAAAGGTTTTGAAAAGGGCGGCCGCTTTGCCGAACGTGACCAGGATCAACCGCGTCAGCGAACCATCGAAGAACGCGTGATGGAACAGGTCGGAAAGCGCGAATCGGGCGAATTGGCATCGCTGCGTCTGACCGAAGGAGCTACAATTCGTGAATTTGCCGAAGCTCTTGGCATCACTCCGCGGGATATTGTTCAGCTTTTGATCAAGCGCGGCATTTTTGCCACGCTTAATCAGCCGATGAATGAAAAGGTCGCTACCGAACTCGGCATCGAATTCGGTTATGACATCAGCTTTGTTCCGTTCGAGGAAATGGTGATTGAACAGGAATTCGAAGAGTTGATCGCCGCTGATGCCGATGATGAAGAATTGCCGCGTGCTCCGGTAATCACCGTAATGGGTCACGTTGACCACGGTAAAACGTCGCTTCTCGACGCCATTCGATCAGAAAATGTGGCAGAGGGAGAAGCCGGCGGCATCACGCAGCATATCGGAGCGTACAGCGTATATGTGCCGAACCCGGACGATGCGGACAATCCGCGACGGGTCGTTTTTCTCGATACGCCGGGCCACGAAGCATTTACGATGATGCGTGCCCGCGGAGCCAAGGCGACGGATATAGTTATCCTCGTAGTTGCGGCGGACGACGGCGTTATGCCGCAGACGATCGAGGCGGTCGAGCATTCAAAAGCTGCCGGTGTGCCGATCATCGTTGCCATCAATAAAATAGACAAGCCCGGAGCGAATCCGGATAAAGTAAAACAAGGGCTGGCCGGTTTGGGACTGCAGCCGACGGATTGGGGCGGCGACATTGAAATGGTGCCGGTTTCAGCCAAACAGCGTCAAGGGCTTGACGCCTTGTTGGAAACGGTGCTGCTGCAGGCAGATATTCTGGAACTTCGTGCCAGTCCGACGCGTCGGGCATCGGGCGTTGTGCTCGAGGCCAAATTGGACAAGGGACGAGGAGCGGTCGCAACCGCGCTTGTTCAGCAGGGGACTTTGCGGGTCGGCGATCCGTTCATTGTCGGCCAATTTTACGGCCGCGTCAGAGCAATGTTTTCAGACCGCGGCGAAACGACGACCGAAGCCCCGCCGGCAACACCGGTGGAAATACTTGGGCTGCAGGGCGTTCCACAAGCCGGAGACACCTTCCAGGTCGTTTCGGACATCGACCGAGCACAGACCATCGCCGGCCAGCGCCAAATGCATGCCAGACAGGCAGCGATGCTGAAAACCACCAAACGCGGTATCGAATCGCTCGGCCAGGCGGAGATCAAAGAGCTGCTTGTTATTCTTAAGGCAGACGTTCAGGGTTCGGTCGAAGTTCTCAAGGGAACACTTGAAAAACTTTCCACCGATAAGGTCAAAGTACGCGTTATCAGGGCCGGTGTCGGTGCCATCGCCGAATCAGATGTTCTTCTTGCTTCGGCGACACAGGCGGACAATGTAACGACGGCCGTCGTTATTATCGGCTTCAACGTTCGCCCGGAAGCCCGCGTGGGCGAGATCGCTCGTCAGGAAGATGTTGATATCCGTCTGCATTCGATCATTTACAAGGTCGAAGAAGAGATCAAGGCCGCTATGATCGGCATGCTTGATGCCATCGAAAAAGAGGTCATTCTCGGCAAAGCGGTCGTTCAGGAGACCTTCAAGGTGTCGAAGATCGGCACGATCGCCGGCTGCCGCGTGACGGATGGCTTGATCCGCCGTCAAGCGAAAGCACGGCTTATCCGGGACGGTGTTGTGATCTGGGAAGGCGATATCGCCGCTCTCAAGCGGTTCAAGGACGATGTCAACGAAGTGAAACAAGGGTTTGAATGCGGTATCAGCCTGGTAAATTTCAACGATATCAAGGTTCAGGACGAGATCGAGGCATACGTCATCGAACGCACCGCGGCAACGGAGCTTTAGTATGCGGCGGGCGGCTCGTTTGGGCGAATCTTTGAAAGAAGAGATATCGGAGGTGGTCAGTTTCGAACTGGACGACCCGCGGCTTCTCGGTGTTACCGTAACGGACGTTGCTGTCAGCGACGACCTGCACGATGCAAAGGTTTATGTCTTCGTCGAAGGCGGCGAAGAGGAGGTCAAGGGGGCACTGCGTTCCCTGGCACATGCGGCGTCCTATGTACGCCAGCAAGTGGCGATGAATCTGGGCCTGCGGCATGTGCCGCACCTGCATTTTGCCCGCGACGATGCCGAAGAGAATGCAGCCCGTGTCGGCAAGATACTTCAGGATCTGACCGCTTCGGGAGAGATTTCAGAAAGGACCGATCCGGATGCTGCGAAAGAATGAGCTGCGGCGACACACGCTGTGCCGGATCGTGTATTAAAAGTGTTAAGCCAAGTTGTTGAATTAATTGAAAATAAGCAGAAGTTCGGGATAACCACCCACATCAAACCCGACGGAGACGGCATCGGATCGTCACTGGGCCTGTGTTGGCTGCTTCGCTCGCTCGGAAAAACGGCGGATGTAATGGCCAACGGCCCGATCCCAAGATCTTATGCCGATCTGCCGGGAGCGAACGAGATATACGACATCAACGAGATCTCGGACGAATACGACGCGATCTTCATCATCGAATGTTCTGATATCACACGCCCCGGCATTGCCGGACTCGAACACGAATTTACAGTAAACATAGACCATCACGCCACGAGCGAACATTTCGGCACGATAAATTGGATCGATTCGACCGCTTCGGCAGTCGGTGAAATGATCTACAATTTGTGTAAGGCGATCGGCGGCCGGATCACGAAAGAGATCGCCGAATGCCTATATCTGGCGTTGGTCACGGATACCGGCTCTTTTCATTTTTCGAATACGACCGACCGCACACTCAAGGTCGCGTCCGAATTGGTCAAAGCAGGAGTTCGCCCGGCTAACGTTTCCGAATCGATCTATAACAGCTATCCCTGGTCGCGGATCGAATTGATGCGACAGGTGCTTGACACGGTACGCCGTGATGAAAGCGGGCGGGTAGCAACGCTTCGGCAGACGCTGGAAATGCGCGAAGAGGCCGACGCCGTCGATGGGGACAACAACGGCTTTGTGAATATTCCGCTGGCGGCAAAGGACGTGGTCGCTTCGGTCTATATGCGCGAGGTTGCCCCCGGCCGCTATCGGGTCAGCCTGCGTTCAAAAGGCGATCTGAACGTCGCACGGGTAGCCGAGAAATTCGGCGGCGGCGGACATCGCAATGCTGCGGGGCTGCGCGTCGAAGGTGATTGGGACGAACAGGAAACACAGATCGTGGCCGCCTTGAATGCGGCATTGGACGCAAATGGCAGCGGCCCGTATTGATCCTTTTTTCAAATGGTTAAGGAAAAGCGTTATAAATGGCGGCGCGAAGGCTATCGCGAATCGACCAAAGGGCTGCTGATGGTCAATACCGGTGACGGCAAGGGCAAAACCACCGCCGCCCTTGGCGTTCTGGTCCGGGCAGCCGGCCGCGGAATGAATTGTGTTTTGATCCAATTCATGAAATCCCGTACCGATCGCTATGGTGAACACGAATCGCTCGAAAAATTGGGCATTGAAGTGCACACAATGGGCGATGGATTTACCTGGGACACGAATGACCCGGCGCAGGACATCAAAACTTCCGAAGAAACGTGGGCGTTGTGCGTTGAAAAGATGCGCAGCGAAGATTACGATCTGGTAGTGTTTGATGAACTTGTATATGTCCTCGACTACAAATTCTTGGATCTAAAGGCTGTGTTGTCAGAAATAGAAGACGTGCGGGAAAAGCAGCCGAATCTGCATATTATTGTAACCGGGCGCAATGCTCCGCCGGAATTGGTAGAAGCGGCCGACCTGGTAACGGAAATGCGTGAGATAAAACACCCGTTTCAAGCAGGTATCTACGCTCAGCAGGGTATCGAATTTTGACGTCAGGCCGAACACGACCGAACACCCGGAAAAATGAAACAAAATATCGAACGCCGTTCACCGCATGGCATAAAAGACTTTACAGCCCTTGCCTTGACGACATTTGGCGTCGGCTACCTGCCATTGGCTCCGGGAACGTGGGGTTCGATGGTCGGGGTTGGCCTATATCTCGTTGTGAGCCACTGTCTTCCCCGGGTCATTTCATCGGTATGGGCAGTCCCGGTACTGCTTACCGCGTTCATTCTGTTCGCACTTGCCGGAGTGTGGGCGGCGGGCCGCTCCACCGAACTGCTCGGGAATTCCGATCCCTCGCAAGCCGTTGTTGATGAGGTTCTCGGCCAATTGATCGTGTTTGCTTTCGTCCCGTTCGGGCTTTCATGGCCGTTCGTGCTCGCAGGATTTTTGCTTTTTAGATTGTTCGACATATGGAAGCCATATCCGATCGATGATCTGCAAGGCCTGCCGGCCGGGATCGGCGTGTGTGCGGACGACATTCTGGCCGGTTTTTACGGGGCGGCGTGTTTGGCTCTCCTATATGCTGCTTTTGGTTAGGGTTGCTATGCTTCGGCAAACGAGCCGCCCGTTGCGAGATAAAGGACAGCCATTCGAACAGCAACTCCATATTTTACCTGATCCAAGATCAGCGACCGCGAACTGTCGGCGATGTCGGAAGATATTTCAATACCGCGGTTCATCGGGCCGGGATGCAGCACAATAGCATCTTCTTTGGCGCGGTCCAAACGTTTGTCCGTCAGTCCAAAATGCACTGAATATTCGCGCAGCGTCGGAAAATATGCCGAATCCTGGCGTTCTCGCTGGATCCGCAGGATCATCACCACATCGGCACCCTCGATCGCGTCTTCGATATGCGGACAAACGGTCAGCCCGTCAGATACAAGATACTGAAAATCCGGAGGAACAAGGGTTTTCGGCCCGGCGATGCGAACCTTTGCACCAAGTTTTGTCATCAGGTGGATATTCGAACGAGCGACGCGGCTGTGTAGGATGTCGCCGACGATCGCGATCTCCAGCCCTTGAATGCGTCCCTTGTGTTCGCGGATGGTCATCGCATCAAGCAGAGCTTGGGTCGGATGCTCGTTGGAGCCGTCGCCGGCATTGACGATCGCAGCCTTGCTGACCTTTGCCAATTGGTGCGGAACGCCGGCCGAACCGTGGCGGACGACGATACAGTCCGGTGCCATTGCATCAAGATTCAGGGCTGTATCGATGAGGGTTTCGCCTTTGCTTACGCTGGAAGATGAAATGCTGATATTGACCGCGTCGGCGGAAAGCCGCTTAGCGGCGATCTCAAATGATGTGCGGGTGCGCGTAGAAGATTCAAAGAAAAGGTTAATTATCGTTTTGCCTCGCAGGGCGGGAACCTTTTTGATCTCGCGGCCTGAGATCTCGCGAAAATTTTCGGCTGTATCTAGAATACCTTTGATCTGTTCGGCGGATAGATCACGAATGCCCAGCAGATCTCGGCGTTTGAATGGTTTTTCCATTGATTTCAGGCCACAAAAACTATGATCAATTTTTAGCAAAGATCCCGACGGCCTCAACACCGTCGATATCTTTGAGCATCACTTTGATTATCTCTGTGTGTTTGGTCGGCACGACCTTTCCGACGAAATCAGCCTGGATCGGCAATTCGCGATGCTCGCGTCCGCGGTCGATCAAGACTGCAAGCTGAACTTTTTTCGGCCGGCCGAAATCCATCAGCTGGTCAAGGGCGGCACGGATAGTGCGCCCTGTGTAAAGCACGTCATCGACGAGCACGATTATTTTGCCTTCGATGTCCGAAGTAAGCTCGGTGCGGTTGACGATAGGATTAGCCCCGACGGTCGAAAGATCGTCGCGATAGAGTGTAATATCGATGATGCCGTATTCGGGCCGGACGCCTTCAAGAGCCTCTATTTTGTCAACTATTCGTTCCGCAAGCGGAACGCCGCGGCGGCGAATGCCTACGATATAAAGGTTTTCTGCGCCGTGATTTTCTTCGACAATTTCCGAGGCCAAACGAGAAATGGCACGGCTGATGCGGGCACCATCCATTATCCGCGATTTTTCAACTAGAGTGTTTTCGTCGATCATTAGAAAGCAAATCGTAGCATTGCGAAGAGTAAAATTCAAAGTTTGGCGGCAAATGTTTTCACTGGTAAAATGTCGTTTTTTACAATGCCCGGAACATACGAAAAACTGATAAGGCGAACGCTTTTTTCGCTAAAGGCCGAAACTGCTCATGAATTAGGAATGAAAGCCTTGCAGATCGGTCTTCGTTCCGCGGTCGGACGCCGGATCGCCGAGAAGCATTTCCGACACGACGGAGCAGCTGTCGAACGGTTTGGGCTGCGATTTTCAAACCCCATCGGGATCGCTGCAGGTTTCGATAAAAATGGGGTCGTTTCCGGGCCGCTGTCGGCCCTCGGGTTTGGCTTTATCGAAACCGGAACCGTTACTTTTCGCCCGCAGCCGGGCAATCCGCGGCCGCGTATGTTTCGATTGCCGCTGGACAAAGCATTGATCAATAGGCTCGGCTTTAACAACCTCGGAGCTGCTCAACTCGCGGAACAATTGAGCGAACGTCCGCAAAATTGCATCATCGGCATTAATATCGGCAAGAACAAAGATGTGCCGAACGAAGAGGCGGTCGAAAATTATTTGGCGTGTCTTGATGTTATACATGGCTCGGCAGATTACATTGCGGTCAATATATCTTCACCGAATACTCCGAATCTTCGTGAACTGCAAAGCCCGGAAAATCTCGAGGCCCTTTTGGCCGCTCTGCAGAAACGCAACCGGGAACTGGGCAGCAAGCCGCTGCTCGTGAAGATCGCCCCCGACCTTAGCGAAGCCGAACTAGAAGCGATCGTCGATATCTCCCGGAGTTATGCCATTGACGGCATCATCGCAACCAACACGACGATCCGCCGTGACGGACTGGTAACGCCAGCCGAGGTGTTGGAAAAGATCGGGGCGGGCGGTTTAAGCGGGGCTCCGGTGCGGAAAATGGCTACCGACATAATTGCCCGCATCTATCGTTTGTCCGCCGGAAAACTGCCGATAATTGGTGTCGGCGGTGTTTTTACCGGTGCGGATGCCTTCGAAAAGATCGCCGCCGGAGCTTCGCTGGTGCAGGCCTATACCGGTTTTATCTATCGCGGCCCGGGCTTTGCCCGAGATGTCAACAACGAGCTTAGACAGGTATTGAACGAGCAAGGTTTTGCCACGATCGACGAAGCTCGCGGAAGCGCTTTTTGAAAGCACCTGCCATCTCTAAAAGAAAACGATATGACATAGAAAATTTGACATTGGCAAAATTCCGGCTATAATCAATAGTTTTGCTCCGGTTGTAAATTTAGGAGCAATCTGCAACAAGATGTTTGAGTTATCCGAGCCGATCTTGCCGGGCAAAGGCCGACAGCACATCGAGGCGGATATTCCACCCGAAGCTATCGATATTAACGAAGCGGGTGTGCGGCTCGAGGGGCCTATCCGGGTTGCCGGAGATGTCGCCCGCAGTGACGACCGCGTTAAGGTCTCCGGTACTTTGAAAGGTTTAGTAGAGCGCGAATGTACGCGTTGCGCGGTGCCGAATACGCGCGAAATGCAACTCGACTTTGATGCGGTGTTTGTTGGAGCAGATGCCATAAGCAGTGACGAGGAACTCGAAGTTGAGGAAGCGGAGTTGAACGAAGGCCTTCTGCCCGAAAACGGAATTTTGTTGGCTGATATTGTTGGTGAACAAATATTGCTCAGCCTTTCCGAACAGGAACTTTGCTCCGAAGATTGTAAAGGGGCCTGCCCGCAATGCGGTGCGAACTTAAATTTGATAGATTGTAAATGCGAGGACGATGCGATCGACCCACGGTGGTCGGTACTTAAAGACCTGCATTGAATCGCCGGTCTTGACCGAGCATTAACGAGGTAATTATGCCAAATCCAAAGAGAAGACATTCACATTCACGCACGCGCCAACGCCGTGCTCACGACGCCCTGAAATCGCCGCAGTTCTTTCTTGACAAAGACACCGGCGAAGCCAAGGTGCCGCATCGCATCGACCGCAAAACTGGAACCTATAAGGGACGCCAGATCATTGACGTCAAAGATTCTGAATAAGCTTTTGAAATTTGCTTAGTTTTAGGTTCTAATTCTAGTTAATGAGTAATTCTAACGCGGGAATTATCGGAATGGGCCACGCTTATCCGAGCGGTGTTCTAACGAATGCCGATCTTGAGCAGATCGTGGAAACTTCCGATGAATGGATAACTACGCGAACCGGCATCAAGCAGCGGCACAAGGCGGCGGCCGATGAATACACTTCGCAATTCGGTGCGGCGGCAGCTCGTCAAGCATTGGGCCGTGCGGGGCTTTCGCCGCTCGATGTGGATATAATTGTTTGCGCGACCACGACGCCCGACCAGATCATGCCTTCGACCGGGGCTCTGATCCAGGCGGAGATCGGGGCTAATAATGCGGCCGGAATGGACGTCTTCGCGGCGTGTTCCGGCTTTTTGTATGGCCTAACGATGGTCGAATCGATGATCCGTACCGGACAGGTCAAACATGCCCTGGTCATCGGAGCAGAGGTTTTGACCAAGTACGTGGATTATACCGACCGCGGAACATGTGTCATATTTGGCGATGGTGCGGGTGCGGCGGTGCTTGGCCCCGTCGAAGAAGGCAAAGGTATTTTGGCGACGAAGATCCGGTCAGACGGCCGTTTTTCGGAACAGCTTTACGCTCCGGGCGGAGGTACGAAACTCGGTACGACGCACGAAACGATCGACAACCGCGACCACTTTTTTAAGATGAAGGGCAATGAGCTTTTCAAGATCGCGGTGCGTTCGATGGCTGAGATCTCTGCCGAAATGCTTGAAAAAGCCGGCTATACGACCGATGATGTCGATCTGGTGGTGCCGCATCAGGCAAATCAGCGGATAACGGACGCTGTTGCTTCACGGCTCGGCATCAACGAAGAAAAGGTTTATTCAAATATTGCTCAACACGGCAACACCTCATCGGCTTCGATTCCGATAGCTCTTGATGAATGTATTCAGGCCGGGCGTGTCCACGAAGGAAGCCTGGTGCTGTTGACCGCATTCGGCGGCGGGGTGACTTGGGGGGCGACGCTGATCCGGTTTTGATCAGGCGAAAGAATTCAGAAAGGTGATGAGCGATCAAAGTTCAAGGACCGCATTCATTTTTCCCGGACAGGGAAGCCAGTCAGTCGGGATGGGCAAGGATCTATATGATTCTTTCGCAGCCGCACGTGAGGTTTTTCAGGAAGCAGACGACGCATTGGGCTTTTCCCTGTCGGAACTGTGTTTTGCCGGAGATGATGCAGAACTGCAATTGACGGCCAATACGCAACCGGCGATACTGACGGTTTCGGTCGCGGCTTTTAAAGCAATGATGAGGGAAGGTTTTACGAAACCTGCCCTAGTCGCGGGGCACAGCCTGGGAGAATATTCGGCCCTCGTCGCCGCGGGTGTGATAGATTTTGCGGACGCCGTGCGAACGGTGCGTAAGCGCGGGATGTTTATGCAGGAGGCGGTGCCGGTCGGCGTCGGCGGAATGGCGGCGATCCTCGGCTCAAACATCGATACGATCGATGCTGTCTGTTCGGAGGCCGCAGAGGGCCAGGTATGCAGCCCGGCCAATATAAATTCACCGTCGCAGGTGGTGATCGCCGGCAACACAGAGGCCGTTGACCGCGCCTGCATACTTGTAAAAGAGCGTGGTGCGAAAAAAGCGATCAAGCTGAATGTTTCGGCACCTTTCCACTGTGCGCTGATGATGCCGGCCCAGGAAAAATTGGCGGCAGTTCTTGGAGCGATAAGTTACGGAAGTTTTGATTTTCCGGTCGTGCACAATGTAGATGCAGCGGCCAATTCGGATGCCTCACTCGTCGCCGGACTGCTTGAAAAGCAGGTATCTTCGCCGGTGCGATGGCTCGATTCGGTGAAGACGATGCGCGATCATGGGGCGGAAACGTTCATTGAGGTTGGGCCGGGAAAGGTATTGTCCGGCCTCGTGCGGCAGATCGATCGTGAAGCCGCGACGCTAAATGTCGATAATTCAGAAAGTTTAAAAAATACGTTAGAATCAATTTCATAAAATCAGAAGGAGAATATATGTCAGAAGTCCAAGAGAAAATCAAGCAGATCATCGTCGATGAATTAGGTGTTGACGAGGCAGAAGTTACTGAAAACGCACGTTTTATTGAAGATCTTGGTGCAGATTCGCTGGACCTGGTCGAATTGGTAATGCGTTTTGAAGAGGAATTCGATATCGAGATCCCGGACGAAGACGCGGAAAAGATACAGAGCGTAAGGGATGCTTACGCATATGTCGAGCAGCACAAGGGCTAGTTGAACTCCGAACAGCGGCGGTATGCTCGCCGTCGCTGTAGTGGTTGTTCAGAATTGACGCCCCGATGCCCGGTCAGAAGATCGGGAACCCACTGCAGACGAAAAGAAAATGCCGCGAGGGAAAGTTTTTCCCGAAACGGTACGGCTGTTCAATGGATAGATGGTTCGCTTAGATGCATTCCATCCGGTCCACCTCATATTATGAAACGTCGAGTTGTAATTACAGGAACGGGCTTGGTGACGGCGATCGGAAACGATGTGCCGACCACATGGAACGGCCTGATGAACGGTGCCAACGGCGCCGATCATATCAAAAAATTTGACGCGGAAAATTTTCCTGTCAGATTCGCATGCGAGGTCAAGAATTTCGATCCACTCAGCTTTCTGGATAAGAAAGAAGCTCGCCGCATGGGTGCTTTCACGCATTATGCACTGAAGGCGGCGGACGAAGCAGTGGCTTCAAGCGGCCTAACGATCGATGCGTCCAATGCCGAAATGGTCGGGACTTACATAAGTTCTGGCATCGGTGATTTTTGGGCGATAGAACGCGAACATGAAAAACTGTTGAATTCCGGCCCCGACCGCGTATCGCCCTTTTTTATTGTTTCGGCGATCGTTAACTTGGCGGCCGGCAACGTTTCGATCAGACACGGAGCTAAGGGGCCAAATTCTGCGACAGCGACGGCCTGTTCAGCGGGGGCTCACGCTATAGGCGACAGTTTCAGGCTCATCGAACGCGGCGATGCCGATGCGATGATCTGCGGAGGAGCCGAAAGTGCGATCACGCCGATGTCCGTCGCCGGTTTTGCCTCTATGCGGGCACTTTCGACCCGCAATGACGACCCGAAACATGCCTCGCGCCCATTCGATCTGGAGCGAGACGGATTCGTGATCGGCGAAGGGGCGGGGATAATGATCCTCGAGGAATTGGAATTTGCCAAGGCTCGGGGGGCGAACATTTTGGCAGAGATAGTAGGTTATGGAATGACGGGCGATGCATTTCACGTAACCATGCCGGATGAAAGCGGTTCAGGCGCGATCCGGGTCATGCAAAAGGCGATCAAAGACGCCGGGATATCCCCGGACCAGATCGGATATGTAAATGCCCACGGCACCTCGACGCCGTACAACGATAAATTCGAGACCCTTGCTATCAAATCCGTTTTCGGCGATCACGCTAAAAGCGGATTGGCGGTCAGTTCGACCAAATCGATGACCGGACACGCTCTGGGAGCCGCCGGAGGCATCGAGGCGGTATTTTCCGTGCATGCGCTAAAAGAACAAAAGCTTCCGCCGACCATAAATTATCAGGTGCCGGATCCGGACTGTGACCTGGATTATGTGCCGAACGAAGCCCGAAACGCGGCCTTTGAATATGTCCTTTCAAATAGCTTCGGGTTTGGTGGAACGAATGCGTGTCTGATCTTTAAGCGTTATAGCGAGTGATCTTATCGGGCGCCTTTACATGCTGTTGCGTAAAGGCGTTTTTCTGCGTAATATAAATGAATCACCATTCATTTTTAGTATTTTGATCGTATAAATTTATATTATGAAAATAGTCGTATTAATGAAACAGGTCGCAAATAAAGATGCGGTACTTCGCATCAGCGGCGACGAAAAGTGGATCAACGAGGCAGACATTGCCCAGCAGACGAATGAATCTGACGGATACGCTTTGGAAGAGGCTTTGAGGATGAAGGAGGCCAAAGGCGAGGGCGAGGTGATCGTGTGCACACTAGGCCCGCAATCAGCAAAGACCGTCATTAAAGATGCTTTGGCTCGCGGGGCTGATCGTGCGATACACATTTTGGCGGACAATTCGCGTGAGCTTTCGCCCTATCAGATCGCTTCTACTATTGCTGATGCGATCCGCGAAGAAAATGCCGATCTGGTATTCACGGGACTTCAATCAGACGACGCCGGATACGGGCAGACGGGCGTTATTCTGGCGGAATTGCTGGGCATTCCACATGCAACGCTGGTAATTGAGGTTGACCGCACCAAGCTGGAAGGTGATATACGCCTCAAGCGTGAGCTCGAAAGCGGCTGGTACCAGTGGTTCACATACAAAATGCCGGCTCTGCTGACGATACAATCGGGTATTTCGCAGATCAGATACGCATCTCTAAAAGGTATTATGGCGGCGAAAAAGAAAGAGATCAAGGATGTTACGCCTTCTATCGCTGAATTTGCTTCGGCACAAAAGATAGAAAAGGTCTATCTTCCGCTTAAAACGAAGCAGACCCAGATGCTGGGCAATGGCGACGCCAAGGCTGGAGCCGTAGAATTGGTCGAAAAACTCAAAACGGAGGTGCGTGTCCTGTAGCATTTAGCCGGGATCAAAGATCATGATTTTAGTATTTATCGAACATAAAGATTGTGTTTTGAACAAGACGTCGCTTGAAGCGATAGCCGCGGCTCAAAGCATTGCGAAAGATCTGGGACAAAAGGCATCGGCCGTGATCTTATGCGACAAAGACTGTGCGTTGCCGCAGGAAATTGCACAATATGATCTGGAAAAGGTGATCGTAGCCAAAAATGAAAAGTTGGGTACGTACACTCCGGACGCCTACGCTGACGCCTGGGAGCAAGTGATCAAGGCGAACAACCCACAGTACGTGATCATGTCGCATACTTATCAGGTGCGTGATTTCGCACCGAAAGTTGCAGCCCGCTTTGGCCGGGAAGTGGTCGGCGATGTGATCAGATACAAAGCCGATGGCGGTAAACTGCTGCTCACCCGCCGCATCTTTCTCGGCAAATTGGATGCCGACATTTCTTTGGGCGGCGACGCACCGTACTTCGTAACCTTTCAATCGGGAGCATTTCGAGGTGATTCTGCCGCGAAGGGAAGTGCAACGGTCGAGAACGCGGATGTTGCTGTTGGAGATGTCCGAATGGTCCCGGAAGAGGCATTTCAGGAAGCCAAGGCATCGGTCGATCTTTCGAAATCCGAGATCATTGTGGCGGTCGGCCGCGGTATCAAGTCGCAGGAAAATTTGGCGGTTGCCCAGCAGCTTGCCGACGCTTTGGGAGCAGATCTGGCGGCTTCGCGCCCGATATGCGATGCTGAATGGCTGCCGATCGATCGGCAGATAGGTTCATCGGGACAGACCGTGGCTCCGAAGGTGTATATTGCTCTCGGCATCTCGGGTGCTATCCAGCATATCGTCGGGATGAAGAATTCGAATACGATCGTTGCCATCAATAAGGATGCTGAAGCTCCGATATTCGACATTGCCGATTACGGCATCGTCGGTGACCTTTTTGAGGCGGTGCCGGTTTTGGTCGAGGAGATCAAGAAGGCCAAAGGATAAAAGGACCAGTTAAAAACTAACTGAAAAAACAGCCGTTGGCACGGGGCCGGCGGCTGTTTTCTTTAGTTTTCGCCCGCAAGAGGTCTTCGATCAAAATCGAGAAGAGGCGAAATTTCGGACTTTCTAGATCTTTGTCGGCAGAGGGACTTCGGGCATGACGTTGCCAAGCATATGACGGGTCAGAAAGTTTCCGCTTGCGCTGACTTTGACATCGCGGCCGGGATTTCGTCCGTGCGAACTGCTGACGATCTCGCCATTGGACGGAACGTAGTTGACGATCTGCGGATTTCCGCGAAGAGCACCTATCGTCAGCATGCCAACCAGCGGCGCCGGATTGACCGTGCTTGCCGACAGGTGAGTTATGACGGAGCAGTAGGCCGCCAACCCTCCGCCGAGTGAATGTCCGGAAAGATGAAGATCGCCGTATTCCTCGCGGTATTTTTTGGTAAGGATCAATGCCTGCGTATATTGACTCGAATAGCCGCCAAGTGCTTGTACGCCGTCGTGGATAAAGTCCAGGACCGAATCGCTACCGGCAAAGGCGAGAACGAAAAGATCTCGACCCTCCGGCTGGAGCAAAGCGGCCTTGAAACCGGTAAAACGGGTTGCCATGTCGCCAATTACGGACCAGATCGTCCCGTCCGGAAATCTGTATCGCTCTCCTGAAAGGCCTTCGTATGCAACGTGGCAGGCTCCCTTTGTCTCTTCTTTGGTCAAAGTTGACATAAATTGTGCTCTAATATTTAAACTACAGGCTTGATCGAATTATAGAATTCGATTACATAATGACGGTGCCAAAAGAACAATTTTGCTATGTTCTTCGATAAAATAATTTCCAGTCAATTGTTAAACCAGTATGCGTATCGACCGCAAAAAATGCCCGGCACCATGAGTTCGCCGGGCAGATAGATTAAAAATTGTCCCTAGATCGATGCGGCGATGGCGGCATCGAAGATCTCCAAGGCTACATCGACGTTTCCTTTTGTCAAAATAAGCGGCGGTGAAAAACGGATCGTGCTAGCGCCGCAACCGAGAATGATCAGGCCGTTATTAAAACATTCCATCTCAATGCGGTCGCGAAGTTGTGCATCCGGAGCACCGGCCAAGCCTTCTGCGGCTGGTTTGCTGACAAATTCCACGCCCAGCATCATGCCTAGTCCGCGAACGTCGCCGATACAATCATATTTTTCTTTCAGCTTGTTCAAGCCTGCTTCCAAATAGGAGCCGACCTCGCGGGCATTTTCGACAAGGCCGCCCTGAAGCATTTCAATGGTTTTTAAGGCAGCTGCGATGGCCACCGGATTGCCGCCGAAGGTTGATGCATGAGCTCCTTTATGCCAGGTCATTACATCAGCACGTGCGGTACAGGCTCCGATCGGCATACCGGAACCGATACCTTTTGCCATACAAACAATGTCGGCCTTGACGCCTTCATGATGGTCCAAAGCGAACATCTTACCTGTGCGGCCCATGCCGGACTGCACTTCATCCACTATCAGCATAATGCCATTTTCGTCGCAGATACGGCGAAGTTCTTTAACGAATGCTTTTGGAGCGGGAATATAGCCGCCCTCGCCCTGAACAGCCTCAAGAATGATGCCGGCAACTTCTTCGGCGGGTGTAGTGGTTTGCAGGACACGGTCAAGCCATTTCAAAACATCAGCCGTTACGGCCGCTTCATCAGTCGTCTGTTCGGAAATGAAATGGCGAAATTTGTTCGGATATGGAATATGGACAACATCCAGCGGCTGACGCATGAAGCCCAGACGCTGAGCTTTCTTTGACGATGTAAGGCTCAAAGCACCTAATGTCCGGCCATGGAAAGAACCGTAGAACGAAATGAACTTCTGACGTTTCGTGTGATACATCGCCAGTTTCAGAGCGGTTTCGACAGCTTCGGCTCCGCTATTGGCAAAATGCGTTTTCGTCGGGCCGTCGATCGGTACGATCTCGTCAAGCTTTTTGGCCAGTTCCGGCATATGACGATAGTAGAAATCAGTGCCGCAAAGATGGATCAATTTCGCGGCCTGCTCGCTGATCGCTTTAACGATCTCGGGGTGGCAATGGCCCGTAGAGCATACGGCCACGCCGGCGTTACAGTCAAGGAAAACATTGCCGTCCGGGTCGGTGATCCAAACACCGTCGGCCGAATCGGCTACGAGTTTATAATCCGGCCGCGGATAGCTCGGTGTTACATATTGGGCATCGGCGTCGATGATCTCTTGAGACCTGGGGCCGGGAAGCTGAGTTTTGATCTGGGGTCGTTGTAAGTCTGTTGATGGCTGCATTCTATTTTCTCCTATTGCTCAATTACGTTTTATGGAACGGTATCACACGAACGCCGTCGGTTCGATGGAGGAAAAAGAAGCTAATCGCCGCCAAAAAGATGCGATCGCTGGCGCGCCGGCCTAAGTTTTGCGATGCTGCGAGGTGTCATAAAAATGATCTACTTAAATATAACAAAAAGAGCGAACAATTGCTAAGAAAGCGGGCAATGGGAATGGGGCGTTGTTCGCTCGCCGGCTTCCGCCTTTCGAAATGATCCACAGAATATCGATGAGCAACTGCTCTCGTAAACATGACCGACAGTGTTCTATACTCTTCGTAAGATGAAGAAAGATCCTCGCTTTACAAACAAATTGATCCACGAAACATCGCCATATCTTCTCCAGCATGCCCACAATCCGGTTGATTGGTATCCCTGGGGGGAAGAGGCATTCGAAAAAGCCCGATTGGAACAAAAGCCGCTTTTGGTGAGTATCGGCTATTCTGCCTGCCATTGGTGCCATGTAATGGAGCATGAGTCTTTTTCAGACGAAGAGACGGCTCGCATCTTGAATGAGAATTTTGTGAGCATCAAGGTAGATATGGAGGAAAGGCCGGATATCGATCAGATATATATGGCGTTTGTCCAAATGACCACGGGGCGCGGCGGTTGGCCGATGAATGTGTTCATTACGCCGGAGAAGGCACCTTTTTTTGGCGGAACATATTTCCCGCCGGAGACTCGCTATGGGATGCCGAGTTTTCAGAACGTACTATTGAGCATTCGCGATGCCTATGACCGCAATCGAGAAGATCTTGAAGCTTCCGCCGCTGAAATGCTAAAAGACCTTCAGAGGATCTCCGCCGCATCGGCACCTCCTTCGTCCTACACGACCGAAGATCTCGACACGGCCTTTAGAAAGCTTTTGCAGAATTTCGATGCGAAAAATGGCGGCTTCGGCGGAGCACCAAAATTTCCGCCGGCTATGACGCTGGAATTCATACTGCGCTATTGGAAAAGGACGGGCGATCAAGCTGCTCTGAACATAGCGGTGGAAACGGCCAGAAAAATGGCGAACGGCGGCATCTACGATCAGCTTGGCGGAGGATTTCACCGCTACGCGGTCGATGCCGTCTGGCTAGTTCCGCATTTTGAGAAAATGTTGTACGACAATGCCCAACTTATCCGCATCTATCTTCATTTGTTCCAAATAACCAAAGATGAGTTTTTTCAGCGGGTGGCCGTAGAAACCCTCGAATATGTGCGACGCGAAATGCTCGATAGCTCCGGCGGATACTATTCGAGCCAAGATGCAGATAGCGAAGGGGAAGAGGGAAAATTCTTTGTATGGAGCCGCGAAGAGGTCGCGGAATTGTTGGGAGCAGATGCCGACGAATTCTGCCGCTATTACGGCGTGACGGACGAAGGGAACTTTGAAGGCGGAAATATCCTGAACGTCAGCGAATATAGCTCCGAGATCTTTAACCGGCTCCGACCGGCCCGCGAAAAGCTCTTTGCGGAACGAGAACGACGGATAAAGCCTTTTCGCGATGAAAAGGTGCTGACCGCGTGGAATGGATTGATGCTTATGGCTTTTGCGGAAGCCGCGGCCATTTTGGGAAGCGAAGAATATTTAGCGATCGCTCGTCGAAACGGAGAATTTTTGTTGAGCGAGTTAACCCGCGATGGCCGGCTGCTGCGTACATGGAAGGATGGTGCAGCGAAATTGCCGGGTTACATTGAAGACTATGCAAACGCTGCAGATGGGTTTATCACGCTGTTCCAGGTGTCCGGTGAGGCGAAATATCTGCGTGCGGCGTCCGAACTGGCTAGTACCATGATCACCGATTTTTGGGACGAGGATGCGGGCGGGTTCTTTTTCACCTCAAATGGCCACGAGGATCTTCCCGTCCGTTCAAAAGATCTTTATGACAATGCCACGCCGTCGGGCAATTCCGTCGCGGCCGACGTGCTGTTGCGTCTCGCCAGAATAACTGGCGATGAACGCCTCTTGCGGTTCGGCAATTCCGTCATCCGGCTTGGTGCTACGCAGGCGGCGGCACATCCTCAAGGTTTTGGCCGTCTCCTTTCAACGATGGAATACAGTTTGGCCAATGGAAAAGAAGTAGTTGTAGCCGGCGGCGGAGCGGATAGCGACCTATACAAGGCATTTTGGAGCGAGTATCGGCCTTTTGAGATCTTTGCTATGGCCGACGAAGGATCTGAGCGGTCGGTGGGGATCTTCGAGGGCAAAGCAATGATAGACGGGCGGCCGACGGCCTATATTTGCGAAAACTTTGTTTGTGACCGGCCGGCTTTCGATCTTGATGGGCTATGACCGAAAGAAAAAGAGCGTCGTCCCGAAAGACAACGCTCTTTGAACTTTCATTTGAAAGTGGTTTATTTAGCCGGTGAAGCAGCTGGTGAAGCAGCAGCATTAGCAGCCGGTTTAACTTCCTTAGCAGCATTAGCAACAGTGTTGCCAACTTCTTTAGCAGCGTTGGTTGTAGCATTTGCAGCGTTCTGGATCTGATTAGCAGCAGTTTGAGCAGCGTTGGTAGCGTTAGCCAAAGCAGCGTTAACAGCATTTGCAGCGTTTGCGGCAGCCTTGTTAGCATTCGCAGCGGCATTGTTAGCAGCGGAATCACCGCAAGCCATTCCAAGAGCACCCAAAGCCAAAAGGGTTGAAAGTGCAATAATTTTTCTCATTTTAAATTCGTTCTCCTGTCTTCTTCAAAGAATATGTAACTTATTTTAACTGAAAACCGCCCTCAGGCGGCCCTGTCCCAACTTTCTCAAATTTTTGGAACATTGGACAATATAAATAGCTATCGGCAGATAGTCAACCCAAAAACACGTTATTTTGCCAATTTGAGGCTTAAAGCGGCAACTTTTATGCGATTTTGTGTGTCTAAGGTGCTTTTCTCGGCATAGAAGGGTGTTTTGACCCAAACAAAAATAAAAAAGCGGCGATCCGAAGATGCCGCTTTTAGGTTAGCAATACGAGAGAAGGTTAGTCCTTCTTCGGTGATGCTGCTGCATTAGCACCCGAATTCGAATGAGCTGCATTTGCGTTAGCAGGTTTCGCGGTGGCGTTCGGGTTTGTATCCGTATGAGCAGCATTGCTGTTGGCGTTCGTAGCCGCCGGTGAAGCTGCAGTCGTAGCAGCCGGGGTTGCCGCTGCTGCCGGCGAAGCTGCCGGTTTGTTAGCGTTATTGGCGGTATTGTTTGCCGCCGGTGATCCGCAAGCGAGGCCGAGCGTGCCTAATGCAAGAACGGCGGAAAGTGCGATTGCCTTTGTCATAAGTTTAATAACTCCTGTCTTCTTCAAAGATTAATTCGAATAAATTTAGTTTCTCGGCCGTCTTTCTTCAGCCGATGCTCTGATCAAGCAATTTCAGAACAAACGTCAATATAGATATTTACATTGATTTAGTCAACCTGAAAAGCGATGCAAACATCTGTTCGCCGCATTATTTTCTAGTGCTTTTCTTAAAGAGGGCAAAACATGCGTCTAATAGGGGATGATCCGCAAATTCATTGACGAGCCGCTCACGAAAAGCTATCTTCTTAGATGGCTTTGTAGCCGCCGGCAGCCCTATGCGACCCCTAGAAGAAGATACTGAGAACATCGGAGATCCGACGAATGATCCCGGCCGTGTTGCCTTTGGCCCATTATTGGGCGGAGTGCTATGTTTCATCGCGGCATACGGCGTTGTAATGGTGTCGTCCGATAGATCGGTCATTACGATCGCCTTTGTGGTCCTAGCGTTGATCTTTGCGGCCATCTGTTTTCTGACACCGGTTCGCCGGGGCGAGGCCGCCATTGCCGCCGAAGACGCTTCGAACACTGAGAGCATAGACGAGACAGAAGCGGTCGTGGACAATGTTCCGGCAAGCGAGCTTCAGTCCGAGATCATGGCGCTGGAAGAAGCTGCTACGTTTTTCGGCGGCTCATTAAATGCCTCCGATATGTACCGACTGATCACCGCAAGGATCGGGGCGGTGGTCCCGCACCAAGCAGGAATACTTTATTCCGGCGATGGCGAGTGGCAGGCGGTCCAGTTTCATGGCGGCGTTCCGGCCGATGCTCCGCCGCCTTCCGAAGATCTAAGCACTGACCCGAAGGTAGAGGAACTTTCGCCCCGTCTTAACGGATTCGGATGGATGGCCACGATCCCGCTTTTTACAGATGACCATATTTTCGGGGTTTTGCGGTTGTTTTCGGAAAACGAGTTGAAAGACGGACCTCAACAGCAAAATGTTTTGAGAGAGGTCGGAAAACGAATTGCTCCGATCTTTAGCCGCTCCTTAGCATTTGAAAAGAACATTTCCAATTCGTTGATCGACCCCGTTACAGGATTGCCCAATGAGCGTTCCTTTTTTATGATCTTGGAAAATCAGCTCGCGGAATCGCACCGTTATCGGGACGACCGCCCGTTGACGGTATTGGCTTTAGACATAAAAGATTTTGAAGCGGTCAACCGCCGATACGGGCATGCCGCCGGAGACAATGTTTTAAAGGTTGCCGGTCGATTGATCGGCGAACAGCTGAGAAAAATGGATATGTTGGCACGCACTTTGAACGACGAATTCGTCGTGGTGCTGCCGACTGCCGGCGAAAAAACCGCACTCGATATCGTCGAGCGTATTAAAAAAGCATTTGCCGATCATGCATTTCAGGTGACCAAAGATGACGAAGTAAAGATATGGCTGAATTTCGGCTGGGCGACTTTTTGGAAAGATGGCGAAACATCCGGACAGTTGCTCCGCCAAGCTCAGCTGATCAAACAAAGATCCAAAACTTCCGACCAACCAAATGTGCTTTTCTTTCCGAAAGAATATGTTAACTAACGGCACATTGTCTGTGATTTAAGGAAATAACGTTTGCCGTTTAAACCGATCTCATTGGAAGCTTGGCGTTTAGAAATATTGAAGCTGCTTGTCGATCCGCCGGAAAATGTCAATACCAGCTGCGAGCCATTCACCCGCCAGACACCGCTTTTTACGCCGCGTGCTCCAAAACTACTGTCATTTGCATTGTTTGGATTGAATCCGCCCATATCCGTCGTTTGGTGGAAGGTGCCCGAAGCACACAGCAAAATATCTTGGCGTTCGGAATATCCGCTTCCGGTATATAGATAGATCAGCTGTTTTCCGCTCAAAGCATCTTTCCATAGAGAGCTGGCGGCCGCGGGTTTGAAAAATCGAACACTAGCTGCCGCTTCCGATGCATATCTATAACCCTGTTCGGCATGATCTTGATCGGTGAGCGAAACCGCTGTAACGCCGCCGCCATGCGGAGAGAAAAGCACGAAAGTATCAACGACCATTGTCACCGCACCATTTTGTTTGGCAGCCCGGAAATGGGTTGTTCGGCCGGAAACTTTCGGTTCGCCGACAAGGGTCAAACCATCTCCGGCCAAGTTTGCTTCGGCGGCAAATGCCTGGAAATTAGAATAATTATGAGCCTTTATGATAACGATATGGTTCTGTGCCTGGTCAACAAAGGCGTGTCCATCGGCGGAAGACGAGCTTTTCCAACCCGAAGGCGGAATAAAATCGAATCCGGCCGTATCGGTGACCCGCGAACCGGTCTGGGCATGAGCGGCAATGCCGAGTGCGGCAACTATCATTAAAAATAAAAGTTTTTTCATATCTTCATTATCTCCGGTGTTGAGATCCTTCGCGGCTGGTGCAATATTAGCGAATTTTTCCCAATTAGATAAATAGGGCAAGAGCATTTCATTTTGGCGGCTCCGGTCATCACCGATCCGTTCGCTGACATTATGCCTCAGATGTGGTAAATTTGCGGCATTATGGCATCGATCACTTTTTACGGCGGCGTAGGGACCGTTACCGGTTCAAAATATCTTATCGAACATAACGGCAGACGTATCTTGGTGGACTGCGGTTTGTTTCAAGGGTTAAAGGAGCTTCGCGAGCGCAATTGGAACGATCCGGATTTCGATCCGCTAACGCTTGACGCCGTCATTCTCACCCATGCACATATTGACCATACGGGATTTTTGCCGCGCATCGTCAAACTCGGCTATTCCGGGCCGGTATATACATCAAAAGCCACAGGCGATCTTTTAAAGATCCTTTTGCCGGATTCGGGCCGGCTGCAGGAAGAAGACGCCGACTATCGCAACCGCCACAACCTTACCCGCCATTCGCCGGCATTGCCGCTGTATGACGAAGCCGATGCAAAGTCTGCCCTGAAATTGATACGTCCGGTCGCCAACAACGGACATGCGGTCGAGGTTGCTCCCGGCGTCAAAGCGTCTTTTCTGATCGCCGGGCACATAATGGGAGCCAGTCTGGTGCTGGTCGAGCTCGAAAACGCCCGCCCGAATGGCGAATCCATACGATTTCTTTTTTCGGGCGATCTGGGCCATTACGACCAGCCGATCCTGAAAGACCCGGCCCCACCGCCGGCATGTGACTACCTGATGGTCGAATCGACCTACGGCAACCGGCTGCATGGCGAAGTTGATTCGGCAACGCAGATGGCAGAGATCATTAACGCGGCGGCGGGCCGCAATGCTCCGATCCTGATACCGGCATTTGCCGTCGGCCGCACACAAGAGGTGCTGTATCTTATTCGTGAGCTGGAAGATGCCGGCCGCATTCCAAAACTGCCGGTCGTGGTGGATTCGCCCATGGCCGCACAGGCAACGCAGGTCTATAATCGTTTTACCGACGAGCACGACGAAGATTATGCCTCGATCCTTGCCCAAAAACGCCACCCGCTGCGAACGGCAATGATGTCAACGGCCGCCACCCGTGATGAATCAAAACGCCTGAACAGCATGAAGGGAGCGCGTATCATTATCTCGGCATCGGGGATGATGACCGGCGGCCGTGTTATGCACCATGCGATGCGTATATTGCCCAACGAAAATGCGACCGTCGTGTTTGTCGGATATCAGGCTGCCGGAACGACCGGACGCCGCATTCTGGAAGGCGAACGCGAAGTGCGGATAATGAAAAATTGGGTGCCTGTCCGCTGCCATATTGTCCGCGTCGAAGGTTTTTCCGCCCACGCCGATTGGAAAGGTGTCATTCGTTGGTTAGAGGGGCTGCCACAACCGCCGAAGATGGTATTTACGACCCATGGCGAACCGGACGCCGCAGCGGCCATGGCACAGCATATTCGAACCACATTTGGCTGGGATGTGGTTGTTCCGCAAATGGATCAAACGGTTGAGCTCATCTGACGGACGAAACGCGGACGCGCGCGTAAAGTCTTGAGTCGTGAGTCGTGAGTCGTGAGTCGTGAGTCGTGAGTCTTAAGTTTTGATGGAACGCGGACACTCTTGTCCGCTCTTGCTAGGGGAGAGGGGCGAGTTGTCAGGGGTGAGCAGGATCACGTCGCCGCCGGGCCAAGGTGACGGGTCAGAACCGGGAGCGACGGAACGCGGACACTCTTGTCCGCTCTTGTAAG
>CAKZGE010000005.1 GCA_936914845.1 uncultured Chloracidobacterium sp.
CGCGAAGGCGGCCGCACCGTCGGTGCCGGTACCGTTTCGGAGATCGTTGAATAGTTGACAGTGAGCCGTCGGTGCCGGGCGTTGTCGCTTTCGCACCGGCGGTTTTGCTTTCACTAGAGGTTGGATATGCCAAGAGATAATATTATTTTGCAGTGTACGGAATGCAAAGAACGCAATTACGTGACGACGAAGAACAAAAAGAACACGCCAAATCGGCTTGAACTGAAAAAGTTTTGCAATCGTTGCCGATGCCACCGTTTGCACCGAGAAAACAAGTAGTTCGTTGATGGCGGGCGACAGGGGCCTAAGTATTTACCTGTTGTCTGGCGTCTGCGGTCGGTTTAGGGGTATGGTGTCAATGGTTAGCATGGAGGTCTCCAAAACCTTAGGTCCGGGTTCGAGTCCTGGTACCCCTGCCATACAAGATAAAAAATTAGAAGGTGTTCGAAAATATCGGATGCCGGCCGGGAGAGATATATCGTGGCGGAAGCTGTTGACACATACGACAAGAAATCTGAAAAGGAAGGTATAGGCGAATTTGTCCGCAAAACGCGGGGCGAACTCGACCGAACTACTTTCCCGTCATCCGAAGAGGTTCGCAATACGGTCATTATCGTTATTGTTAACGTTATATTCTTTGCGATCTTTTTGTTCTTGGTCGATCATGCCTGGACGTATATCCTTGACGGCCTGACCTGGGTCGTGAATAAGATCGCAGGTTTTTAATAGGTTATTGAAATGAGGCAGTGGTTTTTCATCCACACATATTCTGGGCACGAAAACAAGGTCGTTGAAAGCCTAAACGCCCGCATTCGCGACATGGAGCTTTCGGAGCAGATCACCGAGGTGCTGCTGCCTAAAGAACGCGTGGTGGAAATGCGCGGAAATAAGGAATACGTTTCCGAGCGGATGTTCTATCCCGGCTATGTGCTGGTTGAGATCGAATGTGACGAAAAGGGTAAGATTCCCGATAACGTTTTTCACGCTATTAAGGCAACTCCGAAAGTTACAGGATTTCTTGGCGGTAAACAGCCAACGCCCTTAACACAGGAAGAAGTTGACCAGATCGTGCACAATATCGAGGTCGCTACGGAAAAACCGAGACCGAAATTCACGTATGTGGTGGGTGAGGTCGTGCGTATCAAGTCCGGCCCCTTTGCAAGCTTCACCGGTAAAGTAGAAGAGGTGAACGAGGATAAAAATACGCTCAAGGTTTCGATCACCATTTTCGGGCGTTCGACTCCATACGAGCTGGGATTCCTAGAAGTGGAAAAGGTTACTTTTGCCGAAGAGGAATAGATGTAAAGGTCGCGGTTGCGGCCGCAGTTGAATATGAGGACATTCGCGACGCGTTCGCGATCGTAAATCGAAAATATGGCAAAGAAGATAGAAGGTTATATCAAACTCCAGATACCGGCCGGTAAAGCAAATCCGGCGCCGCCGATCGGCCCTGCTTTGGGTCAGCACGGTGTCAATATCATGGAGTTTTGCAAGGCGTTTAATGCAAAGACGCAAAATGACGATCCGGACATGAAGATCCCGGTCGTGATCACAGTTTACGCCGACCGTTCATTCACGTTTGAAACGAAGACCCCGCCGGCGGGCGATCTTCTGCGTAAGGCGGCCGGTATTCCGAAAGGTTCCGGAAAACCGAATCGCGAAAAAGTCGGAACCATTTCGAGATCTCAGATCGAAGAGATCGCTAAAAAGAAGCTCCAAGATCTGAATACAACAAATCTTGAATCCGCGATGCGGACGATCGAGGGAACGGCCAAATCAATGGGCCTGACCATCGAAGGATAAAGTGGCCGGCAAAAGCGTCTGCGGTCAAAGCCGCCGAACGCTCGCAGCTTGTCACAGGGAGGACATCCGTGATGTCCGCTAGTACCTGGAGGTAAAATGAAACGAGGCAAGAAATATCTTGCGGCTCTGGAAAAGATCGAGCCGAATAAGAAGCACACCCTTGATGAAGCGGTCGCGAAACTGAAAGAGATCGCCTTCGCTAAATTTGATGAAACGGTCGAGTTGACAATGTGGCTCGGCGTTGACCCCCGAAAGGCCGACCAGCTAGTACGCGGAACTATCGTTCTGCCGCATGGGTTGGGCGGTGCCGCTAAAAAGGTAGTCGTTATCGCTCAGGGCGACAAGATCCGTGAAGCAGAAGAGGCAGGAGCAGACCTTGCCGGCGGCGATGATCTCGTAGAAAAGATCAAAGGCGGCTGGCTGGATTTTGATGCGTTGATCGCCACGCCTGACATGATGGGAAAGGTCGGACAACTAGGAAAGGTTCTTGGCCCACGCGGCCTGATGCCAAACCCGAAAACCGGCACCGTCACGATGGATGTTAAAACTGCTATCGAAGAAACGAAGGCCGGTAAGGTGGAATATCGCGTTGATAAGACCGGTGTTATACACAGCCCTGTCGGAAAAGTTTCCTTTGATGATGCAAAATTGACGGAAAATGCCCGTGTGCTGATCGGTGCCGTGATGAAGGCCAAGCCGACCACCGCAAAGGGCAGATACCTGAAGAAGATCAATCTTGCAGCTACCATGAGCCCGGGCGTTCTGCTCGATGAATTGGCATACGTTTAAGTGAGGAGGTGTCAGAAGCCGGAAGTACACAAAAGGACTGCCGGGTTTTGAAGACAAGAAAATGAAATCAAGAGAAACAAAACAAAGAGATCTGGACGCACTCACTGAACAGCTTAAGAATTCCAAATCTGCAATGGTCGTGAGCTTTACTAAAGCAACGGTTGGTAAAGATCAGGAATTCCGCAATCAATTGCGCGAAGCGGGTGCACAATATAAAGTCGTTAAGAATACCTTGGCGCGCATTGCCGTCAAAGGCACGCCGTACGAGGATGCCGCCGAGTTTTTCAAGGGCGTTACAGCACTGGCTTGGACGGATAAAGACCCGGTCGTGCTTTCAAAGGCCGTATCGAAGTTCGTTAAGAACAACCCCGATATTTATACGTTCAAGGCCGGCGTTGTCGAAGGCAAGATCGTAGATCTGAAGCAGGTGCAGGAGATCGCAAGTCTTCCGTCGAAAGAAGAATTGGTTTCCAAACTGTTGTTTGTTATCAACGCTCAGGCTCAGCGTTTGGTCACAGTTATCAATGCTGTGCCGCGTGATCTGGCGATCGTTGTCAAGCAGATCGGCGAAAAGGCCGGCAGCGGTGCCGCTGCACCTGTCGAAGCAAAGGCCGAAGAAGCTCCGGTTGCCGAAACAGCCCCGGAAGTTGAGGCTGCTCCGGTCGAAGAAGCTCCTGCTGCTGACGCAGCTCCGGCTGCAGAAGAGGCGACCGAAGAAGCTCCGGCAGAATGAGCTGGTGGCCCGCTATATTTTGTCGGGCCGTTTGACTAAGTTTTTTTGAAGCGGAAACGTTTCATATTAGATAGCGGGCGTTTTGTCCGCCAAAGCCGTACTCAAGGTAAAGCGAGCCAAGTGATATGTCAGGTCACAAGGCAACTGATCAGGTCGAAAGGGGATGCAATCCATTTGGCCGGGTCCCGTGGGTTCTATCGGCGAAACCGGTAGGTAGTGGATCGAAAGTGGTAAATAGATCACATCTATTCGCGATTTACTATCGACTATTTACTAAAATTAAAAAGAACCCTATTTAGGAGATATTAAAATCATGGCAATCACGAAAGACGAAGTCGTCGAATATTTGAAAGGTATCACGCTGCTCGAAGCGTCTGAATTGGTCAAAGAACTTGAAGAAGTTTTTGGTGTGTCGGCTGCTGCTGCCGCTGCTCCGGTAGCTGTTGCTGCCGCTGCGGGTGACGGCGGGGCTGCTGCTGCCGAAGAAAAAGACACCTTTGATGTTGTTCTGCAGTCGGCCGGCGGCAACAAGATCGCTGTCATTAAGGTGGTTCGCGAAGTAGTTGCGGGTCTTGGTTTGAAAGAAGCTAAAGATCTGGTCGATAGCGCTCCGAAACCGCTTAAAGAAGGCGTTTCGAAAGACGAAGCCGAAGACATCAAGGCCAAGCTTACGGAAGCTGGTGCTACAGTCGAACTCAAATAGTAAACATTGGCAACGCCAACTTCGCCTGCTGCGTCCAAATGCAGCAGGTTGAAGTATGGCGGCTTTGCTGATAGACTAGCTGATATGCGGTGAAAGAGACGGGCTTGCCGCCTCGCCGCTCGCGAGTCTTGATTTACACGTTGTTTTTGTATTTATCAGGCGAGCTTTTTCTCGCGGAATTACGGAGAGTTGGTGTCTAATTCGACACTCTCGAAAAATTTAATATAGCGTTTTTGCTGCTTATTAAGCGGTCTGGGCATACTTTACCCTTGACCGCATTTGCCGTCTTTTCTTGAAAATTTTGGGGAGCAGAGTTGATACGGGAATCCTAACAGTATTGCTGGGATAAATCAACAGATAAAGGCCCCGACCGTTTAATACTATGATCACTAATCCGCTTCAGACTAATTCACACGGGCACGGACGCCGGACGAGTCAATCGCCGCAGCGTGTAGATTTTTCGAAGATCTACACCACGGCTCAGATCCCGAATCTTATCGAAGTGCAGCGGGAATCCTATGACCGTTTCCTGCAAATGGACCTGATCCCCGAAGAGCGCGATAGCATCGGGCTGCAATCGGTCTTTAAATCAATATTTCCTGTTTCGGATTTTCGCGAAACGGCAACTCTCGAATACGTCGAATATCAGATCGGCAACTGGCAGTGTAAATGCGGAAATTTGGAAGGCCTGGAGCATTTGCGGGCAAATTGTAAGGAGTGCGGCCATAAGATCAAGGTCGATCCTTTCAACCCGGCCGAGGTTTTGTGCAACAATTGCGGCACTTTTAATGCTGTGCGGCCGAAACTTTGTCCGAACTGCGGAGAACCCGTTGGCCTGAAACATAAGCATGATCAGCAGGAATGCCAGGAACGAGGAACATCTTTTAGCGTTCCGCTGAAGGTGAAGATACGGCTGACCGTGTTTGATAAGGACCCCGATACCGGCGTTTCCACCATTCGCGATATTAAAGAAGAGGATGTTTTCTTTGGCGAGATCCCATTAATGACGGATAACGGCACCTTCATTATCAACGGGACCGAACGCGTAATTGTGTCACAACTGCATCGCAGCCCGGGCGTTTTCTTCAAGGGCGACCGCGATGAATACTTGGCAAAGATCATTCCATATCGCGGTTCGTGGGTAGAATTCGAATACGACCAGAAAGGTATTCTGCATGCTCGTCTAGGCAAGCGAAAAATTCTGGCAACGATCTTCCTGCGCGCTCTTGGCCTCTGGCTGAATCCGCAGATCGATATGAAAACGGTTTCGGACAACATCTTGGAAGAGGTCGTGAAAAATGCGGAATATTCGAATGCCGAGATCCTAAAGCTTTTTTACACGGTCGATGATGTCGTCATCAATAAGGGCAAGCTGTATCTGAACATTAAACCCGCCGGCGACACGCATCTGACCGGGATGCGAGCAGAAGAAGATATCAAGGACGGCAAAGAAGATGTCGTTCGCGTAGGTAAAAAGGTCACGCAATCCGCCTTGCGCGAACTTCGTCGCTTGGGGACGGAAAAGGTAGAAGTTTCGGCGGCTGATTTTGAAGGGGCTTTTGCCCTAAATGACGTAGTGAATACGGAAACCGGTGAGGTGATCGTTGAATCGAACACCGAGATCCCGCCCGCGAAGCTGCAGCAGGTGATAGAAGAGGGTGTCGAAAGCTTTGCTGTTTTCTTTCCCAAAAAAGATATGATCGGCGAGGTGATCACGGCAACTTTGAAAAAAGACGCGATCGCAAAACCCGTGGATGCATTGCTGGAGATCTACCGCAAGATGCGGCCCGGCGATCCGCCGACCGTGCCGACCGCCTATCACCTTCTTGAAGGAATGTTCTTTGATGAGCGCCGCTTTGACCTGTCGCGCGTCGGCCGTTTGAAATTCAATATCAAAATGGGCCGTGCGGAACGTGACCGTCTTGATGATCCGCTTTTGGATGCGGGAGATTTTGTCGAGGTCGTCAACTATCTGTTGCGGATGAAAAAGGACAGCGAAAGGTATGCTCAGGATGACATCGATCATTTGGGCAATCGCCGCGTGCGTGCTGTCGGCGAACTGTTGGAAAACCAATTTCGCATCGGCCTTGAACGCATGGAACGTGCGATCAAGGAAAAAATGTCGATCCAGCAGGATATGTTTACGACAATGCCGCGCGACCTGGTCAATGCTAAGCCGGTAACGGCAGCGGTACGCGAATTTTTCGGTTCATCGCAGCTGTCGCAGTTCATGGACCAAACCAATCCGCTTTCTGAGATCACTCACAAACGCCGCCTTTCGGCTCTTGGGCCGGGCGGGCTTTCGCGTGAGCGTGCCGGGTTTGAGGTTCGCGACGTTCACCCGACCCACTATGGCCGCATCTGTCCGATCGAAACGCCAGAAGGCCCGAACATCGGATTGATCTCGTCTTTATCGTGTTTTGCGCGGATCAATGAATTTGGGTTCATTGAATCGCCTTACCGAAAGGTCGAAGACGGCCGCGTGGTCGAATATGTAAAGATCCACAATGGCGGCGATACCGGACTGAAACCCAATTCGCACGTTCCGTTGGAAGAAGTGGAAGCAGCCAACGCCAAGGTCAAAAAAGGCGGGAAAACGGCGGAGTTTGAACCATATCCGTTCTATTTGACGGCATGGGAAGAAGATAAATGGATCATCGGCCAAGCCAATATCGAATTGGACGAAAAGGGTAATATCGTCAATGAACGCGTTTCGGCACGTTCACGCGGCGGTGAATTCATCACGGCCGATCGCGGCGACATCCAATATATGGACGTTTCGCCGAAACAGCTCGTTTCGGTAGCCGCATCGCTGATCCCGTTCCTTGAAAACGACGACGCTAACCGTGCGTTGATGGGTTCGAACATGCAGCGTCAATCTGTACCGCTTCTGCGGGCCGAATCGCCATATGTCGGAACCGGTATGGAAAAGGTTGCCGCACGAGATTCGGGCGCGGTTGTGATCGCCAAACGTAACGGTATGGTCGATTACGTTGACAGCGAACGCATCATCGTCAAAGCAGATCATCAGGTTGACGGCACGATCTCGCGAGAGGTAACCGCCGATATCTATTCGTTGGTCAAATTCAAGCGTTCGAACCAGAATACCTGCATCAACCAACGGCCGATCGTTCAAGTCGGCGAACGCGTGACCAAAGGGCAAGTGATAGCCGATGGCCCGTGTACTGATCGAGGCGAACTCGCACTTGGCCGCAATGTTCTGGTTTCTTTCATGCCTTGGCGCGGTTATAACTTTGAGGACGCGATCCTGGTCTCAGAAAAGCTCGTTAAAGAAGACTATTACACGTCGATCCACATCGAAGAGCTCGAGATCGAAGCCCGCGACACCAAGCTGGGGCCGGAAGAGATCACGCGCGATATACCGAACATCGGCGAAAATATGCTCCGCGATCTTGATGATTCGGGCATTATCCGCATCGGTGCTCAGGTAAAGCCGGGTTCCATCTTGGTTGGAAAAGTGACACCGAAAGGTGAAACCCAGCTGACGGCCGAAGAAAAACTTTTGCGGGCGATCTTCGGGGAAAAAGCCGGCGACGTCAAAGATGCTTCTCTGACGTGCCCTCCGGGTATCGACGGTACTGTCGTCGATGTCCAGATCTTCACCCGCAAGGGCCAGGATAAGGACGACCGTTCGCTGAATATCGAAGGAACGGAAGAAGAAGGGCTTCGCCGCGATCTTGATGATGAGATCCGTATTTTGCAGGAACAGCGTGATGAGCGTATCTATGAGCTTTTCGAAGGCCGTTCATTAACGAAAGACCTGACCCAGGATAAAGAGGTCGTGCTGAAAAAAGGCGTAACGCTGACTCGCGATCTTTTGCGTGAAGTAGAGCTGAGCGTTTTGAAAAAGGCGGAGGTTTCGGCGGGAACGGTTGATATCGCGGCCGAGATCCGCGAATACGAACAGCGTACGGACCGCCAGATCAGCATTTTGGCCGACATCTATGATGAAAAGATCACCAAACTGAAGCAGGGCGATGAACTGCCGCCGGGAGTGATCAAAATGGTCAAAGTGTTCGTTGCCATGAAGCGAAAGCTTTCGGTCGGCGACAAGATGGCCGGACGCCACGGAAACAAGGGTGTTATCGCCCGCATTCTGCCGGAAGAAGATATGCCTTATCTGCCGGATGGAACGGCGGTTGAGATCGTGCTTAATCCGCTTGGTGTGCCTTCGCGTATGAACGTCGGGCAGATCCTGGAAACACATCTTGGCTGGGCCGCACGTGTTCTCGGTTTCCACTTCGCAACGCCGGTTTTCGACGGTGCGACGGAAACAGAGATCAAGAAATACATCGGCCAGGCAAACGAAAAGTACGATGAACTCGATCTGCCGAATTCGGTCGGCCCATCAGGCAAAACCCGTCTGTATGACGGTTTGACCGGTGAGCAGTTCGAACAGAAGGTGACCGTCGGGTACATCTATATGCTTAAACTGTCGCACCTTGTGGACGATAAGATCCACGCCCGCTCGATCGGGCCGTATTCGCTTATCACGCAGCAGCCATTGGGCGGTAAAGCTCAATTTGGCGGCCAGCGTTTCGGCGAAATGGAAGTGTGGGCATTGGAAGCATACGGGGCAGCACATATTTTGCAGGAACTTTTGACCTGTAAATCAGACGATGTGGCCGGCCGTTCGAAGATCTACGAAACGATCGTCAAAGGCGTTTCGAACTTTGAACCGGGCATTCCGGAATCGTTCAACGTGCTCGTTCGCGAACTGCAGTCGCTGTGTCTTGATGTGGAATTGATCACCGAAGACGAGATCGATCCGGTTGAGGCAAATTCGGCGATCGATGCTTTGGTAGGAGTTGATTAAGTTGATGAGGGATCGCATCGGACGAGGTGCGCAACGGTTTTGAGCCGGTGCGAGAGGCGTCCGATGCGGTTTGATCACTCTGAAGGCGGCTTGGGCGGTTTTCGGCACTCTGTTTAGTGAACAAAGTAGAGGCAGCGTATGAGTAAATTGACACTCATTCTTGTTCTAACGGTTGTAATAGCAGGGATTTTGCTCTTTGTTCCGATAATTCCGATTCATGTCGCTCCGGCGGTTACCTTACAGGTAGTTGATGAAGATGGGATCGGAAAAGAAGGTATTCCGATTAGCCAATATTGGGGGAACTGGTCATATGAGACGACAGGACATGAAGATCAAAAGAGCTCAGAAGTGAATGGTTATGTTACGTTTCCAGAGAAATCCATTAGGATCCCGGTCTTGAAATTCCTTTCTGGGTTTATTGTCGAGAATGTCTTTGCGGGAATTGACATTCATCGTAGCTATGGGCCGTTTAGTAGTTTCAGTGCAAGAGCCTTTACGAATACTGAGGTATATACTCAATGCACTTTTGGCGGATGCCAAAAAGAAGAGCCGAAGCAAATTGTATTAAGGTAATGTTTCCAACACAGCATCATAGAGCATTAATTGAATTTGCATTTCAGGTTGGGGGTAGCACCAATTGGAGTGGCGTTGGCAGCGGAGGTCTCTCGGGTTATGAAATAGAGGCTATTGATTACGGAAGCAGGCTGACCGACACGTTGTTCGGTAGCGGACAGCTTTTTCAGTGGATCCCGCCACGGATTGATCCGCCAATTACTCTTATAAAGCAACAGGCACCAAAGCATGCTATGACGCCTGGCGATATGCCGGTGGAGATAGCACAGGCTGAGGCCTTTTTTTGGATAAAGACAAACACTGATGAAGCGCGCAAAACACAACGTGAGTCATGTATGAAGTATTACGATGCAAAGAAAATGGACGATGAACGCATTAAGCGCCTTGTGGAACTTCATGCCCAACGAAATGACGGTCGTCCAATACCTTCTCCGCGTCCAGTGCCGATTCCGACGCGGCAATTAGTGTCATCGGCTCTTACAGACTTTGGAAGGGCTTGTCATACCTATATGGACGCAGTATCGCCCGCACACTATGGTTGGCAGAAGTATGAAATACCAGAGAGAACCGTCATAGTAACCGATCCGGAGCTTGGCATCCCGATAGGTGAGGTTAAAGAATATGATTGGATAAAGTTTCTAGCCGAGGGATTTGCTCACAAACATGCCGAAAGTTCTCTGCCAACGATTGCTCAGCGTGATGAAGCAGCTAAATATATGCGGGGAGCATTTCTGACCACTTTTGGCAATTGGTGGTTTAAAAAGGCGGTGACAAGTGAAAGCGATAGAACTGTCGTTTATGAATTTGTAAAAAGTAACGGCAGGACATGGAGTGAAGATATTATTCCTACAGAGGCTCAGACAGACCCGGTTCCTATTCTGAATGGTTCTGTGGGTGTGACTTCGCCGCCGACCTTGGTTGGTACCGGTCTTTGGGGATAAATGATAGGAAAAGATAAAATGAAAGGTCTCTGGATCAGCTTAATCTTTTGTATTGTGGTTGTTTTTGCCGCGAATGGTGTCGCACAAAAACATGTCGATGGTAACGACATTGTTAAGAAGATGACAGAGGCATATGGGTCTACTAAATCCTTTCGCGGAGCGGGAACGGGGACCTTTCCGGCAAATATGCAGGCTTTTGCGGGTAAGCAGGTTGAGGAAATAATTGTGGCCGATTACCCCACAAAAACAAAAAATGTCAGCTTTGAGATAAATTTTGTAAGACCGGGAAAGTTTCGGTTTGAATGGACGAATCAGGGTGTAAAAACCGATCGTCCGTGGATATTCTGGTCGGACGGGAAAGGGACATTTAGTTGGAGATCGTCGGATACAGATATTTCGACATATGTCTTGGGAACAGTCCCGGACGCAGGCTGGGCAATCAGCGACGCCACTATGGGTTCGATGGGGGTTGGCCCGATAATGCTTGATACTCTTAACGGAAGCAAGGAGAGTTTCGGGTTCAGCAAAATGACTAACGCAAGACTAGTTCGTGAGGAGCGGGTTGGAGGCCGAGCATGTTATGTCATCTATGGTTTTATCATGGGTCAGCCGCACGCCTTGTGGATCGAAAAAGGTACATACGCCTTGAGGCGTTATCGTGTATTGTACGCCGCGAGCGGACTTCATGAATCTGTTGAGAAAGGGAAAATGGAAACGGTTATTGGTGAGGTGACTTTCGATTCAGCTGATCTCGGAGTGATGATAAGTGATTCGGTCTTTAACTTTGAACCGACGCTGCGGGACGGTGATTTTGATTCAAGGCCTAAAGAAGGAGAGATCTTTCATTTGCCGCCTCTTCCTCCGGGTCCTAAGTCGCTGCCCACAAAGCCGGATCAATGATCGGTTGAATCTGAAGAGGAAGTATTTGAAAGTTGAAGGTAGGTTTTTGTTTAATGGCCTACAGCCTGAAAGACACAGGGGTTAGAAGAAGATTATGTTTCGATTAAATAACGATAACAAGACGCAATTGACCACAAATTACGAAGCGATCCGTATTTCGCTCGCTTCGCCGGACAAGATCCGTTCGTGGTCGCACGGTGAGGTCACAAAGCCGGAAACTATCAACTACCGTACCTTTAAGCCGGAGCGGGACGGGCTGTTTTGTGCCCGCATTTTCGGCCCGGTTTCGGATTGGGAGTGTCTGTGCGGAAAGTATAAGCGAATGAAACACCGCGGAGTTATCTGCGATAAATGCGGCGTTGAGGTGACCCAGTCAAAGGTTCGCCGCGAAAGGCTGGGGCATATTGAATTGGCCAGCCCGTGTTCGCACGTGTGGTTCTTTAAGGGGCTGCCTTCACGCATCGGCCATTTGCTGGATATAACCCTGCGCGATCTGGAAAAGATCCTCTATTTCGAAACATATATTGTGGTCGATGAAGGCGATGTGCCTGACCTGAAACAGAAAGATCTGATCAATGATGAACGCTTTCGTGAATTGAGCCGCGATTATCCGAACCAGTTCGTCGCCAAAATGGGCGCCGAAGCGATCAAAGAACTTCTGATGAAGATCGACATTGCGGAACTCGTTGATGATCTGCGTATCAAAATGCGCGAAGAAACTTCACAGCAGAAAAAGCTGAAGTATTCGAAACGGCTGAAGGTCGCCAGCTCGTTCCTGCGTTCGGGCAACAACCCGGAATGGATGATCCTGGACGTGATCCCGGTCATTCCGCCGGAACTTCGCCCGCTGGTGCCGCTTGATGGCGGACGTTTTGCGACCTCTGACCTGAACGATCTGTATCGGCGCGTCATCAACCGCAACAACCGTCTCAAGAAGCTGATGGAATTGCGCGCTCCGGAAGTTATTGTCCGCAACGAAAAACGCATGCTGCAGGAAGCCGTCGATGCCCTGTTCGACAATGGCCGCCGCGGGCGCGTACTCCGCGGAGCCAATAATCGTCCGCTGAAATCGCTTTCGGGCACATTGAAAGGTAAACAGGGCCGTTTCCGCCAAAATCTGCTCGGGAAACGTGTGGACTATTCGGGACGTTCGGTCATTGTGGTCGGCCCGGAATTGAAACTGCACCAATGCGGCTTGCCGAAAAAGATGGCTCTTGAGCTTTTCAAGCCGTTCATCTATAACAAGCTTGAAAAAGATGCACATGCGGCCACGATCAAGCAAGCCCGTGAAATGGTCGAACGGCAGGAGCCGATCGTGTGGGACATTTTAGAAGATGTCATTCGCGAACATCCGGTTTTGCTGAACCGTGCTCCTACGCTTCACCGTCTCGGTATTCAGGCTTTTGAACCGGTTTTGGTCGAAGGAAAAGCTATCAAGATCCATCCGCTGGTCTGTACGGCATTCAATGCCGATTTTGACGGCGACCAGATGGCGGTTCACATACCGCTTTCTGCCGAAGCTCAGATCGAAGCAAGCGTTTTAATGCTTGCATCTAACAACCTCTTGTCGCCGGCGAGCGGCCAGCCGATCACGGTCCCTTCGCAGGACATCGTTCTCGGATGCTATTATCTGACGCTTGGCCGAGACGATATGCCGGGCCACAACAAGGCCTTTAACTCAATTGATGAGGTGCTTTTGGCACTCGATGCCGAAGTGGTTGAGACGCAGAGCAAGATCAGGCTTCGCTGGAAAGGCGATCTGATCGATCTGACGACGGAAAACCACAATCAGGACGTGATGCGGGCAACCATTCGCGAAAATGTCGATCGTGTCATCGAAACGACAGCCGGCCGAGCGATCTTGAATGAGCGTCTTACCCGCGATGGCCTGCCATATGTGAACGGTACGCTTAAGAAAAAGGGTTTACAGTCTTTGGTGAGTTTCTGTCACCTTAAGCTTGGTCATGAAGCGACGGTTGCTCTTTTGGATGATCTGAAAGCGATGGGTTTCCTGTTCGCGACAAAATCGGGTATGTCGATCGGCGTTGATGACATGGTAACGCCGCCGAGCAAGAAAGGGATCATCGAAGATGCTCGAAAAGAGGTCGATAAACTGCAGAAGCAGTACGAAGAAGCGACCATGACTAACCTGGAACGCGAGAACAAGGTAACGGCGATCTGGTCTGAAGTGACGGATCGGGTGGCAAAAGAGATGTTCAAGGCGATGCACAAGCGCGAGGACGAACGAAAAGAGCTAAATCCGATCCTCGTTATGGCTGATTCAGGCGCTCGTGGTTCGGAAGCCCAGATCCGTCAGCTAGCCGGCATGCGTGGCCTGATGGCAAAACCATCGGGCGAGATCATCGAAACACCGATCGTCGCCAATTTCCGTGAGGGGCTGAACGTTCTGCAGTACTTTATTTCAACACACGGTGCCCGTAAAGGTTTGGCCGATACGGCGTTGAAAACGGCCGACTCGGGTTACCTGACCCGCCGTTTGGTGGACGTTGCCCAGGACGTGATCGTCTCCGAACAGGATTGCGGAACGCTTCGCGGCACATGGGCCGAAGCTATCATTCGTAATGGTGAAGAGGTCGAATCGCTGCGTGACCGCATCGTTGGTTGTACGTCGCTCGATGACATAATCGATCCGGTGGATAACACCGTTATCGTTGAGGCGAATACCGAGATCGACGAAGATCTTGCAGCTCAAGTACAACTTTCCGGACTACAGAAAGTTCGGCTGCGTTCGGCTCTGACCTGCGAATCGCGCCGCGGTATTTGTGTAAAATGCTATGGACGTAACCTGGCTACGGGCCGCACCGTTGAGATCGGCGAAGCGGTCGGTGTCGTTGCAGCTCAATCCATCGGCGAACCGGGAACCCAGTTGACCATGAGAACCTTCCACGTTGGCGGAACTGCTCGGTTAGAGCAGGAAACCAAGCACGTGGCGGCCATGGACGGAACAGTAAAATATCTCGAAGACCTAAAGGTCATTAAAAACCGCAATAAGGAAATGATCTCCATTAAGCGTCAATCCGAGATAGCCTTGCTTGATGATCGCGGCCGCGAGGTAGCTCGATATCAAGTAGTTTATGGTGCCCAGCTGCACGTCAAGGACGGGCAAAAGGTCAAAGAAGATGACATTCTGGTCACATGGGACCCTTTCACCTTCGCGATCTTGACCGAGGTGAAAGGCGCGGTCAAATATCAGGATCTGAAAGAAGGAAAGACGGTTGAAGAAGAGATCGATAAGGTCACCGGCCAGAAACGGTTGGTGGTCAAAGATTCGGATGAAAAGAATCAGCCGCGTTTGGAGATCCGTGATGGCAATAAGGTGCTGAAAACGTATCAAATGCCGATCCGTGCCAATCTTTTGGTCGAAGACGGCCAAGAGGTCGAACCGGGCGACATCATAGCCAAGATCCCGCGTGAAACCACCAAGACGAAGGATATCGTCGGTGGTCTGCCGCGTGTCGTTGAGCTTTTTGAAGCCAGACGGCCGGGCGAAACGGCGATCATGTCAGAGATCAACGGAACGGTGAAGTTTGGCCCTATTTCAAAAGGTAAACGTAAGATCATCATCGTGGGCGACGACGGTGCCGAACGCGAATATGAGATCCCGCGCGGAACACACATCAACGTCCAAGAAGATGACCGGGTAAAAGCGGGTGAACCGCTGATGGACGGACCGCTGAATCCGCACGATATTCTGCGTGTTCTGGGAACGGAAGCACTGCAGAATTATATCGTTAATGAGATCCAGGAAGTTTACCGTCTGCAGGGCGTGAACATCAATGATAAGCACATTGAGGTGATCGTGCGACAAATGCTGCGGTGGGTCAAGATCAAAGAGGTCGGCGACACCGAATTTCTGATGGAAGAGCAGGTCGATCGTTTTAGATACGAGGAAGAGAATCGACGCGTTCGGGAAGAGGGCGGACAAACCTCGGTCGGGGAACCGCTCCTGCTTGGTATCACGAAAGCATCGCTATCGACCGATTCCTTCATTTCGGCGGCCAGCTTCCAAGAAACGACACGTGTTCTTACGGAAGCAGCTATTTCAGGCCGGGTGGACTATCTTCGCGGGTTGAAAGAAAACGTCATTATGGGACGCCTTATTCCGGCCGGTACCGGTATGAAATACTACCGCAACGTCAAGATCGCATATGATGCTACCGAAAACCGCAAGCAGGAAGACGAATTTGACGAATTGGCTGATATCCGCGGCGGTCTGGAACTTCCACCATTGGCAGGTGTGCCGGGCGTTGAAGAATCCGATCTGGAAGAGGTCGTAGCGGACGAAGATCTTGTCAATGATGAGACTCTATCGCTCGAACCCGAAGAAGAATTCGACATCGATGAGGCGATGAAGATCGACCTCGATGACGATGAACTTTAAGGGAAAAGGATAAGGCCGGTTCGATCGGCCTGACATAAAAGATAAAGCCGCGAGTCAGTTCATAATTGAATTTGATCCGCGGCTTTTTTCTATTCCGCGGGAGCGGCGGTTATCCACCAAACATTGCCGTTCGGATCTTCGACGCCGCCGCTACGCCCATATTCGAGATCCCGAAGCTCGTTCACAACGCTAGCTCCATTTTCGAGAGCCTTGGCAAATGCGACATCAGCATCGGGCACGAAAACGAACATGTTTGCCGTTGCGATACTGTATTGGTCCGTGGTATTTGAGAACATTATCGTGCTTTCGCCGATGCAGATCTCTGAATGGTTCGGTGTTCCATCTTCGTTAAAGTTTTCCATCTTTATCTCCGCATTAAAGACATTCGTCACGAATTCTTTGAACGATCTTGCATCTTGCAAGATCAAATACGGCATTACTGTTTGATATCCGGCGGGAATTTTCATAGCGTTCTCCTATTCTTAAAATTGCGATATTCGATTTTTGCGATCCGAAAGCAAAGACCTTATACCTTTGCGGTCCTAATGATCTGGAAGCGGCTCGCTGTTCAAGAAATCAGATAGCCGCTCGGGATCTGATGTCAAGAATAACAAAAGGCCCGTGCGGAAAATTGTAAAAATGCGACAATTTTTCTAAAGATATTCGCTGCCTTCGGCGCTGCCGGAAAAATAGATCTTCGGACTGTAACCGGAAAATTCCTTGAAATCGGCAATAAAGTGAGATTGGTCATAGTAGCCGCAATCGGCGGCGACCTGCGTCAGCGACTGTCCGGAGCCAAAGTACTTTAACGATTTCTGAAAGCGGAGAATTCGGGTATAAGACCGCGGAGAGAACCCGGAACACTCGCGAAAGCGGCGTTCGAAGGTGCGTCTGGACATGGCATATTGGGCGGCCAATTGATCGATATCTGTGGCTGGATCTGAATTAATCAACATTCGCACGGCGTTCATCGCAGGAACGATAGCTCTATTCTGCAGCGAAAGCTGTTCGGAAATAAATCTGCTTAGGATCTGTATCCGCTGAAGAACATCGCGAGCAGAAAAGATCCTTTCGGCCAGGTGGCTTCCGCGAACGCCAAGCAGTTGATCTATCGGCGTCATCAGCCCGGTCACGTCGGTAGCCGCACAGCCGAAAAGCAAAGGTACGGCAAAAGGATAAAGATAGCAGCCAAAGATACCAAAGCTTGAGCGGACGACACACCGCATGAAAGTATCGGTTTGAGCATGCAGCCCGGCGTCGAAACCGGCATCCGTGCTTCCGTCGGGGTTTAGCATGTCGAAAATGCTGCGGTAATGAAAAATGAGTTCCGTGCCGCCGTCGGCATACCCGCGGTAGATGTATGGTTCGGTTTCGGTAGCCGATCCTTCGAACACCCAAAACGAACGGACGCAGTGGGCCAATTCAGGCGGTGGTTCAAAGGTTTGATACAGCATTCTATTCAGTCTTTCCAACCCCAGGGCGGCGGCGGGGGAACGTCTAGCGGTTTGGTAAGATCGAAACGGACTGCGAAGTGACGGTCGAGCCCCATTCGCCGGAGATTATAGGTAAAATGTTTCTGATCAACAAGTTCGATCCACCAGACATTGGCGGCAGCCGAAGGCGCATCGCCTTTTGGCGGTTCGACTACCTGAACCGTTTCTTCATCTGCAGGGAAAAATTGTCGTGTTTCCATGCCCGAATTGGTCGCGGTACCGCCATACATTGTCACCTTATCCGGCCTGCCGTCGGGATGACGGTGATCATGCTTTAGCCGGATCTTTCCATTGATACGAGTAAGGATCCATGTCCGCGAGCGGTCGTCGCCGACATGAAACGGAATGCGTATCCGGTCCTTTTGACAGGAACGCACCTGCATTACCAATTTCTTGCCGGCAAAATCAGGACTGTTCGAAGTATCGACGGCCACCGTTCCGGCAAACGATCTCCCGCACAGGGCTTGTAGGTTCTGCCAGAAAACATCGCTCGCGGTTTGAGCCGAACCCGAAACAGCGGCTCCGAAGATAAAGAGAGCTGTCAGAAATGGAATGCGCATATCAGTAATCTAACAGCTCGATCTTTTCAGCCCGGCCGTCTTTTAACCTAATAACCCAAATGACGCTGTATTCGCTTTCGTCAAGATCTTGAAACAATTCCTTTCTTCCGATCAGATTGGCCAATGCCGGGATCGTGTTTGAATGGCCCGAAATAACGATACGTTTATTTCTATCGCTCATTACGCGACCCAAAAGCTCGTCCGGTTTACGAGGGTCATAGGTCTGGATCTGCTTGCCCCGCTTGCCGGCCAAATCCGATATTGTGTCGCGCGTCCGTTTAAGGTCGGTGGAGTAAAAGGCTCCGGGCCGATACCTGCCGACGATCTTCGTAAAGCGTCGAGCCCGCTCGCGGCCAGCCTCAGAAAGCTCAGGATCGGCTGTGCTTCCAGCCTGGATCGTGTCTTTTTCAGCATGGCGGACTAGAATAATGGTCTTTTTTTGAGCCAATGCGTGGCCGGTAAGAACGATCAAAAAACCAAAGGACAAAAGTATTTTGAGGCGGTTGAAGAACATATCGTAGTTAGCCTAGTATAATGCTAAATTTGAAATATGACACTAGTTCAGCAGCAAAGTTCACAAACAAAGACGGAAGTGCTTCAGAGAGCGGCGGAATTGCTCGATAGGGAGCGGTCCGCCATTCTTGCCGCCAACAAGGATGATCTGGCGGTTTGCCCGTCTGAGGACGAGGTGATCTATGATCGATTAAAGGTCGATGATAAAAAGATCGACAATATGATCAGCGCCCTGAATATAGTAGATGCGGCACCTGACCCCACAGGGGTCGTGATCAGCGAAATGATCAGGCCGGACGGACTTCGGGTGGTGAATAAGACAGTACCTTTCGGAACGATCCTTATTATCTACGAAGCGCGGCCTGATGTAAGTATCGAGGCCGCCGCGATCGCCCTAAAGGCCGGAAATCGGATCTTGCTGAAAGGGGGAAAGGAAGCCCGGAGGACAAATCTTAAGCTGACCGAAATTTGGCACGAGGCTCTAAGGTTGAGCGGCGATGATACCGAACGGATCCGGTATTTGGATATTTCTCGACAGGAAACGCAACGTTTGATCGCCGGCGAAACGGAAAAATTCGATCTGGTAATACCTCGTGGCGGCGAAGCTTTGATCGATTTTACAGTAAAGAACTCCAAGGCGCCGGTGATGGTCAGCGGACGCGGCAACAATTTTCTTTACGTTGACGACAATGCGGATATTGACATGGCGGCTGCGATCGCTATCAACGGCAAATCACGTCTAAGCGTATGTAATGCCCTGGATAAGATCTTGATAAGCGGGAAACGGCCGGATCTGGCTGGAGATGTTCACCGGTTGGCGGCCGAATTCCGAAACATCGGCGTCGAGGTTCTCGGAGATGAAACGGTAACTGAAATTGACCCCGGCATTGATCGGGTTTCCGCCGACGAGACCTGGTACGAAGAATTCTTGGCGGCAAAGATCGTTATAGGCGTCGTCGATGGGCTAAGCGATGCGGTAGCCCGAGTCAATCAATATTCCGGCGGACATTCGGCAAGCATCGTGACAAAAAATGAAGCGGCTGCCGAACGGTTTATGAACGAAGTTGATTGTGCCGCTGTTTACCACAACGCATCGACTCGGTTCACTGACGGCGGTGAATTTGGACTTGGTGCCGAAATAGCTATCTCGACACAAAAACTGCATGCTCGCGGACCGCTCGGAGCAAAACATCTAACCACCAATAAATGGTTTGTTTTCGGCAACGGCCACACCAGGTAAAACTTCCAAAAGACGATGAAAAAGAAAATTGTCCTGAAGATCGGGACCTCAACATTGACTCGCGGAACCCGGCTGATATCTCGCGGAAAGATCGAGGAGATCGGTCGCCAGATATTGGCGTTGCGAGACGACCACGATATTGTGCTCGTATCTTCCGGAGCGATAGCCGCCGCAAAACAGTTCATCAATATTAAGGATGCGGGGCGTCCGATAGCCTCAAAACAGGCGATGGCAGCCATCGGACAACCCGTGTTGATGCGAATGTACAATGAGATCTTGAGCGATTTTGATATCCCGACCGCACAATGTCTGATGACATATCGGGATTTTGAAAATGAAACATCTCGCCGAAATACATTGAATACCATTAGCGAGCTGTTGAAATATTCATACCTGCCGATCGTCAATGAGAACGACACCACTGCTGTTGAAGAAATTGTTTTGGGCGATAACGACCACCTTTCGGCCCACGTCGCGACGCTGATCAAAGCCGATCTTTTGATCTTAGTTAGCGACATTGACGGGCTTTATGACAGAAATCCACATCTGCACAAGAGCGCAAAGCATATTGCCGAGGTGTCTGACATCGAAGAATCTCGCGGGCTGATCGAAGAACGTGATTCAGGATTGGGCACCGGCGGCATGACATCAAAGATCCACGCAGCGATGCTTTGCCAAAAAGCGGGTATCGAAACGTGGATCGTAGGCGGCGAAAAAGGGGACTTTCTAACCGGTGCGATCAGCGGAGCTAATCGATTTACAAAATTTCGCGCTTAAGCGGTTTTTGAGATCTCTGCGGTTGCGGCCTTTGAGCTTCGATACTTTTCTTTATCGTGGTGAATAACTTCTCATTCCAGACCGCCTCGTTTCGATCGTTTCCGATACGCTTAAATGCGGCCTTTGCCTCGTCAGTCAAACGTAATACAGACATGATGTAGGCAAATTGATTAAGACGATAATTGCTTGGCGTGTATTTTTCTTCTATTTCCTTGAAGCCATTGCGAATTCTGTCTTTAGAAAGTATTGCCCAATTATTGACAAAGGTGTGATCTTGAAGCTTATCGGCGACGATGATGAAATAAATAATGTCGATCTCGTCAGAGCCGACTGCGGCTAATTGTTCGGGCAGCGAATCTACGAAATGCTGCCAATCTTGACTGCCGCCGCCCCATTTTTCTTTCACTGCTTCAGCTTTTGCCTGATAAAAAGTGATGTAATTGGGCTCTTTCCGGATGGCTTCATTGAATATCTTGTCGAATTCAGATCGATCCGATCCGTCAACCATTCTGAGATATAAAAGTTGGGAATATAGACCCGGACAATACATACCTGAGTCGAGAGCGGCGAGCAGTTCTTCATTTGCTTTATTTAAGCGTTCCCGCATGAGGCGCAGATCGCTTTCCGATACTGTATCTATAGTGCCTGAGCCGCGGGCGAACCACGCGTAGTCAAGATAAACGTTTGCCAAAGCGACGCGGGCGGTTACCGAACTTGGAAACTTCTCTTTCCAAGACCGTAAAAGTTCGATACGTGCCTGCCACAATTCGTCAGTGACCCTCTGGCCGTCGTATTCCTTGTAAAAGGTCGAGGTGGCCCTATAGATAGATTCCAGCTGCCATGTTCCACCGCGAAGCCGGTCTTTATTATTTCTCTTCGAATGCGCTATTTGGTCTAACTGTTCAAAATTTCCGGACAGTAAAAGGTCGTTGGTGTGAGCCTCCAGCTTTGTCATCGGAGTAGTTTCATCCCGGTCTTCCGCCAAGATCTCTTTTTTCACCGTCTGTACAGGGGCCGAAGACCGCCCGGCCGGTGAGCGCTGTCCGCCAAAATGTAAACAGCCGGAAGCGGTTATGACTGCTGAAACTAAAAAGGTAAGACTCAAATTGCGAAGGAGTGAATTATGCATTGTTGATGTAAAAAGGCAGAGAATCAAAGCAGCGGAAACCTCGACCTATTACGAGGTTTAACTAGTTTAACAGACAACAACCAAATTGTTCAACAATGTTTTTGACGGCTGAAGAATTAAGAACTTTAAATGTCAAACGAACATTTTTCCCGGGTTGAGAATGCCGTTCGGATCAAAAACCTTTTTGATGCCTTTCATAATATCCAGAGTTGGTTGATCTATGGCGTAATCCATATATTGGGCTTTGACATAGCCGATACCGTGTTCGCCGCTGATGGTGCCGCCGAGTTCGACCGAAAGACGAAAGGTTTCGGCGACGCATTCGCGGGCACGAGCGATCGAATCCGCATCGTTGCGGTCGCACAAGAAATTGACGTGAATGTTTCCGTCGCCGGCGTGGCCGAAATTTGCAACGAATGTATCGTGAGCCCGGCCGATCTCTTCGACGCGAGCAACCAGTTCCGGAACTTTTGAACGCGGCACCACGACATCTTCATTGATCTTCAACGTGCCGTATTTCATCAAGCTGGGCGAAATTGCTCGGCGAACATCCCACAATTTGTCTTCTTCTTCGCGGGTTCGCGAACGCAGAATGCCGAAGCCGCCGTTTTCGGCCAAAATGCGTTCGATCATTGCTGCGTTGCGTTCTACCTCTTCCGTTGAACCGTCAACGGCTACGATCAATATCGCTCCGGCTTCGGGCGGCAGCCCAAAAGCAAAGTTTTCTTCGATCGCCGCTATACAGTTTCTATCTACCACCTCCATCGCCATCGGCAAAAGACCTTCCGGAGTAAACTTGGTAAGCACTTTACAGGCAGCTTCCATTGATAGAAAACTGCCTCTGACGGTAGCGGTCGCTTCCGGCATCGGCAATAATTTCAGGGTTGCTTGGGTGATAATGCCAAGCATGCCCTCACTTCCGCACATCAAACCGGTTAGGTCGAATCCGACCACATTTTTGACCGTCTTGCCGCCGGTGCGAATGATCTCGCCGGTACCGGTAACAACCTCTAAACCGAGTACGGAATGTTTTGTGACGCCGTATTTGGGCGTACGCATACCGCCGGCATTTTCTGCGATATTTCCCCCGATGAAGGAATCCTTGTACGATGCCGGATCAGGCGGAAAAAGCAATCCGTGCCGTTCGACCGCCTGCTGCAATTCATAGGTTGTCAACCCCGGCTCGCATATCACATAAAGATCGTCGGCACTTATTTCTATGATCTTTTTCATGCGGTCCGTACCGATAACGATGCCGCCATCTATCGGGACAGCTCCGCCGGTGTAGCCGACCCCGCCGCCACGGGCGGTGATCGGAAAACCGTATTCATTGGCAAGTTTGATGATCTCTGCGATCTGTGATGCGGTTTCGGGAAAGACCACTGCTTCCGGAGGAAATTTTTCCTTGACGGCGTCTGCCCCGTAAGGTTCCACGCGCTCCGGATCGACAATAACATTTGCCCTGCCGACAATGGCAAGCAATTTTTCAATGACCTCGGGCTTTGACGCGGAAGTGGTCTTGCGGCCGGCGGACATAAAGTGGATCGATTCGAACATAGGTTTAACAGCGTGCAGAAGAGCTTCGCTGATAAAATTATAAGTCGCAAAGCGATCTAGTAAAAACCGGATTCGGAAAAACTTGTAATATTCTGCTAAAATCTTCGTCATTCTCTTCGAGTCAGAAAAGGTAAACAAAAATAATGGCGGAAAACGATAAAATACCGGCCGACGAATATGAACGCGAGCTGGAAACGGATCTCGACGACGACACTTCCGATAAGCCGACGGGCATGGCCCTTCATACAAAGATACTGATCGGGCTTTTGATCGGTGTGTTGGGCGGATTGGCTGTCAATTGGACGCTTGGCGGAACAAATCCCAATGTTCTGTGGTTCGTAAGCAACTTTACACAGCCGATCGGCACACTTTTTCTCAATCTTTTGCTGATGATCGTTGTTCCGCTGGTATTTTCTTCGCTGGTCGTAGGAGTAGCGGGCATCGGGGATGTACGCAAACTCGGGCGGATCGGACTTAAGTCTTTCGGCTATTGTCTGATCATCTCTGCGATCTCCGTGATAATCGGGTTGGTGTTGGCGAATACGATCAAACCCGGCGAACGCATCAATCGCGACACCGCCGCAATGCTAAAAGAAAAATTCAGCAGCGGTGCCCGTTCGAGCATTGAAAGCGCGATATCTATCTCTGCCGCCGCCCAAACATTTGCCCATGATGCCGAAAAGCAATCGGTCAAGATCTCGAGCCTGGCAGCCGGTGCAGAGCAAGATCCGGCGGCTGCTCAAAAATTTGCTGATGATACGCAGGCTTTTGTGCAAACGGCTCAGAAGTTCGCCGTGGAATCTCAGGCATCGCTGAAACCGGCTAAAGAATTTTTAGCGGCGGCCCAGGCTTTTACTGCGGAGGCTGACAAGATCGCGATGCGGACCGACCTATTGGCCGAATCTGCGGAAAAGCTGTCCGACGATACCAGGACATTTGCGGGCAATGTAAAAAAGGCTGTTAACGCAGAGGAAACGGCCCTGATGTCGGTCGTAAAGACCATCGTGCCGAGCAATGTCTTCAATTCGGTTTCAAGCTCTAGCCCGAACATGCTGCACATCATGTTCTTTGCGCTGATCGCGGGTATTGCAATTACGCTGCTTCCTTCGCCGGTCTCTGATCCTTTTGTGCGATTGATGGAATCCGTCTTTGCCATTACGACAAAGATCATTGACATTATAATGAAATTTGCGCCATACGCGGTGGCGTGTCTTCTGTTCAATAATATCGCGCAATTCGGTCTCGACTTGCTCGGTTCGCTGGCATGGTTTGTGGCGACGGTCCTCCTTGGGCTCGGCATCCATTTCTTTGGTGTATATTCAGCTTCGATATATTTCTTGTCGAAGATGAATCCGATCGAATTTTTCAAACGGGTGCGAACGGTAATTGTGACCGCCTTTTCCACATCTTCGTCCAATGCAACGCTGCCGACGGCTCTTCGTGTCTCTCACGAGAATTTGGGCGTTCCAAAAGACATAAATAGTTTCGTGCTGACGGTTGGTGCGACGGCGAATCAGAACGGCACCGCCCTTTACGAAGGAATAACGGTACTTTTCATTGCACAGCTGGCGGGCGTTGATCTCACGCTGGGGGTGCAGTTGATGGTCGTTTATATGGCCATCCTGGGCGGAATTGGAACGGCCGGCGTTCCGTCAGGTTCAATACCCTTTATCATTGGTATATTGGCTATGATCGGTATCGACCCGGCATTGATCGCGATCATTTTAGGTGTGGATCGAATTTTGGATATGTGCCGTACAACCCTTAATGTGGTCGGCGATATCACCGCGGCTACCTTTGTTGCACGCAGCGAAGGTTATGAACTATTGACCACGCAGGAAGAAAACACAGGTATTGGATAAACGCACGGGAGGGACGCAGACATGTTTCCGATAGGCGACGACAATTCAGAGGTCAAGATAATACCCATCGTCAATTATACGATCATCGGAATTAACATCATTGTCTTTGTGCTGCTTCAGCAACTAGGTTCTAATGATGCCTTTTCGTATGCGTTCTCGCTTGTGCCGAAAGAGATAACTAGCGGTATCGATATTACGGGTTTGCAGATCATCCGTGATTCGTTCGGCAACACGGGTGAGATACAACATTATCCCACGCCCTTGCCGGTCTATTTCAATTTCATTTCGTCAATGTTCATGCACGGCGGCATAGCCCATATTTTCGGGAACATGTTGTTTTTATGGATCTTTGGCGACAATCTGGAAAATCTTCTCGGACACATAAGATATGCAGCGTTCTATCTCGTCTGCGGGATCGCTGCCGCGACGGCCCAGATCGTTATGGACACGGATTCGATAGTTCCGATGCTCGGGGCTTCGGGTGCTATTTCCGGCGTGCTTGGCGGTTACGTTCTATTGTTTCCGCAACGGCGTGTGCGTGCGATCATTTTTAATTTTTTGACAACGGTCCCGGCATTTGTCGCGATCGGTATTTGGATCGGCTACCAATTGCTTCTCGGATATTTAACGCCGGCCGGCGGTGGCGGTGTGGCTTATGCGGCGCACATCGGCGGATTTATCGCAGGAGTTGTTTTGGTAAAGATCTTTGCATTGGGCAGGAATGTTTAAGATCTTGCAGAAATAAGATCAAAGAGTTGGCGGCAAAGGCCCGCAGCGGCAAAGGGCCCTTGGATCTTGTCGTAGGCGCATTTTCCTTTTTGGGCGATCAATTCCCGATCGCTGTAAAATTCGACCAATGCGGCGGAAAATGCGGCGGTATCTCCATATGGTACGGTGCAGCCGGCGTCATCGGAAACAAATTCGGGCATGCCGCCCGCTCCATCGAAGCAGATGATCGGTTTTCCCAGGGCCGCAGCCTCCATACACACCAGCGGAAAAGGGTCTTCCCGAGATGTTAAAGCAAAAACGTCCATGGCAGCAAAAATATCGTGCGGGTGGTTTGTTTTTCCGGTAAATATCAGCTGAGGATCAGGGGCAAGATGTTTCAGATAATGAGCTATTCGTCTAAAATCAAGCTCGTTCTCGGCAAGTTGTGCCCCGACCCATACAAAATAGATCTTATCGTACAGCTTCGTCAGGTGGTCTGCCATCTGAATAAAAAGGTCTGTGCCTTTGCGCCATTCAATGGTCCCGCAACCGCCCACTACGAAGCCGTCGCTTGGGATATTCCACTCTTTACGGACATCGGTCGGGTTGCGCAGAGAGTTTACTTCGACGTCAGAAAATTCATACACGACATCTACGGGTTTCTCGATGCCCATTTGCATAAGCATTTTGCGGCCGGCATTTGAATGCGCGATGAAGCCGTCAATGTAAGAGCTCAGGGCTAAAAGCTCGCCCGGTTTGTAGTAGTCGCCGATGATATATTCCAGTTCATGCAGCCAACAGAATGTGCGAATTCCTTTTTGATGAAAAAAAGGAAGATATTTAGCCGACACCACGGTATTTGCAACAACCGTTTCGTATTTTGGCGACATCAGCGAGCGATGCGGGATGTGCCATTTATTTTCCGCTCCTAAAGCTTTCCTAAGTTTGACCACCGCTCTATCTTTTTGATTGAAACCATGTCGCGCAGTGCGCAGAAATACATCTCCGAGCGAGCGAAAGCTGTCGGTCAATTCTCCGCCGCGAATGAGCAATATATCGAAAGTGACCGAAGGATGCTCTTTTCGCAGCCATTTCAAAAAATGAAGGAGTACGAGCGGAGCACCGGTGCGGCTGGCGTCGTGGCTGATGAAAAGGAAATTTTTCACACCCTTTTTCTATTTAAGTGCGGAAATACTTAAAGCACTATACATCGAGTTTTCACCGCCATCGAAGGCCTCGGGTTTCACGTCAGTTCTGATAAGCCATGTATAGAATGGAAATAAAATGCGTCGCAATATTCCACGCTGATATCGCGGAAGCGGAGCAAAAGTGATCCACAGACCGATCATTTGTGCCAACGAATAATTCCAACCGCCAAGCGCCTTTATTTTTATGTCGCGGAAACCGGCCTGCTCCATCATCCGTTGTAAAGAAAAGGGAGTATAGCGAAATTCATCATGGGGCAATTCGTGAAGATTCCAAATAAAAGGCACGGTCGCAAAAAAGAAACCGCCTTTGGTCATTACTCGGTGCATCTCCTTTAATACGGCGGCCGGTTCGGCGTGATGTTCGAGAAATTCGGTTGTCAAAACGCAGTCGAACGCCTCGTTTTGGACAGGAATTCGGGTGCCGTCCCAAACGATATCGCATTTGACACCGTAATCGACAGAACTTGCGATATCCATTCCGACATATTCGACAATTCGTTCGTTAGCCAAAATGACTTCGCGATATGGCATCGAACCGCACCCAACATCAAGCACTTTCCCGAAAAAGTCATCCGCAGACGAGCCGACCGCCTCTGCGATCGCTTTCTTCACGGTATAATGCAGCATTGTGTGGAGTTTAGGTTTCATATGCGAACCGGCTTTCGCAAAAACATTTCAATTCCGATCTATTCGACGCTCCATTCGCCTCCCATTTGAATATAACCGTAGTCGCGATATGGAGCCATTTCCGTTCCCGCATCAATGATCGTCAGAGGACAAATATCAAAAAGATCTTGAATGATCTCACCGCTCGGTAAAAAGATCTGCAGCAGAAAAGAATAATTGTTCGGAGCGATCAGGCCGCCGGGAACAGTATATGCTATCTCCGATGTTCCGGTTCTATCGCCAAGCAGGTCGTCAAATCGTTTATGTTCGGTAAAAAGGCGATCTTTATATTTATTTAACATCGCAACGCAAAACATTGCCCCGCGAGCAATGTTCCGTGTGTGTACCTGAAAGCGGAGTGTAAAATTTTGGTCGCCGGCGATCTCCGTAACAGAAACGTCTGCCGCGTTTGTGATCCGGGCCTCGGTTATCTGCATATCAAGCTGAGGGCTTTCCGGAGAAAGCACAAATTGCTTTGAAGTTTCGACGAGATTCGAATATTCCCGGATCGCTTCATTTATGCCGCCGTAAAACTGAAGTTCGCCATGATGTAAAAGCATGCCATTGCGGCAGATCTGAGCCAAACTGCCTAGGTTGTGGCTGACGAATAATACCGTCCGGCCGGATCGGCTGACCTCATCCATCTTACCGATGCATTTCTTTTGAAACTCAACATCGCCGACCGCCAATACTTCGTCAACGATAAGCACCTCCGGTTCCAAGTGAGCCGCCACAGCAAAAGCAAGCCGCATATACATACCGCTTGAATAGTATTTGACGGGGGTGTCGAGGAATTTTTCCACCTCGGAAAAGGCAACGATCTCATCGAATTTGCTGGTAATTTCGGAGCGGTGCATGCCAAGTATCGCGCCGTTCAAGAAAATGTTCTCGCGTCCGGAAAGTTCGCCGTGAAATCCCGTTCCTACTTCGAGCAAACTGGCTACGCGGCCGCGAATGCGGGCCGAGCCGGCCGTTGGTTTGGTGATGCGCGACAACATCTTTAAAAGAGTAGATTTTCCGGCGCCGTTCCGGCCGATGATGCCAAGCGTTTCGCCCTCGCCGACGGTAAAGCTGAGATCACGAATGGCCCACAACTTCTTTTTATTTGCAGACGAAGGGCGTCGCAGCAAACCGGTAATGGCATCGCGGATCGAGCCCGTCGATACGCTTCCACCCAAATAATAAAGTTTTGACAGGCCGTTGGCCTCGATAACACTCATCAGATCATATCAGCGAAATCATCTTCCATTCGCTTGAATACGGCAATTGAAATTCCAGCCAAGATCAAGGTCGAAACCGCAGAGATCGCGATCAGCGGCCAATTGAAATCCAGACCAAACAGGGCTGAACGAAATCCATCCAAGATGCCGGTCAGAGGGTTAACTGCAAATATATATTGCCATTTTGCGGGTACGATCGATACCGGATAAAAAATAGGCGAAGCGATCATCCAAATTTGTATCACGAACGGCAGAGCAAACTTTACGTCGCGATACCGAACGTTCAATGCCGAAAATAGGGTTCCAAAAGCGGCCGCCACCACGACCGCCATGACGACAAATGCCGGTGCCGCCAAGATCGTCCAAAAAACGCCCGTTCGGTACCAGGCCATCAGGAAAACTAAAATGACGAAACTGATCAATAGATCCAGCATGCCCGCCAGCGTCGCGGAGATCGGCACGATCAATCTCGGGAAATAGACCTTTGTGACCAGATTTGTATTATTTACAAAACTTCCCGCAGCAGCCGTTATGGAATTGTGGACAAATAGCCACAGCATCAATCCGGACAAGGCAAAAAGAGGGTACGGAATATCGGCGGTCTCAAATTTCGCAAAGGTGCTGAAAATGACGGAGAAGACCGCGGTTGTTAGAACAGGCTGCAACACGGCCCAGACGATGCCTATAGCCGTTTGTTTGTAGCGAACTTTGATGTCGCGAAGTGTAAGAAAATAAAGCAGTTCGCGATAGGACCACAGTTCTTTGAGATTCAGCGACAACCAGCGGCCGGCCGGTCGGATCTCTACAATTTGTTCATTATTGTCGCTCAATTTTCAAATGATCAAGCCGGCGGAGCGGCGATAAGTTTCTTTTTTCTGAGACTTTTGCGAAAACGGACGACTGCCATTGGGACAAACATTCGGGCCGTAAATTTGATCAGGTCGAAAATTTTCGCTCCTCGCCAACTTTTTTTTGCCAATCGCAAAGCCTCGCTTTTCTGCCCATGTTGGAGCAATATTTTGGCATAGCCGAATGTGGTCTCCGATTGAGCTTTGGCCAGCCTCGCGGGGCTTACCCCAAGAATATCAATATTTCGCTGCTGGGCCGCGAGCACTTCGCGAAGCATCAGCAGATCATCCTTACTGGTATTGTAATGGTGATGGCGCCAAGCGGAAAGCACCGATGGATCAAATGCGAAATCGCCCAAATTCATCAACTGGAGGTACATCTCGTAATCCTCGAGTCTAGACCTCTCATTCCATCGAACCTTTTCAAGTGCCGACCGTCGATAAAAGACGGTAGAACTGACGGGAGCAATTCCCTTTAGCAGCATCTCGCGTGCGTTTCCATCCGGGTAATTTGCCCAAGATTCGCGGTGTTCAGCCGTGCAGTCAAAGATCTCGCCATTTCCATCAACGAAATATGCGTGGCCGTAGCCCAGTACGGCATTCGGGCGGCGTTCAAGCATTTCTGTTCGCGCAGCCAAAAACTCGTGCGTCCAAAAATCGTCGGAACCGATGTAGGCAAAATATTCGCCAGAGCTAAGTTCCAACCCTTGGTTGAGCGTAAAGCACAGACCACGATTTTCGCGTGCGATCAATTCGGAATCGAATGGACAATCTTTAAGCACTTTTTCAATGATACGCGTCGAATCGTCGTGCGAGCCGTCATCAATGACAAGCAGCTTTTTCGGCGCTAAACTTTGATGAAAGACCGAGCGAAGGCATTCTTCGATGAACGGGGCATGATTGTAAGAGGGAACCAGGACAAAAACATCCGCGAGACCCTTATTTTTATTAGCTTCTAACACAGAAAACACAAAAGCTGATTAAAACACACTCGGAATTTTTTGTCATCTCGATGAAAGTTTTACACCTGCTTGACAGTCTTAATCGCGGCGGAGCCGAAATGCAAGCTTTGGACACCGCGCGCAATGCGGGCAGATTCGGTATCGAACTCACAATAGTTTCAGCCGGCCCGGGAATGCTGCAGACAGATTTTGCCTCATCGGGTGTACAATTCATTCCCTTGCGAAGAAAATTGCCGGTCGATCTTTATTTGGCGTCGCAGATCAGAAGTATCATCCGGGATAGAAAGATACAACTCGTGCGCGGCTTCCAACCTGTCGATGGGCTTCATCTTTATCTTGCTTCCAGGGGGCTGCGGGATGTGCGGCAAGTGCTTAGCTTTGAAGGTTTCATTCCCGATAGAAAGAACCGTCTGACCGCAAAGTTTTTGATCCCCAAAATGCACGCCAACATCGTTGTCAGCCGCGGATTGAAGAAATGGCTTGCAGAAAAAGACGGCCTTGATACCAACAAATTTAATGTTATCCACAATGGGGCCGACCCCGAACGTCTAAAGCCAGCGGCTCGTACGCTTAGAAAAGAGTTGAATATTACCGGGAATGAACTGATATTCGGCATGATCGGTAATTTTTATCGCGATCCGCGCAAGGATCAATTGACACTTGCCAAAGCTTTACCGCGGATCTTTGACCGTTATCCGCATGCTCACTGCATATTTGCAGGCGGCGTTGAGACGGGTGCCGAAGATAAAATGGCTGAATGCCTAGATATTTGCCTGCAGCAAGGGCTGACCGAACGTGTTCACTTTTTAGGTTCACGCGGGGATGTGCCGAATATTCTGGCCGAAATGGATATTTTTATATTCTCATCGCTTCAAGAGGGGTTGCCCGTGGCGGCATCAGAGGCAATGTTGGCCGGTGTTCCAATGATCGTTTCGGATATTGAACCGCTTTTGGAAGCGACCGGCGGCGGGGAATTTGCTGCGGTCTTTCCTGTAGGTGATGCGAATACTCTAGCCGAAAAAACCATACACCTGCTTCAAAATGATGCTGAACGACTCGCTCTCGGTGCAAAAGCAAAAGAATTCGCGCAGGCGAATTTCAGCATTGACTCACACCTGCGCGACTTAAAGCGGCTCTACGCCGGATTGATAACGTGATTATTGTCTTTGGAATTCAGGCGAACCAAGGACCAGGCTGACGGCCTTAAAAACGGTCGGGTCACCGCTCGGGCCTTTTAGACGCGTCTGATTCGCCACGCGGCCTCTTCCCCGGATCGGCTGTTCTTCGGCGGATGTCGGCTCAATGCCGGGTTTGGGTTCCGGAAGGGCCTGGGCCATCTGCTTTTCAAGCATCGTACGGGTTTGCGGAGACACCTCACCATTTAAGATCTCGCTGATCGCCGAATTCAGAACGGCTTTTGGATCACCTTTTTTATAAGCCGCCAGATCGACGCGGGTTCCCGGAATGCGGTTGCTGGCTATGGCTACGGCGAAATTCAAACGTTCAAGCAAAGCACCTGTGTTGACCCAATCCTCCGATCGATCAGAATATCCCGTCGGAGCCAAATATCCGTAGGGAACCTCTCCGAGCTTATTCAAAAGACCAATGAATGCAGGCGAAGCGTTTGTATCGGCATCGAGCGCGCGGACAGAACTAATGGCAAGTTCGAAAGGGGTTTTGATCTTTGCCCGATAGTTTTGGGCCGCGAAGAATTCCGGATCAAGAAACAGAGCACGAAGCGTTGATTTGATATCGCCTTTTGATTCCTGAAAAGCCTTTGCGATACGACCTACATAAGCTTCGTCCGGATCATCATTAACGAATCTGACAGCCAACTTTCGAGCGATGAATTTTGCGGTTGCGGGCTGGGCCACCAACAGCTCCATTACAGCCAAACCGTCATTCACCCCGCCCCTGTCTATGGTGCGGCCCAAAATATGTTTCGGGCCTTTCACATGTGTTCGTTCATTGAAAAAGAAATTCCCCGTTCCATTGTCGTTTCGCACCCTCCTCATACGCTCGTTGTTTGGATCCGCCCCTTGCTCGCGGAGTATTCGGTTTGTCTGTTGATAACCACGAGGATCCGAAACCGTCCAACCTGTCAATGCCTTTGCCACTTCGACGACATCGTTTTGTGTGTACCCGCTGCCGACGCCCATTGTGTGCAATTCCATCAATTCCCGAGCATAGTTCTCATTTATACCGCGTTGAGCTCTCGGTCTTGCGGCCGCCTTTTTTGCTTGTTCGGAGAGAGCGCGTACTTGGTCCTCATCAAGACCGCGTCGCTTCATCAAATTCTCACGCTGTTTGGGGGAAAGGCTTCCTTCCGCCAACCGCTTTTGCCAACCTTCTCTCCCATTGCCGGTACGGCCGCGGATATTTTGTTCTGAAGGTGGAGCTGCGGATTGAAAATTGTCGAGATAGAGCAGCATTGCCGGATGTTGTGCAGTTGCTATTAACAGATCCTTGAAATTGCCGAGAGCCTTAGGCCTAAGCACATCACGTTCATAGCTGGGGATATACCAGCGGACCGGGTTTTTACCTGAATAGACATTGAAATGATTCTGCCAAAAGTCCACCATAACCTCTTGCAGTTGTCGTTCCGAATAGGCGGCACGAAGGACACGATTGGCAATGATCTGCGGCCCGATCTGGCCGGCCGGCCGAAACCCGAATTCGCGATAAAGCTCGGCAAGTTTTGCTTGGCGTTCCTTTCGGTCGATCTCCGCAGACATCGGCTTTTCGGCGGCTGCGGTATCAGGCATTTGGCCCATCTTTATGCCGGCTCTCGTTTGCCGCAAAAGTTCTCCCGGAATGGGATATTTTGCAAACACTTCAGCAGAACTCATGGAAAAGATGTCCAACGGTTTGACGCGAGCGTCGGCGGCCGAATCGTCGATCTCTGCCGGTTCGAGTTGAATTTCGATATAGCGGCGAATGCCGATCGCTCTTACTTTTTCAAAATCCCCAGCCCGGGCTCCGAAGCCAAGTCTGTTCAAAACATGAATGATCCGCTGATCTTCGGACAATTTATTGGCAGAACTTGGATCGATAGCAGAATTTGGGCCGGCCGCGACAGCGGTGAAGGGAAACAGAAATGTCCCGATCAATATTGCGGTTGTAAGTGCGGCTAGCTTTTCTTTGAAATTTTTCATTGTCTGAGATCCCCAAAAATTAACGGTCTATTACATCTTTGACGCGCAAGATCTAGGCAAAGGTTGAAAAAAATGTCGCCCGCCTGCTTTTTCGGAAGATACAACAAAATTGTTAAGTTGTTCATCATATATATCGTAATTTCGCTCGCATTGCTGTAAAATAAGCATCATCCAAAAAAATGAAGTACCTAAAATATTTAACCTATTCCGTTGTATGCCTTGCTGCGATGTTTGCCGTTTCGGCATCAGCCCAGGGTGAGAAATTTTCTAACCCTAACGTAGATTACACATTTGAATTACCGGATATTAAGTGGAAAATGACGGTAAAGCCGTCGGCCGGGAGTCCGAATGTGGAGTATGTGTTCGGTGATCGCAATGACGGACATCTTGAGATCCGCCGAGTTGCTGTCGGCGCGAACGCGTTGATGGGCGATATCGTGCGCGAAGAAGAGCAAAAATTACAATTTTTACCGGGTTTCGTTGCCGGGAAAGAAGAGAATTTCGGCGGATTTCTAAAAGGTTCGGCCCTTAACTATGAATTCGTGCGGGGTGGACGACCGATGAGCGGACGTTTTTACTTTTTGCGGGCAAATCCGACCACGGTTTATGTGTTGCGCTTTAGCGGATTTACCGATAAATTGCGCTCTATTAGGCATCAGACCGATTCCATAGCCCGCACATTCAAGGCGAGTTGACGTCTATCTTTATCGCGGAGCCGGCCGGAATAATATATCCGGGCAGATCTTCAGGCAAGGCCTCGTTCACGGACGAGGCTTTTCTAATTCGCATCCGCTGCAATGTTTCCTCATCAAGGGCGGTGACCATTCGCACATCAAATCGTTCGGTCTTTTGCAAAAGGCTCCAGGCGGTCTGTCCGTTGACCTGATAATGGTCGCGCAGCTCTTCCGCCAAAGCCCGGCTGTCTATTGCAGTAAACCAGGATAAAAGGTCTGAGCGGCCAAGCCCCTCGCCGCATTCGGCCACAAAGATCAACTTTCCACCATCGCAGCAAGCATTTGCGGCAGCTTCAAGTGCCTTGTGGGCCTGGATAAGGTTAATATCGTGCGGAACGCCCCCGCATCCCACGATGACCAGAGGACGCCGTTCCGCGATCGTAATGGTATGCTGAGCGGCAAAATGTTCACACGCGGCACGGTGGGACAGGTCAAGATCGCCGCAGTAAAGAGATGTGACCCGCCCGCTGTCATCGGTTATAGAACTGATCGAAAAAACGTTAGGGACAAATTTTGCGGCCTCGATGAAAGCATCGTGGACCGCATTGCCGTTAAGGAGTCCGGTCCCGACTCCGTCAGCGCGTGTAAGAGTATTGCGATCAAGGGCAAGCCGGTGTGTTTCGCGGATAGTTTTGGCGGATGCCAAACCGGGACAGATCAGTTTGCGGCCGCCGCCGAAACCGGCAAAGTAATGAAATCCGACGCCGCCGATCAAGACGACGTGGTCGTGTTCGAACAGAGCTCGGTTCAATTCAATGCGATATCCATTTTTGCTTTTGCCGACGTCGATGATCCGCATCAGATCTCGAGGCTCATGGTCGATCGTTTTGATACGCTGGGCAATAAATGGAGTTAATATGTCGCCGCGCTCTTTTGCGGTCACTTTGCGGTGGATCCCGGTTGCAAATATTATCCTGATGTCGAACGGCTGAACCCCGGCAGCGATCAGGCGTCTGACCAATAGGTTGGCCACCTGGCCGCAAGCAGTTTGACGGGTGGCATCCGGAACGACCAAGAGTATGGTTTGGCCGGGTTCGATCTTGTCTTCCAGCGGCGGGGTTCCTAGCGGATCGCTGAGGCGGTCGCCGATCTCGGCGTCTGAAAGCGGCCGTTCGAAAGCGGGCGGCGTCAGGGTCTCGAACCGACTCCGATCGATATCGGCGAAGATCGTGCCTTCACCGTATTTCAACGATATTTTCTCGGCTTTCATTTTCTAACCGGCCTTTGAAAAATCACCGTCCGATCGTACATTTGAGACCGGTTCAAAGCATTTAGTACCTGTTTCGCATACGTAGAGTGCTTCGGTTTCGCGGTCCGCGGTTTCCATTTGGATGGTCATGTGGTCGATACCGAATTCCGCATGAAGCTTTTCCCGCACTACGGCCAATAGCTCTGAATGAGCAACATTGCTGGAATGCGAAATATGCACGGAAAGAGCGTCGATGCCGGAAGAGATGGTCCAAATGTGAAGGTCGTGAACACCGGTTACGCCTTCGGTGCTAAATATAAGCCGCTCAACGGTTGCTATATCAATGTGTGAAGGCGTACCTTCCAGCAAGACATTTACTGATTCTGAGATCAGACGCCACGCGCTGAAAATGATGATCAGACTGATCAAAATACTGCAAAATGCGTCTGCCCACATCCATTCGAACATAACGATGAGAATGCCGGCGGTGATGGCTCCGATGGAGCCGAGCATATCTCCGATCACATGAAGAAATGCCCCGCGTATGTTCAGGTTTTGCTTGTGATCGCCATGCAATAGATACGCAGCAATGATATTGATCACCAGACCGCCGACGGCAACTAGCGTCAAAGAAAACCCCTTGACCTCCGGCGGGTTCTGCCAGCGTTCGATCGCTTCGTAGATGATCCACAATGAAAGCAAGACCAGAGCAATGCCGTTGACGAATGCGGCCAGTATTTCAAGACGATAGTATCCGTACGTTTTTTTGGGTGTCGCCGGTCTTGCAGCAAAGCGGATCGCAAACAAGGTCAGCGAAAGGGCGGCTACATCGGTCAGCATATGACCGGCGTCTGCCAGCAGTGCCAGAGAATTCGTCAGCCATCCTCCGACGGCTTCGGCAAGCATGTAAAGAGCTGTTAGGCCCAATGCCAATTTCAATCGAAGAAGGCTTTCAGGTGAACGAGCCCCGTGGCTGTGTGAATGATCGTGTCCTGCACCCATATCAAATACTAGAATTTCTTTATGATCCGGCCATTACGCAGAGACAGGACAAATCCGGTGCGGTTGCCGCGATCATCGCCGATCTCAACAGCAACTTCGGAAAGTGGGGTGGAAATTTGCAGTCGAAAGGAACCGTCGCCACCGGAAAAGGCCTCGCGTCCTTGGGTCCGGATAACCATACCCGGAGACGTGCGTCCGGAAATAATGAAGACATTTCCCCCGACCGATTCAACATTCCATTCTGCGGCTTCGATCGCTTTGCTCGGGCCGCGCTTGACCACATTAAATCGCCAGGGTTCATTCCATTCACTGATCTGTCCGGACCGTGATGTTGTTTTGATCCGCCAATAGTAGGTTCCCGGCATCATGCCGGCAAGGCGGAATTCGCGGGTGTTCAAAGAATTGCGGTCCACCAAGATCGAATCTGATGCAAATATCGGTGAACGAGAAACCTGAAGATAGTAGCTTTCGACCGGCACGGTGCTGTCATCCTGCCAGGAAAAGGTGACGGAAGCCCCGGAATTTCCGCCATCGACCACCTGAGCCATATTTGCCGGAGAAGTTTGTCTTGCCGGCAGCAGAAGCTTTTCTCGAGAAGCAATGCGCCCGTTATTAACTGCTGCGAATTCATTCTCGGCGATGGTCGTCGTTGCGCCGCCGACAGTCGTTTCTACCGTTCCGCGGCTGATGCGTATCTCCGCGGTGCCGGACGCGGTGTTGAAACTGGCATCCGTTTGTGAGCGAAGCTGTGTTTCGGTGTCAAGCATTTCGACGACATTCTCTGTGTTTTCGGGCTGTTGGTCAGTACGAACATTCAATTGACCGTCATCAAGCGCGACACGGATGTTTCGCCCGCCGAATAACGATGAGCTGTCGCGGATAATGACAGTGCTGTTCGGCCGTACAGAATATACGGACATATCGATCATTTGCACGATCGCCCGCCCGTCCGATTGCGTTTGGATGGTGTCACCCGCGGCTACCCATGTTTCTTTTGTTACCAAGATCGTTTCACGCGTAGCAGCGCGCGTTATACGCACTTCGCCCTCAAAAGAAATGATCCGGGCAGCGTCTCGTGGGATGCTGCTTTCATCCACCGCAGTAAACCAATTGTTTTTAATGGCATACCAACCGCCGCCGATCAAGACCGTGCAAATGATCAGAAAAGCCGCCAGACCATAAATGGTACTTTTGCGGATATTCCACCATTCTACGTAGATCTTGCGGTACTTGCTTTCCATTTAGCTTTCGATCGGGTAATCCTCGTTTTCGTCATCATCGGCTTCCGGCAGCGAAGCGGCCTTTGCCGGTTTAAGCATTGAAACTACAACTGATATCACGATGGCCGTTACCACAGTACCGAGCGAGATATTGATCACCTCATTCTTGAATTCGCCCGCAAGGAAGCGGCGAAGAAGGTCGGCGAATGCTCCTGTGCTGTCAGAACCGGTCAAATAAAGCAGACCGGAAGCGATCAGCGGCAGCAGCATTTTGACCCCGACAAAGGTCAAAACGAACGCTAGGCCATATTTTAGATAGTGAAAGCGATCGGCAAGGTCGGCAAGAAGGAAAAAGAAAGTACGAAGGCCCAAGATCGCAAAAATGTTCGAGGTATAGACTATAAAACGGTCGGTTGTGATCCCAAAGATCGCCGGGATCGAATCGACCGCAAAAACAAGATCGGTGAATTCTACGACTATCAGAACCAATAGAAGCAGGGTTCCGGTGCGCACACCATCTTTTACCGTAAAGAATTTATCGTCGTCGTAGTGTTTTGCGATCCTAATATATTTCGTCACCAGTTTGACCAGAGCGCTTTCGTGCGGCTCGAAATTGTCATCTGTGTCGCGAAACATGTTGAGCCCGGTATAGATCAGGAACGCGCCGAAAAGGTAGATGATCCAATGTACGCGTTCGACCAATTCGGCTCCGGCAAAGATCATTATCATGCGCATCAAAAGGGCGCCCATGATGCCCCAGAAAAGCACACGATGCTGATATTTCTTTGGGACCTTGAAATAGCTGAAGATCAATAGAAAAACGAACAGGTTGTCGATGGAGAGCGAGAGTTCGATCAGATAGCCGACGAAAAATTCTTTGGCTTTGTGGGCGGCCGCATCCCAACCGTAATTCGGGTTATTGCCGACCTGCCAATAAATAAAAAAGTTGAACGCTAAGGCCAAAGAGACCCAGACGATCGCCCAGGTTACCGTTTCTTTACGGCTTGGCACGTGAGAATGGCGGTTAACGATACCGATATCGACAAATAGGGCGATAAGTACAACTCCGAAAAATATTGCCCAATCCCAAAAAGGAAATTCAACTATCATAAGGGTTTAATAAGAAGATCAAAAAAACTTTGCCAATGCGGCTGCCACAGCCTCCAGGCCCTCTTTATCGTTTGCCGCAAAATCATTCAACCGATCGCTGTCCACATCAAGTACCCCGACGACATCGCCGGTTAGATCCTTTAACGGCACCACGATCTCAGATCTCGAAGCAGAACTGCATGCAATGTGACCCGGAAATAGATCTACATCCGGCACTATGACAGTTTTGCCGGTTGAGAAGGCGTGGCCGCAAACGCCTTTATCAAACGCGATACGGGTGCAGGCGAGCGAACCCTGAAAAGGCCCAAGAACTAGTTCCGTGCCTTTTTTAAGATAAAAACCGACCCAAAAAAAACTGAATGCCTGCTTTAGAACCGCCGCCGTATTGGCAAGATTGGCGATCAGGTCGGTTTCGGCCTCAAGCAGCGACGAAAGCTGCGGCAATATTTCACTATAAACGATTTTCCGGTCGGCCGTGTGTGAAAATACAAAACTTTCTGCCATAAGTCCGAGTTTATCGCTTTGACCGAATTGCGTGCAAATGATATTCGGACCGATCAAAGCGAATCTTTTGCCCGGCGGACAAGTTCCGCAGCACCAAGTGCGCTGTCCGCCGTTGCGGTCATATGTCCCATTTTCCGGCCCGGGCGTGCCTCCGCTTTACCGTAAAGGTGCAGTTTTATACCAGTGCTCAATGCGGCGGCCCAATTCGGTTCGCCGCTTTCCCAGACATCGCCCAGCAGGTTGATCATGGCAGCCGGCCGATAGTAATCCGGTGAACCTAGCGGAAGGCCGCAAACCGCTCGTACCTGTTGTTCGAATTGTGATGTAATGCAGGCGTCGAAGGTCAGATGGCCCGAATTGTGCGGACGCGGAGCTATTTCATTGACCAGCAATTCGCCATCGGCCTTTACGAAAAATTCTACACACATTGTTCCGACATAGCCGAAGCTTTCGGCGATGCTGCGCGTTATTTCGATCGCCTGCCGACCGACCGCTGCCGAGACCGCCGCCGGGGCGAACGATAGATCTAAAATATGGCGGGAATGGGAATTTTCGATAACGCCGTAGTGCACGAAGTCGCCGTTTTCAGCACGGGCACAAACCACCGATACTTCTTTTTCGAAATCAACAAAAGCTTCGAGGACGCTTTCCGTGGCCGTAACCTCGGCCCAAGCTTGGCGGGTTGCGTCGGGTTCTGTTAATTTCACCTGCCCTTTACCGTCGTAGCCAAATCCGGCTGTCTTCAAAACGCACGGCAAACCGAGATCGACAACAGCCGCGTCGAGTTCGGCAAGTGAAGCGACATACCGAAAAGGTGTGTGCGGGAAACCGCCGGCTGCCAGAAAGCGCTTTTCGCGAAGCCGATTTTGGGTGATGTGCAGGATCTCGCCTCTTGGATGAACAGATGCATATTCAGCGGCCGCCGCCACCGCGGCAGACGGCACGTTCTCAAATTCGAATGTAACCACATCAACGGACGATGCAAATTTGCGCACTGCCTGAAGATCGCCATATTGTGCGGTTGTTTCAAGCCCGCAAACCTGGCCCGTGGGTGTATTGCTTTCCGGCGAGAAGGTATGAACGCGATAGCCCAGTTTTGCGGCCTCGATAGCAAACATTCGGCCAAGCTGTCCGCTGCCGAAAATACCGATCGTTGAATTTGGGGGAAGTGGTGACATTTGATCGACAGATCCTTAAAGGTTCGATTCAATAACTCCGCGGGTTTGTTCTTGCCGAAAATCCCTCAGTTTTTCCCGCAGTTCGGGCCGCGAATTGGCGAGAATGGACACCGCCAGAAGAGCGGCATTTTTGGCGCCTGCGTCGCCGATGGCGAGCGTGGCTACGGGTATTCCGGCCGGCATCTGCACGATGGAAAGCAGCGAATCGACGCCATTGAGAATACTGCTTTTGATCGGAACACCGAGCACGGGCAAAACCGTCTGGGCGGCGCACATGCCCGGCAGATGGGCGGCCCCGCCGGCACCGGCGATAATGACCTCTAAACCGCGGGCTTCAGCCGTTTTGGCATATTCGAACAAAAGATCAGGCGTGCGGTGGGCCGAAACTACGCGCGATTCGTGCGGTACGCCAAAGGCCCGCAAAATATCAGCTGCTTTTTCCATCGTCGGCCAATCAGAGGTGCTGCCCATTATTATGCCGACCACCGGAGCGGTTTCATCTATCTGGTTCATATGATACTTATTGCAGTGGCCTTTCCGCTTCGGTGCGGATGACCGATTCGAATTTATCCCACGCCTTGACCGTACTCCGCCAATAAACTATCTTCCCGTCGCGCCCGACGACGATATTTTTTGGATAACCCGAAAAGCCGAAACTATCGAGATATTTTTGACCATCGGCGATCATCAAATAGTTAAAAACATTCTTTTTCAAAAAATCGTTGACCTTGCCCTTTGTGTCCGCCGTAACGGCAGCAAAAACTATATCATCACGACCCTCGAATTTTGAGCGCATTTGGTTCAGACGCGGGATCTCTGCCATACAGGCCGGACAGCCGATAAACCAAAAGTTCAAAACTATGACCTTTCCTTTCCAGGCTTCAAAGCCGGCGGCGGAGCCATCGATCGCCAATGCCGCCGCAGCGGACATCGGGCCGCCTTCCTGCGGTATTTTCTGCAGCCTGAATTCGATCGTGCCGTCTTCGCGCGTTTTGATCAAAGTGCGGTCCGGCAGGTGAAAGTTTGCCATCCGAATATCAACAAATTCATTGTTCGAGACCTCAAAGCCATTCGAATCGAAGAACAGCGTTCGGGGTGCTTTGGCTGGAGTTTTGGTCGGTGAAGGCATTTCTCCGCCGACCGTGCCCTGCTGGGCGAGGGCAACCGCGGCCATCGCTGCCAAAAGCATCGCCGATCTAAGAAAGCATTGAATCATGTGATCTATTTTTGCCAAGTATTCATAGTAATATAGCGCAGCAAAACCGGAAAGGAGGCGGCTCCTTTCCGGTTTTAGTTTGCATCTGCGGGATGCTGTTAGGCTGAGTAGCCTTTGGCTCCGTCAAAATTATACAGATTTTCCGTTTTGATAACGTCCAAACCGGCTTCTTCGAAGCGGCCGAGCAGCGAAATGATCTGCGCATGCGAAACGGTAGTGCCTTCGCCGGCTTCGGCAACGAAGCGGCAACGCCAATGGTCCACCGTGAAAGTGTCCGGAAAACCGCCCGGATAAATCTTGACGCCGCGGTTGGCTATCGATTGCAGCTGCAGGCCGTCGGCATTTAATTTTTCGACGAGGGCTCCGAAATCATTTGCTGCGCCGTGGAACGAACCGTTCCACCAATCGACAAAAACATCAACGCCGACCAGATCTTTTTGCTGGGGTGCGGGCGTGGTGTAGATCGGCTTCGGTTCACCTTCGACGGTGGCGGTGGTGTACGAAACGGGTTTGAGCGTTTCGGGCTTTTGACCGAGTCGGGCAACGACCGCTTCGGCAAATTCGCGAGTTCCTACCTTTTCCGTGGAAACGCCCTCTTTGTACATATCATAGGTATGGACGCCGTCTTCGATTGTTCTCAGCCATGCGTTGTGGGCGAGCTCGGCAATGTCCGGCTGGTTAATGTGAACGAGCATCAAGATCGAACCGAGGAACAATCCGGAGGGGTTAGCGAGGTTTTGCCCGGCTCGGCGCGGTGCTGAACCGTGGATCGCTTCGAACATTGCAACCTGTTCGCCGATATTTGATGAACCGGCAAGGCCGACGGAACCGGCGATCTGAGCAGCAACGTCTGAAAGCACGTCGCCGTAAAGGTTCGGCATAACGATAACGTCAAAATTCTCCGGCGTATCGGCAAGCTTGGCGGAACCGATATCAACGATCCAATGATCGGCCTCGATGCCCGGATATTCCGGTGCGATCTCATCAAACACGCGGTGGAAAAGTCCATCCGTGCGCTTCATAATATTATCTTTGATGAAGCAGGTGACCTTTTTGCGGCCAAATTTTTTGGCGTATTCAAAGGCATAACGGACGATCTTTTCCGAACCGGGACGCGAGATCAGCTTCAGACATTCTTCGACCTGCTGCGTTTGGCGGTATTCAAGGCCGGCATAGGTATCTTCTTCATTCTCGCGGACAATGACCACATCCATTACCGGATGTTTGGTGGCAACGAAAGGATAGTAGGAAACGCAAGGCCGGACATTGGCATAAAGACCGAGCGTTTTACGAACAGCCACATTGAGCGAGCTGTAGCCGCCGCCCTGCGGGGTCGTGATCGGAGCTTTTAGAAAAACTTTGGTGCGGCGGAGCGATTCCCACGATTCGGGAGCGATGCCGGCAGAATTGCCTGAAAGATAGACCTTTTCGCCGATCTCGATAGTTTCGATGTCGATGCGGGCACCGGCCTCTTTCAAAATGTGCAGCGTTGCGTCCATGATCTCGGGCCCGATGCCGTCACCATGTGCCACAGTTATTGGAACATTAGACATAATTGAATATAGATATCCTTAATTTAATTTTTTTATGCAGCCGAACTGGTAATTTTATCTAAATCGGAGCCGACAAGCAATTTGAGCTGTAAAACGGAACAAATTTCCAAAAGAGCGGGCAAAGCATTAAAATATAAAATCGGAACAAATCGGCTGGAGCGGCGTGAGCAAAACAGCGAACCGTGATCTTTAGAAGGGAGAAATAGTTTTTGTGAAAAGACCGTTGATGATGGCAATGTTCATATTGGCGACGGGCGGAGCCCTCGCCGTCGCGGCAAATGCGCAGCTGCCGCAACTGGAGCGGATCCGTAAACAGCGCGACCGGGCGATACAGGCCGAACAGCAGCGTGAAGAAGACCGTCGGCGCAAAGAGGCGGGATTGCCAACGAAGAATCCGAAGCCGGCTGTGATGAATGTTGATGTTCAGGCAGTGGTCTCAAAAGCCGACGCCAAGAATTTTGCCGAAGCCAAACCGCAGGCCGCGGTCAAGGTCGCAGACGGCGACCCGCTTTGGCTTTATGTAAAATTCAATGGCAAACTTGGCGATTATGTTCTGACGGTGCCAACGGACGACCCGGAAGCCCCGCTGTACATTTTGTATGCGGAGATCGGGCCGGCGGGCGATGCGACCACATTGCAGCGATATACGCTGCAATTTGCGAAAGAAGATCTGGCGGCGACGGAATTGAAGCTCGGGTTGGCCCCGGCATTGCAGGGACGCAATCGATCGCTGCCGGTATTCTTGAACGCCGCCGGAACTTCGCGACCCGGTGTTTGGAACAACGAACTGCGGCTAACGAATAATATATCGATCCCCCGCGGGGCGGCCGACAATCTGACCAAAAATCCGCTGACATTTTCGTTTGCCGGTGCCGTTGCCAAATATCCGCGAATGGCTGCCGAATACGATTCGGTCTTGATGCGGGGAACGCCCGATGAAAGCAAGCTGCCGATGGGTTCGGGTTTCTTTGATGCGGATATCAAGGCCAAGGTCGAAGCAAAGCTGCAGACGGACGGTATTGCGCCGGACAAGGTCTATTTTGCCGGCGGTGACACGTGGATGGAATTCGCCGGTTCCGCCGACCAGCTTAAACGACACCGCAAGGCATTTGCCGTTTATACAAGGCGTTCCGGAGACGCATGTTCTTTCGGTGTGGCAAAGGTCGAGCAGGTTTACGAAGATTTTACGTCGAAATTCAGCGAACCGGCTATAACGCTGGAAAAAGAACAGCCCCTGCCGTGTACACAAATGCCGTAGAGCCTATCCAATGCCGTCGATCTGTTTGGCAAGCCGCAGATCGGCGTCCGTTATTCCGCCGGCGTCGTGCGTGGTTAGCGTAATATCGGCATAACCCCACCCAAATGCAATATCGGGGTGGTGATCGGCCGCTTCGGCCAATGCTCCGATCCGGTTGACGAAAGCAAGGCTTTCCGCAAAATCGGCGAATTTGTATTTTCGCTGCAGTTTGCTGGCGGCCGCCTGCCACTTCGGGAGATCGGTCAATGCTTCTTTTAGTTCCGCAGCGGTCAGTTTTTTCCGTGCCATCTATTTTTTATGCTCCTATCAATTGCGTTATACTTACATTATTTGGAATCGGGGCCGGTGTAAAGCTTTTCACAGCACCGTGTCTATTGCGGAAATGAAGAAAATATTTGTCCCTTTAATGTTGGTGTATGCAGCCGTTTTCGTTGCCGGCTGCGGCGAACCGCGCGAACCGGCCTCGCCGCTGCAGACGCTGCAGCTTTACGCAAAGGCTTTGAAAAAGAAAGATTACACCACCATGAAGCTGTTGCTTTCAACCGAAACGATGAAGATGCATGAGCAAGAGGCAAAGGCTCAGGGTGTGACGGTGGACGATATCGTCAAACGCGAAACATTGATCAGCGAAAGCCAAAAGTCCGTCGAATTCCGCAATGAGAAGATCGACGGCGACAAGGCGACGATAGAGGTCAAGGATGCCTACGACAATTGGCAGACGATACCTTTTGTTCGCGAAGAACAGGAATGGCGAATAGACAAAAAAGGTTATGCCGACCGGTTCATACAAGAGATAGAACAGCAGAACAATCAGATCGACGAACAGTTCAACCGCGATCGGATACAATAAGATTCCCCAAAACCAGGAGTTGCTAAAAACGTGGCAAAGATCAAACCCTTTCGTGCCTTGCGGCCCGTGTCGGATAAGGTAAAAGAAGTTTCATGTGCGCCGTATGATGTGCCCTACGACGCAGAGGTCCGCAAGACGATCAGCGAAAATCCGCTCAGTTTCTTGACCGTTACCCGTGCGGAGGCATTGTTTCCGAAAGAGGCACCGCCCGGAACCGCCGATGTGCTGGAAAAAAGCCGCGAAAGCCTGCAGCGGTTGATCGATGAAGGCGTGCTGATGCAGGAGGCCGAACCGAGCTTTTATGTTTACCGCTTGGATGCGGACGGGCACATGCAGACCGGTATAATCGCCGGTGCGTCGATCGCCGAATATGAAGCCGGGTTGATCAAAAAACACGAAAAAACAAGGCCGGATAAGGTAGAAGACCGCACGGAACATATGCTTGCCCTCCGGGCACAGACCGGTTTGATATTTCTAGCTTTTCGCGGAACCGAAAATATCCGCCGCCTGATAGAAGAGGCCGTGGGTGGTACGCCGCGGTATGATTTCAAATGCGAAGGCGGCATCAAGCACACCGTTTGGCGCGTTGAAGGAACGGCGGAAATGGCCGCAGCATTTGCAGAGGTGCCGGCATTGTATATCGCAGACGGCCACCACCGGGCCGAAAGCGCCGCATTGACCCGGCGGCGTTTGACCGAAGCCGGCGAAAAGGTGTCCGGCGAAGAAGAGTTCAATTATGTGATGGCAGGGATCTTTCCCGCCGAAGATCTGAAGATAATGCCGTACAACCGAGCGGTGCGTGACCTAAATGGCCTGTCCGAAGAAGATCTTTTTGCGGGGCTGAGAGAAAATTTTATTGTCAGCGAAACGGATTTGCGGCAGCCGGCGGAACACGGCGACATCGCAATGTATTTTGGCGGGAAATGGTATCTGCTGCGGTTCGCGGTAGATTTTATACAGGCTCCGAATCCGATAGAACAACTTGATGTAAGCATTTTGCAGCGTTATGTGCTGGATCCGCTTTTAGGCATCGACGACCCGCGAACGAACGAACGCATTACATTTGTCGGGGGCATTCGTGGTGTTGAAGAACTGGAGCGGTTGGTTGACAGCGGCGAAGCGGTAGTAGCATTTTCAATGTTTCCGACCACTATGGACGATCTTTTTATGATCTCGGACGCGGGTGAGATAATGCCGCCGAAATCAACATGGTTCGAACCGAAATTAAAAGATGGTTTGGTGGTGCACCTATTCTGATATAGATTGCGAGAGGTATAGACAAAATGGCTTTAAGCCCCGAATTGTTAGAGATCTTGCGTTGCCCAAAATGCAAGTCAAAGGTCGAACCAAAGGCCGACGGCAGCGGTCTTCGGTGTACGAATGCGGAATGTGCATTGGTTTACCCGATCCGCGATGAGATACCGGTTATGCTGGTAGAAGAGGCTGTTGTCGAAAAATAGCATTTTCTTTCGCTAAGCGGCGTTGTTTGATCAGCTTGTGGTGCGGCCGATGCCGGCGGGCAGTTGGAGGCCAATCCGCCTGGCGGGCCGCAGCGAAAAGCGATGTGGTTCGGCATAACCCTCCTTATGCAGTTCCGAACAACGCCGCCGCTGTATTGTGACGTGCGGGCGACAGCGATTTGCGACATTTGGGCAGCGGTAACCCCAAAAATTCTGCTATAAGCTTTTGATAAGGACGCCCCGTGACCCACATCGTGCAACCAATAGAATGGCAAAACATTGAGCGGGTGCTTTTGGTAAGGTTGCGTTCGATCGGCGACGCCGTGCTTGCGACACCGGCCATTTTCGCTCTAAAAGCGGCGTATCCGCACATCAAAATATCGGTGTTGATGGAAGATTGGGCGGCACCGGTGCTGGCCGGCCTGCCGCAGATCGACGAACTGATCACCGTCAGCAAAGGGTTTAGCGAACGAATGGCGGTGGTGCGGCGGCTGCGGAAACAGCGGTTCGATGTGGCGATAAACCTGCACGGCGGCACAACCGGTACATTCTTTACCATCGGCAGCGGAGCGCTTCACACCATCGGCTTTGCCGAGCTGCAATACGCATTTTTATACAAGCATCTGCTGTCGTCTTCGGCCGATCTTTGGGGCCGCACACCGACCCATTCCGCCGAACAGCAGATGGCCCTGTTTGGGTTCACCGGCGTGCCCGTTTCCGCCGATATCAAAACACATCTGAAAGTGGACGAAGCCGCCCGTGCTGCGGTCAGAGCAAAGCTGGCGGGCCGGACGCGGCCGTTTGCAATGATCCATCCGGCAGCGGCATTTGCCGAAAAACAGTGGGCGGCGGAAAATTTTGCGGCCGTGATCGACCATCTGGCCGGAAAAGGCTTTGATGCTGTGGCGGTCGGGGCAAAAGCTGACCGGCCGGTGCTAGAGGCGGTGGCGAAAAGTGCGGCGGCGGAGGTCGATCTGTTCGACGACCTCTCACTGCCGCAGGTGACGGCTTTGGCAGCGGAAGCAAGGCTTTTTGTCGGCAACGATTCGGGCATTGCCCACATTGCGGCGGCTGTCGGAACACCGGTCGCGGTGATCTTCGGTGCCTCGAACCCCGACCATTGGAGCCCTTGGACACACACTCCGCATAAGGTCATCTACAGCCAAAAAGAATGCTTGCACTATAAGGGAAAACCGAACCAAGGAACGGAAAAACCGATGTGCATCCGCTGCGTGGAGATCGAACAGGTAACCACCGCGACCGACCATTTGCTGGCGGCAGCCTAAAGCCGTATCCTGTCGTTACGTGGCTGTGTGATGCGAAATGCCGGGTCTAAAGGCTTGGCCAAATTCACTTATGACGGCGAGGATGTGCTGTTGGATAACGACGTCAATTCCGGCGTCACGAAGTATATAAACGGGCCGGGCATTGATAACAAATTGCGAAGCAAGACCGGAAACGATGTCAGCTATTTTCTCGCGGATCATTTGGGAAGCACGAACGGTTTAGTAAATTCAAGCGGAACGCTGACGGCCAGCAATTCTTACGATTCGTATGGCAACCCGTCAAACGCCAATTTCCCGACGCGATATCAGTTTACCGGACGTGAGTTTGACAATGTTTCGGGACTGCAATATTCGAGGGCGAGATTCTATGACCCGAAGATCGGCCGCTTCATCAGCGAAGACCCGATCGGCTTTGGCGGCGGCGATGTAATCTTTACGGGTATGTTAAGAACAAACCTGTAAATCTTAATGATCCATTTGGAGAATCTCCTCGTAAAATAATTGCTCGGTTGGTCAAGAGTCTAAAACCTAACAAACTTGGAAAAAAGATATCATCACTAGATGAAGCCGTAGATCTTGTAAGAAATGGGGTTGACGTTAGAGCAAAAACCCGTTCGGACGCACGCGACATAGCTATTGCGGCGGATCCCCTATCACGAAGGCCGGTTCATGACGGCCCCCATGGCCCTACGCGAGATGGATACAGGCCACATTACCATTCTTTTGGGCGCCCCAAAGATTATGGACATGTGTTTTACAGTATAATTGCTGCGGCTATTGCACCTAACGTCTCTTCTCTTTCAGAATCTTCATGCACAACCAATGGCCAATTTGCTGCGGCCATAGTATGGGATGCATCGGGAATGCTGGATCCTATTGGCATCACTGATACCATTAATGCAGGGACAGGCCTTGATGGGGGGAGGGGTGGTTTAGAAGGATTACTCGATCATGGGATTGACCAAGTAGACCCATTATTGCCAATCGGAGTATTGAAAAACCTTTACTGACGTAAATATTATGGTGCCATTTATAGGTGAAATTGCAGCTGAATTTGAGATGTTGTCAATATTAGAAGGACGAAGTGTCATTCAGCGATGGCGAAATGTCTTTTCCAGTTCCGTAAAGGAGCGAACAGGGAAATGGATCATAGAGTCTATAGATTGGCACACATTTTCTTATAGATATCATCCCTTTATTGTCGGCAAACAGGCCTTAGAAAAATTCTATACAAATGGTTGTGATGATGTATATATTTGGTTTTCAGACGACCTGGGAAGTGTTTTTCATATAAAAAATCTGCAAAAGCATGCTCTGATAGAGTTTGCGACAGGGAATAGGCAACATCTTGATATCTATCTGTTTGATGGGTCTGGTGTTTGGACTTTCATCCTCACTCATGAGAGAGAATTCGAATTTATCTATGCTGATGCTTGACCTTCAAGTAAGATAACGCAGCTTCAAGGATCAAGATAGATATGCGAAGACCCGATCGGCTTCGGGGGCGGCGATGTAAATCTTTACGGTTATGTAAGGAACCAGCCGCTAACTTTTCGTGACCCGTCAGGAAAGATCATCCCGTTTGTTGTGGCCGGGGTAGGAATAGCAATACTAATTATTGCTTCGCCGAGTTATGTGAATGCACCGGGTCCAAACGATCGCGTCTTTTATCCTGATAACCCGCTACTTCTAAATGCCGCCGGTGGAGCGGTTTGCGGAGCGGTTTTGAATAAGGTCGTTTTTCCGTTTGTTGGGCGCGTGATAGCCGGTGCAGGCGTCGGTGATGATATTATTTCACTGGGTATTTCCGGTGGTGTGCCGAGTTCAAATGTTGGGTTGCCAGGGAGAGGTATCTATCCGTCAACGCCGGTCGGGAGATCTGGAAGTCCGATGAAAGTTGCGGTTCCGGGTGCACCGCCCACCAATAGCCCAGCTATAATAAACGGGCGTTCATTTTCAGGACATGCTCTAGATCAAATGCAGGGTCGCGGGATTCCGTTGTCTGTGGTGGAGAATGCTATTCAGCATGGCTCGTTCTCCTCTGGAAACACGCCTAGTACTGTCGTGTTTTTTGACGCTGCCAATAATGTTTCTGTGGTTCTAAATTCTTCTACGGGACGGATAATTACTGTTCGACAAGGAACTCCATAAAATGAACACTCACGAAAAGACAGATGCACTGCAAGCTGCAATGCTAAAAAATATTGCAGATTTCGAGGCAAATAGAATTTCACTCGGTCTTTTGGCGAGTAATCTTGACATCTTAATTTCTAATGCGACAATGCCCAAAATTGAAAAAAAGATCTTGGAGAAACTTTGGGGAGGTCTAGAAGACACCAGCGCGTTAATGGCAGATGAATGTCGCACCGAGATGAGGGCTGAGGAACATAAAGTAGTCACTGCCATACTCGACCAACTGAAAAGTCAGATCATGATATCAATCTCATAGATACCAGAGTTGTGACAGCAGCAGGTATTTCTCAAGAGTTGGTAAATGTGCTTATTCAAGGCAATGCGTTAAGCGAGTCAATGGGATATGCGTGCAAATCTTTATGGACAACAGAATGCAGCTATAATCTTGAAAAGTTGTGAGGAGCTATGTCAATCATGTCAGTAAAATCATTCCTTGTCGGAGTTGTGGCCGCCTCAATAGTATGGCTTTTGGCTTTTGTAAGTTTAAATTTATATACAGTGGTGCCGAATTTGAAACTTGAACCCAGATACGAGGTTTCGGAAGCAGCTGTCACCGAAAATCAGAAGGTAGTAGACAAGCAATCGCAAAGAATAATTTTATGGACGCCGGGAAATCCTAAAAATTTGGTCACAGATGTAAGAGAGGTCTCTGATGGAACTTGGAACGTGACAATTGAAAAGATCTATTGATCGTTTACCGGACGTGAGTTTGACAATGTTTCGGGCCTGCAATAATCAATGTATGGATCGGATTTATGAATATTATTGCTGAAAGACACTTGGTCGCAATAAATGGCCAAGGAATTGAGTCTCAGTTGCGAATATGTCTTGGGAGTCCCTACAGGTGCCAGTTGGGAACCTTAGCGGCCTCTGGAAACTAAAAGCGGATTCTGACGATATATTGGGGCATATGCCCCCGAAAATCTTTTTTAAGTTAAAACTAGGCAATAAAACTCTCAGGTTTAGCTTGTTTATTACAAGCCAAGAAGATCAGTTAGTTTTATTCGGCTTTGTTAATATGCTACCTGTAAAATTCAAAAAAGCTCTGAATGAATAAATGCACAGACTATCCGAGAAATACAGGAAATATTAAACCATGCAAACCGGCGCTTGGAATAAGCAACTGTGGCAGCGAATGTCTAAATGTATGGGGAGAATCTGATGACAAAAGATGATGCAATTCTTGTTAAGTTGCGGGCAAAGGCCGCTATCGCTGAGTTAGATGCTATTGTGATGGATGCTCAAGGTCGGTGCTCAGAGGAAGAGTTTGAAAAGATTCGTCGGGCTGTTGGCAATTCGATGGTGGTTATACTCGACCAACTCTTAGAACCGATCTTCAAGATTTATCCAGAAATTGACGATCTTCGTTAAATTATAACGGCTTTGTCCAATTCAAATTGGAGGTTCTGATAGACGACGTAGAAAGTCTGTTTACAATGAGGGGGTCAAGAAAGGTGATAAGATCTTTTTGCGTAGGTTTATTTGGTCACCTCAACATTGTAAATCCGCTTCGGGAGGATTTATGAGGTTAAGGAATGGATTTTTGGTTATTTTATTTTTGGCTATTACGACCGCTTTAATATTTCTAGCTTTCTCGTATCGAATGAAAGGCTGTTCACTTACATATCGGCTAAATCCTGATCTAACATGCCGGATACGAGATGAAAAAGGTGAGCGAATCTTGGTCGAATATTTCAACCTCGATACCAATGAACTGCAATTATATATTCAACGAGATGGGAAAGACGTTCTGATCGAACATCCTTACGGCCTGATGAATAATTACTCTTCGAATGTAAATGCGAATGATATAAAGATTGATCCGGTTGATGAACGTTATCTTCTGGTAAATGGTGAGCGATTTGAGATCAGAATTAAGCCGTAAAAAGCGAATTTGAACAAACTCGCGGGTGATGGAAGTGAGGGTGGGCACAAGAAGTGCGTATGAAATTTCTAGATCATACATCTACGGATTATTCTGTATTAAAACGGAATTTTGAGTCTTATCAAAAGTATCTGCAAGATCACAAGGCAGGCTTTCCTTTGGAGGCGTATGAATTCGCTACCGCAGAATGGCACTATGACCCAAACGATCATAGATGCCCTCACGATGCTTGGTTGGAGTCTTTGCAAATAAATGAAGCTCCGCGAACAGCCGGTCGGGTTGATATGCAAATAAAGCTGCTTGGAGCGTACCATGACGGTTATCTTTTGCTGCAATACAACAATGTGATCTCTTACAAACTGTCGGGATACAAGGCGTCGTTGAACGATCGTTCGACACACGGAGATTGGCTAATCGATGAGGTCGGATTGTCTGAAACCGCCGGATCTGTAATACACGAAATTTTATTTGCTTCGGGTATTACGTGGGAGATCGAATCACAGAACATAAAATTCGCGTGGAGTAGTATAGAAACTTAACGGTTAGTCTTGTTTTCGGCAAGTTCCTAGGCGAATGTGCGGCGGCGGGATGCGAATCGGCGTATGTGGCGTTACAGTGGCCCCGTTCCAAAAGCGACTGCAATCTCATATCTATCATTTGCAAGCTTTTTGACGTCATTGACCGAAACAACGCTTCTGATCTCACCTGTTCCAAAATCGATTTGCTTATCGAATTCAAGCTGTTTATCGTTTGTCGGATAGGTATTTAACGCTTTAAGGCCTTGCGGAATTAAGAAACTTTTGGCGATGCCTTTCTCCGCTTCGGACATCAATTCTACGGCCGCCCTATACCAAAATCGAACGTCCGCAGGCTCGGCGGCAAATCTTTTAGTTTCAAAACGAAAAATGAGTGTGAAATTTTCACACCCGGCGTGTTCGATCAAAAGTCTATCGCCATTTTTGAATTCAACAGTTTCATATCCTAGTTTTTGATAGGGAAATTCTTTATTGGTTTCCAGCCGAAATGACGTGTTCGGGAAAACATCCTTTTTTACGACCGGCTCAGGCTCAGAACGAACACATTCCGAAGAATTTTCGGTAGATTTTACTGAGGAGGCGGGTTGAGGCGTGACAACGGCGGGCTGATCTGATGGAGCGGCCGAATCGACGTGGCTGCCGCAATTACATAGCAGTAGAGCGAAAGTAAGCAGAAACCAGATGAATTTATCCATAATCAACCTCCTGGTTATTGTGAGTGGCATCATTAGGAGAAGCTGCCGTACCATTCAAGCGGGCGTGATCCTGCCTATTTGGGTCCATCTGCCGTTTGATCTATGCAGAATTAACGCGCATTGATTTTCACCGCAACTTACCCCCTGAGAAATAAGATCAATCACTCCATCGCCATCCAAATCGGTCCAATGATCATTCGGCAGCGACAGATCATTCGAAAATGTTAAATTGTTCTTTTCCCTGTTTTTCGAATTGAATTTGTTGTTCAGCAACTGCCTAATACTCGATAAACTCCGGTTTTGGTGAAGATCTTTTCCGGTTTTTTCCCGTCATCAACATTTGTCGAATTGTAAGCGGTTTCGCTATTAATTGTGATCTCGGACAGGTCTGTAAATGATTGATCATTCCACATTGGCTCGCTATTTTCTCCATAAAGAAAAAACCATTTGCTTCCATTCATTCGGCGTATCGCAGCATAGCGTCCATGCGGAACCTTCAATGAAACAGTTAAAACATCTCCGCGAAATAGCTTTTCCGGAGAACAGCTTTTTATATCACCAACATTTTCAACTCCCGATCCGCACGACGCAAATATGAGGAAAGAAAGAAATAGAATACTTTTCATGTTTGGTCTCCTACAACCTCATGTGATAATGATCGCAAAACCTCAACCCTAAAGTGTGGTGAAAGTATCTAATTCAGATCCCGTATAGCTGTTCTCCAAATGCCATTTTTATTTAGCAAGCCAACGTTCAAGACCCAACCAATATCCATCTATTTTCTTTCAGCACCAACATCAAATAACACAAATTTCCTTCTGGGTATTTGCCCGGTGTGCATACAGCCGATAGACCAATAAGATCGATTTTGCCGTCGCCGTCGCGGTCAACTCCAAGATCACCGTTGCTCTCCGACACTGTCTTTTTATACTTTCGGTTATAGCTTTTCTCAGAAAAAGTTTGATCTAATATTTTTTTGACGGAATCAGGAAGATCGCTGTATATGTTCTTGTCTAAAAGGCTGACCTTGTGCGGTTTCTGAGCTTTAATCTTATTATTTTGCGGTGATACAGCAAAGACATAGCAATCGAGTAATTGGTTGGGATTTGACCTTTTTTCATCTGATGTGCCGCCACATAACCTCATTTTTTCAAGTGCATTGTCTTCAATTTGGGCCGAGGACGTATCAAAATACCAGGTCACATCACTGCGTTTTGTGGCTTTGCCTGTCATCAATAAACCGGCAGAGCTGATAACATCAACATCGACTTGATAACCTATTTCATTTGTATCGTTAAGCTCCTCATGGTAACTATTTGAAAGAAAGAATTCTTTGTCGAATTCTTTACCATCCTGATCTACACGTATGCTGCCAAACCAGACATATTCCTTGTTGTCCGATGGAGTTGGCGAAATTGTTTGAGTATTTTCATTCTGAGCAGGGCTGATTCCATTGAAACAACACAAATTAAACGCCAATTGGGCAGCGATAATTCCGACAAAGATACTTTTCATTATTCCCTCCCCTCGCTGAACGGCATTACGTGCAAAATGTGGGCACACTTATTTTCAGATCTATTGCTCGTATTCCTTTTGTGGAGTTTGCCATATTTGCCGCCATGTTCCTCCGACATTTTGAATAACTCTTGAGTATCCAAAACTTCCGTCGGTGTCGCCTTGGGATGTGATCCTTAATATATCGACCGCTCCGTCTCCGTCAGCATCCGCCCAATTTAATATATTCTCCTCAATATCCTTTTTGGAAGATCTTTTGGACAGTTTTGCTGCATTTCGCCAGTCAAAAGGGATTGAGGCTATCAACGTTTTCCAATCAGGTTGTATGTCTGCATAAGGTTTGCGGTTTTGGGGATTGGGACTGACCAAAAAAATAAATGATGGATTGGCTGAACCGTGCCGGCATTTTTCGAGCCTTTCTTTAATATTCGAAACTAGAGTGTTTGCAATTAAAGATGCCTCCCAAGGGAACGTTGTGTTGAGGCCAACAAACCGGACATTCGCCGTACCGATATATCCATCACAGTTGAGCATATCCATTTCAGAGACGGTTTCTTGTGGCGGGATTTTTACCTTGAATCCGCGACCTTGGGTTTCAGCCACTACACTTGTTTCTACATCGCTTCGCACGGTCATCTTTCCATCTGCAGCGGGATCTTCGTATTTAATAGTTCCATACAATACGCTTGGGTTTAGGTTTTCACGCAGAACTGAATCGGGTGACGGCGTTTGTGAAAAATTCGACTGGCTGCGAACATTTTCCGGGTCGCCCGAAAAACACGCGAGCAATACCAAGCAAACAAAGATAGATAATATGAGCTTTGCTGATGCCATATGTTTGGCGAAACCACTAAAGCGGCTGAACACCGCCAATATTCGTCCATTTTCCGGCGATATTCATTAGTAGAATGTCATAGCAATGTTCTTCATCTCGACAACCGTAAACATCTACGATATCAACTGTTCCATCTCCGTCAAGATCGGTCCAAATATCGTTTTGCGTTGAAAGATCATCTTTCGGATAGTGCCATATTTCTGTATTTATCCTAGAATTCCTCCAGTCTTTGATCTTTTTGGGAAGTGTTGCAAATAACACTTTAGTATCGGTTGTATTAATCGAAATCTTACTTCGTGATTGAATGACCGGAGCGATTGCAAAAGCTCCGCTCTCCAAATGCTCGCCGATCGTAGTTTTGCTGCATGTATTAAGCTTTGCGGATATATCCGATACAATTTCAACCGGAATTGTTCTCCATTCAGGCACTATTCCTTCAATTTTGTCATTGAAGTAAATTTTTGCTTTTCCGAGATAGCCGGCACAGTTCATCATATCAACCTCTACATACTTTCGCGGCTGGAAATCAGGTCGCTTTCCGGTTGCGTTGTCAGTTGCAAAATCCCAATGAAAATCTTCTATTTTCGATGCTTTTTTATCAAAGGAAATGCGACCTACCCATACAAGCGGATATTCAAGCTTGTAGGCAGACAGATCGAAAGGTTTTATATCTTGAGATGCGAGCTCGATGTTTGCATCAGAACTGTTGTGAGGCGATTTAATATCCAAAATTTTTTCAGATGATGAATGGCTGCATGCTGACGAGGAAACAGACAAAATCAGTATAAAAAAAGCAGCTGTTATATACATTCTTTGTGTCATCATTATTTGATATTTTATGATCAATCCTTCGAATCAAATCCGACCCAGATCTGCCTCCAAGTACCATTATTATTTCGTTGCAATGTACGTTGATATTGATAAGGGCGATTGCTTTCTGTGTAACTGTTTCTATTGACAGCGCGAATATTGAAAATGTCTATCTTCCCGTCGCCATCAGAATCAAGCCAATTTTCAAAGTATTCTCTGGATTTCTTTGGATCGATCTTTTTTGGGAGCTCTGCAACTTTTAGCCATTCGTAAGGTATTTCCTGAATGATCGTATTCCAATCAGGATTCTTTATATTCTTGACAGTTTTTCTTTTGGTGTCAGATGGTGATATCAGGTAGATCTGGTTAGATAAATATTTGCGTTTAAAGCTGTCATTGGGGTCGTCAACACACTGCAGCATCTTTTCTTCAAGAGCATCTTGCGAGCTTTCCGGAAACGTTTCGGCTTTCCAAGTGCCTTGCTGTTCTCCGGTGTAAGTTACTTTCACCGTACCAAGATACTCGCTGCAATTCATCACATCCATTTCAACAGCAGAGCCGACAGCAGGAAGTTGAATGTTCATGCCTCTATCCTGATTGTATTTAATCAATTCTTTTTCAGGGGTGATTCGCAATGTCGTCCGGTCGTCATTTGCCAAGTCTTTGAACGAAATTGAACCCCAAAGAACCAAAGACATTTGATCCGCCTTTTGAATTTCAGGGGTATTGCTGATTTTGAGTGGCAAACTCATTTGGTTTTGTGAGAACGAACTAGACGTACAGCTGTTCGAAAATAACAACAACCAGACCGAAACAATCACGGATAACCTTCTTTGAACTTTTTTATCTAAATTCGAGGTGATAATGGTCATCATGTACTGTACCGCCGCCCGCGTCTTTCTTGACATAAGAAAATTCACCAACTCCTCAGTTCTGATGAATCATTGGTTTCTAATTCTTAGTATCCACAGTCTGCAAGATCTGCTTCCACCTGCCGTTTTTGAGTTTCAAAGTGCGATAATACACCCTCTTGTACTCTTCATTGACTGAGCGAAGTGTAATGATATCAACCGAGCCGTCGCCGGCAGCGGCCATCCAGTCGCAATGCACGTTTTACAAAATTTCATTTTCCTTTTGGACGAGGTTTATTTTCGAAATATACTTCACACATACCGGTCCATGGCGGATCATCCTGGCCGAAATCTTCGCGGCTGACCATTACTCGATAAACTCCGGTTTTGGTGAAGATTTTTTCGGGTTTTTTCCCGTCATCAACATTTGTTGAATTGTAAGCGGTTTCGCTATTAATTGTGATCTCGGACAGGTCTGTAAATGATTGATCATTCCACATTGGCTCGCTATTTTCTCCATAAAGAAAAAACCATTTGCTTCCATTCATTCGGCGTATCGCAGCATAGCGTCCATGCGGAACCTTCAATGAAACAGTTAAAACATCTCCGCGAAATAGCTTTTCCGGAGAACAGTTTTTTATATCACCGACATCTTCAAGTCCCTCTTCATTAGCCCTGTTTATCGGTGGAATTATTGGAATAGGACTAAAAGATGGCTCGATCGTTGCCAAACTTTGATAACTGTTACTTGGTTGAGTTGATGAACAACCTAATAAGCAGAATAGACAATAGCCGATAAAGGTTAAACTTAAAACACTATTATTCATAGAAACTCTTCGGTTCTTTTTATCATTTAAACTGGATGTGGATGTGTGGGGGATTATTCTCTTTTTTAGCGGTTCCACCTGTCACCTTGACAGCAATTTCTTTCATAATTGTTTGTTCCTGTGATGACATTCTAGCTACACCAGTAGCTATGTCAGGTTCAGTGGCAATATCAATACAGCCAGCTATCAGATGCTTAGAGATATACTCTTTTCTGTTAATCTGTAGTTGTATTGCATTAGTCATAGCCTGAACGATGCCTGCTCTATCTTTTCCCGTTTTTTGAGCTGCTCTTATTGATTCAAGTATTTCGTTGATCAATTTGCGGTTTGGGTATTCTGAGAAAATCTTATCTCTAGGATATTTTATCCACATGGCATCAGCTTGACGAAAAGCGTCCCTTGTTCCGCTGTTGACGTTAAATTTCTTACCGACTTTTTCAAAATAAAGTGGCCCGATCTTATCCAAAACGGCAATAGCATCCGCTTCGAGAACGATCCCAGCGTCGATTGTATAATACGGATTCTCGCCGGGTTTCTTTGGTTTTGGTTTGGCAAGGTCGAGGGCGGTTTTTATTTTGACGCTGCGTGGTGATGTGGCGTTTCCGGGGTCTGTGATTTTTAATATCTGTCCGATTCGGCGGATCAGGATGCTGCCATCCGGTGTCAGTACCAGGCTGTTAACGTTTTGCTGTGGAATGCTGTCAAGAATACCGCGGGCGACGTGAACAATGTCCGAGCTGGCAAAGCCCCGTGCTTGGAGCTGTGTCAAGACAGCATAAGCCACATTTGGACGGCCTGTTAGCGGATATTGTGCGGCTTCTGCGGCGAGTTCTCCGTGTTTAAGAGAATCAAAATAACCCAATAAACCGGAGCTATAATGCTTGTTGATGATCTCGTTGGCCAAAGCTATCAGATCCATGTGGAAGTGTCCTCCAAGCGTAAAGATGTGACATTAGACGAAAATGAAAATAGATTTTGCAGACGGCGGGCAATTTATTTTAATAGTGCGGTAAAAAAAGGGCCGGGCACATGCGGTGCCTCGACCCCATTGCTAAACATCTCGGGAAAGAGCATCTAGCGTTTGTTGGTGTTGCTGTTGGCGGCGGTATTGCCGTTGACCATCTGGTTCGTCATCGAATCATTGGCCTTGATCTGCAATTCGTTCTTTACGCCTTTTTGGCCTTCGATGCCTTTGGCAACGGTTTCAGCCTCAGTTTTTTGAGCGGCCGAAGCAACCGTTCCCTTCAGCGTGATCACATCATTGACCACATCGACATTAATGGTCGAATCGCGAAGGTTGTCAGCAGCGGCCAATGCAGTTTTGGTTTTGAACCACAACCAGCTGTCGTTGACGCCCTGGCCGATGGTGCTAGAGCCTTTCTCGCGTTCATATTCGGCGCGATCGCGGTCGTAATCCTCTCTGCTGACATTGGAATTCGAACGGTGTACGGGCGTCGCCGAGTTTGCCGGGGCAATAACTACATTTGCATTGTTGACCGTCCGTGTGTTGTTCGCCGTGTTGTTAGCGGCCGGGCCGCATGCGGTGACCGCGGCCGCCGCAATAGCTGTCAGAAGTGCGTTTCGAATTAACATAATTTTTCCTGTCTCCTCATAAAAGGTCGAGTGTACCAATTGATTACACCCGCCAATAACATCGTGTGAATGCAATGCCTATTCCAAAGCGGTCTGCGTCCGGCGGCAAAGCATTTAAATGGCAAAAAGGTTTGACACTCTTGGGATAAATCAATATTATTTATAGTTTCGACTGTTTCAGCCGAAGTGTGTCTATATGTTCGATTCGCTGTCCGACAAACTTAAGAGATCGCTGAAGAATCTGCGCGGCCAGGGCAAATTAACGCCTGAGCACGTCGATGCTGCCTTGCGCGAGATCCGGATGGCTCTGCTTGAGGCTGACGTTAATTACAAGGTCGCCAAAGAGTTTGTTGAAGCGGTCCGTGCCAAGGCCGAAGGCCAAGAAGTTTGGCAAGACCTAAAACCGCACGAACAGGTCGTTAAGATCGTCTATGATGAATTGGTCGCTTTGATGGGCGGCACTTCGTCACGGCTCGTCTTTACAAAGCAGGTCCCGAACGTGGTGATGATCGTCGGACTGCAGGGTTCGGGCAAAACGACATCGACCGGAAAGATATCGAAATGGTTGACGGACAATCAGGAGCGCAAGCCGCTGTTGGTTTCGGTGGACGTTTACCGTCCGGCAGCTCGAGAGCAGCTGCGGGTGGTCGGCGGTGCCGTCGGCGTGCCGGTCTATCAGGATAAAGAGACCAACGACCCGATGACGCTGGTGCGCGGAGCGGTCAAGTACGCGCAGGAAATGGGCTTTGACACGCTGATGATCGATACGGCCGGGCGGCTGCATATCGATGATGAGCTGATGGTCGAGCTGGAGCAGATCAAGGCGGAAACGCGACCGGTCGAAGTGCTCTTCGTGGCAGACGCCATGACCGGCCAAGATGCGGTCCGGTCCGCCGAAGTTTTTCATGAACGGATCGGCATCACCGGTGTCGTATTGACGAAAATGGATGGCGACGCCCGCGGCGGGGCCGCCCTTTCGATCAAACAGGTGATCGGCCAGCCGGTGAAGTTTGTCGGCGTAGGCGAAAAATACGACGCCATTGAACCTTTTTATCCGGAACGGATCGCTCAGCGTATTCTAGGCATGGGCGATGTGCTTTCGCTGATCGAAGAGGTTCAGGGAAAGATCGACGAAAAAGAAGCCCAGGAACAGCTGGCGAAAATGACGCGTAACCAATTTACGCTCGAAGATTTTCGCAACCAGTTGGGACAATTCAAAAAGCTCGGTTCGATGTCAAAGCTGATGAAAATGCTGCCGGAACAGATGACCGGCGGGCTTCAGCTTTCGGATGAACAATCGGCAGAGGTCGATCATCAAATGAAGCGGACCGAAGCGATCATCGATTCGATGACAAAGGCCGAACGGCAAGACCACAAGATATTGGACGCCAGCCGCAAAACGCGGGTCGCGGGCGGTTCCGGCACGACGATCGCAGAGGTCAATCAACTGCTTCGCCAATATGAGCAGATGAAAAAGATGATGGCACAGATGAACCGCGGCGGATTGCTCGGTGGTTTGGGCCGCAAAATGATGGGCGGTTTGGCCGGCGGGCTTGGCGGAATGCTGGGCGGCGGCGGCGATATCGGCGGGCTAGGCGGGCTTTTAGGAAGCGGCGGCCCCGAAACATTTAATGACGGCGATGACGGATCGTCGCGCATAAGAAAGAAAAAACGGCATAAAAAACGCCGTTAATTGGAGAAACTATGTTAGCAATCAGTCTTATGAGAATGGGCGCAAAAGGCAAACCTTTTTACCGCCTTGTGGTCAAAGAAAAACGTTCGAAACGCGATGGTAAATACATCGAAAATTTGGGAACGTACAATCCGATGACGAATCCGGCCGAGGTCGTTCTGAAACACGAACGCATTCAGCACTGGATCGGCGTCGGGGCACAGCCGACCGAAACTGTCGCCAGCCTGATCAAGAACAATCCGGCCGTGGCCGAATAATTAAAGGCGGCAAAGGGTGCCGCAGGCGAAATGAAAGAAGCTGTAGAAAAGATCGTAAAGGCCCTGGTGGCAAATCCGGATGATGTTGTCGTCGAAGAAAGCGGCGACGGCAAGAACGTTCGGATCAGCGTAAGCGTAGGGCCGGACGACATGGGGCGCTTGATCGGCCGCGAAGGCCGCACGGTCAAGGCCATCCGCAGCCTTTTGTTTTTTGCCGGCCATAAACAGGGAAAGCGATTCCAGCTTGACCTAATGGAAGATTGATCCGGAATATGGCGAGCGATCTGGTAGCCATCGCCAAGATCTCAAAGCCCCGCGGGTTAAAAGGCGAGGTAGTGGCGGATATTCTGACGGATCTTCCGGAGCGGTTTGCGGATACGGATAGCATATTGCTCGTCCGCGATGGAAGCGAGCCGCAGCACGCCGCGATCGAACGCTACTTTTTTCAGAAGGGGCGGATCGTTTTGAAATTGGCGGGGATCGACACCATCGAAGCCGCAGAGGGATTGCGAGACGCCGAAATATGTGTCACCGAAGCGGAAACGGTACAGACGGGCGAAGACGAATTCTTTGATTGGCAGCTCGAAGGATGTCAGGTGCAGCTGCCGGACGGTTCGAAGCTCGGCGAGGTCACAGCGGTGATGCGAACGGGCGGAACGGAATTGCTTGTCGTTCGGGGCGAACGCGAATATTTGATACCATTTGCCCGAGCTATATGCCCGGTGGTCGATGTCGAAACTCGGGTAATAAAGATCGATCCGCCGGAAGGGCTTTTGGACCTTTAGGGTGCTCGAGGCGTTTTTGACGGCTTTGACATGCGAATCGATGTTCTGACAATTTTCCCCGAATTTTTCGGGCAGGTCTTTGATTTTGGAATAATCCGGCGGGCGAAGAAATTCGGCATTGTCGAGGTGAATGTTCACGACATCCGCGAATTTGCAACGGACAAGCATCGGATGACCGACGACCGTCCTTTTGGCGGCGGCGACGGCATGGTGATGAAGCCGGAACCGATATTTGCCGCGATCGAAGCGATGATCGGCACAACGGCCCGGGATGAATACCCGAGCGGTACGCGCGTCGTTCTCCTTTCGCCGCAGGGAAAACAGTTGAAACAGGCGCGTGTCCGCGAATTGGCCGACCAAGCTCAGCACATTGTAATGATCTGCGGGCGATACGAGGGAGTGGACGAACGTGTCAACGAAGCCTTGGTGACGGATGAGATATCGATCGGCGATTATGTGTTGTCGGGCGGAGAGCCGGCGGCGATAGTGTTGGCGGATGCCGTGATAAGACTGTTGCCGGACGCTTTGGGAAGCAGTACCTCGGCGAAAAATGATTCTTTCTCGGCCGGATTGCTGGATTGCCCTCATTATACGCGGCCAGCCGAATTTAACGGTATGAAGGTGCCGGAGGTGCTTTTGAGCGGTGACCACGCCGAGATCGAAAAATGGCGGTTTGAAAAGGCGCTGGAAAAGACAAAGATCTTTAGGAAAGACATTTTAGAATTAAAAGGAGAAAATGGTGAATGTGAGTAAGGCAAAAGCTTGCTGACCTCTGGCCGACAAAACAATGAATCGTTTAGATAGTATTGAAACAGCTCAATTGCGGGACAATATCCCGTCGTTCCAAGCCGGCGACAGCGTAAAAGTGCACGTCCGCATCAAAGAAGGAAATAAAGAGCGTATTCAGGTGTTCGAAGGCGTGGTGATAGCCCGCAAACATGGCGGCATTCGCGAAACGGTCACGGTTCGCAAGATCAGCTTCGGCATCGGCGTCGAGCGTATCTTTCCGCTGCACGCGACGGTCATCGACCATATCGACGTAGTTCGCCGCGGTAAGGTCCGCCGTGCAAAGCTTTATTATTTGCGTGATCTACGCGGTAAAGCGGCCCGCATCAAAGAACGCGATACACGCAGCAAGACCAAGGGTGCCAAATAGCATCCGGGAGAGTTTCTGGAAATGAAGAAAGCGGTTGAGCACGATCTGCCTAAAAAGGAAAGATCGGCCGGCCGCATTTCTTTGTTTGGCGATATGGCGATAACCGAATGCGGCATTGTTTTTGAAGAGCAGTGTCGAAGCGAAGGTTTTAGATATATCGCCGGTATCGACGAGGTCGGCCGCGGATGCCTCGCCGGCCCGGTCGTCGCCGCTGCCTGCATACTTGACCCGGCAAAACCGCTGCCGAAAGGGCTTAACGATTCGAAAAAGGTAGCGGCACAACGCCGTGCCGAGATCGCTGCGGAATTGAAAATGTCCGCTTCGGCATTTGCCGTCGGTATCGTCGATGCCGGCGAAATAGACCGCATCAATATTCTGGAGGCGACCAAGTCGGCGATGTTGGCAGCGATAGCCGGTTTGCAGCCGGCGGCAGACTATCTGCTTATTGACGCTCTGCAGCTAAAGGCTTCACCGCTTCCGCAAAAGGCGATCATTAAAGGCGATTCGATCTCGGCTTCGATCGCCGCAGCTTCGATCATCGCCAAAACCTTTCGAGATGAAATGATGCGGGAACTTGCCGAAACCTTTCCCGAATATGGGTTTGCCGAAAATGCCGGTTACGGAACTGCCGCCCATTTGCGTGCTCTTCGCGAACATGGCCCCTGCCGTCTGCACCGCATGACCTTTCGCGGCGTACTGCCGGCGGACGGCGAAATTCCTGCCCGTGATAAGATGTTCGAGTGATAGCCGAACTTAAATTTATCGCGACACCCGAAAAAGGCGAAGTTTCCGCCATCTTCGAACGTCCGGACAATGCCACACACCTGCTGATGCTCGGCCACGGGGCGAGTTCTAATATGCGCTCGCCGCTGCTCTCCAATATATCCGCGGCCCTTTCGGCGAATGGAATTGCCGTGTTTCGCTACAATTTTCCTTATTCAGAGAATGGCCGCGGCCGCGATGGTCAAGCTGTATGTTTGGAAACTATCAGGTCAGCGGCAAAAGCAGCCGGCGAAGCAGCGGGCGATCTGCCGTTATTTGCCGGCGGCCATTCGTTTAGCGGGCGAATGACGTCAACTGCGGCGACAGCAACCCCGATCGCAAATGTGCACGGGCTGATATTTTTTGCATTTCCGCTTCACCCGGCGGGCGAACCGGCAATTGCGCGCGCCGAACATCTGAAGGACGTTTCGGTGCCGATGCTGTTCCTTTCCGGTGAACGCGATGCTTTGGCAGAACCGGAACTGCTGACAGGCGTCATAAAAGAATTTGGGGACCGTGCGACGCTACATTGGGTAGAGACCGCCGATCACAGTTTCAAAGTGCTAAAACGACAAAGGTCGAGCAAAGAAGGGGTATTTGAAGAACTTGGACGCACAGCGGCGGAATGGCTAAGGGCTTTTCCCTATTAGGAGCCGCTTTGGCTTCTGATAAAATATTGGACATGTGCCGAAATATAAAAACACTTTTCAATTTTGCTCCGCCGGCGACCGAAGAAGAGATCAAGGCATCGGCACTGCAATTTGTCCGCAAACTTTCGGGTTTCAATAAGCCTTCGAAAGCAAATGAAGCTGCTTTTGACCTAGCGGTCGAACAGATAACCGACACAGCCCGACAAATGCTGGGGGCGATGCAGACGACGGCCCCGCCGCGCGACCGCGAGGAAGAAGCGGCGAAGGCGAAGGAACGTTCCGCTTTGCGTTTTGGCCGGGCAGAAATGTAAGAACCAATACAATAGGCCGGAAGATGAAGGGCAGTGGCGAAGGTTTTTGTTGCGGAGAAAGCTGATGCAAAGTATCATTTCTTAGATACTGATCTGAACAGGTTCCGGCGGCCGTTTCGACGAAACATCCTTTGAAAACAGACAAACCACTAAATTTTACGAATACAAAACTCAGTTTGGTATTCGGCCTGGTCACCATTCTTTTGGTGGTCAATGGGGCTATTTCGTTTCAAGCGATCCGCTCTTTGATCGCTTCGAATGCCCAGGTGGTGCGGTCTCAGGAAAAGATCGAATCGATCGAAAGGATCGGATCGACCATAGTTGATGCCGAGACCGGACAGCGCGGGTATTTGATAAAAATGCAGCCGCATTTTTTGGAACCTTACCAAAACGCGATGCAGAATCTTAGCAGCAACATCGCCCGCATGCGCGAATTGCTGGCGGATGATCCGGAAATGCTGGTAAAGGTGGAAGAATTTCAAAGGGTTGTGGACCGCCGTCTGCAGACATTGGTCGAAAATCAGAAATTGGTTGAGAGACACGGATTGACACCGCTGATCAGCGGCGACGGAATGGAAAAGGGCAAAGAGCAGATGGACGAGGCCCGCCGAATTCTAATGCAGCTCGAAGAACACGAAAAGGGCGTTTTGGCGGAAAATGCGGCTGCTTCGGCAAGGGAAGGGCGAAATGCTGTGGTCACCGTGGTGCTGGCTTTTCTGTTCGCACTGGCATTGGCGGCCGTCAGCTATTATTTCGTCTATCGCGATCTTCGCCACCGGCACGAACAGGCCGCCCGGCTGTTGCAGGCAAAAAACGATCTTGAAGACCGTGTACGCGAACGCACGACCGAACTCAACAGCATGAATGCGGAGTTGGAACGCAGCAACCGTGAATTGCAGGATTTTGCCTTTGTGGCCTCGCACGACCTGCAGGAACCTCTGCGAAAGATACAGGCTTTCGGCGACCGGCTGCGGACGGTCCAGGGCGAGAAATTTGACGAACGCGGCCGCGATTATCTTGAGCGAATGCAGAACGCTGCGAACCGCATGCACACGCTTATCAACGATCTGTTGACATTTTCGCGGGTGACGACCAAGGCCCAGCCTTTTTCGAAAACTGACCTGAATACGATAGTTCGCGATGTGATGCTGGACCTTGAGGTGGCCGTGCAAAATGCTGGTGCTAAGGTGGCCGTCGGAAAACTGCCGGTGATCGAAGCAGACCCGGTGCAGATGAGGCAGCTTTTTCAAAATTTAGTGTCAAATTCGCTTAAGTTTCGCAAAGAAGACCTATCGCCCGACATCAGCATAGCGGCCGAACCGGCAACGGATGTCCACATAACACCGGCGCCGGCCGAGCCCACAGACTATTGGAAGATCAGCGTAAAAGACAACGGCATCGGATTTGACGAAAAATACCTTGACCGGATATTCACGCCGTTTCAGCGGCTGCACGGTCGCAATGAATACGAAGGGACCGGGATCGGTTTAGCAGTATGCCGAAAAATTGTTGAACGGCATGGCGGCATTTTGACGGCAGAGAGCGCTCCGGACATGGGTTCGACGTTCTTTATATTTCTGCCGGCGGAACAACATAGGGAGAAAAGAGATGACGACCAATCCAAGACGAATTACGATATTGATGGCCGATGACGATGCGGACGACCGCATGTTTACAAAAGAGGCACTGGAAGAAAGCCGTGTGCTGAACGACCTGAAATTTGTCGAAGACGGCGAAGAATTGATGGATTACCTGAACCGCCGCGGCAAATTTACCGACCCGGAAACAGCTCCGCGGCCCGGTCTGATACTTTTGGACCTGAATATGCCGCGAAAGGATGGCCGCGAAGCTTTGAAAGAGATAAAAGAAAGTCCGGAACTGCGGCGGATTCCGGTGGTCGTGATGACGACCTCAAAAGCCGAAGAGGACATTTTTCGCAGTTATGATAGCGGGGCGAGTTCGTTCATTACAAAGCCGGTAACATTTGACCGATTGGTCGATCTGATGCGGGCACTAGGTGATTACTGGGTCGAATTCGTCGAATTGCCTGATTAGTTTCTATGCCGAATACGCCTCCATTTTCGCGGCCGCTTCGCGTTCTGCTGGTCGAGGACGACGAAGACGACTATATATTGACGAAAGGACTTTTCGCCGATATCGACCCCGATCTTTACCAGATCGAATGGATCCCGTCGTTTGAAAAGGCTCTCGAGCTGGAAAGTTCGGATTGTTACGATCTGTGTCTGCTCGATTATCGCTTGGGCAGCCATGACGGCATCGAATTGATGTCGGAACTTCGCCGCCGCGGCTTTCAGTGCCCGATGATATTGCTAACCGGCCAGGGCGACAGGACCATTGATAATCTGGCGATGAAAAGCGGAGCGGCGGATTATCTGATAAAGGGTTCGATAAATTCCGTAGATCTGGAACGCGCCGTACGCTATTCGGTCAAACAAAAGGAATTTGAGGACGAAAAGATCAGTTTGGTCCGCGAACAGGAACGCCGTCGTGTCGCCGAGGCCGCGAATACGGCAAAGGACGATTTTCTGGGCCTTGTTTCTCACGAACTTCGCACACCGCTCAATGCAATGCTGGGGTGGGTTCGACTTTTGAAAAAAAGTCCGGACGATGACGAGATATTTGAAAAGGCGGTCGATGCGATCGAACGAAGCGCTCAGGTGCAGACCAAATTCGTTGAAGATCTGTTAGACGTCACACGAATTGTTTCGGGAACGCTGAAGCTCGAGAAACGGAAATTTCCACTTGCTTTAATAGTGGAATCGGCTGTGAATGGAATGCGTCCGGTGGCGGACAGCAAGCCCGTAGAGCTTGTCGTTAACATCGATAAGGCGACGGGCATTGCCAATGCCGACCAGGAACGGATCGTGCAGATAGTGAATAATCTGGTTTCGAATGCGATAAAATTTACACCGGAAGGCGGCCGTGTGACATTGAGCCTGTGCCGCAACGGCGACAATGCGGAATTGACCATTGAAGATACCGGACAGGGTATTTCGGCAGATTTTTTGCCGCACGTATTTGAGCGATATCGGCAGGCGGAAAACGCTGTTACAACTCGAAAAGGCGGCTTGGGACTGGGGCTCGCCATCGTTCGGAGCATTGTTGAAATGCACGGAGGCAGCGTTTCGGCCGAAAGCGAAGGCGAGGGCACGGGGGCGAAATTTACCGTGCTGCTGCCGCTGACGGAAGAATAGGCCCGCAGCGTCTCATATTTAAGACAATACCTAACTTATCGTTTTTTCGGCCTCAAAAGGTTATCCAATCCGTCGGGTCTTTTGGATAAGAGAGTGTGATCCGTGTTTCCGCACGAAACAGCGGCGGCCGCATTTGCAAAGCCATTTCGGCGGTGATGCGTGCGAGGTTCGGTTCATTGGCGCGTTGTGAAAGATGCGTCAGAACGATGTGGCGGGCGGAGCCATCAAAACCGTCGGTCAGCCAATCTGCCAGATCTTCATTTGAAAGGTGGCCGTTTCGCGAGGCGATCCGCTGTTTCAGATCCCACGAATAAACAGAACATGCCCGCAGCATATCTCGGCTGTGATTCGATTCAATGACGATCGCTTCACATCCGGCCAAGCTTTCGCGGATAAGGTCCGTAAAACATCCAAAATCCATTAAGGTGGCGATCTTTATGCCATCTTTTTTTGCTGCAAATCCGAAATTGTCGGCAGCGTCATGTGGAACGCAAAAGGGCGAGAAATCGATGTCTCCGATGCGGAATTCGCTGTTCGAAACGATCTCGACCGTTCGGCCGGCGAGAGCGTCGCGGCGGCGGACGGCCTCGCTTGTACCATCAAGCTTGATCGCCTTGCGGGTGTTCAGATAGGCATCAGCAGTAGCGGCTGAAATGAATACCGGGCATTTGATATGCGATAGGAGAACACGCAAGCCGCCGGCGTGGTCGCTGTGTTCGTGGGTGATCAAGACCGCGTCGAGTCGGTCGGGATCAACGCCGACCGCCGCCAAACGCCGCAAGATCTCGCGTGCGCTAAGGCCCGCATCGACCAACACCCGTGTCGTTTCACTGGTGATAAGTACCGCATTGCCGGTCGAACCGCTGCCTAAAACCGTAAATCTGATCATTTTGATGCGATGTCTTTCTGATATTTTGAACGCAGTGTGCGGCCGATCATGCGGGTGGTCAACGCATTCGGCGCATACGTTGCGAGAAGTGCTCCGATATAGTTCGTCCACCCGGAAACGATCTTTGTGCGGTGATGTTCAAGACCTCGCAGAGCAGTTTCGACCACTTCTTCGGCGGTTTGCTGCCCTTTAATGTGGCGGTCGCGATCGATATTCGAAGCATTGAAAAAATTGGTTTTGGTCGAACCCGGACAAAGCGCCATGACATGTATGCCATAGGGACGATTCTCTTCGGCAATAGCTTCGCTGAAAGAGGTGACGAACGCTTTGGAAGCTGCGTAAGTTGCCATAAAAGGGATCGGCTGAAATCCGGCGGCAGAGGACAAGTTGATAACGGCACCTTCGCCGCGCTGCCGCATCGGCTGCAGATAGCGGTGTGTCAAAGCAACAAGGGCACAGATATTGAGATTGACCATCTCCAATTCCTTTTCAAGATCGAGCCTGGCAAAATCGCCCATCGAGCCGAAACCGGCATTGTTGATCAGCAGATCGATCTCCATTCCGTGCTTCTGTGTCTCGTTGAAAAGTCGTTCGTCCGCCTGATAATCGATCAGGTCAATGCCGATGAAATGGGCGGTAATGCCGAAATCCGCCATCAGCTCATCGCACAATGCATGCAATTTATCGGCTGAACGAGCGACCAACACGAGGTCGCGGCCATCTTCGGCCAGCCGGCGGGCAAATGCTTCGCCGATCCCGCTGCTGGCTCCGGTGATAAGTGCTGCTTTCATAGATCGTCGGCGCTATAGAACTCCCCGGTTGTCGGATAGAGCGAATGATAGACGGAAAGTGCGGCGGCGGCGAGCACCGTCAGCGTTGCCAAGCCGCGGAGGATGCCGGAAATTATCTTGGTCGATCCGATCAAACCGGTTTCGCTCAGCATATAGTTCCAATCATGAAAGCTGCCTTCGGCACCGGTCGAACCGCTGATCAGAACAAGCTGCATGACCACGGCATCTGAGGCATAGACCCACACATTGAACAAGCTCTGTCCGACCCAAAAAAGCACGATCGCGGCCGAATAATATTTGTAATGCCAAACAAAATAACCGACGAAAACGATCGGCACAAAGAGCTGAAAGATGGTTCCGCCGGCGACGCCGATGAATTCACCGAACGGCGAGAACAACAGATGGCCCGTTTCATGTATCGGCAGATCGACAATATCCAGGAAACTGCCATTCATCGGCGTTGCGGCTATCCACAAAAAATAGGCGGAAAGCACAAGGGCAAATATCAATTTTGGATAGCTCGGATTCATTCAGCAGATGTGAACCATTCTTTTTCGATCGAATAAAAGCGACACGACATACCGTAATGTTCTTCGGTGCGTTGAAACTGCATGCCGCATTTTTCCATGATACGCCATGAACCGATGTTTTTATCATCGCATACGGCGACGATCCGAGGCAGCCCGGCGATGTTGAATCCGTGCTCGAGCCAGGCCGAAGCACATTCGAAACCGATGCCCATACGCCAAAATTCCGGCCGCAGACTATAGCCGACCTCGATCTCGCCGGTTTCTTCCAAAGGCTGCAGACCGCTGGCTCCGATCGGCCGGCCAGTTTCTTTTAAGATCATTGCACATTGGCCGAAGCCGAATTCGTCATAACACCGCTGATAGAATTTCAGCCGGTCCGTAATGGCTTCGGGGTTTTGCAGCCGGGTGCCTCCGAGATATCGGTTGACAAGCGGATCGGTGCGCATTTCGATCAGCCAGTCGAGGTCGGCTTCCGTAAAAGGACGCATTTTCAGACGCGGAGTTTCGATCATTGCGGTTTCGATAATATCAAAAAGCAAGCTTTAGTGCTTGTTTGGGAACAGATCGGGCGGCGGAGGCAAAGTTTACACAAAGTTAATCTGCCGCACACATTTTGTTAACAACTCTGCAATAGAATCTTCACTTGCCAAACCGAGACAAAGAGATATTCAACAGAGAAAAGCGATGCAAAGATCGAACTTTAAAACATTCATACACACATTTTTCACTGCGGCGGCGATGATGACGCTGGCGGCCGTCGGATACGGACAATCTGAATCCGGCAGTGCTTCGATAGAAGGAACTGTTGCTGATCAGAACGGTGCGGTCGTTCAGGGAGCGGCGATCGAGATCCGCAACAAAGAAACGGGTCTGACGCGAAATGCGGTTGCAAATACCTCCGGGCGTTTTGCGGCGACCGTACTGCCGGTCGGCAGCTACGCCGTTAAGGCAACGGCGGCGGGTTTTGCCGATCAGACGGCAGAGATCACGCTTTCGGTCGGACAGACGACATCGGTCGATATGGTGCTTTCGCCGCAAGGAGCTTCGGTGGATGTAACGATCACGGCCGGACAGGACATGATCGACCCCGAAGAATCGGCTTCCGGTTCGACCGTCGGCGAAAAGGCCATTGCTGACCTGCCGATCCGCGGACGCAATTATGCAGAATTCGTACAGCTTTCGCCGGGTGTTGTTCAGGAAGGCGACCGCAGCGGATTGATAATATCGGGCCAGCGTTCGATCAATTCAAATGTTGCGATAGACGGTGCAGATTTTAATGACGCGATGCAGGGCAACCAACGCGGCGGCAACGAATCGGTATTTTTCTTTCCGCAAACGGCGATCCGCGAATTTCAGGTGGTGCGGGCTGGGGCGACGGCCGAAGTTGGCCGCACGAATGCCGGTTTCGTCAATGCCGTAACCAAATCAGGTACGAACGAAGTTCGCGGTGAAGCATTCTATTTCAACCGCAATGACCGGTTGACCTCGCCGGATGCTTTCGGGAACGACGGCGACAATAACCAAAATCTTTTTGGCGGATCGGTGGGCGGCCCGATCAAACGTGACCGTGCGTTCTTCTTTTTCGGTATCGAAAAGAATTGGCTGAAAATACCATATTTTGTTGATTTTAATGCACCGGCCGGCACGACGCTGCCGACCAATTTGCAAGCACTTCAGGGCGAAAGCGTCAGCTCGAACGATCCGATATCGCTTTTCGGCCGTGTTGACGTAAATTTGAATACGAACAACACGCTGAATTTTCAGTACACCTATTCAAATTTTCGCGGCGACAATTTCAGCGTTCTGGACGAAGGCATCACATTGACAGACCGGGCGAACGAAATAACGCGAAAGGGCACCAGCAATGGGCTCAAAGCCTCGTTGGTTTCGGTATTGACGGCTGATCTCGTCAACGAATTTCGAGCCCAGGCCGCCACGGACAACCGTCGCGAAGAGGCAAACGACGCCGGCCCGGAACTTCGTATCGACGGGCTCGGGCTGCCGGGTTCGAGCAATGCCAGATTAGGCGGCAACGGCAGCCGCCCGCGCATCTTCGAAACGCTTCGCTATCAAATATCGGATAATATTTCGTGGACAAAGGGCATAAACCGGCTGAAGCTGGGTGTCGATATCAATATCAACAAATTTACCGGCCGCCGCATTCCGAACGGTGCCGGTGTTTGGCGATTTCAATCGAGCGGCAATACAAGTGCTCTTACGAACTATTTGAACAACATTCCCCGCCGGTTAGAGCAGACGGCATTGATCTTGCCGGATTTCGGCACGGCGACCGGCTATCAAAAGGAATACGCCGTCTATCTGCAGGATAAGATAAAGGTCAATAAAAACTTTACCTTGACGGCGGGGCTGCGATTGGAAATGCTTGACAATCCGACACCGCCGAATCCGAACGGGAACTTCGCCGTTACCCAAAATATCCCGGACGATATGTCGCAGTGGCAGCCGCGGTTGGGAGGAGCATGGGACATTTTCGGCAATGGCCGCTCTGTGCTGCGGCTTTCATCGGGCATCTACACGGCGCGTACGCCGGCGGTGCTTTTCATCCGTCCATTCGTTGAAAACGGTGTGGTCAGCAAATTTGTCCGCGTTGATGAACGCAGCGGCGGAAACTGCCGTACCAGCGTAACTGCAACGAACTGTGTCCTGCGTCCAAACCCGGACGGTTCGACCGGTTCGAATTTTGTGGCGGCATACCCGAACCTGCTTCGCCCCGAACAGGTGGCGGCACTGGCCGATCCGTCGCGACAGCGCATCTTTGGTTTTGATCCGGATTTTCGCAACCCGCGTTCATTTCAGGTTTCGGCTACGTTTGACCAGGAACTTGGCGGTAATTTTGTAATGTCGGTCGGCTTTTTGCGAAATTCGACGTGGAATCTGCAGCGGCGGTTCAACCGCAATCTGCGGCCGCCGATGGCCGAGACGGATCCGGCATATCCCGCGGAATACGTCGGCACGGGCTATCCGGTCTTTTACGATTATCCGAACGGTCGGATAGATCCGCGTGTGGATTGGATCTCCGTCAACGAATCGACGGCGCATGCGGACTATAATGCATTCACATTTAGCTTGAACAAGCGATTTGCGAACAGGTTCTCCTTTTCGGCCAACTATACTTTTGCCCGAAATCGCGACGACGATTCCAACGAACGCAATTTTGACCAGGAATTGACGCTCAACCCTTTTGACCTAAAGGCCGAAGCGGCGTATTCAAAGCAGGATGTGCGGCATAATCTGAACCTATCAAGCGTAGTTGACCTCGGATATGGCTTTACCCTTTCGGGAATTATGATCACACGCACAGGGTTTCCCTACACGGCGGTGATGGGCGATGATTTTAACGGCGACAACAATTCCGACAATGATCGGGCGATCGTGGACGGGCGGGTGGTCGGTAGAAATACGTTTCGCCAGCCTTCATTCTTTAACCTCGATCTGCGGCTGCTGAAATCATTTGAATTTGGCGAACGCTACAAGCTGGCATTTTCGGCGGAGGTCTTTAATGTCACAAGAGCGAAAAACAAAGGCTTTGGTGCGGATGCGATCAGTGCGTTCTGTACGGATACGGCCGGTGCGACCGGCGGAAATCCATCCGGTTATGATATTACCTGTTCATCAGATTTTGCTCCGGCTAGGGCCGCAGGCGAACCATTCACCGCACCTTCGACGGCACGGTTCGGCGGGCCGCGACAGCTGCAGCTTGGGCTTCGGTTTAGCTTTTAACGATTGAACAGCTTCGATCGTGATCTCCAGCCGGGCGGCCGAACAGGTTTTGCCCGGCTTTTTCGTGCGTTGAAAAAATTGACAACAAAAATGAAATCATATGATAATTCCAGACGAAAAACTATCTTCACCCAAGAAAAGGAAAAAATGTAATGAGATCAATATTTTTGACCGCTTTTGCGGCGATGCTGTTATTTTTCTGCCACTCGACCACTTCGGCCCAACCCCATATCGACGCTTTTAATAAAGGCTACGAACAGTTCAAGGCGAAGAATTATAAAGAGGCCGACCGTTACTTTACGGAGTGTGTAAGGCTGAATCCGACGTATATCACCTGTCATTATGTACAGGGGTTGAATCGTGAGATCGGTGTTGGTTATCGGTTGGCGATCGAATCATATAATGCAGGCCTTCGGCTAGCTCCGAACCACCTGGAAATGATGATCGGCCGCGGACGAACCTATGGTGCGTTGAAAATGGATGCCTTGGGTCTGGCGGACCTGACCCGAGCGATACAATTGAAACCCGATTCGGACGAAGCATACTATCAAAGAGCACGAATATATCTGGAAAAAAACTCTTATGAACGGGCAATAGAAAATTTAACGCAGGCGATAAAGTATAAACCGAACGCACTGCGGTATATGCTTCGCTCCGATTGCTATGACAAGTTGGGTCAGACGGACAAAGCAATTACGGACATCACCAGCTCGATAATTTACGAAAAAGACGCTTCCTATTATCTAAAGCGGGGAGATCTCTACCTTAAAAAGAAACAGGTGCAGTTGGCAGATGCAGATTTTGCAAAGGCGGTGGCGATCGACCCGTCATTCAGATCGCGCGTCGATTCTTCAAAGCTGATCTATCAGATCCAAAATTCGCAGGCGGAACAGGAAAAGAAGATGACGCCGGCAGAGGCTGCTCGCTCACAGGGGTTCAAGCAAATGGATGCCGGGCAATATGATGCGGCGATCGCCTCATACACAAAAGCTATCGAATTGGAACCGAAAAACGAATGGGGCTATATCTATCGCGGCCGCGCATATTCGGCTAAGGGCGATCAAACAAAGGCTCTTGCTGATCTGGAAACCGGCATTTCCTTGAAACCTTCGGCGGCGGCGGGGTTTGTGTCAGAACGGGCGGGCATATATTACAAAATGGGGCGCTACCCGGCGGCACTTCAGGAAGTTAACAAGGTAGCCACGATGAATGCTTGGGATCTGTTGCTCCGCGGCCGGATATACGCGCGGATGGGTAAAACGACAGAGGCCCGGGCAGATCTTACCCGAGCCTTAGCTCTCAACAAACATTTGACCGAAGCCCAAGCCGAGCTGGACAGACTTCGATAAACGATCACATTCCGGCCGGGAGCTTTGCTTTCGGCCGTGCCGCTTTATACATTTCCCATTCGATCTTGAGGTTCAATCCGTCCTTGAAAAGGTCAAAATGGGTGCGCCCGGCGAGAAATTCGATACGGGCGTCGCTTCCCAATTTTTTCATCTCAGCTTCGAAAACACGCAGCGGTTCATCAAGATGAAACGTATCCGCACCGCCCATATAAATGTGCAGCTTGCCCTTTAATTTTGGGCCGAGTGTCTTCCAATTGTCACGCAGCTTGCGGGAAACATCGTATTTTTCCCATGCCTTTGCGACCTGCGGGTCGATGTCGCCGGTAACAACGTTGAAAAGCGGCAACGGCCGTCCGTCCGGCCCCTTAGGTGAGAAAACGGCATTGAAAGAGGCGAATTGGCCGCCAAATGTACCGGTAACCCATTCCTGTTGAGCATATTGCCGAACGGACATCAGATCTTTTCCGTCCATTCGCACCAACGGAAAATCTTTGGCGCTGCGGCTAAAAGCATTTGTGTCGGTCGTCAGGTCAGGGCCGGTAAAGTTGCGGAAATCGAGCGAATCCGGGGACGTTGACCACGTCCCGCCAAAGAAGTCCGGGTGGGTTACCATCACCCACATTGAAGACCAGCCGCCGGACGAATGGCCCGTCAATAACCTGCCGGAAGGTTTGGCGTCCATTCGAAACTGTTTTTCGAGGTGCGGGATAAATTCGTTTACCAGAGCGGTGCCCCACGGGCCGTTGTTGGCCGAATCAGCAAAAGCATGGTGGCCGAGAGAGAAATGCCCGTTCAAAAAGACCCAGATCATCTCTGGACGTTTGCCTTCGGACATTTCTTTTCTGATCTTTTCCGCCTGCCGCAAAGCGCTGAGATGGGTGCCGCCATAGCCATGGATCGAATAAACTACAGGAAACTTATCTTTGCTTTTATCATAGGATGGCGGCAAGACCACGGTTGCTTCCATCTTTATCGGGCGGCCCCAAAAACGCGACAGCAGCGGGCTGTCAAATTCGACGACGCGGGCACCATCAACGGCCGGAATATTTCGTTTTGGCACGGTGCCGGAAAGCGACAGTTTCGCTTCGCCGGCGGGCAGCGTGACCTTTACAACCTTGCTGTAAATGTCGCCAGCACCCGGGCCGCTGTAGGTGTAGGAATGGTCACGGTCGAGCAGAGCGAAAAGCAGATACTCGCCGGCCGGCGCGCTGGTGAAAGAAGCGGGAAACGAGACATCTTCGGCCGTTAGCCGAACGGGAGCAGCAAGATCTATTACCTCGCGGGCGGTCAGAAATACGGCGTTCGGATCGGAAAGATCCGTGCCGAAACCATCGGTCGGTTTGCCGTCATCTTTTTTCATAAAGACGATCAGGCGGCCGGAAATATCTTTGCTCGCAATGCCGGCTGCCGGATCGAGATCGACCGTAATGGTCAGCGGAGCTTGAGCCGATGCAAAAGCAGCGGCCGAAAGCAGCAACACCAGCGTGAAAAATTGAATTTTGATCTTCATAAGCTTTCCTATAGGAAACAAAAGCCGGCCGAAAATTTACGCTGCCGGCAGCGAGTTGATCGAGAAATACCCCGTTGGACGGGCGAAAACCATTCTGCCCGTCATTTGATCCGCTTAAATTGTGTCTTTCGACCGGCTTGCGAATATTCAAGACCGGTGATGTTTCCGTCCTCGTCTGCTTGAAATTGCAATGTGGCGTCAACGACCGTCAAAAAGAACTTAGTTTCGCTTTGCGGGAATATCTGAACTTTTCGCTGGCCTTTGGGTTCCATCATCAAACCCTCTTCACCCAAAGTTATATCGAACGACATTGCTTCGCCGACTGAATATACACCGACGAACTTTTCAAGCAAGCTGCGGTCAAGCTTGATCTCGACCCGCTTTTCGGGCATTGTGAAAGGTTCGCCGTCGGCGATGGCCGTCAGGTTGCGCATCGGGTCGGCGACCGCACCGCGATCGTTATTGACGAAGATGGCGACGAAAAGCCGATCGGCCGGAAAATAGACGGCATTTGTATTAAAACCTTCGATGGCACCGCCGTGCGAGATTGAACGGCGGCCTTTAGCGTCGGTCGAAACGTTCAAGCCATAGGCGTAAGTGCCCGCGACCGGTGTCAGCATCGCCGTCAGCGTCTCCGGTCTTTTGAATACATTGCCCTCAAAAAGAGCGGTTTGCCATTTATAGAGATCTTCGGTGGTCGAATACAATCCGCCGGCGGCATATGGCGGCCGCATACTGGCTTTATCGGCCGGTACGATCTTGTTCTCCTTTAGGGTGTAACCGAGAGCCGACCCGGGCAGGCGGGTGATGCCGTGGTCGTATCCGGTAGCTTTAAGCTTTAGCGGGCCGAAGATCTTCTTCTGCAGGAATTTTTCATAACTTTTGCCGGAGACCTTTTCGATGACCATTCCCAGTAGAACGTAGTTCGTATTGCTGTAATCAAATTTTTCGCCCGGCGTAAATTTCAGCGGCATTTTCGCAACCAAAGTAACGGTGGCGGCCGGATCGAGATCCTTTGTTCTCAGCTCTGGGCCCCAATTGGGGAGCGACGTAAAACTTTCGATGCCGGACGACATTGAAAGCAGATGATGAAGCGTAACGCCCTGCCAAACGTCGGGACATTTATCCATAAATTTACAGATGGGGTCTTTGACGCTGAGCTTGCCGTTTTCCTGGAGCATCAAGATAGCCGCGGCGGTGAACTGTTTCGTGATCGAACCGATCCGAAATTTGGTGGCTGGGGTGTTCTGTACTTTGGCTTCCTCATCGGCAAGCCCGTAGCCTTTGCTAAAAATGACCTGGCCGCCGCGGGCGATAAGTGCCGAGCCGCCGGTCTGTTTTATCTCAAGCCGGGCGGAAAGATATTTATCGGCATTGGCGGCAATGTCTGCGGCCGGTGCTTTCGCCTGAGCAAAGGCGAGAAGCGGCAAGAGATGGACGGCGACGGCCGCAACGGTAAGATATCGCAATTGTTTGATATTGATCATTTAATTCTCATTGCGGCGATAGCAGGTTTCGCCGGTATCGGTAGTGATGCACAGTTCCCGCTGGCCGTATTCGTTGTTTTTGAATTCGAACTGCACTGTTTCTTTCTTTGGGGTCTTCAGCTGGGTCTTATTCCCGCTGGCAGCGCATGAATTGGTATTTTTCCAGAAATCTCGATTGGGGCTCAGTGTGATCGTTGAACCATTGACCGAATAACGTCCCTTGACGTCGTTGAAAAGGGTGGTGGTGCAATTGTACATCGTCACTTCCATATAACCGATGAATTCGTAGGTGCCGCCCGGCAGAAATTTATAGGTAAATAAGCTGCCGCGGCCCGGTTTTACGGAACCCGTCACACGATTCTGATAAGAGATGGCTCCGACGCTGCCGTTTTTCCACGACCCGATCAATTCGTTCGACTGGCCAAATGCCGTGAATGCCTGGGTTAGGGCCAAAACAGCGGCGATCGCCAGCCATAAAGCCCCGGTTGATAGATATTTCATATAAATGCTCCGGTATAGAAGTCGGCCGAAAGGCCGCCATCATCCAACGCGGAACATTGACAAGAAAAATATCAGGCAAGAACAGTTACGAAGCGGCGATAATATCGTTCACTTTTTCTTCGACCTCGGAGCGAATGGCGGCCAAAGCTTGCGGAGAATTTGCTTCAAACCGAAGAACAAGAATGGCCTGAGTGTTGGAAGCCCGGACGAGTCCCCAACCGTCGTCGAAAATAATGCGGGCACCGTCAATGGTAATTACATCGTGAGTTTGCGAATAATGCTCGGCGATGCGTGCGACGACATCGAATTTTAGGTCGTCTGAACATTCGGTGCGAAGCTCCGGGGTAGAAAAGACCGGCGGCAATCCGGCGAGCAGTTCGGAAAGCTTTTTATCGGTCCGCGACAGGATCTCTAAAAGGCGGGCACCGGCATAGGTGGCATCGTCAAAACCGTAAAAGCGGTCAGCAAAAAAGATATGGCCGCTCATTTCACCGGCGAGTGCGGCGGCTGTTTCTTTCATTTTTGATTTAATAATAGAATGGCCGGCCTTCCACATTATGGGCCGTCCGCCGTTCTTTTCGATGTCGTCAAAAAGATTTTGGGAACATTTTACCTCAAATATGATCGTCGAACCCGGCCTTTCCGCCAAGATCGAACGTGAAAGAAGGATCATCAATTCGTCACCCCAAATGATGCGTCCCGTCTCATCTACCACGCCGATGCGGTCGGCGTCACCATCAAAAGCGATGCCGAGATCAGCTCCCGAATTGCGGACGGCGGCGATGGTGTCAATTAGATTTTCTTCGACGGTCGGGTCCGGGTGGTGGTTTGGAAAGGTCGAATCGGGTTCGGTAAAAAGCTTTACCAGTTCGACACCGAGTTCTTCGTAAACGGGAACGGCGGTAACGCCGCCCATGCCATTGCCGCCGTCAACGACGACCTTCAGCTGCCGGTCGCCGAGATCGACCTTTGAAACAATGTCGGCGATATAACCGGGCAAGACGTCTGCGGTTTCGACCGTTCCGCCCCCGACGGCAAATTCGCCGGAAAAAGTGATATCGCGGATCTCGCGTATTTGCTCGCCAAAGAGCGTGGAGTGGCCAAGGCAGATCTTAAAGCCATTGTGGTCCGGCGGGTTGTGTGAACCCGTTATCATAACGCCGCCATCCACCGGTTGGGTAAAAGCGGTGTGGTAGAGCACGGGTGTTGGTACGCGGCCGATGAGCAGCACGTCGCATCCGCTTTCATTCAGTGCGGCGGCCAAAATAGCGGCAAACCGCGGCGAACTTTCACGCGCGTCGTAACCGATGGCGATGCGCCGTGCTCCATTGCGGTAGAAAAAAGTGCCAATAGCATGTGCGACGGCGGTGACCACCTCATCGGTCAATTGCGGGCCGACGATGCCGCGGATGTCGTATTCCCTAAAGATGTTGCGATCCATAATGTTATGGAGAAATCTTACGAAAAAGATGCGACGCAAACAAAGCGAAAGAGGGCTTTTGCGAACCGGATATGCCCTCGGCGGCTGATTTTGCTATACTTCAGGATGTTCAAATGCAACAGATCGCGACACCGGTGCATCGAAAAGAATTGTACGCGGTCGCGTAAAAGCTATCTATTTCGTATGAGATCTTCAATCAGAATATCGTTCATTTTGGTGTTTGCGGCAATCATGTTAGCGGCAAATGTTTCGGCACAGACGCCTTCGGCCACGCCGCCGCCGGATGACGGCGGCCAGATCAAGACATTTGAGGTGCGGCTGCCGGTTACCGTTACGCGCAAGAAGGAACTGGTGACGGGGCTTTCCGGCAGCGATTTTCAGGTGCTCGAAGACGGCGTTCCACAAACGGTCACGTTCTTTTCCGACGAAAAGACGAATCCGCCGGTCTATGTCGGCGTTTTGATGGATACGTCACCATCGACAGCCGGAAAACTGCGATTTTCAAAAGAAGCGGCAAAGAATTTTATCTATACGGTAACGCGGCTGCGCAAAGACCGGGCGGCCTTTATGACCTTTGACAACGAAATTTCGCTGAAACAAGATTTTACGGACAAATTGGACCTGCTTGATAAAGCAGTGGATCGCGTAAACAAGACCGGTTCGCAAACGGCACTGTACGATTCGATCTGGCAGTTTGCTGATGAAAAACTGCGCAATGTGCCGGGCCGCCGTGTGATCGTTCTGATCACGGATGGCGATGATACGTTTAGCCGTGCGGAGCTACAGGATGCCATTGACATCGCTCAGCGGACGGAAACAACCATTTTCGGCATTTCGACCAAAGCCGGATTTTTAGGCAGTGTTCCCGGGGTTGACGCCGGAACGGTAAAGGACCGTGGCGACAAATATCTGACACAGCTGTGTGAACAGACGGGCGGCGAAGCTTTTTTCACGGGCGATATGATGGCCCTGGAAAGGGCGTTCAAAAAAATATCGGAAGAGCTGCGAACGCAGTACATGATCACCTATCGGCCGGCGAACCAGAATTACGACGGAAAAACGAGGAAGATCGAGGTGCGGTTCACGGACGGATCGAAAGCAGATAAATATAAGATCCGGACCAAATCGAGCTATCGTTCGGTGCGCGATGCGATCAATTTGAACTAAAGGGGTTTTATGGCAGAAAGAAGGGGATTGTTTTTTTTGGCGGTTTTCGTGTTGTTGTTTGTCGGAGCTTTGGCGGCCGCAGCGGGGCTGCAGGTCACATCCGCCGCCGTGGCGACCAATGAGCTCCCGGCACCGACCGTTTCGCCGACACCGCCGATCGATGAAGAAGACGGTGTGATCAAGGTGGACACGGAGGCGGTAAATGTTCTTTTTACCGCGCAAGACAAAGACCGCCGTCTGCTCTTAACGCTGAAACCCGAAGATATCAAGGTGTTCGAGAATGGCCAGGCACAGACGGTGGTCGGATTTTCGCGACAGGTAGATCTGCCGCTCAGCTTGGCGATATTGATCGACACGAGCGCCTCGCAAGAGCGGACATTGCCCCAGGAAAAAGCGGCAGCCATTTCCTTTATCGAATCGGTCATCCGGCCGGCCAAGGATGAGGTCGCGATCGTCTCTTTTACCGGAGAATCGACTCTGGAACAGGGCATGACCAATAATGTGACTCGTCTGCGGCGGGCGATAGACCGGGTACAGTTCGTGCCGCCTTCAGGCTATATTGGCGGCGGCGTTCTGGTGCCGGGCACACCGCCGATCTCCGGCCAGAACCAGGCCGCGCTTGGTTCGACGGCGATCTGGGACGCGATCTGGGTAACGGGCGAAGAGGTGCTTGGCCCGGCGCCGGAAAAAACAAGGCGGGCGATAATTTTGCTCTCAGACGGCGATAACACATATGGCCAGAAGAAATTGGCGGATGCCGTTGCGGCTGCACAAAAGGCCGAGGCGGTTATCTATTCCATCGGAATAGGCGATGATTTTATGCGCGGCGTTAACCGCGGGGCTCTTTCAAAAGTCTCTGAAAATACCGGCGGACGGGCATATTTTCCGCGAGATGAACGCGAACTTCGTGAAGCCTTTGCGCAGATCCAAGAAGAGATGCGTTCGCAATATTTGGTGGCGTACGAACCGACCAATTCGCAGCTCGACGGCTCGTTTCGCAAGATAGAGATCCAACTTACAAACCCCGAATTGCAAAAACAAAAGGTCAAGTTGACCCATCGCCAAGGCTATTTCTCGAAAACACGTTAAGGTTTGATATCGATGCTGTAAAAAAGAGGCTGCCGAATTTCTCGGCAACCTCTTTTTTTCGATGACAAACAGATCTGACCTTAGTTGTCGTCCGGTCGTTCGGCCGGCGGCGGCATTGGTGGACGCCCGCCGCGGCGCTCTTCCATTTTCTTGCGGCGTTCTTCGCGTTTGGCGTCGAGCTTTGCTTTTTGTTCGGTCGTCAGAACGGCATCGAGCTGGGTTCGAAGCTGATCTTCTTTGATCTTTCGTTCATCGCGGAGTGTCTTTAAACGGGTTTGCTGATCAGAAGTGATCGTTCCGCCGCGCTTTGCGTCCATCAGCGTACGCATTTCTTCGTGATGTGCCTGATCGGGCTTATTGGCTTCCAAGATGCTGTGTACCTGAGCTTTTTGAGCATCTGTTAGGTCAAGGCCGTGATATTCGCGCAACAGGCCGCCCTTTGGCCCGCGATGGCCCATGCCGTGGGGCCTTTTGGCTCCATGGCTGCCGTCCGCCGGCGGCTGAGGTGCTTCTTGTGCGGAAACGGAAATGCCAAACATCCCGAGGGCGGCTGACATCGCAAATATTGAAACTACTTTTTTTAATGACATGATCTTTACCTCTTTGAGAAAATAAGTTGTTTAAGAAAATACACGCATTCGTTCATTACATATGACGCCGGAAACAGCTCAAAAGGACGAACTAAAACAGCCGGTGAACGTAAAGATTTGCAAAGCTCGACGCCGAATGTGTGGCAAATGGGGCCACTTCCATTTAACATTTACGCTCGTGCAAGCTAAAATGTGACATTCAGTGCATATTGTGAACCGCAATGAGATTCTTATCTGAGATAAATTCACCGGCCGACCTGCGGCAGCTTCGGGTCGAAGACCTGCAGGAAGTAGCCGACGAGGTTCGGCAGTTCATTATCGAAACGTGTTCGCGCATCGGCGGACATACCGGGGCCAGTCTTGGCGCCGTCGAACTGGCTGTGGCGATGCATTACGTGTTCGATACGCCGAACGACCGTTTAGTTTGGGATGTCGGCCATCAGGCATACGCCCATAAAATATTGACGGGCCGCCGCGACGAACTGCATACGATAAAGCAGGACGGAGGTTTGAGCGGTTTTCTGCGACGAGACGAATCGCCATATGACACCTTTGGTGCCGGCCATGCATCGACCTCGCTTTCGGCAGCACTCGGCATGGCGGTTGCCCGCGACCAGAAGAACGAAGACTTTCACGTCTGCGCATTGATCGGCGATTCGTCGCTGGCCGGCGGAATGGCGATGGAAGCCATCAACCAAGCCGGGCATCTGAAATCGAGGATGATCGTTCTTTTGAACGACAATGAGATGTCGATCGCCCCGGCTGTCGGAGCACTCAGCGGATATCTGAACCGCATTAAAGAAGCGCAGAGTTATCAGCACATCAAAGAAGAGATCGGCGACGCTTTGGAAAGCGTTCCGGGAATAGGTGAAAGACTGAGGAGGGCCGCCAAATCGGTAAAGGATGCGATCGCGGCCGCGGTATTGCCGGGAGCTTTGGTCAATGAGCTCGGGTTCAAATATATCGGCTATGTTGACGGCCACAATGTTCCGATGCTGGTGCGGGCGCTTGAAGAAGCAAAGAAGGTGGACGACGGGCCGGTCATCGTCCACGCTTTGACGACCAAAGGAAAAGGATTTCCTAATCCGGAAAAGAACTATTACGCCTACCACGCCACGGGGCCGTTCGACCCGAAAACGGGCCTTGCCTATAAATCGGCAAAAGCACCGGCCAAAGCCTATACCCAGATCTTTGGCGAAACAATGTGCGAATTGATGGAGCGCGATGAAAAGATCATTGCTCTGACGGCGGCTATGCCGGACGGAACGGGTATTGACAAAACGCTCGAAAAATTTCCGGAACGCTCGTTTGATGTCGGCATTGCCGAACAGCATGCCGTAACCTTTTGTGCGGGCATGGCTTGCGAGGGGTTAAAGCCGGTAGCGGCGATATATTCAACCTTTTTGCAACGCGGGTTTGACCAGGTGATCCACGACGTTTGCCTGCAGAACCTGAATGTGACATTTGCGATGGACCGCGCCGGCATTGTCGGGGCCGACGGCCCAACCCACCACGGCCTGTTGGATATATCGTATCTTCGCGGATATCCGAATATTGTGCTGATGGCGCCGAAAGACGAGGCTGAATTGCGGGATATGATGCTGACGGCGATCGAACATCAAGGCCCGGCGGCGCTCCGCTATCCGCGCGGCAACGGTGTCGGGGCCGACACATCCGCCGAACCGCAGCTGCTTGAGATCGGAAAGGCGGAAGTGCTTCGGGAAGGCAGCGATGCGGCGATCTTTGCGTATGGTTCAATGGTATATCCGGCTTTGAAAGCGGCAGAAAGCTTGGCGGCCGATGGAGTGCGGGCAACTGTGGTGAACGCACGTTTCGCGAAACCGCTGGACGAAGAGCTGCTGGTAAGATTGGCTGAAACGCATCCGCTTCTGGTCAGCGTTGAAGAAGCTTATCTGGCCGGCGGCATCGGTTCGGCGGTGATGGAAACGCTCGAAGAGCGCGAATTGCTCGGTAATACTAAAGTGGTTCGGCTCGGTGTGCCGGATGAAATAGTGACTCATGGCGACCCAAATCGGCTTTTGGCGGGCTATGGACTTGATGCAGAGGGTATTTACGCGACAGTAAAGAAACATTTGAACAAGCTCGGTGCGGAAGCCGCGGGCAAACAGCGGCTGCGAGCCGTTTAGACATAGGATTATGGCAATGAATCAACCCCAAAAGAAAAGCAGTGCGATGCCGCTGGTCGTTATCGGAGCGGTATTGATCGCGGCTGTCGTCGGGATCTGGTGGCTTTACAGCTCGTCAAAACCGGCGGCGAATTCCACGACGGCCAATCGCAGCAATACATCAACGAACCGGGTAAATTCTCCGGCGACCACGTCTGAACCGGGCGCCCAGCCGGCAAATATGCTTGGTTCACCGACAGCGGCAGTGACGATAGAAGAATTTGCAGACTATCAGTGCGGTTCGTGTGCGGCTACGCATCCGGTCATGAAAGAGGTGCAGCAGGCATACGGCAATCGGATAAAATTTGTCTTCCGCAGTTTTCCGCTGGCTATTCCGGCACACGACAAAGCTTATGACGCGGCCGTAACCGCCGAAGCTGCCGGGCTGCAGGGAAAATACTGGCAGATGCAGGACCTTTTGTTCAGAAATCAGCAGGCTTGGACGGGCAATCCGAATTATAAGAAGATGTGGGCCGAATATGCGCAACAGATCGGGCTTGATATGGCGAAATTCGAAGCCGACCTAGCCGGCCGTGCTGCCAAGGAAAGGGTCGATGCCGATCTTGCCCGCGGACGCGGACTGCAGGTAAATTCAACGCCGACGATCTACATCAACGGAATTTCGATCCCGTATCAACAAATGAACACGATGGCGCTGAAGCAATTGATCGATTCCGAATTGGCAAAAGCCTCTGCCCAACAGCAGGCCCCGGCAGCAGCTTCGGCGCCGGCCCCAGCGAATTCACCGGCGGCAAGTAAATAGTTTGTCATGGAAGAAACGGAACGGACAGAAGAAGGCTCCCGTTTGGCTAAATTGCCCGCCATCGCCGCCGCCGTTGCTCTGATCGGGGTGGCGGACGCAGCATATCTTTCCGTTCACCATTACACGGCCGTTCCGGTGCCATGCAGCATTATTTCGGGCTGCGAAACGGTTCTGACCAGTTCATATGCTGAGATCGCCGGCGTGCCGCTGGCAGCGATCGGCGGAGCTGCTTATTTTGCAGCGTTTTCGTTGGCGACACTGGCGGCTTTCGGCAATGGCTTGATGTGGAAAATATTCGGCGCTCTTGTTTCGCTGATGTTTCTCGTTACGCTGTATCTGCTGTATCTACAAGGTGTTGTGATCGGGGCGTTCTGTCAGTTTTGTCTGGTTTCGGCCGCTGTGACGGTCACGCTTTTTGCGCTTTATGTTTTCTCCCATCGCGGCCGCCGTGAAACCATTCGGGCGTAGATCAAGTATAATACCAAGTAAAACAAACTGGTTTTTCCGCTATTTCCAGGAATAGCGCTGTATTTTTTTACCTATCAACTTAAGAGGGAATCATGAAATTCAAATCAATTATAGGTGTGGCCATGGTGCTGACGATGATATTCTCCGCCGTGGCGGCCTTTGCCCAGAAGAGCGGCGAAAAATTGCCCGCCATCAAATATAAAGAATTTACGCTTAAAAATGGCCTTCGCGTGATCTTTCACGAAGACCGTACAACACCGGTTGTTGCGGTAAATGTTTTCTATCACGTGGGTTCAAAGAATGAAGAGGTCGGCCGAACGGGGTTTGCCCATCTTTTCGAGCATATGATGTTTCAGGGCTCGAAGAACTATATGAGCGATTACCTGAGCGCGATCGATGATATGGGCGGCAACGTCAATGGTACTACCAACCAGGACCGAACGTACTATTACGAGGTGGTGCCGTCGAATTTTCTTGAACGGACGCTGTATCTTGAAGCCGACCGAATGGGCAATCTGCTGGAAGCAATGACGCAGGATAAGCTCGACAATCAACGCGATGTCGTCAAGAACGAACGCCGCCTGCGGGTGGACAACCAGCCCTATGGTACGGCCTTTGAAAATATCGGTTCGCTGATGTACCCGAAGGGGCATCCGTACAGTTGGTCTGTGATCGGTTCAATGGAAGATCTTTCGGCCGCGACGATGGACGACGTTAAATCGTTCTTTCGTACGTATTATGCCCCGAACAATGCTGTTCTTGTGCTTTCCGGCAGCTTTGACGAAAAACAGGCGCGCGGCTGGATCGAAAAATATTTCGGCCCGGTAACAAAAGGCGGAGACATCAAACGCCCGAACCCGCCGCAGCCAAAGCTGGAAGCAGAGATCCGCAAAACGGTCGAGGACACCGTTCCGTTCCCGCGCCTGTATCTGGTGTGGCACAGCGTACCGCAATATACGCCGGATGAAGCCGCGCTTGACACGCTGGCAGCCATTTTGACATCCGGACGCGGCTCTCGCATGCAAAGCAATTTGAATTACGGCAAAGAATTGGTCAGCTCAATTTTTGCGAGCAATTCGACAAGCGAGATCGCCGGCACCTTTGGCGTTACGGCGACCGCCCGGCCGGGCAAAACGCTGGATGAGATCGAAAAAGAGATCGATCTGGAGATAGAGAAGATAAAAAGCGAACCACCGACCGCCGAAGAGATGTCGCGAGCGTTAAATGGCCGCGAATCGAGCTTTATCTACAGCTTGCAGTCTGTCCTCGGCAAAGGTTCACAGCTGAGCAGCTACGCCGGGTATCTAGGAAAGCCGGCATATTTTCAAGATGATCTGGCCCGATATCAAAAGGTAACGCCGGCGGATGTTCAACGTGTTGCGAAGCAATATCTGACGAAAGACCGCTTGGCTCTTAGCTATGTGCCGAGCAAGGCGGCCATCACGCGCCGCAATGCCGAAACCGACAAACCGGCAACGACCAAGGCTAAAGAGATCGATCCGGCATTGGTGCAAAAGCAAAAAGAAATGCTGCCGAAAGCAGGCCCGGCCGTAAAATTTGCGCTTCCGGCGATCGAAAAAACAAAGCTCAGCAACGGGTTGAATGTTTGGGTTATCAAGAACAACGAATTGCCGATCGTATCGATGAATTTGGTGTTCAATTCGGGTACGTCGCTGGACCCGGCAGAAAAATTCGGCGTTGCTTCGTGGACGGCATCGATGCTTAACCAAGGAACGGAAAGCCGAACAGCGGTCGATATTGCTAATCAGCTGCAAAATATCGGTGCATCGGTTTCGGCCAATTCGGGTTGGGATTCGAGCAATGTTTCTTTGCTGACGCTGACGAAAAATTTGGATCAGGCTTTGGCGATCTATTCGGACGTGGTGCAGAACCCGAACTTTCCGGATTCGGAGATCGAAAGTATGCGTCGCCGGTCGCTGATCGGCCTGACCCAGCGGCGTTCGCAGCCGGCAGCCGTGCTCAATTCTGCGTTCAATAAGGTGCTGTACGGCGACCAGATGTACGGACGCGACACGACCGAAGCATCGCTCAAGGCGATCAAACGAGAAGATCTGATCAAATTTCACGATGCAAACTACACTCCAAATAACGCTACGCTGATCGTTGCCGGCGATGTGGACGTAAAGGCTGTGGTGCCGCATCTGGAAAAGGCATTTTCCGGCTGGAAAGCGGGCAAAACGGTAGAAATGTCATCTTCCGCACAGACGATGTCGGCAAAACCGGGCATTTACATAGTGGACCAACCCGGTGCTGCTCAATCGAACATTGCGGTGGGCGTGGTCGGGATCGAGCGAAGCAACCCGGATTATTATGCTGTCGATATCATGAATTCGATACTCGGCGGCGGTTCCTCCGGACGCCTTTTCAAAAATCTTCGCGAAGATAAAGGTTACACTTATGGAGCGTATAGCTCGTTTTCAACTCGCCGCGGCGCCGGGCCATTCCGGGCGGGCGGAGCGTTTCAAACCGGTTCGACGAAAGAATCGGTTGCCGAATTGATCAAGGAGATCGGAGGTATGAGGGGCGACATCCCGGTTACCGAACACGATCTGGAGATCAGTAAAACGGCCGCCGTCAATGGATACCCGCAAGGGTTTGAGACGGTCGGACAGGTTTCCGGAAAGGTGGCCGAATTGGTCACATACGGATTGCCGGACAGCTACTTTAATGATTACCTCACTAAGGTAAATGCCGTTTCTCTCGAAGACGTTAAGCGGGTCGCGAATAAGTATCTGGATCCGTCCAAAATGGCGATCGTCGTCGTCGGGGACCGAAGTGTCATCGAACCCGGATTGAAGGAGCTGGGCTATTCGATCACCGTTATCGATGCTGACGGAAATGTCGTTAGCAAATAGATAGGCCGGTAATTTTACACAGGCAAGGCAGGGCCCGTGAGGCCTTGCCTTTTTTGTTTTGATCTATGGCAAAACAGCGATCGGAAAAATTGGATACGACAGCGGCGAAGTTGTGTATTGAACGAGGAAGACGTTGCCGATGGCATATGCGCAAAGGCACCATGCGGTCGGGTTTTAGGTACACCGATCATACCGGAAAGGCGATCATCGATAACGACACGCTGGAACGGATCCGTTCGCTGGTAATACCGCCGGCGTGGAAGATGGTGCGGATCGCAGTTTCGCCGCGAACCAGCATTCAGGCCGTCGGCATGGATACGACCGGCCGCGTGCAGTATATCTACGAAGCCGCATTTGCCGAAAGACAGCAGAAAAAGAAATTTGAGCGCATCGAAGAAGTTGGCCGCTATCTGCCCGCACTGCGCCGCAGGACCAACAAAGACATCCTGCTTAAAGGTGCCCCGCGGGAAAAAGTGCTGGCTGTGATGATGCGGTTGATCAATGAACTTTATATTCGCACAGGGACGGACAAAAGTGCCGAGACCTACAAAACATTTGGTATAACGACATTGCGAAATAAGCACCTAAAGATAGAACGCGGCGGCAAATTGATTTTTGATTTTGTCGGCAAAAGCCACATCAAACATCGCAAGGTGCTAGTAGATGAAAAGTTGGCGGCAATATTGAAAGAGCTGAAGCAATTGAAAGGAGGAAAACTCTTCAAATATTTGGACGAAAACGGCAAGATCCATCCCATCAAGCCGGCGGATGTAAATGCATACATCAAGGAAGCAACAGCAGACCAATTTACGTCGAAAGATCTGCGCACCTGGGGAGCGACGCTATTGGCCGCCGAAGAGCTTGCCGAGATCGGCGTCGGCGAATCGGAGACAGATGTGAAAAGGAATGTCGTAAAAGCCGTGAAAAAGGTCGCCGAAGACCTCGGCAACACTCCGGCCGTTTGCCGCGGCTCGTACATTCATCCAAAGGTGATAAAGGCTTATGAGAACGGCGTGACGCTAGACGCTTTCAGGCCGCGGAAAATGCGGCGGATCGGCAACATTCAGGCTGAATACGAAAAAGAAGAGAAAGCCTTGTTAAAGCTATTGAAGTGACAATAGAAAAAAGCCGGACAACACGACGGATGTCCGGCACTTTATCATTTTCGCATTAGGACAACGGGTGTTTGTTCGGCGTCTGCCATTCTGGCAAAAAAGCTGCGGACCTCACCATATTTATCCACCGGAATGGTCGAACGGTCCGTTTTCAGCGCTCGGATGTAAACCAGCTTGTGGTCCTTTACCTCATATTTTGCCGAATAGGTTCCGAAACTTGATGTAATATCCACCGCGTCCGGCATTTCATCAACCTCGAATCCTGTCGGGAGGTCGAATACTACTTTTTCATAGAACGAAGTGGCATCCAGCAAGATCGGGTGAGTGCGGTCTTTGTCGCCAAGATTCAGATAGTTTGAGCGGGAGACGACGGCGGGTTTGAATACCAACAGACGATTTTGCATCAATTGGGCATAGGCAGGCACAGTGAATTCGAGATCGATATCAAATTCGCGGTCGGCATGCCGGTCGTCGGCGGTCAGCTTATCGAGCCTTGCGGAACTGGCATTGCGGGCCAGCCAGCTTTCCATCGTTTTGCTGAAATCAGCAGCTGAAAGGGAACGGTACATGCCGCGGAGTCCTGTTGAAGGCTGGCCGGTGGTGCGCTCTTTGATGCTGCCCTTTAAAGCTCCGGTTTCCGACAGCGTTACAGAGGTTTCACGCTTCCACGCGTTGAAATCAGGCGGGGTGACCGGCATTTGGATCAATCCGCCCTGCTTTTCGGAGATCAGCATAGCGTAACTGCCCTGCAGATGGTCCGGCAGGTCGCCGACCGCGGTGTATGGGTCGGTTGCGTCGAATATCATCAGTCTTCCGAACGAAGGATGGTCGATGACGGTCGGCGTGACCGTTTCCGGCGATACCTTGACCGCCAAGATCGCGTGATTGAATTGGCTCGGAGATGCCCATTCTTTGCGAACAAAGGTCGGATCGCCCGAATAGATCGCCAGCGGATATGATTCGATCTTTAGCGTACGGAGCAACGCCCGCATCAGGTTGGCTTTGTCCTTGCAATCGCCGTAACCGCGGTTAAGAACTAGGTTGGAAGGCCGCGGACGCAGCCCGTTGCCGTAGCCGACACCGATATCTATGGAAATGTACTGGAGATTTTGCACGTAGGAGCCGATGGCTCTGATCTTGTCGAGCTCCGTTTTCGCATTTGCGGTCAATTCGCGGGCCTTGATCGCCACGGCGTCGTCAACAACCACCGCCGGTTCGTACAAACCCGCGGTCCATGTGGCGGCTTCGTTCCAATCCGAAAAGGTGCGGCCCGTGCTTTTGCCATCCGGCGGCAGATAATTGACGGCAATGCGTGGTGCGATATTGACGAAAGAAGGGCTAAGCGGTTCACGCGGTATGGGCGGCAGGTCGCGCAATTCCCAGGTGTATGTCGAGCCGTTGATCTGCGGTTTGACGTCTTCGCGATTGAATGTAACGGAAGACGCCGTCCAACCCGCCGGAAGGCTCAACGAATAACGGGACACAAGTGTGGGCAGGTCGTCTTGAAACACCCATTTGTCCTGATAGAACAATGGCTTGTCCTCCGTCGTGGCCGTATAACCGAAAACATATCCCGTATCTACGTCGCCCGAGGCATCTATTATCTTAATGCGGCCCTCATCATAGATGTCGTCAGTGTCGGAAATGCGGTCAATGGTGTCTTTTTTACCGTAAGTCTTGACCGCTCCGGACGGCGGCAGCGTCCACGCCTCCATATTCGTGACCTTGCTGAAATTTGAAAGGTAAAATGCAACGGCCGAGGCTTCGCGTCTGCCCTCACGGTTCAAAATGCGGACGGCATAACGCTCCACTGTGATCAATTTACCGGAACTATCGAGCGAGATCGACTGCTCACGCAGCAGAACGACCGCATTGACCTTTTTATCGTATGCCTTCGGAGTAACGGAGGCGGCCTGACGCAGCCACGCCGGGGCGTCATCGCCGGCAATGGCAGCAACAGAAAAGGTGGCGGTCAAAATTGCGAGCACGGCCGCAGATCTTAATTTTAGGAGAAATTTCATCGGATCAACTCTCTATTTTTGTTTAACGGTCAGCGAATGGGTATCGGTTTTGTGAAACTCGTCGAACATAGATTTCAATATCGGATAGCTTTGGACCGGGAACAGAAGGTTTCCACCGCCGCCGAAAAAGAAATTGCGGCGATAGACGATTTCCTTGCCATCTTTGGTGACGCCGATATTGACCTCCAGTTTGCTTATCTTTTGCGGGTCGCCAACCCCCTGCGGAGCGTCTGCATTGTCAAGAGCAAACCCTTCCGGCAGCGCGATCTGGACAACGTCGGTTTCAGACCACGGATAGGAAAAGAGCACATCGTATTTGCGTTGCGTGTTTGTAAAAACCGGGGTTGAACCGAATTCGAAAAATCCCGGCTGAAAGAAGATGCGTTTTCCGGTTTTTTGGCCGTAGCCGGGTATTTTGATGGAATAGGTTTGGACGAGCGGTTTAGCCGGGTCCAAAAGGTTGGTCACACTGACGTTTGAGATCTCAGCGGTCGAATACCGGGCTTTAAGAGATTCTTTCAGATCCTCTTCGAGCTTGGCGGTCGTTTCGTCGTAATTTTGGGTCCGGTAATATATCGCCGGATGACCGGTGATCTCTATTGCCACCTTGCCCTGCAGCGTTCCATCTTCAAGCAGTTCAAATTTCGCATTGCGTTTGGTGTTCGATCTGGTTTGATCGGCAAGCGGTGTCTGTCGCCAAAAATAATTCTTTTCGCCGGCGATCAGTGACCAATTGCCTTCTTCGTACCAAGCCAGCATGCCGTACGGAACGAATTTGGAGCCCGGATCGAGAAACTTGAAATCGTCACCGATCTTAACGGCGATCGCTCCGGTGTGGAGATGGCTTTCGACGGTCATTTCCGGCTGAAATAAGATGTCTTTTTTATCGGGGATCAAGGCAATGTTAATTTCGAAACCGGCCGCATTTGCCAATGCTCCGAAGAGGAAATCGATATACATTGCCGAACCTTGGCCTCGTTTCAAAACGTCGCCGATGCTCTTTACAGGCGGCAATTTGCGGCGGTCTTCGTCGGTAAGTGTCGGGTCGTAAGACGTATTTTTGATCTCGTTCTGGCAAAAGGCGTAGATCTTGCGCAATTTGGCGTCCGGGTCGGTCAAACCCGCGGTCAGCTCTTCGGCCTTTGTACGAATATCTTTATCGCTTTTGGTAATGAATTTAAGCAAAGGCAGTCTTTCACTGCTTACGCCGCCCCAATAAGATTTCGGGTCGCTGGGGTTTTTCACGGTGTAGGTATAACCCATTGACGTTGCCCCGACGATCTCAAATTGCGTGCTGGTCAACAACATCCACGGACGCACCGTGTCCTGCGGCGGCATCCGGGGTTCTTCGCGAAAAGCCGGAACATTGGTTCGGGTCGCTATCCAATAGCCGTTGGAATCTTTGGTGAATTTTGCGTCGTTGAAATTGTAGCTTTGATATTTCGGTTCTTTCGAATTGTAGGGCTTGTAATAATACGAAAGCCTTTGAACCGGAATATCGCGCTGAAATGGGAGTTTTGAGCCGGATGCTCCGCCGTCTTCGTAAGATTCTTTGTAGCGGTATTCGACGATAACGCCCGGTTCGATATTCGGCACGGCAAAAGATTTCGCCTTGACCTTGACCCCACCGGCCTTTATGATCTCGCGTTCAAAGATGTCGGCCTTTCCGATCTCAACGATGGACCCATCGGGCTTGACCACACGAGCCTCAAGGTCTTTGATCTTAAGGCCTTTGTAATAGGGAATGTCCATTTTACTGTATTTTTCGCGGCCGAGTTCGGTAAAGATCTTGACGCGGACATAATGGCGGCGCGTAAAGCCTTCGGAGGAACTATCGTCGATGCGAACTTCCCATAAAAGAGCTTCGGCATCGGCATTTGGTTCAACGCCGGAGGTTTTTGCTGCCAGCTGTTCCGGTGGGATCGGACGCCATTCTTTGTCCTGAGCGAAAATAGAAGCCGAAAAAAACAGACACGAAAGCATCAGCATAAAATGCAGCCTGATGCGCGAGAGATTTCTCATAAATAGACCTCGGTTTAGAAAATTACGGCAATCAGCCGAGTTGTTTTGTGGTTTTTGAAAACGGATTCGCCTATAGGGTGGCAATATCAGATCTCTATTAGTCGCCAAATATAATCGAAACCGGCCGGAAAAGCAAATTATAGACCCGCCGATAAGGAAGATGGCGACGAATATGGTATAATCGCGGTCAAAATTCGCAATTATAAAACTATCTATTTTTTAGGAGACCTTTAAATGCCGATCGGATTCAGCAAAATTCAAGAGCTGCTGGGAACAGACGCCGAACCACTGTTGGGATATACAGCAAACGCTATTAACAAAGAACATCTTCACTTACCGGGCGGGGATTTTATCGACCGCGTATGGCTGGATTCGGACCGCAGCCCGGCGGTGCTTCGCAGTTTGCAAACGCTTTTTGACAATGGCCGTTTGCGCGGCAGCGGATATCTTTCGATATTACCGGTCGATCAGGGTATTGAACATTCGGCCGGTGCCAGCTTTGCACCGAATCCGGCGTATTTCGACCCGGAAAATATCGTTAAGCTGGCCGTGGAGGGCGGCTGCAACGCGGTCGCTTCAACTTTTGGCGTGCTCGGAGCCGTTGCCCGTAAATATGCTCACAAGATACCGTTCATCGTAAAGATCAATCACAATGAATTGCTGACATATCCGAATCGCTTTGACCAAGTAATGTTCGGCAATATCGATGAGGCTCGAAATATGGGTGCGGTGGCGGTCGGTGCCACGATCTATTTTGGTTCAGATGAATCGACACGGCAGATCGTTGAGGTGTCAGAAGCATTTGCTTATGCTCACGAACTTGGTCTGGCGACCATTCTGTGGTGCTACCTGCGGAACCCGAGATTTAAAGGTGCCGAAGGCGATATGCACACCGCAGCGGACCTGACCGGACAGGCAAACCACCTCGGGGTTACGATACAAGCAGACATCATTAAGCAAAAGCTTCCGGAACGCAACGGCGGCTACAACATGCTCAATGTGGAAAGCAGCTATGGTAAGACCAATCCGAAGATCTATACCGAATTGACGACCGATAATCCGATCGATCTTGTCCGCTATCAGGTTGCCAATTGCTATATGGGACGGTGCGGACTGATCAATTCAGGCGGCGAATCAAAAGGCGAAAGCGATCTGGCGGACGCCGTTCGAACAGCCGTTATCAACAAACGCGGCGGCGGCATGGGGTTGATATCCGGCCGCAAAGCATTTCAGCGTCCGATGAATGAAGGAGCAGCCCTGCTAAATGCGATCCAAGATGTTTATCTGGACGAACAAGTGACCGTGGCATAACAACGCGGACATTTTTGTATTAGAATGGTCGGGGGCAAAGCTTCCGGCCTTTCTTTTTCTCTGTTATGGAAAATAAAAAGCTTCGAACTGTCATATGGGCAGCAGGACCGGCGTTTTTCGTGATGCTGCTTGCAGCATACCCGCAAGCGGCGCTATGGATAAGCAAGGGAACAGCATTTACCGGTGCGTATTTTGTTTCGAATTATGACGAAACGGCATATTCGGCGTATGTCAATTCGCTGATGAACGGCAGGCCGCGTGTAAATGATCCGCAAACGGGCAACGACAGCCCGGCCGGCGAATCGCTTTACTCTGTCCAATTCGTGCCGGCTTATGCATCCGCGGCGATCTTCAAAATGTTCGGCCTTTCGACCGGGAGCGGCTTCGCCCTTTTGAACTTTTTACTGCCGATATTTTCCGCATTAGCGATATTCTTACTGGTCAAAGACTTATCGGGCGACGACCGGTTGGCCGGATCCGCGGTGGTCTTTGCTCTTTGTGCCGGTACGGCGATCGCCTATCAAGGCGAACTGCGGCAATGGTTGACGGGCGGTGTGTTGATCGATTTTTTCCCGTATCTGCGGCGTTACCAGCCGGGGCTCGGTTTTCCGATCTTCTTTCTATTTTGTGCAGCGATATGGCGTTCGTTCGCCGCAGAAAGGTGGAACCGGATCGTTCTGTGGGCAACAGTTGCCGGTTTTTTGCTGGTAATATTGATGTTCACATATTTCTATCTGTGGACTGCCGCCGCGGCGTGGCTGGCTATTTTTGCTTTGGCGTCAGCAATATTTGGGCCGCTTTCCACCAAGTCGGCCGCAAGATCTCTGATTCCCCTGGCCATACTTGGTCTTGGTTCTATTAAATATTTCGCCATGCTGGCTCAGCGAGACACGCATATGGACGACGTACAACTGCTGCATTTGACTCGAATGCCGGATATCGCAGCGGTGCCGGTCATACTTGGACTTGTCGCGGCCGCAGCCGTTCTCGTCGTGTATCTTAAGGGAAAGGCAGAGATCTCGAAACCGTTGGCAGCATTTACCATTTCATTTGGCATAACACCGCTTCTGCTTCTGAATCAACAGGTGATAACCGGCCGTTCACTCCAACCGGTACACTATGAGATCTTTATCGCCAACTATATGGCAGGTATCGCCCTTGTATTGGCCGTTTGGCTGATATTTCGTGTGGGCGGTGCCTATGAAAAGCTGGTCGTGTATATGGCGATAGCCGCTGCGATCTGGGGCGTTATCGAAACGTCAGGCACGGCGGCAAAATATACTCCGATCGAAGGCCTGCGGGAACAGGCGATCCCGGCGTTTGCGTATCTGAATTCGCAGCCGATCCAAAAGGATGCCGCGGGCAGATATCCGGCAGTATTTGCTTCAAGTATGATGGTGGCTGATTATGTTCCGACGGCAACGGGCTTTCGTTCGCTATGGAATCCGCACATCAATTCTGCGGGCGGATTAAGCCAGGCCGAGAACAAGGAATTATTTCTGGCCCATATATATTTTGGCGGTGTCAGCGAAGAGGAATTCGAGCGGGCATTGACGCAGGGCCTCTATGAATTTAGGGCTGCGGTCTTTGGCGGCGGCCGAGCTCTTGCCGCGTTGAAGTCCGGTGCCGATCCCATAACGCCGGCGGAGATCAAAAAAGAAACGGCTGGCTATACGCAGTTCAAGGAGCGTATCGCATCCGGAGCTATTCCTCAGCTGCCGTCGATCGAATATGCGATGGTTCCGATCGAGGCCGAACCGAACTGGTCGAATCTCGACAAACTTTATGAGAGAAGTGAACCTCGCGATCTAGGGATCTTTCGGATCTACCGCCTTCGTCCATTGAAATAGGTTATACGAATCTGCCGCGGCGGCTAAGATCATAAAGCCCGTTCAAAAAAGGATTGCTCATTCTTTCGCGGCCGATGGTCGTTTCGCGGCCGTGGCCGGAATAGACGATGAAATCATCGTCAAGCGTAAGCAGGTTGCGGCCTATCGAGTCAAGCAACTGGGCATGGTCACCGCCCGGCAGATCTGTGCGGCCGATCGAACCTTCGAACAGACAGTCGCCGACAAAGACCTTCTTGGCAGAAGATGCGACCAACACGACGTGTCCCGGGGTGTGGCCGGGACAATGGCGCACCTCAAATTCCAATTCACCAACCTGAAAAATTTCTCCGTCTTCCCAGTTTCGGGTCAATGCCGGCGGTTCCTTGTATTGCAAGCCGAGAGCGGCCAATTGCTGCGGCTGCATTCCCATAAAAAGCGGCTGTGACGGCAGGCCGTAGTAAAGATCCTCGTCGCCCTTGTGAAGCAGGATCTCGGCGTCGGGAAATCGTTCGTGAAGGAAAGCAACACCGCCGATATGGTCAAGGTGTCCGTGTGTCAGGGTAATGGCTTTTAGATCGAGGCCTTTGGCGGTAATAAGATCAGCAACGGCCGGCGACGGTTCGGCCGGGTCGATGCAGATGGCCTGTTTGGTCGCCGAACAGGCAACAACACGCGTGTTCTGCTGAAAGATAGAGAGTACGAATTGTTCAATAAGCATCAGATACCAGTTTATCAATATAAGGCAGCGGGTCGAAATCAGGCACGCGACGGTCTTTCAGCACGTATAAGACCGCGTTGCGAAACGTCGCAGCATCGGGCCGGGCCGTAAAGCACGGAGCTTCCATTTCGCTTAAGCTAAGAAAACTGTTCAATACACTGAGCAGCATCCACAGGATCGTTTCTTCTGCGGTGCCGATCGGATTGTGTTTCAAGATCTCCTCGCGATCCTCTGCTAATCCGCTGCAAATTCTTGCAAATTCTACTTCTGATATATTTCGCCGGTCCACAAAGAGATTAGACCACATTTCCGATTTAGGTGCATTCGTGAATTGATTTCGAACATTAAAAGCGAAATCGTTCATTTTGCCTGCATCGAATACGGACAGTGTGTATTGTTTTAAACATACTTTTTCACCGGCAAAGTTAAATTTAAGTATTGCAGCAAAAGGGCTTAGCGGTGAATCGAAATTTTGGCACGCTCGTTGCTTTATAAAGAGCAATTGATAAGGTCAACTGAAACTCTTAAGTAGCGAACATAGGGAAGGGGAGGCTTACCGAACGGTAGGCCTCCAATTTTGAAAACAAGTTCTAGCAAGTTCTAAAAAGCTTAACCGCTTTGAGAAAAGAGCCGGGTCGCTTGGGGGTAATCTTCGAGTGTGGGCACGAAGACAGATCTGGTTCTTTTCTCAAGCCCTTTTAATTAAGGGCATAAAAATTTTGTTCTTTGGAAATTAAGTATTTGTGATGCCTCTAGAATCTAAACTTTATAGGGTGAACATTTTTCTACATTAACCTCACTATCCACAATAAGAGCGCACGAATTTTTAATTTTCATTAAATAGGCCGAAACTTTGATATATGTCGAAGTTTCGGCTTTTTCATTTGCCGGCCTCATACATATCGTAGTGCAACCGGTGCATTCCCATTTTTTTATAGACGGCCTGGGCGGAGGTGTTTTCTTGCTCGACATATAGACGAAAGCCGCATACGTCATCGCCGGCCGCATCTTTTACGAATTTATACATTTTTGCATAGATGCCAAGTCCGCGGTGGTCCGGCAGAACATATACGCTTTGGATCCACCAAAACCACCCGTTGCGCCAATCGCTCCATTCGGTCGTTACTAGCAGGCCGCCGATGATGGAGCCGGCTGCGTCTTCGGCGACCACATAAAAGCCTTTGGACGGGTCGGAAAAAACAGCGGTGACACCATCGGTCAGGCGTTGATGATCAAGACGGCGGCTTTCGGTCTCAAAGGCCATCGCCTGGTTAAATTCGGCCAGCGAAACGATGTCTGCTTCTTTTGCGATACGGATTTTCATTTGGGTTGCTTGACGAATGCCTCTCGCCGCACTAATCTGGTATGTTTTGCCCTGCGGCAAATAGGCATTATATGAAACTTCGCATACTTTATCACGGGAACTGTTTCGACGGCGTTTCTTCGGCCGCCATTTTCAGCAAATTTTACTTGGCCAAAGTGCATCCTGAGGCTGAGATCGCATATACGCCGGTAATGCACCGGGCCGGCAATGCGTTCGACCGAGACCAATTTGACGGCGATGAGAATGCGATCGTAGATTTCAAATACTGTCCGGACGAGCGATTGACGTGGTGGTTCGATCATCATCAATCCGCCTTTTTATCAGAATCCGACGAGCAGAACTTTTTGGCGGACACCTCCGGAAAGAAGTTTTTGGATATAAATAGCGCATCTTGTGCGGAATTTATCGCCCGCATCGCCAAAGAAAAATTCGGTTTCGAAGATGCGTCCCTGGCCGAATTGATCGAATGGGCGCACATCATCGACGGGGCGTTTTACGAATCGCCCGCCCAGTGTGTAGAGCTGCGTTCATCCGCCCTGAAATTGATGCAAGTGATAGAAGGCGAAAAGGACCCGGCTTTTGTTGAAAAAATAATTCGGTTGCTGATGGAAAAACAGCTTGATGAAGTGATCGGCGAACCGGAGGTCAAGGCGCGGCTGGAACCGATCTTAGAACAACATTGGAAGACGGTCGAGATAATAAAAGAGCGTGCGAAATATGAACGCGGCGTAGTTACCTTTGACCTCGTCGGCACCGGCATCGAAGGCTACAATAAATTCATCCCTTATTATTTCTATCCCGAAACCACCTATGTTGTCAGCCTTAGCCAAAGCTCGTTTCGAACAAAGATATCGGTCGGGTCAAACCCATGGGCACCGCGCCCACGCACACACAATATAGCCGAAATATGTGAAAGATATGGCGGCGGCGGCCATGCCGTGGTCGGAGCCATATCGCTCAAACCCGACGACCTCGAAGCAGGCCGCCGGTATATGAAAGAGATCGTCGAAGAATTGAGCTTTGCTGATTGAGCCGGCACCAGGCTTCCGTTCATATGGGAGTTGTACACAACCACTGAAGTAATGATTTTCTTTATATGATAAAAGCAACATGTAAAGAAAATGCCGGTTTTCTATACATATCAACTACAACGTGTATAGGTTTTGGGGCTTTTCTATACATGTCAGCACCGGATATTTGGAAAGGCCGCGGCATTTGACCGCGGCCGCATAGTGTTAGCCGGAAATCTGGGCATCTTCTTTTGCTAAAAGGCTGTTTCGATAGCCGTACAGAAAATAGATGACCACGCCGACAAGCAGCCAGACGCCAAACCGGAGCCAATTCGTTACGTGCAGTTCGCTCATTAGGTAAAGACAGCTCAAAAGTCCGAGCACCGGTATCAGAGAAAGTTTCTTTACAAGGCTCAGAACCAGCAACGCGACGGTGGCAACGATAAAGAACAGGAACGGTATCTTGTGCGTAAATGCCCAAAACATCGTTTCGCCGTCTTTCGGTTCGATCTTCAACGCGTCGGTGAAAAATGTCGGGCTAAAATAGAGGACCGCCGCGACAACGCCGAGCAAGACGATCGGCAGGAAATATCGTGCGTTGATGTAAGGGACGTATCTGGTGCCGCTTTCCTTAAATTCTTTATCCTTAAACAAAACGCCGGCGCAAACAACGACAAAGGCGAAAAGCGTTCCGATGCTGGCGAGGTCGGTCACCTCCGTCAAGTTCATAAAGAGAGCCGGGATCGCCACGACCACACCCGCAACGAGCGTTGCGAACCACGGCGTTTTGAATTTTGGGTGAATGGAAGAAAAGATGCGCGGCAGCAGACCGTCGCGGCTCATCGCCATCCATAGACGCGGCTGACCGATCTGGAATACAAGAAAGACCGTGGCCAAGGCGATAACGGCGCTAACAGCGATAATGCCCGCAACCCAAGGCAGGTTCGCTCCTTCGGGGCCAAAAACGAACGCCAGCGGATCACCGACGTCAAGCTTTGTATAGCTGACCATGCCTGTTAGAACTAAGGCGATCGCAATGTAAAGTGCGGTACAGATGACAAGCGACAAGATCATAGCGATCGGCAGATCGCGACGCGGATTTTTACATTCTTCGGCAGTAGTGGAAAGAGCATCAAAACCGATATAAGCAAAGAAAACTGCGGAAACGCCTTTCAGCACGCCTTCAACGCCATTGGGGGCAAAGGGCGACCAATTTGCCGGATTTACATAATTGAGCCCGAGAAAGATCACCAGCAGGATAATGCCGATCTTGAGCACGGTCATAATGTTCGAAGCAACTTTTGATTCGCGAATGCCGACGAAGACCAAAGCCGTGATAATGACCGTGATGAGCAATGCCGGCAGGTTCGCCACGACAGAGATCGAGCCGATCTTTGGAGCATTGAGCCAGGCGAGATAGCCTTCGATCTGGCCGCAATTGACCGCAGCATCGGCCGCTTCGCATCCGGCGGTCAGTGCGTCAACGGTCGCTCCGCCGGCAACGGCCTCTTGGACGGCAGCAAAGCCGCGTTTCGCCGTCAGAAAATCCATCGTGAAATACAGAGGAACCTCGATACCGTAGCCTTTTAACAACCCGGTAAAGTAATCGCTCCAGGAAATTGCCACAGCTATATTGCCGATGGCGTATTCGACGATCAGATCCCAGCCGATGATCCAGGCTATAAATTCGCCCATCGAGGCATAAGCGTAGGTATAAGCGGAGCCGGCGACCGGGATTCGCGACGCAAATTCGGCATAACACAATGCAGAGAAAGCACACGCCGTTGCCGTAAAAACGAACAGCAAGGAAACGGCGGGGCCGCCCGAATAGGATGCCTTGCCGACCATAGCGAAAATGCCGGCTCCGATAATGGCGGCGATGCCCATCAGAGTCAGATCAAAAACGCCCAGCGAACGGCGTAGCCTGACGTCGCCTTCGACGGCGAATTCATCAACGTGGTCTGAGAAACCGGCGGCCGCATCTGCCTGAATGCGGGCAATGGACTTTTGACGGAAAAGTGACGTGCTCATAGATATAAAATGCGTTTAGGATCCGAAAGTGCTTTAGGTTGAGTTGGCTCAAGAGACGGCGTAAGCCAAACGTGTTTAACGCATTTTGAATTAAAAATGTGAAAGATGCAATGGAATAGAGCGGGAATTAGATATTTACTGGAGGCACGTACCGCAATTGTCACCCTAAAATGGCCGGATGAAATGCAGCCGGCGGACGAATGAATGATATGAATAGAGAGTTGATCCACGAAAACCTGAACACAGCATTTGTCGATGTGAGCGCTTTGGTGCGTCACCTCAGCGGCCTGCAATTTGTCGGCGGCATTCATATCGAATTGAGCAGCTATGAAGCCGATATCATCTTTAATGGCGGCAAAAAGGTAGCCGCCCGCGAATATGACCACACGGCCGGGCGATTTGCCGAAGGCGACCATGCACTGAAGCGGATCCTGATCCGGGCACAAGACCCGTGCGGGCACATCAGCGTTTACGCACAGCGGGCAGAGGCCGACGATCCGGAACGGGTCTTCATAGACCGTGCCATCGCCGCGGAAGCCAAAAGGGCGGCCGGCGAAATGAACAGCCCGGCGATCTTATCTATTTCGCCGATAAAGATCGGGGCCGAGCGTCCCGGCAAGGTTATGGATGTGCTGAATAAGAAGCGTTCCGCACAGGGTGAAGATGAAATGTGGCGGGACCGATTGGAATTGACGGCAGAATTGCTGCGGTCGATGGATTCGTCATTTGCGGCAGCAAAACTCGATTTTGAAGAAGCTTTTCGCAATGCCTGCGGAATATTCGAAGCAGATCACACTTTCTTGTCGCCCGAAAGCGGATTTACCTATCATAACGGCCGCATCTCTTTGCCGTCGCGGCCATTACCGGAGATATTTGCGGCAGGGATCGCAAGCGTTATACGGCACATTTTGACGCGGGTCGCCGAACGACGGCATTTTGGGCGACTGCACCAAATAACAACTCACCGCATGCGGGTGCTGCTGCATCGCAAAAAAGGCCATTATGAACGGCTCGGCATGGCCCGTCGGTTGGAAACGTTGTTGGGAATCTAAAGAGCAAAATAAAAAAGAGCGGCCCGCAAGCCGCTCTAACCATTGGCAGTTAAGTGAAAGATCTACTGAGCAATAAAATTGATATTGCTAAGTTCATCGGATATCTTGACCGGACGAACCGGCTCGATAAAAGTGAAGTGCTTTGCACTTGCGGCGATAACGCCGGTTTGTCCTGATGCAACGCCGTCGAAGCGATAGTAACCGAACGGGCCGGTGATGGCGGTTTTAACCGTGCCGTCAGCCAATTCGAGACGCATCTGAACATTGCGAATGCCGCGTCCGTCGGATGTCAGAACCTGTCCCGATACGGAAACCGCCGCCGCAGTCGGCGTCATTGAAAATCCGACGTCCAAAGTATGGTTATTAACGCCGGGGCCGCCGGTGGTCACGCTGATGACGGGGAATGAACCGGTGGGCGAGCCGGCCGGGTTCGTCACCAACGTGGCATCGGAGTCGGTCGCATCTACGTCTCCTGCGTGGGTCGTCCTGTTCGGAATGGTCAGCGCGCGGCCGTTCAATGGTCCGCCCGTGCTGTAATCGGCGGGGTTGTCAAAGCGGATCTCATAAACCGTATTCGGTAAAATGCCGCCGACGACCTGACCGATATTGTCGCCCGGATTTGGATCCGCAGTCGCCGAACCAACGAAATAATATTCGCCGTTAGCATCAGTTATGGCAGTTCCAACGAGAACGCCATTTCGATAAAGGTGAACGGTAACGCCGGCGATCGGCCCTTCGCCCGGGCCTTGAATGCCGTCCCGATTGGCGTCGTACCAAACACGGTTGCCGATCTCCAGCGGTGCGGCGTCACAAAGAGCAACCAGGTTGCCCATACCATTCGCCTTGCCGAAGTGCGGAGTGCCCGCCTCATAACCAAGCCAGCCGCGATTTTGTGTGCCGGCGGCAGTTCCGCTATTGACGAACCAGCGGATGCCACCCGCATCGAATACCGTTCCGCTCTGAACAAAGACCGGGTCGAACAATGTCGCGGCCAGAACCGGCAGCCCCGGTACCTGAACCGCCCCGCCCACGCCGACCTCATCATGAGGATCCGAATTCGGACGATAGTTGTCCTGAAAATAGAATTCGCCGCCGCCGGGGCCGCTGTTATTGGCGACCGGGCCGGTCCCGTCACCGCCGCAGCGAGCTCCGCTTTCGAGTGTCCAGCCGGAGGTCGGGTTGCCGCAGGCCTTTAATATTTCCCCGGCGGTAATACCTTTTGTGCGGTTGTTGCCCGTCGGTTCGCTAAGCGATTGATAACCCGTCTGATCACCGTTTCGGTCGCGGAAAGACAAGACCATGTTGCCGCGTTCGAAATCTATGTCGGTCAACATCGGTTGCGGATAGATCCAGTTGCCGCCGCCGATATTTGAAAATACGTTGCGCCAGTTAAGCCAATTGCCGGAGACGCCCCCATTGGCGTTGCGGCGGGTATAATTGAGCGGAACATTCAGATGCGGTGTGGTATTCCAGGTCAGGGTCGCCGGATCGAGCGAATAGACATAGGCGCGTAGATCGCCATTGATGGTCGCCGCCGCACTTTCCTGTGAACAGACGGCTCCGACATAGATGCGGCCTTGGTACCAAGCAACGGCAAATGGCCGGACGTCCACCGCGTTGGAACAGTTCGGCATTGAGGTCGGAAAGGCGACACTAGTAATGGTGGTGCTGTTCAACGTTCCGGAGGTCGGGATCTTATAAAGGGTGCGATTGGCAAGCCCAAGAGCGTAAATGTGGCTTCCGGTATCGGAAATAGCGAGCCCGCCAAGTCCGATCTTGCCGACGGCGTCCCAAGTCACGTTACCGTTGTCGGTGTCCCAATTCGATGTATCATGCGGGTCGGTTCCGGCGACTGCCGTTGAAAACACGGTGTTTAGGTTCACATATGTCGAGACAGCCCCTGCTTGGTCGATCTGATAAATGGCACCCGGTCCGCTCGGGCCGAATTTAGCGTGCTTTTTCATAAAAGCCGCTGTAAAGATCCTTCGCGAAGAGCGGTCATAGGTAATGCCGAAAGTGGTGCCGATCTGATTTGCCGTAGCGATCGATGTAGCCGCCGGATTGCGGAAAGGGACAAGATCGAGCGAGCCCGTCGTTTGTGTGCTTCCGGCATAGAACGGCACAGTAAAGGCTGCGGCCGGAGTGTTGTCGTTTCCGAAGCCGTACATATGAGAACACAGGAGCGGATTGTTCTGACAGTATTCGTATGGGCGATTGATCGCCAAATTGATGTCCGCTACATTATCTGCGTTGACGAATTGGACCGTTGACCCCGCATTGGAGGAATTGAAGCCCGGGCCGGCCGATGCGCGACTGCGTGCCGAAGGAACGAAACCCGCCGGCAAAGCGGTAAATTCGATACGATAAGGGAAAGCACCGGTGACGGTCAGCGAGTAGGTTCCGTCTGCTGCGGTCGTGGAGCTTCCCCGCAGGACATTGCCGGCGTCATAAGCGGAAACGGTAACTCCGCTCACGCCGGTATCGATCGCAGTCGGTGCAGCGGCTGTGCCGCCGGTCGAATCATAGGTGCCGTTACCGTTGAAATCCTGAAAGACCCGTCCGGTGAATGTCCCGGCAAGCTGGTCCGAACCACCGCGAGATCGGCTGCTCTCTTGAGCCGAAGAGAGTGCGGAACCGAAAAATGTGTATGAAAGCACGGCAAATAGGGATAGGCCGAATACGACAAAACTACGCCGCTGCGCAGTCGATGAAAGGGGTGTTCTCATTTTTGTACGGTGAGATCTCTTTATCCGATCTCGAGAAAAAATAACTGTTCAGAAATGTAATCAAGCATACAACCACGCCGGAACGGCTTCATTTTAACATCGTCAATAAATGTCGTCAAACAAATGAGCGGACGTTCATTTTAATCGATCGGCATAGCGTTTGCGGAATTTGGCGACCTTTGGTGCGACCACAGCGGCACAATAAGGCTGGCGGGGGTTATTTGCAAAATATTGCTGATGGTAATCTTCCGCCGGCCAGAATTTGTCGAAAGCGGCGATCTCCGTTACGACCGGGCTGTCGTAAATGCCGGCGGCATCGATCTCTGCCTTTACATTTTCCGCCGTCCGGCGTTGCTCTTCGTCGTGAAAAAAAATGGCGGAGCGATAGGAAGAGCCGATATCGGCTCCCTGGCGATCAAGCGTGGTCGGATCGTGTGTGGTGAAAAATACACGCAGCAGATCGGCAAAAGAAATGATGTCCGGGTCGAAGCGGATCTGTATGACCTCTGCGTGGCCGGTGGCTTCCGAACAAACCTCTTGGTAGGTCGGGTTTTCTTTGTGGCCGCCGCTATAACCGGAAACGACGTCTTCTACACCCTTCAGGTCGTCAAAGACCGCTTCTACACACCAAAAACATCCTGCTGCCAAAGTTGCTGTTTCAAGTTCTGCCATGATGATCCTATAAATTCAAATACCGATCAATTCGGTCAAAGATTCGATGCGGGGATGGCCGCCGACGTTTTCCGACTTTGCATTACCGGGCCTAACGGCTAGGGCCGTCCTACAGCCCGCTGCGGCTGCAGCGTCCAATTCTTCGGCGATGTCTGATGCGAAAAGGATGTTTTGCGGATCGAGCCCCATCTTGGCCGCGATAATCGTATAGCTTTGGGTTTCACGTTTGTGGCCAACATTGGTGTCGAAATAGAAGCTGATGAAAGGTGTCAGATCGCCGCTTTCCGACCACCGGAAGATCAGCTTTTGTGCCAGAACGCTGCCGGAAGAATAGATCGCGATCGATCTTTTTTCATTCCGGAATGCCGCGAAAGCGTCCGGCACATCAGAAAAGACCGGTGAAATTAGTTCGCCGCTTTCGTAGCCCGCACACCAGATATTTCCCTGGATCGCTTTTAGAGGCGTCGATTTGCGGTCGCAAGCGATCAGGTGTTCAAGATAATGAGAAACGGAGCCGGGTTCGGTCGGGTCGAAAGGCTCTGTAAAGCCTTCGTCCGCGGCGGATTCGACAGAAAGCTGTTCGATCTCGGGCCGCAGGTCGTCAAAATGAAGAGCGACATATTCGCCGATGTGCCGGGCGGCATACGGGAACAGCACTTTGTGTACAAAATCGATCGGTGTGGTCGTGCCTTCGATGTCGAGCAAAAAGGCTTTTATCATAGTGCTGTTCAAGCGGCCGGGGCGGCGTTCAGCGGAAATTGTTCATCCAAACCGCTGCCGGTGTAATGGGGTGTCCAGCCGGACATATCTTCAAAAAGCCGGATCGCACGGACGGTACGGTCGCCCGCCAAGCCGAACCAATGCTTTGTGCCGCGAGGAACGCGGATAAGATCACCGGGGCGCATTACGATCGAGACAACATTGCCGTTTTCGGGAGCAATGACGAAGATCCCCGTGCCTTTAATGATGAAACGAACTTCGTCCTCATCGTGCCAATGCTCTTTATTGAATCTGTCCAACAGAGCATCCAGATCCGGTGTAGTGGGCACAATGTTAATAACGTCGGCAGTGACGTAACCGCCATCCGTCTTAAGCCGGTCGATCTCAGCAGAATATGCCGCCAAGATCTCTTCGTCTGAGGCATTTTCGGAGATATCGTGAGCCGCATTCCAGCGTTCATAATCAATGCCCGCTGCCGAAAGCCTTTCGGCTATCTCGGCGGTTGTCGTAAATTCTTCGTTAGTGATCAGATCTTTTAAAACTGCCATCGATCGATACCTTCCTGAACAAATTATAACGCTATTTCAAACGCCGGCCCAAAACTTCGAATAAAAACTCAAATATCTCCACGTGGCGTCGGGCGTCAGCGACCGTTTCGCCCCAGGTATAAAGTCCGTGGCGGCGAAGATATATTCCATGCAGGTTCTCTTTGCCTTTATCACGAAGAACATTTTCGATGACGTGCGAAAGAGCAACGTAATCCTGCGAATTTTCAACTATCGGTACGATCTCTTTATGCTCGTGTGTTTTTACGCCGGTCAACCCCTTGAGCATCTCATAGCCTTCGATCTCGATGCCGCCCTGTTCGAAAAAGACATCGGAAAGTATGGTGCCCCAGACGGAGTGTGTGTGCAGGATAGAGCGGGCCTTTGGAATAAAACGATAGATCGAAAGATGGACGAGCGTTTCGGCGGAAGGTTTGCCGAAACCCTGTAAAATTTCGGCGTCATCATCCAATTCGAGAAAATTTGTTTCGTCGAGCCGGCCTTTTTCGATGCCGCTGGCGGTAATGCAGACCCGCAGAGGTTTGCGGGCGAGCAGCATGCTGAAATTTCCGCTGGTCCCGAGCGTCCATCCGCGGCGATAAAATTCGCGTCCGGCATCGGCCAATTCTTCGGTCGGTGTCGGCAATTTATCTTTTTGAGTGCTCATTTTTCACTTTTACTCTTCGTCTTCGCGAAGTTTTTCCAAAACCGAAACGTCTTCGAGCGTGGTGACATCGCCGGCGACAGCAGTACCGGCCGCGATCTCGCGTAAAAGCCGCCGCATGATCTTGCCGGAACGCGTTTTCGGCAAAACATCGGTAAATCGAATGTCGTCCGGTTTTGCCAGCGAACCGATCTCGTGCGAAACATGGCGTCGAAGCTCTTCTTTCAGTTCATCGCTGCCGGTGCGGCCGCCCTCAAGTGTGACAAAAGCGGCGATCGCCTGCCCTTTTATCTCGTCCGGTTTTCCGACGACGGCGGCTTCTGCCACGGCCGCATGCGAGACGAGAGCGGATTCGATCTCGGCAGTACCGAGGCGGTGGCCGCTGACATTGATCACATCATCAACACGGCCCATGATCCAATAATAGCCGTTGGCGTCGCGGCGGGCACCATCGCCAGCAAAATAACAATGCGGTATTTCCGACCAATATCCGGCGCGATAGCGTTCGTCGTTGCCCCAAATGGTGCGAAGCATCGACGGCCACGGATGGGTGACAACCAAATATCCGCCTTCATTCTCGCCGACGCTTTTGCCGCTTTTGGTGACCACATCGACCAAGATGCCGGGGATCGGACGGGTCGCGGTGCCGGGCACCGTCGGTGTGGCCCCGGGCACGGGCGAGATCATAATGCAGCCGGTTTCGGTCTGCCACCACGTATCGACGATCGGACAGCGTTCGCCGCCGATGACCCGGTGGTACCACATCCAGGCTTCGGGATTGATCGGTTCGCCGACCGAGCCGAGCAGGCGAAGCGACGACAAATCGTGTTTGTTAGGGTATTCTTCGCCCCATTTTATAAAAGAGCGAATTGCCGTCGGGGCGGTGTAGAGGATCGTGACGCGGTGGCGTTCGACGATGTCCCAAAAGCGATCGTAATCGGGAAAGTTCGGTGCACCTTCGTACAATACGACCGTTGCCGCATTAGCCAGCGGGCCGTAAACGACATAGCTATGGCCGGTTACCCAGCCGATGTCGGCGGTGCACCAATAGATATCTTCGTCCTTGAGGTCGAAGATCAGATCGGCGGTATATGCTGCCTGGGTCAAATATCCGCCGGTCGTGTGCAGAATGCCTTTCGGTGTGCCGGTCGTGCCGGACGTGTAGAGCACATAGAGCGGATGTTCGGCGTCGAGTTCGACGGCTTTGAAATCCGGTTCGGCGTTTTCCATCAATTCGTGCCACCAGAGATCGCGTCCCTCGTGCATCGTAACCTCGGTGCCGGTGCGGCGGAAAACGATGACCTTTTCGACGCCGGGAGTTTCCTCCATCGCCTCATCAACAGCAGGCTTCAATTTGATCTCGGATCCGCGACGATAGCAGCCATCGGCCGTAACGACCCATTTTACACCGCAATTGTTGACGCGGTCGGCGATCGCTTCGGACGAAAAGCCGCCAAAGATGACGGTGTGCGTGGCGCCGATGCGGGCACAAGCGAGCATGGCAATGGCGAGCTCCGGGATCAGCGGCATATACAGAGCGACGCGGTCACCGGTTTGTACACCCATGCCGGCGAGCACATTTGCGAATTTGCAAACCTCCGTATGCAGCTCGGAATATGTGAAGGTACGCACCTCTCCGGGTTCGCCCTCCCAAATTATGGCTTTTTTATCACCTTTGCCGGCGGCGATGTGCCGATCAAGACAATTGTAGGAGATGTTCAAAGTGCCGCCGACAAACCACTTGGCGAAAGGTTCGATCCAATCTAATGCCTTTTCCCAACGCTTGAACCAATGCAGCTTCTCAGCCTGTTTTTCCCAAAAGGCGACCGGGTCTTTCGCCGCTTCTTCGTAAATAGCTTCGTATTCCGCAAAGCTTTTGACGTGAGCTTTGGCGGCAAAATCAGCCGGCGGCGGAAACATGCGGGTTTCCTGGAGAACTGATTCGATATTGCTCGCAGATTGTCGGGTATCGCTCATAATATTTTTCGGAAATGCAAAATTTGTTTACAACAAGGATAAGATATTGCCGCCGTAAAGATAAAACCGTGTCGAACGAACGGGTCAGATCGCCGCGGTCGAACGGCGAATGATCAATTCAGGTTCAACCATCAATGCGGCGGGTTTTGCGTTAAAGCCTTCGGCCAGCATCTCTAATAAAGTTTTGGCGGCAAGACGCCCCATTTCGAACAAAGGCTGGCGAATGGTGGTCAAAGCCGGTTTATTGAACGCTGCCGAATAGATGTCGTCAAAACCGAGGACAGAGACTTCATCCGGAACCGGCCGGCCGGCATCTTCGAGAGCGCGAATAGCTCCGATGGCCGAAATATCGTTAAAAGCAAAAAGTGCTGTGAAATGTGCTCCGCCGTCAATGATCTCTTTTGCTGCTCTGTAGCCGATCTCCGGCGAAGGCGAATCGCCGACAAGCTGGACCTGCAGTTCGCTCCGCACCCGGATGCCGCGCTGACCCGCCGCTTTTAGAATGGCGTTCCAGCGAACCTCTGTATCAGAGCTGAAATCCTGGCCTTTGATAAATGCGATGTCGCGATGGCCGAGCGATATCAGGTGGTCAAGAGCGATCTCTGCCGCCCGGTCATGGTTAAGAGCAATGCTTGTTACACCCTTGGTCTCTTGTCCGGAGATGGAAACGACAGGCAGGTCGGTCAAATGGGAACAGGCGGTATCAACGGCCAGGACGCCTTCGACACGGCGGTCCATAAACATCTGCGGATAGTGCCGCAGCAGATTGTCGCGGTGGCGGTGGCTGGCCAGCAAATAGAAATATCCCGCCTCGAGTAGAGTTTCTTCAACGCCGCTGAGCACCATTGCCGAATAGCCGTCGCTGAGTTCGGGCACGATCACCCCCAGCGTGTGTGTTTTTTGGACACGAAAGGAACGAGCTAAATAATTTGGCCGGTAATTGAATTCTTCGGCCGCGGCATAGATACGGTCCTTGGTTTCCTGCGGTATCGAGGCCGCCGCCGGAGCATCGTTCAAAACCCATGAAAGCGTGGTCGGCGAAAGGCCGATATGAGCAGCCAGCTGCTTTAGGTTCATACGCCGAGCTCCCGAGGGTGGATCTTCGGGAAAGGCGTTTCGGCTGTCTTTCTCAGGGGCCATTAACCGCAGTTTCTCACAATCTTTTGTCTAGTTTCAACACAGATGTTGTTGTAAGGTGCCTTGTTCCGCATTTGGTAAATGATGCTGAAAGCTATGATAAAAAAATATAATGATAGTGATGAATAAAATTGCTTGACAGTGAAAAGGCGGCTGATATAGATTTATTTAGCTTACTTAAACGATTTAGTAAAACGTTTTATCGCTGAGGTCGGACGTTTTCGTATTTGTTTCATATCGGTTCGGCGAACTATTGGCGACCGGCGGCGGCCATCAGGCAGCGACGCTATCTTAAAAATTTGAATATTTTAGAATTGAAAATTCTTTGGAGGGATCTCTATGCGGCATGCAAGATTTGCATCAATTAAAATACTCGGCTGTCTAACGCTGATCGCGCTGATGTCTGTGGCGGCAGCGGCGCAATTTCGCGCGGGAATACAGGGCGTGGTAACAGATAATTCCGGCGGCGTCGTTCCGGGCGCTACTGTCGTTCTTAAGAATACGGAAACTAACCAGGAACTTAGTACCACGAGTAATAACAGCGGATTCTATAGATTTTCGAACCTTCCACCTGCGGTGTATTCGATATCTGTCGAAAAGGAGAATTATAAGAGAACCGTTATCGGGGACCTGCGTGTGGCAGCAGACAGCAGTACCGGCAAGGATATAGTTCTAGAGCCGGGCGGCGTTAACGAAACGGTGACTGTCGAGGCCGATGCGTTGATTCTGCAGACCGAAGATGCGAATACGGTAAAAACTGTTTCGACCGCGGAAGTGTTGGGCTTGCCGCAGACGGGCCGAGACCCGTATGAATTGGCCCGATTGGCCCCCGGCGTGTTCGGTGCCGGAGCCAGATCATCTTCAGGCGATTCCGTGAGATTTCCAAATACTTCAGGTCCGGGCGGCTCAAATAGTTCGATATTTCAAACCGAAAATGCTGTTCCGATCTCAGCCAATGGGCAGCGTGTAAGCTCGAACAATTATCAGATCGACGGCACCAGCGTTAACAGTCTTACGTGGGGCGGGGCGGCGATCGTGACCCCTTCACAAGAATCTGTCAAGGAAATGCAGGTTACATCGAGCACCTATTCAGCCGAGGATGGTAGAAACAGCGGAGCTCAGATCAAGGTCATCACGCAAAACGGCACGAATGAGCTCCACGGGAGCGCTTTCTTCAAGTATAATGACCCCGAGTTGAATGCATTTAATGTTTTCCCCGCCCGCATAGGAAGTCGAATTTTGGATGGGCCGCGAAGGGTAGAAAGACGCTTTAAATCATTCGGCGGAAGTTTCGGTGGTTCTATGCCCTTCTTTAACTTCGGAGAAGGCGTGCCTATGTTTACATCGGCAAAAGATAAGTTCTTCTATTTCTTTACCTATGAAGGTGCTCGTGAAAGGACGAACAATCCTTACCTTTCCTTTATTGAAACATCAGCATTCAGGCAAAATGTGATTGCATCGCGACCTGGATCTGTGACGTCTGCAGTACTTTCACAGGCCGGGGTCGAACCTCGCGTTGTCAATCTTGTTGAACCGGGTTTCAATAGCACTGCAAGCCGTTATACTTGCGGGACCGCCCAAATGAATGTTCCGGCCCAATTGGTTAATGGCGGCATCGATTTCGGTTCACTCATCGGAACAACGGGCACATATGTAGCTAATGATCAAAATGGCGGCGGTTTTGATTCGGTAGCTGATCTACAGTGCGCGTTGCTTTCCAATCCACGAGATTATCGGGCCGATCAGCTTTTCATGAGATTCGATTATTTGCCCACGGATAAGGATAAAATAACCTTTTCAGGTATCTTTACGCCGACGAAATCTGTAAACGCTTCTGCTGATTCACAGAGCAGGCCGCAGTCAGATTTTACGTCTGAAAGGATGAATTTCGCCATTTCAGGTTTCTATATTCGGAATTTTTCATCGACTGTCGTTAACGAATTCCGCGTTAGTCATAGCGGTTGGGCATTCGATGAATTGAAATCAAATCCTGATGCAGATTTTGGAATCCCGCGCGTTGAAATCGAAGCTATTTGGGGTGGAAGGTTGCGTTTTGGTATCCCACAACCCGGAAAATTCAAAGATCGACAATATGATATCCGCGATACCGTAACTTGGGTAGTCGGAAATCACGTACTTAAAATTGGCGGTTCATTTCGGTTAGATAAGAACGCGGGCGGCAATATCTCACAGGCTCGACCTCTTTACTCATTTGTTCGCCTATGGAATTTTGCAAACGATGCCCCTGTCTATGAGTCGATCGCGACGGATGCAAATGGAAATCCACGTCCGAATGACACGATCTATTACTCGACGAATACAGCTTTGTTTTTGCAGGATGATTTCAAGTTCCGGCCAAACTTTACCATCAATGCTGGGCTTAGATGGGAGTATTTCTCACCGATCACCGTCAGCAATGGTGTGATCGGAAATATTGTCTTGGACCAGAATGGCGGATTGGCCGGAGCTCGGATAGAAACCAACAAAACGCTCACCGATAGCGACTGGAACAATTTTGGGCCGCAGTTGGGCTTTGCTTGGGCTCCAACTTCTTTCAAAAACAAAATGGTAATACGAGGCGGTGGCGGTATCGGCTATGATCGGCTTGCAAACGCACTGCTTGATAACGCACGTCGTAATCCGCCTGCTCCGGCCTTGTTCGGTGTGTGCTGTGGGAACGCATCTAATCCTTATGCAGGAGGGCAAATCGTTTATGGCGTCAGTTCGAATGGGATCTTTGGCTATCCTGTACACCCTCTTTTGGGCCGCGGATTAAATCCAGCTAACGGTTTACCAAATTCCGGAGCGGCCGAGATATATGGCAGCGAGAGGAATCTCCCTACTTCATATGTGTACCGTTATTCCTTAGAAGGTCAATATGAACTTCCTTGGAGAACTATCGCAACCTTGGGTTATCAAGGCAGCGCGGGTCGCAAGTTTGTGAGGATCGATAGAGTACATATTACGGGACCGTCAACCAACCCCAATATCTCTGCTGCTTATTTGGCTCGGCCTGATGTGAACACGAATTTCAATGCTCTTTTGGCCAGTATTCGCACCAGATTTTCGAAGGGGCTTGATCTTTCCGTAAACTACAGGTTCAGTAAGAGCCTGGACAATACATCATTCGAAGCAGCTTGCGCGTGTACGAATCAAACTTTCCCAATAGATCAGAAGGAAGAACACGGACCTTCAGATTTTGATGTCCGCCATAGTATAACTGCGAGTGCGGTATGGGATATTCCCTTATTTACTGACAAGACGAGGTGGCAAAACAAGATTTTGGGTGGGTGGCAGATTAGCCCTATCGTTACCTATCACACCGGATTCCCATGGACTCCTACATTGTTCGGCTGCTTGCAGGGAACAACTAATAATTCGTTCTGCGATCCGCGTCCGCCCGGATACAACGGACAGCGGCCGCTAGCAAACACCAATGCCAACTTTCTGTCACCTACCGGCCTCTTTCCTGGCGGCGGGACAGCATTCTTCGATACGACCTTTGACGGCACTAACCCGTTTGCAAATAGGCCTGGAATCGGAAGAAATACGTTTTTCGGACCAAAATATTTTTCAACAGATATTTCTCTAAACAAACGTTTTGGCCTTCCGGGATTAGGGTTTATGGGTGAGAATGCGGGGTTGGATATAAGGGTCAATTTCTTTAATGTATTCAACACGTTGAATATTGCTCCGATCAGCTCGTTAACAGATCCAGCACGTGTCACCAGTGCAGGTTTCGGCGGTGCCGCCTCGGGCCTGTCAGGAAGGGTCGGAGAATTTCAGGCAAGGTTCAGCTTCTAGTACGCAATTATGAAAATAGGATTTATCACTTTCTGGATTGCAGTAGTTATGGTTAGTATGGTGGCCGATGTAGCGGCCACCCTCAAACCCATAGCTCCTCATTATCAATTTTTTGCGGGCCATCCAGACTATTGCGGAACTGGGGGTTTTCGGCTGACAGGATATGAAACCGATTCTGTAAATTGGATTGTTCATGGCAACATGCCTCCAAATGGAGGTAATTGGCCCGGAGATTTTCTTTCGTTTTCCTGGGATTTGACGGATGAAATAGGAACGCTAGCGTCGGGAAGTTGGGATTCAACCACTAATACTTCAACGGGTGGGACCACCGGAGCGGATTTCGCTTTTAGTCTATCGCGTATTCCGGTAGGCGAGTTGTATTTTCAGGCCACTGGCTCCTATATGGCATATCCGTGCGGACAAAATTTTAAGGTCACTAGCGCCACCGGATTTATAACGAATGGATGGTTTCAACTAACATTTCAGTCCCTCACCGATAATATTGTGTTTTATAATACAAATCACAACCTAGCCTTGCAGATACCGAACGGGAATCCTGCAGACTATGTTACGCCCGATTTAGAACAATTTAAAAATCTGTCCCATCAAAAGTGGAATTTGTCGACTCTTCCAGCGCAGCCAGGTCCTGGATCAAATACTGGATATTATAGGGTGGACAATTCAGCTACCGGCAAACCGCTAAATGTGGACATAAACAATCCAAACGCGATTTTCCAACTACAAGGAACTACATTCGGTTGGCGTTTTGTCTCAGCCGGTGATGGGACTTGGTTTGTCGTTTACGATAAAATAGCTTCTCCGACTTTGCCGTTATGGCAACAGTACGCCATGGGATCCAGCGTATTGAATTTTGATGTCGAAGCCTTTCCGAAACCATTTACTTCTAGTCAAAAATGGACTTTTTGGAAATAATCAAGTGGAATTCAGTATTAGACCGCGTAGGGAGATTTTTCTTTTTTATCCTCATTGCTCTCGTTTGCCTAAATGAGTCTAGGCCTCAGCCGCTGCGGGTGATGTCTTTCAACATTCGTTACGATGAGCCGCGAGACGGCGTCAATGCATGGGCGAACCGAAAACAGCATGCGGCAGACGTGATCCGTTTTCACAAGGCTGATACGGTTGGGCTCCAAGAGGCTTTGGCATCGCAGCTGAACGATCTGAAAAGTGCCCTGAAAGTTTTTGGGTCGTGCGGTGTAGGACGCACAGACGGCAAAGAAGAAGGCGAATTCTCGGCGATCATATACAATACCGAAAGGCTGAAGCTGAGAGACTGCAATACATTTTGGCTTTCGTCGACACCGGATGTGCCGGGTTCTAAAGGTTGGGATGCAGCTTATCCGCGGGTGGTCACCTGGGCCAGATTTACCGATCAACGCTCCGGCCGAACCTTTTTTCATTTCAATACGCACTTTGACCATATGGGCAAAACGGCACGCATCGAAAGTGCGAAGCTTTTACTCGCCAAAATAAAGAGCATCGCCGGCGAAAAGCCTTTTGTGCTGACCGGCGACCTTAATTTTACCGAAGATGCCGAGGCCTACGGTGTGTTGACGCAAAAAGGAAGCGAAAACCCGCTATTGGCGGACGCCCGCTACATCTCGCGGAACGGGCACTTTGGCCCGACCTCAACATTCAGCGGATTCAAACAGCTTGAACCCGGTCGTAAGATCGATCATATATTTGTTAGCCGCGGCACGGATGTGGCCGAACATGCTGTGCTTGCCGATCAATGGGACGGCCTGTGGGCCTCAGACCATCTGCCTGTTCTGGCAGAAATAAACTGGAAATGACCTTAACGAAAATTATGCCATCATTCCGAACAAATTTTGCCTCACTGCTGATCTTCATTTTTGTCTTTTTGGGCTTGATGCCGACCGCCGCGAAGGCTCAGCTGCGTCGCGGACCGGAGGTCGAAAAGCGCATCACGGAGCTGATCGCGAAAATGACATTGGCGGAAAAACTCGGCCAATTGCAGCAATTAGACGGCGAAGCCAACGGCAAATACCGCCCGGAACACATCGAAATGGCGCGCAAGGGGCTGCTCGGTTCAACATTGAACGTTCGGGGCGCAAAAATGACGAACGAACTGCAGCGGGCGGCGATGGAATCGCGGCTCAAAATACCGATCCTTTTCGGTTTTGATGTGATCCACGGTTACCGCACGGTCTTTCCGGTGCCGCTCGGCGAATCTGCCAGCTGGGACCTTGCTTTAATGGAAAAAACAGCGTCGATCGCCGCCGCAGAATCTAAGGCGGCGGGTGTGCATTGGACCTTTGCTCCGATGGTCGATGTGGCTCGCGACCCGCGTTGGGGGCGCATCATCGAAGGAGCCGGCGAGGATACATTTCTCGGTTCAAAGATCGCCTTTGCCCGCGTTCGCGGATTTCAGGGCGACGATTACAGCGCCAAGAATCGTGTCTTGGCTACGGCGAAGCACTGGGTCGGCTATGGTGCCGCAGAAGCCGGCCGCGACTATGCTACGACCGATCTGACAGAGCGGGCGCTTCGCGAAATATACTTTCCGCCGTTCAAAGCGGCGATCGATGCCGGCGTCGATTCTTTTATGACGTCGTTCAATGATCTTGACGGCGTGCCGGCGACGGCAAATCCATTTGTTTTGAAAAAGGTGCTTCGCGATGAATGGGGTTTTGACGGACTGGTCGTGAGCGACTATACGGCCGTGATGGAACTGATGTTCCACGGACTGGCAAAAGATGAAGCAGATGCAGCGGCATTATCATTGAATGCCGGAACCGATATGGAAATGGTCAGCCGTCTTTACGTCAAGAACGGCGAAGAGCTGGTAAAAAGCGGCCGGGTGACGATGGAGACGATCGACGGAGCAGTTCGCCATGTGCTTCGCATCAAATACCGTTTAGGGCTCTTTGACGACCCTTATGCTGATGAAGTACTCGAAAAACGGGAGGTCTTTAAGCCCGCATACCGAGAAACGGCAAAGCTGGCCGCCGAACGTTCATTTGTTTTGCTGAAAAACGAACATGAAACGCTGCCGATAGCCGGTTCAACACGTTCGATCGCCATTATCGGAGCCTTGGCAAACAGCAAACCGGACATGAACGCCAATTGGACGGGCGACGGGCGTCCCGAAGATCCGGTCACCGTGCTCGAAGCACTAAAGACTAAATATCCGCAAATGGCGGTCACGTTCGAACCAGGATGCAATGCAAAATGCGAATCGGACGAAGGTTTTGCAAAGGCCGTGCAGGCGGCGAAGAATGCGGAATTTACTATACTCGTGGTGGGCGAATCCGGCGATATGAGTGCAGAGGCCTCTTCGCGAAGCAACATCGACCTGCCGGGTAAACAGCTGGAATTGGTCAAGGCGGTCCACGCCGCGGGAAAACCTTACGCTGTGGTCTTGATGAACGGCCGGCCGTTGACGATCGGCTGGGTTGCCGAAAATTCACCCGCTATTTTGGAGACGTGGTTCGGCGGGACGATGGCCGGGCCCGCCGTTGTCGATACATTGTTCGGTGATTCGAACCCGGGCGGCAAGTTGCCGGTAACGTTTCCGCGAAGTGTCGGGCAAATACCTATCTATTACAACCAAAAGCGAACCGGACGACCATTCAAGGAGACCGAAAAATACACGTCCAAATATCTGGACATTCCGAACACGCCCCAATATCCGTTCGGTTTTGGCCTGAGCTATACCAAATTCAAGTTGAGCGGCCTGAAACTAGATCGCCGGCAGATGCTTCCCGACGGTTCGGTAAAGGTATCAGTCGATGTGGAAAATACCGGAAAACGCGAGGGGGATGAGGTAGTTCAGCTTTATATTCAAGATGTCGCGGCAAGCGTAACGCGTCCGGTGAAAGAACTTCGCGGTTTTGAACGGATAACGTTGAAAGCGGGCGAAAAGCGGACAGTTGTTTTCATGCTGACGGCAAAAGAGCTTTCATTTCTCGGCCGCGATCTGAAACCGGTGCTTGAACCGGGCGAATTTACGGTTTTTGTCGGCAACAGCAGCGACAGCGGCCTGCAGGATACGTTTGAGGTAGTGACGCAGCTGCGTTCGGCGGCGGTTAAACCGTTGACGGATGATGCCGGGCCGGCTCCCGCGGCGGCCTCACCGACGGCGGCTATTTCAAAGGAAGATGATGAATTTCTCGAAGATCTGAGCCATCGTTCGTTTCGGTATCTGTGGGAACACAGCGATCCGCAGACCGGCATCACGCTCGATCGTGTGGGAACGGACGGAAAGACGCGGCCGCCCGGCGATTCGCACTACGATGTGGGAACGATCGCCGCCACGGGCTTTGCTCTAACAAGCTATTGCATAGCGGCCGACCGAAAATGGATCACACCGGAACAAGCCCGAGAGCGTACTAAAAATACGCTCGATTTTTTTGCTAATAAGATCGAACATCAAAATGGATGGTTCTATCATTTCATCGACTACAAAACCGGCGAACGCCGCTGGCGCAGCGAATTGTCGTCGATCGATACCGCTTTGCTGCTCGGCGGTGTGCTGAGCGTTCGCGGATGTTTTGCAGACGACAAGGACATCACCCGGCTGGCGACCAAGATCTACGACCGGGTTGATTTTGATTGGATGTTAAATGGCGATGCCAATCTGCTTTCGCACGGTTGGCGGCCGGAAACCGGGTGGATCAAAAATCGTTGGGACGATTACAGCGAACAGATGGTGCTTTATCTTTTGGCGATCGGATCGCCGAGCAAGCCGATACCGCCGCAGGCCTGGTACGCATGGCAGCGAAAATGGGTCGAATATGAAGGGTATCGATATCTTTCGGCCGTTTCACCGCTTTTTATACACCAATTCTCACATGCATTTGTCGATTTTCGAAACCGCCGAGAAAGGAAGCCGCCGTACGTTGACTATTTCGACAATTCGGTAAAAGCAACACTTGCCCAAAGAAGCTATATGGCGAATGAATTGAGCAAGGATTTCCCCAAATACGGCGCAAATATGTGGGGTTTGACGGCCTCTGATTCGGCCAAAGGCTACATTGCTTGGGGTGCTCCGCCGCGAGAACCGGCAATTGACGGGACTGTGGTGCCGTGTGCTGCGGCGGGGTCGCTGATGTTCACCCCGCAGGAATCGCTGGCTGCACTAAAAAATATGAAGGCTCTTTATGGCAAGGAGATCTACGGAAAATACGGCTTTGCCGATGCTTTTAATCCGCAAAATGGCTGGGTAAATAAAGAAGTGATCGGCATAGACATCGGCATTACGCTGTTGAGCGCCGAAAATCTCCGCAGCGGCAAGGTGTGGTTCTGGTTCATGCAAAGCCCTGAAATTAGACGCGCTATGAACGCGATATCACTCAATTGACATAGAATGTGGTAAATTTATCTAACCACTCCGCATTTTACAGAAATTTTACGTTTGAACTGAAAAAAAACTATGTCGCTACTTGAGATGCGCAACATTGTGAAGGAATTTCCCGGGGTCAAGGCTCTTGATGGGGTTAGCTTTACACTCGAATCGGGGGAATTTCATTCGCTGGTCGGCGAGAACGGGGCCGGGAAATCGACTCTGATGAAGATCTTGTCAGGTGTCTATCCGGCCGGATCCTACACGGGCGAGATCATTATCGAAGGCGTCGAAGAGCAATTTCGCACCGTTCGCGATTCTGAAAACGCCGGCGTAGCCATAATATTTCAGGAGCTGTCGCTGGTCAAAGAATTGACCGTCGGTGAAAATATTTTTCTCGGCCGCGAACCTTCGACGCTAGGCGTGGTGAATTGGGCCGAACTTTACAGCAAGGCGGCGCGGCTGTTGCAGGACCTGAAACTTTCGATCGATCCGCGGGTGCCGGTCGGCAGTCTCGGGATCGGCCAACAGCAATTGGTCGAGATCGCCAAGGCGTTGTCAAAAGACGCCAAAATACTAGTTCTTGACGAACCTACGGCAGCGCTGACGGAATCGGAGGTCGAATCGCTGTTCACGATCCTGCGCGATCTGAAAAGCCGCGGTGTCGGCATGATCTATATCTCGCATAAGCTGGACGAGGTGTTCGAAATGAGCGATCGCATTACGGTCTTGCGCGACGGTAAAACGATCGGCACACATCAAGCAGCAGAGTTGAACAAAGCAAAGGTCATCGAGCTAATGGTGGGTCGCGAGGTCGGCGATATATATCCGCGTTCGGAACATGAATTCGGCACAACAGCGCTCGAGGTACGCTCGTTAAGCGCCTGGCCGTTCGATGACCCCAACAAAAAGCGGGTCGACAACATTTCGTTTTCCGTCCGCCAAGGTGAGGTTCTGGGAATTGCGGGCCTGATGGGGGCCGGCCGAACAGAATTGCTGATGGCAATATTCGGCGCGTGGCAGGGCAGATTCGAACGTGAGATATTTGTTGAGGGCAAGCGCGTCAATATCGCTTCGCCGGCAGATGCCATTGATGCCGGTATCGGTTTTGTGACAGAAGACCGCAAACGCTACGGGCTGTTGCTTGAACAGACTATTCTGGACAATATGACGTTGGCCGGGCTGCAAACCATTTCCGGCCCGTTCCTGACCAACCGCAGCCGCGAGACGATCGCCGCGGCCGGCCCAATGAGATCTTTACGGGTGAAGGCAAATTCGGCCTTGACCGTTGCCGGAACGCTTTCCGGCGGAAATCAGCAAAAAGTTGTGCTTGGTAAATGGCTGCTGATAAAGCCGAAGGTTTTGTTCCTTGATGAACCGACCCGGGGCATTGATGTCGGAGCCAAACAAGAGATCTATACGGAGATAAACAAATTGGCGCAAAGCGGACTGGCGATCGTACTGGTGTCTTCCGAGCTTCCGGAGGTGCTGGGCCTGGCCGATCGGGTGCTGGTTTTGCACGAAGGCCGAATGGCAGCCGAATTCGCACGCAGCGAAGCAACCCCGGAAAAGGTAATGGCGGCTGCGACGGGTAATGCATAGATTTTAGCGGGAAAAAGCAAATAAATGAGCGAAACAAAAAAGGATAAGATCGCCGGATCGTCACTGCGGGCATATGTAATGTTGGCCGTATTGCTGCTGATCTGGTTCTATTTTCATTACGCTACGAACCCAACCACGCCCGAAATGTTGAACATCGGCGAACATTTCAAGGCGTTTTTCGGTGGAATTGCTACCGGGATCACCAATCTTTTTTCGGGCGGGACAGAGGCAAGTTGGGTAACGGACGGCATATTCCTAAAGCCGCGCAACCTTTCCAATTTGGCTACGCAAATGTCGGTCACGGCGATCTTGGCGGTCGGAATGCTGATGGTCATCGTTTCGGGCAACATCGATCTTTCAGTAGGCTCGGTGCTTGGTTTCGCCGGGGCGGTTTCCGCTTTTTTGCTGACGAATCACAATTACAGCTTGGGAGTTTCGATCTTGGCTGCGATCTTGGTCGCGGTGGCGGTCGGGGCTTTCCAGGGGGCCTTGACGGCGTATGCGAACATACCGGCCTTCATCGTCACACTCGGCGGGCTGCTCGCTTGGCGAGGCGCCACCAAATGGCTGCTTGAAGGCAATACGATACCGATATCTGACGATACCTTTAAGGCGATCGGCCAAGGCAACCTACCGGCGATCTACGGATGGATATTGGCGGCGGCGGCCATCGTCTTTTTGCTGTTTACTGCGTTCAAAAGGGCAAAAGCGGTAAAGGAATATGGACTCGGCGAAGCAGATTACAAAGGCGAATTGCTGCGTTCGGTCGTTCCGGTCATCGCTATACTCGGCTTTATATGGGTAATGAATTCTTATCAGGGTGTGCCGATACCTGTGCTGATACTGCTCGGCGTCGCGCTTTTCGGGGCGTTTTTGACAAATTCGACGACCTTCGGCCGATACCTTTACGCGATCGGCGGCAATTCTGATGCAGCACGTTTGTCCGGCATCAATAACCGCAGCAACGTCTTGGTCGTATATGCAATTTTAGGTGCATTGACCGGCATCGCCGCGTTGATCTTTACGGCTCGGGTCGGAAGTGCCTCACCGGACGCGGGAACGCTGAAAGAACTGGATGCGATCGCAGCCTGCGTCATCGGCGGTGCATCGCTGGTCGGCGGCCGCGGAACGGTATTCGGAGCATGTCTCGGAGCTCTTATCATGGCAAGCTTGGATAACGGAATGTCGCTTTTGAACGTTCGTGATTTTATGCAGGATATTATCAAGGGGTCGATCCTTGTGGCTGCTGTCGGGCTCGATATGGCCGGCCGCCGGCAGGGCTGACCCCTGGCTAGCCGCCGATCATACTCATCGAACGATTTGGGCGAAGCAATCCTGGGCTGTCAATATGATGGCCCTTTTCTTTTTGGTGAACGGCACTGCGGATAAGGTTCGCGATCTCGGCATCGTCTGCACCGCGGCGGAGCGGACCGATGATGTCAAATTCCGAGGCAGAGAACAGGCAAGTTCGCATTTGGCCATCGGCAGTAAGCCGAATACGGGAACAGGCGCCGCAGAAAGGTTCGGTAACGGGGGCGATAATGCCAATGCTGCCGGGCGAGCCATCTGCGAACCGAAAGGTCTGTGCTGTTTTCGAGCCGCGATTGCCTCCGCTTTCAACCAATGGAAAACGCCGGTCGATATGCTGCCGGATCTCGCGGCCGGAAACGACCAGATCGCGTTGCCAAGACCCGCCTGCGTCAAGCGGCATGAATTCAATAAAGCGAACCGCCACGGCCTTTTCACGGGCAAAGGCAGCCATTTCCGCTATTTCATTATCATTTCGGCCGCGAACGATGACGGTATTGATCTTGACCGGAAAAAGCTGTTCGTCGATGGCGGCATCGACCGCTTTTAGTGCGGCGGGCAAGCCATCAATTCGGGTAATCTGACGAAAATTCTCCCGGTCAAGACTGTCTATGCTCACCGTTGCCCGATCAAGTCCATGTTGTTTAAGGGCTCGGGCTTGGTCGGCGAAACCGGTGCCATTCGTGGTCAATGCAATATTTGGACGTGGCGTCAGCGAAGCAAGCATCTCGACCAAAGCCGGTAAATCGCGACGCAGCATCGGTTCGCCTCCGGTCAAGCGTATCTTTTCAATACCAAGGCTAACGAAAACGGCTGCCAGTCTGGATATCTCCGAAATGGCGAGCGTGGGCGAAACACCGTGCCGGCTGCCCTGCGGCAGACAATAGAAACACCGGAAGTTGCAAGCGGCGGTCAATGAGATACGCAGGTCGCGGATAGTTCGTTGATGGGCATCACGTAATGACATCGCAGAGAAAATGATATCACTTTTCGCTAGCGGCTTTCTTGAGGGCAGCGGCATTGCGGCGAAGCCCCGCCAGCTTTGCGCGTTTTATAGGGCTGCGACGAAAACGCTCGGCATAAGTTTCCGGCGTAAAACTTTCGACGGTTTCGAGCGGTATCGACGTCTCATCATACCGCGGTTCAAAGCGTTCTTCGGCGGTCGGTTGTTCAAAACGGTTCCATGGGCAGACATCCTGGCAGATGTCACAGCCGTAAAGCCAGCCGTCAAGCCCGTTTGCGACGTCGGCGGGCATTTCGTCCGCACGCAATTCGATCGTGGAATATGAGATACAGCGTTCGGCATCGACAACATAGGGCCGGACAATGGCGCCGGTCGGACAGGCATCAAGGCATGCGGTACAGCTGCCGCAATGATCCGCTATCGGCTTGTCATCGTATTCCAAATCGACGCTGAGCAGTAGCCCGGCCAGAAAGATCCAAGAGCCGAATTCTTTCGTGATCACATTCGAATGTTTGCCGATCCAGCCGAGCCCGGCTCGAACTGCCCATGCTTTTTCCATCAGCGGCGTCGAATCTACGCAGATCTTTGCTTCGATAGAAGGATGTTTTTCGGCGAGCCAGGCGGTCAGTTCGCGAAGCTTTTCCTTTAGGACATCGTGGTAGTCGTCTCCCCAAGCGTAACGAGAGATCTTGCCGGAATCTGAATGCGATCCGTGTTTATGCGGAGTATAGTAGTTAAAAGCGAGAGCCACCACAGACCGGGCACCGGGCATCAATTGTCGGGGATCAGCTCGTTTTTCCGGCTCGCGGGCCATCCATTGCATATCTGCATGATAGCCGCCGCCGAGCCATTCAAGTAGCCGGGAACCTTCGGCGGAAAGGGCCGCAGCCGGCACAATGCCGCATTTGACGAAGCCCAATTCGAAACATTTTGCCTTTATCTGTTCGGTTAGATGCCGCACATTAGAATTATCCTTCAGTTGCGGCCTAAATAAAAAGGCCGCCGGACATTGCCGACGGCCAAAAGCAAAGGCAGTTTTTGATCTGCCGTAAGTTTTTAGAAGCTGACCTTGAGGCCGAGCTGGAATTGACGCTGGTCAAAAGTGGCGGTCGGCCGGCCGAAATAACGTCCGTTAGAACTGCGTTGGCCGAAATTGTTCACGGCGTCCATAGAAGGAGCGACCGAAGCCTCATTAAAGCGGTTGAACAAGTTAAAGCCTTCGGCAATGACATCAAAACGCACCATTTCGTTGAAATAGAACGCTCGGCTGATGCGGAGATCGACCGAAGCATATTTTCCGGTCAAGCCCATGTTGCGTCCTAAACTGCCGGAACCGAAAACAAGGCGTCCGTGCGAATCGAAATCGAACATCGAACACGGTGCTCCCGCGGCTACGACGGTTGTCGGGCGGTCAGGCGTACAAAGTGAACCATCCGGTAAAACATCGGGCCGGTCGGTCTGAACGGACTGGTCGTTGTTCGTGTCGGTATTGGTGATGATGTTGAACGGCTTGCCGGACGATATCTCGACGATCGGTGCGATCGTGAAATCAGCAAAGAGCTTGGCCAAGCCGCCGCCTTTGCGCCACGCCGTCGGCGAAGTGACAACGCCGCTGAAGACGAACCGGTGACGTTGGTCGAACAACGAATTGGCACGTTCCGCGCGGAAATTATCGGTGTCTTGGGCGATCAGAAGTGTTTGCAGATCGCTTGAATCATCGATCGAATGGGACCAGGTATAACCGGCAAGGAACTGGAAATTGTTGACGAACCGACGCTTGAATTCAACATTCATCGCGTGGTAGCTCGAATTGCCGTCCGACAGCTGAGCATTGACAGCACCAAATGGCGTCAATGTGCCGGGCGAGCGAAGCGAACCGCCCAGCTGAGAGTCAAGAACGGCCTTTGTCACCGCTCCGCCCGAAAGAGCCTGAGCGAGGAAATAGTTCGGGGCATTCGGACGGAAGAAGTTGGCTATCGCCGGAGCCACCACACGGCCGGTCGGACACTGGGCGACCATACCCGGAATGACGACGGCACAACCAACGCCCGTTGGAGTTCCGGGAGCGGTCGCAGCAATGGAAAAAGCTACTGCCTGTTGGGTCGAAGTCGGGAGAGCACCGCCAAAAAAGCGGCGGAAATTCTCGATCTGCAGATCCGTGCGAGGTGCGTTCAGGTCGGTCGGACGCGGCAGATTGCTGGCCTTGACCATGATGTAATTGACCGACATTGACATATCTTTGCCGATCATCTGTTCAATGCCCGCATTTGCCTGAACGGCCGAAGCGTATTTGAAATCCTTTGAAACGGGCAGGGTGAACGGCAGAACCGGCCCAAAGCCCGGGAAGGTCTGGTCGTTGAACCGCTGGCGTCCGAATTGATATTGAGCGGTTGCGGCAACGCCCGGAGTGAAGGTGCCGGCGGGAAGTGCGGCACACACAGGCGTCAGCGGGGCACCCGGAACACAAACCGTGCCTTGAAATACCTGTGCGGAATTCAGCAACGATGTCGGGGCCGGGCTGCCGGCGGTCAAAACCAGTTGCTGTTCCTGAGCGGCGTCTGCGATGTCCGCATTAAATGCTACGGCCAGAAGCGGGTGGTCGTAGAACAGGCCGAAAGCCCCTCTAAGAACTGTGCGGCCATTGCCGAAGACATCCCAAGCGGCGGCCAAACGCGGAGCCCAATTGTTGGTATCGCGTGGAAATCCCTGGGTTACGCCGATGGCGTCCTGCGCAGCCAAAAGGTCGGACGACGCAAGGTTGATCCCCGTTAGCGGATCGCGGAAACCGACCGGAGAGATCTGTTGGGTCAATTCAACGTCATAGCGAATACCGTAATTGATCGTCAAACGCGGGTGGATCTTCCATGAATCCTGAGCAAAGAATGCAAGCGGTGTGTTGCGGATCTCGCTATTCGGATTGCCGAAACCTTGGATATAGTTGGTCGGCATGCCGAGGCCATAAGCCTGAACCGATGTGAAAGCCGGGGCATTCATCCCGCTGGGCGTTGTCGGAAAGGCGGCGATATTGGTCGCAGCAAATGGGCCGAAATTGAACAAACCGGCGAAATTGAGTTCGAAAACCGCGTCCGGAATGCGGATAAAGCTCGCATCGCCGCCGAATTTGAAGGTGTGGCTACCCCAAACGACATTGAAATTGTCGGCGATCTGGTAGCGCTTTTCAGTACGGTGGACAGGCGAGAAAAGCTCGCGTCCGATATAGGCCGTATCTGAGATATTAAAAGCAACGGCGTCGCCATATTGCGATACAAATGAGGTCTTTCGCTGGCCGTAGCTAAGGCGGAGCTCATTCAAAATAGTGCCGCTCAGATTTGAATTGAGACCGACCGAGAACGAAAGATCTTTCAAACGCGTGATACCCGTACGTGAAAAATCGTTTTGACCTAGAGATTGGTTCTGCGATTCGACCTGAATACCGGAAACATATCCCGGATTGTAGCCAAAACGGGCCGTCAAATGATTGGCGTCGTTGAACATGTGGTCGCCGCGGATCGTAAAGAAATGCGATTTATCTTTGACCGGGAACACATCCTGCAGCTGTGAAAGCGGACGAAATGCGATCGGGTTGCCCGTCGAACCGGTCGTTGCGTACGGCACCGGAGCTCCGGAGATAACGAAACGCGGGCCGACGATAGAGCCGGCGGCAATGGTCCCGCCGACGCTGCGAAGCGGGTTGACGCCATAAAGGGCTGTGTTGGTTCCGCTTGACGCCAAGTATAGATACTGAACAGCGGCGCTGATGGCAGCCGGATTTGCGGTCGCGATCAATTGCTGGGCATAAGCTGCCTGTTCCGGACGAAGGCCGTTAAAGGTTTGGGCAAAAGGCAGTATCGGAGCTCCGAGTGTGATCGAGCTGGTCAGCCCGCGATCGACATCAGAGGTGAAAAAGCCCGATTCGCGCCGCTGGCGGCCTTCGAAAGCAGCGAAGAAAAATGTGCGGTCTTTGACGATCGGCCCACCAAAAGTGATGCCGTATTGTCCGCGGGTGAATGCCGGTTTATCGCCGACGGCGAAAGGATAGCGGGCCTGGATCTCTTTATCACGCAAAAAGCCAAAGGCACTGCCGTGAAATTCGTTCGTGCCGCGTTTGGTCACAACATTGACCACACCGCCGGTCGCCCGACCGAATTCGGCCGCATAAGAATTTGTCGCAACTTGATATTCCTGCACCGCTTCCTGCGAAACGGTGGTGCGAGCGGCATTGATGGAATTATCCGTAAAATCTACACCGTCCACGTTGACCTGGGTCGAGCGTCCACGCTGGCCGCCGACGTTCAAACCGGAGGTCGGAGCGGGCCCGATCGGGCGTCCATTGTCGCGGCCGACGGTCGAAAGCGTAAGGGCGAAACCGGTTGCGCTGCGTTCATTTATCGGCAGGTTCTCGATGCGTTCCTGATCGATGGTGTTTGAGATGGTGGTTTTGCCGGCTTCGATCAACTCGATCGCGGCACCGTCGATATTAATGACGATGTCCTGTCCGCCGACCTCGAGCCGGACCCGCAGCTCGGCACTTTGGCCGACGGTCAATTTAACGGGCGAAATGACCGTTTTTTTGAATGTGGCCGCTTCCGCGGTAAGCTCATAATCGCCCGGCGGCAGGCCGATGAAACGGTAAGAGCCATCGGAGCCGCTGGTCGTTGACCGCGTTGCTCCGGTAGCAATATTTTTGGTCGTAACGGCGGCACCGGGTACGACCGCGTCATTGGCGTCGGTGACCGTGCCGGCCAGATCGGCCGAACTGGCCTGAGCTTGACCCAAGGCCATTCCCGCCGCCATCGCTATCGTCACAACGAATAACGAAAGTCTGCGGACGATAGACATATATCCAGAATTAACTGCAAACATCAAAATTGTTCTCCTTAAAACAAGTTGCAAACCGTTTAATTCGTAGATAGACAGGGCAGCGGGAGCCTGTCTTGGCTACGCTATGCGAATAATTGCTTACGATTTAGATAATTACGGCTGCAAGTAGAATTGCTTTGTAGTTTTTACCGTAAAATCGGATCGAAAGCAAGCAAAAAGTTACGAATTTCACGGCATCAGATGCGAATCTCAAGCAAACGAATGAATTGCCATTCATTTATTGAGGTGCGGTTCCTTTAATTGGTCAAACCATTTAATTCCGACTTTTCCGCGGCAATTTCAAGATAGCAGATGACGTGGTAGCCTAAAAGCCGTATGAAGATCATTCCCATCGCGGTGCCGACGCCGTTCTATGTCGGCGACGTGAACGTTTATCTGATCAAGGACGACCCTTTGACGTTGATCGACGTTGGACCAAAGACTGCGCAAGCGGCCGATGTGCTGCGAAAAAAGCTGGCGGAACATGGTGTTTCGCTGCGGGACATCCGGCGCATTGTGCTCACCCATGCTCACGAAGATCATTGCGGAATGGCGAAAAGCGTGCGAGACGAAGCGTTGAACGCAGAGATCTATGTGCATGAATGGGAAAGCGGGCACCTTTTCGGCCGGTTGGAGCGTGAAGAACAGCGGGTTTTGATGCGGCGTTCGGGTGTGCCGGATGCGGCATTCGAGCATATGCGATCGTTGTATATGGATATCGGAAAGCTTTCGGATACGCTTGAACCCGGGGAATGGAAAAGCCTGGCGGATGAAGAAGAGTTGGCGTTCAATGCGGGATCGCTGCGCGTTCTGCATACACCCGGCCATACGCCCGGTTCGTGTTCCTTCATACGCGAAGCCGACCGGACACTTATCTGCGGCGATTGTGTGCTGAAACGTATCACGCCAAACCCGATGCTTTCCCCGGACCCGATCGATCCATCGCGGCGATTTCATTCGCTAGGTGAATATCTGGTGAGTCTGGCGCGGCTGCGGAGCTATGCACCGACCTTGACCTACGGCGGCCACGGTGAGCCGATCGCCGATTTTGAGGAGATATTCAACCGCTACGTGAAACAGATCGATGAACGTCAGCGAAAGGTGGTCGGGATGGTGACGAGCTCGGGCATTACCGCATATGAACTGGCCCGAGAGCTTTTTCACCGCTCGTTCGAAGAGGACGTGCACCAATTCCTGGCCATCTCGGAAGCGGTGGCCCATCTGGACCATGCCTTTCAAACCGGCCGGATCGGCATGCGCGAAGATAACGGATGCGAGATATATTTTCGCTGATCAAATAAAGGCGGCGAGGCTTGAGATCGCAGCGGCGGCGACCATCAAACGGCTGCCGGCGACCTCGCCGATCTTGCGGGTCACCTTTGTCACACCGTCAAAACCCGGGAGTGCCTGAACCCTCTGAGTAACGGTTTTGTCCAAACCGGCCAAAGCCAGATCGCAGCCGAAAAGTTCGGAAACGACATGTTTGGTGCGCTCTTTGCGCAAAGAACCTTGACCCACGGGATAATAGAAATTCTCGATAACAAAACGAGCGAGTTTTTTCGAAAAGCTGTTTCGGTGCAGTTCTAGCCGTGCGATGCTCCAATAGAACTGTGTATGAGCAGATTCTTCGCGAATTATTGCTTTTAGGATATGGGTTAGAACCGGATGTCCGGCGATCTCGATCATTCTCCGATATGCCTGGGCGGTGGTCATTTCGTGCACGGCGCCAAAGGTCATATGTGTGGCTGTGAATTGGCTGCCGATCAGATTGGTCAGCGACGTTATCAAATAGGTATTGAAATGATAGAGTTTGGGAACGCCCCGCCGAAGCTCTGTTTTCCAATCGGCCGCCGTTTCGTAGCCGGCCTCGTTCAAAAAGCGATCGAGCACTTCGCCGTGGGTCACCTCTTCGATGCCCCAACGCTCCATGAATTTTGATATCACCGGATCGCGGCCGGTCGGTGTGCGGCGCAGTTCCTGCCAATACATATCGGTCAGTGTTTCCACATCGCGCATATACAGGACGACCGGCACGAGGCGCGGCTCGAAAGGGTGGTCTTTGACCTGATGCCACGGAATATTGGTGATAAATTCGTCGGTCAATGCACGTTGCTGGGATTCATACCAGCCAAGGACCTCAGACTTGGTTTCGAACATCATGGGCGATCTACCTGATAATGAGAGTTATTGAAAATGAACATCAGTTTCACTTGGCTAAATTATTCGATATACTACTTTTTTTAGTACATAACGGAAACTTAGCACAGTGATAACATCAATATTATGACCAAAGCAATAATTACAGTTCTTTTCATTGTAACCCAGATCGCCGTTGTTTCGGCACAAAATTCGGACCTTCGTGTCGAGGGCGAGAAACACTTGGCCAATATCAAGCAACTGACGTTTGGCGGCGAAAATGCGGAAGCGTATTTTTCGTCGAACGGAAAACAGTTGATCTTTCAATCGAAACGTGACGGCAACGGCTGTGACCGCATCTATTCTATGAACGTGGATGGGACGAAGACCAAGCAGGTGTCGAACGGCGAAGGCAGGACGACCTGTGCTTATTATTTCAAGGGCGGAAAGCGTGTCATATATGCTTCGACGCACAGCGGCGGGAAAGACTGTCCGCCGGAAGCGGATCGTTCAAAAGGATATGTGTGGCCGGTTTATGGTGATTATGAACTCTATACGGCAAAGGCGGACGGGACAGATATCAAACGGTTAACGAATTCGCCTGGTTACGACGCCGAAGCGACCGTTTCGCCGGACGGAAAAAACATCGTTTTTACTTCTGAACGTGACGGCGATCTTGACCTTTATACGATGGATGTGGACGGCAGGAATGTGAAGCGGCTGACCGACGAGGTCGGTTACGACGGCGGAGCATTCTTTTCACCGGATTCGAAAATGATCGTCTATCGCCGCTCAAGTCCAAAGACGGAAGCTGAGATCAAACGATACAAGGAGCTGCTGGCTCAGAAACTGGTAGTGCCGACGATCTTTGAGATCTGGGTGATGAATGCGGACGGAACGAACAAGCGGCAGGTGACGAAATTAGGTTCGGCTTCATTTGCTCCGTTCTTTACACCGGACGGAAAGCGGATAATCTTCTGTACCGATCATTTCGACGAAAACAAAGGCCCGCGCCGCCGCCAGCCGAATTTTGACCTGGCGTTGATAAACTTGGACGGCACAGGATTGGAGAGAATGACCTTTAACGGTTCGTTCGACGGTTTTCCGATGTTCTCACCGGACGGCAAAAAGCTCGTTTTTGCTTCGAATCGCAACGCGGCGAAAGAAGGCGATACGAACGTGTTTATTGCGGATTGGATAGATTAGGCCGCTCCGCCTGTACCGCATTCAAAGAACAGCTTTGCCCGGTCGGTGTGCCGGGCGAAGCATTTTTCAGCAAATAGGAATCTTTATGATCAACATTCGCAAAGGCATTTTTTCTCTAGCATTGGCCGGCTTGCTGGCGAGTACGTTGGCGGCTCAAACGCCGACCGCACCGCCGGTTGCCGAACGCGATCTTCGCCAACATGTCCAGCACCTTGCGGCCGATGATATGGAGGGCCGCCGCACAGGCGAAAAAGGGTCGATCGCGGCTAGCGGATATATTGCCAATGTGTTCGCCAAAAATCGCATTAAGGGCGGTGTGGTCGATGCGGCCGGAAAGCGCGGCTATCTACAGCAGTTTCCCTTTGTGACCGGAGTCGAATTGGCTGCGGACGGAAATAGCGTTGCCATCGAATTTACGGACGACAAGGGCCATCGATCAAAGATCGGGGAAGATGACCGGGTTCGGCCGACCGGGTTTTCCGCCAACGGTGAAGCGGCCAATGCACCGATCGTCTTCGCGGGTTACGGTATTAGTTCAGAAGAACTGAAATATGATGACTATAACGGCGTCGATGCGAAAGGCAAGGTCGTGTTGGTGTTTGACGGTAATCCGGAAAATGAAGACCCGCACAGCCGGTTCGGCCGCTTTGATGCACGGACAAAAGCCCTGATAGCCAAAGATAAAGGTGCCGTGGGTGTGATCATAGTTTCGCGGCAGGACAAATTCGAGGATGAAAAGCTGCACGAGATGCGCTATGACCAGGCATTAGGCGAGGCCGCTCTGCCGGTATTCGCGGCTTCGCGGAAAACGGCGGCTCACCTTCTTGGCGTCTCAGAAACCGAATTGAAAACGGTCGAAGGCTTGACGGCAATGAAAAAGAATTCGTCGGTCAAGATAAACATCGGTTTTCGAGATACGCAGCCGTCGATCAGTTTTGCCGTAAAGTTGGTAAAGAAGCAGGCCGACGCATATAACGTTGTGGGAATTATCGAAGGGCGCGATCCGGTATTGAAAAATGAAGCGATCGTGATCGGGGCCCATTACGACCACCTGGGATTCGGAGGCCAAGGCAGCTTGGCGGTCAATTCATCTGAGATACATCACGGAGCAGATGACAATGCCTCGGGAACAGCGGCACTTTTGACGCTCGCTTCGCGATTTGCCAAAGAGCGTAGGAATAAACGGACGATCATATTGGTGGCATTCAGCGGCGAAGAAGAAGGACTGATCGGTTCAAAATATTATGTAAATAATCCGGTCATGCCGATCGAAAAGACCGTGGCAATGATCAATATGGACATGGTCGGCCGGTTGAACGAAAACAAGTTGACCGTTGGCGGCATTGGGTCGGCCGAAGGTTTCAAAGCATTGGTCGAAAGTATCAATGACACGAACCATATCTCTGTCGGCGAAGATGCTTTGATCAAGGAAAAGATCGCCGCCGCCTTGTTGCCCTTGAAGGTAAATGCCGTTTCTGTGTTGGTCAAGAACGGCAAAGCCGTCGTTCGCGGTTCGGTACCGTCACGTAAATATGCTGATGTTGTAAAAGCGATCAACGAATCAGGTGTAGTGGTATGGGACAATCAGATGGAAAAGGGGAACCGGCCAGCGGCGGCGGGCTATAGGGGCGAGCCATTTAATGTGCAGCTTAATCAAGACGGCTTCGGGCCGTCTGACCACGCATCGTTCTACGGCAAAAAGATCCCGGTGCTGTTCCTTTTTACCGGTACACACGTGGATTATCACAAGCCGAGCGACACCGCCGACAAGATCAACTATGAAGGGCTTTTGCGGATAACGGATTACGTTCAACAACTGGTTCGAGCAATAGACACAGATACGGCCCGGCCGGTCTATACTGTCGCACCTTCATCGGGGACAATGGGCGGAGGCCGCGGTTTTAGCGTTTCGCTAGGGACCGTGCCGAGTTATGGAGACTCGACCGACGGAATGATCCTTGACGGTGTTCGCGATAATTCGCCGGCGGCAAAAGCCGGATTGCAGGCTGGTGACAAGGTGGTCAAACTGGCCGGCAAGGATGTAAGGAATGTGATGGATTACACCTATGTTCTCGGCGAAATGAAGGCTGGTCAAGAATATGAAGTGGTCGTCAAACGCGGAGCGGAAACATTGACACTGAAGATAGTTCCGGCGGCGCCGGGCCGGCGGCAATAAATATATGGTGCCTTTCACAAAATTTCACGGCTTCGGCAATGACTATATCGTTATTGAACGGCGATCGATCGCAGATGGGACGGACCTGACGGATCTGGCAGAAAGGATCTGCCATCGTCACACCGGGGCCGGGGCCGATGGAATTGCTGTCATCGAAAAATTGGACGGGCCGGCGGCGGATGTTTTCTGCGAGATCATCAATCCGGATGGTTCGATAGCCGGATTTTCGGGTAATGGAACGCGTTGTGCAGTCTCTTATCTCTATTTCAAGTCGTTGTGGGACAAGCCCGAACTTCGGTTGGAAACGCGCAGCGGTATCAAAAACTACTCTTTGCTGGCAAATGACCGCCCCGGCGGCTACATCTTTAGGGCGGAGATCGGCCAGCCGAGATTTACGGCGAAAGAGATACCGTTTGAAGGAGAAAACGGTTCGGCCGAGGTGATCGATGTGCCGATCCTTTCACAAGACCGCGAGTTTTTGATCTCTGCGGTCAACGTCGGTAATCCGGTCGCGTGCATTTTTGTCGAGGATCTTGACATGGATTGGCGGCGGTACGGCCGCGATCTCGAGGTCCATTCAGCCTTTCCGGAACGGGCGAATATCGTTTTTGTAAAGGTCAACGGCCCGGCAAATATCGAATTGAAAATATGGGAACGCGGGGTTGGTGAAACGGCGTCGTCAGGCACCTGCACCAGCGCGGCGGCGGTCTTGAGCCGTAAAAAAGGATTGACCGGCCGCAAGGTAGCTGTGCGGACCGAGGGCGGCGTTACGGATATCGAGTGGCGGGAAGATGACGAGATATTGATAACCGGCCGGGCAGATCTTGCCTACGAAGGCGAATGGCCGTATGCATAAGGTCAGCCGAATATCTCGGCGATCGCCCGATGCCGGAAATCAAAGATAAAATTCAGTTCTTTCTTAACTAAAAAGTGGCCAAGGTCGCCAAACGGCTCAAACGGCAGCCGATAGTGGATCTCGTCTTTCATCAGCGTCGTTGACCCGTCAATGTCTTCAAAGGTGTGTCTGTGGATCCATTGTTTGTATGGCCCTTTCAGTTGGCGGTCGATAAATTCGTGCGGCGGACGCCAAACGGAGATCTCCGTTCGCCATTTGACCGGGACACCGCGCAGCCGCAGAACATAATCGATGAGCGTGCCCTCGGCCACGCTGATCGGGCGTTCCGTCAGGATCCGAAATCCGAGCTGCGGCGGTGTGATCCGTTCAAGATTGGCGGCGTCCGCAAAAAAATCAAAGACGTTGTTGATGGGCCGCTGAACGACCTGTGTGCGTTGAAGAATGTGTTCGGCCATACGATGAAAGTATAACCGAACGAAAGAATTTATTTTTTGGAACGCAAATATTCTTTCGGCAGCGGAAGCGTTTTGCTTTCTGCCTGCCAAAATATCGTCATTACGTACCACCGCTTGCCATCATTGACGAGTTGGAAACTGTTGATTCCGCGTAGAAATGGTTCTTTATCGTCTTTCTTTTTGAAAGCTTCATAAGTCGAAAAAACGTGTGCGATATTGCCGAAAACCTCGACGCGGCGAGCCTTTTCTCGCTCAAAAAAGCCTTCCTTGGCAAAATTGGCGTCGCCCATTTTAACGTAATCTTCGGGCGTCAGCACCACGGCCCGCTGCATAGCGGGGGCATCTTTGGACGGTACAACGGGTATCAGCCGGGCGCCGGTATAAAAAAGACTGCGAAAACGATCCCAGTTTCGCGGTTCGCCCGCGTCGCCGGAAATAACGTCATAGGTCGCCTTCATGATGGCATCGATCGAGCCGACATCTGCCGGGTCGGCGTCCGGTGCGGCCGGAGCAGCAGCGGCCTGTGCAAATATTGCGACCGGAAAAACGAGCAGAAATGCAGCGATGAACAAAAGATTTTTCATAGTTATCGTATTACGCGTAAAAAGGTGCCGGGTTTCAATCACCGTCCACACGGTTTTCGATAACGTTCTGAATTTCCGGCGGCAGGCGTGAAAACAGGTCATACCCGGTCATTCTTTCGATGTGGCGAACCGTAACGCGATATTTTTCCCATGGGTCACGCCGGACACCGTTTTGATTCGGCATATCAACGGCGATGATGCGAGTATCTTCATCTATCAGACCCGGATCAGAGCCGCGCCGGACGAAGGCGATCACCTTCCAGCACCGGGAAGGTACGGTGATCTTGTTTTTGATACGTTCTTGTTCGCCATAAACACCCGCGATGGTGTAAACATCCCAACCGCGACGAGCCTGGCCGCGAGCATAATTTTCGAGCTTGTTCCAGGGATATTGATTCAATTCGCCCGCCTGCGGAACGATGTTTGTCATATAGAACGTTTCAGCATTGCGCGACGGGTCGGCGAAGCGATCCGCGCTCGGCACCATATGTCCGCGGTCATATCCGCTTCCGATGTAGTCAAACGTGGTGATGCGGCGAAAGCCCGGCGGCAATCTTCGGTCTGGTTCAAAATCAGCCCGCGGCAGCTTGTCGCCGAGGTCGTCGCGAGAGGTTTTCCACTGGACCCAATTAAGTGTGCCGCGGCCGTTGTTGTAAGACATCGCCGAATTTTCGCTGACGAACAGGTAATTGTCGCGATCTGTTGCAGAGGCGTTCGAGGGGTTCCCCAAAAGTAGATGAATGCTGATAGGCGGGCCTGCCGGATGGCCGGGTGCTGAAGGCGATGGTGCGGCCGCCGGATCTTCAGAAGGTATCAAACGACATCCGGTAAGAAAAAAAGCGGCCATTGCCGCGAGCAGAAAAAATATCTTGTGCGATGGTCTCATCAGAGTGGTTTTTTTGATTGTAGCAAATGGAGCAATACGTTTACGCGGCAAGTTGGGGTAAAATATCAGCAGATGAGCGAAAGAACGCACATAACCGGTATGACGCAGGCAGAATTGGCAGATTTTGCTGCGGAATTTGGCGAACCCAAATATCGGGCGAAACAGCTTTTCAAACAGCTGCACGGACGCCGGCTGCGATCGTTCGACGAAATGACCGACCTGCCCAAAGCATTTCGCGAACAGCTTGTCGAACGAGCGACGGCGCAGACCCTGACATTACAGGACCGCTACATTTCGGAAGACGGAACCCGGCGATTTTTGATGCGAACCGGCGAAGCAAACCCCGTGGAGGCGGTTTTCATACCTTCGGAGGGGCGCGATACGATCTGTTTCTCGTCGCAGTCCGGCTGTCAGCTGAAATGTGATTTCTGTTTGACCGCAAAGCTCGGATTATTGAAAAATCTGACCGCCGGCGAGATCATCGAACAGATAGAAATTGTGCTTAATGACGTTTACGGCGTCGGCGGCGACACACCGCACGGCACAAATTTGGTGGCGATGGGCGAAGGCGAGCCATTCCTAAATTTCGACAATCTAATAAAGGCTCTTGGCATAATGTCGAACGAAGATGGGCTTTTCATTGTACCGAACCGTGTGACCGTTTCAACGGCGGGCATTGTGCCAAAAATATTCGATCTCGCAGCTCTGCAGGATCGGCCGCATCTGGCGATATCTCTTTCAGCGGCTAATGATGAATTGCGTGACCGTTTAATGCCGATCAACAAACGGTGGAACATAGATGAGCTAATGGCCGCTGCCAAACATTTTGAAGGTTCCCTGCGGCGGGGCGAACGCTTTACGTTTGAATATGTTCTGCTCGGTGGTGTTAACGACAGCGAAGCCCAAGCCCGCGAACTAGCGGCGTTGCTGCGAAGACACGGATTACGCCGCGTAAAGATAAATTTGATCCCGCACAACCCGGCGCCGCAGCTGGACTATCGCCCGTCCGCACCGGAACAGGTGCTTCGATTCAAAACGATCCTGGAGGAAGAGGGTGTTTCGGCTTACGTTCGGCGGCCGCGGGGACGCGACATTTACGCTGCCTGCGGCCAGCTTGCTGCGAAGCAGGAATTGAACGCCATTACCGCTTGAAGCTATGGAAATTTTGATACCGGGCCTAATATTGGTCGGGCTAATGATATGGGCATCAACGCGCATCAAGAAAAATGCCGCGGCCGCATTTGAACGAGAATCCATCGAAACTAACGAATATTCGCTAGTTAAGCCGGACGGATTTCTCCATCCGCTGAATGATGAGGGCGACCGGCTTTTTTACGCTTACTCAAAAGATTTCGGCAAGGGCGATGCGGACGCCGAAAGACAGGCGGAGATAGAGGTTATCGCGGGGCCGGGCGGAGCATTAAAAGCCGTAGCCGACGAGGTTAAAGCCGGAGCGGACGTATTGAGCGAAGAAGCTTTTCGAACCGGTACAATGAATGTGCGAACGCTGGACGTAACCCGCGCGGAAAACGATATTACCAGGCGTGAACTGCACAAATTGGTGCAGGCCAACGACAAGGTATATATGCTGCGATTCGCCGTGCTCGAAGATCTTTATGATGATTTTGCCCGGCGGGCGTCGGAAACGTTGGACAGCTTTGATGTAAAATAGATGCATCAAACAAAATTATGAGACGAGTTGTATCAACAATTTCATTTGCGGCAGCGATGCTTTTTACGGCTGCTTATGTCAACGCTCAGACCGTCACCGGATCTATCGGCAACGGGTCTGTGCAACGCGGACGTGCCGTTCAAGCGAGCGTTGTGCTCAATATTCCCGGCGAACTGCATGTAAATTCAAACCGTCCGAATAGTGAATATGCGATCCCGACTACCGTCCGCTTGACTGCGACCGGTGCAAGAACCGGGGCGGTTCGGTACCCGCGAGGGATCAATCGCAAATTCCAATTTTCGGAAAGTCCGATAAATGTCTATGAAGGGCGTGTGACGTTTCCATTTACGGTGACCGTGCCGGCTAATTTTCGAGGCCAAACGATAAAGGTGCGGGCCGTGGTGAAATATCAGGCTTGTACGAACGAGATCTGTTATCCGCCGCGAAGTAAAGAAGTTACGCTGACCGCACGGGTTCGCTAGATATCTTCAGGCTTTTCCGATAACCGAAAGCAGCCGCCCGGTCTTACCATTCAGATGCTTTTCCTTGCGATAAGAAAAGAATAGGTCCGTCCGGTCAAGAGTACAGAAAGGGGCGGTAAAGATGCGGCTTTCCGCAACGCCGGCCGAAAGAAGCTGGTCCTTGTTGGCAAGGTGCAGATCAACGAAGGCGTGGCCTTTGCGGGTGGGTTCGAAATATCTTTCATTGCCCGCGAAATGGCTGAAAGCATCGATCACATCATCTCCGATCTCGTAGTTGCACGTTGCCGCAGGGCCAATGGAACAGATCAGGTCGGCCGGCCGGCTGCCGAATGTTGTCTGCAGCTGCTTAATGGTTGTATTGACGATGGAGGCCGCGGTTCCGCGCCAGCCGGCATGGATGGCGGCGTATGCTCCGTTTCTCTCGTCGCCGATCAGCACGGGAACGCAATCTGCGGTCTTGACGCCAATTAAGACACCGGGCAGCTGCGATGCGACGGCATCAAATTTTTCGTCGTCCTCATCGATCCGGTCGAGATCTGAGACAATTTTTACAGCATTACCGTGTACCTGCCAGACGGTTGCCAAGCGGTATCCGCCGTCAAATGCACTAAGAAACCGGCGGCGATTTTCCAATATATTTTCTTTCGTATCCTCGTTAAAACCGGCTAGATTAAGGTCGCCGGCCGGAAAAGGAGAAACACCGCCGATTCGTGTCGAATATCCGTTCGCAAAACCGGCTGTTTCCAGTGCGGTGCAGCAAAGTACTTTTATGCCGCCGGCCTCTCGCCAATAGAAGCCCCGTTCGGTTAAAATCTCATCGTCCGCTATGATCATATCCACAGGCATCGACATAATCGAAGTTTATCGCATTCGCGAGACCATGACCAGAACTCCGCGGTTCGGCGAACGGGTCTTTACCGAAGGCGAAAGGGCATATTGCAACGCCAAGGGTGCTGCCGCATTTCAATCGTATGCCGGACGATTTGCGGCTAAAGAGGCATTTTTAAAAGCATTAAAAACCGGTTGGCGGGGGAAATTGGCTTGGCAGGACATTGAGGTCGTCTCAGACGCCGAAGGTGTGCCGAATTTGGATCTTACCGGCGAAGCCAGACGGCTGTTGGACGAATTGGGAGCCATTGCCGTTCACCTGTCTATTTCCCACACGACCGACCATGCGGTTGCGAGTGTCATTCTAGAAAGATGAACGCCGCAATTCACCTTCGCGGCGCCAGCATAAAATAGGCGATGACCGGATCGTGGTCAGAAAACCGCTCCAAACGCGAACTATCTCCGCGCATAGATTCGGGAAAATCTGCATTGACACGGGCGAATCCGACACCAAAGATGTGCGGCCGCAGATTTTCTGTGATCAGAATGTGGTCAAGCGTTTGGGCGTTTCCATCATAGGCGAAAGAATAACGTTCGGTCGCCGACATCATATCGATCAAATTTATCAAGTTGGGTTCCACGAGATCCGGCGATGAATTGATGACCGCATCTTTGGCGGACGGCGTGCCCTTGATCGTGCCGATCATATCAAGCACGCCGTCTGAAAACTGAAACGAATTGAAATCGCCAAGCAGGATAATGTGTTCCTGCGGGTCTGCCTTTTGCCGTTGCTGAACCAAATTTGCCAAATATTCGGCCTGCAGGCGCTTTTTCAGCCGAACGTTGTCCTGCTGTTTCGGGTCGTTATAGCCGAGATATGATTTGAGATGGTTGACGATGGCGGTGAACTCAAATTCACCGGAACCCGGGGAGGCGATCGAACCGCGCAGAACCAGCGGAGGCCGGTCATTCAAAAATATCTCTTCGCCGGTCTGCGGATGCTTGTATTTCTCGTCTTTGCCGAATTGTTTGACCTCCAAGACCTTTATCCGCGAGGCCTTGACCAAAAAACCGTTGTCGATGCCGCGGCCATCGTTGCCCTCGATCAAAAAGGCCTCGTATCTCGGGTCATCGCCGCCGGCGGCGACCACATCTGCGTTCAACCGCGAGGCAAGCTTTTTCAAAGCAGCGATATTTTCGATCTCGATGACCCCGATCACGTCAGGCGATCCAAGCATTGTGCGAACGGCCAGCGAGATCTTCTTTAACCGATCTTGAAAAGCGGCCGATTCAACGACCGGTTCTTTAATGCCCGGGTCATCCACATCGTCAAAGAAATTCTCAAGATTCATTCCGGCGATCGAGAATTGCCCGGGTTGAATGGCCGGCATCGGTTTTGATGCTCCGGGCTGTGTTATGGAAAGCTTCAAACCGGGATCGACAAGCAGCGTGTTCGTCCGGTATGAATAATGCAATACGCCCGTCAGGCCCGCTATTCGGGAATTCGTGCCAACATCGATCGGGCGAGTTCCAAATTGTTGAAAACTTTCAATGCGAATGCGTTCGGGATTTGAATCGAAAAGCGGCATTTTCGGAAAATCTGTCTTTAGCTTTTCGCGTGCCCTGGGGTCCATCGCCATCACCTCTTCGATCTCCAGTCCCGGTTCACGAAAAGGCCGCGGCATACCGTTGACGACCCCGAAAAAAGTGCCGTTCGATTCGGCGATCGCCTTTTCTCCGATCACGCGGCCATCGGTAGGTGCGACGACCATCAACTGTGGAATGCTGACCCGCATTCCTTCAAACCGCTCGAGCTGGTTGGCGGAATTCGGTTTCATATCGGCAACTGTGATCTCGACAGCCTTTGGCAGCGGTTGATCTTTAGCAGAGACCGTCAAGCTGTCAGAACCTTGACGGAAATTGATCTCGGTAATGGTCAGCGAAAGCGGTTCGTTGTTACGGCGAAATTCTTCGACCGTACCGGTGACGGTAACTAAGGTTCCGACAGCGGCTTCCGTCGGAGGTTCGGATCTGCTCCCGGTGAAAATGTAGATCCCCTCGGAAGTTTTCGGGTCGCTATCGGTTTTGTCGTCGGGTGTTTGTATGAAAAAGCCATTCTTGATCCGGGCGGTCACAATTCCGCTGGTGCGGACCTTTGTGCCCTGCATCGGAGATACATCGCCGCTCCCTTGTATCTTATTGATCGAAGTTTCGGCTTGGCCAAATGCGGCCGCGGCCAGCAATAGAATAACGAACGGAAATGATCTTTTCATTGGAATTAAGAGGGGCCGGCACAAGACCGCACCGGGCCCATTCTGGAAAAAGACTGAATGATCAGGATCGGTCGCGGCGACGTTCGATCTGTTCTTGGGTGTTTTTTGGTATCTCCGTAAAGAAATCGTAGCCGGTCAGATTCTCGACAGCGTCAACCGTGACGCGGAAATTGCGCCAAGGGGCGTTTTGATTGACCGGGGCAAAATTCGGCACGATAAAACCAAAGGCCCGCGTTCCTTTATTGATCCTTTGCAGGTCATTATCACCATTTGGAAGAACAAGCACGACCTTCCAAGTATATGCCGGAACAACAATGCGCCCGGAGGAAATGGTGCCGAGATTGCCCTGAACACCGGAATAGATATAGATCTCGTTGCCCTGCGCGGCGAGCGTGCGGCAATAGGATTCGAGATCTTCCCACGGACCTTGGTTGTTCGGGCCGTATTGCGGGATGATGTTGGTCATCAAAAAGGTCGCCGAATTGTCCGGAATGGACCGAGTGCGGTCGCCGGAAGGTGTCATATGACCGCGGTCGAAACCGGAGCCGGAATAGTCGCCGTCGCCGACGGCATACCAACCGGAAGGCAGATCCGGATCGGGACGGAAATCATCTTGCCGCTGGGCACCGCCGATCCAGCTGCTATCCAGCCGCCATGCGACCCAGTTCGCAGTTGCCCGGCTGCGGTTGTAGGAAAGTACGTATTGCGGCTTGTACATCAGATAATTGTTTTCGTCGCCGGTCGATGTGGTCGCCCCCGAAGGATTTCCGAGCAGGATGTGATTGTCGGTGGCAAACGGGGCATTTATCGACAGTAAGATAACGGCATTAGCCGTTCGCGATTGGGCATCGGTCACCGTGACGCCGAGCGTTCGGGAACCGCCGGTTTGGTTTGACGGAATCGTGTAGGAAAATGAAAAGATATTGTCACCGGCCGTGGTATCGCCATTGGTGCCGTCGTCAAAGAATTGTTGGGTTGCTGAGCCGCCGAGGGTGGAAAGGTCCGCAGAAACGGCTATGCCCGTGCTTGTCGGATTGGTTGCGGGTGTCACATTTACCCGCAGCAGAACCGGCGAATCTGGCGTAACCACGTTCGGCGACGCACTTCCACTCGCCGTAAGCGGAAATTCGATCGTACCGCAATTGGTCGTTGGCGATGAAGAATTACGCGGAGCAGGTGCAACGACCTGAAAATCCGCCGCGTTTTGATCCGTATCACCGCAGCCGGAGCCGATGCGGGCGGCCGAGGTCGTTATCGCCATGCCTTGGATCGCGGTGGTGCCTTCGAAACAGCCTCCGGTACCGTATCCGACAAAATCCACGATCGTGGAATTCGTTATCGGGCAGGCACCGGAAAGAGCCGTTGTAGTATTAACAACAGCCGTTTTGCCATTGATCGGATGAAAATTGATCGTGCCCGTAGCGTCCGGGGTAGGCAGATTGGCCCCGCTGCCGTTGGAGCTTTGAGCCTGTTGCACAAGAAAATACTGGCCGGGCTGAAGCGTAAACGCCGGAAGCTGGGTTACCGCCCAGGAACTCTCGCCGGCGTATGAAAATTGAACGCTCCATCCACCTAGATTGACCGGCTGTGAACCGCGGTTGAACAATTCGATAAAATCATTCTTATACGGGGAGCCTGCGGCCACACCACCACCGCCAAAAATTTGGCTGATGACGATGTTTGGCGAAACGGCTGCCTCGCGGGCCTCGACCATCCGGCTGTTGAACATATAGGACGCCCCGGCTAATGCGACGGCGCAGAACAAAAGGGTTAGCTTCTTCATGGCTTTGACTCACAGATGAATTCAAGTGTGTATTTTCGCACATTTTTGTGCGAATCATAAGCCATAGGAATGGAATGTTAACATCGATTTATTACGCCATCGACTTTTAGTCTTCGCTGTGTGGGAAACCGGTGGACGAAAAGCGACGAGGGCGGGATCAAAACGCCGAGTGAAGAATCCGAATTGGACAGAAAGCCTTTGCCCTATGGGACGGAGAGCATAGAATAGAGCAAGGAGAAGAATGTGTATGAGAAAAGTGAGATTTGGCAAAACGGATATGGAGATAACACCGATCGGTTTCGGTGCTTGGGCGGTTGGCGGACCTTGGAAATACGGTTGGGGAGCTCAGGACGACAGCGAATCGATCGCAGCGATAAGAACGGCAGTTGAAAATGGCATCAACTGGATCGATACAGCGGCTATCTATGGTCTCGGACATTCTGAAGAAGTGGTCAATAAAGCATTGCAGGGCATCAGCGAGCGTCCGTATGTTTTTACGAAATGTTCGATGATATGGGACGCGGACGGAAATGTCGGCAACAGTTTGAAGGCGGCATCCATTCGCCGCGAGGTCGAGGCTAGCCTTAGGCGTCTCGGAACAGATGTTATAGACCTCTACCAGATCCATTGGCCAAACCCGGACGCCGAGATCGAAGAAGGTTGGACCACGCTGGCTGAACTAAAGCAGGAAGGAAAAGTGCGGCACATCGGCGTTTCCAATTTTAATGTGGAACAGATGCAGCGGGCGATGGCAATTACCCCGGTCGAAACCCTGCAGCCGGCCTATTCATTGGTCCGCCGCGAGGTTGACGAAGAGATCCTTCCTTTCTGTGAGGAAAACGACATTGGCGTCATCGTCTATTCGCCGATGATGTCGGGACTGTTGACCGGAAAGATGACCCGCGAAAGAATTGCTGCATTGCCGGCGGACGATTGGCGCCACGGCTGTCCCGAATTCAACGAGCCGCTGCTGACGCCGATACTTGAACTGGTCGAGGTGCTCGGCGACATCGGAGCCGCACACGGAGCATCTGCGGGCGAGGTCGCTATCGCATGGACGCTGATGAATCCGGGTGTTACGGCAGCGATCGTAGGCGGCCGCAACGCAGCTCAGGTCGAAGGCGTTTTAAAAGCTGCCGATCTTGAACTTACCGCGGACGAATTGGTTCGAATAGGCGATCTGATCAACGAAAAGTTAAAATAGAGGCATTAATCAATGCGGTAGGCCCTGTCTCTCCACACAACAACGACCGTACCGCTCAAGCTGTTGGCGACCGAACGCAGGCCGGCGTCAAGGGTGCTGAAAGCGGCCGAATTGCGGCGGACGTTTATTGTCGATTGGCCGCGATAAGCGGTGTCGTACCACACCCCCTGTCGCATTTCAAAGTTGCGGCCGCCAACCGAGCGGGTTCGTTCTGAGCGCGGCGCGGCCATTCTCGGGGCCGGTTCCATGGCCCGCTGATTTTGCTGAGCACGCTGAGGGCCTTTTGCATACGGGCGGCTCGGATCGGGAAAGGTCTTTAGCTGCCGTGTTTGCGTTTCGGCCATTGAATCCGCCGAATCATTTTGTGTAATGGCAGGGGCAGGGGCCGGAGAGACCGCTCCGGCAGCAGGCGGTGCAGCATCCAGCGAAAGCGGCTTGTCAGCCTTCTCTTTTTTCAGTTCTGTTTCAGAAGAGCTAGGGTTGACGTCCTTCTCTGCCCGGGTTTCCTCAGAAATGCGCCGGTCGCTGTTGGCGACGGTAGAAATTGAGGTGTTCGAATTAGAAGGAGCGTTGTGCGAAACCGCCGGTTGGCTTGCAGAAGCCGCATTTGATGCCGGAGCACTTTTTGCAACGGCCGAATCAACGTCACGTCCGGCCTTCGAATCCGCACCCGGCTTTTCGATCTGGGAAACTTCCGCGACCTTTGAAGATGTGAAAAGCACCGAATAAGCCAAAACACCGCTGAAGATGAGCACCAATCCGCCCATTGTGTATGCCAGCTGTGGAAAAGCGAAAAGCCGTCGATACCACGGAACAGCAACCTCGTGAGCGGCCGCCGCTATTGAAGCGGATGAAGCCGAAATAGGCTCGGCTTCGGCATTAAGTGCGATAACATTTGCCAAAATCCTTCGGCAGTGGCCGCAATCGGCCAGGTGATGAGCGGCGGCACGGCGGTAATTTTCGGACAGGGAATTTTCGGCAAGCGCGGATATCTCGTCCGCATCAAGATGCGGAACCGCAGATGCTGTTTCGAGCGCGGCCCCTTCGTGCCGCAGGCCTCTCAGCAAAGCATCGATATCCTTGTCAAATTCCTTTTCCATCATTCAATAAACTGCCGCTTGGGCAGAACATCTTCACTAACTGAACGGCCTAGCGATAAAATTCTTGCACCAATGCCGCGATCGTCAGAATTTTCAGCATCTGTTCAAAGCTGATACCGAGCTTCGCCGCCGATTCCGCCAAATATTTTTTTATTTCCGCGTCGGTCCAGCCATGATCTCGCTGCAGGCTGCGTTCGACATTTTTACGAATATCCTGTTGAATGCGCACTAGACGGCGGCTGGCCGTCGCTTCATGAAAACCAAAAAATGCGGCTATTTCTTTCAGCTTCGAGCCTTCGAAATAATAGAGCTTGATCATCAGTCGGTCTTCGTCTTCCAGGGCCGCGATCGACTGCTGCAGGGCGCCGGTGATGTCGCTTGCCGTCCGCCGTTCGCTAAGCAGGTTCTCCGGATCCTCCGTGTGGGCAACAAAACCGTTGTTTCCTGCGTTCTCTGAGGCGGCGTTTGCAAGATTTTCAAACTCGCGGTCTTCTTCGACCTGGACCATTTTCGCCTGTTTGCGAAATTGGTCAATTGCCAGCTGCGAAACTACGGCCCGCAGCCATCCGCCGAGCGAGCCTTTACCCGAATAATATGCAAGCTTGCTTTTCTTATTGCCTTCGGCATCAACCCGAAGACCGTAAAGCTCAGCCCAGATCGAGCTTGCAAGGTCTTCGGCGTCTTCATTATTTGAGGCTATTTTGCGCGCGGCCGAGCGGACCGTCGAATCGAAATTTGCGACCAAGTCTTCCCAAGCCTTTTCATCGCCGCGTTCGCAGGCAAGTATCAGACACAGGTCGTCGGCGTGCAATTCGTCGATAAAAGCCTTTACATCAGCATGCTGCGGCGCGGGTTCATGAGCAAGCAGATATTTTTCGACCGCACCGGAAACGCGAGGCACCACATCGGCCGCCGACATTTCGCGAGCATCGAGAGCGCGCGCGATCAAAAAAGCCACACTGCTTTTGATCGTCTCGGCATATTTTTCAGCGGCAGGCTGCATATGAACAGTTTTGATAGTAAATGGTTACGGCAAAATAGTAAACGAACCTGTGATGCGAACAAAGCGGAAAACTATCGCAATTTTTTGTGCATATAAGAGATTATCTTGTAGCCATCTATCCAAACCCACGGTTTTTCGCCTAGGGTGTAGTGACCGCAGGGGAGGGCTACTTCGGAGTGCGGGATGTTGTGTTGGCGGAGGGCTTTCATTGTGTCGAGCGAGAGATCGACGGGGAAGCTTAGGTCGTATTTTGTATAGATGTATCGCTGCGGACGCGGTGGTTGGGCGGCTAGTTTTGCCATATAGGCCATGGGCGAGACGGGCAGCCAGAGTTCGCGGAGTTCGTCTAGCGTGATGTTGTCGCCAAAGCTTTCGCGGACGTGATAGGTCGAGAGGCCTTTCCACACAACGTCGGCCATGTAGCCAGAGACGTGATTGAAGACGGCGGCGCCGAGACGCTGATCGTGGATCCACGTTAAGAAAGCGACGCATGAACCGATGCTGGTACCGACGATGCCGATCTTTTCGTATCCTTGCGAACGCAGCCACGAAATAGCCGCCCGTGCATCAAGCACCGCTTGCCGGATCGATTGCAGCGATCGGCCGATATTTGGTGAAACAAGGTGATCCGCGCGTTCGAGTTCCGGCGGCATCCGCTCTTCGTGGTACGGCATTGTCAGACGCAATGCAGACATGCCGACGCGGTTGAACATTTTACAAAGATCAAAATACGTACCGGCTTTGGCATTCCAATGCGGCAGAATGACGACCGCCCGCTTGTGGTCCGAATGCGGAAAATACTGTGCGGCAGCAATATTATTTTCAACAGAAGGCGTTGTGACCGCACTTTGCCACGAAAGAATAGGGATCTTCGCCGGATCGGGCGGGTCTTTTAATTGCTCCGCACTAAGCGAAGCTGCCGAAGGATAAAGTCTTTCTTCAAGCGAAAATTCGACGCCGCCGGGAGCTGCAAAGTAATCATCGCTTTCCGCCAGCATTTGCTTTGAATTGTTCGTCAGCACCGATCGCGGGTCACCGCCCTTATCGACCTCTCCGCCCAAATATTCCAGTCCCCATCCAAAGGGTTGAACCGTTCGGTTATCATTAAGCATCGCGAAATACCGTTCGCGTTTGTGCATGTAGCGTTTCAGCATTTGAGGTCTTAGGCAGCGGCAGCGTGAGTCTTTTGAAGAACCTTTTCGTAAAAAGCGATATATTGCGGAATGATCTTTTCGGTGCTGTAACGTTCAAGGGCGTGTTCGCGGCCTTTGCGGCCAAATTCCAGACGCATATCTTCATCAGCCAAAAGCCGCAGCGTGTCGCGGCTCATTTTTTCCACGTCGCCGATATCGCTTAAAAATCCGGTCTCGCCATCGGTCACGACCTCCGGCACACCGCCGATGCGGGTTGATATAACGGGAACTTCGCAGGCTTGAGCCTCAAGAGCAGCCAAGCCGAAAGATTCCAGCTCCGAAGGCAGCAAAAATACATCTGCAATGCCCAGATAATCAGCAATATTTGCTTGCTTCCCGACAAATATCACACTGTCTTTGATAGCAAGCTGTTCAGAGCGGTAATAAGCGGCCGAGCGTTCCGGGCCGTCGCCGACCATTATCAGCCGGGCATTTGTCCCGGCGGCACGCACCTTTGCTAATATTTCAACACAATCAAGCGGCCGCTTTACGGCACGAAAATTTGATACGTGTACGAGCAGCTTTTCTCCATTCGGGGCAAGCTCTGACCGCAACGGCGATTCGGGTGTGCGGCGGTAATGCAGTCCGCATATAAAATTCGGGATCACCTCTACCTCATCAAAATCGAACGTTTCGATGGTCGCCTTTTTAAGGAATTTCGAAACCGCCGTAACGCCGTCTGATTGCTGCAGCCCGTACCGGGTTATCGGCAGATAGCTGCGGTCGGCCCCGACCAGGGTGATATCAGTGCCGTGCAGTGTTGTAATTACGGGAACGTAACGCTTCTGCTTAATTGATTCGCGAGCCAGAATAGCCGATATCGAATGCGGTATCGCGTAATGAACGTGCAGCAGATCAAGCTTTTCGGCACGGGCGACGGTCGCCATTTTAGTTGCTAGGGCAAGGTCATACGGCTGATGCTCGAATAGCGGATAAGACATCATTTCAACTTCGTGGAAGTGAATGCGGTCGTGCAGTTCCGTTAGACGCGTCGGCAGAAATGACGAGATAAAATGCACGTTATGGCCGCGTTCGGCAAGATCCCGGCCGAGTTCGGAACCGACGATGCCGCTGCCGCCATAAGTTGGATAGACCGTAATGCCAATGTTCATAAAAAAGCTACAAAACCCTTATCGCCTATCGTATCATAAAGAACCCCGCAGGCAATGAAAGACGCAGCCCGCGTCCGCGAAAGCTCCGAAACCGCGGTCTTTAGATCAGTCAACCTCGTTAGCGGTCTTTCCGCACGATTGACAATTGCTCCAAATCTGCTACATACTTTTTGCGGCACAACCTTTTTGCCGAGTTTACCTAAACGTAAAAAATACAATCCAAAGACAATTTGTCTTCCACATCTATGAGGAAATTTTCCCCGATTTTCGTCGTGCAGGCTATCATTCTCAGATTTTCTGAGGATAGAACTTTTTGATTTCCGACTATTGGCGAACGGTCCTATTCAGAATTAATCGAAGATGGCGCCGACTGCGAAATTTTCAGGAAACAGCTCGGCCCACTTTTTTCGTGAAGGTAGTTCGAGGGGCATAAATGGTTCCGCAACAAACGCCCTTCGACACCGACATCGCTTATATGACCACTTCCAAAAATCATCAGCTACTCCGATTTTGGGCGAAAACGTCTCATGACCCGGAAAAACTGCCAAATGCGTTCCATCCGTTGATCTGTCATCTGATCGATGTCGCGTGCGTCGCTGAGGCAATGTGGAATGATGTCTTGCCCACCGTCACAAAGCGTCGCCTTGCCAAACCTTTCGGCCTCGATTGCGACGCACCCGACTGCTCCCATAACAACTGTTCGCTGGCTCTGGCAGGCAAACTCATCGCCTTTATCTCCGGTCTCCACGATCTCGGCAAATGCTCTCCGCCCTTTCAGCTCCGCGGTAAAAATGAATTTCCGGGCGGCCAAACCCGTCGTATCTTTGATTCGTTTTCTGATACGGATCTGTTTTCCAATGAATTTGCCCGTTCGTCCGATGCTCCGCATGGTTTTGTCACTGTCTGCGAATTGCCAGCCATATTAAATGAACATTACGGGTTGCCGCTTAAATTCGCCAAAAATCTTTCAGAAATTATCGGTGGCCATCATGGCATTTTTGCCCATAGCAGAGAACTTCGCGAGCTAAAGCAAAACTTCGCGACACACCTCGGCGGCGAAGAATGGAAAAATGCCCGCTTGGTGATAACAGCAAAATTGGCGGAGCTTTTTGGCGTGGATCAGCTAGCCGTAAATGTTGACGACCAAGCATTAGACAATGCTACGGCAATGATCTTCGCCGGATTTACGACCGCTGCCGATTGGATCGGTTCAAATACCGACTTCTTTCCGTCTAAGGTAGCTGATTCGACATTGCCGTATGACTTCGAAATTGTCGAATATGTTTCTGACGCTCGAGCAAATGCCGCCGACGCATTGCACGAACTTGGCTGGACACGATGGCCGAAAGAGCAAGCATCGAGGACCTTCGGTGAACTGTTTCCGTTTATCGGCGACAACCTACGCGATCTGCAAGCCAAAGGCGTCGAACTCGCTAACAAGATAACATCACCCTGCATCGTCATTGCCGAAGCTCCAATGGGCGAAGGCAAAACCGAGCTTGCCATGTATTTGGCTGATGCCTTTAATGCAAAATTCGGTACCCGCGGAATCTATTTTGCTTTGCCGACACAGGCGACCAGCAACCAGATGTTTGGCCGCATCTCACAATTTTTGCACAGCAGATTTGGCAGTGATGATGTGAACATAAGTCTCATGCTGCAGCATGGGCACGCATCTATCGCCGAAGAATTTGAAGAGCAGATCAAGAATTTCCAGACGCTTAAGAATCTGTATGATGACGGCATGAGTGCGGCTGACGCCGGCTGCTCAAATATATCGGCCGCTGAATGGTTCACCTATCGAAAAAGAGGGTTGCTGGCACCCTATGGCGTCGGCACCATCGACCAATTGCTGCTGGCGGCATTGCAGACTAAACACGTCTTTGTGCGACTTTTCGGCGTGGCCAATAAAACGATCATCATCGATGAAGTCCACGCCTACGACGCCTATATGTCCACACTGCTTTGCCGACTTCTCGAGTGGCTCGCCGCTCTCGGTTCGCCGGTGATCATACTTAGCGCGACCTTGCCCAAATCCCGTCGTGACGCATTGATAAAGGCATATCTGAAAGGCATTAAAAAAGCCGGAAAGAATGCTGTTGTGCAAACATCAGACGCAGATTCCTATCCCCGGATCTCCTATGCAGATGCTTCGATGCCGGTTGAGACCTTTGGCGTAATACCTGTCAAAACTTCGCCGCAGAACGAAAAAACACTCTATCTGGAATGGCACAAATACGACGACCTCGCCACCGATCTTAAAACAAAATTGAAGAAAGGCGGGTGCGCGGCCGTTATTTGCAACACGGTCGGTAAAGCGCAGGCAGTATATGAAGAGCTTAGGAAGGATCCTTTTTTCCAAGGCAACGCTGACGACGACTTGCCAAAGCTAGATCTACTTCATTCTCGATTTCGCTTCCGCGACCGCGATGAACGCGAACGCCGAGCCTTGCGACGGTTCGGCAAACTGGCCCCGAAACAGCCCGAAAATAACAACGGCACTAACGACAAAGCAAAAGTTCGCCGACCGCACATGGCTGTTCTCGTTGCAACGCAGATCATAGAACAATCCCTGGACCTTGATTTTGATCTGATGGTTTCAGATCTTGCTCCGGTCGATCTACTGCTTCAACGGTCAGGCAGACTGCAGCGGCACAAACGTGATGAGAGGCTCGCTGAGTTTTGTGACACCGACGGCAGCGAACGTCCGGTCATGTGGCTGCTTGAACCCGAACTCGACGAAAATCGAGATCTGTTACGCCAAAAAAATGGCCTACCGGATCTTGGCGTCAGTGGACTTATTTACGACAAACATATCTTGCTTCGTACTTGGCTAAACCTGCGCAACGCCTCGCAGATCGCCGTTCCCGGGGAGATCGAACGCCTTATCGAAGCCGTCTATGCCGATCATGCTGAGACCGCCAATTTGACCGAAACAGAGGCTGAGATGTGGCATGCGACACAAAGAGCTCATATTGACGCCGTCGATCTCGACGAAGCTCAGGCAAAGGTCAACTATATAAACCATCCGTACTTTGAAGACCTTTTGGGCAATCTGCTCGGCACGCCGAAAGAAGAAGACAATCCTGAACTTCACCGATCGATGCAGGCACAGACCCGCTTGGTCGAACCTACGGCAAACGTCGTCTGTTTGTGGGAAAGGGATGGGCGCATTTTCATTGACGAAGAATTTAAAGACGAGATATCTCTGGACCAAACGCCTCATAAAAGGATCGTCAAAAAACTACTATTTAATTCGCTGGCCGTTTCAAACAGGTCAGTCGTTTATCAGCTTTTTGACGAACCGGTTCCAAGCGGTTGGCAATCTTCTGTATTACTACGTCGGCATCGTGCTTTGATATTTAATGCCGACCGCGAATGCGAAATGTTCGGCCGCATTTTTAGATTGGACCAAGGGCAGGGATTACTAATCACAAAAAAGGAGGAAATTTAATGTACAGTTTTAATCTGGTCGATCAGGGTTGGCTGCCATGTGTTATGTCGGACGGTTCGTTTCGCGAACTAAACTTGCGCGAAATATTTTCCGAAGCACATAACATCAGAGAGCTGATCGGCGATTCACCACCGGAAACCATCGCCTTACATCGAATATTGCTGGCGATGATCCACCGCATTTTGCTTGGACCGAAAAGCGCCGCTGAATGGGGCGAACTAAAAGCCGCCACAAAATTCGATTCTGCACAATTTAACGAATATTTGGACAAATGGCAGTCGCGATTCGATCTGTTTGACGAGAAATACCCGTTCTATCAATCAGCGGCTTCGAAAGAAAATGTCCAGACAGGTGCGATCATCCAGCTCTACTATCAGGGCAAAAATAACGCAACGTTGTTTGATCACACCTCGACCGATCTCCCGAAACAGGTGAGCCCGTCAGAGGCTGCGCGAATGCTAGTAGCGTTTCAGGGTTTTGATTTTGGCGGGATCAAATCAGACGGTTCAGCACAAAAAGCGGTATTGCTCAATGCCGCCGTCGCTCTGTTTCGCGGAGCGACGCTGTTTCAAACACTACTGTTAAACCTGCACCGTTACAACGAAAATGACGACGCTCCGTTTGCATTGGATTACGACAAAGATCTTCCGGCGTGGGAACGCGGCAATGCGATCGTAGCCGGCACACGACAGCCAGACGGATATGTTGATCTGCTGACGTGGCAATCGCGGCGGCTTTACATTCAGCCTGAGCTTGACGCCGAAGGCAATGTGTTTGTCCGCAATTCTGTTGTCATGCTCGGTTATGCATTTCCGCCAAATGCCGATCTGCACCAAAAAGAAACAATGATCGCATTTCGCGCCAGCAAGACCGAAGGCTATTTTGCCGTCGGATTTAGCGAAAGCAGGGCCTTGTGGCGAAATAGCTTGTCGCTACTGCAAACCGTTAGCGGCGAGAATTTTAAGCCTAAAATGCTTAATTGGCTCAGCGATCTGGTCGAGATGGACGAGATCGCCGCCGATACTGTCTTTAGTGTAGATTTTTATGGCATGGCGGCGGATAAAGCAAAATTGCTTTTTTGGAACCACGAAAGTTTTGACCTGCCGGCCGAATTTCTGTCCGATCAGGAAATTCTCAACAGCCTCTCTCTTTGTCTTGATGTGTCGGAAACGATCGGATTCGCGGTGCGTTCCGGTGTCAAAACATTGGCAGACGAGCTGGAATCGAGCCCGACATCGTTTCAGACGATGAACGCATATTGGCCGCAACTTGAGGGCGAGTTCAATGCGCTTTTGCTTGCTTTGCCGAACGATCCTGACCGAGCAAAAAGCGACTGGTTTGGAAAGGTCCTTAATATTGCCGAAAGGGCGTTGAAACAAACCTTTGACAGTCTTAGCCATTCGGCAATTGAACAAAAAGCAATGGTCGAGGCCGAAAATGAATATAGAAAACAAAAGGCCATCGCGATCAAAAAGAATCTGTCGATGTGGGAAAAATACTTACCCAAAAACTTTGCAAAAGGAGGAACTAAATAAATGATTGAAGATATCATCTCGGCGGAAGTTAAGCCCGAAGAAAAAGCACTGCAGGAGGAGATCGGGTTGATCGGCTATTTGAAAGACCTGGCGAAGCGGCAAGACCGTGCGGCATTGGCACATCTGCGGCGCGGATTGGCACGAAAGCCCGGCGAATCGATGGAGATGTTTCCGTATGTCGGACGTTTTGTTAACGAAAAGACAAACGCCGCACACGATCGAGCCGTGTTTCTAACGTCGGCGCTGTTTGCCGATTATTCTGACGCTCCGCCAAATGCCGGCGACCTAGGACGTTCGGTAAAGCAGATCAGCGAAAAGTCAGACAGTATCGAACGCCGCTTTGTTGCATTGCTTGATGCCGATGCTGACGATCTGCACTATTACCTGCGGCAAATGATCGACCTGCTCAAGGCAAACAACGTCGCCGTTAATTGGACCGAGCTTTTCAAAGACATTCGCGGATGGAGCAGCGAAAGCCGCTATGTCCAAAAAAAATGGGCTCGCTCTTTTTGGGGCAGTGCCGAAACAAATAAACAATCAGACCCACAACAGGAAGGAGAAACAGAATAATGATACTCGAATTGCATTTGATCCAAAATTTTGCCCCGAGCAACCTTAACCGCAGCGATACGGGTTCGCCCAAGGACTGCATTTTCGGCGGTGTCCGCCGGGCGCGCATTTCCAGCCAGTGCTTCAAACGCGCGATGCGTGATTACTTCCGTGAAAAATTTGAACGGCCGGGTGAATTGGCTGAACGGTCAACACGTTTGGTAGAACATGTGGTCGAGCGTCTCGTGGAAAAAGGTCATGACGAACAAGTCGCCATAAAAGTAGTTATTCAGGCATTAAGCATAGTAGATATAAAAGCAAAGGAAAAGAAATCGAAGAAAGACCCTGCAAAAGTCGAGTATCGTACTGAATATCTTGTGTTTATGGGCAGAGACGAAATTGCCAAATTAACAGAAGTTTGTGAGGAATATTTTGACGAACTTTCCAAGGACAAAGTCGCATCTGCAATTACGAACGAGGTGAATAAGAAGTTAATGGATCTCATGAAGGAAGGAAAAGCTGCGGATCTTGGACTGTTTGGGCGAATGCTTGCTGACTTGCCAAAACAAAATCGCGATGCGGCTTCGCAGGTGGCACATGCTATTTCGACACACAAGGTCGGGTTGGAATTCGACTTCTTTACAGCGGTTGACGATCTGCGGCCTGAGGACACGGCCGGCAGCGATCATCTCGGCACGGTCGAGTTCAATTCGGCGTGTTTTTATCGCTATGCAATCGTAGATATCGACAAACTGCGTGAGAATTTGCAGAAAGATGAAGAGCTTACCAAGGCGACCGTTGCGACATATATAAAAGCCGCCGTCGAAGCATTGCCGACCGGCAAGCAAAATTCGTTTGCTACGCACGAAAAGCCGTCGCTCGTTTACGCGGTCGTCCGCGATTCGGGCATGATGTCGCTCGCCAATGCGTTCGAAAAACCGGTCTATGACAACAAAGGCGGCGTGGTCGAGAAATCGATCGAAAGTCTCGTCGAACATTACGGCAAAGTTACTGGGGTTTATGGCGACGATGCAGTTTCGCGTGTGTTTGTCGTGACCGCCAACGGCGACAAGGCAGAGGCTCTCGGTGAAAACGCTGGCAGCTTTAACACATTGCTAGACAAGACGATCTCGGCAATTTTTGACGGCAAGGAGGCTTAACGAAGATGTCGCATATTCTGTTTATGAGGCTGGCCGGGCCGATGCAGTCGTGGGGCGTGATGTCACGTTTTTCTAGACGCGATACCGGCAAAGAGCCGTCGAAATCAGGCGTTATCGGCATTATCTGCGCCGCAATGGGCATTGACCGCGCCGATGACGAACATCCTGATCTGGCGAAACTTGCCCGTGCAAAACTCGGCATCCGCGTGCTTCGCGGCGGCGTTTTGCAGAGCGATTACCATACCGCCAGCAACATCGCCAAGGCAGATGGCGGAACCAAGGATACGGAGCTTTCGACCCGGTTCTACCTTGCCGACGCTGATTTTATAGCGGCAATTCAATCCGACGACCGCAACCTGCTCGAACGTGTCCACGCAGCCCTAAAGCGACCCGTGTGGCAGCTTTTTCTCGGCCGCAAAGCGTTCGTTCCACACTTTCCGGTCTATATCGATGGCGATCTGGCGATACTTGAAAGTGACGACCTAGGCGGTGTTCTAAAAAAAGCCGACCTGCCGGAGCGGCTGGGTATTTCAATAGACGAAAGGCGGTTTGATAAACACCAACGGGTGGTCCTAGAGGCCGATAATGGTCCGGAGATCCGCCAAGACGTGCCGCTGTCTTTCGGAAAACGGCAATTTACGGTTCGGCGGGTCTTTACAACCTTCGCCGATCTGAAAGGAGGTGAAAGCGATGCAATTGTATCTTAGTCGCATTATTCTTGATCCAGGGTCCAAAGCGGTAATGCATGATCTCAGCAGTCCGCGTGAGATGCATAAAACCATTTCGGGGCTTTTTCCCGCCATTGCCGGGCAAAACGACAAGCCGGTGCACGAACGCGAAACTCCGAGAAATGCTTATAGCCTTCTTCACCGCGTCGATCAAAAAGGCGATCGCGTTGTGATCTATGTTCAATCAAATGTTCAGCCGGACTGGACTCGTTTGACGCCGGGATACGCCACGCGTTTTGACGATAAACAGGTTGGCCATCTTTATGCCGCGATCAAAAATGGCACTCGCTTGCATTTTCGATTGACTGCAAATCCGACCAAGCGGGCGGGCAGATCGGATGCGGGAAATGCAAAATTCGCTGATGACAAAAAGCGTCGGCGTATTGACATCCGTACGGAAGAAGGTCGTTTGAAATGGCTGGAGCGCAAGGGAGCCGAATCGGGATTTCGGCTCTGCATCGCTGAACATATGGCGGGTATTCCTTCTGCGGAGACATCGACCGGGCCTGCAGTTCGTTTCAATCATGACAAAGGCCGAGTTACACTAGGCGTTGCCATTTTTGAAGGTGTTTTAGAGGTAACCGATGCCGATGCTTTTCGCCGGGCACTAGTAAATGGCATCGGCACGGGAAAGGCGTATGGCTTTGGGCTGATGTCCGTTGCTCCCGCCTGATCTCCGGACGACAATATGGCGGCTGCTGCTTTCGGTGGCCGCCTTTTTTGATCTTTCCGTTATGAAATTAAAGGATCTTGCCACACTTCCGAAAGTTCGCGACAGCTTTAGCTATCTTTACGCAGAACGCTGCCGAATTGAACAAGATGCTCTTGCCATTGCCATCATCGATGAACACGGCACGACATCCGTCCCGTGTGCAAATCTAACTACGCTTCTGCTTGGCCCCGGTTCGACCATCACCCATTCTGCTGTCAAAACGTTGGCAGATAGCGGTTGCCTGATAATGTGGTCGGGCGAAGGAGCGGTACGTTTTTACGCCCAAGGATTGGGCGAAACGCGCAGTTCACGAAATTTGCTGCGACAGGCATATCTCAGCTCCTTGCCGACGCTTCGGCTTCGTGTGGTCAGACGAATGTATGAACTGCGGTTCAGCGAAAAGCTGCCTGAAGAAATGACATTGCAGCAGATTCGCGGCCGCGAAGGGGTACGTGTCCGCACGGCGTATTCACAGGCGAGTGCTGCTACCGGTGTTAAATGGAGCGGTCGTTCTTATGATCGAAATAATTGGACTGCTGCTGATCCCGTTAACCGGGCTCTTTCTTGTGCAAACAGCTGTCTATATGGCGTTTGCCACGGGGCGATCATTTCCGCCGGATATTCGGCCGCACTCGGATTTATTCATACGGGCCGCATTCTTTCTTTTGTTTATGACATCGCCGATCTGTACAAGGCGGATATCACAATACCTCTGGCGTTTGAGATCGTAAAAGAATCAGAAAGCGATCTTGAATCTCGCATTCGCCACCGGCTCCGCGATCGATTTCATGAAACCAAATTTCTAAGCCGGATAATTCCCGATATCGAAGCCGTTTTAGACATTTCAACCGAAGGGGCAGAAGCAGATTTTGAGTATGAGGATTTTGCGCCGGGCGGATTGTGGAATGGCGGAGACGGCTCCGTAAAAGGCGGTACAAATTGGGCGTCCGAATTTGCTGCACCTTCGGCCGCGGAACACAGCGACCGACTCACAGCGGAAATAAAAGCGACGGTTGAAAAGGTTCGTAGTAAGCTCGAAGCAGATGGTGTCAAATTGACCGCGGCGCTCGGCTTTATGGATAAACCTGAGTCCGAGCTTGAACTTCAGTCGCCTGCTAAAGATGAAGTTTTGTCCGCCAAAGACCACGGCGAAACTCCAAAGAACAAATCGAGCACCGCCGGCAGAAAGTCCAAAAAGGCTGTCGGCAAATCGAAGCCGGATCCGGACCCCGACCCCGACCCCGACCTGTGGGAAAACGGGGGCCAGATATTTTAATATGGTCGTCTTGTTGATGGAAAAAGTGCCCGTTAGCCTGCGCGGCGAAATAACCCGCTGGATGATAGAACTGCGCCCAGGCGTGTTTGTCGGACACATTTCGGCTTTGGTGCGCGACAAGCTCTGGGAACAGATCGCCAAAAAGACCAAGGGCGGAGCGGCAACCCTTCTATATTCAGCCTCCAACGAACAGGGCTACAAGATCTGCACCCACGGCGAAACAGCCCGTCGCATTCGAAACTTCGACGGACTGGATCTCATCACTATTCCGCCTAAAAAAAATCCGTGATCGGTATCGCAATTCTTGTCTTAGAGCGAATTTTAGTCTAAATTAGACTTAGCTTGGAAAAATTCGCCAAAAGCCAATGTTTTTCAAGTGATGTCCCCACACCCGTGGGGATGAACCGAAAGATGAAAGCAGCGACGGCGATAAAGCCGAGATGTCCCCACACCCGTGGGGATGAACCGTATTTACGCTTCTTAAATATGGTTTAGATGCCGATGTCCCCACACCCGTGGGGATGAACCGTGCAATAGGATTACTAAAATCTATTTCTACGAGATGTCCCCACACCCGTGGGGATGAACCGGCAGCAGCATTAGTTGAAATTGTCAATTGCATGATGTCCCCACACCCGTGGGGATGAACCGCTTTGGCAGTATGTTCCACAAAATCATCAGACGATGTCCCCACACCCGTGGGGATGAACCTGGTTTCTGACAATATGCACAAAATCCGTTTGTGATGTCCCCACACCCGTGGGGATGAACCGGCGAACGTATCAACTAATCAAATTGGTAACGTGATGTCCCCACACCCGTGGGGATGAACCTGATCGTGGGCGATGAATGTTTACCGTGTGGTGGATGTCCCCACACCCGTGGGGATGAACCGATCAATATCGAGATCGAATGCATCCGCACCGGGATGTCCCCACACCCGTGGGGATGAACCGGCCGTGATATCTCAGAAATGAGCAAATCTGCTGATGTCCCCACACCCGTGGGGATGAACCTATCTCCACCGAAACTCCGAACGCGGCGGCTTGGATGTCCCCACACCCGTGGGGATGAACCTGCCGCCGGAACGGAAGGGTCGATCCGGCGGGCGATGTCCCCACACCCGTGGGGATGAACCTAATTGATTATTTTCGGAAAATCTTTATATAACGATGTCCCCACACCCGTGGGGATGAACCTCTTTCACCAATCCTCCGGCTGGACTTCCTGACGATGTCCCCACACCCGTGGGGATGAACCTAACTCGCTCGGGTTCCTCATATTCTTCGAACCGATGTCCCCACACCCGTGGGGATGAACCGATCGTCGTTCCGCACACCATCGATCTTATCTTGATGTCCCCACACCCGTGGGGATGAACCGAAGTTGACCGGCGTTTGCGGGCCGATAAAGCGATGTCCCCACACCCGTGGGGATGAACCTTTTACAACCTTTGATGCCGAAGGGATGGATGAGATGTCCCCACACCCGTGGGGATGAACCTTTGATCGACTGAAAGATGATGGCATTGTTATCGATGTCCCCACACCCGTGGGGATGAACCGGCCATCGGCGGCGTGGTGTGGGCCGAAACTTTGATGTCCCCACACCCGTGGGGATGAACCGACGCTGTAAGCGAAGTCTCGAGCGCATCGACTGATGTCCCCACACCCGTGGGGATGAACCTACCGGCAACGCTCTACTGCAATGATATCTCTGGATGTCCCCACACCCGTGGGGATGAACCGAGCGTGAATTTCACGCGTAACGAAAAGCTTTGGATGTCCCCACACCCGTGGGGATGAACCTCGCACATATCGCCTTATTTAAGGCCGCGAATCGATGTCCCCACACCCGTGGGGATGAACCGAAGGCCGGTTCATTTCGGCGGATCAAGGCCCGGATGTCCCCACACCCGTGGGGATGAACCGGCTCGTATACGATCTCCTCCGTGAAATCAAAAGATGTCCCCACACCCGTGGGGATGAACCTGGCCGTTCGTGCTGTTAGCAGCAACAGGCCTTGATGTCCCCACACCCGTGGGGATGAACCTGAGTATCCAGCAAATATTGGCGTCATACAGCGGATGTCCCCACACCCGTGGGGATGAACCTGTCGGATCAATGCTGCCGACGCGGACGCTGGAGATGTCCCCACACCCGTGGGGATGAACCGTTTCAAGTAGTTCTATATCGCCTGGCGAAACTGATGTCCCCACACCCGTGGGGATGAACCGCGTCAACTGGCCATAGTTGAGAAGGGCGGTAAGATGTCCCCACACCCGTGGGGATGAACCGGCCTTGATTATGTGGTGGTCAGCCCGAAGGTGGATGTCCCCACACCCGTGGGGATGAACCGCTGTTCAGTTTCGCAGATGGAAAATTGCGGTCGATGTCCCCACACCCGTGGGGATGAACCTGCTTTACAAACAAAAACGCGCCGAATCCCATTGATGTCCCCACACCCGTGGGGATGAACCGTGAAAGTATCTGCAAAACAGATACTTGAGAATGATGTCCCCACACCCGTGGGGATGAACCTTCGTCTGTTTCGGTTTCTCTTAACAGGTGCTCGATGTCCCCACACCCGTGGGGATGAACCGTTTTGGCAGTATGTTTCACAAAATCATCAGACGATGTCCCCACACCCGTGGGGATGAACCGAGGAAACTAAAATGAGAATCATCAATACACACGATGTCCCCACACCCGTGGGGATGAACCTAAATATGACGTTTACCGAACCGAGTTTGTAATGATGTCCCCACACCCGTGGGGATGAACCGATCGAAGCGACGCCGAATACGGGAAGTTCATCGATGTCCCCACACCCGTGGGGATGAACCGTCCTTGCAAGTGCATATGGTTTACCTCTTAAGGATGTCCCCACACCCGTGGGGATGAACCTTTCGCCGCTTTTTTACCGAGCAGGGTTTTACCGATGTCCCCACACCCGTGGGGATGAACCGTAGGCAAAAACATTAAGTATAAGTGCCAACGAGATGTCCCCACACCCGTGGGGATGAACCGTAAGCTGGGACCCGGCTACTACAACTGCAACGGATGTCCCCACACCCGTGGGGATGAACCGAGATCAGGCGGCCTTTTTAGCGCTTGCGTAATGATGTCCCCACACCCGTGGGGATGAACCTATGAGAACGTTAAACATCTATCAAATTTCTTCGATGTCCCCACACCCGTGGGGATGAACCGAACCACGGGAAAACATAGAAACGGTTAATCGTGATGTCCCCACACCCGTGGGGATGAACCTTTGAGCGTCCTGATTGGGGCATACAGTGTGTTGATGTCCCCACACCCGTGGGGATGAACCTTGAGCGTCTTCAGAAATTTTACGATTTGTCAAGATGTCCCCACACCCGTGGGGATGAACCTTTTTGGTTATCATCCTACTATGCTCTACAAGCGATGTCCCCACACCCGTGGGGATGAACCTTTTCGTTTATGATTCCTAAAAGGAATCATAAAGATGTCCCCACACCCGTGGGGATGAACCTTCGCCTAGTTTTGGAAGCGCCTTCCACAAAATGATGTCCCCACACCCGTGGGGATGAACCTCCGATTGCGATTATAGATGCATACGAAAATGCGATGTCCCCACACCCGTGGGGATGAACCGGAAACTAAAATGAGAATTATTGACACAAAATCGATGTCCCCACACCCGTGGGGATGAACCGGGAATGCCGACAGCCGACCGGAAAGAGATGTTGATGTCCCCACACCCGTGGGGATGAACCGATTGAGCATGTTCACGAAGAACGACCTTTGATGATGTCCCCACACCCGTGGGGATGAACCAGCTGTGCGGCCCGCTCTTTGGTACGCGGCTCAGATGTCCCCACACCCGTGGGGATGAACCGCCAACGAACAGCGACGACAGGCATTGGCGAATGATGTCCCCACACCCGTGGGGATGAACCGACGACCACATATTTCAGCATCCAAAACCGCTTGATGTCCCCACACCCGTGGGGATGAACGGGGGTTCGGCTTACTTTTTGACCGGGTTCTTTGGCGGTTCCATTACCATTCCGCCCGGCACGTCCACCATTATTCCCCTCTCTTTCGCCCGCCTGCGTATCATTTCCATCAAGGCGTCCGCTTCCTGTGTCGGCGTCACTTGTTTGGGTTCGCTGCCGCTGTCGGCTTGGGGTTCGTTGTTCGGCTGTTCGTGTTCCGCTATCGGTCTGCTGTTGGGTTTGAGTATTATTCGCATAATTCAATATTCTAGCAAACTTAAATACGGCAGATCTGATCATTGTTTTAAGAGGGTGGATCTGAGCGTTGTTTAAGTTTTTTGGTGGCTATTTAGTGAAGGAAGCAATTGGGTCAAATGGAGGGGCGTTTTGCGTTCGCCGAAGGAGTCCGGGGCGGTTGCCGCCCGGGGTGAGCGATTTCTTGCGTACCAAATAGATAACCCCTTTGTGGTCGTCGGTGAAAAGAAAAGAGTCGGCATTAAGGCGCATTATGTCGCAGGGACGGCCGTTGACGATCCCTTTTTTTAAGAAGCCCGTGATGAACGGGCGTGGTCGGCCGCCCGGTTTGAAGGCGACGATGGCGTAGCCGTGGCCGATACTTTTGTCGGTTGAACCATGCAGAGCTACGAGGAACGAGTTTTCGACAGCCGGAGCGTCACCGTTTGGAAAATAGTCGAACCCGAGAGCAGAGCTGTGAGCCGGAAAATAGGTGTCAGGGCGAATCACATTGCGACAGCCGCCCGCGCGTTTCAATTTTGGGTCGGCGAAGATGCGGCCCCGCGACGAATAGCAGTACGGCCAGCCATAATCGCCGGCTCGAAGCTGATAAAAACTTTCATCAGGCCGTTGAGTGCCGAGGTGGTCGGACCCTTGGCCCGTAGCCCAGAGCTTGCCGTTCAACCATTTTAATCCGACTGCGTTACGCAATCCGCGGGCGAATATGCGTTGGTTTGAGCCATCGGGGTCCATTTCCAGAACCGTTGCGCGGACCTTTTCTTTTTCCACACAAGAATTGCAGCTGCTACCGACCGAAACATACAATTTTCCGGCAGGTGAAAAAGCGATCGTACGGGTCAGGTGCCAGCCGCCGTATTTATAGCTCAGCCCGTAATCCGGAAATTTCGCGATGATCTGCGGTGCGGTGTCCGCGGGTTTGATCTCGCCGGGTGTAAATCGTCGTCGCGTCAGCGTATGTGTTTCGGCAATGTAGATCCAATGGCGGCCGGCCGGGTCGGTGTAAAATTGAACGCTGTTTGGGTTATGCAGACCGGTCAGATATGGTGTGACGGAGGCGAACCTGCCCGTTGCGGCGTCAAAGCCATCGAGGATATAGATGGCGCCGCGTTTGTTGTCCGTAAGATCATACATATCTGTAACGAATATGCGTCCGTCCGGAGATGCGGCAAAAAAACGTACACGCTTTAGGCCCTGTGCCGCCGGTATGATCTCAAATTCATCCGGAAGATCAAGCGCAAATGCCGGGCCCTTTTCAAGCTGGACACGATGTGGAACCAGAGCCGTTTGACCGGCGGCGAAGACGGCCAGCAGAGCGATGGTCAACAAAGAATAGAAGCCTTTCATATATGCTAAAATGCCTTGAACATCTTTTTTTACCACATAATTTATGAAGATAGAACAGTTTCTGATCAGCGACGGTGCAAAATTTTCAGTTAAAGACCATCCGACCGAAGTAAAAAGCGAATTTGACAAAAATGGGGCGGAAGCTCAACTGCAGGCGAACGTAAAACGCATATCCGAATTGCAGGACATCCTTTACGCAAAAGATGAAGAGGCGCTATTGATCATCTTTCAGGCGATGGATGCGGCCGGCAAGGACGGAGCGATCGAAAAGGTCTTTTCCGGTGTAAACCCGCAAGGTTGTCAGGTGACCTCGTTCAAACAGCCTTCGACGGAGGAATTGGACCACGACTATCTCTGGCGGTGTGTCAAAGAACTGCCGGAAAGGGGGAAGATCGGCGTATTTAACCGATCGCATTACGAAGAAGTGCTGGTGGTGCGCGTACATCCGGAGATATTGGCGGCCCAACATTTGCCGACGGCGGTAAAAAAGGATAAGGATCTGTGGAAGACGCGGTTTCGACAGATCCGCGATTTTGAGCGGCACGTGAATGAGAACGGCACACACGTTATCAAATTCTTTCTGAACGTTTCAAAGGCCGAGCAGAAACGGCGGTTTCTGTCGCGAATCGAAGAGCCCGCAAAGAACTGGAAGTTTTCGCTGGGCGACGTAAAGGAACGTGGGCATTGGGACGAGTATATGGACGCATATTCAGACGCGATCGGAGCGACGTCAACCAAAGATTCGCCGTGGTACGTGATACCGGCGGATAAAAAATGGTTCGCACGTTTGGCAATATCGGAAGTGATATTGCAAAAACTCGAATCAATGAAGCTAGCCTATCCGCAATTGCCTAAAGATCAGCTGACCGTATTGGCAGAGGCTCGCAAAACGCTCGAAGAAGAACAATAAATGGAACCCAAAGCAAGGTCTAATCGTTGATATTGATATGTTTTGCCCCACCTGTGGTGTTAGAGAAACGAGCTCCGGCCAATTTTGCCGGGCGTGCGGCAGCGACCTGCGTATGCTGCGGGTATTAATGCAGCGTCCCGATAAGATAACCGAAACAGCCCTGGCCGCCCGGGATGAGATCGGGCGATCGATAGCACACAAGGTCCGCGAGATGCAGACCATGAACGACCTCGCCGAGTTTACCGACAGCGTCTTGCCGCAGATCGAACGATTTCTCGAATCCCCGGCCGAAAGACGGATGCGAAGAATGCGGGCAGGAATGGTCGTCGGCAGTATCGGAGTTAGCTGTATGCTCGCATTCGGCATTGCAGCAGCGGTTGCCGACCAAATACTGTTAGTTCCGGCCGCTCTTAGTTCGATCGTGTTTTTTATAGGGCTAGGGATATTTTTGAACGGTTATACCTTGACGGAGGTTCCGATGGCGGTGCCGGATAGCTCGGATCTGGGGCTCTCGCAGAAGATCATCGATGAAAAAGTGCAGACCACAGACGATCTGAAGCTGCCGGCGGAAACAGCGGAAGAAGCTTTTGCCATCGGTTCGGTCGTTGAACCGACCACCCGGCAACTGAAAAGCGATAGCATTCGATAAGGCCAACGAACTTTTCGAGATCGGGCAATTATTTTGCAGGCACGAGTCTCAAGATCCGATCATCATCCTTTCCCGGCGTGCCGCGGCCGTCACGATTTGAAGTTGAAATGTAGAGCAGACCGTCCGGCCCGGAGGCCACGTCGCGGATCCGGCCAACTTCGCCGGCGAGCAGATCTTCCTGCGAAATGACCTTTCGGCCGTCAAGCCTAATGCGGATCAGACGCGTCCCACGCAAACAACCGACGAACAGATCATTTTTGAAAGCCGGAAGCCTATCGCCCGTATAAAATGCGGCCGAGGCCGGTGCGCAGGCAGGAGTATATTCAAGCAGCGGAGCGACCATACCGTCTTTGGTGCGCGTGCCATAAATTTCCGGCCAGCCATAGTTCTTGCCGGCTTCGACAATATTGATCTCGTCGGCTCCGCCGCCTTTTCCTTCAAATTGACTTGGGCCGTGTTCCGATTGAAACATCAAACCGGTGTTTGGCTGCCAGGCAAGGCCTTGAGCATTGCGATGGCCGGTGGACCAGATCTCCGTGCGATAGCCGCTTTTTCCGACGAACGGATTGTCTTTCGGCACGGTGCCGTCATCATTCAACCGAAGTGTTTTACCGGCAAGCGAATTATTATCTTGGGCAAGCTGCCAATCGGTCGAATCACCGGTCGTAATATAAAGCTTGCCGTCCGGGCCAAATCTGACACGACTGCCGGCATGGTTCGGTGCGGCCGGGATCAATGCGATAACAACTGTCGGCTCGGTAAATTTCCCGCCCGCGTATCTGTAGCGAACGATCTTGACGAATTTACCGTCCTGATCGTAAGCATAGGACAGATAAATGAAAGAATTGGAAGCAAAATTCGGATGCACGGTGATGTCCATCAGGCCGCTTTCGCTCGATGGTTCAACATCAGGCACAACAAACACCGGTTCGGGCCGCAAACCTGCTTTTTCGATCAGTCGAACGCGGCCGGGCCGCTCCGTTACCAGCATATCGCCGCCCGGCAGCCAAGCCATCGCCCACGGCACTTCGAGTCCGCCAGCGACGGTTTCCAGCTTAAACGCTTGTTTGTCCGCGGTTTCGTATGTTTCGCCGCCAAGCGCGGTTCCGGCCGGGTCGGCACACGCCAGTGCGGCAATTACAGCCGCAGCCAGCAGAAAAAACTGCATAGATCTTTGCACCATCATAATATTATATATATGACGTCAACAGCAGCGAATGGGTTTGACCGAAAAAAGGGGCGGTAACAAAACTTGCGGGGTTATTGGCGAACGCGAATGCCGGAAACTAAATACATCGGCGGTTTGTCCAGCTCAGAAATTACGGAGTTGCGGCCATTGTATTTTGCGTCGTAAAGCAATCCGTCCGCGCGTCTGATGACGGTCGAATATGTATCGTTTTTTCGCAAAAGGGCAACCCCAAAGCTGGCCGTCAACTGGATCGGCTCTCCCATAAAGTCGATGAATATATTTTCGATGATCGAACGGACCTCTTCGGCAAGCTTGGCGGCTCCGTCAAGTTCGGTATGGGGCAAGGCAATGCCGAATTCTTCGCCGCCCAACCGTCCTAGAATGTCGTTCGAGCGCATACGGCGCTTACAAGCCGCCGCTACATCCGCCAAAACCTTGTCGCCGGCCGCGTGGCCGTGGCGGTCATTGATCTCTTTAAATCGATCCAGATCGAAAATGATCAGCGAAAGTGGTTCACCGTAGCGTCGGCTGCGGATGACCTCTTCCGATACCAGTTCGCAAAAGCGGCGTTTGTTCAACAATCCGGTAAGACCGTCCGTATTTGCCAAACGCTGCAGTTTCGATTCTGCGGAACGAAGTTCCTTTTCCATCCGTTCACCGTTGATGACGATATAAACAAAGCCCCAAAATATCGCGAACACGATAAACAGCATAAAGCTGGCAGATTGTATCCATTGCGGGCTGTACAGGTCGGCAGGCTCGGGGACAAAGGCGGTCAATGCGGCACGCATGAACAAAATGACGGCCATGATCCAATGCGTGCCCGAAGCGATGCGATAGATAGCGGCCGAACCTAAGTTATGTGGAATCGAGAATGCGTAGCCCGACATTACGCAAAAGAACCCGATCAGCACCGAAGCGGAAATGATGCGATTCGTCAGGTTTGGTGAAACGAACGTAAAATAGACGATGGCCATTGTTTCCAAGGCCAGAAGCGTAAGTGTAAGATAAAAACGATTGTTGAGGCCGATAAATCTCCGCGTTCCTTCGTAGGCGATCGCCATGCAGGCGGTGATCAATACGTTGGCGAGAACGATCGTTAAAAGATCAGGGCCGTATCCACGCAAACCGAGCAGAAAAAAACCAATTGATGCCGCAAAATTTCCCAGTGCCCAATAGCCAAAACCCGGATAGGTCTGCTGTGTCCGCCATACAAAAGCCATCACACCGGCAATAAGTGCGGCGATAATGGTAAGGACGAACGACAAAGTCCTAACGTCCAATGCGATGTGCGTAACTTCTGCTATGACCACGGATCTAATAATCGACTTACAGGAAAAAGAGGAGCATCCTGTAAACAAAGTTTAACATATCCATAACATAAGCTGAAAGAAAAATATTACTGCCCCCCGGCGTCCGATCTGATTCGAACCGGAAAGACGGTTTGATAAGGAACTGCACGAGCCGGTATTGAGAAAATATGCAATTTATTAAACAATAGCTTTGCACAAGAGTTTTCAGGAGAGCTGCACGAGCAGCTGAGATGTGTCTATTGCGGACATTATCCTTTGAACCTGCTGCGGTTAATACCGACGAAGGGAGAAAAACGATGAAAGAAACCACTGATGCGGGGAGCCACAACGAGCGCAATGCGGCTGCCGGCGGCAACGAAATCCTATCAGAGCAAACTAGCGATCAGGTAAAATTGCCTGCATCTCAAAAGATATACGTAGAGAGCAATGTCAGAGCCGAAAGCGGTAGAGAGCGGGTTCTTGATCTCCGCGTACCATTTCGCGAGATCGCTCTTACGCCGTCAAAGGCGATGGATGGCACGATCGAAGAAAATCCGCCTGTCCGCGTTTATGATACGAGCGGCCCGTGGACCGACCCGCGTGTTAAGTGTGACGTGCGTGAAGGCCTGCCGCAGCTTCGCCGCGATTGGATAGTCGGACGCGGCGACGTCGAAGAATACGAAGGCCGCGAGGTGTTGCCGCAGGATAACGGGTATCTGACGAAAGGTGCCGAAGACATCGCAATGCAGAAGCCCGCGCGTGAGCAAGGGCGTAGCGGACATGGCCCGCTTGAAAATTTCCCCGGCCTCAAACGTGCTCCGCTGCGCGCCAAGCCCGGCCGAAATGTCTCGCAGATGCATTATGCCAAACAAGGCATCATCACGCCTGAGATGGAATATGTCGCCATCCGCGAAAATCTCGGGCGCCAGCGGAACGCGGACACTTTTGTCCGCTTGGCTGAAAAAAGCGACCGAAGTTCATTAAATCATCAGCACAAAGGCGATTCGTTCGGTGCCTCGATCCCTGAATTCGTCACACCGGAATTTGTCCGCGACGAGGTCGCCCGCGGGCGAGCCATTATCCCGAATAACATAAACCATCCGGAATCAGAACCGATGATCATCGGCCGAAATTTTCTGGTCAAGATCAATGCCAACATCGGCAACAGCGCCATTGCTTCGTCCATCGAAGAAGAGGTTGAAAAGATGCGTTGGTCAACGCTGTGGGGAGCCGACACGGTAATGGATCTTTCGACCGGAAAGAACATCCACGCCACACGCGAATGGATTCTACGCAATTCGCCCGTGCCTATCGGAACCGTGCCGATCTATCAGGCGCTCGAAAAAGTGAACGGCAAGGCCGAAGATCTGATGTGGGAAATTTACCGCGATACTTTGATAGAACAAGCCGAACAAGGCGTTGATTATTTTACGATCCACGCCGGAGTGCGTCTGCCTTACATTCCGCTGACGGCGAAACGCACGACAGGCATCGTCAGCCGCGGCGGTTCGATCATGGCGAAATGGTGCTTGGCACATCACGAAGAAAGCTTTTTATACACAAGGTTTAGAGAGATCTGCGAGATCATGGCGACATACGACGTGGCGTTCTCGCTTGGCGATGGATTGCGCCCCGGTTCGATCGCCGACGCCAACGACGAGGCTCAGTTTGCTGAACTCGAAACGCTTGGCGAACTGACCAAGATCGCGTGGGAAATGGATTGCCAAACGATGATCGAAGGCCCCGGCCACGTGCCGATGCACCTCATCAAAGAGAACATGGACAAGCAGCTTGAGGTTTGCGGCGAGGCTCCGTTTTACACGCTCGGCCCGCTCACCACAGACATCGCTCCCGGCTACGACCACATCACCAGCGGCATCGGTGCGGCGATGATCGGCTGGTTTGGCACGGCAATGCTCTGTTACGTTACGCCAAAAGAACACCTCGGCCTGCCCAACAAACAGGACGTTAAAGAAGGTGTCATCACATACAAACTCGCCGCCCACGCCGCCGACCTTGCCAAAGGCCATCCCGGCGCGCAGTATCGCGACAACGCCCTGAGCAAAGCCCGCTTCGAGTTCCGCTGGGAAGATCAGTTCAACCTCGGCCTAGACCCCGAAAAGGCAAAAGAGTTTCACGACGAAACGCTTCCGGCAGAAGGCGCAAAGCTCGCCCACTTTTGCTCAATGTGCGGCCCGCATTTCTGTTCGATGAAAATAACCCAGGACGTCCGCGAATACGCCGAACAGCAAAACATCGAAGCCGAAAAAGCGTTGGCAGTTGGGATGAGCGAAAAAGCCGCCGAATTCGTCGCCACCGGCAGCGAAATATATCACTCAGCCGACGGGGGAACAAGCGGCGATCATCATTAAGAAAGAAGACGTAAAAGGTGCGGACAGTTTCCAACGGCTTTGGACGAAAAACCGAATTCAATTTCCGCTCTTCGTAAGCTGTTCTGATAAGTTATTTGAAAGTTTCTTAGTTCCTTTAGGAACGTCATATTTATAGATAGGATTCGTCATTAATTCATTTAAGTTCCGTAGGAACGGCATAAAATATGTCGTTGCTCTGCAACTTGCAACGACTTTTTGACGATTTCCTATAAATATTTCGCTCCGACGGAGCTAGATGATGAGCTTTTACAAAACATTTCGGAATATACTCAATGCAAACGCAAAGGTTAGGTAAACCCGAAGACCGTCAGTTCTTTGATCACGACGCAAAGCCGTTAAATGATCATATAAATACAGGCGTTGCAAGATGAGAAAAAAGACGGTTCCGGATCCGAGATCTACCCCGGCAATCTTCCCAAAACGGCCAAGGTCATCATGAATATGGTAGTCTTGTGAAAGAATAGATAGAAGAAAATTATATCTTGAATCTGCAGGAATACACGGAGGTCTGAGCAATGTTTGGAAGAAGCAGGACGGTAGCCGATCTTTTGGTTGAAAAGCTGGAAGAATCGGGCGTTAAGCGTATCTATGGGATCGTCGGCGACAGCTTAAATCCGGTTAGCGACGCCATAAAGCGAAGCGGAAAGTTGGACTGGATCCACGTCAGACACGAAGAGGCCGGAGCCTTTGCGGCATCTGCCGAGGCTCAGCTTTCGGGAAGCCTGACGGTTTGTGCCGGAAGTTGCGGTCCGGGCGGGCTGCATTTGATCAACGGCCTCTATGACGCTCATCGGGCGATGGTTCCGGTATTGGCATTGGTTTCGCATATTCCGAGTTACGAGATAGGCACCCAATATTTTCAAGAAACGCATCCCAGCTTGATCTTCCAGGAATGCAGCCATTATTGCGAGCTTGTTTCCAACGCTCAACAGATGCCGCGGGTTCTTCAGATCGCAATGCAATCGGCGGTCGGGAAACGAGGGGTCAGCGTTTTGATCTTGCCCGGAGACATTGCCGCTGCGACGATCGATGAAAAAACAGAAGAGAGATTTTCCAGCCCGATATCGCTGAATTATCCAAAGGTTCGCCCCTTGGATGGCGACCTGCAGCGTGCCGCTCAGATGATCGACGAAGCCGAAAGGCCGGTGATCTTTGGTGGTGCAGGCTGCGCAGAATCTCACGACGAGGTCGTCCAGCTTGCTCAGACGCTGAAAGCACCGGTCGGCTATGCGTTTCGCGGCAAGCAATTTCTCGAATACGAAAATCCTTATGCTGTCGGAATGACGGGCTTGCTGGGCTATGGTGCGGCTTATGACGCCATGCAGGCCTGTGATCTCCTGATCTTATTGGGCACCGATTTTCCATACGAAAAATTTTATCCGACGAAAGCGAAGATCATACAGGTCGAGATACGGCCCGAACATCTCGGACGGCGTTGCAAGGTCGATCTCGGGTTGCTCGGCGACGTCAAAGAAACGCTTAACGCTTTGCAAACGATCGTAAAGCCGAAAGACGATGCGGGCTTTTTGGACAAGATGCTTGAGGAGAATAAAGACAGAACAGAGAATTTGAATATTTATGTTGAACATTCCGGTGAACAGGATCTGATCCGCCCCGAATTTGTCGCCGCAAAGATCAATGAATTGGCCGACGACAACGCCATTATTTCCGCCGATACCGGATTGTGCAATATTTGGATGGCGCATTACATAAAAGCAAAGAAGGACCGCCGATTGTTGGCTTCGTATTCTCACGGTTCGATGGCAAATGCCTTTTCATATTCGATCGGGGCAGCGTGTTTGAATGGCGAAAGTCAAGTAATTTCAATGTCCGGCGATGGCGGATTTGCGATGCTGATGGGTGAGATGCTGACCGTCAGACAACTTCAACTGCCGGTCAAGACGGTGATCTTTAACAACGGCTCGTTGGGTTTTGTCGATATGGAAATGGAAGTCGCCGGTTATGAAGGCTTTCAGACAAGGTTGGACAATCCGAACTTTGCGGCGGTCGCCGAAGCGATGGGTATGAAAGGGATCCGCATCGAATCTCCGAAAGACGTCGAAAGCGGATTGCGCGAAGCACTGGCGTATGACGGCGCTGTTTTCGTGGATGTTGTAACTGACCCGAATGCGATCTCGCTGCCCCCGCATATTGGCAAAGACCAGGTATTCGGCTACGGCATTACGATGAGCAAATATATTTTGTCCGGCGAAATAGATAAGGTCGCTAAAAAGATCAGATCGAATTACCGTCTTTCAAAAGAGGCGATCGACGACATTATTTGAACGTTCGCTCCGGCACAAGAGATCATGCATGAAAATTTTGATGGTTTGTTTGGGTAATATTTGCCGTTCGCCGCTGGCGCATGGCATTCTGCAGCGATTGGCACTCGAAAACGGACTGGATTGGGAAGTGCGTTCGGCGGGTACGGGGAATTGGCACGTCGGCGAACCGCCGGACAGGCGAGCGATCGCCGTTGCGAAAAACTTTGGCACGGATATCAAAAACCAGCGGGCGGCACATTTTACGACCACGATGTTTGATGATTTTGACCTGATATTTGCTATGGATAAAAGCAATTTGCGGAATGTGCTGGGTTTGGCGAGAAACGACCGTGAAAGGGCAAAGGTGCGTCTATTTTTGGGTGAAAACGAAGTGCCCGATCCCTATTTCGATGAAAAAATGTTTACACCTGTTTGCGAGATGATCGAAGAGCGATGTCGGGAAATAATGTTTGAGATCATCAACGAGACCAAGGCTGTAGAGGCAGGATCTTAAAATGAAAGGCAGTCACTTTCCGGTTCGAAGTATCTTCTCCATTTTTCGGCCCTTGGCCAATTCATCTACCAATTTATCCAGGTAGCGGACCTGCTGAGTGAGCGGATCTTCGATCTCCTCAATGCGATGACCGCAGATAACGCCGGTGATGGAATGTGCGTTCGGGTTGAGTTTCGCGGCGGCGAAAAAAGCTGCAAAAGTCGCTTTCTCGGCGAGCAATTCCTGTAGTTTTCCTTCGTCAAAGCCCGTCAGCCATTCGATCACTTGGTTAAGTTCGGCGACTGTGCGCCCCTTTTTTTCCACCTTAGCAACGTAATGGGGATAGACGCCGGCGAAGGTCATCTTGGCAATACGTTCATTTTGGTCGGCAGAATTTTTCATATTGCGGACAAATAGGATTGTGCAGAAAATTTACATCGATAACAAGACGATCCTGCAAAAAGATGTTACAGATCGGCGGTCTTTGCCGGTCCGGATCCTATAACTTTAGCTGTCGCGAACCCTATTGTGGTAAATTTCATAGACAATGAGCATCTCGATCATCTTGGTTTCGGGCGGAATGGACAGTTGCGTAACGGCGGCGATCGCCGAACGCGAAAGCGCGGAGCTTGCCTTTCTGCATATTTCATATGGCCAGCGGACAGAACTCCGCGAAAGGCAGGCGTTCAATGAGATCGCCGATCACTACGGCGTGGAGAAACGTCTCGATATTTCGATCGAATATCTGGCAAAGATCGGCGGTTCGTCGCTGACAGATGAACGCATCGTGGTGTCCGAAGCCGATCTTGCCTCACAGGAGATCCCGACCAGCTATGTTCCCTTTCGCAATGCGAATATGCTTTCGATCGCGACCAGCTGGGCGGAGGTCATCGGAGCAACGAAGATATATATTGGTGCCGTCGCCGAAGATTCGAGCGGCTATCCGGATTGCCGCCCCGAATTCTACGCTGCGTTCCAACAGACGATAAATATCGGAGCCAAACCTGAAACAAACATCCGCATCGAGACGCCGATCATCTCGCTTTCCAAAGCTGAGATCGTGAAAACGGGCGTAGAGCTCGGTGCCCCGCTTTATTTAAGCTGGTCGTGTTACCGGGCGAATGATGCGGCGTGCGGAACTTGCGATTCGTGCGCTTTGCGGTTGCGGGGATTTGAACAGGCAGGAATCAAAGATCCGATAGCCTATCTAAAGTCTATGTGAAAAGATCGCTGCTTATAGAGCTCTCGCTTTCGTGGTCTTCGCTTACGGAAGGGAACGGAAAACTTCGCAACCCGTCTGTGCCGAGCACTAGATAAGCGGCATGCTCGAAAAGATGTAGTAAAGGATATAGACGCTGGCAAAGATCGAACCGATCAGCAGAAATATCAAGATCGCGATGATGCCGAAAATGAAGAGATAATCGCTTTTCGTGCCGACGTCTTTACCGGTCGCACGGGCCCGGATCAGTTCCATATTCCGTTTATTCGACTTCCAGAAAAAATCGAATGCATCGCCGACAAATGGCACCATTCCCACAATATAATCAAGTGCGATATTCATCGCCATACGCAGCAACGTTATCTTCGGAACACCATAGCGAACGCCGGCAAAAAGAATGTAGAAGGAAGCAAAAGAGGTGAGGGTGTCGCCAAAATTCGGCACTAACCCGATCAGCGAATCAAGCCCGAACCGCCATGATGTGCCGGGAATGCGGAACAACCCGTCAAGATAATGGGCGAGGTTCTCAAGGCCTTCTTCGATCTCTATTTCGCGGCGTTCGGCAATTGACAGCTCGCGAAGTGTACGGGGGTTGAGCTCTTGCATAATACAGATTTGTACCACAAAATTCGCCGGCACGTAATCAATTTATTTCGCACAAGATCATTTCACATAATAACCCTGTCGGGCACGGACCCGATCGCTACCGCCATTTTGCAGCCCGACCGTCAAACGTACATATTTATTGAGCGGAAAATCTGATTCTGAATAATATTGGACCAAGTATTGAGCGCGAAGCTCATTCGTAAGCTGCTTGAATATATGCTCCAAGGTAGCGGCGTTTTTTCGCATGTTACTTGAATTGGCAAGCTGGTCCTTGGTGTCGATCGGCAAAAACTTCGGTAAAAAAGCGGTGCCGCCTGTGTCGTCAGCAAATTTTTGCAGATTTTCCTGCCCGAACATGCTCATCTGATTTAGCTGAAGAGAACTGCCCGCCGGATTGATCGAGTAAAATACCGTGTCGGCGTTCTGCAGAGCACGTAAAACCCTTATCTGCTCTTTTACCTTGGCGGTGTCGCGAGCCTTTACTCTTACCTTTCGCAGATCCTCGCCCTGAACATTGTCCGCGATCTTGCGTTCGGCGTCCCAAATCGCCTTTAACACGCCTTCGCTATTGGTATCTTCGCCATCGGAGATGATAAGCAGCACCTTGCGGCGGCCCGGCGGTGTATTCTTCTGCAGGTCGTTGGCCGCGATCAACAACGAATCGTAAAAAGCGGTCTGTTCGCGGGTAGGGACAATGCTCATAAGTTTGGCGGCGGCATTTTCCGCGGTCTCCCTTTGCTGAATGGCCGTTGCTTTCATGCCGACCGTGTAGATCGTCGCCCGATCGACCGGCCGCATTACCAGTTTGAGAAATTGGGCGGCCGTTTCCTGCTGAAATTTGAACATCGCATCCGTACTAGCCGAAATATCTACCAGCAAGGCTATTTCCAAAGGAACTTCGGCAGCCGTTCCAACACTCTCGACCTGTTGCCGGCGGCCTTCTTCCGCAATGCTGAAATCTTTTGCCGCCAGCCCTTGAACGGGGTCGCCCTGAGCATTTGTCACGGACACCGGCACGACGACCAATCGCGAATCTACTTTAATGACCTCACCCTCATCTATCGGCGGCGGCGTTGGTGAAGCGGTCTGAGCATTGACGGCAGCGATAGAAAGCAAAATAAATGCGGTGTTCAAGGCAAAAGATCTCATAATTTCTCCAAAGCGAAAGGAGCGGGGCAACAAAATACTTAGAGGGCAAAAAGCTTGAAAGGTTTGCAGCCGTTCACGCCTTTTGCCCCCGGGAAGCTAAAAATATAGCTAATTAGTTGTCGGTTGAAGCATCCGGCTCTTCAGTAGAGGTAACCGGACGAACTTCGACATTCTGATTCAAACCGCGGCTGACGAGCAGTTTCACTTCAACGCGGCGATTCTGTTCGCGGCCTTCGCGGGTCATATTATCGGCAACCGCGTGCAGCGTACCGTAACCATATGATTGACCAATGCGGCGAAGCGGAATATTGTGGGTCAGCACAAGGTAATCCACGACCGCTTTTGCACGACGTTCGCTAAGTGCTTTGTTCTTTGTCGCACTGCCTTCGGCGGATGCAAAACCCTGAACTTCGATGGTATAGCCTTTCAGCGTCATTGATGATTGAGCGACTTCGTCCAAAGCAGCTTTTGCTTCGGTTGAAAGAACTGCACTATTGACGCGGAAATTGACGGTAGCGGTCGATTGGACCACGTAATCATCAATTGCACCGATGCGCTCATTGGTAGCGTTAACGCCGGCGATCGCCGCATCTGCTGTGTCCTGAGCGGCCTTTGCACCACCACGAGCCGCGTTCGAGATAGCCATTAGTTCGTCGATCTGGCCCGAGATCCGCTGAGCGTTCTGTTCAGCCTGGGTTAAACGCTCTTCGGCCGGTGAAACACGTGCATCGATCGATTGGGCGACCTCAAGATTGCTCTTATTGAAGCGCACTTTCGAAGCAGACAATGAGCCCGCTCCATCGCCGCGGCCTTCTACTTCGATGTTAAGTCCGCGAACGATCGAAGTTGACTGATAGCGGCTGCCGCCGAAAAATGCATTGTTCTTGATGCTTGCGTTAGGAGCGACAACGACTTTCGTGTCAACGCCCGTTGAATCGCGAACGATGAATGTGCTGTCGTCATCCTTGGCAACAACCACACCTTTGATCTTATATTTTTGACCGCTCGTAAGTGAGCGCAGCTGAGCGTCGTCTTGAGCGAAAATGCCTGCCGCACCCAAAAGTAAAGTCAAAACAAGAACTGGTAATTTTTTGATCATATTATTTACTCCTCGCGAATCTAGATCTGAAGACCGCGTAAATTGTGTGCCCTGGATAAAATTTGACCGTATGCTATTCGAAAATAAAAAAAGCGTATAAAAGGTCGTCCGGTGCATCTGTTTTCAATAAACGCGTGATTTCAACGGCGGAACTATCTTCAAATTCCGTGCCACTACTGTTAAACACTCGATCTTTCGCTGAATTTTCTGAAAAAAGGCGGACATTGTGTTGTTTGACGGAATTTTGTCGGACGTATTCTTCCGAAGCAGTTATGGCCAAGCTGTCCGAAAACGTTGCACATCTGCTCAAAACGTATTATTTACGTGCGGAACGGATCTGTCAATCTTTAATTCACAAGAGACTTGACATATTTTAGAATTAGAATTATTCTAATAGTAATTTGAAACGTTATGGAAGCAAATGAGACACAGGGTTTAGGTTTAACGAAACAGCGGGAGGTTGTTCTGCACGTGATACGTACGGGACACGAACATCTCACCGCAAACGAGGTTTTTGCTAGTGCGAAGCAGGTTCTGCCGAGCATTTCATTTGCGACGGTCTATAATTCGCTTCGCTATCTGAAAGAGGCGGGACACATCGCCGAGATCAGTTTCGGCAACGGGGCGAGCAGGTTTGACCGAATGACGCATCGTCACGACCATGCGATCTGCACGGCGTGCGGTAAATTGGTCGATATTGAAATGGAACATCCGGAAGAATTGGTACAGAAGGCAGCTTCATATTCTAATTTTAAGCCGGAAACTTTAGAATTCACGCTTCGCGGGCTTTGCCCGGAGTGTGCTTAGAGATAAACGAAATATATATCAATCAGGAGATAATTCAACAGATATGTCAACAGGTACAGCAACCGCAACTGAGAACAACGTAGTTTTGGCAAAGGTCGGCCAACCGGCCCCGGATTTTAACATGCCTTCGACCAAGAATATCGAAACACTCGACGAAAACGTCAAGCTTTCGGATTACAAGGGAAAATGGCTGATCCTTTTGTTCTATCCGCTCGATTTCACTTTTGTTTGCCCAACGGAGCTGATCCATTTTTCAGACCGTTTGGACGAATTGAACGGCATCGGAGCGGAAGTTCTCGGTATTTCAACGGATTCGGTCCATTCGCACCGTGCGTGGCTGAAGACGCCGGTCGATAAAAATGGCATCGAAGGGGTGAAATACCCGATCGCGTCGGATGTCGGCGGCAAATTGGCCCGGGCTTACAATATCCTGGTCGAAGAGGCGAATATAGCGCTTCGCGGATTGTTCATCATCAACCCGGAAGGCGTGTTGCAGTATTCGGTTATCCACGATCTGAACATTGGCCGTTCGGTAGATGAAACACTGCGTGTGCTTCAGGGCCTGCAGACCGGCGGTTTATGTGCTGCCGATTGGACACCGGGACAGGAAAACTTGAAGGTGTGACCACTTTCGCGAGATCAAACAGGTCCGGCAATATCGCCGGGCCTGCTCTTCAACAAATAATTTTGGAGATCTAGAATATTATGCCAATGAGAATTGGAGATTCAATGCCGGAACTTTCCGGCGCGACAACTTGGTTCAATGGTTCGCTGGACGACGTATTGCAGCATGCTGCAGGTAAGCCGGTGTTGGTCCACTTTTGGGCCGTTTCCTGTGGGATCTGCAAAGATAAAATGCCGCAGCTGAATGAGATCAAAAAGAAATACGGAGCACTTGGGCTGCAGACTATCGCCGTTCATATGCCGCGCTACGAAGCCGATACTGATCTGGATACCGTCAATGAAGCGATCGCCGCCAACAATATTGCTGAGGTGTGTGCCGTGGACAGCCTGCATAAGCTGAAAGATGCTTTTCAGAACGAGCAAGGCTGGGTGCCGGTCTATTATCTATTCGATGCAGAAGGAAAATTGAAAACGCGGGCTGCCGGCGAATTCGGCATCAGTGTTCTTCAGACAGCTTTGGATAAGATGTTTCCGGCCGCACAGAGCGAAGCCGCGTCGAACTGATCGGAGAGCGATCGAGCCGAGCGTTCCGCCGAAGAAGCAGAACGCCTATTTTTAACTTCCTAAATTAGAATTATTGTAATTATAATTTTGGCGAGTGTGTTCGCATTTGACGAGATGCAGCGGAAACCGACCAAAGAAGACCTTCGCGATGCGATCAACCGCACAACCGACGACCTGATCGAAAAGGATCTGCGTCTGCTTTTTTGCGGGATCAATCCGGGATTGTATTCCGGGGCGACGGGGCTTCATTTTGCCCGTCCGGGCAATCGATTTTGGAAGGCCCTGCATCTTTCAGGGCTAACGCCGCGGCAACTCGATCCTGCGGAAGAAGCAGAATTGTTGGAAATGGGCATCGGCATCACGAGCTTTTGCGGAAGAACCACGGCCCGTGCGGAAGAATTGACGGACCGCGAATATCGAGAGGGCGGATCGGCTCTCATCAAAAAGGTCGAGCACTATCGGCCGTCCGTGGTGGCTGTGCTGGGGCTTGGAGCATTTCAAAAAGCTTACGGCGTCAACAAAGCGGTGGTCGGACAACAAGCAGAAAAGCTCGCCGGAGCGGAACTTTGGCTGCTGCCGAACCCGAGCGGGCTAAATGCCCATTATCAACTTAATGATTTTGTGCGGCTTTTTGCTGAACTTAAAGATTCGATGCAAAAGTAGCTTGGGTGTGCCTGCACATGACAGGCACACGCGACAGGTAAAGCTCTTACTTCGCAAATTTATAGACAATGACGCCTGTTACCTTGACCGGGACCTTTGATAGAACGGTCGGCGAGAAAGTTGCCTTCATTGCGGCCTGTTCCGAGACTGCCTTGAGAAGCGGGTGACCGGTGATAGCCCTCGCCGAGGTGACGCGGCCCGTTTCGTCGATCGAAACCTGCACTTGCACATCACCTTTTGCATTGACCGCAATGGCGGGGGCCGGATAGACGGGTTTCGGCAAATTTGTGGCTTTGCCGGTTATGACGCCAAGCGAAACCACCGGTCTCGGGGCAGGTCTCAGTTCCAACGGCGGAGGTTTTGGCAGGTCGGCGACGGCGGTCGAAGATCCTGTCGGCTCTCCGTTTTCGGCCGTACCGCTGCCCGTTGTACCCGATCCGATCTTACCGGTCCCCGAGGGGGATGTTCCCGCGCTGTCGCTGCGTCCGACAATGAAGCTGCCTATCGGGCGTGCCAAAAAGGAATTCTTTACCGTGGAGACACCCTGTGGAATGATCGGCGAAGCTTCGTCCGGACGCTGCATATTTACCGTTCGGGACGCAGGCTTTGCCGGCCCGGCGGCGGGTGCCGGAGAATTTCGTTCCTGGTGCGGCTTTGGCGGCTCCGGCACGTCAGCCGCGAGTGCGGGCGGCGGTATAAGCTCGACCAAAGCGACATCATCGGGCAAGCCGATCTCGGCCGCATAAAGGCTGATCAGGGCAGCCGAGAAACAGACGGCACCGACCATTAGAGAACTTGCGAAAAAATAGCGGCTGCGGTCTTTGATCTGTCCGCGGTCGGCCTCACATTCGATCAATCTATCAAACATTTTTATGTCCCTCCAATAGAAAAGCGGTGCCAACCGTTTCGTTAGGTTAGACACCGCGCAAAGAGACTTTGTTCCGAGATCTTTCGCTAATATTTTCTGATCAGAAAAGCACCGCCAAGTATAAGCAGGATGCCGATGATGCGCGGCAGCGTAGCGGGGCGTTGTTCCAAACCGAGCATGCCGAAATGATCCATCAACACCGAAAAGACCATTTGGCCCGCGACGACGACGCCGAATGTAAGAGCCACGCCCAGCCGCGGAACGAGCATCACCGTCATCGAAACAAAAAAGGCACCAAGCAGGCCGCCGGTCCATGCGATCCACGGGGCATTACGGGCCGCTGCCAGCGAAGAGATGGGCGGGCCGGCAATAAGGACATACGCGAGCAAAGAGAGAGTTCCGACCGCGAACGAGATCAACGAAGCAAGCATTGGGCTGTCCGACAAAACGGCGGCCATTCTGTTATTTACGGCGCCCTGTAGGGGAATGAAGATGCCCGCGACTATTGCTAGAGCGATCAGAATATAGGTGTTCTGCATTTAATTAATATTCCGTTTTATCGCCCTTATCGAGCCAATCGGTAAAAACCGCCAAGCCCTCTTCACGCATCATACGGATGACGGGTATCGAGCGTTCTTCGGGGCGAAGGTCGAGTTCGTCGTAGATGAAGGCGTCATCAAAACCGGCTTTGGCGGCGTCTGAACGGTCGCACGCAATGACGATGCGCTCCGGCCGCGCCCAATAGATGGCTCCCAAGCACATCGGGCAGGGTTCGCATGAGGCGTAGATCGTACAGCCTGTAAGCTGAAAATTGCCGGTTCGGCGGCAAGCATCACGAATTGCGACCACTTCTGCATGCGCGGTCGGGTCGTTGTCCTGCGTAACACGGTTCCAGCCCTCGCCGATCATTTCGCCATTGCGGACGACCACAGAACCGAACGGGCCGCCGCCCACGGCCACGCTGTGCCGGGCCAATTCGATAGCCCGGCGAATGAATTTTTCATCAGAAATGGACATTGAAATTATTTTTGCGGTTCCTTCGGCACAAGCTTGATCTCAAAGAGGTTTTTCCACAATTTGCCGGTGACAAAAAGACGATCGCCCGCTTCATCATAAGCAATGCCATTGAGGACATCAGCGTTCGGCGATGCCTTCATTTGCTCATCGACCATTTTGCTGAGGTCAATGCGCCCGAGCAATTTGCCGGTTTGCGGGTCGATACGTACGATCCACGGTGTTTCCCAGATGTTGGCCCAAATCTCGCCGTTGACGAATTCCAGCTCGTTGAGCTTCATCAATGGTTTACCGTGCTCATCATTGACCACGATCGTGCGAACCGTCTTAAATGTTTCGGGCTCAACGAACCTAATAACGTGCGTACCGTCGCTCATGATCAGGTTCGTGCCATCGTTGGTCAAACCCCAGCCATCGCCGGAATAGCGAACCTCACGTAAAAGTTTAAAATCGCTGAGGTTATAGATGAATCCGGTTCCTTCGGTCCAGGTGAGCTGATAAAGTTTATCGCCCATTACGGTAATGCCTTCGCCGAAGTATTCGGGTGCGACATCAAATTTCTGCAGAACCTTGCCGGTCGTCAATTCGACCTTTCGGATCGAGGTTTTGAAACCGTCATTTGGCGGTTTGCCGCCGGTGCCTTCGTAAAGAAATCCGTTCAGGAAGATCAGGCCCTGCGTAAATGCCAGAGGGTCGTGCGGATATGTCTTGACGACCTCGACCGTGTACATCGGAATCGTGTTCGAAGACGCCGGCGAAGCTGTCGGTTTGGTGTTGTTCTTCACGCTTGCATTGCCGTTCGAAGTCGGCGAACCGCAGCCAGCCGCCATAGAAAGGGCCAAAACCAAAATAAAAAATCGCATAACAATTACTTAGCCGCGGCCAATGCTCGATCGATCGCTTTGCGGAAAGAATCCGCCGTCAATCTTCGGACTTTTACGCCGTTAATATAGATGGTCGGCGTTCCGGTAATGCCATAAGCATTGCCATCGGCGGCATCCTTGCGGATCTCGGCAGCGGTCTTTTCGCTTGTTAAGTCTATCTCAAATTGTTTGACATTCAAACCTAGCTCTTTGGCGTATCTCAGCAGTGATGCACGGTCGAGCTGCTTCTGATTTCTATAGAGAACATCGATGTATTCGAAGTATTTTCCCTGAGCATTCGCGGCATTGGCCGCCGCGGCCGCCAGAAAGGCGTTGTCGTGCATCTTTTCGAGCGGGTAATCGCGAACGACCAAGCGAACTTTGTCGCCGTATTCACCGAGCACCGCCTTTAATATTGGATGGGTTCCCGCACAGGCCGGGCATTGAAAATCGCTGAACATTACGACCGTGACCGGAGCACCTGGTTTGCCTTGAGCCGGATCGTCATCGACTGAGATATTCATCGGTTCCGGTTGCGGAGCCTTAAAGATGAACACCGGTTTGTATTTGGCAAAGAGAGTTTGTTTTAGGGCGTTTTGCAGCTCGATGCGTTCTTCGTCCGTATAATCCTTTAGCTTGTCGGTGATCTCACTGGCGATGATCGCCGAAGGTTCAACGCCTTTCGCGTCCGCTTCGGCTTCGATCAATGCGGAAAAGACGACTAGCTCCAGGTCGTCCGCGATCTCATCGCCGATATCAGCTTTAATGTCGGCAATGGCGGCCTTATTCTTCGTTTCGAATTGTTGGGCGCTAAGCGGTTTTCCGGCGACAGTATAAAGCGTTTCCAGCGGGCTGAGCGATGGTGCATTGACATCTTTGCCGGGTGCGAACTTATGTTTAGCCTTCAGCGACTCGAGGTATTCGGCGATCGCTTTTTCCTCCGGTTCGCGACGAAGATAGGCGACGATCTGGGGTGTTGCCGTTTCAAGCGATGTTCCGCCAAGTTGTGCTTGGTTGGCATCGTACACAGCCTTGATCTGCTCGGGTGTCGGATCGGCGACCTTTTTGGTAACGGCATCAAGCAGGGAATCGGCAGTGGTTTTTTGGTCGGCTGCTTCTGCCTCCAGCAAAGAAGAGGCGATCATCTGGCCGAGCAGCTGCGTGCGGGCTTCGGCGAGTATCGCCTTCTGGCCGTTCCAGACCTTTTGTATTTCCGGCGAAAGGGAATCGGGCGTGAATTTAATATTGCCCGCGGTGGCCAGCAATTCGTCCGTCTTTTGTCCAAAGACAGCGGTACAAAATACAAGCATTGTTAAAAACAAAAAGGCTTTTTTCATAAATAAAGATCAATGTTCCGCAAATTGCAGCAGGTCCGTAGATATCCGTAATGCCTCGCCGGGCTGCGGAGCGTCAAACACGGCCGGATGCAATATTTTAGCCAATATCTCGGCGCCGTCGATCACCCGCGGCCCGGGCCGGGAAAAATAGCTCGTTGCGTCCATTGCCCATACCTCGCCGTTACGGACCGCTTTCATTTGGCGCCATTCAGCAGGAAAATAAGTAGCTTTCAGCTGCCTGACGATATCGTCTATGTAATATCCGCACGGTATCAAAACCATAACTTCTGGTTCAGATTCGCTGATTGCCTGATAAGTTGTCGTCATTGAACGGTCGCCCGCCGAACCAAGCACCGAAATGCCGCCGGCGATCTCGACCTGTTCCGGAACCCAATGGCCCGGTGAGAAAGGCGGATCGAGCCATTCGAGCATCATTACCCGCGGCCGGTCGGCGATATTCTCCGTTTGGGCCCACACAGCTCCGAGGCGGTCTGCATATTCCGCTACCAAAGCTTCGGCGCGCTGTTCGACACCCGCCAATTTTCCGATGGTCAAGATGGTGTCGAAAATGTCATCGATCGTGTTCGGTTCCAGGGACACTACCGTCGCATCGGCCGCATAGATCTTTGCCGCTCGATTGACGATCTTATAGCTGACGGCGCAGACCTCGCACAATTCTTGGGTCAAGATCAGGTCCGGCGAAAGTTTTGAAAGCAGATCCGTATCGAGATCGTAGATGGTGCCATGTCCGTCCAATTGCGAACGGACGGCATGGTCTATCTCGCGGCTCGACATCGTTTCATGTGAAATACGGCTGGCCGTGATCGCCGGCAACGCAGCCGCGGCCGCTGGAAAATCGCACTCATGCGTTACGGCGACCAGGTCGTTTCCCAGCCCAAGTGCATAAACTATCTCGGTAGCAGATGGCAGCAGCGATGCGATCTTCATTTGAATACTATAAGTTATGCCGGCCGATTTGATAAAATGATCATAAGCGGAGGTAGAGAAATGTCAGAATTACGCTTTTCGGGAACGGTCGATCATCTGGCGGTCAAGTGCGAAGATCTGGCCGCCGCCATTGAAGCTTACAAGCTGATGGGGTTTGCGGTTGAAACGGTCTATGATGATTGGGCGATGGTTCGCGACGCCAGGGGCTTCGGTATCGCTTTGCTGCCGCCAAATTCTAAACACCCGCCGCATATGGGCATAAAGGTCGAAACCATGGCAGAGCTCGAGGCGGCCGCCGAGCGCGAGAACCGACCGATCAAACCGCATCGCGACGGTACATCTTCGTTCTATACGAAGGGAATCGACGGCAATATCGTCGAAGTCGTTTATTATCCGAAAACGACACTATCCAATTAAAAGATCCTGTCGATCGTTCGATAGCCGGCCATTGACGGCGGTGCATGCGGAAGGAGATCTTCCTGTTGCAAAGCCGATCGCTTCAATCGGTCACGATCGACCGTTCCGCAATAACGCCCGTCTTGATCGACCACGACCAGTGCCCCGTCGGAGCTCTCTGCGATAAATATAAGATCTTGCAGATCAGTATCGAAGATCACTTTTGCGTAGTGAGACGTCATAACGTTCGCCGCACTTAGGACACTCGGGTCGCGTCTGCGGCTGACCAGCTGAGAACAAATATCGCGTATCGTAATGATCCCGATCGGAATGGGATGGGCGTGGCTTTCGACCACGATCGCCAGGTCGATAGGTGAATCGGAGAGCTGCTCAAACACCCTTTCCAGCGACATTGATTCCGTGCATACCGGAGCTTGCGTATCAGCAATATCAATAACAAGCATAAACATACCTCACAATATGTTTCCAGCTTAGACCTTCGGGAAAAAAATGTTTGTACGCGCGGATACTTCTCTTTAATAATTCAATTGCGGTTAGTTTCTTCGAGTTCGGCAAGCTTTTCTTTCGCCGTCTCAGCCTTAACATTCTCGTATTTGATGCCGACACGCAGCCGCCGATATATGCTCATCCACTGATTGGCGAGCCAGGGCAGCACAAAGAACGAAACCAAAAGTCCGCGCCGATCGGGAAACACGAGGCGAAGATCCGTTATTGCAAGCATCACCGCCGTTACCCAATGGCTGAAACAGTATTCGCACAGGAATACGTAAAAAAATTTGCGTGCCAGAAAATTTTTTCGTCTGCTGTTTTGTCCGCGGCAATATTCACGCGGTTCCCGAAATATCTCTTCCTGCGTAACGGTCCACGAAATAGAAGCGATCGCCAAAGAGATGACGATGGCTGAATAGATTTGGTCGGTGATGTTCATCTGCGGGTTAAAGATATCAGAAGCGGCGACGGGTTTGAAACAGAATTCTTGATCAGGAGCCGATATCGAACAATTCATTGAATCGGTCGCGGTAGTTTCGGCTAAGCGTCAGTTCTTTGCCATTACTCAAGATAACAGAATAATCGCCGCTGAACATCGGATGCAGTTCTTTTATCCGCTCAATATTGACGAGAGCAGAGCGATGGATCCGCAAAAACTTTTCCGGGTCGAGTTTAGATTCAATGCCGCTCATAGTTTCCCGCAGCATGTGCGATTCGCGGCCGATATGCAGTTTCAGGTAGTTGCCGGAAGCCTCGATCCAATCGATCTCGTCCGTTTTCAAAAACAATACCCGTCCCGACGATTTGACCATTAGCCGTTCCAGGTATTTTCTTTCGGGCCTTAGTCCGGCGATCAATGCTGCTAGTTTTTCATCAATTGTTCCGGCGGGCTTTTTCGCGGCAATGCTTTCCCGTGCTCGTGAAACCGCTTTTTGCATTCGTTCGCGGTTGAAAGGCTTCAGGAGATAATCGATGGCGTGGACCTCAAATGCCTGGATCGCATAATGGTCGTAAGCGGTAACGAAAATAATAGTGGGCAGGTTTCCGGGTAAAAGCGACCGGACCACTTCGAGTCCAGTTTTTTCCGGCATCTGAATATCCAGAAAGACAAGATCAGGGTGTTTTTCGTTGATGAATTCAATGGCTTCTTCACCATTGCCGCATTCGCCGATCACCTCGATATCATGTTCTTCGCGCAAAAACCTCTTGATGCGGTCACGCGCCAACGGCTCATCGTCCGTGATAAGGGTTCGGATCGTCATTTGCTGCCGCCATAGGGAATGGTCAAACTGACAGTAACACCTTTGTCGCCGTTGCTGCCGACCTTAAACCGGTGCTTTTCGCCATAAAGATGCCGCAGCCGCCGCCGTGTGTTCGATATGCCAACACCCTCCTGCAGATCTTCTGCATTGTCAAACGGGAGTCCAACACCATCGTCACTCACCGCAATGCTCAGATCGCCGTTTGAACGGACGGCTGAAATATCAATATGTCCACCTTCAGAGCGCGGACCGATACCATGCTTGATCGCATTTTCAACGAGCGGCTGCAAGATCATATTGGGGACACGTGCATCAAGGGTTTCGGGTTCGACATTTAGCGTTACCTGCAGCCGATCGTGAAACCGCATTTGCTCTATTTCGAGGTATTTTCGCAAAAAGTCCAATTCTTGCTTGAGCGGTATCTCCTGAACCTCGAGCTGTTCGAAAGAAAGCCGCAGCAGATCGCTGAGGTCGGTCAGCATACGTTCTGCTGATTCGGGGTCTCTATAAATAAGTTCGGAGATCGCGTTAAGCGTATTGAACAAAAAATGTGGATGCAGCTGCATTTTCAAAACCTGCAGGCGAGATTGGGCAAGCCGAGCCTCCAGCTGAGAGGTTTGAAGCTCACGCTCGCGATATTTTTGATAATAGCGGGCGACCTGATAAATGCCGAGCACGGACCAATAAATGAATACGCCAAAATGCAGATTTACCAAAAGAAATATCTTGTAAGTTTCAAGATAGGTTTTAGGTTGAAAACGACGCAGATAGCCAAGCTGCGGCAGGATCAAAGCATCTATCGCCAGCTGCAGACATGCGATGACGATACCGGCGGCCAAATGCACCGGGAGCGAGATCCGCCATTTGCCGTTCTCAAACAAAAAACGCTGGCATAGAAACAGGATCACCGGTGTCAGCAGCAGCCAAACATAGGCCGAAATGACCTGCCACAACAGAATGCGCCAAAACGGCAGCGGGTTTTCTGAAAGCTGGTTTTGTAATGACGATTGGCTGGCGAAAAAGACCGCCACGATCGTCCAAATGGCCCAGATCCACAGCCATTTGCGTGGAGATTTACCAAGTTCCATACACCTGTATTTTTATCACCAAAGACATGCCGCGGCAATCGGTTTGTGACGAAACGCGGAAATTCGCCTGCGGACGGCATTTTTTTGTGTCCGCGGAGAAGTGCGTGAGAGACAGTTTTGAGCGAATAGAAAAGACCGGCCCGGAATTTCGACAGGCTCTTTACACAGAAGGCGGCGATCCTGTATTCGGTGAGTGACGGGCGTCATTCTGCTTTTTCCAGAGCATTGAACAATAGCGGAAATGTTGCCCACGTTTGTCCTCGGTGCTGCGGCTGAAATGCGAAAAGTATGATGCGGCCCTTTCCAAACGAGGCTTCCGCGACTGCGGTTTTGCCGTTTATGAGGTGTTCGCCAAGCATCCATCCGGACATCAATGCATCTTTTTCGGCGTAGGACGCGATGGTTTTGACGCTTGCCGGATCTGAAACCTCAAAGGCAGAGCTGTTAATAAAATAGGCGGCAGTTTCCCGGAACATTGCCCTGCCCAGACGATGCCCGGTATCAACATTGAGCTTTACGATCGACCCCGGATTATAGAATTCGCTACGGCGAATGCCTTCCAGGACGTTCTTTATCGGCAATCCGAAATGTTTTATGACCAAGCCGCAGGAATCGTCAAAACATATCAGCGTGCCGCCATTTTCTACAAATTTCCGGAGGTTCCGCAGCCCGGCTTCGCCGATGCCGCCGGCGAATCGATCCGGATAGCGGTTCGCATTTAAGCCGTTCACGATCGAATTTTCTCCATCAGCAGGCAGTATTATCGAATCGACAGCCGGGGATCCGAGCTGAAGATCTTCGTTGGAAAGCGACCGATAGGGGATCTGATGCGTATCGAAAACAAACCGCGTCCAACCTTCGCTCATCGACGATGTGAAGGGCCGGTAAAGACCGATCCGAGGTGATGTCCGCAACGGATAAGAAAGCTTTTCAAAGGGTTTAGCGGCGGGCGGCAGGTCCAGAACCTGTCTGATCTGACCGATATTAGCGGATCTTCTTAAAGACTCGGCGTCGCCGGCATGATAGTGAATATTTTGCACCGCGAGATATTCAATGCCCATCTGCAGAGGAAGCGTCCAGCCGGCAACATCGTATGGCGTATCCGGTTGGCCGTTCGAGTCAACCAGATGTGGATAGGCCTGTCTTTCGAAAAGGCTTAGAACATTGCTTCGCTGCGGTTGGTTCACAAATATCAAAAACGAACCGAGCGGCATTTCCGTTTCGCGGCTTTCACCGGCCAGAGTGACCATTAGTTCCTTTTTCATTTCGTGCACCTCGATGCCTTGCCACATCAAGATCTCCAGGAAACGGGAAACTGCGGCGGCCTGCGGTTGGCCGGCCGGCACGAGAAACGCGATCGGGTCGCCCGGTTCGCCATCGGGAAGAGATGCTTTTTTGTTAAGATCGAAAAAATTTCGCAGATAGCGTTCGCGATATTTCGCTGCCATGCTCAGCAATGCACGGCTCGCCACGAGTTCGATCTCGGCAATGTCACGCGGCCGCCATATTCCGCCGGGCCACGGATCGGGCAAATTTGTCGCGGAAACAAGAGGAGATGCAAGTCCGCGTGCGGGTCGCGAACTTTCCAGCATTTCGCGTTTTATTTGGAGCGGAGTTGCCAATTGGGAGCTGGCCGCTTCGGACAAGATGCCGATCGAATTGTGATAGTAAGGAGCGGATCGAAAACCGCCGTGCCACCATGTATCAAAGGTCGTGTTTGTTGCCACGCCGGCAATATTTCGGGATTGCAGATCGGCCGCCATCTTGTAACCGGCAAGTCCGACCTCTCTAATGATCAGCGGCGGGATGCGAGGGTTCGGCGGATCGAAGAATGGCGGAATGACAAATCGAGCACCGTTCGTTCCCATCTGATGCACGTCATATACTATCTGCGGAAACCATTCCTGCCAATAGAGCTTTGTGACGCCACGGGTCTCTTCAAGGTTCATCATGAACCAATCGCGATTGTTGTCGTGGCCTGCGTAATGATGATAAAGTTCGGGCGGGGATGTGCCTTCGCTTTTGGTGCCGAGCGTTTTGCGGTACCAATCAGCAACAATGTCAATGCCGTCGGGATTTGGCGAAGGGATCAGGATAAGGATCGTATTCTCAAGGATCTGCCGCGTTTCGGCATCGTCGGCGGTCGCCAGCTCGTAGGCCAATTGCATCGACATTTGCGAAGCGACGATCTCGGTCGAATGGATCGAGCAAGAGATCGAGATGATCGTTTTACCATTCTTGATCAATGCATCGGCTTCGGCCGCGTCTTTAACGGTACGCGGATCCGCCAGCCGTGCACTTATCCGCCTATATTTTTCCAGATCGCGGATATTGTCGGACGATGATATGAATGCCGCAATGATCGGGCGGCCGAGCGTACTGCGGCCAAATTCTTTGACCGATACCCGGGAACTGGATCTGTCCAGGCGGCCAAAATAATCCGTGATCTGCTGCCAATCTGCTATTTTGCGGTCATCTGCCGGGGCAAAACCAAGCACAGAGGAAGGCGACGGCGGCTGCGCGACAACGGAGCCGGAAAACAGTAAAATCAGAATTCCCGAGACACAAACGCCAAAAGCCGTATTGAGCAATGTTGATTTCGTTCGGTTCATAATATGCAGCAAGATCTGATGGAAGCGGTCGAAGAAAATCAAAAGATCGATTTTCCTATAGAGCATTTTAGCAAAAGCCGCCTGAGCGGAAAAATTCTATACTGGTGGTCGTGGACCGTTGCGGGAGCTTTGCTGCTTGTGGTCGGATTGCCTTCGCTTTTGGTTTTAGGGTTGATCAACAAAAAAATGTGGCTGCACCCGATCGCCGGTTGGGGTGCGCGGATGTGGATGAGGTCCGCCGGGGCACGGGTGGACGTTTCCGGTATGGACAATTTGGAACCGGACCGGAGCTATGTCTTCATTTCCAATCACCGATCATATCTGGACACCGCGACGCTTTTCTTTTTTGCCGGCCGGCGGATGGGGCTGGTCGCCAAAAAGGAACTGTTGAAAGCTCCTGTATTGGGCCAGGGAATGCATTTTGTAAACATTTTTGCCATCGACCGTTCTGATCCCGAAAGAGCGCTTCGTTCGATGGAAAAGGCCCGCCGGGTTATGAACGCCGGTTATTCCTTCGGTGTATTTGCAGAAGGGACCCGGGCAATGCCGGGGGAATTGCTGCCATTTAAAAAAGGAGCGTTTCATTTGGCATTGCAAACCGGTGCTGCGATCGTGCCCGTGGCGATAAAAAACACGGATTGGATGATGGGAAAAAGGACCGGCGTCGCTTATGCCGGGACAGTAGAAATGGTGCTTTTGCCGCCCATAGAAACATCAGGCCAAAGCGAAGCCGACCTGCCGGAACTGCTTCGGCTCACCAGAATGATGGTCGCCGAAGAATTGAGCACACAACAGCGCGGATAGGTCGGAAAAACCGGAATTGCATAGCCCATGCGAACGCATTCCGCATAGGCGCTGGATCAGGAAACACAAACAATTGCGGCGCTACGGTTTTTTCGGCGTCGGCGAAGGCTCCGGCTTCGAATTATCGATGACGGGCGTATCATCCTCTTCCACGATCCGGACATCGGTGCGCCCTAATTTGTAATCACTGTATTTAACGCGAACTTTGATCCGAACCGCTTGGCCGCTGTCAAATACCAATTCGTCGTCGGCGCTCGAATACGACGGGAACCAATATTTTCCATCGACGTTTTCCCGCCACGTTTCGATGGTCGGAAAGCGTTCTTTGCCCTCAGGAATGGCCTTTCCCTTAGATTTTACGACCATCAGATCGTCTCGATCGACCCATATCCGGCCCTGAAAATAGCGGTCGCCGCTTTTTTTCCAATTCGGAACTACCTTTGGCGACACGTCAAATACATAAAGATCAAGTTCATCGATCTTTTCAGTTCCTAAAAAGGTAAAGGAATAGTTCGCAGCCTTTGACGGTTCGATAGCAAAAGGGTCAATGCCATTCAGATTCTCAAGATCGGCGGCGGTCATAGTTATCTCTTTCAGCGTAGAGATCGGAGCAAACAGCACGCGTTCGATCCGCTGGCCGGCATCTGTGAAGGTCAAGAAAGAATCGCGGCGATAGGTTCCGGTGACATAATTTCCAAGCCCGATGGTTTCAACCGTCGCGCTCCGCTTAAATGCATACTGCGTCAATGCCTGTCGAAAAAGCCCCTCGTTCTGGGTTACCCGAGCGGTTATGCGATCGATCTCTGCTTTCGGAAGGTCAAGCGATGAGATAGCGGGCTGTTGGGAAAAAGAAATGGCAGAAAACAGAAATAATGCGGCTATTGAGCCTAAAAGATTTTTCATGTTATTTCGTCGCAAAATTGCTCAAGCGTCATAATATAGATGCCGCGGCGGCCCCTGAAGTTTACACATTCGTTTCAAAAAAAGAACGCCTATCGCCTTTTTGAGGGCAATAAAGCGTTCTTTGTGCAAAGAGCCTTAAATAATTTACTCGACAAAATCGACGGTTACCCGGTGCGGTATGATCCCTGCCTTATAGCCTTCGTCCAAGAGCAGCCGAACTGCCTCTTTTCCGCGTTCACCGTAGTCGAGCGTCAGATCGTTGACCCACATGGCCACAAAGCGGTCGGCAAGTTCGGGCGGCATGTCGCGGGCGAACTGCATCGCGTAGGAAAGAGCATCTTCGCGGTTTTCCATTGAATAAACAATGCTTCGATGCAGATGTTTTGAGACCTGTTTCATCAGATCTTCCCCAAGCTCGCGTTTAATGGCATTTCCGCCCATCGGGAGCGGCAAGCCTGTTTTTTCGTGCCACCATTCGCCCAGATCAAGCACTTTATCAAGACCCATTTGCTTGTAAAACAACTGGCCTTCGTGGATCAGCAGGCCGGCGTCGGCATCGCCTTTCTGGACGGCGTCGATGATCTTATCGAAAGGTACGACGACATATTCAAAATTCGGTTCGTACAAACGCAGAGCCAAAAAAGCACTGGTCATTTCGCCGGGGATCGCAATTTTCATATTGCGAATGTCTTCCGGTTTGCGAGGTTCCTTTGAAACGACGATCGGGCCGTATTTATCTCCAATGCTGGCACCATGCGGCAGCAAGGCGTATTTGTCCGCAATGAAGGCATATGCATGGAAAGACACGGCGGTTACGTCAAAAACACCGTTTCGGGCGTCTTCGTTCAATGTCTGGATATCTTTGAGCGTGTGCTCAAACTTCAGCCCATCGGTTTCCAGTTTATTGGTCGCCAGGCCGTAGAACATAAATGCATCATCAGAATCGGGCGAATGCGCGACAGAAATGGTGCGGGTTTCCAAAGATTTTTCAGGGTTTACTGACATATTCAAAGTCGACCGTAAAAGACATCGGTCTGATACAAAAGCTTTATTCTACCGTTTTCGGCGTATTTGGCAAACAGCGAACGCAGCTCAGCCGACATCGGCACAAATGCTGGGTCGCCTTCGGTCGGCATATAGGAAGAAGAGCGAACGCGGCCCGCTAAACCTTGCAGATCCAAGACTTGCACGTTTTCAAAGGACCGGTGGCGGGGTTCGCAGCCAAAAAGATCGATCAGATCGCTTTTCTTTATGTTGTTGTGACGAACGGATTTATAGTCTGTGCCGAACTTAAGCATCAATTCCTCAAATCCGCGGTGAAAATCGTCTGCGTCAAGCAGCCGATCATTCCAGATGATGGCCATCCAGCCGCCCGGCCGCAAGATCCGTTTGAATTCGAGCCTGGCAGCCGGAGCGTCGAACCAGTGAAAGGCCTGAGCCGCCAAAACTAGATCGACCGAATCGTCCGGCAAACCGGTGGCTTCGGCGGTACCCTTGACCACCTTAAATCTATCAAAGCCGGCGAGGGAACTTTCGGCCGCCGACCGCATCGCGTCGTTGGGTTCGACGCCAATGACAGCGTTGCCGTTCTGAAGGAACATTCGAGCGGACATGCCGGTGCCGGCACCCACATCACAGACCACTTTATCAGCCGTCAAGCCCATTTCTTCGCGAAAGACATCGAACACCGCCGGCGGATAGTCCGGACGGTATTTTACATAGCTTTCAACGCGATCGGTAAATCGTTCAGTGTTTTTCATGGAAAAGCTAATCGCCGGCGATGAATGTTGTCATTTTCCAGACACCGCGTTTCTTTTCGAAATTGGCGCGAAGATCTATCGGCGAGCGGATGTAATCCGTGTGCACATAACCGGTGATGCCGCCGAGCGTCGTGATCTTTGCCCATTCCGAGATCTTATCGCCACGCGGTTCGCCGTATTCGGCTTTGACGATGTTGTAAGAAAGCTGAGCAACCACCTTAGCAGTTTTGCCGGGAGCTTCGCGGACGTTAACATCTTTGCCAAAGATCGCCGCGTATTCGAAAGCGTCCAGATCCTGCGGCCATCCGTTAAAGGTATAGGGAGCCCAAAACGAATTTGAACGCACTGCGTTTTCGCGGTCAAAATGCCCCCCGTTTTCTATCACAGCCTTCATTGCCGGCCAAAAATCAGACCTCTTGTTTTCGATCTTCCAATTTTGCTTGAAATCTTTCAGACCTTGAGAGCCACCGAAACTGAGCATTATCCGCGGGTCCAAAATGCTGTAGATGAACGCCGCGTCGCGCTTTTCGACCGCCGCCCGCAACTTGGTGCGAAAGGCGGTAAATGAAGCGTCTTCCGGGCCTTCATCGACCGGGCGCAAGAATCTTTCTTGAGCGCCGGCAGGGATGGCGGCGAAAACGGCTAAGAAAATGGCGGTAAAACAGAGCTTTTTGATCATTCAGGAACCTCTTCCCCCGTCCATTGAGTGTTTTTCGGGTGCGGTATATCGAATTGGTCCAAAATACGATAACAAAGATGATCGACAAGTTCATCCACCGTTTGCGGACGATGATAAAAGCCCGGGCTGGCGGGCAAAACGACGGCTCCTGCACGAGAAAGCCGCAGCATATTTTCCAGATGAATGGCGTTATATGGCGTTTCCCGCGGAACAACGACCAACTTTCGGCCTTCTTTAAGCGTTACGTCGGCTGCTCGATGGATCAAATTCGTGCCCGCCCCGGTTGCTATCGAACCGAGCGTTCCCATTGAACACGGAACGACGATCATTCCGGCTTGTTTGTACGAACCCGACGAAGGCCTTGCGGCAAAATTTCCGAGCTGCCAATAGCGGATGAGTTTTGACGAAGGCTCAAGGCCGAGCCAGCTATTCAATTTGGGCGCGTCCGCATTACGCAGATTGGTCCCGGTCTCGACCTGTGCGACAATGCCGGCGGTATCAGACATTATCAAATTGATGGTTTCGACCGTGCCCGCGGCTGCCAAAAGCTGAAGCGTTCGGCGAGCATAGACGGTACCGGAAGCACCCGTGATGGCAACTGTTAAATGCATGGATGTAATGTGCACTAATTCTATCTTTTATCGGCAAAATAAAAAAGCTATGCGGGCGGTGATATTTTTGCCCGCAAATTACCGCGTATCTAAACGGAGAACGGAAACGGCTTCAGCAATGAAGCGGCCCGTGTACCTGAGCACAACACTCTGACTGTACGGTCCAACATTCTTCATGCCCTCCTTTTAACGAGCGGAAACGGTTTTCCGCTCTTTTTTATTGCGCCTGTGATAGTCTAGGTCTTCGGATTTCTAATGAAGATCACAGACATCGAAGCCATTTTAAATCTTTTCAATGATGGTGAGCTTTCGGGCGCCGCGGCGGCTGAGCAGATAAAGAACTTGTCGTATCAGGACATCGGCTATGCACGGGTGGACCATGCACGCGCCGACCGGCAGGGATTTCCGGAGGTCATATTCGGCCAAGGTAAAACACCGGAGCAGATCGCCGGCATCTTTGAACAGCTTTTAAGGCATGAAGGGAACATCATCGTTACCCGAACCACCGCCGAGGTCTTCGGCATTATCCGCAATATCTATGCTGAGGCCGAATGGCACGAAGCAGCACGATTGATAAGAGTATTCCGCGACCGCACGGATCGCGGCATCGGCGAGATAACCGTTGCTTGTGCGGGCACCAGCGACATTCCGGTAGCCGAAGAAGCTGCATTGACGGCGGAGGCAATGGGAAACCGTGTTCAGCGGATCTGGGATGCGGGGGTCGCGGGCATCCACCGCATATTGGGCGAGCGCGAACGGCTGCAAAGATCGACCGCGGTCATTGTGGCCGCCGGCATGGAAGGAGCATTGCCATCCGTAGTCGGCGGACTCGTCAAAGTTCCGGTGATCGGGGTACCGACGAGTATCGGCTACGGAGCATCTTTCGGCGGCGTGGCGGCTCTGTTGGGAATGTTGAATTCGTGCTCATCGAATGTGACCGTTGTGAATATCGATAATGGTTTTGGGGCGGGGTTTTCCGCCAGTTTGATAAATCGCCGACGAGAGGCCTAATCTCTGCCGCGTGCCGAAAGCCATCCGGCGGCATTTGTGACATAGGCCTTGATGTCGTTCAAAAGTTCGGGGCGGCGCAAAAAACCGTCGCCGGGCGATTCTTCCACAAAATCAGGACATCCCGCAGACGGGCACCAGTTATAGTCCGCGAAATGGTGAAAACTCGATTCGGCAATACCGCGGCCTGCATTTTCAGAGCTTTCAAAGGCAACGATCAAATTAAAATCACGCTCCGTAACCAAGCTTTTTCCCGTCGCAATGACCCGGGCTTCTGATCCATCGGGAGCCCCGATACCGCCTTCGTGGGGATGAGCGGGGAAATGTTCGATCGTCGTTCCGTCACTCCGCCGAAGCAGCGGATGAATGTCGCCGACGGGGCTGATAAGCTGCGGGTCACCATTGGCACCGGAATGGTAGTTCGGAAAATCGATGTCCAGGGTATATGGATCATCGCGACACCGGCGGGAAACGTCGGGATCCGGATGGCGATGGTGGAAATAGTGGGCTTTGCCGATGCCGCCGATCGTACATAGCGACGAGCCGAGATCGTTATGATCGCGTGTTGCCAAAATGCCGCCGCCCCGCCGCCGGAATTGCGTAATGCCCTCGCAGTCGCTGCGGCTTAACCCGTCGCCCGTGTCAACGGCAAAGATCCACAATTGGTCAAAATCGCTTGTATGCAGCTCGCTCAAAACCGGATCGCCAACAGGCCCGGTCTCGTAGTTGCGGGCCGCCACCTCGTAAAGTGGTTCGCCGAGCGGCGACATCAATGAACCGAGATGTTCCCGCAGCATAGAAAAGCGGCCAATGTGCCAATCGTTCTCCGTGAACGGAATGGTCGTTTGCAGCAATATTCTGGTCGGTCTCATGAAATTTGCGGCAACTGTTTGTAGAACGCCTCGTCGGGGTAGCAATAGCCCCATTCTTCGCCGGGTTCGAAGGATCGAATGATCGGATGCGAGGTCGTGTGATAATGCTTTGTCGCATGTTTATTAGGCGAGATGTCACAACAGCCGACATGGCCGCAGATCTCGCATAAACGTAAGTGCACCCAATCGGCACCGATCCGCAAACAGTCTTCACAGCCATCAGAGCTTGGTGCGACATTTCTTATCTCAGCAACGTGTTCGCAATATTCGGCAGCCATATATAACCTCCATTTATCGTTCGATCTCTTTTACGAGCGAAGAACCCAGCTGCTCTAAGATGTGCTTCATTTTTTCGTCCGTCATCTCCGGTGCGTCGCCTTCGAATTTTTCAGCTACGAAGCTGACGGCGATCTCGGTCGGCAGCACATTTACCAAAAGTATCGAAAGCACGGAGCGCAGATGGTTCAAGGAGCGGATCCCGCCAAAAGAACCGGGCGACGCACTCATCATAGCGGCGTATTTGCCCTTAAATACTTCACCGAGTTTGAATTTATCGCTCTTGCGCGAAGCCCAGTCAATGGCATTCTTCATGCCGCCGGGTAAGGAGCCGTTGTATTCCGGGGTACAGATCAAAAAGCCGTCGTGGTCGTTAAGGATCTGTTGAAATTCGGCAGCCTTTGCACAAAAGCCATTCTTTTCATGCTCATCCGCATCATAGATCGGCATCGGAAAATCGCGAAGGTCGATCGTTGTCACCTCGGCACCCGCCGAGCGAGCTCCTTCGGCGGCGGCCGCCGCGACCCTTTTGGTGAAAGAATGTTCACGCAAACTCCCGGCAAAAACCAATATCTTAGTCATTTGGTGCTCCTGTTCTGTGATCAATTTCAGTCTGAGAGATCTTGCTGACACGGTCCGTGTGGCGCCCTTTTTCAAACTGGGCGGCAAACCACGCCCGGATGATATTGGGTATTTCGCCGGTCGGTGTGGTGCGGGAACCAACGGCCAAGATATTAGCGTCGTTGTGGCGGCGAGCGAGCGATGCGGTCTCTTCATTCCAAGCGACCGCGGCCCTGATGCCGGGCACTTTATTGGCGGTGATCGCCATGCCGGTGCCGGAGCCGCAAACAAGCAATCCCTGTTCATAATCACCGCGAGCAACGGCCTCGGCGACCCGGCGGGCAAAATCAGGATAATCTACCGAATCTGCCGAATCCGTACCAAAATCGTCGTATAGAACGCCGATCTCATCAAGCGTCTGTTTGATGCTTTCTTTTTCGTCAAAGCCCGCGTGGTCCGCAGCCAAGGCAATTTTTTTGATCATAATATTCTGATATTAGCTTTTTTTGTTGAAAGGCAACAACAGCAACTTTTTTTGATCGGTGTGCAACTTATCGAAAGACCGTTCGTTCTCTATGAAAAAAAACCTTCGGAGAATACCAAATGAGATCAAAAACCTTGACATATCTTTTCGCTTTCGTGCTGTTTTGCTCTGCCAACGTGTTTGCGGGCGGAGCGTTCGAACATCTCGCAGCAGATGCAATTTCGCCCGACAGCACGATTTCCGCGGCGGCCATTGAGCAGCTAAGAACAGCCGGGCCTGCGGGCTTGGCGGCTTTGCGGAAAACCTACGCGGCGGAGATCGCCGAATTCGGCAGTACGGGACGGGCCACCCCGCGGTGGAATTCCATTGCGGCCGCTCTTGACGCGGTGGCGATGCAAAAAGACGATTATGCCGGCGGCTTGTATTGGTACACCGATCTCGAAAAGGCCCGGGTTGTCGCCAAAAGATCCGGAAAACCTATCTTGACGCTTCGCCTGCTAGGCAACTTGAACGAAGAATTCAGCTGTGCCAACAGTCGGCTGTTTCGATCGCTTTTGTATTCAAATGCCGAGATCGCAAAATTTCTCAACGAAAATTATATCCTGCATTGGAGGTCTGTGCGGCCGGCCCCGAAGGTGACGATCGATTTTGGTGACGGGCGGAAGATCGAACGAACGGTGACCGGCAACAGCATTCATTATGTGCTTGACCCCGATGGAGTGGTCGTCGAGGCTCTGCCGGGTCTTTATTCGCCGCAAAAGTTTCTGGCATATCTGATAGAGGCAAAGGCGATAATTGACAGTTCTGCTAAGCTCGATCCGCGAAGACGCAACATCGCGTATATGCGTTACCGAAGGGACAATTTTGAAAAGATCAAAAATACCCGTGACAAACTGCTCGCCGAAAAGCAGATCAAGCTCGAAGAGACGTCCGACAGCACGGCAGCCTTGCCGGTCATGCCGCGGGCGATGAGCAAGGCGGTTGTGGTCAATGAAGTGGCGATCTTGCGGTTTTTCGATAATTTTGCCAAATACGAACCGCAGATCAATGTTTCGCAATGGGAGCAGATGGCGGAAGTATTCGCTGCGGATGCTTCTATTGACAATGTTTCGAAAGCGTTCATCCGCCGACAAAACATCGGCACCGGTATCTCAGAGCCCGAACTGCAGCGGTTGTTTCAGCGGATCAATGACTTCGCGGCTCTGGACACCACCCGGAATGAGCTGATGTTCCATCCGCAACTCTATGCCGACCTGAACGCCGGTACGATCGCGGATATCGAAGACTTCAATGCAATGGTGTATGACAAACTATTTAAGACGCCGCATTCGGATAAATGGCTAGGCCTATATTCGACCGATCTTTACACGGCGCTGGACGGAAACGGCCTAACGGGCGGCAATTAAGAGAAGGATTTTGCCATAAAAGGTTCGACAAAATTTGTTCGGTCGGGCAAAAATCAAATATAATTCGAGGTGAACGGCGAATTCCTAAAGGATGAAACGAACACCTCGATATTTTTTTGTCTTGTTGATACTTTTGTGGCCGGCTTTGCTGGCGGGCGAAATTGCGGCGCAGGAATATTTGCCCGAATTGGTTCGCCGCATCAAACCTTCGGCGGTGGCTATTGAAGCTTTCGATGCCAAAGGCAACACCGTTTCTCGCGGCAGCGGCTTTTTTATTGCTGCCGACCGCATCATCACGAATCGCCATGTCATCGAAAATTCAAGCCGTGTCGAAGTGCATTTGAACAGCGGCAAAAAAATACCGGTGCGCGGTGTGCTCGCCGTTGATGGCGAAGGCGACCTGGCTTTGCTGCAGGTAGATGCTCCGAAGCCTCTGATCGCTCCGCTGCCGGTCGTTCGCAACGTGCCGCAAGAGGGTGAATCGATAGTTGTTGTCGGCAACCCTTTCGGGTTGGAAGGCAGTGTTTCAAACGGCATCGTTTCGGCTGTCCGCGTCATTTCCGGTTACGGCCGCATCATTCAGATCACTGCTCCGATATCTTCAGGCTCTTCGGGTTCGCCCGTGGTCAATATGGCAGGTCAGGTCATCGGAATAGCGACCCTTCAGGCGGCCGAAGGCCAAAGCTTGAATTTTGCGGTGCCCGCCGAACGCATTCTTCGGCTAAAGGTGACGGACCTGCAGACAGTTTCTTCGCTGACAGCCGAATCGCAAAAGAACAAACGGGCAGCGGCCGAAAGATCTTATGGCCAAGGGGTGGCCCAGCTGTCGCGGGACGATTATCAACGGGCATTGGGCTATTTTGAAAAAGCGGTCGAAGCCGACCCGAATTATCCGGAGGCGTGGTACCAAGCAGGCTATTGCTATGGGCTGCTCGGGCGCCACGCCGAATCGCTAAAGGCTTCGCGGGAAGCGGCCCGTCTGCGTCCGGAATGGGCGGAGACATTTGTCAATATCGGTGTTTCGAGCTTTGCTTTGGGCCAGTTTCGTGAAGCCGTCGAGGCTTATCAACAGGCAATAAAACTTGATGACAAAGCCGAGACGCAGTACGCCCTCGGGCTTACTTTTGAAAAGCTCGCCCGGCCGGGTGAAGAGATGCTGGCATATAAACGGGCGATCGCTTTGAAACCGGACCATTTCGGAGCCATCGAACGTCTCGGGCTGGCTCTTTTTAAGCAAAAGAAATATTCCGAAGCATTGACACAATTCGAACAACTGCGAACATACCGTCCGGATGCCAAAACTTATAATCTGATCGGTGAAAGCCAGCTCGAGCTGGGACGCCCGGATGAGAGCATCGAAGCTTTCAACAATGCAGTTTCTTATGATCCCGACTTTGATAAGGCCCGCTATAATCTGGGCGTTGCGTATCTAAAGCAAAATAATATCGAAATGGCGCGTGTTCAGTATGAGATCTTGCGCAATGCCGGTTCGGAATACGCCGATCGTTTGTTGGCGGCGTTGCCGCAATAGAAGGCCTATTGGCAGCCGATGCTGGTTATAAGTCCTGTTTGCGTCATCGAGAAGACCAGGCTGCCGGTTGCTCCGCATTCTGTCGGAGCAGCGGTTATGGTAAATTGAGGAAAGCCGTTCTGGCCGGAGATCGATACGTCATATTGATAGCCGGCAAGCGTTCCGGCGGCTAAACGGCCGTCGATCAGGCCGCTGCTTCGCAATTCGCTTAGGCTGGCGAAATTTCCAGCACCAATGGTAGTAGCGTATATTTGTTGGGCGGAGGCCAGTGTCTGCAAGCGAAGTTGTGAACACCGCTCGTTGTCGGCGGCTGAACCCGTTGAACAGATATCAATATCAAGTATCGGATCGGCCGATCCGGCCGCCAAACCTCTATTATCACCGCCGCGAAAGCCGCTTTCGTGAGAATAGAAATAGGAGTTGACGCCTGTTTTTCGATAACGTGCGGGCGTTGCCGTCACGCTGTACTGCGGCGTTGCACCGGAAAAGAACGGCTCGATGACAAAAACATACCCGTATTTATTACCCGACCCCAATGCCGGATCGATAAGCCCGCTATTGGCAAGTTCTGCCAAGGTGCCATATCTTCCGTTTCCGGTTGCGGCGAAGGTTGATTGGGCGCCATCTAGCTTCCGAAGGTCATCGACGACACGATGTTCGCGAAATGTGCGTGGAGATTGGGAAAATGCGGCGACGGCAAGGAAGAGAAATATCGATGCAAAGGCGGGAACTTTCATACAATAGTTAAAAACGTGCAATGACTCTGCCTTTCCCAAAAGTGCAGTCAGATCGTTGCGGCGAGCATCTTTTCCGGGTCGTTGGTAATTATGGCGGAAACTCCCAGTTTCGCGGCGCGTTTCAACAGCCGCAGGTGGTCGGCGGTCCATATCGCGACCGGAAAGCCGTGTTCGTGGGCCTTTTCCATTAATCGGCGAGTGGCGAGCGAGTAATGCAGCGAAAGCTCGTCGGCGCCGAAGCTTTCGGCGAGCTTGACCAAATACTTTTCTTTTCGCAGCATTGTCATCACTTTCGGAGCAAAAAGGGCAGCGGTCGTTACATCCGGAGCAAGCATCCGCACGACCGGAATGGCCGCCAACCGAAAACTTTTCACGATCACCTTTCCGGTCGGGCGCACATAAGCGAGAACGCTGCAAACGGCCTTTGCGAGGCGTTCTGCATCGGCTTCGCGGCACTTGAGTTCGATATATCTCACGCCGTCGAAATCCTTTAACTCGTTCAGAATGCCGGCGAGCGTTGGTATCCGCTGATCTTCGAAAGCCTTGTCGGCCTTTTTGCGGTGGACGACATTGAACCACGAACCGGCATCAATGCGAGCCAATTGTTCAGCGGTCATTTCACTGACTTTTTCGATTCGGCCGCAGGTGCGCTCCAGATCAGCATCATGAATGACGATGGGGATGCCGTCTTTCGAGAGACGAACGTCAAATTCCACACCGTCGGCACCAACCGCGACCGCGCGTCTGATAGAAGCCAAAGTGTTTTCCGGGGCGTAGGCGCTTGCTCCGCGATGGGCGATGATCAGTGGCGAATGTTTTCCGTCGGACATTGATACAGTCAAGAACCTTTCATTTCTTTTCGAGCAAAAATATCTTTTTTGACCAGCCGATAGGTTCTGTTATCGAAAATTTATGGTCACCGACAATGGTAAAGTACCGTTGTGAGATCTTTCTTACATCTTCCAGCGGATGGGTCTTGAATTTATAAAGAATTTCGAGCACCGAACCGACCAGCGAAGGTTTGACCGGTATCAGCACAAGTTTGCCGCCCGTTTTCAAAACGCGCGACATCTCTTGCAAACCGCTGTTTAGCGAAACGTATTCCAACACACCGCAAGTCAGCACCAGATCAAATGTTTCATCCGCAAAAGGCATCTGAAGCACGTTGCCCTGAACGGGCTCGACCGAAGCCGCATCGACCTTTTTTTCGCGAGAAAATTGTTGGGCGGATATTTGCAGCAGATTGGCGGAAAGATCGAAAGCGATGGTTTGCTTCGGCTTAAAGCCGGCATCCAGAAATCCGAGTGTGACAATGCCGCTGCCGCTGCCGGCGTCCAACACATTTGAATTTTCGTCGAGCCGAAGGTCCAGCCGCCGCAGATATTTGGCCACGGAAGCTCGATATCCATTTAATCGAAATGCCAGATTGTGGACGTCCGCGATGCGGTCGTAAAAGCTTTGGGTTTTGTTTGGAACGGCTATTTTTGTTTTGGACATCTATTTTTCGGCCAGCAATTTCAGCATAGCGGTGCGCATTTCCTCAGTTCGCGTCGGGCTGGAGCCCGTTTCAATATAGCGTATAGTTCCTTTGCGGTCGATCAATACTGCCGTCGGCAGCCCGGTCGCTCCGTAAAGGATCTGGGTTTCCTGACCGCTTGCCACAACAAAATCGTAGGGCAATTTCTGCTTTTCGCGAAAGGCTTTTAGAAAATCGATCTCTGCGGGCGGCGGTGCATCCACGCCGTCGGCCCGGCCGTAATATCGGGTCATGCCCAAGATCACCAAGCCATCGGACGAAAAATCGTTGTGCCATTCCGTTAATACCGGAAATGCGTCAAAACACGGCCCGCACCAGGTTGCCCAAAAATCGAGCAGGACCACCTTGCCGCGAAGCTCCGACATTTTTCGCGGCTGTCCGGGGAACCATTTGTCAATACCGGTCAATTCTATCGCCGGTTCGCCCAACAGTTTATAGATCCGTTCCCGGTTTTGCAGGCGTCTGACCGCATCATCTGCCGCCGCTCGCCGTTCGCCGAATTGCTCGGGGATCTTCAACATTGCCTCGCTGAACGTTTTCATTGCCAGCGGCTTTCGGCCGGTGTCGATGCGATAGGCGATCAATTTGTCCGTTACGTAATAGTAAAAACTGGCTGAGGCAAGCCGGGCGGCAACGGAACGCATATCTTCGAGCGCGGCATCGGCCTTTTCCGGGTTGCCCGCAGCACTTTCAGCTTCAAAGATGAGCATCCCGACATCGAGAGCCTCATCGGCACCGCCGCGCACCTTTGGATCAAAGAGAAGATCTTTGGCCAGGGCATAGCCGGTCTGTGCATGGCTTACAGCTGCAGGAAGATCTTGTGCGGCGATGTAGGCTTTGGCCAGTTCAGTTTCGATGCGAAGCAGATCGCTGGTGCGGACCGGCGTGTTCTTCTTATATGCTTCGGCCGCGGCAAGAGCATCGGAAAACCGCTTTTGTTTGGCGGCAGTGACGGCTACGATCGACCGGGCCATCTGAGCTTTTTCCGCCGGCGGGTCGGTCGTCAAATATTTGCTCATGCTTTCGGATGCCCCATCGATGTTTTCACCGATCCAGTAAAGCAGACCGAGATAATAGAGATCTTCGCCCGCCGGTTCGGTATTCTTAGCAGCCAGCAGAGCATATTTTGCCGCCAAGTGCTTCTTCTCAGATTCGGTACGCAGCCGCAATTTTTCGCTGAACGGGATCTTTTTGATCTCAAATTCAGCGTATTTGGTGCGGGTGTAAGTATTCACCTCATCAAAAAGATCCTTTACAGGCGGAAGTTCTCGGGCAGCAGGGGTATCGGCCGGTGAAGGCGTGCGGCCGGATTGAGCAGCAACCGGCAAAAAAGCGACGGCCAATAAGCAAAAGAGCAAAATTCTATTCATTTTCCCTCGATCAAAACCGAACAAAACGCTGCGGGCCAAATGTTTCGGCATATATGTTGTCCCTGCCGGCGGCCGCGTCCGCGATAATACCCGCAGTGATCGGAGCCAGTAATATGCCGTTGCGATAGTGGCCGGTCGCCACAAAAACGCCCTCAAAACCGGGCAGCGGACCGATGACGGGAAGTTCGTCCGTTCCGCGCGGTCGTAAACCGCACCATGCATCGACGATCTCCGCTTTGATAAGCTCCGGTGAGATCTCGGCCGCAGCTTCGGCCAAATAGCGTTTTGATGCGATCGAAACCTCTTTGTCAAAACCGACATCTTCAACGGTAGCTCCGGCAAGCACGCGTCCGTCCTTTCGCGGCACCAAGTATGCGCTTGGCGAATACACAACTTTATCAAAAAGCCGCCGCGGCGGATGGAAAACGATCATCTGACCGCGGATCGGCTTAATAGAAAACGGCAAGGCTGTGCCATTGATTGTGATGAGATCCGTCCACGCTCCGGTTGCAATTATTGTAGTTTTCGCGTAAAACCGACTTTTCCCAGAAGAGCCGCCCAAAACCTTTCCGCCGGCTTCTATCAATCTTTCAATACACTCGTTTTCGACGATGGTAATATCGTTCCTTTTGGCGTATTCGATCAAAGCAGCGACCGTCTTCCGGTTCTCTACCTGCCAGTTGTCTTCAAAAAAAAGGCTTTCACGAACCGCTGACGAAATATGAGGTTCGGCCGCTATGGTTTCTGCGGCGGAAAGTCGATGGACGGCCAATCCGGCTCGATCCATATTTGCAACCCGATGATCCAACTCTTCCGAATCGGCGTCGGTAAAGGCGGTAAATAATGTTCCTGAACGGTCGAGTTCGATATCGATACCGGTTTCGGCGAATAATTCAGCGGCGAATTGGCCGTACATTTCATTGGAACCGGCACACAGACGGTAGAACGCATCGATCTCATCGCTTTCTGCGTTAGGAGCGAGCATGCCCGCTGCGGCGTAAGAAGCCTCGCGGCCGGCTTTCCCTTGATCGACAATGGTAATGCGTCCGATGCGGCCTTTATGCAGTTCGCGTGCGATGCTGAGGCCGATAATGCCCCCGCCAATGATCAAAACATCTGAAATCATCAAAAAAATCAACAGTCCACATTGTTATCGGCGGCCTGTTTTTGTCATTATTGTCTTATATTTAATTTACTAGGACAGGTCATAAACGACAACGAACGATAATAAAATGGCACACACAATAACATTGATACCGGGCGATGGCATCGGCCCGGAGATCGTAGCGGCAACGGTCAGGATCATCGAAGCTTCGGGAATCGACATCAATTGGGAAACGCAGATCCTCGGTTCACAGGCTCTTGAAAAATTTGGCGCGACATTGCCCGAAGCGGCTATCGAATCCATGCGGCGGACCCGCGTCGCATTAAAGGGGCCGATAATGACGCCGGTTGGCAAAGGGTTTACATCCGTCAATGTCGGCCTGCGAAAGGCTCTCGACCTTTATGCCAATGTGCGTCCGGTAAAAGCATTGCCGAATGTGCCGTGTCGATATCCGGAACTTGATCTGGTCATCGTTCGTGAAAACACCGAAGATCTTTACGCGGGCCTGGAACACATCGTCGTTCCGGGCGTGGTCGAAAGTTTGAAGATCATTACGGAAAAGGCTTCGACCCGAATCGCCCGCTACGCCTTTGAATATGCCAGAGCGAATGGCCGGACCAAAGTTACCGCAGTCCACAAGGCGAATATCATGAAACTTTCCGACGGTCTTTTTTTGGAATGTTTCTATAACATGGCCAAGGAATTTCCGGACATCGAGGCTGACGATAAGATAATCGACAATTGCTGTATGCAGCTCGTAATGCGGCCGGAACAATTTGACGTTTTGGTGCTTGAAAATCTCTATGGCGATATTGTTTCTGATCTGTGCGCCGGATTGATCGGCGGCCTAGGATTGGCACCGGGGGCAAACATCGGCGAACAAGGGGCGGTTTTCGAAGCCGTTCACGGTTCGGCACCTGATATTGCCGGCCAGGGCATTGCCAACCCGACCGCATTGCTTATGTCAGCCATTATGATGCTTCGTCATTTGGGCGAAACAGATGCGGCCAAACGGGTCGAAGATGCGATGTTTGCAGTGTTTGAAGAGGGAACGGCGTTGACCAAGGACCTTGGCGGCAGTGCAAAGACCGCCGAATTTGCGAATGCGATCATTGAAAAAATAGCACCGCCGAACTAGATCGTGCAGGTTTTGCGGTTCGCGAACGTTCTAATGTGTGGAAAGGGGGTCGTATGAAGATCAGTATTTTCTTATTTGCTATTACTTTGATGTTGGGTATCAACTCGGTTTTCGCTCAGAAACAACAGGAACTTCGCATCAAGCAAAACGCCGTAAGCAAGATACCGGCGGCAAAGGTGAAGGTAAAATTTTTGGAAGTGGTGGAAGATTCGCGCTGTCCGAAAGATGTCGATTGTGTGTGGGCCGGCAACGCAAAGGTCAAATTCGAACTTTCCCGCAAAGGTAAAGAAACAAAGATCGTCGAACTCAATACGGGTCTCGGTGACCGGTCTGCGGTCTATGAAGGTTATGAAATAACGATCATGGACCTGCTGCCCCACCGGAGTTCGCAACCGTCGGCCGTGGCATCGAATTACGAAGCCGTACTGACCTTTGCCAAAAAATAGTTCGCGGCTATGCCCGGAGCTTCATGAATTTACGCTTGCCAACCTGCAGCAGGGTAAACGAATCCGGGCTTAATTTTATCTCTCGCTGAGCGTCCTCGACGCGCTCACCATCGATCTTAGTTCCGCCCTGTGCGATCAACCGTCTTGCTTCGCCTTTTGAAAGGGCAAGGCCCGTTTCTACCAAAAGATCTGCCAGCTTGTAGCTGTTTGCGGAAAGCTGCTTTTCTTCGATCTCGTCCGGTATCTCTTTTTTTACAAAGCGGCGGTTGAACTCGGCTTCGGCGGCTTCGGCGGCCTCGGCCGAATGAAAATCGCCGATGATCTTTTTCGCCAATTTAACTTTCAGGTCCCGCGGATTTTCGGCCCCTGATCCGCATTTGAATTTCAGAGCGTTTATTTCGTCCAACGAAATATCCGTTAAAAGCTCATAATAACGCCACATCAGATCGTCGCTGATGGACATTACCTTTCCGAACATCTCATCCGGCGATTCATCAATACCGATATAATTATTGAGCGATTTGGACATCTTGTTCACACCGTCCAAACCTTCGAGCAGCGGCATCGTCAAGACGATCTGCGGTCCCTGTTCGTATTCACGCTGAAGATCGCGACCGACCATTAAATTGAATTTCTGGTCGGTACCGCCCAGTTCGACATCCGCATTAAGGGCGACCGAATCATAACCTTGTGTCAATGGATACAGAAGTTCGTGGAGCGAGATCGGGTTCTGTTCACGCAGCCGCTTTTCAAAATCGTCCCGTTCAAGAATTTGCTTGACCGTTATCCGCGAACAGAGACGGACGAAATCGGCGGCCGAAAATTTGTCCATCCATTCGGAATTGAACCTGATCTCGGTCTTTTCGGGGTCGAGCAATTTAAAGATCTGTGTTTTATAGGTTTCGGCATTTGCCAAAATCGCTTCGCGGCTTAGCGGCGGCCGGGTCGCGTTTTTTCCCGACGGGTCGCCGATCATGCCGGTAAAATCACCGATCAGAAAGATCGCTGTATGGCCGAGGTCTTGAAAAGCTTTTAGCTTACGAATGACGACCGTATGACCAATATGAATATCAGGTGCGGTCGGATCCGCACCGAGTTTCACACGGAGCGGTTTACCCGTTTTGGCGGACTGTTCCAATTTTTTGCGAAGGTCATCTTCGCGGATCAGATCAACGGATCCCTTTTTCAAATATGCTATCTGTTCGTCAATGGTCATATGTTCAAAAAAAGGATTATAACCCATCCAACCGCCGCTTGGCATTTTCTCCGGCTGCAATTAAACCTTTTATCTTTATCGGGCGAGGGGCTATAATGTAGCGATACGATGAAGCCGATCTTGCCGAAACGAAAAGTGATATCAAACCGCTTTACCCAACTTGCGGGTTCTCAGACCCCTTTGCGGGCATTGGCCGGCGACCTTTCAAAAGTGGCAAAATACGCCATCGACGAGGCAAATACGCTTTCGCTGGAGCGCGTGCCGATCGTTCTTTCACGACTGCCCAAAAAGCTGGACGGGCTAAAGATCATTCATCTTTCGGACATTCATCACAGCCCTTTTACGGGGCTCGAACACATTGAACGGATGGTCAAGGTGGCCAATCGGCTGCGGCCGGATATGTTCCTTCTCACCGGGGATTACGTTTCGCACGAGACGGAATATATTGAACCGGTCGCGGAGGCCCTCGGGCGGCTTAGTTCGGAATACGGAACCTTTGCCTGCTTAGGCAATCACGACCATTGGACGGATGCCGATGCGGTTACCGCGAACTTTCAAGAGAACGGCATTAGGATGCTGGTCAACGAAGGTTTTCGCTTTGAAGCACGTGACGCATCTTTGTGGCTGGCCGGCGTAGATGACCACATGGTCGGTAAAACCGATCTCGCCGCGGCATTGAAAGGCTCCTTTGCAGACGAATTCAAATTGGTGCTGGCGCACAACCCGATAATTTTTCGCAAAGCCGTCGCCGCCGGTGTTGACCTGACCCTGAGCGGGCATACGCACGGCGGCCAGATCCGCTTGCGGGATGCTGCCAAGCCGTTGATCCGCAAGCGCAAGTTGACGGCCGGATTGCACGAACGCGGCGATTCACACATATACATAACACGCGGCATCGGTACGGTCGTTTTGCCGGTCAGGTACCAATGTCCGCCGGAGATCTCGCTGCTCGAATTGAAATGCCCGCAATGAACGGAATTCTAACTGTGCCCAATCTGCTTACTGTTCTGCGAATGGTATTGATACCCGTATTTGCAAGTTTGCTATATTACGGTTACAGCAAATGGTCGCTGGCGGTATTCGTTGTTGCCGGTTTTTCGGACATGGTGGATGGTTTTTTGGCCCGCCGCTTTGGTCAGGAATCAGAACTGGGCACCATCATCGACCCGATCGCCGACAAACTTTTGATGACAACGGCCTTTGTTATCCTTACTCTGCCGAACATTATGCCGCCGGTAAAACACCTCCCGATCCCATTTTGGGTGACAGCGGCAGTGCTCGGACGCGACCTTTTGATAATTACCGTCGCCGGTGCGATCAATATCATGACCGGCTTTCGCGGCTTTCGCCCGTCTGTACTCGGTAAGCTGAGCACGTTTGTCCAGGTTGTCGCCGTCACGCTGATCCTGGTCGCGGCGGTAAGCGGGTATTCTTTCTATCTTCCGACAACATATTTTTTAGTGGTCCTGCTGGCAGCGGCCTCGGGCATACACTATATCTTTCAGGTTGCCAGGTTGATGAAAGAAGAAGATAGCGACACCGCACGAAACTGACGCGAGGTCGCGAATGTGTTAATGTTTAGCCTTGAATGATCAAACGAGACATCCCCGAATTAATCCTATTTTTTGACCTTGAATGGGTGCCGGATGCCGCGGCGGCGGTCCGCTTATACGATCTGCCGGCAGACATTTCAGAGGCTGATGCGATGCAGGTCCTGTGGGAGAAAAGCCGCAATTACAGCGAAGAGAATCCACGCCCTTTTTTAAAGTATCTTTTCTCAAAAATAGTTTCGATCGCTTTTCTTTCACGCAAGATCGTTTATATCGACGGTGTTCGAAAGATAGAATTTTCGCTCAATTCTCTGCCGAAACTGCCGCTAACGGACCCGTTCCCGGGCGAAGCGTTTCTTATTGACCGGTTTCTTTATATCTTGGGCGAACGGGAACCCCAGCTGGTCGGCTACAATTCGAGCACCGCCGATCTGCAGGTGCTTATACAACGCGGCATCATCAATGAGGTATCGGCTCCCACCTTTAATTCAAGGCCTCCGAAACCGTGGGAGGGCCGCGATTATTTCAATCATTCGGAAGAATGGCATTTCGATATACTGAAATATTTTGCCGGTTATTCGATGGCTCCGCAGCTTAACGAAATTGCACGCCTATGCGGATTTCCGGGCAAGTTGGACGTCAATGGCGAACAGGTGCCTGACCTGTGGTTGGCCGGCGAGATGCAGAAGATCATAGAATACAACTGCATCGATACGCTCAATACATATCTCGTGTGGCTGCGGATCGTCTATTTTGCGGGCAAAATGAAAGAAGAGGAATACATCAGCGAACAGGACGAATTTCGCATGTTCCTTGATGCCGAATCTGAAAAGCCGCAGGGCGCATATTTGGTCCGATTCATCGAAAAATGGGATGAACTCGGTTAATGCTCAATTACCTGCACCTGAAAGACGAGCTTGGCAAGAAGGTTGGCGATCTTCGCAGCCATGCCGCCTCCATCACCGCGGAGCGCTCGCGGCTGAACGATGTGCTGCGGAATATCCAAGGAACCTCGGCGGATAAGATCGCTGAACGCTTAGCCGGGATCGATGATCCGGGAGCGGTACCTTCGGCGGAGATCGAGCGGAGCGGCTCTTTTTTCCTCGATTTTAATGAAACGTGGACGAACCACGAAGAAGCCCGGCAATGGGCGGCATCAGTACTCGAACGCCGAACGACATTTGCCGCGGACGGCAGCCAGATCTACGTTGAACAGGAAACGTCGCTCCCCGTCGGAGCGATACAGGTCGGGTGGTTCGAAAATGCTCACGACCCGAAAGCGGCGTTCATTAAGGACGTAAAATTTCGCCTTTTTTCACCGACCGATCTTTTAACCGGCCAAGAAGAACCCTTGCGGCCGGAAACAAGACTCGGCGAAGAGCGATTTCTGGCAGAAGCGGCTTGCGTGGAAGATTTTCTACGCCGGCACAGCGGCTGGCAGCAAAGGAATGAGCGAATGCCGCTCGCGTTCTTCGACGGAACATTTCTGGTTTCGATCGCGATGCCGAAAACATCGCTTCAACGGACGTTCGTACAGGCGATGGTAAAGTTGGTTCGTCTTTCCGAAGAGACGCGCGTTCCGCTGGTCGGGTACATCGACCGCAGTTTTTCCAGAGATCTGGTGACCATGCTCACAAATTGTTCGGAGCAAGCCGCCCCCGACGATCTTTTTGACGCCGCATTGCTCTACAGACAGATGAAATGGGGCTCGCGAACCGCGTTCTGTTTTGCACGCCGCCTAGGCATGGATGCCTTTGTTGATGAAAAAACGAAGCGGCCGTTGGTCGGCTTTGTATATTTGCAAACGAGCGGAGATTCGCTGCCGGCCCGTCTTGATGTTCCAAGCTGGATGTTGGCGGAGGAATTGATCGATGAAGCGGCGGATGTCGTCCGGGCGGAATGTATCGTTGGCCTTGGGTACCCATATCCGCTGGAGGCGGCAGACCAAATGGCGGTCATTCACCACCGCGACCGCGAGGTCTTTCTGCGCGCTCTGCAAGAGGTATCGATGAGCGAAGATCTCGGTTTCAGCTTTACAAGAAAACAGGCCAGCAAACAACGCCGCCGCTAAGATAAGATGATGCCGGCATCGGCACGTGCCCTGCGTAGGCAGAATAGGCTAAAATCATAACTATGAAGATCGCTCGGATCGTCAGTTCCGCATCACATATCGACTATATCGCCCGCGTCATTGACGAACTCGACGCGATAGAGGCACCGAAAGCGGAAGATTACGGCTTTGGTCAATTTGTCGCGGTTGACCGCGGCGGTATCGATGCCGTCGGTATTGTGTACAATTCGGTGCTGGCAAACCCGGAATACGCGAATTTTGGCCCGCGGCTTAGCCCGAAACCGGCACTCGAGCTTTTTTCGCCTGATTTTCTAAGCGAGCAAGGGGTTTTGCTGGGCGTGCTGATGATCGGCACCGTGCAGACAGGCCACGGCATTCCGCGAAGTGTGATACCGCCGGGAGCTGTCGTCGAATCGCTTTCGGCCGATGCAGTGCACCGTTTTCATGCGGATGGCTCCGGCGGCGTCCGGTTACACTATTATCCGCAAGTGCTCGACCACGCCGGTATCTATGCGATCCCGCTGCTTGAGAACATAATCGATCAGCTATCTGCCGTCGCCGGCGAGGAGAGCCGGAAGCGGCTCGATGTGCTTAAAAATTCGCTTTCATGGCAGCGGACCATGGGTGCACAAAGATTTTAACGATGGAATTTTCAAAGATCTATCACGAACATTGCGTCGAAACGCTTAGGCGAATGCCGGACGCGGCTTTGGATATGACCATTACCAGTCCGCCGTATGACGATCTGCGAGATTACAATGGCTATCATTTCCCGGTCGAAGAGATCGCCGCCGGACTTTTTGCGAAGACAAAACCGGGCGGAGTGGTGATCTGGGTGGTCGGCGACCGCACCGTCAACGGCAGCGAAAGTCTTAGCAGTTTCAAACATGCCATCGCCTTTAACGAAGCGGGCTTTCGCGTGCACGATACGATGATCTATGCCAAGAACAACCCGATCCCGAGCGACTGCGGCCGACGCTATCGCCAATGTTTCGAATATATGTTCTGTTTTTCAAAGGATACGCCAAAAACGTTCAATCCGTTGATGCAGGAAATAAAACAAGAAAAAGCGTTCAGATCTTTTCGCATTACCCGCACCGGCCGAAATGATCTCGCACATGATCACGTAGCTCCGCGCGAGCGCAAGGTGAATAATATCTTTTATTACAATGTCGGCACATCTTCCGCAAAAGACAAGATAGCTTTTCGGCATCCGGCTATCTTTCCGGAAAAGTTGGTCGAAGATCAGATCTTGACTTGGACGAATGAGGGCGATGTGGTCTATGACTGTTTCATGGGCAGCGGAACGACGGCCAAAATTGCCCAGGTGCTTGATCGTCGATGGTTGGGGTCAGAGATCTCTGCCGAATATGTTAAGTTGGCCGGGGAGCGGCTGGCACCTTATCTGCAGGCAACAGAAAAGCCCGCCGAATTTCGACGGGCTGTTTGAATACGTTTCTTTAAGCTTAGAAGCGAACCTTTTCTTCTTCTGTTTCCGAAGCATTTCGCGAAGCACGCCATTCATCTTCGGTCTCGTAAAAATTGACGTCAAAATTAAGGAGCGTCTTTACTTGAATGCCATCAAATTCGGTCGGAGCATCTTCAAATTTCGCGATGGTCCCAATGCCGATGACCTCTGAACCGGCGGCTTTGACCAGATCGATCGTTTCTCTGACCGCTTTGCCCGAACGCAGAATATCATCAACAATGATCGCCGGATAAATATCCGTTTCGCTAAGGTATTGACGGAACTGGCGTTTGCCGTCTTCCATTTCGGCCCAAAAGATCTGATCTGCGGTCAAGGCTTCACGAACGCCGATGGCGACCATAATGCCGCCCGGGCTGGGGCTGATGACCGAAACTTTAGGCAAGCGTCCGGCGATGGTCTTTTCCATGCGAAACATACGGCTAAGGCCGACTGAAAGAATGCGGGCGTTGTCGTAATAGCGAAACGCCAGCGGCATCTGAAAATAATGCGACGCGTGCTTGCCGTTCGGGTAAATGAAATGTCCTCTGCGGTAGGCACCTGATTCCTGCAGGATCTGCATAACAGAAGCGGGTGACGGAATAAGATCGACCATTATTATCTCCTTGCTGCCGTAATTAGTCAGATAAAGGCTAGCGAAAGCACCATTTTAAACAGCTGATTGCCAATTATCAAATTTCGCCCTTTAAAACCTTTGCAATGATGGTCTTTTGAGCCAAGCTCATCTTTGGCGGCAGATCATCGGCGGCAAACCACCGAGCTTCTATTATCTCCGCACTCTTCGCCTCGGGCGTGCCGCTTGCCCGGGCTTTGAACATCATTTCGATATGGCGGTTGATGACCCTTACGCGAAATAATATCGGTTCTCTCAGCTCGATGCCCGTCTCTTCCATTACCTCGCGGACGATCGCTTCGTGCGGCTGTTCGCCCGGTTCGATAAAGCCGCCGGGCAAACCCCAGCCGGAATATGGCCGCAGAACGTGGTCCAAGATCAATACCTCGTTGTTTTCATTGATGATGACGGCCGCCGCCGACGCCGTGAATTTTTGCTGGGTAATGCGTACAGCGCGGTAGCGAAGGCTTTCCGGCATTAGGCGCCAGACCTTTCTGATCGTTTGCAAAAGCATCCTTTACACTCTAATTTAGATGCGGCAGATATTCCACAGAAAACGTGCGGCCGGGCAAATTCATCTATTTGTTCTCGTCACTTTGTTTGAGAAATTCGGGGTCTCTATGAAAAAACACCTAATCCATACCGCATTCGCCTTTGTTTTTGCACTGCTCTGTTTTGCTTCGGTACATGCTCAGGCTGAAGCTGGCGGAGCCATCATGGCTGTTGATGAAGGCGTCGGCGGCGGACCTTCGGGCGGAGTTGGCGGCGGCAGCGGCGGGAGCAAATCTTACGCTTCTAATGTAAAGCCGCCCTCTACACGAAAACGCACAGCGGCCAAAAAGACTGCACCTGTTCAGCCAAAGCCGAAAAAATGGGATGGTTTTGTCGTTGGCGACAAATATTCTTTCCTTAATTTTGAAGTGATATCGGCCGATAAGCCGATCTATACCCGCGATGCAAAAGCTCAGGGAGCCTCGGGTTTGGTCCAAGTCGAGGTGTTGATCGAAACGAACGGTTCGGTCATCGCCGCCAAAGGCCGCACCGGAAACAAACTCTTGTGGCCAGAGGCAGAGCGGGCCGCACTCGCTTCAAAATTCAACCGCCCGATGGTTTACGGAAAACCCGCCAGAGCGATCGGCTTTTTGGTTTACCGGTTCGGCAAGGGCGAGGACTAGCATTGGCTCTTGGCCTGACAATTAGTTATTTCATTTATGGTGTAGTAAGTCAGGAAAAATCGGGAACTGTCTTGAAAAGGCCGATCTGATCTGTCTAATTCGGTTTTATATCTGTGTGATCTGTGGTAGTGCCCCTGATCTGCAGGGTTTTGAACACAGAACGCACAGAACAAAGACACAGAACCTTTCTATCTACCCGCTTCGCGGCAGGACTTAGCCATCAACACCACCTATCGCCCGAACATTCGACTTCACATTTTACGGCAGTAATTTTATGATTAAAGAATGTTGTTTCGGTTTTTGATCCTTACCGCCGTTCTTTTTTCTGCATTCAGTTCCACATTTGCTTGGCCGGAGTTATACCGGCTGCCCTCAGAGCCGCTGATCCGCATCGGGCTTTCGACCAATTCCGCATCTGCCAGCATCACTACCGGCGACAGTTCGCTGGTGGCTTATTCGCCGGACGAACCGCTGAAAATGCTTGCGGTGAACCGCGTCACAGTTTCGGCACGAGCCTACCGGCCCGAAGTTATCGATATATTTCGCTTTGAAGTGCAGGATCTTGCAACGGAGGCCGAAGCACGCTCCGAGGCTGACGACATCCGCGAAGAGACAGGTGAAACGGCTCTTGTAAGCATTGATCCGGCGACAAATAAATGGCGGGTGTGGATCGGCGGCACATTTGACACGATCGAAGAAGCGGCGGCATTTAAGGCCGCTCTGGCCGAAAAAGGCATCGACAACGCAATAATGGTATCGGAAAAAAAGACACAAGTTTCCGAAGATGCAAAATTGCTTTCGCAACAGGTAAGCAAAGCCGGAAGTTCGCAGGTCAGAAGTTTGATAAAAACAACTTCGGCGAGCGGCCCGCTGCCTGATGTCTATTCGCCCGGCCTGCGTGAGGTGATCGTTAATGGCCCGACGGCCGAATCGAAATACTCATCGCTCAAAGCGGTTTCGTTCGGTTCGCTGAATGAGCGGTCAAACCCGGTGCGGCTGAACGGCAAAGCCTATCGCGGGCGGATCGAGGTTTTCGTTAATGCCAAAGGCTCGCTGACGGTGGTGAATGTAGTGCCGCTCGAAGAATACCTGCTCGGCGTGGTACCGGCAGAGCTTTCTCTGCCGCAGCTGGAAGCACAAAAAGCTCAGGCAATTGCCGCCCGCACGTATGCCGTCGCAAATATCGGCGGTTACGGCAAACAAGGATTTGATATGGTGCCGACCGTTTGGTCGCAGGTCTATAAAGGCGTTTCGATCGAAACGGCGATGGGCACACGCGCCGTTCGCGAAACCGCCGGCCAGATCGCTACCTATCAAGGCAAGCCGATAATGGCGTATTTCACATCTACTTGCGGCGGCCGGACGGAAAATTCCGAGAACATCTTTGATCACAACGAACCTTATCTGCGCGGTGTCGAATGTTCGCTCGAAGCACATCGGCATTTTGCTCCGTTTACGATCAAAACGGTGCGCGAACCGGCCCGGCTGCGTGATGAAGGCAATTTGGAGCTAGTGCGGCTGATGTCGCTGTTGGCGGTCAATGGATTTTCGCTGACCACGAAACAGATAACTGATGATTGGCTTGACGAAACACCGACCGAAGGTGAGATCTCGAACTGGCTCAATCAGCTTGCCGGAAAATTCGGCAAACCATTTCCGAATATCACCAAGGAAACCGCCAAGCCGATCGAATTGGCACGCGTACTTTCCGGTTTTATGTATGATTCTGCCAGTTCGGACATTTTGCTCAGCGATTCCGATCTCGCCTATCAGCTTTCATTCGACGATGCATCGGAAATTCCCGCGGATATGCGTCCGAATATGGCTCGGCTGATGCGCGACGGGTTTTTTACGCTGCACCCTGATCTGACATTAAAGCCGAACAAGCCATTTACGAGAGCGAAAATGCTGCGTTTGATCCGCCAAATATACGAAAAGAAAAAGTGGATGCCCGCTCTCCAGTCCGGAACCACTAGAGCAACGGCGGATGGCAAGCTGGTGCTGCGTTCCGGCAAAACGGAAAGACAGATCACCGTCCGCCCGGACGTTTTTCTTTTTCGCCAGTTTGGCGGTGAGCTTTATCAGGTGCGCGAGGCTGCACTGGTGGGCGGCGAGGAGGTGCGCTTTCAAACGGATGCCTCCGGCCAAGTGATATACCTCGAGATCAGCCCGAGCGATACGCCGACCGTGGCAGAAAATGCATCGCCGTTTACCAATTGGTCAGAGACGCTTTCGGCGGGGGCCGTCCAGTCGCGGTTGTCCCGGTATGTTCGCGGGATCGGCACGCTGTACGATATCAATATCAAACGTACGGGATATTCGCGGCGGCCGGTGGAGATCGAGATAATAGGCTCGAATGGTGTAAAGACGCTCAAAGGCGGCAAGATCCGCTCGGCATTCAGGCTTCGCGAACAACTGTTTGCGATCAATAAAAGGTATTCCGGCAGTCAGGTCGTCAGCTATTCCTTCACCGGACGCGGGTGGGGCCACGGTGTGGGCATGTGCCAATACGGAGCATACGGCATGGCAAAGATGGGTGTTAAGGCGGATGAGATAATCAAGCACTATTACACGGGCGTCGAGATCACCAAAGCCTATTGAAAAGATCTGAGCAGCTTGGCCCGCAAAATGTGGGCTGAATGACATACATCCCGGCCGACGCCCTTTATCATCAATGTTTTATGAAGCGAAGCGGCCTGTTGAAACTTACCGGCAAAGGTATCTATTGCGCCAAAGGCGGCTTTTACATCGACCCGTGGAAACCCGTAGCTAAGGCCGTTCTCACCCACGCTCATTCCGACCACACATATCGCGGAAACAAGCATTATCTAGTGCCGAAAGAAGGCGAAAGGCTTTCGCGGATCAGGCTCGGCGACGAAGCTCATATTTCAACACTGCCCTATGGCGAGGTGCTGGACATCGACGGGGTAAAGGTTTCTTTTCATCCGGCCGGCCATATATTAGGCTCAGCGCAGGTCCGTGTCGAATCGGGCGGTGAGGTATGGGTAGCCTCGGGTGATTATAAGCTGATGCCCGATGCGACCTGCGCCCCATTTGAACCGGTCAGATGCAACCATTTCATTACGGAGGCTACATTCGGCCTGCCGATATACCGCTGGCGGCCGACCCGCTTTATTTTTGAAGAGATCAACGGCTGGTGGCTGCGAAACCGGGAACGCGGCAAGGCATCTGTCATCTTTGCCTATTCTCTCGGCAAGGCACAAAGGATCATGAACGGCATCGACAGCTCAATAGGGCCGATATTTACACACGGTGCCGTAGAGCGTCTGACCCAAGCATATCGCGAACACGGTGTGAAAATGCCTTTGACACAGTATGTCGGAAGCATTACCGATAAGCGGGCCTTTGCCGGTTCGTTGATCGTGGCACCGCCCTCGGCCGATGGAAGCGGGTGGCTGCGGCGATTTGGCACGTTTTCGACCGGGTTTGCTTCCGGATGGATGATGGTTCGCGGAGCTCGTCGGCAGCGGGCGGTTGATCGCGGATTCGTTTTGTCCGACCACGCGGACTGGCCGGAATTGCTGCGTGCGATCGCGGCAACAGAAGCGGAAACCATATACGTGACACATGGTTTTTCTGACGAGGTGGTTCGCTATTTGAACGAAAGCGGACAGAATGCGGTTGCGCTGGAAACCCAATACATGGGCGATGCGGAGATCGAATCGACGGAATTGAGGGAGATCCGGTGAAAGAATTCACGCGGTTGTACACCGAACTCGATCAAACGAACAAGACGAATGAAAAGGTCGAAGCACTGCGAAATTATTTTGCAGAGGCTGGGCCGGCGGATGCCGCTTGGGCATTTTACTTTCTTTCCGGAAGAAAGCCGCGGCAGATAGTTCCGGCAGCAAAACTTCGTTCGTGGGCGATAGAGGCGGCCGGCATCCCGGAATGGCTTTACCAGGAATCTCGCGATACCGTCGGCGATAGTGCGGAAACGATAGCCCTGCTGCTGCCCGATATTGCAGGGATCGATGAGACACCGCTGCATATTTTGGTTCAGGAAAAGCTGTTGCCGCTGCGTGGCGCTGATGAGGCAATACAGAAGGCGGCGGTGCTTTCGGCGTGGGGGCAAATGAACTATCCGCAGCGTCTTGTTTTCAATAAATTGATCTCCGGGGCATTTCGCGTCGGGGTATCGCAACAACTTGTCGTCCGGGCGATATCTGAATTGACCGAGATACCTTCGGATGTTCTATCACATAGGGCAATGGGCGACTGGCAGCCGACGGCAGAATTCTATTTGCAACTGACCGGCCACCACGACGAATCGGTTGAAATGCCGATCTCCCGTCCCTATCCATTTCACCTCGCACATCAGATCGAAGGCCGGCCGGAAGATCTCGGAGATATCGGTCAATGGCAGGCGGAATGGAAATGGGATGGCATTCGGGCTCAGGTGATCAGACGCGGCGAAGAGGTCTTTATCTGGTCTCGCGGCGAAGACCTGATAACGGAACGTTTTCCGGAGATCGCCGCCGCGGCCGCGAAATTGCCTGTCGGGACGGTATTGGATGGAGAGATCTTGGCCGAAAGAGCGGGCCGTGTGCTGCCTTTTACAGAACTGCAGCGGCGTATCGGCCGCAAACATCTGACGCCGAAGATATTGGACGAATTACCCGCCGTGCTGGAAGTGTATGATCTGCTCGAATTCGAAGGCCGTGACATTCGCGAGCTCGAATTCAGCACGCGTCGGCGAATGCTCGAAGAGCATTTGGCGGTTGACGGCGGCCCGATCCGGCTTACTGAATCGGTTTCGGCGACGGATTGGGAAAGTCTTGCGGAAACTCGGGAAAAAAGTCGGCTGTTGGGGGTCGAAGGTTTGATGCTGAAACGACGGTCTTCGCCCTATCGCGTCGGCCGCCACCGCGGCGATTGGTGGAAATGGAAGATCGATCCGATGACGGTCGATGCGGTTCTTATTTACGCGCAAAAAGGCTCGGGAAAGCGTTCGAATCTGTTCACCGATTATACTTTCGCCGTTTGGAATGAAGGTAAACTCGTTACCTTTGCAAAGGCATATTCCGGTTTAACGGATGCGGAGATCAGACGGGTCGACCGCTATGTGCGAGCGAACACGATAGAAACTTTCGGCCCGGTGCGCAGTGTTGTGCCGCAATTGGTCTTTGAGATCGGATTTGAGGCGATGCAGCGTTCCGCCCGGCACCGCTCGGGTGTCGCGGTGCGTTTTCCGCGTATTCTTCGTTGGCGCGAAGATAAAGCACCCGAAGAAGCCGATTCGCTTCAGACCATTTATAAAATGCTCGCGGCATTTCAAGATCCGGCAGAATGAAGCAGGGAGAATACAGGTTTTCGCTGGCCGGCCGGCCGCATTATCCATTCCTCCATTTGACGGCGGAGCGGTTTCCGCGGCTTATCGCAACCCGTTCACCAGAAGCGGAGGGCAAATATTTCGGCCCGTTCCTTGACCGCACCGCCGTGCGGCTTTTGATCGATCTGATGAACCGAACATTTCGTCTGCGGACCTGTGCGATCGAGATCGATGGGAAATTCAATGTTCCGTGTGTGCAGTTTTATCATCGCCGCTGCTTGGGCCCGTGTGTAGCTGAATTGTGCGGCGAGGCAGAATATCTTGAAGCGTCCGGCTTAGCAGAACTTTTTCTCAACAATGACCGACATCGGTTTCTGCAGCGGCTTGAAAGCATGATCGAACGACATGCGCAAAAGTTGGATTTTGAACAAGCGGCCGGTCTGCGTGATATCGGTATCCGAGCGGATGCGTTTTGGAACGATAAAAGGTTGAGCGTCTGGCTAGATGACGCAGTAGATACGATGGTCCTAGAAAGCTCTGACGAAGAAACGACGATATATATCGTAACGCAAAGAAAGGGGCGGACCCTTGGAATGCGGATCTACACGTGGCCATTCGTCGATCCATATGAGCCGACCCTCGCCCTGTCCGAAGTTCTGAAGCAGTTTTATCGCCGCCACACCCCGCGCGAGATCCGTATATCGCACGAGATACCCGACAGAGCTGAGACCGCAGCCGAACTCTCAGAACGCGTCGGTCGAAAGGTGTCGATCCGTGTCGTCGCTGCCGATGCTCAACAGATAACTACGCGGCGTTTGCTGTTCAAGACCAAACGCGAGGAAGATCTCGGGCGCCTTGCCGCACCAAAAACACCGGTCGAGATCGCTGAGATGTTGAGCGGAATGTTCGGGCTCGCCCGGCCGCCATACCGAATCGAGGCCTTTGATGCGGCACATATTTCGGGAACGGTCCCAACGGCGGCCCGCTCTGTTTGGATCGGGGGCAGATTTGATGCCGCCAAAAGCAGTTTCACGACGGCCGCGACCGGATCTGAGATCGACGTTTTGGCTACCTTTGTCGAAAATTCTATTGCGGCGGCGGAAGAACCGGCCGACCTGATCATTGTCGATGGCGGTCAAGCCCATTTGAACGCCGTTCGTCGAAGGGTCGATGGTATGTCGGGGCCGATACCTAAAATAGTCGGAGCCGTAAAACCGCCGGACGATCATTCGTCGATCGCCTATTTTCTTATAGAAACCGGTGAAAAGATAGCATTTGACGCGGACAACCAAGCGATGCGGGTTTTGAAGCTCCTGCGAGATGAAGCGCACGCATTGGCAAATTATGTTCACGGCGAAGCGAGAGATATGGCGCATTTTTACGAATTGGCGGCGATCTTGCCATCACTGACTGAAACCGAGCGGTTGAGGCTGCGTGAAAGATATGGTTCGATCCGCAACATCTTAGCCGCCTCGAAAACGCAGCTTGAATCGGTTTTAGGCGTCAAAACAGCCGAGACAGCGGCGGCGGATATAGCACGGTCGATGGTTGGTGATATGCGGCCGGCCGTGCCGCTCGTGGTGCCTATCTTTTATGCCGATCCGAACGGTATGGCCAATGATCTACGGCCGATCGATTCACGAAGTATCTAGTAAGGGGCTTCGACGGCTTGGCGGGCAGTCTTCGCCAGATAACTCTCATTGAGCGGATAGTGACGATCTTCGTTGCGATAGAATTGCAGGCCCGCAAGGTCATAATGCTGAGAAAACGGAAATTTGAGAGTTACGCACAGATCTATCTCGGACCAGCCGCCGACCTGGATCCAATCGATCGAATTGCCGGCCGCGAGTTCGTTCGCGATGATCTCGCCTAATTGCGGCTGCAGGTCTTTCAACCGTTCGTCTTCGGCAGAAAGGTCAAATCGGGGTTCCTTTCCCATTCTGAATATTATACGCCTAAACCCTGCTTTTTCGTTATTGTCGCAAATAACGGATAATACAGCTGAGCCTTATGAACAAGAGATCATTATTTACCGCGACATTGCTGCTGGTCAGCGTCACCACAATATTTGCACAGGTGCGGACCGCGGATCAGCAGGCGGGTTCGCAAATAGCGAAAAACGGTTTTCGGAACGAAGCCGAGATCGCCGCCAAATTTAACAATTGGAAGAATGACGGCGATGCCCGGTCATGGCTGCAGGCAATGGATCATTCGGCAGAAGACGTTAGAAATGTCAGGGCGGAAAGGCCTCACGGGGAAAAGGCGGATCTTTTTGTGACGGTAACGACGGCTACGGGCGAAAAGCGCGAAGGAATTTCGATAAAGCTGGTCAGCAACACCGCCGGATTCAACCAGATAGACAAACGCTGGCTGGCCCAATACGTGAAAAAATGGAATATCCCCGCCGATGTCAACGACGCACTGCGGCTTTTTACCGGTGAAGCTGCCCCCATTGGCCAGACACGTGACGGCCGCCGAATGTTTCTCAATGAACTGCCAACGGAACAACAAGCCGCAGTCGTCGATTTTTTCACAAAACACAAAGATCGGGTCGTAAAGGATCTGATAGCCGGCAGTGATTATGGGCATGCCGATTGGTTCATGGTCGCATTGAAGGCATCTGAAAAACCGCAGTGGTCGATCACCACCGTGGAAGAAGCTATTAGCTTTTTTGGAGAAGGCGAGGTGCGAATGACGAGCGGCGGAAATTTGCGGATCGGGCGCATCACCATGCAGCGAAAGGGCGGCGACGGAGGCCGCGACACGGCAAAAATGCTGCAGTTCAAAATAAACCCGGCGGAGATATTCAGCCGCAAATGAGGCCCTCCAAAAACCAAATTGTCGGCGGTGCTCTTCTTCTGCTGCTGATCGCGGCTTATATTGCGGTGCGCTATTATTTCTTCAATGGCTGAAACAAAACGCTCACCGATCTATGCCATCGCCGGGCCGACCGCCTCCGGCAAAACTGAGCTGGCTGTAAAACTTGCATTGCATATCAAAGGCGAGGTCATCAATTGCGATTCGGTACAGATATACAGCGGCATTCAAATAGCGACCGCCAAACCGACCGCCGAAGAGATGTGCGGGGTGCCGCACCATTTGATCGGCTACGTACCGCCGACAGTGGATTATACGGCTGCCGATTGGGCTCGCGATGCGGGCGAAAAAATAGCTGAGATCGAAGGCCGCGGCCGCATACCGATCCTTGCCGGCGGCACCGGCTTCTATCTGCGGACGTTAATGAACCCGCTATTTGACAGCCCGCCGACAGATGACGGCCTGCGAGCCAGGTTCAGAGCGATCAAGGCCGCAAAAGGCCCCGAATATCTGCACCGAATGCTGCAGCGGATAGATCCGGCCGCGGCCGCAAAGCTTTTCCCGCGAGACCACGTTCGCGTTATCCGGGCGCTCGAGGTCTTCTTTCAAACGGGCCGGCGGATCTCCGAAAAACAGCCCGAACGCGGCAAGCCGCCCGAATTCGCCGATCGCATCAGACTGTTTGTTCTAACACCGCCGAGAGACTTGCTTTATGCGACGATCGATCGCCGCACAGAAGCCCATTTTGCGGCCGGTCTGGTCGAAGAAGTGAAACATTTATTGACCAGCGGCGTAAAACCTGATTCGAACGCTTTAGGCGCTCATGGGTATCGTCGGGTTTGCGAATACCTTCGCGGCGAACGCACTCTTGAAAATGCTATCGAAAGATCGGCTCAGGATGTACGAAATTACGCGAAAAGGCAATTGACATGGTTTCGCCGCGAAGACCGCGTTATGTGGTTAGAAGGCTTTGGCTCGGAAGCCGGGGTTTGGGCGGCTTTGCTGCATTTGATAAAGGATGACCCGTTTCGATGATATCGACTGTATGATTTCGAAACAAAAACCCAGAAAAAACTTCGTCGTCCCTGATAAAATTTGTTATTATCAAAATTGAAAGGAAAAAGACCGAATAAATAAATGTTATGGAAAAACCAGCTGCCCAAAACATTCAAGATGCTTTTCTTAATTCCGCGCGGCGTGAGCGCGTGAATGTTGTGATCCATTTGCTGCAGGGATCGACCCTTTCCGGGCGGATCAAAAGTTTCGATAAATTCTCAGTGCTGCTTGACGTAGGACAGGATGTGCTGGTATTTAAACATTCGATCTCTACAATATCGCAGGAAAGAAAGCACGAAGCGGCTTAAACCATTTTGGACGGAAAATTCATTACCTTTGAGGGCATTGACGGAAGCGGAAAATCGACCCAATTACGGATCCTTTCCGGAGACCTGGTCGGCAGAGGTGTCAATGTGCTTTCGACGCGAGAACCGGGCGGAACGCCGCTTGGCCGCCGGCTTCGCGAAACTTTCTTGGAAACCGAAGAAAATGTGGCTCCGATGGCAGAACTCCTTCTCTTTGCTGCCGACCGCGCCCAACACGTCGAATTCCTGATCAAACCCGCACTTAAAGAAGGACGCATCGTGATCTCGGACCGCTATGCCGATGCTACCGCCGCCTATCAAGGGGCAGGCCGCGGTTTTCGTCCGGAGGTCGTCGAACAGGTCATCGCTCTTGCGACGGGCGGGCTGACGCCGGACCTCACTCTCTTTTTTGATATCAGTATCGAAACCGCCGTTCAACGCATGTCACAACGAGCCGATTCGGGTGAAAGATCTAATCGGATGGATACCGAAACGAGCGCATTCTACGAACGCGTCCGCACCGAATATCTGAAGCTTGCCGAACGCGAACCGAAGCGTTTTCGTGTGATCGATGCCAACGGGTCCATTCAGCAGACGTCCGCACAGGTGGCGGAGATCGTCCTTTCTTTTCTTGAACTCTAAGTTTCCCGGAAAAAGTTGTAAAATGGTCTTGCGATGTTCGAAACATTGATCGGCAATGAAGAGATAAAGGCCCTTTTGCAGCGGCTTTTTGAAAAAGGGCGGATGCCAAATTCGATGATATTGGCGGGAGCCGAGGGTGTCGGGAAACGACAGTTCGCGGTTGAGCTTGCCCGAGCGATCGTTTGCCGCGAAGGCACGGCTTGCGGAAAGTGCGTCGCGTGTTTACGGGCCGGTGCGTTCGCTCAGCCTAAACCGGATGACAAGGATGCGTTCAAAAGGCTTGTTTACAGCGAACATCCGGATGTGGCGATGGTTCTGCCCTATAACCGCAATATTCTGGTCGATGCCATTCGCGAGATCGAGCGCGAGGCCTATTTTAGGCCGTATGAAGCCGCCGCACGCATTTTTATCATCGATGATGCTCATAAAATGAACGATGCGGCCGCCAATGCTCTGCTTAAAACACTTGAAGAACCGGCTGCTACCTCGCATATAATTTTGATCACGTCGCGGCCGGACGCCCTTTTGCAGACCATTCGTTCGCGATGCCAGATGATCCGTTTTGCTCCTGTCGAAAGCGATCTGATCAAACAGCACCTGATGGAACAGGGGAGCTCTCGTGAAGACGCGGAAGTGATTGCCTGCGGCTCCGGCGGCAGCGTGGGGGCCGCATTGTCGATGGATGCCGAGGCGTTTCGAAATGAACGGGCGATGATGTTGGAGATCCTTAATTCGCTGGCTTTAGATGGCGGCGATGCCACGCTTTTAGCTGCAGCCGAAAAAATGAGCGATGCGCGCAATAAAGATAATTACGAACGCGGACTGGGCATTTTGGCATCTTTGATCAGAGATGGGTTGGTTTTGAACGTCGGCGGCGAGAAGATCGAGAATGCAGATCTTCGAAACGACTTGCGGCAAGCGGCGGGTGCGGTCAAGAACGCGAAACTTTCTCGCTGGATAGTCGAGATCGAAGAGGCGATCGCCTCGCTTGAAGTAAATGTAAATAAGAAGGTGACGACCGACGCACTTTTCTTAAAGATGGCGGCATAAGCAGATGATGGCGGAAATATATAGAAACGAAAAGGGTACGCGGATCGTCGAACGCATCCTAGCGGGAGCCGGGATCGCCGCCGCCGGGGTGGCATGCATTGCTGTATGGTATTTTGACCCGTCGAAAGAAAGCTTTTTCCCGGTTTGTCCTTTGTATCGCTTTACCGGTATTGCCTGTCCGGGCTGCGGCTTGACCCGCGGGTTCCACGCCCTTTTCCACGGTGATATCCCGGCCGCGCTCGGCTATAACGCAATGATACCGGTCTTTTCCGTCTTGCTCGGATTCTTTTTCGTGTCGATGCTGCTTTTTGCTGTTCGGGGTAAAGGGTTGGGCGGCGGTAAGGTGCCGGCGAAAGCTCTCTGGGCGATCTTGGTGATAGCCGGGATCTTTTCGGTGGTTCGAAACATACCGGCCTATCCGTTCAATTTGCTTTATCCTTGACGCTTAACAAAAGATCAGGTTATCTGCACCAGCTTTTGCTCGGCTGCCAGAGATTTGGCATCTTTGCCTTCTTTTCGCAGTGCTTCGACCTCTTTCACAAATTCTTCGACAATATCTTCACCGGAAACGCGCCGCATCGGTACGCCGTCCTTGAATATCATGCCGACATTGCGGCCGAAGGTGATGCCAAGCTGCGAATCATGAGCTTCGCCCGGGCCATTTACCGCGCAGCCCATAATGGACAGATGGAGCGGTTCTTCGACGTGGGCGAGCCGCCGTTCGACCTCAGTGACTATTTCAACAAAATTGTCGATGTCCAGCCGGCCGCAGGTGGGACAAGCAACGACTGTCACGCCGCGCTTGCGAAGTTCGAGCGATTTTAAGATCTCCCAGCCAACCCGAACTTCTTCGTGCGGTTCAGCCGCCAACGAAACGCGGATCGTATCGCCAATGCCTTCATGGAGCAAAATACCGAGTCCGATCGCCGATTTAATGGTGCCGCCAAAAGGCGTACCGGCTTCGGTGACGCCGAGATGAAGCGGATAATCGACCTTTGCAGCCATCAACCGATAGGCTTCGACCATTCGGTTAACATCTGATGCTTTCAGGGATATTATGATGTCACCAAAACCGAGATCTTCTAAAATGCGAATGTGCCGCATCCCTGATTCGACCATTGCTTCGGGCGTTGCCGTACCGTATTTTTTCAGCAGGTCCTTTTCCAGCGAACCGCCATTGACGCCGATGCGGATCGGCACACGGCGGGCCTCAGCCGCTCGCACCACTTCGCGGACGCGGTCGATGGAGCCGATATTGCCCGGGTTGATGCGGAGCTTGTCCACGCCGGCATCGAGGGCTTTCAATGCCAATTTGTAGTGGAAATGAATGTCGGCGACGATGGGTACATCAGTGCGTTTGCGGATCTCGAACATTGCCGCGGCAGCATCATCGTCGGGAACGGCGATGCGAACTATTTCGCAGCCGGCCTCCACCATTTCTTCGATCTGGCGGATGGTCGCCCCAACATCTGTAGTATCGGTTTTGGTCATGGACTGAACCGCCACCGGAGCCCCGCCGCCGATCTGAATATCGCGAATTTTGACTGCTTTAGATTTGCGCATCAATTAAAATCTACGAAGTTTCGAGAGTTTCAAAAGCGGCGAAAGTCTCGAAATTTACGCACCTAGAAAAATTTGGAAATATCGAGAAATAGCGTAAATACCATCAATAAAAGTATGATGCCCAATCCGGCCAGCTGGATCTTTTCTTTAACGGCCATGGAAAGTGTGGCACCAAACCAAGACATCACCTTTTCGATACCCAAAACTGCGATCTGACCGCCATCGAGCAGCGGGATCGGCAAAAGGTTGAAAACGCCGAGGTTGAGGCTGATGACCGCCAAAATTCCGACCAAACCGGCAAAACCGGCTTCGCGAACGACCTTGGCAATGATCTGAACGATACCGACCGGCCCGGCCAATCCCGCATCTTTTACGGAACGCTGACCCGAAAACATTTGACCGAACACCTTGCCCGTCAGCTTGATGATGCGCATGTTCGATTCGTATGCGAAAGCAGCCGCACCGCCAAGCCCGACATCGACGCGCTTGCTAAAGCTGGCGGCTCCAAAACTCGCTCCAATGCGATAAACGCCGTCGTCGCTCAATTTGGCCTGTGTTTGAAGCTCGACCCGCTGCCCATTGCGGTCAACCGTTAAGGTGCCCGGCTGGTCTTTATTATCGCGGATCAGAGCCGTAAGTTCGTCGGCATTGCGAACGGTCGATCCATTGAAGGCGATCGCCCGGTCGCCGACCTGCAATCCCGAAGCCGCTGCGGGCGAATCCGGAACGACCAAGCCGACCTCAACCGGTTCAACGCCGCTGTCCGGCTTGAAGCCGATCTGGCCGATCCCGTTGCCGTCCTGCATCACCTTTTGCGGTGTGACGGTAAGGTCCAGTTTTTGCCCACCGCGATCGACCGTCACCGGCAATGCCTGCTCCGGTGAGATCATCGCTTCGTCATTGATATTTTCCCACGCTGGGTCCGCATGGCCGTTAAAAGCGATAATGCGGTCGCCGGATCTGATGCCGGCCTGTTCTGCCGCACCGCCGCTTTCGACCACGCCGACGATCGGTGCCGGCATCGAAGGCACGCCGTACATCATCGCGACGGTGAAGGGGATTGCCAAGGCGAGCAAAATATTCATGAAAGGGCCGCCAACCATGACCAGAAATTTTTGCCAACGCGGGCGAAGTTCGTAAAGCTCCGAATCCGGGACCTTTTCACCGTCCGATTCGCCGCCCTCGAGAGCGGCCGTCGCTTCGTCACCATAAAGCTTTACATACGCCCCGAGCGGGATGGCGCTGATGCGGTAATCCGTGTGTCCGTATTTGAAACCCCAGATACGCGGCCCAAGTCCGAAAAAGGAATACGCCTCGACACGCATACCAAGGATCTTAGCAACAATGAAATGGCCGAATTCGTGAATATTGATGGCAATGCCAAGCACGAATATGACTGCGAGAATGACTAATAAAATATCGGGCATAGTTATAACTTAGAACCAATTTTAGCGCAGTTCGTTGGATATATTATACACGCCCGGTAAGTCTGCGGAAAGAAAAGGCGTGTTTCAGTTTGATCACGAGAAGCTTATTTGTTGGTCCGATCCCCAATTAAACGGCGGCGGCTACTCTCGTGTGCGGTAGCATTGATGATCACCCACCTGATGGGGTTGGCCGGCAGGACGCGGCTGCAGGCGATTTGAACGGAAAAGTATGGTATAGCTTCCGTCCTTCAATATTTCCACGACCGCCCGCCAACGGTCAAAATCACCGCCGCTAAAGGTAATTATGCCGCGGTCGAATTGTACCGATCCCCCTTTCCCGAGATGCACCGAATACTTCCCGTTGCCGATCGTAAATTGAGGAATGTTGCCGGGTTTGCTGACCAACATCGAACTCCCAAAATTGTAACCCCATGTGAAACACCCGAGATAGCGTCCGTTTAAGTCACCGGAGCCAGGAGCGGATTTGCGGGGCGGCGAAGAACCGTTCTGTTCGGCCGAAGAATTATTGGTGACGGCTGTTGATCCGGGCAGAACAAGATCATTGATAAACTTCGATATTTGTTCGGAATGTTCTTCGATATTGGAAACTATCAGCAGATCTATAACGCGACCGTTTGCGGTGGCTGAGATAGCCATAACGGCCACTTCTTTTCCGTCATATTCGCCGTTTGAAAGCCCGGCGATCACACTCCAGCCATTCTCGAGATTCGGCCCGGTCTTGGTCGGAATTCCGGTATTAATATCGATATTCTTCAGGCGGCCCCAAAGATCCCCAAAATTCTGATCGGCACTTTCAGCACCTGATCTTGGTTTGAAAAGGGTGATCACACTTTGCTTTTCGCCTTTTGTGCTTACCAGGATCAAAGCGCTTTCGCTAGGGTGGCGTTTGAAGCCGGCCGGCGTGCGATAGATCACGCCTTCATAAGATGAAGATTGGGCAAATGTTTCGGAAAACATTATGACGATGATCGATATGATCAAAATGGCAGGCTTCATTGATCTAATTCCTCGCTATAATGCTACGCGAAAAAAAGCGGGCCGAAAGGCCATCTATGCAGCGATCGCCCTTTCAATTTTAGATATCGCCGAGGCTCTTGCATTCTGATCCGCGAGAATTATTGCTTCCAGATCAGAGGCGGCCACCGGTTCGTGTTCGTCCATCACCGCTCTGTTGATCGCAGCGATGTCTGCCAAGCCGATCTTACCGTCTAAAAATGCTTGTACCGCAATTTCATTCGCCGCATTCAGAACCGCGGGCATTGTGCCGCCCGTTCTTAACGCATCGAAGGCAAGCCCCAAACACGGAAATCGGCCGATGTCCGGAGCCTCGAAGGTCAAGGTGCCGAGCTTTGCCAGATCGAGCGGTTCCATAGTGCTCCGCAAACGGTCCGGCCAGGTCAGGGCATATTGGATCGGGTGTTTCATATCGGTCACGCCCATTTGTGCAATGATGGAACCGTCTATGAATTCAACCATCGAATGGACCACCGATTGCGGATGAACGATCACCGATATTTGATCGGCATCAAAGCCGAAAAGCCATTTTGCCTCGATCACCTCAAGTCCTTTATTCATTAAGGTAGCGGAATCGATAGTTATTTTTTCGCCCATTTTCCAGTTAGGATGGGCGAGAGCGTCGGAACGAGACGCTTTGGCGATCTGGTCAGCTGTTCGCGTGCGAAAAGGCCCGCCCGAAGCGGTCAGGATCAATCGTTTCACCTCGGTGCGCCGCTCGCCTCGCAGACATTGGTGCAGAGCATTGTGTTCAGAATCTACCGGCAACAGTTCTGCTCCGCTTTTTTCGGCGGCCGCGGTAATGATCTCTCCGGCAACGACCAATGATTCTTTGTTTGCCAAAGCGATCCGTTTCCCCATCTCTGCCGCACGCAGCGTCGGGACTACGCCGGCGGCGCCGACCGCGGCTGATACGACCGTTTCGGCAGCCGGATGAATTGCCGCTTCTATCATCCCTGTGGTACCGGTGACAATTTTCGGCGGCTTACAGTCGAGCTTATGCAAAAGCATCTGCAATTCTTCTGCGTGTTCATCATCGCAGCACGAGACGAGTTCCGGATGATACAAGCTGACCTGCTCTGCCAACAGCTTTACGTTCCGTCCCGCTGCCAGAGCGACGACCCGAAAACCATTCAGATGATCGATCACCTTTAGCGTATTTTGTCCTATGGAACCGGTCGAGCCGAGAATGGAGATCCCTTTCATAAATCAAAACTAGATTAGCATAATGCCGCATTCAAAGGTATCGGATGGCTTTTTCTGGCAACGGAAGCAATATTTGGATCGTCCAAATACCGGCCTTCGATGCTTTTTACATCTTCTGTCCCCGAAAGCCGTAAAAATCTAGACAAGGGAGAATTTCGATGAAAAAACTATTAACATTGTCATTATTTGCACTTATAGTCGGGATCGGCACATCGGTAGAGGCGAAGGCGAATGACAAGTCGGCGGCGGTGGTTGTCGCCGGTGTCGAAACCGGTGCTCAGGTCTTAGAACAGACCCGATATGGCCGAGACCGGCGGTGGGACGATCGGCGAAATGACCGTCGGTGGAATGATCGTCGGTGGAACGACCGCCGTTGGAACAATTCGCGTCCGGCGGTTCGGTACGAAACGCGCATCGTCCGGCGTGGCAATAAGGTCTATCGCGAAACATATCGTGTGACCTACGACCGCGGGCGTGTAAAAACGAAACGTGTTGACCGAGTTCGTATCCGCTAGTTTCCGATGAATAAGAAAGGGGCCTTTTTCGGCTCCTTTTTTATTGATCTGCCAAGCGGGTCGCGATCTGAGAACGGTCAACGCTCTCCTGTTCGCCGGTCCGCATGTTTTTTATCGTAACGCTGCCTTCGGCAAATTCGGTATCACCCAGAATGCATACGAACGGCACCTTGATCGCATCGGCGTACTTCATTTGCTTGGCAAATTTATCGACTTCGGGGTACACGGCCACACGCAGTCCCGCCGCACGAAGATCTTTTGCAAGAGCCAAAGAGGCGTTCATCAGCTCCGGGCCGAGCAATGTGATCATGACATCTGCCGGAGTCGATACGGCGATCTCAGGCGGAAACATTCCGCGTTCTTCCATAACGACCAGAATGCGTTCCAGGCCCAAAGAGAAACCGCATGCCGGGATCTGTTCCTTGCCGAACATCCCTATCAACCCGTCATAACGCCCGCCGCCGCCGAGTGAGCCTGCCAGATCCGGCACGTTTATTTCCATGATCGCTCCGGTGTAATATGAAAGTCCACGAGCCAAACTGGCATCGATAGATATCGTTGAAATATCCGCCAAAAGCTGGCGGCTCAGATCTAAGATCGAACTAAGCTCGCTAATGGCCTTCAGCGCAGCAGCATTTTCGCCGACAAAATCGGCAAGCGTTTCCAGAACTCCCGGGTTGCCTAAAGTTTGCAGCTTCTTAAAAAGCTCGAGCAGCATTTCAGCCCCGCCTATACCGCGACCGGTAAATTCGTTCGCTACGCCCGCAGCCCCTATCTTGTCCAGTTTGTCGAGAATGATGAGTGCGTCCACGTGCCGGTCCGGGGGGATACCTGCCGCATCGAGCATGCCGCTCAGCAATTGACGATGATTGATGCGGACCGTGAAATCCTTAAAGCCGAGACGGTCCAATATCGAGCTGACAGCGGCGATCTGTTCGGCCTCGACGACGGGCGATGAAGACCCGATGGCATCGACGTCGCACTGATAGAATTCGCGAAAGCGGCCCTTGGCGGGGCGGTCGGCTCGCCAGACGGGCTGTATTTGATACCGCTTGAAAAACTTCGGCAGCTCGTTGCGGTTATTGGCCGTGACCCGTGCCAAAGGAACGGTCAGGTCGTAGCGCAAAGCGAGGTCGGACAGGTCCGATTCTTTTGCGGCAACAGCAATGTTCAGCTTTTCGCCGCGTTTCAACACTTTGAAGATGAGTTGATTGCCCTCGTCGCCATATTTTCCCATCAGCGTGTCCAGATTTTCGACGGCAGGTGTTTCCAGCGGCTCATATCCGTAGCTTTCGTAAACCTTTTTGATGGTGCCGATAACATAGTTGCGTCGGCGGACGTCGGCGGGCAGAAGATCGCGCATGCCTCGTGCCGGATTCGTTTTGCTCATATCATTTTTCCGCGGTCTATTCCGCAGACAATATTTTATCTAATTCGAGAAAAACGTATAGCCGACATAGAACAAATTGTTGTCAATGCCCGGATTGTCGATGCCGCGGTTACCATTTGAAATGTGGTGATACTTGTAGCCGAAAGTGATGGATCTGCCGCTGTTGAGTTCATATTGGATGCCGCCGCCGATATCCGCCGTAAAATTAAAACGCGTTCCGGTATAGTTCGGCAGCCGCTCGTTGAAATACAGCATTCCGCCGCTGGCGGCGATAAAAGGCTGCAATTTTTTTCGCGGGCGAAAATTCACCTGGATACCGGCCGGTGCCATGCCGAAACCGTAGCGTGTTTCCCTGACCGCCCGGAAAGAGGGCGGCCGAATCTCGACGTCCGGAAAATTGACGATCGCCGAAGGCACAATATCGGCGGTGTACCTTAAATTTACCTGATCTCCGGTGTTGAAACGGCGGGCATAGCGAAAGGCGATGGTACCATAGCGAGCCGATCTGGTGCGGCCGATGATCGATGCTGTCGATGTGGGCGAAAAACCGCTCCAGACGCTCAGTTCGTTCTTGTCTTTTGTTGAGCTTTGAGGATACACCCCGACCGCGATAGCTGCGATCAGCAACAAGGCCGCCAAGTTCTTTCTCATAAATTTCAGTGTGGAAAGGAATGGAAAGTACATTGTACTCGAAATGGGAAAAAACGGATACGAAAATCTATTGGTAAAGATCGATCAGTTTTACATAATTTTGCCAAAAGTGCGGAAGGTCTTGGATCTCTGCGTCGGTAAGGGGCCGCTTAACCTTTGCGGGAGAACCCATTACCAAGGAAAAAGCAGGAACGACGGTGCCCGGTGTGAGCAGGCTGCCCGCAGCGACGAGCGAATGTTTGCCGACATGAACGCCGTCCAGCAAGATCGATCCGATACCGATCAGCGAGCCTGTTTCAACGCAGCATCCATGCAGTGTCACGCTGTGGCCGACGGTGACCTCATGTTCCAAGATGGTCGGATGGGTCTTGGAACTGACGTGAATGACGGTTGAATCCTGCACATTGGTGCGTTCGCCGATGCGTATGAAATTGACATCGCCGCGAACGACCGTGCCATACCAAATGCTCGCCTTTTGGCCGATCTGCACATCGCCGATAACAGCGGCAGTTTCGGCTATAAAAGCGGTTTCGTGGATAACCGGGGTCTTATCTTTGAAAGTACGGACCATTTTTCTTTTTATCTGCGGCCGAGCTTTTTGGCAAAGGCATTGTAGATCTTTTCGAGTTCGCCGACACGGAGCAATTTTGCGCAAGCGATAAAAACGACACCGCCGGCGGCTATCGGCACAAATGCCTCGACCAAACGTATCGTAAAGCTTTTGTGCGCAAAATAGTTTGTTAAAAAATGATAGCTGAAATAGCAAACTATCGACATCACCGCAGAAGCGGCGGCGATCTTGAGAAACGAAAGAGCGATCTCGCGTCCATTCAGCCGTGCGATCTTTCGCCGCATGAACCACGCCAGGGCAAAGAAATTGACAAGTGCCACGGCAGATGTTGCCAAAGCGACGCCGACGTGGCCGTAGCCGCTCGGATGTTCCGGTGTGACACCGACATTGGACAAGAGCTGCATCAACAGGTAGCAGGAAATTGCATTGACCCCGATCGAGGCAATACCGATCATCATCGGCGTCTTGGCATCGTCCAAGGCGTAAAAGGCAGGCGAGAGTACCTTGATCGCAGCGTAGCCGGTCAACCCGACAGAATAGCCGGCGAGTGCGGCGGCCGTCATCGGCACGTCCGATTCCTTGAACGCTCCGCCGTGGGAATAAAGCAAGCGAATTATCGGTTCGCCTAAAACGATCAATCCGCATGCCGCCGGCAGCGTCATTAAAAAGACCAGGTTGATCGACGACGAAAGAGTTTCCCGAAAATCGCCTGTTCGGCCTTCGCTCGCCATTCGCGAAAGCACGGGAACGGAAGCCGTTCCGACCGCGACGCCGAATAGACCGATCGGAAACTGCATCAGCCGAAAAGAATAGCTCAGCCAAGAAACCCCGCCCACGATGCCCGTCACAAAAAATGTATTGACCAAAACGTTGATCTGAACCGCCGAGGTGCCCAAAATTGCGGGTGTCATTAACGACATAACGCGTTTCACCCCCGCATCTGCCAGATCAAAAACCGGCTGAAAACGAAATCCGACCTTCCATAGAGAGGGTACCTGCATCACAAACTGGGCCGCACCGCCGATCAATGTCCCGATGGCCATACCGATGATCGCCCATTGAGCGGCACCGCTAGGAACGGCGCTCTTGTTGTTCGAAGTTTCCCACCCCCCGCCGCTTAGCCAATATGCCAGCCCGAGACCCACGACGATCGACATAACATTGAAGACCGTCGAGGCAGATGCGGGCACACCGAAAATGCCTTTCGTGTTAAGCACACCCATCGCTAATGCGGCCAAGGCGACCAGCAGGATGAACGGGAACATTATCTGTGTCAAGGTCGTCGTCAGCTCGACCGCCTCCGGCGGAAAATCCGGGGCGATCAGCATTACAAATTGCCGCGAGAAGATAATGCCGATGATGGTCACAATGCTTAGAACTACCGCTAAGGCATTCAGAACCAGGTTTGCCAGCCGCCACGTCTCTTCTTCGCTTTTGGTGACTTGATAGTCGGTAAACACTTTTACGAACGCGGCGGAAAGGGCACCTTCGGCAAAAAGGTCGCGCAGAACGTTCGGGATGCGAAACGCTACTTGAAACGCATCATAAAGCATGCCCGCACCAAAATAATTGGCAAAGACCATTTCGCGCACCAATCCGAGCACACGCGAGAACATCACGGCGATCGATACGATACCGGCGGAGCGGGCAACGCTTGTTTGTCTCGTTGCCGGCACCGGAGTTTCGACAGCCGTTTCTGCTGCGGCGGGTTCGGCCAATGATTCGGGCGCGACGCTATCCTGCAATTCTTCGTTGATCTCGTTCATTTACGAAAGATATCCAAAGAAATTATCTTACGCCTGTAACGATCTGAAAGTCTAAATATGAATGCAGAATGAAAGAAAAAAGCGGGCCCTTTTTGAAAGCCCGCTTCGGAAAGATCAATTGCCGGAGATCCGGGGTTCGCCGTAAACGATACGGCTGCGAGCCAGCCGCTGGTCAAGCGGCACCGGTGTATAGGTCGTTCTTGCCGCTCCGCCAAACTGGCTTTGGATAAGCGCGACATAATAATTTTGGAAAGAACGGAAACGGGGCACGCTGCCGCGTTGGTTGAAAATGACGAAAAGCATCTTGCCGCCGCGCGTGTTGATCTCACCGGCCAAGGCACTGACGCCGCCGTCCGTATTGCCGAGCGTGCCGGTCTTGCCGATCACGCTGCCCATCGCAAAATCCGTATCAAACCGGTGCTCCAACGTGCCTTTATCGATACCCGCCACGGGCATTACATCGGCAAATGTCATGCGGTACGTTTCAAGATCGCTCCGTAATTTACGAAGCAAGGCCATCATTGCCCGCGGTGTAACGCGATTAATGCCAAGGCCGCTTGAGGTTTGAATATTGAATTCACCCGGCGCAATGCCCGCATTTTGCTGCACGACCCGAGCAACCGCCCACGGCCCGCCGATCATGTCGCCCAAACGCTCTGCCAAAAAATTGTTCGAATAGCACATCATCACCTTGACGATCTCGCGCATCGGGGCAGATTCGTGCGAAAAGAGCATTTTTACATTGCCCGGCATAGGTTGAACATAAACCTTGCCGCCAAATGCTACATTCGGCACTCCGTTGCCTGCTTTTTGGGAGTTCACCAAGTGATTGGAGTAGGCTCGAACGGCCGCGGCCGAACGAGTGTTGGTATTCATTGTCGCGAATAGAGCTTGGGCTGCCCGCATCGCCGATGAATTGTAATTCATCGTAAAATTATCGGTCACGACCAGGTCTCCGGTGACGTTGCGAATGCCCATGCGGTTCAATTCGGCAGCCAGGCCCACAGCGTGTTCAAAACCGAACATCGGATCGCGGCCCGAAACATAGACATTGCCGTGGATCGTCTGGGTCGCTTCTTCATAGCTGCCGTCCGTCCAGACGTTGGTCGGAAAGCGGTAGTCCGGTCCAAAGATCTTCAACGATGCGTAAGTCGTCGCGATCTTGACGTTGGATGCCGGATTGAAAGCAATATTTGAATTGCTTTCCACCACCACATTGCCATCGAGCGATTCGACCAAGACACCCGAATTACCCGGAATGACAGCTTCCGCCAATACCGGTATCGAGGTTTTGACCGCACTTGCCGGAACCGACGAAGCATTTGCCGCAGAGACGCTGGAAGTCTTTTTTAAGAGCGGGGCATCTGCCGGGCCGGCCGTCGGTGTCTGATCTCGCTGGACCTTGATGTCCTGCAAAAGAGGGGTTGGCCTAGATTGGGCAGCTGTGGACGAAACAATTCCAAGGCTCAGAATTGCCGTACCAAACCAAAGGGCATTTTTACTGATAAAACTCTTCATTGATCTATTCACTTTCGGGTGTCGCAGTCGTGAGGCCTTCCGGGGCGAACGAACCGGCAACCCTCATCTTACCATTTAATGACCGCATCGGACAAACTTTTTGTAGTCCGGGTGAACTGCGTCGATCTTTTGATGAAGCGCGCAGCTTGCTTCGATGCTTACTATTTTCTCAAACTGTTATGGAATATATCAATAGAAATTATACATATTAATTATTTAACTTTTTGTTGACATCGCAGGCCTTTGCGTCTCAAAATCACATTGGCATCCGGAAGTGAAAAGATCGTCTGAACCAATAACTTTTGAAAAGATACGCTTGACCTACCAAGTTCGCGAACAGGAGATAAAGGGCCGCTTGGCCGAATTTAGCTCGGTATGGGAAAGCGGCAGCAACGACCGTCTGTGGGAAGAAATGGTGTTTTGTTTCTTTACCGGTGGTTGTTCGGCAAAAATGGGCCTGCGGTCGGTCGAGGCGATCAGGCATCTTTTGAACGATGGTGATCAACCGGCAATGGCCATGGCCTTGACGGGCGTACACCGCTATCCGAACGCCCGTTCGCGATATGTCAAAGCTTCACGGGACTTTTTGATAGAACATTGCAAGATGGACCTGAGAACAAAGCTTTCCGGGTTTGAATGCGGCTTAGATCGGCGAGATTGGCTGGTTCGCGAAAAAGGCATCAAAGGGCTCGGATATAAAGAGGCGAGCCATTACTTGCGTAATATAGGGTTCAAGGGGTATGCGATTCTCGATAAGCATATTTTACGATGTTTGGCGGAACTAAAAATTATTTCCGACCCCAAGCCACCAAATACGCGAGCTAGGTATCTAATGGTCGAAGAAAAGTTAAAACTTCTTGCCGACGAACTGAACATCGATTTCGATGAAATGGATCTCGTGCTCTGGTCGATCAAGACCGGCGAGATCTTAAAATAGCGTTTTTAACACAAGACAATTCAATTTAGGAGGAAACGAATATGAGCAATGCGCCGTTTAAATATATCCCGCAGTGGAGCCGCGTTCGCCTTAGATACTTGTTCGTTTCCGGCCTGGTCGGGCTTATCCTGAGCGTCTCGGCTCTCGGCGGCGATATCCAAACCGGTATAGAAAATTCACGTCAGCTGGCAAAGCAGGGCGAGAAGATGATCAAGAAGGGTAAATTTGCCGATGCGGAAAGATTGCTGCGGCGGGCGGTGGACGCCAGCCCCGATGATTCGTCGATAAAGCTGCGGCTCGCTTATGTTTACGTCAAACAGCGGAGAGTGCACGATGCCTACCGTTTGAGTTTCAAGATCGCCGAAGCCGAACCCGACAATTCTGAGGCCTATGCCGTGCTTGGTTCTACATTTCTTGCCGCGGGTAAATTTCCACAAGCACGAGCAATGTTCTACCAGTCGCTTAATCTGAATAAAAAAGAGGCGATGGCATGGGCCGGCCTTGGTATGCTCGAATTTTACGAGAATCGTATAACGGAAAGCATTCGTCGTCTGGAAGAAGCCGTTTATCGGGAACCGAACCACCCGGATTACGTTTTTGCTTTGGCACAAGTTTCGGCCCGCGCCGAAAAGTTCAAAGAAGCGGCCGATGCTTATTATCATTTTCTTGTCATTTCCAAAGACACTGATGATGAAAGGCGCGAGCGAATTCGCGGATTGATCGGATTTTTGCGCTATTTGGGCACCCGCCAGAACCTTTACGAAACGAGCGGCACGGCCACAACGGTACCGATCGAAGTGGTTGGCAATCGGCCGATCATCGAACTCAGGGTCAATGGCCGGGTTCGCCCGCTGCGGTTTGTGCTCGATACCGGTTCGGGCATATCCGTCTTATCCGAAGAGACGGCAAAAGAACTAAGTATTGAGCCCGTAGCGAAAGGCGGCTTTGCCAAGGGTATCGGCGGCGACGGAAAATTCCCGATCGTTTACGGATTTCTTCGTGAACTGCAGATCGGCGATGTCCAGATCAAAAGCGTGCCGATATATATTCGAAAATTTCATTCGAACGGGCAGCATATCGACGGCTACATCGGGCTTTCGCTGATCTCTAAATTTCTGATGCGCCTTGATTACGGCAGCCGCACCTTTACGCTGGAAAAGAACTTGCCCTCTCAGACGGAGATCGATGATACAGATATTTCTGTTCCACTGCGGCTCACGTCAAGTGGTTTCCTGAGCGGCGAGGTCAAGCTTGACGGGCTTGAAACACCACTGAATTTTATAGTTGATACCGGTGCCAGCGTTTCCGTCATTTCCGACCAGATCGCCAGCTTGGATGAATTTCAACCGCATGCTACCGACGAAAAGATGCGGGTCATTGGTTCAGCCGGTGTGACGGAATCAGTCCCGTCGTATTTGCTCCCGGGGGTGACGTTCGGTCAGCACCAGCGAAGCAGCATCACGGCGATCGCGCTTGATCTGAACATGATCAACGAAGCATCGGGTTTTGAGCAGTCCGGCATTTTGGGTGGAAATTTCCTAAAAAATTATATAATGACGTTTGATTTCAAACGCTCAAAGGTGACATTTACCCCGATAGCGGTGGAAAAGTGATGTGTGTAGCGTTTCGGCGGCCAAATTGCGGTCGCCGGACGCGAGTTTTTGATGAAACTAAGTATTTATCTTGAAACGTCCGTTATCGGAGCATATCTCGATAACGGCGATCAATTTAGGCGTGATATGACGATCCGCTGGTTCGAACATGAACTAACGGAATACGAAGTGTTCTCGTCGCAGCTCGTCCGCCGAGAACTCGAACGCGTGGGCGAACCTCACCGAAAAGGCTATCTGAACTTGATCGAACCGTTCAAGGAACTTGAGGTCACCGAAGAGGTTGCGATACTTGCCGAAGGCTATATCTCGCGCGGCATCTTTCATCGACGGCTGATGGCAGATGCCTTTCATGCGGCGATAGCCTCATTTTACAAGATCGATTACCTTGTAACGTGGAATTTCGGCCACCTGGCAAATGTGCGGAAACAAGCCCGCATTCGCCTTTTTAACACTGCTGCGGGATTTTTTTCGCCGTTGATAATAACGCCGGAATTTCTGGTCCACAGCCGATAGAAAAAATGTACCGACGACCGAAATTTTTAGAGATCGTTCTTGAGATACGCGAGGAAATGGCGCGGGATGCGGATTACGATGCCGACCTGTTTGCCGAAATGGTGCGTTCGGGAAAGAGCGTTGCAAAAAGCAAAATGCATAAAATGGGCGACGACACGGATGGTTCGCCGGATACAAAGAGTCGCTCTCGGCGGCCGGCTAAACAATTCTGAATAGATATTTTTAGTTCAGGTGAATATTAGATATGAGAAATTTTTTTTGTTTTTCCCTTATTTTTTTAGGGATCTTTGCGTTGGCCATACCTGCCAATGGGCGTTTTCTGCCGAATGATATCTTTCCGCAGCCGGAAGCGGCGATTCGATTAGACGAAGGGTATTATTTCGGAACAATTCGTGAAGAGCGCGGCGATGTGGCCTGCCTGATCAAAGTCAGCGGCGGGCGTATCAGTCGCTTAATGCCTCCGGCCAATATTGTGTTCGACGAGCCTGCCCAAAAAGACGGTGTTAGCGATCATCGGGCCAAAGACGCGTACACAGGGTTAAATTACGTTCTATCTCTGCGACAATCGGACGACCTTGGTTTAGAGGGTTCTATTCAGTACGGTTCGGAAAATGAGAAAAAAAGCTTTCCGCTTCGCTTGGACAGGCTCGAAGGAAAGGATCTGGCGTCCACGTCGGCCGATGTTTATTCAAGCGTGGAATATAACAAGGAAAGCGGCGATCTGAACGGCGAAACGATCATTTTATTCAAGGTCAAAGGCGTGCAGAAAGGCATCTACATTCCATATTAGGATGGAATGGTACCCTATTCGATCTCAAACGTCGTATCGAAAGCCAAAAAAACCGCATTTACGGTAGCCTTGCCCGCTCAGACGCTGAAATTTGAGATCCGGTCGAAAGGCGATAGGCTGCTCGTTTCGAGATCCGGTGTTGATAAAACTGTTTCCAAAACGACCTTGAAGCGGAAAAATGGACTTTCCGATATTTTTAAATAAGAGCTTTTACCGAGCGGTCCCACCCCGAAATTCCCGCTGCATCGACGCATGTGGTAAACTTTTCTCGTTTCGCCTTACTAAATGTATAGATATGCTGTTTCGGTTTTGATCGTGGCCGGGGTCGCAATGGCCTCCGGATATTTCTTTTTCCGCGATTACTGGGAGCATCGGTATGACGAATTGATAATGCGCCAGGCACGCATCTACCGCTTGGATGAAAAGTTGGTTTGGAGCGTTATTTACGAAGAAACCTACTTTCAAGCATGGAAAGTAGGCGCAGCGGCGGAAGTGGGCCTGATGCAGGTGACGCCGCTGGTTGCCCGCGAATGGGCGCGCGAAACGGGGCTCAAGGAATTTGAAAAGGAAGCGGCCGACAATGTTCAAACTTTGTTGAGCGATCCCGAACGTAATATTCAGATCGGCTGCTGGTACTTAGAAAAACTTCGCGAAAGATATCGCGGCTATCCGGCCGAAACAGCAATGATGCTGGCGGCCTACAATGCCGGGCCAAGCCGGGTGGAAGAATGGGCAAAGGGCGGCGATGCGTCGCAAATGCCTGAAACTTTGTTCGTTTCGCGAATCGACATTCCATCAACACGCGCTTACGTTTCCTCCATTCTGGGGCGATATCGCAAAGAGCCATGAAGTTGATAACCGCCAAATATGTTGTTCCGGTGGCTGGCGATCCGATCGAGAATGGTGCGGTTGCCGTCGAAAACGGCGAGATCGTTGCGGTCGGGCCGGCTAATGTGTTGGCTGCCGACCTTGTCAATGCTCAGATCGTCGAACATGGTACGGCGGCTATTCTGCCCGGTTTCGTTAATTGCCACTCACATTTAGAGATCAGCTCGATGCGCGGGAAGCTTGATGACGTTGAACACGATTTTCGTTCGTGGCTGCTGAAACTGAATGAAACGCGTTCCGGGTTTTCCGGAGAAGAGATCGAGGCGGCGGCCCTTGTTGGTGCCCGCGAAGGGTTAAATGCCGGGGTGACATGTTTCGGCGACATCGGCCGCAGCGGCATTGCCGGCATGAAGGCTCTTTTGCAGACCGGGCAACGTGGAGTTATTTTTCAAGAAACCGAATTTTCACCGGACGAACGCACAGCGGAAGAAGACCTGCTAAAACTGCGTCGAAAATATGACGAATTGGCTTGTTTCGCCAACGGCCGCGTTGAGGCAGGCGTTTCGCCGCATTCGCCGTACACCGTCAGCGGGCGATTATTCTCTTTGATCGCCGAATGGGCCGGCCGCGAAACGGTCAAAGTTTCGATCCATGCGGCAGAATCGGATGCTGAGAACGAACTGCTCTTTAACGGCCGCGGATTTTTTACGGAAATTTACCCGAAGTTCGGATTCGAATGGAAAAGTCCGGGATGTTCGCCGATCGAGTTTTTGTCTCGTACCGGTATTTTGAATGTAGGCCCGCTTTTGGCCCATTGTGTCAAAGCGGGCGACACCGATCTCGATCTGATCGCGAACAGCGGCTCGTCGGTCGCTCATTGCCCGAAATCGAACAACAAGTTCGGCCACGGCTGGGCTCCGCTGGAAAAAATGCTGGAAGCCGGCATTAATGTCGGATTGGGAAGCGATTCGGTCGCCAGCAATAATGTCTGCGATATGCTCGAAGAATCGCGTTTTGCGGTATTGGGAGCTCGTGGCCGTCCGGGGCGGGTGCGACATCTTTCTGCTCGCGAAGCGGTGGAACTGGCGACGGCGGGCGGAGCCAAAGCTCTCGGATTGGACAGCCGCATCGGCACTATTGAACCGGGAAAATGTGCCGATCTGGCGGTGGTGTCGCTGGGAAATATTGCTCAACAACCGGTCAATGACATTTACGCCGCATTGGCTTTCAGTTCAAATGCGCGGGATGTGGAGCAAACCTATATTGCCGGCGAACCCAAGCTTTGATCAATTAGCTGCGGCGGCTTCTTTCATCGCTGCCAGCAGATCGGAATTGGCCCATTCATTGCCTTTGAATATCTTTCTGACGGTACCATCCGGCCCGATAACGGCCGTTATCAGCGAGTGGTTGATAACGGTCTTGTCCTGTTCATCAACTTTATATTGAAGGCCGAAGAAATCGGCGATCTTGCGGACCTCAGCATCGGTCCCGACGGCGAGCTGCCAAACGCTCAGGTCATCTTTTGCATTCTTGCCGAGATATCCTTCACCATAGGCTTTTAATTTGGCGGGCGTATCCCGTGCCGGATCGAAGGAAATGCTGAGCAATCTATATTTGTCTTTCATTGTGTCATCTGCCGCGATGACGTTGGCCAGATCGCTGAAATTGCGCGACATTTTGATACAGTATTCGGGCAGCGGACAGTCGCGATAGATAAAGGTCAAGGCAAGCGTTTTGCCTTCGTAGTCCTTGAACGTAAACTTTTTGCCGTCTTGGTCAACCAGATTAAAGACCGGAACAGGTTTGCCGAGCTGAGCAAAATTGTCATTGATCGGTACGGGCCTATTTGGATCGACGGCTGCCAGAATGGCGACCTTTTCTAAATAGAAAGGTTCGGCGGCGGCATTATCTACAACCAACTCGGCCCGGATCTCAGACCCCGGCGTCAGGTCATCCCAGATCCAATCTTCATGGATCGGAAAATCCATGGTCATCGGTTCCATAAAACCCGGTATCTCTTCGTGTTCGACCTTTGCCTTTTTGGCTGCACGGTCAACGGAGACGACCTTTCCTTTTAGCGGATAACGTTTTGCGGCGGCGGACGGCTGATCGGCAGCCGGCTTTTGGCATGCGGTAAGCAGCAAGGCCAAACAAATGAACAGGATAGATGATCGCATTGTATAGATTATTTCTTCTTTAAGTCTTCGTTTCGCCACAACCGGTATAAGCGGTAAGTGGCCATTACTTTATAAACATAGTCCTTGGATTGTGCAAACGCAATCTCAGACACGTAGCGGTCCGGATCCGACGAAGATGACCGCCGAAGCCATCGGCGCATATTGTCCTCACCGCCGTTATAGCTTGCTGCGACGGCTTGCGGCTGATTTGGAAACAGCAAGAAAAGATCTGCCGCATATTGTGAGCCGAACAGCACTGCAGTGTCCGGGTCGTAAAGTTCGCTTTGCCGAAAATCGATGCGTTTTAGGTCGCGGGCAACTTTTTCGGATGTGGTAGAAATGAACTGCATCAAACCGCGGGCAGCGGCATACGACTTTACATCCGGCCGATAGCGCGATTCCTGGCGCATTATCGAAAGAAGAAATCGCGGATCGACGTGCCTCGGTGCGGCATGGTTAAGCAGTGAGCGTTGGTACGGCGCCGGATAGAGCAGGTCGGCATATTCGGCGGGCATCAATTCGGGCTGAAAATCTGCGGGCACACCGCGAAATAACGGTTCGGCAAACGCAACCGCCCTGTAGGCAAGGTCGCCGCGTTCATAAAGCACCGCCAGCGAACATTCTTCGTCCGTTGACGCGCTCTTTACAACTCCTTTTTCACGCAGGGCGGCATCCGCCTCCGGGGCGGCCTCATCGTATAGGCCAAGAAAAAGCAGTTCGTTTGCCGCCAATGCGTGGATCCCGTCCGCCTTGGGCCGGCCTTTTTCATCAGAAATAACTCCCCGGCCGCCAAGTTCGACAAATTTGAAAGGCCGAAGATTGCGGTAGGCGGGCAACAGGGTATAGATCTTTTTCAGTTCTTCCAGAAGTTTTTCGCGCGGCCCGGCATCCGGCGTTAAACGTAGAAGGGCCTGAACGCCGGTTCGACGGCTGTCGGGATCACCGCTGTCGGCAGATCGACGAAGCGCCGCCATCTTTTCAACAAGGGCGTTCTTTGCGGCCGGTACGGCGTGCATCGCCAAAAGCCGCTCGGTGGCGCGTCCGCCATAATATTCGGCACGTCCATCCGTGATCGAAAGGTATTCGTCTATTGCCTCGCCGTAGCGGCCTAAGCCTTCTAACGACAAAGCCCGGAGCATCTTCAATTCCGGCCGGTTGGTGCCGCCGGGCGAAGCCGAGGCCAGATCCGGCAATTGCAAGAGCCGGTCGATATCTGCGATCGTTGCTTCCCACTCATTTTTTGAAAGTCGAATGCGGGCGGTGCCAAAAATTGCGACGGCCTCCGCCGGTCGCCCGCGGAAAACTTCCTGTGTTTTTTCGGACCACTTCATTGCTTCTGTATCGTGGCCCTGGTCGCGGAGGACGTCGATAATGTTCAGATACGCCCGCTGGAGTCTTTCATCATCCGGATATTTTTCGATGAAAGATTCGTAGCGGCTGATCGCTTCGCGATGCTTTCCGAGCCGGGCGTAGGCTGATGCGGCCTGCAGCAGGGCGTCGCGGCTGGCAGGATGGTCCGGGAATTGTTCTTGTGTGCGTTCATACCACCGAACCGCTTCCGGAAAATCGGCGAGCTGCGTAAAACCGCGCCCGATCTGGAAAATGGCGTCCGGTACGATGCCGCTGGCCGGATGGTCGTTGATGATCGCTTGAAAATGCAGGCGAGCGTCAAAAAAATCGCGATTGAATTGATAGATCTGAGCACGGCGAAGGTGCTCGGTGTCCGATAGTTTTGGGACGATCTTGCCTGCCTGGTCCGGAGCGAGGTCAATGGTGTCGAGTCCTTTTGCTGCTTCAAGGGCAATGTCGTCCGGCTGCGAAGGGTCTGCCGATCTTTCTACCAACTGCGTGAAATTGTCGCGGGCCGCCTGCTTATTGCCGACGGCGAGATAGGCACGTGCCAATAGAAGCCGGTCTTCGCGTGCGATGGATGATTCGCCGCGGAATTTCGGCAGCGTCGAAGATGCGGCCAAAAGAGCCAGTCTGTCATTCAGGTTTTTGACGGCCAGTTCATAATTCCCGCTTTCGTAATAGCTGCGGGCATTGCGTTCGCGGGCGGCGTCGGCCAAAAGGCTTTTTGGATAGAACGCGATAAGTTGAGAAAGAGTAGTCCGTTCGAGCAGCAGATTGCCGCTTTGGCGAGCGATCTTCGCAATGTGCCACAAAGCATATTCACGCAAAATTGAATTCGAATCGGCCGTCAGCTGATAGGCGGCTAAAGCGGCAGATATATTGCCGCTGCGCTCCAAAAGCCGAGCCAGCAAATATGGATAATTATTCAGCTCGAAAGCGGCAGCGTCCCGGGCGGACATTTCCTTGAGTAACGCTATCGCCGCTTGATCATTTCCGCTCGCCAATGCTTCATGCAAACGGGCATGGTCATCGGTACCGGCTGTCAGGGCCGTATGGGCAAAGATAATAATAGCGGCGAGAACGGCAAAGCAACGCATAATATAAATTCTAGCTTGAAGCAGCCGTAAATAAAAAAGAGAGGCTGAAAAACAGCCTCTTGTCTAAGGGCACTAATGCCTAGGGGGTAACTAAAATTTACGTGGGTCCCGTACAACGGGCATATTTTTGGGTAATTGGTCCCGTTTGGAAAATCGGGCGGTGCGGAAACGCGGACCGGTACTTTCGTAAATAAAGTAGGTTCCCGCCCGTTTTACCGCGAAATCGATGGTTCCGTCACCGTCGTAATCGCCCGGTGCCGGACGGTCGTCATCAAATCCCAACACCAGCGGTTCGATCTCGCCCGTATCAATATTGAGTCTTTGCCAGCGGCCGCGGCTATAAACTGCCGGCTCTGCCTTACCATCGCCATCATAGTCCGCCGGCACCAACAGATCGGCTGTGAAATCACCGAGTGTGAAAACTCGCCAATTCTCGGTGGAACTAAACATGATGTACCATCCATTCTCGCCCGGGCGAAAGAAAGCCAGGTCGGCTTTTCCGTCACCGTCATAATCGGCGGGAACGGGCGTATCACCGCGTTTGCCCCATTTTTTAACGATCACATTTTTCGCGTCCCCGTCGTCGGCCGCCAGCGAGATGTACCAATTTCCCGTCGCGGGCCGCCAAAATGCGTTGTCGATAACGCCGTCGCCATCGTAATCGGCCTTGACCGAAACATCATTCTTTCCGCCCGCGGCGTTAATGGCGACAGCGGCAATAAGAAAAAGGAACGTCAATTTTATTAACTTCAACGCGCGAAACATTAGCACAGATCCCTGACGGTCCGGCTGTTCAATAGCGATGCCGGCCATACACAAAAACTACATTTTCCTTTGACGCAAAATACCAGAGCCTTTTGCCTCTTTTTTTAATATGAGCGTAAAAACTGACAATACCCGGTGAGTTCCTGTAAAATCTAAGAACCATTAAAGTTTATGTCAACAAGGATATTAAACGGCCGGCCGTTTGCCGAGGCGATCAAGTCTGAAACGGCCCGAGAGATCATTCAGCTAGAGCGAAAACACTCGTTTCGTCCGGGGTTGGCGGTCGTTCGTGTGGGCGAAGACCCGGCGTCTGCCGTGTATGTCGGCAGCAAAGTAAAAACTTCGGCCGAGCTCGGCATGCGTTCAGAGCACCTGCACTTTGAGAACGACATTTCGCAGGCAGAATTGCTGCAGATCGTCGGCGAACTTAATCAACGCGACGACATCGACGGAATTTTGGTTCAGTTGCCTCTACCCGTTCATATCGATGAGGCCGCGGTGTTGGAGGCCATCGACCCGCAAAAAGATGTGGACGGATTTCATCCGATCAACGTCGGACGGCTTTCATTGGGCGAACGTTCATTGGTGCCTTGCACACCTGCCGGTGTCATTGAGGTGCTGAAACGGGCGGAGATCGAAATAGCCGGGGCCAATGCGGTGGTCGTCGGCCGCAGCAATATTGTCGGAAAGCCGATGGCAATGCTTCTTTTAAAAGAGAATGCGACGGTTACGATCTGCCATTCGCGGACCACAGACCTGCCGGCAATAACGAGCCAAGCAGATATATTGGTCGCAGCCATCGGCCGGCCCGGGTTTATTAAAGCGGAACACATTCGCGAAGGTGCCTGTGTAATAGATGTCGGAATTAACAGTGTGACGGATGCAGATCTGCTGCCGCAATTCTTTTCCCGCGAAGATCTTCAGAAACGCCGCAGTGTTATCGAAAGCCGCGGGGCGACTCTGGTCGGTGACGTGGCGGCAAAAGACGCCATTGCAAAAGCGGGCAGTTTTACTCCGGTGCCGGGCGGCATAGGCCTTTTGACAGTGGCGATGTTGATGAAAAATACGGTAGAAGCGGCAAAGATGCGTCGTGGAATAGAATAATTATGAATTTTGCTGAATATCAGAATGAAGCGAGCCAAACGGCTCTCTATCCGGAACGTCTGAACAATCTTGGTTACCCTACGCTCGGTTTGGCGGGTGAGGCAGGCGAGGTTGCCAATATCGTTAAAAAGATCCAACGGGATCTCGGCGGTCAGATCACCGAAGAGGTCCGCGGCAAATTAAAGGACGAATTGGGCGATGTTCTGTGGTATATTTCTGCCTGTGCGGATGAATTAGGCTTGACGCTCGATGAGATAGCCGAATACAACGTGGCGAAGCTCGCAAAGCGTCATAATAGGTAGCCCGGCAATGTTAAAAGTTGGCTTGACCGGTTCTATTGCTGTCGGAAAATCTACCGTTTGCGGCTATTTAGCTGAATTTGGCTGTCATGTGATCGATGCTGACCGAACGGCACGAGAGGTGGTAGAAAAGGGAACTGAAGGACTGCGGCAGATCGTTGAGGAATTTGGCACCGGCGTTTTGCAGCCGAACGGCGAACTTGACCGACCGGCATTGGCAGAGATCGTTTTCAATGATGAACCGAAACGAATGCGGTTGAATGGGATAGTGCACCCTTTGGTTGCCCGGCGACAGGCACAAATACTGGAATCCCTTGAAAAAGCCGATCCAAATGGTATTGCCGTTGTAGATGCGGCACTGATGATCGAATCGGGCGGCTATCGAAATTTTCAGAAACTTGTCGTGGTCTGGTGTGCTGAAGAAGTACAGATGAAGCGTCTTATGACGCGAGATTCTTTGTCGGCGGCGGACGCTAAAAAGCGGATAGCTGCCCAAATGTCGCAGGAAGAGAAGAAAACCTATGCCGATATTCTGATCGACACTTCCGGCAGTCTTGAGCAGACAAGGGAAAATACAAGATCGGCTTTTCTTGAGTTAGAAATAGCGAATAGATGAAGGCAATATGGAACAATTTGATCGTCTCAGGCCGTTTTGCCGGCGGCTTGGCCGTGTTTGCAGCATTCTTTTTTGTTGCGGCGTGCGATCAGATCGAGCAGCCAAAGACCGAGCCTTTTGTTTCGGTAACAAAACCGCCTCGGCTGCAGGAATTTCGGTGGAGCAATGGGAAACTGCCGCGTTCATTTGACCCGGCAAAGGCATCTGCTCCGCCGGAAACGGATATTGTCCGAGCTATCTACGAAGGATTGACGGAGCTCGATCCGCGAACCTTAGAGGAACGCCCGGCGGTCGCTGAAAAATGGACAAGCTCTGAAGACGAGCGAACGTGGACATTTCATTTGCGTTCTACGGCGCGTTGGTCAAACGGAGATCCGGTAACCTCGGAGGATTTCGTTCGTTCGTGGAAGCGGTTGGCCGACCTTGGCCAAAAGGCGGCCCACCACGAATTGCTTGATAATTTCGCCGGTATTCCGGCCGATCGGGCTAAACCGATGACAGCTGCTGAAGAGGCCGTTGAAATGCTTCTGAATTCGACGGCAGCCGAACGCCAGCCCAAGCCGGTCGCGGTTGAAACACCTTCGCCCGTGCAAGATATTCCTTCGCATGAAAGGAACGCCATTCCGGGAGCAGGCGTTCCGCAGCCAACACCTACTTTGAGTGTTTTTGCCGAGAACGAACACACGCTTAAGGTGATATTGAAGCAGCCGGACAAAGATCTGCCAAAACTTTTGGCTCATCCGATCTTTCGCCCAACCCACCAAGACGAACCGGCGGCCGAAGATGATGCCGGTGCGGTGCCGCCGTCCGTGACCAACGGAGCCTTTCGGATCACCAATGTCGGGCCTGAGGGCATTCTGCTTGGACGCTCGGAAACATATTGGAACCATTCTGCTGTAAAACTGAGCAGCGTTCGTTTTGTGCCAAAACCAAATGCCGAAGCCGCTTTAGAGGCCTATCGGGCCGGCGAACTTGACGCGGTGACCAATGCCGCCGTCGCCCCGCTGGCGCAAAAACTGCTGGCGCCCTACGATGATTTTAAAAAAACGGCCCATGCAGCGTTGAATTTTTACGAGATCAATACCGCTCAATATCCTTTCAATGACCGCCGCGTGCGGGTCGCCCTGTCGGCTGCCATCGAACGCGAACGCTTGACCGAAGGTGAACTCGAAGGCAGCACCAAGCCGGCCCGTGGATTTTTGCCGTTCGAGACAAGGCCGGACGGTGAACTGCTGCAAGATCGCGATAAAGCCCGGGAACTGCTGGAAGAAGCAGGATTTCCGGACGGCCTGCACTTTCCCATCATTCGATTGGTCATTAACCGCAATGAGACACAGCAGCGGGTCGCGAAGCTTGTTGCGCAAATGTGGAAGCAGAATTTAAACCTTGACACCGAGATCATCGTAAAAGACCTGAGCGAGCTTAACGCCGCCCGGCAAAGCGGTGATTTTGATCTGATCAGGCGCGGTGTGGTCTTTCCGGCTCCCGATTCGGCGGCGGCGTTCTCATCGATATTTGGTTCGTCGCAGGCGGTGGATGACGCCCCCGTTGTAGTCATTGGCAATCCTGAGCTGCGATCTGCAAATCCGCTTTTGCCGGACGCGACACCGACACCGGCTGCTGAGGCGCCGGAAAAAAGACCGCAGCAGATCACGCAGGAGCGGGCATTGTATGAAATGAAGGCAATACCGCTTTATTTTCCGGCTTCGTATGCTTTGGTCAAACCATATGTCAGCGGTTTTGATATGAACAGCATCGATGCCCCACTGCTTTCACAAGTGGCTATAGACAATGATTGGCAACTGAAGTAGCGTTTCGCCGATCTTATTGGAAACTTGCCTGCGGCCTTTCTCTCCGCCAAAGGTTTCGTTAAGTTTTACGCACAATCAACGATTCGGAGTTTGCTGTATGATGAGTTTCGCACGAAGCCGCCGCCGAATATTATCCGCATTGCTGTTGGCCGCCACAGCCGCGGCCGGATGTTCCAGTTCCGCCAAAGGACGATATTTTGGCAAGACAACGGCACCGGAGGATAACGTTATTCGTTATGTTTCGGGTTCGGAGCCCGAATCGCTTGATCCGGCCGTTCCTACCGGCCAACCCGAAGCGCGGGTCGTAATGGCTTTGTTCGACGGATTGGTGGAATATCATCCGAAGACCATGGAGCCGATCCCGGGCATTGCCGAAAGCTGGGATATCCGCAGCGAAGGTTCTGAATATATCTTTCACCTGCGCAAAAACGCTGTTTTTAGTAATGGCGATCCGATCACCGCCCACGATTTTGTCTATAGCGTCCGGCGGGCCGTTTCTCCCGAGCTCGCCTCTAAGAACGCATATCTGGCGTATTACATCGTCAACGCCGAAGCATATAATTCGGGACGCAATTTTGTGCAGAATGCCGATGGTTCGTTCGTGCCGGATCCGGAAAAGCCCGCCGCAGCAGGAACGACGCCTGACAGCAAGAATTCATTTGATGGGCCAGTGCGGTTGACGGTTCCGGGCGATGAGCGGTCGCGAAACGAGCTTTTTGCCAAAGATGCGAAAATTGCCCGGCTTGCCGCCGGCAAGGCCTATGTTCCGATAAAATCCGAGGATGTTGGGGTCGAAGCACTCGACGACCATACATTTCGCATCAAGCTTGTCCAGCAAGCCCCATATTTTATTGGATTGCTCGGTCATCAATTCTACCGTGTCGTGCACCGGCAGACGGTCGAAAACTATGGGAAAGATTGGACCAAACCGGGGAATATAGTTACCAGCGGAGCCTTTCGGCTCAAACAACATTCGCCCTATGACAAGATAGTTGTTGAGCGGTCGCCCAATTATTGGGATGTGGATATGGTGCGGTTAAGCGGGATCGAATTCTATCCCGTAGAAGAAGCGACGACGATCATGAATTTATATAAGGCCGGTTCGATCGATGCAATGTACAACCATGTTCCGCCGGCGGCTTGGAATGAGGTCGTCCGCGAATATAAAGATGAATATCTGAACTTTCCGGAGGTAGCGATCGAATACTATCCATTTAACGTCAAAAAAGGTCCGATGCAGGATCGCCGGCTGCGGGAAGCCTTTTCGCTGGCGGTCGATCGCGATGCGCTTTCCAAATTTCGGAAGACGACCAAGCCGCTGGTCGATTTCTCGCCCGAGGGCGTTTTTCCCGAATACGAGACAGCGCGTACAAAGGTCTATTCCGAAGAATTGGCAAAGATCGGCAGTTCGCTTGAGGAATGGAAGCAGCGCAAGTTTGACCCCGAAAAGGCACGTGCGTTGATGAAAGAGCTTGGATACAACATTGAAAAAAGCGGCAACGGATACATTTGCCGCGATTTTCCCGCCGATCAGGTAAGCCTTACTTACAACACTGCCGAAAGCAACAAGGCGACCGCCGAATTCGTTCAGGCACAGTGGAAACAGAATCTCGGTGTGACCATTCCGCTCAATAATATGGAATGGAAGACCTTTCTAAACTTTCGCAAGAATCTGGAATTCAGCGGGCTCGCCCGTGCGGGCTGGGTCGGCGATTATATGGACCCTTTCACATTTTTAAATCTTTTCTACTCAGAGAATAATGACAGCTCCACCGGTTGGTCCGATCCCAAATTCGACCGGCTGCTTGATGAGGCAAATCGTGAAAGCGACCCGATGCATCGCTATGAAAAGCTGGCCCGTGCAGAATTTATGATGATGCAGGACCAACCCGTATTGCCGCTTTCGACACAGGCGACGAACTGGATGAAAAAACCGTATCTGAAGGGGTTGTATCCAAACCCCGGCACGCTGCACGCTTGGAAATTCGCGTATGTCGAACACGACACTGAAAAGTGGGACCACGACGTCGATAACATCATGGAAACTCGCGATGAATGGGTCTATCAGCAGATCGAGCGGTTGATGAGTACCCAAAAAGCGGCTCATCCGAACGGTGCTGCCCAATAAAGGAACCGCGAAATTTATGCTGAGTTTTATTTTACGAAGACTGCTGATAATTATTCCGATGGCGCTGTTGGTGGTGACCGTCACATGGGGGCTGATCCGTTTGGCCCCGGGCAGTTTCTATGACGATGAAAAGAAGCTGCCGCCGGCCATCGAAGCTAATATTAAGAAAAAATACGGTCTTGACCAGCCGGTTTGGCGGCAATATCTGCTGATGCTCGGGAATGTTACCTGCCGCACGATGTCCGCTGACGACAATACCGCGAACGGCCTGCAGTTTCCCGTCGGCCGACTCCGTTTCAAATGTTTCGATTTTGGGGATTCGTTGAAATATGTCGGCGATTCGGTGAATACGATCATCCGCCGCCATTTACCATATTCGGCGATCTTGGGCGGTTCGGCATATTGCCTGGCTCTTGTGATCGGGCTCGGGGCGGGAGTTCTGGCGGCTTTGAAACAAAACTCTGAGCTCGATTATGGTTCGATGGCCGGGGCTATGCTTGGGCTGTCTGTGCCTAATTTTGTGCTCGGGCCGGTGCTCGTGCTGGTATTTTCGCTGGGGCTTTACTGGCTTCCGCCGGCGCGTTGGGGCGGTGTGGCGAATTTGGTGCTTCCGGTCGTTACATTGGCGGCGGTCTATGCGGCATATATCGCTCGTTTGACGCGTGCCGGTATGCTTGAGGTGATGCGCTCCGATTATATCAGGACCGCACGGGCAAAGGGGCTTAATGAAAGAACAGTTTTGTTGAAACACGGGCTCCGCGGCGGCATCATTCCCGTCGTTTCCTATACCGGGCCGGCGCTGGCCGGGCTTTTGGCCGGCACCGTCGTGGTCGAAAAGGTCTTTGCTATTCCGGGGCTGGGAAATATCTTTATACAGGCCGTTAATAACCGTGACGAACCGCTTATATTAGGCATCGTCGCTTTTCTTTCGATAATGATCATGGTCTTTAACCTGATCGTCGATATCTCATACGGGATTTTAGATCCCCGTATACGTTACGATCAATGATGGAAAAAGAGCGAGAAGTCATAAAAGGTGCATCGTTGGGGCGTGATGCGTGGAAGCGGCTGCTGCGCAATAAATTGGCGGTGCTGGGCATGGTCGTGCTGGCTATAATGGTGATTGCGGTCGCTATTGGCCCGTCGATCATCTATTGGGCGACCGGTTTCACGGCCGATTACGTTCCTTCAGCGACAGAGGGCGGTGCGCTGGTCGGATCTTTTCCGCCATCGTGGCGTCATCCCATGGGTACGGACGACGCCGGCCGCGATCTTTTGGCACGAGTGCTTCAGGGCGGACGCATTTCGCTGATGGTGGGCATCATTTCGACGGCGGTTTCGCTCATCGTCGGAGTTTCGTACGGTGCCGTCGCCGGTTATATGGGCGGCCGCATCGATAATTTTATGATGCGTGTGGTCGATATCATCTACGCGATCCCATATATCCTTATTGTTATCGTTCTGCTTAACGTTTTCGGCGGAAATAACACCACAGTGCTCGTCGAATGGCTGCCGCAGATAATGGCGGCCGTGGCTGTTGTGCTCGGCGGACTTTTGCTGCTGGCGATGATCTACCGCCGCTCTTTCGAAGAGGGCGAGGCAGCCGTATTGGGCGGCGCCGGTTCGGTCATACGAACGATCGCGATATTAGGCGGGCTGTTGGTCATAGGTTTGGCGGCCTATTATCTGGCGATGTTTGCCGGCAGGAGCGGAGCCGGCGAAAAACTTGCCGAAGTTTACACCGCACGCGTCAACCCGAGCCTTAGTCAGATCTTTTTGCTGTTCCTTGCGCTTGGCCTAGTTTCGTGGCTGACGATGGCACGTGTCGTCCGCGGGCAGATACTGTCGTTAAAAAATCAGGAGTTCGTGATGGCGGCAAAGGCAACTGGCGTTTCAACCCTGGCGATCATTTTCCGTCATCTAGTGCCGAATGCTCTCGGCCCGGTTATCGTCTATGCCACGCTGACGGTGCCGAGCGTGATGCTGACAGAGGCGTTTTTGTCATTTCTCGGGCTCGGTGTGCAGGCACCATATGCTTCTTGGGGAAGTTTGGCGGCCGACGGGATCAAGAATATATCGATCTTTCCGTGGCAATTGATATTTCCGAGTGTGACGATGGCTCTGACGCTTTTTTCGCTGAACTTTCTCGGGGACGGACTGCGGGATGCACTCGATCCGCAGACCAGAAAATTTTGACAACTAGGTAAAATATCCGGAAAATTGGCGGCACACAACGTCGGGTGGTACCCGACGCTATTGAACCGATGGCCTACAGCCATCACGGAGGCATTGCATCGGGAATAATGGGCATTGCACCGGGAATAATGGACAACATTCCGTGATCCGCGGAGCGGATAAATTGAATAGCGTCGGGTAACACCCGACGACATGGACAACGAACCGCCGCGTCCCTGAAAGGGACGGATATTTATGGCACAAACAATTTTCAGCTGTTATATGCACATAGTTTTCTCGACCAAAAACCGAGCAAAGATCATCCCATTGGAGATGGAAGCCGAACTATACGCCTACATCGGCGGCATATGCAAAAATCGCGAGAGTACTCTTGTCGCTGCAGGTGGGACTTCCGACCACATTCACCTATTGATATCTTTCAGCAAGAACCATCTCGTACCGCAGTTGGTTGGAGAAATAAAACGCAGTTCGACAAAATTGTTAAAAGCCAGAGGAGGAATGCTCAGCAAGTTTGGATGGCAGGACGGTTACTCGGCGTTTTCTGTCGGGCACTCGCAGATCGATACGGTGAAGGCGTATATATCGCGACAAAAGGAGCATCACGCGGAGAAGATATTTGAAGATGAGATGAGGGGCTTTTATAAAAAGTATCATATCGGCTTTGATGAAAAATATATATGGGATTGAATGTATTCGTACCTGAAAGGGACGGATATGGCGGCGATGAAACAAAATTCGTCCCCTACAGGGACGGGAATATTGGCGGCACACAACGTCGGGTGGTACCCGACGCTATTGAACCGGTGGCTTACAGCCATCAAACAGAGCATCTGACTGAGAATATTGGCGGCACACAACGTCGGGTGGTACCCGACGCTATTGAACCGATGGCCTTCAGCCATTACGGAGGACAAAGCGTCAGATGGATTTAGACGCTACTGACGTGAGGGTTTTGAGACAACTGAAAAAGAATGAGTCAAAATAACGAAACAACAGTAAATGTAAATGGTCTGAGGACTTTTGTCCTTATGATGACGCTTGTTTTTGCTTCGGCGGCTACATTTGGGCAAGCGTCTGATGTTGCTAAGATCGAGCAGCTGGAAAAAGAATTGACCGCATTTTTCACAGCCGGGAAATTCAAGGAAGCGTTACCCGTCGCAAAGCAGATCGTGGCGTTGAACGAAGCGGGCACTAAACCAAAAGGTGCCGCAATGGCTACCGCATATACCAATCTGGGATTGATCGAACGAGCATTGGAAAAATATGCCGACGCATCTGCCGATCTGATGAAAGCGATAGAGATAACGAATAGCTTAACTCCCGTCCCACCTGTTGCCTCGCAAATAAAACTCCTCGGGCTGCTCGCGGATTGTCAGAACATGGATAAACAATATAAAGACGCGGCTGTGACCTTTAGCACAATCTTGAATTTGTTAGAGAAAAGCGGCACCCATGAATCAGTCGAGGCATATGAATTATTATTAGGGGCGGCAAACAATCAAGCCCAAGCAAAGAATTTTGCTGCTGCAAACGACCTGTACAAAAAAGCGCTTAAGGTCTCAAGTCTTCATTTCGAGGAAAATTCGGAAGAAGGTGAAAGGTTAATGCTGTTTCGTACGTGCTATTTTTTGCGGTTCGTTAAAGATGGAAGTGATTTGAGAAAAGACTACCTAGAATACGAAAAAAAATTATTGAAAACGGATGCTTCGGATGGCGAATTTCTTAATGGAAAAGCCATTGACCTTCCTAGGCCGGAATATCCGGCAGAGGCACGCGCTCGGGGTTTAAGCGGAGCGGTTTACGTAAGGGTACATATCGATCGTCAAGGAAAAGTATCAAAGGCCGATGTGATCTGCAGCGATCCGATCCTCGGAGCCGGTGCGATTCAAAGTGCGAAGCGAGCAAGGTTTTCACCGACATTACGAAATGGGCAACCGGTAGAGGCATCAGGATTGATCATCTACAATTTTGTAGCCCCTAGATAAATTGATGAACCAAAACGGCACGATATTAAAGGTTGACGGTCTGAAAACCTATTTTCAGACCGAAGATGGAGTGGTTAAGGCGGTGGACGGCATTTCGTTCGATCTCAAAAAGGGCGAAACGCTCGGCATTGTCGGCGAATCAGGCAGCGGCAAGTCGGTAACGAACCTTTCGATCATGCGATTGATCCCGCAGCCGCCGGGAAAGATAGCCGGCGGAGACGTCATATTTGATGGCGTTGATGTTCTCGCATTGCCGATCGATGAGGTGCGAAAGATCCGCGGCAAACGAATAGCCATGATCTTTCAGGATCCGATGACGTCGCTGAACCCTTTCTTAAAGATATCGACGCAGTTGATGGAGGTAACTCGGCTGCACCTCGGCCACACGAAACGTCAGGCATACGAACACGCCGTTAAGATGCTGAAAATGGTGGGTATTCCGGACGCCGAGAATCGTATCGACAATTATCCGCACGAATTCTCCGGCGGCATGCGGCAGCGGGTGATGATCGCGATGGCTTTGAGCTGCGACCCGGAATTGCTGATCGCGGACGAACCCACGACGGCATTGGATGTGACGATCCAGGCACAGATCCTGGAATTGATCAAAGATCTGCGTGCACGCCTGGGAACGAGCGTGATATTGATCACGCATGACCTCGGCGTGGTCGCCGGTATGACGGACAAGATCATTGTTATGTACGCCGGAAAGGTATTTGAACAAGCGGCCACGCGAACTCTTTTTGCCCGTCCGGCAAATCCTTATACAAAAGGTCTGCTCAAAAGCGTGCCGGACCCGGCGCACGAAGATGGGACAGAGCTTTACCAAATACCGGGGTTGCCGCCGGACGTAGCTCATCTACCGCCCGGCTGCCCGTTCGCACCGCGTTGTGAAAGAGCTAAAGATATCTGCAGCCGCGAATATCCGCCTTTTGTCCAAGTGGCCCGTGACCACCATTCTCTTTGCCATTTTGCAAAAGACGTCTATGCCGGATCCGGCTCAGAGGCTCAATAGCAAAACTTGATATGCCAATATGCTTATAGAATTGAATTGTCCGAAATGTGGAGCAAACCTCGATGTCGAAGCAACGCAGACGATCGTAAAATGTCGATACTGCCGAGCGTCCTCATACCTTCATATCCAAGAAAATACCGAACCGCAGCTTCGCTTGGAGGCAGCCGAGCCGGAGCCGTCGGAGGACACGTCACGCGAAGTGCTGATCCAACTTCAAGACCTAAAGGTGCATTACAAGATCGGCGGCGGCATATTTTCGCGGTCAAGATTCGTAAAAGCAGTTGATGGTGTTTCGCTCAGCATTAAAAAAGGCGAGACGCTTGGGTTGGTTGGTGAGTCAGGCTGCGGAAAATCAACTCTCGGCAAAGCGATACTACGGTTAACGGAACCGACCGGCGGAAAGGTCTTGTACAAAGGCGATGATCTGGCGAGCATGTCTCAGTCGCGAATGCGCAGCCGCCGCAAGGATCTGCAGATGATATTTCAAGATCCCTATGCGTCGCTTAATCCGCGGATGACGGTCGGCAGCATCATCGGCGAGCCGATCAGGACATTTGGTCTCGGCGGCGGGCGGCAGATAGATTCGATCGTGCAGGATCTGATGGAGACCGTGGGGCTGAACCGGCGCTTTGTTAAAAGATATCCGCACGAATTTTCGGGCGGTCAACGACAGCGAATCGGTATCGCAAGGGCATTGGCTGTCGATCCGGAATTCATCGTGGCGGATGAACCGATCTCTGCATTGGACGTGTCGATCCAGGCCCAGATAATGAATCTGATGCAGCGGCTGCAGGCGAAAAAGGATCTGACTTATCTTTTCATTTCGCACGATCTGCGTGCTGTTCGGCACCTTTCCGATCGGGTTGCCGTGATGTATCTCGGCCGGATAGTGGAATTGGCCCCGGGTAAAGAGATCTACAAAATGCCGCTGATGCCATATACCCAAGCTCTGATATCCGCGGTTCCCGTACCCGACCCGGAGATCGAAGCCGTTCGCGAACGCATCCTGCTCAAAGGCGATGTTCCTTCGCCGATCGACCCTCCGCCAGGCTGTCATTTTCATACCCGCTGTCCTTTCGCGATCGAAGATTGCAAAAGACATACACCGCAATTGGTTGAAATAAAACCGAAGCATTCTGCGGCGTGCATTCGGATATCGACAGCTCACCCGAACATCGCCGAAAATGCCAAGGCCGGCCGCGGGGCCATCGGCATACCTGCGCAGCAAAAATAAAGGACCCGCAAGACCGGGTCCCCATCGATCGCCTATCAGGCCAAAAACTTACATCCTCTAAAACGAGCTGCGAGCAGCGTTTGCGTTTCCGGCGTCGCTATTGAACGAATCGCGAAGTGCTTTAATGCGGTCGTGAGCTGCCTTGACCGAACCAAATTGGGTTTGCACCGTTTCGAGCACATGTGCCGGTAAGGCGTTTTCTAAGGCGTCTTTATAAGCACCTTTTGCTACGTCTTCGCCGCGCTCACATTCATTCAATATCGAACCTTCGTCTTTTCCCATCACCGCAGATTTTATATTGATCCAGCCGCGATGAATGGCTCCGCCGATAGAACCGGAATTTTCGGGGTCTCCGCCCAGCGATTGAACAAGTGTCTGCAATTCCCCGGCAAATTGGGAACGCTGCTGAGAGAATTCATAAAACAGCGATTTCAGGTCAGAGCGTTCAATGCCTTCGGCCGCTTCCTGAAAACCTTTCTGCCCGTCCTTGCACGTCTCGATCAGACCATTGAGTACTGATATAACCTCATCGTTGGTTAAAGCCGTGGCGTTGTTCGTCGTATAATCATTGCTGTTCATAATGCCTCCAAAACTACCAGATTTATTAGTGCGGTCCCTGCCGCTGCACTACCCGGACAGTAAACAAAGACTGTGCCATAGCCCTCAAAGCGTGTATTTACGCGGAGTTCGGCGATATTAATCGCAGCGGCCAGGGTTCCTTCGATAAAGAATTGCATTTGAATCAAACACTTTTTGCATCGAAGTGTTACGCCTCGTTTTCGCTATGCGAGTTAAGACGGGATATGGCATAATCTTGTCACAATATTCTTGCCACGCGAGTTTTTCTTGAAATAACCCGACGATTGGATATATTACCAATTATGATTCAAGGCGATCTTGGCTCTCATTACGCATAAAACGCGTAATATCAAGGATTTGTGCCCATTTTGATGAACCCATTTGCCCCGCCCTCAAAAGGAAAATTGCTCGAACGGCTCGCCGAAGAAAACGGTGTGGCCGTCGTTGTACTTGATGGCGAAGGCAACGAAGCCGCAACTGCGAACAACAATTCGATCTGTGCGGCCTTATATGGTTCAAGCTCTGCCGGCTCCGAATGTGCAAAGTTCTGCGGGCGGGCGTTTGAAATGACGGCAGAGGGAGCGCCGGAAGATTATGTTTGCCACGCGGGGCTTTCGTGCCAAGCCATTCCGGTTGTCGATGGCGGCCGCTCTTTTGTTGCTATCGTAGGCCGTGTGTTTTTGCGGGCGGAGAATTACCGAGAGACCACGAAGCGGGCGATTGACGGCGAATGGCAGGGAATTCGGCCGTCGGAATTTTTTGAGAATATATTGATCGGTGCAACTTGCGACGGCATTCACCAGGCGGCGGCCGGATTAAAAAAATTTGTCGGCCGGGAAAGCAATGACATTTTGGAATTGCCCGCTTCCGAACCGCCAACCTTTGCCCGGCCGGTCGCCGAAACGGCTTTGCCGACGGCCGCACTGCTGCCGGAACCATCGGCGGAGGCGCAAGAAACCGCCTTGTGGCGTTCCTTATTCGGTTCGCTGATGCAGTTGAATTATCAACAGGCGTGCAAGGCAATTCTCGAATTTTTGAGCGAGCGGTACGGCTTGGCTTCGCTTGCCTGGTTCGAACGCCGTGATAACCGCTTTGAAAATGTGGTCGCGACCGGAGCAATGGCCCATCGAAAGCTTCGCCTGGCCGTCAAGGCAGACGATGAAAAATTGGCAAAGGCGGCGCAAGCCTCGCGGCCATTGTGGCTGCGGCTGAGCCAAACGGCAGAGCATCCGGCGGACGATCTTCTGTTCTTTCCGGTCGCTATCGGCGGCCTCGCATTAGGAGCGATCGTTTCGAACCTGCCGATTGCCGACACAGCGACCGTCCGCCGCGTGGTCCGCTTTGCCCAAACGGTGGCATCGCCATTAGAGATACTTCGCCTTCGGAGTGAGGTGCGACAGCGGGAATCTCTCTCGATGGCTGTGAAAAGATTCAACGAAAGCCTGCGAAACATTGATGGCGATGATTTTTGGCTGAAGATGGCCCAGATCTCGGCCGAATTGCTGCATGCCGAAAGAGCCTCGATCTTAGTTCGCGATGAAAAGTCGCTTGATCTGCGGGCAAAGGCTGCGATCGGTTCGCGGATCGACCTGCTTTCGGAAAAAAGCGTCGGTTCTCGCGTCGCTCGCCACGTTTTGGATGCGGGAAATCCTGTCATCGTTTCGAATATCGATAAAACAGGCATGAAGCGCGCACCGCGGGAGTGGTTCTATAAGTCAGCTTCGTTCATCAGCTATCCGATCATTATCGGCGAGCGAAAGGTCGGTATTTTGAATTTTACGGACAAGGCCGGCGGCGACCAATTTGATCGCGGCGACCTCGAATTGCTCCAAGCGATCGCGCCGCAGATCGCAGTTGCGATCGATCGCACGGCCCTAAAAGATAAGGCGGGTGAATACGAGCAGCTTTCCGTGACCGACACGCTGACCGGCCTGTTGAACCGCAGGTATATCGAAGAGCGGCTTGGCGAAGAGATCGTGCGTTCAAAGCGGCACCGTTTTCCAATGAGCCTGATGATGCTCGATGTAGATCATTTCAAAGCCTATAATGACAGTTTCGGGCATCCGGCGGGCGACCGGGCGCTAAAGATCGTAGCTAACGCGCTTAAAGATACTTTACGCGGAGCGGACGTGGCGGCACGCTATGGCGGTGAGGAGTTTGCCGTCCTTTTGCCGCAAACTTCCGCCGAAGAAGCCTCCCGGATCGCGGAACGCATCCGTCAGCGGATCGAAAGGACAGCTTTTCCGATGCGGCAAGTCACCGTCAGTATCGGCATCGCATCATGCACTGCTGAGATCTCGACGCCGCAGGATCTGATCTCGGCGGCGGACATCGCTTTATATGAAGCAAAGGATCATGGCCGCAATAATGTCCGTTCGTTCGGCGATCTTGGCGATTCTTTGGCACAAAAGATCCATTAATGGAAGAGATCCAAGGAAATACAAAAAAGGCATTTGATGCATTGGCGGCGGCGGTAAACGCAGATCGTGCTGTTTCTCTGCTGCATGCTCCCGGTGTTGGAGCCGGCCGGATTCTGCGCCAGTTTGCCGCCGACACATTGCTGAACGATGTTCCGGCAATCTACTTGGATATCACGCAAACGAACGGCGACGCTATCTCCGCGGCACGTTCCATCGCCTATCGAACACTGCTGCAAGTCGCCGCGATCCGTCGCAAAAACCCGAAGATCATAGATGTGGAACCGACGCTCGGTGAACTTTACGACCTGATGCCGGCACCAGATCGCAGCTGGTTTTCGCGTGCCGTTGATGCCTTTAGCTCGCCCCAGCAGACGCTTGGCGGGCTGGTCCGTTTTCCGCTGCGGGCACAGGTCACCGGAATGCGGCTTTTTCCGGTCATTGACGGACTGCACAATTGTCTCGAGATAGATGGCGGCGAACAACTTTTAGATGAGATCATGTCGGTTTACGCGCTGCGGCCATCTATAACGGCGGGCCGCCGGCGAGTGGTCCTGCCTTACGCCGCCAAACATACCATTGATATGCCCTTGCCGGATCACGATCCTGCCGCGGCTTTTGCCGAAACGGCGGCTATCGATGCGGGCGTCGATATCAGCGACCGCTGCCGCGACCTACTCGTCCAGCAGCTCGGGCCCGTTTTTCAGCGAATATCAATGCTTATCGCGTCTGCTGCTGATGAGAGACGTCCAATGAACAAGTACAGCGACCTGCAGGCGGTCTATGTGCAGTCGGTTGCCGAGGGCCGTCTTGCGTCATGGTTCCGACGTGTATTTAGTTCGGCGTTTCCGGAACCGCGAAGCCGCGAAGCCGCGATCGCATTGCTGTATGAAGCATTCGCTGAAGATGGCGGTGCCTCCGACGAAACGATCTGGCTGGAGCGGACAAGGCTATCCCCGGCCGATCTGAAGAGCGCGGCAACGATCCTAGACGGGGTCGAATTTATCCGTTATCATCACGGCCGGATCGAGGCCGAACTTGCCGATCCGTTATTGAACGACCTGCTTACGGCGGCTTTTCGTCTCGGAGCGGGTGCAGAGAATCCGGAGATAGTGAAGGCCGAAATGATAATGCAAGGCGTAAAAGGATCGCCTCGGCAAATGGAAAAGCTCTATCGAAGCCGCGCAGCTCTATCACCGAAACGGCTGCTTCAACGATTTGACGGACAGCACATTCCGGCGGCGCTGATCGACGGTGCAAAATTTCGGGCAGAATATAAAGGAGCGCCGGATGAGGAGGTGATGCGAGACACTGCGGCTTCCGAAGACAATTTTCAATTGCCGAGGGTCGCTCATACAGCGTACATATCCGATCTTTATCCGCCGCTCTCCGTACTTGGCGTTCGCGAACGCTCGGCCGCCGGTTTCGGATTTGAAGGGATGTCGTTCGATCACGGCCATCAGATCGTCTGGCTGGCGGCTGAGGTCGATTCCAAATTAGAGGCCGAAAGCGATGTGGTCGATTTTTGGTGCGACCGCTTGGAGATGGCCGCAGTAATGTGCGGTTTCGAACGCTATCAGATCTGGCTGATCGCACCGGAAGGCTTTAGCGACGCGGGCCAAAATAGTTTGGTGCAGCGAAACGCATTGGGTTCATCAAAAAAGCAGTTCGAATTGTTGGAGCGGTTTTTGGACGAAAGCAACGGACGATCTTTCGCCGCCGAAGAATTTGAGATCATTGTGCCGATGGACGGCGACAGCGAAATGGTTGCAGCTCACGCGCTCGAAGACATCGCCCGCCGCCACAATTTTAAAGGCAAAGCCATCAATCAGATCAAGACAGCACTGATCGAAGCGTGTATCAATGCCAGCGAGCACAGTCTTAGCACCGACCGGCGGATACATCAAAAGTTCCGCGTCGAGGACGGGCGGTTGGTCGTTACGGTCTCAAATCGCGGACTGCGTTTAGCGGACCGGCCCACCGCAAAAGCCGGCGACGAGCGGCGGCGCGGTTGGGGGTTGCAGCTGATCGAAAAACTGATGGATGACGTGCGGATAGAAGAGACGGAAGACGGCACCAGCATCTCCATGACAAAATTGGTAGATACGACAGATTGATACAGCCCCATTTTGTTATTGTATTCTGCGCATCAATGTGTTAAACATTAACGAGATTCGCTCATAAAACGTTACAATCAGGAAGGAAATTGCGTACATGATTGGTGTTCAAACAGCCGATGTCGATGCGACAGCGGTGGTCTATGCCGGAGATTATTTGAATAAACATACGGGTGAACGTGTCGAAAGGGAATGCAAACTGCGGCTCGAAGAAGGCTGTCGTGAATTAATAGTCAATTTTTCGCAGACCGAAGTTGTTAACAGCATCGGCGTTTCGATCTTGCTGGGTGTAATAGATTCTGCATCACGAACGGGCGCAAAGGTAGTCTTTTCGGACGTCAACGAACACACAGCCGAACTTTTTGATATGCTCGGCGTTAGCCGTCATGCCTTGATCCGCTAGGGTTCCGATTTGAAGATCCAAGATTTCAAACAAACGAATATTCGCCAGATGGCAGAGAACCGCAGCAAATTGGTGCACACCTTTGGCGCCTTGGCGGAAATGGGCGAAGAAGTTACCGGTCGGGGTAATTTTCAAGAAACTATTCGAACCTCTCTGCATTTGATACTTGGTTCGCTAGGCATTATGCGCGGCGGCATCGCAAAATATTCGCGTTTTGAGCACGAATTTACTATGCTCGCCGTTCGCGGATTGAGCGACGATTTTCCATTGTCAATGTCGCTTTGCTACGAGGACGAACGCCAATTTCTAACTAACGGCCTTTATCCGATCGAGATCGAACGAGCAAAGGTCCTGCCTTTTTTTCAGGTTTATGACCGCACGTTTGACGTTGCCAAGCTAGAACTTCTGATGCCGCTCGTCGTTCGTGATGAAACGGTCGGAGCTGTGATGTTGGGCGAAAAGGCGAGCGGCGAAGCTTATACCGATTATGACCGCGAGATCTTAGGGGCAATGGGCCGCCACATTGGAGTAGCCATTTCGCAGCGCAACCTGATGATCGAGCTGGAGCGGCGTGCGGACGAGAATCGCCAGCTATACGACAATTTGCGGCTGACTTATAAAGATACGGTCAAAGCTTTTGCCGCCGCCATTGATTCAAAGGACAAATATACAGAAGGGCATTCTGTACGCGTCGGAAAATATTCCGAGATCATTGCCGCCGAGCTCGGTTGGGGCGAGAACGAGATCGAAGGGGCGGCCGTTGCCGGTTATTTACATGACGTTGGAAAGTTGACGGTCGAGCGCAAGATAATCAATGCACCGTACCGCATCAATGCCAAAGAATCTGCCGAATTGAACAAACACCCGGCCGTCGGTTACGAGATATTGGCCCCGATCCATCACCCGTACGCAGAAGTTCCCTTGGCGGCGAAATATCACCATGAAAGGCTCGACGGAAACGGTTATCCGGACGGGTTGTACGACCGCGAGATCCCGTACATCGCCAAAATAGTCAACCTTGCCGATTCGTTCGACGCCATGACGACCGACCGCCCTTATAAAAGACGCCGTCCGGCCAATGAGGTCTTTGAGGATCTGCGGCGAAATTCCGGAAAGCAATTTGCCCCGGAAATAACGGCGGCATTCTTTCGCGGAATTCTTCGCGAAGTGACCGGCGAGAGTAAAGAAAAACGTTTTCGCCGCTTGCTTGGCCGTGAATATATGGAAAGCGAAGGGTTGGCGATCATACTCCGCCGGATGCTCAATGAAATGACGCCTACGTCAACCATGACGCGTATCGGCCAACGGAACTAATCATCTTCCTCAACCAAGTCGGCTCGTTCAAGAAGCCGGACGAATTTTTTGGCGGCTAGCGACAGCGAACGGTCGCTGCGGTATATCAGCCCGACCGGGCGAACCCATTCTTTTTCGGCCAGCCGAACCACTTTCAACAAGCCGGCCCGTTCGTCTTCGACCACGGACGGCAGCGGCAAGATAGCCGAACCAATGCCGACCTGCACACCGCGTTTGATCGTTTCGATATTGTCGAATTCGGCCACTTTTCGAACCTCGGCGCCATACGCCTTCAAGATGCGGTCGGTCGCCTTCCGCGTGGGTGTGTCCCTTTCGAACAGAACCAGGTCAAGACCGTCCAATTCCTTGGTCTTTACGGTCTGTTTTTTGGCAAGTTTGTGGTCCGGCGGACACACGAGTACGAGGGGTTCTTCATGCATCTGGTGAACGGTAAGGCCGCGTTTCGGCTCAGGATAGGCCAGCACGCCTAATTCCACACTTCCATTGAGCACATCGCGAACTACTTTTGTGGTGCGCGAATATTCAAGATCGATCTTCGCCGCCGGAAATTTCGTCATAAATTCGCCGACCTTGGCCGGTAGTTCATGCAGCCCGACGCTGTAAACCGTTGCAACCTTGACCGTGCCGCCGATCTTGCCTACCAATCCTCGAAGGCTTTCGTTCATATGATCGTAAGCATCAAGCACGTTTTGAGCTTCTCGATAAAAAACCTCGCCCGCCGGTGTCAGCTTGACCTCGCGGCGGCCCCGAATTCGCTCGAGCAGTCGCCGCTTGAAACGATCTTCCAACGAACGGATCTGTTGGCTCACCGCGGATTGCGTAATGAAATTGCGCTCGGCCGCCAGCGAAAAGCTTTGCAGATCGACCAGATCGCAAAAAACCTTGAGCGTTTCGATGTGCATTTTCCTATTATAAGTCTTTCTAAAAACTTTGAGCAACTTAATTCATTTTTGCTAATGGAAAGATGGTGTAAAATCGAAAATTGGATAACGAGCATTGCCGAAAACGAGGTTTAAGACTAAAATTTTACAGACACCACACTTCAAATGAAATTCAGACAGATCGCAATAGACTAGAATGGCGATAAAATTCAGTAAAACGTTTCTATTAAGGAAGTTGCATCAGATAACGGGCATCGTGCCTTTGGGCGGCTTTTTCTTTCTTCATATGTTTACCAATTCAAAAGCGGTGAACGGCGAAGCGGCATTTGAAAAAGCTGTACAAGACATCCACGACCTGCCTTATCTCTTGTTTTTGGAGATCTTCGGTATCTTCATTCCGCTGCTTTTCCACTCCATTTACGGGGTCATCATCTCAGCCGAGGCCCGGCCAAATGTGTTTACCTATAAATACGGCCGCAATTGGTTCTATTTTATGCAGCGGGCGACGGGCATCTTTCTGTTCTTTTTCATTCTTTTTCATGTCCTGAACTTCCGTTTCGGGCTCATACCGGGATTGAATCAAACACCGATCGCCGGCCATGCTGACCAGGCGTTCAACATCGTGTCCGGCGAATTTTCAATGCCCATCATTTTTGCAATATATGTGTTGGGCGTTGCTGCTACGGCATGGCACCTAGCCTATGGATTTTGGCTGTTTGCCGTCGATTGGGGCATCGTCATTGGTGAAAAGGCACAACGCTACGCTCTTTATGCTTGCGTAGCGATCGCGATCGGGCTTTTCGGCGTCGGCGTCAACGCAATGGCCGGATTTATCAGGCCGTGCGGATTTTTGCCGCAGGCTCTATGCGAAGAACATCCGACGGCATCAAAAACCACTGTCGAACGACAGAAATTCTAGAAAACACTGCGAATCAAAATTTATGGCAGCAAGCGGATTAAAAATAGCTATCGTCGGCGGCGGTTTGGCCGGATTGGCGGCGGCAATGAAGATCGCCGAAGCGGGGCATGACGTTGATCTTATCTCGGTGGTCCCGGTCAAACGCTCGCATTCTGTATGCGCACAGGGCGGCATCAACGGGGCGGTCAATACCAAGGGCGAAGGCGATTCGCCGGCCAAACATCTTGACGACACGGTTTACGGCGGCGATTTTCTAGCGAATCAACCGCCGGTCAAACAGATGTGCGATATGGCCCCGGCCATTATTAATCTGTTTGACCGCATGGGCGTACCTTTTTCAAGGACGAACGAGGGGCTGATGGATTTTCGCCGTTTCGGCGGAACACTTTATCACCGAACAGCCTTTGCCGGAGCCTCTACCGGCCAACAACTTCTATACGCCCTTGACGAACAGGTGAGGGCATGGGAAGTGCAGGGCAAGGTTCACAAATACGAAGGGTGGGAAATGCTGTCCTTAGTGCTTGATGACCATCAAGTTTGCCGCGGATTGGTCGCGATGAATTTGCAGACGCTTGAGCTTAAGTCTTTTGCTGCGGATGCCGTTATTATGGCAACGGGCGGCCCGGGGCTTATTTTTGGCAAATCGACCAATTCGATGACCTGTACGGGAAGCGCCGCCGCGGCCTGTTATGTACAAGGTGCTAAATATGGCAATGGCGAATTCATACAAGTTCATCCGACATCTATCCCCGGCGAAGACAAACTGCGATTGATGAGCGAATCTGCCCGCGGCGAAGGCGGGCGTGTCTGGGTGCCGCGGGACCGCAACGATAAACGCAGCCCGCGAGACATTCCGGAATCGGAACGCCGCTATTTCTTGGAAGAGAAGTATCCCGCATACGGTAATTTGGTGCCGCGAGACATTGCCACGCGCGAGATCTTTCAAGTGTGTTTGGAAGGCGACGGCATTCAGGGTGAAAATCAAGTCTATCTCGATCTGACACATATTCCGGCCGATGTGCTGACCCGTAAACTCGGCGCGATCCTCGAGATCTACGAAATGTTTGTCGGGGATGATCCGCGATTTGTACCGATGCGCATCTTCCCGGGCGTCCACTATTCGATGGGCGGCCTTTGGGTCGATTTCCAGCAGCGGACCAACATCCCCGGGTTGTTTGCCGCCGGCGAATGCGATTACTCCATTCACGGTGCCAACCGCCTTGGGGCAAACTCTCTGCTGTCTTGTGTTTACGGCGGTTTTGTCGCCGCACCGAATGCATTGGAATATGCCCAGAATGTTGAACGCGGCAAATCCGAAACAAACGGCATTCATGAAGCCGAATTAAAACGCCAGCAAGAGATCAACGACGGGATCATCAAGAACGAAGGCGGCGAAAATCAATATAAGCTGCACGATGAACTCGGCAAATGGATGACGGACAATGTAACCGTCGTTCGCTACAACGAGCGTCTGAAGGCAACCGACGAGAAGATCCTGGAGCTGCAGGAACGCTATCAGAAGATCTCGCTCAATGATTCTAATTTGTGGGCTACCCAGGCCGTTCCGCACGCACGCCAGTTGTGGAATATGCTCCAGCTCGCAAGGGTAATAACGCTTGGTGCCTTAAATCGCGACGAATCTCGCGGTGCCCATTATAAGCCCGATTTTCCGGATCGCGACGACGATAATTTCCTGAAATCGACCATTGCAGATTATTCGGCCGAAGCTCCGATATTGAGCTATGAGCCGGTCGATACCTCGCTGGTTGAGCCGCGAAAACGAGATTATTCGTCGAAAAGCAAGGCACATTAACCCCTTTATCTGTTTAGTATGTTCGTAAATAAAGGGGGCTTACATGAGTTTTAAATATGTACTTAGATACGGCGGAAAAAATCCATCCCTTACAAGGGTGCTTCACTATTGGTTCGACTTGTTGGAGTTTCCACCGCCAAAGAACAAGTCTAACTGGCAGGCGTTGGGTGGGGAATTCACTCTTGAAACTAAACGAGTGGTCACCGAGTTTCAAATGAAATACGGGCTCAAGCCACCCAATAAAGTACCATATGGTGAAGTCCGAGCCCAAGAATGGCAGCAACTAGGACGCATTGTGGGCCTAAAGATATGGGATAACAAGACATATAAATGTATTACAGAGGGCAAAGACTGTCCAAATCCGTTGGAAGTAATACAGTTTGTCAACAAAATTGGTGGATATACGGAGAATGCGGTAAATGGTGGCGTCAATGTTTACGGACCCCGGTTTTTATCGATGTACGCGGAGGAGTTTGGCGGAATTGATGGATCGACGATCGACGGATTAGGACTGTTTCTGTCGTTTATGCGAACCGATGGAAATATCACGGATATTAGGCATGCAGCCTATCTTTTAGCCACTGTGTATAAGGAAAGTTGGTACACGTGGAGACCAATCGATGAAAAAGGATTAGGGGCTGGAAAGGATTACGGTAAGGAAAGAATTGGTAAATGCGGTGGAAAGGAGTTTAAGAATAAATATTATGGGCGCGGGTATATTCAAATTACCTGGGAAGATAATTATCAATTAGCGGACAGTAAGTTGAATTTGGGCTGTGCTTTGGTTGCAAACCCCGAAAGAGCAAAGGACCCAACTATCGCATATAAAATCGCTTCATTTGGGATGGCAGAGGGTTGGTTCGAGAAGAAGCATAATTATAAACTCTCGGATTTTATCACTGGAGGCGTATGTGATTATAACAATGCCAGAAAGATCGTTAATCCATATGATTCCGCATCATTTAGTGAAATAGAAGGTTATGCAAGGACTTTCGAGGCGATCTTGCGTGCTTCTATTATTAGGTAAGAGGCTTTTTATGTCGAGTTCAGGGATAATAATTGTTTTTCTAGTGTCGGTCATGTCTCTGGCCTGTCCTGTGTCAAATAGTACAAGCGTTGAGATAAACAAAAAAGCAGATAATGAGATTCAGAAAACAATGACCGCCGCGAACGCGACGCCGACGCCACTGGTCGAAAAGAAAATTCCGTTCGATAAAGAGATCAGTTTGGATGAAAGTGTAAGAAAACCTGAATTTAACTTTGCTGATAGACGAACACTGAAAAACTATCTTAAATGGGGCGATGTTTGCTCGTTTGATAATGAAGACCTAGCGGAAGGTGATAAAGGAAGAATAAGATCTGTACCGGTTGCCAAAGACCAATTTGTGATCGAGGTTTTCTGTAATCAAAGCGGAGCTTACAATTTTGACTATCTACTTTATTTTTATGATGAACGAAGTTCGCCTTTCACTGCAAAATTACTTAGTTTTGAGTACTTTGACACAGACCAGGGAAAAGTTGTGCGGCATTTTACCTCTAATCCGGTCGGAGCGGGATTTGATGAGGAAAAAAAGGAAATAGTGCTGACGACGAAATATGCCGGAGCTGGCCAGTGCGGTTGGGAAGGAAGATACCGGATCGATAATGGAGCCGCAGTGATAAAAGATCTGCGGGCTCAATGGAATTGCCAACACGGAATTGATTACCCGAAGTGGGAAAAACAGTCGCCTGAAGCACTGAGAAAAAAGGCTGCGGAAACAGTTTATGATCAATTCTAAGTTTTTTGTCCGCAACTAGCTGGGGTCGTTCGTCGTGCCGCGAAACGAGATTATTCAAGCAAGAACTAAATTTGGGCGTTATAAAGAGTTCAAATGAAGAGAAAGATAGAAGATTTAGAAGTAAACGCATTGAAGTTTTGGCCTGAAAGAATTGCCGAAATGGAACGCAATTCCAGCATCATTCCTAAACTCATAGAGACACAAGACAAGTTCATCAGTTTGCTTAATGTCGAAGCCAATTCCCGCTTAAATACTTCGAAGATTATTTTATCAGTTGGGGCGAAGTAACTGCAGCAGCACGAACAACAGGAATGACGGAAAGCAAATTAAGTACAGATAATGCTTATCAAGTAACTGAACAACAATTATCTCTTTTTAGCTGATATCTATATAGTAAACAAATGAGCACAAACGGACACATTGAAAAGAAACGGCTTGAAAATCCGCCGGCCTCGATAAAATTCAAGATCCAGCGGCGTGAGAATGAGGGTGCACCGGCCCATTGGGATACATTTGAGCTGCCCTACCGGCGCAACCTTAACGTCATATCGGCGCTGATGGATATCCGCAAAGATCCGGTGACGACCGAGGGAAAAACCGTCACGCCGCCGGTGTGGGATATGTCGTGTCTGGAACAGGTTTGCGGGATCTGCACGATGGTCATCGACGGGCGGGTACGCCAATCGTGTTCGGCTCTGATCGACGACCTGCTTGTGGCTTCGGGCTCTGACACCATTTCATTGGCGCCGATGTCGAAATTTCCGAATGTGCGCGATCTAAGGGTCGATCGTTCAGAAATGTTCGACCATCTAAAACAGGTCCATGCGTGGATCGAGCTCGACGGCAGCTATGATCTCGGCCCCGGTCCGCACATTTCGAATGAGATCGCACAGGAACGTTATGCCTATTCCCGCTGTATGACGTGCGGCTGCTGTCTCGAAGCATGCCCTCAATATGGTGACGGCAATTACATTGGCCCCCAAGCGATCGGCCAGGCTCGGTTGTTCAATATGCATCCTGTTGGAAAGATAACCATCGACGACCGATTGACCGGGCTGCTTGGCGATGACGGCATTACAAATTGCGGTAATGCACAGAATTGCGTCCAAGTTTGCCCGATGTCGATACCGCTGACCAAGGCCATTTACGATACGAACCGTGATATTACGGTCAACGCCCTGTTCGGTTGGTTAAAGAAATGATAGGAAACTGCCGCTGATCGCGAACTGCAGAGACAAAAAAGCCGCCGAAAGCTTGAGTTTCCGGCGGCATTTGTATTTTATGGATAGACGGCTAGTCGCCGATCAGAACCCCGTCGCCGATCAGAACACCATCGCCGATCAAGACTCCGTCGCCGATCAGAACGCCATCTCCGATCAGAACACCGTCCCCGATCAAAACGCCGTCGCCGATCAACACGCCTGAGCTCATAATGAGCGTTCCGCTGCCTTCGGCTCCGCCATTGCTGACGGTCAAACTTCGGTTAAGCGTCAATCCTTCGCTGAAAAAGTTTTGCGTATCAAGCCATGCGTTTTCGCCGCTCGTAACAACCCCATTCTCAACAATGTTTTCGCGCCGATAGACCGTCTGAAACCGGCGATATATGTTTTCACCGGTCAAGAATGCATGATCTGCAGTGATGAGTGATGACCACGGGAACGTGGTGCCGGCGATCGTGCTGCTGTGTGCCGGACGCACGTAACCGTAAGCCCATAACGAAGATCCTCTGTTTAGATACTGCAGATCCACATCACGACGCAGCATACGTGCGAGCCGGACCGAACCTTCGATATTCAATTGTCCGGCACCCTGTTCGAACATATTCATGCCCGATATCGGCTGTGCGGTATATTGAAGCAGCATTTTAACAATGCCGGGTGTAAGTTTCGGGTTCGCCTGCAGCATCAAGGCGGCGGTGCCGGCAACGACCGGGGCTGACATCGAGGTGCCGCTCAACCGCAGATAGCCATCAGCGGCGTTAGCATCGCCAACGACCTCTACTAATTGCGGATCTTGCGTCGCTAAAGCATTTGTGGCCGGCGAATACGAAACCAATCTATTGCCCGGAGCGGTCAGATCTGGCTTTAGGATGTTGTCATGTATCGGCCGCCCTTGATACGTGGTATAGAAACTGCGTGTCGGGCCGCGAGAGCTGTAGGTCGTCTCGCCATCGTCCGAACGGCTGTCGGATTGGAAAGAATTGGTAGCTCCGACCGTTATCGCGTAGGGACTGTTGCCCGGGGAATTGATGCCGCCGTAGATCGCTTGGCCTTGATAGTTGCCCCGGTTGCCGGCAGAAGCAACGACGACAATGCCCGCTTCGGCAAGATCTTTGACCTTGCGGCACAGCACGTCGTTCAAATAGCTATCCACGGGGGCGGTGCCGAGGCTGACATTGACAACTCGAATGTTGTGCTGTGCCCGATTTTGCAAAACCCAGTCCAGTCCGCTTAAAAGCCACGACGTCTGCCCTTGGCCAAGGTCGTTGAGCACCTTTACATTGATCAGTTTGGCGGCGGTAGCGATGCCGCGATATGCTCCCGAGGCCGCATTTGAACTGCCGGCGGCGATGCCCGCTACATGCGAACCGTGGCCATACGCATCATCCGTTCCGGTGCCTGTGAAATCGACACTCGCGACCACTCGCGAATCTCCGAATTGATCCGCAAACCCGCTGTGGCCGGCATAGATCCCGGTATCGAGCACCGCAATGCCGATACCGGAACCGTTTGCTGTGAGTGTGGGCAAATTTGGGACAGAAAGCGACCGAACGGCTGCCGCACCGGTCGTTTCTTCTAAATGTCCGGCTGATGCCGTCGGCCGGTCCGGTGAAATATAGTTAGCAAGCCCGCTGTTGGCCATGGCCTGCAAAGCAGAACTCGGGATAGTCGCCGCGACCACACCTTCGCTGACTATGCGAATATCACGTCCGCCGACCGATCTTAGCGATCCGACCAGTTTTTCGACACCGTTCAGCGGAGCTTGCAGGATCAATTGCCTGTCGCCTCCGCGTCCCTCTGCGGCTGCCTCAAGCAGATCCGGCGATAATACGCTGCCCTTATATCCGGCGGCGGTACGTTCGTCGACCGGCTCATTGTGCAAATAGATCGGCTCAAAAATAGCGGCCGCTGTATGGTTCGTCGCTGTCGCACGATAGCCTGCCAACGAATCTCCGCCGACCAATTTCAATTTGCCGGTGCGGACGGCAGCGATCATCGCTTCGCCAACTTCCGGCAATGCCAAAACCTTGTCCAATTCATTGATGAACAGAACGATGCGTCCTTGAGCGGCGGCCGTCTTGATCGCCGATAAGAGCCTTTGGGGCCTGTCGGTACCATTTTCGTTTGAAAAAAGCCTGCTTGTTTCAACGGAAAGTATTCGCCAGCCTGCAAGCTTGACGGCAGGATCGTTTTCCGAAAGCAGCAGGGCGGCTTGTTCAACGACTTGGGACGCGGCATTGCCGCTGTCGTCAATTACGACCGGCTGTCGGCCCGGAGCCGAGAGCTTGTTCAAAAGGCGAACCGCATTGTCCTTTTGCGAAGGGGTCCGTGAAACCAAACCCATATTTGCAAGACTGACCAGATCGACCAGATAGGTCGAAGAAACCTCTTTTAACGGGTGACTTTTTGTGGTTTGTCCGGGGACAATGCCGGCTGCAGCGAACAAAAATATCAACAGCAGCGAGATAATTTGTTTGATTTGACGCATATCTTCCCTTGTTCCCTCCCCTGTGCCTTGAATACCAGTTCATCCAAAAACTGCAGGACGTGCGGGTGTGTTTAAATATATTCAACAATTATGCCAAAAGTTTAACATCTGCAAAGACAATAATTTACAGTGATATCAAGGGTGCAAACTAATTAAAAACTAGGTCAGATTGACAGGGTGTGTCGTCAAATTGATTGGTTTTGAATGAGGGAAGGCGTAAAAGCCTTCCCACTTTTGCAGGAAAGAATATATCAGACTTCGAGAATATCGACAAGCTCTTGAACCGCACCGGCACTTTTTTGCAATGCGGAACGTTCCTCGTTGGTCAGGCTGATCTCGATGATCTGTTCGACACCGTTCTTGCCAAGTTTGACCGGAACACCGACGAAAAGGTTGTTTATGCCGTATTCGCCTTCCAGAAAAACGGCACAAGGCAAGATCTTTTTCTTGTCTTTCAAGATCGCTTCGGTCATCTCAACCGCACCGAGGCTCGGTGCATAGAAAGCAGAACCGGTCTTGAGTAGTCCGACGATCTCGGCGCCGCCGTTGGCCGTACGTTCGATGATCGTATCAAGCTGATCTTTCGGCAAAAGCTCGGTTACCGGGATGCCCGCGCAGGTTGAATAGCGGGGAAGCGGAACCATCGTGTCGCCATGGCCGCCAAGCACGAAAGCCGTCACATTTTCAACGGAAACGTCCAGTGCCTCTGCCAAAAAGCATCGCATACGAGCTGAATCCAGCACGCCGGCCATGCCGAGCACGCGATTTTTCGGAAATCCTGAACGCCGGAAGGCGACTTGAGCCATGGCATCAAGCGGGTTGGAAACGACGATGATGAATGCATTCGGCGAATATTTCGCCACTTCTTCGGTAACTTTGCCGACGATATCAGAATTGGTCTTCAAAAGGTCATCACGGCTCATGCCGGGTTTCCGCGGCAGTCCGGCGGTAATTATGACCACATCCGAATCAGCGGTTGCCTCGTATGAATTCGAACCGACCAACTTTACGTCGAAACCATCGATCGGTGCCGCTTGGGCCAGATCGAGAGCTTTGCCCTGAGGCGTGCCTTCAACGATATCGACCAAAACGACATCAGCCAATTCTTTGCTTGCGATCCAGTGTGCTGCGGTTGCACCGACATTTCCGGCACCGACAACGGTAACTTTATTTCTTCCAGCCATTGAATAGTTCCTCTCTGTTAGTGATTTTTATAACAAATATGCAAAACATCTATTTTATGTCCACCGGCCGCTATCGGCAAATGCCCTGCGTTTGTAAAAAGCATACAGCTTTGCCAAACGCGAAAAAACCCGATGTGCTCTCCCCTTCACATCGGGCTTTTTCAACATGGCTGCAAACGGAATGTCTGTAGCCAAAGTTGTTTCAATAAAATTTCAATTCTCTTCGAAAGGCACCAGAAACGGAGCTTTCAGCACTACACCGAATTCTTCGCCTTCGCCGATCTCTGCCTCACGACCCTTTCGCAAAAGGGCGAAGCCCGTTCCGGTTCCGATTCCGATGGCTGCTCCGATCAGCCCGCCGCGCATCGACCGCGAAACTCCGCCGCCCAAAGCCATCCCGGCAATCCCGCCTGCTGCGACGCCAAATGCATCGAGTCTGTGACCTCTATCGGGCCGGACAGGCAACTCTAGTTCGGCATTCAGCGGACGCCAAATTCCGTCGGCGAATCTTATCGATTCGAACACAGCAACCAGCCGTCCGGAACGTCTTCCCGTGCCCGCCCGACGAATTTCGGTAATGCGGCCTTCGATCATTGTACCGATCGGCACTACAACGACTCCGCGCCGTTCAAGCGGCTTCGCGACCCGGACAGTAAAAGTGTCGTCTTTGGCATTGACCGCAGAACTGACGCCAATATCCATCTTGACGCTTATCAACGTATCTGTGCCGAGGCGATAGATCGAATCATCCTGGGCGGCGGCTGTATAAAAACTTGCAAAGATCAGTGTAAAAAGTGCGAAGATTTTGGCCCTTTTGAACAGGTTCACAATTGACCTCCATCTTCGCGGATTCAAACAACATCCGCGAAGGTAAATAGCAACGCCCGTGCCAAGCTTCGGGCAAAGGTATGCGGCCCGAAGGGCCGCCGTATTTTTTAATGAAAACCGACCCGGCGAGAAAAGGGCGGCGGGATCGTGACAACGTTTTCGTCTATATGATGCACGAAATCAGGCGGACGGCTATTGCAGTATTGGATGGCCCCCGCCTTGGCTGTGATCCGCCGTTCGGTTATATCGTGAACGGTCGTTGTGGTAAAGCACAATATGTTCGCCTTCGAACCGGACAACATCAGAAACACGACCAAGGTCGCGGGTATGCTCGGCGATCAGAAATGCTCCCGGATCGAAACTCGTGACCATGCCGGCAGCGTATATAAATCCGCCTTGATCGTATTTGGTGCCGGCATATTGTGCGGCCCGAACGGCAATATCGGGCGAATAACCGCCGCTGGCATTTTTTTCTCTGTCGGGGCGGCCGATGAAAATGGTGTAGTCGCGATAGTTCAGCCTTTTACGGTAGCCGTTCTTGCGAGCGACCGCAAAAAGGTCCGATAGCCCCTTATCAATTGCATTCAGCATAGCCGGCGAAGGTGGCGATACACCGTAAACGGCTGCACCACGCGGTGTGCGAGCAGATGCGGTGAACTTGTCGCCCGAAACGCGTTCAGCCTGTATAGCTAAGCGCCGGTCCTGTCCGGCGACGCCTGATGCTGAAAAGACTACTGCGGCAAATAGAAAAGCGAATAATATTGGGCGAGATCTGTGCATAATAGTTTCATCCTCCATTTCAAAGGATGCACACGCAAACGCTGAGCCACTTTGAGGGCCGCCAAACCATCAGTGTTCGAAAAGGCTTGGGCTCAGCATCTCATCGAAAGCCTCGTTCAACTGCCTTCTTCGATCTCGGGCGTCCCGATCCTTACATTCCCATCGCGTTCGTAAGTGGCCGAGAGAATACCGCTCGGCGATATAAAGCTTTCGGTAACCTTGAACGCCGCAGGGATCGTTCCGTTTTGAAACAAGCGCTTGCCCTCGCCGAGAGTGATCGGAAATATCATCAGCTCAAGAGCGTCAACGAGATCGGCCTTGAACAGCGTTTGCAGCAGGTCCGCACTGCCGAAAATATATATATCCGGCCCCTCCGCTTCTTTTATATCGCGAATCTTCTTAGCAACATCTCCGCCCAAAAAGACGCTCGGCTGCCAATCGCTCTCTGTCCGCGAATTCGAGGCAATATATTTGGTCGCCTCCATCACATGCGGCCAAAAGTGCGAATGGGCCGGCCAATATGGCTCCCAAATGTCAAAGGTCTTTCGGCCCAAAAGAATGTCCACCGGCTTTTTCAACCGTTCCTGAATGGCCGCTCCGATCTCTTCATCCGAATGGCCGAAGTACCATCCCTCGTACTTGAACTCGTCTTCGGACGAGGACTGAATGACACCATCGAGCGTCATAAATTCTGCTGCAATTAGCTTTCTCATCATCTGTCCTTAATAAAATGTTGATCGACCGCGATATTGCAAGCTACTCCGCTTTGCCTGCGCCGAGTCTTCCGCCGAAAGCGGCTATTGGGAGATAGAGAATTAGGTCGGCCGCCACGAACCACAAAGGAGCGGCTACTATCGTAGCGGCATAAACACCGCCAAGCAGGAACCAAACTCCGACAACGACAGCAAAGATCATCTTTCGTGCCGGTGCGATCCACGCTGCGAGGAATGCGCCGGCGAAAGTACCCAATTGATGAGCCAACAATGTGCCGATAAAATTTAAGTTGGTAAAGCCTGCGGCATGTGTTTTGACGCTTTCCGCGTCAAAGAGATCTAGTCCCTCCGGTGAGCCGAATAGGGCAAACGAAAGCAAAAGAGTGCCCACATTGACGAGACTGCCAACGACGATCCCGCCAACGATGGCCAATATACCTTTAATGATGTTCATTGATCTTCTCCAAAATCCAATGTCGCGATATTCGCTTATCGCCAAGCCAAATGGCGCGCAAATTATCGATTTTTTGTCGGTAACCGCGTTATCAATTCCCTCAAGTTCGCAAACGTTGCCTCAGTTCCTTCTTTGAAGCCCATTTCGATCATTCGTTCGAGACGCTCCAGGGATTCATTGTAGATGGCGACCCTGACCGTAGTTCGCCCTGCCTGTTCGACGAAATTCAGATCCCAATCAGAGCCCGGCAGCTGCAGATTTTCGTCTGCATCAGCAAAAGCATTGAAGAATTTGAAGTTCGTTTTTGGGGTAATGGAACGATATTGTTGGACGATCCACATCTCGACGCCATCAGGTGAGACCATAGCGTAAAACCGCCGGCCGCCTTCGCGAAAGTCCATCACCTTTGTCCGGGAAGTGAATGGTTTTGGTGCCCACCATTGGTCAAGCAGTTCGCGGGTCGTGTAGGCATCCCAAACCAGGTCGATGCCCGCATCAAACTCTGCCTCTATCGTGACCGTCTTCGTCGCTTTATTTACAAGAAATTCCATTTTGTTTGAATTCGTCGAGCCGCAAAAGGCGGTCGGTGTTACAGTTCGGCCAACACCTTGTCGAGTTGCTGATAGCTGACCTCCATTCCCTCGGTCATACCGGTAGAGAAGGCGGCGTCGCGATCTTCTTTCGAAGCGTACTTGATCGTGGTCGCTACGTTGGTGGTGCCGCTATTTTCCTCAAAAATGATGGTGATGATCGACGGTTCGCCGCCCATTGAAACTCCCAGGTTACCCGGATCAAAGATCTGTGTATGAACGAGCTTTGCTTGTGGGACTACTTCCAGGACCTCGCCGGAGAATCCGAATTCCTGGCCGTTCTCATCATTTCGCCACCGCCAGCGATAGCGGCCGCCGACTTGCATATCCATTTCACAGACGGGCATCGACCAACCCGGTGTGCCGGTGCACCAACGACGCATCAGATCCGGCTCCATATACGCACGCCAAACCAGATCGGCGGGTGCATCAAAGCTACGTTTGACGAGTACTTCGGTTTCTGACGGCAAGGTTGCCTCGGCTGGTTTCATTTATTTTTCTCCTGTTGTTTTAATTCTGTGAGCAAAGTGTCGAGCTGTTCAAACCGTGATTCCCAGATCTTGCGATATTGCTCGAGCCATTCGTCGATCTCTTTCATTTTGTCGATCTCAAGAGAATAATAGATCTTGCGGCCTTTTTGTTCTTGTTTGACGAGGTCACACTCGGCGAGTATGCGCAGATGTTTTGAAACTGCTTGACGCGATGTCTGAAAGTTTTCCGCGATCGCGTTTGGCGTCATCGCCTGAATTGCTATCAAAGCGATGATCGCTCGCCGCGTCGGATCTGCTATGGCCTGAAAAATATCTCTTTTCATGATCTGAAAATGATTATGCAATCAAACGGTTGCAGATGTCAAGTGCAACCGAATGGTTTCAGATATTTTTTTAAGATGGAGTATTTAGGAGGGTCCTATTTATGTGTACGCTTCGGCCTCCGAGCCAAAGCTGTAGTATTCAACAACCTTGCCGTTGGCAAACTTAAAGACGTCCCACACATCGCCCTTTATCCATTCGGTTTGATCTTTTAGCCTTACGTTAACTTCGATATGTACGATCATTTTGTCATCAAAAGCTTCGTAGCTTTTAGGCGTGCATGATCCTTCGGCCCAACTGTTTCGGGCTTGAGAAAAATGGCCTCGCACGGCTTTGATGCCGCGATAGGTGCCGGAAAGCGGGAAGCCGGGCGGTTCGACCCGCAAAACATCGGCATCCAAAATTGCCATAAAGCCTTCAATATCGCCGCGGTTGAGGGCAGCGTAGGCATCGGCGAGCATTTGTTTATGATCGAGCATCATTTTAGCCTTTGCGGGCGGCCTCGATTGCAGCGATGTCGATCTTTTTCATCGTCATCATCGCTTCGAAAACACGTTTTGCAGCCGCGGCATCGTCGCCGGTGACGGCGTCGGTCAGGGCAACCGGCGTTATTTGCCAATTGACGCCCCATTTGTCTTTGCACCAGCCGCACATGCTCTCTTGGCCGCCGTTGCCGACGATGGCATTCCAATATCGGTCGGTCTCTTCCTGATCTTTGGTCGCGATCTGAAACGAAAAAGCTTCGCTGTGTTTGAACGTCGGCCCGCCGTTAAGCCCGATGCAGCGAACGCCGCAAACGGTAAAATCGACCGTCAAAACCTCGCCTTCCTTACCCAAAGGATTATCAGCAGGCGAGCGATGCACCGCCAAAACCTGAGAATCGGGAAAGGTCTCGGCATAAAAATTGGCAGCCGCCTCGGCATCTTTGTCATACCAAACGCAAATTGTATTTTTTGATTGTGTCAAAGCTAATATTAACTTTGTTTATATAGCAGGGTAAAGAAAATTTTCGCAATGAACTTAACAACCATAACCGCTCCAGCCGCCTGAGCAGTTACTGCCGCTATAGTTGTTATACGCCTCGCCGGTCACATAATCGTTGCGAAGATTGCCTACGCGACGAACATCAGATCTGAGGTGGCTGCTTAACGAATCGGGAAGAGAGCTCCCGTAAACCTTCATAAAATTGTCGTAAATTGTCAACATCTGATTCTGTAAATTGCTCATTCTAGCACGCGTTCCTATGTAAAAATTTGAAAACTGCCCACCGCTCTGAACCTTGCCCGCTGCACTGATTATCTGCTCTGCGAGGCGTTCGATCTGAGGGTGTACGCTTTCATAAGCGCTTATCGCTGCTTGCTCCTTTGCAGGATCGACGCCGCTGCGCCGCCCTGACACAGAACGGCCGTCAGACGATGTCCCGCTTTGTTTCATTCTTTCAAGTTCTTTTTTCCAGGCGTTATCTTGCTCTTCCCAATATTTGGTGTTGGCTAAAGACTCATCCGCGGTAGAAGCGATGCCGGAGATCGTATTCGGATCGTCCTTTAGATCAGATTTTATCTCTTTGGAACGCGCGGCAAATTGTTTGGCCAGGTCGAAATTTTTCTCGGTCGAATAGGGTGTTTGATAAATGTCGGCTATCCAAAGAGCGAGCCGTGCGGCACATTCGGAGCCGTTTTTGCCATCATAATTATTTAACTGACCTTTTAGATAGTTTAGTTTATAGCTGTCAGACGCTTTATTGTTGGCGTTATAAAGCCCGTCGGAGCCGAGATCGAGATCCAAGCCGCGGAAGTATCCTACACAGAAATTTTTGGGATCTTTTGCGAGCTGTTGAACCCAAAAATCATACTCAGCCTTCTGCTCGGCTTTCCAGGCAGGCGTGCCGACATTTGATCTAACATCTCTACTCAGAAATGACCTGAATTTTTTCCACGATTCATCCAGGCTTTCAAAAAGCGAGAAATCCCACGGGTCTTCACTTATCGCAAGCTTTTTCAGCTCGATCTTTTCGCGCCACTGTGCTTCGATAGCTTTTGATGTTTCACTAAGCAACTTTTCGTTTTCGGGATTTTGCTTGACCAGTTCCGGCAGCCCATTCAAATGGCTGTATATTGTGTTGACGACCCAATCATTTGTCGGTTTTATCTTGTAAGCTGTAGCAAAATCTGCCAGTGCTCCGGCGTTGTCTTTTGCAGCCAGCTTTTTATCAAAGCCTATGACCATTAGAGCTATGTAATTGTTTGGGTCGATCTGCAGAGCCTTTTGGGCATCACCGACTGCAGCTAGTTTTACATTTTTATCCTGCGTCGCAACATATCTGGAGTATGCCCTAATGGCAAGAGCAAGGCTGTCCTGAGGATTGATTTTCAAAGCCTTTTCGGCATCCGCCAAAGCACTACTCGTCATTCCGAGAAACATTTCGGCATAGGCTCTTTCGGCATATATCGGCAAATTACTATTGATCGAAAGAGCTTTATTGAGATCGTTCAGAGCGAGTTTATAGCGGCCAAATCCATTGAGCAGTTGACCGCGAACGACTCGGGCTGTTGCATTTTCCGGATTAAGTTCGATGGTGAGCGAGAAGGCATCAAGAGCCTCGCTCTTTTTACCGATCTTTCCGCCGTAAAGCGTTAAAGCACGATTAAATGCCGCTTGCGGATATTCCGGGTCTAGTGCCAGTGCCTTGTCAAAATCAACGAGTGCCGCCGCATACTCCTTCTTGCCTTCACGTCTTGCGACGCCGCGGGCATTTAATGCGATCTTGTTTTTAGGGTCGCGGGTGAGCAATCTGTTGGCAAGCGTTTCGGTTTCGGCGTACTGCTTTTTAAGGACAAGTGCGCGAACCTTTTGGGTCAGCAGGGCTTGATCGTTTGGCTTGGTTTTTAACGCTGCATTTATTTTTATTAGCGCGGCGTCCGCATCGCCTTTGTCGAGCAAAGCGGCGATCTCATTAGTAGCCTGCGAAAAAACCGTCGCTGCAAAAAAGGCGATCAACAATGTAAGGATAGGGGGAACTATATAACGTTTCATCGAAAAGAATAATAAGCCGAAATGACCGTTGGAGCAAATTCCTCTGGTTGCCGGCGGACGTCAACGGCTGCGATTTTTCGGCGGCACCACCGATCCGGCAATCAGATGACTTTCTCAATTGTCTTATACACCGTGTCGCGTTCGACCGCTTCGAAACCGGCTTGTTCGATCAGGCGGCCAATGCGACGTCAACGTAATCGCTTTTTGACAGAGGAGCAGGGATTTGTGAACCGGTTTCGATTAGGTCTTCCAAGTGGAATTCGATAGCTTCCTGTATCAAAAGTTTGACCTCTTCTTCTGTTTTGCCAACGGCGACACAACCGGGAAGGTCAGGAACATAGGCTCCCCAACTCGTCTCGCCTTTTTCTATGACTATCATGTATCGCATATCTATTTCTTTAATCCCGCCTGTTTGAGAACATTGTTCAAGGTTCCGATAGGCATGTCAAGACTTTCCTTGCCAGCGATCGTTACCGTTCCTGATTTGGATGGATGATGAAATTGCCGATGACTGCCCCGCATTCTAACCAAAAACCAACCATCTTTTCGATCACTTTGATCAATTCTTTGACTTTCAAGCTGCCACCTTTTCGATCTTATTATAGACGGTGTCGCGTTCGACGGCTTCGAAGCCGGCTCGTTCGATCATGGAGTAGGAGTGAAGTCGGCATGTGTGATTGTCGGTCAAAAAACTACCAGACTTCGGTCAGATCTAGTTCGAAATCTTTTAAGATCTCTTGGCCGGAGATTGTTTTTGGATCATCAAACACCTCGATGCTGCCGTCGGCGCGATAGACATAAACCTTCTTTTTCTTTGGGTCGATCAGCCAGCCGAGTTTTGCACCGTTCTCTATGTACTCTGCCATTTTCGTTTTAAGCTGTGTCAACGTATCCGAAGCCGATGCTAGTTCAACGACAAAATCCGGACACAATGGGAGAAACTGTTCCAACTGAGCTTTCGTAAATTTTTTCAAACGCTTATTGCTGACCCACGCCGCATCCGGGGCATAAGTAGCTCCGTTTGGCAAAATAAATCCCGTGTTAGAATCGGTAGTCACGCCTAGCTTATTTTTTTTGCCCCAAATGCGAAGCTGCGCGGTGATCTCGGCATTTCGTGAACCCGTTACATAGCCCGTTGGCGGCATAATGATGACCTCTCCATTTTTTGTAAGTTCGGCGTTTATTTTGTGATTTTCTTGACAGAACAGCCAAAATTCTTCAGGCGTCATTTTCGGCGGTCCGGAATCAAACTCCAAATGAACGCGCGCAGATCGAAATCGCTTCGGAAAACGAGTCGGCAAAAAAGTATCGGTGATCGCAACTGTGTTCATAGACTATACTCCTGCCCTTTCTACCTTATTATACACGGTGTCGCGTTCGACGGCTTCGAAGCCGGCCCGTTCGATCATGGTGATAAGTTCGGCTTTGGTCATTTTTGATTCGCCGCCTTCTTCGACGGAGTAAGCGTGGGTGAGTTCGCCGCCGTCGGTGATGGTGCCGTCAACGTCGTTCGCACCGAAATGCAGGGCCATTTGCGTGGTCGGCTTGCCGAGCATGACCCAATAGGCTTTGACGTGGTCAAAGTTGTCGAGCATCAGCCGCGAAACGGCGATGGTCTTGAGATTGTCAATGGCGTCGGGGCCGGGCAACGACGCGAGAGCCGTTCCGGGCGGATAAAATGCCAGCGGAATAAAGCATTGGAAACCGCCGGTCGCGTCCTGCTGTTCGCGAAGTTTTACAACATGATCGACGCGGTCTTCGATGGTTTCGATGTGGCCGTAGAGCATCGTGGCATTCGTCTTCAGCCCGGCTTTATGCACCTTTCCGGCGAGTTCGAGCCAACGGCCGCCGTCGCATTTGTGGTCGCAGATCCGCGAGCGGGTCGGTTCGGCAAATATCTCGGCACCGCCGCCGGGACACGAATCCATGCCGGCCGCTTTTAGCTGTTCGATAACGTCTTCGTCCGACATTTTGTAAAAGCGTGCAAAGAAATCTAGCTCGACCATCGTCAGAGCTTTAAGATGCAGCTGCGGAAACTCACGCTTGAGCGTCGAAAAAAGATCGGTGTAATAACTAAACGGAAGTTTGGTTGTCAGCCCGCCGACGATGTGCAGCTCGGTCGCACCTTCGGCGACGGCATTGCGGGCGATCTCGACGCCTTCTTCGATCGAATAGGTGTAAGAATCTTCCTGACGCGCACGGCGATAGAAACCACAGAATTTGCAATCCGCGACGCAGATGTTCGTGTGGTTAAAATGGCGGTTTACGTTGTAGTACGTCGTCAAACCATGCTTGCGCCGGCGAACCGTGTCCGCCAATTTGCCAAGCGCATTAAGATCGGACGTGTTGTAAAGGGCCACGCCGTCTTCGAAAGACAACCGCTCGCCATCCTCGACCTTAAAGGCTATATCACGTAATTTAGGGTCAAATGAAAACTGCATAGATATATTTTCGCATTTAGAAGGCGAAAAGCTAAATAATAGTGATCACATTTGTGCTGGTTAGTTCGATTACGCTGCCGTTTTGGAATGAATCGACTATCAGCAAAAGGTTCTTGTCGAAGATTTGGAGCAGATGTCGAAACGGCGGCTTATTTCACGAAATCCTTTTCCATCACCGTAAATTCAGGGGAATATTACAGGTTTCTGAGATAAGCTGAGATATAAGAGAGAATAGGAGCCGTTTTAAAGCGAACGGCTCCTGAGGTGTTCGACTAGCGGCGAACAAAGCGAACCGCGTCGGCGATGACATAGCCGGTGCCGTTCGTCCAACGGCTGACGCCAACCTTGGCGCCGTTTCCGCCCGCCAAGCGGTGCGTGCCTATGCTTCGCCATTGACCGCCGTTCAAACGCTGGTTAACGTTGACCGTTACGTTGCCCGAAGTGGTGACCACAACATACGGCGTTTTATCGTTATAACCCGAATTTGCGGCGTACCAGACATAGACCTCATAGTTGCCGGTAGCCGGCAGATTGGCACTGTACCACGCGGCATCACTAGCCGAAACAGGGTTTGCATAGTGGTAGTTCGATCCATAGCGTTGTGAGCTATAGGTTGAAACGCCCCAATTTCCGCTGGCTGAAAAACCGGATGACGAGTTGTCCACGATCGTGGACCATTCGGACGATTGTGTCACTAGCTGCATATAGTATGACCAATTCCAGTGTGGGCCGGGGTCGGTGTGCGTTGCTCCCGGAACTTCGTTGTGGCCGATGATCCGCGAACGTGTCATGGGAATGCCATACTTTTGGCAAACATTGCGTGTAAGTGCTGCCGAGGCGCGATACATCGCATCGGTGTACCACGAAGCGTTGTTTACGTAGCCTTCGTGTTCAATGCCGACGGACTGCGTATTATACGTCCAGTTTCCGGCGTGCCAAGCGACATCTTTTTCCCTGACGGTTTGCGTTATTTGGCCGTCGTTGGAACGAATTACATAATGGGCGCTGACATTGGCCGAAGCATTTTTGAACCAGCTGATCGCTCCGGCATAGGAGCCTTGCGTGGTGTGGATGATCACATAATTGATCGGATACGTCGTTTCACGATTGGCGGTGGTGTAGTTTGATGAATGTGCCGCAGACCACAACGCCGGGCCGTAGTCGGTTGAGGCAACAGCGCCGTTGTCTGTCCCGAATTCAGGAACTGATTCAAAACGTCCGCGACGCGGTTCGATCTGTTCGGCGTAAACCGTGATCGTTTCGCCGCCCGGACTTGTTCCGGTAAAGCCATTGTTCAGCAGTTCGTAAACGTGGTCGGCATAAAAGCGGGCCAATATTTCGTCCGTCGAGCCGCTATAGCGGGCCACGGCCGGAAACCAGCCGCTAACATCCGAACGGTCAACGCCTTCGGACTTCGCCAAATATGCCAATACTGCCGCACCGCCGAAAATGTTTTTATCATTTTCGGTGCGCAATTCTTTCTCGGAATAGCCGGTCAATTCGGCGGCTAGCCGGAGCGTTTGGTTAACGTCGTTATCCGTCAGATGCATAATGCCGAACCCATTATCAGAGCTGGGTTCGCCGTTGTGCCCGTCAAAACGGGTTTCTGAGAATGCGACCGCCCGCAAAATATCAACTGGGACCTCAAATTTTGCCGCGGCTTCAATGAACGCCCGGTCAAGGTTCGGACGGCCGATATCGCTACGGCCCTCTTCACGCGATTGAGCGCCTGCAATACCAAGCATCAGCAGCGAAACGGTCAAAGCCGCGCCGAACTGCAAAGACATACGTCGAACAAAAAGAAACATACCTTCCCTCCTGAAATAAACAAATTGTAGTTTTTTGTTAGAAAAAAAAGCTTGGGGTTGAAATAGTGTATTTGCAAAGTTGCTTTTTGTCGAGCAAAATCTTTTTTAACATTTTTCGATCATCATAACCTGCGGCAATATGCGGTAATATTTTGTTGCAGATAAAAGGAAAAGAAGCATGAAATTCGGACAAGTACCTAATCCGGAAGAGCTCGATCTTTCGATACCGGCGGATAATAAAGAGACCAAAAAGATGCTTGGCGGCAAACCGGCGAAGACATTTAAGGTTCATGTCGGGTGTGCAAAATGGAACAAAACCGACCTGAAGGGCTTTTACCCGAAAGGCGTTAAAGACGAACTAGCCTATTATTCGACACAATTCAACGCTATCGAACTAAATGCCACATTCTATCGGCTGTTTCCGGCATCGACATTTGAAAAATGGTATGAAACGGTGCCGGCAAACTTCAGATTCTTTCCGAAATTCGAACAATCTATTTCGCATTTCAAGCGGCTAAAGGAAACCGAAGAGGCGATCGACAACAACGTGTCGCGATTTTCATTACTGCGGGAAAAACTCGGCATGCCCTTTCTGCAGCTGCACAACAATTTCGGCCCGAAAGATGTCGATCGTGTCGAAAAATTTGTCGCAGACTGGAAATATGATATTCCGGTCGCGGTCGAATTTCGCCATACCGATTGGTTCAATGATCCGGCCGTTTCTGCGCACTTGTACGAATTGTTGGAAAAAAATAATGTGACAAATGTGCTGGTCGATACTGCCGGCCGCCGCGATCTTTTGCATATGCGTCTGACTACGGCGCGGGCTTTTGTGCGTTATGTCGGGGCAAATCATCCTTCTGACTACACCCGTCTCGAAGCGTGGGTCGATCGGATCGCCGAATGGAAGGAGCAGGGCTTGGAGGAACTTAACTTCTTTGTTCACCAAAATGTCGAGAAAGAATCTCCGCTGCTTTCGGCACATTTTATTTCGCTTCTTAACAAAAAGCTCGGCATCGATCTGCAAGTTCCCAAGACCTTGCCCGGCCCATCGGGCGACTCTATTTTCTGATCTCCGCTTGTGGCCTGTCTGAGGCTGGCTAAAAAATATTAAAGGATCCGTAAGAAGAAATTTTTACGGGTCTTTTTGATTTATGATTTAAATCATTTTTTTCCTTTTCAGGTCAGCTATACTACCCGTATCAAAAACAACACGTCCACGCACTTTGTGAGACCGGTTTAACCCTCTTATTGTTCGAAATGGAAGGAGAGATCAATGACTCAACAAAAATTTATCAAAGCGGTTTCGTTAAAATCCACAGCAGACGCAACGGACGCTGAAAAAGTTAGTGAGGTATGTGATCTCCCACACTGCCGTATGGTTGAAGTTATACTGAACGATCACCATACTCTTTCAAAACATAAAGCAAATGAACCGATCTCCGTTCTATGTTTGGCGGGAAGCGGGTATTTTACAGCCGGACCGGACCTGGCGGACCGACAGAGGCTTGAGAAAGGAACGCTGATCACTTTGGATGCCGGTGTAGAGCACGAAGTGACGGCCGACGACCGCTTACAATTATTGGTCACGAAATTTAAGCAGTACTCATAAATAATTTTGGAGAACCTCGATGAAAAAACTTTGGATAATATTTATCGCAGTAGTGCTGGTATCCTTTACCGCTCTCGGCCTTATCGGTTCTGAGATCTTTAGACAAGCGCCGCCGATACCGGATCGGGTCGTGACGACCGATGGGGCAACATTGATCCCCGAAGATGCGATCCTTGACGGTCAAAACGTTTGGCAGGCGATGGGCGGCATGCAGGTCGGATCTGTCTGGGGCCACGGTAGTTATGTCGCACCGGATTGGACGGCGGACTACCTTCATCGTGAAGCCGTCTTTATTTTGAATGAATGGTCAAACGCCGAATTTTCCGTCAATTACGACCAAGCATCCAGCGAACAGCAGGCAATGCTGCGGCAACGCTTGCAGAACATGATGCGAAAGAATAATTATGATCCGGCAACGGGAACGCTTACCGTTGAACCGGTTCGCTGGCGGGCATTTGAATCGAATCTAAAACACTATTCTGAAATTTTTGCGAAAGGGAACAGTGATTACGCTATTCAGGCGAATGCTCAGTCTGATCCGGTCAAACTAAGGCATCTCAATTCATTTTTCTTTTGGACAGCGTGGGCATCTGTCGCCAACCGCCCGAATGACACGATCTCTTACACATCCAATTTCCCGTCAGAACCGCTGGTCGGTAATTTTCCGACGAACAGTTCGATCATTTGGACGGGCGTCAGTGTGATCTTGCTGATAGCGGGCATCGGAGCAATGGTGTGGTTCTATGCCGGATGGCGCAAAGAAGAGCATTCGCACAATACGCCGGATGTTGATCCGCTGATCGGCGAAACGGTCACACCATCACAAAAGGCGACAGTCAAGTATTTTCTGGTCGTATCTCTGCTGTTTTTGCTGCAGATCGTGATGGGGATAATAACGGCACATTACGGTGTCGAAGGCGGCGGACTTTACGGCATACCGTTATCAGATTATTTGCCTTACGTTGTAACAAGAACCTGGCACACGCAGCTTGGCATTTTTTGGATCGCGACCGCTTGGCTGGCGGCCGGGTTGTATATTGCCCCGTATATCTGCGGCTACGAGCCAAAATATCAGAGGCTTGGCGTCAATGCTTTGTTTGGCGCGTTGCTGGTCGTAGTTCTTGGTTCGATGATCGGGCAATGGGCAAGCGTAATGCATATTCTGCCCGGCGATCTCTGGTTTTGGATCGGGCACCAAGGTTATGAATATGTCGATCTCGGCCGGGTTTGGCAATTGGCTCTGTTTATCGGCTTGCTGTTATGGCTATTCCTGATCGCACGTTCGGCGGTACCCGCCTTGAAACACGGCGGAAGCAGCCGTCCGCTGGTCATACTTTATCTGATCACGACTGCCGGTATCGCATTCTTTTATTCGCCCGGATTGTTTTGGGGAATGCGTTCGCACCTTACGGTTGTTGAATATTGGCGATGGTGGGTCGTTCATCTATGGGTCGAAGGATTTTTTGAGGTCTTTGCGACCGTCGTTATCGCGTTTCTGTTTGCTCGATTAAGGGTTATCGAGGCTAAAACGGCGGCATATGCGGCATTGCTTTCCGGTTCGATCTATCTGAGCGGCGGCATTATCGGCACTCTGCATCACCTTTATTTTTCCGGAACGCCTACGATCGCCCTTGCCTTCGGAGCGGTGTTTAGTGCTCTCGAAATTGTCCCGCTTGTATTTGTAGGCTACGAAGCGTTGGATAACATCCGCCATTCAAAAGCAAGGCCTTGGCTGGCTCAATATAAATGGATCGTCTATTTCTTCGTTGCGGTCGCATTCTGGAATCTGGTGGGCGCCGGCGTTTTCGGGTTTATGATCAATCCGCCGATCGCACTTTACTATATGCAAGGCCTGAACACGACGGCGGTTCATGCACACGGAGCTTTGTATGGAGTTTATGGCACGCTTGGCCTGGCATTGATGCTGTTTTGTCTCAGAGCAATGCAGCCGGAAAGGAAATGGAACGAGAAAGTCTTGGCGTTCGCATTTTGGGCGATCAACATCGGCATGATGCTCGAGATCTTGTTGAGCCTTTTGCCGATCGGGTTGCTTCAGACCTATCAATCTGTGACCTACGGATATTGGGCGGCGCGAAGCTCCGAATTTATGCAAACCGACCTAATGCAATTTCTAAGATGGATGAGGCTGTTTGGCGACACGATATTCGCGATCGGAGCCGTTGTATTTGTATGGTTCGCTCTAAAGCTGATGCTTACACGCGATCCGAATAAGAGCGGCTCGGCAGATCTGCTGTGAGCGGAGATCGATAGTGTTGTTCAATTAAAACAAAGACCATGGCCGTTAGATTACTAAAGATCGCGATCCCATTTATTTGGTTTGGAATGGTCGGGGCAATATCCTTTATGGAAGCTCCGCTCAAATTCCAAGCACCGGGCGTAACATTGCCGCTCGGGTTGGGTATCGGCCGCATCGTATTTCAGATGCTGAACAAGATCGAAATGGTGATGGCTGTAATTTTGGCGGCTGCGTTCTTGATCGATCGCCGGGGACGCGGCCTGCCTTTCTATCTATTTTTGCTGACAGCCGGAATTCTGGCGGTTCAGACATTTTGGCTTTTGCCCGAGCTTGATGCCCGGGCAGAACTGGTCATCGCCGGTGAAACGCCGCCCGGCTCAAATGAACACGTCGTATATATCGTCATTGAAGCGATCAAGTTGTTGGCGCTTTTAGCGATCGGCATTTTCACCACCAGAGCAGTATTGAAAGAGGTCGGCCATGAAACCTGATGTGCAAAGCAGAGAAGATATTGACGTGCTAATGAACGAATTCTATTCGCGGGCGTTGAAAGATGATCTGATCGGCTATATTTTTACGGATGTTGCTCATCTTGATCTCGATCATCATTTGCCGGTCATTGGCGATTTCTGGGAAACGGTCCTGTTTAAAACCGGAGATTACGCGCGGCACGGCCGCAACCCGATGCAGGTCCATTTGGCTTTGAATATGAAAGAACATCTGAAGCCGGAACATTTTGAACGGTGGCTGGAGCTATTCTATGCCGTGATAGATGAGAATTTCGAAGGCGTCAATACTGCGATCCTCAAGCAAAAGGCCGCCTTTATGGCAGAGCGTTTATCAAGTGTTTGCGGCGGAGCCCCGACGCTCGGCATTAGCCGCTGACAAACCGCTTCAGCTTTTGCGGCGAATCGATAATGATCTTGCCGTGTTCGATGGAGAACAGATCGCGGGCGGCAAGTTTTCTTACGGTTCGAATGGTGGTTTCCGTCGTCAACCCTGCCATTTTTGCCAGATCTTTGCGGCGTAGAGTGATGCGGACGGGCTTTTCAGCAAGGCCTCCGTCTGCCAATTTGATCAAAAGCGAGGCGATACGAAATTCGGGCGATGAACTTGCCAGATTTTGGATGGTCGCGGTCTTTTCGCGAAGCATATCACACACCCATCGGATAACGGCGAAAGCCAATTCATTTGACGAGCGTAATATGTCGATAAAGGTGTTTCGGGGGATCATCAACAGCTCGGCGGCCTCCATCGCGAAAGCGCTCGCCGGATAACACTTGTCGTCAAAAACAGGCGGCACGGCAAACATCTCGCCGGCGTAAAAGATGCCGATAATGACCTCTTTCCCGGGTTCCAGGTAGCTCATCATTCTAACCGAGCCTTTGAGAACAATGGGCAACGCCAAGGCTTTATCGCCTTCTGTAAAGATCTCTTCGTTGATCCTGTACGAATGAATTCTACCGCTGCTTAAAAGCGCTTGTCGGAGTTCATTGCTGAGGTCTTCTAATTTTACCATCTGCAAACATTCTGATATTTACCTGGATCAGCGGCTGGCCAATGGCCGTGGCGCACAAGCGTAGATCTTTATTGTGTTATCGACTCAGCCAAAAGAGTTTGTTCGTGCAATTATATAGTCATGAGGAATAAGAATCCATCTCGGGTGAGATCAAGCCCAACCGGTTCTTCGATCGTGCGGACAATGCTGCCGCTTTTCTTTGCCGCCCTGTTTGCCGCTTCGGTCTTGGGCCAACAGCGTCTGTTGATAGTTGGCGGCGGCGATCGGCCGCCTGCGGCGATGCGGCACTTCGTGCAATGGGCGGGCGGCGAAAAAGGCCGGATACTCATTGTCACCTGGGCTAGCGGCGAACCTGAAAAAGCCTATGCAGGCTTGGCCGCGTCTTTTGAGGCCGGAACTAAGATCCGAGCCGAACAGGCAATAGATCCGGAAACAGAAGCGGATAAACAGAAGTTATCTGAGCAATTGAAAAACGCGACCGGCATTTTCTTTTCGGGCGGCGATCAAAACCGGATAATGAAGGTGTTGGAAGACAAGACACTGCTCGATTTGATAAAAGACCGCTATCGGGCGGGCGTGCCGATCGGCGGCACAAGTGCCGGGGCAGCCGTAATGTCCGATCCGATGATGAACGGGGAAGCTGATCTGAAAAAGGTTGATGTAAGCAATACCCCAACCGCCAAAGGCATCGGGTTGCTTCCGGATGTTATCGTCGATCAGCATTTCCTGGTGCGTCAACGCCAGAATCGATTATTTAGCTTAATGCTGAAATATCCTGACAAACTCGGCATCGGAATTGATGAGAATATGGCGATCGTGGTTGAAGATGGTCGAAAGCTAACGGTCGAAGGGCCGACAGCCGTTATGTTCATTGATCCGAAAAAGGGAAACCGCGAGATGACGGTATGGTTTTTACGCCAAGGTGAACGGTTCGACCTCAAAAAAAGGCGGATGATAAAATGAGCCGAAACGGGGAACTCTTTACTCTCTTTTCGAAGGCAAAATAAACTTTTCAGGAAGCGGCTGGTCAGGGTCGTATTCTAAAGCTGGATAACCCACCGGGCCGCTCGACGTTATTCTTACGACGGTTCCAAAGCTCGTATGCCCGCCAATCGAGTGGAAAATGTTAACACCAAAATTCAAAACGCGCAGTATCAAACTGAGCCGGATCGTCCTCTTCGGAAAGGTTACATAACCATTCTCATCGGTATATTGGTCAGATTCTGCGTCTGCACAGTCTGCCTGTAGTGAGTAATTTCTACAAAATTGTCTGACAAGTTGTCCTTTATAAGGCGAACCGTTTTCGTCAATAACCTGAATCTTCCATTCAGGTGCCGCAGTTGTGTGAAATGGAATGAGAGATAAAACAGCAGAAATTATTAGAATTATCAAAATTATTTTACTTTTCATTTGATCAACATTCCTGCATAACCGCGCTTCTTCGATCTGCCAATTGTTTCTCGTTAGATGGCAAGTCTAACGGTACAACAGTGCCGCACCGAAGCTGAGAAGCAATATCACGCTGACGAAGGCGTTGGTGGTAAAAAAAGCCGCGTTCATCTTGCTCAGGTCGGTCGGTTTTACCAATGTGTGTTGATAGATGAGCAGTGCTCCGACCGCCGCCACGCCAACCAGTGAAGGCCAGCCGAGGCCCGCCGCAGCGTAAAATATCAGCAAAACAATGAACGCCTGGACGTGGAACAGCCGTGCGATGTAAAGCGAATTGCGGATGCCGAACCGCGCCGGTATCGAATGCAGCCCGGCCTTTCGGTCGTATTCCATATCCTGACACGCGTAAAGCACGTCAAAGCCGGCTGTCCACATCAGCACGAACAGCGAAAGCAGCAGCGGCACTTCGGAATCGATGGCGCCGCGGACGGCGATCCAAGCAGCGGTCGGCGAAATCGCCAGTGCCCATCCGAGCAGCAGATGAGCAAATGCCGTAAACCTTTTGGCGTAAGAATATGCAAGAACGCTGATGAGTGCGATCGGCGAAAGAACGAATGTCAGCCAATTAAGTGAATACGCAGCAAATAGAAAAAGTGCTGACGAAAAGATGAAAAAGCCCCACGCAAAGCCGGTTGAAAGTTTTCCGCTCGGAAGTTCGCGTTTGGCGGTTCGCGGATTTTTGGCGTCGATGTCGCTATCGACAATGCGGTTAAAGGTCATTGCCGCCGAACGGGCGCCGACCATTGCCGCCACGATCCACAAAAGCGTTCGCCAAGCCGGAAAGCCTTCCGCCGCGAGTAAAGCTCCCAGCAAAGCAAAGGGCAATGCGAACAGAGTATGCTCGAATTTTATCATCTCGAGCGTAGTTCTTAATTTTTGAAAAGGGCCGGGCATATAATGATCACACAGTCCGTAAACAAGATTATGCCTAAATTGAATGCCGGGCGGCAAACCGGTTTGCTCCTGTACGACGGCTCAATTAGGATATGTATCAATGCCGAGCGGTAAATTTCATGATGTGGTAACGCTTCTTTTGACGCCCGCCGCGTTCGGTGCCGGAATAGCGGCATTTGGCACGTTGCCGTTAGCCGCGACTGCGGCAGCGGCATTTGCCTTTGGTGGATTTATGTTCGGGCCGGACTTGGACACCGTGTCGAAACAGTATTCACGCTGGGGGATCTTTCGTTTTTTCTGGCTGCCCTATCGAAAATTCTTCAGTCACCGTTCCCGCTGGTCGCATGGTTTGATCTTCGGATCATTACTGCGAAGCATATATTTTATCGGTGTCATTACGCTCGCGGCTTTTGCTTTAGCGATGGCTTGGCACGCGGCGGCGGAAAGTGCGGGCCCGGAATTTCTCAGCTTTGTCGGCATTTGGCAAACCTTTGGCATTACGTTTCGGGAAAAGATCGGGGCGATCTATTTGGCCGCCGTGTTCGGAGGGCTGTGGCTGGGTGCCGCGAGCCATACCTTTACAGATATGGCCGTTTCTTATGTAAAAACCGGCCGGATCACCGAATTTCTCTAGCAGATGTCATCTGCCTTTTCTAGTTGAGGATATCCGTAGTGCCTGGCGACGAACGGCGTCTGATACATTGCGATTGTTTGAAAGAGCGGTCAGATCGCGAAGCTGCAGCCTTGTCAGGATATTCATTACATTGGCTATCGGTGTTCGCGGATTGCGGGCGAGGTTGTGGATAATGGCATAGCTGCGTGCCCATTGGCGGTCGGCCGCGATCTGCCGCAGCACATCTTCGGTGATGGTTCGCATCGCCGCGATCTTTTCTATTTCCTGTTCCGTGATGCGCGGATTGCTGACCACGGCGGTGGCGATAACGCGATTAGGGTCGCGGATCAGAATGTTGCGTGCTTCTCGGTCGCCTTTCATCGCCAGCCGGGCACGGTCTTTGACCCCCATTCGCAGAATGCGGTTGATCGCCGAAACGCGTTCGGCTCCGAGCTCTTGGTCGTCTGCCTTAAATTCGCCGATTATCTTATCTACTATCGCCTGGCGCTGTTCCGGCGTTTCTTCATAGAGTTCTTCGATCAGATCAAGGCTCAACCACGAATCGTCCGTTTCGCTGTCGGGCACTTCGATAAGAGAGGCGATGAAAAATGCATCATCGTCGCTGATATCGCCCGAAAGATCGGTTTTTTCGATGAATTCGGCGGCCGCTTCGTTACCCTGAGCACGAAGCTCGCTCGCGATCTGTTCCGTACCGCGTTCTTTTTCAAAAAACTCCTTGCGTGTTTCCGAAACTCTTCGTTCCGCCTCGGCACCGCAATTCGGATTTGCCAAGATGGCTTGGATCAAGGCCGGGTTTTTGATGAGCAGCTGTTGGTTAAGGGCCATCACGTCAAGAACCTGCGGGTGGAGGCTTGAACGAGCGATATTGACCATTGTCTCCGGCGGCGTTTTCGCATTTGCGATGATCAATTCCTGTATCTCGCGGGCTGTGGTGCGCTGTCTGCCGTAGTAATTCAGCACCGCCGCCGCTGTTTCGCGTGAACGCATCACGGCCGCAAGCGTCTGAGATTCCTGCAGATCCAGCGTTTGCACAGCGCTTTCGGCGATCTGCGGATCTTCTGAGACAGCCAAGGCTACGAGAACCTCCAGCAGGTCATTTTGCGGCAGCGGCAATGCTCCGCGGGCTGCGGCCAGCATCGCCGGCTGCGGTGCCTTGCCTTCAATGATTGCGCGTACCGCCGGATTTGCGGATTCGATCGTAAAGCTCATATATAAAATAGAAAAAATGACCGGCGAAAGCCGAATTGAAATGCCGCAGACAGCTGCACCATCGGCATTTTAACATAAACCGGTATGCTCTTGACTATACATTTCTGTTGCCGTACCTTTATTCATTCAATGCCTGACAAGAAGGGCATTTGTTCGCACCCTATTTATACTAATGATCAAAGAGCAAATCGAGAAAATGATCGCCGATAAGAGCGCCTGTATAGGTGTTATCGGCTTAGGCTATGTCGGGCTTCCGCTGATCGTGGAATTTTGCCTCAACGGATTTAAAGGCGTCGGTTTTGAGGTCGATCAACGAAAGGCGGATGCGATCAACGCCGGCCGTTCCTACATCGTTGATGTGCGGGACGAAGCTTTGGCCAAATGCCTGGAAACGCACAAGCTGGCGGCGACGACCGATTTTTCGAAGCTGGCAGATTGTGATGCGATCATCATCTGTGTTCCGACACCGCTGCGAAAGACCAAAGACCCGGATATGTCCTATATCTTGGCCGCCGGCGAAGAGATAAAAAAATACGCCCGCCGCGCTCAGTTGGTCATCCTGGAATCGACGACCTATCCCGGAACTACGGACGAGGTTCTGCAGCCGATGCTTGAAGAGGCCGGATTGAAACTTGACGAAGATTTCCTGCTCGCATTTTCACCGGAACGCGTCGATCCGGGCAATCCGCAATTCCAAACGCATAATATTCCCAAGGTCGTCGGCGGAGTGTCGCCGGATTCGACCGCCGTCGCAGCTCTGCTTTATGCCGAGATCGTCGATCAGGTCCACGCCGTATCATCCGCTCGCGTCGCCGAAGCCTGTAAGCTCTGGGAAAACACTTTCCGGGCGATAAATATCGGCATGGCGAATGAAATGGCACGTCTTTGCAACACCTTAGGCATCGATACATGGGAAGTTGTGCGAGCGGCTGCGACCAAGCCGTTCGGATTTATGCCGTTTTATCCCGGCCCCGGCATTGGCGGCCATTGCATCCCGCTTGATCCGCATTATCTTTCGTGGAAGGCGCGACAGCACGGCTTCGATTCCCAGTTCATATCGCTTGCCGAACAGGTCAATTCCGGAATGCCGGCATATGTTGTAAAGCTGGTTGCGACCGCTCTCAATGATGAAAAAAAGGCGGTCAACGGATCAAAGGTGCTGATCCTCGGCGTCGCTTATAAAAAAGACATAGACGACATGCGCGAATCGCCCGCTCTTTCGATCATCGACCTGTTGCGGACCCGCGGTGCCGATATCGTTTATCATGATCCTTTCGTTCCCGAAGTTACCTTTGACCACGCGTACACCATCGGCGATGCAGAGCCGTTGTTCAATCAGGATCTGACGGACGAATTGATAAGCTCCTCGGATTGCGTTGTGATCTGTACGGAGCATTCAACAGTCGATTACGATCGCGTTTGCAAATTGGCAAAGGTCGTTGTGGACACGCGAAACGCTCTGGCACCGGACGTAAGAAGCGGCGGTAAGGCAAAGATCGTTAGGCTGTAACAGGATGTCAGATCTCGGCAAAGGCTTTGATCACATCTTGAGCATGCTGTTCCACCTTTACTTTGTCGAATATTTTGACGATCTTTCCGTTTTCGTCTATTAGAAAAGTTTTGCGGAAAGTGCCCATATATTTGCGGCCGTACAAGCTTTTTTCTCCCCATACGCCATAGGCTTCGACTATCTTTTTATCTGTATCCGCAAGCAGGTCGAACGGTAATTGGAATTTCGATATGAATTTTTGATGAGACCTTTCATCATCGGTTGAAACACCGAGCACCTTGATGCCCGCGGCGGCTAGTTCGGCATCGGCGTCGCGAAATGAACATGCCTCTTTCGTGCATCCGGGGGTGTTGTCTTTCGGATAGAAATACAAAACTACCTTTTTGCCTTTCAGATCGGCCAGTTTTACCTCGTTGCCGTCTTGATCTTTCGCCGTAAAATCCGGTGCTTTATCGCCTTCTTTCAACATCTCTTTTCTAATCCTTTTTGCCGAAATTCCATTTTACCCCGGTCGTGAAAAGCACATCATTCTTTTCAGCCGTGCCAATGGGTATATTTACATAACGGTCGCCGATGGTAAGGAACCAGCCAATTCGTTTCGTCAGATCGGCCGACAAGGTGGAATCAAAGATGAACCGATATTTGGTCATGGAGGTCACATCTTGATAAAAGGTAAACGTCTTTTGCAGCTTGACGCGGTCGCCGAAACGGTGTCGAAACGAACTGCCGGCCGTCGCTTCGGGTGTGCTCGTATTCTCTCCGATCTGCCAAGCCTTGTTCCAAGCTCCGCCCGCCAACAGATCCCATTGGGTACGATCGTTCTTTATGAACCGATAACCCGCACCGCCGCCGATAACCGAGCGAAAATTAAGATTTTTGGGCCGGTCGCGTTCAAAATCATATGAAACGAATCCGAAAGTGCGGTCGGTTGCGTTGCGGTCATATCGAATGCCGCCCCACAGCGCATTTGTCGTCGTGGATTGAGAAGCCTTGCGGTTGCTGTTCCAGAGGCTGCGTGTATAGACCGTGATATTGTCGCGATGGCCATATTTTACAGCTCTAAAGCTGGTCGTCATGGTCGATGTTCGCGTGTTTCCATTCGTATAGCTAAAGCCGATGTTGATGTTGCCCTCCCAGTGGCTGGTCAAACCGTAGTAGGGCCCGCCGAACAATCTGCGGATAGGTTTGATCGGTGCTGCCGGTTTTGCCGCTGTCTCTGCTTTCTTGACCGGCGGAACCGGGGCATCGGCGACGAGTTCGGCCGGTTTGGCGGCTATCTCGACCTTATTCGGTGCTTCGCTGATAACCTTTTTTACCGTTGTCGGCGTGGCACCTTCGACGAGCGAAACGCTGTCAATATGGCTGGCATCGATCTTGATCTTGCCGGCAAATTCGGTTTCAAGCGTAATGTTGCTGCCATCCAGATCAACGATCTTTCCGGTCAGCCGGTCGCCGTTCTTAAGTGTGATCTCGTCCGCCAAGATCGTGACGGTGCTGATCAAAAGCAGAATGGGAACGATAAATCCCCGATATAACTTTCGCATGGTCGTATTTGGCCTTTCTATTTTTTTTCGCCTGCTTAAGGGTAAAGCGAATACTATAATATTAGCATTATGCTTTTAAGATTTGAATTATTTACCGTAGGCAGGCATTTGAGGTACGATGCCGCCGACGGGGAAAGAGTTTGACCATTTTGCGGAAAACGTTTAGTTTTTACTCAATGAAGCGACCAATCCCGCATTCGTCTGCCGTGCGGCAAATGTACCGGATCAAGCGCGAATTCGGCGAAAAACTCCGTACCGAATATGAGCATCGGGCACAGCCGTGTTCAACGTGCCAAACGCCGGGAGCCTGCTGTTTGGATGAACATTTCGTCAATGTACGCATAACCCGGCTCGAAGCTTCCGCGATAAATAGTGTGATCGCCGAACTTCCGGACGCAGCGGCAGTCTATTCTCGAACGGCAGCGGCGATCGAAAGATATGATCTTCTCGGAGCAGGCTCGGAAGCGACCTATGCCTGTCCGCTTTTCGAACGAGCACGCGGCTGTTTGGTCCATGGCCCGGCCAAACCTCCCGCTTGCATGCATCACGCCTGTTACGAGAGCCGCGATGATCTGCCGCCGAACGAATTGTTGGAAACCATAGAAGCCGAGATCGCAAGGCTTAGCCGGCTTGTTCATGGTAAAGACGAAATCGGGATCCCGTTGCCGGTTGCGGTCATGCAAAACGCTTCAGCCGAGCACCAAGGACGGACATCGGCAGCAGTAAGGCAAGAAATATCAGATGGTACCAAAGCGGTAAATAGCTCCACACGCTTAGCTGGACAGCCACCCCGAAGATAAGCAGCACTATTCCCAATATCAGAGCGGAGCGGCGGTTTTCTCCTGCGACGGCAGCTGTCACAAAACCGGCGATCGCCGTTATTAAGATCGCCCGGACGATATGCGAAACGAGCAGAACGGGGTCAGCGGCGAAATGCTGCCCGGTCTCAATAGCTGCCTGAAAGGCATTTTGATGAGCTCCGTACCGATCAGGAGAGATCACTGCAAGCAATTGATCAGACCCGATCCAAAGAATACTCCATACAATGAAACCGGCTAAGACCCCGAAGATCATTCTCAGCATATCTACCTCGCTAAAAAAGGGAAAAAAGAATTACGCAAACAATCTATGCGCAAATATCCACCCTGTCAAACCCGCAAAAAAAGGGCGAACCAAGATCCGCCCTACAAGATCAATGTTTTTTGCCTATTTGATCGTTAATTCAAAAGGCATCATCATCATCGCGTCGCCGCGTTTCATCTGTTCCATCATTACCGAATAGCGGAAAGCCTTGCGTACGTCTTCGGGCAATGCCTGTGCAAACGCCTTTTGAGCTTTTTGTTCTTCGGAGATCTGAACCGAATCGCCGCCGCTGAACAAAGTTTCCAAAAACGGCTTCGGCGTCGGAAAGATCACCCGCCGAACTTCTTTATCTGCGGCGATGCCGGCCTGCACTTTAGCGATCTCGATCGCTTTTTCCAGTCCGCCGAATTCATCGACCAAACCGCGTTCTTTTGCTTGGGTGCCGGTCCACACACGCCCCTGGCCGAGGGCATCGACCTCTTCATTGGTCTTTTTTCGGCCGGCGGCGACCTTTGGCACGAACATATCGTAATAGACGCTGTTTGCTTGGTCGGTCATTTTCGTCCTTTCGGCGTCGGTCCAATGTTCGGTTTCCTTAAAAATGCCCGAATTTTTGCCCCGGGTGGTATATTCGTTGCTGATCCCGAGCCAGTCGTACAATCCCTTGACGACCGGTTTGCCCATGAACATTCCGATCGAACCGGTAATGGTCGAAGGTTGTGCAACGATCGTGTTGGCATTTGCCGCAATATAATAACCGCCGGAAGCGGCGACGTCGCCCATCGAAACAACCACTGGCTTCTTTGCCTTGGCGTTTTCGAGGGCGTACCACATAAGGTCTGATGCAAGGGCGGAACCGCCGGGCGAATCCACGCGCAATACGATCGCTTTGACAGATGTATCATTGGCGGCATCATTTACCGCCGCAACGACCGTGTCCGAACCGACCATGCTTCCGCCAAAAGGGCTTTCGCTTGAACGGCCGATGTTGATCGCCCCGGAGGCATAGATAACGGCGACCTTTTCGCCATTGTTAAGCCCGAGCGAATCCGAAGAAACATTCCGATAGCGCGAACCGGAAATGGTCCGCAGCTTATCATTTTCCGCATAGCCGAGCTTCTTTTGAAATTCACCATAGACCTGTTCGCGATAGAACGCATCGTCTATCAGGCCAAGATCTTTTGCCTGCCGAGCGTTATACGGGGCGTTGTCTATCAGGCCTTTTGCGTCGTCCGGCGAGATCTTTCTTGATTCGGCGATCGCATTTACCATCCGGCCGTAAAATTCGTCTAAAAGAGCATTTGTGACCTCGCGCTGACCTTCGCCCATTTCTTTTTTGGTGTATTGGTCCGGGGCGTTCTTGTATTTCGGGCCGATCTGAACCACATCTGTTTCGATGCCTAGTTTATCGAGCGAGCCTTTATAGAACATCGCCTCTGATGCGAGCCCGTTGATATAGATATCGCCCGGCGGCGGCACGAATATCTTATCGGCGGCGGTGGCGATGTAATATTCCTTATTCATACCCAGTTCCATATAGGCATAAACAGGTTTGCCCGATTGCCGCACGTCTTTTATCGCGTCGCGGAGTTCATCAGCTTTTGCCCAGCCAATACCGGGAAAATTTATATTGAGCAGCACACCGCTGACGCGGTTGTCCACCTTTGCTTTACGAAGCTGTGTTATAAGCCCGGTGAAAGATTGGCCGGGCGACATGCCGAGAGCTTCGATGAAAGGGTCATCCGGGGCATAATCCGGCAAGCTGCCGGTAACGTCCAGAACGAGCACGCTGTTCGAAGCAACGCTCGGTTTGCTAAGCGAACTGGCAAAAAGAGCCAGGCCGATGATCCCTAAAAGAACAAGCACCAGAAGAACAGCTCCGATGCCAAGAAATATTTTTGTACCTTTTGATGTGGCCATGCAATTTTATTTTCGATCACGATCTATTTGATCTGTCTATAAAATATCATACGAGAATATTTTCCAAAGGTTTATGCTCTTTCCGCCGGTTTTTTGGCTTGGATCAGGTTGAAGATCCCGAGCAGATGCGGGCGGACCTCAATTATCTCAGCCCCGGCGAATTCGACATTTGCGGCAGTTTGCCTATTGATGTGCTCTCCCGCCAATCGAGCTGTCACCGCATTCAATACGTCAAAGGCTCTACCCAGTATTCCGGGCGGCCGAACATGCTCAAGCAAGACCAAGCTGCCGCCGGGCCTGATCGTGCGCAATGTTTCGGCCAAACACCCGGCCGGATCTGATACCGAGCAGAAAACCATAGTTGCAAATGCTGCATCGAATGAATTTGCGGCGAAAGGCAGCCTTTGGGCATCGGCCTGAACGAGGTCTTGGAAAGTTGCCTTGCCCCGAGCGATCTCGAGCATTTTTATAGATATTTCGGCTGCGGCGGCGTGGCGGCAAACCGGGTAGCGGCTGAAATTTGCACCGGTTCCGGCACCGATCTCTAAAATTGAGGCATTGTGCGGCAGCAGCGACAGAGTTTCCGATCGCCATTTGGCAAGCCCCAATTTTTCAAATGGCCGCAGAAGCCGGTCATATCGGGATGCAAATCGGTCGTAGATCGCCATATTCAAATGATATAGCAGAAACCGCCGGCGGGCGTAACTGGATAACCGCAGCGGCTTTGCGGTATCATTCAAATTTCATGGGTAAAAAAGGTTCCATCTTAGTTTGCGACGACGAAGAGATAATGCGCGATGTGCTGGAGACGATACTTTCCGGCGCAGGATATAAGGTCGATCTGGCAAAAACGGGCGAAGAAGCGCTCGAAGCATATTCGCGGCATTCTTATGATGTTGTTTTGATGGATGTTTCGATGCCGGGCATGGGCGGCCTGACCGCTCTTGAAGAGCTGATAAAGATCGACCCGGACGCCGTGGTGCTGATGATAACGGCGTTTGCCACCTTTGATACGGCGATCTCGGCCTGGGAAAAAGGAGCCGCCGGCGTTATCCGCAAACCGTTTCAAAATGAACAGATCGTTTCTCTAGCCGCCCGGGGCATCAAAAAACGCCGGAAAGAAGAAGAGCGCCAAACCCTTCGCCAGGTAATGACCCGTTCTGTAAAGCGCGATGCTTTCGTGGGGCGTTCGGATCTGATGGAAGATATCTTTCGTTTGGTAGATCGGGTCGCACCGGCTCGTTCGACCGTTCTGATCACCGGCGAAAGCGGCACCGGGAAAGAACTTTTGGCAAAGGCGATCCACGAAGGCAGCCCGCGAGCGGATAATCCTTTCGTTGCCGTAAATTGTTCGAATATTCCCTCCGAATTGTTGGAATCCGAACTCTTTGGCCACACAAAAGGAGCCTTTACCGGGGCTGTTTCCGCCAAAAAAGGCCTTTTCGAGGTTGCGGATACCGGTTCGATCTTTTTAGATGAGATCGGTGATCTGCGCCCGGAGATCCAAGTGCGGCTCCTGCGCGTTATTCAGGAACGCGAATTTACACCGCTTGGCGACACGGTTCCGGTCAAGGTCGATGTTCGCATCATCGCCGCGACCAATGTTGATCTGAAGGACGCCGTAAAGACCGGCACTTTTCGCGAAGACCTCTATTATCGCCTTTCTGTGGTGCCGATCGAATTGCCGGCACTTCGCCAGCGACACGAAGATATTTTGCCGCTTACCCAGCATTTTATACGCAAATATAACGAAGAGAATGGCCGCACGATTTCCGAATCAATTCGCCCGGATGTGCTTTCTTTGCTTGAAAATTATTACTACCCGGGAAATGTCCGCGAACTTGAGAACATCATCGAACGGGCCGTCGTAATTGCTCCGACCGACGAATTGACCGTCGAATGTTTGCGGCCGGAAGTTCGCGACCCCGACCACGCCTATCAGATGGTCCAGGCTGCCGAAGGGGCCTCCGTCGGTATTGATATTGCACGCGGCGTAAATTTCTACGACCAGGTCAAAACATTTGAGATCGATCTTATCCGCCGAGCTCTCGAACAAACCGGCGGACACCAAAGCCGAGCCGCCCGCCTTCTCGGCCTCAATGCCACAACGCTCAATTCAAAGATCAAGTCCTACAACCTTCAGATCTGACACCGGGGATTCCATAGCGTCTCGGGAATAAATTCAGAATTTTGGAGAAATATCCGATTCTTGCAAGAACCGTTGCCTTTTATTAGAAATAACGTGTTCTCGCGCGATCGACGCAAATTAACATATATATATGCTTGGTGATGGTTTAAGCTATCAAACGCCCCCCGTGGCATAGTTTTTGTCTATTGTCGTATCTGGTACATGTTACTGCAGTCCTTCACCTTTATTTTTTTGGCCATTCTTAGCAGTGAAAGAAAATCTTATTTTCTTAAATAGTTGGTTTGAGGAAATAATTACGGGAAGGGCGATTGCTTTAAACAGCTGTCTCACTACTTAGGAGTTAAATAATTTATGAAAAAGATGCTTTTTATGTTTCTGGCGATAATTGCGCTCGTCGGTTACAATGTGTCTGCTCAGGGTACACGCGGAACTATACGCGGTATTGTGAGCGATGGGAATAAAGCAGCGATCCCTAACGCTTCAGTTAGATTGGTCGATGCTGTAAAAGGAACGGAATCGGTTACCCAAACCAGTTCAAACGGAACCTATCAATTTTTGGAAGTTGATCCGGCGATCTACTATATTGTTGTTAACGCGTCGGGTTTTAGCGATTCTCGGATAAATGAGATCAAAGTTGAGCCAAATAGAAATCTTGTGCTCGATGTTGCAATGGCAGTGGGTACGGTAACTAACGAAGTTACGGTCACAGCGGGCGACGAACTTATTGATCGAGAGTCGGCGACACTTGGAACGACGGTGGATAGAAAGCGCGTTGAAGGGTTGCCGCTAGATGGTCGCAACATTCTATCACTAGCCCTTCTCCAGCCGGGCGTTGCACCGACTGCGGGTACACTATCTGGTACAGGGATTCGCGTCAACGGAAACCGTGGTGTTGAAAACAATATTCAGCTTGACGGTGCTAATAACAATGAAGTTGCTGTGGGTGGCACTATTGGTGCCCAGCCGCGACCGGATGCTGTACAAGAATTCCGTCTGCTTACTTCGAACTTCGAACCCGAATTCGGACGTAACACCGGTGCTATTATCAACGTAGTCACTCGTTCGGGAGCAAACAGATTTTTCGGAAATGGCCGCTTTTTCTATCGTCCGACCGAACTTTCGGCAGCTAATTTTCTAACCAAAGCTTTGGCGGGCACAACGGGCAGAGCCGGACAGGATGTTCGGGAGCCGTTTGACCGTAAAGAGTACGGATTCAATGTTGGCGGACCAATATATTTTCTCAATTTCGGCGAAGGCGTTCCTTCTATTTATGATGGTAAGGACAAAAGCTTTTTCTTTGTCGATTACGAACGTCGCTGGCAAAACCGCGGAGCTTCTTCGACCGTTTCGGGAATCCCAACACTTGCTGAGCGGCAGGGAAACTTCAGTGGTTCCGGTTCAACAATTTACGACCCGCTAACGGCGACCGCAGCCAATCCTGGCGGTAATCCTTTTCCGGGAAATGTTATCCCGACCAACCGTATCTCGCCGATCGCGGCCTACTACAATCAGTTCTTGCCTACTCCAAATGCTAGCGGGCAAGCTCAAGTGGGAAATGATACTTTAACGATCAATAACTATTTCACGCTGCGTTTGGACCATAACATCACAAACGACCACCTATTAAACTTCACTTACAACTATTTTGACAGTGACGCGGCCGCAGGACTCGCCTTTGGCGGAACTAATTTTCCTGGTTTTGGTGCCACGGATAAGCGTGCAACCGACAACTATGTCGGTCGCTACACCTACGTCATGACGTCAAATCTGATCAACAATTTTTTGGTTAGCTATTCGCGTAACGATCAGCCGAGCGTTGCACCGGTCAACAAGACCACTCCGGCACAGATCGGATTTACAGCGAATTTCGTAGCCGATGCTCAATTTGCCGGTCCGCCCCGTATTAGTTTCTATGATAGAGGCATCTTTCTCGGAAACACGATTCAGGGACCGCAGGCCCGTATAACTGAAAATATTCAGTTCCAGGATTCTGTCAGTTGGCTTGTCGGCTCTCACCGAATGAAATTTGGAGTCGATTTTGTTAAATACAAACAGAATACGAATTTCTTGTTTATCAATCAGGGTATTTTCGGATATTCGGCGGTTGGCGAACCTGGGAGCAATTCCGTCGGCGACGATTACGCAGACTTCCTTTTAGGTACGAGCCCGCTGACAGCTCAATTCGGATCTGCTGGCGTACGGGATTATCGGCAGAAAGGATATGCGGCTTTTGCTCAAGATTCGTGGCGAGCGACTCGCAATCTCACGCTTTCCTACGGTGTTAGATACGAATATACCTCCCCTTTGAAGGACCTTCAAAATAGAGTTGCATATTATCGTCCGGGTTCTGTGTCTCAACAGCTGATCGCCGGAACCCTTAGTTATGATGGTAGACGGATCGCTCTGCCCGCAGGCGGACGAGCTCCGAACGGGCTTGTCTATGTTGGCGATCAGGACAACGTACTTGGCGGAACTGTTCCGGAGGGTGGCGTTGCTCTCGACAAGAACAACTTTGCCCCACGTGTAGGCTTGGCCTATTCAGTCAATATGGGCGAAGGATTCTTGGGCCGCCTGGCGGGCAAAGATAAGACTGTGTTCAGAGCCGGATTTGGCATGTACTATGGTGCCATTGTCGGCGATACGGCACTTCAGCAGTTGTCGGCACCGGGATTTAACGGCACGAATGCATATTTCTACCGGGCAAGCGGCACGTTGGCGGATCCTTTCGCTCCAGACCCGTATCCGCTCTACAGCTATCTTGGCGGGCCGAAAGATGTTCCGACATCGATCCCAAATCCGTTTACGTCAACCTCAGATATTTTGGTTGGCCTGACGGCTGCTGCCCCAAGGCTGACACAATTCTCACAACCTATCGATCCGAATATTGAGACACCTGAAGTGTTTCAATGGAACGTGACGGTTGAAAGGAGCTTCGCTCGCGACTATGTTATTGGTTTGAGCTATGTCGGTTCGCGGGGACATAAACTTTATATCCGCGAAGCCGTCAATCCTTCGGTTGGCACTTTGCTTCCGGCGTCACTTCGCCCACAAGTTACCCCAACCCCAACGGTTGGAAATGTAAACAGTCGTAGGCTGAATAACGACATTTCTGTAGCTTTGAATCAATTGACCAGCGGCGGAAATTCGCAGTTCGATGCTTTCCAGGTTAACTTTCAAAAGCGTTTTAGCGATGGTTTCCAATTCCAGGCCGCCTATACCTTTTCAAAGTCATTGTCTGATGCTGACACACAGCGCGGACAATTAGACTTGCTGGATCGCAGTGCGGGTTGGGGACTTTCCTCAGATGATCACCCACACCGTTTCGTTGTCAGTGGTATCTATGAATTGCCTTTCTTTAAGCAAACGAAAGGGATCGTAAATCGCATTGTTGATGGATGGAGTCTTGGTCTGATCTACACCTATCAATCGGGAGATGTTTTCAGCGTTGCTAATCCGACGGACACGGACGGAACCGGTGGAGCCATTGTCAATTTTGCTGATTTGGGATCGCCTTATCAAACCATGGATCCGAAGAAAAACGACCGACGTGCGTTTAATATCGACGCCTTCCGTCGTATCGACTGTACCGGCGGGTTTGTCTCTGGCCCTTGTGCCGGCGGCCGTCGAGGCACGTCAGGCAAGAATCAGTTCAGATTGAATAATATAACCAACAACTGGGATGCAGTGTTGGCCAAGAAAATCAAGCTCTTCAGCGAAACTAACAATCTGGAGTTGCGTTTCGAAGCGTTTAATCTCTTGAACACTGTTCGTTTCACCGGAGTGAATTTGAGTCCGACAGCATTGAATATCACTAATGGTAACTTTGGTAGATATACTTCTGCTGACCAAGGGCGTTCCGTTCAGTTGGGTGCACGTCTAAATTTCTAGTTTGGGCGAACCCTGAATTTACCTTTGCCGCCGGTCGCGAGATCGGCGGTTTTTTTGTTTGGGCGGACGGCTCGGATTTCTTGGCCGTCGAATATCGTATATACTTGGATGTCAGCACTTTCACCAAGCCATGGAGCTATCTTCTTCAACCGCAAAGGATATTGGCGATGCGTCGTTGGCGGTCAGACCGCTCGGAGCAGGCGACCTAATTGACCGGGCGGTGCGTTTTTACCGGCAAAATTTTGCGGTGTTCATTTCGATCGCGGCCGTGCCGGTCGTGCTTGGAACGGTAATTTCCATGGTGTGGACGCTTTTAATGCGATATTTGTTTCCGGCCGGGCCGGGGGCCGGGGTCGATGATCTGCAGGACATATCGTACCTTCTTGCTTTGTGGGCGGGTTCCGTGGCCATCTGGTTTACAGAGGCGATCGCGACGGTGGCGGTCATGGGTGGTGCGTCGCGCAATTTTGTCCGTCATCTGCTCTTTGGCGAAGCAATTACGTTCCGCGAAACCTATCGCAGCACATGGAGCCGCCTTCCCGGATTGATCGCGGCCGCTCTGGTTCTGATCGGGATCGTCGGAACGATCACAATGGCGGTCATGTATATGGGGCTGTTGGTTACCGGAGCAGGCATTTTGATCGCTTCTTATGCGCTCAGATTTTCGACGATCCTGCTGTCGATAGCGGTTTTTATTATCGGTGCGGCCGGCGGCGTTCTAACCTTTCTTGCAATGATGTACATCGTCTCGCGTTTTGCATACGTCCCGCAGGTGATGCTGGTCGAAGGGCAAGGCGTGATGAGTTCGATCAGCCGCAGCATCAGCCTGGCACGCGGCAATGTCAAACGTTTTAGCGCTCTGGTCGTTTTTTCTGTTGTCATCACATATTCAGCACTCGCAATATTGTTCATACCGCTGATGTGGTATGCGTCGCTGCAGGGGGTGCCGATATTCGGCGGTGACCAGAACACGCTGCCGCTTTGGTATGAGATATCGGCACAATTGATCTCACAAGCCAGCCTGATCGTTCTGACGCCCGTGTGGATGATCGGAATGTGCCTGTTGTATGTTGATGAACGTGTCCGGCACGAGGGCTACGATATAGAACTTTTGGCGGCTCGGCGGCTTGGCGATATTCCTACGGTTCCGGACGAATACCTAAATCCGCTCCAGCCTGCCCTTTCGGCAACCACCGCCGTCGGTCCGCCTGTCCGCCCGCTTGCCGGCTCTCCGGTTTCGCAGCCGCGGCCAAAAGGTTCGGGAAGCATGTTGGGGCTTGACGGATAATATGAGAGCGTCGCGCAAAAATCGGCTCAGAATTATCGCCATCGGAGCGGTGATGATCTGCCTTCATACAATTGCTGCGGCGATCGACGCCGGTAAATACGCTGATCGTGTAAATCAAGCTGAAACGGTCGTCGCAGAATATATTTCGCTGGCGGCGGACGAAGATGTTGATCTCGACACCGTCCACGAACAGGATCTGGCGGAAAGGATAACGGAACTGGTTCCGGAAAGCGAAAAGATCGAAACGGCGGGCGGGACCATTGAAACAGATAATCGCTGGCTCGCGGCAAAACTAAAAACTGTTCAGGAAACGGAGGACCGCGGGGAAAAGACAGCGATCTTGGCTGCGATCAGCGGACGCCTGGCCGCGATTGCCGATGAGGCCGATTCGACCCACTATATGGAATCTTCGGCGGCAACGAAAGATCAAAATAAACAGCGGCTGGAAAATATCCTAAAGCGGCCTGAATATGCACCCGCGGAGGAATCCGAAGAGAACTTTATCCAAAGAGCGGTCCGGCAATTTTGGGAATGGTTGATGAACCGCGGCCCCGCTACGGATCGAAGCAGTATGCCTGCCCCGCCTTCGCAGGAATTCGTCCGGGTCGTTCTATTGGTGCTCGGCGTATTTTTATTGGGCATTCTGGCCTTTGCGGTCTATAAGCTGGCTCCGCTGCTTCGTTCGCGGCATGCCACCCGACGCGGCCGCGAAAAGAAAGGCCGCATCATTTTGGGTGAAAATATTGCGCCCGAAGAAACTTCGACGACCCTTTTTGCCGATGCTGAGGCATTGGCTCTGAGCGGCGATCTCCGTGGTGCGATCCGTAAAGGATATATTGCCGCCCTTTGCGAGATAAGCGACCGGGGCTTTGTGCGGCTGGCGCGGTATAAAACCAATCGCGACTATTTGCTAGACGTACGCCCGCGGCCGGAGATCTATCGCAGCGTCTCAGACCTGACATCAACCTTCGAACGGCATTGGTACGGAAAACAAGACGCAAGTTCCGCCGATTGGGAAAGATTCAGAACGGCGTATGGCGAAATGGTGGCCGAGCTAAAGTAAGGTCGAGCTGCAGTGGGGCACGGCTGGCGTTCATCGTTCGTCGATCAATGCCATCTTCAGCAGGCTTGGCGAAATGATATGCGAGAAAAGATATTAATGATCGCAGTATTTGCGGCCGTGGCCGTAGTGCTTATCGCGCTCAATCTAGTTTCGCATACGCAAAAACAGAGACCACCGGACAAAGAATCGGAACCGAACCGTTCGTCTTACAATTTTGGATCAACCGGTACACGGGCTTTCTATTCGCTGCTCGAAGAGACCGGGCGAAAGCCTATGCGGTGGCAGGATACGACGAATGAGTTCGTCCGCGACCGCCGGTATTCCACCGCGACCTTCGTTCTGGTCGGGCCTTTTCGCGAAGATTTCGAGCAGGAGGAAACGACGGCTCTGTTGAAATGGGTGGCGCGCGGCGGCACTTTAGTGCTGATCGACCGCAGCCCCGCAAGCGGTTTTCTGAATCCGTCGGCCGACTGGCAGTTGATCGTCGATCCGCCGACAGATGTCACGACAGCGGCGGTCGATCCGGCGAATACCACCGAAATGATCGGTTCTATGCCGGCTGTCCGACCGATACAGCCTTCGCTGGCAGCATGGGGCATCAATGCGGTTCAGCCCTCGAAATTTGCCGCCGGTTTTGAGATCGCCAATGTCGCTGCTGACGGATCGGAGACAGTAACGAGTGAAGAGGAGATTTCTTCGCCCCTCATACTGCTGGCCGGCGGCCAAAAGAACATTGCCGCAAAGTCGGTTTACGGCAGCGGACAGATCATCTATGTCGGAGATCCGTTCATAATCGCGAACAAAGGCATCGGATTGGCTGACAATGCCGAATTTGGGATGAACGTTGTTCGTTCCGGAACAGCAATTGTTTTTGATGAGTTTCATCATGGTTACGGGTCTTCCGGCAATCAGTTGCTGCAGTATTTTTCCGGAACGCCAATTATTGCGATCGTGCTGCAGCTTTGTGCTCTGGCGCTGGCATTCATTTGGTCGCAAAGCCGCCGTTTTGCAAAGGCATTGCCTGAGGATGAGCCGAACCGGTTATCAAAACTGGAATATGTTTCCGCAATGGCCGAACTGCAGCGACGCACCCGTGCGTATGATCTGGCGATCGAGAGTATATATAAAGATTTCAGGCGGCGTTCGGCCCGTTCGGTCGGCTTGGACAACACGTCTGTTTCTCGTGATGATCTGGCGGCCGCCATCGCCGACCGGGTCAATGGCGACCGGGCGGAGATCTCTGCCCTAATGCTGCGTTGCGAAGATATCATATACGGCGACCCGGCCGGGGCAAAAGAAACGGTTCGGTTGGCCGAACGACTTCGGAAATTGGAAAAGGATATGGGATTGAAACGCGGCCGAGGTGCCAATTAAATTTATGCTAACTTACACACCTGCAACAGTTGCACATATTCTGAATGAATTGCGAAAGACCATCGTCGGTCAGGACGAGGTCATCGAACAGGTCATGGTCGCCGTTCTGGCCGAAGGCCACGCTTTGCTCGAAGGCGTTCCCGGTACCGCCAAAACATTGCTTGTAAAAACGCTGGCACAGATCATCGGAGCGAGATTTTCGCGTATTCAATTCACCCCCGATCTGATGCCTTCGGACATTACCGGCACGAACGTCTTCAATATGCAGTCATCGGATTTTTCGCTGCGGCATGGGCCGATCTTTACCGACATCCTTTTGGCGGACGAGATCAACCGCACGCCGCCGAAAACGCAGGCCGCCCTGCTTGAGGCGATGGAAGAACGCCAGACGACCATAGATGGCGAACGTTATCCGCTGTCGCCGCTCTTCACGGTTCTGGCGACTGAAAATCCGATCGAATACGAAGGCACGTATCCGCTGCCCGAAGCACAACTCGATCGATTTTTGATGAAGATCATGATCGATTATCCGCAGCAGGAGGCCGAAGAGGAGATCGTTGCCCGCTGGGATGCCGGTTTTAATTCGCACCACTTAGACCGGGCACAGCTGCAGCCGCTGCCTGCCGGAACGTCGATCGAACTTTGCCGGCAAGAGATAAAACAGATGCGGATGGAACCGGGCGTACAAAAATATCTGGTCGAGATAGTGCGGCGAACGCGTTCGCACCCGACGCTTTTATATGGTGCAAGCCCGCGAGCTTCCGTTGCTTTGCTGATGACATCAAAGGCATTGGCAGCCATTCGCGGACGCGATTTCCCGACACCCGATGATATTCGCGATGTAGCAAAACCGGTGCTTCGCCATCGTGTCACGCTGCGTGCCGAAGCAGAACTTGAAGGAGCCACGACGGATGCCGTGATCTCCGATATATTACTGGCGATCGAAGTTCCGCGTTGATCTAATGTTCGTCCGGCGAATTGCCCGGCCGATCGGACGGCTGTTCCGGTCTGGACGGAGATCTGGTAGCCGGGGTCCGAGCCGGAGCCGGTTCAGGGCGCGGAGAGGCGGCCGGTTTCGGCGGGGCCGTCGAAGTGTTCGAATTGGCAGCAGCCGGGTTCTTAGGCGTCGGCGATGCTTTCGGAGCAGGTGTATTGACCGGCACCGGAACCAATACGACGCCCGAATCATTTGGCATGAAAGGGCTGCCGGTGTTCGGGTCGATGGTATAGACCTGGCCGCCCGGCGGAACATATCCGGTCGGCGGAGCCCCGGTCGGCGGTGCGACACCATTTCCCCAAGCATTGTAGCCATCACCGCCCGGCAGCGTTCCCGGCGGCTGTGTCATATTTGCGGCATCTGCCAACGCTCCCGGATTTGCGGCAGAAGCGGCGGCCAAAGTTTGTTCTTCGGCACCTGTCGCGGGATTGATCGGCTGCACCGGAACTCCGTTCGCATCCGGCTGCAAAACAGTTACGGGATCGGTCTGCTTTACACGCGTCGCATAGATCAACGCGCTCGCCAGCACAACAATACCCCCGACCACCAAAAAGGCCGTTTTCCACAAATTATTAGGCGGCGGAGCGGCGGCCAGTTTAAGTTCGAGAGCCAATTCGGCAGGTGTCTGCTGTCGCTTTTCCGGAAGCTTGTTCAGAGCTTTCAGCACTGCTTGTTCCATCAGCGGAGAAACGTCCTTACGGAAAGCGTTGATCGCCGCCGGCTGTTCTTCGGCCTGCTTTAGCATTACATCCGTGGCAGTTTCGCCTTTGAAGGGAACGTCGCCCGCAAGCATCTGATAGACGATGCTGCCTAAAGTATAAACGTCCGAACGGTTGTCAGACATCTGTTTCGGGCCGAATGTTTCAGGTGGCAGGTAAGAGACCGTGTAGATATCGCGGGTATCCAATTCCCCCGATAGATCGAATATACGAACCGTTTCGGTCGTGTCCGGTTGGCGGCCCACCAAAATATTTTCCGGCGTCAGGTCGGAGTGGCCGATGCCTTTTGCTTCTAGTTCGGTGAGGGCGGATGCGATCTGGTCCGTTAGAGAAACGACCCGTCCGGAAGAAAGTTGCCCCTGGGCGTTTGATATTTCCTGAAGGGTTTGGCCGTCGAAATTATCGAAGACGATGTAAACATTTCCCGCCGCATCCGTGCCGAAATCATTGACCGCCAAAATGTTCGGGTGTGATAGGTGCACCGCATTGCGAGCCTCTGCGGAAAATTGCCGCCGTATCTCTTCATCGCGGCCGAGATCGGCATCGAGCACTTTTACTATCACCGGTTTTTCGATCGCTACGTTTTCGCCGCGATAGATCTCGCCCATGCTGCTGCGGCGAAGCAATGTGTCCAAGCGGTACTTATCCGCGATGATCATTCCCGTAAATTTATCAGCCATTTGTAATTAGAACGTCCTCGGCCGTGCCGGGTTGCATATTATCAGCCTATTTTTACACACCACGCCACAAAGAAAAAACGCGGACAAGAACAAAAGTTCCGGTCCGCGTCCAAAATATGCGATCGCTGATTACAATTTGGCGAATACGATAACCAATGCGAGCAGAACGAGCGATTCGATCAGGGCCAAGCCGATGATCATCATGGTCTGCACGGTACTGGCAGCACCGGGATTGCGAGCAGCACCTTCAACAGCCGAAGAACCGATCTTGCCCTGTGCCAAAGCACCGAGGCCGGCGGCCAAGCCGAAACCGAGCCCGGCTGCCAACGCTTTGTATGCGGTAACGGTCGATTCGTTGTCGGCAGCACCGCTTTGTGCCATTGCCGGAAGGGCGGTCAATGCCATTGCAAGCATCGAAAAGAAAGCCAATTTAAATTTTTTCATTATTTTTCTCCAAAATTTATCTAACTAAATTACGAAGATTTTTTCCGGCTGAATGAGAATCGCGGGTGGTATTATTACGCCTCGCTTCCGGTATGCACTCGATTTCTACTCTCTTTGGAGTCGAGGCTCCTGTTGCGTGCGGGCTATTCCGCTATAAATGCAAATTCTCAAACAAAAAGGTAAAACCTTCAAAAAAAACTATGCGTCCACGTACGCCGGACATTGCACAAAACTATGCGTGTGCGGCGACGGCTTCGTGTTCGGCGGCGTGCTCCTCGTCATGGTCGTGGTCATGCGGGGCATGCGAAACTTCGCTCAGATAGATGGTTGACAGCAATGTAAAGACAAATGCCTGAACCACGCCGATAAATACGGCCAGCGGCAACAGAACGATCGGCACCAAAAGCTGCGTAAATGGCGGAAACAGGCCGGAAATGATCATCGCCACCTGTTCGTCGGCAAACATATTTGCAAAAAGACGCAGCCCGAGCGTCATCGGCCGGATCATATTACTGAACAGTTCGATCGTAAAGATAAGCGGTGTGATGAAGATCGCCAGCACAAGCGGTAAACGCGGCCCCGTTAAATGGGCAAGATGATTTTTCAGTCCGTTTTCCGAAATACCGACATAGTTGTAATAGACAAAGGAGGCAATTGCCAACGCAAACGTCACATTTACCGAAGCGGTCGGCGACATGAACAGCGGAAACAAGCCCATCAGGTTCGATACAAGCACTAAGATCCCGAATGTGGCAATGACCGGGAAATAGCGGAAGCCGTGTTCGCCAACGACACCGACGATCAGATCTTTAATGGCGAGTACGGTCGCTTCGAGCGTCAGCTGGCCATGTTTCGGGTCGTCTTCCGAAAGCTTGCCCTTAAGAAGACGGACCAGGAAAAACGTCAGGATACAGGCGATAACGAACATTACCGTCGGCCACGGGATCGCATTTTCGGGCGAATATTTGCCAAACACAGATTCGGCATTGGTGCCGAACTTTTCGAAAAGGGCGTCCCACAGCGGCTTTGTGTATTTGATCTGCAGATTATACACAGGCGTGCCGAGATAGTGGTTGATGAATTCGACGATCAGTGGTGTATGATGTCCGCCTTCTGCCAATAAAAACATTTTAATTATCCTTCAGAACCAAATAATGTTGTAAAAATTCGTATCAAACTTTCGGCGACAACGGCCAAGCCGAAGATCGCCATGCCGGACAAAAGTCCGACCACGGAGACTGCTCCGCTGGCGTAAAGCACCGCAATGGCCGCTCCCATGGCCAAATACCGCACAAAATACGTAAAAGCTGACATTCGCGGAGCGGCTACATCTTCGCGGCCGATACCGGCAAATGCCGAGGCGATCGTCCGTTTCAGCCAAAAATAGTTGACGAAAGCAAGAGCCGCTCCAATAAAAAAACCGGACGCAAAATGTGCCGAGATGTAAAAGAACGTCGCAACGGAGCCGATAATACCGATAAACGCCATCAGAACCAACACCCGATCGTGTGAGATCGGTCCGGGCGGTGCCGCTTCAGCGGCGATATGATCGAGATCGTCGCTCATTGCGAAACGATTATTTTACAGCCGATGGCCGGGAAATTCAATGCGGGAAGGCTTATTTACGGAATATCTGTGAAGTTAGGCGGAAGAATTGGATGAAGCCCAAGAGGCCGCCGATGATAATTCCGCCGACAATACCCCATGGCGAACTGCCGAGCATCGTGTCCGCGAACCATCCGAGCAGCAGCATAAGCAAGATAGAACCGAACAAAACGATTCCCGCAGACCACGCCAGGCCGCTTTTACGGGTCGATTCGGCAAGGGAATCGGGCTGATACGGGGCCGGCGGCGGATCGGCAACCGGGTCACCGCTGAGGTCTTTGTTGCTTTCCAAAGGGTTTCTATCCATGTGTCGCCGCTCTCCGTTCTTTAATAAGCGTAGCCGCAAAAGAATGGTTTGTCACTATTTTTCGTCCGTCCGCGTGTCCTTTGCAGAGATCATTTCGTAGGTTATTCCACGCCACCTGATGGTCCGCGAGAATATCCCGGCGATGCAATTGACGGCGAAAAGTATTGGTGCCGCCAACCATAGCGTTAGCTGCGGCAGCATCTGCCGCCGAAGCGGACCGGCATATCGCGGCATTGCCGACCGCACGGCACGCATCCGCAGCCATGCTTTTGCGGTGCTTAGAACAATAACGACCGTTAAGGTGAAGATAGCCGCAACACGCGGAAACCCCTCGCCCGTTGCCGTCAGATAGATCGACCAAGCCATTGCTGCCAAAAAGATAAGCGAACCGATCAAAGATATGAGCCAGTGGCCGGGTGAATAAACGCGGGTTATCTTCATCTGCCGCGTCGTGAATTCGAAAACGCCGGCAAGCGTTAGATCAACGAACGATGCGGAAAGAGCCTGCGGTACGAAATAGATGCCCAACCCGGCTTCTTTGACGATCGCTGCCATCGTGAAATCGTCCGAAACTGTACCTGCCAGCCTTTGCCTAATATCAAGGAGCTCAAAGTTCCGGCGGCGAATGGCCATCGAACCGCCCCAACAGAAGTTAGCTTTTTGGCGGCGGCCGAGTGCCGAAGCGATCGACGCATTCCATGCCGACAGCAGCTCGCCGGCAAAAGAACTATGCTGCGGCAGGAACCAGCGATAGCCGGTGGTGATGCCGACCGATACGTCGCACAGCGGGGCGGTCAAATTGGAAAGCCACTCCGGTGCGGGCCGTGCGTCCGAATCAACAAAGGCGATCGTATCGGTAGCGGCGGAAATGTGGCGAACGGCCTCCCTGATATTTTCGACCTTTTGTCCCGAATTGACTGCCTTTGGAGCTACAACACGGCGACCGTTCTGATAGGCGGAAAGGATCTCGTCGATAACCGGAACGGCCTCATCGGTTTCCGAATCGGTCACAAATAATACTTCAAAAGCGGGGTGGTCTTGCTCCATCAATGCCCTCAGATTTTCCCGCAGCCCAGGTTCGATACCGCGGCACGGCGCAATGATCGAAATGCGGGCGTTCACAGGCTTTCGCGGCATCGCCAATTGTTCTTTAAAATATCGCAGATAATCAATGCCGCTGAACAGAGAACGAATGCTCAGCAACATCAGGATCGAAGCAAGAAAGTAGAAAACATAGGTCATCGGCGCCTTAAAAATGGACGCAAGGCATCCAGTGTTTTGTCGGCCGCTCCGCGATTGGCCTCCATCACGGCGGCGGCATTGCGGCCCAAGCGCTCACGCAACAGCCCGTCATTCAACAACTCTTCAAACCTTTCGAAAAGAAGTTCGTCGGGTACGGCATCGCTGCTCCTTTCCGGAAGCTGGATCAGAGCATCGGCGGCTAAAAATATGTTCACCGCCTCATGAAAATTGTGTGTGAACGGGCCGGTGATCATCGCCTTGCCGGCGGCGGCAGGTTCTAAGATGCTTTGTCCGCCATGGCGGATCAGCGACCCGCCAACGAACACGATCGCAGCGAGTCGGTAGATCGAGCGAAGCTCGCCGATGCTGTCCAAAATGATGACGTCTGCGACTGCGTCCGCGTGTGAGGGCGGTGCAGATCTTCGCACCACCGAAAAGCCCTTCCATTCGCAAGCTGGGTCGCGGCCGAAGCTTCCGGCCATCGCAGCTACTTCGTCGAAGCGTTCGGGGTGCCGCGGAGCGATCATCAGTCTTGGTTTGGTCGAATTGGCAGCTGCCGCGACCGAACAATGAGCATCAAGGACCCAGCGTTCTTCCGGCGCGTGCGTACTGGCGGCAAGTATCAACGGGCGTTCGCTTGAAATGCCGAATCGCGAACCGATAGCCCGGGCGTTTTCGTCATCGCTATCAGTAAAATGAAGATCGAACTTCATATTTCCGGTCACGGCAATGCGGGAAGACAACATTCCGAGATCGGCAATTCGCACAGCATCGGCTTCAGTCTGCATCAAAGCCAGATCGATGTTTCCGAGGATCTTTCTGATAAAACTGCGAACCAATGCATATCTTTTGGCCGATCTTTCCGAAAGACGGCCGTTGACGATGGCGAGCGTTGCTCCGGACGCTTTCGCTTCACGGACAAAATTCGGCCAGATCTCGGTTTCCATCAACAATATCGTTTGCGGCCGGAAATTTTGCAAAGCACGGCGCACAGCGAATTTCCAATCAAAAGGGAAGTAGAAAACCGCATCGGCGGTATCCGAAAATATCCTTTTGGCAAGTTCTTGGCCTGTGCGGGTAGTTGTGGAAATGATCAGCCGGCAACCGGAAAATTCAGATCTGATCCTTTCGGCCAATGGGCGGGCAGCGTTCGTTTCGCCCACCGAAACGCAATGTATCCAAACGACAGAGCGGGAATCCTGTTGAAACGGGAGATAATAGCCGAGTCTTTGTCGAAAACCGGACGCGTATTTTTCACGCCGCACGATAAAAAGCGGCAGCATTAGCAAAAATGCCAGCGTGAAAAGCAGCGAATACATAGAATGACGCCCGAACAGTGAAGTTATTTAAAGGGGTTGAAGCCGCGAAACAACTTCCGCAGCTTCAACAGGATCTACTTCACTCTTTCCATATATCGGGCTTCGGCGGGGTTGACCTTGATCTTTTCGCCCGCAACGATGAATGGCGGCACCTGGATCGTGACACCATTTTCCAATGTTGCCGGTTTGTTGGAATTTGAGGCAGTAGCGCCTTTCAACACCGGTTCTGTGTCTTGAACGGTCAATTCCATAGTTGCCGGCAGAGCAACGCCGATCGGTGTTCCGTCATAGAATTCGACCTCGATGGTCAAACCCGGCATCAACCATTGAGCGGCATCGCCGAGTTCGTCTTCGGTCAAAGCGACCTGTTCAAAATTTTCCTGGTTCATAAAATGGTGGTGTGAACCATCCGAATAAAGATATTCCATCTTTATTTGCTCCAACACGATGCGTTCCAGGGTGTCATTCGAACGAAAGCGAAACTCAAAAGAATTGCCCGTCAGCAGGTTGCGAAGCCGAGCCTGGACCATTGCCCGCAGATTGCCGGGGGTGTGGTGGTGAAATTCCATAACGCGAACCGGCACGCCTTCGTGCAGGATCACCATGCCTTTTCTAATATCATTTGCTGAAAGTGCCATAGATCAGTTCCTTTATAATTAAATTACTTATTAAGACAAAAGAGATAGTGTAATTTTAAGGCGGGTGTTTTGTCCAGACACGCCGTTTTGTGCCGAATCGCCAAATATGTATGCGGCAACGCGGGTTGATGTCCCGTCGTGCCGCACACATCTATCGAGAAAAGTTAGTTTACTGTTACCCGAACCCGCCAATTGCCGCTCCATGGGTCGGCCTTTTCACATTCGGTCACCGTTATTTTGTAAACGCCCGCAACGGTCGGCTCGACCGTTCCTTTCGAGTGGCAGGAAAGGTCGTAATCGAGTGCTGGTTCGCCATCCGGCCCTTCAACATAGATGCTGACCCGCCGATTGCCGGCGGCCAGTTGCGCCAGCGACATCTTTTGTCCGGCATTTACCTTGATCGTAAACACCTGCGGCTGTTGATAACCCGTCATTTTGCCGGAGATAACAGTGCTGGTTGCTCCCCTTGCGAATTTTATTGCCTTAGCGGTTTGGGCGGCGGTGTCGGTGGGACAAAATGCCAGCGCCGCGGCAAATGCGAATATCATCAAAAACTTTTTCATTTTGGCTGAGACTCCTTTTTAAATGGCAATGCCGGTGGCTCTTCGCCGTCGGGCGGATAATCTTTCTTCATCATTTCGTAGATGCCCACGATCTGTTTGATCCATTTTTGCGATTCTTCATGGCTCGGATCCAGCTTAAGTGCTTTGCGGTAATCGCCGAGAGCGGCCGCATATTGGCGGGCTTCGGTAAGGGCAAACCCGCGCTCGAAATAGGCCTGTGCCGCCGCAGTCTTGGCCTTGGCTTCCTGCGGATTCGACTTTAGGACAGCATTTGCCTGTTCGATGGCAGCGTCAAATTCGGCGGTGTCGATCGGATTTCCGCCCTGTGTCCATTTGGTATGCGAACCATCGGCCGGCGGTGTCGGTACCGGTATCGGCGGCTGGTTTCCCTCGGTAGTATGGACGGCGGTCGGCTGCAGCTTTTCCGCCCGTTCCGGTGCCGCCGCAACGTTGCTATTTGCCGAAGCGCGTTCGTTCGAAGTTCCGCAACCGACAGCGGTTCCCGCAAGAGCCGCACAGACTAAAAATTTTACAACATTCATTTCTTATCAATATAAGGCCGCGACTGAACTATGTAAATTCTGCCCGCCAATATTCCCCACTCTATATCTTGCGTCTTACCGCCGAACGCCCGTTCGATGCGTGTCGCGGTCTGGGCAAGAGCTCGGGCCTGTTGGTCGGACAGGATCCGGTTTCGCGGACCGGCGCATTTGTCCGCCGTTTCTTTCAGATCGCCGGAATCATCAAATGCGAGTGCGTTTTGCTGGTTCGACAGAGTCATCACGATCACAGAATTCGACTTCGGATTGAAAAGTATCTGTTCGGGCAACCCTGTGTTGTTCACAACGTTCGAATTGTGGCCGCACACGGCGCTGATATAGACCGCATTCTTATTTTCATCGTCAAACGGGTCTCTGGTTATCATCACTCCGCCGCGGTCCATGTCCACGCCGACTTGGATCAATGCGGACATATAGACGTCGGTTTGGCTGACGTAGTTTCGAACCCGCGCTTCATAGGCCTCAAACCGCCACAAAGAACCCCAAACTTTTTTCACGGCTTCGATCAGCTTTTCTTCGTTCCGCACGTTCGGAACGCTTGAATAAAGCCCGGCACCGCTAAATCCCGGCAGATCTTCCGAATTAGAAGAGCTGCGAACGAAGACCGGCCGTCCGCCAAGCTGCACCCGCCATTTCTGTACGATCTGCCGCCTCAGGGCCGCGTCGAACTTGCCATTCTGGATCGCCGTTCGAAGAGCGTCCAGCTTTTGCCGCCGGTAGCGCGGGTTGTGTATGAAATCGAGATCTTCCAGCAGGTCATCGATCACGGCATCAAGGCCATTGCTTCGCATAAATGCGTCGTACCAATGGAACGGTACGGAAAACCCGTCCGGAATCGTCATGCCGGCGATGCGCGAATGCATCATTTCACCAAGATTCGCGGCTTTTGAGCCATAGGCGATGCTGCTTTTTTTACGCATTTCGGCCAGGCCGGCCAGCTTGGTGACGTTCAGGTCAACGGGCGGAACCTGTTCGTCCGGCGATCGGAAATCGGTCTTTACTTCGTCAAGCGAAGCTCGTGTCAGCTTATATTTGGTCAGATCTGCATCGAGCCGGTATATAAAGGTGTCATACTCTTTGAAAAGCTTGTCGGCATCCTTTATATACACATTCGGCACATTCCAGCCTTTGGCCAAGATATTGATGTGCGACAGCGGCGACGAAGGCTGAGCGACGATGATGCCGCGAACAGGCGGCAACGAGATCGGCAGCTCCTTGAGCACAACTATCTCGTTGTCACCGATCTCCACCGTATCATCAAGCTTGTCAATAATGTGGATGCGGCCGACAGCCGTACCGGTATTCAATGCCAGATAACTTTGATTCTTGTTGAGCTCGTCCTGCGTTACGCGGTCGATGCCAAGAGATGCCGAGGCATCTTCCTGCCGCAGGGAATTAGGTTTGTAAGCGACGGGTGTGAAAAAGTGGCCATTGATCGCGTCGTTGGCCAGCTTTATAAGCTCCGGCGGCGCCAGATCGCCTTCCCACAATTCCCACGTAAATTTTTCCACCGGTGCCTGCCAGGCGATGGTTCCGACAATAAATCGGCGATCGGCATCAATGTAGATCGGTTTGAAAACATCGGCGCCGCGGGGCACCAGATAGGTCGCCAACAAAAAATCTTTATGAAAACGAAATCGCTGAGAATTAACGAAATAGATGCGGTTCTTTGAACGGCGGTCAATAACGAACATCGCATGCGGCATGGCATAAGGCGTATTCTGATGATAAACGCGGGCGATGGTGTCGAATTCTTCACGCGACCCGATCCGCGGCAGCGAATTCTTTTTCGAATCGGGCGTTTTATCCATCGCTCCGGCCGGTTCACGTGTCGGCGAAGGTTTTCGCGACATCTGGGCGGATGCGGTGCCGGAAAGAATTGCGGCGAAGATCAAGGCAGCAGAAAAAATATATGCTAAGGGGTGCTTCATCATTTGTTAAACAGATGCCTGTCTAAGACGGCATTAATTGATCATTTTAGCCGTCGAAAGGGCATTTTCAAAATATCTTCTATGGCGTCGCACGCGGTCATCGTGCCGCGTTCTGATGCTACGATGCGGCTTGCCTGAAAAGCTTTTGCCTTATATGTTTTGTCGGTAATAAGTTTTTCGATCGAACGCGCGGCCGCATCGGGTGTATATCGTTCGCGGGTGATGGTCTCGGCGAGCCCCGCACGGCGGCAGCGTTCCGCGTTGTCCGGCTGATCGTGAGCGTAGGGCATTATCAATTGCGGCACTCCCGCCCGCAGAGCCTGGCCGGTAGTTCCGACGCCGCCTTGGTGAATGATACACGCTGCTTGCGGGAAAAGTTCGGCGAACGGGGCATAGTCAAAAGCTGCAATATCTTCGCCGAGCATTTCGGGTGGTTCATTGAAAATACCGTACAAAAGGACCGCCCGCCGCCCCAGCAATACCGCCGCTGCCGCACTTACCTCAAAAAAATCGCCGGCGTCCATCACCGCCGCAGAACCGAGTGTGAAAACGAGCGGCGGTACGCCCGCGTTGATGAATTCCTGAAGTTCCGGCCGCATTCCTCCAAGATCTAGAGCTCCATCATAAAAACAAAATCCTGTCTGCAGCGTCGCTCGCGGCCAATCCGGCTGAGGCTTTCCAAGCACCTTTGAATACATTGCCAAATGCAGCAGTTTTGAAAATTTGTCGCGAAATATGGGATCGTGGTCAATATCAAGGCCGAGTTCGCCGCGAAATTCGCGATATGGCTCATACCAATCAGCAATGCCGCGCCGGGCGATCTCAAACACTGCCGAATGAAAAGTTTTACCGAGCGGTCGCAGGTGTTTCATCCACTGAGCGGTCGGCGGCACCGGTGGGTCGTGCATCGAGAAAAAAGAGATCGGCGAAAGACTTGTTGATATCCAGCGGACATCCGTTGTTTCTGCTATCGCATCGGCCGCATATATCAATTCGCCTGTGATGAGCAGATCGGCTCCGTCGGTTGCTACGACCAGGTCGCGGTACATCGCTCGCAAATTGCCGAAGATAATGTCGCGAATGATCTTTTCGCTGCCTGTCCGCGGGTTCATCAATTCCGGCGAGCGGCCTTCTACCTGCGGGTCCATGTGCGGAGCCATCATCGTAAACCCCAACCCCAGCGATTCGATCTTTTCCCGATAGAAAGCCATTGCGGCGATCGATACGTTGTGGCCGCGGCGTTTCAATTCGAGCCCCAACGCGATCTTTGGATGAAGGTCGCCCAGCGAGCCAAATGTTGCAAGTACGATCTTTGCCATACCACGGAAGCCTAACCTTCTTCAGATTCCTCCGCTTCTGTCCGCAGTGCCTCGCGTTCGTTTAGGCGGGCTTTGACCTGTACGCGCACACTTAAAAAGAATGCCACGCAGCCAAGCACGATGGCGGCGAAGGTGAAGTCTCGCAGGCCGTACCAAAATAAAAAAGCGGCTGCCCCGGCCAGGATCACCGCCAAGATCTGAAACAATCGTTCCATGTTATTTATCCGCCGCTATCTCCTTTTCAACGATCTCCACCGTCGTCGGCTGAGCAGCTTTTCTCCTTCGCCACCGCCGCCAGAGATATCTTGCAAACAGGAATATCGGTGCCACGATGAAAAGAATGAATGGCAGAACACCGATCGCTACCGAGACAAGCCCAAGTATGAAGTCTAATGCAAAATCGATCCCATTGCTAAAGGCATCTTTCAACCGGCTCCAAAATCCCTGCGAATTTGCTGCGAACGCCGCCGGCGTGCGGATCTCGGTCGCTATTGTTGAAAGAGCAGAGCGGTCCGCAAGAAAACGCTTCCGCCCTTCGATCTTTTCGATCTCGCCGCGAACCTCGGCCAATTCCCGCTGTACTTTCAGAGCATCTTCGACGGTGTTCGCCCGTTTCATTATTTCAAGAAACTGCTGCTCCAAAGCCTTTTTAGCCGTCAACCTGGCTTCGACGTCAAGAAATTCTTCGGTAACATCGGTGCCTTTTATGCTTTGGCTGATCAGCCGGTTTCCCGTTTTGCTGATCTCTTCCATCGATTCCGCAAATTTGTCCGCCGGTATGCGGATCGACATCGTGACCACATCGCGCGTTTTTGAATCCCGAGCCGTCGAACGCTGGACGGCTTCGACCACGTAACCACCTTTCGTTTCGGCGATCTGGGCGATCTTTTGCTGTACATCTTCCGGCGAATCTGCTTCGAGTTCGACCGAACCGTCGCGTATTATCTTTCGCTCGGCCGGCGGGATAGAGGGTTTTTCGACGGATATCTCGGCGGCGGGAGAAGGTTCTCGGTCATTGACGCCTTCGGTCCCGGAGCCGCTGCCCGTTCCAAGCGGAGTTACAGGCTGAGCTGTAACAGCCTTTTCGGCCGTCGGGCGTCCGGCGGCAACATCGCCGTCCGTAGCCGCTGAACGAGCTGCCGATCCGCAGGCTGTCAGCAGAGTAAAAAGGGAAATGAAGATCAACGTTCTCATAAAGTAAGGTTAGCTTCTCGATGTACCTGCTGCATTTTCGTACAAGTGTTTCCTGATAAGAACGCGTGCGGTCAACCTGCCTTGCGTGCAACATCTTTAATGCCGTCGCCGCGAAACAGACTTTTTGTGGCGGCCCACATCCGCTTGATCGCCCGATAGATCTTCGGAAAGAACCAAAGGAACAATAGCCCGAACAAGATAAGTATTCCGGCGATAATGAACGGAGCAAATACCGCGAGCAGAACGCCCGCAAAGGCAATGGCGTCTTCGAAAAGCGACAATATCCAATTCGAGAAAGGTTCCGGCGACATATTGGCCCCGATCCGTGCCGTTGCCTTGGTGCTGTGCGAGGCAAATGCCAATCCGCCGCCCAAAAGCGTTGCGGCTATCTCGACCCCGCCGTCCATTTGATTGGTCGCGGCATAGGCGAGCACGGCGGCTGCCGGTATGCGGACAAATGTGTGTATCACATCCCAAACGCTGTCCACATACGGTATTTTATCGGCGAAGAATTCCACTATGTAAAGTCCGGCGGCAATGCCGATGACCCACCAATTATCGAGTGCGTCCAACCCGCCGGGCAGCTTTGTCGCACCGAATTTTTGCAGCATTCCCAGCACAGCAACTGTTGCGTATAGGTTTATGCCGGATGTCCAAGCAGAACCAAGTGCAAGACTGATCGTTGAGAACCATTCCATATAAATTCGTCACCTCGTCGCTTTATTCACAATTAGATGAAAAAATTGTGTACGTATCGGCGATAATATCAAAATCTGTGATTTTCGCAATAAAAAAGACCGCCTGATACTCTAGGCGGCCGTCCATTCAATTTTCTTTTTCTAACTAGGAGTAATGAGTAATTACCAAACCATTGGAGATGATCTGTTCCCATTCGCCGCCCGACCCTGTCCATGCGGTTCGTCTAGAACCGGCCTTTCTAGCAGAAGCGTGAATTCCGTTTCGGGCCGGTCCTAACCCCTTGTTCAATGTCGAGTGTTGAAAGGGTACTCGCTTCTAGTTAATCAATCGGTGTGCCAGACGAATTTCACGAATTTGAGCGAAATTTTATCGATCTCCGAGCCATCGGCGTTATGTTTTGGGGCAAAATGCCACCACAGTGCCGGGTATAATTGCCCCACCCTTGATCATTCTTCTTCGACGGCATCATCTTTCTTGATGCCGAATTTTTCCAAGCGGTATTGAAGCGTGCGAAAGGTCAATCCCAACAGCTTTGCCGATTTGGTTATGTTATTGTCGGTGCGTTCCATGGCTTGCATGATCAAGCTTCGCTCTACATCTTCAAAATTGACACCTTCCGGCGGAAGCGAAAACAAGCCTTCTGCGGCCGCGGGTGCGGTTTGCTGAAACATCTCCGGCGGAAGGTCGTCGATGGTTATCGTATCGTTCTCGCATAATAAGCTTGCCCTTTCGATCGCAGATTCGAGCTGTCGGACATTTCCCGGATAGCTGTAATTTTCAAGTATCTTGCGGGCATCCGGTGTGATAGTGATCTTGCGGTCGGTCCCGCGAGTATATTTTTTAATGAAAAAATCGATCAATACCGGAATATCCGAGGTGCGCGAACGCAACGGCGGCATTTCGATCGAAAGCACATTTAACCGGTAATAAAGGTCTTCGCGAAAACGGTTCTCTTCTGTCATCTTTAATAGATCGCGATTCGTCGCCGCTACCACGCGAACATCGACGTCTATCTCCTTCAAGCCGCCGACGCGTCTGATCTGTTTTTCCTGCAACGCTCTCAAAAGCTTTGCCTGGAGCGATATATCAAGCTCGCCGATCTCATCCAAAAAAAGCGTTCCTTTATCTGCGATCTCAAAAAGCCCCTTTTTTTCGCCGACCGCTCCGGTAAATGACCCTTTTTCGTGTCCGAACAATTCTGATTCAAGCAGGTTTTCGTTTATCGCCGCACAATTGACCGCCTGGAAAACACCATTCGAGCGAAGCGAATTGGTGTGAATGGACCGCGCGATAAGCTCTTTGCCCGTTCCGCTTTCACCGCGGATCATTACCGTCGAATTTGATTTTGCGATCTTTAATATCAGCTTTTTCACCTTGTCCATTTCCGGCGAAACCGAAACTATTTCCGTATCAAGAGCGGTCAGTTTGTTCAATGCCCTCGACACCGTTTCAAGCAGCTTTTCGCTGTCGTAAGGCTTTTGCAGATAATCAAAAGCACCAAGCCGCAATGCATCTACCGCCGAATCGACCGACCCGTGTGCGGTAAGTAATATTACGATGATCGACTTATCAAAATTCGTCAGTTCACGAAGCAGTTCAAGCCCGCTCATGCCGGTCATCTTTAGATCGGTCAGGACGAGATCAAAGCGCCGCGATTCGACGAATTTCATTGCCGCTTCGCCAGAGCTCGCAGTCGTCACATCGTAACCTTCCCCCGAAAGTATCATTTCCAGGATCTCTCGTTGACCCTTTTCATCATCAACGACCAATATCGATTTTCTTGCCATAATCTAACTATGTATCTGTCTTTTGATACCTGTATTATAGACGAGGTTGTCAGAGAACCCAGAACCGATAAACGCGATTGCCTTTACATGGGCTGCGATCCATATCGACCAAGAAGGCATTCCTCGCCGGGCGACAGAACACCGCCCCAATTTGAGAGGTGCAAAACGGGCAGCAAAAATATAGTGGTGCAATCTTGCGGCTGATGTCTGCGACGAACCCGGAAAGCGGCACGATCAGTTACTCCTACGACCCGAACGGCAATCTGACGAGCAAGACCGACGCGAGGAGCATCACAACCAGTTACACCTACGACGCATTGAACCGCGTAACACAGCGGAGCTATTCCGGCGAGACGGGTTATACTACTCCGGCGGTTAGTTATTTCTACGACAATCTGCCGAACGCCAAAGGCAAACTGACAAAGGTTTCTTCAAGCGTTTCAACCACGGAATACATTAGTTTCGATATCTTAGGGCGTGTGACGGGGCACAAACAGACGACAGACGGGCAGAGCTATTCGACGGGATATGCTTATAATCTAAGCGGTGCTTTGGTGG
>CAKZGE010000006.1 GCA_936914845.1 uncultured Chloracidobacterium sp.
CGATCGTCCCGATATTCACGTGCGGTTTCGACCTGTCAAATTTTTCCTTACTCATAGTTTCTCCTCGAAAATTATGTGCTTTTAGCTGCTTGCTCCGGTGCCTTTGATCTTCGCGATCACTTCTTCGGCGACATTACGCGGGGCTTCATTGTATCTTTCAAAATGCATGCTAGATGTGGCTCGTCCCTGGGTCGCTGAGCGGAGATCGGTGGTATATCCGAACATTTCCGAAAGCGGGACAAAAGCCGTAACGACGGTCACATTGCCCGGACGCGGTTCCATCTTGTCGATCTGGCCGCGGCGACGGTTAAGATCGCCGTTGACAGCTCCCATATATTCCTCCGGCGTAACGACCTCAACGCGCATGATCGGCTCAAGAAGTACCGGTTTTGCCTTTTTGACCGCATCTTGAAATGCGAAGGAACCGGCCAATTTGAATGAGATCTCGTCGGAATCGACTTCGTGGTACGAACCAAAAAGAAGACGTACGCGGATATCGACCATTTCGTAGCCGGCGAGAAAACCGCGAAGCATTGCATCGCGAACGCCTTCCATGGTCGGCTTAATGAACTGACGCGGAATAGAACCGCCGGTGATCTTGTCTTCGAAGACAAAACCTTCGCCCGGAGCCGGTTCGATCTCAAGTTCGACGTGGCCGAATTTACCGCGGCCGCCGGACTGCTTCTTATAGATCTCTTTGCCCGGTGCTCCGGTGGTGATCGTTTCACGGTACGCGACCTGCGGCTTACCGACATTCGCCTCGACACCGAATTCGCGCTTCATGCGGTCAACGATGATCTCAAGGTGAAGTTCGCCCATACCGGCGATAATGGTCTGACCGGTCTCGTGGTCGCTGTTGACCTGAAAGCTGGGATCTTCTTGAGCCAAGCGGCTAAGAGCGACGCCCATTTTATCCTGATCTTGGCGAGTTTTGGGCTCGACCGCAACACGGACGACCGGATCCGGAAACTCCATCGATTCGAGAACGATCGGATGACTTTCGTCAGAAACGGTGTCGCCGGTCGTGACATTTTTCATGCCGCCGATAGCGACGATCTCGCCTGCCGAAGCCGTTTCGAGATCTTCACGCTTGTTCGCGTGCATAAGCATCAGGCGGCCGACGCGCTCTTTAGAATTTTTGATGGTATTAAGAACATACGATCCGGAATTGACCGTTCCGGAATAGATACGAACGAAAGCCAACTGGCCGAGGTGCTTATCAGCCATCAGCTTAAAGACCAGGCCTGAAAAAGGAGCTTTCGGATCCGCCGGGCGGGTTTCCACCTCGCCGGTACGCGGATTGGTGCCTTCGACAGCCGGAATATCAAGCGGGCTCGGCAAATAATCGACAACGGCGTCAAGCAACGTCTGGACACCTTTGTTCTTAAAGGCTGAACCGGTAACGACCGGAACGATCTTCATTGCCAGCGTTCCTTTACGGAGGGCAGCTCGGATCTCTTCTTCGGATATCTCTTCGCCTTCGAGGTATTTCAGCATCAATTCATCATCGATGCTTGAGACGGCTTCGACCAGCTTGTCGCGAGCGGCCTGGGCGGCGTCAACGAGATCCGCCGGGATATCAACAACCTGATATTCCGCCCCTTTGGTCTCATCGTTCCACACCAATCCCTTCATTCTGATCAGATCGACGACACCCTTCAGGTTCTCTTCAAGGCCGATCGGGATCTGCAAGGCGACCGCGTTGGCACCAAGGCGGGTGATGATCGAATCGAACGACCGATCGAACGAAGCACCGGCCCGGTCCAGCTTGTTGATAAAGCAGATACGCGGAACGCCATACTTATCAGCCTGACGCCAAACCGTTTCAGATTGCGGCTCCACGCCGGCCACTCCGTCAAAAACGCAAACCGCTCCATCGAGAACGCGAAGCGAGCGCTCGACTTCCATGGTGAAGTCAACGTGGCCCGGTGTATCAATGATATTGATGCGGTGCTCAGCACCATTACGCTTCCAAAAACAGGTAGTTGCAGCGGATGTGATCGTGATGCCGCGCTCTTGCTCCTGCTCCATCCAGTCCATCGTCGCGGTACCTTCGTGCACCTCGCCGATCTTGTGGGAAACACCTGTGTAGAAAAGAACGCGCTCAGTTGTCGTGGTCTTTCCGGCGTCAATGTGGGCCATGATGCCGATGTTTCTATATCTGTCTAAACTAATGTTTGCCATTTTCTTAGCTATTAAATCTCAGCTTTCGGGCTTCTATTAAAATCTGTAATGAGCGAAAGCACGGTTAGCTTCTGCCATACGGTGCACATCGTCCTTTTTCTTGACCGCTCCGCCGCGTCCCTGCGTAGAATCGAGCAGTTCGTTCACCAACCGGTCTTCCATCGTCTTTTCGCTGCGGTTGCGGGCGTTTGAAACGATCCAGCGGATAGCGAGCGTGTTACGACGGTCTTTGGTAACTTCAAGCGGCACCTGATAGGTGGCTCCGCCGATACGGCGTGATTTGACCTCAAGTGTCGGGGCGACCGTTTCAAGGGCCTTTTTGAAGACCTTGAGCGGCTCTTCGCCGGTCTTTTCGCCGATCTTGTTCATCGCCTTGTAAAAAATATCCTCAGCGGTGGTCTTTTTACCCTGCAGCATCAAACCGTTAATGAATTTAGTAACGATCGTGCTGTTATAGATCGGATCGGGCAAGATCTCTCTTTTCGCTGCAACTCTTCTTCTAGCCATATGCTTATATACTTAGCGGCGGACTGCCCGCCGGGTAACTATTTTGCTCCTTTCGGACGCTTCGCACCGTATTTCGAACGGGCCTGATTACGATTAGCAACACCCGAAGCATCGAGCGTTCCGCGGATGACGTGATAACGAACACCCGGAAGATCCTTGACACGGCCGCCGCGGATAAGCACGATCGAGTGCTCCTGCAGGTTGTGGCCGATACCCGGAATATAGGTCGTAACTTCGATCTGGTTGGTCAAACGCACACGGGCGACCTTGCGAAGAGCCGAATTCGGCTTTTTCGGGGTCTGGGTGTAAACACGAGTACAAACTCCGCGCTTTTGCGGATTTGCCTGCAGGGCAGGGCTCGCCGTTTTATATTTGACTTGCTGGCGTCCTTTACGGACCAATTGGTTGATCGTCGGCATATTTATCTTTTATATAGCACCGGTGCAGCGATCGGCTGCGGCCGGATTTAAAATCCCGAAAGGCAAAAGTTATCTCTCGCCTGACTCTTGCCGGAAATTTCCGGCAGTTAGCACAAGTTCACTTGCGTATATATTAAACTGGATAAACTCAACAGAAGACCCGAACTTTGCTGTAGCGTGGCATATAAAGAAAAGATCCGTTCTTGCCCGCAGGTGTTGGAACACCCCGTTTACGCTACAATTCCTGCTTTGATCTTCAAAAGAACATCCCGCAGTTCCATAACAGAACCGCACTGTAAACCAGACCGTTAAAGTCCGAAACTCTAGATACTATTATTTAATAAAAAACTTGTCAAGCCGCCTTGCGGATATTTTAAAGTTGTCTCGAATGGGCCTTTTGCGGGCGGCCGCTTGTTTCACCGGGTCATATTTGCTTAAATGTTTGTTTGCAATTCGGACAGGCTCAATGATTATGGAAAACGCATTCTTTTCTTACCTTAATAAATACGACGAAGCGGCATGGGCAGCGGCCGTGGAAAACCTGCTGCCGCAGATCCATGAAGTTGACCGCAATGCGATAGTGATCTGGTTTCGCTTTTATCCGCTCGGACTTTTCCGGGCGTTAGAATCGGCAGAAGACCGCGAAGCGGCTATCCGCGGATTTGCCCTGCAGGGCGATTTTCTTTTAAAGGACCAGATCGACCGCTCGCATGAATTCCTTTATGGCCATCGCTATTGGAAAGCTGTAAAGGCGGCGATAGAGGCGGAAGCCGCAGTTTTCGAAGGCCGTGAGATCGAGCTCGATGAAGAGATCAGACAGATAGCCGCCATGGTGGCCGAAAAGGTCAAAGCGGACACATCTTTGCTGATCGCGATCACGGCCGCGGGGATGATGACGCTCGTTCAATCGGGCCTGGAAGCATTTAAGGCAGCCGCCGGCGAACCGCGGAAGCCGTCGGGGTTGATGGCGGGTTCGGCTGATGCGGTCGCTGCTTCGCGAAAGAATGACGATTCACAGGGCGTATTCGGCTTTTTGAAGACCGTCAACAAAAAGTTTTCTATCATCTATGACGAATATGACAGGAAGGGCAAATTCCCGATCACGCTCGACCAACAGGTGACCAACGCGTCCGCTGCGGACCACACGAAAGATTGGCAGAAATTGGACGAACGACGTTGGGAAGGCGTAATTCCGGTAGAATGTACAGCCGCTTCGTGCGGCACCTGCTGGGTCGGCGTGCTCGGCGGCGAAGACAAGCTTTCAGAAGTGAAGCGTCGCGAAAGGCGGCAGATGAAGGTCTTCGGCTATGGCCAAGGAGATGCTGAAAAGCCCGTCATTCGTTTGGCCTGCCAGGCTCATGCGCTTGGCAATGCAACTATTGCGATCGCTCCGTGGAATGGTGTTTTTGGCAAGAAGATCTATGGCAACGTCGATGAACTCGAGCTAGAACCGGCAACGACATCGGCTCAAAAATTGCGTGAAACGATAGCCGACGCTGTTTCAGACAACAACTGATCCGGCTTCGTGAATTTAAAAAGCTTCGCAGCGGCATTTTCCCGACTGCGAAGCTTTTTTAATGCTGGACACAGCGGCTTTTACCAGGGCAATTCTTCACCGAGGTAGATGAACTTGCCGGTATAGCCCGGCGCTTCGAGTGTTGCCAGTGCGACGGACGTCTTCGCCCCTTCTTCGACCGGTATCTCACCATTAGCGTTCATATCCGTTACGACCGAACCCGGATGAGCCGCATTGACCAAGATCGGCGTATCTTTCAATTCCCACGCTAGATGAACAGCATAGCCATTCAAAGCGGTCTTTGAAACGTCATAGGCCGGAACCTTGTAACCATATATCGGCGATGCGGGATCGGAATGAAGGCCAAGTGAACCAAGCATGCTGGAGAGAAAAACGATGCGGCCCGCCGATGACCTTTTTACTAAGGGCAGCAGCGTTTGGGTAACGGCGATGGTGTTAAAGAAATTAGTGTCGAAAGTTTTCCGAAATGTTTCGATAGACGTCCGGCTCGCCGGCACAAGCACACCTTCCGGACCGACCTCGTCCGGTAATGAAATGCCTGCATTATTGATCAGGATATCGAGCCTGCCGTATTTTTCATCGATCGTTTTGAAAGCGGCCGCATGCGTGGCGACATCGTCAACGTCTATGTTTATATATTCCGCGTCCAATCCATCGTTCTTGAGTTGCGATGCTGCCTCGATGCCTTTTGCTTCGCTTCTGGCCCCGACAAGGACTTTGATCCCCTGATTCCCCAGTTGACGAGCGGTCTCGAATCCGATCCCGCGATTTGCTCCGGTAATAAGTGCTATTTTTTTATCAGACATTATTTTTACTCCTAACTATAATTCAAAGAATTGTTACTTTCAGATTAACAATTCAATCCAAAAAAATTTATTCTTCGACGGCGACATCTGCCAACGTCATCTGTCCAAGAGTCGCTTCGGCAGATGCCTGTGTGCGGTCCAAAACATCCGACAACTTTGATTTAATGGTGCAGCTGATCTGACATGTGACATTTTCCGGGTATTTATGAATGGAAAAAACACTTGGTGCATCAACTGCTTTGTAGATATCGAGCAAAGTAATCGACCGCGGATCGCGGGCAAGAGCGGTGGAACCGTTCTGGCCGGTAGCAGTGACAACAAGCCCGGCCTTGGAAAGCTTCGCCAGCACCCGCCGCACGAAGCTGGCACCGGTATTTACGCTTGAAGCCAATCCGGACGATGTCGCTTCGTGGCCGGGCAGATGGGCTAAACTGGCCATAATGTGTACCGCGATCGAAAATTGCGTATTCACCGCCATAACTGTTACTTTAATAGTTACAATTACCGTTTGTCAAGCGCGAGCAAGGCGGCGGGACGACCAAATGCCTTTTCGCCGCGGCGGTCGGCATCAGCCGAAACGGTCCGTATTGTTCATGCGAACAACGCGGGCGGCGGCGTGTTCAGACAAGTAAAGCTCAGCGGACGCGGCCGTATCGTGATCAACGCGAACCTGTAGCTTGAAAGCTCCGGACGAAGGATCGTTGCCGCCGAGTGCTTTTGCCTGCCAGACACCGGCGATGATACCACCCTTAATAGGAGCCACCGGCAATCTTTCGCTGACGTTGCCCTGCGGCGAGACGAATACAACATCGATGTGGGCCATCTTCACGACCGGCATTTTTGCGAGTGTGATCGTAAAGCCGACAGGATTTCCCACGGCTGCTTCACGAGAGTTCCATTGTACGGAACTGATGACGACACCGGGCCCTGACCTCGGCTGCGGTTGATTTCTGACGTTTTGCGGTTGCTGCACCGGATTTCGATTGCCCGGCCCGAATATTCGCGACATAGAATTGCACCTCCGTTGGTTGCGGCGTTTTTGACATTCCGCCTGTTTCAATACGCGATAAAACCCGGTGCTAAGTATCAACCGCCACCGACAAAGGCATTTCGTGAGATTGCCTATCACCCAAGGGCAGTTTAGACTCATCCTTTTATGGCCGCAGAGACCGCTCCGAAAAAGTCTGTTGACCCGCTGATGCTGGTGGCTATCGCCGTGCTTTTATGGAGCACGGGCGGGCTCTTTATCAAGCTGACGACGCTGGACGCTTTTGCGGTGAATCTCGGCAGGTCGAGCTTGGCGGCCGTTGTGGTGCTGGCATTCACCTATAAAAAGGGACTGCGGCCGGATCTCTTTACACTGTTTACATCGCTGCTCTACGCCGGAACGCTGATCGCCTTTGTTTACGCGACGAAAAACACAACTGCCGCGAACGCGATCTTCCTTCAATATACGGCTCCGGTCTATATTCTGGTGCTTTCGCCGTTCATCCTGAAAGAAAGCTTTCGGTTCGGCGACCTGATCACGGTCGTCGTGTGTCTGGCGGGCATGTCGCTTTTCTTTTTGGAAGAACCTTCGCCGCAGAACGGCCTGGCAAAGAACATATTTGCCGGAAACATTGCGGCTTTAGTTTCGGGACTATTTTTCGGGCTTTACTTTATATACCTGCGGCATCCGCGTTCGCTGAAAAGAAACCCTTCGATATCGGTTTTCTACGGCAATTTGATCGTCGTCGCTCTGATGCTTCCCTTTCTGATCGCCTCGCCGCCTCAGCATATCGGCCTGCTCGATATCATTGCGGTATCATCTCTGGGCATCTTTCAGATCGGCGTTTCTTACATATTATTCACAAAGGGAATGGCCGGCGGTGTGCGTTCGATGGACGCAAGCATCGTCGGTTTCATCGAACCTCTTTTCAATCCGGTCTGGGTTTTCCTGTTCATTGGCGAACGCCCATCCATGTGGGCCATGATCGGCGGCGGCGTTATCATCGCCGCGGTCGGTTTTCATACCTTTCGCCAGCAAATAAGATCGCGGAAGACAATTGCCGCGTGACCGCTCCGCTCGGATGCGGCAAACAATAAATTTAATATTAGATATTAAATTTTTTCACAGCGTCCATTAAGGATTTTGATTATGCTGTGATAAACTCTAATTATCGTTTAGCGAAGAAGGTCTTATCACACCTTCTATTTTTATTTTTTTGATCAGATAGAACCTTATTAAAATAAAGCCTTGATCTTTGGAGAAAAGGATAGATGACGACATTGAATATTCCGGAAAATATCAAGAATGAAGAGCTGCGGCGGTGGGTCGCGGATATGGCGGAACTGTGCGAGCCGAACGATGTTCATTGGTGTGACGGTTCGGAGGCCGAATATGACCGGCTGTGCGAGGAAATGGTTGCATCGGGCACTTTCATAAAGCTGAATGCGGACAAGCGGCCCAATTCATTTTTAGCTCGTTCGCACCCGTCGGACGTCGCCCGCGTAGAAGACCGTACATACATCTGTTCGCGTGCGAAAGGCGATGCGGGCCCGACCAATAATTGGATGGCACCGGCGGAAATGAAAGCCTTGCTGACACCAAAAATGCGCGGTTCGATGCGTGGCCGAACGATGTACGTTGTGCCTTTCTGCATGGGGCCGCTTGGTTCGCCGATATCGCAATTCGGCGTGCAGCTGACGGATTCGCCTTATGTTGCGGTGAACATGAAGATCATGACTCGCATGGGCCAGCAGGCACTCGACGCACTTGGCGACGGCGAATTCGTTCATTGCCTGCATTCCGTGGGTATGCCGCTGGAACCGGGGCAACTGGATGTCGCGTGGCCGTGTTCGCCGGATCCGAAAGATAAGTATATCGTCCACTTTCCGGAAGAAAGGTCGATCGTCAGCTACGGTTCGGGTTATGGCGGCAATGCTTTGCTTGGCAAAAAATGCCTTGCCCTGCGCATTGCTTCGACGCTCGGCCGCGAGCAAGGCTGGTTGGCCGAACATATGCTGATCGTCGGTGTAAGATCGCCGGACGGACGTAAAGATTATGTATGTGCGGCATTTCCGTCAGCCTGCGGCAAAACGAATTTCGCGATGCTGATCCCGCCAAAGGAATTTACCGAAGAAGGCTGGGAGATCACGACGGTCGGCGATGACATTGCCTGGATCAAACCGGACGAACACGGCAAATTGCACGCGATCAATCCGGAAGCCGGATTTTTCGGCGTCGCTCCGGGCACGAACTACAAAACGAATCCGAACGCGATGGAATCGATCCGGGAAAACACGATCTTTACGAACGTGGCCCTGACGGATGACGGCGACGTTTGGTGGGAAGGCATGGACGGCGAGCCCCCCGCACACGCGATCGATTGGCAAGGCAACGATTGGACACCGGCGAACGACAAGCCCGCAGCACACCCGAATGCACGGTTTACTGCTCCGATAACGCAGTGTCCGGTGGTCGATGAACGTTTTGACGATCCTAAGGGCGTGCCGATCTCCGCATTTATCTTCGGCGGACGCCGCAACAGTGTCGTTCCGCTGATCCAACAATCGTTCAATTGGGCATTCGGCGTCTATATGGCCGCTACTATGGGTTCCGAAATGACAGCTGCCGCCTTTGGCAACATCGGCGAAGTTCGCCGCGACCCTTTTGCGATGCTGCCGTTCTGCGGATACCACATGGGTGACTATTTCGCACACTGGCTCGATTTCGGCCGGCAAATACCGGAACCGCCGCGAATATTTTCGGTGAACTGGTTCCGCAAAGGGGCAGACGGCAAATTCCTATGGCCCGGATTCGGCGAGAATATGCGTGTTTTGAAATGGGTCGTCGAACGTTCCCGCGGACGCTCGATCGGCGTCGAAACACCTCTTGGATGGATGCCGAGGTACGAAGACATGGATTGGCGCGGACTTGATTTTTCGCGTGAACAATTTGATATGGTGATGAGCCTTGACCGCGATATGTGGCTCAAAGAGATCGCCATGCACGACGATCTTTTCTTTAAGCTTTATGACCGGCTGCCGAAAGAAATGACCTTTATGCGGGAATTGTTGGTATCAAACCTCTGGCGTTCGCCGGAACTTGGGTTGGCACCTTCGCGTCCGGAAGATGCGGTGCTGCAGACAAAGGCCGTTTCGGACGGCAAATAGTTCCCGTCCCCTAATATTCCTTTTTCGGCTGTTCGGAGAAAAACTCCGGGCAGCCCTTTTATATTTCGCCGAAGATCGGGCGATGCATTAAAATCGCAGATATGGATCCGCTTGCAAATCACATCAGGCCGCAGAACCTGGCCGATTACGTGGGCCAGCAGCACTTGGTCGGCCCGGGAAAGCCGCTTCGTTTAGCCATCGACCAAGGGCACATCTTCTCGTTTATTTTATGGGGTCCGCCGGGCACCGGGAAGACAACGCTGTCCCGCATCTACGCCAATTCGATCAACGCCGAATTTTACGAATTATCGGCCGTATCCGCCGGCAAAGAGGATATTCGTTCGATCATCAAAAAGCCGCAGATCGATGGTCGTCCAAAAGTATTGTTTTTGGATGAGATACATCGATTCAACAAGGCCCAGCAAGATTTCCTGCTTCCTTTTGTTGAAAGCGGCGAACTGGTTTTGATCGGGGCAACCACCGAAAATCCGAGTTTCGAAGTGATCCCGGCTTTGCTTTCGCGGCTGCGCGTTTTCATTCTAGAAGAATTCTCGTCCGAAGAGATGCGGTCGATAATCAGCCGTACCGGATATGAGCTCGGCAGCGAAGCTGCAGAATGGCTGATAGAAATGGCCAACGGCGATGCCCGTCAAGCGATCACGATGATCGAAAATACGGCTCGGCTCTATGACGAAATAACCATCGAAACGCTGAAAGAGACGCTTCAGTCAAAATTTCTGCGGTACGACAAAAAAGGCGAAGAACACTATAACGTCATCAGCGCATATATCAAATCGATGCGTGCCAGCCAGCCGGATGCCGCGTTGTATTATCTGGCAAGAATGCTCGAAGGCGGCGAAGACCCGAAATTCATTGCCCGCCGCATGGTAATTTTTGCTTCGGAGGATATAGGCCTGGCACAACCGACCGCCTTGGTCGTGGCGAACGCCGTTTTTCAAGCCGTGACGACCATCGGCATGCCCGAATGTGCTCTGAATCTTGCCCACGGCACCGCTTATTTAGCAAAGGCCGCCAAAGACCGGAGCACGACAAACGCGATCGGCGAAGCGATGTCCGACGCCAAAAAGATGGGAAATCTGCCGGTGCCGATGAACCTTCGCAATGCCGCTACAAAATTGATGAAAGATATCGGCTACGGCAAAGGATACGAGAAATATTCCGATGAAAGCTTTTTGCCCGAAAAACTAAAAAACAAGAAATATTTGAAATAGCGGAAAAAGTTAAAGGCTTGCATTCGACTACATCACCTGCTATCACACAGGGTCAGAAGACACTCGACGCTCGGAACGACCATCCCAAAAGTCGCGCAGAAACTGAAAGAGCAAGAAGAACAACCAAAAGAAGCTTTGGAAATATGGATAAGCCCAAAACCGCTTTGCCAACATTCCTACAACCTCTGCGGCTGTGAATAGATAAAACTAAAGGACAAATGAGACTTTTTGTGTTTATCAAAACTTGATCGGCTCAAGTTGATCGCTCACCAGAATTCATTCCTGAAAATGGTGGTTTCAGTTAGAATCGAGCATAAATTAAAGCGATCCTTTCACTCTATGCCTTCCAACAGCGGCGCTCCTTTATTGAAGAGCTCCCCGATGTTTTTGTCATAAGACCTTATTTGACGGTGTTTTAACAATAACAGGGGCCGATCTAGATCTTGGCGCTGTTTTCAATTAATAAGGAGGATTAAATGAAAGAACTCTCGTCTTTAACGACGCAGGAACGATTTGAGAGGGAATTGCTTTTTGAGCGCCGCTTTCGCATTTTTTACATTTCAGGAATGTTAGTAATCGTTGCAATATTAACATTTATCGGCTCACCGTTGCAGATAGGCAATGCTCATTCAGCCGAAACAACGAAAGCTGCCGGGGATGATTCAGGGAAGATTCTTCGAGCACGCGGCTTGATAATCGAAGATGAACAAGGTCGCAGCAGGATCGTTATTGGCTCGCCGGTTCCGGACCCAAAAGAGGGTAAACGAATGAACCAATCGACAGGGATAGTTATCAATGATGCTGAAGGATATGAACGTTTCGGATTGAATTTAGATGAAAAAGGGCGAATGGGAATGGGATTTGATGCTCCTCCCGGCAAAGGCGATCCAAGAAACCGGGAACGCATTAATATCATGGCGGACGAAGACGGCAGCAGCTATATCCGTTTTCTCAATCGGAAAACTCAAGCCGTCAGCTTTTTTCGTTTGGACAATGAAGATCGTTTTTATCACGAATTTCTCGATTGGCAACCCAAGAAGATCGTCAGCCGGCAGATCTCTTTCGATGGCGAAAAGGTGATCAAGCATCAAAGGAAATAACTTTCCGGCTCCTTGAACCTACCGCTGCCAATAATGTTTGACCTTGAGGTCGAGCATCGGAAAGGCGCAATATTCTACATTGCGGCCGGTTTCGCGGAGCTTTTGCACCATTGGTATGGCGGCGTCGGCGTTGCGGGTATGGACAACGATGGTCGCGGCTTTTTGCAGTTCGCTGCGGTCCGTCAGAAATTCGGCGATCGCATAGCCGGTCTGTCCGAAATCGTCGTGGTCGTTCGATTCATAGTGATGCGGAAGCAGATCGTGATCTAAAAAGATCGCGTCGTAGCGATGTTGTGCCAGCAGCGTCTTAGCATCTTCAACATTAGCCGCGATATCCAGCTCGTCGCCGGCAAACCGCTTTTCGAACCACCGATGGCGCCGCTCGTCGTCGTCGAGAACGAAAACGGAGATCGGCGTGCGGCCGGCCCGCAGATCGGCCAGCCCGAGTTTGATCATTATACTGTTGATGATGCCCATAGGTGCGGTATAACTTTATACTATAGAGCGGCGATAAATCCAACGGGCGGAATCTTAAAGCTCCGTTCGCACATCGCCGCCGCCGTGGTGTAATCTTAAGTATAAGCAATGCCTTTAAGCACCTCAAAGATCACTGACAATGACCCGGTTCGCGAACCCGTAAATGACGGTTTCGCCGACGGGGATGTCTGCCAGGTCTGTTTCGGTTCGGGTTTTGAGATAGTTACAGGCGAAGGTGCACGACGATGCGGCTGCCGCCGCCGCAATATGCAGCAAATACTTCTGGCGAATGCAAAGCTGCCGTCGCGGTATTCAAAATGTCATTTCCATAATTACAAGCCGCAGAACAATTCTCAGGAACAGGCATATAAACTTGCGTTCAACCTAACCCGCGACTTCCCGGCGGTCGATCGCGGCTTGCTGCTGGCCGGTTCGATCGGTGTCGGCAAAACACATCTCGCCGTTTCTATCTTGAAGGGGCTGACCGAACGCGGCATCCCGTGTCTTTTCTATGAATTTGGCTCATTGCTTAAAGAAATTCAGGATTCCTATAACGCTAATACAAAAACATCGGAATTGACGGTGCTGTCGCCGGTCTTGAAGGCCGATGTGCTTGTTCTGGACGAACTGGGAGCTTCAAAGCCTACGGATTGGGTCCGCGATACGATGGCCCACATCATCAATTCGCGCTACAACGACAAAAAGCTGACGATCTTTACGACAAATTATCCGGACGACCGCCGCGGCGACCGCGAAGAGACGCTCGAGGACCGCATCGGTTCGCGGCTGCGTTCGCGGCTCCACGAAATGTGCCGAACGGTAAATATCACCGGCGAAGATTACCGCCGGTCGTTCGATTCGATAAATACACGCCACGCCCGCTGAAAGTTGTGATACTATAATCGGCACCTAGACATCCATTGTGGAGTTTCGCCTTATGCCTTTCCGGATCCTTTCGTTATTCGCCGCCGTCATTTTGTTCGCCGCCTTTACTAACGCTCAAATAGCCGCTGTATCGCCATCGCCATCGCCGACGCCGGATGCTGAAGCCGAAAAGAAAAAGGCGGAAAAGATCATTCCGCTGGTGGATCAAATGCTGACCGATGTTCAGAACCTTCGGTTGGCATCGAACCGCGCCGTTATTCTGGGTATGGCCGGCGACCTCTATTGGAAATATGATCAGGGGCGTGCCCGCGAATTGTTCCAAGCGGCAGCCAACGAAATGCAGGCCGCACAGGCCGAAGAAGAGAAAGACAGGAATCAGATATCGGATTCCGGTTATTACTATTTTGACGATTTCGACATCCGCTTTCAGATCGTGCCGATGATCGCCAAGTGGGACGCCGAACTGGCATTGGAGATATTGGTCCGGACCCGTCCGGCAAAGGTCGCGGCCGCGATCGCCAAATTGCAGCAGCCCAGCACCGGCCCTCAACGGGCCGGCGGTTTTGATATGGAAGCCATGCGCGGCCGCCGCGAGATACAGCTGGAACAAAGCCTTGCGGCTATCGTTGCGGAACAGGACCCCGAAAAAGCTGTCAAAATGATCAAAGAAAGTCTTTCGAAAGGTATTTCTTATTCTTTGATCAACCTGCTTCAAAAGCTGCATCAAAAAGACGAGAAAAAAGCGGCGGAACTTGGTGCTGTGATCATCTCGAAGATCCTTGATACCGATCTGACACGCCGCGAGGAAGAAATGGGGGTCGCCGTTCAAATGCTGGTCGGAAATTCCACACGACAGCCCGCCGCACCTGACACCAAGACCAAGCAATTTCGTTTCACCGATGCTCAAATGCGCTCACTAGCGAACAAATTGGCTGATACCTTTGCGAACGCACAGAATGCGGTTTGGGTCTCAAGGCACCTCACGCGGGCTCTGCCGGAGATCGAAAAGATCGCTCCGGAACGGGCCGCTCAATTGAGATTAAAGCGTACGGACATGATGAAAAGCATCCCGCCCGAATTCGCGCAAAATGTGATCTCTGAAAAGATGTTCGATCCGAACACGTCTCCGGAAGACCTTTTGGATATTCTTTTAAAGAATTCTTCTGATATCAATCGTTCGCCGGGATATCAAACCCTGATCCGCCGTATCGCCGCAATGACGGATGAGACGCGGGCTAAAGGATTGATCGATCGGATACCGGACGAAGACATCCGCAATCGGGCGCAGAATGCTTACGATTCGGCACGGTCGGGCCGGCTGGCCGCCGCCGGCGACCTGGAAGGAGCTCGCCGACAGATCTCTTCGATCACCAACCGCTCCGTGCGTATTGAACGGCTCGTTGCTCTGGCCAAAGCTTTTCGAGCTCTGGCGACCGAGGATTCGAACAACGCCGCTCTTGATATCATGGCCGAAGCCCGCTCTTTGACCGGAGACTTTCCCGAAAACAGTTCGCAGATGCGCGATATCCTGGCGGTGATCGACGGTTATTCTTCCGTAGATGCCGACGCGGCTTTTAAAATGCTCGACCCCGTTATGATACGCTTGGATGAGGTACTCGCCGCCAGTGCTTTGCTAAGCCGGTTTGCCCCCTCCATTCGAGGTTTCAGAAACGGTGAAATGGTCCTTTCGCCGGACGGCTCAAGGATCGACGGCTCGAGCCCGCTTGCAAGATTTATGCAGTATCTGCCGCAATTGGGCAGTGCCGATCTTGACCGCACATTGCTTGCCGCCGAAAGACTCCAGCGGCCCGATGCCCGTTTAATGATCAAGATCGCTGCTCTTCGCGGTTTTAACGGTACGCCTACCCCTTCTGCCGGTGCCGGTTTCGGGACAACTTCGGTCGTTAATGTCGTCCGATAAGCTGTCTCTACACCTTTTTTCTGGAACAAACCTCCGATTGCGCGTTTTGAAATAAACAAAGTTTAATATTTTTCAACAAAGTACTTCCAATTTTGGCAAAAGTGCGTATAATGGGTTGTGGCTGACCACTCACCCTGTTAAGCCGCACCCCAAAAACTATGTCTGCAACTACTACCGAAATATTACAGGAAGGCCGTTATCGTATTCAGGAAGAAACTCCGCTTGCGGGTTCCGGAACGATGCATGACGCATACGATACGGTTCGGGACACAAAAGTGATCGTAAAAGAGATCCCGGTGAAGGTCGGAAAGGTAATGACCGCCTCGCAACAGGAACTTCTTAAACTTTCCTTTGCCAATCAAGCAAAGATCCTGACGGAAATAAACCACGACGCCTTGCTGAATGTGCGAGATTATTTCACCGAACTGGGCCGCCAGTATCTGGTGATGGAGCATGTGGAAGGCGACGATCTGAAGGCTCTTTTGGAAAGGAACCGGAGCCCGTTCGACATTGCAGACGTTTTGAGCTGGGCCGATCAGATGCTGGATTCGCTGAACTATTTGCATACCTTTCAGCCGCCGATCATTCACCGCCAGATCCGGCCGGAAAATATACGCTTGATGCCCAATGGAAAGATCAAGCTGCTCGCTTTCGGCATGGCAGACGGGATGGAAACGCGTCTTTCGGCCGATGAGCGCGACCCTTCCGCAATAAAATATTCCCCGCTGGAACAGATCTGGGAGGGGCTCGATTCGGCATCGCAAAAGGTCATTTCGGCAAGCTATTCCGAGCGTTCGGCAAAAATGCTGAAAGACCCGGCCGATGCCCGGAGCGACATCTATTCGCTGGGAGCAACGCTCTATCATTTGATAACAGGCCGCGAACCGCTCGACGCTTTGGAGCGTTCGATAGAGTTGCTGGACGGAAAGGGCGATCCGCTGCCGCCCCCTTCGGACTTGGAATCTGCTGTTGCACCGGAGGTTTCAGATGTCATAATGCGGGCGATGCAGATCAAGCGGGAAGATCGCTTTGATTCGGCTGTCTTTATGCGGCAAGTTTTGCGGACCGCCCAGATACGCGTCAAAGAACGCCAGGCGGACGGACGCGAATATTCACCGGCACCCGCCGAACCGCCACCGGCCGTACACAATACCGAAGCAGAAAATATTCGCCGACAACTACGCGAAGCGGAAGAACGTCGAGCAGAATCGGAACGCAAAGCGGTTGCCGAACAATCGTTCGCACCCGTTGCTCAGCCGGAACCGCGGCCCGCCGCTCCCCGATCAATTCACGAAACGGTCGAACCGAATCTCAATATCGGTGCCATCGACAGCTTTCCGCAAGTTGCTGTCGAGCCGAAAGCTCTTTCAGAGGATGATCTGCTTGAGCTTTTGTTGCCGACCGAATCGAAACCCGAAGAACCGGTCGATTTCAATCCGGAGATCTCGTTTGCCAATTTGATACCGGAGATCGAGCATGAGGAAGAAGAGCTGAGCCACAGCGAGGCCGCAGACCGCCCGCACCTGCCGACTTCTCCGGCCAATGACGTGGTCCATGCGTACGGGGCCGAATCAGCGGTCTATCAAAAGACCGGGGACGCTGAAGATATCTTTTCGTCGCATACGGCGCCGAGCTCGAGCTCACGCGGCATTATGATGGCCGCCGGCGGAGCAATAGTTCTCATCATTGCGGTCATTGCCGGCTGGGCACTGCTCGGTTCTTCACCGGCCCCTGAACCGCAACCCGTGCCTGCCGCCGTCGCGGTAGCCCCGGAGCAGCAGATCTCCGAACCGCAGCCATCTCCGGAGCAGCCATCGCTAACGGCAGATGCCGCGTTGACCGAAACGCAGACTGCACCGAACGCCGCTTTACCCGCACAACCCGAGCCTCAGGCCGGTGTTCCGACCGAACAGCGGGCGACACGAGTTGAAGCCCCGCGGGCTGACCCGAAAGCGGCTGCACCGGCTCCGCGTCCGGCAAAACAGGCACCTTCCAAAGAAGCCAAAAAACTTACCGTTGAAGATCTTTTGAACGATTAGGTCCAACATCAAGGAATTGCTATGAAACTCGCCCCTAGATCAACGTTTTTCCGCTATATAATCGGATTTCTTTGCCTTACCGCCATTCTCGGCATCGGAAGTGTTTCGACCGCGTTTGCACAGCAAAAACTGAGCCTCGCCGACCTGCTCATCGCTCTCCGCTCAAAGAAAGTGACGCTGGCCGAACGCAATGCGATCTTGGCCGAGGCTGTCAAAAGCCGCGGTGTCACCTTTGCAATATCCGACGATATTGAAAAAGAACTCGTCGCCACGGGTGCCGACACAGTTTTGATCGGGGCGATCCGCCAGCAATCAAAGCCGGAAGGAAAGCCGGTCGCCGCAGTTCCGCAATCGACCCCGACGCCGGCTCCCGATTTCGAATTCTACCGCAAGCGTGCGGACGGGAATCTTTCGAAAGGCGATTTCCGAACTGCTGTGACAGATTATGACAAGGCTATGGAGCTGAAAGGTGATGATGCTGTCGCCTTTCTAAACCGCGGCAAGGCCCATTACGGCTTGAGATCCTTTGATAAAGCAGTCGCCGATTTTGACCGCACGATCGACCTTGACGCCAGATCTGCCGCTGCATATTTCAACCGCGGAGGTGTTCGCGAAGCTGAAGGCAAACTGCCGGAGGCCGCCGCCGATTACAAAAAAGCCATCGAGATAGACGCCGCCAGCGAAATGGCCAAAACCGCTCTGAAGCGGGTGGAAACCGAACTCGCCAAATTGGAAGCGGCAAAGGCTCCGCCGCCGGTCGTAGAGAAGCCGGTCGAGGTCGTTCCGGAATTTCTGAACATGGGTGTGCTGACGGCCGCCAGTGCGATCCGGATGGTGACACCGACCTATTCACCGATCGCGCAGCGTTCTAATATCGAAGGAAAGGTCTCGGTGGAGATCGAACTTGATCTCGACGGCGAGGTGACCGAAGCCAAAGCCATTTCCGGGCATCAACTGTTGCGTTCCGCCGCCGAGGACGCCGCAAAACGGTCGAAATTCAAACCGGCGGTGTTCAACGGCCGGCCGATCAAAGGAAAGGCTACGATAATCTATAATTTCACTATGCGGCCGACCCGTTAAAATACGGCAAGATGCATTTACGGTAAAATTTCGGGCGGTGTCGGCACATGACCGGCAACGCCCTTTCTGTTTGAGGACAATATTTCCTTAATAGCCGGCGGTGGTTCCGGACACTTGTTCCCCGTCTGCTTCGCGAACTATCTTGACACCGACGCTGGCCCCGATGCGGGTAGCTCCCGCCTGGAACATGGCACGAGCATCGTCAATTCCCTTTACACCGCCCGAAGCCTTTACACCGAGATCGGCACCGACCGTTCGACGCATCAACGCAATATCTTCGACCGTTGCCCCGCCTTTTGAGAACCCGGTCGAGGTCTTAACGAAATCGGCCCCGGCATTCTTTGCGGCCAAACACGCTTTTACTTTTTCCTCATCGGTCAGCAGTGCGGTTTCGATAATGACCTTGCACAAAACACCGTTCTCGTGTGCCGCAGAAGCAACGGCTCGTATATCATCTTCCACTAGGCACGTATCGCCCGATCTGAGAGCTCCGATATTGATCACCATGTCAACCTCGCGGGCACCATCCAAAATGGCTCGGCGGGCCTCATAGGCCTTAACATCGGGCATCGTTGCCCCGAGCGGAAACCCGATGACGGTGCAAACCGGGACGCCGCTCCCTTTGAGAAAGGCGGCAGCTTTTTTTACCCATGTCGGATTGACGCAAACCGATGCGAATCCGAATTTTGCGGCTTCTTCGCAGAGCTTACGGATATCTTCGAGCGAGGCTTCCGGTTTAAGCAGGGTATGGTCGATCAAGCTCGCCCAATCGCTGGCCGTCGATGTTTCGCCGAGCACGGTGCCGATCCGCGAGGCTCCTGCATCGACGATCCGTTGGACATCAGAGCTGCAGAAAGACGCCGTATGCTCTTCGCCGCCGAGTTTGGCCATGACCAGATCGGTTATTTGGTCGATCAATTGTTCGTAGTTTCGGTCCTGCATAATTTTCTATTTTGCGTATCGTTGCTGGATCGTGTCGATCTTTTCAACTCGGCGGCGGTGCCGGTCTTCGGTCAATTCGGCCGTCAGAAATGCTTCGGTAATGGCTTTTATCTGTTCGAAGGAATTTTGTCCGCTGCCGAGCGTTAAAACATTTGCCCCGTTATGCTGCCGAGCATTATTCGCCAATTCGACACTGTAGCAAGCTGCGGCGCGAACGCCGGGAACCTTATTGGCGGCCATTGCGCTTCCGATGCCCGCACCATCAATGATAATTCCGAGCTCTGCCTGCCGGTCGGCAACGGCACGCGCGACCGCGTGGGCGTGGTCCGGATAATCAACGGCGTCGGTCGAATCGGTTCCAAGGTCGATCACCGTCAATCCGAGTGTTTGTAAAAACGTCCGCAACTTTTCTTTGTAAGGAAACCCGCCATGATCGGCCCCGACGGCTACCGTTTTCGCTTTGATCGGTTCGCCGCGTTCTTTTTTGCGGATCAGCACAAGTCGGCGTTCACGGACGATGTCGTCTGCCAGCGGGGTGAATTTCGCGGTTTCAGCCACCCGCAGACGAGCTCCTTCATCAAGCCCGCGAAGGTCAAACTCGGTGATCAAAGCTTTGGCCGATTCATCGCGGTCAAATTCTCGTTCGGCCCGTTCGCGCAGCGAATTTACCAACACATGCTTCGGCTCCGTGCCGGGCGTTGCAGGCGGCGGCACCGGAGCAGCAGAGCGGGCGGCATTGCCCAAAATATCGCTGACTATTTGGCGGACACGCCGTCTTGTCTCTTCGGCCGGATGCCCTTTTATATTTTCGAAACTCATTGCTTGTAAAACCGGCTACGTTTGAATAGTATTTCTAAAAACATTTTCAATCAAATAACATTTTATATCTATTTTAGCGATGACGGAATTTACAGATCCAAATCTCGAAGTACTTTTTTCCGAACAGCAGATCGCCGAGCGCATCAGCGAACTCGGTAAACAGATCGGGGCCGAATATAACGGCAAAGACATAGTGCTGGTCGGCGTATTAAAAGGTTCGTGCATTTTTATGGCCGACCTGATGCGGCAGATCGACCTGCCGCTGAAGATCGATTTTATGGCGGTTTCCAGCTATAAAGACGGCACAACGTCAACGGGCGATGTCGAGATATTGAAAGACCTCAGCAGCCCGATCCGCGATAAGCATGTGCTGGTCGTCGAAGATATCGTTGACACGGGTCTGACGCTTTCGCGTTTGCTCGAAATTCTCGGTTCGCGCGGTGCGGCTTCGATCAAACTGGTCAGCTTTTTGGATAAACCCGAACCGCGTATCAAAAAAGATCTGAAGATCGACTACGTCGGTTTTATCTGCCCCAATAAATTCGTGGTCGGTTATGGGCTGGACGCCGCCGGACGCTATCGCAACCTGCCATTCGTCGGCGTCGTTCGCGACCCTTCGAACATTTAATGACTGCATTTGCCAGTCAAAGGTTGACGACGGGCGGATCACTCTATATAATCTAATCTTTTCGGCTGACGAGTAAATCGCCGGCCGTTCCTTTGGGAGCAAAATTACAATGAGTTACGCAATTATCAGAACCGGCGGGAAACAGTTTCCGGTCGAATCGGGACAAAAGGTCCGCGTGCCTTCGATCGATCAAAAAGAAGGGGCTAAGATCGAGATCGAAGCTCTCGTTTTGGGCGAAGGCAGCTCAGCCAAGGTTGGCGGAGCGACCGTTTCGGCAACCGTTATCGGCCATGGCCGCGGCGAAAAGGTTATCGTTTTCAAAAAGAAACGCCGCAAACAATACAAACGCAAACAGGGCCACCGCCAAGGTTATACAGAGATCGAGATCGGCAGCTTGTAAACAGCCGTCCGGGAGTTTTTTAGAGTTATGGCACATAAGAAAGGTGTAGGTTCATCCAGAAACGGCCGCGATTCGAACGCACAGCGGCTCGGTTTGAAGAAATTTGGCGGCGAGAAAGTTCTCGGCGGTAATATTTTGGCACGTCAGCGCGGCACCAAATGGAAGCCGGGCAACAACGTCGGCCGCGGCAAGGACGATACCTTGTTCGCTTTGATCGCCGGCATCGTCAAATTTGAAGATAAAGGTAGCAAAGGCAAATTCATAAGCGTTTACGCCGAAGGTGCACCGGAATTGGCTCCGGCCGCAGCCGCCGCTTAGTTTCGACATTTTGTTTTCCAAACGGCATACGTTTTCACGGCGTATGCCTTTTTATATTGGCAGCGGCATTGAAGAGCGATTGATCGCCCTATCAAATCCGGCGAGGACCTCATCGAAGAAGGCCTTGCTGACCTGACCTCCGCGTCGGATCCATTGCTTCCCTGCTCGTTTCCATCCGTGCCCGGCGATCAGCCCCGACACATTTATTGCCTCAGTAAAAGAGGTCGCAGAAAAATAATTTTTTCGGGTGTTTTCCACAGATACCGTCGCCAAAAGGCAAAACTTGGAGCATTTTGTAACTATCACATAGAAAAATGCTTGCTAAGTTTTCCACATGTTTTTCCACAAATGCCCGGTCAAAGTTTTCCACAGGCGGCAGTACTGAAAGGGGTCGTTTTCATCCAAACTTAAAGTATTTTCTTCTTGACATCCGATATTTCGGGTGTAAGATAGCTTCACAGTCGAGGTTGCTTATGGGCACTTTGACCGACACTGAAAGGTGGTTCGTTGGCGGTGACGCGGCGAATGACATCAGCCAAAGGCGGAACTAGGCTGTTGAAACGTTCAGAGTCGAAGCCGAAAGGCTTTCGGAGGTTCGCTTCGGCGAATTTGATCTTTCGGATAAAAACGGAAGATGCCTTGAAGGAAAGATCATCCTGGAGAGGTCCGATCAGTCGCCACATCGTCTTGTACGGTTTGGCCTCGTTGCCGGGAACGTAACCGGCGGTGGAGGAAAAGCCACCACAACAAAAACCTAACGGCACCGGAAGTGAGAACTTCACATATTGTTTACAATTTGGGTGCTGACCGGAAAGGGCTCCCCGCAGAGTGTTTTCGGGATACAAAATCCGTAGCCAGAACGTGTACATGCGATGGCTGCACTCACTTTCGATACTTCGGTATCAGAGAGTTCCAGAAACGCCGCTTCAATCATTGGAGACCGGCGTTTTTGGTTTTTAAATCTGTCGGTAAAAGCATTTATCGGCAAAATGGGTTAATCTTTTAAGAAAGATGTTCATAGATAGAGTAAAGATAAAGGTAAAAGCGGGTGATGGCGGCAACGGCGTGACGGCGTTCCGCCGTGAAAAATTCGTTCCGCGGGGCGGGCCCAGCGGCGGCGATGGCGGCGTTGGCGGCAGTGTTTGGATCGAATCCGACGAGGGATTAAATACTCTTTTGCATTTGCGTTACAATCCGGAGCACAAAGGAGAACGCGGCCGGCACGGCGAAGGTTCAAATCGATTCGGCAAGGATGGTGCCGACACAACTGTTAAAGTGCCGGTAGGCACACAGGTCTTTGACGCCGATAGCGGTGAACTGCTTTTCGATTTCACAGAAGCCGGCCAGCGTTTTATGGCCGCTAAAGGCGGGAAAGGAGGCTGGGGCAACGCCCATTTTGCGACGCCTACGCGCAAAGCTCCGAAGTTTCATTACAACGGCCGTCCGGGTGAAGAGAAAGAATTGCAGCTCGAATTGAAGCTGATCGCAGATGTCGGATTGGTCGGCTTTCCGAACGCCGGAAAATCGACACTCATCTCTGCAATATCGGCTGCGAAACCAAAGATCGCCGATTACCCTTTTACCACACTGGAACCGAATCTCGGCGTGGTCGATCTTGGCGATTTTCGAACGCTGGTCGTGGCGGACATTCCCGGGTTGATCGAGGGGGCTTCCGAAGGGGCCGGGCTTGGCCATCGATTTTTGCGTCACGTCGAACGCACATCTCTGATACTGCATCTGGTTGATGTTTCGTCTTTTTCAGGCCGCGATCCGGTGGAGGATTACGAGATCATCAATCGCGAATTGGCAAATTACAACGATGAATTCGCCAAACGTCCGCAGATCGTCGTCGCCACAAAGATCGATGCCCTCGACGAGCCCGAACGGCTCGAATCTCTTCGTGAAAAGGCAAAAGCCGACGGTCGGGATTTTCTGGAAATATCGGCGGTCGCCAATATCGGGCTGAAGGAACTTGTGCGGACCGTTTCGCGAAAGCTTGATGCGATCCGCGAGGCCGAAGCAGAAGCGGCGGCCGCAAAGGCAGCCGAAAACGAAGGCTATGCCACCTAAACGTATCGCATTTTACGGCGGATCCTTTGACCCCGTTCATACCGGCCATTTGGCAATTGCTCGCGAATTGGTCAAGAAATTCCGACTCGATGAATTTGTTTTCGTTCCGGCTTTTCATGCTCCGCACAAACCGGACCGCAAGCCGGTTTCAGAATATCATCGATACGCCATGCTGGCATTGGCCACCAATGATGACGCCGAACTGCGTGTTTCGCGGATGGAAATGGAACTGCCCTCGCGGCCGTACACGGTTGAAACGCTGACCCGTTTGAAAGAGCAAATGCCGAAAGAACGGCTGTTTTTTGTGATGGGGGCTGATTCGTGGCAAGACATTTTGACATGGCGGGAATGGGAAAAGGTTTTGCTGATGGTGGACCAGATCGTCGTCACCCGGCCCGGTTATGAGATCGGCTTCGACCACGTTACAGATGCCGTACGTGAACGCATTGTTGACCTGCGCGGCAATGACGCAGCGGTCACACCGGAGGCGAGCGAGCAAAAGATCTTTGTCACCGACGCGGTGCGGATGGACATTTCAGCCACCGAGATCCGGCGGCAGATAAGCATTCATGAAGACGAATGGAAAGATTCTGTGCCGTCCGCGGTTGCAAAATACATCGAAAAATATCAGATTTATAAATAATGGAAGAAACTCAGGAAAAAGCATTGCAGAGAGAAACTGTGGCGATAGACATAACGCCGCGCGTAACACCATTTGCCGAATTGGATGATGCGGTACAATTGGCGGTCCGGTGTGCGGCTGATAAAAAGGCCTCTGACATAAAGATCCTCGATCTGCGGGACGTGGCGAGCTTTACCGAATTTTTTATCGTCGCCACCGCGAGCAATCAACGGCAGGTACAGGCGATAGCGGACGAGATCCGCGAGCGGCTTAAAAAAGATCTGGGCATTGCCGTCGTGCGTACCGAAGGCTACACCACTGCGGAATGGGTGCTGCTCGATTTCGGCGATTTCATCGTTCATATTTTCGATAAGGATGCCCGCGAATTTTACGACCTCGAACGGCTGTGGCGTGATGCCGGTTCGGTAACGCTCCCGGAAGATCTTTGATCCGATGAAATTTCGCTTTATCTGGGTCGGCAAAACCAAGGATGTTAATCTGCAGGCTCTCCACGATGAATATTTGGGGCGTCTTTCACATTTCATAAAATGCGATGTCGTCGTAGCGAAAGATGGCGGTTCCGGCGGCGCTCGCGAAAGTGAAAGCAAACGAATTTTGGATCTATTGAATCCAAATGGATTCGTTTGCGTATTAGATGTGAAAGGCCGGCAGATATCTTCATCCGATCTGGCGGCAACGATCGAAAAATGGCAGATGCGAGGATTGAAAGAAGTAACATTCGTTATCGGCGGGGCAGAAGGTGTCTCGCGTGAGGTTGCCGAGATCGCGGATTTTAGTTTATCCTTATCGTTTCTGACATTTACACACGACATGGCTCGCGTGCTGCTGTTAGAACAGCTCTACCGGGCTTTTACAATTATCAAGGGCTTCCCTTATCAAAAATAAATGAACGATTTGAAAGAGATCAAGGAAAACCTGCTGAAAGAGCGGGAATTGCTGATCACAAAATTGAAAGGAAACGATCTATCGATCGATGATTCCGAAACACCCGATCCGGTCGATCTAGCCGTCCGAAACTATTCCAAAAATGTAATGCTCGCCGTTTCAGAGAATGAGAGCCGTCAGCTGGCTCTGATCGATGAGGCACTGCTGCGTATCGACGACGATGAATACGGCCTTTGCCAAAACTGCGAAAAGGAGATCAATCCGAAAAGACTGGCCGCTATACCGTGGGCTCGCTACTGCTTGAACTGCCAGGAATTGGTCGAACAAGGCCTTTTGGACGACGAAGAATAGTTTTGATGTGCCCTCACCACCGGCAACGAAATGGCTTCGCTTACAATGCTCCATTCGATAACCGGCCCGCTATTGTCGGTTCTATTTCCGCAGCCATGCCAAGCCTGCGGCGGTGATGTGGAGCGGCACGAATTCGGCCCGGCGTGCGGTGAATGCTGGGATCAGACTCGTCTCTTAAAAAGTCCGCTGATCTTCTGCGTTAAATGCGGATGCGTCTTTCCCGCCCAGCTTTCCCCGCAACACACCGATTGTTCTCGATGCCGAGAAAGCTTTTTTGACGGAGCACGATCGGTCGGGTTTTACGAGGCGGCTCTTTCGGCCGTGGTGATAAGCATGAAAACTAAACCTTTCATGCCCGCACTTGCCCGCCAATTGCTCGTCGATGCCTTTGCCTCGTCACCTTTTACGGATGCGGATGTGATCATACCGGTCCCGCTTTCGAACCGCCGGCGTTTCGAGCGCGGATTCAACCAGGCAGAGGTGATCGCAGCCATTGTCGGCAAAGCGGGCGGCATTCCGGTGGACAACGCTTCCCTGCTTCGCACCCTGCACACACCGATCCACCGTGCCCTAATGGACAACAAGGCTCGTGACATGAGTGTCCGTAAAGCTTTCCAGATCGGCCGCCCGCGGCTGATCACACAAAAGAAGGTCTTGCTCGTCGATGATGTCTTTACATCCGGCTCCACCGCCAACCATTGTGCCAGACTCTTAAAAAAAAGCGGCGCGGCCGCGGTGAATGTTCTCACCTTGGCACGCGCCCAAAATCGATAGTTCTAAAATAGACAGGCTATGGACGATCGGTGCTCGGCAGCGGAATATCGCCCGTCTGTCCCCACGTCGGAATATTCATTATGGACGAATTGCTGCTGGCGATAACGAACCATTGGCCGCTGGAATTGCGGAACAAAGCTATATCGTCAATACCGTCGCCATCGTAATCACCGACCGCCGGCGTATCGCCCGTAGTTCCCCAAGTTCGCGAATAGAACGTGTTGTCTGAGGAACGTTTGACGAACCATTGGCCCGACGATTCGCGGAATAGAGCCAGATCGCCGCGGCCGTCACCATCGAAATCACCGGGAGCCGGCACATCCCCGTTCTGGCCGAACTGAACACCGGAAAACAGGCCGCTGCTGCTTTGCCAAATATACCAAGTGCCGTTCGAAGGCCGCCAGACCGCTATATCGGCCTTGCCGTCGCCATCATAATCAGCAGCAGCCGGCACGTCGCCGGTCGTGCCCCATGGCGTGATCGTAAATTCGGGAGCCAGGGTCGTCAGCAAATACCACGAATTGTCCGAAGGGCGATATACCATCAAGTCGCTCTTTGCATCTCCGTCGTAATCTGCCGGAACCGGCACGTCGCCATTCAGGCCGAAACTGCGAACCGTAAAGGTGTTGTCCGAACTTCTCAAGTAGTACCAATTGCCGGTGCTCGGGCGAAATACTGCGATATCAGACACGCGGTCGCCATCATAATCTTCGGCAACGGGAATATCACCGGAAACACCAAAAGCCCGGGCGGTAAAATTGCCGCTGCCGCTATTGCGGATGTACCAGGTGGAATCCGACGCACGGAAGACGCTGACATCAGTTTTGAGATCACCGTCAAAATCAGCGGAAGCATCTGCCCGCACAATCTTATCGACCCGCCCATTTGAATAGCACACGTAGATCTCGCCGGCTTCGTCCTCACCGAACGAGGTGATCAGACGAGGTGTATCGATCAAAAGCTGTTGTGCGGTTCCGTTCCAGGTCAATATCTCGCCGGAGCAATAATCGCCGTAAACATATGACCCGGCCGGAAGGCTTCCTCTGGTTCCGCGATAGATATAGCCGCCCGTGATCGAGCATCGTCCGCCCGTATGCGAATACTGGAACACGGGAGGAACCTGCGTTATCGGATTTGCTCCGCCCGAGCACAATTGCGGATCAAGCCCCGTGCAATTATTGCCTTCATAGACGCGCCAGCCGTAATTGCCGCCGCCGGTGGCGATCATATCGACCTCTTCGATCGAACCTTGGCCGACATCTGCGACCCACATCGTATTCGGGTTGGCCCGGTCAAAGGCAAATCGCCAAGGATTTCGCATTCCGTAAACCCAGATCTCCTGGCAGTTCGTACCGGAGGTCGTGCTTCCGCCGTCACAGCGGGCAGTTCCGGCACCTGAAGCATACGGATTGGTCGGCGGGATCAGGTAAGGCACCGGAGATCCGGAGGGGATATTAACATCGATACGCAATATCTTGCCCAGCAAAAGCGAGCGGTTTTGGGCCCGGTTTCCCGGATCGTTGCCGGAACCGCCATCGCCCATGCCGATGTACATATATCCGTCGCCGCCAAATTCGATCATACCGCCGTTGTGATTAGAGAACGGCTGCGGAATGGTCAGCAAAATGCGTTCGCTTGCTATATTTCCCTGATTAGGATTGCCGGATACCAGCGTGTATTCGGCGATGACCGTAGCCCCATCCCCGGTGCGGGTGTAATTTGTATAGAATTTCCCGTTGGACGCAAAATTCGGGTGAAAGGCCATGCCCAAAAGACCGCGTTCATCTCCGGAAGAACCCGGAATTGTGATCTTAGAGCTGAGATTGATGAAATCAGTGGTGACGGCACTTCCGGGTTGTGCGACCTTGATGATGCCGCCCTGCTGAACGATGAACAAACGGCCGGAACCGTCGCCGGCATTCCGGATCAGGATCGGCCGCGAAAGGCCGGTAAACACCTGCTGCAGCCGAGGCGTGTACGGTGCCTGCGCAAAAATGGCAGTGGCAGAAATGATCGTAACCGCGACCAAAACCGCAAAGGATCTTACAGTCTTCATAACTTTTCCTCAATAAAAACCAAATTGTAGAGCAAAACCGAACACGGCCGCTGGAGAATGAGGGCAGGTGATCCAACAGCGTCTGCCGGCAGAAAGTCGATAAAGGTATTGTAGCTATTATCTTTTGAGAAAATCAATAGACATTATGTTCGATAGCGAATTTTGCGCCGGTCGGCAGCGGTCTCGCGCAAACCGGCATTTTGAAGCCGCATTGTCACATCGGCGGTCATATCGAACCCGTCGCTTTCGCCCCGCTCCAGGTGAAAATATCCCGCCGCAGCGATCATCGCCGCATTATCCGTTGAAAGGTGCCGCGAAGGAAAATATACCGGAATGCCAAGCTCGCCGCCGATCTTGTCTGCCGCTTGGCGAAGAGCCTGATTAGACGCCACACCGCCGGCGACGATGATCGTCTTGGGCAGATACTCACGAGCGAGTTTTAACAGCGTAGAGGTCAATGCATCGACCACGGCAAACTGAAAGCTGGCGGCAAGGTCGCAAACCGCCGCGGACGGTGCGGAGCCTTCGGTGACGGGCTGGAGCCCGGTTTCGCGAATATAGCGCGAAACGGCTGTTTTCAGGCCGCTGAAACTAAGGTCCGGTTTCCCATCCGAAATTTTCGCTCGGGCAAATTTCACAGCTCTCGGATCGCCGCCCGCGGCGGTCTTTTCGATCACAGGCCCGCCCGGATATCCAAGCCCCAGCATTTTTGAGACCTTGTCAAAAGCCTCGCCCGCCGCATCATCGCGGGTTCGCGAAGCGATCTCGTATTGGCCGGGAGCACGAATGTGAAAAATGTTCGTGTGGCCGCCGGAAACAATAAGAGCAAGCGCCGGGTATTCGATCGGCCCATTTTCGAATACGACGGAAAAGACATGGCCTTCGATGTGATTGACCCCGATGATGGGCAATCCGGCGGCATATGCCAAAGCTTTAGCAAAACACACGCCAACCAACAGTGAGCCGACCAGACCGGGGCCTTGGGTCACGGCGACGGCATCGATATCCGCCAGACTGACGCCGGCCTTTTTGAGCGCTTCGGTAACAACCGGCTCGATCTGGGCGAGATGTTCCCGCGAGGCTACTTCCGGCACAACGCCGCCATACGGCCGGTGAATGTCGATCTGCGATGAAATGATCGATGACAATATCTCATCACCGTCTCGCACCACGGCCGCGGCGGTTTCGTCACAAGAGCTTTCGATTCCTAAGATCAGCATGTGTCCTAAGTAAGTATGTGCGAGAACCGCATTTGGCCGCAAGGGGAGACGTGCTGTATGCTATTGATACACGCAGTTGCCGGGCAGATGCTCGGAACCGGCGGGATATCCGCTTTTTCTCTGAAAAAAAGTAAGTGGCATAGCTTTTGCGTTGAGATATAATTTGAAGAGAACAAGCGGCTTCAGACCAAATGGAGGATATATATGGCTAAGCAGGTAATATCGGTTGACGGCGAAGATGTGGTTGTCCGCGAAGATACGGCTAAATCTTTTCGCGGCGTCCATTGGGCCCTCTTGAGCTTGGCGGCATTTGTTTTGATCGCCCTCGTACTCTTTTTAGCCGGTTTTTTCACAAGCGCAACGCAAGGTACGCTTGATAAGACCCCGGCGGAGATCGAAAAGGAAGCCCGACCTTGATCCGACAAGGACAACTCATTCAAACTCCTAAAAGTTGATTGCCTTTTTTAGGCGTTGCCGCTCAAGATCAGAGCGGCTTTTTTTATTTTTAAACAGCGAGTTTGAGAACGATCAGTGTCATATCGTCATGCTGCGGAGCACCGGCGGCAAATGCGTCGGCATCTGCGACGATCCTTTCGAGAACTTCCTTCGGCTCGGCGTCCATCAACCTTTTCAGCGATTCGATCATGGCATCTTCGCCCCATTCTTCGTCGTCGCAGTTCATTGCCTCAGTAATACCGTCGGTCGAACCGACCAGCATATCGCCCGGAAGGAGATCTATCTCACCTTGTGAATAATTGACCAGCATTGGCGGGAGCATGCCGACGACCGGTCCGCCGGTCTCGAGTTTAATGATACGAAGGTCTTCGCCGACCGGCCTTAAAAGCACCGGCGGATTATGGCCGGCATTGACGTAGATGAGTTTTTTCGCGGCCGGGTCGTATTGACCGTAAAAAAAGGTCGCATAACGGTTGGTCGTCGATGCTTCGTAAACCAGCCGGTTTATCTGGTACATCAGCGTAGCAAGGTCGTCGCCGCTGTGCAGCGTTTGCCCGCGAAGCGATGCCTGAAGGCTCGCCATCATCAAGGCGGCTCCGATTCCTTTCCCCGAAACATCACCGATCGCCAAACCCAGCCTTCCCTGCGAAAGCTCTAAAAAATCGTAATAGTCGCCGCCGACCCCCAAAGCCGGACGGCAAGCGCCGTAATAATCGATTCCCTCGACAGATGGCAGCTCCTGCGGGAAAAGCCGTTCCTGCACTTCGCGGGCGATCTCCAATTCGCGGTTGAGCCTTTCTTTCTGGGCGGCTTCTTTAGCAATTGCCTCGGTCAAGCTGGCATTTTCGAGTGCCAGGCCGGCCTGTGACGCAACCGAACGAAGCAGCCGCAGATCATTGGGTGAATAAGGCTCTTCGGAAAGTTTCGGCCCCAGGCTGATGATCCCCGCAACGCCATTCTTTGAACCGACCGGCAGAAGAAGATGCGAATTGAGACTTGCCGCAGCGGCTCGGCCGGCGGGCGGAAGCACATCGCCATCCTCCACCGAAGCTTCGTCGATCAAGAGCGGTTCATTTGCCCGCAAGATCCCCGCATCTTTCGCATCTTCAGGTATCTGCACGGCCGGTTCGATGTCATAACCGATGGAATAAGCCGGCACGAACATATCATTTTGCTTGAGCAGCATAGCGATCTGCGGGACATGCAGCGATTCGCTGAGTTTTGCCGAAAGCGTTTCAAGCAGCGGCCGCGTTTCTACCATGCGGCTGACGTTTTCGCTCAATTCGGTCAAGATCTGTTCCGAATTATACGCGTCACGAAAGAAGCGCCGGTCGGTCCAAATTCGCAGACGGTCGGCCAAAAAGCGGATGCCGAAGACCAGACCGGCCCCGGCGGCGATCAGCAATATCTTGAGCCCCGGTCCCGAACGCGTATCCGCCGCCAACGCAAAAGCGGCCAAAATGACAACGGCTGACAAAAAAACGCGGAGCACCAACACTCCATTCTTTGCCAGAGCATATTGAATTCCCTGCCGAATGACGACGCTGACATCCATCGCCCGGTGAACCACGATGACATAAGCCATCGTCAACGGGAACAATGCCATGTTGAACAAAGCGAGCAAAGCATACCAAGACGGCGCAATATCAAAGAACGAACCGCTTTTCCGAAATGCGATGATGTAGAGCAACAGGAAAAATGTTGGCAGCATCGCAAAAGATGCCCCGAAAACCATCAATTTCAACCGGCGGCGGGCGTCGCGATTTTCCATCGTGCCGCTTTTCCAGCCCAATGCAACGAAAAAGAAGAACACCGCAATGATGTTCAACGGTAATACCAATTTAAAGAAGAAGCTATTGAAAGGCTGCAGCACCGTCGGCAGGTCGATCCCGCTGACCGCCCTCAATTGAGCCGCCGCCGCGATGAAGATCTGATATGCAAGCGGGACTATCAGGATCCATTTTACCCAAGGAAAACGGATGTCAAACTTCCAGCGTTCAGGAAAATAGATCCCGAACAGAAGCATTGCCAAGGTCCACGCACTGCCGAAAATGGATTTAAAGAGCAAGATGATGCGGTTATCCGAATAGCCCTCCATGGCGATCGCACCGAACCCGCACAAAAGCACCAACAGCACCCAGGCCATGAGGTCACGCGGACGCATCAGAACCACCCAAAGACCGAGCAGAATGCTGAAACAAGGCAGGCAATAGAGAAATATCGTCGCTACGGCGATCCGCAGATAATGATTGATATTTTTGACATGGCGATGAGCCGGAACCGCCGCTTCAAAGGTTTGGGCCGCTCCGTCTCCGCCCTGACGCTCGATCGTAACATTGACCGTGTCGCCCGCCTGGAACCGCTTTGCTGCGCCGAGGAATTGCCCACTATCGTCGATCGGCACACCTTCGATCGCTACGATCTTGTCGCCCGGTGCCAACCCGGCGTCCATCGCTTCTTGATCGACGGCTGTTAAGCGGCGATCGTCCATTCTATATGGCTGTATGAAATCAGCTGCAAAGGTCTGCATCGCCCGCGGCAGCCCCGAAAGATGAATTGCCAGAACGGCCAACAGAAATATCCCGACCACCGCTACCGGTACATACGCAAGATAGAAATGCTTGTTTTTCATAGGCGAAAGAACTTTGAGGTATTGACTTTATACCCCCAATTCGATGTTAATAGCAATGAAAAAATAGTCTGCCTAAGGATAAAAAAACAAATGCTGCGCAAGATCTTTGCTTTTCTCGCCGGCCTGACCACGGCCATTGTCTCTATTACGCTGCTGCAGATGCTGATGTTCCTGCTCTATCCAATGCCGACAGCAGAGGCGATGAATGACCCGGCCGAATTGCGCAAATGGGTCTCAGAATTGCCTTCTTCGGCCAATTTGCTGATCGCGGCGACATACACGCTAGGTTCGATGCTCGGCGGTGTGGCCGCAACCAAGATAATGATGGGAACGGCCGCGGGACTTCATCCGACATTAATGCTCGGCTTGACGCTGACAGCTTCAGCGATAGTCAATTTTTTCGTGACGATGCCCGGCAGCCCGATGTGGGCGGCGGTTCTGTGTATCATTCTGCAGCTTCCGGCAGCACTATTAGGCTACCGGTTGGCCCGCAAAACAAGGGTTTAACTGGAAAAAGAGGTATGCAGCTCTTGCGTTCGCATTGTGTCGGGTTCCTGCGACAGCCCCTTGCGTTCGCGTTTGGTGCTGTACATCAGGGCGTCCGCATTTTGGAACAATTGCTCGATGCCGACGGTGCTGTCAAATTCGATCTTAATTATACCGAGGCTCATTTCCAGTCGATAGGGCTTTTCGTTGGAATCATTGTAGCTGCGAAAGGTCGCCGCCAAACGCTGCTCAAGCTGCTCCTCGCTGACGTCGCCGGAGGTAAGCATCATCACGGCAAATTCGTCGCCGCCGAGCCGGGCAATGATATCAGCATCGCGAAATGTATTCGATAGATGCCGCGCGGCCGCGCTGATCGCTTGGTCGCCTTCGTAGTGGCCAAATTCATCGTTGATGAATTTAAGGCCATCAAGATCGCCGACGATCAACCACAGGCTGTCGTCCGTCCGCCGCGAACGAAAGATGCGCAGCTGGCGTTCGGTGTGAACAAGAAAGCCCCGCCGATTGTAGAGGCCGGTCAGGTGGTCGGTAAAGGAAAGATTTTCAAGCTCGGCATTTGCCCGCTTGAGCAGGGTTGTCGTGCGGCGGAGTTCGAGACGAAGGCTAAGCTGTCTTCCCAGCGCCCGCAAAGCACGCATTTGCTTATCGGTAAATTCACGCGGACGCTCGTCTGCCACCGCCAACAGCCCGACAATATTATCATCAACTTCGAGCGGAACGGCGGCGTAGGAATGCACTTTACCGCACGGGAGATGGCTTTCGCCAGCCGTTGCACGTTCGGTTTCAGAGATCACGACGCTATCTATCCGGCTTGCGAGAAAGCGTGAGGAATATCCTTTTTCAACTTCGAAAGATCGGAGGTCGGGAAGCCCGATCGAAGCTTTGAACCATTCTTTTTCATCATCGAAGAAAGAGACTCCGGACATCGGCGCTTCACAGACCTGGGCGGCCAGCAACGCAACGTCATCAAATTCTCTTTCAGGCGACGTGTCCATGATCTGGAGATCATGAAGAACGTTTAGCCTCTGAATCTCTCGCATAATATTTCGACAGGCCACCGGGTCGCTTAAACCCGAAAAAGATGAATAGCGTATGGTTAGACGCGTGCCGTCAGTCTGAAGTTGTTCAAAGTTTTTTAACGCTCGTATTTCGACGGCGGATTTCAGATTTTGCACAAAACGTCTATAATTAAGATCATTCCCATTTGCTAAGTTCTTATTAATCAGAACGTTCCGAACTAAGGATTTTTGCGGACCAGTGCGCCGCAACCTTGGTAATACCCCTTTTTTGAGTTTCAGGAGATTAAATGGCAAGTAGAAAAATGTTAAAGAGCTTTCTTTTTTTAGCAGTACTTTTTTTCGTGGTACCGAATGCATTCGGCGGCTTTTTATATGTGGTGAATGACGCCACGAACGGAAATACTATTTACGGCTTTGCGGTGAATGAAGCAAACGGTGCTTTGACGCCCCTGAGCGGTTTTCCCGTTTCTACCGGACACGCCGGCGCGGCATTGTCGAATTTGGAAATGCTGACGATCGACAAAACGAACAAACGTTTATATGTGGTGAACCGCGGTGCCGGAAATGTCAGCGCATATTCCATCGACGAGGCAACCGGGGCTTTGACGCCGCTAGCCTTTTCGCCGATCGCCGCCGGTGTTGCCAATCCGCGGACAGTCGATGTACACCCTTCCGGTTCTCCGCTGATCGTTGGCGGCGATACCATCGGCAGCATCAATATTGCAGAAACGGCGACACCGGCCGCAGGCAGCCCTTACACGTTGCAGACGGGTGTCAGCCCCGCCGGATCAACGTTAAGTGTTAATGGTTCCTACTACTACACGGGCGGCAACACTGGTAATTTCTTTTCCGGATATGCAGTAGATGCGGCAACCGGAGTGCTTACACCGCTGAAAGGTTCGCCTTTTGATTCGGGCAACCAAACACCGAATCCGACGACGACCGATGCTGCCGGACGGCTTTTTGTCATCAATAGCCGGCAAGCTCTGACCAGGATCTACAGCACTGCGGCGGGCATTCCGGCCCAAGCTTCTGCCAGCCCCTTTGCAAATGGTATGGCGGGTTTTGCATCGCAAGGAAAGGTGCATCCAAATGGCGGATTCTTTCTACTGGCAGACCGGACAGGGGCTCGGGTAAGCAGTTACGCGATCAGCGGCAGCGGCGAAGGCACGACATTGGCGACGGTTGCCGGTTCGCCCTATGCGACGGGCGGCTCCGGATCAGCGACGATGGTTTTCAACGAATCGGGAAATTATCTTTTTGTGGCGAACGGCGGTGCTCGCAATCTCAGCATCTTCAAGGTCAGCGGCTCGACAGGCGAGCTTTCGGACAGGGTTCTGCTTGATACCAATGCACTCGGCACGGCAGGCGTTCTGACCGGCATTGACTATATCAATTTTTCGAGCCCGGCTATTTCGACGAACATCATTGGACAGGTATTGAATAGCGGCCGGCCGGTAAGCCGTGCGACAGTTCGGCTCACAGATGGCGGCGGGAATGTCCGAACGGCGATCACCAACGCATTTGGCTACTTTAGCTTCGCGGAAGTAATGACGGGACAGAACGTGACACTTTCCGCCACACACAAACTCCACACTTTCTCTCCTGAGACGGTGGCTGTGACGGCCAACCTTTCGCCGGTGGTTTTGGAAGCTGAATAGAGTATCAGGATCGACGGGCGTGTAGCCGGGCGGTGTTATAGACTCCCCTCCTTTTCAAGGAAGGCACGGCTTTAGCCGGGGCGTGTTATAGGCTCCCCTCCTTTTCAAGGAGGGGTACGGCTTTAGCCGAGGCGTGTATTATAGGCTCCCCTCCTTTTCAAGGAGGGCACGGCTTTAGCCGGGGCCTGTTATAGACTCCCCTCCTTTTCAAGGAGGGCACGGCTTTAGCCGGGGCGTGTTATAAACTCCCCTCCTTTTCAAGGAGGGGTACGGCTTTAGCCGGGGGGTGGTTAGACCTTCCCCCTATGATCTGAAAGTTTTTCCCACGAAAAAGCCTCCACTATCCGATTTAAGAGCCATTCCGGATCCTCAAACACCACCTTATTTTCAAACCTGATAACTCTTACGCCAAAATAATTGAGAAATAATTTCCGCTCATGATCGTATTCGATGGCCTTTTCATGAAAGTGGACAGCACCATCTAATTCGATCCCCAGCTTTTCCGAAGGGCAATAGAAATCCAAAATGTATCGCCCAAAGCTATGCTGACGGCGAAATTTCCTGCCTTCTAGCCGTGAATTTTTCAGCATAGTCCACAGAGTAGCCTCTGCAGGAGTCATGTTCTTTCGGAGATGTACGCGAAAGGTTTTAAGTTCGGGTAGGTTGTTCAAACGCATTGCGGGTAATGTTTGGGTAAAAGCACTTGAACCACCCCGTCAGCCGAGGCGGCTGCCACCCCTCCTTAGTAAGGAGGGGAGTTAAAAAAAAACCAAAACTTAAAATAAAACTCTAGATAGAAAATCTAAATAGAAATTCTAAATAGAAATTTTAAATAAAAGCTCCCCTCCTTTTCAAGGAGGGCACGGCTTTAGCCGAGGCGTGTTATAGGCTCCCCTCCTTTTCAAGGAAGGCACGCCTTAGCCGGGGCGTGTTAGAGACTCCCCTCCTTTTCAAGGAGGGTACGGCTTTAGCCGGGGGGTGTTATAAACTCCCTCCTTTTCAAGGAGGGGTACGGCTTAGCCGGGGCGTGTTATAGGCTCCCCTCCTTTTCAAGGAGGGGTACGGCTTTAGCCGGGGGGTGGTTAGATCCCAAAACTATCCGTCGATCTCAGATAGAAAGCTCTTTCCGGCGGGAAGTTTAAGACGAAAATTTTCGGCAATGGTGGCACCGATATCGGCCAGCGAACCGCGCGTTCCGAGATCTACACCTTCGGCGGCTTGCGGCCCATAGACCAAAAGCGGGACGTATTCGCGTGTGTGATCGGAACCGGGTTGTGTCGGGTCGTTCCCGTGATCGGCCGTAATCATCATCAGATCGCCGGGTTTCATTGCCTCCATTATTTCCGGCAGGCGGGTGTCAAAATGCTCGAGCGCCCGGGCATAACCTTCGGTGTCGCGGCGGTGGCCGTACAACATATCAAAATCTACCAGATTGCTGAATATCAGGCCTGCTGTATCCTGGCCAATGGCGGCGATGGTCTGATCTATCGATTGGTCATTATTCTTTGCCGAAAGATCGCTCGTAACGCCCATTCCATCATAGATCGAAGCGATCTTGCCGATACAGACCACATCAAACCCGCTCTCTGCCAACAGCGGCAAAAGATTTTCCCGTGGCGGAGGCACAGCATAATCGTGCCGGTTCTCGGTCCGCTTAAAATCATTGGCCGAGGCTCCGAGAAACGGACGGGCGATCACACGGCCGACCTTGTTCGGCCCGTCAAGAATGCGGCGGGCGATCTCGCACATTTCATAAAGCCTTTCGACGGGTATCACTTCTTCATGGGCGGCGATCTGAAAGACCGAATCGGCGGATGTATAAACGATCGGCTTACCCGTGCGGATGTGCTCCTCTCCCAGTTCTTTAATTATCTCGGTACCGGAAGCCGGAACATTTCCAAGGATGCCCGGAACGGCCGCCTGAGCTATAAATTCATCGATGATCGGCGGCGGAAATCCGTGCGGAAAGGTCGGAAATGCTTTTTCAAGAACAATTCCTGCCATTTCCCAATGGCCCGTCGTCGTGTCCTTGCCGTTGGACCGAAGCGTACACTTTCCAAAGCAGCCGACCGGCGAATCGATGGGCGGCACTCCTTCCAAAGCGCGGATATTGCCAAGCCCAAGCTGCTGCAGATTAGGCAGACGAACATGACGCGAACGCAGGATGTTGCCGATGGTGTCGGCTCCCGAATCGCCCCATTCGGCGGCGTCCGGCATTTCGCCGATGCCTGCGCTATCCAAAACAATTAGACAGATACGTTCAAATGAATTCAACATAGATATTTTTAGTTTCTCGGCACCACATAGCCTTCGCGGGCGTTTACGACGGTACCGGCGGGCAAGCCTTTCAGTTCAACACGAATTCGGCGGAATTCGCCGGGTTTTTGCGTGTTCGTAGAATAATATCCAAGACTGTATCGAGTTCCTATTTCGTCCGCCACATTTTTAAATGCCTTTCTAGCTTCGCTGAGGTCGGCGACCGGAAAGACCTTTCCGCCGGAGACCGCCGCCAGATCTTTCATCTCTTCGTCGGCCAGCGAATAAAGCCCTTTGCTGATCGCAAGCCTTTCGAAATCACCCAGATCGCAGAAATTGAATGTTTTTTCAACATTCGATCGCGGATCGAACCTTCTATAATACCGCCGGATCTGCGCCACGGAAAACCGCGTAGCAGTTTTGCAATCGCCGACAAGATCCGCTTCGAAAAAATCACGCGTATCGACCTGAATGAAATAGCAGGAAATGCCCTTTTCACCAAGCAGTTCACCGGCCAAGGCGTAGTCAGCGGAGCTGGTCGAATCAACGCCGTCCGTCAGAGCCACTAAAGCCCGCCGGCCGCGGAATTCGTTTTTTGGCGGAGCACCGAAGACGGCTTCGGCGATCTTAACAAGCCCGTCGTAATAAGGAGTGCCGTTGCTGGTGCCGACCTTTTCCAGAGCGGCGAAAAGCTCTTGCCGGTCGCTGGTAAGTTCGCAGATGACCTCGACGGAGGCGGAGCGGACACCGGTGGTATTAGCGGTATTAAAAGAAATTAGAGAAACGCGGTCGCCCGCACGCAGCGAATCAATGAAATACCGAGCCGCCCGGCGGATCATTTCCAGATCACCGCGGGCCGAACCGGAAGTATCCAGCAGCAAAGCGACTTCAAAAGGAGCCGCCGTTGCCGTAAATTCTTCGATCTTTTGCGGCTTGCCATCTTCAAACACGGCAAAGTTTCCGGGTTTCAGGGCAAGCAGCGGTTTGCCGGACCTGTCCGTCACCTGAATAGGCACATTGACCAATTCGGTATCGACCCGGATCACCTCAGATTCTTCGTCTATCGGCTTATCTTGTCCGGACACAATAATAACGGCCGACAGCACCGCTGTTAGAACAACAGCTCGAATTGTCCAAAGCCTTGATCTCACTTACCGAAATTTTATCAGATATTGCCGCCGCGGTGAACTTTTTTGCGATATTGGCTTTTGTAACATTGTCTTAAGTTTCACCGGCTACATTTGTATGATAAAGTTATCGCAAATTTTCAAACCCTATTTGTTTGGAAGGCTTCCCGGGCCTTTTAACTAGATAACCTTATTTCGCTATTAAGTTTTTTGGAGAAGCTAATGAATAAAGCAGCTAAATTATTCTGGTGCGTTGCCGCACTATTGACCATATCTTTAACATATTTTGTAACGCTGAGCGGTTCGGTAGTTACCGCCGACAACACTGCCCAGACGCTCCCGTTCGCCCAAAACTGGACGAATGTCGGGCTGATCACGACCAACGATAATTGGTCGGGCGTTTTGGGCATTGAGGGCTATTTGGGCCAAGACATCGCCGCCGGCACCGGAGCAGATCCCCAGACCGTTCTCGGGACCAGCACAGTGGCCAACGACCTTGATGTGGTTGCCAATCAAACGGCCCCGAACACCGTCACTTCCGGCGGCGTTGCCGAATTTGAGATCGAAAACCCGGTCGTTGCCCTGCAGGGATCCGGAACGGCAGATGCTCCGTACCTGTTGATCTACCTCAACACCACCGGCCAATCGAATGTTAATGTCGCATATAATGTCCGCGACATTGATGGATCCACGGACAATGCTATTCAACAGGTCGCATTGCAGTATCGCGTCGGCAGTACGGGCGATTTCACCAATCTACCCGCCGGATATATAGCCGATGCTACGACCGGCCCGGGCGAAGCAACAATGGTGACCCCGATCAGCGTCACGCTGCCGGCGGCGGCTAATAACCAACCGCTGGTCCAAGTTCGGGTCATCACGACCAACGCTGTCGGTTCCGACGAATGGGTAGGCATCGACGACATCAACATCACGGCCGGCGGCGGCGGACCGACCCCAACCCCGACCCCGACGGCTACACCGACCCCGACGCCAACCCCTACGCCGACGGCAACTCCGACCCCGACTCCTATTTCGTCGCCAACGCCTACTCCAACCCCGAATCCGGCAAATGATACATTTGTTGACATGAACGGCGACGGGCGTTCGGACTATGTTGTCGTTCGCAATATCGGCAGCGGACCGAGCGGCCAGCTTCGCTGGTTCATTCTGAATCCGGCTAACGGCGCCATCTCAACATATGATTGGGGAACTGCCAGCGATTGGTACACACCGGGCGATTTTGACGGTGACGGCAAGGACGACGTCGCGGTCTGGCGTCCGGGTTCACAAGCCACTTTTTACATTCTGCAAAGTGCTTCGATGACCTTCCGCACACAGGATTTCGGCCAATCGGGCGACGACGCGACCGTGATCGCTGATTACGACGGCGACGGAAAAGACGACGTTGCGGTCTATCGCGAAGGCATCAATGCCGGCGACCAAAGCCGCTGGTACTACATCGCTCAAGGATCTTCGACCTTTAACATCGTTAATTGGGGCGTTAGCGGCGATATTCCGGTAACGGGCGATTTCGACGGTGACGGCAAAGACGATTTTGTTGTTCAAAGAGGCGTCGGAGCCAACGGACGTTTCTATCGCCGATTTGCTACGGGCCAATTCGATTCGATCGATTTCGGCCTCGCCAGCGATATCCTAGTTTGTGCTGATTATGACGGCGACGGCAAGACCGATCTCGGCGTTTCACGTCTGAGCGGCGGCAACTGGGTGTGGGAAACGATCCGCAGCTCGAACGGTTCTCAGACGAGCAACACGTGGGGCGTTTCGACCGATCTTCACGTTCAGGGCGATTATGACGGCGACGGAAAAGACGATATCGCCATCTGGCGTCCGGGTTCGACCGGAACATTTTTTGTGGTCGGTTCGACCGCGGGCATCTTTACCCAGAATTGGGGAACTACGTCCGATGCCCCGGTTGCATCGTACAACGTTCGCTAGCTAATTTTGGGCATTCTTAAAATAGAGGCCGTCTAGAAAGCAGTCTAGACGGTCTTCTTTGTTCGGGTGAGAGCCAACGTGAGGGGAGAGTGAAACGTAGTAAGGTGTGAGTTCTCATGTTTGAGGTAAGTCTGAACGCTCCGGCTTAAGACTTACGACCTATGACGAGCGACTCCCGCAAACTTTTTGATGGAACTATTGTGCGAACGGTTCGTATTGCCTAAAGTAGGGTTGAACGCAAGAGCGTTCGGCGGTGTGGGAAAGATGTCGGCCAAGGAGATCTGACTTTGGAAGCAGCAAAGGCTTTATCTGAATACAATGGTGCCGAATTGGTACGGCGGGCACGCTCCGGCGACGGGCCGGCATGGGAAGAGATCGTGTCGCTTTTTTCTCGGCGGATCTTTAACCTGGCCTATCGCTTTACTTCCAATATGGAAGCGGCCGAAGACCTGACACAAGAGGTTTTCATCCGCATCTACCGGACGCTGGATCAATACGACGCCAAACAGGGCGACCTGGCGAATTGGCTGATGCGGCTGGCCCGAAACCTGGTCATTGACGATTACCGCCATCGCCAACGCAATCCGCAAAATTCGATGGCGGAAGCGGTCGATGATCATACCTATCACCTGCGGGCGGTAGGAAATTCCGCTCATCGGGAAATGGAACGACGCGAATTGGCCGCCCAGGTTCAGCAAGGCATTGATCGATTGCCGCCCGACCTGAAGACATGTGTCATTCTTCGCGACATCGAGGAGCTGAGCTATCAAGAAATAGTAGATGTGCTGGAAATACCGGAAGGAACGGTGAAATCGCGCATCAACCGCGGCCGGATCGAATTGGCCAAAATATTGCGCCGGATGCGCGTTGTAACAATGTAAGTTTTAGAAAAAGGGGTTTTTTGAGGTTTTATGCTGCAGGGAAAGGAAAATTTAATGGACTGCACGCGGTTCGAGAATGTGTTGAGCGACTATTTGGAAAAAACGCTCGATGCCGCGACGCACAGATCGGCCGCGGCCCATGCTCTTAGCTGTCCGCTGTGTCACGGTCTGTTGAATGATGTTAAAGATTCATTGGCGGTCTGCCGGGAAATGGCAGAGCCGAAACAACCCGTCACACGGTTGGAAGCACGTATTTTAGAAGCCACGTCGCCGCAATCGATGATGGGTTGTGATGAATTCGAAGGTTTTCTGACCGATTATCTTGACGGATTTTTACCGGCGGCCATTTTTCATCGATGGGAACGCCACGCTGTCTTATGCGATAGCTGCTCCGACCTGCCGGGAGCCGTAGTTCGCTCGCTGGCGGCTTGTGTCAGCTACAAACTGGAAGAACTGCCGTTGCCGGCCGGGCTTCATGAACGCATTTTGCGGGAAACGCTGGGAACACAGAAAGCCGCCGACGTCAGACCGTCGCTAACCGCTCGTGCCGGCGAATGGCTTCGCGGTTTCAGCTTTCCGATCTCGATACCGCAGCTGGCTCCGGTGGCAATGATGATGATCTTTGCCTTGTTCGTTTTCAGCCAGACGGTTTCGGCAGACGGTTCGCTATCGGGTGTATATACCCGAAGTTTCGAATTGGCCGAGCGGACGTACCGCCAAAGCGCGGACGCTTGGCGAGGGGTTCCGGAAGCAGATGTTCCGGCGGCCGCAGAAGGCCAGCATTGATGAATATGAATTGCGCTTTTCACATTCATAGTTCGGCAGTTGTGCAGTGCAATGGCTGCGGCAAACCTCTATGCTCGGCATGCGACCATCGCATCAAAGGTTTTCCTTACTGCCAGGATTGCATTGTTCAGGGTATCGACCTTTTGCGTCAGCATAATCGGTCTGATCATGTGCCTTATGTAAAGCGGCAGACATCGCCCGCCATATCGCTTTTACTATCATTCATTTGCCCGGGGCTCGGCGCGGCCTACAACGGCCAAACGGTCAAGGCTTTGGTATATTTCGGTGTCTTTATCGGGTTATTTCAATTGGCGATCATAACCGGTGCATTGATGTTCGTACTCGGATTTTTGGGTATGTGGGCATTTGCAATGCTCGACGCTTGGCGGACAGCCCGAATGATCCGGGCCGGCGTAACGCCCGACATTGCCGAAGATATTCTTGTTCGCCGCTTTTCCGGCAATCCGAAACTGTGGGGCATTGTGCTGACGGTTATCGGCGGAGCCTTTATGCTCCAGTCGATCTTTCCGATCCAGGGTCTGATGCGCGCACTTTTACCGGTGATGCTGATCGGACTGGGCATCTACGTCCTCCGCGGCTACATCTTTAATAATGGCCGCTCGGACGGGCCGGAGGCTCAGCAAGGCACGGCATCGTTTGCCGGCTCGCTGGTCCCGCCGGAGCATATACACGACCCTGGCCGAGCCTATGAAGATCTTCGCCGAAGCGGCGGGTGGCGTAATTAGCCGTCGAATGTTGTATAGTTAAGGAAGCAGAGGTTTAAGATAATGTTGAAAGCAACCGGTATCGGAGCAAGTTTGTTAGTACTTTTGGCCTTGGCCATCACATTTCTCAAATCGCTGATCGCATTTATCGGCTTTTTGACCGGAGCGATCAAGATCATCATCGTCGTCGCCTTTGTGCTATTGTTCGTGGCGATCGGCTTTATGGTGTTTCAGGGTATCAAAAATAGCCGCAAAAATTCGGACTAGTAAATTTTTCGGATCTCGTATATACTGTCAGACGGAAAGGGCCGTATCCACCCCCTAATTTGCCTTTTCTGTCTGATTGTTTTATTGTTAGACTTTCCGATTTTTATGGCCTTGCGGCCTTTGTTTTATTTTTATTCATTAACAGCTCTCGTCTTTTCAGGGCTGTTACTACGTTCAAGTAGGTTTCGCGTTAGTCGCTCGCGGCTATTCTTGCGTGATTCCGTGTGTCGGGCTTGTTTTTCATCGGCACGTAATCATTGAAAGGAGCTTAAAAGCATAATGCAGAAAAACGATAAGTTTTATACTTTTCTATTATCGCATTCATCCAGATCCCGCATTTATATCAAACGAATAGAGGTTTCAAAGAAGCTTCTTCATAATACCGCTTTCGGTTTTGCCGCCTTTTTGGGCGTTTCGGCAATTACAGCCGGAATTTTCGGCGCCGGTGATATTGCATCCTTTGCCGTCAAGGCAGAACAAGCCGGAGCTCAACTGGCCGGTGTTCAGGTGGTCAATGCCGCGCCGGCAACCCATCAGCAGATCGATTATTCACGACCGGGCAGCGACCTGACCGTTGGAAGCGGCGGCCCTTATCTGCCGGAGCAAAGCGACGAAGAGGACGCCGAAATGGACCGTCAGCTTCAATTGATACAAACCACGAGCAATCCGGCATCGATCCCGAGCATTTGGGCTCATCTCGGCAAGATCAATAACGAATTCGGATTTCGCCGCAACCCTTTCGGCGGCCGAACATATGAATTTCATGCCGGTATGGACATCGGCGGCGAACGGGGCGATATGGTCGTTGCTCCGGCTTCGGGCACCATTAGCAAAGCCGGTTGGCAGGGCGGTTACGGCAATATGATCGAGATCGACCACGGCAACGGATTGACCACACGCTACGGCCATCTTTCAAAGATCGAGATCAGCGAAGGCGACCAGATATCCCGCGGACAGCTGATCGGCCTGGTAGGATCGACCGGGCGTTCGACCGGCCCGCACCTTCACTACGAACTGCGTTTGAACGACAAACCGATCAATCCGCGGCGGTTTTTGCCGCAAGAGCCGATCGAATTGAAGAAGGCCGAATAACGCCTTCCGCTCTAGAGGTTCTACTAGCTCTGCCGGCAGCTTGCCGCGGAGCTTTTTTCATTTGCCGGAGCAGTATTTGTTCAGCGGCCTCTAATGCAGTTATAATCAATTGTTTATCGGTAATATTTAAATCCATTCAAGGAAAGCTCTGTATATGAAAAAGAATATGTTCGTTTCGGCGATGCTGACGCTATCGGTCATGCTTTCGTCATTTTCGTTTGCCTTTGCACGCATGGACGAGGGCATGTACACGCCGGACCAGATCGCCAAGCTGCCGCTGAAAAAACGTGGGCTTAAGATCAAACCCGAAGAGATCTACAACCCGAACGGCGGCGGGCTAACGGATGCCGTTATCAGGCTTAGCATCGGCTGTACCGCCGAATTCGTTGCTCCGGAAGGTTTGATCCTGACGAATCACCATTGTGCTTTTGACGCTCTCGTTTCGGCTTCGACGCCGCAGAACGATCTGGTCGAAAATGGCTTTCGAACAGACAACCGCTCCGGCGAGATCGCGGCCAAAGGCTACTCGATATTTTTGACGCAGCGGATCGAGAACGTGACCGATAAGATCCGCGAAGGTACAGCTTCGCTTTCCGGCGATGCTCTGGCGGCGGCGATCAAAAAGAATACGGATGCCTTGGTGGCCGCCGAACAGGCAAAGGCACCGGCCGGAGCAACCGTCCGCATTCAATCGCTGAACAACGGCTTTTACCATTACCTGTACCAGACGCTTCAGATCAGGGACGTCCGTGTCGTTTACGCTCCGCCGAGAAACATCGGCGTTTTCGGCGGCGACCCGGACAACTTTGAATGGACCCGCCAAACGGGCGATTTCACGTTTCTGCGTGCTTATACCGCCCCGGATGGTTCGTCGGCCGATTATTCAACTAGCAACGTGCCCTACAAGCCGAAGAAATTCCTGAAGGCGAGCATTGCCGGGTTGAAAGATAACGACCTCGTTTTCGTGCTTGGTTATCCGGGCAGCACCACCCGCTATCGCGAATCGTCGTCCATCGAATACGCCCGCGATGCAAATTTCCCGTTCCTCGCTTCCTGGCTCGAAGCCCGCAGTGACGCTTTGCGCGAGATCGGCCGCAGCGACGATGAAAAGCGCATTAAGTTTCAATCAGACATCGCCAGTTTTGACAACGCCCGCAAGGTCTATGGCGGCGGAGCACTTCGGCTTCAGCAGGCACAGGTCGTGGAAAAACGCCGCGCCGAAGAAGCTCGCTTTACCGAATGGATCAAGCAAGACCCGGCTCGCCAGCAAAAATACGGGACGGTTCTTTCAGAATTGGCAGACGCGACCGCCAAGGCAAATGCTTTTGCTAAACGCGACATACTTGTCCGCCGATTTCCGGATGCGGTGACGACGCCGGTAATGAACCAATTTCTGCTGGCCGCGATGAATAAGAAAATGCTCAGCACCGATGCGGACCGTTCGGCCAAACAGGCTGAGATCACAGCGGCGTTGGCCAATCGCGAACCGAGCTACGAAGCCGGAATGATCCGCTTTTTCCTGCAGCAATTTGCAGAATTGCCGCAAGGCCAGCGGTTAGAAGCGATCGAATCGCTTTTTGCCGGTAAGACCGGAGCAGTACGTCGGGCAGCCGAAGCCGCTTTTGCTGATCGCGTAGCGAACGGACAATATTCGACACCGGAATCTCTGACATCTCTTTACGGCCCGCGGACGATGGATTTCCGCGAAGGCCGCGACGACGTTCTTGGTGTTGCGAACGCGATCGCCGCCGAACGTGCGGCGGCGACCGCCCGGGCAATGGAATTTGCCGGCAAGATCGACCGCCTGCGTTTGCTTTATCAACAAGGAATGGCGGAAATGAAAGGCATTACGCCGTATCCGGACGCCAACAGCACACTGCGGTTCACCTTTGGCAACATCAAAGGTTATTCACCGCGTGAGGCCGAATTTCGCTATCCTTTTACGACCATCAAAGGAATGCTCGAAAAAGAGACCGGCGTTAATCCGTGGGACATTCCGCAGAAATTGAAAGACCTTAATGCGGCCAAAGATTTTGGGCGATATGGCGAAGGCGACAGCGTGGTCGTCAATTTCATTTCGGATACGGACATCATCGGCGGCAATTCGGGCAGCCCGATCTTGAACGCCAATGGCGAACAGGTCGGCATCTGTTTTGACGGAAATTTCGAAGGATTGGGCAATGATATGTTCTTCGATCCGAACCGCAACCGCACGATCTCGGTCGATATCCGATATGTCCTGTGGGTGACCGAGAAATTCGGGAATGCCAAATGGGTCGTGGATGAAATGACGTTGGTCGATAAGAAGTAGAATCGGACAAAAGGCGTGAAGAAATTCACGCCTTTTTTGCTTTTGCAGAACATACCATCACAATTCGGCAGGCGGCGTCCCACCCGCACCACATTGCAAATCTTCCATTTTGCTCCCCATTTGCTGTATAATACCGCCAGCTGATCGCTCCTTTTTTCATCATGACATATCAACGCCCTTTCTTCGTTCTGATCCTGCTGATCGTTCTTTTGATCGGCAACGTTATTCCATGCGGCCCCGGTTGGATCGAGCCTCTTTTCACGACCAAATCGGCTCCGGAAAGTCCTTATGAAAGCTTTGCGGCGGGACGTTTGGGGCTTATCAAACCGGCCATGCATCGTTCGGTGCTGTATGCGGCGTACCGCTATATCAATGGCGGAGGCCTGTCGGCAGACGAACAGAAGGAGATCGTTGCCGTTTGGAAAGCAGACTTTCAAAATCGCGATTTCGGTGACAATGACGTGGACAGTGCCGTGACGGCTTGGGTAGCCGCTCGAGCCGGAATTGTCGGAAAAGAAGAAAAGACCCCGCAGATCTACACCGAACGCGAATACGGAGGCTATGATTTTTTCCCGAATTGCACCAAGAATGCATTTGAAACGGCCACCGAGACGTTAAAAAGCCGTTCTGCGGCCCACGGTTCCGACAGCCGCGAATTGAAGGCTTGGGTGGCCGCACAGGACGACGTTTTTCAAAATTGTTCACAAGGGCGGCGTATTCCGCCGGCACCCGATAGTTCGATGGCCGTTTGGCTGCAAAAAGACCGTGCGTATCAGATAGCCGCGGCCCAATTCTATTCGCTGGATTTCAAGAGCGCCAAACGCAGCTTTGAAGAGATCTCGAACGACAGCGATTCGCCATGGCAGGAAACAGCCCACTATCTCGTCGCCCGGACGCTCATCCGCCAGGGCAGCTTAGCGAAAGATCCGGAATCGGTGCGGCCGCTGTATGAAGAAGCCGAGCAGCGTCTTCAGCGTTTTGCTTCGGGCGGCGGCAAATTCTCTGATTCGGCGCAACGCATGATCGGACTTATCCGCTATCGCATCCATCCGAAGGAAAGAGTGAACGAACTTGGCCGGACGCTTGCGGTTTCCGGCGGGAGCAATTTCCGGCAGGACCTGATCGATTATACCTGGCTAATGGATAAATTTGAGCTGCAGGCACTGGAAGAATTCCGGATAAAGCGTCTCAAGGCCGAGGGCAAATACCAGGAACCGGAACCGGAGAATCCGCAAGTTGCTCGTGATGGTGTTAAGACGGTTGGAGTACGGCTAAATGACGAGGATCTGGAACTTACGGTTTACAGCGACGATTATGCAAGATCATGGCGATTTTATCTTCCACCGGATGCAACGGACGAAGATGCTGTCAATGAAGCGCAAAAATTGATCGAGATACCTTTAAGCGATGACATGAAGGCCCGCATTCGGAGTGCTCGGCAGTTGGCCTATTCCAACCGTTTTGATCAGGGCGGACATGGCGGCTACGAAGGCGGATATTCTTCTGAGGATAAGTCGCTCGCTGCGCTTCCCTCTTTCATCCGCCAGGAACCGTTAACGGATTGGCTTTTTACCTACCAGATCGAAACGCCTGAGGCTTATGACCACGCACTTTCGCGATATCGGGCGACCGGTTCGGAGTTGTGGTTGATGACGGCGATCTCGCGGGCTTCGACCACCTCGCCCGAATTGGCAAAGATCTTGGAAGCGGCCGGAAAAGTTCCCGCCACCTCGCCGACATTTGCGACCGTTGCCTATCACGCGGCACGCATATATCTCGCTCAAGGCAAGCATGCCGAAGCCCGGCGATTCATAGACGATGTGATCGGCCGCGCGGATACACAGCCGATATCGACAATAAATCAGTTTCTGGAAATGCGGACAAAGCTAGCCCAGACACTGGACGAATACCTGAGCTCCTCGCTGCGCAAACCATTTGCCTTCGATTTCGACGGCTCGATCGGTTCGATCGAGGAATTCATTGCCGACGAAAAATCTTACTACAACCCAAAATATGCTAACCGGAGCAAAGAAGATTTCGAAAAGGAAGTTGACGAACGCTACGCCGAACGCCTCATGTGGCAATCAAATTTGATGTTCGACGAGCCTACCATTGATGTGATGAACAAATTGTTCCCGAACAATGTGCTCATGCAGGTTGAAAGCTCAAAGGTAATGCCGAGTTACCTTCGCGAACGTTTTGCTTTGGCAATTTGGGTACGGGCGGCTCTATTGAATGACGAGGCCACGCGGCGGAAGGTGACGCCGGAAGCGGCAAAGGTGCGTCCGGAATTCGCTGCGGGAATGGCTGAGATCGATGCGGCCAAAACGCCGGAGGCCCGGGACACAGCGATCTTGTGGTTCCTGGTGCAAAATCCGATCCTATCGCCGTACTTGGAATCGGGGTTGCCGCGTACGGACAATTCCTACGATGAATGGTCGGCAGACGATTGGTGGTGCGCTCCGTACGATGCCAGTTACGACGAAGAATCCGGCAAGGAAATTGCGAAGAAATTGCCGCCGCGTCCGAGATTTCTTTCGGCTGCCGAGGCGACCGCGGCTCAAACCGAACGGGCAAAACTGGCTCAGGTCGGCAATGCTCCGCAGTATTTGGCAAAACGGGTTCTGGCTTGGGCAAAGCGATCGCCGGCGGACAAACGACTGCCCGAAGCATTGTATATAGTCTATATCGCGACCGGATGGAATAAATACGGCTGCGGCGGAGAAGAAGAATTGCGCGGAGAGGCCGAGAACCTGCTCCGAGCTAAATTTCCCTCCAGCGAATGGACTCGTAAGCTTGACGAAAAAGAGCGGGACGACCAATAGCCGCACCGCTCTGTTTCTGAACGTTAGGTCCGTCGCTATTGCTCCGCCTTTTTAGCGTCTTCTTCGGCCTTGTATTTCTCGAGTTGTTGGTGAAAATCCTTACAGGTTTTGGCCATTTCGGCGGGATCGCTCTTATTTTCCTGTATGCTTTTTCGCAGCCCCTCTTTCAGACGATTGAGAACGGTCGCCTTTACCGCTTTGGCGACAAATCCCTCTTCTTCGGCCGCAGTTATCTCGCGGTCGAAATAGGCGATCACATCATCACACTCCGGAACGCCGGTCGTCTCTTCGCCGACGGCCGTGTCAACAGCTCGGTCAGTAATGGTTTTATCGCCGCTGCGGTCATTGCCCGCCGGCTTTTGACGATTCGAAGCCTGATCGCTCGAACCGCCGAAGGGATTTAAAGAGCTGCAGCCGAGAACCGTTGCCAGCATCAAAGAAAGGCCAAAAATTATTGCGAATTTATTTTTCATGTTCGTTCGGGGGCCTGCCTTTCAGGCCAAAGATATAAGACGCTCCGGTGTCAGCCCTTTTGCAGATTGGCAAATTTTTCGATCAGCTTCTTTTGCCCAAAACCCGGAAAGCTGATGGTCAGCTTTACATTGTCGCCGGTTCCTTCGCGCCGGAGCACCAATCCGCGTCCGTATTTTTCGTGGCGGACGTGTGAACCCGGCACAAACGACGGATCATTTTGCCTTTTGGCATATATTTCCTTATCCGTTGCCTGCGATCTCAGCTTTTCAAACCCGGTCGGCTTGCTTTCCGCCGGCGGCTCCGCAGGCACTCGCAAAACGCTTGAATTTCCGCGATTCTTGAAAAAATCGTTGATCGCCTCTTTGCTGTTGTACGTTTTACCGGAATAGGTAGTTCGCGGTTTTTCGTAACTTGGCGTTGGAATGTCGCCGCCCGAACGCGACCCGCGTGCATAAGAAAGCCACGAAGGCCCGCGTGAAAGATCTCTGATCGCCTCGATCGGCAGTTCATTGAGAAACTGTGACGGCTCGGCGATCATTTCTTCACCATAGACACGCCGCCGCATGGCATGGGTCACGTAGAGCATTTTTTCCGCACGTGTTATCGCAACATATGCCAAACGCCGCTCTTCTTCGAGCTCCTTTTGATCGTTTATGCTTCGCGAATGCGGAAAAATGCCGTCTTCGAGCCCAACAATGAATACGATCGGAAATTCGAGACCTTTCGCGGAATGCACCGTCATCAATGTGACCGGTGCCCGGCTGTCGAGGCGGTCGGTGTCTGCCGTCAACGCGGCATGGTCAATAAATTCGCGAAGGCCGTTCTCTTCGGAGCGGTCATAATCGACGGCGGCATTGACCAGCTCTTCGAGATTTTCCAGACGAGCCTGAGATTCATCGGAATTCTCGATCCGCAGCATCGTTGCATATCCCGTATCCTCGATCGCCGCGACGACAACGTCTGAAACGGGCTTCTCGCTTTTCGCCGCCTCGCCTGCCTTTCGCTGAAGCATCTCGATCGTCATTTTGAAAGCCTTGAGCGCGGTTTTAGCCCGCGGGGTCAAAGCCACCGGCTGTTCTATATTGTCTTCGACGATGGCACAGACCATTTCCCAGATCGAAACATCGCGCTGGCGTGCCCGAAACTGCACTTCATCAAGCGAAGTTTTGCCTAAACCGCGAGTGGGTGTATTGATCACCCGCAGCAAAGCGATGTCGTCAAATGGATTGAGAGCAAGCTTTACGTATGCGATGACGTCCTTTACCTCCGCCCGCTCATAGAAAGAAAATCCGCCGACAATATTGTATTCAATGCGCAACCGCCGCAAGGCTTCTTCGAAAACACGCGATTGTGAATTGGTCCGATAGAGGATCGCGATCCGTTCATCGGCATTGCGCCGGCGGTGTTCTTCGATGCGTGAAGCAACGAACCGGCCCTCCATTTCGGCATCCGGGGCCTGAAAGTACATTATCTGTTCACCGCCGGAATTTGAGGTCCAAAGCTTTTTCTTCTTTTGCCGAACGTTATTTTGGATAACGGAATGCGCGGCATCAAGTATGGTCTGTGTCGAACGGTAATTCTGTTCCAGCAAGATCGCTTTTGCCGCCGGAAAATGCTCTTCGAAATTAAGGATGTTCGTGATATCGGCCTGTCGAAATCCGTAGATGCTTTGTGCATCGTCGCCGACAACGCAGATGTTCTGCTGCTTTTCAGTTAGAAATTTGATCAATGAAAACTGCAGAGCGTTCGTATCCTGATATTCATCGACGAGGACATATTTGAAGCGTTCGTTGTATTTTGCACGGGTTTCCGGCGAGACGCGTAAAAGCTTGACGGTCTTTATCAGAAGATCGTCAAAATCGAGAGCATTCGCTTTGTTAAGGCGGTCTTCGTACATTTTAAAGATCTTTGCCATCGCCGCCCGTTTTTCGTCGTTCATTTCGACCTGAGACGTAAAAAGCTCGACATCCTCGCCACGATTTTTGGCCGAGCTGATCGCCGAACGAACCATTCGCGGCACGATCTGTTTTTCATCCAAACCGAGATCTTTCACACATGCCTTGATAATTTTTTGCGTGTCATCGGTGTCATAGATGGTGAATGAACGAGTGTAACCTTCGTCAAGTTTTTCGATGTCTTGCCGCAAAATGCGGACACAGAGGCTGTGAAAGGTCGATATCAGAGGAGCCGAGCCGCGCTTTTCACCGGCCAGCAATTTATCGACACGTTCACGCATTTCGCCCGCCGCCTTGTTGGTAAAGGTGACGGCCAAAATATTATACGGCTGAACGCCCCGTTCTTTGATGAGATAGGCAATGCGGACGGTGATGACGCGGGTTTTTCCGGAGCCCGCACCGGCAAGCACCAAAAGCGGCCCTTCGGTGGTTTTCACCGCTTCGGCCTGCTGCGGGTTCAATCCTGAAAGCAGATCTTTGTTCATTGGAATACGACTAATTTTAAAGCTCGCCCGGCGGCACGTCAAAAATGTGAGTAAAAAAGGCCGCCCATACCGGGCAGCCTGCGGTTTTAGTTAAAAAGTGTACTGCTGCGGCTACTTGCCCAGGGCAAGGCGGGCATTTGCCGCATCAAGTTTTTCACGCAGCGGTTCGTTTTCTTCGACCGGAGCATTTGCCGCCGCGGCCAAGGCCTTTTCCGCGGCTTCTTTATCAGCCCGAGCGGATTCGATATCAACCTCAGCGGCGGTATCGGCGGCATCGGTAAGCACCGAGACCTGATTTCCGCTGATCTCGACAAACCCGGATGAAACTGCGATCCGGTCGGTCGAACCTTTGACCGTATATGTCAGCACACCCGGTTTCAAAGCAGAAACGAGCGGTAAATGGTTTGGCATAACGCCGATCTCGCCATTTGCCGTCGGAATGGTTACCGAATCGACCTCGCGATCAAAAACGCTGCTTTCCGGAGTAACGATTTCAAGCTTCAACATAATTCAAATTATAGATTGGCGGCCGGTGCCGAAGGTTTCCCCGCGGCACGGCCCCATTGAAACGTCTATGCTCCGGCGGCCATCTTTTTGGCCTTTTCACGAGCCTGTTCGATCGTGCCGACCATGTAGAACGCCTGTTCCGGCATATCGTCGCACTTACCATCCAAGATCTCGCCAAAACCTTTGATCGTGTCTTCGATCTTGACGTATTGACCCGGCAGACCCGTGAATTTTTCACCCACGAAGAATGGCTGTGAAAAGAAACGCTGGATCTTGCGGGCCCGAGCAACGGTCAACTTATCTTCTTCGCTCAATTCATCAAGGCCGAGAATGGCGATGATGTCCTGCAGATCTTTGTAACGCTGAAGGATCTTTTTGACGGATTGAGCCACGTTATAATGCTCGTCACCAACGATCTGCGGATCGAGGATACGAGAATTTGATGCGAGCGGATCAACGGCCGGGTAGATGCCGAGTTCTACGATCTGACGCGAAAGTGCGGTAACGGCATCAAGGTGGGCAAAGGTCGTAGCCGGTGCCGGGTCGGTGTAATCGTCAGCAGGCACATAAACGGCCTGAATAGACGTGATAGCACCGGTCTTGGTCGATGTGATGCGTTCCTGCATCTCTCCCATTTCGCTGGCCAATGTTGGTTGGTAGCCCACCGCAGACGGCATACGTCCGAGCAGAGCCGAAACTTCAGAACCGGCTTGTGTAAAGCGGAAGATGTTGTCAACGAAGAAAAGCACGTCGTTGCCTTGGTCGCGGAAGTGTTCGGCAACCGTCAACCCCGAAAGAGCTACGCGGAGACGGGCTCCCGGAGGCTCCGTCATCTGCCCGAAAACAAGTGCTACCTTTGATTCCTTCAGCGAATCCATATTGACCTTCGCCAAATTGAAGCCGCCGTGTTCTTCCTTATCCTTCATGAAATCTTCGCCGTAATTGATAACGCCGGATTCCACAAATTCTTCCAACAGGTCAAAACCTTCGCGCGTACGTTCGCCGACCCCGGCAAAAACGGAATAACCGCTATGTGCCTTTGCAATATTATTGATCAGCTCTTGAATAAGAACGGTTTTGCCCACACCGGCACCGCCGAACAGTCCGATCTTACCACCGCGAAGAAACGGCTGGATGAGGTCGATGACCTTAATGCCGGTTTCGAACATTTCGAGTTGGGTTGACTGTTCATCAAAGCTCGGAGCATGGCGGTGAATCGACGAGCGGCTTTCGGAATTCACCGGGCCGAGTTCATCGACCGAATTACCGGTGACATTCATCACGCGGCCGAGCGTTGCTTCGCCGACCGGAACCGTGATCGGCCCGCCTTGGTCGATCGCCTTCATTCCGCGGACCATGCCATCCGTCGGCAGCATCGAAACCGCACGGACGCGGCCTTCGCCAAGGTGCTGCTGAACTTCGGCAATAACATCGACATTTTCTTCCATATCCAAGCCTTCGGAAGTAATGCGAAGCGCCTGATAGATAGGCGGTAGATAATCTTCAAATTCGACGTCAACTACCGGCCCGATGATCTGGACGACCTTGCCGACCTGTGCTCCTGCTTCAATAGCCATTTCTGATAAATTGCTCCTCAATAATAGACAAGAAATAAGGTTTTATTACAAAGGAATAAGATTAGCATATAAGCGGCTTGACCGCAAAAAGCCGACCGGGGTTTTGCTCGACGACGTTTTCATGCTTATCAGGCAACAAGATCCGGTAGCCAGCTGTGCAATTCAAGCCGTCTTTTTCGAAAAATATTGATTTTGCCGGCTGCTATTTAATAGAATTTATTCAGCCTCTACTGCGTTCAATGCCCTGAGTAGTGTTTTCAGCACAACATCGATGGAATGCACTTTGAAAATGCAGATCTTTAACCCGGAATGATGAGGACCTTATGAACAGTACACGAAACTTACGCTGTTTGAGATCGATCTTGACCGGCTTTATATCCACAGTTTTTTTAATCGCCGGATGTAAAACGAATAGCGGAACCACCGCTGCTCAAATTAATACCAGATCGACCCCGGCGACGTCCTCATCGCCTGATTCGCCTTCCGTATCACATATCAAATTCACCAGCGTTTACACCAAGCTCGATGCGGCAAGTTGTAAACCGATCCGTGAAGCCGAGAATGATGAAGATGAAGTGCCCGATCTTTGCACCGGCTTCAAAGATCATAAGATCTTTATCAGCAATCACGGCACAGTGACCCGCATCACTATCGGTCGGGAGGTCACTTCCGACCCGAATGCTTGGGACGGCTCGCAATTGCCGTCCTTTATCGCCAACGAAGCCGGCAACGGCCAGATAATCGAATGGCGTTTGGCTGATGGCGAGCCCTTTGCGTGTATCGTGCGTGCTAAATACCCCAAAAACTTGATCGACCCGGACGAAAAAGGTGAAGTTAACGAACTTGTCGCAATAAATTTAAAAGGCTTTGCACCGATCAATATCTCCATTGACGCTAAAAACACATCTCAGGCCAATGATGAGATCCGTAAAAAAACTGACGCCGCTTACCGAAAACTTTGAACTCTCCGAAGGATGAGGCAACTGTTTAGATCTTCGCGGAAACGAAAGGCCTACCAAAAATATTCCTAGCGAGCGGCGGCAAAAATGACGGGTTGTGAGCGTCCGTATTTTGACTTTTAGCATTTTTCCGCCGAAACACCAGCCTCGTTTCAGGAAGATGCCTTTTAATGTTCTTCGGAGGGAAGCATGGAAACCTATTATGTCTATATTTCGAAAGGATTTGAAACGCCGTCGTGGATCGCCAATATGTTCCGCTTGACCGAACGTCAATTGCAGATCGCCAATCCGCAATGGCGCAGATCCTTGTGGATAAACACCCGGCCCGGCGAAGAAGTGAATATGCCGCTTTATTATGAAAACGGGCTCTGGTTTCCACTTTTCAAAAATAAACTGATAAAGAAAGAACGCCAGCCGACGCGGCCTTCCTACCGGACTTCGTGGTTCCCGCCGGAGCCGAGCTTTGGTTCGCCGAGCAGTCCGCTTTCGACATTGCTGACAAAGCTCGGAAATCCGAAATACACGGTGACCAGCCCGGGCACGCGCCACAGCCCGATCCGCTTTACGGACGGCTGGGACAGCAAGAATATCGGCAAGGTCTTCGTTCCGCAGCTAAAGGGAATTCCCTTCGGCTTTGACCCGAAAAAGACCTGTACCGGCACCATCAGCTTTTACATAAAGGCCCATAATGCCATCAAAGAACTTTTCGAAGAGTGGGAATATGCCGGGCTGCTCGACCGCATTCTTACCTACGAAGGCTCGTTCAACCCGCGCGTCATCGGGTCCGGCACCAATCCGAGCAACCATAGTTTCGGCACCGCCTTTGACATCAACGCCAAGTGGAACGGCGAAAAGCAACAGCCCGCTGGCATCGGCCAAAAAGGCTGCCTGTTGGAACTGGTGCCGATCGCCAATAGACTCGGCTGGTATTGGGGCGGATTTTATAAGAGCAACATCGACGGAATGCACTTTGAATATGCCAAACTGTAGCCGCTTATGAAACACATCTTCAGAATGTCTTGGATCGCGACAGCCTGTATCTGCCTTTTGCTGCAGAGCGGCTGTGGGCCGATTTATCGTTCCGGTTTCGTTCAGCCGCCGCGACAGCCGATCTCCGGCCCAGTCGAGATCGGCCCGGAATGGCTCGAACTGACGGCCCCTGAACCGCTTATTCCTTATGGAAAAAATCAAGTAATTGTTATTGGATTTAACGATTACGATAAAAATGGAGCTAGTTGGAATGAAGAGCTCGAGTTGCTGAACCTTAGCGACGGCCGGCAAACCCGAGTAGAAGCATTTATTTATGATGATCGAAGTGAAGAATATAGTTTGACTATTTCAGGCTTTGGAGGCTTTAACGGAGGCTTGTGGCTTTCAAGAAAGAGTGAGGTTAACTGGGACAATGTACATAATGCATCTAACCCTGAATATTCTGATGTTGGATTCCCTCAAGACAGAAGATACATAAAATTGAGGATCCGAAGCGAAATACCCTTAAAATGTGATTTTATAGCTTGGACGGGAACTAATCCGAAGTGATTAAGGAAGAGAGAGAGAGTTATGGGACTTATTAATTTTAATCAACTTCATAAAGCAGACATTATATTTACCACTAATCGCGATTCCTCTATCTCAAAAACGATTCGAGCAGCTACTAATTCAATTTGCAGCCATACAATGCTTGTTGTAAATGATTCAGAGATCATTGACGCAACAGCTCACGGCGTAAGTGTAAGGCGTTGGTCTCAGGCAAAAATTGACTGTACACTTGCGATCGTAATGCGACGCAAGAATCTCCTTAGTGGTACCGATCAGGATAAAGTTGTTGCTGCGGCACGATCATTTGAAAATCTACCTTATGACACTGTCGGGGCAGCAGGCTCGGGGATGTATGGCAATCAACGTAATCGGATCTTGGCCGGTGTCGGATGTGTTGTTTTTGTCCCCGCGTGTGCACGCATTGCTATTCAAATTTCAGAGAACGCTAAGGATGAAAATGCAGATAAGAAGTTCTTTTGTTCGGAACTTGTTTCCCGTTCATTTTCCATTGCCGGATTTCCGGTTGTTCGCGGCAGGGCGACCGATACAACCCCGGGAGGGCTATACGTTTCAACAGACTTGGAGTACGTAGGTCATCTGATCGAAGACAAGCCTGTCAAGTCTCGAGCTATCTCGCCGGAAGAATTTGAGAAGAACCGGAGGCGGGGTTATCGTAAAGACTACTGAATACCGACAAAATCGTTGACACTCAAACGCCTATTTAGTAGCCTCAGTATTATTAACTTTGCTTTGTTTTATAGGATCTGGACGATTTGAATAACCTTCGAAAACTAGAACTTCCGCCCCAGGGCCTGAAAGCACTTTTCGGCGTTCAGGATCAAAATATCAAATATCTTGAAACGCTGCTTGATGTCAGCATCGGAGCACGCGGCAACGAACTGCTCATTGATGGCGACCCGCACGATATTCAAACTGTCGAAGGCATCTTGCGCGATTTCGGCGAACTCTTTGACGAAGGCAATACCTTTAGCGATAAAGAGTTGAAAGATGCATTTAAGCAGATCGCCGAAGACCGTGCATACAGCCTCCGCGACCATTTTCAAAGGGCTCGTTTTAACCCTTCGGGCAAAAAACAGGTTGCACCCAAAACGGCCAATCAGCGCAAGTATCTGGATGCCATCCACGATCATGACCTCGTTTTCGGCATCGGCCCGGCGGGCACCGGCAAATCGTTTTTAGCTGTGGCAATGGCCGTTGATGCCCTGTTCAAAAAGCAGGTCAGCCGCATTATCTTAACGCGTCCGGCGGTCGAAGCCGGCGAAAGGCTCGGTTTCTTGCCCGGCGACCTGCAGGACAAGGTCGATCCATACCTGCGGCCGCTTTATGACGCATTGTTCGATCTGGTCGATGTGGAGCGGGTGACCAAAATGCTTGAAAAACGCATTATTGAGATCGCTCCGTTGGCATTTATGCGCGGGCGTACGCTGGCCGATGCCTTTATCATCCTTGATGAGGCACAGAACACCAGCGGCGAACAAATGAAAATGTTCTTGACGCGCATCGGATTCGGCTCGAAAGCCGTTGTTACCGGCGACGTGACACAGATCGACCTGCCGCGCGGCCAGGTCAGCGGGCTTCGCGAAGCCGAACGCGTTCTGCAGAACATTCCGGAAATAGAGTTTTGCTATTTTGATAAACGCGATGTCGTCCGCCATAAACTGGTGCAGCTGATAGTCGAAGCATATGAAAGCGGAGATGAAGGTGAATAGAGCGAAAGTAAGGCAGAATATGCTAAAGTAAGGATAGCGGTGATTCCGATGAAGTTGACGGCAAAAATAACCAGCAAAGGCCAGATCACAGTACCCATGAAAATTCGGGAACAGCTTGGCGTAAAGGTCGGCGACAAGATCGTCTTCGATCGTAACGACAAAGATGAGATCACCGTTCGCCCGGCGCGTGATCAAAGCCCTTTCGCAAAATATCGCGGTATTGGCACACCAGGTATCGGCTCCGGCCGAAAATCCGTGATCAAGGCCGTTCGCGATATACGCGGTTTCGACCCTGATGAAGCTCCCGCAGAATGACAACCGCCATCGACACCAATGTTCTGATCGCACTCTGGAACCCGTCCGACCTATTAAATTCTGAGGCGCTAGATGCTCTTGAAGCTGTTTACAGCGAAGGAAAATTAGTCATTTGCGGTGCCGTCTATGCCGAACTTCTCGGTCTTCCGGGCCGCACAGAAAAGATCATCGACGATTTTTTGTCAGATACAGGCATTATAATTGATTGGACAACTAACGAATCTATTTGGCGCACTGCTGCACGTGCTTATCAAAGATATACAAAACGGCGGAGAGATCAAAAGCAGCCTGAGCCGCGACGTATATTGACGGACTTTTTGGTCGGAGCACATGCACTTGAAAAGGGCCACTCTCTGCTTACGCTCGATAAGCGAATATTCAAAGCTGCTTTTCCTAGCCTGAAGATCGTCCTTGTCTAGTTATCCGGTCAGAACCTGCGATTTATGATCGTGAATCTTCAGCGAAAAGTTAAGATCGATGCCGGTTCATTTGAGCCGTTTGTTCAGAAGGTGTTGGATTCGGTCGATGAAGCCGCCGGCGCCGAGGTCGCTGTCGCATTTGTCTCAGACCGGCGGATGAAACAGCTCAACAAAGATTTTCGCGGCAAGCAAGGCACGACCGATGTTCTCTCGTTTCCGCAGGAACCGGACGAATTCGCAGCCGAAGAAGACAATTTTCTCGGCGACATCGTCATTTCCCTTGAACAGGCCGCAAAACAAGCCGGCGAAAATGGGCTGACGCTTGAAAACGAGATCAAGCAGCTGATCCTGCACGGCGTTCTCCACCTGTGCGGATATGATCACGAGGCCGACAACGGCGAAATGAACGCCCGCGAATTAGAGCTTCGCGAAAAACTGCATATTTAACCCGTCGCTTAAATTCGCTATAATACCCGTTATATGTCGTTCACGAAAAAGTCTGCCGATCCATGCGTGATGATCATTTTCGGCGCCACCGGCGATCTGACCAAGCGCAAGCTTTTCCCCGCACTGTATAACATCGCCAAGGTTGACCTGCTGCCGGAAAATTTTGCGATCGTCGGCGTCGGCCGGCAAGAGATGACGAGCGAAGAATTTCGCACGCAGATCATTGCCGACCTTCGCGAATACGCCGGTAAACACATCCGCGAAAAATTGATCGATTGGTTCGAAGAGCGGATATATTACACCGGCGGTGATTTCAACGACGATAAAGCTTTGTTCAACGATCTGAAGAAAACGCTGGCCGAAGCCTGTGAGGACCATGCGATCCCGCCAAACTTCTTCTATTACATGGCAATTCCGCCCGATCTTTTCGGCAACGTAGCTGAAAAGGTCGTCAAAGCCGGTCTCGGCAAAGAAGAGAACGGTAATTGGCGGCGTTTTATCTTTGAAAAGCCTTTCGGCCACGACCTGGAATCGGCAAAAAATCTCAATCAATGCCTGTTAAAGATATTGAAAGAACGCCAGATCTATCGCATCGACCACTATTTGGGCAAAGAAACGGTTCAGAATATTTTGGTCTTCCGTTTCGGAAACAGCATCTTTGAACCGATCTGGAACCGCAATTACATTGACCACGTCCAGATAACCGTCGCCGAAAGGCTGGGCGTTGAAAGCCGCGGCGGCTATTACGAAGGGGCCGGGGCTCTGCGTGATATGATCCCAAATCACATTTTTCAACTGGTTACCCTGACCGCTATGGAACCGCCCGTTTCATTTGAAGCCGACGCCGTGCGTGATGAACAGGCAAAGATACTGGATGCGATACAGCCTTTTTCGCCGGAAGACGCATTACACAAAAGCGCTCGCGGACAGTATGGCGAAGGCCTGATCGACGGTAAACCGGTGGTCGCCTACCGCTCCGAAGAAAAAGTGGATCCAAATTCGAACACCGAAACCTTTGCTGCTCTTAAACTCTCGATCGACAATTGGCGATGGGCCGATGTGCCGTTCTACGTCCGCACAGGCAAGCGACTCGCCGACCGGCGTTCGAGCATTATCATTCAATTCAAAAAAGCCCCGTTCATGCTATTTCGTGATACACCGGTAGAACGTTTGACGACCAATCGTCTCGAGATCCATATTCAGCCGGACGAAGGCATTACGCTGCATTTCGGTGCGAAGATCCCGGGCCCGATCGTTAATGTCGGTGCGGTCGATATGGATTTTAACTATGTCGAACATTTCGGCGAAACGCTCAGTACGGGATACGAACGGCTGTTGTTCGATTGCATGATCGGCGATGCTACGCTTTTTCAAAGAGCGGATATGGTCGAATCAAGTTGGGGGATCGTTTCGCCGATATTGGATGTTTGGGCTGCTATCCCGCCGCGAGATTTTCCAAATTACGAATCCGGCAGCTGGGGGCCGAAAGACGCGGATGAATTGATGACCGCCGACGGAAGATCATGGAAGAACTAGACCGGGTTACGATCGAACGTTTCCCCGACGCCGAGGCGGTCGCTCGTGCCGCCGCAGAACTTTTCGTCGATATCGGCACCGCCGCCATCGATTCAAACGGCCGGTTTGCGGTCGCATTGGCCGGCGGTTCTACGCCGAAGGCAATGTACAAGCAGCTCGCCCGCAGCGAATTTGATAGTTTTGGCTGGGACAAGACGGTTTTCTTTTTTGGCGATGAACGTTTCGTTTCGCCTGTCTCGGATGAAAGCAATTTCAAACTTGCCTACGAAACCCTGCTGCAGACGCGCGGCATTGACGAATCGCAGATACATCGCTGGCAGACGGAATCGGGGCCGCCGCAATTCGTGGCAAATGCGTATCAAAATGACATTACGGCCTACTTCGGCGAAGGCTTTCCGCGGTTTGACCTGGTCTTGCTCGGCATGGGCGATGACGGCCACACGGCTTCTCTGTTCCCAAAGACCGAAGCATTATCAGAAAACGACCGGTGCGTTGCGGCCAATGATGTGCCGCAGCTTTCTACCGTTCGGTTAACGCTGACTGTGCCGGTTTTCAATAGCGCTTCGAATGTGGTTTTTACGGTCACAGGCGAGACAAAAGCAGCCGCCGCCGCTGCCGTTTTTGACGCTGATTCCGACGCGGCCGAATTTCCGGCAAAGCTGATCCGCCCGGCGGGCCGGCTGTTTTGGCTGTTCGATGAAGCGGCGGCGGCGTCCTTGTCGTAAAAAGAGTTTGCTTTCGCGCCGCGTTCGGCTTAAGATTTAGCATCTGGCCTTATGGAACTTGAGATAGCACTTGCTTCAGTTTTTCTGATACTTTTGGTCTTTCTGGCAACTGTCGATCTCGCGTTTGCCCACCTTTCTGACCTAAGCCTGCGTCGGCTGTCGGTCGATTCGGAAGAAAATCGCGGATCGCGATCGATCTTGTTCCTGCGTGAGATAATGGAAGACCGGCCGCGCTTTCGGTTTGCCATATCTTCAGCATTACAGGTTTCGCTGATCACCCTTTCCGTGTTGGTAACGCTGATCGTGATGCGTTTTACCGAACGCCGATCGTCTATCGCGATCTTCGCCTTGCTCATCGGCGTTGGGGCGACAATTATCTTTCGCCAAATTATCCCGCGGCTATTGATCCGCGGCCGCCCGGAAGCGACCTTGCTGTTCCTTCTTCCGCTGGTTCGACCGGTATATTCCGCCGCAGCCCTGCTTTCGGCACCGTTCGCCCGTTTCTTTCGCACCGCCAAGGAACAGCAGCGTATCGACGCTTCCCTTGCACCGGACAGTAACGATGATCGATCGGACGATAATGCCGAAGACTTTCAGGCTCTGATGGAAGTGGGCGAGGCAGAGGGCATCATAGAGGAAAAAGAACGCGAGCTGATCGAATCAATGGTCGAATTTACGGACACTCGCGCCGGCGAAATAATGACGCCGCGGACAGAGATCTGCGCTCTGCCGTTCGAATCGACCATTTTAGCGGCCCGCGATCTGATCATCGTTGAAAAATATTCGCGGCTTCCCGTTTACCGCGAGAATATCGACAATATCGAAGGCGTTATATACGTTCGTGACCTGCTTCAGGCATGGGCGGACGGCCGCGGCGAAGAACCGATCTCTTCGATCGTCCGCGAGGCTTTCTTTGTTCCCGAAACCAAATCTGCCGCGGAACTGTTGAAAAGCATGCAGCTCGGCCACGTTCAACTCGCCATTGTCATTGACGAATACGGCGGTGTCGCGGGCATCGTTACCGTCGAGGACATTTTGGAGGAAATAGTCGGCGAGATCGAGGACGAGGACGAAGAAGGCGAAGAGATAATTGAGATAATCGAGGGCGAAGACGGCTATTGGGACGTGCTTGGTTCGACCGAGATCGACAAGATCGAAAGGCTTTTTGACATTGAGATCGAAGACGATGATTTCAATACCATTGCCGGATTCGTGACCAGCGAGGCCGGATATGTGCCCAAGATCGGCGAACGCCTAACGCTCGGCAAACTCGATGTCGAAGTGCTGCAGGCAGATGAAAAAAAGCTGTCTCTGCTCCGCCTGCGAAAGCCGGAAGAACCGGAAACAGACCTCTCGCAAACACCCGATTGATACAGAATTTTCACACGCATTCCACACATTCGCCGCGTTTGATATAATCTGAATATACATAACGGAGGTATTCATCATGTCGGTCAGATTAGGAGATACGGCGCCGGATTTTACGGCTTTAACAACCGAAGGAACGATCAATTTTCATGAATGGCTCGGCGATGGCTGGGGCGTTCTTTTCTCGCACCCGAAGGATTACACGCCGGTTTGCACGACGGAACTTGGCATGGTCGCCAAACTTAAACCCGAATTCGATAAGCGCAATGTGAAGGCGATCGGGTTGAGCGTGGACCCGCTTGATTCCCACGAGGGTTGGGCAAAGGACATCGAAGAAACGCAAGGTGCGGCCCTTAATTTCCCGCTCATCGCGGACCACAACAAAGAGGTAGCGAACCTCTATGATATGATCCACCCGAACGCCAGCGATACATTCACGGTTCGCTCCGTGTATGTGATCGGACCGGACAAAAAAGTGAAGCTGACATTGACCTACCCGGCCAGCACAGGACGAAATTTTGCGGAATTGCTGCGGGTTATAGATTCACTTCAATTGACCTCTCAGCATAGCGTTGCCACACCGGCCAATTGGGAAGACGGCGACGATTGCATCATCGTTCCGGCTTTGACGAACGAACAGGCCCGCGAAAAATTCCCGGCCGGTTGGAAAGAGGTCAAACCTTATCTGCGGATCACACCGCAGCCGAATAAATAGACGGCTAAAAGACTATGAAATTACGAGCCGAAACGGCTGATGCCGCCCACGATATAGAGATAGACCGCGATGGCGGCACAGTAAAGGCGTCGGTGGACGGCCGCGAATACGAAGTGGAGTTTTCGCGGCCCGAACCGAATGTTTACTTGCTTCGCGATGGCACCCGCATTTTTGAAGCCGGTGTAAACGCATCTGCGGATGGTGTGACATCGGTTCGCATCGGAGCTGACGATTTCGAGTTTGCCATTACCGACCCTAAAAAACTGCGTGGCTCCGGAGCCGCCGACGGCACCGGCGATGGTGCTGCCGAGATCAAAACGGCAATGCCCGGCAAGGTCGTCCGCATTTTGGCCGAAGCAGGCACCGAGGTCGAAAAAGGCACCGGCGTTTTGATCGTCGAGGCAATGAAAATGCAGAACGAGCTGAAGTCGCCGCGGCCGGGTGTGGTCAAAGAGATCCGCGTTACAGAAGGCGAAACTGTGAATGCCGGCTCTGTTTTGGCCGTGATCGAATGAGGGCTACAAAAGTGCCCCGCAGTATTTACAGTGTGTGGCGTCCGCGTCGTGGCCTTCGCGATGACATTCCGGACACACCTCGCTCGAACCGGCGATGCCCGCCCGCGTCAGCTCTGCCGTTACTATTCCGGTTGGAACCGCGATAATACCGTAGCCCATTATCATCACGATCGAAGCCAGCAATTTGCCGAGATTCGTTTTCGGGGAAATATCGCCGTAGCCGACCGTCGTCAATGTAACTATCGCCCAATAGATACTGGTCGGAATATCGACGAATCCATGTTCTTCGCCCTCTACCACATACATCAAACACCCGACCACCGTTACAATTGTCACGATCGTCACGACAAAGACCAATATCTTTCGCTTGCTTGCCTTCAGAGCGTTCGTAATGACCTTTGCTTCCGAGATGTAAGCCGATAGCTTGAGAATGCGAAAGATACGCAGCAGCCGCAAAATGCGGACCGCCATAAAATATTGTGTGCCGGGCACCACAAGGCTCACATAGGATGGAAGGATCGCCAAGAGGTCAACGATACCGTAAAAGCTGAGAGCATAACGCAGCGGCCGCCGCACCGCTGATAACCGGCCGATGTATTCAATAGTGAAAAGAATGGTAAAGAACCATTCAGCAACGGTCAATTCCCAGCCGAAAACATTGCGAATGCCGCGATTGCTTTCAAGGAGAACGGCAATGACGCTGAAAAATATCAGCCAGATAAGGATGATGTCGAATGTTCTGCCGGCCGGTGTCTCGGCTTCGAAAATAGTTTCGTAAAGCCGCTCTTTCCAATTCGGAGCATCAGCGTCCGGACGCTGGCGTACGGGCTTTATGATCGGATCTTTTTTTGATGTCCGCTTTTTCATGTGCGATGGAACCCGCGTTCGATATCCTTCATCGTCAGACGCAAAATGACCGGGCGGCCGTGCGGACAGGTGGTCGGCGACGATGTCAGCAGCAATCGGTCGATCAGCCACTGCATCTTTTCCGGCGAAAGTTTCATATTGATCTTGACCGCCGCTTTGCATGCCAAGCTGGCGGCGATATGATCACGAAAGGTCGATTTTGCCCCGCCGCGTTTATCGAGTTCGATCGTATCGAGGATCTCCGAGAAAAGATTTCGAGCCTCTGTGGCGGGCAGGTCGGTCGGCACCGAACGGATCGCGACCGTCCGCCCCGAAAGCTGCATCACATTAAATCCGAGAGATTCCAGTTCGCCCTCGATCAGACGAAAGGCTTCGGCTTGGGCCGGTGACAGATCTATCGTTTCCGGCAGAAGAAGATTTTGCGATTCGATCGGTCGGTCGGTCTCTTTTCGCCTAAATTTATCGAACAGTATCCGTTCGTGGGCTACATGCTGGTCCACAAGCAGCAAGCCTTCGTCATCGACGGCGATGATAAAGCTGTCGTGCAATTGGGCCAGCGGCCTGATCCGTGAAGACTGCACCGCATCCGGTTCGGCGGTCTTGATCAGCTTTTCCGCCGAATTTACCGGCGGCAATATCGGATAAGCGTCGGATGGCGGCGGCACCGAAGCCGGGCTTTGCGGAGCAATTTGCGGGGAAATTTCCTGCGGTCGCCGCTGCTGTGCCAACGTTTCAAATTCGAACGGATCGGCGAACTTGACCTCTTCAACGGCTACGGGCTGTTCGACGGGCGGTGCCGCATCGTTTTCCGGCGTGGCCCGCGGCAGGTCTGTAAAATCTATACGCGGTTGCTGTACAGCCGCGCTTTCATCTAACGGCCGTGCTTCGAAATGATCTTCCTCCACCTGGCGGTATGGTTCGACCGGCGGTTGTTCGGCGAATACCCCTGCATTTGCTAGTGCATTTCGCACCGCTTCGGCGATGATATCCTTAACGGCTTCGCTGCGTCGAAATCTGATCTCGGTCTTGGCCGGATGGACGTTAACGTCGATCTCCTCGACCGGCACCTCCAAAAACAGGAATGCGACCGGGTAAACGCCGTGCGGCAGCACCGAGCGATAGCCTTCGAGCAATCCGGCGGCAATGGTCTTATCCCTTACAAAGCGATTATTCACGAAAAAATATTGCGAATCGCGTGTTGTTCGGCGCTCTCGCGGTGCAGACACAAATCCGGAAACGCGGGCCAAATATTCCCGGCCGCCGGCAACCGGCAAAAGGCTGTCCAATACACCGCCGCCGAACAATTGAAACGACCTTTCGCGTAGATCGCGGGCCGCCGACGCTCTTATCACCTCGCGCCCGTTGTTCGTCAATGTAAAGGCGATCTCCGGGTGGGCAAGTGCGTAATGGGTAACAATCGTCGTCAGATGGTAATTCTCCGTTGCCTCCGAACGCATGAATTTACGACGGGCCGGTGTGTTGAAGAACAGATCGCGAACTGCGATCGTCGTGCCCGTATCACGAGCTGCATTGAGCACATCCATCAATTTTCCGCCCTCGATGACTATGCCGGACGCTACATTGTCCTCAGCACGTTTGGTCGTCATTTCGACTCGAGCGACCGACGCGATCGATGCTAGAGCTTCGCCGCGAAAACCGAGCGTAGCGATGCGGCCCAGGTCTTCGAGCGAACTGATCTTTGATGTCGCATGCCGTTCAAAAGCCAAAATGGCATCATCACGCGACATACCGCTGCCGTCATCCTGAATGCTGATCAACCTTCGTCCGCCGAGCTCTATATCGACCGCGACCCGGCGGGCTCCCGCATCGATCGCATTCTCGACCAATTCCTTAACGACCGACGCCGGACGTTCGACGACCTCGCCGGCCGCTATCTGGTTCGCCAAAATGTCTGGTAAGATCTGTATTCGATTCATCCGGTCAGATATAGATAACGCGATGTTCTTTGTCGCTAAGGTCGATTGAACAGTATATCCAATCGACCAGGCCCGGCCCAAATCGGCCCAAGAACCCGGCGGCCGTTAATGTACGTTCCTGCAAATGGCCTTTCGGTAAAAGCTCGGTAAAAAGATTTTGCAATTGCCGATGAACGATCGAGTTCTGTTCCATTTGCGATCTTTCGAATTTTCGTCTCACGGCGTCCAGGTGGTATTCGATCTTTCGCGAACGCGTCCGCAGATTGGCGGCTACCGGCGGCGCCAGCGGTTCGATTGCAGCCATCAAAGACGAAATTTCGCCAAGAATCGTTGATTCGGCCGCGGCAAATTTCTCAAAGACCGCCGGATCGACGAACTGCCGCACGAGCGAAGGCACCAAACCGGCGGGCCCGGCGAACATATCTGCCAAACCGATGCCGAATTTTTCTAAAAACCGGCGATGCCGCGGATCGACCAGCGAAAAGCTTTGGCGGTGAAAGATAGGCGTAAACGGCCGCTCCAACAAACGATAGACTTCCGCGGTTTGGGCAAAATATGCAACCTCCGCACCGCCGCCGAAATAGCAGATCGTCGGAAAAAGAAAATCCTGGACTACCGGCCGCAGCATGACCGCCGGACTCAGACATTCCGGCGACCGCTCGGCGATCTCGGCGAGGTCTGAAAGATCAAAGACCGACGTCGAACCCTTTGCCGCAAATCTGCCGTCTCCGGTGCGTTTCAATGCTCGGCGGGCCCCGTTTTGGTCGAACCAGAAAAATGGAAAGTAGTCCGGCTCGATCAAGACTTGCGGAGCATAGCCGGCCTCCGTGATGTCCCGGCTCCGTTGAAGCAAGGCATCGACGATCTCTTCGGAACGCTCGACAGCCGTTACAAACATCGGCGACGCCAACCGTTTTAGCTCTTCGTCGAGCGGATCGACAATGATCACGCCGTAGGCATGCAGAAGCCTCGTAAGCGTTCGGCCAAAAGCCGTGCCAAATTCTTCGCCGCCGGCCCAGATATTCGCCAGTTCGCGGATAAGTTCGGCGTTTGCTTCCGTTTGCGGAAGCCGCCGTAAAAATTCACCGATCGCCGCCGCATCTTTATCTGTCAGACACACCTTTCCGACCGGAAGATCAGCAATGCCCCGGCCCTCAGCAACTACCGCATCGAGCTCGCCATTTTCGCTGATAGCATAGGCGGTCGAAACCTCTGCCAGATCATGATCCTCCGTGGCGACCCAAAATATCGGAACGGCCGAAACCCCTTGGGCGTCAAGCTCAGCGGCCATCTTGACCGTTGAAAGTGCTTTATATATCGTGTACAGCGGGCCGGTCAAAAGACCTGCTTGTTGGCCGGTAAGAACGGCAACGGTATCCGGCCGACGAAGTTTTTCGATGTTGGCAAAAGTTTCAGCACCTGCCTGAAACCGCTCGTTCATCCTCTGCAAGATGCTGCACAGCTTATCCCGGTCGATCGTATAGGCGTTCAGAACATCGTCTCGCCGCTCAGCGACGCCGACGCTCGGTGGGTAAAATTCCCTTTGCCGCGGAGCATTTGCCAGATGGTCGAGAAACAGCTTTGATTGTCCGGGAATGTCCGAAAAGGCGATCCGCTCGATCCGCCGACGGGCCGCGGAGGCGGCCGCTGAACACTCGTTTTCCGACATCACTTGGTGCTTGCTCCTTTTGATCTGCTGGTCAAATTATAGAATTGTCTGCACCATCCTCCAAATCAAAAAAGGCGGCCCGGTTAAAAGCCGCCCTTTTCCTATATTTTTGACATCGACGACCTACTTGCCTTCGGCGACAGCCGTCTCGCCCTTTACCCGCTCGATGCGGTAAACGCCCGAGGAATGTGTGCCGGCATAGATGCGATCGGGGTTGGCCGGATCGAACACCATTGACCAGATGCGGCGGCTCGGCAGGGTCATATCCTTCGGATCAACCCTCGTCCACCGGTTTCCCGCATCGGTCGAATGATAGATGCCGCCGTCGCTTTCCAAAGCACTCGCGACAAAGATGTTGTCCGGATCACGCGGGTCGATCAAGATACTGGCATAATTTCCAAGCGGCAGATTGCCCCCGCGACGCGTCCATGAACGGCCGCCATCGCGACTCAGATAGAAGGTCTGGATCGTGCCTACATACAGGTTGTTCGGCCGCTTCGGGTCGCCGGCAATAGTGCTGATCGGAACGTTTTCGGGGATCCCGGAGGTCCTTTGCCAAGTCTGTCCGTCGTCGTTCGAGACGATCAAACCGGAACCGGCTGTGCCGACCCAGATGGTGCCCGGCACCAGCGGCGATGCATAGATGGCAAAAATGTTTTCGCTGATACCTTCGCCGAGCGAAATCTTTTCCCATCCTTTTTCAACATCATAGCTGCGGTAAAGTCCCTTGTCGGTCCCCGCGAAAAGGCCATTTTTTTCGTCTTCCGTCGGAACTATCGCCTTTACGCGATCTTTCAAAGCAACCAGCTTTGCTTGGGCCGCCGCCTTAGCCGCAGCCGCCTCCGCCGCTTTTCGCTGGGCAGCCGTCATTCGGCGTTTTGAACGGACAGGGGCCGCCTTTACCGCCTTCGGTGTGTCGATCAATCTCCATGAAAGTCCGCGGTCGGTCGAGAGAAAAACTCCCAGATTCGTTCCCAGATACAACCGGTTACCGTCAACCCGATCCTGCAGCATGGTGAAAGGTGACACACGATTTATATCGATACCCTTTGCCTGGACCCAGTTCTGTCCCGCATCGTCCGACGAAAAGACGAAACCGCCGCTCGATGCCGTATTCTGCGTTGTGGCGTAGAGCCGGTTCGCCTTGCTCGCATCAGCCACGACGTTATAGGTGAAGCGGCTGGTGAAATTGTCGTTGGTCGGGCCGAAAGTGCGGCCGCCGTCATTTGAAACCAATACACCAAAATTGTTCGTGCCGATCAGAACCCGGTCCGGAGCATCGCGATGAACTGAGATCGAATTGATCTCCAGATTGCGCTGGGTGGTCAGCGACCACGATTTGCCGCCATTCGCGCTCATCCAAAATCCTTCGGTGGTAGCGGCGTAAACATAGCCCGGTTTCCCGGGGTGTTGAACGATATCGCGCGTGCGTCGCGATTGCGAAGGAATGCCCTGGATCTTTGCCCACTTTTCACCGCCGTTGAGCGTTTCATAGATACCGCTGCATGCCGAAGCTATGATATGCATCGGATCCTTATCGTTGATGTCGATCGCGAAAACGTCCGAATCATCGATAATTCCGTCTTTTATCAACCGCCACGATTTGCCGGAATCCGTCGATTTGTATGGCCGCCAGGTCGTCCCGGCATAGATCGTACTGGTATTTCGCGGATCGACCGCTATGGAATTGATATCCAAAGGCATTGATTGGGAAGATATCCTTTGAAAATGATCGCCGGAATCGGACGAGACCCAGACACCTGATTTGGTTCCGACAAAAATATAGTTCGGATCCGCATCCGATTGGGTCATGGCATGTATCGCTTCGCCTTTAAGATCGTTTGATGCTTTCCACGTCGCCCCGCGGTCGGTCGATTTAAAGAACCCGCCTGCGTTATTTCCGCGGTGTCCCGATGTGTAGATCACATTTGAATCGCGGCTGTCAACGAAAAGCTGATCGAGAACAAGCTGCGGCTGATTGAGATTTACCAGCAACCGCCAGGTCTTTCCGCCGTCCGCAGATGTATGTATCTGACCATCGAGCGTGCTGATATACAAGCGATCTTTGTCTTTCGGGTCGGCCGTAACAACGCGCACATCGCCGCCTGAAGGGCCGGTCACCGTCCATTGAACCGAGCGGTCCGGGCTCGTGAATACATTATCGGTTGCGGGGCCGGCAGCAAAGGTCGCCGTCGATGCAAAAAGCACCGAAACGGCCAAAACGAAGACGGAAAGGCTCTGAAGCAATGGCTTTGACAAGGATCTCATATTTCAACTCTCTAAAATAGTGCGAACACAGGGAATGCAACCGTTATGATGAACATTTACACCGCAATGTTTGCTTATGAATTGGCAAATGCCGCCGATGGGTCACAATTGACGGCGGCTGCTAGATATCCCTCTATCTTTGCATATTAAAATACTTAAAGCAAAACTTTAATAAAAGCTTCGGTGAGGTAACAAAAGAAAGGGCCGGAACCAAATGGCTCCGGCCCTTGATGTTGCATCAAAGATGCAAGCTTAATTACGGCTGTGGGTTTTCTGCACTTGACGGAACTCGATAGAGTTTCGTATTGATGCCGGTTCCCTGGTCACCGCCGTTGACGATCGTGATGCGGCTTGCGTCAAACTTACGGAACGCAATGTGATTGCGGATAAGTTTTTCGCGGGTCGCAACTTCTCTCGGCGAACCGTAGTTGATGATGTAACCGGTTGCCGTCGGGTCATTGGACAATTCTGCAAAGAACGTATCCAAACGGCCGCGAATCTGGTCATTTGCCAACTTGCCGAATTCGTCGGTCTGAACCGGATCCGGTTTATCGGCAACACCTGCGATTTCGCTGGCTTCGGTCGTACAACCGCATGCCGGATCGATACCGCCGATATTTACGGTAGCGGTAACGTTGCTGCCGGCCATATCAGGAGTGGTCGAAACCGTGATGCTCGGCGTTCCCTGTCCTGATTCGATCGTTCCGGCTGAAACGCTCCAGTTATAGGTAACGTCGGTAGCAGTTCCACCGCTCAAGTTTGCGGTGAAGGTCATCGAGCCGCCCGGGTTGGTGATACCAGCCGGTCCGCTAACGGTCAAGGTGCCGCAATCGCAAGCATCTCTGCAGACGCAATCTGCAACGGTGACGGTCTTGGTTTCGGTCTTTCCGCACAATCCGCAACCGTCATCGACGCCTGCCGTGATCGTGTAGGTACCTGCCGGTTGACCGCTCAGATCCCACGAAACATTTGCACCGGAGCCGACAATGCGGCCGCCCGATACAGTGTAGTTATAGGTCAGAACGTCGTTTTCCGGATCAACGGCAGTGGTCGATACATTGATCGAGGTGCTGTCGTTGCAAGCTTGGCCTTCAGCCGGGATCTTGCCGGCCGGGCACGGAAGCGTGATCTTTTCCGAGCTGAGCGTCAAAGCAGTTACATTAGCAAACTGGTTGACGATCTCTTCCTGTCGCTTGTTGCGGCGGCCGATGAAAGCCTGGAAGATGTAGCCGTGCGGATCTGTCGAACCGAGGAAGCCGCGCGGAGCACCGGTACCGGTGCTGGCTGCGGTGTAAGGAACACAGCCGCCTTCGCCTTGAACAGCACACGGCACGAAAACGCTGCCGGCAAATGTGTTCTCGCTGTCGCTAAAGCTGCCATAAGACTGCTGATTAGCGTGGTAGCGGTAGGCAAAGCTGAAACCAACCCAGCGTGCCGGGAAGATACGAACACCGGCGATCGCTTCATAAGGATCGTTTTCCAATGCATTCGGCGTTCTGCCGCCGATGTACTGCAACGAACGTCCTTCGATGATCGGTTGGAAATAACGGTTTACCGGGAAATCGAGACCGACCGAAAGAAGCAATTCATCCGGGCGATCAAGCATCGTATAGGTTCCGCCAGGGAAATCGCCCTTGACATCGCCATTCCAGTTGTAGCCGACGTTGGCTGAGATGTTCATCCATTTTGCAACGCGAGCGTCACCAAAGGCTGTAACACCGATGTCGCCGCGGCTGCTGCCCGGGCTTGCTCCACGCTGCATCTGGTTGAATCCGCTGAAATCGTCCGCGCGGTCCATGTAATAGCGATAGTATGCGATCACACCGAGGCCGACCGGGTTGTTGATGTTCGTGAAGCGGAACTTACCACCGGCGGTCATTGTGCTGAACGAGCTTTCACCAAACGTACGGTTGATGAAAGGAGCATCCGGCAAATAGGTCGGAGCGGTCGAGAAGCTGGTCGGGACCGTAATGGTCGGACCGCCGACAACCGGAACTACCGGACCGGTCTGGAGAACGATGCCCGGCAGGATGCTGCCGTAAACCGAACCCACGCCCGGGAAATTGTCGGCTCCGTTGTTGCCTGCGGTCGGGTTGACCGTGGTGAACGGAAATTGCGTAAAGCCGAGGCTAGCCGGGCGATAAACAGCCTGGCCGGTCGGCCCCATCACGATCGCAGCCGGTCTAATACCGTTGATGCGTGAATTGGGCAAATAGAATGACGAAAGGCTGTTCGGTGAATTCACCTTAACAGCACGATAGGCATCCGTATTGAAGAACAGCTCAACGTTATTGGTCACGCCGATCTGAAAGCTTACCGGCACCTCAGTGAAGTCAGCATTGCCGGGATCGCGGTCAAAATTGCTGTAGGCTGCACTAAAAGTGTATTCGCCTGCACGCAGGGTTTGGCCGTCATAAACTGTAAAAAGACCTGTAGGACCACCTACCGGACCACCGGTACCGACGGTCGGTGCGGTGTTCCTGTCGTCTTTTGCCGATCTCAAGTTCTTATCACCCGTGGTTTGGGCCGAAACCGCAAACGCCAAGGACAAGAGGACCAGCGAAACGATATATACTCTGTAAACGAGTTTCATCATATTCCTCCGCCGAAATAATAAAGTTAATTCAATTTCAATGCACAGCTGCCGCGATGAAGCGGGCCGCATAAATTATTACTCTCTTTGAGCGAACCATTTCGGCCGACCCAAATAATGAGAAAATACAAATACTAGAAAATTTATAAGGTAATAGCAACCCAATGTCAATAAAATCTTTTAGGCGCGTAATTTACCCTTCCAAAGACCTTAACTTAACTGCCCTGTAAAATCAAGCCATTTTCGCCGATTTTGAGTTTAGGCGTAAATCCCGCGCATCTTTGTATCGAATGCTACACGGTCAATGGCCAGCATATAGGCGGCGGTTCGCGTATCAACTTCGTGCTTATCGGCAAAGTGGCAGAGCTCGTCAAAACTGGCGACCATTTTCTCTTCAAGCCGTGCATTTACCTCGCTTTCCTGCCAGAAATAGCCCATGCGGTCCTGCACCCATTCAAAATACGAAACGGTCACACCGCCGGCATTGGCCAAAATATCAGGCACGACAAAAATGCCTTTATCATGCAGGATCTTGTCGGCTTTGGGCGTCGTCGGGCCATTGGCTCCTTCGGCAAGGATCTTGCAGCGGATGCGGTCGGCGTTTTCCGATGTGATCTGATTTTCGGTCGCGCACGGCGCCAGCACGTCACAATCGATCTCTAACAGGTCCTTGTTCGAAACCTGTTCGGCTCCCGGATAACCTTCAAGTGTGCGATTAAGCTGAAGAAAATTAAGCACATTCGGTATGTCGAGCCCGTCCGGATTATGGATGCCGCCGCCGATGTCCGAAATAGCGATGACCTTATAACCCGCCTCGTGCATCAGCAAAGCGCCGATCCCGCCCACATTTCCCGAACCCTGCACCACCACGCGCGTTTGCTGGGGCGTCAAACCAAAACGTTTGATCGCTTCGTTGACACAGATCATCACACCCCGGCCGGTTGCTTCGCGGCGGCCGAGCGAACCGCCGAGAGCGACCGGTTTGCCGGTCACCACAGCCGTGACGGTATGGCGGGCATGCATGGAAAAGGTATCCATGATCCAAGCCATCGTTTGCTCATTGGTGTTCATATCCGGTGCCGGAACGTCCTTATCGGGGCCGATGAAATCGATCAATTCCGATGTATAGCGGCGTGTCAATCGTTCGAGTTCTCCGATCGACATCTGGTGCGGGTTGCAAATAATGCCGCCCTTACCGCCGCCGAAAGGCACATTCACCACGGCACATTTCCACGTCATCCACGCCGAAAGAGCCTTTACTTCGTCCAGCGAAACGTCCGGAGCATAGCGGATACCGCCTTTTGCCGGCCCGCGGGCAAAATTGTGCTGAACGCGAAAACCTTCGAAAACCTGTATATGGCCGGTGTCCATACGAACCGGTATATATACTTTGATCTCGCGGCTCGGAACGCGCATCACCGCGTAAAGGTCCGGATCAAGTCCCAGCAATTGAGCGGCTCGGTCGAACCGCTCGCTCATTGCTTCAAAAGGATTTTTCTCGTCGCTTCCCTTGAAGCGGCGCATTTCGTCGGCCATTGGATTTGCCATGTCGTCTACGATCTCCGATTTATTCTAACGTTTCTATTTTTTAGCCATGCCATTCGTTGATCCGCTTCGGAACCCTTCAAGGTCAAGCGTCACGAATTTAAAGCCAAGTTTGCGGAACTTTTGGGAAACACGCTCCGCCAGATCAAAATCAAAATTTGCCACCAGTTCTTCTCGTGCGATCTCGATCCGGACGAGTTCGCCGTGCACGCGCACTCTAAATTCGCGAAAACCTTCTGCCCGGAGCATCTCTTCGCCTTTTTCCACCTTTGACAAGCGCTCGATCGTCACCGGCACACCGACGGCGATCCGCGATGAAAGACAAGGTGCGGAGGGCCGGTCCCAGCCTTTTAGGCCGTGTCGGCGGCTTAAGACCCTGATCTCCTCTTTAGTAAAACCGAGGAGTGCCAGGGGGCTTTGCACATCGTTTTCATCGGCGGCGACGCGTCCCGGGCGGTGGTCTGAAAGATCATCGGCATTCGTGCCGTCCGCAATTATCTCAAAGTTGCGCTCCGCCGCCGCTTGGCGAAGCACCGCGTACAGTTCGGATTTGCAAAAATAGCAGCGATCGCCGGCATTGGCACGATAGCCGCCGCTATTGATCTCATGCGTATCAATTTCAAAAAAATTAAGCCCCAGATCTGCAGCGATCTGCTTAGCTTCGTTCCGCTGGTGCTGAGAAACACTCGGCGAAATGCCGATAACCGACCACGAATTATCACCCAATTCCTGTGCCGCGATGAGCGATAGATAGGCGCTGTCAACTCCGCCGGAATAGGCGACCAACACCTTTCCCATCTGCCGCATCCAATGCCGCAGGGCAGCTTCTTTATCCGCGGCCTCTGTCGGCACCGCTCCGCTGCTGACCTTTTGCAAGCTGGCGATCATTTATATAATGTTCAAAACCGCCGCGAGCGGCTTCGGGCACTTAAAAAATCTTATCCCAGTGCAAATGTTAAAGCAAACCTGCGGCGGTAAAATTCCGGTGTATTTTTTGCATAAATAATAATAGAATATTATTTCAATATAATTTATGGATATTTTGCGAAGGCTTTTTTCGATATCTCGCAGATACTCTCTTTTGGGCGTTTTCGGAATGATGATCTTGGCCGGCACAACGGCATTGGCTCAAGACGACACCGACAATTCGGGCGAGGCGGTCGCCTTGTTCAACGAGGCTCAGGACGCGCATGAAAAAGGCGATCTAAAAAAGGCGATCGAGCTTTATGAAAAGGCACTGGAGATAGCGCCGGAATTTCCGGAAGCCGAATTGCAAAGAGGAACAGCTTATCTTTCGCTGCGACGGTTGGACGATGCGGAAAATGCGTTTCGCAATGCGGTAAAGCTTCGCGAAGAATGGACATTGGCGCTTTCTAATCTGGGCTCCGTGCTGGTTACCCGCGGCAAATTTGACGAAGCCAAGCCTTATCTCATCAAGGCTATCGAATTGGATCCGATGAGCTTTCCGGCCTATGCCGCACAAACTGAACTGTTGCTGCGTTCAAACGCTCCGCCTGCTGAGCTGAAGGCGTTTCTGGTAAAGCTGACCGCTTTAACGACAAAACCGCGGGCACCCGCTTCGATCTGGGCGGCACGAGCAGCAATCGAGAAAACGCTCGGCGACCGTGCATCGGCAGCCAAGAGTGCGGCAAAGGCGGTGGAGATAGATCCGAAGAATAAATTCGCATTGGCCGAACTCGGCGAATCAGCTCTCGCCGAGGGCGACCTTGAAAAGGCATCGACGGCTGCAGCGGCCTTATCCAAGCTTTTTCCGGCCGACGAAGAACCACAGCTCCTGCGAGCCCGAATATTTTTGAGCCAAGGCAAAGACGAAGAGGCCATGGCGGTTTTGAACAACATTGCGACTCCTTCGCAGACGGTCTTGACACTGCGTGATAAAATAAGATCAGCCACAACGACCGATGTTGCGGAGCTTGAAAAGGAACTGGCCGCTGACCCGAAGGATCCGGCAAAGCTGGGACGTCTATGCGGTCTTTATCGGGTCAAGGATCCGCAAAAGGCTTTGGACCTTTGCCGTCGGGCGGTCGAGGCGGAACCGGATAACATAGCACACGCGGTCGGTTATGGGGCGGCTCTGGTGCAGGCAAAACAATTTGCCGGAGCAGTTCAGGTTCTGACAAAGCTGAAGCCGCTGGCACCGGACAACCGGACATTGAGGGCAAATTTAGCTCTCGCGTACTTTCAATTAAAGATGTACGCACCGGCCCGCGACGAATACCGGTGGCTGACCGAGATCCAGCCGGACGCCCCGATCGCCTATTATTTTCTGGCGATCACGCACGATCAACTCGGCGAATATCCGGACGCAATGGTCAATTACCAACAGTTTCTGAAATTGGCTGACCCCAATATCAGCGGCCTTGAGATAGACAAAGTAAAACTTCGGCTGCCGATCCTGGATAAACAGATCAAAGACAAAAAGGGGAAGAAGCGGAATGAATGACAAGAAAACAAATGCGGCTTTCGTAACAAATTGCGAATGGCTTTTCCTTTCACCGGCCATCGCGAACCTATCACGACCGCTTGTTTTTCTTGGACTTCTATTTTCTCTCGCTTTAGCAGCCGCGGCTCAAGCCGTCCCTTTGGACGCTCATGATATTGAACCGCCGCCAATGAAGATCATTTCAAAGGGCGAACGCGGCCAGTTGGATGCCCAACGCGATATTAAACAGCGAACAAAATTGGCTCTGGAATTGATGCATCTGCGTTTGAAGAGCGCTGAGACATCTTATGCGGCGGCGGACTTTAAAACGATGTTCAGCGAATTGGGCGGTTTTCATGCATTGATGGAAAATACGCTTGCTTTTTTGAACATGGCCGGCAGCAGCGAAGGCAAGATCCTTGATAATTATAAGCGTTTCGAATTAGGAATCAGGCCGTTCATGCCGCGCCTTGAGCTTATCCGCCGCGAACTGCCCGACCGCTTCGATCCTTATGTAAAGAATTTGGTGCGCTCTGTACGAGATGCACGAACGAAGGCGGTCGAACCGCTTTTTGGCAACACCGTCGTACCTAATCGTCCACAAGAATGATCTTTAATCAAAATTTTCGATTCTGCCTTGCCATCGCCGGCTTGTGTCTTTTTGCATTTGCATCTTTTACATCCGCCCAGCGGCGCGATCACATGACCGAAGAAGAGATCGAGATCGTTCGCGACGCACAGGACATAGATCTGCGCATCGAAGTTTTGATCAAGATGACCGATCGCCGGTTCGCCGCCCTTGGCGTTGACGTTGCCGGTTGGCGGCCGAACGAAAAGACTGCCGATAAATGGGGCCCGGAACCAAAAGGATCACGCAGCGAACTGCTGATGGATATCAAAAAGCTGATCCAAAAGGCTGTCGATGACATCGACAATCTGGCAGAAAACCCGAACGCCGCACCGATTCGCGACGAATCTGAAAGAAACAGCAAACAGGCCAAACGCGACGCCCGCCGTCTGCCGGATTCTGTTCGGATGCTTGCCGCCGCCGCCCGCCGATATCAGCCCGCCTTGAAGCTTCTCTACGATAAAACAACCGAAGAAAAAGAACGCGGCCCGATCCTTGACGCCATGGAATCGTGCGATGAGATCATCGCCGCCGAAAAGAACATCCCGGCCCAAGAGAAAAAATAACTCGGGGATGAATCGATATTTTGATATAATCGCATCGTATTATGAACGAGGAAAAGAATCAGTATTCTAGTTCACGCCTGCCAAGTACTGGCTTAAATAGCTTTATGAAGGACATCCCCTTGTTCTCCCAAATATTCACAGATCCGTATGTTTCGGAATCCACCCTCCGCTTATATTCCATGTCATCAAAAAATGAGTTTCCTCTTCCTCGCTTTCGATAATAGGACGAAAGAACGCCCGAAGTAGTCGTACAATCTGTAAAAGGTCGTTCGAACGTTCGATTCGGTTTCGCGTGATAAATGCTTTCCATCGAGCCGCAACCATCGCGTTCTCTGCAAACTCATCTCTCAAAGCGATTGGCAATGAGGTCGGAAATCGTGACTGACGATTAGCAAACGTTGCTCGCACGGCTGATCTAATCATTTCTCCATCAAATTCAAATTCTTCAAGCAAGTAATTTATGTCCCAAAAATCCTTCATCCGGCCGTTTGCTTCACCTAATTTGACCATCGCATCAAACTTTTCTGCAATGACTGTTTCTTTCGGATAAACTTTCAAACGCGGTGCGGGGAAATCCAAAAGTGTTGGGAAATCTGCTATCTCTGGTTTAGGGGTGACGGCATCGCCGAAGCCAACATCAACTTGAAGCGGTATCCGAGCCTGACCCAGTTTCGCTGCAAACTTTATCCGTACGCCATGGTATATCTCTTCCTCGCGAATGTGCTCGCCGCTCACTGTATCGGCCAAGAATTCGAGACCATCCTCCGTTTTAACTTTGCAGATCGAACGAATCGTATGTTCTAAGGTCAAAATGTCGTTCGGCCCAAAACCCAGGAGATCGAGATCTTTCGTAGGCCGATGAGGAGCGTCGAACCAAAGGGAGAACAACGCTGCTCCCTTCAGGAGAAATCGGTTCTTATATTCCGATACGCTAAGTCGATAGAGAAATCTCTCGACGCCGTAGCGCACCAAGACACTTTGGACTTCCTCACGCCGTTCCTTAGCCTTATCCGTTAGGCGAGCTTTTACTGATGACGAAATATCTTTTATCTCTTTTTTTGCCATTTTCTACGAAAGGGTGTTCAGATACGGGAGTATCGTACCTTTCACGTTGCGGATCTTCGCAAAGTGGATGAGTTCGTCCATCGTAACTTTTCTCGAACGCCAGGCATCGCGAAGAGCCTCAAGACAGACGTCAAGTCCGACAGCCTTTTGATAGTAGAAACAATCGGCGATCGCTTTTGCCGGGGAATATACTTTTACTTTGACGCCATCAATTGTGTGAGTTTCAATTCCAGCCTTATACACTTTCGGCGAAAAACTGAAAACCCGAAGACGTGTGGTATCCATTTTGGGTATCCATGCGTTTCGTTCAACCGCAAGCCAGACTTCGAATGGGTTTTGAGTTGTCAGGTCGTGAAAACGCAGAGCCGAAAGAAGACAGAGCACCCCGTTAGGAATTTTTACAGCGACCTCAAGGACGCTTTGGTTCTCATCGAACTCCGTGCCTTCTAGCGTATAAAGTCCATAACCTACGCGTTTCAGCAGACCTTCCTTGACCGAACGCGAGATATAAGTTCGCGAAAGTCCAAGTTCGTGCTCAACGTCTGAAGCTCGAAATAGTTTTCGCTTTCTAGCATATGCGAGGAGTTTTTCGCGCCCTGTCATATCTGTTACTCAACCTCCACATATGCGGCCTAGGTGCAAAGGTTTCGTAACAACAGTACTAAAACTTTCTCTATCCGTAAACATTAACTGATTGATTCCTTAAAATATGTTTCGGGATCACCCTCTTTTTTCTTGGCAATCGTTAACTCTCAAACTACAGATCTTTTTACAATTTTGTTCCTAAGATCGGATAAAAAAACCGATCTTATAGAATGCAGATAAATGAATTAAAAACAGGCAAAAGGCGGGTAGGATCGACTTTATAAGTGGTGGCCAGAGAGGGATTTGAACCCCCGACACGCGGATTTTCAGTCCGCTGCTCTACCAACTGAGCTATCTGGCCGCTTTCCGTTCAATAACGTCGAGCAAGTTAATTAGTCTAAATAAACTGTTTGCGTGTGTCAAACCCGCCGAAGCAAAAACAACACACTCAAAGACAAGGGGTTGAACATTGTTAAAAAGTTGTTGACATGAGCGGCTTCTGGGTGTAAATTGTATTTCCGATCGGCCGAATGCCAGTTCGGTCGTGTCCTCGGTTCTTCTTCTTAAAGAGTAAATTCAGCACCTACCCGTGCCGTTTTGAATGCCGCCCCTGCCCTCCGGGTGACGCAACTTTCAAAGCGGCACAGTTATTTTTTAAGCAGCGGCCGCTTCGGCTTGCACCAGTCCCAACACGGTCTTTACATCCAGCTCGATCCTTTCGCGAAGCTCGACATTTTCTTTCAGAAGATTTTTGACGTTCTCTCTTCCCTGCCCCAGTCTTTCGCCTTTATAGCTGAACCACGCTCCGCTTTTTTCGACCACATCATTGTTTGTCGCCAGATCGATCAGATCGCCTTCGCGGGAAATGCCTTCGCCATACATGATATCGAATTCCGTTTCGCGAAATGGCGGAGCACATTTGTTTTTCACGACCTTAACGCGGGTACGGTTGCCGACGACCTTATCGCTGTCTTTGATGGCACCGATACGGCGAATGTCCAAACGAACGCTGGCGTAAAATTTCAGCGCCTTTCCGCCCGTTGTCGTTTCCGGTGAACCGAAAAAGACGCCGATCTTTTCTCGCAGCTGATTGATGAAAATAAAGGTGGTGTGCGAATTTGAAACAAGCGCCGTGATCTTTCGCAGTGCCTGCGACATCAAACGTGCCTGCAGCCCCGGAAGCGAATCTCCCATTTCGCCGTCAAGTTCTGCTCGCGGCACAAGAGCGGCAACAGAATCGATCACGATCACATCAACGCTGTTCGAACGCACCAAAGTTTCAGCGATCTCAAGGGCCTGTTCGCCCGAATCCGGCTGCGAGATCAACAGTTCATCGATGTTTACGCCGAGCTTTGACGCATATTCCGGGTCCATCGCATGTTCCGCGTCAATGTATGCCGCGATGCCGCCCGCTTTTTGTGCCGATGCCGCAACGTGGAGTGCGAGCGTCGTTTTACCTGAGCTTTCCGGCCCGTACACTTCGATTATTCGGCCTCGCGGAAATCCGCCCACACCGATCGCCGCGTCCAAACTCAAACAGGTGGTAGATATCGCTCCGGCCTCTTCGTGCGGCTTTTCGCCGAGACGCATGATTGAGCCTTTGCCGAATTTTTTCTCGATCTGCAGAAGTGCGGATTCGATCGCTTTTCCTTTATCCATTTTTGCTTCCTTTTTTGTATTCTATGAACTTACAACAACCACACTAGCACAAACTTTCGAATTTGTGAAATAATGTTGCATCAATGAAACGAATATTTTTCGGTTGAAGAATTGGTGATTAAAGTTACTCGATTTTCTTATCTTTTCGCAAGCGGCGAAAACAGATGCAGGGCGGAAGATAAAAATTTGAAGCTTTCTGTAAACAGAAACGTATAATATCATTGAATTTTACCCAGAATTGACCAATGGCAGACCTTACCGGGCAAACGCTCGATGACAAATACAGGATCGAACACGAGATCGGCCGCGGCGGTATGGGCACGGTCTATTTCGCAACACACCTCGGCACAGAACGGCCGGTGGCGCTGAAGATCGTTGCTCCGCAATTCATGAAGCGTCCCGAATTTGTCGAAAGATTTCGCCGCGAAGCTCGTGCTGCCGGCCGGCTTCGCCACCCGAATGTGGTTGATGTCACCGATTTCGGCTTTGCCAATACGCTTGATGGGCCGGTGGCATATTTGGTAATGGAGTATCTTGACGGCTGCACGCTTGGCGAGATATTGGCGGAAGAAAAGCATCTGCCGGTTGACTGGACGCTCGACATTCTGGAGCAGATCTGTTCGGCGGTCGGGGCCGCCCATAAAGAAGGCATCATACACCGCGACCTGAAACCGGACAACATCTGGCTGGAACCGAACCGCCGTGGTGGTTACACCGTAAAGGTGCTTGATTTCGGCATCGCCAAGCTCGAAGAAGCCGCGATCTTGGCGGATACCGGCGAGCTGCCGCAGCTTGAGCCGGTGACCTCACAGACAACGGCCGGCAAAGTTCAGATCACACTTGCTGAGGCGGCCAATGCGACAGCCGCCCATGAAGGCAGCCTGACCGCTGCTTCGGCCGATGCAACGGCACTTTTTGCCGGCCGCACAGCCATCCGCGACGGCGAGGCAGGCACGATGCTGTTGCCGGCGGATGACACGGAAGACCAGGAAAATATCGGCACTCAGATAATTTCGGCGGATCCGGCCGCAGCCTCCGTGGCGCGGTCTCTGATCGGACATTCTTCCACCGGAAGCGACCTGACACGTGTTGGAGCGGTATTGGGCACACCGCTTTATATGTCGCCGGAACAGGTGCGGGGCGACCGGCTCGATCCGCGTTCTGATATATACAGTTTGGGTGTTATCGGATATCAAATGCTTTCCGGGCGGACGCCTTTCGAGGGAAAATTCGACGAAGTGATGGAGGCGCACAAAACACTTGCGGCGCCGCCGTTAAAAGCAAAAAAGGTGCGGCGCAAGCTGAAAGGTGTTATTTCTTCGGCTCTATCGAAGGACCCGGACGGACGGCCCAACTCCGCCGAGGATCTCGCCAATCGTCTGCGGTCTCGCTCCGAAGGTGTGTTCGGCCTGCTCCGTCGGGCAGGTATGATCTATACGGAGAATATCCGACATTTCATCTCGGTGGCTACGTTGTATTTCGTGCCCATCATTTTGATCACGACCTTGATGGTAGTGGTAAGTTTTCTTCACGCCAGCGATATCATCTCTTCGACGGCCAATAGTGCCCTGTTAAGCATTGCGGCCCTGTTAATGACGGTCATCACCGCCTTTTGTACATACCTGATCATCGGCACGACGACGTGGATCGTCACCCAAAAGCTGGCTATTCCGCTGCGGCCGATACATCTACGCTCGGTTTTGGCGGCGGCTGATCGCAAATGGCGGAGTTTTGCCACAACCGGCGTGCTTTCGACCATCATCCAATTCGTTCTGGCACCGCTTATTTCAATACCGATCGCCGCGACGGTCTTTGCCATGATGGCGGCTGCGAACGGCATCGGCGCTGTTTCCTTTGTGACAGCGGCGGTCGTCGGAGCTTTTGCATTGATGATCGGTTTTTTCGGAGCCAGTGTCGGCATGATGCTCGTAGCACCGGTCGTTATGATGGAAGATCTTCGCGGCATCGCAGCCATCAAACGTTCGCTTTCGCTGGTCAAACGCTCTGCGGTAACATCGATCGCGACGTTCTTTCTGATGTTCTCATTGCCGGTGATCGCGGCCAGTTCGATCTCCTTCTTTACCATTGCCACAGCAAAAGCTTTCTATCCCGAAATAAAACTGGATTCACCCAAAAAGAATGGTGTCAGTTTTTCAACACAGACAACGGAAGGTGAAAATGACGCGTCGATATCTTTGAACCCCTCGCCGCAGGACGGCCGCAGCGAGGGTGACATATCTGATCGGCTGCGCCGCGTCTTGGTCGATATGCTGATGCAGATCTGTTTGCTGCCGATACAGATATTGACTGCTTCATTTACAAGTGTAATGATCGCATTGCTTTATTTGAAGACACGCCAGGCCGGCGGCGAATCGCTGCGAGAGCTGCTGTCGAATTTTGAAGAATCAGAATATCCGCAGAAAAAATGGCAGCTCAGAATGCGCCGCAAGGTAGTCAATTCCGGACGGACGCCCAGCAAGGGATCGTAAGTTGATTTGCTAAAAACGTTTCTCAATTTGGTGCTCGTTGCATTCGCCGTTGGCGGAATGGCTATCAGCGCGTCGGGTTCGACAACGCGAGAATTTCCGGTCAAAGCTGGTTCGCTTATTGAAGTGTTCAATCCGGCCGGCAAAGTTCGGGTCGAAGCACTCGATTCCCTTTCGGACAAGGCCGTTTTGCAGATAGCCGCTTCCGACGCAGAAAAAGCTTTGAAGATAAGCTCCGAACGCGGACTGCGTATAGAGGTTGCGGCCGGAACGCGTATTGATATCGTGCTGGCTGTGCCCGAACGGATGCGCTTCAAAGTTCGGACGGACGGCGGAGAGGTCTTTTTTACGGGAAATTTCGAATCTTTCATTGCCGAAACCGACACAGGCACCATTGCGGCGGATGTACCGACGGACGATCTTCGTTATCAGCTTTTTTGGACATCCTCGAGACCGCGGGTGCTTAGCGATTTTGACCTGGAAAAGATCAAGGAAAGATCTGCCGGACGTTTTGAGATCAAGGGCCATCTCGGCGAACGCTTGAAAAATAAAACGCCGAAGACCGAATCGGAGCAGGAAGCCGATCAGAATGCAGCCGCCGCTGTTTCGCGTTCGGTCTCGATATCTTTGACGACGGCACGCGGCATTATCGTGCTCAACGTACCGCCGGGCGAAGTAACAGCGGACCTCCGGGAACGCCCGTTGACCGAAGCCGCAAAAGCGATCATCCGCAGCGGCGACGCGATCTTGATGGAATCGATCCGCCGCGCTGCCCCAAAATATTTCGGTGACTATGCACGTACTTTGCCCCCTGCCAAACGGGAGCCTTTTCTTGCAGCCCGTTCGACCGTCTCTGAAACACCCGGTGAGACCGTCAAGCGAGCATTGGTCCGCTTCACCGATATCAATGACCGGGCGGTAGCAAACATTTCGCAAAGCGACATCTCCGTCACTGAGCGTGGGGCCTCGCGTGAGGTGCTTAGTGTGCGGCCGGCGAATGCTCCGGTAAATCTGGTATTGCTCCTAGACGTATCCGGCAGCGTTGATAATTACGTAAATTTCATCCGAAAAGCCGCGCGGAGCTTTGTCAATACCGTTAGCCCGCAAGATCGCATCTCGATCATAATTTTCAATGACGACGTAAAGACCCTTGCCGGATTTACGACCGATAAGGGTAAACTTTCCGAAAGCTTAGACACATTTGACGCCGGCGGCGGAACCGCCTATTACGACGCTCTGGCATATACATTGGCGGAAAGCCTGCGTCCGCTGCAAGGTGAAAGAACAGCGATCGTGGTGTTGACCGACGGCGACGATAACCGCTCGTTCTTAGCGTTCGATTCGCTGGCCGGTGCCATACAGGAAAGCGGGGCATTGATCTATCCCTTATACGTTCCCTCAACATTGATCGCCGCATCCGCCTCTTCAACGGAACGCACACTCGACCCGCTTCGCAGCCGTTACACCGGTTTGACGACCAAGGCCGAAGGTGAAGGCGAGAAGCTGGCATCCATTTCCGGCGGAGTTTATTACCCGATCACACAGCTTTCGCAGATCCAAGCCGCCTATGACGACATTGTTCGCCAACTCCGCACGGCATACATCGTCGAGTTCCGCTCCGCTACACAGCCTCTTGCAAACGGGCGGCCGTCGCCAACGCTGAAAATAAGATCTTCCCGCGACAATATCCACGGATCGGTCATCAGCGTCGTCGGGATCGGCCGTTGAATTCTTTTTGTCACCGTGCCAACATCCGCCGTCTCGCCCCTCATTTATCGTATATACTGATAATTCTAAAAACATACGGAGGTGGGATCGTATGCCGAGAGGTGATAAAGACGCTTATACCGACAAGCAGAAGCGGAAAGCGGAGCACATCGAAGAAGGTTATATAGAAAAGGGCGTTCCGCGCGAAGAGGCGGAAGAATGGGCTTGGCGAACGGTGAATAAACAGGACGGAGGCGGCAAAAAAAGCGGTTCCGGACGCAAGGGGAACGAGAAGAAAGAAAAGTAGTCCGAAGTTCAAAGAACAACTGCTCAGACGCGTGCTCGGCCGTCCGCCGGCGGGACACAATTTTTTATTGCATTGGCAGCAGATCTGAGTTATCCTACAGCCATATATTGAAACTATTGGCCGGCTTCGGACAGCCGGCTCAAAGTCCGAACATCTTAATGCATTATTTAAAGCCAATGGCGGGATGTTTTCCGGCTTTTTGCATTTTGGTCGGCAGAAAGGTGTATTACGAACATACACCGAAATTGGCACGCATTTTGCTTTTACGATAAGCGTGCAAGCTAACTTACCCATGGAGGCAAATTGAGATGAGGTCCTTTACATCTAGATTTTTCGTCTTGGCTGCGATTGCCGCAACCGTTTCTTTTGGATCAGCACAAGCTGCCCAGGCCCAATCGGAGACCATCAACGGAACCATGATCACGTTTCCGAGCGGGCGCAGCACCAGAACACGCACATCGGATTTTCGGCTGATCATCAATTCGCAAACATCGCCGGATAAGGCCCAACAGTTTTTGGCGACGCTTCAAGAGGGAGGACAAGACCGCCTGATGGACGCCATTAAAAAAGAGGATATCGGCCGCTTTTCGGTCGGTCCGAGAGTGGGCGTGCCGATAAATGTTGTCTATGAGACCTCTGAGGACGGCAAACGCAAGATCTACGTTCTGTTTGAACGCTGGATGGAATTTGCCGAAATTCGCGGCGGATACCGTTCGACGGATTATCCATTCGGTTATCTCGAGCTTTTGATCGATCCGGCTTCGGGCAAAGGTGAGGGAACATATATTGCGGCCGCTCGCGTCCGTTGGGTTCAGGACAAAAAGACCGATAATTATCATATTGAGGTCGAAAATTTTGCCACTTGGCCTTCACGTTTGACCTTCAAAACAGACCGCAAGGTGAACTAACATCATGGATACTAATAGGAAAAAGATCGTCCGCGTAAAGATGAGTTCGAAATTGGAAATGTACCGCGCCGCCATGCGTATATCTGCTCGCGCGGCAGCCGTGCCGGAACCTGCGGCCGCTGGGGCTTCGGATCCGAACACGATCTATTCGATAGCCTTTCTCGCAGCATGGTGCGGGTGCATTGCGGTTGCGGTCATTTTCTAGATCGCACCAAATTGCGAAGCGGCCGTCGGCGATGCATGTCGCCGGCGGCTTTTCTATAATTGATACGAAAGTTTTTCCGAACGCACTCGGCAGACCATATTTGCTACAATACACGAAATGTCCGGTGATCTTTTTGAATTTCTTTTTGACGACGCGCCAGAACGGCATCCGATAAGTGTTTCGGAGCTTAACGCCCAGGTGCGTAACGCTCTGGAGCGCACGTTTCCGGCCGTCTGGGTAGAAGCAGAGATCGTCAATTTTACCGCCGCACGTTCCGGCCACTGGTACTTTACGCTCAATGACGGGACCTCGCAGATCCGTGCCGCCTGCTATCGCGGAGCTAACTACCGCATTCGTTTCAAGCCTTTTGACGGACTTCAGGTCCGCGTTCGCGGAAAGGCCACTCTATACGAACCACGAGGCGAATATCAGCTGCTGGTCGATTCTCTGGAACCGGTCGGCGAGGGGGCTTTGAAGGTCGCTTTCGATCAGATCCACAGCAAACTGGCCGCCGAAGGCCTGTTCGAAACATCGATAAAGCGTCGCCTGCCCTCGCTACCGCGTCGCATCGGCGTTGTCACATCACCGACCGGTGCTGCATTTTGGGACATAATGCACGTTTTGACCCGGCGTGCGGGATCGGTCAGCGTAGTGTTGATACCGACACTGGTCCAAGGAGAATTTGCCGGCGAGCAGATCTGCCGGGCGATAAGCCAAGCGAACGAATACAGCGCATCGTGTGGCGCGGCCGACGCCCTTGATGTTCTGATCGTCGGTAGAGGAGGCGGAGCGGCCGAAGATCTTTGGGCTTTCAATGAAGAACAGGTTGCCCGTGCGATCCGGGCGTCGGCAATACCGGTGATCTCCGCCGTCGGCCACGAGGTCGATCTGACAATAGCGGACCTAGTTGCCGACCTGCGAGCTGCGACACCTTCGGCAGCAGCAGAGCTGGTCGCTGCTAGCGAAGAAGATCTGAAGGCTCGCATCGCTCGGCTGGAAGCCGCTCTGCAGCAGGCAGTACAGATCGGGCTGCTCCATGCCCGCACAGAACTTCAGTCGCTGGAAACGGCTCCGGGCTTTACCGAATTCCCTCGCCGGCTGAACGAACGGGAGCGTTCAGTAGAAAACCTCGCCGACCGAATGGCTGCCGCGGTCTCAGACCGGTTAACGACAGTGAAAACGAGGCTGCAAAATGCCGCCGACCGGCTGTCGCCGCTGAATGTGGCCACCCGGCTTTCTGATGTCCGTGTGCGGCTGGCAACGCTTGAACAGCGGAATTCGACGGCGGCGTTGGATGCCTTGCACCGCGCTGAAATGCGGCTCGAAAATACCGCGGTCACGCTGAATGCTATTTCTCCGCTGGCTGTGCTCGGGCGCGGATTTTCCATCGCCACCGATACCGAAGGACGCATTTTACGAAATGCGGCGGACGTTTCGCCGGGCGAACGCATCCGATTAAGGCTGAACGAAGGCCGCATTGATGCCGAGGTGATCAGCAACGGAGGAAGCTTCTGAGTCTATCGACCCGATCGAAATGGATCCGCGCGATGCGGTGGACAGCCGGTGTTTTCGCAGTTATCATCACTGCGGCAGTCGGCGGCGGCCTGCTTTATTGGCAGCACGTTAAAAGCCAGCCGCAATATTCGCTCGCATTGATCGTAAAGGCCGCCCGGGAAGACGACCGGGCAACGCTCGACCGCCTTATCGACAGTGATGCCGTGGTCGATGATTTTGTGCCGCAAATAACCGCCGAAGCAGCCGATATGTATGGCCGGGGATTGCCGCCGCATCTGACACAACAGTTGGCCGTGGCCGCAGAACCGCTAATGCCGACGCTAAAGACCCGCGTTCGCCAGGAATTGCCGACAGCCATCAGACAGCGTTCGGAACGGCTCGCCGCCATCCCGTCGTGGGTTTTGGCCGCCGGTGCATCGCGGTATCTACACATCGACCAAAATGGCGATACGGCAACCATCAAGAGCAAATTGCCGAGCCATTCATTCGAAGTTAAGATGAACAAAATAGGCGATGTATGGAAAATCACCGGCTTTCGTGATCAGATCTTGGCTCAAGCCGTCGCCCGACGCATCGGCCAGGAATTGATATCCGCTGTTACCAAAGGCCGGGTTCCCGCCGCAATAGAAAATTTGGGCGGCATTGACCTGCAGCACCTCGTTAATGAAGCCAATCGCTTGATGAAGGGTGAGCAATAGAATATATGGAAAAAACCTTTGAAAGATCGCTTGACGAATTGGAAGAGATCGTCGATCGGCTCGAGAGCGGCGAAATGTCGCTCGAAGACAGCCTAAAACTTTTTGAAAACGGCATCAAACTCGTCCGCAATTGCCGCGAAAAACTCACCTCGGCCGAACGCCGCATCGAAATGCTCGTCAAAGACAGCAATGGTCAGCTGACGGCTGTGGAGATGGACACCGATGCCGGCTGATGGTTGTCGAAATTCGAGACCGAAAAGGATCTGCGGAGCTGATCAATTAAAAGCACGCAGACCGATGGCCAATACGATCATACCGAACATAAAGACGAGTCCCAGACCGAAAAGCACCGCGAAATAGATCACGATACCGGTCGTATTGTCGGCGCCGGTCTTGCCGTTAAACTGCTTTCCACAGGCAGTGCATTTTGCGTGTCTTAAAAGTTTCGGGCCCAAAATGCCGCCCCACCAAGTGAATTTGACCGGCTGTGACGCCCCGCCGCAGCCCGGACAGTTTACATATTGCATAAAAATAAAATAGGCCGGAAAAATGACTTCGGTCAAACTTCCGGCCCTGGTTGTATTTGCTCCCAAAGGGATCAATCTCGCGAACTGAATATGCTGAGAATGTACCAGAAAAGCAATGCGATGCCCGCAAATAATGTCAACGATGCCGCAACATACTGCTTCGGATTATACTGGTGCAGCACCTGCGATGTGTTGTAAAGGATCGCCGTTCCGGCAAAAGCCACCATCACAAACGCAAAGATGCTGCCGAGCGAAAAACCGAAGATCGCACTGGCCGCAATAAAGCCCAATGCGCAAAATCCGCCGATCGCCACAATCGGGCCCAGAAACGAGAAATCCGTCCGGGTAATGAAAACCGTCGCCGTGATACCTAGAAAGAGTCCCAAGGTAACGATCCCGGCTTTCATCAAAACCGAAGCGTCACCGGAATATACCGTCGCCAGCCAGATCATCGGCACAAAGATCACCGCCTCAGCAACTATATAGATGCCGTAACCCAGATATTGCAGCGCCGTCGAAGATTCAGACATAGCCAACCGGTTCGCCAGGAATGAAACTCCCATGAAAAGAGCTAATACGAGCAGCCATCCCATGCTGCCGCCGAGCGAAACCACCGACAAGATGCTGTATGCCGCACCGGAAGCGAACAGAAATGCTTCGACCGCGATGAACGCCAAGATCGCCGCCGCCAAAAGCAGATATGTTTTGCGAATGAACGAAGCACGTTCTGCCGGTAAAGAATCGGCCGCCGAATTTCCGAATGTAGATGTAAACTGTTCCATATATTTCAAAAGAGCCGTTACTTAGATGTTGAAAGGTTGAAATTAGGTTTGCACCATTCTATCACAGCCCGCCGCCCCTTTTACCAAAATAATATTTGCCTTATACCGCCGGTTGCTTTGTTCAGCTACTCGTTTGATCTTCGCGCTAAAAACGGAAACCAAATCCCACATTCATCTGTAGATTGTGTCTGGTGAAAGTCGCGTTATACTGCTTCGGCTCTTGGGCATTGTAACGAATTATCGTATCACCAACATCAACCCGGAAAATAGTACGCTTCGACGGATAATACTCGAAGACTCCACCTACATCGACATTGAAAAATGTGGAGCGTTGTAATGTCTGCCAAGAAAGATATGGACTGCCCGGTGGAACATCCTGGATCCAAATATAGACCGGATATGACACGAAATGTATGAACCCAGGCCTTACTTTCCCAAAAACGCCGAATTTGCGTGTTCGATGACCGACTTTTGGCCCAAATAGCATCTGAAACTTCTGACCGCCCCTGTTTGGCGACTCATTATACAATGGCAATTCGTAATTGAAGTTTTTTTGAAAGTACCAATTCGCCTCTGCCTCAACTGCAATTCGTTTTGTGAAATTATAAGAAATTCGAGCTCCAAAGCCTGAATCGTTTGGATTATTTCGTAATCTCGCCGGAGGAGTTCCTGGAGGAACAGGTGTAATGTCTGTCCATTCCCGACTCGCCCGCGGATCGAAAGCACTAAATGCTAAAAAGGAATACTGAACTCCGACCTCAAATCTTTTAAAATGGCGGGGCGATGTCGTTTTATCTAACTCTTGCTCGTCAATTGAAGAACCCGAGATGCTTTCCGAATTTTCTGTCTTTTTAGTTTCTGTAGTTTCTTGAGCAAAACATCCGAACGACAATACTAGTATAGTTACATAAACAACAAATGGTATTGATTTGATTCTCTTCATAAATTTTGGCAAGAGGGGAGTCCCTCCCCTCTTTAGTCTATTTAATATAAACAAGGAGCCGGAATTGCGCACGGATTAGACGGAATGTGAGGAAACATTGGTGGGGGATTTCCAATAACCGATAATTGTGCAACTCCAATCAATTCCAGTAAATCATTGTTTCCAACATTATGTATGGCAACTTGATAGACTCCGTTCGGCAGATTGACCACGGAGCTACTGGGGAATTCCACTTCACCTTTCGCCAGCGAAACAATCTCTCCTTCCAAAGTTTGAACAACTGTACCAATTTCGTTGATAACAAATATTCTGGGTGCTCCTAGATCGTTTCTCAGTGACGGAGCGGTTATTTTTATAGCTCGCGGAGCAGAATCTGAAGCTATAACGTTGGGACTAATACCAAGCGGAAAGACTCGCACGGAACAGTAGAGAGGTTCCGTTTCGCCAACCGAGACATTCCTCTCGACGGTGATGACACCTTGTTCGCAAGGAATGCCTCCTCCAAGCCTAAACTCTCTATAAGTGAACCGCCATTTTGCCGGCACCTTAGCATTTCGAAATTGCGTTATGGCCGGACCAATCTCAGTTGTGGGAAACGATTCTATTTGTCCTCGTATTGCGCCCAAAGGCTCGATAAATTGTGATGAAACTTTCATCACCGTTGGAACATTTATTTCGGCCCCTGTTGTCTGACTTTGTTCTATACGTATCGGATGTAGGTCAAATCCCCTATCTTGGGGCAAATTACTTCCGCCTCCGCCGTTGCATGCCCCCGCAACCAACACCGCACAAAGTAGCATCATTAATTTTGAGTTCATTTCAATCCTCCTATTCTTCAATACCGAGTATGCCCAATGCCCGGTGTGGCATGTCTAGTAGTTCAGATGGTGACATGTTTGCGATCCCATCGTCTATCGCGTGGGATATAGCTGTACTTCTTGTATTGTCCACGTCTGGAGCCTGCCCCACCTTTTCTTCGTGAAAAGTATCCCAAGTTGCCTGTCTTTCAGCTAGAGTCATCTGATAGTTAGGATTTGTCCGTTTTTGGTTAACCATAGCGAGTGCCACAAACACTGCTTCCGCTGGTGACATATCCGTGACAATAGTGGGTCGAATATTATTTGTCGAATTTCGATCACTCAACCTACCCTGTCCGATGAGCTGTGGTACCAATAGCTGCAATGAAAGCCGCAGTTTGCGAACCTCGACTTCATCGGTTTTTGCAAATTCCGGAGCAGCAAATTTCATTTGCAATCCGTTCACAACCTTAACCACATCTGTTTCGGATACTCCATTTCTATTTTCGGTCCTATACAAATTCTCGGAATTCACTATTCGAACCTTCACATCAGAAGCGACAACCGTGCTAAATGTGGCAAATATTTCATCCACCAATAATTCAATGTTCGTATTTCCGCCTTGTTCTAGGACATTTCTGGCACGAACATTAAGCTCGCCAAATGCAAACTGATCATCGATGTGGGAAGGAGATACCTGTCCACTGACGGTTTCCCCTAAGAAGTAAAAAGATAAAATCCCAATACATGCGAGCACGATAGAGATTGGTATTGACACAAGTACTGCCTTTTTCATTTTATTCTCCTGAATTTCCAGTTGATTTGGAGAGCAAAAGACGCGTTTCTCCTAAATCCACAGGGTTTCCTTGAGCCAAGCAGTGTCTTACGTTAATACATATACTCAGATGCTATTTTGTCTTTGACACTGTGGCCTGACATGGAAGCAGAGTGTGCAACCATTCTGCTTCCCTAAACAAACTCATTGCTTCAGATGTGCATCTTAGGTTAACAACCGAACAAAATACCTTAATTGTTATTAATTTTTCTAACTCGGGCTTTTCCCTGATCCCATGATCTACACGTTTCGCGATATTATATTGGATACGGTCGAACGTTCCCTTATTAAAGGTGAAATGCCGATTCCGCTTACGCCTCGAGCTTTCGATATACTCCAGGTCTTAATCGAAGCTGATGGAAAGATCGTCACCCGCGATGAGCTGTTCGGCAAAGTTTGGGGCGGTGCCTGCGTTGAAGAAGGAAATCTGAACGTTCAGATGTCAAAAATTCGAAAGCCCTTGGAGAATCTCCCGGCAAACGTTTTATTGAAACCGTACCCAACTCCGGCTACCGCATTACTTTTACAACTGCAAAACTCACCGATAATAGTAACGCAGCGTCAAATGCACAGCTTTACTACAAAAGGGGTAACTATTTCTTAGACCAACGAACTGAAAGATCTTTGTTTAAATCAATAGAAAATTTCAATCTTACTCTCAAACTTCAACCCGATCATATCGGTGCACATTCTCAAATCATCAACGCCAACCTATTGTTATACGCCTTTGATTAGGTCCGCTATAAAAAAGTAGCAATATCGGTCGAGCCGCATATAACTTTTTTGCAAAATGACCTGAAAAGCGAAAATGACGAATGGATAGATACTGTTCATGTGGCCTATGGTCTAAAAAAACTTTACATCGATTGAGACTTCACAGGAGCCCTTAATGATTTCGGGATTGCTCTAGCGTCCTCTCCGACAAACACGATTGCGAGATACAGATTGGCTCAGCTGTATATTGCTTTTGGTAAAGAAGCCGATGCTATCGTTCAAATTGAGATAATAAAAAGACTCGACCCTCTTTCGCCTCTGATCCCAAAGCTTATCGCACGCCTCCTTTATGTAAACGGACAATTCGCAAATGCAGTGGAAAGTGCTTCTGATTCCCTCGACCTTGAACCAGACAATTACGAATCGCTGATAATTTACGGGGCGGCCAAAGCCGAGCTAGGATTTTACAAAGAGGCCTTAGATGCATTTGAACGATCTATGGAACGGAACTTCAATTTGGAAGCTTTATCCATGAAAGGATATGTGTACGCCCGAATGCTCGATCATACCAGTTGTCAGAATGTGCTATCGGAAATCAAACGACACGAGAAGCCCGGATTTATGCACTCTATAAAGTATGCAAAGATCGCATTGGCTAAACAAGATCTCGCATCCACATTTGATTTACTCGACCAAGCGGTTTCAGAACATGACGCCGATATAGTTGCCTTAAAGTGCGATCCCCGATGGAAAGAAATTAGAGATAAAAAGCAATTTCTGCAAATTTTATCAAGTGTTGGATTATGAAAAAGCCCCGCCGATCTCTCAGCGAGGCACCCCAGCATGGCCACGACGCCATTGCTATGAAGTTTAGTCGTGAATCAAAATACCGCAATCCGTTGGTGCCGGCGCAGCATCGTGGATAAGAATTCCGGTCAGATTGTGGATCAATATGCCCACGATATCATGAATAAGAATACCGCTCTTGTCTGTCGTGGCGGAACTTCCGCACGGTGTAGAATTTTTTGACGTCGATGATGACGAATCAGCCAGATCATGGATAAGGATACCCGTATTGGCGAAGGCCGTACCGAACGCTAAAACGGTGACGAACATGAGAGCGGCTGCAGCTTTCCTAAGTGATTTCATTTTGATAAGGTCTCCAAATTTTATTTTCTAGTCGCCCCTTGTATTACAACCTTTGTGCCACAATGCGCACAGCGACCTTATCGAACCCCTAAAGTGTTTCATTACAATGATTTACGCGGGAGATTTTCTCTACTTTGCGTCAATGAGGAATGCCGCAACTTCGTGTATATCTAATTACCACAGGGTCAGGTTTTGAGCTAACCTATTGATAACAGGCAATTTACAGCAAAGTTGCGCGGCTTATTCAATTTGAATATTTAGTATGCACTAAAGCCGCTGATTACTTTGTATGCATGCCAAGCAAAATTGTCTATCTTTTTCTCCAAAAGGCTGATAGAATGGTCAGACCTTGTGTCCCAAGGTTGGTTGCCTCTAATCATAAATGGTTTTGATCCCGACAATCGTAAAAGAAAAAATCCCGCAGGAAAGGCCGGAAAATATTAAGATCGCGGTCATTATTTGCGGTGTTCTGTGTATTTTGCTCACGTTACTGCGCTTGCCGAAGATCGATTTCAGCTGGGGATTCGGGCTGATACTTTTGTTTGGCATATTTCTCGCTCCGCGAATGAGCATCAAGCTTCCGCGTTCAAGGTTTACACTAAGTTTTTCTGATGCTGTCGTTTTTCTGACCTTCTTGTTCTGGGGAGGAGAACTTGCAATAATAACCGCTTTTGTTGAGACCTTTGCCAGTTGTTTATACTTGAAACGTCGGGGTTCGTCTTTCGGTCCTTGGATGACGCTTTTCAATTCGTCTCTGGCCGCCTCTATTACTGGTCTTAGCTACGGGATATTTCTGATCTCTGGTCTTTCATCACGCCAGATAAACAGTACGCGCGACCTTATTGCCGCTCTTGGACTTTTTTCCCTTTGCCACTTCTTTTTCGCCTCAGGTTTTGCCGCCATCTATCAAAGAATCCGTAATGGCAGTTCCATTTGGGAGACGTGGAAAAGGCATGGTTTGTCGGTGTCGCTTACGCAATTTACGGGGGCGGGCCTTGCGGCTATCGTGTACAAGGTTATTAACTATTCCGATCTTCTGATCATGACAATAGGCTTTATAGTTCTTGCTATCGCCTATTTGAATTATCGCTTGATGATAAAAGAGGTCAGCAACTCATTTGTCAAGATCGAAGAGGCCGAGCGGGAAAAGGCGGAGCTCGAAAAGGTACGGCGTGAAGAGGCTGAAAGGCATGCGGACCAACTTTCGGTATCGCTGGACAAAGAGGAACGGGCGAATGCGGCACTACGCAAGAGCGAAAAAGACCTTCAGCATGCCGCCATGCATGATGCATTGACCGGATTGCCGAACCGAAAACATTTTGGCGAGGTGCTGAGAAAATTGATCGAACGTTACAAGCGGGATTCGACCACGAATTTTCAGGTGCTTTTTCTGGACATTAAAAGCTTTAAGAACATTAACGACACATTAGGCCACACGATCGGCGACAAGGTTTTGTCGATCGCCGCTAAAAGATTTGTGCGGATGCTGAATTCGAACGACACGGTCGCCCGCATCGGCGGTGATGAATTCGCCATCGTGCTCCGTGATCTGACCACACCCGGAAAAGCTCAAAAAGTAGCCCGCCGCATTCATCAAAGCATTACGCAGCCCTTCTCCCTCGGCGGAAACCGTATTTCGATGGACCTCAATATCGGCATCGCCCCGTGCGATGCGGAATACAGCACGCCGGAAGAGATACTTCGCGATGCTGATATTGCCATGCATTTCGCCAAGGAGCGCAATAATGGCTTTGCGGTGTTCACACGCGATCTGCGTGAAAAATTCATGGAACGGGCGGTCTTTGAAATGGACCTGCGGCACGCCACCGACCGCAATGAATTATCGGTGCATTACCAGCCGATAGTTTCGCTGCGGGACGGCCGTCTGCTTGGTTTCGAAGCTCTGCTTCGCTGGCACCATCCCGAATTCGGCATGATCCCGCCGAATAAATTTATCCCGATCGCTGAACAATCGGGACTTATTCAACCCTTAACGGTTTGGATATTGGAAGAAACGGCACGCCAGCTTTCACGGTGGCAAAAGATCGCACCGGAATACGCCAAGCTGGTCGTTAGCGTCAATATTTCGGGCAAGCACCTGTCAAACGATGACCTGATCGATGATGTCGAAGTGGTTTTGGATAAAACCGGCATTGCCCCGGATTCGCTAAAGCTGGAAATAACGGAAAGCTCTGCTATGGAAAACGCCGAGCACACGATCGAATTGCTCAACCGGCTGAAGCGGATCGGTGTCCAGCTCAGCATAGACGATTTCGGAACGGGCTATTCTTCGCTCAGCTATCTCCACCGTTTACCGTTCGACACATTGAAGATAGATCGTTCTTTCGTTTACAACGTCGGCGAAAACGGCGAGAATTCTGAGATCCTGCAGACGATAATTTCCCTGGCGAACAATCTGCGAATGCGGGTCATCGCCGAAGGCATCGAGACGATGAGCCAGCTCTTTGTGCTGCAGAATCTCGGCTGCGACCTTGGCCAGGGATTTCTGCTCGCTCGTCCCAAACCGAAAGAAGAGACCGAAGATCTCCTTTATCAACGCAAAAATTGGTTGCCCTATAACGATCAACCCTTTGACCAATTCGTTCACGAAGGACAAAATTTCAATCTGCCTATCTTTTAAGCAGGTTTGCCGCGGCGATCGGCTTAAAACTGCTTTTATCATTCACTATTGCTTGTTCGAGGTATATACTTGGATGAATTGTTTCAATTCAATAAGGATATACACGAACGCATATGAAGAAATTTTTCTTTTCGCTCGCACTTTTTTCGATGCTTGCATCAGCCGCACCGGCCCAGACCAAATACGATTATCCGTCTGCCCGAAAGGCGGACCAAACGGACGACTACCACGGCGTTAAAGTCGCTGATCCATACCGCTGGCTGGAATCTTATACAGACGAGACACAGGCGTGGATCGACGCCGAAAATAGGCTCACAGATTCCTATTTGGCGACCATTCCGCAACGCGAAGGCATCAAAGAACGCTTGACCGAGCTTTGGAATTATGAGCGCTTTTCGGCTCCTTCGAAGATCGGCAAAAGATACATTTATTCAAAGAACGACGGGCTCCAGAACCAAAGCGTTTTGTACATCGCGGATTCGATCAGCGATCCGGGCCATGTCTTTTTCGACCCGAACAAGCTTTCGGCCGACGGCACAGCGGCCCTTGGCGGATCGTCATTTACAGATGACGGCAAGCTTTGGGCTTACGGTGTCGCGGTGGCGGGTTCGGACCGCACCGAATGGAAGATCATGAATGTCGATACCGGGGAGCATTTGCCGGACACATTGCGGCCGAACCGCCAAGGCGGCGTTTCGTGGCTGCCGGACAATTCGGGTTTCTATTACAGCCGATTTCCTGATGCCGACGCGGGCGGCGAATTAAAAGGAAACAATTATTTTCAAAAGCTCTATTTCCACAAAATGGGAACACCGCAATCCGATGATAAGGTGGTTTATGAACGCCCCGACAATAAAGAATATTTCGTCGGCGGCGGCGTTTCTGAAGACGGCAAATGGCTGGTGATCTCGGTCGGAAAAGGAACCGAACGGATGAATATGGTCTATTACAAAGACCTGACCAAACCGGACAGCGAGGTACAACCGCTAATAACCGATCTTAAAAACTCCTACGGATTCGTCGGCAATGTCGGTTCGACATTCTATTTCCGCACGGACCGCGACGCTCCACTCGGCAAATTGGCGAGCATTGACGTAAATGCCAAGAAGGCGAAATGGGTCGATCTGGTTCCTGAATCAAAAGAAACTTTGAACGGTATCAGCTTCATCAACGACCAGTTCGTGCTGAATTATATGAAGGATGCCTACACACAGATCCGCATTGTGGACCGGAAAGGAAAGTTCATCCGCAATGTTGATCTGCCGGGTATCGGTTCTGCGGGCGGTTTTGGCGGACGCCGCGAAGATACGGAAACCTTTTATTCATATTCCAGCTTTAATGCGCCTTCTACGATCTATCGCTATGACCTAAAGACCGGCAAAAGCACATTGTTCCGCGAATCTAAGGTCAAATTCGACCCGGCCCAGATCGAGGTAAAACAGCAATTCTTTACCTCGAAGGACGGCACCCGCGTGCCGATGTTCATCGTGCACAAAAAAGGCATTAAGCTCGACGGAAATAATCCGACGCTGCTATATGGATACGGCGGTTTCAATATACCGATGACGCCCGGCTTTTCGGTTGCTCGCCTGCCGTGGATCGAAATGGGCGGCGTTTATGTGGTGGCAAACATCCGCGGCGGCAATGAATACGGCCGGTCGTGGTGGGAAAATGGGGCGAAGCTGAAAAAGCAGAATGTTTTCGACGATTTCATCGGAGCCGCCGAATGGTTGATCTCAAATAAATATACATCCAACAAAAAGCTTGCCATCCAGGGCGGATCCAATGGCGGCCTTTTGGTCGGAGCCGTACTGAACCAACGCCCGGACCTGTTCGGAGCAGCCTTGCCGGCTGTTGGCGTAATGGATATGGTCCGGTTCCCGAAATTCACGATCGGGTGGGCGTGGACCTCTGATTACGGTTCGCCGGACACTCCGGAGGAATTCAAAGCGCTGTACGCATATTCGCCTTTGCATAACATCAAACCGGGAACGAAATATCCGGCGACGCTGATAACAACAGCCGATCATGATGACCGTGTTTATCCGGCCCACAGCTTTAAATATGCGGCCGCTCTGCAAGCAGCTCAGGCGGGCGATGCTCCGATACTTATCCGTATCGAAACGAAGGCCGGCCACGGAGCCGGCAAGCCAACCGCCAAACAGATACAGGAACAGGCCGATATTTACGGCTTTCTAATAAAAAGTTTGAACGTTGACGCCAAATAGTCCTTAAATAGGGATCAATTTTCCGGCCGGTGATCCGGGTGTTTGAAGTTTTCCGAGTGCCATCCTTTCCAGGATTAAGTAGTCGCGAAACGGATTATACTCAGGTCTTCCGGCCGGAAGTTTTGTTATTGCCTTGACCATCGGTTCATTGTCGATGCAAAATTTTAAGGCCTGTATCATCTGCGGTTCTTCGATAAAATATCTGTAAATATCGCCCTTTGAAGAATATTTGCCGATGACATGCAAATACTGCCCCAGCAGTTTTTGATTGCCTTGTTCCGACCGATATATATTTTCGAACTGCGTTGCGATGAATTCTTCTACCGAAGGCCACTCTGTGCGCATAAATTCAAAATGATACATTCGATCATGTCCGCGGCGAACGGCATGGGCCAGTTCATGAACTAAGGTTGTGTCCAAAATACCCGAAAATTGATCCGGATTGATCTTTATCCTGATACCTCCGCCTTCTTTGACGGTCATGATCCGTGATGTCGTCGCCGCCCAGAAAAGGTCGGGGTCCGGCATTATCCACACCGGCACCGCGGCATTGAGCCCGGCAAACAGCAATCGCCCGACCTCCGTACGAGCAATTCGGTCGAGTTCGCGTTTGATCGTGTGTTCAAATTGCAGCCGGGCGGTCGAATGGATCGGAGCAGAATCTTCGGTGACCTCGCGAAGCGCTCTGCCGGTCGCTTTCATCCATTCGGACATTTGCTTGTCGCCCTTGGCATAGAATTCGTTGGCGGTGTAATTCGCTTGTTCCTGCGAATTAAAGGAATAGATGATGTTGATCGGAAAAGGTGTGTATTTGATCATAGTATTGGTTTTATTGAAGTTTGCTTAGCGAAGAGCGTCGGATATCGAACTGATCACAAAGGCTATCGATGCATCGACCCTGTCTTTCGCCAATTTTTCGGCATATCCTCGTCTTTTTGCGAACATTTGTTCGTTAAGGCGTTTCTGGATCTTTTCGTTATTCTTTTCGTACCACCTTGCCTCTTCGGAAACGGATGCTGAAAAGACCTCCGCCGGCTGGTGCAGCAGCGACCAGAATGGATTGAACCAAGCCCGAACGCTTGCCATCGACGCGAAAAGATCGGGTTCCTCTGCTTGGATCTTCTTCATGATGGGAAGAACCTGGGGAGACGAGCGATAGAACGCAACCGAACCGCTTAAAACTGGTTCCAGAACTGCATGGCCGTGATGTCCGCCGCGAAGAAATCTTCCCGGTTTGTTGGTGATATCAGCAATATAGACATTTGTCATCACCACCGCCAAAAATTCTTCGATGCTGGTATATCGATACATTCCCTTTTCCAGCTTTTCCGGATCCCTTATTCCCTGAACGGCTCGGTGGGCATGGACCAATTCGTGAAAAAAGACCTCGTCCCCGCGTGAGCCCGGCGGCCTTTCTTTTGAGTCTCCGAATTTTGATAGATGGCAGGGACCGCCGATCTCGAAAACCTCGGGATCGTATTTAACAACTCCGCCGACATTTGGCCCCATAGTCATCCTTGCCCCGCCATGTGCGTTGCAATTCTTCATATTTTTCAGCAATGGTTCAATTACGATCCATTTCGGGCCGTTTCCGATCAAACGGAGAAAGCGCAAGCCGCAATCGACGGTTTCCAGCTTTCGGATCATATCCGCCACCTGCCGGGTCCAAAGCTCAGGACTCGTTCCGACTTCCCACGGATCGTCAGGCTGCGTCAGTATTTCGATCTTAAATTGTTCAAATTTCATATTGCCCCTGCCGTTCGGCTAAAAACCCGTCAGAGCATTGCCGTAAAATTGATCGGCCTTGACCGTCGCCGGATTCCATTTCTCCAGGTCGCCCATTACCTTGACCGGCACGGCGATGCGGTGGTTTGTCAAAAATATCTGGCTTGAGAACGGATTTCGTGCAATGTGGCCTTTTTGATCGATGGTAAATTTCGTTTCGCGGATCTGTGTTCCGCGATGAAAGACCTTAACGGTATATTCACCCGGCTTGTCGCGGGTAAAGGTCGCCTGCGGATATTTGGTGCGAACTCCGTTGCTGCCATTTTCAACGATAAAATTTGTCCAATAGATGTAGCCGAGCCGGTATTTGCACAATTCCGGCTTCATAAAACAGCCTTCGCCGAACGTCTTGTCTGAGGCATTTATCACGCCGCCATTGTCGGTGGATGTGATCTCCTGGCCATTGTGATATAGACGGGCTTCTAGGTCTTTGCCTTCGATGTCGCCTTTGAACCACATAAAGACGATCGGCCGCGGGTCAAAATCATAATAGGTATCGGTATAGCTAAAGCCGACATAGCCGGTCGGCAAGACCCAGTCGTTGTCCACATAGAACATCATCATATTTTTGCGGCGCGCATCGCCCGGATCGAGCGGCAGCTTGGCGACCTTGAATTTGCCCTTAAACACGACGTTTCCGGTTTTTGTATCAACCACTTTTACGCCGTATGTGCCCGTGGCGGCAACAGCTTTGGTTTCAAAAAGCTTACCGTCATAGGCACTTCCAAGGCGCACGGTTGCATCCGCACTGTAAGTTCCGACATCTAGGGGTTCGGTGAACCAGGGCGTGCCGTCAGCATTGAACCACTCGGCGTTGTAACGCAGCCTCATTTCATTATTGAAAAACACATCAAAACTGATCTGCGGCACCCAACTTGTGTAATAGTCGTCCTTCGGCATTTTCCAATAGCGATTTTCCGATTTGATCTTGATCTCAACTGAATCGATCATGAATCGCGGCTCCGACGTAGGATGCGGCTTTTCGAGGATGTCCGCCGCCGCAGGGCCGCTGCTTCGAACGGACGACCTATCATTGCCGGGTTCGCCGGCGGGCGTACCGGATATCGGTTGTTCAGGTTTGGGGTCGGCCGGCTTGTTCACTTTGGGAATGCCGGGAATTTTAATTTTGATCTGAGCAGCAGCCGACACGCCGGCGGTGAAAATTAGGGCAGCAAACAAAAAAAATAGAGTTACGGTTTTCATTTTTCTCCTTAAAAATAAAGTTCAGTGCGCAAATTTGTTGGCAAAGACGAGCCGGTTGAGCCGATTTTTTTCCAGATCGGGCGAGTTTCTGATAAGATTTCTAAGCTGCCCAGTCCGTGCTTTTGCAATATTCAGTCTGCAACAGCGTCATTCCTATGTCCTTAGCATTTGACTAGAGAGTGATTAGAGATTTCTTAGAAAGATGGTACCCGCACCGAAAAAGCTTTGTTTTTATGATTTCTGTGTGAACACGGCGGAAAAAGCATTGTTCATCGGCGATGCGTCGGTCGCCTTGACCCCAAAAGCATACGACCTGCTGTATGCTCTTGCCTCGAACCCGAATCGTCTGATCACAAAAGCCGAACTATTGGACATGGTTTGGCCGGACAGCTTTGTCGAAGAAGGAAATCTAACTTTTACGGTCAATCAGATACGGAAAGCATTGGGCGACAATAGTCGGGATCCGAAATATATCGAGACGGTACCGCGCCGCGGATATCGGTTCATCGCTCCGGTCACCGAAGGTGAGGCAGCGGCGGAAAAGCCGAAGTTGCCGCCCGCTGGCGAAATTGTCCCGGAAACTCTGCCGGAACGGGAAATTCGAGCTCACCGGGCACCTTGGCGGACGCATTTTTCGCTGCTGACGGCGGCCGTTGTAGTGATCTTTGTGCTTGTCGGTTCATTTTTCCTTTTCGGGCGTGCCTACGGCGATGACACGCCGCCGATCCTGACCGAACAATATAGTGTTCAGCGGCTGTCCAACAATGGCGGCAGCTTTCATTCGGTCATTTCACCGGACGGCACAAAGGTCGCGATGACCATGAACATCGGTAAGCGAATGGCGATATGGATGTACGACCTGACGAATTCGAATTATATCGAGGTGGTTCCGGCAGCCGAGGTTGCTTACGGCGGACTGCTTTTTTCGGAGAACGGTGAGAATCTATATTTCGCACGCCGCGCGGAAAATAATCCGTTCGATGTCTTTCGGATCTCTATATTCGGCGGAACTCCATTTAAGGTAGCCGCGGCAACGCAGGGTTGGATCTCAGTTTCGCCCGATGAACGGCAATTGGCTTTTGTGCGCTGCCCTTACGAAAAGGAATTGTACTGCGCGGTCTATACCGTTAATGCCGCCGACGGATCCGACGAAAAGATGCTTTATTCGCGGCCGGCCCTTGAACGTATCTCGGCGGTTCGCTTTACGCCGAACGGCCGGCGTCTGCTGTTTGCTTCGGGGCAAAGCCGAAACGCATCGAACCAATTCCGCATCTATGCCGTGGAGCTGGATTCCGGCAAGGTGACGCCCGCCTCGAACGAATCTTTCTTCAATGTGACCAGCATCGATTGTTTTCGCCGCTCAGAAAAGTGTCTTTTTGTCAGCCGCAAACCGCAAGACCTCTATTTCAGCATTTGGGACCTAAATGCAGATGGCACAACATCTAAGGTCTCTTACAATACCGAAAATTTCAGTCATATATCGCTTGATTCCTTCGGACGCTCGGCAGTTGCAGGCACGATCACGGATAATTTCCGCATTGTCAGCAGGTCTTTTGCACCGAAGGGTGAAACAACGGAAACCGAAGTGACCAGTGCCCGCGCAGCTTCTTTCACGCCGGACGGACGCGTGCTGTATGCAAGCTCGATCGGTACCAATAACGATATTTGGATAATGAACTCGATCGGCGGCCCGACCCGCCAGATAACCACATCGACGTACAACGAGCATTTCCCCCAAATGGGAGCTGATGGCCGAAGCATAATCTATACCTCGAACGAAAGCGGCGAAGAGCAGATATGGCGGATGAATGTTGACGGCACCGACGCAGTTCAATTGACCAAACAAAACGGCGGCAGACGGCCCTTCGTTCCGGCGGATTCGGAATGGATCTATTACCTCGGCAGCCCCGAAACAAGGGTTTGGCGCATAAACAGCCGGACCGGTGCCGAGGAGAATGTCTGGAACGGGAGCACGAACTGCTTTGCCGTTTCACCGGACGGTAGCCGCGTGGCTGTTGCAAAGCTTATCGACGGTGTGGAATATATCGTGCTGCTGGAACCGGGTAGCGAAATTGAGCGGGCCAGATTCGAACTTCCCTTCCGGTCGTCGGCCGTATTCGAACAATATTGGTCGAAACGCAGAAATTCCTTAATATATGCGATCGCCGACAAAATTACGGATTCGAATTCAATATGGGAACAGAAGTTAAGCGGCGGAGCTCCCGTGCGCTTGGCGGACACGGGGCAAGAAGAGGTCAGCCAGATCTCTGAATCGCCGGACGGTTCGACTTGGCTGACCGTACAAGGCAGGTGGCAGCGTGACGCTGTTTTGCTGCGCGGCCTGAATGCTCCGGCCGTTGCAAAAAAATGATCAGATCGCCTATTCGCCCTGGAACATCCGCCACGGTTTCGGGAACAACCGCCATTTGCCGTTGACGTGAGCCAGGCCTTCGAACGCCATGCCGGTGGTTTCGCCCGGTTTCACAAATTTGAATCCGTAAACGCGCAGGCCCGGCTTTAGGTCATCCGCCATGGAGATCAGGCCGGCAGGAAACTGATCCGCCTCTCCGCTGTGATCCTTTAATTCCTGCGGTGTCGCAGAATAAAGCAAAAGTTCGCTTTGGCCTTCTTTTGGGGCCACCACCGCATTTCCGCCGGACCACAGTTTTTCAAAGGCCGCCTCTGCCCGGGCCGCGGTCGATTCTTCCGCATAAAATGCACGGTAATCTTCCTTCTCCGGTTTGAGCTGCATTGTAAGCTTTTTCAGATCCGCACCAGGTTTCAGAAATTCGCTCAGCAATGCTCGAGCCCCCTCTTTGTCACCGGCAAAAGACGCGGTGCCGCCGCCGCAGCTGATGGTTGTGAAAGCGATAACGCCCAAAATAAAAAATGACAAAACTTTCTTCATGTGTGTTTTTTTAGATCGTTCCTCCTATGGTGGTTGAATGACCGGCGATTTAAATGGCGGGAGACGGCCGGCCGTAGGAAGTATCGACGGAGACACGAAAAAAGTAGTTAGAGACCTATTAGTAAATTCTTAGAATCACACGGATCGAAATTTTGCGGTTCAATTTTCCGGGGCGGTGTGATACGTGCAGGTCATTTTCGGTTCTGAGCCTTCGCGGAAAGATCGCGGCTCCTTTTTGGGGCAAAACTCACCGGCTCTCATACCGGTCATCGGGCATATCAGCACTGTGACAAATCCGCGAACAGCTCCACTGCGGCTCGGCGTCCTTTGATTCGGATCGGACGAAGTCGGCATTTTGTCTTGCCAAGTACCATCAACCGGAGGAGGGGTTGGAGAAGCTCCGGCGTTCGCTCCGGGATAGATCGGGTTCCCGTCGGCGTCAAGCAGCGGCTCATCGATGTTTTTGACCGCAAAATTTGGCATCGTTCCGGCGACAAAAAGTTCGACGCGGCGAAATTCGGCGGGCACATCCGTTACAAATATATCGGGCGCGGCCGGAATTTCTTCTGTCTGCCATTCCGGCGGTAATTGCGAATTCGGATCGGGCGATGCGGCGACAGCCGGCGTTGGAGAAGGCGTAGCGGTAAGGGGCTCACTTCCGTCGAGTTCCCTGACGAGCGAGCCGTTGCGGATATCGATCTCGGCTTTGCGAACACCGGCCGGCATCATCCAATCGCCATTCCATTCCGGATGCAGTTTCAATGCCGCCTGCATAAAATCCGCCCACACAGGCATTGCCGAATCAGACCCTTTCATTCCCAGGTCATCGCCGTCATCAAACCCGACATAGACGACCGTTATCAACTCCGGCGTAAATCCGACGAACCAGCCATCCCGCGAGGTTCCGGTTTTTCCGGCGAAACCACTCTTTCCGGCAAGATTGCGAAATCCCCATCCCTGCACCTGAGCTGCCGTGCCCCGATTTATCACGTCCTTCATTATGTCATCCATAATGTATGCCACATCCGGCCGCAGCACGTTCTTGCGTTCAGATTGCGGCATTGCGACGGTTTGTCCATCGCCGGCCGTTACCCGCGTTATCGGCAACGGATCGACGCGGTCGCCCAAATTCGCGAATATCGTATAGGCGGTGGCCACCTGCAGCGGAGTTGCTTCCGCCGTTCCCAATGCCATTGAAGGATAGGCCCGATCCACCTTCGGAAAACCTGCTTTATTGGCAAAATTCATTACCTTGCCGATATTTACCTGCAGGCCGAGATCAACTGTGATAGTGTTCTTGCTTTTGACCAGGGCATCGCGCAGCGTAACTTCCTGATTCGAAAAGTGGTCGCCGTAATTATTTGGCGAATATGAATTCTGGTCAAAGGTAAAGACGCGCTTTTCATCCTTGAAAACGGTGGCGGCCGTAAATATCCGCATACCGGAATCATAGGGCGAATTCAGCGCCGCCGCATACACGAACGGTTTGAAGACCGAACCGGGCTGCCGCATGGCGCTTGTCGCACGATTGAATTGATTTTGCATGTAATCGCGCCCGCCGACCATGGCCACTATTTCACCGGTCTTTGGCTTTATTGCTACCAAGGCGGCGTTGAGCGTGCCTTTTTGTTTCTTTTTGAAATATCCGTCAAGTTTATCCAACCGCTTGCTTACCGTTTCGTAGGCAAGCTTTTGCAGGTCCGGATCGATGGATGTATAGACACGGAGATGCTGAAGAGCTTCGGGATCGCTAACGACCTTTGGCAGTTCATCGATCACATATTGCGAAAAATAAGGCATTCCCTGAAGATCTTTTTTGCTTGAGACCTGTTTCAATTCAAGTGCCACTGCCTTTGCCTGTTCCAACTGCTGCGGCGTGATCTCGCCGGCTTCGGCCATTGATTCCAGAACTTGGTTGCGACGTTCCTGAACTCTTTCCGGATTTTTATATGGATTATAGCGATTCGGGCTGCGGATAATGCCCGCCAAAAACGCCGATTCGGGTAAGGTCAGCTGCGAAACATCCTTGCCGAAATACACGTTCGCCGCTTCGCCGACACCATAAATGGAAACGCCTGATTGTTGCCCCAAGTAGATCTGATTGGCGTAGAGCGAAAAGATCTCGTCTTTGCTCAGCCGCGTTTCCAGTATGATCGACATGTAAGCTTCTGTAAGCTTGCGTTCGAGCGTCGGGTCATTGGTCAGCAAAAGGTTTTTTACAAGCTGCTGCGTTATCGAAGAGCCGCCCTGATTGGAAAGCGGAGAATTGTCCTCTCCTTCATAACGCCGCCAAAGAGCTCGGGCAATGCCGCGAAAATTGACACCGTAGTGCTCAAAAAAAGCCCGATCTTCGGTAACGGTGATCGCTTTGATCAGATGCGGCGGCAGATCGGCAAAATTTACGGTCTTTCGCCGCCCGTCGCCTTCAGCCGCAATAGTGCTCAATTGGCGGGGTTCAAGAAGTGCCGTCTTTACCTCAGAACCGGCCGAGATATCGGCGATCTTAGCAACACTTTTTGAATCCTTGGCAAAGGTAATTGCCAAATTCGGAAAAGCTTGTCGGCCGTCAAGTGTGCCGGTCACACCGGGTTCTACCGATACCTCCTCGCCCTTGATCTCGTAACGGCTGCGGGAAAGATCGGCTTTCAAATTCTTGTCGATATAACCGGCCGAGCGAAGATATTCGATCAGCTCATCGCGAGAGATCTTCTCGCCGGCGAAAATGGTTTTGGGTGCCGAATATATGCCCGCCGAGGGTGTAAAGACCTCTGATGCAAGCAATCGCCGATCTATCCGGTCCGAAAAATCGAACCAAAAATACGTCGCCGTCAGAAACCCGGCCAAAACGAACAATAAAGCAAAGGCCAGCGTCCAAATATTGAAGATCCAACCCAGCACACGGCGAAAACGCGAGCGCGGCGGGCTTTGAAAAGAACTCACCCGGTGAGCCTTTTTCCAACCTTGTGGCGGCATTTTCGAACGATTTGACCTGATCTGTAGCTTTTCACTCATTTGAAGGATCTTGGCGGCAGCACCGGGCGGGTCGGATCGTAAAAAAAGAACTACCCGCTGAAATTTTATAGGTTTAGTGATGCCTGTGTAAAGCTATTAGTTTACGCGGAAAGGCGGCCGCTTGCATTTACGCTTGCAAATGCCCGAACATATGTTCTGTTATGAAAACACTCGTCACCGGCGGCAGCGGATATCTCGGCACGCATTTGACGCGACTGCTCAATGCTGACACAGCTTCGCGGAGAAATGGTTTCGATATGGGCGACCCGGACACGCTCAGCCGTATCGAAGACTATGACGTGGTCGTTCATCTGGCGGCGATGGTTGATAAAGATCCTTCTCGTGACCGCGAGATATTCGCGGCAAATGTCACAGGGACGATCAATGTTTTGGAGCGTGTAAAGGAAAATGCCGTTCTCATTTTTGCTTCTACGCGGGAGGTGTACGGGCGTTTTGCTGATAATTTTCAGGTGGTACCCGAAAGCTGTCCGACGCTTTATGCCGGCCAAAGTCCGCTCGAATGGTCAAAACTCGTCGCCGAACGCTATGTCGAATATTACGCCGCCAAACGGCATTTCCGGTCGTGCATCCTTCGGCTGGGAACGGTCTATGCACCGCCGACACCCGAAACCGTGCCGAATTTCGTCGGCTATTATGCGGAAATGATAAATTTGGGCGAGCGTTTTGCTCTTCCGGGCTCGGGAACGGCGGTTCGCGACCTGCTGCATATAGATGATCTGGCCGAAGCTTGCCGGGCCTTCGTCGATTCGGTCATCCGGCACGGACTTTATAATGTCGGCGGCGGAGCGGCGAACGCGTCCGATCTTAATGGCTTGATCGCACGAATGGAAAGCGTCTCGGGCCTGCAAGCCGTCCTCGATCGCGAAGCGGGCCTCCCCGAACCGGTTCCGCACCGATATATATCGGACCTGACACTTATCTCACAAGAGCTTGAATGGCAGCCAAAGGTCGAACTTGACGCCGGATTGCGGACCCTTTTCAGTCCGCAGCCATATTAAAATTGTGACAAAAAGCTCAAAAGATGTGATCGGCTCGATCGTCATCCGCGGCACCAATTGGATCGGTGATGCCATGATGACGATACCGGCAATGCGCGAGATCGGACGCGTTTTCCCCGATGCCGAGATATTCCTGCACACACCGGCATGGGCGGCAGGCATTTTTCACGGCAGTGATCTGATCAACGACATAATTCCCTTTCAGCGGGAAAAGAACCGCTATCGCGAGGTGCGTCGTCAGGCAGACATCCTTCGCCGACATCATTTCGACCTGGCGATCATATTTCCAAATTCCTTCGAATCCGCATTGACGGCGAAACTGGCTGGCATACCGCGTAGGATCGGTTTTAATAAAGACCTGCGCGGACTATTGTTGACCGACCCGGTCGCCGTTCCTGAATGGAAAGGCCGTCGGCATGAGGTTTTCTACTATTTGGCCCTGGCGGCCGAAGCGGAACGGCGATATGCCGGCACGAATACGATCGCATTTGCCGAACCGGACGAAAGTTTAGAGATCGCCGAAGAGCGCAGGCAAGCGGCTCGCGGCCTTCTCGCAGCGGGCGGCGTCGATCTAACCCGCCGGACCATTGCTCTCGGCGTTGGTTCCACGAATTCAATGGCCAAACGCTGGGGAGCCGAAAAATATGCCGAGCTCAACGACTATATTCAGGCCGAACTTAATGCTAATGTAATATTGACCGGTTCGCCGGACGAGATCGATGTGGCCGAAAAAGTTCGGTCTTTGAGCGAATATCCGCCGCTGATCTTCGCCGGCAAGACCGATATCGCAATGGCCGCAGCAGTTTTGGCAGTGGTCGATATGCTGGTTTCGAACGACATGGGGACAGCCCATATCGCACCGGCGGTCGGCACACCGACGATCGTTATCTTCGGCCCGACAAATGATGCAACGACGCGGCCTTTTTCTGCAAATGCAGTGGTGATCCGCCGCGACGTGGAATGTGCTCCGTGCATGCTGCGCGAATGCCCGATCGACCATCGCTGTATGACGCGCATCTCGGCCCGCGAGGTTTTCGAAGAGGTTAAGTTGCTTTTGGCCGAAAAAGAGGCCCTACAATAGATCAGGATCAAAGATGAAACGACCCGCAGCATTTATCGACCGAGACGGCACCTTGATCGAAGAGGTCAATTTTCTTTCCCGCATCGAAGACCTGCGGCTCTTTCCCTTTACCCGGCAGGCATTAGCGGCCCTCAAGGACGCCGGTTTCTATGTGATCGTCGTGACAAATCAATCCGGCATCGGACGCGGCCTCTATTCCGAAGCGGCAATGGACGCCATCCATGAGGAAATGCAGGTGCGGCTCGGTGATCTGATCGACGCATTCTATTTCTGTCCCCATCTGCCGAATGAAGGCTGTCGATGTCGAAAACCAAATCTCGGAATGATCGAGGGCGCTTGCGCGGAATATGAGATCGACCTTCAGCGCTCGTGGATGATCGGAGATAAAAGGCTCGATATTGAAACCGGTCATAATGCCGGTATTTCCACCGCCTTGGTCAAGACCGGTTACGGAGCCGGTCATCTTTCCGAATTGAAGAACTTACCTGATATCGTCGCTGACGACTTGCTCGATGCGGTCCGCCAACTGCTCGCTCGCAGTGCCGGCGTCGGCGTCTAGACGAACGAAGGGCAATTCCACGGTAAATGTCGATCCCATATTTTCGCCCGCACTGTGCGCCCGCACTTTGCCGGCGTGGATCTCGACCAAATTTCTTACGATCGCCAACCCAAGCCCGAGACCGCCATTTTTTGTCGAAATAGACCGTTCCTGCCTAAATCTTTCAAACACCAACGGAAGGAATTCGCGGCCGATGCCAATGCCCGTATCGCGGAAATTGATTTCCAGCATATTTTCCCGCTGCTGCGCCTGCACGGTCACGATCGCCCGTTCCGGGCTAAATTTAACGGCATTGGTCAAAAGGTTCGTGAAGACCTGCTGCAATCTTTCGCGGTCGCCCTCGATACGAATATCGTGCAGCGAGGCCGGAAGATCAGATTCGATGGCGATATGCTTGGCGGTTGCGGCCGGCCGAATGCTTTCGATAGCGTCGTTCAATAAAGCGGCCGGGTCAAGCGGGTGAATATTCAATTCGAGGTTGCCGGAAATGATTCGCGCCACATCAAGCAGGTCTTCGATCAAATGGTTCTGTGTTTCCGCATTTTTGATGATCGTGCCCATCGCCTTCGCCGATTGCTCGTTGTCAAGACTGCCGCCCTTCAAAAGGCGGGCCCATCCCAAGATCGAATTGAGCGGCGTCCGCAATTCGTGCGATACAGTTGCCATGAATTCGTCGCGCAAACGCGTGGCGATCTCCGCCTCAAGCCGAGCTTTCTTTTCGTTCGTCAAAAGCTGCTCCCGCTCGGCACCGGCGATCCGCAAATTCTCATTCGCATGTTGCAGTTCTGCGGTACGTTCGGCAATGCTCTTTTCCAATCCGACGTTTACATCCGTTAACGCCGTTTCCGCCGAACGCCGGCGGCGGATCTCGGAAAGCACCACCAAATTTACTATGCCGAGAGACACAAGCCCGGCAAGGCTGCCGATGATCAAGATCCAGATCGTCCTATTAAGCCCTTTATCCAAACTCTGTTCTTTTTCCTGCAAAGTACGAAGTTCTTCGGCCTTTAGTTTTTCGATCGATTGCCGTATCCCGTTAAGCATATCGCTTCCCTTTTTGACCGGCAGTTCGACAATGGCCGTTTCGTAGCCTTCGCTTTTGCGTAAAAGGACCTTTCTTTCGGCCTCCTTAACAAAATCCGCCAGCACGCCACTAAGCCTGTCCAATTCTTCCTGTTGTGTCGGGTTATCAGCTGTCGAACGCCTCAGCTGGGCCAGGTTCTGCTGGATCTTCGGCTTCGCCCGATTGTATGGCTCAAGGTAGGTGTCATTGCCAAGGATCACGAAACTATTTGTCGCGGTTGATATATCCAGCGTCAGCGTCTGCGTTTCGTCAAGCTTCAGCAACACTTCCTGTGTATGTTTTTCCCAATCAATGGCCGATTTGATAGATACGGTACTGCGGTAAAAGATGAACCCGATCGCCGTCAAAAGCAAAAAGACGACAAACAGGATAAGAGGCAGCTTTCGCTCAAATTTGACCGACATCGTGGCCTAACAGAAAAGGGAGAAATTGCAATTTTAAGCTTCGCCGAGCAAACGGCGCAGAATTTCGTTTTTGACTAAAAAATGCGGTTTGTTTAATGTAAATTAACGGTTTTCGACTTCGAACCGCATTTATGCCGGATCGACCCGCAAAGTCCTCTGGCCGTCCGACCGTCTATGTCCAGTTTAGCCCAAAAATCATCTCCCGCCAATTCCGCCACCCAACGCGGCGTGCGCAAGCTGATCCTGGGTCGGCTGATCGTTATGTCACTGCTGTTTGTGACGGCCTGGATCTGGTACAGCGGCCCCTTTCAACCGTCCGGAGATCATCTAACGAACGGCATCTTTTTGGGCCTTGTCGCGTCGGCCGCCGTAACGGCTGTCTATTTGCTAATGCTCTCGCTTTTCCGAGATGCCTCATGGCAGATCAAGCTGCAATTCTTTGTCGATGCCCTGCTCGTTACGTGGCTCGTTTGGCAAACCGGCGGGCTGACGTCGCCATACATTACGGTTTACATTGTTCTGATCGCCGTTTCGAGCATCTATCTGCGGCCGCGGCCAACGCTGCTGATGGCGGTATTGTCGGTCATTTTGTTCTCTACTCTCGGCATTGCGACCGCCACCGGTTGGGTATTTTCCGAAGAAGGCCCGACCGAAATATCACGGGCTTTTCAGATAATCAGCTTTCATACAGTTGCATTTCTCGTGGTCGGCTTGCTCGCTTCGCGACTTTCGGAGCGTCGCTCTTCCGGCGAGCAGCTTGCCGAAACGACCAAAAGTCTCGCCAACCTGCGTGCTTTGCACGAACGCATCATCGAATCGATCCGGTCCGGGTTGATCACCACCGATCTGGAAGGCAACATCTTTACCTTCAATAAGGCGGCCCGAGAAATAACCGGTTTTCAAGCTGCTGCCGTCGAAGGAACCGGTGTCTCGCGGCTCATCCCAAATTTTGATTCATCGATAGAAACGGTCGAGAGCTCGCCGGAGGGTGAGCATGCTCTCCGCTTTGAGGCCGATCTGTTCACACCGCAAGGTTTTGCCGTCCACATCGGCTATAGCGTTTCGAAACTGCTTTCAGAAACGAATGAGCTGACCGGTTGGATCATCACTTTTCAAGATCTGACAGAGATCCGTTCGATGGAAGAAAGCGTGCGCCGCAAAGACCGTCTTGCGGCGGTCGGACGCGTCGGGGCCGGTCTCGCCCATGAGATACGCAACCCGCTTGGGGCAATGCGCGGAGCGATCCAGGTGCTGCAATCGGCGACACCGCCGGAATCGATGCAGGCTGACCTGATGGGCATTATCCTCCGCGAATCGGACCGGCTGAACAGCATCATTACTAATTTTTTGAGCTACGCCAAGCCAAAGGTCGGCAATTTCAGCGAGGTCGATGTCTGCGAAGCTATTCGAGATACGGCGACTCTGCTTCGCCACAGCCCCGATATAACCGCCGCCCATCATATCGAAGAAGTGCTGCCCGCGGCCCCGATCTTCGTTTCCGCCGACACCACCCAGCTAAAACAGATCTTTTGGAATTTGGCACGCAACGCCGTACAGGCGATGCCGGAAGGCGGAAAGCTTTTTGTGCGGGTCGAACCGCGTACCGCCGGCCGCATTCGCATCATTTTCGAAGATAACGGCAGCGGCATGCCTCCGGAACAGGTCGAGCAGCTTTTTGAGCCGTTTGCCAAATCGACCAGCGGCGGCACCGGCCTCGGACTTTCGATCGTTTATCAGATCATCCGCGACCACAATGGAACGATAAATGTCCGCAGCATCCAGGGCGAAGGCACCGTAATAACCGTCGAATTGCCGCGGCAGCAGCGGACAGAAACGATAGCGAACCCCGCCGCCGGCGAATCAAATCGGCTGTCCGATTTTCTCAATGTAAAGGAAAAATAAGTTGTCTTGGCGGTTGAAATTGCAGCACTTGAACTTTGTCCTTGATATTTCGACCCCTTTTTTGTGAAAATACTAATTGACACAGGCGATGTCCCCGCCGTCTTTTCAAGCACAATTTAGAGCTTCAAACCGATGTCCAATCTTCTTATCGTTGATGACGAACAAAGTTACCGGCAGCTTTTGACCCTCGTTTTTGATGGCGAAGGCCACAATATTCGCACCGCCGCCAATGGCCGCGAGGCCGTCGAAATGCTGCACGACGAGCCGGCGGATCTGATCATCTCCGATGTGCGGATGCCGGATATGGACGGCATTGAAATGCTGCGGTCCGTTCGCGAAACGATGCCGGACGTCGGCGTTGTCTTTATGACGGCCCATGCCTCGGTCGAATCTGCCCGCGAAGCTTTTAAGCTCGGGGCCGATGATTTCATAACCAAGCCCTTCGATGTCGAAGAGCTAAAGGTCATCGTCCGCAAAACGCTGGAAAAACAGGCGTTGATCGACGAGAACCGAGCCTTCAAGCGCGCCCAGCGTGAACGTGGCAGCATCCGCAATATCATCGGCAATTCGACAAAGATGCAGGGCATCTTTCAAATGATAGAGACCGTTGCCGAAGTGCAGTCCACGGTCTTGATAACCGGCGAAAGCGGCACCGGCAAGGAATTGGTCGCACGGGCCATCCACGATATCAGCCCGCGCGCCGAAAAGCCGTTCATTTCTATAAACTGCGGTGCATTTACCGAAACCTTGCTCGAAAGCGAACTTTTCGGCTATGTAAAAGGTTCGTTTACCGGTGCCAACACCAATCGCAAGGGACTTTTCGAAGCGGCCAACCGCGGCACGATATTTCTGGATGAGATCGGCGAAATGTCCCCGGCGATGCAGGTGAAGCTTTTGCGCGTTCTGCAGGAACGCCGTGTCCGGCCCGTCGGAGCTCACGAAGAATTGCCCGTTGATGCCCGCGTAATAGCCGCAACCAATCGCGATCTGAAGCAAATGGCGGCCGACGGCACCTTTCGCGAAGATCTCTTTTACCGCATTTCGGTGATACCGATCCACCTGCCGCCGCTTCGCGAACGCAGCGAAGATATCTCCGAACTCGTCAACCATTTTATCGAGAAATTTTGTTCGCAGAGCGGGCGTTCGCTGACGATCTCACCGAAAGCGATGCAAATGCTGGAAAATTATATGTGGAGCGGCAACGTCCGCGAATTGGAACACACCATTGAACGAGCCGTTGCGCTTGAACGCGGCGAAGAGATCGCTCCCGAACGCCTGCCGGAACATATCACCAATTACAACCCGGACCGCATCAAAGCCGAATTCGACCTGCCGGAAACGGGCCTGAACCTCGCCGCCCATCTTGATAATCTTGAAAAGACCTACGTCATCGAAGCCCTTCGTATGACCGCCGGCAGCCAAACAAAAGCCGCCGATCTGCTGCAAATGCAGGTCCGCTCGCTCCGCCACCTGCTTGATAAACACAGCATCCGCACGCTTTCAGCGCAAATAAGGAGATCCTAGTCGTAAGTCGTAAGTCGTAAGTCTTAAGTCTTAAGTCGTGAATCTTTGTTTATTGACGAAGGTGTTTTGAAAGTGCGTAAAGCATTCGGGCGATTTCCGACATCCGATCATAGATATCCCTAAAAACGTCTTCTTCGACATATTCGAGATCCAAAGCGATATAGAGATGAGACTGTACTTCAAAGGCTGAAGCATGAGCGATGTTCAGGAAATGGGCAAATTCTTTATCCGAATGGCGTCCGAAACCTTCAGCAATATTCGCCATTATGGATGATGATGCCCGTCTGATCTGATCCTTCAGGGTGTAGTCGCGGCTGAATTTTTCTGAGGCCGAGAGGCTGAAAATTAGTTTGTTCGCTTCTCGTGCCTTTTGCCACGCAAGTATGTCTTCAAACCGTTTAAAAGTTGCCATTTTCTAAATATGGCCAAGATGACATTATTTGTCATCCGACGAATACCAAAAACTGTTAAAAGCCCCGTCGAATGCAGCCTGTCTTCCTGTCAACCCTGGGACCGCATTCGGTTGCCGAAATTTTCCAAGATCTCTAATCTGCTATAAAACAAGGACTTAAGACTGAAGACTTGAGACTTTCAGACTCTTTAAACATTTTTGGCACACCACTTGTAATAACCTTTCCGCCTGGGAAAGGTAGGACCACCAAAAGAATTTCTTTCTTATCAAAAACTTTAGGAGCTTGTGAATTAAAAATGAAAAATCAAAAAGGTTTCTCGCTGATCGAACTTTTGATCGTTGTTGTTATCATCGGCATCATCGCCGCTATCGCTATCCCGAATCTGCTTGCTGCACGTCGTTCAGCTAACGAAGGCTCGGCTATCTCGTCACTTCGCACCACACACGGCGCTCAGATGACCTATAACTCGACCTTGGGTCAGGGCGAATTTGCCGCCAGCTTTGCAGTACTTTCCGGTCAGAATTTGGTTGACAGCCAGCTCGGCGCAGGTCAAAAGAGCGGCTACAACTTCGTAACCAATAATGCTTTGCGTTCGGCCACGGTTCCTGCTTTATTTGCTGTCTCAGCTAATCCAACCACACCAACCGGCATTACACAAACCGGTACTCGTTCATTCGGTGTCAGCACAGATGGTGTGATATACGGCGCCCCGGCAACAAACGCTGCAACGGTTGCAGCCGGAGTTTTGACCTTGGCAAACAGCCAAGCTATCGGCAACTAATCCTTCACCCTATGGACTTAGGTCCTAGAAACGAAGCCGTCCGGATCCGGGCGGCTTTTTTCGTTGGAGCACACGGAGCGGCGACACTCCTGTCGCCATCGCCGCTTGCGGCGAAAATCCACTAATCACCGATGCGTTCTAGTTGGATCAATGCCGCCCCGCCGGGGCTATAACATCGTGATTGCGCACCGTATGCTATAAATATTCCGTCCCTAACGGGACTAAGATGGTGCTGCCCACGGACTGCAACGTCTTAATTGCACACCGTATGCTATAAACATTCCCTTTCTAAGGTAATCAACGTTTCCCATTTAGGTTGAATATTCTGCATTGTTCGCCTAACATAAACTCAGCCAAAGCGCTTGGCGAAATATCCTTGACCCAGATCCGCTATGCACAACGCCCCTTTAACGAAGGATACGTCTCCCTTCTTAAAAATTCGATATTGAAATGCTAAAGCCCTTTATCTTCAAATGGCTAAAGACATTGTGGCCGGTCGCCATCCTGGCACCGATTATTTGGGTGCCTTTGCCGTCAATACTGTCCGGCCATCCGTGGAAGGCGGAATTGGTGCTGTCTCTGATCCTGGCTGCCGTTTGCGGAGCGTATCTTTTCCTCCGTGCTTCTGACGATCCTTTCTGGGTCGTCCGTCGATTCCCTTTCATCTTTTTACCTGCTGCGGGATTTGCGATTTGGAGCGGAGCTTCGTCGCTTTGGGCCTTTTCTGCATCGTCAGTCAGCCACCATACGCTGGTTTGGGCGGTTTATATTGTTTCTTTCACATTATTTTTGGATTGGTTCAAACAACCGCTATTGCTTGACCGGACAATAAAAGTGCTCTTTGCCGCCGTCTTGGTGACTGCCGCAAATTGTGTTATCGAATATGCACTCCGCGACCAATTGGATCAGACATTCGGTTTTCGCTACGGGCGTTATGCGGAAATGTGGGCGGCCCTGCTCCCGCTTTTTATATATACTGCCGTACGAAAGCCGTTCAAGAGGTCCTATTGGCAATTTGCGGCAATGCTTTTGGTCGGTGCTGCCATTTTATGCGCCGTCAGCCGTGCTTCTTTTGCAGCAGCGGTCCTTGGTTCAGCTATATTTCTGGTCTTGACCATTGCCGGCAAAGATCCCGCCGCGGTCAAAAAGCGTTCTGCGGCCGCCGCTGCGGCTTTGATATTGGTGATCTTTGCAATCCAACTGCCAGGAATTGTAGCACCGAATTCTCAACGAACCACAACTTTGACCCGGCTCGCCACCTCTGCCGAATCTGACTCGGCCAACAGTCTCGGACAAAACATTCGCTTTCTTTTCGCAGCCGTCGGTATGGAGATGTTTCGATCCCATCCGGTCAACGGAATAGGGGCGGACAATTTTGGTTCGCAGTTCAATTATTACAGGCGCCAGATGGCGGCCGATCCGAACAACAGGAGTGTATTATCGGGAAACGAAGGAGCCTACCCGGAAAGGGCTCATAATGAATACCTCCAGATCTCCAGCGAACTCGGCATGATCGGCATCGGCCTTTTTGCTATGATCTTGGCCGCATCGATATTCTACGGCTTTAGAGCATACCGATTTTCAGGAAGTTCCTCAGAAAGGCTTTTGCAAAATGCTGCAATTGCCGGAATGATCGCTTTTCTGGCGAGTTCGGCTTTTAGCTCATTCTCCTTTCGATTAATTCAAAACGGCGTCATTTTTTTCTTTTTGTTGGCGTGTCTGCTGCGGCCATTGACGAGAAAGATCTCCGCGGAGAATGCATTTCGCCCTATCTTTGCCGCGGGTGCTCTTTTGGTTTGCCTCTCTCTTTTCGCATACAGCACCATGCGGGGAATGAGCCAATTCTACGTATATCAGGCAGAACGGCAACCGTCTATAGAAGGTATTCGCGATAAGATCGAAACTGCCAAGCGTCTCGACCCCGAAAGCTCGTCCGCAGATCTAACCTTTGGGCTTATATTACTGCAGAACGGGTATTACGATTCGGCGGGCGAATGGATCGCCAATGCGATCGGCGAAGGCATTGGAACTTCGACCATCTATTCTTACCGAATTTCGGCCCAAACCCTTGCTGCTGATCCTGCCGGAGCAAGAAAGACCGCCGAAGAGGCGTTGGCGATCTATCCCTACTCGGTGTTTATGCTGTCGCGGTACGCGGCCCTATTAAATGAGGCCGGTGACGAAACGGCGGCAAAAAGATATTTCGCCGCGGCTCGAGCAATAGATGCGAAACAAGCCGATACATGGCGAATACTTTTGACCGAAGGTTCAGAACGAGCCGCAGAAGCCGGCCGCCAAGGCGTCGGGGTTCCGCTGGTAAATGATCTCTATCCGGCTGACGCAGTATATGCCATCACAATGGAAAGATATATTAGATTCCCTGAAGAACGGCCGAAAATGCCATAAAAGCCTATTTGATCAGGGCTTGGATGTCCTTGAATTTGGGATGTTTGGCGTCGTTCATCAGTTCGAACAGGGCCATTTCCACGCTCGATGGAACCACGCCGTTTTGGTACATTTTGGCAATTCCGGCATTTCTATCGTGTTCAAAGCGTGAGGCGACGGCATCCGACAGAAGGTGGACGGCAAAGCCGGCGGCCAACAGGTCATGGGCGGTTTGGTTAACGCAGACGTGCGTTTCAAACCCGCACAAGATGATCTGGCCGACCGCCAACCGGGCAAGTTCTGTGTTAAGCCCCTCTGCCCGATAGGCGCTGAACGCCGTTTTTTCAAAGACGGACGGTTCGCTGCTGAATGAAAGCAAAAGCTCCTCCGCGGTGCGGCCCAAACCCGCCGGGTATTGTTCGGTCACCAGAACCGGCACACCTAGGGCCTCGCATCCGCGAACGGCAATGGCCGCATTGGCGACGGTCAAGGAAAAATCCGGTATGGCTTTGCGAAACGCCTCTTGGATATCAACGACCAAAAGTGCCGAATTACCGGCACGTAAAGAAAATTGAGCGTTCGACATAAATTTTCATTCGGCGGGTTCTGCGGCCCGCTTTGCTTGTTCGGCAGCCGCCTTTTGTTCGCGGCGAAGCTGTCGTTCGGCTTCGTGAAAAGCTTTTTCGCGACGATATTGCCTAATGAAGATATAGACAGCCGCGACCGACCCGATCATGATAACGACCATCATGATGGCGATAAAATAGACCTCGGCCCAAGAAAATTCGAACATTTATATAGGATAAGCCGCCGGCGGCCGCGATTCAACCGCAAGATCAATGCGGTGCTTGATCATCCGGAAATGTTTCGGCCGCTTCTACCATTTCCGCCAAGAGCTTTTCCCGGTAGAATTCGGGCACCTGACGAACTTTTTTATTCGAATCCGTAACTAAATGCAGCGTTTCGCCTTCGACTAGCAAAGTGCTGTCTGCGGGACGGTAAACTTCATAGACAAAACGGATGGAGCGGCTGCGAACCTCGGCGACCTTGGTGCGGACAATAACGACGTCCTCGTAAAAGGCCGGTGATTTATAGCGGCAGTAAAGTTCAGCAACGACCATCAAGGCATCGTCGCGTTCTTCCATTTCGCGATAAGAAAAACCTTTCGCCCGGCACAGATCGCTGCGGCCGGCTTCAAACCACACGGGATAATTCGCGTGGTGAACGATGCCCATTTGGTCGGTTTCGGCGTATCTGACCCTGATCTCGGTTTCGTGCCAGCCATCCATCATCGTTACCTCTCTAAAAACCTTCCGAAAGATCGGAAAAGGCGGTGCCGGGTATCATTTGAATCAAATTGACAACCGGCGACCGCCTAAAAATGATTGGCTGGGAGACAGGGATTCGAACCCCGATAGGCAGATCCAGAGACTGCAGTCCTACCATTAGACGATCTCCCAACGCAAACAGTAATTTTAAACACCAGCAATAGCTATGTCAAATACCACCGCCGGCCGGCCGGGGCAAAAAAGTCCGTTGTCTTGCTCATTCTGCGGCCAACAGGCACAATACTAAGGTTATGCAAACGGCCAAGGACATCATAAACAACCGGCAGGCTTTTCATGAGTATATCATCACTGACAAGATCGAGGCCGGAGCGGTTCTGCTCGGAACTGAGGTAAAAAGCATTATGGCGGGCCGTATTCAACTAAAGGACAGCTATGTTACCATTCGCGAAGGCGAGGTCTGGTTGTTCAATGCCCATATTTCGCCGTATTCGCACGGTAACCGGCAAAATCACGAACCGCTTCGCACCCGAAAGCTTTTGTTGCATAAAAAAGAGATCGAAAAACTAGAAAAGGCAACGACGCAAAAAGGAATGACGCTGGTCGTTACGGCCATTTATTGGAAAAACGGGCGGATCAAATTTGAGATCGGTGTCGCCCGCGGCAAAAAGCTTTTTGATAAACGCGAGACCGAAATGAAGAAGACCGTCGAACGCGAAACGCGCCAACAGTTGAAAGAAAGGTTGAGATAAGTTAAAGATATTACAAGACTTTTTTAATTTTTTCGCACATATTGCACAGAGGTGTACTTAATGGATCCACACGCACTCACCAACAACTTTTCCGAAGCAAATGCCGATGCATTGGCCGTCGTCGTCTTTAAAGACGAAAAAGCTTCGGCACCGACCTTAAAAGAACTCGACGCACTTGCCGGCGGCCATATTGCCGCCATGATCAAATCCGGCGAGATCAAGGGCGAAGCGGGCGAAACGACGTTGCTGCGGCTTTCGCCGAAAGGCAAACTGAAAGCTTCGCGGCTGTTGCTCGTCGGCGGCGGCGACGCAGCTGAATACGATGCGGCGGCTGTTGCCGTAGCAGCCGGCACGGCCACCCGTGCCCTGCGTAAATGCCATGCGAAGAGCTTTGCGTTTATGCCGCGTTTTAACGGTGATGCCCCAACCGCTGCTCAATGTTCAGTTTCGGGAGCCGTCACCAGCCAATTCGAACTCGACAAATATAAGACAAAAGATAAGAACGACAAATCTGTTGATAAGATATTCGTCTATGTAGAAGGAGCGAAAGCCGCTGACATCAAACGCGGAGCCGAACGCGGAGCGGTGATCGGCGAATCGATGAACTTCACACGCGATCTGGCAAACGAACCGCCGAATATTCTGACGCCGACAGAAATGGCCGCTCGTGCCCAGAAGATGGCTAAGGAAACGGGACTGAAATTCGAAGTGCTTGATGAAGCGAAAATGGAAAAACTCGGTATGGGTTCCCTGCTGAGCGTTTCAAAGGGTTCGGACCAGCCCGCCAAGCTAATTATCCTAAAATATACGCCGGCCAAGAATACCGGTAAAAAAGGTGAATTGACGGCGCTGGTCGGTAAAGGCATTACATTTGATACCGGCGGCATTTCGATCAAACCTGCCGAAGGCATGGAAGCGATGAAATACGATATGTCCGGCGGAGCGACGGTTATCGGCACCATGCGGGCTATCGCCTTGCTTAAGCCGACCGTACCCGTCATCGGCATTGTGGCCGCCGTTGAAAATATGCCGGATGGCAAAGCGACCCGCCCCAGCGATGTCGTGACCGCTTCCAACGGCAAGACGGTCGAGATCCTGAATACCGATGCGGAAGGCCGTTTGGTACTGGCGGATGCCGTCGCCTATGCGGAAAAGCTCGGAGCGACCACGATCATCGATATGGCAACATTGACCGGAGCTGTCATCATCGCACTCGGCGACCAAAATACCGGCGTCATGGGCAATGACCAGGAATTGGTTAATAGCCTGATAGAACACGGCAAGCTTAATGGCGAAGGCTATTGGCAGCTGCCGATATCGAAGGAATACAGCAAACAGATCCGTTCAGATATCGCTGATATCAAGAATATCGGCCCTCGCGGAAAGGCCGGAACTATCATGGGAGCGGTTTTCATTCAGGAATTCATCGACAAGGCCAAATGGGCACACCTCGATATTGCCGGCACCGCCTGGAACGACAGTGTTCGTCCGCACCAGGCAAAAGGGCCGACAGGCGTGGCAATTCGCACGCTCCTTTCATTTGTCGAAGATTCACAATAGACAAATAGGCAAAATGCACTTAATATTGGGCTGATAAATTGAATTTATCGGCCCTTTTTAATGCAAAATCAGCGTTTTCGGCCGTTCTTATTTATTACGCAGTAAGGCGCTTAGGCCAGCGACTGCAAAAAACACCCTTTCACGGAACATATGCGACCAAATTTGATCAATCTTTCGATTGCGGCTGTGTTATTGTTTTTAGTAGCCGGGTGTTTTTGTCGTTCAGACCGCGAAGTCTCAGAAAACGGCCCGCCCGCCGCAAACCGCAGCAGCACAAAAAATCAACCGCCGCCCGCCCCGGGCAAAAAGGCCGACGATGGCGATTTTCTCGTCGAACACATCGAGGTCAGCAACCCGAAATATGTTGAAATAGCCAATCAAGTGCAGCAAAAACGGCTTCTTGAAGGGGCGGCCAACAAATTGAACCGGGCTCTGAGCCTGCCGGGCGACATCACATTGCGGACAAAGGATTGTGAACAGGTAAATGCATTTTACGATCCGTCGGATTCCTCCGTCACAATGTGCTATGAGCTGATGGAACATTTTTACAGAGCCTTTAAAAGTGTTGGGGCCAGCGACGAAGCCGCGTATAATAAAATGTTCGAAGCGGTACAATTCGTCTTTTTGCACGAGATCGGGCATGCGTTGATCGATAAGCTGAATTTGCCCGTCGCCGGAAATGAAGAAGACGCGGCCGACCGCTGTTCGGCATATATCAATATCAAAGAGCTTGGCGACGATGGTCTTCGCGCGGTCTATGCTGCGGCTGACGCTTTTGCCATTGAATCAAAAAACAGCGCCGGCCAGCAAAAGAACATGGCCGATGAACATTTGCTGCAGGAACAGCGTTTTTATAATTCACTATGCATGATCTACGGGTCTGATCCGGAAAAGCATAATGGCATTGTGACAAAAGGGTATTTACCAAAGGAAAGGGCCGTTCGCTGTCAAATGGAATATCAGCGGTCGGTCGATAGCTGGATCAATCTGCTCGAGCCGTGGCGAAAGAATTAGCGGCAAATTAGGGTAACCAAACATATGAAAAACCTGCTCAACTTTTTATTTATCGGAAAAAATGACCGTCTTGGTTCGATCGCCGCGTTTGCGATCATCGCTTTGATCGCCCTCGGTTGTACCTGCGGCGACAAATTCAACACCTCTAATGACGACGACAACCGAAATACCGCCAATACCTCCACCGATCCGTTCAACAAGAAGGATGATGACAGCAGCGGCGATAAAGATGACAGCCCTTCGGCCGATGGTGTTCCTTCGGAATCCGAAGCAGAATCAATGGTCAAATCGCTGACGACCGATTTCGCAACCGCTATCGACACAGCCGATTTTTCGTCGATCTACGCCGATTCTTCACAAGATTTCAAATCGACCTACACCGAAGATCAGATGAAGTCCGCTTTCAAGCAATTCATCGACAAAAAGGGTATTGTGGTTCCGATCCTTCGCAAAGCGACCGACATGGACGCTGATTTTTCGCCGGCTCCATATATTCGCTCTGAAAAAGGCCTGGAGATATTGGTGCTCGAAGGTAAATTTTCGACCAAGCCGGTGCCGACCCGTTTCGAATACGAATTTGTCAAACGCGGCGGCGAATGGAAACTGCTGAAACTTGTTGTCAAACTGACATAAGCAGCACGGTTTCGATCTTGCACGTTTCAAGGACGGTTCCTTATTTTAGGGCCGTCTTTGCTTTTTGGCGGGTTGAGCGATAAAATTTCTCTTTAATTCGATCAAAATACTATGAAGATCCACGAATATCAGGGGAAAGCACTTCTCAAAGAATATGGTGTTCCTGTTCCGCGCGGCATTGTTGTAAATACCCCGGAAGAGGCAGAGGCGGCCGCACGCGAACTCGGCACGGATATTGTTGTCGTTAAAGCTCAGATCCATGCCGGCGGACGCGGTAAGGGCGGCGGTGTAAAACTGGCAAGATCACCGGAAGAAGCGAAGCAGATCGCGGCCGAAATACTCGGCATGATGTTGATCACACACCAGACCGGCCCCGAAGGCCGCGAGGTCCGCACCCTGCTGATCGAAGAAGGTTTACCTATCGATAAAGAGTTCTATTTGGGCATCACGCTCGACCGTGCCACGGGCCGCGATGTTTTCATGGCATCATCGCAAGGCGGCATGGACATTGAAAAGGTCGCCGAAGAAACGCCGGACCTGATCTTGAAAGAAACGATCGATCCGGCGGTCGGACTGCGTCCGTTTCAGGCACGCAAACTTGCTTTTGGTTTAGGCATTCCGGCCGAATTGATCAACCAAGCGGCGAAATTCATGTTGGCTCTTGCAGCCGCGTATGAAAAGATGGACGCTTCGCTGGTTGAGATCAATCCGTTCCTGTTAACAAAAGACGGGCGTTTGATCGCGCTTGATGCCAAGGTCAATTTTGACGACAATGCAATGTTCCGACATAAAGATTATGCCGAACTTCGCGACCTGAACGAAGAAGAACCGCTTGAGATAGAAGCTTCGAAGTTCGATCTGAACTACATCAAGCTCGACGGTAATATCGGCTGTATGGTGAACGGAGCGGGCCTGGCAATGGCCACCATGGACATCATCAAACTGGCCGGCGGCGAACCCGCCAATTTTCTTGATGTCGGCGGCGGTGCTTCGCAGCAGCGTGTCGAAGAAGCATTCAAGATCCTGCTTTCGGATGAGAACGTCAAAGCCGTATTGATCAACATTTTCGGCGGCATCGTTCGAACCGATATGGTCGCCAGCGGAGTTGTCGCCGCGGCAAAGAATCTGGGTGTTTCGATCCCGATAGTAGCCCGGCTCGAAGGCACCAACGTTGAAGAAGGCCGAGCGATCTTGCAAAATTCGGGCATCGGCATTATTGCCGCCACAACGATGAATGACGCGGCCGAAAAGGTGGTTTCCGCCGCCAATGCCGAATTCTAAACACTAAGCGTCGATCCGAGATCGCGGGGTGAAGGGCCGGGAAAACCGGTCCGCACCCCACGTGACTTAAAGATCACGAAAAGGCTTTATGCCTCTCTTGCCGAACGTCGCCGCATCGTTTCCCTGCCGCCGCCAAAATATGCCAGCAGCATAGCGATCATATGAACGACGAACCATATATTGTCCGCTCCCATATTTTGGTAGATATAGATCAGCACCAAAACGCGCGGCACGAATATGCCAAGCAGGATATCACCCCATTGCGGGACGGTATTGGCCGGAAACTGGCCCGGCAGCAAAAACGCATATATCAACAGCACCAACCGCGGAAAGAACAGTGAAAGGATCAGAAATAATTGGTCCATATTAAACCTGAAAGCTCCTTGCCTTTTATACAAGATGCTACCATATTTCCACTTTTTTAATTCCGCCATTTTCGAAACTCGGCGGCATTACGTAAAATCAAGTATTTAACCGTAGAACGAAGATGAGCGCAGGTACAATTGTTTCAGTACATCCCGAATACGCCATTCCCGGCGGCGAATTGATCATTGGAACCGAAGGTTTCGATCCGGCCCCGAATGGCGGCCATGCCTGCTTTATCGGCGGTTCAGCAGCTCATATCGTATCTGCTTCGTCCACTCGGGTCATTGTCGTTGTTCCACCGGACATTTTCGGCACGCTTGTCCCGGTCCAGCTGGAAAGCCGCGGCCGGGCCACGAACGATCACGCCATTGTGGTCGGCGAAGAAATTGTTGACGATATGCACATTGTCGCCAACCCGGCCGTCGATCCGCGCGATAATTCGATCGTTATGACGCGTTCCGGCACTCGCGGCCAACAGCTGGAACACACTCTTTACCGGCTCGAAGCCGATGGTTATCTGGACGAGATGCCCGCCGAAATCGTCAACCCAACGGCGATCGCATTTGATCCGAACGGCGAACTTTATGTCACGAACCGTTCCGCCGGCGAGGTATGCCGCATCGAACGCGGAGAAGAGGTCATAACCTTTGCTGCCGGTTTGGGCGTCGCGACGGGACTCGCATTCGGGCCTGATGGTTCGATGTACGTCGGCGACCGCCAAGGCACGATCTACCGCATTCGCGAATTTGGCAATGCCGAACGTTTTGCCGAGCTCGACCCTTCGGTTGCCGCCTATCATTTGGCATTCGGCCCGGACGAAAGGCTTTATGTATCGGCCCCGGGCCTTTCCAGCTATGACACGATCTATGCCATCGACGGCGGCGGCCGCGTTGAGCCTTTCGCCCGCGGATTCGGCCGGCCGCAAGGGCTTGCATTTGATGTCGAAGGCAGCCTGTATGCCGCTGCCTGCTTTCAGGGCCGCCATGGCATCGTCCGCATCGAAAGCGGCTCCGGGCGTATCGAAACGGTCGTCGCCGGCAACGAATTCGTTGGCCTTTGCTTTAACCTCGATGGAGATCTTATAGCCGCCACCGGTGAATCGCTTTTCGCACTACCAATGAACATCAAAGGGCTCCTTCTCTCATAATGAACAAAATTTAATCTTTCCGCTCCGGCAACCAAACCTTTTAGCAGTTCATCTTTTAGACTGTTCAATAAAAACTGACACAATTTTAACGATCTTATTTCTATGAAAAAGACCCTTCTTTTTTTGACGCTATTGGTGTGTTCATTTCCCATAGCCGGACAAACAGGCTTAAAACCGGCCGTCGGCGTTTCAACACTGCCGATCCGCCGGGTAATACTTTATTCGAATGGCATCGCATATATCGAACGCCGAGGAACGGTAACCGACAATGCTGCCATCGATCTTAATTTCAAACAATCGCAGGTCGATGACGTTCTGAAATCAATGGTCGTGCTGGATCTCGGCAAAGGGTCGATAGGTTCGGTCAGCTATAATTCTTCCCTGCCCGCGTCGGCGCGTACCGCCGAGATCCCATTTGCCATTGAATCCCGTTCAAGCGGGGGCGGTTTGGCCGAAGTTCTCCAGCAGCTTCAGGGAAGCCGAGTTGCCGTCGTTTCAACGAAAGGAACTTTCAGCGGTGCGATCCTTACCGTGGATAAACGCGACGTACCGGCTGATAAGGAACGCCCGGCGACGGTCGCCTACCAGCTTGTCCTGGCGTCCGAAAACGGCGATATTTCGGCGTTCGACCTGTCGGATATCCGCAGCTTGCGGCTGGTCGATGAGACCACACGCCGCAACATCAACGAATTTTCAAATGCGACCGCTTCCGCACGAATGCGGGACGCCAAGACGATCACCATTTCGAGCGTCGGTACCGGTACGCGCGAGATCGTCGTCAGCTACACCATCGCCGCTCCGATCTGGAAAACGACCTATCGCGTGGTGCTTGGCGAAGACGGCAAGCCGTTTTTTCAAGGGTGGGCGATAATTGACAACACAGGCGACGAAAGCTGGGAAAACGTTCAGCTTTCTTTGGTGTCGGGAGCTCCGGTGTCTTTTATCCAAAATCTGCAGCGGCCGCTCTATCGCGACCGCCCCATCATTCCGATCGCCGATGGTTTGAACCTGACCCCGCAGATCTATGACCCCGAAGCGGGTGTTGGCGGAGGTTCAGGCTCCGGAAATGGCAATGGAGACGGCTACGGAAGCGGGATCGGATCCGGTTCGGGTTCCGCTCTGCAGACTGCCGTTACAACGGGGATCGTCGGCGATGTAAACGCCAATTTTATGATGTCTTCCGCCCTGGTCGGCACGTCGGTCAGCGATGCCCTGGTCAATCAGGATGGCGGTGTTGAAACTGCGGCGACCGGTGCCGAGGTCGGCGACCTTTTTGAATACAAGATCGACCGGCCGATCAGTGTCCCGCGCAACCGTTCGGCACTTGTCCCGATCGTTCAAACAACTATGGAAGGCGAACGCGTTTCGATCTTCCGGGCTCCCGGCGGAAGTTCCGCTGACAGCGACGATGACGACGACGATGAAGACGAACAAACGGCTTCAGTAAAGGCGAACCCGCGGGCAATGAGCGGCTTGCTGTTAAAGAACGTAACGCCGATGACCTTTGAAGGCGGCCCGATGACGATACTTGACCGCGACACTTATGCCGGCGAAGGTTTGATGGAACGCTTGAAGCCCAAAGAGCAGCGGTTGATCTCGTTTGCCGCCGATCTCGGCACCCTGATCCGCATCGAAGAAGGCGGCGGCCGCGAACCGGCAAAGGTCGTCAAGGTAGTGGACGGCATGCTGCAGGTACACTATTTCAAAACGGACAAGCGCACGTATAAACTCGCCAACCAAACCGACCGGCCAAAGGTCGTTTACATCGAGCATCCCGTGCGAAAGAATTGGACATTGTCTGAAAGTTTTGCCAAACCGGACTATACGACCGCCCGATTTTATCGCTTTCGGGTCGAGTTGGCTCCATTCGCCTCACATGAGGTCACTGTCGGCGAAAATCTCGGAATGATGGATTCATATGGGCTTTCAACCTTTTCACCCAAAGACCTCGATATCTTTGTCACCGGCCGCTATATCGACGACAGCACCCGGCTTCGGCTCGGCAAGCTGATCGATCTTCGCATGCGGATCAACGATATTGACGCCAAGATCGCCGCTCTCGATAAAGAATCAGAGGCAATCAGCACCGATCAGCAACGCTTTCGCAGCAACATCGAGGCACTCGCTAAAACCCCGGATGCAAAGGGTTTGATCGCCCGCTACATCGCCAAGGCCGGCGAACAGGAATCTCGTTTGGAACAGATCGCCGCCGAAAGAAGAACTCTTGAGGCCGAAAAAGTGAAGATCGAACGCGATCTGGCGACTGAGATCAAGAACTTTCAGATAAACTAAATTACAACTCGTTGAAAAACCTATAGGGCAAGCTCTTGAACCTCATTTGCTTGCCCTCCACGATCTTATCGGTCATAAAAAATCCCCTTCAATTCCCGGGCAATAATAAAATGATTGCCCCGACATCAGAAGATATGTCAAGATTTAGAATAGTAAATTAACACTGTGGAATGCTCCAAAAGACCGATTAGAAATGAGGTGGAAGTGAGGATTACATACATTTTACTTTTGTCGTTATTTATTTTTTTACTGGCTTGTCAACAATCGTCGATGCAGTCTTCGGGAAAGGCCACGCCTGAGCCAACTCGAACAGTTGTATCAGAGGAAACCGAGACGGGTAATTCTTCTTATTTAATAAACAATTTGTTGGTGCCTTCTGCCACTGAGCAGTGTCTTAACAAAGTCAAAGTCGGAGAATCTTTTGAATATGATCTTTCAATGAATCCGTACTATTTGCGTGGTAATTTTGACGGCAACAAATTAGTCGATTATGCAATTCTTATTGTCGGGAAAGACTCGAAAAAGACTGCGTTGGTAATTTGCAAAGACTCCACAACGCCGTTTGTCTTTGGAGAACTGATAAAATCCCCAACACCTTTGTCCGATAAAGAAAATGATAATTTTATTGGAAGCACTTGGGATGTCATTACCTTGGAAGAAGTTAATGAGAAACACTCTGTTAGTCCAGATGAAACCAATAAAAAGCTAGTTAAAGCCAAAGGCGAAGTAATTGTGTTCTATTACGAAATAGATGGTGTATTTTATATTTACTGGGATGGTAACAACTTTCGCTCTGCTAGTGAAGGGTAACGTGTATAGGTTGGGTTCGCTCGATATCATTTAAGGAGCGGTGAAGAAATGAAAAGCTGGACTGTTCCGATAATATTCTTGACTTTTTTCACATTTACCTCCTGCGCCAGCGTGGGTATCGATGTCGAGTCCAAAGCAAACTCACAAATCAATGTTGAGGAACCGCAGAGATCATCTAAGTCTGAAAAACCGGCTGATCTTAATATCCTTCCGATTGCGGTGCAAAATTGTTTGCCGAAAATACACCTCGGCGAACCGATAGAACCGGACCTTTCGACCAACCCCTTTTACTTACGGGTTGATCTTAACGGCAATAGAACGCTTGATCACGCAATAAGAGTTCGCGGGAAAGACACTAAAGATAAAGGTCTTTTGATCTGCATGGATAATGAGACTCCGTATATCTTCGGCAAAATAGCTAGATCAAACACGCCTCTCACCACGATCGATGACGATAACTTCTTGACGGACGACTGGGACGTTGTGTCCAATGAAGAGATGGCAAGTTTACCGACCTACCCGCCGAAAGGTGCTGCCAAAGAAGGCAAAAATGCCAAAGGTGAAGCTTTGATATTTGCTTTTCAAATAGATGGCGTCCAGTACGTTTATTGGGATGGTAAAAAATTTCGTTCCTTTGGCGAATAGCAGCCTCTCAATTTACATACTCTACCTGGGTTTCGACGGCGAAATCGTTTTTATTGACGTCGCGTACATCGCTGAAGTAGTTTTTTCATATAACATAACCAAAAAATAGACAAAATTCTTTTGGTAAAGCCGATTATGCCGACAATTAGAAATATCTTTTGCAGATCGCTGCCCTTGCTTAGCTTGATCATTTTGGCATTAACCTGCCAGTCCGATCTTGCTCAAAATCCCGCCCAATCAGGCAGCGAGTGGTATTGTGACCAACTATTGAAATTAGACCTGCAAGTTGGCACTGTCATTGAAGTTATTCCGTATAGAAAGAAAGGAAATGCCCCACAGATGGCCACTTTCACAAATGAGGGAATAAAATATAACGCGGAAAACATCGTCAAATTTCAGATGTCTAGCTTAGATGAACACTTAGAAAAGAATGAAATACAGACATTTTATGCTGTTCGAAGTAGAAACTCGTCGGCTCTGAACTTTAAGATCGGGGAAACATATTTGTTTAAAGCTGATATTTTTCGCACTCAGATACAAAACAAAAGCTCGATCGAGTATTTTTTTATCCGCCCAGAAGCTTTTGCCAAACCAATTGCCGCCGCAGCTGCCGAAGTTGATCTTTTGAAAAGATCTCGCAGCAAAAGCGTATTTCGGGAGGTTTTTGGTACAGATGAGGGTGAAAACATTTCAGCAGAAGTCATTAGCGGGAAATTTGTTCAGATGGCCAAGCCGAGTTATCCACCGCAACTAAAAAAGGCTAAAGTACGCGAATCTATCAAGGTCGCTGTTCTCGTGGCTGAAAATGGCGATGTTATTAAAGCAAAGGCTTTGTGCCCGATCAACCTGCCCTTGGCGGCAGCTGCCGAAAAGGCAGCCCTCGCTTCTAAATTTTCTTCAACCGTCAAAGACGGCAAGCCGATCAAGATCAAAGGGATCATCGTCTTTAATTTTAACCCTCAATAACCGGCTCAAAACGATGAAGGAGTGTTCTCAAATGCTGACGGGATCGTGAAACCCGCCGGAATTTGAAGCGGTTTAGAAACTTTTCGCATTGGCCAGCCTTTTTTCATAGGCTTCGCGGGCGATCCGCACGTCTTCAAGGAACATCGGCAGTTCTTCCAGCCGCAGTGCCTGCGGGCCATCGACCAAGGCGATGCTCGGGTCAGGGTGAAAATCGACCAAGATCATATTTGCACCGGCGATCACGCCTTGAGCCGTGACATGCATCACATCAAGAATGTTGTCCGAACTACGGTGGCGGCTGCCGACCGAATGCGACGGGTCGATGCAGACCGGCATCCGTGTCAGACGTTTAACGACCGGCACCTGGGCAAAATCGACCATATTCCGGTGCGGATCGCCGATGTTCGTCTTCATCCCGCGAAAGCCGAAGATCACCTTCTGATTCCCTTCGCTGGCCAGATATTCGGCCGCGTGCAAAGATTCATCGAGCGTAATTCCAAACCCGCGTTTCAGCAAAACGGGAAACTTATTTTGCCGTCCGACATTTTTCAGCAGTTCGAAATTTTGCGTGTTTCGCGTACCGATCTGCAGCATCACACCGGTCGGGTCGCCCGTCTGCTCAAGAGCATGGTTGATCTCATCGATGTGCGATTCGTGCGTGACCTCCATCGCGATCACCTGAATGCCGTACTTGCCTGCTAATTCGAAAACATACGGCAAGCATGCCGGCCCGTGGCCTTGAAAAGAATACGGACTCGTCCGCGGTTTATAGGCTCCCATTCGCGTGCAAACCTGCCCGTTCTCCTGCAGGGCTTTCATCATCGTTTCAACGCTTTGCGGCGAATCAACGGCACATAACCCGGCAAAAACATTCAGGTTGTCCTGGCTGAATTCAATGCCGCGATAGGTAAATTTAGTCGAACGCGTGTCGTCTTTATGGCGGCCCAGCACACGATATTCTTCTGAAACACGAACGACATGGTCAACACCCGGAAACCCGCGCACCTCGTCGAGCGAAAGCTGTTCGGTCGGCCCGATCAGATAGATCTCGGTCAGCACCTGTGCCGCCCCTTGGACCTGATGGACCCGCATCGAAATACGCGGATAATTGCCCAGATGCTGTTCGATGCGCTTGAATTCCCGGGCCTCTATATCAATGTGCGGTTTTAAGATGATTATCATTACTTATGGTATTTAATGTCTTTAGGAAATGTCGCGTATCGCCTCATCCGTCAGCCTTATCGAAGGATAGCGGCCCAGATCTCTAATATGTGCGGCCTGACGGGTGATCTCTTCGATCGCACCGGACAGGTCGGCATCGTTCGCCGGAGCGTTGATGTCCAAATAGAAATTGATATCTTGCGGATGGCCTTTGATCGGTCGGCTTTCGATCTTGGCGAGATCGATGTTTCGGCGAACAAAAGGCCGCAGGGCGTCGTGCAATGCCCCGGGTTGGTTGACCAACCGCATGACCAGCGATATCTTGCCGCCGCGTTCCGCCGGGCCCGCATCAGCCGCCAAAAGCACAAAGCGGGTGTAATTTTCCGAATGGTCTTCTATGTGCTCCCTTAATATCTTGCCGTCATAGATGGCAGCTGTCCGCCGCCCGCCGATGGCCGCCCGCCGTCTGTCGCCGCTCTGAACCGCTCGCTTCACACTGCCCGCCGTATCTTCTGCTGCTATCGCCGTAATTTCAGGATGAGCTGCAAGAAAACGTTCACATTGGCCGAGAGCTGCGGGGTGCGATTCAATGATCTCGATCGATTCAAAATCCGCATCCGGGCCGCCGATCAGGAAATGCGAAACCGGCAGAATTATTTCAGCGACAATGTAAAGATCGCTTGCCAAAAGCAGATCGTAGCAGCGGTGGATCGAACCGACAAGGCTATTCTCCAACGGAGAAATGATCAGATCTGCCTCTCCGCGACGAATTGCGGCATACAGGTCTTCAAATGTCGGCACCGAGATATATTCGGCGCTATCACCTAAGATACCTATCGCCGCTGTCTCGCTGAAGGTACCGCGTTCGCCCAAAAAAGCTACCCGCGAACCGCCTTTGATCGATCCAAGTTCGCGGCCGGAACCCTCGGTCGCCGCATGTTTGTGATACGTCGTCTGCTGTAAATGGAGTGATTCGTCAATAATGCGCTGAAAGATATTGGCAATGCCGCGATCATCGAAAGGGCCGGTATTTTCGTCGATCAGGCGATGAAGCACCTCGCTTTCACGATCCGGGTCACACAATGATGCATTGGCGTCCGTTTTTGCCGCACCGACACGCAAAGCTATTTCGGCTCGGCGATTCAACAACCGCAGGATCTCGCCATCAATGGCGTCGATCTCCGTTCGCGGATTTTGGATGGTTTCACTAGACATCTAAAAAATTTAGACTAAAACTTGCGAACGCATTCGACAAGCCGCGAAAGTCTTTTTTATTACAAAAAGTTATAAAAATCAAAAAATAGTAACGAATGGCCGCTAAGCAGCCACAGCCCGCAGCGTGCTTTTTAACGTTTCGGCGGTAAGCCGAGCGGCCGTTTCGTATGTTCGGGCCGCATTCGACCGAACACATATGACTAAAATTTTATGTAGATCCGGCGGCGATATAAGAGCCACATAAGATAGAACCAGAAAAGAATGTAGCAGAGGGCGTAGGCGAGCGATGCATTTACCGGCTCGGCCCAGCTCAGAAAAAGTTCGTTAAAGATCCATTGCTGAAGCGAGATGGTCTTTTCATCGGCCGCCGGAATACGGATCATCCCCATGACCCGAGCGAGCATGCCGGAAAAGACGAAGAGGGCCAATGCATTGACGCCGAATACAACAAACGGCCGGGCAACCCGACGATAGCCTTTAATATCAACCAGAAAATAGCAGAACCCGAGTGTCAAAAGAGCCAACCCCGCCGTATAGACCACGTATGAACTCGTCCACAACGACTTATTGAGCGGGAAAACGAGACTCCACGCCCAACCGGAAGCGAGCAGCAGCGTTCCGGCAAAGAAAAGTCCATTGGCCTTTTCCTGCGGTTCCCGTTCGGACATCAACCAGGTTCCGGTGAGGACACCGGCCAGTGTCGTCACGATCGCCGGTATTGTCGAAAGAATTCCTTCCGGATCGAACACCTTTGCCGACCGCCACATATGAGCCTCGGTCAGGATCGTCCGGTCAAGCCAGGCGGCTAAGTTGCAGGCTTTGTCATCCACTGTGGTGATCTCGCATCCGGGAACCGGTATCATGGTCATCACCAGCCAATATAAGATCAACAACCCAACACCGATGCCTAATTGCTGCTTCCAACCGGTATGCAGGTAGATCAGCGAGACCGCCAAGTAACAAATGGCGATACGCTGCAGAACGCCGGGGATCCGCATAGTCGAGAGATCGACGGGCTGCACCGGCCAACCGGCTAATGCGGCTGTGATCAGCACCAATGCCCAAACCGAGACCAAGGCGGCCGCGATCTTAAATTTGCGAACGAAAAGAAAGTATAAAGATGCGATGATTGAAAGCGTCGCCGCCCACTTCAAAGGCCAAGGGATCGCCGTTTCGCCAACAACGAAAAAAGGCAGGGCTGACATTGCCAGGCCGGTAGCGAATATCGCCGCCGACCGCGTAAATATCTTGCGATAGACCGTGCGGGTGATGCCTTCGGCAATTCGCGGCCGCAAAGCCATCGGCACCGCCACGCCGACTATGAACAAGAAAAATGGAAAGATATAATCTGTCGGTGTGATGCCGTGCCAATCCGCATGCTTAAGCGGCCCGTAGATCGCCGACCAGGTGCCCGGGTTATTGACGAGGATCATTCCCGCGATCGTCATACCGCGAAAAACGTCCAGTGAGATCAGTCTTTTGTCCGCATTCATCGTTGATGTACGGGAGCGTTTAAGATCTGTGCCGTATGATGCCGGCCGTGCCACACATATAGGGCCAATACATCTGCCAAACGCCATTCGCCGGTATCCGGATGGATAAATCGCCGCTCGTAGTCTGCTTCGGACATTGAACGCAGCAATGCCGCCCATCTGAAATGCAATACCTGCAAATGCTGCAGCGAAATATCGACCGGTAAACGGCTGTCGCCGAGTTCGGCCCACCGATCTTCGTAATAGGGCCGGATGACGGGCAAATCTTCTGTCAATGCCAGCTTGAACCGGATGAAAGCATTGGAATGGCTGTCTGCCACGTGATGAACTGTTTGCCGGAGTGTCCACCCGCCTTCGCGGTATTTTATTTCGAGTTGATCTTCCGAAAGGCCAGCTACCGCTCGGCCCAATTCCGCCGGCAACGCCTCGACCGCAGCGATATTCTGCTCGCGGCCGCGGCTTTGCCCGACGTCGAATTCCCCGATCGGATAACGTGGATCAGTCATTTTTTAACCGCCGTAGTAATTTTCGAAACGTGTGAATTCTTTAAGAAAAGCAAGCCGAACAGTGCCGGTCGGCCCATTTCTTTGTTTTGAGATGATCAGCTCGGCCATTCCCTGATTCTCTTCGTCCGGTTTGTAATAGTCTTCGCGATATATGAAAGCCACCACATCGGCGTCTTGCTCGATGCTCCCCGATTCGCGAAGGTCGGACATCATCGGCTTGGGCGGGTTTCGAGCTTCGGGCGCACGCGAAAGCTGTGAAAGAGCGATCACCGGAACATTCATTTCCTTGGCCAAGCCTTTCAATTCGCGGGAGATCTTCGAAACCTCCTGTTGGCGAGATTCCGTCCGGCCGCTGCCGCTCATCAGCTGCAAATAATCGACCACGATCAGATCCAGCCGCTTCTGCTCGGCGGCCAACCGGCGGGCTTTGGCCCGCATTTCAAGCACCGAGATTCCCGGCGTATCATCGATAAAGATCTTTGTATCGGATAGGGTTCCGATCGCCCGTCCGAGCCGCTCCCATTCTTCGCGAGACAACATTCCTTGCCGAAAGCGTTTCGCATCGACCTTTGCCTCCGAACTCATCATACGCATGACCAGCTGTTCTTTCGACATTTCGAGCGAAAAGATACCGACCACCGCATTTTCTAAGATCGCCGCATTTTGCGCTACCGTCAGACATAGGGCCGTTTTGCCCATTGAGGGACGGGCGGCTACGATGATCAGATCGCTCGGCTGAAAACCGGAGGTCATCTCATCAAGGTCGCGAAAACCCGTTGAAAGCCCTGTCAACGCATGCGATTCGCGTTGGGCATATTCATGGACCTTTTCAAGAACGCGTTCGGCTACCGGCTTGACCGGTGCAAAACCTTCGCGGGTCCTCTGTTCGGCAAGAGCAAAAATGACCTGTTCGGCATGGTCCAAGATCACCTTCGCATCCTCTTCTTCTTCCAATGCCTCGCTGGTTATCTGATTGCACGCCCGCACCAGATTTCGCATCAGAGCTTTATCGCGAACGACCTTGATGTAATCGGTCAGATCAGAAAAATGCGGCAGCCCGAAGGTAAGATTGGTGATGGTCGAGATCCCGCCGATCGATTCAATTGCCGAGCCTTCTTTTTTCAGCTCTTCGCCGATCAAGATCGGGTCAATGCTCATCGAAGCTTCGAACAGGGTGATCATCGCAGCGAAGATGCGGCGATGCAGCGGCGAATAGAGATCTTCGGGTTTCAACTGTTCGACAACCTGCGAGATAAGCGAATTATCAAGCAGGATCGCGCCCAAGATCGCTCGTTCGCTTTCCTCACTGCTGGGCAGCGAACGTTCGAGAAACTGCTCTCTTCTTACTTCAGGGAATGATGCCATCGGAATGAAAATGATAGCAGATATACTGCCAATAAGGGAATGCGGCGGCCAGCTTTTACATCACAGAAAAAACCCGCAACCGTCCGTGGCTGCGGGCTTTATAAATTGCCGTCAAGGCGCGAAAATTATTCCGCGTTCTCTGCCGGCACTTCGGTTGCCTGAGCTTCTTCGGCTTTTGGCTCTTCAACCGGCAATTCGCCGCCTTCGGGCGTCACCTTGACCGGCACCTCGAGCGTTACCTCGCGGTGAAGCTTGACCTTAACGGTGTATGTTCCCGTTTCTTTGATCGGATCTTTCAGCATTATGCGGCGGCGATCGATCTCATAGCCCTTTTCTTTCAGGGCATCGGCAATATCCATAGATGTCACCGAACCGAACAATGTACCGCCATCGCCGGCCTTGCGTTCAAAGCTTAAAGCGATCGAACCCATCTGGGCCGCCTGTGCTTCGGCAGTCGCCTTTTCAACCGCGGCCTTTTTAAGCAAGGCTGCTCGTTCCTGTTCGATCTGTTTTACGTTGCCCTTTGTTGCCAATGTTGCCAACCCCTGCGGAAGCAGGTAGTTACGGGCATAGCCGGCTTTGACCTTGACGATCTCACCGCGTCCGCCGAGAGTGTCGATGTCGTCTCTCAATAAAATAGTAATGTTTGACATTATAAAATTCCTCCCGGTCTATTCCCAAACGAACGGCAGCAGCGCCATGATGCGGGCACGCTTGATCGCCGTTGCGATGCGACGCTGATCTTTGGCCGAAATGCCTGAAATACGACGCGGCATGATCTTTCCGCGTTCTGGAATGAACTGGCGGAGATAATCTACATCTCTCCAATCCACATAATCCGGCACGACGTGGCGCGGACGCCGTCTTTGATAGCGGCGCGGCATTTTATCGCCGAAACCTTCTTCGCTCGTAGTCTCTCTTTCTCTTACTTCAAAATCGTTATCAGCCATATTTACCTCCGGTTATGCTTCGACGTCTCCGGCTGCTTCGGCCGTTTCTTCTGTCTGTCTGAATTTTGCCCGCTGCGATGAACGCTTTTCACGTTTGCCGCGGATCTTGTCAGCCCGCTTGCGGTCCTCATCAACGCGAACCGTCAAATAGCGCATGACGAGGTCATTGACGCGCATGCGGCGTTCGAGCTCCAAGATCTCTTGGCCGGTGCCATTGATCTCAAACAGAACGTAATAGCCTTCGGTCCGTTTATTTATCGGATAGGCCAGCGTGCGGATGCCGATGTCGTCCAAGCGAACGACGGTTCCGCCTTCTTTTTCGATCAATGAACTGATCGTTTCGTTCAAAGCCGCGATCTTTTCGCCATCCGTCTGTGGATCGACGATATACATCACTTCATATGTTCTTTCAATTGCCAATGTAGTTTCCTCCTTTTGGCTTTCAAGCCTCTGGGCCAAACGCCCGAAGCAAGAAGGTTCCTTAATTCCCGCCGCCAATTGCGGCTTATCCTAAATTATTTCTGCGGCTGTTCGCCGTTAAACTTCGCCATCGCCCTTTCCACGCCGTCCCGAACTATTGATTCGACGGCATCCGCCGCCTCGTCAAGCAACCCGGCGATCACCGCTGCTTCGTCCTTTGCGAACCGGTCGAGCACGAATTTTGACGTGTTCGATATCGGATAGTCAGGTGCGATGCCGATCCGCAAGCGAATGAATTCACTCGTTCGCAGGCAATCGATGATCGAACGAAGCCCGTTTTGTCCGCCGTGTGAACCCTTCGCTTTGATGCGAAAACGGCCCGTCGGCAAAGCTAGGTCGTCCGAAATGACGATCAGATTTTCAATGCGGCGTTCGGGCTTTCTCAAAAGGCATGCCAGCGATTCGCCGCTCAGGTTCATAAAGGTTTGCGGCTTGGCCAATTCGACCGCCGCCGTGCCGATCACTGCTCTTCCGATCAATGCCCGGCATTCTTCCCGCTTAACCTGTGTCTGAAACCGCCCGGCCAATTTATCGATAAGCATAAATCCCAGATTATGCCGTGTATCCTCATACACCTTTCCCGGGTTGCCCAAACCGGCGATCAGCCAATTGCCTGCCATTTAAAAGCCTTTAGTTCAAAACCGGCGGCGGCTGATAAAAGCAGCGTGCCGGTTCCCTTTCGACGACTATTCCGCCGTTTCTTCGGCGCCCTCGGCCGGTTCTTCGCCGGCAACACCCGGTTCTGCACCTTCTTCAAGCTGCGGTTCCAGATCGGATTCTTTGACGATGACGATCGATGCGATAACGGTTTCCGGATCTTCATGGATCTCAACGCCCGCTTCGCGCTTCAGGTCTGAAACGTGCAAAGAGTGTTCCGAGGTCAATCCCGTAACGTCCAATTCGAAAGCTTCCGGCGCCTTGGTCGGTTCGCAAAGAACTTTGATCTCGCGGATCGCCTGTGAAAGAACGGCCCCTTCTTCGTTCAAGCCTTCGGCTTCGCCGATGAGATGAACAGGAACGGTCATTTCGATCTTTTCACCCTTTGCAAAACGACGCAGGTCGGCATGCATCAGACGTCCCGTTACCGGATGGATCTGACGGTCCTGAAAAAGAACGTCGTGAACGTCGCCTGCAATATCAAGCGAGAACACAGTATTGACACCCGTATCGGTACGGATGACGGCAGCGAGATCCTTTAATTCCGCAACAGCAGACACATTTTCGGTGCCGCCGCCATAGATGTTGACCGGGATCTTGCCCGCAACGCGAAGCCGACGCGAATCGTTCTTGCCGAACACCTCTCGCTTTTCTGCTTTTATCACAATTTTATCTGCCATATTCTTTACCTCATGCCGCCGCACCGATGCCGGCCCGGCCGCTAGCCACTACGGCTCTTACATTTATATAAACAGTGATGAAACGCTTGTTTCATCATGGATCGATTTGATCGCTGATGCCAGCAATCTGCCGACGCACAAAACTTCCAATTTCCCGCTTTCCGCCAGCCGCCGGCTGTTCTCAGAAAGAGGGATCGTATTTGTCACGATCACCTTTTTAAGATATGAATTGGTGATATTATCCGCGGCCTTGCCCGAAAGTACTGCGTGGGTAAAGACGGCGAAAATATCTTCGGCACCCGCATCATGCAGCGCCTTGGCGACCTTGCAGATAGTTCCGCCGGTATCGCACATATCATCAACGATCAAACAATTTTTGCCTTTGACGTCGCCGACAATGTTCATCACATCGGCTTCATTAGCCCTTTCGCGGCGCTTGTCGCACAATGCCAGGCCCGCATTCAACCGCTTCGCATATGCCCTTGCTCTTTCCGCTCCGCCGGTGTCGGGAGCGACCACGATCAGATTGTCGATCGGATTTTCGCGAAAATAATCGACCACTATAGGAGCGGCGTAAAGATGGTCCACCGGAATATCAAAGAAGCCCTGTATCTGCGCGGCGTGCAGATCGATCGTCAAAATTCGCGAAGCCCCTGCCTCCGTGATCAAATTCGCCACTAGCTTTGCCGCGATCGGCACCCGCGGACGGTCTTTTTTGTCCGAACGGGCGTAGCCAAAATATGGTATCACCGCCGTCACCCGCTCTGCCGATGCGCGGACAAAGGTGTCCATCATGATCAGCAGTTCCATCAGGTGCTTATCGGTCGGCGGGCACGTCGGCTGAATGATGAAAACATCAGAACCGCGCACGTTCTCGCCGATCTGAAAATTGAATTCGCCGTCAGAAAACCTTTCTGTGCTGGCCCTGCCCATGTCGCATGCCAAATGATCGCAGATGGTTCTCGCCAATTCGGGATGCGCATTGCCCGAAAAAATTTTTACGCCGCCGGTTACGCTCATGATCATCAGGCAGGGCCGCTGTTCGGCCCTCATCAAACAAACAGAAAAGCGGATAAGCCGCATAAGGCCTATCCGCTCCGATAGATCAAAAAACTGGCTGGGGCGGGAGGACTCGAACCTACGAATGCCGGATCCAAAAACCGGTGCCTTACCACTTGGCTACGCCCCAACGAACTTTTAGAGAAACTGATCGGAAGCGGACTAATACACTATCTGCAGTGCTTCGCGATATTCAATTCGCGAAATAGCCGCTACGGCAAACTTTCGCCAGTTGACTTCATGGTCAAGGGCTTTCAAAGCAGTTTGTCGTGTCTCTTCTGTGTCAAATATACCAAATACGCTCGCTCCGCTTCCGCTCATCAAAGAGTGCACAGCACCGTTTCGTGTCAGGGTAAACTTGACCCGCTCGATCTCCGGATGCGCCGCAAAAACAGTATTTTCAAAACCGTTGGAACCCGCAACAGGATCTTCTAAGATCTTCTTTACGGCCGCACGGCAAACTAAGAGATTACTTTTTTCATCCGAAATTGTCAACACGCGGGCGTCTAACGCTTTGAATGCCTCAGCGGTCATAACGTCAACCGGCGGCGTGACTACCAGCATGGGCCCGATCCGCACGTCCTCCAGCGGTTCAATTATCTCGCCCCGCCCGCCGGCGGCCGCTGTTCCACCGGTCAAAAAAAATGGTGTGTCAGATCCGAGTTCTGCCGCCAATTGGTATAGATCCGCTTCTGAAGGACGAATGCCCCACAGACGTGACAGTCCGATCAAGACCGTCGCTGCATTCGAGGAACCGCCGCCCAGTCCGCCCGGCGAAGGTATGTGCTTCTTCAGCTTAACGGCGGCCGCGCACCGCACTCCTGCCCGCTCGGCTAGCATTTGAGCGGCTTTTGTAACAATATTCGCCGGACCGGCGGGTGCCCGGCCTGCTACCGCTAAGGTAAATTCGTCTGCCGGCTCGAAAAAGATCTCGTCGCACAGCGAGATGGTTTGAAAGACCGTGCAGAGTTCGTGAAAACCATCTTGCCGACGCCCGAAGATGTCGAGGTGCAGATTTATTTTGGCGTATGAGGGCAGCTTCAGCACTTTTAAAAATATAGAGGCGCCTGCTGCTTTATACAACCGGCGCCATATCGAGTTCGGCCTTTTCTGCTCTACCTTAAAAAAACCTGCGTAAAATAGTATTTGCCATCTTCGCTGACCGCTACACCGACGGCCGTCTCTACCCAGCTTTCATCTAACAGATTGCTTCTATGGCCTGTTGAACGCATCCAGCTTTGGACAGCAGTTTGCTCCGGCGAAGCATATCCCTTTAGAAAGGCTATGTTTTCGCCGATCGCATTCCAATCGCAGATACCTACGCTGCTGGCCCGGGCCTCGACCGTTTCCCCGTTCAGATCGCGATGGCTGAAGAAATTGTAACGCGCCATATTTGCAGAGTGCCCTCGCGCAACGCCAATTCCTTTTTCGCTCCATTGAAGGGGTTTGCGGCCCGCTTTTACTCGTTCAAGGTTAAGGAGCTCAAAAGCCTTTTGTTCGATCTCAGCAATTTGCAAAGTCGATAAGGAAGGTGCAGCGGCGGTTCCGTAGCCTACCTTTCCGCTGGTGGAAAAGGCTGCGGATTGAGCAGATATCGCTGTGGAAAAGACCACCGCAAAAAGCGGCAGCAGGATCAATTTATACATCGGGACCTCACTTCGGCAGCCGGACCGTTCGCCAATCGGCGTCTCTCGGCTTTGCGTTTGCGAAAATTTCGCATTTGCCTTTTCGGATAAGGTTATTTGTCGGAAGGCCGTAAAGAACAGGCTTTTTTCACCGACACTAATATAAATACGGAATGCCGCCCCAATTCCTAAAATGATAGGATCATTCTATGTACACCGTTGCCGAATTGGCCAGATCTACGGCTATATCCCCGTATACCGTCCGCTATTACACACGGATCGGGCTGCTCCGACCAACCCGCCATCCGCGTAACGGATATAAGATCTATGGACCGGAAGACGCTCGGCGGCTGCGCTTCATTGCCTCTGCAAAGGAGCTTGGTTTCACTATCGCGGAGATCGAAGAGATATTGGATCATGCCGAACATAACGAAACGCCTTGCCCCATGGTACGCGAGGTGGTCGAACGCCGAATAGATGAAAATCGCGAAAAGATCCGCGAACTTCAACGCCTGCAAAAACGCTTGCTTGCCGCCGCGAATATGTGGGCGGCGATGGATGACAAGCAGCCGAACGGCCATTCCGTCTGCCGCTTGATCGAATCCTTTTCCGAAACCAACCCTGCTTGACCTGATACATACTGTCAGGTTGTACAATGGTTTGTGAAGAGGAAGGATAAATGAACGGCAAATACATTGACCCGATCTGCGGCATGGAAGTTACGCCCGCAACCGCCGCCGGAAAGCTCGAACGAAACGGCGAAACGATATATTTCTGCAGTATCGCCTGTCGCGATAAAGCAGCCGCGCAAATGAATGCGCCAAAGCCGATCGGCATTACTCGCAAACCGGCGCCAGAACTCAATGAGCCGGCGGTCGATCCGGTATGCAAAATGTTAGTTGACCCGCAGAGAGCCGCTGCATCTTTTGTCCACGAGGGAAAAACCTACTATTTCTGCATGCCGGGATGCCGCGATAAATTTGCCGCCGATCCGAAAAGATACCTTGATCCACAGCAGCCGCCGGACGATTCGGCGATGAAGAATGTCGAATATACGTGTCCGATGCATCCGGAGGTCGTACAGATCGGCCCGGGCACCTGTCCGATCTGCGGCATGGCCTTGGAACCGAAGGAAATATCGCTCGACGATACGCCGGATCCGGAGTATATCGATATGAAGCACCGCTTTTGGATCGCCGCAGCACTTACATTGCCGGTCTTCGTCACGGCAATGGGCGAAATGCTGCCGGGCTTTCATTCGCTGGTGCCGCCCCGCTCGTCGATATGGCTCCAGTTCCTTTTCTCGACGCCGGTCGTCTTTTGGTGCGGTTGGCCATTTTTTGAGCGTGCCTGGGCATCGGTGAAAAATGCCAGCCCGAACATGTTCACTCTCATCGCCATCGGAACCGGTGCTGCCTATGTCCTAAGCGTAGCAGCCCTTTTCCTACCGCATTTGTTCCCGGCGACGATGATCGATCCGCATTCCGGAATGGTTCCCGGCTACTTTGAATCAGCAGCGGTCATTACGACGCTCGTTCTGCTCGGCCAGGTGTTGGAGCTTCGCGCCCGCTCGCAGACATCCGGTGCCATCAAAGAACTGCTTCGGCTAACGCCCGAAACAGCGACGGCCATCCGAGCAGACGGTTCAGAGGAAACCGTGATGGTGGCAAGCATTCATGCCGGTCAGCTTTTGCGTGTTAAGGCCAATGAAAAAGTTCCGACGGATGGCATTATCACCGAAGGCAACGCGGCGATCGATGAATCAATGGTCACGGGCGAATCAATGCCCGTGGAAAGATCTGTTGGAGCAAAGGTCATCGGCGGCACACTCAACGGCGGAACCACTTTTGTGATGCGTGCCGAAAAGGTGGGCTCCGATACCCTTTTGGCTCAGATCGTAAAAATGGTAGGCGAAGCTCAACGCAGCAGAGCCCCGATACAGCGATTGGCGGACGCGGTCTCATCCTACTTCGTGCCGGCCGTGATCCTGGCGGCTGCCATTTCGTTCATCGTCTGGCTCCTTTTCGGCAGCTTCGCTTTTGCAGTGGTTTCCGCGGTATCGGTCCTCATCATTGCTTGTCCGTGTGCGTTGGGTTTAGCAACCCCGATGTCCGTCATGGTCGGCACCGGCCGCGGAGCACGCAGCGGGATCTTGATCAAAAAAGCGGCCGCACTCGAGCTTCTCGAAAAAGCCGATACGATCGTCGTCGATAAGACCGGCACCTTGACCGAGGGCAAACCCGTTGTCGCATCGGTTTCGGCTTCGAGCGGATCCGACGGCAACGACGTCGTGCGGTTAGCAGCAAGTCTCGAAGCATACAGCGAACACCCCTTGGCGGCGGCGGTCATTGAGGAAGCCAAAAGGCTCGGGCTGGCAACGGAAGAGGTCACGGATTTTGCATCGGAGACGGCGATGGGCATTTCGGGCAAGATCGGCGGCGAGCAGATCATGGTGGGACGTTTGGCATATATGCCCGCGGCCGCTCGGGAAAAGTTTCAGCTTCTTGAAAACAAAGATCTGCCGGGCTCGCGGCTCTATGTGTCCGTCGCGGGAAAGCCGGGCGGCATCATCTTGGTGGCAGACGCCGTAAAGCCTTCCGCAAAGGCGGCCGTCGAAGCTCTTCACCGTCAAAAGATCCGTGTCATAATGATGACCGGCGACAACCGTCGGACTGCCGAAGCGGTCGCCGCAGAACTCGGGATCGACGAGGTCTTCGCTGAGGTGCTTCCACAAGACAAAGCGGGCAAAATAAAGGAACTGCAGGCACTCGGCAACCGCGTCGCGATGGCGGGCGATGGTGTCAATGATGCTCCTGCTCTAGCCCAAGCCGATGTCGGCATCGCCTTTGCTTCGGGAACTGATGCCGCTATCCGATCGGCCGACATCACATTGCTGCGGCCCGAACTGGATGGCCTCGTCAAGGCGGTCGCGCTCAGTCGTGCTGTCATGAAAAATATCCGTCAGAATCTGTTCTTCGCATTCTTTTACAATGTCATCGGTGTCCCGATAGCAGCGGGCGTACTTTATCCTTTTTTGGGTGTGATGCTTTCACCTATGGTCGCCAGTGCGGCAATGACCTTTAGCTCCGTTTCTGTCATCATGAACGCCCTCAGGCTTAGGTCGCAAAAGCTTTGACATTTTGACGCGGCGGCTTGAAGCGGCTACCATATTGAAAACGAATTTCAATTGCATTTATATGACTTGTCCTATGAATATTAGAATTCTCTCTTTTTTGATCATTGTCGCCGCTTTCGCATCGGGCGTTTTTGCCCAGCACGACCACGCGGGCCATCATCCGCCGCAGGCTCCGCCGGCTAAGGTAAGTACCGGTGTGCTGCTGCTTGCCCACGGCGGCAAGCCCGGTTGGAATGAAGAGGTGAATAAAGTAGCGGCGGAGGTTCGCAAACAATATCCGACCGAAGTAGCTTTCGGCATGGCAACAAAACGCACCATTCAGGAGGCGGTCGATAAACTCAATGCTCAAAAGGTAACGCAGATAGTTGCGGTCCCGCTTTTTATTTCATCGAACAGTTCGGTCATTTCATCGACGGAATTCCTGCTCGGGCTTCGCAAGGACGCTCATCCGGACCTGGCCCGTTTCGCCAAGATGGATCACGGCCACGGCGGCAAACACGACAGCCATTCGGGCCACACCGCGGAAAAGGGTATTGACCCATTGACGCCTGTTATTTCCGCCGTCCCGATCCGTTCGGTTCCGGCCCTTGACGCACATCCTTTGGTTGCCGACATTCTGCTTTCGCGGGCAGAGGCGTTGAGCAAAGACCAATCTGCCGAAGTGCTGGTTATCGTTGCTCACGGGCCAGTTTCAGACGAAACGAACAAGCTTTGGCTGGCGGATATGAAAACGCTTGCCGGTGAGGTAGCCGCAAAAAGCAGCTTCGCCCGCATTGAATATCTGACCGTCCGCGATGATGCTCCGGAACCGATCCGTTCGGCCGCAACGGCAGAATTTCGTTCCATCGTTAAAAAGGCCGTCGATGAAAACCGTCGTGTTTTGATCGTGCCGCTGCTTCTTTCCTTTGGCGGCATCGAAGAGGGTGTCAAAAAGCGGCTTGAGGGCCTGCCCTATGCTATGTCAGATCAGGCCCTGCTGCCGGATGAGCGGCTGACGCAATGGGTTTTGCGATCAGTCGAGTCCGTAAAATGAACCGGCAAAAATGCGGCTGCCATAACTGCCAATTTTCCGCCCGCCGATATATAATTTGATGCATGAAAAAGTTTGCATTGGCAGTACACGGCGGGGCCGGCATCATCAGCCGGGAATCGATGACGGCGGAGCTGGAAGCGGAATACCGCGGCGGGCTTCGCGCCGCTCTCGAAGCCGGATCTCAGATCCTTTCCGGTGGCGGTTCGGCACTTGATGCCGTTGAGGCCGCCGTTATCGAACTTGAGAATTTTCCGCTCTTCAATGCGGGCCGCGGTTCTGTTTTCAATCACGAGGGCAAGAACGAAATGGATGCGGCGATAATGAATGGCAAAACACTTCGTCCCGGAGCGGTCGCGGCCATCCGCAATGTAAAGAATCCGATCTCACTGGCACGGCTGGTAATGGAAAATACCGCTCACGTGCTGCTGGCGGGCGACGGTGCCATCAAATTTGCTGAAGATATGCACGTTCCGCTTGAGGACAACGCATATTTCTATACCGATTTTCGCTGGAAGCAGCTCGAAGAGGCGATCGCCGCCGGGCGCATTCAAATGGATCACGTGGGCGATGCTCCGACAGCGGCCAAACCTAAAGGCACCGTTGGCGCGGTGGCATGCGACGTTCATGGCGACCTCGCCGCAGCTACATCAACCGGCGGTATGACCAATAAAAAATTCGGCCGCATCGGAGATACGCCGATAATCGGCTCCGGCACCTACGCCGAAAATGCGACCTGCGCCGTTTCCTGCACCGGCCACGGCGAATATTTCATGGTCGGTGTCACGGCCTACGACATCGCCGCCCGCATGAAATACAAAGGCCTTGGGCTGAAAGAAGCCGCTCAAGAAACCATCGACCGCGTAACGGAGATCGGCGGCGAAGGCGGCTTGATCGCCGTTGACGCACAGGGAAATGTTGCACTTCCCTTCAATTCAAACGGCATGTATCGCGGCTTTGTAACTGCCGAAAATGAGTTTGTCGTGGACATTTACACTTAAGGGAATCGATCCATTTCATCGGCCATGTGATCTGGTAAATACCTAACCGCTGCGTTGATGTCGTTGATATTCGTTTATTTGAGTTTTCTAGTATCCGTTCGCTGAGCCTTATGTTCAGAGGTTGCCCGTACGTTTTTTTGTTGACTTCCGAAATAATTTAAAATATAGATAGTGATGTGGCTTTAAGTCATTAAAATAACGATATGCCGGTATTAGTGAACGTTTCACATCGTGTAAGTGATGCTTCTACGGATCTCGCCGTTACGAATAATCCGTATATGCACGAGAATGTTGTATCTGACTTCTATGCAGCTCTTGATGCGATACGTGAAGGTGGTTTACAGTTTGTCGGCTTCAGCGAACTTTTCCGGCCCTTTGAGGTACAAGTTGAATATTGGAGACGATATCAGGCGAATCTCTCGGCGGCAAAAAAGGGGAAATCGAAACCATACCCCAATATAGTGATAGCGGCACGACCCGGCGAATATCCGGGAAGGAGTAATCACGGTGCCGGTTATTCATTCGATATGCCGGCAATTTTTCGCAACAGAAAACTAAAGGCTGGCCCCAATAAGGGAAAAACCTTGATCAATATATTTGAGATGCACGGGTTTTTGCATAATCAACCCGGTGATGCCCCGCACTTCAACTACAAAATCAAGCCCACTGAAGCTCAAAAATTGGAAGCTCAAGATTATTATAAAAATCATTTGTCAGTCTCGGTCTCTATGAATTTGCCGGATTTCGACCGCGGCATTCTATTTCAGACGTGTTAGAAATGAAGAGGTCATTTGCCAAGTTTTTTTATATTACGCTGCTAAGCATCTTTTCGCTGACGGTTGCTTGTGCACAAAATACTGAAACCCGTTCTTCGCCGGCCAATTCGACCGCTCCGCAGCTGAAATGGGACAAAATTGAGCTTCCTTTCGATGTCTATACTCTTTCGGTAAAAGACAATGCCTTGTTCGCCTTTGGCAGCGACGAATTCGGAACGATCAATGCCGGCAAATTCGAGACGCTCGGGAAGTATAGAATAAACAAAAGCTATAAATTTGACGGCCGGAACCTGACGCATATCGAAAAAGGAATCGCCGAGTGTGTTCCGTCCTACGCCGCATTTGCGGGCGGGTTTTTCTACATTCGCAGCGAGTGCGATCACGGCGGACAAATTTTGCGAGTTGACCCTGCCAAAAACGCTTCTACCGAATCCATCTACATTTCTTACAGAGCAGAAGATCATCGCAGCGGCCGGGTGTTGGGTCCGGCAGACAGCCTTGAATGCAACGGCCGATACTTGATCCCCGCTTACAACGATAAAGCCGCTCCCAAGCCGGTTCTTTTAACACCAGACTACGCGAAGCCCTCTTTTGGTACCATTTGGGAAGGATCTAAGCAACCGGGAACGATCGCGGCGGCGGCTTGTTCTGAGGGCAGAGGATGGTTTGCCAATGACGACGACGAGCTGTTCGTCAGCGAGAATACGGCCGATGGCGATTGGCACTACTTGGCTAAGCTGCCGAATGCCGGCGGCGAATTAAAGGATCTTAGATTTGCAGATAAAGAAAGGGGCTGCTTGATCAGAAAGAATGCAGTTTTCACCTCGATCGATGGCGGCAAAACGTGGCGTCAGATCGGTGCCGAGCTGGAAGATGATCTTGAGGCGATAGCGGTAGATAAAGGCCGGATCGTTATTACCGGTGCAAAAGGTCTCTATTTCGTATCGGGCGATAAAGCCTTGGTCAAGCTCAACCAACCTGAAGGAGTGTCACTCAATTCTACGAAAATATTCGGCGATATGATCTTTGCGGTTTCCCGCGGCAACGTATATACCGCCAAATTGCCCTTTTAAGAGCCCGCAAACTTTTAGCAGCCTGCGGGCCTCTCTCACCGATCTTTTATTTTGTTGTATAGCCGCCGTTGGCCAAGATCGTCTGCCCGGTTATCCACCAGCCCTCCGAGACCAAAAATTTTATCAGCGGCACAATGTCTTCGATGTCCGTCAATCCGGTCTTCGAAAATTTGCTCAGGTCGGCGGCGGATGAATGATAAGCTACCGCCTCTTTCGATTCCTGGCCGTAAAAAAATGGTGTGTCCATCGGCCCCGGAGCTACTGCCGTAACCGAAATCCCTCGGCTGCCAAATTCCTTGGAAGCAGCACGCGTAAAATGTTCGACCGGTGCTTTTGATCCTGCATACGCCGAATAATAGCCGGTAAATGCTCCGAGCAACGATGTTACGACCGTGCATAATTTGCCGTTATCTCGCAATTTTTTGCCGGCTTCCTGCATAAAAAAGAATGCCGCTTTGGAATTGATGGCAAAGCTTTGGTCGTACTCCGCTTCAGTGACCTCTCCAAAAGCCTTTTTCAGGACCAATCCGACCGTGTTGATCGCGATGTCAACGCCGCCATGTTTCTCGATCGTTTCGTCGAAGAGGCGCTGAATATTCTCGACGACGGTCAAATCACTTTGTATCGCAAATGCATCCGCCCCGGCCGCCTTCACCGCAGCCACGGTTTCCGCTGCGTCTTTCGCCGATGAATCGCTGTGATAATGTATCGCCACGGCTTTTACGCCGCTTTTAGCCAACTCGCGGGCAAGAAGCCCGCCCAGATTTTTCCCGCCGCCCGCAATTATTACGGATCTTCCTTTTAAGCTGTGATCTGCCATTTCTCTTCTATCTCCTGTAAAAAGTAAATTAAAAGATCCGTTCGCCCTTAATGAAGCAATTCGATCGAGCCTGCGTCTATTGATCATAGCCCGCTAGTTACAATTGCTTCTGTTATTTCCCGGCTCTTCATGATCTATTGAACAATACGATTTTAAGCATTAGAATTCGTTCGTGGCTTTTAAATTCTCCGCATCAAATGGCGATCACTCACCCGAAGCGGGCCGGATCTCCGCATTTCGTGCGTCGGAAAAGATAGATCGTGATGTCGAATGGATGTTCAAAGGCGAGGATCTGACCCTGGTCGCACACCTCAACGGAAAGATCGACCGCTTGGAAACCTTCTTTGACGGAAAGTTGGCCCACACCGGCCGGCCGTCGGCGGGCGAGATCTGGATCATCCCTCCGGGCGTTTCCTATTCAACAACGGCTAAGGGCACCGAAACCGAATACATCGAAGTAACGATACCGCATTCGGATCGCGGCCTTTCACCATTGGCGGGTTATTACGATCGAAGACTGCTTCGAGCGATGGTCTGTCTGTCGAGATCTATCGGAAGCACATCAGATACGGACCGGATGGAAAGCTCGGCGATCGTACAGGAGATATGCGATGAGGTAGAAAGGCTATGCTCCTCCGCAGAATGCAGATCGGCGCGCGAGATCAGCATGTCTGAAACCTCTCGAAAGGCCGTTTTTGAATATATCTTGGAACAGATCTCGGGAAAGATCACGCTCGAAGATCTGTCGCAGGTTGCAGGCGAATCTCCGCACCGTTTTTTATGGGCATTCCGCAAGGCTTTCGGTGCAACACCTGCCCAATTCGTCATTGCTGAGCGGTTAAAACAAGCCCGGCGGCGGCTTGTCTCTACCGACATGGACATTACCTCCATCGCAATGCGGTGCGGCTTTGCTGATCACAGCCACCTGTCGGCCACGTTTCGGCGAAGGATGAATATAAGCCCCGCCAAATATCGCCGTCAAAGCTCATCTGAGCTTTTTTGATCAACCGCCGTTCTGCTGCTCTTTTTCTGCCTTCTCGGCAGCCAGCCGGTCCCGGAGGTCGTGCAGGAAAGATATGTCGTCCGGCACACGGTCAGCGAGCGTTACGACAAGTTCACCCTTTCGGCAATTTTTGATGGCATGATACATGGCATCGCGGCTGTCGGGAATTATCCGCACCTGCGGGTCGTTCTCGCTTTGGGCAATTCCTTCCTGCAGCAATTGATAGATGTTCTCTTCCGTTCTGCCCCGCAGATAATGTCCCTTGCGGATAACGATCCGGTCGAAAGCGTCGGCAGCGATCTTGCCGAATTCGCGAATATCGTCGTCGCGCCGGTCGCCGGCGACATTAAGCAATACCGTGCGGTATTTATTCGGCAGTTTATTGACGAAATTTGTCAGGCCAAGCAAGCCGGCGGGGTTGTGTGCATAGTCCATCAACACCGTCGAATCGCCGACCTCGATAAAGTTCAGCCGTCCCGGCGTTTGTGCAATGCCCGCATTGAACGTCGTCAATCCAACCCGCAGATCTTCGATCGATACGCCGTGTACAAAACAAGCCAGCGTTGCAGCCAAAACGTTCTGGATCATGAATTCGGCACGGCCGCCATAGGTCAGGGGTATGTTCACTGCCCTTTCGATACGTACCTTCCACTTACCTTTAAGGATCGTAATAAAACCATTTTCGTAAACGCACGAAATGCGTCCGCGGCGGGCCTGGCGTTCAATGTTCGGATGGTTTTCATTCATCGAAAAATAGACGACCTGTCCATCGACCAATTCACGCATATTGAAGACGTTCTCATCTTCCGCGTTGAGCACGGCAAACCCTTTTTTCGAGACCGCTCGCGGCACGACCGATTTTACGCGGGCCAGATCTTTCAAATTGTTGATGTCTTTCATGCCGAGGTGATCCGCGGCAACATTCGTCACGATGCCGATATCGCAGTAATCAAATCCAAGTCCGGAGCGAATGATGCCGCCGCGAGCGGTTTCGAGCACGGCCACATCGACGGTCGGATCTTTCAGCACCAATTGGGCTGAAATAGGGCCCGTATTGTCGCCTTCGGTTATCTTTTGGTTCTGGATATATGTGCCGTCCGTTGTGGTAAAACCGACCGTACAACCGCTTCCCTTCAGAATATGAGCGATCAAGCGGGTAGTTGTCGTTTTTCCGTTGGTACCGGTGATCGCAAAGATCGGAATACGGCTCGGTGCCGCCCGCGGAAACAGCATATCCAAGACATGTTCAGCAACATTACGGCCGATGCCCTCGCTGGGCGAAAGATGCATGCGAAAACCCGGAGCTGCATTTACTTCTATGATACCGCCGCCGGATTCGCGCAGCGGTTCCGAAACATTTGTCGCAATGATGTCCACACCGGCCACATCAAGCCCGATGATCTTGGCGATTCGCTCAAAAAGGAAAACATTTTCCGGGTGAACTTCGTCTGTGCGGTCGATCGCCGTGCCGCCGGTTGATATATTGGCGGTTGTTTTTAGATAAAGCACCTCATCCTTTTGCAAAACGCTGTCGAGTTCATAGCCCGCCTGGCGAATGCAGCGCATCGTTTGCCCGTCCACCTCGATCAGCGTCAGCACATTTTCGTGTCCGTAGCCGCGCCGCGGATCGTCGTTGGTCCGGTCGATCAATTCCTGTATGGTCTTTTCGCCGTCGCCTTTAACGTGGGCGGGAATGCGTTCCGCAACGGCGATCAGCCGGTTATTTACGACCAAGGCACGAAAATCATTGCCGACCAGCTGTTTTTCGACGATCACCCAACGCGAATATTCCTTCGCCTTCTCCCAAGCCTTGTGGGCATCCTCCATTGAGGTGATGCCGACCGTTGCCCCTTTGCCATGATTGCCGTCGAGCGGTTTGATGACAACCGGAAAGCCGACGCTTTCCACTGTGCTTTCTAATTCTTCGACATTGCGAATGCGATAGCCTTTCGGCACCGGCACGCCCATATCGCCCAGCAGCTCTTTCGTGGCGTGCTTATTTCCGGCAATATCGACCGCGATCATATTTGTATTCGCGGTGGTGGTTGCCTGTATGCGTTTTTGATGTACGCCGTAGCCAAGCTGTACCAGCGATTGATCGTTGAGCCTTATGAAGGGAATGTCGCGCGAAACGGCTTCATCGACCAGCGAACCGGTCGAGGGGCCAAAGCGAACCTCTTCACGGATTTCCCGCATCCGCTGAATATCAGCCGCGAGCTGTTCTTTGATCTCGTCAAGCGGTTTTCCTTCGGCCAGATCAAGAAAAAGCCGCACAGCCGCACGTCCGGCAAATCGTCCGACCTCTTCTTCATGATAGCTGTAAACAACATTGTAAACACCGCGTTCTTCGGTTTCACGGGTGCGGCCATAGCCGGTGTCCATTCCGGCAAGAGTTTGCAGTTCGAGAGCAAAATGTTCGATGACATGGCCCGCCCACGTACCCTCTTCAACACGTTTCAAAAAGCCGCCCGGCTCTTGATAGCTGCAGCCATGAGCATGCAGCGAAGGCAGCACGACCAGCATCCGCGCGTAGAAATCTTCGATCTTGTTGGTCGGCCTTTCTTCGTAATCGCCGATGGCGAGCCGCATGATGATGAGCTTTTTCCAATATCCGCTCCAATAATTTGGTCCGCGAAGTGTTCTGATCTCAAGAATTTCCATATTTTGATATTTTCGCTGCTAATGCCGTCAATATAGGATCCAGTTCAAAAACGAACGGCGGCTGACAAGAGCCGCACCGCTATGCCAGGTCGGGGAGCAAAAATTCGTTCGGCGGCGGGATCGGCCGGCGCCCAAAATAATCGTATGTCAGACCATCCTCTAAAATATGCAGTTGAATGCCAAAGACGCTGAAAGATTCGTTATCTTCGACCTCGGCGATCTCATTATATGTTATCCGCGACCCGTCAACGATGGTGATCGAACCTGAACCGAACACTTCCAAGTTGCCCTCTTTATCAAGAATGATCGCCGTGTTTTCGTCGATCCCGATGCCGAGATTGTAAGGATTGTATGACACGGCCGTGATCAGCCGGCTGATGCGTCCGCGTTCGGTAAAATGCTGGTCGATGATGATGTTTTTAAGGAAGCCAAGCCCCGGTGAAAGGCGAACGCTGTTCTTATGCGGATGCGGAGCCGAATCACCGCGGACGATCATCGACGTGCTCATGCCGGCGGCTCCGGCGCTGGTACCCGCCATTACCAGATCGGTGTCGCGTACCATCTGGCGCAGCTTGGCCGCAAATTCGGTACCGCCGAGCAGCGACACAAGCCTCATTTGATCACCGCCGGTAATGAAAACGCCGGTCACGCCGTCAAGCAGTGCGTGGACATCGGCGTCGAACACGTCTTGTCTCGATGTCGCCCGCAAAACCCGCGGATTTGCCACGCCCAGATTTCGAAATGCCTGCGTATAGACGTCTGCGGCAAATTCCGGAAAGTCCGAGGCAACCGGCACGATCAACACCTCCGCCCTTTCCTCGCCTGCCAGCGAAAGAAATTTTCGCAATATGCGCCGCTCGTTGTATTTGTCCTCTGCACCTCCGATTACTAGAAGATGCCCTCCTATGATCTCGCGATCAGTTCCTTCGACCATTACAAAAATAGATTATGACTGCGATCAATAAATAGAAATTTCGTAGCTTTAAGGTATTTCAAACCGCCAATTTGGTCAAGAACAGCAAGCATTTTGCCGATCCTAACGCACACCCAAGTTATATTTATTAATCGCTCACCAAAACATGGCATAATTCTTCAAACTAACGCGAAGGTGGCAACTGTCATTCCTAACGAGGAATTGGAACACATGAATTGTTCTATAAACATTTCGCACCTAACGGCGTTGGAATTGGAACACTCCAAAATATTTCGATTTTATGGTGGTGATTCAAAACAGCCTCGGAGAGGCGGAATGTTTGTAGAACCGGATGTTTTATTTTTTCAATTAGCTCCGTAGGAGCGACACAAAATATGCCGCTCCTACGGAGCTTGATGCAATTTAACAAATTCGCGTCCTATAAATATTTCGCACCTAACGGTGCTGGAACATGATGAATTTGTTCCATAAACATTTCGCACCTAACGGCCCTGGAACATGATGAATTCGTCCTACAAACATTTAGCACCTAACGGCTGCGTTCAAAGTTCCGGCACCTTAGAAACAGCCCCGCTATCTAATTCCGAAGCCGACCGATCTTTGCTGATCTGCCGATTCGACAAAGGTATACATAATGCGGTCATCGGCCGCGGCCGCTGCTACATTCCGCCCTTTTTCGATCTCGGCCGGTGCGGTCAAAGGATCTTTCAGCTTTATAACGCCGTCGCTGCTGTAAAGGAGGCGGTCGCCCGCCCAAACCGGTGAAACTCCCATATCAAAAGCTTCGACGAGCTGACGCGGCGCAAAAGCGGAGATCGAGGCATCATTGGCCGCGGCGGTATAGATGCCGTGTTCGCCGGCCGAACCGCCGGAGAACCAGGCCACGTTCAATAGGTCGTCCGCAAAACGGAGAGCCGGGCCGGAAACCGGACAAGCATCGATCTGCCATTGATCGTCGCTTACCAGAACGGGCCGGCCAAATGCCCCGCCGGATGCGGCAGCAATGACGGTGATGTGCCGAAATCCGCCTTCATAAACCTTTCTATAACCGACAGCGACCGTGCCCGATGGGCTTATCGCGATCGACGTTTTACAGCATGGACATATATTGCGGTCAAGCCTTTCGTTGGCACCAAACGACTTGCCGCCATCTTTTGAGGCCGCCAAGTAAAGTTCGGCGTCCGGTTCCTCTTCGCCTTTCGGCGTCGGCGTCGGATGGTGATGAAAGAATGCCAACAGTCCGAACCCGCCGGTCGATCTTGCCGCCCGCTCCGCCAGGTAGCGTTCATCAAGCCAGGCTGCATAAACGGTGCCGTCCGCTCCCACAGCCAACGAATGCATTCCGTGCGAAGCGGGCAATTTGTCGTCGTTTACCTGCACGGGTTCACCGAATGTTGCTCCGCCATCGCTCGAAGTTGAAAGATAAAGTATAGTGCCGCGATCGCCGCCGGGATATTTCGCCGTCCAACCGACATAAAGCTCACCGCCCGGCCCAGAAGCCAAGGCCGGCGGATCGCCTTGCCATGAACGAACCTGTCCGGCAACCGGATTTACACGCACCGGCTCACCGGGTGTTTTTGCCCCTTTAACGAACCGCCGGACATAGAGATCGCTGCCGCCCGCCGCATTCTTCTGCACAAAAGCCGTGAAAAGCGTTCCATCTTTACCGGCCGCCGCTGCCGGTTCCGCAGCCTCCGCACCTGGCGCCGAAAGCAGAACTGCTGACAGCCGCTCAACCGACTGCTCCTGCCCGTTCTCAGCGTTTTTAACCGTATCGCCGCCGCAGCCAAAAGCCCAACACACGATAGCCGCCGCCGCCATTTTCTTCATCGATCTTTGTCCAAACATAGATCTAGTATCGCAAAAAACCTCGTGCCGTCATACCGGCCGAGCGGGCCTTGCCATCGCTATTGGCAAAAGCCCGATCCGGTTAACGTCGAGAGGTTATGATGATGTTTTCAAGATCAATTTTACGAACGTCAACTCTCGCCATCGGTCTTTGCATTGCGACGGCTATCGTCAATGGACAAAAAGAAGGCTCGGCGGTTGCCGTCAGCGGCAATCCGACAGAAGGTTCGGGTTTGGTCGGCGTTGCCGTAGATCGGCCTTCAAACAGGCCGTTTGTGGTAAAAGACGTTCGCCGTCCAGTGGCTTACGCCAAAAAAAGCACGCCCGCCAAGTCGCGCAAAATCCGCCAAAAGAATACGGAATATGATGGGTTTATTGTCGGCGACGACCACAACTTTATGAACTTCGCGGTCGTTTCGGCTCCGAAGCTGATCTATCCGCCGGAAGCCAAGGCAAAGAACATAACCGGTTATGTGATGGTCGATGTTTTGGTTGACACGAACGGCCGCGTGCTCGAAGCAAAAGCCAGCTCCGGGAATCCGATCCTGCATGCAGAAGCCGTTAAAGCCGCTCGTTCAAGCGTGTTTGAACCCGGAAAATTCGGCGGAAAACCCGCCCGCATGATCGGTTTTCTTGTCTATCGATTCGGTTCTGACGATCCGACAGCCAATAAGCCCCTGCGAAGATGCAGCCCGGTCTTCGATTTCAAAAATAATAAGGGCCGCAATGGGATCAATTGCGACCCGGAGCCGGGATCGAAGATCGAACAGTAGCTCAAAGTCAATGTATCTCCTGCAGGCTGCGGACGGTGATCGAGGCTTCGCGGGTGCGGGCGGTGATCGCCTCGACGATCGCCTCAGCACCGGTCATGGTCGTCACACACGGCACGTTGAACTGCAGGGCCGCCTTTCGTATCGCCTTTTCATCATAGAATGAAGCCTTTCCGAGCGGTGTGTTGATGATCAGAGCGACCTCGCCTTGGCGGATGATATCCGCGATGTTCGGTCGCCCTTCATTGACCTTAAATACCGTTTCACATTCCAACCCGACCTCGCGCAATCTTGTCGCTGTCCCATAGGTGGCAACCAAAGCAAATCCGAGCTTGCTCAGCCGTCGGGCAAGTATCACGGCTTGGCCTTTGTCACCTTCGTTGACAGAAATGAACGCCTTCGGAACGCGGAGACTCTTGTCCGCATCGTCTTTTAGCGGCATTGGCAACACCAATCCCGCACCTTCCATCGCCTTGCCGTAGGCTTCACCAAAGGTCGAGCCAACCCCCATCACTTCGCCGGTCGAATGCATTTCCGGGCCTAAGATCGGATCGACACCGGCAAATTTTTTGAATGGGAACACCGGCGATTTGACAAATATCTGCGGCACCGGCAAAACGTCGGGCAGGGCAAATTCTGCCAGCCGCTTTTCACCGGCCATTACGAGCGAAGCGATCTTGGCGATCGGCACGCCCGTCGCTTTTGCAACGAACGGCACGGTCCGCGAAGCCCGCGGATTGACCTCGATGACAAATACTCGATCATCTTTGACTGCATATTGGATATTCATCAGGCCTTTGACTTTAAGAGCTTTCGCCAACAAGACCGTGTAATGGCGTATCGTTTCAAGATGTTCGGCAGCGATGCGCTGCGCCGGCAGCACACTGGAAGAATCGCCCGAATGAATACCTGCCTCTTCGATATGGCCCTGTATGCCGGCGATGACCACAGTTTCTTCGTCCGCCAATGCATCGACATCTATTTCGCCGGCTCGCTCCAGAAATTTATCGACCAATATCGGCTTTTCGGGTGAGGCATCGACTGCGGTTCGCATATATTCATCAAGCGAATCTTCGTCATAGACGATAGCCATCGCCCGCCCGCCGAGTACAAAGCTCGGACGGACAATGACCGGATAGCCGATCTCAGCCGCAATGGCCTTCGCCTCTTCGGAGGAAACCGCAGTGCCATTGGCCGGCTGCGGAATATTAAGGTCAAGCAAGAGAGCGGAAAAACGCTTGCGGTCTTCCGCGAGGTCGATCGAATCCGGCGACGTTCCGATTATCGGCACACCCGCTGCATGCAGTTTATCCGCCAAGTTGAGCGGCGTTTGCCCGCCAAATTGCACGATCACGCCATCGGGCTTTTCCACGTCAACGATGTTCATCACGTCTTCGAACGTCAGCGGCTCAAAATACAACCGGTCAGAGGTGTCATAATCGGTGGAAACCGTTTCCGGGTTGCAATTGACCATTATCGTTTCAAAACCCGCATCCCGCAGGGCAAAGCTGGCGTGGCAGCAGCAATAGTCGAATTCGATCCCCTGCCCGATGCGATTTGGCCCGCTGCCGAGGATCATTATCTTGCGCTTATCGGTCGGCTCCGCCTCACATTCTTCTTCATAGGTCGAATAGAGGTACGGCGTGTGCGATTCGAATTCGGCCGCACAGGTATCGACCCGTTTATAAACCGGCTTGATGCCCGCCGATCTTCTCAGATCACGCACATCGACCTCGCTTTTATTCGTTATATAAGCAAGGCGACGATCCGACAAGCCGAACTCTTTAGCGGTTCGCAATACACCTTCCGAGAAAAACCCGGTCGTTACGGCTTCCGGTTCGGACAGTGTTTCCTGCAGCTCCATGACCTGGCTTAGTTGATCCAGAAACCACGGGTCGATCTTCGTCAGCCGATGTATCTCTTCCAGCGAATATCCATTCTGCAATGCGTAGGTCAGGTACGAGAACCGTTGCGAATTCGGCCGGGCAAGCTTTCGCTGAAGCTCTTCGTGCGGTACGTCAACCAGCCGCAACGGCTTTACGGCTTCTAAGGAGCGTAGCCCTTTGAACAGGCTTTCCTTGAACGTGCGGCCGATCGCCATTACTTCACCGACAGATTTCATTTGCGTCCCGAGCACATCCTCAGCACCCGGAAACTTTTCAAAAGCCCATTTCGGGATCTTGGTCACGACGTAGTCAATGCTCGGTTCAAACGACGCGGGCGTTTTCTTTGTGATGTCGTTCGGTATCTCGTCCAGCGTATAGCCTACCGCTAGTTTGGCGGCAAATTTCGCGATCGGGAAACCGGTCGCCTTTGAGGCAAGCGCGGACGAGCGCGACACGCGCGGATTCATTTCAATGATCCGAACCTCGCCATTTTCCGGATTGACGGCAAATTGAATGTTGGAGCCGCCCGTTTCGACACCGACCTTGCGAATGCATTTGATCGACATATCGCGGAGGTTTTGATATTCGACATCGCTGAGTGTCTGGGCCGGAGCAACGGTTATCGAATCCCCGGTGTGAACGCCCATCGGATCGAAATTTTCGATCGAACAAACGATGACGACATTGTCATTGAGATCGCGCATCACCTCCAGCTCATATTCTTTCCAGCCGAGGATCGATTCTTCGACAAGTATCTGCGAAACCGGCGAAGCGGCGAGCCCGCCTTTTGCGATCTCTTCGAATTCTTCGGGGTTGTATGCCGTTCCGCCCCCGGTGCCGCCAAGTGTGAACGCGGGGCGAACGATCGCCGGATAGCCGGTCTCTTCGACGATCTTCTGTGCCTCTTCCCAGGTGTTGGCGAATCCGCCTTTGGCTGACGGAATGCCGATCTCGTCCATCGCCTTTTTGAAAAGCTCCCGGTCTTCGCCTACCTTGATGGCATCGATGTTGGCCCCGATCAGCTTGACACCGAATTTATCAAGCACACCGGTCTCAAAAAGCTCCACAGAAAGATTCAGGCCGGTCTGACCGCCGACGGTCGGCAAAAGTGCATCCGGCCGCTCTTTCTCGATGATCGCCGTCACGGCTTCAAGTGTCAGCGGCTCAATGTACGTGCGGTCGGCCATCTCGGGATCGGTCATGATGGTCGCCGGGTTTGAATTGACCAGCACGACCTCAAAACCCTCTTCTTTCAAAGAGCGGCAGGCCTGTGTTCCGGAATAGTCGAATTCGCAGCCTTGTCCAATAACGATGGGGCCGGAGCCGATGATGAGGATCTTGCGGATATCTGTGCGTCTAGGCATTTTTAAACTCTTAATTATACAAAAAAATGCGGCTTCCGCTAACCGCATTTTTATAATTATCGAAATTTGATAAGCGCCTAGAAGGGCAAACCCGGAATTCGCGGCAGCTTTCGGATCAGCTGACGTTTCCCTTCGTCTATAAGGCGGCCGGCGATCACGTTCCCAAGTTCATCGGCAAGTTTCGGATCGACCTTTCGCAAGCGGTCCTGGGCTCGCTTTGCCTCTTTTTTGTTACCGCGAGCGCTTTCTGCCGAACCAAGCCCGAAAAGCCCCATCACATTATTGCCGTCAACACGCAGCACCCGGTTAAATTGATCGACCGCACCGGCCAGATCATTCATGCCGCGATATGATAAGCCCAGTTGATTCATCGCCGGCACCCAATCTTTTCGCAGGTTCAAGGCTTCGTCAAGGGCGGTCTTCGCAGCTTGGTAATCGCCCGTGCTGTTATTTGCCGAACCTAGATTCAGATAAGCCGCGTCCAATTTCGGGTCGATCTCGACGGCTTTTTGCGACGCTTCTTTTGATTTGGCGAAGATCGCTTCGGCCTCTTCATCGCGATCCTGCTTTTTCAGATCCTCGGCCTGGTTGTAATATGCCCAGCCAACATTTGCTTGGTCGATCGCGTCCGGATTAAGCGATTTTGCCTTTTCCAAACGTTCCGCCGCCTTGTCCCACTCCAGCGTTTTGCCAAGACAGAATCCCCATTCGCTATAGAGTTCCGCATTTTGCCGATTGCCGGGTTCGGCCAATTTATATTGGGCGTTAGCTTCGGGAAAACGCTCTAGCTGCCGATAGGTGCTGGCCAAATTGGCGTGTGCCTTGTAGTTTTGCGGTTCGATACGCACAACGTTGCGATAGGCCACCAAGGCATTGTTAAAATCCTCGCCATTGTAATAGAGCACACCCAGATCAAAATATGCCGGAGCATATTCCGGATCCACGTCGACCGCCTTCTTATAGGACGCAAAAGCCATGCTGCGCTTTTCCATGCGGGAATAGACCGCGCCTTGCTGTGTATAGGCGGCGGCGTTTCGCGGGTCATCCTGAACAGCCTTTTCGATCACCGCCAATGCTTCATCATTGCGATTCTGCTTGTAAAATATCTTGGCCCGGGCCAGGCGGGCATCCGCAACCGAATCGCCGCCCAATGCCTCGGCTTTATCGATATATGTTCCGGCCTTCTCAAGTTCGCCGGTCTCGACATATGCCATCGCCAGCGGCAAGTATAGAGAAGTGAATTGCGGATCGATGGCCAATGCTTTCTGATAGTTGACGACGGCTTCGGCATCTCGGCCGGCGGCCGCGTCCATTTCGCCGAGTTTGGCAAAAGCCGCATCATTTTTCGCGTCCAGCTTAACCGCCTCCTGCAAATATTCGCGGGCCTCTGCGTTGTCCTCGCCCCCGGCCGTCTCCATTGCTTTGGCGGTAAGTGCCTGGCTAAGCCCGGCGGACGCCGCAGCGTTTTTCGGGTTCACCTTTAGAGTCTCTCGAAAATTGGTGATCGCACCGCTCAGATCGCCCGCCTCAAGCACCTTTCCCGCACGCACGGCTAGTGTGTTCGACAGCTTGACCTTTGCGGTTCCGGCCTTGGCCTTGGCGGCGACGGCCTGTTGAGCCCTGACCTGCTCAGCACGCCTCTGGCGGCTGAATGCCGTTTGTTTATTAATGTTCGTCCGCATATAGCCGGAGCGCGAAGCCGACAGGCTGCCGCCGCCCATACGTTCTTGGGGACGCTTGCTGGAACCGCGAAAGACAAAAACACTTGTTCCGGCGCTCAGGTCGTTGGTCGCCACCAGGTCTTGGGCCGCCGTCGGAACCGCATTCAATAACAGCGAAGTTAAAAATATGAGGGCAATGATCGGTTGTGTATTTACGTTTCTAAACATTATATGTCTCCGGTAACGCTTCGGCAGGGGAACCGAAAAACTCAGACTATCTATGACGCGCCGCGGCCCGCGCATTTGCATCAAAAACCAAGAAATACGGGTTCAGGTTTCAATTCGATACCAAATTTGTCATGCACGCCGGCTTGGATCGCATCTTTCAATGCCAATACGTCCGCAGCACGAGCACCGCCGAGGTTCACCAAAGCCAGCGAATGCTTCTGCGAAATGCCGGCGCGGCCCATTTGAAACCCCTTCTCAAAACCCGCCTTTTCGATCAACCAGGCCGCCGGCACCTTTACCAAACCGGAACCGGCCGGAAATGTTGGTGCTCCGGCGATCGCAGCCGCTTCTTCCGCCGCAATGATCGGATTCTTGAAAAATGACCCGGCCCCATGCGAATTGCGATCTCCGGCATCGACCACCATAGATTTTGCTCGTCTGATGGCGATGACCGCTTCGCGTGCTTCCGTTAGCGAAAACTGGCGTCCGTCGGCAGCAGCCGCGAGGTCGCGGTATGTCAAATTCGGAAGACCGTCTTTTTTCAACCGAAAACTAACGCGTGTTACAACATATCGCCCGCGTTCGCTGCTGTTGAAAATGCTCGTTCGGTAAGCAAATCCGCATTCGCTGTTCGAAAGCTCGGTCATCTCGCCCTTTATGCGGTCAAAACAGCGTACGGAAACGATCGTTTCAGCCACCTCTTGGCCATATGCACCGACGTTTTGCACCGGCGTTCCGCCTGCTGAACCGGGGATCCCGCTCATGCATTCGATGCCGGCCAGGCATTTTCCGACCGCTGTTGCGACCACGCTGTCCCAACTTTCTCCCGCACCGACATGGAGCGTTTCTTCATCCTTCGCCAATTCCCATCCGGCCATTTCGATGCGTACGACCAATCCATTGAAACCCGCGTCCGCGACCAACAGATTGCTTCCGCCTCCTAATACAAAGATCTCCGCTCCGCGTTCAGCGGCAAATGAGAAAGCATGTTCGAGGTGTTCTTCATTCGCCGCACGGACAAAATATCTGGCCGGGCCGCCGATGCCGAACGTGGTCATCGGGGCCATCGCCACATTTTCCAAAATTTCAGGCGCCTTGTTCACAAAACGATAAAAAGGCGTTGCGGACCATGTGCTCCATAACACCTCGCGTAAAATTGCCCTCAAAAAGATCAGCCGTTCAATTCTTTCGCCGCTGCCGCCCTCTCTTTGACGACCTCAAACTCAAAATGAAGCTCTTTCCCGCGAACTACCGAACTAAGATAATGCTCCCAGAATTTTCGCGTAAATCGCCATTTCGGACGCTTTTGATCCAAATTCACTAAAAACTCGAGTCCGAGGCTTTTCCATAGATTCAGAAGCGAAACATAGGTTTTGACCGGCCGCAGACGAATATCGGTGTAGAAATCAAAAACGGCCCGCTCCGGCATGAATGTGTTGAACGAATACGAATTGAAATGGTTTCGGTGAGTAGGATCAGTTGCCCAATCCGGATTGGTGTAATGCGGCGTCACCAAACGGATGCGGCCGCCGGGTTTGGCAATGCGATAGAGTTCGCCGACGAAAGCCATCACATCCGGCACATGTTCGACGACATGCCGTGAAACGATCAGATCAAATTCGCTGTCAGCGAAAGGATACGGTACGACGCCGAGATCGTGAATAACGTCTGCTGCCGTCCGCGGGTTGTTGTCGAGCCCGACCGCACCTTCAAATTTATTGGCTCCGCAGCCGACATCCAATATTTTCATAATTTCATCTTGTTCTTACGCGAACTTAGGTAAAAATGCCACAAAAGTCTGGCGGCGGTCGAACGGTGCGGAGCCCACCGCTCGGCAATTACCTGGAACTCATCAGCATCCGGACGCCCTATGCCGGAAACTTTATGCCACGCGGCGTGAAGAGCAATGTCTCCTTTCGGCATTACATCCGGCCGCAGCATAGCCATTATAAGGTAAATGTCCGCTGTCCAGATGCCGACCCCTTTCAGTTTTGTCAATTCGGCTTTAGCTTCCGCATCATCCATTTTGTGAACAGCGGAAAAATCAAATCTCCCATCCAATACCGCTTCAGCAAGATGCTTGGCATACGACATTTTTTGACGGCTAAAGCCGACGGCTTTCAGCTCCGGTTCAGCGAGCTGAAGCAATGAATTCGGTTCTATCGTGCCGACTCGGGCGTTTAATTTATCAAAACAGGCCTTTGCCGAAGCCAATGAAACCTGCTGTTCCAAAATAATGTGAAGCAGCGTAGCAAAACCTGGAGGCCGGTTCCACAACGGCGGCTCGCCATATTCGTCAAAGATGCGGCCCATTAGCGGATCGACCGCCGCAAGCGACCTTACCGCTGAGCGCAACCGGGCAGCTGTCAGCGGCTCTGATTTCCCCGCACCATTCACAACAATGCCGGCACCGCCGCTTCATCAAATTCGAGCGTCTTCCCGTCCGGCAAGATGTGTATCAACCGGGCTCCCTTTGCCTTTAAGATCGGAGCCAGCAGCGATATCCGGTGGCAATTCGCCCGCGGCTGTTTGTGTTGTGTCAGCGGCCGCGATTCCGAACACATCAGCACCGTCCGCAGTTCGCCGGAGATCTCAAGAATGCGGTTGATGCCCCATTCCAGCTCTTCGGGCGTCGGTTTGTTCTTGCCGCCGGTTTCGGGGATGTGTTCGTAACCGATCCCGTTCTCGTTCAACAGTTCGGCCAAAACAAGCCCGTTGAACTGCGGCCATCGCGAACGGGCAAAAGCTCTTACATCGCACACGAACTCGATCTGCCGGCTTTGCAGTAAAGCTAGGAAATCGGCAAAGGCGTGGCGGCCGTGGCCGATCGTATAAATGGTCGTGTCTTTTGCTGTCATTAAACCCCGAGAATAGTTTATATCAATTCTATATCTTTCATCGAAAGCGGATCGTCTAGCGGTTCGATATGCGTGATGATCACGGTACCGGGCAATGCCTTTCGTACGTCGTCTTCAAACTCGTCCGCTAGGTCATGTCCCTGCTTGACGCTCCATTCGCCCGGCACAAGGATATGCACGGAAGCAAAATATCTGGCACCGGATGAGCGAGTTCGCAAAGCATGGTATTCGATGCCGCGCTCAGCACAATAACGCTCTAAAACGGCTTCTATCTTTTCGCGGTGTTCGGTGTCAATGGCCGAATCCATCAGACCCTCCGCCGACCGCTTGACCACATTAAAGCCGCTCCACAATATATTGGCCGCTACGGCCAGAGCGATGATCGGATCAAGCTGCAGCCAACCGGTCAGGCTAACGGCCAGAACGCCAACGATCACGCCTGCCGAGGTAAGCACGTCGGTCATTAGATGCTTTCCGTCAGCCTCAAGCGTGATCGAACGATGTTCACGCCCTTTCTTGATCAAGATCCGTCCGACGAAAAGATTGATAAGCGAAGCCGCGGTTGAAATGGCCAATCCAATACCCGCATTTTCGATCGGCTGCGGATCAAAAAGACGCTGTATTGCCGCCCAGCCGATACTGAGTGCGGCCATCCCGATCAGAGAGCCTTCGACCGCTCCCGAAAAATATTCTGCTTTTGTATGGCCGAATTCGTGGCCTTCGTCCGGCGGCCGAGAAGCAACGGTCAACATCCACAAAGCAAAGACCGCCGCGACCAAGTTTATTATCGATTCCAACGCATCCGAAAAAAGCCCGACCGAGCCGGTCAAATAATAAGCACCGAATTTAAGCGAGATCGTGGCAAGGGCCGCGGCTATCGAAAGCCAAAGATATTTTGTCAGGCCGCGGTCGATCATATTTCAATCCGCTAAAAGAATTTGTCGTGCAGCTTTTTGATCACGGCCGGGGCGGCTTCTTCTTTTACCACAAAGGTCAGGTTAACGCTTGAGGCACCATGCGAGACCAATGAAATGTTTGTATCTTCGATGGTGGAAAATATCTTGGATGCCATTCCGGTTGACGCCCGCAACCCTTCGCCGACAACGCAGATCACCGAAAAGCCCGATTCGACCTCGACATCGCCGAGTCTTTCTAATTCTGTCACGATCTGTTCCACAGCCTCCGTATTGTCCAATGTCAATGCTACGGACACCTCGGAAGTAGAGATCACATCGATCACCGTGCGATAGCGGTCAAAGATCTGAAACAGAGCGCTCATGAACCCATAGCTTCCGAGCATTCGAGCGGATGTGATACGCAAGATGGTGATGTTCTTTTTATGAGCGATGGATTTGATCTTGTTCGGCGATTCGCCGGAGGCACCAACCACCATTGTGCCCGTCTCCTGCGGCTGAAAGGTGTTGCACACACGGACCGGGATATTGTGGTCAACCGCCGGTTTGATCGTTTTCGGATGCAGCACCTTCGCCCCGAAATACGCTAATTCCGCCGCCTCTTCGTAGCTTAGCGTCGGAATTGTGCGGGCTGTATCGCAGATCCGCGGGTCACAGGTCATGACGCCCGTAACATCCGTCCAGATCTGCAGTTCTGTCGCATCGACCGCCGCTGCATAGATCGCCGCCGAATAATCAGAACCGCCGCGTCCCAACGTAGTGGTTTCTCCGCCCCGGCTGGCACCGATAAATCCGCCCATGACAGGTATTTCGCCGGCGGAGATCGCCGGGACCACCTCCAGCCGGATCAATTCTCTTGTGTCTTCCCAGATCGGCTGTGCCGCCCCGTATTCATCGTCCGTAACGATCAAACGCCGTGAATCCATCTGTCGTGCGTTGATGCCCCGCGAACTTAAAACCTCGGCCAATAGCCGCGATGAAAGCTGTTCGCCGTAGGAAACGACGGCATCTTTTAACATCGATAATGGCAATGACCGTCGCGAAGCCCGCGTTAAAAGATCCTGCAGTTCTTCCCTTGCAAACTTAAGCTCCCGGGCAAACGGGCCGTTCTCAGGATCCGGCAGGAAATGTTCGGCGATCTCGCGGTGACGGTCGAAATGAAAAGCGAGCGAAGCAAAAGCGGCTTCCGGATCTCCCTTTTTGGCTAGGTCAAACGCCGCCAAAAGAGCATCGGTCACCTTTGTCATCGCAGATACCACCACCGCCGGCCGTCGGTCTATCTGCGACCCGACAATACCCGCCACGCGTTCAAAAGCAGCGACATCGCCAACGGATGTGCCGCCAAATTTCATCACTATTGGAAAACGATCTGATGTCACAGTCAATTAAAAGGAAAAGGTTCAACTTTTCTTATACCAATGTCAAGTATTTATGATGGCATAAGAACTGTTTCAGCCGCACAATACCGCACCGCCGTTGATATTTAAGACTTCGCCCGTAATGTGCCGCGACCAATCAGACAACAAAAAGCAGATCGAAAGGGCTACGTCATCGGCCTCTGCCATGCGGTTCAGGGGAATCGAACGAAGAACACCTTCTCTATATTCAGCATTTTGAAAGACGGTCTGCGACATTGCGGTATCGATCCAACCGGGAGCAACTGCATTGACCCGGATCTTTGGGCATAGCTCGGTGGCAAGGGCTTTAGTAAAACTGATCTGCCCGCCCTTGGACGCGGCATAATTCGAAAAATTTGCCTCGCCGCGTTGGCCGGCAGTCGAAGAAACAAGCACGATCGCCGCCGAATCTTGCTTTTTCATTGCCGGAATACATGCTTTTGCTGTCGCCCACGCAGAGGTCAGGTTGCTATTGATGACCTTGTTCCACAATTCCTCCGACATATCCTCGATCGGAGCTCCTTCCCAAATGCCGGCGTTGCAGACGAGAAGGTCGATCCGCCCAAATTCTTCAATTGCTCGCGTGGCTAAGCGGCGAGCCTCAACGAGATCTGAAACGTCGGCCTGGACCGCGGCCGCCCGAACCCCTTTCGCCTCGCAAAGTGCGGCGGTCTCAAGGGCTTCAACGTCGTTTCGCAAATAATTGACTATGACGTTTGCTCCGCCTTCAGCCAAACGCAGAGCGGTCGCCCGCCCAACACCGCGCGAAGCCCCCGTTACAACAGCCGTCCGTCCTTTGAATAGTTCCGGCGGCAATGCTGCCGCGGCTACGCTTTCGACCATAGAGATCACCGAACCACCCTTTTACGATTTTGCCACGAATTGCAGAGATTTAACGAATATAGGACAATTTTATTTCTTATCTTATTATAAGCGTGTGTCGCCACGTTCGCTTTTTATGCAGGACACCAATATTTTAGATGAACAGCCAATTGCATGGAGGCCGACGCCGGAGGTCATCGAGCGGGCACAGCTAACGAAATTTATGAAACAGGTCGGCGTTTCGACCTGGAACGAACTTTACGAATTTTCGATACGCGATGTCGAAAAATTTACCGAAGAGGTTTTAAAATTTCTCGACATTCGCTTTGACCCGCCATATGAAAAGATCCTTGATATCTCGAACGGCATCGAGTTGCCTCAATGGCTCGCCCGGAACGCGGACACTCTTGTCCGCCATGAGAACGAGCGGAACGCGGACACTCCTGTCCGCAATGAGGGCGAGCGGAACGCGGACACTCCTGTCCGCAATGAGGGCGAAGCCCGAACAACCGCCGCTACCTTCGAAAACAAAAAAGACTGGCACTTTAGCTCTGCTTCGTCGCAAGCGGCGATTGCGGACAAGAGTGTCCGCGTTCCTGCAGCCGGCTTAAACATCACCGAAATGTGCCTCGACCGCTGGCAGACAGACGAAATGAGAGACCGACCGGCGATCATCTGGGAAGGCGAGAGCGGAAAGGAGGAAACTTATTCCTATGCCGAAATGCACCGATATGTGGAGCAGGTCGCCGAGAGTTTAAAAAGAGCCGGATTCAAAAAAGGCGACGCGATCGGCATACATCTTCCGATGATCCCGGAAACCGTTAACGTACTTCTATCAATAAACCGCATCGGCGCCATCGCGGTGCCTGTTTTTTCGGGTTACGGTGTTGACGCTATCGCCAGCCGCTTGAACGCAGTAGGAGCCAAGGCTCTCTTTACGGCAGAAAATTTCTCGCGGCGTGGTAAAAGTGTGGATTCGCTTAAAACCGCCATCGAAGCCGTTTCAAATTGTCCGACCATCGAGAAAGTTTACGTAACGAGCTGCAATAGTGAGGAACTGGATCTCCGCCGCCGCACGGACGATCCGAGATTCTCATCGTTCTATGAACTTTTCGATCCGGCAGAGTTTGCTCTTCCCGAACCAACCTCCGCCGAAGATCCGCTCATTATTCTCTACACCTCCGGGACGACGGGCAAGCCCAAGGGCATCGCTCATACGCATGCGAGTTTTCCGATCAAAGCTGCTCAGGACATGGCTTTTGGCACGGATGTGGGCAAAGGCACGCGTATCTCTTGGTACACGGACATCGGCTGGATGATGGGGCCGTGGCTTATTTACGGAGCGTTGATAAACGGGGCAACGATATGTATTTACGACGGCGCTCCCGATTACCCGACGCCTGATCGCATGTGGGAATTTTGCGCAAAACACAAGGTCGAAGTGCTCGGGATCTCACCAACGCTGATCCGCTCGCTGGCTGCAAGCGAAGACGCTCAAACAAGTAAAATATCTTCAAGATCCCCTTCTTCCAAAGGAGGGGTGGCTGAGCGAAGCGAAGACGCTCAAACAAACGAAATATCTTCAGGCTCCCCTCCTTACAAAGGAGGGGTGGATGAGCGAAGCGAAGA
>CAKZGE010000007.1 GCA_936914845.1 uncultured Chloracidobacterium sp.
CGCGAAGGCGGCCGCACCGTCGGTGCCGGTACCGTTTCGGAGATCGTTGAATAGTAAGTTTCGGGTACCGCCTTTGGCGGCAGCGATAACATTAAGCCGCTGATGGCGGTACTCAGAACAAAGGAATTATGTTAAACGAAAAGATTCGCATCAAATTGAAAGCCTACGATCACCGCGTGTTGGATCAGTCAACACAAGAGATCGTGGAAACGGCGAAAAGAACCGGAGCACGTATTGCAGGCCCGATCCCGCTTCCGACCATCAAGAATAAATGGACGGTGCTTCGCTCGCCCCACGTTGACAAGAAATCGCGTGAACAGTTTGAGATCCGTACCCACAAGCGTTTGATGGATATTTTGGATCCGACAGCAGAAACAGTTGATGCACTGATGAGATTGGATCTTCCGGCCGGCGTCGATGTAGAGATCAAGGCATTCGGAAAGAACTAGTTCGAGAGGTATGGTGTTTCTCACCGACTCTCATGGAAGAGACCGCTCTGGTGCGGGGCTCTAAGCGAGAATTATGATAAGCGGAATCATTGGAAGAAAACTTGGCATGACCCAGCTTTTTGCTGAGGACGGAACGGTGACACCGGTAACGGTCATTAAAGCCGGTCCGTGTGTGGTCGTGCAAACGAAAAGCGCCGCTGGCAATGACGGCTATAACGCAGTTCAGCTCGGTTTTGTTGAAGACAAGCCGATCGGCGTTAAGAATGTGTCAAAGCCGCTTCGCGGACACTTTGAAAAGACTGGCGGCGGAGTTCCTCCGACCCGGGTTTTGAAAGAGATCCGCTTGTCAGGCGAACCCGAAGCTGCCGTCGGCGACCAGGTCAAGGTCGATCTTTTTGCTGACGGTGACGCTATCGAGGTGGTCGGCCGCTCAAAAGGCCGCGGCTTTGCCGGTACTATCAAACGGCACAAATTTGCCCGCGGTCCCGAATCGCACGGTTCGATGAACGTTCGTGCACCGGGTTCGATCGGCCAATCGGCATATCCTTCGCGGGTCATCAAGGGCACCCGTTCATCCGGCCACATGGGCGATGCACAGGTCACCGTAAAAGGGTTGACGGTTGCTCGGGTCGATGCTGAAAACAACCTTTTAATGATAAAAGGTGCTGTACCGGGCCCGAACGGCGGTTTGGTTGTCGTCAGAAAATCATAGAGTTTTGATCAACCGAGCGTTCGGTTTTGAACGCCGGAAAATTTCGAGGTTAAGATTATGCCTACCGTAAAGGTTCGCAATTTGAAGAATAAAGAAGTCGGGGATGTTGAGCTGTCGGATGCCGTGTTCGGTGCCGAGCTGAACGAAGCTCTGATCCACGCCGCAGTCGTTAACTATCAGGCAAACGGCCGCCAGGGAACTTCGGCAACGAAGACCCGCGGCAATGTTTCCGGATCGGGACGCAAGCTCTGGAAGCAGAAAGGTACCGGCCGTGCCCGTATCGCATCGCTTCGATCGCCGCTCTGGAAAGGCGGCGGAAACGTCCATGGCCCGCAGCCGCGTGATTGGTCCTACAAGATGCCGAAGAAAATGCGCCGCGGAGCACTCCGCTCAGCCCTTTCTGAAAGACTGCGCGAAGGCAACCTGATCATCATCGATGAATTCAGTTTTGCTCAAGCAAAGACAAAAGACTTTCTAGGTGCCATCGGAACTTTGGGCTTGATCAGCTCGGGCAGATCGGCGAAGACACTGATCGTTGACACGCTTGATAACGAAAATCTGATCCTTTCATCACGCAATGTGCAAAAGACAAAGGTGACGAACAGTTTCGGGCTTAATATCTACGACATCATCTATCACGAAAAGCTTTTGATCTCGAAAGCGGCGGTCGCAGAACTCAACGAGCTTCTCGATCCGAAACGTGAATCAGGCAAGGAGGGCGATGCCGCCGAAGAAGTAAAGGCCGCTCCGAAAGCTGTCAAAGCTGCGAAAAAGGCCGCACCGAAAGCCGAAGAGGCTGAAGTCGCTGCGGAGGTAACCGACAATGAGTAATTTTAATGTTTGGGAAGTATTGAGAGCTCCGGTAGTAACGGAAAAGAGTCTGATCCTTCGCGAAGAATCGACGGAAGAAGATTCGGGCCGTGTCAATGGCCAGGTACTTACCTTTCGGGTTGACCGCAAGGCAGCCAAGCCGGACATCAAAAAGGCCGTCGAAGAGATCTTCAACGTCAAGGTCGCTTCTGTTCGCACCGTTCAATATGACGGTAAGCTAAAGCGCCGCGGCCGTTACGAAGGACGCCGGGCCGGCTGGAAAAAGGCATACGTTACTTTGAAAAAAGGCGAGCCGATCGTGGATTACGCCGAAGCGATCTAGCTACGGATCGCCGCCGCAAAGGCAGCGAATATGAATGGATCTGCTTTGAAGATCTGAGAAGCGGTATTGGATGGTTCTTTTGAAATGAGCCGAATATCGCATTCCAAAATTGAATTATGGGAATCAAGAGATTAAAACCGACATCACCGGCACGCCGCTATCAGACCTATCTGACACGCGACGAATTGACGCCGGGAGCAGTACCCGAAAAATCACTGCTCGAGCCGAAAAAGAGAATTTCAGGACGCAACAGCGACGGCCGCATCACCATTCGCCGCCGTGGCGGAGGCCACAAGCGCCACTATCGCATCATTGATTTCAAACGCGATAAGTCCGGCATTCCGGGACGCGTTTCGCAGATCGAGTACGATCCGAACCGTTCGGCACATATTGCCTTGATCACCTATCTTGACGGCGAAAAGCGTTACATCATTGCGCCGGTCGGGTTGAAGGTCAATGCGATGGTTTTGAGCGGCACCGAAGCCGATATTCTGCCGGGCAACGCTCTGCCGATCAAGAATATCCCGCTCGGAACGGAAGTTCATAATATCGAGCTTCGTCCGGGTAAAGGCGGCCAGCTCGTCCGCTCAGCCGGCGGATTTGCCCAGATCGTTGCCAAAGACGGCGAATATGCACAGCTCAGAATGCCGTCCGGCGAGGTACGCCGTATTCCGGTGGTCTGCATGGCAACTGTCGGACAGGTCGGCAACACCGAGCATGAAAATGTCTCGCTCGGAAAAGCGGGCCGCTCACGCTGGATGGGCAAACGTCCTAAAGTTCGCGGTGTGGCCATGAACCCGGTCGATCACCCCCACGGTGGTGGTGAAGGTAAGACCTCGGGCGGACGCAACCCGGTGACCCCTTGGGGACAGCCGACGCGCGGTTACAAGACCCGTCGCAATAAGCGTACGCAAAACATGATCGTCAGAGATCGCAGGAGAAAATAGGTTCAGAGCGTTAAGATCTGATATCTGGGATTAATAATATGCCACGTTCATTAAAGAAAGGACCGTTCATCGATTTGAGCATCAGCAAAACTCTCAAGCGGATTCAGGAATCCGGCAAAAAGCCGCCGGCGATCAAAACCTGGTCACGCCGCTCGACGATCTCGCCGGAAATGGTCGGATTGACCTTCGGTGTGCACAACGGTAAACGCCACATTCCGGTTTTTGTTACCGAGAATATGGTCGGACATAAGTTGGGAGAATTTTCGCCGACACGCGTGTTCAAAGGACACCCGGGAACCAAAGCGGAAAAGATGGCAAAAAGGAAATAGCCAATGGCCATTGATCGGCGGCCGAATAAGGAACGCCGGTCAGCAAAGCCGTAAACCATTACATTGATATGGAAGCGATAGCAAAAACAAAGTATTTGAAAGGCTCGCCGCGTAAAGCCCGCTTGGTGATCGATCTGATCCGCGGACGTAACGTTTCACAGGCGTTGTCGATCTTGAAATTCACGGATAAGCGTGCGGCCGGCCCGATCGCAAAAACGCTGCAATCGGCAATTGCAAATGCAACGCACATTGCCGAAAAACAGAACATTGCCATTGACCCGGACACGCTGTGGGTAAGAACCTGTTTTGTGGACATGGGCCCGACCAAAAATCGCCGGCGTATGCGTCCCGCACCTCAGGGCCGTGCCTATCGCGAACAGCGGCACTATTGCCACATCACCATTTCCGTCACCAGCGACGCTCCGGAAAAGGATGAGAAAACCTTAAAGGCCGAAGCCGCCGCCGCAGCCAAGAAAGCCGCCGCCGGCGATTCGAGCAAGGCCAAGCCCGCTAAAAAGGCTGAAAAGAAGAAGGTTGAAAAGGCACCGGAGGCCGAAAAGCCCGTAGCAGCGGAAGTAGAGGCTCCGGTAAGTGTTGACGAGGCATTTGAGGCAGTCGAGGCACATGACGATGCCGAGATCGCGGACGCAAAGAACGCTTCGACGCATGCCGAGGCACACAGCCGGGAAACGAAACCGGCCGATGCGGTCCAGGAAGAGAAAAACGAGGAACTGGAAAGACAGTAAGAGATTAATATGGGACAGAAAGTTCATCCATACGGATTTAGGGTCGGATATAACAAGGATTGGCATTCTCATTGGTTCGCCAAAAAGGAATTCGGCAAATTTTTGGCCGAAGATCTCGAGCTCAAGCGTGAACTGAAAAAGAAATTCGCCGGCGGCGGCGTTTCGCATATCGATATCGAACGAGCTGCTACCCGCCTGAAGATCATCATCTACACCTCGCGACCGGGCATCATCATCGGCCGCAAAGGTTCTGAGATCGAAAAGCTGCGCGAAGACCTTTCGCGCAAAACGGGCCGCGAAGTGCTGATCTCCATCCAAGAGATCCACCACCCGGAACTGAATGCTCAGCTCCAGGCGGAAAAGATCGCTCAGCAGCTGGAAAAGCGTATCGCTTTTCGCCGTGCGATGAAAAAGACGATGGAAGAATCACAACGCTTTGGTGCACAGGGCATCAAGGTCATGATCTCCGGCCGTCTGAACGGGGCTGAGATCGCCCGAACCGAATGGTCTTTGCAGGGCCGCTTGCCGCTGCATACACTGCGTGCCGACATCGATTTCGGTTTCGCCGAAGCTTTGACAACATTCGGTATCATCGGCATCAAAGTTTGGATCTATCGCGGCGAGATCCTCGATCCGAAGGCGGCTATGGCCCGCGGAACGACGACCGACCCGATCAATGAGGTCAAGCTGGAACGCGGAGCACGAGACCGCCGCCCGCGTCGCGACGATAGAAGATAAGTTTATTTGGCCGTCCGCAGACGGCACTGACAGGAAACCGAGGTTATTATGTTACAGCCAAAAAAGGTCAAGCACCGAAGAGTAATGAAAGGCCGCATGCGCGGAAAGGCAACCCGCGGCGAGAACCTGGACTTTGGTGACTTCGGACTGAAAACACTGGAAGCCGGATGGATCACTGACCGGCAGATCGAAGCCGCCCGTATCGCCATGACGCGCCACGTAAAACGCGGCGGTAAGATATGGATCAGGATCTTTCCTGATAAACCGATCACGAAAAAGCCGGCCGAAACCCGTATGGGAAGCGGAAAGGGTGCACCCGATCACTGGGTCGCCGTCATCAAACCCGGACGCGTGCTGTACGAGATCGAAGGTGTGCCCGAAGAATTGGCAAGAGAAGCTATGCGCTTAGCCGCCCAAAAGCTTCCGGTAAAGACCAAGTTCGTTACCCGTGCCGATCTGGAAGGAGGCGTGGTTTAAGTTTATGAAACGCAAAGAACAGATGGATCAACTCAAGGACATGTCCGCTGAGGAATTGAAAGATCAGGCAGACGCTTTGAAAGAATCGCTCTTTCGCCTGAAATTCCGCAGAACGCTGGGCGTTGCTGACACTTCCAGCGATATCCGCCGCGAAAAAAAGACATTGGCCCGGGTATATACGCTTCTTAACCAAAAGGAGCAGAGTTCAAAATAAGGCAGGCCGGGTTTAGGCTTGAAATACGACAATGGCAAAGAAGAAAACAGAAGAGGTCGAAGAAACCGTAGCGGCCGCCGCCGAAGAAACTGCAGCCGCCGAAGAAGCTGCTGTTCAGGCTGATGCGGCTGAAACCGCCGAAGTTGCGGTAGAAGCTCCGGCTGCTGAAAAGAAGCCGGCCAAAAAAGCCGCCGCCAAAAAGGCAAAGGCCGAACCGAAAGCCGAAGACACGGCCGTCGAATCGGATGGCAATAAAGGCAAGCGAGCCGAAAAGATCGGCGTTGTGGCCTCCGACAAAATGGAAAAGACCGTCACCGTGCGCGTCGATCGTTTGGTCAAACATCCGACGTATCGTAAATACGTTCGCCGCCGCAAGAAATTCATGGCCCACGACGAACTCGGTGCCAAACCCGGCGACAAGGTCAGGATCGTTGAAACTCGTCCGATGTCTGCCCGCAAACGCTGGCGTGTGGTCGAGATCCTTCAAAAGGCTGAAAGATAGTTTATCTGCTTGCTGACAAGGTTCAGCAGGCGATTGGAAACGGAGTAAAGTTATGATTCAGATGCAGACCTCTTTGGCGGTCGCGGACAATTCAGGGGCCAAACGCGTAGAGATGATCGCTCCGATCGGCGGTTCGACCGCTAAGATCGCACGTCTCGGCGACAAGATCAAAGTTACGGTCAAAGAAGCCTCGCCGGATGGCACCGCCAAAAAAGGAAAGGTTTACAATGCCGTTATCGTTCGGACCCGCAAAGAGGTTCGTCGCAAAGATGGAACGTACATCCGATTTGACGAAAACGCAGCGGTGCTTATTAAAGATGACGGTACACCCGTCGGCACACGTGTTTTCGGCCCGGTCGCAAGAGAATTGCGCGAAAAGAACTTCATGAAGATCGTTTCGCTGGCACCGGAGGTGATTTAAGATGAAAGAAGCAGTCAAGACAGGCACTGTCAAAAGCAAGATCAAACGCGGCGACCAGGTCGTCTTTATCGCCGGAAAGGAATATAATCGGTTCGATTCGGCCGGCAAGCGTCAACCGTTCCGCGGCCGCGTCATTGCCGTCGATGCGCGCAACGGCAAGGTCAAGGTCGAAGGAGCAATGATCGTCAAGCGTCACCGCAAGGCAGATCCGCAAACCAACCGGAAAGGCGGTATCTCCGAACAGGAAGCTTGGGTGAATGTTTCGAATGTGGCCCTGATCGATCCGGAAACCGGAAAGCCGACCAGAGTGCGCTATGAGGTCCGCGATGGCCAAAAGGTCCGCGTTGCCAAAAGCGGCAAAGAGATCCCGACCTCCGGCGTGTCGGCCAATCGAGTAGTTGAAAAGGCCGAAGAACAGGAAGACGAAGAATAGAATTATTATCCGAAGACAGGTTTGGTAATGCATAAATGCTGGTCCCAAACCGGGGAATTGTAAAATGGCAAGACTTAAAGACAAGTATAAAAAAGAGGTCGCTCCGGCCCTGGCCAAGGAATTCAGTATTGAGAATCCGATGGCCGTGCCGAAGATCGAAAAGATCATCATCAATATGGGGCTTGGCGAAGCAAGCAGCAATGCCAAGATCCTCGATACTGCCAGCGAAGAGCTGAAAGCGATCACCGGCCAGAAACCGGTCGTGACCAAAGCGAAAAAATCGATCGCTGCTTTCAAACTTCGCCAGGGAATGAGCATTGGGACGATGGTTACGCTTCGCGGCGACCGGATGTACGAATTTCTCGATCGTCTGATCTCAGTGGCCCTGCCGCGTGTTCGCGATTTTCGGGGTATTTCCGGCAAGGCGTTCGACGGACGCGGAAACTACACTTTAGGCGTTCGCGAACAGCTTATCTTTCCGGAGATCGATTTCAATAAGGTCGATAAGACCCGCGGAATGAATATTTCGATCGTTACTTCAGCAAAGACCGACGAAGAAGCACGCTCGCTCTTGAAGGCATTGGGAATGCCGTTCAGACAATAGACGGCACAGCCGAAATGAATATTAGTTATGGCAAAGATCAGTAAAGTAGTTAAGAACAACAAACGTAGAGCGAAAGTAGCCCTTTGGGCAGAACGCCGTGCCGATCTGAAACGGATCATCAATGATCCGCGGTCTTCGGTGGAACAGGTGGACGAAGCGGTCATCAAGCTGCAGAAGATGCCTCGCGATGCCAGCCCGATCCGCGTTCGCAATCGCTGTTCGCAAAGCGGACGCCCGCGTGGCTATCTGCGTAAATTCGGCATCTCGCGTATCGCACTGCGTGAATTGGCACTCGAAGGCCAGATCCCGGGAGTTGTTAAATCAAGCTGGTAAGATCAGCGGCCGGCGTGGCGAAATGTATGCCCGGGCCGTGCAATAGAAACGGAGTAATAAGATGACAGACCCAATAGCCGACATGCTCACACGCATCCGCAATGCGATCGCCGCCGGACATCCGCGTGTTGATATTCCCGGTTCAAAGTTGAAAATAGAAGTAGCCCGCATTCTGAAAGAAGAAGGCTATATCAATAGCTTTTCATCAAAAGGCGAAGGCGTAAAATACGTTATCCGCATCTTTTTGCGGTACGATACGAAAGGAACCTCTTCCATCACGCATCTATCGCGAGTTTCGCGTCCGGGCCGCCGCGTTTACGTCGGTGCCGGCGAGATCCCGAAGGTCCTTGGCGGATACGGCATCAATATCGTATCGACCTCGAAAGGCCTGATGAGCGGACGAGCTGCCCGTAAAGAAAACATCGGCGGCGAGATTTTGGCAGAAGTTTATTAGTTTGCCGCTGGAAGCCGCCCGTACCTGATGCGGGTTGGAACCACAGCCGCACCGAACAAGAATATGTCTAGAGTAGGAAAAAAACCGATCACGATCCCGGCGGGCGTTACCGTTTCGATCAGTGATTCGCAGCTGGAAGTTAAAGGGCCGAAAGGCACCCTGACCACACCGGTTCCCGCAGGAGTGAAATTCTCGCAGGAAGACGGAACGTTGGTCGCCGAGCGTGCAGGTGATGAACACGCTGCCTTTCACGGTCTTGCCCGTGCACTTGCCAACAACGCGGTTGTCGGCGTGACCGAAGGCTTCAAAAAGGAATTGGACGTCGTTGGCGTCGGTTATAAAGCCGATGTTCAGGGCAAAAAGATCGTTTTCGCCCTCGGCTATTCACACCCGGTCGAATACGCTCTGCCGGATGGCATCGAAGCCAAGGCCGAACGTGTGAATACGAAAGCATCGATACCGCAATACCAGCTCACCTTGACGCTGACCGGTATCGACAAGCAACGTCTCGGCCAAGTCGCCGCGGAATTGAATCGGCTGCGTAAACCGGATGCTTATAAAGGCAAAGGTGTCCGCTACGCCGATAAGGTTTACAAGCTCAAACCCGGAAAGACCGGTAAATAATTCATTCGGCTCAATGGCCAAAGCTGGCGGGGCGTGCACCACAGGTTACACGCTCGGCAAACTTTACCGGCGAGCTTTGATTGGAAAAGATTATGTCACAGAAAAGCAGAGCAGATATTCGTCGCGGTGTTCACAGCCGCATCCGCAAAAAAGTTCGCGGAACGGCAGATCGCCCGCGTTTGGCGGTGTTCCGCAGCGTAAATCATATCTACGCTCAGATCATTGATGATGACAGCGGCAAAACGCTGGTTTCGGCCTCGACGGTCGAAAAGGCCCTGACCGGTAATTCCGGCGGAAACATCGAAGCAGCACAGCGGGTCGGCAAAGCTCTTGCCGAACGCGCCGCAACGGCCGGAGTTTCCACCGTGGTCTATGACCGCGGCGGCTATGTTTACCACGGACGTGTTAAAGCATTGATCGATGCTACACGCGAAGCGGGGCTGAATAAGAACGAGGCGGCAGACGGCAAAGCTTCGAAAGAAGAGGCGAATGACAATGAGTAAACAAAGAATTTCTCCGAACGGTTTGATCTTGAAAGATCAGTTGATCTCCATCAACCGCGTGACCAAGGTTGTCAAGGGCGGTAAAAATATGTCCTTTGCAGCTCTGGTCGTCGTTGGCGACGAGGCCGGACACGTTGGATTTGGCACCGGTAAAGCGAAAGAAGTACCGAATGCGATCAAGAAAGCGGTCGAAGCCGCTAAGAACAATCTGATCCGCGTTCCGCTTATCGACGGCACGCTGCCGCACGAATTGATCGGCATCTATGGTGCCGGCCGTGTTCTGCTCAAGCCGGCGGCCGAAGGTACGGGTGTTATCGCCGGCGGAGCTGTTCGCGCGGTTCTGCAGTCGCTCGGCGTTCACAACGTCCGCACCAAGATCCTCGGTTCAAACAATGCTCATAATGTTGTCCGGGCTACATTTGACGGACTTGCCAGAATGAAAGACCCGATTGAGGTCGCACGGCTTCGCGGCAAGCAGGTCGAAGAATTGGCCTAAGCGGCTTGTTCCGGATAAAGGATCGGTAATAATATAATGGCTAAGAAAACTGAAACAACAGCAGGCGGAAAGATCAAGATCCAGTATTACCGGAGCTCGATCGGATATCCTCAAAATCAAAAGGATATCGTAAAAGCTCTTGGTATCACGAAAATGAATCAGATCGTAGAACGTGACGACAATAAAGCGATGCGCGGCATTGTCGCCAAGATCCCGCATATTTTAAGGATCGTAGAATAGGAATTCAGGCCGCTGCACACCGAATGTCTGAGCCGCTTTTCGGCCGGCATTCGAACTGCATTTTGGCTCGCCTAGATTTTGAGGATAAGAAAATGGCTTTAAGTTTAAATAATTTGCATCCGGCGAAAGGTTCGACGCATAAAAAGAAACGTGTCGGCCGCGGCCCGGGTTCGGGCCTGGGCAAAACCTCCGGCCGCGGACACAAAGGGCAAAAATCGCGCTCCGGCTACAGCAGCCGCCCGGGATTTGAAGGTGGACAGATGCCTTTGCAACGCCGCCTGCCGAAACGCGGATTTACCAACATATTCAAAAAGCAGTGGATCGAGATCAGCCTTGCTAAGATCGAAGCCAGCTTTAACGCCGGCGACGAAGTTACGCCAGAGGTGCTCCACGACCGCGGTTTGATCAAAAAGGCCAAGCACGACCTTGTCATTCTTGGTACCGGCGAGATCACCAAGGCGCTCAAGATCAGCGCCCACCGCTTTACTAAAACGGCTCGTGAAAAGATCGAAAAAGCCGGCGGTACCGCTACGGAGATCGTTAAAGCATCCGCCGCAGAGCAGGCATAGTTCGCCTTTTCGCCTTCCGCTATACTAAGGTCGGACGGCGATGTTTGATCAAATATTGTTATGGAAAAGTTTTTAAGTGCCGTACAAAACATGTTCAAGGTGCCGGAGCTGCGCAAACGCATCTTCTTCACGCTCGGCCTTTTGGCGGTTTACCGCCTCGGAGCGCATGTAACGGCCCCCGGCATCAATAAAGTTCGGCTGGAACAGGTATGGGGCGAAGTCGCCGGTACACTGCTCGGTGTGCTCGATCTGTTCTCCGGCGGAAACTTTCGCACGATCTCGGTCTTTGCTCTCGGTGTAACGCCGTATATTACGGCCTCTATCATCATGCAGCTGCTGCCCGTGCTTTCGCCTGCGGTCAAAAAGATCCAGGAAGAAGGCGAGGTCGGCCGTCAAAAGCTTAACCAATGGACGCGCTATCTGACCGTTGCTCTCTGCTCGGTTCAAACGTTCTTTGTTTCAACTTGGCTTAACCGCAACGGCATTATCGAAGATTCATGGTGGGCGACCGCGATGATCGTTATCACGCTGACGACCGGAACGATCTTTGTTATGTGGCTCGGTGAACAGATCACCGAACGCGGCATCGGCAACGGCATATCGCTGCTGATCTTTGCGGGTATCGTCATCGGACTTCCAAACGGGGTTTCGCAGGTCATCGAACGTGTCCGCGCGGGCGACCCGATGCAGAGCCTTGGCGTCATCTTTTTGGTCGTGGTTCTCGTCGCCTTGATCGCACTCGTCGTTTACGTCGAATCTGCCCGCCGCAATATCGCCATTAGCTACGCCAGCCGGCGTGTCGGTGATCAAACATTTCGCGGTCAAGAAACGGTGCTTCCGCTCAAGATCAACATGGGCGGCGTCATTCCGGTGATCTTTGCATCGTCCGTCTTGGCGATGCCGCAAACTCTGTTTGCCGCATTTCCGCCGGATCCGGCAGATACGACAAGCACTTGGGCCAAGATCTTTCAGTTCTTTCAGGCGTTCCACGGCGGCGATCCGTATTACGAACTTGTTTTTATATCCCTGATCGTTCTGTTCACGTTCTTTTACATCACGATCGTGTTCAACACCGATGATGTTGCCGATAACCTTCGCAAACACGGGGGTTTCGTTGCCGGCATTCGTCCCGGTGCCCCGACGGCTGAATATCTGAACGGTATTTTGACGCGGTTGACGACGGTCGGAGCTCTTTATTTGTCGTTCGTTGCTTTCGTTCCGCAGATATTGCTGAGCGGTTTCAAGGTGGCCCGCTTGCCGTTCATCGGCGATCGGCTTGATGCATTTTTGAGTGCTACGCCGGGTCTGAGCTGGATCCCGACCGGACTTGGCTACCAGTTCTTCTTTGGCGGCACATCACTGCTTATCCTGGTCGGTGTGGCAATGGATACGGTCGCTCAGATCGAAGCCCAATTGGTAATGAAAAATTACGAGGGCTTCCTTGGTGCCGGATCGCGGCTTCGCGGACGCAGAAGTTAAGAAGCATTCAGCAACGCAGAGCACCAACGCCGCAAAACGGATCTTCGTTCTTCGGCCGCAGAGGCTCTGCGTTAAAAACTTTTATAGATGGAAAAGATAATTGTTTTGATCGGAGCTCCCGGTGCCGGAAAAGGAACACAGGCACGGCTGCTTCAGGAACGACGCGGAATACCGCAGATATCGACCGGCGATATGTTTCGGGCGATGAAGACCCAGGACACGCCGCTGGCACGTGAGGTACAGCAGATCATGGCCGAAGGCCGCTTGATCTCAGACGATGTCACATACCGCATCGTTCGCGAGCGGACATCTCAGCCGGACACCGCCGGAACATACGTCTTGGACGGGTACCCGCGAACGGCTGTTCAAGCCGAACAGCTCGAAGAATTGGCCAAAGAGCAGGGAAAGCAGATCCTTGCCGTCGAAGTCGATGTGCCGCGTGACGAATTGATGAAGCGGCTGACGGGCAGACGCAGTTGTCCGATCTGCGGCGAGATATACAATATCTACTCAAAACCGCCGAAGGTCGAAGGTTTCTGCGATCTCCATCCGGAAGTAGCCTTGGTGCACCGCTCCGATGATACGGAAGAAACGGTCGGTGTGCGGCTTTCGGCTTACGAAGCGGATACGATGCCCCTGATCGAACATTACCAAAGCTCCGGCCGGCTGCATAAGGTTGACGGTACCGGAGATCTGGAATCGATCTATAAAAAGATCGAGGCTTTCATTTAGTTGGGAAAATGGTCTTTAACGCACGCATCAATGGAACGCTTAGTTTGCTCGTGCGGTTTTTGACAGGAAAAGGAATGATCATCGCGAAATCACAAAAAGATCTCGAAAAAATGCGAGCCGTCGGCGAATTGATCGCTGAGGTCCGAGAAGCTCTGCGTGCGATGGTCGCTCCGGGTGTGACGACGCTGGATTTGAACGCCACCGCCGAAAAACTGATGCGTGATGCCGGTGCGATCCCGACCTTTATCGGCTATAAACCGCACGGCATGGTGCCGTTCCCGTATGCCATCTGTGCTTCCGTTAATGAGGCCGTCGTGCATGGTTTTTCAAACGATATCCCGCTTAAGGAAGGCGATATCGTTTCGCTGGACATGGCCGCCACGTACAACGGATTTGTCGGTGATACGGCGATCACGGTTCCGGTCGGGGCTATCTCTCCGGAATTGGCACAGCTGATCCGCGTTACAGAAGAGTGTCTAATGGCCGGCATCGAAGAATCGCGCGTCAACAATCATGTCGGCGATATCGGTTGGGCCGTTCAGCAGCATGCCGAAAAGTTCGGTTATGGGCTGGTTCGTGATTATACCGGCCACGGTATCGGGCGTTCGATGCATGAAGCCCCGCAAATTGCCAATTACGGACGCCGCGGAACGCGCGAAAAGATCAGAGCGGGATATTGTTTCGCTATCGAACCGATGCTTAATATGGGCACCGGTGATGTAAAGACATTGGATGATAAATGGACGGTCGTCACCCGCGATGGAAAAGCTTCGGCCCATGCCGAACATACCATCGCCGTTACGCCGGACGGACCGGAGATCCTGACACTTTCAAAAGAGCAGAAAAAGACACGCCGGAACGGCATTTCGGAAACTGCTCCGGCCTGACTTGAAAAGCAGGATAAAAAAGGTTAACATTAACGGTTTGTCCAACTAGTCAGCGGTTGGGCCGTGAAATTATGGCAAAGGAAGAAGCTATCGAGGTAACAGCGACCGTGCTTGAAACGCTGCCGAACGCGATGTTCAAGGTCGCCGTGGATGGCAATGAGCACGAAGTGCTGGCACATATCTCGGGCAAAATGCGAAAGAATTTTATTCGGATACTGCCGGGCGACAAGGTTCTGGTAGAGCTTTCGCCGTACGACCTGAAGCGCGGCCGAATAACGTACCGCTATAAATAATACAGGCGGAGAAATATTATGAAAGTTAGACCTTCAGTGAAAAAGATGTGTGACAAATGTAAGGTCATACACAGAAAAGGCATTGTCCGCGTCATTTGTGAGAACCCGAAGCACAAGCAGCGGCAGGGATAAGTTTATTTAGGAGAAATTATGGCTCGCGTAGCAGGAGTTGATCTACCGCCCAATAAAAGGGCACAAATTGGTTTGACGTATATTTACGGCGTCGGCAAGGCCCGTTCCACCGCTATTCTTGATGAAGCGAATATCGATCTGAATATTCGCATCAAGGATCTGAGCGAAGACGAACTGAACAAGATCCGTACGATCCTTGATCAGCAAGGCGATATCGAAGGCGATCTTCGCAAACGCATCCAAATGGATATCAAGCGTTTGATGGACATCGGCTGCTATCGCGGCCTTCGCCATCGCCGCAGCCTTCCGGTTCGCGGCCAGCGTACATCAACCAATGCACGCACCAGAAAAGGTCCGCGTAAAGCCGCTATCGCGAAGAAAAAGGCTCCGGGCAAGAAATAACGTTCAATGGGATGACGGCCCACGGGTTTTTGAGTTACTTCAAATGCCCGCGGCCGCTTTCCATTGGCGTCTAAATTAATTTTATGGCAAAAGCACCAGCAAAAAAGAAGACCTTTAAGAAGAAGGAGCGGAAGAATATCCCGATCGGGATAGTTCACATTTCAGCTTCGTTCAATAATACGCTGATCTCGATAACCGATACGAACGGCAACCTGCTTGCCCAATCGTCGTCGGGAGCCCGCGGTTTTCGCGGTTCGAGAAAAGGAACCCCGTTCGCCGCTCAACAAGCCGCCAGCGAAGTCGCACGCAAGGCATTAGATGCCGGCATGCGCGAAGTTGAAGTGCGTGTGAAAGGGCCGGGCGGCGGCCGCGAATCTGCCATCCGTGCGATCGCCCAAGCGGGCATTCGTGTGGCGTCGATCCGCGATACTACGCCGATCCCGCATAACGGATGCCGTCCGCCGAAGCGCCGTCGCGTTTGATCGGGCTGTCCGGGTGGATCACCGGCTTAAGCGGCCGGATGTGTTGATCGAATTTTACTAACTTGAATCGAAAGGATGAAGGGCGGCAGCCGTCCGTAAACTTTTCCGTTAAATTAGGCCGGGCCCATTGTGGCCGACCGCGGGCACAGCCCGATACGGCCTACGGAGGCAAATAATAATATGGCTAGATATAGAGGTGCGGTGTGCAGATTGTGTCGCCGCGAAGGTGCAAAGTTATTTTTGAAGGGCGACAGATGTTTCAAGCCCTCGTGCGCGATCGAAAAGCGGGGTACCAACCCGCCGGGCCAGCATGGTGCTGCCCGCCGTAAAATGCTCGCCGGTTATGGTGAACAGCTTCGTGAGAAGCAGAAAGTGAAGCGCATCTATTTTATTCTCGAAAAGCAATTTCGCAACTATTTCGAAAAGGCCCGCAGCCAAAAAGGCGTTACCGGTGAAAATCTGCTTTTCATTCTTGAAAAGCGTCTGGACAATGTCGTTTACCGCTCCGGATTCGCCACGTCCCGCCGTCAGGCACGGCAGTTGGTGAACCATGGCCATATCGAAGTAAATGGCCGCAAGGTCGATATTCCTTCGTTTCAGATCAAGCTCGGCGATGTGATCACGGTGAAAGAAAAGAGCCAGAAGATCTCGCAGGTCGAAGCTGCCTGGCAGACCGCCGGCGGACGCGGACGCCCCGCTTGGATGGCGCCGGCCGGAAAGGACCTGAGCATCTCGATCGCGGCTTTGCCGACCCGGCAGGATATTGATGCCGGCATCAACGAACAGCTGATCGTTGAGCTTTACAGCAAGTAGTTTTTGAAAGTGTCCGTTGGGCGTCGGCAGATCTGCAGGCGTCCGGCAGATACTTTATTGGCATTTTCGAGATACTTTTAATATAAGGATATGACAACAAATAATTGGACAGATTTCCAAATGCCGGGACGCCTGAACGTCGAAGCCGAAACGCTTACCGAACGCTACGGTAAATTCTATGCTCAGCCTTTTGAGCGTGGTTTCGGAACGACGATCGGTAACTCGATCCGCCGTGCTCTTCTTTCTTCGATCGAAGGGGCGGCTGTCACTGCTGTCAAGATCGAAGGCGTGGAGCACGAATTTTCATCGATCAAGAATGTGGTCGAAGATGCAACGGACGTCATTCTAAATCTTAAGCAGGTGCCTTTCCGGCTTCACGGTTCAGGTCCGAAGACCCTTACCATCTCCAAAAAAGGAGCCGGTGAGGTGACCAGTGCTGATATCGAAACCGATGGTGACGTCGAAGTGCTCGACCCGAATCTGCACATCGCTACGATCAGCGGTTCCGGTTCTTTTGGTGTAGAAATGCGTCTGAAACGGGGCCGCGGCTACGTTTCCGCCGAACTTAACAACGACGAAGACCTTTCGGTCGGCTATATTCCGATCGATTCGGTCCATACGCCGATCAAAAAGGTGAACTACACCGTCGATAAGACCCGCCAAGGGTCAAATACCGAATTTGACAAACTTACTATCGAAGTTTGGACCGACGGTTCGGTCAAACCCGAAGATTCGATCGGGCTGGCCGCAAAATTGGTAAAGGATCATATGTCGATCTTTATCAATTTTGAAGAAGAGGAAGAAGAGTATAAATACGAAGACATTGCACGTCCGCCGCTGATGCGGAACGATCTGCTTGACAAGCCGGTTGACGAACTTGAACTTTCCGTTCGTTCGTACAACTGCTTGAAAAATGCCGATATCCGATCGATCCGCGACCTTATCCGCCGCAGCGAAAAGGATATGCTGAATACCAAGAATTTCGGCAAAAAGTCGCTGACGGAGATCAAGGACCTGCTGCATGGAATGGGCCTCGATTTTGGAATGGATTTTGATGAGCAGGGCAATCCGATCCCGGGTTCGGGCGGAAGAGACCTTGATTAAATAAAAGGTTCGGCAAAAACCTGCCGGCCATATTGAAGTTATGAGACATCTTAAAGCACATCGCAAACTGGGAAGAACGACCGAGCATCGCATTTCGCTGCTGCGCAATCTAGCGACCTCGCTCATCAATTCTGAAAAGGAACACATCGTCACGACCGTGCCGAAGGCCAAAGAATTGCGGCCGTTCATCGAAAAAGCGATCACATTGGCCAAAAAGGCTCAAGAGCTTTCCGGTGACGATGCTAAGGCCCGCGAAGTTCATCTTCGCCGCCAGGCAGCCGGGTTTTTCCATGCCGGCAACCGCACCTTTAAAGGAGATCAAAGCCGTTTTCGCGGTAAAAAAGGCGAAGCCAAAGAAAAGATCGAACGTACGGCGGGCGTTAAGGCCGTTCAGCGTTTGTTCGATGAACTCGGCGCCCGCTATAAAGACCGCAGCGGCGGTTACACCCGCATTATCAAAATGGGGCGACGCGTCGGCGACAACGCTGAAATGGCAGTCATTGAATTGGTGGACAATCCGCGCGAATTGGCGGCGAAGGCATAGCTTTCGGGAGTAGTGCACAATGAGTGAAAGAACGGCATCTGCAAAGGCGGACGATATCACGGCCGAAAGCAAATCCGGAAAGGCCGCCTCGAAAAAAGGAGATAGCTCGGTGGAATCTGCATTGAATTTGGACGAACTGCGTGAATTGGCGGAATTGGTCAATTCACACGGGTTCACCGATTTCGAGTTTGAAAACGAAAACATTCGCGTTCGGCTCAGCAAATCGGCTCCGGTTCCTGCATATTTGCCGCCGCCGGTGCAACCGGCTTACGCCGCTCCCGCCGCAGCTTCGGCTCCCGCGGTGGTCCCGGCCGCCGGCGAAACCGCTCCGGCTTCCGAAGATGACGGCCTACACAAGATCCTTTCGCCCATCGTCGGCACCTTCTATCGTGCCGCGGGGCCGGATAAAGAGCCTTACGTAAAGGAAGGTGCAAAGGTCAGTGCGGAAACGGTCGTTTGTATCGTCGAGGCCATGAAGCTGATGAATGAGATACCGGCCGAAGCTTCGGGCGAGATCGTCAAGATCTATGTTGAAAACGGCCAGCCGGTGGAATATGGCCAGCCGCTGTTCGGCATCAAGAAATAGTTTGGCAAAGTCAACGGTCCAAAGCCTTAAGGCCCAAAGTCATCGGACATTGGGCTTTAGACTTTGGGCTTTAGATTTTACGGCGTAAAATATTAATACACTGAGTTTGAACAATACTATATGCGCGAGATCCGAAAGATATTGATCGCAAATCGCGGCGAGATCGCCAACCGCATCATCTGGACGTGTAAGGAAATGGGCATCAAGACCGTTGCCGTACACTCCGAAGCCGACAAGGACGCTCTGCACGTTCGCTATGCCGACGAAGCGGTCTGCATCGGCCCCGCACCTTCGGCGCTCAGCTATCTGAATATCCCGGCCATCATCAGTGCGGCGGAGATCACGAATGTCGATGCCATCCATCCCGGATACGGATTTTTGGCCGAATCGGCTTCGTTTGCCAAGATCTGCGAAGACTGCAATATTAAATTTATCGGCCCCCGTCCGGAGGTCATCGCCATGATGGGCGACAAGGTTGAGGCCCGCCGAACGATGGCTGCGGCCGGTGTGCCCATTTTGCCCGGCAGCCCTGATCCGATCGAATCCGCTGACGAGGCAAAACGTCTTGCCCGGGAGATCGGCTTTCCGGTCATTATCAAGGCTGCTGCCGGCGGCGGCGGTCGCGGTATGCGTATCGTTCGCAGTGAGGAAGAACTTGAATCGAACCTGGAAACGGCCCAATCCGAGGCTTTGGCGGCTTTTAAGAACGGTTCGGTCTATATCGAACGTTATGTCGAACGCCCTCGGCATATCGAGATCCAGGTGCTCGCCGATGAGCATGGCAATTGCATTCATCTCGGCGAACGCGAATGTTCTATTCAGCGACGCCATCAAAAGCTGCTTGAAGAAGCTCCGTCGCCGGTCATTACCCCCGAACAGCGAGAGGAAATGGGAGCCGTCGCCGTAAATGCATGCCGCGAGATCGGCTATGCGAGTGCCGGCACGTTTGAATTTTTGCTGGATGAGGACGGCAGTTTCTATTTCATGGAAATGAATACCCGCATTCAGGTCGAACACCCGGTCACGGAAATGGTGACGCTAACGGACATCGTTCGCAACCAGATCATGATCGCTTCCGGCGAGAAGATGCAGTTCTCGCAGGACGACGTCATCATTCGCGGGCATTCTATCGAATGTCGGATCAATGCCGAAGATCCTGTCACGTTTGTGCCGAGCCCCGGACGCATCACTGCTTTCAACATTCCGGGCGGGCCGGGCGTTCGCGTCGATACAGCCGTTTACCCGGGATATGTCGTGCCGCCTTATTACGATTCGATGATCGCTAAGCTGATCGTCCACGCCCGCACACGCGAACTCGCCATCTCCCGTATGCAGCGAGCTCTCGATATGATCGTTGTCGAAGGCATCAAAACGACCATTCCACTGCATAAAAAGATCATGGCTGACGAAAGATTTCGCCGCGGAGATTTCTCGACGAAGTTCATGGAAGAATTCGACGCTTGACCGCATTTCCGGACAAAAAGAACCGTAGGCGGTTTCGTTCGTACACGGCCTCGGGTGCGACGGCCGCCGATTGCCAAAGCCGGCGTGGTGTGCTATTTTTATCTATTCGGCAATTGCTGAAAATCTTTGCGGTTACCGGCGGGGTCGTCCCGGCGGAGTTACTGCGAGCTAGGAGAGACTATTTTAACAGTTATTTAGTTTATGTCGACATTAAAAGAAACCAAAGAACAGATCGTTAGCGATTACAAGGTGCATGAATCGGACACCGGTTCGTCGCAGGTGCAGATCGCGTTGCTTACGCAGCGTATCAATGAATTGACGGATCATTTCAAGATCCACAAAAAAGATAACCATTCGCGCAAGGGGCTGCTTAAAATGGTCTCGCGTCGCCGCAAGCTGTTGGATTATCTCAAACGCCGCAATATCAGCGAATATCATGACATCATCCAAAAGCTTGGATTGAGAAGATAGGTTGGCGGCCGCCGATTGTCGGGCCAGGTTGTTTCCGGTTCCTTTTCGGCGTTCGTTAAAATGGCCGCTTCGAGCCATGAACAAGAAATTCTCTCGAAGAATTTGCCGCGGCTGCTGAACGTGACAGCTGCTAAAAACCGCGAACAAAAGAGAATGTCATACCACAGATAACTATCAGGAACGGCAGGGGCTTCACGATATGGCACCTGCCGTTTTTTGTTTAATGAAAACAAATGACACAGAAAAAATATTTGAAAGAATCCATCAAGCTCGGCGGCGGCGAATTGGTCGTCGAAACCGGCAAGGTTGCCAAACAAGCTGATGGTTCGGTCGTGATCCGTTTCGGAGACACGATGATATTGGTGACAGCCGTCAGTGCCCGAACGGCCAAAGAAGGATTAGATTTCTTCCCGCTGACTGTCGAATACAAAGAATCGAGCTATGCCGCCGGCCGCATTCCCGGAAACTATTTCCGCCGCGAAGGCCGCCCCAGCGAAAAAGAGGTGCTTACCTGCCGCCTTATCGATCGCCCGGTCCGCCCGCTTTTTCCGGACGGCTATCGTTTTGAAACACAGATCGTCGGAACGGTGCTTTCGGCGGACAGTGATAATGACCCGGATGTGCTGACCATTACCGGTGCTTCGCTTGCTCTTTACCTTTCGGACATTCCGTTTGAAAACCCGATCGCCGGTGTTCGCATTGGTCTTATTGACGGCAAATACCTGGTCAATCCGACCTATGATGAACGCCGCGAATCGCAGCTAAACCTCGTGGTCGCCGGCACCGAAGAAGCGATCGTGATGGTCGAAGCCGAAGCCGACGAAGTTGCCGAAAATATCATGCTCGAAGCCCTGATGCTTGCCCACAAAGAGATCAAACGGCTCTGTTTGTGGCAGAAAGAATTGGGCAAGGCTCTCGACATCAAAAAACGGACCTTCGAAGCCGGGTCGATCGATGAACATATCGTTGCTGATATCGAAAAAACGTGGACCGATAGACTTCGGACCGCTCTTGATTCGACGGGACGTGAAAAACTTGAGGTCTATGCCGGTATCGATGCTCTTAAAAAAGAGGTCGTCGAAAGCTATCCGGAAGACGATCCGGGAGCCCGAGCGGCTGCCGGCAAAGCTTTCTCAGATCTAAAAGAAAAGATCTTTCGCGAAGATATGCTCGGAAATCGACGCCGCCCCGATGGCCGGAAGTTTTCTGAGATCCGCCCGATAACCTGCGAAACCGGCTGGCTGCCGCGAGCACATGGTTCGGCCCTTTTCACCCGCGGTGAAACCCAGGCCATTGTGACATCGACGCTCGGCACCAAGATGGATGAACAGTTCCTCGACGACATCGAAAAAGGTGAAGTCCGCCGCCGCTTTATGCTGCATTACAATTTCCCTCCGTATTCGGTCGGCGAAGCCGGTCGTTTCGGCAGCACATCGCGTCGCGAGATCGGACACGGCAACCTTGCCCGCCGGGCGATCGAGGCCGTTCTACCGGACGAAGTCGAATTTCCTTATACGATCCGCATTGTTTCGGATATCACCGAATCTAACGGTTCGTCATCAATGGCTTCCGTTTGCGGCGGTATCCTTAGCCTGATGGATGCCGGTGTGCCGATCAAGCGTCCGGTGGCCGGTGTGGCAATGGGCTTGGTGATGGAAGGCAATCGCTATGCGATCCTTTCCGACATCGCCGGTGCCGAAGACCACTACGGCGATATGGATTTCAAGGTGACCGGAACCAGCGAAGGCATTACGGCCCTTCAGATGGACATCAAGGTTGCCGGCATCAACGCCGTCATTTTACAGGAAGCCCTCGAACAGGCACGCAAGGGCCGCTTGCATATTCTTGGCATTATGCAGCAGTCGCTTGATGCACCGCGTGAAGATATTTCGGAATTTGCACCGCGCATCATCACGATGAACATTCATCCGGATAAGATCCGCGACGTTATCGGCAAGGGCGGTTCGACCATCCGTTCGATCACCGAGGAAACGGGAGCCAAGATCGACATTTCAGATGACGGCACGATCCTGATCGCAACGGCCGACGGCAACGCCGCCCAAGCGGCCATCGCCCGCATCAAATCGCTAACCGCAGAAGCAGAGATCGGCGAAACCTATCTCGGCACCGTTTCGCGGATCGTCGATTTCGGTGCTTTCGTCGAGATCATGCCCGGCCTTGACGGCCTGCTGCATATTTCTGAAATTTCAGACCGCCGCGTCAAAGACGTCCGCGACGAACTGAAAGAAGGCCAGCAGATCCTCGTCAAATGCATCGGCAAAGAAGGCAATAAGATCAAGCTTTCACGTAAAGCGATCTTGGCCGAAGAAAAAGCTGCCGGCGGCAGCGAAGAATAACTCTCGGCGATAAATAAATTAATGCACGGCATCGTCTTAGATGGTGCCGTGCATTTTTTTGAACATAGGCTTGCCCATGATGCAGACTGTGGTTTTTATCTAATTCAGCACAAAATATTTTCTAACAAATCGAACGGCCGGCAGCGGTTCTTGAATGCACGAATCGCACCATGTGCCGACGCCGTCAACCGGCCCCATATACATCCATGAAAGCCAAGAGGTCTTTATAGTTCGTTCGTTATATATTTTCAACCTCTTGCCGATCGGGAAAATTTGCAGCGTTGTTCCGTTTGGACTTTTGACTCTAAACCCTTTGCGGGTTTTGGTTTTTCCGAGGTATTTGATAACCAACATCCGGCCCATTTTAGAACCGTATGAGTTGATAACAGACCTTTTGCCGTTAATGGTTGAAAAAGAGTATGCGACGAAGTTTTTTGATGCCGCGTCTTTTCCGTTCGAGAAATATGCCACATTTCTATTCTGCCCGTGAGCCACGCCAGAAAAGAAAAGCAGATTGACAAAAAATAGGATTAGACTGAAACGGTAAGTACTTGTCATATGCTGAGCGATACCTAATATCTAAACCGAAAGATAACATCGATCTGAACGCACTGACGATCACGGAACAAACTTCGATTCGAATTCATCGATCTTTTTATCATCTTTGCAGCTGAAAGTTTTTATCGGGCGATTCGAATTTTTGAAAAATGCGATTTGGCAGCTGCTTCGTTGATATTGCACGCCGTCAAATTTGTAAGAGCTAAGTATCTGCGAATACACATTCCGTCGCGACGGGAAAAACAGGTCGCGGTAATTGTTGGAGAGAGATTTTTTGATCTCGTACATTTCACCTTGTTCCCGCAGCAGCACTTTCCAATCATGATCTATTAGACCGACGACCCAGATCGGCTTGGTAGAAGCCGCTGCGACATTTCCAATGCCTTCGACAAAAAGCTCTTCGGTTCCGTCGTTGTTTAGATCGATCCTTTTTGCCACGGTGGTATAGTCGGAGCAGTCTGCGTCAGCATTGCCGTTGGCGACAGCCTGCCGCACCGCGTCATCTTTGCTGATAATTTCCCAGATCGGTGCTAATTCTTTATCAGCACATAAATTCGACGCTTGCAGGGTATCTATTTTGGTTGATCCAACAAATGGAGTGCCGACGGCTACAATTTCGGGAGCGGCCGGCACAGCATCTTTATAGCTGCGATATGTGCACCCGGCATTGCCCAAAAAGCATATAGATAACAAGACCAAACCTAAAACTGAAGTTCTCATAGCTGCCCTTAAAATCTACATAGTTAGGAAATATTTTCTCACAAATCGAACAGCCGGCAGCGGTTCTTGAATGCACGAATCGCACCATGTGCCGACGCCGTCAACCGGGCCGACGTATTCCCAAATAAACCAAGTCGTCTTTTTCGTGCTTTCATTATAAACTTTAAGCCGTTTTCCAATCGGGAATATCCGCAGCACGATTCCTTTTGAAGATTTAAGGATAAACCCCTTACGGTCAGATGTTTTGCTCGAATAAAGCAAAGGGATCTCGGTCCTGACACGGCTTTTATATGTGTAGTAAAAGATCTCATTTCTTTTATTATCTTTTGTCCAAAAAGACAGCATTTCAAAACTTTTTGATCCTGTTGATCTTCCATTTGAAAAGTTTGCGGTCTGCGATCGTTGGGCCGAGATCGAAATAGCTGCCGCTAACAAGACCGCAAAAGCCCATATAAATTTGATATATCTCATTGCCATTCGAACTTTTGGAGGTTGAATTTCAGATCATCAATTGAAAGCTCTCGCCAAATCGTTACCTTGTCTTTTGTTTTTCCTTTTTTGGTAATGATGCTGATGTCTTGATATTCTCCTCGGCACTTGCTTGCACTCGGCTGTGAAAGGCTTACGACTCCGTCTTGAATGCGAACGATCCCAAAGGCAGAATGTCCGCAAGTTCCGCTTGATGTTCCCCGAATGGAAAAAATGAGAATCCGGCCGTACCAGTTTTCATTGAGATCCGCCAACATTGTGGATTTGCCGTGTCATTGAAAGTTCCCGCAAGCGATCCGTCCAGCATTATTAAAACCGATTCATCGCCGTTATCTCCCATTTCTGCGACGATCTCAAGAATCTGCGGTTTCTCACCATTGAGGATGGTTGATTTTGCTAATAACCTGCTTTCTTGAATGGCTTTCCTGTCATCCGACGTCTGATCTCGTGTAGCATTGACCGGTATTGACTGATCCTGAAAGCAGTCAACGGTGGCCAGCATCATCCCTATCAAGAGGCAAATTTTAATACTACTAATACCTTTCATCGATCTCTCTTTGGCTTTGACCTTTGTGCTAACCGGTTCCATCAGATTTGCGGAAGACTTGCTCATTCGGAACTATCACTATTTACGGAAATTTTAATGAATCTTGGTGCAAGAAGGTGATCGGAAAAATTCCATGGAAAGGGAAATTGACCGCTAAAGAACAGTGGCGAAGGGAACATCGTAGGTCTCATGGCAGGGAACTCCTTATAAGACTAAATAAACCTGTATTGAGAGGGACGAATATCTAATGGATTTTTGCTGCTGATATTGCAGATATCTGTGTCGAAACTGCGAAAGATGTTGGGTCGGCCGGTTCGCCTGAAGTCTTTGACACACTGTAAACAGAGCCATACAATGTGTATAACCGAGGTGATCTATACACATGCGGACGAATATCGACATCGACGAAAAACTGATAAAAGAGACGCTGAAAGCGACAGGCCTCAAGACCAAACGCGAAGTAGTGGATTATGCCTTAAAATTGGCTCTGCGGTTAAAACGTCAAGAGATCTTGGCAAAAAGTCTGCGCGGAAAAGTTAAATGGGAAGGAGATCTTGAAGAAATGAGGCTAGACAAATGATCCTTGTTGATTCAAGTGTTTGGATAGATTATTTTAATGGAGCTGACCTGCCTCATACCCAAAAACTCGAAGAATTTCTTGGAAAAAAAGAGATCGTTGTTTTTGACGTTATAATGACTGAAGTATTGCAGGGCTTTCGACTCAAAAGGGATTTCGAAGCAACGCTCAATGTTCTTGACTCCTTCCGGTTCGTTTCGGTGGGCGGCCGGGACACGGCTGTTCAATCAGCTAGATACTTTGTTTACTTAAGATCATTAGGATTTACTATCAGAAAGACTGCGGATACTTTGATCGCAACTAAATGTATCCTTAGCAAATTTGAACTACTGCACAACGATCGAGATTTTGAACCGTTTGAAAAGCATCTTGGGCTTTGCTCGATCAAATATTAAATAATGTCAGCACCAAATATTGAAACTATCGTCTCTCTTTCAAAAAGAAGAGGTTTTGTTTTTCCGGCATCTGAGATCTATGGCGGGCTTGGTTCTTCGTGGGATTACGGGCCGCTGGGCGTCGAACTTGCGAATAACATCAAACAAAGCTGGTGGAATTGGGTTGTTTATGAACGCGACGACATCGAAGGTCTCGATTCGGCGATTATCCAGAACCGTTTGGTCTGGAAATATTCGGGCCACGAGGAAACTTTCAGCGATCCGCTCGTAGATTGCCGCGCGTGTAAATCGCGTCTGCGGCTGGATAAACTTGACGTTGACCCGGCGGACGGCAAGGCGATGTGTTCAAATTGCGGTTCAAAAGACCTAACCGAACCTCGGCCTTTTAATCTTATGTTCCGCACCATGCTCGGTGCTGTTTCCGGCGAAGACGACCCGGCGGCGTTGGCATATCTGCGGCCCGAAACCGCACAGGGAATTTTTATCAATTTCAAGAACGTGCTCGACACTTCGCGGCGCAAATTGCCCTTTGGCATCGCTCAGGTCGGCAAAGCGTTTAGAAACGAAGTTACACCCGGCAATTTCATCTTTCGGACGCGCGAATTTGAGCAAATGGAGATCGAATATTTCTGCCGCCCGGAAGATGCTCCACGCGTTCATCAAGAATGGATCGATGCTTATGATGCGTGGCTCGGTACGCTCGGCATTTCGAGTGCGAACATCAGACACTACGAACAATCAAAGGACGAATTGGCTCACTACTCTGACCGCACGGTCGATTTTCTCTATCGATTCTTTCCGGAAAGGGACGACGAAGAAAAACAATTTGATGAATTGCTTGGCATCGCGAACCGCACGGATTATGACCTGCGGGTGCATTCCAAAAAGCCGGAAAATGTTGACGGCAAACGAATAAATCCGGATACGACCGAAGACCTTTCGTATTTTGATCCGCAGACAAACGAGCGTTTTTATCCATACTGCATTGAGCCGTCGATCGGCGTTAACCGAACTTTGCTTGCCGTTTTAATGGACGCATACGAAGAACGTGTTAATGATAAAGGCGAGGTCCGTGTTGTCTTGCGGCTTAAACGGGAGCTTGCCCCGATAAAGGTCGCTGTTCTGCCGCTTGCCAAAAATAAGCCCGAGATCGTCGAAATGGCGAAAAAGATGAAACGCGATCTGCAGCCAACGATGCGTGCGGTTTATGACGACACCGGCGGCATCGGCAAGCTCTACGCCCGCCAGGACGAGATCGGCACGCCATTCTGTGTCACTGTCGATCACGAATCGCTCGAAGACAACGCCGTCACCGTCCGCCACCGCGACACATGGGAGCAAGAACGCGTCAGCATCGATGCTCTGAAAGGGTATTTACAAGAACGTCTTAAATAATGGACTTTGAGGTAATTAGTGAGATCACGGAAACTGAAACCTTCGCTACCGGTGTTGGTGTCCGAGACCGTAAACGCCTGTGGAAAATGTATGGTCGAGGCCGCTGGCGAAAGCGAAAAGGCGTGGCGCAAGTTCGGCTTATTAGTGGTAAAATACGTTTAGCCGAGATCCATTGGTATGAAGCTCACGGAATCGGCAGACGTGAATTTAAGCTTAAACTGCCATTTCTGGATTAGCTGCATTAGTATGAAAAAGAACGGAAAAACAGAGTTCGCATTATGTTTAAGCAATGAAGGCTATCCCGCATCGCTCGAAACAGGAAAGCTCTATCGTATTATTCCCGACAAAGACGCTTCTGCCGAAGGTTATCTGCGAATTGTTGATGAGTCAGGCGAAGATTACGCGTTTGCAGCAAAACGCTTCTACGTTCTCGACCTCCCTCAGACGGTCAAAAAAGCCCTGATTTCCGCGCGCCAATCTGCTTAAATTATGGGACCAAGAACGCGTCAGCATCTATAACTTAAAAGCCTATCTGCAAGAGCGTTTAGGGTAGCAGTTTTATAAAACCCGTTTTAACGTGTCAACCTAGAATAAACTCAAAAAAGAATTTCATAGGCCAGTCTATCAAATTTGATAGGTTGACCTATGAAATTTGATAGGTTATACTATCAAATGTGAAAAGGTTTGTTCATTTACCATTTTTAGAGCGATTAAAAGAGCGTCTCGAAAGCGATAATGAATACCTGCAAGTGGTTTTAGGACCACGACAGGTAGGTAAAACCACGTCTGTTCTAAATCTGATCGACGAGCATTATAAAAATAACTCGATCTACGTCAGCGCCGAACAGTCATTTAATCCGGATCCGGAGTGGCTTCAGGAATTGTGGCTACAGGCTCAGGCAGAAAACAAGATCCTTTTCATTGATGAAATACAGAAATCTTTTAATTGGCCAGAAGTTGTAAAAGCGTTGTACGACGACGCCAAGAGAAAGAAAAAGCCTGTCAAATGCGTGCTTTTGGGTTCAAGTTCGCTGGAGATACAGCGAGGGTTGACCGAAAGTTTGACCGGTCGATTTCAATCGCTCAGCGTTCGCCATTGGAATTATGCCGAATCCAAAAAAGGATATGATCTGAGTTTTGATGAGTATCTTAAATTCGGCGGATATCCCGGTTCATATACGCTGATCGGATCGAACGACTGGTATGATTATGTGCGACACTCGATCATTGAAACCGTAGTAGAAAAGGACATACTGCAATTTCGAAGCGTTAAAGACCCATCGCTTTTTCGCCAGGCTTTCGATCTATTGACATCATATCCGGCACATGAGATTTCATATACAAAGCTACTTGGGCAATTGCAGAAAAAAGGTAATGTTGAGGTTGTTAAGCACTATATAAAATTGTTCGAAGGAGCCTTTCTCGTAACTGCTCTTCACAAATATTCCGGCAGTAAACTTGTGCAAAAAAGCTCATCGCCAAAGATATTGCCGCTTGCTCCATGCCTGTCTTATTTACAGATCCGTTCGGAATATAGTCCGATCGAGCGAGGGCATATTTTTGAAGCGATTGTAGGGCAACAACTCGTGCGTACCGGCGAAGACCTCTATTATTGGCGCGAAGGAGGTCATGAGGTTGATTACGTCCTCAAGGTTGGAAAAAATATCTGGGCTGTCGAGGTCAAGTCAACAGCGTCAACCGCAGGTGGGCTATACGAGTTTAAAAGGAAATTTCCCTCAGCTCGTCTCGTTCTGATCAACGAAAAGAATTACTTCGATTTCGAATCAGATCCAATGAAATTTCTCGAAAACTATGTCTGAATCCGTCGCGGAACAATGTATGCATTCCTATAAATCATGCCTCAGCAAGTTTCCAGATTTTATCTTTGCCAGCGTTTCCTTTAGGATGTCTTTTGCATTTGCCGCATCGTAATCCAACTGTAGCCCGATCCAAAAAGAGTCTGACATTCCAAAAAAACGCGAAAGGCGCAGTCCTGTATCGGCTGTTACAGAACGTGTGCCGGAAACTATCTCACCAATGCGACGTTGGGGAACGCCGATCTCTTTTGCAAGGCGGTACTGAGTTATACCTGCCGGCTTCAAAAATTCTTCCAAGAGTATTTCGCCCGGATGCGGATATGGAACTTTACGCATAACAACAAAATTTTACCCTACTGCGATATAATAGCTTTATATGCAAAGACTTATCGAATGTGTTCCCAATTTTAGCGAAGGCCGCGATATGGCGGTTATCAGGCAGATCACGGACGAGATCGAGCGCGTTGACGGCGTTAAGCTGCTTGACGTTGATCCCGGAGCGACGACCAACCGCACGGTCGTGACATTCGTCGGCGAACCGGAACCTGTGGTCGAGGCAGCGTTTCGAGCGGTCAAAAAGGCGCAGGAGTTGATCGATATGCGTGGCCATAAAGGCGATCATCCGCGCTTTGGTGCGACGGACGTTTGCCCTTTGATCCCGATCGCAGGCGTGACGATGGAAGAGACCGCCGAATACGCTCGTCAGCTTGGCAAACGCCTCGGCGACGAGCTGAATATCCCGATCTATCTTTACGAAAACGCCGCCAGCGAACCCAAACGCCGCAATCTCGCCAACAACCGCGAAGGCGAATACGAAGGCCTGCCTGATAAATTGAAAAATCCGGAATGGAAGCCTGATTTCGGCCCGGCTGAGTTTACCGAAAGCGTCGCGCGTTCTGGTGCAACGGCGGTCGGCGCACGTGATTTTTTGATCGCCGTAAATTTCAATCTCAACACGACTTCGACGCGCCGGGCGAACGCCATCGCGTTCGACGTCCGTGAAAAAGGCCGTCCGCAACGCGACGGCAACCCGATCACCGGCAAGCCCGTTTTGGATGCGAACGGCGAACCCGTAATGATCCCCGGAACGCTAAAAGGCACCAAAGCCATCGGCTGGTATATCGATGAATACGGCATCGCACAGGTTTCGATGAACATCACCAACCTTGACGAAACGCCGCTCCACGTTGCATTTGACGAGGTTTCGGCAAAGGCCGCTGCTCGCGGCATCCGCGTCACAGGGCTTGAGATCGTCGGGCTGGTGCCGAAAAAAGCGATCATCGAAGGCGGCAAATATTATCTGAAAAAACAGAGTCGTTCACTAGGCGTGACCGATGCCGAGATCGTTAAAATTGCGATCCGCTCGATGGGCCTCGACGATCTGAAACCGTGGGATCCGAACGAAAAGATCATCGAATACGTCCTCGCTGCCGGATCCGCCGAAAAGAGTTTGGTCGATCTGACCTGCCGCGGTTTTGCCGACGAGACCGCGTCCGAATCTCCGGCTCCGGGCGGCGGTTCCATTTCGGCATACCTTGGTGCTTTGGGGGCGTCGCTTGCCGCTATGGTCGCCAATCTGTCGTCGCACAAAGCGGGTTGGGACGACCGCTGGGAAGAATTTTCTGATCACGCCGTCGCCGCCCAAACGCTGAAAGAAGAGCTGTTGCGATTGGTCGATGAAGACACTAATTCCTTCAATAAGGTGATGGACGCCTTTGGCTTGCCGAAAACCACCGACGAAGAAAAAGCCGTTCGTTCGGCCGCTATTCAAGAGGCGACCAAATACGCGACCGAAGTGCCGTTCATCACAATGCAAAAAGCGTTTGAGAGTTTTGCGGTGATCCGTGCTATGGCTGAAACCGGCAATCCAAATTCGGTGACCGATGCCGGTGTCGGTGCGTTATGTGCCCGTTCCGCGGTCATCGGGGCATTCCTTAATGTCAAGATCAACGCCGCCGGGCTGAAAGACAAAGCATTCGCTGAAGACATTCTCGCCCGCGGTGCCGAGATCGAACGCCTCGCCATCGCCGCCGAAAGCGAAATAATGGCCATCGTCAATGCAAAGATATGATCGGATAGACCAATGTTTCGAGCAGGGAAAGTTCGCTTGTGAATAGTTCAATGTCGCCAGCATCAGCCAAGGTCCAAATCGGCAATAACAGGTCAAAATACTCCGGAATTTTTTCGACGCTGTAAATTATCGGCGAAGTATCTAGATAGATCCTTGACCCTTTAACAAGATTCAATTGTCCCAAGAGTCACGCTCCGATCTCAAATGTTTCTCGATCTCGTCTGAGTTGCGTCGTTTTTTCACAGGCTCTAGATCATTTAACATTCTGAGGGCTGACTTCCTGGCAACGTCCTGGCCGCCTGTCCGTTTCATGATCAATTCTACAAGGTGTAATTGATCCTCGATCGGCAACAGCCGTATATTCTCCTGATAAAGAGTCTCAACATTGACCATAGCCAAAAGTTTAGCATATTTGCAGAACTCGGGATAATTCTTTTTAGCCGGTAAACCTTTGGTTCCCAATGTTTTCATCGCGTAGCGATGGCCTGAATTTAGCCGGGGGGTTCAACTCACGGAACGTCTATTTCTCAACAGCATTTCATAGCGGGAAATTGACGTTCATATTGTCTAACTCAAACTCCGGTCTGAACCTATCTAGGTGTATAATCATCGAGGCCGTCATTTGCCATACTACCTGAACATACATCAGCCCACAGCACTTTCGTTGGTTACGTTAGCAAAACCATAAATAGTTGGGGATCTTAAAGTCATAAAAAATGAAATACAACGACATCAGAGAAGAAGAACTGAAAAACAAGGTCGGGGAAGATTGGTTTTCGGATTTTGATACGACTAATATACTCGGAAATATCGATTTTGCAGTTTTTCCCAGACAAGAAACTCTTTTCGGAAAGATACCGCTGCTATGGGCTGAAGCAAAGACGGGCAACTACGATGTTGTAAAGATGTTTGTTCAGTTAGTGTTGACGATAGGCCGTGCAAGAACGTTTGACAAGATGTTGCCGCCAACTTTTCTCGGTGCATTTGATTATAAGAAGATAGCATTTTTGCCGTACATTGCGATACAAGACATCTTTTATATTAACGATTTTAATTGGAACGTTGCCGCAAGCAATCATGAAAGCAAAGAATTTCAGCTGATCAAAGAAAGGGTCGAGAGAACTCTTAAAACAAATACTTACAGATATGATTTTGAAGAAGATGAAAAGGATCTAAAACTTTTCATCAAAAACAATGTTGCTAAGGCTTCGGAAGCAAGCAAGATAAAGATAAATAAAAATAATTTCATTCCGATATATTTGCGATGGCTTGAGTATGTAAAACCGACGATAGACGTTAACTGGGACGAGCTTAAAAAAGCGAGTATTTTAGACAGCGATTTTTATCTGGCAGACCTTTTTGTTGACGATAAGGACACCCAAAAGATAGAAGACGACACGACAATTCGCGATAACCTTTTTGTTATTTACGAAAACCAGGGCTATCGCATCGCGAAAGAAAACATCAAGCAAATGTTTGACGCGACAATTGCGATAAAGAATAAAGAAAAATATCAGCAGTTTTGGAAGATGTATAAACGTCCGCCGCTGAGAGAGTTTCAGGATTATATTATTCAGCGTCGAGATCTTTTAGTGCCGCAGGACATTCGCGAACGCAAGGGTGCGTTCTTTACTCCGCGAAAATGGGTTGAGCTATCGCAAAAGTATTTGGCAGATACTCTCGGCGAAAACTGGCAAGATGAATATTATGTTTGGGATTGTGCCGCCGGAACAGGCAATCTGCTGGCCGGACTGACAAATAAATATAACATCTGGGCGAGTACGCTAGATCAGGCCGACGTAAATGTGATGCACGAACGCATAGCACACGGCGCGAACCTTTTAGAAAGCCACGTCTTTCAGTTTGATTTCCTAAACGATGACTTTACCAAACTTCCGCAAGGATTAAGAGACATCATCAATGACGAAGAGAAACGCAAGAAACTCGTTATCTACATAAACCCGCCTTATGCGGAAGTTTCGAGTAAAGCTGAGACGGGCAAGGTAGGTGTAAACCTTACCGAAACTCATACGAAATATAATTCAATATTAGGTACTGCGGGTCGTGAACTCTTTGCACAGTTTTTAATTAGAATATATGCAGAGCTTGACGGCGTTATAATTGCTGAATTTTCGACATTAAAACTTCTTCAAGGTTCTGCCTTCATAAGCTTAAAAGAATATTTCCGAGCATCTCTTGACGCGATGTTTCTAGCACCTGCAAGTACTTTCGATAACGTAAAAGGAAAGTTTCCAATAGGCTTTAAGATCTGGAACACAAGTGTAAAAGAAGAATTCCAAGAGATCTTTGCGGACGTATATGAAAGCGATGCAACATTCTTCGGAACAAAAGGTCTTTATTCACTGAATAAGAACCAGTACATCAACAAATTTATTTCGGTCTATAAAACGACTGATAAAGACAGTATCGGTTTCATGGACGGAATTAATGGAAATGATTTTCAGCACAATAACATTGTTTACGTTTTGAATTCAAAAGAACAACTGCCTAATCCAAGAGGTATATGGATTACAAAAGAGAATTTAATTCCAGTTTCAATTTATCTTTCAGTTCGGAAATCAATTGAAGCTACTTGGCTGAATGATCGCGATCAGTTTTTATTTCCGAATGAGGGTTGGAAAGATGACAAAGAGTTTCAAAGTGATTGCTTGACCTATACGCTTTTTAACAACAACATTCAGTCAAAATTTGGTGTTAATCATTGGATCCCTTTTACGGAACAAGAAGTAGATTCTAAAGATAAGTTTGAAAGTAATTTCATGACGGACTTTATAAACGGAAAGCTTAAAGCTGAAACAGAAGCTGAGAATCTGCTGTTTGATAAAGGCGTTGCGGGCGGTGTTTATGACGGAAAGGCTTTGGAGTTTTCGCCGGAGGCGACGGCGGTCTTTGCCGCCGGACGCGAGCTTTGGAGATATTATCACGCCCAAGAGAATGTTAATGTAAACGCCAGTTTGTATGACATAAGAGAACACTTTCAAGGCAGAAATGAAGCGGGAAAGATGAACAACAAAAGCTCTGATTTGAAATACACTGAGCTGATCGGGAATCTGCGTGAAAGCCTTAAGATACTTGCAAAAAAAATAGAACCCAAAGTTTACGAGCACGGATTCCTGAAACAATAGGGTTGCTCCCTTTACTGAGGGATAACCGGCCTTTGGTCTTCATCCGTGCATTTTATGCTTTTCTTTCGTTTCATTTAATTCGTTGTATTCTCGTGGGGCCTTATACTTCAAAATTGAGGTATGAAAGACTGGGAGAATTGTGACGAAAAATATGAGGATGAATTAGAAGATGAGATGAACGACGAGGATATGCGCGAGCGTTATCCTTTTCTTTTTGGCGGCGAGGGCGAAGGCTCGGATGTCGCCGGTGGCGAGGCAGCCTCCCGTACAGGCACTGCCCTTTATGACGGCTCGGAGCGGCAAGGTCTAGAGCGAGACGCCGATCATGCCGAAGAAAACGAAAGGCATCCGCCGCCCTTTCGCGTTCGAAATAAATTTGACAGCCGGTGGGGCAAAGGGCCGAACTATCATTACCTCCACGAACTAAGCGAAGAGCACCTGCCGCATTTGAATTTTTATCGTTTCGACAACTTCTTTGCGGCCCGGCCGGCACATGGATTCTTTATTGACGGCGGAGACGATAGCGAAGATCCGCAGCCGCGTTTGCCTAAGCTCTTTGGCCGGTACTGGCTGCAGGGTGAACTGGCCGTCCTGTTTGCCGACACCGCCGCCGGTAAGAGCATTTTGGCTACACAGATCGCTCAATCAATAGCATCGGGTGTGCCGATCGAGCCGTTCGGCCTTGATGTGCCGGCACAGCGTGTGGCCTATTTTGATCTCGAACTTTCTCGCGAACAGTTTGATAACCGCTATTCCAATGGCGACGTATCGCAGCCCGCAAAATTTCCATTTCACCGCAACCTGATCAGAAATCAGCCGAATGTGTTCCGGTATGACAATGATGAGATCGACGACGAAAACGAATTTATTGGCCGCTCGATCATCCAATTGACCGAGTTTTCAAAGGCAAAGGTGGTGATCATTGATAATATTACGTGGCTTAATAATTCGTCGCAGACGGGCAATGGGGCCTTGCGGATAATGAAAGGCCTTTCGAGCCTTAAACGCACGCTGGGACTTTCGATACTTGTTCTTGCCCATACGCCGAAGCGGCGTTTGCTTTCGCCGCTGACCGTGAACGATATGCAGGGCTCAAAGATGATCGCGAATTTTGCCGACAGTATTTCGGCGATCGGACGAACCCGTTTTGGCGAAGATCTGCGGTATCTGAAAAGTATCAAGCAGCGGAATAGTGACGCCGAAGGCTTTGATAAACGGGTTGCTGTTTTTCAGATCGAAAAAGATGTTTGCTTTCTCGGGATGAAGTTTCGCGAGTTCTCTGATGAGCGGGATCATATCGGCTGGCTCAACGGCTCGCGCGAATTGGAGCGTTTGGAATTGATAGAAAGAGCGGTAGAAATGCAGAAAGTGGGAATGTCGCAACGCGAAATAGCGAGACAATTAGGAGTTTCGCCGGCCACGATCAATCGCTGCCTAAAGGAGGCTCGGGAATAAAGTGTTTCAAGTGTTTCAGAAGTTTCAGACGTTTCATGTGTTTCAGGCGTTTCAACGAAACGGGCTTTCCTGCAAATTGAAACGCGGGCCCATGACCGGAATTGAAAACCAAAGCCTATTGTGTGCAAAATGGAATCTGGAAAACATGAACAAAACTTTTGAAATGGTGATGGCGTTGGCGGAAGCGGTCCGGGCCGCGGGCGGCCGGGCGATGCTCGTCGGCGGCTGTGTCCGCGATGAGCTGATGGGCATCGAGCCGAAAGATTGGGACGTCGAAGTTTACGGCATTCCGGCGGAGCGGCTTAAAGTACTTTTGAATGCACTATTTGATCGGAGCGGGGACACTCCTGTCCCCATGAGTGCGGAGCACGAAAAAGAAAGCGGCGATGTGGACAAGAGTGTCCACGCTCCGGTGATGAGTGTCGGCGAAGCGTTCGCAGTTTACAAGATCGGGCAGCATCTAGATGTGGCGATGCCGCGTCGTGAACGCAAATCGGGAGCCGGACATCGCGGATTTACGGTCGAGGGCGATCCGGACATGTCTTTCGAAGAAGCTTGTTCGCGGCGTGACTTTACCGTCAATGCAATACTCAAAGATCCGCTGACCGGCGAAATGATCGACCCTTTCAACGGCCGGGCGGATATTGAAAGAAAGATCTTGCGGCATGTTTCGAACGCGACCTTTGCCGAAGACAGTCTTCGTGTGCTCCGGGCGGCGCAATTTGCCGCCAGAATGCGGTTCGGGATCGATGCGGAAACCGTTGCGATCTGCAAAACAATGAATGTGACGGATCTGCCGAAAGAACGCATCTGGGGCGAGCTGGAAAAGATCTTGCTAAGGGCGGATGAACCCGGCGTCGGTATGAAATGGCTCTACGAATTAGGCGTTTGCCGGCAGATATTCTCGGAGCTGGAGGCCTTGGTCGGTGTTCCGCAGGAACCGGCTTGGCACCCGGAAGGCGACGTAGATGTGCATACGATGATGGTCGTTGATGAAGCTCGACGGTTGATCGACGATCTTCCCTATGAGAAAAAGGTGTCGGTAATGCTCGGGGCGTTGTGCCACGACCTCGGAAAACCGCCGACAACGGAGTTTGTCGATGGGCGTGTTCGCTCACGCGGCCATGACGAAGCCGGCGTCGAACCAACGATCGGCTTCCTGGACCGCATCGGGATCTTTACATTGAATGGATTCGATGTCCGAAACCAAGTGGTCCAGTTGGTTCGCTATCATCTCAAACCCGGCGAGTATTATTTTGCGAAAAACCCGGTCGGCGAAGGGGCCTTTCGCCGGCTTGCCCGCAAGGTCGAACCGGATCTGTTATATCGGGTAGCGAAAGCCGATACGCTGGGCCGATATCCGGACGGCGACCGCAGCAAGATGATATTCGATGCGGAAGCCCAGGAATGGTTCATTGCGAAGGCCCGCGAGCTGAACGTGGAGCAAAAAGCCCCGGATACTATACTCATGGGCCGCCACTTGATCGAGATGGGGCTGGAGCCGGGGCCCCGGTTCAAACAAATTCTCGATATTATTTATGAAAAGCAGCTTGATGGGAGGATCAACGATCTTGAACAGGCAAAAGCCGCCGCCCGCGAAGAAATGGAAAAGGCCGCCTGAGATCAGACAGCCTTTTAAATATCGGATATGCCAGAAAAGCGTCAAACACTCATTATCTCGGATTCCTTGTTCTTTGCTAGTTCATCGATCTTGGCAATAAAAGTATTGGTATGTTTTTGCACATCGTCCAAACCGCCGCGTTCGTCGTCCTCGGATATTGCTTTTTCCTTGGCGAGCTTCTTCAAAGCGTCGTTCGAGCTGTGGCGGACATTGCGAACCGCAACGCGGTGCTCTTCGGCGATCTCATACACTTGTTTCGCAAACTGTTTGCGACGCTCTTCATTGAGGGCCGGGACAGCCAGACGAATGATCTTCCCGTCGTTGGAAGGCGAGAGGCCAAGATTGGCTTGAGTTATGGCCTTTTCGATAGCCCCGATCTGGGTCGCATCCCAGGGCTGAACGGTCAGAAGCTGGGCCTCAGGAGCCGCGACGGATGCCATCTGGTTAAGAGGCGTGGGTGTTCCATAATAGTCGACCGAAACATTGTCGAGCAGGCCGACAGTAGCACGACCGGTACGAACATTGGCGATCTTTCGCTTAAAGTCTTCGACCACGGCCTCCATCTTCGGTTTCGTTTCTTTGATTACTGTATCTACGCTCATAATTTCTCCAAGATTAGGCGGCCACGGCGGTCTCGTCTGATCCGACGAGGGTCCCGATGCTAAGGTCACCGCCAGCAGCCCGCAAGATGTTTCCGCTATCGGTCATATTAAAGACCATGATCGGCAGATCATTGTCCATGCACAATGAAATGGCCGAGGCATCCATGACCTGCAGCCTACGAGACAGGACCTCTTTAAAGGATATCTTCTCAAAGCGGGTCGCGGTCGGGTCTTTCATCGGGTCTGCCGAATATATACCGTCCACCTTTGTAGCTTTGAAGATGATATTTGCATTTATCTCACAAGCTCTTAGTGCGGCGGCAGAGTCTGTCGTGAAAAACGGATTGCCGGTGCCGGCGGCAAAGATAACAACGCGCTGCTTTTCCAAATGGCGGACCGCACGCCGGCGAATGAAAGGCTCGGCCAATTGCGGAATGTCGATGGCGGACATAACGCGGGTATATACGGCTTGCTTTTCTAAGGCGTCTTGCAGCACAACGGCGTTCATGACTGTCGCCAGCATGCCGATATAGTCTGCGGAACCGCGGTCCATGTTGCCGGCTGATTTGGAAACACCGCGAAAGATATTGCCGCCGCCGACAACAACGGCGACCTCGACGCCGAGATCGTGAACCGCTTTTATCTCTTTGGCGACGGATTCGGCAACTGCAGTATCGATGCCGTAATTCTGGCCTCCCATTAGGGCTTCGCCGGAAAGCTTAAGCAAAATACGTTGATAGGCTGGCTGCATATGATCGATCCAAAAATAAACGGCAAATGCAAAGTTGCGGAACTCAAACATTGTCTGATGTTCCGCAACCAAGAGAAGTTCGTTTTAGCTGACCATCGACGCGACTTCGGCCGCAAAATCGTCGATCCTTTTTTCGATGCCCTCACCCATTTTATAGCGGGTAAAGCGACGGATCGAAATGTTCTCTTTGATCGACGCGATCTTTTCATTAACGAGGTCGGCGATCGTTTTACTAGGGTCTTTCACAAAGGGCTGATCCACCAGAACATTTTCTTCATAATATTTGTTCAGGCGGCCTTCGATGATCTTTTCCAAAACATCGGCGGGCTTATTCGCATTCTTCGGATCGGCCTTAAGCTGTTCCATCAAGAACTGACGTTCCTTCTCGAGGGCCTCTGCGGGAACCTCTTCGCGCGAAGCATATCGCGGGTCAGAGGCCGCAATGTGCATAGCCACATCCTTTACAAGTTGTTGAAATTCTTCGCCGCGGGAAACAAAGTCACTTTCGCAATTGACCTCGACCAATACACCAACTTTGCCGCCCATATGAATATACGAACCGACAGCCCCTTCGGCGGTAACGCGCCCGGCTTTTTTACCCGCCGTCGCCATACCTTTTTTGCGAAGTATCTCCATTGCGAGTGTTTCGTCGCCGTTCGCTTCGACCAATGCATTTTTGCAATCGATCATACCGGCACCGCTTTTTTCACGGAGCGATTTTACTGCATTTGCTGTAATTTCTGCCATAACGTTATATTAAAACTCCAAACTTATTGTGCTGAAAAGGCGATCAGATCGCCGATTATAAAAAAACGCAGCCTTTTCATCCTGTAAAGAGAACCGGCTACGCTTTCAAAAACTGAAAAATGTAATTTAGCTGGCTGCGGCCTCGTTCGTTTCTTCCGCCTTCTCAGCCGGCTCTTCCGCCACAACTGCTTCCGGCTCTGCGGTTTCCGGTGCGGATTCCGAAACTGTTTCAGGAGCTTCTTCTGCGGTGCCTTCCTCATCGCCACCGGACACTGCCGGTGCAGAAACATGGCCTTCCAATCCGACCTGCTGGCCTTCGAGGATCGCATCTGCTATTCGCGAGGCAAACAAACGAATGGCGCGTAAAGCGTCATCATTACCCGGAATGACCTGATCGATACCTTCCGGCGAGCAATTAGTATCCACAACAGCCACGATCGGGATCCCGAGTCGGTTAGCTTCCTTGACTGCAATATCTTCTTTGCGGACATCGATGATAAACATCATATCCGGCGGCCCGCCCATATCCTTGATGCCGGCAAGGTTTTTCATCAAACCTTCGTACAACCGATCAAGTTTAAGCCTTTCCTTTTTGGTGAGCATCTCAAAGCGGCCATCTTCGCGCATGTTTTCGATCTCTTTAAGTTTAGCGATCGAACGCTGCACCGTCTGATAATTGGTCAAGAGACCACCCAGCCAGCGGTTGTTGATATAATATTGTCCGCAACGCTCGGCTTCTTCTTTGATCGCCTCTTGAGCTTGTCGTTTCGTACCTACAAAAAGTATTTTTTGATTAGGACGCTCGGCGACAGACTCTGTAACGTATGCCAAAGCATCGCGAAACAGCTTCTGCGTTTTCTGCAGGTCAATGATGTAGATGCCGTTGCGTTCGCCGAAAATGTATTCTTTCATTTTCGGGTTCCAGCGGCGGACTTGGTGTCCGAAATGAACGCCTGCTTCCAGGAGTTCTTTCATGCTTACTGTAGCCAAAACTGTGTTCTCCTTAAAATAACTGGTTTATATACTCGCCGGAAACTTTTTGCTAAACCAAGGAGTTCCGGCAATGGTCTTCGGGCCGTCGATTCAAAAACAAACGAATCTACGGACCCGATAAAATTAACGTTTCGAGAATTGGAACCGAGCGCGAGCGCCTTTCTGTCCATATTTCTTACGTTCTTTCTGACGGGGGTCGCGCGTAACGAGACCGGCTTTTTTAAGCGTCGGGCGAAGATCGGAATTGTATTCCATCAGTGCTCGCGTTATGCCGTGGCGCACCGCTCCCGCCTGGCCCGCAGTACCGCCGCCGTCAACATTGACCAAGACGTCAAATTTGCCGAGCGTGTCGGTCAAGCGAAGCGGCTGTCGAATTATCATTCGCAATGCTTCGTTCGGAAAGTATTGGTCAAAGCCTCGGCGGTTCACCACGATGTTGCCCGATCCTGGGCGAAGGTAAACTCGTGCTGTCGACGTCTTTCTGCGGCCGGTGCCGTAATATTGAATGTCTGCCATAATAACTATTTAGTTTCGATAGTGACCGCTTCCGGTTTCTGGGCCGCGTGCCGGTGGCCGGCATCAGCATATACCTTTAGTTTTTTGACCATTGCACGGCCAAGCTTTGTCTTCGGCAACATGCCCTTAACGGCCAATTCGATAACCTTTTCCGGTTTCTTTTCGAACATTTCCTTCACGGTTGTTTCGCGAAGTCCGCCCGGATAAAGTGTGTGGCGGCGATAAAGCTTTTGATCGGTTTTTGAACCCGAAAAAACGGCATGACGGGCATTGATCACAACGACATGGTCTCCCATATCCATAAAAGGGGTCCATGCCGGGTTGTTTTTGCCTGACAAGATTCTGGCGACCTCTGTGGCAAGGCGGCCTACAGTTTTGCCTTGGGCATCAACAACAAGCCATTTGCGGTTTTCCGCCAAACCCTTTGCGCTCGGAAAGTAAGTACTCATAATTGCCTGCATTAAATGAATTATCCGCAAAAATGCGAACTGATAGACTAACTAACCGAAAGGAAAATGTCAAGGCGAAGATATGGTTGGCCGGTGTTGTCGCCGTTTTCACAGGAAGGAGAAGAGCTTTTATTTAAATTTCGAGCTTTTTCGCCGCCAGAAAAAGTCCGGCTATCGTCTTTGCGTCTCTTAGTTGGCCCGAGGCGGCCATCAGTATCGCATTTGTCAGTGGAAGCCGCTCAAAAGTAATAGCCTCATCTTCGTCAAGGTTTTGAATGGACTCCGTAAGGTTTTGAGCTAGGAAAAGATGCATTTCCTCGGATAGAAAACCGGGAGAAACAAAAAAGCTAGACAACTTTTCAATTTTTCCTGCCCGCCAGCCAATTTCTTCTTCAAGTTCCCGGGCCGCTGCCTCTTCCGGAGCTTCGCCCTTTTCCAAGGTGCCCGCGGGCAATTCTAAAAGGTATTGGCCGGCGGCATGTCGGTATTGCCGTACAAGTGCAACGGTCAAGTCGTCAAAAAGAGGGACGATCACGGCGCTGCCAGGGTGAATCACAATATCGCGGTCATATTCAAGATCGTCCTGCCTGATACTATCTATCCGAACATCGAATATATCACCTTGAAATATAGTGCGGGAATTTTTAATTGTAATGTTCATGCCGTATAAATTATACAGCTTCGGGCGAGAGAAACCGAGCACCGCATATTGATCGCCGAGATATTAAAGTTAGGACGCAGATGTAGTAGAATCTTTATAGAAATGTCTAAATTCAAGATAGCATTAGGCGTGTGCGGCGGGATAGCAGCATATAAGGCGGTGGAGGTCATGCGTGGCTTGCAAAAGGCCGGGTGCGAAGTGGCAGTAGCAATGACGGAAAATGCGACGCAATTTGTTGCTCCACTAACATTCCGCGCATTTACTCAGGAATATACGATAGTTAACGACTATGACCGGGCGAACCCCGATTCGATCGCTCATATCAATTTTTCACAGAACGCCGATCTGATGCTGATAGTGCCGGCAACCGCAAATATTATCGGCAAATTTGCAAATGGGATAGCTGATGATTTCATAAGTTCAACCTATTTAGCGTCAACTGTTCCGGTGCTGATCGCCCCGGCGATGAACGTGTCAATGTGGAACCACCCTGCTACGCAACGCAATATTTCCAGGCTTAAGCAGGATGGCGTAGAAGTGATCGAGCCCATTGACGGGGAATTGGCGTGTCGCACCGTCGGCACCGGAAAGCTCGAAGACGTAGAAAATATCGTTGCCCAGGTTTTGGCCAGGCTGCAAAAGGGACTGGAAAAAGCAGTTGAACAGGATCTCAGAGAAGAGAGACTTTTAATTACGGTCGGCGGTACGCGCGAGCCGATCGATCCGGTACGGTTCATTTCTAATCATTCGTCCGGCAAGATGGGTTTTGCGGTTGCCGAAGCCGCTGCTCGACGGGGTGCCGATGTAAAGATAATTGCGGGCACCACTACTGCGCCGGAACCTTCGGGAGTCAAAATTTTAAGGGCCTTATCGGCTAGTGAGATGTTTGATGCGGTTATGACCGATCTTTCATCCGCTACTATTTTTGTCGGGGCGGCGGCGGTTGCGGATTATCGACCGGCAAACGCTCCATCAGACAAAATAAAGAAGCAAGATGCCGATACAATGATGCTGGAATTGGTGAAAACTAAGGACATCTTAGATGAGGTTTCTAGAAAACGGCCTGTCGGGATGATCGTCGCGGGATTTGCTGCTGAAACTAAAAACGTTCTTGAATATGCCCGGTCCAAAATGGAAAAGAAGGGATTAGATCTGGTCGTTGCGAACGATGTAACAAAGCAGGGGGCCGGCTTCAATACCGATACTAATATTGCGTCGATAGTAACGCGCGACAAAATACAAGAGCTGGCCATAATGCCAAAGATCGAACTGGCTGACAAAATATTGGACGCTATACTGCAGATCCGGAAAGAGCAAAACTAAAATGACCAATTCAGGAATGCTCCATGAAATTCGCGAGCAGATCTTATATTTAAAAGAACTTGGTGTTGATTCCCTGGACGTTCACCTTCCATGTGGTGATCAGGTCGAGAATGTGGAAGCGGCCAGCGATGCACGAGCGGCTTTTGTCAAGGAATTGCCTCCGGAAGGGTTGATCAGCTCCGCAAAAGGAGAGCAGCCGAGCACTACTCGCCCCATAGCTCAGGACCGAAGCAAATTGATCGTGCAAATGCCTAAGATCGGAAAAAGAGAAGCTCCGCTAGTCGGGGAAACTATTCAAAGTAGTTCGGCCGATACCGAACTGAAGATGATCGCTGCTGAGGGGGCTGAGCCAGGGGGACAGCGAGAGGAAACCTTTCCCGCGACCGTGGATACGATCGAATCGATCAGGGTTGAGATCGGGGCTGACTGCTCCCGTTGCACTTTGCATGGGGAACGGAAGCAGGTCGTTCAAAGTACCGGAAACCTTAATGCCAGGCTAATGTTCGTTGGTGAAGCACCGGGAGCTGACGAGGACGAACAGGGGCTGCCGTTTGTTGGACGAGCAGGTCAATTGCTTACTAAGATCATCGAATCCATAGGGTTCACCCGGGACGAAGTTTTCATCGGGAATATAAATAGATGCCGCCCTCCGGGTAATAGGCCCCCAACGCCTGCGGAAACTGCCGCTTGTCGTCCATTTTTGCTCCGGGAAATAGCTGTACTTCGTCCGCAGGTAATTGTCGTGTTAGGCACAACCGCGGCTCATAATTTGCTTCAAATAAAAACGCCTATATCGAAGATCCGGGGTCATTTTCATGAATACTTTGGTGTGAAAGTTATGCCTACCTTTCATCCGGCCTATTTGCTTCGCGACCCACACAAGAAGCGTGAAGTATGGGAGGATATGAAGAAGGTGAGAGATCATTTGGCCGAGAACTCTTCTCGATGATCAATAGAACAGTAAAATTATGAAACGAATTATCAGCATATTTCTTTGTGCCTTCGTGCTTCTACCGGCGGCGGCGTTGATGCAGAAAGCGCCTCTTGGTGAGATCAAGCAGCTTCAAAGCCCTCAAAAGCCACGTTTGGGTTTTATGATCCATGGCGGGGCCGGTGTCATGAAAAAGGGTTCGATCTCGCCTGAGAAAGAAAAAGAATACCGCGAGAAGCTTCAACAGGCGGTTTTGGCCGGGTATAAAGAGCTTCAATCGGGCAAATCGTCGCTCGACGCCGTCGAAATTGCGGTGAAGATCCTTGAGGATTCACCTCTGTTCAATGCGGGCAAGGGAGCGGTGTTTACTCATGATGGTAAAAATGAGCTCGATGCATCAATAATGGATGGAAAGACGCTCGCGGCCGGGGCCGTAGCCGGTCTGCGGCATATTCGGAATCCGATATCATTGGCAAGAGCGGTAATGGAGAGATCGGAACACGTAATGATGGTTGGTGAAGGGGCGGAGAATTTTGCTCGTGAGCAGAAATTCGAGTTCGTTGACGAGAAATACTTCTGGACGCAGGACCGATGGGACCAATTGCAAGACATTTTGAAGAAGGAAAAGGAGACTACGCCGGATAGCCCTAAGCCGGGGACCGTCTCAAAAAATAGAAAACCCGAAGGAAGGTTCGGTACTGTCGGAGCCGTTGCCCTTGATAAGGATGGAAATTTAGCGGCAGGGACATCTACCGGCGGGATGACAAATAAGAGGTTCGGGCGCGTCGGCGATTCACCGATCATCGGAGCAGGCACCTATGCCAACAACAATTCCTGCGCGGTGTCGGCTACCGGGTGGGGCGAGTATTTTATCCGTCTTGGCGTAGCCCGCGACATTTCGGCACAAATGGAATACTTGGCGATGCCCATTCAGCAAGCAGCGGATGCAGTGATAAAGAATAAGCTGCAAAAACTCGGGGGAGACGGCGGCATTATAGCAATAGACAAATATGGGAATATGGCGGTTTCCTTTAATACTGAGGGCATGTTTCGTGCATACATAGATGTAACGGGGAAGCCGGTGGTAGAGATATATCAAAATTGATGAGAACTGCGGAAATAATTGCCGTCGGTTCGGAATTGCTGACGCCGGAAAAAACCGATACCAATAGTCTTTGGTTAACGGAAAAGCTCGACAATATCGGTATCGAGGTAATGCTCAAGACGATCGTCGGCGATGACGAGGCGCGGCTGGAAGAAGCTATCAAGGACGCGCTAAAACGGTCCGATCTGGTTGTTACGACCGGAGGGCTCGGACCAACCGACGACGATGTCACTCGTCAGGTTTCTGCCAGAGCAATTGGCCGTGATCTGGTCTATCACGAAGAACTCGAACAACAACTCCGAGATAGGTTCCGTATGTGGGGCAGAGAGATGCCGGAGATCAATAAACGGCAAGCGTACGTCGTCGATGGAGCGGACATACTGCCCAATCCCAATGGATCCGCGGTTGGAATGTTTATAGAAGTTTCGGGGAAGAATCTCGTTGTGTTGCCGGGCCCACCTCGCGAAATGAGGCCGATGTTTGAAGATCGAGTGATGAAAAAGCTCCAGCGGTCATCGGGAACTGCCGCTGTTACGAGACGGGTTCTCAGAGTTGTTGGTATGGGTGAATCCGCTGTAGATGAAGCTGCCGCCCCGATCTACAACTCCATCCAGAACCTTCAGACATCAATATTGTTCAATAAAAGTGAGGTAGAGATACATCTTTCCGCCAGATCGGTTTCTCCCGAACGCTCTGAACAAGCGATCGAAGAGGCTGTCAACCGGATCGTCGCTGTGCTTGGCAAAGCGGTTTTTACAACTAATAACGAGAAACTTGAAGAGGTGGTCATGAAGATGTTCGTTGAGCGGGATGCCACACTTTCTTTGGCTGAAAGCTGCACGGGCGGATTAATTGCTGCCCGGCTGACAGATGTGGCGGGTTCCTCTCGATATTTTCTGGAAGGAGCCGTTACCTATTCCAACGAAGCAAAGATCCAGCGTTTGGCGGTAGCTCGCGAAACTATCGAAAAGAACGGGGCGGTTAGTAGTGAAACAGCAGAAGAAATGGCTGCGGGGATACGAAAGGTGTCCGGTTCAACACATTCGGTTTCGGTCACGGGTATTGCCGGTCCGGAGGGCGGCACAGACCAAAAGCCGGTCGGCACTGTTTATATAGGATATTCGGGGCCGACGGGAACTCGTTCGATACGGCTCATTCTGCCGGGCGATCGCTATCTGATCCGTTGGCGGACAAGTTCTGCGGCTCTCGACTACTTGCGAAGGCAGCTTTTGAAGGAATCTGAACATCAGGACATGAGCAATTTATCAAATGGCGTTGTATAGCAAGATCATTAAGAGACTGGGCGAATTTCGCAGTTTGACACCTTTGGCGGCAATTACCACTTTTCTGCCGATGGCGGGTAGTTCGGTATTGCTTTTGGTTGGATATCCTTTGGGCATATGGTTGCGCGAAAACTGGATGATCGGAGCACCGGCATACTTCATAGGTGTGCTCATTTTCTGCGGAGCGGCCCTTTTGCCTACGAACGTCATTGGTTTGATCGGTGGCTGGGCATTTAGTTTTGATCTTGGGATCGTGGTGTTGATGGCCGGTATCGTCGGAGCTTCGCTTGTCTCTTACGTTGTGCACCAACGGATCACCTCTTCAAATTTGAGTGACATTGCGGAAAGGCATCCGAAGGCAAGAGCGGTCTATCACGCTTTGGTCGGGCGGGGATTTTGGCGGACGACGCTGATCGTATTTCTGCTAAGGCTTTCGATAGTAATGCCGTTCGCCTTCACCAATTTTCTACTGGCGTCGGCCAAGGTCTCGTGGAAGTCTTTTACTGTGGGAACATTATTCGGAATGCTCCCGCGATCTTCGGCTGTGGTCTTTGCCGGAGCAAGCCTGTCGGAATTGGATCTCAATAACACGGGGGATCTATGGATCATAGCGCTAGGCTTGATCGCGACAATGGCTGCAATGATCGTAATGTCGATCGTTGGTCGGCGAGCTCTTGAGAATTTGACCTTAAACAGTGAGCTATTAGCTCGTGATAGGGAATAACACCGTTTTGTGGAAAAAGAAGAGCGGAGTTTGCATTTTGATAAATTTGCGATGAAAATTTACCGAGGAAGAAACCGCCTGTTTATAATGACAACCGGTTTTGAAACTTTCCGAATGACGGTGCGTGTAATGCCGGTATAAGGCGTTACTGCGCGATCGGTTTAACACTAAAAATATACGGCTAAATATGAAGATCTCTGGCTTTTTACGCATTCCACTCGCTATTGTGCTGACATTCTCGTTGCTTTCGCCACTATCCGCGGCGGCGTTTGGTGACGGCAAAAAGTTTTTCAACAAGGGAATGAAGCACGAGGTTGCTGAGGAATGGGATCTTGCCGCCGAGCAATTCGCACTGGCCGTCAGTGAAAATCCGAAGAATCCAGAGTACCGACTTCACCTGCAGCGGGCGCTATTTCAAGCTTCGCAAATGTTCATGCGCAAAGGAAAGACCGCTTCCGAACAAAAGGATTTCGAAGGGGCATATCTTGCATTTCGTAAAGCGTATGCCTTTGACCCGACCAATGAACTAGCGAAATCTGAAATGGCCCGAATGGTGCGTTTGCAGGAGGAGGTTCAGAAGGGGAAAGATCCGAACCGCGTCGAGCAGGACGACAAGAATAATTTCGTGCCGGCCGGATACGCAAAACAACAAAAAGGACCCTCCGTCAGCGTTCCGCAAAAATTTGAACAGCTTCGAAATCTTCCGTTCCCGGGAGGAATAGATCTACAAACGATCATTAAGGACCTTGCGCGTACGCTTGATCTAAACGTTTTGTTCGATGCGGAATCGAGGCTTGATGGGCGTAAGGTTAAGATCGATCTGATAAATGTAACGCCGGCCAAAGGGTTGGACTACATTTTTCTTCAGGAAAATCTGTTCTTTCAGCGGGTCGGGCCGAGAACCATTTTGGTTGCCTCAAACAATCGCAGGATCAATCTTCAACAATTGGTATTGCGAACATTCTATCTGGCGAACGCAGACCCGAAAAAGGTAAAGCCGCTGATCATGCAGGCTATTCCTCCGCAGCCGGGCCGGAGCCAAACCATCGTGCTGGAGGACGAGCCAACCAACAGCTTGACCGTTCGGGACACCGAGGAAAACGTCCGATTGATCGGCCGTTTGATACAATCGCTCGACAAGGACCGTGCCGAGGTGGTGATGGATGTAGCCATCTATGAGGTGAATAAGTCGGACCTGCTAAAGCTTGGCAATCAGATCGGTTCGGAAGCGGGCTTGTCCAACATCGGCGGTGTCGGAATTCCTTTGATCCGCACCGGCCCGTCCCAACCGATCACGGGTGGAATGCCGTCTAACGCGCTCAATATGTTGGGCTACGCCGATGCGTTCGCTACGGCGCTTGGATTGCCGATCAGTACTTTTCAGGCTTTTCAGTCTAATAATAATACGAAATTGATCGCGTCCACGCAGATCCACGCCTTCAACAACGAAGATTCTTCGGCCCGTATCGGGCAGCGTGTCCCGGTGAGAACAGCCTCGTTCGCACCTATCGCTAACAGCGGAAATAACAACAACAATAATTTCATTGGTGATGTTTACAACTACGAGCAGGTCGGACTGACACTTAAATTCAAACCGATCGTTTTTCCCAATCAAGATGTCCAAGTTGCTATGGAGATCGAATCAAAGGATGTCGCAGGCACCTTGACACAGCAACCAGTATTTATTGAACGAACGATCAAGGGTACCGCCCGCGTTCAGAATAATAAAACTTTGTTACTTGCCGGCGTGGCACAAAACAGCGAAACGAAAGGTCGTGCAGGATTGCCTTTAGTCGGGCTGATCCCGATTTTAGGGCGTCTATTTACTGCTCCAACGCGAGATAACCGCCAGGTCGATATCGTCATGGCTATAACGCCGAGGGTTATCCGAGCTCCTGCTATTTTGCCGGATGACGAGGTTGAAAGACCGACAGGAAGTGTGGCTACGCCCACCAATGGCTCCCTTGAGGCTTTGATCGTCGAAGAAGAAAGGGAAGAGCTTTTGGCTGCGGCCCGCCGCCTTCCTGCATCACCGGTCGTACAGCTGCCGGATGCCTTGCCGGAATATGTTCAGGCGAGTAATTTGAATCAAGGTCAAACGCCTGAAACCGGGTTGAGCATCCAAGGTGAGCCGAAGCCGATGCCTGGATCATCCCCCGATCTATCCGCGATGGGCATTAAGCCGATAGGAGCGACTGTAAAGAGTTTTGATGTGAACAGAACTTCGCTTACTTCACCAAGTTCGAATGGATCCGAAGCGGTCGTGCGGGGGGCACCTGAAGCGAATGCCCCGCTCGAAGCATCTTTCCGACTTGCTTCCGACCCCGCGGAAATGAAAAAGGGTGAAAAGGCTAGGATCGCTATATTGGTTGAAGGTTCCACGGCCTTTAGGTCCGCGATATTGGGACTGCGTTTTGACGGGAAAAAGACCGCCGTTCGAACGGTATTCCTCGGCGATGTTTTTGGAAAATCCGCAATAGGGGTTGCAAGTGTCCCTTTTGTCAATCAAAACGGTAAAATGTATGTCTCATTGACATCATCCGAGGGTACAGCAAGCGGACAGGGAATTTTAGCTTACGTCGAAATAGAGGCTCTGGAGGACGGAAAGCCAAAACTGGTCTTTGAAAAGGATGTAATGAATTTGCTCTCATCCGACGGGAAGAACTTTTTGATCAAGTTTTAGCATTATAGGTATGAAGGCAATAGCGACCTATCTTAGAAGAGTTCACGATAGAAATGGCGGATTTACGCTTTTCGAACTGATCGTGACCCTTTCTGTATTGGCGATCTTGGTTGCGGGAACGATACCTCTTATGCAAAATACCGCGCGCCGGAACAAGGAACAGCGGCTGCGGGAATCATTGCGGTTGATGCGGCAGGCTATCGATGAATTCAAAAGAGATACTCTTGGTGCGTGTCCGCTTGGGGCTGTAACGACGGGCAACCCAACCGGGAATGGTATGGGGCCCGCACAGCAGGCGGCCCCCGCCGATCCACGGAGTCGGGTGGTGATCAATGATTGCACTATCTTCGATTCAGAAAACCTCGATAGATATCCGCCCTCGCTTGACATCCTGGCCGAAGGCGTCAAGGTCAAAGAACGAATGCCTAATATGACCGGCGGAAGCGGTATCCGCGATGGGCAACGGCAAGCGACGGAAATGAATCAGGTGGAGGACGTCTTAAAGATCTACTTGCGAGAGATCCCGATCGATCCGATGACCGGGGAAAGGGAATGGAGATTGCGATCTTCTTATCAAGAAAAAGATACCGAATCGTGGGATAACATTAACGTTTTTGATGTTAGCTCGACCTCCGAAGAAGAAGGGTTGAACGGGGAAAAATATAGTGATTGGTAGAGGGATGTTAAAAAGAGGCGAAGGCGGCTTTTCATTGTTGGAGTTAATGATCGCGATGTTTATCGTTATCATTTTGCTTTCGGTCGCCATACCAACCTATCAACGCTCCGTGCAGCAGGCTCGCGAAACAGTGCTGAAAGAAAATTTGTGGCAGATCAGACGTTCGATCGACCAATTCACTGCCGACAAAGGCAAGCCCCCCAAATCGGTAGAGGAACTTGTCGAACAAAAGTATTTGCGAGAAAAGCCCATTGATCCTATCGCGGATAAGCGTGAATGGAACGAGATACAGACGGACAGTTCCGTCGGCGAATCAATGCAGGGTCTTCAAAATGTAAAAAGCACCGCCGATGGAGAAGATTCACAGGGTGTTCCCTTTAACGAATATTAATGCTCGATTTTTTAACCGCACCAAGTTTTCCAAAAGCAGCGATCGGATTTGAGCGCGGTGCCGTGACAGCATTGGCACTTCGCAAGGAAAGCGGCGGTTTTGCCGTTAGCCAAGCGGCGTCGGTCGAATTGCCTGATACATTGCTTGCTTCCGGCTTCCTTGACAGAAATATCGCCAGTGTTAAGGAATTGCGCGTGTTCATAGAAGAGGCGATAACCTCGGCAGGTCTTTTGAACCAAAAAAAATGGTCGGCTTCGCTGCCGGGCAATACAGCTCGCTCAGCAATAATTACCATGGAAACCGCCGCAGCGGGAAAGGGAGAAGCTGAGGAGATCGTAGATTGGAAGACGGAACAAGCTTTCGGGATCTCCATTAATGAAATGAGGGTCTCGCGTGTGAAAATTGCTGCGGATAGTCAAAATCGCACCCGTTATTTTGCCACTGCTGTTAAGTTGAGCGTTCTGGACGAATATGAGAGCGTCTTCGAAGGATTCGGCTGGGATGTTGGTTTGGTATTACCGCGTGCGGTAAGCGAATCAAAATGGCTCGCGAAGGATTCGAAGACTACAGATTCGATCCTAATAAGTTTACAGGCGGATGGATTCACCGCAGTTCTGTTGCGAGACGGCGAGCCGAATGTCGTGCGTACAGTTACTTGTACAGTATCGGAAAGGGATGACGAAATCTATCGTTTGCTTATGTTTTACAGCGACCGTTTCGGAGGCGATTCCGGAACCCGGGCTCTCGACCGTCTGTTAGTTGTAGGGCCTGATCTGCTGCCGGCGAAGATCAAGGAAATTTCCACGGAGGCCTTGGGGCGAGCCATACGTATCCTGACTCCGGCGGAGATAGGCTTTTCATATCCTGAGGGATCGTTTAGGTTTGAAGACCTTGCAGCACCCGCCGGACTTGCGTCTTTTGGTGCCTAGTTCTAAAGCTTTACGCATACATTTTTTTCTTCAGTGAAAAAACGCAAGGCCTCAAAACCTCCTTCACGCCCTAATCCACTATCTTTCATCCCGCCAAAAGGAGTTCGCAGATCTCGCAATAACCAACAATTTATCCACACAATGCCGGATTCGATCTTGGAAGCGACGCGGTGAGCTCGAGCAAGGTCCTTGGTCCAGATCGTCGAAGAAAGCCCGTAGCGCACACTATTAGCATATTCCAATACTTCGTCTTCCGAATCGAAAGGCATTATGGTGACCACCGGACCAAATATCTCTTCTTGATTGGTGCGGCAATCATAACTCAATCCGTCTATAACCGTCGGCTCTATGAACCAGCCATTTTCGCAAATTCCTTCCACCACGGACCGTCGGCCCCCGCAAAGAATGTTTCCGCCCTCACTTTCCGCCAGATCGATGTAAGACAGGATCTTTTCCATATGGGCCTTTGAGACGATCGCTCCGATATCCGTACTGGGCTGCAGAGGGTCGCCGATACGCAACTGAGCGGCACGAATGGCCAGATCTCTGCGAAAACGATCATACAAGGCCCGCTCCACGAATATTCGCGACCCGCAAAGACATATCTGGCCTTGATTGGCAAAGGAGGACCGGAGAGTGGTTTCAAGCATTGTCTCATAATCGCAATCTGCAAAAATTATGTTAGGATTTTTACCACCCAATTCTAAAGACAATTTTTTGAACATTGGTCCGGCGGTGCGTGCGATCTGTTGACCGGTCTGCGTGCCGCCGGTAAACGATATCGCTTTGATCTCGGGGTGTTCGACGATCGCGGAGCCCACCTTTGGCCCGCTCCCGTGGACGATATTTAGAACGCCAGGCGGGAGGCCGGCTTCAATGCACAATTGAGACAGCATATATGCGGTCATCGGGGTCACTTCGGACGGCTTTGCCACGACCGTACAACCCGCCGCCAATGCGGGTGCGATCTTCCATGTAAATAGGTAAAGAGGCAGGTTCCACGGCGATATACAGCCGACCACCCCGATAGGTTGCCGAAGCGTATAGTTAAAGCCGATCCCCGGCATGTCAAACGATTCGTTTGCCACGTGCATTGCCGCCGTGGCGTAGAAACGAAAATTTGATGCCGCTCGAGGAATATCCATTGAGCGGGCCAAAGAGAGAGGTTTACCGTTATCAATGCTTTCCGCTTCGGCTAATTTCTCTACATCACGTTCGATCAATGCGACAAGCCTCATTAAAATGTCGAATCTTGCTTCGGCGGCAGTTTTGGCCCACTCGGGAAATGCGGCTTGAGCGGCCGCCACCGCTCGGTCAACGTCCACTTCGTCCGAATCTGGAGCAAGTGAATAGACCTCGCCCGTCGCAGGCTCGAAATTCTCCAAATATCTGCCGTCCGCCGGCGGGATCAGCTGACTGCCGATATAGTTTTCGATCTTCAACAGTGTCATATTATGAGAATTCCCGTTTGATCATGATGCCTTTCCCACCAACGTAGGAGTTTGAGTAAATACTAGCAGGTATTTAGCCGAAACGAAGAGAACCAGTCGCGGCATTAGCGACCGAATTTTTTCAAGATCGTGCGAACAGATTCGATAGGTAGAGCCTCAACCGTTCGCCCCTCTTTGCCCGAGACCGTCGTGGCCATGAAAAGAGAATTGAGAATTGCCTCCTCGGAGGCCTCGATAACGGCCTGAAAAAGAGGCGACATCGAATCGTTCGCAAGGACATTTATATTCCGCACACCCTCGATCCCATTGACCGCATTTTGTGTGGAAAATGCAATAGCGTAGTCACCGCTGCCGTTTGTCATGGAAGATCCGACACGCCCAAGGCCGATCATGGAGCGGGAAGCGAGGCGCCTCAGCTGGCGATGGTCGAGCGGAGCATCTGTGGCAACAACGATAATAATAGAGCCGTCTGCGATGAGTGAGAGTTCCTTGCTTTTAGATACCGAGAGGCTATTTTGCAGATAGTATTTTCCTAGCTCTTTTCCGACAGGCACGCCGTCTATGGACAAGATTCCGCCAAAATTCGATTGAACCAACACACCCACCGTATAACCGCCGAGTTTTTCCGGAAGTTTGCGCGAAGAAGTCCCTATGCCGCCTTTCCACCCAAAGGCAACTGTTCCGGTTCCGGCACCCACGGAGCCTTCGGGCACAAGTCCACTTTTAGCGGTTTTGATGGCGCTGAAGACATCTTCCCGAACAATATGGCGGCCACGAATATCGTTTAAGTATCCATCATTGGTTTCGGCGACCAAAGGATTGATGGAACCGACATTTTCGTTGCCGGGCAGAGCCAGCATATAATCGATCAAAAAATCGGCCGCTTTCGGCACGCTTAACGTGGAGGTCAGCAATACGGGAGTTTCAAGCTCGCCGAGTTCATTGACCTGCGTCGAGCCGACGAGCTTTCCGAAGCCGTTACCAACGTAAACTGCCGCCGGGACCTTTTCTTGAAAGAGATTTCGCGAATGAGGAACTACGGCAGTAACGCCGGTTCGAATATTCGAATCGCGAATGATCGTCGTGTGACCGACCAAAACACCGGAAACATCAGTGATGGCGTTGTTCTTTCCGGTGGGAAGGACTCCGGGTGAGATCCCTAATTCGCGGGCTCGGACCCGCTGTCCTGCGGATTGCGGATTCGCGTTCAACGTCAAAAGCAGAAATATGACCACCACCAAGATGTTTAGCCGATATGACATTATACTTTTGCGAATGTGAGTCCGGTTTGACCCTGATATTTGCCGCCGCGGTCTTCGTAGCTTACCGCACAGTCTTCGTCAGACTCAAAAAACAAGATCTGACCGATCCCTTCGTTTACGTAAACACGAAGGGGTAAATTGGCAAGATTGCCGATCTCCACGACAAGACGACCGGTCCAGCCTGCTTCAAGGGGTGTGGTATTGACCAATAAACCGGCTCTGGCATAAGTCGATTTGCCCAGAGCAACACCCGTAACATTCCGCGGCATACGAAAAGTCTCGACGGTCACACCCAAGCCATAATGATGCGGGGGAAGCAGATAGTATCTGGCTCCGTCATCGGCGGTGCGTAGCGGCGGTTCGATCAATGATGTTTCTTCATCGAATTTCTTTGGGTCTATCTCATCACCAAAGACAGAAGAGAAGATGCGAAAACCGTCATCGGCAAGGCGCATATCATAGCCATAACTCGATGTGCCGGCAGATATTATTTTGCTGCCATCCCTTTCGCGGACAAGGTCCGAAAGGAAGGGGGTGATCATTTGATGCTCCTCTACCATTCTGCGAAGCCAAACATCAGATTTTATAGTCATATCAATGAAAAAAATAATACTCAAAAAGGCCGTTTTGCTGCCATATTCAGGATCGCACCGGCAGAAGAACTACTTTTTTTGCGGAAATATCTCCATCGTGCCATCGCCAACCATGAATTTCATCGTAATTCCGCCGGTGCCGGATCTTGCCGCGATCATCTTGTCGGTAAACTCGGCCTTGCGGACACGAGGCTTGAACTCCGTAAAAGTATTGGTGATGGTGCCCGTTCTTAAAATAGACGCGTCAAAATTCGAATTTAATCCCGGCGGAAGACTGACATGCATTTTACCGCTTGCAAGTTGGACGTCAACAAATCTACCCCGCCAGCTTTTGGATGGGACATTAACGGTTATGTCCCCGTTGCCGAAAGTGGCCGCGGTCGCGCCGCCAACAAGGTCAAGGGTCGCGTTGGTATCTAAGTAGTTCAACTTGAACGTTCCTTCTACTCCGCCGATGTAAAGATCACCCTTTCCGCCATCTACTGTTAGATCGGCAAAACGAGGTACTTTGATCACGTAGTCGATCCTAAAGGGGGCGTTGAGTAAATTTTTGGGGAAACTTTTGGCGACCGACTTCAGATGTTTTCTGTCGTTGACGCCAACGCTGAAGATGCTGAGCCTGAGGGAAGATTCGTCTAGTATAAAACCTGTGACCTTTTCAAGTTGGTTAAGCTCCGCCTCGGTCGAAGCCTTTAATTCGATCTCCGCCGATATCTCTATCTCATTATTAGACCAGCCCTCAATACGGATCGATCCGTTCGGTGCGCCGGCAATAACAATGGTCCCGCCAACGCCAAAATCGAGTTTATCGGTCTTGTAAACGGTCCGGGTCAAGGTTGCCTGTCCCGTCGCGATCCCGGTTAATGCAGCAACTACTAAGAACGAAGCAGCCGCAAAAGACTTTATTTTAGGTCTCATGGTTTTTCAGAGGTCCGTTGTCGTTTTGGCCGGTCAAAGGAGTGTGAACCAAAAATAGTTTATGCCTGAAGCGGCCGTCGGTCAAGGTATTTGTTCTAACGAGGGATAAAGGCTATGCTTCCGCGTTGGTTCGTAATAGTTAAAGTAGAATTTCCATCTCCGATCTTGCCAACGACGCGACGACCGTCACCTAGGAAATTCATATTAGCATTGGCGAATTGTCCCAATGAGATGTTTCTGGTTGAGGGGGCAGTGGCAACGAGTCGAAATGAAGAATTCGTCGGCAGCCGCAGGTTTATATTGCCTCTAATTGAGGTAAAACGATAGTTTCCGTTCGCTCTCATTTCACCGTCGAAAAAGATATCTCCGATTCCGTTTTGAGCCGAGACGGCCGAAGCAAATATATTGGTCAATGTGATGTCGCCTTCACTGGAAATATGGGCTCGCACAAGGGCACCATTAATGTTCGTTACACTCAGATTTCCCACACGAGTCTCGATATCGACATTCGAACTGTGGGGAACTCTGATGGTGAAATTAACATTGCCTACATCGCCGCGACCCTCATTGTCGCGAACCAAATTTATATAAATGGTGCCACTCAGGCTTTGAGGTTCAATGTTCGCGGCCGGAGCTTCCAAATAGGCGGAGATGCTGATCTGTTGACGATCCCACCCTTCGACCGTGACCGTGCCCGTTCGATTCAGCAACTGAAGCCTCACGTTTTGCCCGGCAGGATAGGTGCGAGAAAAACGCTTTTGACCATTTATTTCGGTAACGTGTGAAACTAAGCAGAAAAGGAAGATGCCCAGAACGATCAAGAATCTTCTATCGACCGAACGGCCACGGGGGTTTTTCAACAGGTGGATCATGTGATCGTTAAATCTTAATACTATAATTCAGAAAATTCGCGGAGCAGGTTCATTTTATCGTTCAAGGCCGAATCAAGCATTTCACCCGAAAGCTCGTCCTGAGGGTCCTTTTGCAGGATCAGCGTATAGTCCGTGACGGATTGATCGATCTCACGCATATTTCGGTCAAAAGCATCGCGGAGTTTTGCATCCCACATCGTTCGACGAGCTTGTACCCGTTTATTCCAATATTCGATAACGGCACGTTGTTCCCGGAAACGATTTTCGCGAGCCTCTTCGACCGAATCTGCCAACCCAACTTTACTAAGGATCTTTTCGAAAGTAGTTTGGGTATCCGCTGACCGCCTTGTGAAATCCGCCCCGCTCGGTTGTATATAATTCTTGACGGCGACAACAGTCAGAAGAGAACTCAGCAGTGCGACTCCAAGCACCGCCGATCCGATCTGCATAAAAGAGAACTGCCACCGCCCCTCGGGCTTTTCCACGGCCGGCGGTGCCGGTTTATTCTCGCTTTCTATAACATTGCTAATGCGGCACCAGAGTGCCCGAGAATTCGGAGGGACAACTTCTTTCTTTTCCTCGAAATGGCAGCTATCCAAAATTTCAGCAAAATCTTCACACAACAAGGCACATTCCGGACAAAGCGAAAGGTGTGTCATGACCGCGAGCGAAGTTGATTCATCAAGTTCGTTGTCGAGGAAAACACTTAAATTTTCTTGGCAATCACTGCAATTCATCGGCTGATATACAAACTGTTGACATTATTTACCTCGCGGCGTTACACAAAAGTAACCCGTTAGGCCGCATCAATTTCTGACATTCAATCCATATAGATTGCCGCAGAAATTAAAAAGTTGCCTTTAAGCGGGAGAAGATCCTTCTCTTTCTTTGATCAGCAGGCCGCGAAGCTTTAATCGGGCCTTATGCAGCTGAGATTTCGAAGTGCCAACGGATATCTGAAGCATCCGAGCAACCTCTTCGTGTTCATAGCCTTCAATGTCGTGCAGCACAAAAACATTCTTGTAACCGTTCGGCAATTCGGCGATGGCATTTTTCAATGCAATGCGGTCGACAACCTGCATCCTGAGCGGATTTGCGGTGCCGGTAACGGTCTGTTCCGGCATTTCCCCGTCTTCGGACGTCTTTTCATTTTTGACGCTGCGGCGACGGAAGTGCATCAATACTTGGTTTACTGTAAGCCGATGCAGCCAAGTCGAGAAAGCGGAATCCCCTCGAAAACTCCCGATCTTGCGAAAAAGCTGAACAAAGACCTCCTGAGTAAGGTCTTCTGCCTCGGTCTGGTTGTTTGTCATTCGAAGCGTAAGGCTGTACGTGCGGCGATGATATCTCTCATAGACCAGCTCGAACGCCGTTAGATCGCCTGCGGCCGCCCTTTGACACAATTCAAAGTCAGAGGTCGAAGCATCGAATGTGACCGTGGCCGGAACTGCCTGCACCTGAACTAAACGGTGAGACGCGGTTTCGTCATCGAATAATAAAGGAAGGTCCTGTTCTATCGCCGAAGAGGTAGAAGTCATACTCACTCCTGATAAACTGTTGCCGGATTTTAGAAACTTTTCCGCGTCTATGATGTTTTACCTCCGAGCTTTAGTTGCCCATCCGCCAAAATTAATTCTTATTTGGAAGAAATAAACCCTGATTTTATAGCGAAATGACCAAAAGGTAAAGATAAAATTAGAAAGGAGCTCTCGAAAGTTCACAAAGAAATTTGCTAGAATCGGATTTTTCGAGACTTATGAGCTTTTCAGTTCAATTCATTGAACGCGGCGAATTCATCCCTGGCGGAGGCGATGATCGTGACCGCCCGAGCCCGAGTATTGAAAGGGTATTCCGCTCGATCGGGGATGAATTGAAACGAAAAGGTGTCGAAGTAGGATATTTCAAATTGCCTAATCATGATACCGCGGTCGGGATAGCGAAGAATTTTCTTGTGACGCCACCCGAGGCAGACATTTTGCATATTTGCGGGCAAAGCACATATTACGGATTGCGGATGTCGCCGAAAAGGACCGTTGCAACTTTCCACGACCTGAACATTCTCCGGATACGCAGCGGCATGCGTCGCAAGGTGATCAAAGAACTGTTCTTTAACCTTCCGGTAAGACACCTTAAATATTTGACTGCGATCTCCGAAGCGACCAAGCGTGATCTTGTTGCGTGTACGGGATGTGATCCCGAAAGAATTTCTGTAATTGGAAATCCATTGACCATTTCTTCTGAGCCTCATACACGAGAGTTTGATGTTGACCGCCCTCGATTGCTCCAGATAGGGGCTCTTCCGCACAAAAACATTGTTCGGCTGGCGAGCGCGTTGGCCGGGCTAAGGGTTCATGTGATCGTTGTTGGCGGCGTAGATGTTGTTTCCATGGATGCGTTGATCAAAAACGGGATAGATGTAGAATTTCATCCCGTCCTGTCAGATCAGGAGATCCTGCACCAATATCGGTCCGCCGATGCGGTAACGTTCTTTTCCACGATCGAAGGGTTCGGGTTGCCGATCATCGAAGCACAGGCGATGGGTGTGCCGGTACTGACCAGCGACGTTGACCCGATGCGGGATGTGGCAGGTAAGGGGGCGCTGTTGGCAGATCCATTTAGCGTCAGTTCAATGCGCACCTTGATAGAACGAGTGATCGCCGATGCTGAGTTTCGAGCGGCCGCTGTAGATGCCGGCCGCCGGAATGTGCAGCGATTTTCGCCGCAAGCGATCGCGGGAAAATACCTTGATTTCTACGAGAAGATGCTCCAATAGGTGATCGGAGGTTTTGTTTTGTAAAGCTTTTGGGCTAAACTTTCGACATCCTGGTTCCCGAAAAACCACGTCACTTCTTATGTTGTTTCTTATGCAATCTGCTGCCGTTTACGGCATCGACGCTATACTTGTGGACATTGAGGTCAATCTGCATCCGTCTCCAAGAGAAGTAGATACCATGCCGAGCTTTTCGATTGTCGGACTTCCGGACACGGCGATTCGGGAATCCAAAGAAAGGGTTCGGGCGGCAATTACAAATAGCGGATATTTCTTTCCTATCCATAGGACCATCATTAATCTGGCACCGGCGGACGTTCGAAAAGAAGGTGCCAGCTTTGATCTGCCTATGGCGCTTGGTATTTTAGGTGCTAACGGCGATCTGATCGGGGTCGAAAACCTTAAAAATGTTCTGGCGATAGGTGAGCTTTCTCTTGATGGCCGCGTTCGTCCGGTGCGCGGTGCACTTTCGATCGCCCTCGCCGCTCGCGACAATGGAATTCAAGACCTTTTGCTGCCGGAAGAGAATGCGACCGAAGCGGCTGTGGTAAAGGGGTTACGCGTCTTTCCGGTCCGGGATCTGAGGCAAGCCGCATTGTTGGTGGAGGAGATCTCTACTGATCGACCGACCAGAGTTCAACCGATAGTGCTTGGAGAGAGCGAGCTCAATGAGCGCTCAAATGGCTACGGGGTTGACTTTTCTGAGGTCCGCGGTCAACAGACCGCCAAAAGAGCACTCGAGATCGCTAGTGCCGGCGGACACAATATTCTCTTTATTGGGCCTCCGGGATCGGGTAAGACAATGCTTGCGAAGCGGTTGCCAACCATCTTGCCTCCGCTTGAATTTGAAGAAGCACTGGAGATCACCAAAATACATTCGGTCGCCGGCTTGACGGGCCGCGCCGGCCTTATACGTGAAAGGCCATTTAAATCGCCGCATCATACGGTCTCGCAGGCCGGTTTGATCGGCGGCGGTTCGCTGCCGCGTCCCGGCGAAGTTTCGCTGGCTCATCTCGGCGTCTTGTTTTTGGATGAGTTGCCGGAGTTTGACCGCAGCGTGCTCGAGGTTCTCCGGCAGCCGATGGAAGATAAAGAGGTGACCATTTCACGAGCGGCAAGTTCGCTCACATTTCCGTCCGACTTTACCTTAGTTGCGTCAATGAACCCTTGTCCATGCGGTTATTTCAATAGCGCGCGGGAATGCCGGTGTTCACCCATTCAGATCCAAAGATATGTTGGAAGGATCTCAGGCCCGTTGATGGACCGGATCGATATCCATATTGATGTTCCGGCGGTGAAATTCAACGAACTTAGAGGCCGGACGAATGAACAACCCGAATCTTCGGAGTCTATACGAAAGCGTGTCATCGCCGCCCGCGCTGTCCAGCTAAAAAGGCTGGGCGGCGGTGCCGGATATTCTAACTCGGCGATGTCTTCCTCCCAGATAAGGCGATTCTGTCAATTGAGCTCGGTTTCAGAATCGCTGCTCGAAAAAGCCATGACGCGCCAAGGGCTTTCGGCTAGGGCTCATGATCGAATTCTAAAAGTCGCCCGTACGATAGCCGACCTCGCCGGGCAGGAGGAGATCGGGCCGGAACACCTTAGCGAGGCGATCAACTTTCGTTCATTGGACCGTAACTATTGGACATAAGCCTTCCCATTTGTCAAAATTGAGCACTGTGCTTTCAAATGGCGGTTCAGCCAAAGTGAATTTATGACCGTTGCTAACAATTTGAGCGGATTTGAAGATCTGCCGCAGACAGTTCCGCATTTTTGCATTGAATCTTTTCGTCGAAACGATAAAAAAGATGCATTGGCGTACAAGCTTGGGGATGCGTGGCGGTACATGACCGGCCGCGAGGTGATAGCTACCGTGCGGCGTTTGACTCTCGGTCTATACAAAATGGGCGTTCGGCCGGGAGACCGCATTGGGATAATTTCTGAAAATCGTCCCGAATGGTCATTGACGGATCTGGCGATCTTATCCCTTAGGGCGGTGAACGTCCCGATCTATACCACCCAGGCCGTAGAGCAGATCCGATATATTCTGGAGGATTCCGGGGCAAAAATGCTTTTTGTTTCGGGTCAGAAACTTTACAAACATGCGGAGAATGCGATCCGCAGTGTGGAACGCCTGGAAAAGATCATCTTCTTTGAGCGCGATGTGCAGGTCGAAGAAGGCCGCTCGATGATATTTGACGAGATTGAGGATATAGGTGAGAGATCCGGAGATGAAGTTGATTTCGATAAATTGCTCGAAGAGATCAAGACAACCGATCTGGCAACGATAATCTATACCTCCGGCACTACGGGAGAGCCCAAAGGCGTCATGCTTTCCCACGAAAACTTTGTAGCCAATGTTCGCTCTATCTCTCACGGACTGCCGATCAGGAAAGACGACCGGTCACTAGCAGTTCTGCCGCTTTCGCATATATTTGAACGATGTGTGTTTTATGTCCTTTGTGCTAACGGGGTTTCGATCCACTATTGTCCGGTTTTCGACCAATTACCTTCTCATCTTTTAGAAGTTCGCCCGACGATAATGACAGCGGTTCCCAGACTTTTCGAACAGGTCTATCATAAGATCGTCAAAAAAGGGAAAGCCGCTGGCGGTTGGAAAACATCCCTATTTGATTGGGCACTGGAAGTGGGGCAAGAATATTGGCGTGCGAAGGACATGCATTCCGGTGTTTCTCCGGTTTTAGCGGCAAAGCATGCCCTAGCCAGTCGGCTTGTTTTTTCAAAATGGCGTGAGGGAATTGGCGGCGAATTACGTTTCTTTGTTTCCGGCGGAGCACCGCTGTCGAAGAAACTTTCATATGCATTTTGGGCAGCCGGGATCCCGATCTTGCAGGGCTACGGCATGACCGAAGCCTGCATAACGTCTGCAAACAGACCCGATGATAACAAGGTAGGATCGATCGGCACTCCTTTTAACGGCATCGAAATGAAGATAGCCGAACCTTCCGGCGAGATACTCATCCGAGGAAAGAATGTGATGTCCGGTTACTACAATAAGCCGGAGGAAACCGCGAAGGTAATTGATCCTGACGGATTCTATCATACGGGTGATATCGGCTATCAAGACGCAGATGGACATTTTTATGTAACCGACAGGATAAAGGACCTCTTTAAGCTTTCCAATGGGAAATATGTTGCACCTCTTCAGGTGGAAAGTCTTCTGAAACAAAGCCCGCTGATCTCACAGCCGGTGGTCGTCGGTTCTGGCCGTAAACAGACGGGGGCTTTGATAGTTCCAAATTGGGAGGCTCTGAAAGAGGCTTTGTTGGCCGAAAATATCGATAGCGCGGGTACTCGCGAAGAATTGTGCGCCGATCCGCGTGTGATCAAGTTGCTTCAACGCGATGCAGTGGCTTTGACGAGGGAAATGAACGATTATGAGCGAGTTAAGCGGGTTTACCTGCTTCCGCGGGAATTTTCCATCGATAAGGGTGAGATGACCCCGACCCTAAAGATCAAACGCAGCGTAATAGATGAAAAATACGGCGATGCGATCGACGAGATCTGTGGTGCGTAGGCCGCTAGCTTGAATCTTTGCAACTAATGGGAGCCTTTGGTGTGTCATTCTTTGAAAAAACTTTTTAAAGAGGGCAAATCAATATGCAAAACTATCGATGCATTTTCCGGCCGGTCTTTGTACTGGCATTCTGTCTATTTCTAAGCCTTGCTGTTACCGCTCAACAGGTAGAACCAAATCCCTTTGATCAGAGCGAGAGCTATGATGTGCTTTTGCAGGTTATTGCTCCGGCCGTAGCCGGAAATGAACAAAAGGACCTGCCGAAAGAGCTCGCCGATCTTTCGCGACGGGTCAAAGCTGACTTCGGCATTTCCCGATTACGACCTGTCTATACCTTGTTTGCTCGTGTTTCCGATAAAGGCAGTATCAACAACAAGGGGATCTCATTTAATGAAACCGCTGCTTTCCCCGACTTTCTGGAATGGCAGTTAATGTCTGTGCGGTCTGAAAAGAGTTCTAGCGGAAAGAGGATATTGCGCACGAAGGGATTTCGTTTCGGGGCCAAATTGCCTTTGAACCTTTCCCGATCAAAGGACGTCGGGAGCATTGCTCCGGCCCAGTATGAACAGATCGGGTTGACTCTCGGCGAGTTGAACTTGCAGGAGGGCGTTCCGGTCTTGGTCGGCATGCTGAACGGCCCCGAGGGCAACGATCAGTTATTCTTAGTTCTTTCCATCAAAATTGCTGAAAATCGATGAAATAGAAGTGCCCGCTCTTTTCGATAAAGCGGGCACTATATTCTTGATCTACATAGATCGGCTATCGGAACTCCCGGTCCATCAGGCGGTCGAAAAAATCATCATCGCTTCTTTTGGTCAAGATCGCCTCGGCTAGTTCGAACAGCGGCTGAGGCATTTCTGCCGTTTCTATCGGTTCCGGCATATCATCCGCCTGCGGGTAATGGGCATAGAATGCCACCTCGGCCGAACAGAACTCACACACCGCTAAGTGCTTCCGTATCTCAACGCCCTCACCCACAGCCATGTCGCCGCTCTGAAATTCCAAAAGCAATTCAGAAGTCGGGCAATCCTCGTTTTTACAAAAGCTTCCCATTTGTTCTCGTATCTACATAACCATCCTTTTCATTTATATTAAAACTCTAATACCAAACCGCTTCCACAGAAAAATCGATCTCAGCTGATCAAAATTCGGTCAGAATGACCGAATTTGCTCTATAATATTCTTTAACAATGTAAAAACTTGTTGCTCTATCAGTTCCTCAATGATATATTCATAACTGTGTTGATGGATAACATGCTCCATCGATACCACCCGAATGCCGCACGGCAAACATCAGGAAATTTCGAATACCAGCCGGATCGGGAAGTTGCGTGCTTCCGGCAGATAAAAATATCGGTCCACCCTACGATCGGGAATAAAGACGGTCTTCTCGGCAATTCTCACTCCATTCGGAAAGCCTCGACCGTACGAGCAGGTTTGTATATTAGCTATGAATTCGACCAATGAGCCAGAGAAAGTAAAAGCAGGTCCGGTCAGACACCATAAGGTCGGCAATTGGAAAGAGTTTTTTCTTTCCTCCGATGTGAATCAGATCTGGATCGAGCTTCACCGCATTGTTTCCTCGCACCCCCTTGTGAGAGCTTCGAAACGGGCGGGCTTTTTGGTGGAAGAGGGTAAATACAATGCCTACACTGATCTAACTCAGGAACTTTTTGTTGCGCTGCTTAGCAAAGAGAGATTTCAGCATTACGTTGACACCGGTATGACGGATGTTGAGGTAGAGGCAGAGATCAGCCAAATAGAACTTACGAATATGCTAACCGCCGAGCTTCGTAAGCGGTATCCCGAATCCTATCGTCTGGCACGGCGCATCTCGACCCTAATTCAGGGAAGTGAACGTTTCCGCCGATTTGATAATGTTCACCATCCGGAAGCCCACCGGCGATTGGCGGATCGGCTTTATGGGCTTGCGGATTGGAAGCTGGAAAAAACACGCCGCGATGTACAGGAAATGCAGGAACGGGTAAAGGTGGTGTCGTTTCATAGCAGAGATACGCGGATGGTCGGCTGCACCGGAGATGCACAGATAGTCATTAGCAATCCCGAGCTGGAGAAATTGATCGTCCGGGTATTCAAGGCGATAGATTCGCCGGTAGATGTCCGCTCGCTTCGTTCATTCGTGATGTCGAGACTGCCGATCATGGACATCCATTTAGTACCGATGGGCGGTTCGGGTGATAGTGATGATGACGATCGGCCAAGTTACGAGATAGCGGATAACCGAGAGACACCTGAACAAAATTTCCTAAGGGCAGAAGCAGAGAGCGAGGCCGGCGGATTTGTAGATGGATTTTTAGACGCGTTGAGCAGATCGGTAAGAGGCAAAACAAAGCAGTATGATAGGATGATCGCCGTTCTGTGGCATTGTTACCTGGCTTCGGAAGGCGGCACCCAGTTGGAAGTAGCGGAGATGTTGGGGGTTTCAGACTCGCTGGTTTCCGATTATCGCAAAAGGATCGAGAAAAACCTTCAGCAATTGTCATTTGACGGTGTCAACGAAGCACGCCAGTTTGAAAAGGCTTTAAAACAAAAGGTGAAACAGATCATGGCACAACCGGCAGAAGCGACCGTAGGAGCGCTTTAACCGATAGTTCTATTCAGACGTCCCGATCTTACTGAGAAGTTCTGCAAAGCGCGGATCGTCACGCAAATGGTCAAGATTTCGGTCGTGCTCGAAATGCGGACGGTTCTCATTTCCTAGTTTTACCGCTCGATTCAACCACTTGAACGCGGAATCTTTATCGCCCAGCATGGCATGCGTCTGCCCAACCCAATATGCCATATCGTGATCCGCCCGAGCCAAAGCGAGCGTTTCGGGCGTCAATTGGGCGATGGCCTCCGCGGAGTTGCCGGACGCGGCTAGGTAGGTTGCGTACAATGGCTTAATGCCGTCCATTTCCGGGTTTTCAGACAGCACCTCTTTCATTAGATCGATTGCCATTTGCGTATCGCCGCGGTAGTAATAGACTCCGGACCGAAATATCTTCAGCATGGGATGCTCAGGCTCCGCCTTTTCGCCTCGTTCGATCTCGCGCATTGCCTGATCGTAATCCTGTTTATATATGAAAATACGGGCACGATTGTAGGCGGAAACTGCCCTGGCGGCGGGATCGAGACGCGAAAGTTTTTCAAAAGCCTTTAAAGATTCTTCATATTCTCCGTCCAATCTGTGGATGACACCCTTGACGAAGTAAAGCGGAGCTTCATTCGGGAACTGCTTTTGCAGTATTTCGATCTCCGTTCTGGCTTTCTTCTTTTCGCCGCGGGCCATATAGATCATTGCCATGAGCACACGGGCTTCAACCACATTCGGATCATAGAAGAATGCCTTAGTAAATGCAGTTTCGGCATGGGTGTAATCTTCGGCTTCGCCCAAGCCCTTGAAAAAGCGGTTAGCATAACACGCGCCCAATCCGCTGTAGGCAAGAGCAAAGTGGGAATCAAGATCGATCGCCTTTTTGAAGTTATGGATAGCAGCATTGCAATCTTCAACGGATAGCGTGCGGAAGATAAAACGGCCGAAATTGTCTCGTCCACGCAAATATTCTTCCCAAGCTGCCGGATTGTCGGTTGCCCGCCGTCCCAACTTTTCTTGTTCGCTATCGGAAAGTTCGAGACGCAAACCTTCGAGGATGCGTTGAGCTATGCTGTCCTGGATCGCCAAAATATCCGATCCCTCAGCATCTATTCGGTCGCTCCACAGGATCTCGCCGGAAACAACATTCAGCAGCTGAGCGGTTACCCGAAGCCGATCGCCGCTTCGGATAAATCCGGCGGAAAGAACAGCATGTACTCTAAGTTCGCGTCCGGCTTCTCGCGGGTCGATGTCGTTCCCCTGGTACTTAGCGATGATCGAGCTGGGGCGAACAATGATCGAGCGTATCTGGGCGAGTTCCGTTATCACGGCATCCGCCAAAGCGAATTCGTAAAAATTTGCGGAAGTGTCCTGAGCAAGATTATTAAATGGGAGAATGGCCACGCTCTTTTTTTCCTGGCCGGTTGCGGTTAGATTCACGTCCGGCATCAAGGACGGTGCGTTGGAGACGGAAGGAGTGCGAAAACTGCTCGTTTCGGGTACCGATTTGCCTGTGAACCAATTCAGGGCCTTCTTGAAAACACCGGTCTCGACGTGAGCCGGGGTGTATGTATCCGTCGGCATCAAAGCCAACCCGGCAACTTCCTGCAATACAGAGCGCAGATCGTCACGCATTTGTGAGATCTTTTGATACCGATCTTTAGGGTCTTTCGCCAAGGCCCTATCGACGATCTGCTGTAACCGCGGCGGCAAAGGCTGTTGGCGAAGTTCTTCGAGCGGTTTCGGTGTTCCATGGAGAACCTGGTGTCGGACATCGATCACAGTTTTCCCTTGAAACGCCCAAATGCCGGTCAGCATTTCGTACAACAGTACACCGGTTGAAAAAATATCGGATCGTACGTCTGCCCGTTCGCCGCGGGCCTGCTCGGGGGCGGCATAGGTGGCTGTGCCGTAGGGTATCCCAAGTTCGGTGATGTCGCTTTTATTTGCTCCTGCGTTCGAATCGGCCTGCTCGTCCTCGATCAGTTTCGCAAGACCGAAATCAAGTATCTTTGCTTGGCCGGAAGGCGTGACCATCACATTGCCCGCTTTGATGTCGCGATGAATGATGTTTTTTGAATGAGCATAGGCAAGAGCATCCGTCACTTGGATCGCAATTGAGAGAGCACTTTTAAGCTCCAACGGGCGGCCGCCCACCAATTGTCGAACGTTCTTGCCCTCAATATACTGCATAGCAATATAGAACAGGCCGTCCGAAGAGTTAAAGTCGTAGATGGTACAGATATTTGGATGGTCAAGTTGCGAACACAACTGAGCTTCGCGTTCGAACCGCTTGAAGTTTGCGGTCTTGGCGGTCAATTCAGGAGGCAGGATCTTAATGACGACAGTCCGGTTCAGCTTTGTGTCGAGAGCTTTATAAACCGTTCCCTGGCCGCCCGAGCCGATCTTTTCCTGTATCTTATATTGATTGATCTGCGAACCGATCATAACGCCGACGAACCCAAACTGCTCCGCAAAGTTTCTGACTGTTAATTAATACCGTGGCGAAACTCGATATTACAATCTAATCCTAAATTCTCGAAATTTACAATTTGAATTTTCGTTAAATTGAAAAAAAAGGATAAAAAGGCTCTGAACCTATCGGTCCAAAACCTTCGTAGCGACCAATTTTATCGCGTTGGGCGGCTCCTATGAGGGCATTGCCGAGCCATGTGCTTCAAAATAATTCCGTGCCAAAGCCCGAACTTTTTGCGACAGACGTTTCCAGCCGCTCAGAGAAGATCTCTCCGGGTTCGATTCCGCTTGATCACAAACGTTTTCTATATAGTCAACCGCAGCGACGTGGAAGCCGACGTCGCGGTGGAGAGCTTCGCTAACGTACCATTTGTGATCCGAGATCCCTTTCCACAGGTCCCGAGCTTCAAGTTCCGATATGTTCCGACCAGTGTAAACGCGAAGTACAGTGCGTTCTATGCTGGGAGCGATCCTAAGAGATCTCTCAAAAGTTAGTTCATTTCTATAAGGTATCATCATTAATCCTCCGTACCGTTTTGGTTCTCGATCCGGGCGGCCCTCGTTTTTTAACTCGCCGCAAATATAAGTATAAGAAAAAATCAGGTATTATTGCCAAGTCTAAAATTTCATCATTGTGATAAACTTTGTTAATGATAAAACTCCCTACGTCATCGCGAATAAAACTATGGAACTTTGGCAGTTAAGAACTTTTTCCGAGATCGCGGATACTCTCAATTTCACTAAGGCGTCTGAGAAACTGAATCTGACCCAATCGGCGGTAAGTCATCAGATGAAGTCTCTCGAGGATGAGCTCGGAGTTAAGCTGTTTCTGAGAGGCAAACGCGGCGTAAAACTGACCGATGCCGGTAGGGCTGCGGTGGAACTTGCTCGAAACATCCTGCAAGAGGCTGAATCGATGCGCGAAGAGGTGGCCGGCCGGGAAAGGGCTCTGGTCGGCCGAGTTCGCGTAGCTGCCGCTACACAAGCTCTGGTGCATCTATTTGCACCGCTGTTCGAGGACTTTATGGATGCCCACGAAAACGTTGAACTGATATTTCGCACTACCGTTAGTACTGAACAGACGATAGAAGATATTTTAGAGGGCGTAGCGGACGTAGGATTTGCCTCGATGGCAATCTATTCGCCGATGCTTCACATAACCGAGTTATTTACCGATGATCTGATCTTAGTGATGAGTCCGAAACATCGTCTGGCGGGAAAAGGCGAAGTTTCGATAGACGATTTCGAAAAGGAAAGATGGATCCTTTTTGAACGAGGGGCATCGATCCGGCGGGCAACTGACCAATTTTTCAAAAAAGTGCAGATCAAGCCCGAGAAGGCACTGGAATCAAATGACACCTATTTTGTGAAACTCATGGTTGAGCATGGCCTTGGAGTGTCGTTGATGCCTTCGTGGACGGTACGCCAGGAGATAGCCGCCGGCAAGTTAACGGGAGCTGGCATTGCCGGTCACCAGATTACCCGTTCGGTTTCGATGTTGTCGCTTAAAGGGGTAAGATCCGCGTCGATCCGCGCATTCATCGATTATATGCTCACCGGCAGAGATCGATTGCAGGCCGCCGCCTCGAAATAAACCTAATGAACAAAGATGACCTGCGAGATATTTTTGAGCCCTACGAACGCTTGGTAAGGATAAACATCTGCGGTTCGGAATATGAAGTACCGGAGAAAAATACGATTTTACGCGGTATGCAATACATTGCCGTAGAGGAAATATCCTACGGCGACTTTTGCTGGAACGGAGAATGCTTAAATTGTCAGGTCTGGGTCCGCAGCGGCGACAAAGAAAAAGCAGCGATCGCCTGCCGTACAGATGCAACTGACGGGATGGAGATCGTTCGGGTCAGTAAAGCTATCAGCGACGAGATCGAGTTTTAATATTTAGGCACCTTCGGATCGACATCGTTCGACCAAGAAGTGATGCCGCCTTTCAGATTCTTTAGCTCGCCCGTGTAGCCTGCCTGCTTAAGGGCCTGAATGGCTTGAGCGCTACGCCCGCCCGCCTTGCATTGAATGATCGCCTCACGCTCCGGATCAAGTTCATCCATTCTTTTGACGATCTCGCCCAAGGGGATAAGTGTCGCACCTTCTATGCGTGCAAATTCGTATTCGTCTGGTTGCCGCACATCGATCAACTGCAGACCCGGGTCTGCATCCAACATTTCTTTTAATTTGGTCGCGGAGATCTCTTCAAACATTTTTCACCTCAGGATTATAAAAAGTTTCAGGTTATTCCAATAATTGTATCGTAAAACCTTATTAAAGAAAATGCGTATACCTTCATTTAAGGACTTTCACCGCTTTACAAATCTTTACACATCGGAGATTAAATCCGGAACAGTAAAGTATTGTAGAATTAGCATCTTAAGAGACTTAGATATGCTGAAGAAAGGATGGTCTGATCTTGTCCGAAGGTTGGGGTTTGCGACACTTGCGGTGGCGGCCGCGACGGTGCTTGCATGCAGCAATAGCGATAGGTCCGGGGCGAACGTAAAACCGGAATTCGCTCCGGCTGCGCCCATCGCGGTTTCAACGGCGAAGGCCGAATCCCGTCAGACTCCGGCTTACATCCAGGCGACGGGAAGCCTTATCGCAGACGAGACTTCAAATATTGCTCCTCGAATCGCCGGAAAAATATCCAATGTGTCAGTGAATATAGGCGATTTTGTCCAAACCGGCCGCGTAATTGCAAAGATCGAAGATAGTGATGCCCGGCTGCAGCTGGCTTCTGCGAAAGCGGCCGTTAAGCAGGCGGAAGCGGCGGTTCGACAAGCGGAGGCTCGGCTGGGGCTATTGCCGAACGGCACCTTCAATGCTTCTGCAATTCCCGAGGTAAAGGCTGCAAATGCCAACTTTCAGCAGGCGGTAGCGGAACTTAAACAAGCCGATGCGAACGAGAAGCGGTATCGCGAACTGGTCGAATCGGGAGACGTTGCGATGATGACGTATGAGAATTTTCGGACTGTTCGCGACACGGCCCGGGCTCGAATGAACGCCGCCAAAGAGCAGCTCGATGCTGCCGTGAACGTCGCCCGTCAAAGCAATCAGGCCATAAAAAGTGCTGAAGCCGGAGTTGAGGCAGCTCGAACCCAGGTCGGAACAGCCGAACAGAATTTAGCGGACACGGTAATTAAGGCTCCTTTTGCGGGATTTATCAGTGACCGTCCGGTCGCGGTCGGAGAATTCGTCTCCACCGCCACGGTCGTCGCTACACTTTTGCGCGTCGATCCTATTCGGATCCAGATACAGATCGCAGAGGCCGACGTTCCGGCGGTGGTCATCGGACGCCAGGTTTCGATCGAAGTCGATGCATACAAAGATAGAAGATTTTCGGGTACTGTGACTGCTGTCAACCCTGCTCTCGATCCCGCTTCTCGATCGGCTGTCGTAGAAGCTCAGGTCGAAAATGGACAAAATCTTCTTCGAACGGGAATGTTTGCCGTCGCCCGTATAAATAAGGAAGGAAATGGCACCGGGATCTTTGTTCCCCGATCGGCCGTTTACAATGATCAGGCAACGCAATCCTTTAGAGCATTTGTCGTCGTTGACGGCGTGGTCAAACTTCGCGTTCTGCAGATCGGACCCGAAGAGGGGGATTCAGTTCAGGTGCTCGAGGGAATTGCTGCCGATGAAACGGTTGCCACAAGCAATTTGGACAAGCTTTTTGAAGGTGCAAAGGTAACGCTGTAGGTCGAAATTTGATCGAAAATGCAATGGCTAGCTGAAATTTGTGTACACCGTCCTGTATTTGCCACGGTCATCGTCACATTCATGACGGTTGTCGGCGGGTTCAGCTTTTTCACGCTTGGCATAGATCGGTTTCCGAAGATAGACCTGCCCACCGTCAATGTTTCGACAAGCAATCCCGGCGCGGCACCGGAGGAAGTGGAATCTGAGATAACTGAGGTTATTGAAGGAGCATTGAACACGGTACCCGGAATTGAAGAGATGCGCTCGACATCTTCCCGCGGAAGTTCCAATGTAACGCTTACCTTCAATCTCGATAAAGATCCCGACCAGGCGTATCAAGAGATTCAACAAAAGCTCAGTTCCGTTACGAATCGTTTGCCTGAAACGGCGGACCCGCCCATCGCCCGCAAATCGGATCCGGACTCGCAACCGGTTCTCCAATACGTTATCAGCGGCCAGCGAAACGTTTCGGAACTGACGGACCTCGTAGAGAATTTGATACAAAAGCGGATCGAATCTTCAGATGGTGTCGGCGAGGTGGTTATCTTCGGGGGGCGCCAGCGGGAGATCAAGATCTATGTTGATCCGGAGCGGCTGAGAGCATACGATCTCACCGCCGCTCAAGTCTCTGCGGCGGTAGCTGCTCAAAATCAGGAGTTGCCCGGAGGAAATCTTGTCGAAGGTACCAAAACCCTTGGTCTGCGGACACTCAGCAAGGTAACTGAGGTTAAAGATTTTAACGACGTAGTTATAGCTTCGCGCAATGGTTTTCCAATACAGGTCAAGGATATCGGGCGGGTTGAGGATGGCGGTGTTGACGCAACGACCGCCGCCTCTATGAACGGTGTTCAGTCCGTTTCGGTCGCTATCAGAAAACAATCGGGGGCAAATACCGTGGCGGTCATTGACAATGTCAAGAGCCGCATGGAAGAGATAATACCGAATTTACCGGACGATCTGAAAGTTTCGGTGATCCGGGACCAGTCTGAGTTTATCCTCAATAGTTTACACGCGATCGAAGAGCATTTGATCTTAGGCGGCATTTTTGCGGCGATCATTGTTTTTTTATTTCTTTGGAATTTTCGATCGACCATAATATCGGCGTTGGCAATTCCGGTTTCGATCATCGCCTCCTTTGCCGCGATCGCAGCATTTGGTTACTCGCTTAACCAAATGACAATGTTGGCTTTGACTCTGATGGTCGGTATCGTGATCGATGATGCGATCGTCGTTCTTGAAAACATTTACCGATTCGTCGAAGAAAAGGGAATGGATCCGTTCCAAGCCGCGGTCGAAGGGACACGTGAGATAGGGTTGGCGGTTTTAGCCACCACGCTTTCGCTGCTGGCCGTGTTTATTCCCGTCGGCTTTATGAGCGGTATCGTTGGGCGTTTCATGTCGTCCTTCGGATTGACGTCTGCCGCAGCGATAGCCGTTTCATTGATCGTATCTTTTACGCTGACGCCTATGCTGGCCGCCCGTTGGATCAAGAAACCGGAGCATGAACCAGTTAGCGACGAGAGGGAAGATTCGGTCGAGGACAGCCGCCATAGTAATGAGGCTCCGACATCTCAGCCGCATGAAAGTAAGGATGGACGAATATATGGTGCAATAGATTCTGCCTACACGTGGCTGCTGAGGATCGCTATGCGATTTCGTTGGGCGGTTGTGCTGATCTGCGTTCTGGTTGTTGCATCCAGCTACCCTTTGTATCGGTATGTGGGAATGGCATTTTTGCCTGATGAGGATGAATCGCTTTTCCAAGTTAATCTTCGTGGCCCACAAGGGACAAGTCTTTCTGCGACGCAGTCGATCCTCGACAGGATCGCTCGCGACATCCGCGAACAGCTTCCGGGTGTTCAGGACACCGTCGTGATCGCCGGTGGCTTTGGCGGTGGCGGAGGTTCGTCCCATACAGGTTTCGTGAATGTCAGCTTGGTGCCGGTTGCACAACGCTATAGATCTCAGGCAGAACTCATCAATCAGACACGGAATATCGTAAAACCGTACGGCAGCAAAGATTACAGAATAAGCGTTTCCGCATCGTCTTCGATCGCAGGCAGCATCGGGCTGGGGCGCGGCGGATCCGGGGTCGGATACTACATTGCCGGGCCAGATATGCAGCAGCTAAATCAATATGCCGAACAATTGGCAGACAAACTGCGACAAGACCCGTTGTTTCGCGACCCGGACACATCCGTAGATGTTGGTACGCCGGAACTGCGTGTGGTTATTGACCGAACTAAGGCCGCCGACCTCGGTGTCCAAGCTTCGGATGTGGCACGAACTTTAAACATTCTTGCGGCGGGGCAGACCGTTTCAACCTTTAGCGAGGGGTCGGACCAGTACGATGTCGTTGTCCAGGCTGATGAAAGGTTTCGCCGCACCCGCGATAGTTTGCAGTATTTTACTGTCCCATCAGCAAACGGCGGTACGATCGGGCTCGAAAAGCTGGTAAAGATCGAAGAATCGCGCAGTCCCGCTTCTATCAGTCGGCTGAACAGACAGCGTCAGGTAACCGTTTCGTCAAGTCTTGGAGAAGGGGCTTCGGAATCGGCCGCCCTGGCTAAGATCGAACAATATGCCAAAGAGATGAATATGGGGCCGGAATATGTAACGGGCGTTACGGGCCAATCAAAAGAATTAAATCGTGCATACGATTCTTTTATGTACGCATTTCTTCTTTCGTTCGTGTTCATGTATCTGATCTTGGCTGCCCAGTTCGAATCTTTTATCCATCCGGTAACCATTTTGTTGACCTTGCCGCTTTCGGTACCTTTTGCATTGCTTTCTACGGCGTTGGCAGGCCAAACACTCAATATTTTTTCGGCTCTGGGCATTTTGTTGCTTTTTGGGATCGTTAAGAAGAATGCGATCTTGCAGATCGACCATACAAATACGCTTCGGGAACATGGCTTAAACCGCTATGACGCGATCATCCAGGCAAATAGGGATAGGCTTCGGCCGATCTTGATGACGACGCTCGCTCTCGTTGCCGGTATGATCCCGCTTACGCTTGGTTCCGGAGCGGGAGCGGCAACCAACCGATCGATCGGCATCTTGGTCGTCGGCGGCCAATCCATGTGTTTGCTGCTGACTCTGCTGGCGGTTCCGGTTTTCTATTCTCTATTTGACGACGCCGCTGAATCGTCTCTATGGGGAAAGATCGCGGGTGGTCTAAGTAACATGAAGAAAAAGGCGTTTTCGATATTTAGATCGCGGCCGGCCGCACAGGAGGAACCGCGGGAAACTGTTGATGCGGAAGCGGGAAATTGATATTCGTTAATGTTTAGACCTATTGCGACAGTTTTAATATCTATCTTTGCCTCGGTGGTTATCAATGGGCAAGTGCCTGTAGCCTCGCCGAGCCCGGCTCCGCCTTCGGCCGTTACACAGCTTGATATTTCTCCGGCGGATCTGCCGAGCGATCCTCCGCCGATCGCTCCCGATTTTTCTGCTCCGCAACGGCCGTTGCCGCCGGGCGACCGCGTAGGAGTTGACCCTGCGAAAGCTCTTTCGCTGACGATCGATCAGGCGATCGAAATGGCGCTTAAAAACAATAACGATATTGAAGCGTCGAGAAAAGACGTTCGAATAGCTGAATTCAATTTGAAGGCGGCTCGCGGCATTTACGATCCGATACTGGCCGCAGAGGGTTACTACGAAAGTCGCACGACGCCAACCGCATCTGCGATCGGCGGAGCTCCGGACGGTAAACTAACACAGAATCAATTTTTCGGTTCCGCCGGAGTAAATGGATTTACGCCAAATTATGGCGGATCTTACACCGCAGGCTTCAATTCGGCCCGCACCAACACGTCGAATCTGAACGCACTATTGAATCCGCAATACCCGACGAATCTGACCTTTGAATACGTACAGCCGCTGTTTCGCAATTTCCGGATCGATCAAAACCGGAGAAATATTCAGATCGCCAGCAAAAATGTAAGTCTGAGCGACTGGCAGTTTCGTCAAAGGGCTATAGAGGTCGTAGCTGCCGTCGAACAAGCATATTGGGACCTGGCTTTCGGGCTCCGCAATTTACAGGTAAAGCTTGACGCGGTAAGACAGGCTCGGACACAGCTTGAAAGCAGCAAGCGACTCGTGGACAAAGGAGTTTCACCACCCATCGATATCGTCTCCGGAACGGCACAAATCACATCGTTGGAACAGGAGGTGTATTTAGCTCAAGAGGCCGTAACTCGAGCCGAAAACACTTTGAAAACTCTCGTGTTGATGGATCGTACAGATGAGGGCTGGGAGCGGCCGATGACCCCAATTTCACCGCTCGTGCTGGAAACGCCTAAGATCGGAATAGAGGTAGCGGCGGCAGAGGCTATCAAAAATCGTCCCGAAATTCGGCAACTGATCACGAATCGAGAGATAAATGACATAGACCGGCGTTTTTTCCGCGATCAAACAAAGCCGCAGATAGACCTAGTGGGCTCCTATACGGCGGCAGGACTCGCCGGCGTAGCGACTCCTCCCCGAACAACAACTCCGTCAGCTCTGACGACCCGCGTTAATGAACTTTCAACGATTGCCGGACTGCCGCCGCTGCCTACAACCACGACGACAACGACGGTCCCCGAAAATTTGGTTGGAAACTATCTCAATTCTCTCGGAAATCTGATCGCGCAAGATTTTCCTGCCTACCGGGTCGGCGTTCGGATCTCATTGCCATGGAATAATTCGGTCGCAAAAGCCAATTTGGCCCGCACGATCACAGAAGGCGAGCGCCTGTCGAACATTCGTGCACAGGCGGAACAATTGATAGAAGCGGAGGTCCGCAATGCACTGCAAGCCGTTCGCTCTTCCGAAGCTCGAGTGGCGTCGGCTTTAGCAGCAAGACAGGCTGCTGAACAGGTTTATGCCAGCGAAGAAAGGTTGTTCCGGGCCGGCACATCGACATTTTTTATGGTGCTTCAGCGTCAAAACGAATTGATCGCGGCGCGGGGAAGGGAACTTCAGGCACAAACCGATCTTAACAAGGCCATTTCCGAATTCCACAGGGCGACGGGTACGACGCTTACTGCCAACAGTGTGACCGTAGAGGATCGTTGATCTTTTTGAAACTTTCAACGTTCGCAAACTCGTATCAATGATTAGCGACGGAACTTCCGAACCGTGGCTTTGTCTGCATCTTCCTTGTAAATTTTAGATTTTGAGGTGAATATGAGATCTCTTTTTAATAGGGCATCCGCCGGCATATTATCCGGCTTAGTGATGCTTACACTCACCGTTACCGCTACTGCCCAAAAGAAACAGGAAAACTTATCGTTGAACGTTCCAATTGTCTATTACAAACTGCCAAATGGATTAAAGGTGGTCCTCTCACAGGAAAAGAGTGCTCCGTTGGTTACGGTAGCGGTCTATTACAATATCGGATTTCGTATCGAACCGCGCGACCGTACCGGCTTTGCCCATTTATTTGAACATCTTATGTTTCAGGGTTCAAAAAATTTAGGCAAGATGGAATATATAAAGCTTGTACAGAGCAATGGCGGTGTGCTCAATGGCTCAACCCGCTTCGACTTTACGAATTATTTTGCAGTTGTTCCAGCGAACAAACTTGAAACGCTATTGTGGGCTGAAGCCGACCGAATGGCCGGACTGGATATTACAGAAGCTAATTTAAAGAATCAACAGGGCGTCGTCGGCAACGAAGTAAAAGTCAATGTGCTCAACCAGCCTTATGGAACATTCCCGTGGATAGATCTGCCAATGGCCGCTTTTACTAACTGGTATAACTCTCATAATTTTTATGGTGATCTAAATGATATCGAGGCCGCAACGCTCGAAGATTCGAAGGCGTTTTTTACGAAATATTATTCACCCCAGAATGCCGTATTGGTTGTGACCGGCGATTTTGATCAACCGGAAGCCAAAGCATGGATCGAACGTTACTTTTCCGAGATCCCGTCACAGAAACCGGACGTAATGCCGGACATAACCGAACCCAAACAGACTGAGGAAAAGACAGTTGTCAGAATGGATAAGCTTGCGAAAAAGCCGGCGCTCGGATTTGGCTATCAGATGCCAAAACGCGGAACGCCGGAATATTATGCAATGGGCTTGATCGACCAAATACTGGTCCAAGGGGAAGACAGCCGCCTATACCAGGAATTGGTGAAACACAAGAATTACACCGGGAGCCTGAGCGGGGGCATTAACGCCTATCTTGGCAATATGTTCAATTACAATGGGCCGATGCTTTTTACTGTAGATCTGATCCACGACGACAAATTTACTCCGCAGGAAATATTGGGGGCGACAGACAAAATAGTGGACGATCTCCAAAACAAAGCTGTCTCGCAGGCAGAGATCGACCGCGCGATCGTGAAACTGCGTTCGGGACTTTACGATACGATGACCCAGTTCGGTGGAGTCGGGCGAGCTGATCTTTTAGCTTGTTTTGCTCTATTCGATGACCGGCCGCAGGAGATCAACGAGATCGAGGCCAATTTCAGAAAGGTCTCACCGGAATTGATACAGCAAACTGCTAAGGATTATCTGAGAAAAACAAATCGAACCGTAGTAATAGTGAATCCGGAAAAGACGGAAACCGCCGCTCCGAAAGGAGGTGTAAATTAATGTTAGAAATATCATCGAAGAAATTGTTTGTCGCCTCAATGGTCGTTTTGGCCTTCGCGGGAATATTCGCAGGTGTCGCGAAAGCCCAAAAACAAGCACCACCAAAGGGCGGTCCGGCAAAGCCGTTTGTTTTTCCAAAACAGGAAACCTACGTCCTTAAAAATGGAATGAAAGTGACCTTGGTTCAATATGGAACGGTCCCAAAAGTAGCCATTCAGGCAGTTAGCAGGGTCGGGTCGCTTAATGAAAAGAGCGAACAGCGCTGGATATCAGATATTACAGCCACGCTTTTAAAGGAGGGGACGGCCAAACGATCGGCGGAACAGATCGCTCGTGAGACGGCTGAAATGGGCGGCACGATATTTACCGGAGCCGGAACCGACACGACGACGGTCGGCGGCGAAGTGCTTAGTGAATTTGATACCAAGTTCATATCCCTTTTGGCGGACATTATGCGCGAACCGCGATTCGATGCCCGCGACCTGGAAACCGTTCGAGCGAACAAGATACGTGAGGTCGCCATTGCAAATGCCCAAGCAGGGACCATTGCTTGGGAAAAGTTCCGCAAGGTTCTTTTTGCAGACCACCCGTACGGAGATCCTTACCAGACCGAAGCGATCTTGAAGACATTTACGCCTGAAAGCGTCAAGGCGTTCTATGATAGCGAGTATGGTGCTGCTCGCACACATCTCTATGTCGTGGGAAAGTTCAATACGACGGACGTTAAGAAGGCAATAGAATTAGGGTTTACAAGCTGGAAAAAAGGGCTGGAGCCGATACGAAACATACCGACGCCGAATGCAAATCCATCACTCTCGGTCATAGATCGGCCCGGGGCTCCGCAGTCAACTATCTATCTTGGAATGCCTGCTGTTTCGCCATCTGACGCAGATTTTATAAAGTTCGTTGTAATGGACAGTCTGCTGGGCGGGTCTTTTGGTTCGCGGATCACATCGAATATTCGAGAAGATAAAGGCTACACATATTCGCCGCGAAGCAGCGTTTGGAATCGTTATAAGGTCGGTTATTGGTATGAAAATGCCGATGTGACAACCGAGGCGACTGGGGCATCTATCAAGGAAATCCTATTTGAGATCGATCGGCTGCAAAAAGAACCTCCGACAGAGGCGGAACTGCAAGGGATAAAGAATTATCTCGTCGGCATCTATGTGCTTCAAAATTCCAGTCGAGCGGGCGTTATAAATCAACTTCAAAACGTCGATCTCAATGAACTTGAAAAAGGATATCTCGATTCATATATTCAAAAGATTGGGACTGTCTCGCCGAAAGATGTGCAGGAAGTTGCGCGCAAATATCTCTCCAGAGACAAAATGACGATCGTAGTTGTCGGCGACCGGTCGAAGATCGACGAACAATTGAAGCCCTACCAAAAGTGAGCGGGCTCAGTTTCAAAAAAAGGGCGGCCTCGCAGGCCGTCTTTTTTTTGGGCCGATCTTGTCGCGACATTCGCGTTGTGTCTTTGAAGAAGAGTTTTGGAGAAAAATAACGCTATGAATAGATACGCGGGCCCCGCTTTGTTGACCTTATTGACAGTTTTGGTTTTAACCGTTGGTGCATATGCACAACGTCCGAATGACGGGTTCAATCTAACTGTCGATGGGAGCGTTCGAACTACGGCCATTCGCCCGGACGGAAAGGTTTTGGTCGGTGGTGCTTTTACAACTGTTAATGGGGTTTCAAGATCGAACATCGCATTGATCAACCATGACGGAACTATCGATAGTTCATTCGCCCCCAATTTCAACGGGTGGGTCTTTACGATCAGTCTCCAGAATGACGGCAAGATCATTGTTGGCGGGGTGTTCACATCTCTTGACGGGGCACCGGTGGGAAAAGTGGTCCGGCTGAATTCCAACGGAACATTTGATACGAATATGTGCGGAGCCGTCACTGTTCTTTCAACGGCGGTGCAGCCTGATGGCAAAGTGCTTATCGGCGGGACTGTCGGTTTTACATCCGGGCCGGGTACCGTCATATTGCGACGCTGCAACTTGGACGGCTCCATTGATACAACTTTTTCCACACCGGTTGACACTACTGCTACGCAAGGACAGTCTTTGGTGAATTCGATCGCAATACAGTCAGACGGTAAGATCCTCATCGGTGGAAAATTTAACGCGATAGACGGAAATCCGAGGGCGAATATTGCTCGATTGTTGAGCAATGGCGTGCTAGACGCGGGATACACGGCTTCGGCTGACAACGAGGTCCGGTCCGTGTTGGTTCAACCGGACAACAAAACGGTCATTGGTGGGGATTTTGCAAACGCCGGCGGAGTTTCGCGGACGAATATTGCCAGGTTCATGCCCAATGGATCGATAGACCCCACGTTTTCAAACCTTCTCAATGGTGCGGTTCACATCATGGTCCGAAGATCTGATGGACGGTTGCTGATCGGGGGTAACTTTACGATGTCGGGAGGATTTCCTCGTCATCGACTGCATTCGCTGAATCCTGATGGGTCACAGGACGGTACGTTCAGTGGCGGTGTTGACGGCGGCGTTTTTGCCATTGCAGCTCAGGAAGATGGGAAATTCATAATAGCAGGCGGCTTTACGGAAAAGATAGCGAGAATCTATTGGAACGGGAATATGGATCGCGACACGACGGTCGCTCCGAACGGACAGGTATCGTGTTTCGCCTCGATGCCGGATGGAAGGACGCTCTACGGCGGATATTTCAATTCCGTTAATGGGACCGCCCGCGTTGGACTGGCTCGCCTGGCCTCCAACGGATCCAATGACTTTACTATGGCCAATGTCAATGCGGTGGGCGGCATTGAAGCTATAGCCATCCAAACGGATGGTAAGATCTTGGTCGGCGGCCCTTTCACATCAATTCTGGGCAATGGTTCCGTCCAGAAACTCGCACGTCTCGCCTTCAATGGCGTTTCGATCGATACCACCTTTGCAGCTACCGTCAACAATTTCGTCAGCGGTATTGCTGTTCAACCCGATGGAAAGATAGTGATCGCGGGAGCCTTTACTACCGTCAACGGCGTCGCCCGCCCACGTATAGCGCGTCTTAACCCCGATGGTTCGCTTGACAACACCTTCGTTACATCGGCAAATGGGAATGTTGCCGAGCTCGCCTTACAGCCAGACGGCAAGATCGTTGTCGGGGGCGTCTTTACAAATCTTAATGGGTTGGCCATTTCCGGCGTCGGACGCTTGAATGCGGACGGCACCGTAGATGCAAACTTCGCCACGACCTTTACGGGGGCCTTTGATATACGAAGTACGACGGTCTTGCCGGATGGCAAAATAGTCGTCGGCGGAGCTTTCAGCCAGGTAAACGGCCAGCCGCGGGCAAATTTGGTGCGGTTGCTTCCGAACGGGCAAACGGATCCGAGTTTCAATGTCTCGACCGATAACTTCGTCACAGCGGCTACGGCCCAACTTGACGGAAAATTGATCATCGGCGGTAGTTTTCTCACCGTAAACGGACAAAATCGACAGCGGCTGGCACGGCTCAACGGCGATGGTTCACTTGATCCAAGTTTTACGGCGAACGCGGACAATGCGATATTTGCACTTACGCAGCAACGCGATGGGAAGATCTCGGTCGGGGGGCTGTTTACCAATATAAATGGGATCGCGCGAAGTAATATAGCAAGGCTCGCGAATACGGAGGCGTCCCGCGACCTGCTGATCTATGATGCGGACCAGCGAATGCTCGCTTGGGCACGAAGCGGCCCGGGCCCGGCCACAGGCAAGGTGATCTTCGAAACTTCGGTGGACGGATTGACCGGGTGGACATCGATAGGGAATGGCGAAAGCTTTTTTGGGTCTTGGTGGAAATTGCCGAATGTTTTGTTGAAAAACACTTACGTTCGGGTCCGTGCCCTTTATCCTGATGCGTCAGATCAGCGGTCTTCTGCTGCCACGGTTTCTTACATAACCGCAAGACAAAAGGCACCACAGTTTGACTATGACGGCGACGGGCGATCCGATATTTCCGTGTTCCGCCCATCTACCTCTACGTGGTATATCAATGGCAGCACAGCCGGATTTTCTGTAAGATCTTTCGGTGCAGCGGGTGATATAGAAGTGCCTGCTGATTTCGATGGCGACGGAAAGACCGATATTGCAGTTTTCCGCCCTTCGAACGGTACCTGGTATATAACGTACTCGGCAACGGGAAATTTCGCAGTAATACCCTTCGGACAGAATGGGGATATTCCTATACCATCCGATCATGACGGTGACGGGAAAGCCGATCTAACCGTATTTCGTCCCGGAACGGGAACTTGGTATCGACAGTTGACCGGGGGCGGCGGATTTTCGGTGACCGCCTTTGGTGCGAGCGGCGACAGGCCGGTGCGTGGCGATTTCGATGGCGACGGTCGATGGGATATCGCACTTTTTCGCCCTTCTAATTCGACTTGGTATCTCCAGTTGTCGGGTGGAGTTTTTACTACACGGCAGTTTGGAGCTTCCGGCGATATCGCTGTGCCCGAAGATCTTGATGGCGATGGTAAGACCGATCTAGCAGTATTTCGGCCGACAACGGGAACGTGGTTCTTTTTGGGCAGCTCGAATAACGCGTTCGTCACCGTCAATTTCGGAATAGAAGGCGATGTCCCGGTACCCGCAGACTACGATGGGGACGGATCGGCAGAGATCGCGATCTTTCGCCCTTCTAGCGGAAGCTGGTATATCAAATCTCCAACTTTTGGAATGCAGGTCATCAACTTTGGTATCAACGGGGACCGGCCAACACCGAAAGCGTTTATCTATTGATCTAAATCTGATACCGACGTCAGGGATGGGAATAGAAGTGGGCCGTCGAACAAAAAAGACGGCCCGCCGCGTTTCAACGATCGTTTTCGGGATCGGGTTCCGCAAACCTTTCAGAGAATTTGTATTCGATCTGAGCTACTCGCTCTTTTATAGCTTGATGAGCAACTCGAGTCTCCCGCACCAAAAGCACAATTCCGTGGACAAGGCCGCCTACGGCAACGAAACCGGCGGCTATCGCCAATATTTCTAGAGCCAATCCGATCGACGAACCTACGCGCAGGGTAAATATCGCACCGATGAGCGAAGTGAGAGCCGCGGAGGCGAAACTTCCGATAGCGATATAAAAATAACGAAGAGCCCGAACTAACAAAAACATTCTCCGCTGGGCGGCTTTTAATTCGCGGGTCATTGCGCCAACGAAAGGTGATGAATCATCCGGCTCGGCTTCGAGCAACAGCATGAGGTCGCGTATCCGGTCCGCAGCCCTGGCAAGTCGATTGGCGGTCGTCAATGACAGTACAGAGGATGCATTGGTCAAAACAGCCGGAGCAACGATCAGCGTTAAAGCCGCAAAGGGCGTTTGCTGGGCCGCACTGGTCATTGCCGGATCGACTACATCTAACATAATTATCTCACCTGATAGGTCGCAATGCTCGTAGGTGTTTCATAACAACGCACTTTATAAACGCGTACGCGGTCATCATCTACCCTGGAGGAAATGTACTCCAGGATATAGCGAGCCAAATTCTCTGCGGATGGGTTAAGCTCTTCATCAAACGGGGGCAATTCGTTAATATTGCGGTGGTCAAGATATTTTACGATCTCGTCGGAGGCGTTCTTTAAGTCTCCGAAATCTATCAGCAGACCAATATTGTTCAGTTCTTCGCCGCGGGCATAAATCTCAACCTTATAATTGTGGCCGTGAAGATTCTCGCACTTTCCTTTATATCCGCGTAGTTGGTGGGCGGACGAAAAGTGGCGTTCGATCATGACTTCGTAAAATGATTCCATTCTTAAAAATTTGACAAGCGTCAGAATTTAAATAATAGAACATCCGGCCCCCAGCAAAAAGCCCTGCCTATAACTTTTGCATTCTGGCAATGAACGAATAGCTTCCGTACAGGGGCATTATTGATAGAGAAACGACCTTTTTGGATTCGAGGTTCTTCAGGTGCGGCAATAGGTCGGGCCAAAATTTGACATGAAACTTTGAGAGCCACCACTGGAGCGATCTTGCAAAAATGGCAGGAAGTCTTTTTTGATCGTAGAAATCGACGATCCACAATTCGCCGCCGACACAAATATTCTCTAAGGCGGTATCGATCGATTCGCGCCAAGACGGGATCATAGAAATGGAAAACGAGAAAAATATTTTATTGAACGGACGCTCGCAGCCAATTGCAGCAAATGTAAAATCATCAGCCAAAGCCGTCACGAACGAAATATTCTTTAACCCCTTCGCATTTCCCGCCGCCGTTTCCAGCATTGCGGCCGAAGCATCGAGTCCGTAAAACTGAGCTTGCGGGTTGCGCTTTGCTAGCATGATCAAATTCCGGCCGGTGCCGCACCCCGCTTCAAGGACCGCATCTCCCTCGGCGACATTGATATCTTCCAAGAGACGATCGCGGCCTAAAAGATAATATTTCCGCGTAAGGTCATAGAAGTGCCGCTGAAAACGGTACATTCGGTCCATGCTCTGAAACGCGTTGGGTGTCTCGCTCATAGTTTGGTGTAAAGATGAAATCCTCCGTAGATCGAGGCTCTGTCTTCAGCAAACAATTTGCGGGATAATTCTTCTTCGTAGTGAAATCGACTCAGCAAGTCGTTTGGCAGGGAAGACGACAACGGCGATCTCTCGCCGGCTGTTCGAAAAATGATGCGCGAATTTTTGGCCCCGCGATCGGCCACCGCGGTCCAGAGTTCGGTCAAAGTTTCGGCGTTCATCCAGTCCTGAGCGTCCAAAAACACGAATCGATCAAATCTCCCCACCGGTTCGAAACGAATTACATCGGTTACGGAGCCGATGCGAGTATAGAGCGAATCGATGTTTTGTCGCAATGTCTCGAAATTTTCGGGCTTCAGATATTCGGGAACAGCCTTTAGATCCTGAGTATCATATTTTCGGGCGAAAGCTTGCCAAGCAAAGTAATTTTCGTCCATAGGAAAGCCGCACGCCAGTTTGCGTACCCGTTCGCGGTAAACGTCTATGATCGTCCGATCCGTCGCAAGGTCTTTGACCAATTCGTCGTATTGCTGAGGGGGAATGCCCAATCCGAACAACGTAATTGGCATCTTGGCTAAAAATTTGATGAACGCATTTTGAAAGAACGGATCTATGTTCTTTAAGAAAAGTTCTTCTTGTTCCGGAAGATCGCGAGCCCGCAAGATCTCCTCCGGACGGAATCCGAGCAAATGAGCAAATTTATGAAAGAAATGTAGAAAATATCCATTCCTCGAATGATCGTAAAACTTCCCACCGCGGAAAAAACCTATCCGATCACCGAACAAAAGACTTCCGCCAAGCGTGTTGGTCTCCCAAAAATCAAGGGCCTCTTTGTCAAGGTAGTCTGCGATGTAGCGTTGAAAATCGGTCCCGGTATCTGCATCGCCGCCGCGGCCAAAGAATGCGAAAAAGCGTTCGTAGCTCGGCAAATGGAGGATCGCGGTCTTTTTTAGATCTAACAAGAATATATGATGACGGTTAAGATCAACTGCCGTAACACTTTCAACCCCCGCGATCAAATAGTCGAGAGCATTACACCCGCCTGAGGAAATGGCTAACACACGCGATGAATGATCGAGTAGCAGTGCTTTTCTGTCAACACGGGGATCTTCCCATATTTGATTGTAAACGAAGGCATCAAACCAAACGGCGAACGCACGCTGCAGAAGACCTTTTTTGGTGGTGATCTCGCTATTTTGAACAGCTGAATGAACGGTGGATCTTGACATAAAGATAAAGCTATCCTTTTATCTTAGTTGGCCGATCAGACAATTTTGTTACAAAACAAATATCATTCGTTGACCATTACTTCTACCGGGTCAATCGAGGATGCCTTCCATGCCGGGTAGAGAGCTCCGAAAAGACTGCCAAGTATCGCGATCACCACAGCCGTTAGCACCCATTTTGTGCTGAAGTCGAAAGTCAACTCGATCGAGCGGCTGATCACAAAAGACGATGCGAGTGCCGCAACCAAACCCAAAACCACGCCGAGAACGCCGATCAAAAAAGCTTCACCTTCAATTGTGCGGACGATGAATGCCTTGGAGGCACCTAAGGATTTCAAGATCCCGATCTCTTTGCTGCGTTCTGTTATGGTCGTGTACATCGAAAGCATCACAAAGATCGTGCTGACGAAGGCTCCAAGGCCTATTAAAACACGCAGAAATGTCTTTAAACCCGGAACCCGGTCTTGTGCGTCAACAACCAAGTCACGCGTTAAGTTGATCTTGTTGCCGGGAAGTTCGTGATTGATGCGGGCCGCAACAGAATCAACATCCTCGCCCGGACGTATCTTTACGAGTATATATGTTGCGTTCGTGGTTTCGATCGCCTGCTGCATTGCGTTGAGCGACATCTTTATGCGAGCACCGGAAGGCGGAGAAAATACACCGACGATCGTGTAGGGTTTGCCGCCGAATATCTCATACGTCTGACCCACGGAAAGCCCGTCGTCTTGCATCTGACGCTCATCCATAATGATCTCGTTATTGGCTGTCGGTGCACGCCCCTCGACGATCTGCATTCCATTCATCGCGGCGAATGGCTCCCAATCAACACCGTCAAGCTGACGTATGCCCCACCGTCCGCTGGTGTCCGGCATTAAATACCGAATGACGGGAACTGCCGCTTCGACTCCATCAATAGCTTTAAGGCGATCGACATAACCTATATTAACGGCTGCGCTCGAACTATTAAGATCCATCCCGCCCGGGCGCGTGAAGACTATTTCGGCTTTCCAGTTCGCCGCTCTTTTGGCCATTTCGTTGGTCATCCCATCTGCCAACCCTGTGAAAAGAACGATCAGCACAACACCGAGAGAAACGCCGATGATGCTGATCAGCGAGCGAAACGGACGAGCTTTCAAATTTGCAAGAACCAATTCGAACATTGAAATTTCCTTAAACTATTCCGGCGTAATCGAAACTGCCGCTGGTATCAGGCTTTGTGTACAGGTCATTGCGGCGTGTGAAATCTTCGTACATTTTGTCGTAGGCCGCAAACAAGCGGTCGGTCGAATGGATCCGGGTGTTGGCCCGAGCCGTTTCGAGCGCCGCCGCGACCTTCTTGTTGCGGGCCGCGTTATCGGAGAGAATGTCGAGGATGGCGGCCGCAAAATTCTCTGCCTTGGGTTCGACAAGCCAAACATTCTCGTCGGTGGCGTATGAAAGTATCCCGCCCGCACGCGGAGCGACGGTTGGTACACCGGACGCCATCGCTTCGAGAGGAGCGATGCCAAACGGTTCGCGGGGGTTGGGATGAACGAAAATATCTGCGTTGGCGTAATAATCCGCCAGCAGCTCTTTATCCAAGTGTCCAAGCAAGATGATCTTTCCGGGTGCCGCTAAGGAACCCTGTTCTTTCAACCATTCAGCCTGCGGCCCCGCACCGGCGATCAAAAGTCGGATATCCCGCGGATCAGAAGCCAACGCCTTCATCATTTCCGGCAAAAGAACCACATTCTTTTCCGGAGAAAGGCGGCCGGCGTAAAGCAGAATGGTCGAATCCGGCGGAATTCCGGCACGTTTTCGCATATCGGCTCGTACAGTTTCGGACCGTCTTTCGGGAGTAAAACGTTCGGCATCGACACCACGCGGACAAACGAATATTCGTTCGGCAATTTCCACGCGAGGGGCTTGAAAGAAACGCCAGCATTTATTGAATAACCATTTTGACCGCCGGGGATTTTCGGACGATCTCGCCGACAAGTAAAATTCTTCAGCAGTATAGGTCGAATTTGCTATATGGAAATCAAATGACGGCAATATGTAATTGCCCATTACACGCCTTGCCAGCCATTTACCGATCTGTCCTTTCGACATAAAGGCACCGATATTATCGTCCATTCTTTCACAAGAAAAGTGGACCAGCATCGGACGTCCAAGCTGTTTGAATTTGCCGATCCGGATCATCGCCCCCAACATGCTCAGAGTATATTTGTCGGTTACCTCAACAATATCCGGCATTTCTTCGATGAGTATTTTACGGATATGCGTTTCGCTTGGCATATACTGCCAGGGCAGGATAAGGCGATACCGTTTGTCAAATATTGGCGAATACCGAGCCGGGATGTAATAGACACGCGCAAAATCATTGACGTCTTCAACGGCTGCGGCTTCCCCGGGAACGATAAGGCGCACCTGTCGTTTGTGGCGGGCGGCGGCGTCCATCAGATTGTTGAAGCTGGTACTTATTCCACCCGAATTCTTGTGATAGTAATTGGTTAGATGTACTGACTTGATCGAGCTAGTTTCCAATTTTAATAATGCCCCACACTATTGGCCGGCTTTTTTTCCTAAGATCTTGATGCCGCCGGCTACGACCAAAGTCCAAAGCAGCATTATTGCCCATGCTCCCAAGGATGTGGTCCATGCCCAGGACCATTTGCCGCGAAAACCACCGAGAATACTACCCACGACAAGGCCAAAAGAAGCGAAGACAGTTGCGGCCGCTAGTAAACGACCTTCGCCGATCAACCTAATGATGAGAAGCGGAATATATGTCGTGAATTCCAAGATCAGCAACGGAAATGTTTTTATGTCTCCCCACAAAGTTTTGGTTTCTTCGCCTGCTCCGACCAGTAGAACACCCTGTCGCATAGCAAAAAGATTGAAAAGGGCTGACATTGCCGAAAATAGGACCGAGATCGCAAATGCCTTTTGACGAGCGTTGTTTTCAGAAGCCGGGAATACGCTGGCGAAATAGTTTTCCTGTGCCCAGTGCGTGATGAATTCGACGGAGTGGCTAAAGATCGGCAATGAAATAGTTACGATAAGCGTTGCCAGCCATGCCGGCGTAGCCCGCCGAAAAGATTGGACGAGAGCTCCGGAAATTCCTGACGTGAGAAACCTAAATGCGAGTTCAACCAATACGGCCGTCAAAGTTACAAGCCAATTCTCGCGGCTCGCTTTATAGACCGTAAAATAAAATGACGCCCGCAGGAGTGCGCCGAGCAGGGCCGATTTCCAGTTCCACCGAGTCAATATCTGCAGTGGATGGCGGACCAAGCTGCGAATCACCTCGAGAAGCGGGATCTGCGCCTGGATCTCTTCCAGGTCGTCCGCATCGGTGATCGATTCATGAATATCTTCCGCTCTTATCATTTTTCAGTGGCTTCGCTTGCCCGTCCCATTTCGAAGGCTTTTTCATAGCCTTTGTAAACACCTTCAAACACGGCGTTCCAAGTGCTGCCGCTGGCTTTTTCTCGAGAGGCCCGTTTCATTTTTTCAAGCACCGCCGGGTTGTCCATTAGTTGAATTATGTGTTGAACGAACTCTTGAGTATCCTTCGCAACAAAACCTGTTTCGTCCGGGGCGATCACGTATTTCGGGCCGCCTTGATCACTAACGATCGCCGGCACGCCGGAAGCATTTGCTTCCTGAGCGACATTGCCAAAAGCATCGGTCTTTGAGGGAAACAGGAATATATCCATATTAGCATAGGCTTCCGCAAGAGCGTCACCCGACAGAAAGCCGGTAAACTCGGCCGTTGTCATGTTTTTCTCTAGATATTCCCGTTCATCTCCTTCGCCGACGATCAGGAATTTGAAGTTGCTTCGGCCGGCCCGGATCAATTGCTTTTCGATATCGGCAAGCATCCGTACGCTTTTCTCCGCCCGCAATCGTCCGACAGACCCAAGGCGGAATACATTGTCTTTAACGGTTCGCTTTGCCGGCGAAAATAATTCGGTATCTACACCCCGCCCCATGAAAGCTGCGATCCGCTTCGTTCCTTTGCCGAGACGCTGTACTAACTCTTCGTTTGGAGCAAGCACGACCTTCGGCATTTTGTAATAGAGGACGGAACCATCCATGATCTTGCGCTCAGCGAAATTAGATATCTTTTTGACGGTCGAGCCAGGCAGAAACCCTAAGACCTTGGAGATCCGGTGTGCAGCAAATTCGTGAATATTTGTATGCCAAGAACCGAGCAGCGGCCACTGGAATTTCCATGCAAGGTAAACGCCAATGATGCTAACATCATTAACGCCTGTAATATGCAGGACATCCGGTTTGAATTCGAGCAGGTGGCGCAGTACCCTCTTCGTGTGTCGCTGAAAAAGAGGGTCATATCCGAGTTCTTCATCAAGACTTAGGGAAAGCGGGGAACGCTTAAGGGATAGATAGCTGACAGAACCGTCTTGTCGGAATTCGGTCTTTGGCCCGGCGTGTACGCATAGATAGGGGTAGCCCTGCTCTTTAGCATAGGCGACCAAACGCTTACTTGTCATCGCCGCACCGTTGACTTCCAAATATGAATCCGGAAAGAACGCGACACGCAAAACCTTGTTCACAAAATAATAAATCAAAAGCCGGCAAGCCTATTGACCGCCGGCTGAAACTCTAAAATATCAAACTTTACGAGACCGGTTCAGATGTCAGGTCACCGGAACCAACGATCTCTTTTACATCCGGCAACTCAAAACGTGCATTTTCGACGCTCTGCGGCACGCGGTCCAGTTTCTTTCTCGCTAAACGAAATCCGGGCCGAACGGCCGGGCTTCCCATGATCCCGAGCACTAGAATGGCAAGACGCAGCCATGCTGGCCCGCCGCGGGTCCACCCGTGGGCGGATAGGGCACGCAAGCCATTTCCGTCGCCTACGTCAAAATGCACTCGTTCAAACCATTTTCTGCGTCCTTCCGGCGATTGAGGATAGTGCCGCAAGATCTCCGAAAATGATTCAAGCTGCCGCGAATGAAGCGGCAATTCATATTCGGGCATCATCACGATCTCACTATGCTTGTCCGTCCTTATCTCATCAGCGAACTCTGAAAATGAAGCAGCATTCGTCAGATTCATCACGGTGTTCGGCTTGCAGCCGTGGCGATCTCCGCCAGTAACTAACGGAAAGCCCAATGCTTCTGCCAATTCGATGACCCGTTTGTTCTCCGACCAGGAACGAAATCCATTTACCTCGAAGGCGTGGATCCAGCGACCGTGTACGCGTATGAAATCCTTCAACAATTCCAAATGTCTTTCCTTGCCTACAAGTTCGATATCCCAGAGCGGATGGTTAAGTATCACCAACACTTCGGGCATTTCATTGAGCATGCTGAAACATTCGTCAAGCTTTTCTTTCGTGTGCTGGTCCGGGTTAAAGGTCAGGTCGAGCAGTTTCTTGGTCAGATCGACCGCACGGTCTTTAGGTAAATTATGGACGCCGACGTGGAAAAAACCGAAATCGTAGGGCACTGTCCATTCTAAAGAGATCGGAGCATGCGAATTTTCTTCGGCCCCATTCACTTTCAAGCAAGAATCGATGCAATCGTGGTCTGTTATTGAGACGATTGCTTCGAGGCCCGCCGAATTGATCTGCTTCTTTTCACTTTCGAAAACCTCCGGGCCGGTCATCGGCGGTGACCAGAACGCAGTTGAGAAATCAATGCCTTTGCCTTCGCGCTCAAGATACTTGTCCCGCTCACGATGCCAGAAAAAATTGATCACCGGCAGCTTTTCAGCGTAATGGGGGACAAAATCGAGCATTTCTTTCGAATTTTCGGTGTGGCAATGGAGAGAGACCCCCGTTTTTGCCCTGGAAGAAAGGTCTTCCTGCCTGCGTAAGATGTTTAGTTTTGTTTGTTTGAGATTCATCCTACTCTCCGATATCCGTACTTGCTCCAAACCTTAGAAAATACCAAATTACGGCATGAATGTAAATCTATCTGATGTATGTGCAGCGAACATCTGTTGCCTAGGTTTCCTTTTGAAGACTACCACAGACCCTTGAGAGATGACTAAGTTCTGCCGCCGGTTCGTTAACATAAATGAGAGACCCAATTGACTGAGGCCATCAAACGCGTATAATTTGACGTTTATCGATATTCACAGTTCAGACTAGGGTATCGGTGGTCATGGGAAGCAGGCGAAATTCCTGCACGATCGCGTCACGGTGAAGAGCTTTCGGCTCTAAAGTCCGACTCCAGACCTTCTTAACACAAATTTTGAACCGGTGCTTCGCGTCAAAGCATCGGGGCGAACCGGCCAAGCCTCCTTAAAGCTTCGTTTCAATCGCTAAAAGTTCACCGCGACGCGATATGTTGTGTGGAGCGTTGCATTGCGTAGATCATTTATATTAATTGCCGCATTCTCGATATTCCTTGCTGCGTGTGCCGGAACGCGCGGGCCAGTCTCCCAGGAATCCTACGTTGTAAAGGACGACATTGGAACAGAATTAACGCTTCCCAAAGAAATTCACCGAGCGGTTTCGCTTGCTCCGAGCATTACCGAATCAATTTTTGCGGCCGGAGCCGGAGACAGGTTAGTAGGCGTAACGACCTATTGCGATTTCCCGGAACAGGCTAAACAGATCCAGAAAGTCGGTGATACACTCTCGCCCAACGCTGAGGCAATAATTGCATTGCAGCCGGATGTGGTCTTCGTTTCGCAAGAATCACAGCTGGAGGCATTTCGCAATATGCTTCTTCAGCATGGGATCCCCGTTTTTGTGGTCAATCAGTCTGACCTAGAAGGGGTGATCGCGGATATCAGAAAATTCGGCGAATTATTTGGAACGAGACAGGTCGCGAACGAAGAGGCAGATCGACTAGAAAGCCGATTGAAGGCTGTAAACCAACAGATCACGGGTCATCCTAAACCGACAGTTTTTGTTCAGGTTTCTAAAGAACCACTTTTCACCATTGGTAAAGGGTCTTTCATAACCAGCATGGTCAGCGCCGCCGGCGCAATATCAGCTACAGGCGATATTTCCACTGCTTATCCTAAACTCAGCAAAGAAACCGCTTATACATTGCAGCCTGATATCATCGTGCTCTCCGAAAGCGAAGATAATCGCGAGCCCAATGACGTTTTCAAAAATTCGCCAGCGGTTAAAAATGGTCAGGTGTTCAAGATCGATGCCGCCCTTTTGGCAAGGCCCGGGCCGCGATCGGTCGATGCTCTTGAGCAGTTAAGATCCGCGATCGCCGATCGACCGGATCCAGGGAGCAGTTCAAAGCAATGACGAGGGCTCAGTACATCAAGGCGGCCGCTTGGCTCCTTGTATTGCTTCTCGCCGCATTGATGGCGGGACTTTTTCTCGGAAGTGAGAATATAGGGGCTCTCTCTACCGCTGATTCGCGGACGATCTTTTTCAGTATTCGTTTGCCGCGCGTGATCGCAGCCGCAGCTGTCGGGGCAAGTTTGGCCGCAGCCGGGGCGGGCTTACAGGCGTTGTTGCGCAACCCATTGGCGGAACCGTATTTGCTTGGGGTCTCTAATGGTGCCGCGCTCGGCACAATGCTGGCATTCGCATTCTTCGGACACTTTGAATGGTTAAGGCCGATCATGGCATTTGCCGGAGCTGCGGTCGCAACGTTTTCTGTCTATCGGATGGCTAGGGGGCCGAATGGTGTCAGTGTCGAAAGATTGGTCCTTTCGGGCGTTATCGTGACCACGTTCCTTTCGTCAATAATCGTATTGCTAACCACTACGCTGGACGCGGCACGGTTGCGAAGTTTTACATTTTGGCTGTTGGGGGATCTTTCGCAAGCGGGAGGCGTAGGCATTTACGTCACTTTGGTTACGGCGATCGTCGGCACTTTAGTGCTTTTGACCCAGTCAAGGGCGCTGAATCTGATGATGATAGGAGAACGGGATGCCGTCGACCTTGGCGTTGAAACGGCAAATGTAAGGGCGGTGATCTTTGTGGCGGTTAGCGTGCTTGTTGGCTCGGCTGTTGCCGCCAGCGGTTCTGTCGGGTATGTCGGGCTGATCGTTCCCCATCTCGTACGGCTTGCATTTGGGAGTGACAATAGGATGGTTGTGCCATTTTCGGCGATCGCCGGAGCAGCTTTTGTAGTTCTGGCAGACATGGCAGCTAGGACGCTGATCTCTCCAAGAGAACTCCCGGTTGGTGCGGTGACCGCCTTGATCGGGGCTCCATTGTTTATCTACTTATTGAGGCGGCAGAGCTAGGGTTTCGGATGCTCGTTGCAAAAGACATCATTGTGCGGGGAAAAGGGCGGGAAGCACTTCGCAAAGTCGGAGTCGAACTCGAACCGGGTACGCTCACGACATTGTTGGGAGCAAACGGTGCCGGGAAGACCACCCTGCTGCGTGTGTTGAATGGAACGATAAAACCAACCGGCGGAAGTGTTTTACTCAACGGTGTTGACATTTCCGCCTTCAGCCGCCGCGAGATAGCGAAACAGATCGCTGTTGTTTCACAAGAGAGCACATCCGGCTTTCCCATTACCGTCCGCGATTTTGTACTTGCCGGCAGGTTTGCTTCGTCTGGTGGGTTCGGGTTCGATTCGAAAGACGACGAAGCCGCCGCCGACCTGGCAATTAAAGAATGCGAGCTTGACGGATTTCGTGATCGGATGACCGATCAACTTTCGGGCGGAGAGCGACAGCGAGTTGTTTTGGCGAGAGCTTTGGCGACCGGGGCGAAAATATTGCTTCTGGACGAACCAACCGCCAATCTGGACCTGGCAAATCAAGATCTGATAATGCAGATTGCCAAGCGGAAGTGTACGGAGCATGGTTATGCAGCCTTGATCGCAACTCATGATCTCGGCCTCGCCATGGAATTTTCGGACATTTCCATATTGATGAGAAGTGGAGAGGTCGTCTATCGTGGGCGACCGAGAGATGTTTTTGATGCCGAAAAGATCTTCGAGATCTTCGGCGTTAGGCGAAAGATCAATTGGGCCGTTTAGCCCCTGGGTCTTTCATTGGAACGATGAATATGTGCAGGGAAGTTCGGTGAAAGCCCGACGCTGCCCACGCAACCGTGATAGGACCCGAAGATGGCCTTTAGCCGGGAACTTGGCATATTTGTTGAGGTTTAGAACCATTCCGCGTGTGGGCGGAAAAGGTGGAAAAATGAAACAATTCATATTATTGGCTTTAATATTCTTATTTTCCGGGACGATCTTTGCCCAGAATTTGGGGTCCATCGCCGGCAAGATCACTCGATCCGGCGAAGCGGTTGCGGGGGCATCCGTTACTTTGGTCGCGGCAGACGGCCGCCGAACCGTAGCAGTTACGGGACCAGATGGAACGTATAATTTCAGCGGCCTTTCAGACGGCCGGTATATTGTCGAATCCGGAACGGCCGTTCTGAATACGACCATTGTTGACAGGTCCTCAGAAACAGCCGATATCGAGATCGGCATCATCCGCGAACTTGTGAATATTTCGGCTGATTCTCCGCAACCGATAGACGAAGTGTCAAAAACGGTTAACATCATAGACGGCCAGCAAATGCGGGATCGGGCCGATATCACCCTTACCGAGTCACTTAGAACAATACCCGGACTCCGTATCCAGCAGCTAGGCGGCTTTGGGCGCCTTGCGTCCATTAAAACGCGCGGATTGCGTAATCAGGATACTGCTTTGTTGATCGACGGCGTGCGGTTTCGTGATGCGGCTGCAATTAACGGCGATGCTTCAAGCTTTTTGGGTGATCTCACATTGACCAGCGTCAACGGGGTAGAAGTGCTTCGCGGTTCGGGTGCCTCGCTTTACGGTACCAATTCCATAGGCGGCACGGTCAACTTAGTGACGCCCGCTGCTCGGCCGGGTTGGCACGGACAGGTTCAAGGTGCATTCGGACAGCTCGGCTTCGGCCGTTTTCGCGGCGTGACCAGTTATGGCACCGCGGACGGCAAGGTAGGTGTGAATGTGGGTATTTCGCGGACGGCATATACCAAGGGGATCGATGGCCGAGACAACGCCGCAAACACCAATTTTCAGCCACGCTTTGATCTTCGTCCCGGCGATCGAACGCACATTAGCGTCCGGTTTTTCGTTTCGGATGCGAAAGTTCGGTTGAACGCCAATCCGGACACCTTCGGCACAATGCCTCTATCTAACACGACCATTATCGATGCTGATCAAGACGTTAATTTCCTCGCAGACATTGATGATCCGGACAGCATTCAGAAAAATCGAGCATTAAATGGAGTGGTCAGCATTTCACACACATTTTCCGATAGATTGTGGGTCAGCGGATACTATTCGGGGCTGCAGACAAAGCGCCGAAACGACAATGGGCTGCTTGGTCCGGGTTGGCAGAGTGAAACGACCAGCTTCAATGACGGCCTGATCCATACAGCGAATTTCAATCTCAACTTTACGCCAAAGTATCATGCGGTCAAGGCCGGCTATGAATTCGAGCATGAAAGGTACACAAATAAAAACCTTACGCCTTCCGGAACCGAAGATAACTGGACAAAGGCCTTTCAGTCGAGCCATACGCTGTTCGTACAGGATGTGGTGAGCCTTTTTGACGGCCGGCTGCAGGTCGCCGGTGGACTACGCGCTCAGTGGTTCGCTCTAAAAATGCCGCAGTTCAGCTTGGCAAATTCATTGTTCAGCACGTTTTCGGACGAGGATCCGGCGGCTGCATATACTTTTGACGGGGCAATTTCATACTTTTTCTGTTCGAGCGGAACTAAGATCCGTGCCCACGTCGGCAACGGCTATCGCGTCCCGTCGCTATATGAGCGGTTCGGATCGTATTATTCGACGTGGCCGACGCCGGGATTTGTTGCTCTGGGCGACCCTTTTCTGCAACCTGAAAAGACCGTTGCCTACGACGCGGGCATCGACCAGAATCTGTTCAAAGGCAAAGCACGCCTTTCCGCCGTCTATTTTTATACGCAGCTCCGCGATGTCATCGGTTTCGGCAACGTTACGCAGCCCGATCCAAATGCCCGCTTTAGCGGCTATTTGAACACCAAGGGCGGTATCGCACGCGGCGGCGAATTCAGCATCGATGTTAAAGCGACATCTTCGACGGACATTTTCGCCAGCTATACGTACACCAACAGCGACCAGCGAACGCCGCAGGTAGGCGGCAGCGGCATTATCAAAACGCTCGGAATTCCGACCGATCAGTTTACAGTAACTGCGACGCAGCGGTTCAAGCGGTTTTGGGTGAATGCCGATCTATTGCTTGCCAGCGATTATTTGGCTCCGATCTTCAGCAATTCGACATTCTCGACCTACGTTTATAACTTTGAGGGCAACCGACGGCTTGATCTGACCGCGGGTTATACATTCCCGATCAAAGAGCGCTACGGGCTGCGTCTTTTTGCAACGGTTGAAAACGTCTTTGACCAGAAATATTTCGAAAACGGCTTTAAAACTCCGCGAGCAAACGCCCGCGGCGGCTTAAACTTTTCTTTCTAAAGATTCAGACTTAACCCTCAAACCCGGGATGGAACGCGAACACTCCTGTCCGCTCTTACGCGAGACGATCCTAGGTCTTGAGCCATAAGTTTTTATTTTGGTCCGGGGAGTCGCAATTCCGCGGCTTCCCATCTGGTCACTCTACCACGCCAAGCGGCGGCCCCGGTCAGCCAAGGCAGGGGCAACCGCCCGGGTCAGAACCGGAAGCGATGGCGACTGGGGTCTTTATTCCTCGCAACGGCTGTGTGCGGCTATCCGGCCCGGGCCTGCGGGGAAATACCGCTCCAGTTTCCCTCAGAACGGCAGCGAACAGGCGGCGGAGCTGAGGCAATTTGACACAAAAAAAAGATGGCTCAAAACGGCCATCCTTTATTTATTCTGTTTTACGAGCCCACAAAATGAAGGCTTTTTATAAAGTGGTCGGGGCGAGATGATTTGAACATCCGACCTCACCGTCCCGAACGGTGCGCTCTACCAGGCTGAGCCACGCCCCGACATCAAGTTACAGATTCTATTTGACGACCATTATAAAGTCAACGCTTGATGAACGAAAGATGGTCTATTTTTCATCCACCGCGTCAACAGCATCGATCACATCCTCGATGACATTTTCTGACATCCGCTTATTCTCTCTGCGGGCCTTTAACCATTCGATAATGATCGGCAGAATAGAAAGAAAAACGATGACAATGACAACCTTGTCTATATGCTCTTCGAGCAAAAAGCCCTCGACGCCGAACATGCGGCGAACAAATTGCTCAACGAGTCCGCCCAAAAAATAGCCGGCAAAGAGCATGCTTGTCACCCAAAAGACCCCGCCGAAAACGTTATAGGCGACAAATTGGCGATAGGGCATGTTGGCGGCTCCGGCAACGATCGGGGCAAAGGTTCGTACAATAGGCACGAAACGGGCTATAACGATCGTCTTTCCGCCGTGTTTCTCATAGAATTTGTGGGCTTTTTTTAGGTGTTCCGGATTGAAGAACCGCGATTTTGGCCGGGAAAATATCGCCGGACCAACCTTTTTCCCGGAATAATATCCGACCGCATCTCCGATGATCGCAGCGGCCATCAAAGAGAACCACATGACCCACAGGTTAAGTTTTCCGGCAGCGGCAAAAAGTCCTGCAACGACCAAAAGCGAATCGCCCGGAAGGAAAAATCCGAGTGCGAGGCCGGTTTCTGCAAAAATGATAAAAAACAGGCCGAAATAGACATAGATGCCGAAAGTGTTCAACATCCAGTCGATCATTACCTTTGGATTAAGGAGATCTTTCAGCTGTATCAGAAAGTCTGTGATCGATTCCATAAAAGAACTAATTGTGCGGTATTGCGGCTAGGATGTCCATTTGAGATCAGTTCCAGCCATGGTGGCCGATCAGCGGCACGAACGAACACGGCCCGTGATCAGAGGTTTCGAATCCGCTTTCTGTACGCAGCACGCGGACGAGACGCTGAGAACTGCGGTCTTCTCCGATCGGGATCACCAGCCGCCCTCCTATTGCCAGCTGGTCCAAAAGCGGCTGCGGAACTTCCGGCCCGCCCGCCGCGACCAAGATAGCATTATAGGGAGCGTAGATCTCCCAGCCGACAGTTCCGTCTGCCTGTTTCACCGAGACATGTTCAATACCTAGCAAACGGAGTTTGGCCAGGGCCTCTTTGGCAAGCTGTGGGATCCTTTCTACGGCATATATTTTTCGGGCCAGGTAAGATAGAACGGCCGATTGATAGCCCGACCCCGCTCCGATCTCGAGCACACGTTCCTTACCGGATAGTTCAAGCAATTCCGTCATTCGAGCAACGATGAAAGGCTGAGAGATGGTCTGGCCGGCAGATATCGGCAAGGCATTGTCTCGATAGGCTTGTGATCGAAGGGCATCCGGAACGAAGACATGGCGAGGGACGGTGTTCATTACGCTCAGCACCGTTTCGTCTGCTATGTGATAATGGTCGCGAAGCCTTGCCACCATTCGCTGTCGAGGTATTTGAAATTCGTCCATCGTTGCGGGTTGTTTGATCGCTAGCTGTTCCAGCCCTTCATAAGCTCGATCGCCATGTGGTTGGTAAGGTCCGAGCGCATCGGTGTAAGCGATACGTAGCCTTCTTCGATCGCTTCAAAATCGGTGCCGCCTTCGGCATGAAATCCTTCGCGAACTTCGCCGATCCAATAATAATTCTTGCCCCGCGGGTCGATATGCTCACTGATGATCGGCCGGGCGTTCTTAAAACCCTGTTTTGTGACCCGCATGCCTTTCGGCGTGCCTTTCGGTATGTTTACGTTGAGTAGCGTGCCGACCGGAAGCCCTTCGGCCAATGCACGAAGAGTTACTTCGCGTGCGACGCGAGCGGATTCGATGAAATCATAGGTCCGAGTCGCAACCAGGCTAAAGGCAAGCCCCCGAACGCCTAAGATAGTTGCTTCCATTGCTCCGGCGACCGTGCCCGAATAGGTGGCATCGTCGCCGAGATTGGCTCCGTGATTAATGCCGGAAACACATATGTCAGGCCATTCGTTCGACAAAAGTATCTGATTGAGAGCCATTGTGACGCAATCGGTAGGCGTTCCGTCCACGGTCCAATGGCGTTCGTCGATCTGGCGTATTCGCAGCGGACGCGAAAGCGTAAGACTGTGTGATGCTCCGCTCATTTCGGATGCCGGTGCGACGACATATACATCGCCGATCTCGCTCATTGCTGATTCTAACGCCTCGATGCCTTCGGCATGGATGCCGTCATCGTTCGTTATCAATATCCGCGGACGTTTTTCTTTGTCGTGCATCTCGTGATTTAAAATGGATAAAGTGAAAAAGCGGCGATCCCGAGAGAAACGTACACCTTTTCACTTTATATTAAGGACATTTTCGCCAATTATCTATTTGGCGTGAATCCCGGCTTTGCCATCGCACCGCCGCCTGCCGGCCGCTGTTGGCGGAAGCGCCTTCGGTTGCGTTTACGAGCGTTGACCGATTTCAATTTCGCTTTTTGTCCCGGCGGAATGAAGTGAGCGTGCTTTTTAAGGTCTTTAATGATCTCTTCGCTAATAACCTTGCGTTTGAAACGTCGCAATGCGCTCTCGATCGATTCGTTATTGTTAACTGTAATATATGCCATTTATCTTCTCACCTCCTTTAGGCCGTAGATTTATGCCATAAAGGCAAACAAACATTAAACTACAGCTTGGACAAAAAGGCAAACCAGGGCGGGGATACACCATTGTGTAAAAAAATTTCCGGTTCGATGTGGTGTCCGCCATTTTTCCTCAATGATCTCAAAGACCGCTGGGCACACGGATAAACAATAATCGAGAAGGCGGAACACCAATTCTTTGAGTGGATGCAATGAAAAAAAAGGAATACGATACCTATTAGAAATTTATTTCACTTTGCCACTTGCGCGCTCTCTGGACTTGCGCATATTATATTCGCACCTTAGCGGCTAGAGTAGGGATGACCCAAGCTTTACCCACCTCTACTTCGCAGTAAAGCCGATAAAAGACATAAATTACTTAAAACTTAGGAGACCCCCTTATGACCCACGACCATACCCTTGCGCGCACCCGTACACTGCGACCGCTCTTTTCTGTGATCCTGATGAGCATGATGTTCATCATTTTCATATCTGAAAGTTCGGCTCAAACCATCACATTTGACTCCTACTCCGTGGGAAACATTGACGGGCAAGACGGGTGGATGAAAAGCGGCTCATACGACGCCTCTGTATCCACAACGTCCTTAGACCGATTTGCACCTCGGTCGTTGCGCATATCGAACGCCGTGACAAGCGGTTCTTTCGGTGATCAGACGTTTTCAAAGTCGATCGTCAATGAGGCAGGGGAGGTTTCCGCAGCAAATGGCGGCATGTCGGCAGGGGCACGCAAACGAAATTTCATTGCTGAATGGGAGTTTACATCTGCACAGCCCGGATCCGAGCAACCCGGGCTTTCCATATCCGTTAGTCCGGATCGGGGAGACGGGGCACGTATGAGCTGGCTTAGAATGGCTGATTCGCCTGCGGGGCTTTTACTCGAATTTGCTGATTACCAAAAAGGTCTCGGCAATACATGTGCAAGCGGAGACAACTTCGTTACGACCGAGATCGCAAACTCTTTGCCGCGCGGAGCTATTCATAAGATCCGTCTGGAAATACATTTTGTTGAAGGGCCGGCGAATGACATCGTCAGGGTATATGTAAATGGTGTGCTCAAACATACGGGTACCAGCTGGGAAGACTATTTCCGGGATTGCGAAAGCAACCCTACCCGCACAGTTGATTCTTTGTTGTTCAGAACAGGCGGAACTGCGGCGCCGGCAAATACCGGAAAGGGGTTTTTTATCGATAACATTCACCTAAATTCAACGAATGTTCCGGGTATTGTCCCGGTTCGTTCGAATGCATTGAACGGCTGGGCTGCAGATACTTCTGCGGGCGGTGCGGTGACTTTCGTTAATGATTCAACAGCTCCGCTCGGTATGGGAGCTCTCCAGATACTTACCGGGCCGACCGACCCATCTCGGGCGGAATTGTCCCGTGCAGTAAGCGTCAACCTGTCTGATGTTACGGCCCTCAGCTATTTCACTAAGCAAAACAGTACAACTATACCGATAAGCACGCCATCGTATTCGATCGGTGTTTGGTTGGACGGAGTGAATCCGAGTTCTTACACAAACCTTGTATTTGAACCCTATTGGAACGGCGATATCTTACCCGGTGTCTGGCAGAACTGGGATGTGCTGGCCGCCGGAAGGTTGTGGGCATCAACGACGGTGAACGTCGGCGGAGGTTGTGCGACGACGGCAGGAGCAGGCGGACCACCCTTTTATTCAGTGCAGGGATTAAAGGCGGCGTGTCCGAATGCCGTTGTGAAACGGATATCGACCTATGCGGGAACATATAACCGAGACTATGATGTGGAATCGGACCATTTCAGATTCAATGACACGATCTACGATTTTGAACCGGCTGAAGCCAATGTAGTAACTGTAAGTCCTGTTAATATGGGCTCATGGCTCTTCTATAGCGACGGTTCACCCGGTTTTCCCGAAGGACCAAATAATTCCTTAGGCTCATTTGTTGCCGGACCGGGATCTCCGCTTCGCGGATCAGGCAGCGCCGAGATAAGCGTGAACGGTGAGCGCCGGACGAATCTCGCTACCTATGCCTTTGCAAATACCAAACTTAGCGACATCACGACATTAAGATACAGCACGTATAATCCGTCCGCTGGCAATGGCGGAAGTGCTGTACGTTCGGCCTACATCAACTTCAACGTAAGTTTTGATGGGGCAGATACGTGGCAACGCCGCTTGGTTTTCCTCCCGAAGGACAATGGCGTTTTCCCTCAGAACTCTTGGAAAGAATTTGACGCCATACGAGGCGGGAATGCTCTTTGGCGGTTTTCCGGCCCGACCTGGCCCGACACAGCGATCTCCGGTGAGACACCGAGAACTTGGAGTGACATCCTTGCTTCGTATCCGAATATCAAAATAAGGGAGACGGATGCTCACATGGGTCTCAGAGTAGGGGAGCCATACAACGACGGCTACACCGAGAATATTGATACATTCACGTTCGGAACCAATTCGGGGACGACAATCTATGATTTTGAACCCGATCCTTTGTATGTTCAATCGTCGGGTACGGCAAATACAGCAAACTGTTCGATTGCGGTACCGACAGATGCCTTTACGACCATTCAAGGAGCGATTAATGCTGCCTCGATCGGAGCTACTATACGCGTTTGTCCAGGAAATTACGTTGAAGACGTCAATGTAAATAAGGCTAGTATCCGATTGATGGGTTCGGGCGTAGATGTGTCAACCATAACTGGGCCGCATAATATTGGCGGATCTACGACATTGCTTATCAATGCGAGCAACGTTCTTGTCGATGGCTTCACCGTCACTCGGAGTGGGAACAACGCTACAGATTGGAATTCGAATCTGAAAAGTTATGGTGTCGTTTTCGGTGCCCCAGGAAGCAATTCTACTCTTCAGAACTCGAAAGTTAGCGGAAACCGCAATGGTATATATGTAGGTCAATCGTCTAACGGCAATGTAATTCGGAGAAATAATATTAACGGTAATCGGACCGGAATCCATATTGTGGACAACGACGGGACCTTTATCGAAGAGAATTTTGTTATCAATAATTGGACGGTTGGAATATTGAATCGTTCGGAGGGCGGACCATCACCCGCCATCCAGACCGTTCGGAATAACAATATTTCTGGGAATTGGTTTAGTGATATCGAATTTAGAGAACCGGTGGGAACTTCAAATCTAAACTACTCTGGAAATTTTCTTGGCTCAAATGTATTGAGAACCACGGGCCCGACAGGTGAGCCGGATTATGCTGTGCAAATACCAAATATTTTTCCTGGCGGCACTGCCTCGGCTCCATCTTCCCACATAACCATAACCGGGGCCCAATCCGGTCGGATTGACTATTCACCATACTTGAACAGCGGGTTGGATACACAAACCGGAACCCCTGGCTTTCAGGGTGATTTTGCGAACGTTACTGTGACCGCGGACAGCCCTCAAGCAAATGGTGTATATGCAACAATTCGCGAGGGTATCGTAATGGCCAGTTCAGGAGGATCGGTAACTGCAGTGTCGGGCTCTTATGTAGAAAGCGTAAATGTCGATAAGCCATTGACGCTCAGGGGGAATGCGACGATTACGGGAAGCCTTCGCACATCAGTGGCTGGTGCGGTGATCGCTCCGGGCAATGGACCGGGCAAGATATCGAGCGGTAACTTGAGTTTTGTGTCAGGATCGAAACTGAGTATCGATCTGAATGGTCTCACGGCCGGAACCCAATACGATCAACTTGCCGTTACCGGAACGGTCGACCTTGGCGGTTCAACTTTAGAAGTCGCCACAGCAATGGTACCGCCTCCCGGAACAAATTTTGTGATCATAAGCAATGACGGCTCGGACGCGGTCACGGGAACATTTAACGGGTTGCCTTCCGGAGCTACGGTGACTGTTGGAATTCAGAGTTACACCATCAGCTATACGGGCGGCGACGGCAACGATGTGGTCCTCACAGCTACTGGTGCACCGGGCTGCAATAACGTCGTCATTCCGACGGGAATACAGACGCTTCCATCGAATCAAGTAGTGGTGCCTCTGAATGTTGACAATCTGACGGGACGCGGAGTGCTGTCATTTACCTACACGCTCAACTATAACCCTGCTGTTTTATCGTATATAGGTGTCGATCAAGCCGGTACCTTGAGTAGTGCTTTCTCATTTTCGGTGAACAGTCTTACCCCGGGAATACTGGTGGTCAATATGTATGGGGACTCGCCCTTGGTTGGGTCAGGAACGCTTATGAATCTGAGGTTCCTGACGAACGGTGCGATCGGAACGAGCAGTCCGCTCAACCTTTCCAACTTTACTCTCAACGAAGGAGTCCCTTGTGTAAACTCCACAAATGGGTCGGTTAGCGTTGTTTCATCGACGGTTTCGGGGACTATCTCGTACGGGAATAGCGTTTCTTTCAAGCCCGTGCCAAATACGCTGCTAACTGGATCCGGGGCATCGCCCGTTTCGGGTACAAGTGCTCTCGGAACAGGGGCATACACGCTAAGCGGATTCGGTCCCGGAGCATATACGGTAGTTCCGAGCAAATCGGGCGATGTCAATGGCATATCTGGATTGGATGCGGCTTTGATCTCTCAGCATGTTGTTGGATTGATCACGCTTAATGCCAATCAGATGGCCGCTGGCGATGTCAGCAACAATGGCACTCTGTCCGGCTTGGATGCCGCATATATATCACAATGGCTGGTCGGGACGCCGAATCCCGGAATTACCGGAACTTGGAAGTTTGTGCCTACCCAACGGAACTATTCGAATGTAAACACACCGTGGACCAACCAAGATTATGCGGCAATTTTGATGGGCGAGCTGACAGGGAACTGGACACCGCCATCGATGTTCGCTATTGCGGCCGCTCCGCGTTCCGTCAATCCTGAAAAAGCCGTTACCGTAGAAACAGGTAAATTCTCGGTTCAGGAGGCTGAAGAGGTTACAATACCTGTCAGTGTGGGGGATCTGAGCGGTAGGGGGATCTATTCTTACCAGTTCGAGGTTATATACGATCCGGCCGTGTTGGAACCCGTCGTCGGTACGGCATCCGGTGCTGAAAGCATAAGTGGCCGAATCAACGTAGTGTCAAATTCGCCAGAGGAAGGGAAGTTGATGGTTGTAGCCTACGGTGCACAGGCTTTGGAAAGTGCCGGAACGCTAGTTAACTTGAGATTCCGTGTTGTGGGTCGGCCCGGAGCGAGTACAAAATTCATCATCGAAAACTTTATGTTCAACGAAGGTGATGTGGACGCGATCGTACAGACCGGAGCTCTTCGGGTAGTGCCTTCAAGCACGATCGGAAAATAAAAAAGGAGTTGAGATGGAGGATCGGGTAACGATCTTCCGTCTCATATTGGCCAACTATGAAAACAGCTGTATTTTTTGCATTAGTTTGGATCATGTCTCTCGGGGGAGGTGTGACTGCACAGGTATCAGAAAAGACACAGGACGACTCTCAAGGGGTTGGGCCGGGTATCACTATTACCGCACCGGCTATAGGAAGGGGAAGTGGTGTGGTCTTCGATTACACCTTTAGGGTCTCAAACGTTAACGGTATGGGAATACTTAGCTATGAAGGGGATGTAACCTATGACCAAACCGTCCTGCAGTTTAATTCCTGCGTTGTAGAGGGTACCATAAGTGTCGTGCCCATGACATGTAATACCCCTAGCGGCCCGGGTAGGGTCAAATTCGTTTACTTTTTTCACGCGCCGCTGGCTAACGCTATTGGCGGCCCCCCAAGCGACCTGTTCAAACTAAATTTTACGATAATTGGCAATGTCGGACAGGTATCGCCTATTGTGATCGAAAATTTACAGGTGATGGAATTCAACGTACCTGGTACCGCGATCCCCGGATCGGTGACGGTGTTGGCACCGACGTCGGCGTCGGTGCCAGTTGCGGGGATAGTCAAAGACGGCAGCGGGCGAGGGTTGGGAAATGTCCGCGTTGTTTTAGCTGATCCGAGCGGCCAGCGGCGGGCTATTATGACGGGACCGATGGGGTATTACCGATTTGACGGTGTGCCGGTCGGCCAGGTCTATTCATTGACGGCAAGTTCGAAACGTCACACATTTCAGCCAAGATCGTTAGTGGTTATGGACGAAATATCAAACGCGGATATTACTGCCGATCAATAGGACATCGAACAGGAGGGGCGAAAGGGGCGGTTATTTTCCGCACTCTTCCGCTTTGTTCAAAACTATGCCCTGATGCAAGCCCCCTTGCACATTAGGACTTAAGTGTTCAATGAGGCCCGTCTGAAAAGGCGGCCTCTTTTTTATTTTGGTGCAAAAGCGGCAGACATCGGAGGGTGTTCGATCTGCGCCAATTCATCTAAAAAGGTAAGTTGTCTAGGCGGCGAATCTAAAACTATTCGAACATTTCGGAAATGTCCTTGAGGTCGGCGGTAATGCGTATTCGCGGCAGGCTAACGAGAAAATCGCGGCCATAGCCTTTGGTTCGCAGACGGGGATCTAAAAGGGCGATAACCCCCTTGTCGGTCGTGCTGCGAATAAGACGACCGATGCCTTGTTTCAACGAAATTATTGCCTGCGGAACGCTATATTCAAAGAAAGAGCTTCCGCCTTTTTCGTCAATGAATCGCGACCTTGCCGCGACAACCGGATCGGTCGGCACGGCAAAGGGAAGCTTATCAATGATCACGCATGAAAGCTGATCGCCCCGTACATCAACACCCTGCCAAAAACTTGAGGTTGCAAAAAGGACCGCGTTCGGTGTCTTTCGAAATTTCTCAAGCAGGCCTGCCTTGGACACTTCTCCTTGAACAAAGCAAGGATAATTTATTCTGGAAGAAACCAGTTCATAAAGAGCATTCATTGAGGAATTGCTCGTAGAAAGGACGAAGGCTCGGCCATGCGTCAATTTCAGGATCTTGATGATCTCGCCGGCGGCGACCTGGGTGAATTCAGGCGAACGAGGATCGGGCATTGCCCGCGGCATATATATCAGAGCCTGTTTTTCATAATCAAACGGTGCCGGAGCGATCATTCCGTCAGACTTAGCTCCTTCGATACCGAGCCTTCCGCGAATGAAATCAAATTTTCCGCTGCTGGCAAGCGTCGCCGAAGTTAAAATACAGCTATCGGCCCGATCGAACAGTTTCTCTTTCAGAACCTCTGAAACGTCAATGGGAGATGCACGCAAAAACATACCTTTTCCCCGGCGTTCGAGCCAGTAAACATAATTCCTCTCGGTTTGGGACGCAATGAAGTCGAGGTCGAAACGTGTCTGCCTGGTCCGGCGAACAAGACTCTCTGCTTCGGGAAGCTTGTCGGAAAATGTGTCAACGAGGGTTTCGAGTTTGTTCAATACGTTGTCAAGGGCTTGGTAGGCGGAACCGAGCGAAGTCGGCAACTTCTCGCCGTCGCGTCCCGTTTCCGCAAAGAGGTCGGCCAAGATCGGATAGCGGCCGTCTTGCCGAAATTGACTGAATCGCATCCAAAATTGGTCCGACAGACCTATGATCTGGGTCGCGGTCTTGCTGATGTCGCGACTCGCGGCGGCATCGGAGATGTCGAGCGTATCCGAATCGCGAGCGAGTTCATCGATCTGAAAGTTTGAGACCTGAAAACCGAAATAATCTGCTGCAATGTCTTCTATTAAATGAGCTTCATCGAAGATCACGGCGCCGTAATCCGGGATCACCCGGCCAAATTGATTGCCCCGAACATTAAGATCGGCGAAAAAAAGATGGTGGTTAACGATAACAATTTCCGCTTCGTCGGCGGCGATTCTCATGCGGGTCACAAAGCAAGATTCAAATTCCGGACATTTTTGCCCAATGCAGACATCAGACTTTGCATTTATCCGCGGCCAAAATGAAAGGTTTTCGGGAAGCGATGTTAATTCGGCGCGGTCGCCCGTCGATGTTTCGGTGATCCAATCCGAGATCTGTCTGAATTGGTCGAGCTGATCCATGCCGTCGAGCACGGGCTGCGATTCGGCTTTATGAATGCGATGCAAACATGCATAGTTTGCCCGGCCTTTCATATAAGAAGCCTTAAACTGCAGGTCGCGGGGCAGGATCTGCCGCAGCAGCGGTATATCTTTCTGCATCAATTGTTCCTGCAGATTTTTGGTGCCGGTAGAAATGACCACTCGCTGACCGGTCTTTTTTGCGAAAGAGATGGCGGGAATCAGATATGCAAGAGTTTTGCCTGTGCCGGTACCTGCTTCGACGATCAGATGTTTCTGCTCTTCGAGCGCTTTTTTGATGGCAAAGGTCATTTCGACCTGCCCCTGCCGGAATTCGTACCCCTTCAATTTCTTTGCGAAGACGCCGTCGGGGCCGAAAATTTTGTCGATCTGTGCTTGGTCGTGGTGCATGCCGCAGTATTGCATTGACTTGCATGTCTCAATTTGTTACAAGTCAAATTTGAAGTAAGTTACAGATTTTCACCGACGTCGCGGTGCTTGCGTGACAGCACCTCGAAACCTCCGGAACAAAGCCTTCGTAACGTTCATTCAAACTTTCTATTGTAATGCTACCGCAGGCCGGTTGTCGAAAGCGCTCGGCGATCGATATCTGCGATACCCCTTTTACCAGATACATCTTGGAGGCAATTTTAGATGAGTAAGAAACCCGCAGCCGGCAAACGGAAGTTTTTGCTAACGCTGGCCGCCATATTCTTCGTCGGAGCGATGATCGCTATACCGCGTTTTTCCAAAACGCACGCAGTTAGCGGTGTCAATGGCCCCGATGAGACTGCCCGAACCGTAAGTCATGCCGACGACCTGCCGAACTATGATATTCGTTCGGACAAATCGGCCTACGAAAAGATCGCCGCTTTTCGCGGATCACAGAACAAAGATGCGGCTTCATTGGCCGACCTGCGTGACAGTTTTGCTCGCGGCGAAGAGGATCTGCGACAGCGCGTGCCTACTTTGAAGGTCGAATACAATCTCGACATACGTACCGCCGAGGTAATAGCGCCCGACGTTAAGCAAGGCAGAGCCGTGCTGAGCGGAGCCACCGGAGCCAATCGATCGGATACGCTGAAAAACTTTTTGCGTGAAAATTCAGCATTGATCGGTGCCGGTGCTCAACAGATCGATGACCTGAAAGTTTTCGCCGATTACATGAATCCGGCGGGAAATATGGGTTTTGTCGAACTGAACCAAGAGATAAACGGTATTCCCGTATTTCGCGGCGAGGTGAAAGCAGGTTTTACCCCGTCTGGTGAAATGTTTCGAGTGATAAATAACATTGCGCCGGGATTGGATGCAGCATCATTGACGAGTGATTTTGGTGACCCGGCAAAGGCGGTCCGGGCGGCATCCGGGTATATAAAACACAATTTCGATATTTCGAGAGAACCGCTGAACAACGCAGTTTCCACGGACCAGAGAGCGGTATTCGGCGAAGGCGACCAGGCGACCACCGCAGAAAAGATGTATTTCCCGACAGAGGCCGGCGTAGCTGTTCCGGCCTGGAGGGTGCTTATTTGGGAGCCGGTTGCGGCCTATTACGTGATCGTGGATGCCGGGTCGGGGACAATGTTGTGGCGAAAAAATATCGCCGAAGACCAAACGCAGTCGGCGACCTATCATGTGTACGTTAACCCGAATGCGATGGTAAATATTGCGGACAATCCGTTTCCTATGACACCTGGCCCAACAACTCTTTCGGGTGTACAGGGAACTGCGATCCCGCGCACGGGCATTACCCGCATCGGCAACGAAGCTCCTTATACCTTTAACAACCTGGGGTGGATCACCGACGGCAACAATACGACAGACGGAAACAATGTACAGGCCGGACTTGACCGCGAATTGCCCAACACCGGTTCGCCGGCAAATCCTGCGGATATCGATCCGACCGGTATGGCCACAGGCTCGCCAAATCGGGTGTTCAATTTTACGTATCAGCCGGGAATCCCGACCAATCCGGCCCAGAATACGGGTGATGCTCCTCTGCCCGCCGGGCAAACACCGACCGGATGTTTGGCACAAGGAACGAATTCTGTGCCGACAGCGTTTCAAAGCGGCATTGTCACCAATCTTTTTTACATAATGAACGTGTACCACGACGAAATGTACACGCTCGGCTTTAACGAAGCTGCCCGCAATTTCCAAACGGACAACTTCGGACGCGGCGGTGTTGGGAATGATCGAGTATCGGCCCAAGCGCAAGATTGCAGCGGCACCAACAACGCAAATTTTCGAACGCCCGCCGATGGTACGCGCGGTGCTATGCAAATGTATCTTTGGACCAGTCCGGCGCCGGATTTTGACGGGTCGCTGGATGCGGACGTGATAATCCACGAAGCGACGCACGGACTTTCAAATCGGCTTCATGGAAATTCGTCAGGGCTTGTGCTCGATTTCGCTCGCGGAATGGGTGAAGGCTGGTCAGATTTCTATGGCCATTGCATGCTTAGCGAAGGGTCCGATCCGGTCAATGGTATTTATACCACCGGTGCGTACGATACCTATCGATTCTCGACCGTCGGATTCAATAACTACTATTACGGCATTCGCCGTTTTCCGAAAGCGGTAATGTCTTTCACCGGCGGGCCAAACAACCGGCCTCACAACCCGCTTACCTTTGCCGACATCGATTCGACGCAGATAAACCTTTCAGACGGAGCTTTTTCTCCTGCGTTCAATTCAACCGCAGACCAGGTGCACAATATCGGCGAGGTGTGGAGTTCTGCCCTGTGGGAAGTTCGGGCCCGCATGATCCAGCGTCTGGGATGGGCGACAGGAAACCGCCGGGTGCTGCAAATGGTTACCGACGGAATGAAATTAGCACCGTTAAATCCGACGTTTTTGACGGAACGCGATGCGATCATCGCCGGAGCTCAGGCAACCGGAACGGCGGCAGACGTTTCAGATATATGGAACGGCTTCGCGATTCGCGGCATTGGAGCCAGTGCCAGCGTTCAAAACGTAGGCGGTCAGAGCAGCGGCGGGTTGGGAACCATTAGAGTAACGCAGGCTTTTGATCTGCCGAACCTGGTGCAGTCTCCGGCCATCACGGTATCTGACGCTCCGGGCGATAATGACGGGTCGGTAGAGCCGGGCGAGCCGATCGCAATATCAGTTCCGCTAACCAACAATACGGGCACTTCGGCAACGGCTGTGACTCTGCAAATGGTCGGCGGCCCTTCCGCCAATTACGGTACCATCAACAATGGACAAACGGTTTCTCGAACGCTGAACTACACCGTTCCGTCGGGAACTCCTTGCGGCAGCACGCTTAACTTTACATTCAACGTCAACAGCAGCTTAGGAGCAAAATCCTTTTCGGGTTCGACGATCGTCGGAGCTCCGATAGTGTCTTTGGCGCAGAATTTTGATTCGGTCACGGCACCTTCCTTGCCGGCAGGCTGGACCGTTGGAACAGAGGCGGGTGGAACGGCGTTCGTAAACACGACAACCGGGCCCGACACGGCTCCGAACTCGATGTTTGCGGCCGATCCGGCGTCCGTCGGCGGAGCAACTTCTTTGACGTCTCCGTCAATAGCGATCGCGTCTGCCGCGGCAACGGTCACTTTCCGGAATAAGTACAACACCGAGGACGGATGGGACGGCGGCGTATTGGAGATAAGCCTCGGCGGCGGAGCGTTTACCGATATCGTGACCGCGGGCGGCAGCTTCATTGCCGGCGGATATAACGGCCCGCTCGGTGCGGGAGCCAACAATCCGCTTGCCAATCGCAATGCATGGAGCGGAAATTCCGGCGGTTACATAACCACCACTGCAAAGCTCCCCGCTTCTGCAAATGGCCAGAATGTACAGCTTCGCTGGCGTTTCGGTGCGGACGATAATACGTCAGTGGTCGGATGGAACGTCGATACCATCAGCGTTACCGGCAGCTATACCTGTTCCTACACACCCGGCGGTGATAGCCGTGTCCGAGCGGATTTTGATGGTGACGGGAAGACCGATCCATCCGTCTTTCGTCCCAGCGAGGGCAATTGGTATCTGAACCGCTCGACGCAAGGCTTTACCGCTGTGCAATGGGGGCAGAACGGCGATCAATTGGTGCCAGCGGACTATGACAACGACGGAAAGACGGACTTGGCTATCTTTCGTCCATCCAATGCACCGAATTCTACATTCTACGTTCTTAGAAGTTCGGATATGACGTTCTACAACTTTGGATGGGGACAGACCGGCGATGTGCCTGTGGTCGGCGATTATGACGGCGATGGGTTGGCAGATGCTGCGGTCTATCGTCCGTCGAACAATACCTGGTTCGTCAAGAAAGCGGCGGGCGGATTTACATCCCAATCCTTCGGGCAAGCGGGTGATGTCCCGGTTCCCGGCGATTATGACGGCGACGGTAAGAACGATCTGGCGATATTTCGAAATGGAACGTGGTATGTTCTCAAGACATCGGGAATATATACGGTTCAGCCCTGGGGCCAAGCGGGTGATAAACCTGTGCCGGCAGACTATGACGGCGACGGCAAGGACGACTTGGCGGTATGGCGTGAATCTGACGGCAAATGGTATATTTTCCGCTCAACGGATGGCACTTTCTACAGCGTATCGTGGGGGCAGACAGGCGATGTTCCGGTTCCCGGCGACTACGATGGTGACGGAAAGTACGATCCGGCGATATACCGCAACGGTGCGTGGTATCTGGCTCGCTCAACCGGCGGAACGACCACCGTCAATTGGGGTGTGGCGGGAGACATTCCCGTGCCGGCGAAGTATATTCCATAACTGAACAATAGCCGGAAAAGATCTTTCCGCATCAATGCGTCGGCGATGGGCTATGCTCGTCGCCGGCATTTTTGCTCCGGCAAATACCCTTTCTTACCGGACGCAAAAGGTGTAAAATAGTAAAAAAGGGAGCACCCGATGGAGGGATAGTATGTTCAAGCTAAAGATCTTAGGTGTCATCTTTGCGGCGACAGTAACAGCGGCCTACGGCCAAACAGCGGGAAAAACGGTAACCAACGCGGATCTTGAAAAATTTCGTCAAAAACGACTGGCGGCGGAGCGCGACTATCGGGAAAATTACGCTAGGATGGGTTTTCCTTCGCCCGAAGAATTGGATGCTCAAATAGAAAAAAGTCGTGTTCAACGCGAAGCTATGGCGGAACGCTATCGAAATGAAAGGTTGCAAAGAGAGCAACTGGAGGCTCGGCCGCAGATCTACTATCAGCAGGTGCAGACCCCGAATTACAACTACCGCGGCGATGAACGTGTTATCTTTCCGGGGTTTTATTTCCCTTATTACTGGAACAACTGGGGAAATCGGCCGTATGTACGACCGCCCGACCGCCCTCGGCCGTCGCGTCCTGCCGCCAGATGGCTGCCGCAATAGCTGATTTTGAAATAATCAAAATGCGAATTAGAATCGATATCTGATTCGCATTAATTTTTTAGACGATATGATCAAAGAAGGTTGGGAAGCAATTATCGGCATGGAGATCCATGCTCAGTTGGCAACGGACACTAAAATATTTTGCGGCTGTGCGGTTGCGACCGGCGGCGAGCCGAATTCGAACACTTGCCCGGTGTGTCTGGGATTGCCCGGAGCATTGCCTGTATTGAACGAAAAGGTTGTCGAACTCGGAGCCAAAGCTGCGTTGTCGCTAGGTTTGGAGGTGCAGGAAACTTCCATTTTTGCACGGAAGAATTATTTTTATCCTGATCTGCCAAAAGGCTATCAGATATCGCAATATGACAAACCGTTTTCCGCCAATGGATCGCTAACCATCATGACCAGCGAACGCGATGATCAGGGCAGGGCGGTCAAATGGCAGCCGATGGACATTCGGATCGAGCGGATGCATCTCGAAGAAGATGCCGGCAAGAACGTGCACGAAGGGCTGCCCGATGTTGATAAATATTCTTATGTGGACTTGAACCGCGCCGGTACACCGTTGGGCGAGATCGTCACCGCTCCTGATTTTCGCTCGTCTTGGCAGGCTTATGATTATGTCAACCATGTGCGAAGGGTGCTGCAATGGGTGGGGGCGAGCGATGCCGACATGGAGAAAGGAAATCTTCGGTGTGAGGCAAATGTGTCGGTTCGGCGGGTCGGTGAAGATAAGTTCAATAATAAATCGGAACTGAAAAATCTGAATTCGGTCAGGTTCATGCAGAAAGCGATCGAATTTGAGATCGATCGACAGATCACCGCTCATGAAAAGGGTGAGCCTGTTTTACAAGAAACGCGCTTGTGGGACGAAAAGCGAAATGAGACGCGTGTGATGCGGTCGAAAGAGGACGCCCACGATTATCGCTATTTTCCTGAGCCGGATCTGCAGCCGTTAGAGGTGTCGGCCGCATTTGTCGAAGAGGTCAAACGAGGGATGCCCGAATTGCCCGACATCAAGCGAGACCGGTTCATGACGGAATATGAGCTGAGCTATGACGATGCTTCACAGTTGGTAAATGACAAAGCATTGGCGGAATATTACGAGATCACGGCAAAGACGTCGAAAGATCCCCGCATTTCGGCAAACTTTATTTTGTCCGAATTGAACCGGGAATTGAACAATGCCGGATTGAATGCGGCATCTTCGCCGGTTGCAGCGGTCGAACTTGGAAATTTGATCACGACGTTAAATGCGGGCAAGATCAACAATAATCAAGCGAAAGAGGTTCTCGTCGAGATGTTCGCAAGCGGCAGCGGAGCGGCGGCTGTTATCAGCGAAAAGGGCTTTGAGCAAATATCCGATACCGGAGCGATAGAAAAGATCGTCGAAGATGTCATTGCGGGCAACGAGGGCCAGGCGGCTGCTTTTCGAGCCGGCAATGATAAGCTGTTCGGCTTCTTTGTGGGCCAGGTCATGAAGGCTTCGAACGGCAAGGCAAACCCAAAGGTCGTCAATGAGATATTGAAGGCGAAACTGCAATGAATATCGAAAATAAGGTAGCCGTCATTACGGGCGGCTCAAAAGGGATCGGCCTCGGCATCGCCGAAGCTTTGCTGAAAAAGGGAGCTCGGGTGGTGATCTGCGGGCGTTCGAAAAAGGAATTAAATTCTGCGGCGGCGTGGCTGTCGAAGTTCGGCAGGGTGGAAGCAGAGGTTTGTGATGTGCGAAGCGAAGATCAAGTAAGATTGATGCTTGAACAGGCGGAGAATGCTTTTGGCGGCGTAGATATCCTGATCAATAACGCCGGCATGGGTATCTTTGGAAAAACGGTAGAGCAGATATCCGGCGAAGAATTTCGCCAAACGATCGAAACAAATCTATACGGCGTCTATTACGCGTGCCATAATGCAATACCGCTGATGCGAAGAAAGGGAGGCGGCTATATAATCACGATCTCATCGCTGGCCGGGCAAAATGCTCATCCGAAAATGGCAGCTTACAATGCTTCGAAATTCGCCGTCAATGGTTTTACAGAGGCTCTGATGCAAGAGGTAAGGCCCGACAATATAAAGGTCAGTTTGATCTGTCCGGGCAGTGTGAATACTGATTTTGGTGGTGGAAGCACAAGCGATGAAGACAAATGGAAACTGCAGCCGGAAGATATCGCCGAAGTAGTTGTGAACCTTTTGGAAATGGACGAACGAGCATTACCCAGCAAGATCGAATTGCGTCCGAGCAAACCGCCGCAGAAGTGAGGGACGGTCGGGGTCGTTCCGGTTGGACCTTACTCCTCGTCAAGATCGTTTTTTTAGATATCGTTTAACTCGCCAAGGTAAGTCTTTTAACAGTGTCGACCAGTTCTTTTTCATCGAAGGGCTTCGTCAAATAATTTGTAATGCCCAAGGCGACCGCTTTGTCGCGATGTTTTTCACCGGATCGCGATGTAATGAAAACGAGCGGTATCCCATTTAATTTCTCATCTGTTTCCACGGCAGATACTAATTCGTAACCGTCCATTCGGGGCATTTCGACATCGGTCAAGATCACGGCCGGCCGCGGGGCATCTGATCGGAGAAGCTCGAGCGCTTCGATGCCGTCCTTTGCAGTGACCACTTTCCATCCGGCGTTCTCGATTATTTTTGAGGTCATATGGCGAACGCTAGGGCTGTCATCCACGACCATGACACGCAATTTTTCCGGAGCGACAGCAAAAGCAGATCCGGTCGGTCGCGGATCGATCTTTGAACGCAGCAAGATCGGCAGATCAAGGATAGGAACGGTTTCGCCGTTTGCCATTACACCGGCTCCGAGCACTCCTTTTGTTCCGTCAAGCGGTTTCCCGAGCGGCTTTATTATTACCTCCTCGGTTTTGATGATCTCATCTACCATAAGAGCACAGGTCAGATCTGATGTTTCGATCAATAACAATGTAAGGTATTCGACGGGCCGCTCGTTCCGCGGCCAACCGGTGTATTCAGCAAGGTATTTCACCGGATACTTTCCCGTGATCAGTTCTGCAACATCGCCCTCCGGCGAATTGCTTATCTTTGCCGGTTCGATATCACCAATATGGCGAACCAATTTTACCGGAACCGCATAGCTGCTTCGACCGCTTCGCACGTGCAGGACGTTCGTTACGGCTAGCGGAAGGGGGAAGCGGACCGTAAAGGTCGTACCTCGCTGCGATATAGTTTCAATATCGATCGTTCCGCCTCGCGATTCGACACTTTCGCGAACAATGCTCATTCCGACACCGCGTCCGGCGCTCAAGCTTAAGCGTTCTGCGGTGGTCAGGCCGGGCACAAATATCAGTTTCAGAACGTCTTCATCGGTCATGCCATCGGCTTGCTGCTGAGAGATCGTGCCGGTCAAAATTGCCTTTTCCTTAAGAGCGGAAGCGGCAATGCCTCTTCCATCGTCTGAAACCTTGAGGACAATATGTGTTTCCTCGTTAAGGAGTCGAATGCGGATCTGCCCCGCCTCCGGTTTGCCGAGCAAGCGACGTGTTTCCGGCGTTTCGATGCCGTGTACGACAGCGTTGCGCAAAAGGTGCATCAGAGGTTCTATCAGGGCGTCGAGTACCTGTGTGTCCAATTCCTGATCCTGATTTTCAACCGAAACCTCAGTGAGCTTTTCTTCTTCCTCCGCGGTTACACGGACAGCGCGATGCAAACGTGTGGTTAGGGAACCGAATTCCACCATTCTTATGCGCATCAGCTTTTCCTGCATCTCTTCGATCAAACGACGCTGTGTCTCAAAGAGCGAGCCGAGATTTTCCTTGATGCCGTCCAAGGCGTTGTGGATGGCGTAGGTGTCGGTTGTCGTCTCCGCGAGTTCGCGTGTCCGTTGGTGAAGTTCCGTATAGCGATCGAATTCCAATGGGTCGAACTGATCGAAATTTTCCGCGAGCAAAGACGATCCGGCCGATGAAGAGTATTGCCGCGCGTAGGTGCTGATCATCGACGTTTCAAAATCGATCTCGAGCTGGCTGCTGGTGGACTGTAAGCGGCGTGTGCTGTTGTGCAGATCCTCGATCTGTTGACCGAATTCGTTCAGTCGCTGTTCGAAGACAGAGCGGCTGACGACCAGGTCGCGAACCACCTTTGCAATATCGTCCAATTTTGAAAGAGACACACGGATGATCGAGCGGGTCGGGACGGAGCGGCTTGTCGATCGTTCGTCTTCCGTGAATGGTTCGGCTGCGGCCACTGCGGCGACTTCGCCGGTTGACTGAGAGCGAAGCGATTCCATTGTGCGGTCGAATTGTAGATAAAGGGCCGCGATCCGGTCTGAACCCTGAGCGGTCATGTCGCCGGACGTAATAGCTTTCAAGCACTCGGTAGTGGCGTTTAACAGGTCGTAGATCTCCGCCGTCGCCGGTAATTCATTCTCTGCCAGGTGATCTAGAAGGTCTTCAACGCGATGTGCTAAAGCGGAAGGGGCCTTGAGCCCGACGATTCCCGCCGCTCCTTTGAAGGTATGGGCGTTGCGCCGGATATCCCACAGTGCATCGCGATCTTCGGGGTCGGACGAAAGCTGGTCCAGGGCGGTTCCGATGTTTCTTAAAAGGTCTTCGGCTTCCATGGCGAAGATCTCCAACATTTCCGCATCTATCTCAAATTCATCGCCGGTTTCAACCAAAGAGTTTTCATGATCGGCTTGGTTCGTTTCGCTCAAGTGCAAAGTATCGAACGAACGATCGACGAAATTCGAGAGGTCGATGAGCGGTTCTTCAGCGCTGAAGCCGTTAGCGACGATCATCTCCTCGATCGCCGACAATTGGTCAAGGATCTGCCGGGTTCGGTCGTCCGTCAATTCGCTGCCTTCACTAATAGGTTGAGCCAGCAATACTTGCAGTTTTCCGGCGCCTGCCGCCACATCCCCCAATTCTAGCTGTTCTGCGAGGGAATGGAGTTCCGCCGCCGCCTTAAGCTGTTCGAGCAGTTGCTGGGATGAACCGCCTTGTGTGATATAGATCAAGAAACCGCTACGGATGCTCTGCAGAAGAGAGTCGGCGTCGTCGATCTTAAGTTGAAGAAGTTGTTGGTCCATGGTCGGAGGTAACATAGCGGGCGGAACATCAGTTTACAAAGATGCCGCTTTCAGCGGAAGAGCGGCCGCGAGCGATCTCTGCGGGCAGTTTAAAGGGTGAAACCGACCCGCGAAGGTCATCTGAAAGCCGCACTAATGTGCGCACCGATTCGGCAGCACGTTTTGAACCCGAAGCAACAAGCTCCGTTACCTTGCTGATCTCAGACATTGCACCGGATATATCTTCGGAACCGCGGGCTTGAATTCTGGTTGATTCAGATATCGAACGAAGCAATTCCGCCAAGCGATTCGATACTTTTTCAATATCGACGAGCGATTGGCCGGCTTTGTCGGCGTAGGCCGAGCCGGACACCACCTCACGGATCGTTTCTTCCATTGAGGCGACAACCTCTTTGGTCTCAAAGTTTATCGTTTGGGTCAAACCGGTGATCTGCTGGGTTAGGCGATTGGAACGTTCGGCGAGGCGTTCGACCTCTTCAGCAACAACGACAAATCCGCTGCCTGCCTGTCCGCCCGATGCGGCTTGGAGCGAGGCGTTGAGGGCCAAAAGGCTTGTCCGGTCGGAAAGATCCTCGATCGTCGAAACTATCTGACCGATCTCTTGCGAGCGCTCTCCCAGCCGCTTGATCCGTTTTGCAGTTTCCTGCACCTGCCGGCGTACGGAATTCATGGCGTTGATATTATCTTTGGCGGCCTTTGTCCCAAGCCGAGCACTCGCCAAAGAATCCAAAGCGACGGCGGCCGAAGTAGATGCATTTTCGGAAACTTCCTGTATGCGGCCCGCCATATCCGTAATAGCGGCAGTAGTTCGGGAAACCAGAGAGGCTTGGGCGACACTGCCTTGTGCAAGCTGTTCAGTTGTGTCGCTGATGGTAGCTGCGGAAACACCGACCTGCTGGGTATTTTCCTTGACCTGGCGAATGACCGAACGAAGATTTACAGTCATCAAATTAAAAGCCTCTGCTATTTCACCGGTCACACCGGTCGAAACTTCTGCTTGGACCGTAAGATCTCCGGAAGATACTTCGGAAACTTCGTGCAGTAGCTTTTCGACCGCTACCTGAAGCCGCTCACGATCTTCCTGAGTTTGCACCAATGTTCGCAAACGCAGTCCCATGGTCTGCAGTGACCGTCCGAGCCGGTCGCTATCCGAAGCTACGGACGCGGCGGCCGAAAGGTTGCCGCCGGCTATTTGATCGACGAAGGTTATCTTTTCTTTTAGATATTCCGAGATGGAAGCAAGAGAAGCGAAAAGTTCATTCTCAGGATTTTCGCTTTCATAGAGGTCGCCGAGCGAGATCGCGTGTGCCGCATCGGCGACGTAACTTAAAGCAGCTTCGACGCTGGACGCATAATAATTGAGATAGGCGAGCGAGAATACGGATAGCGACGTTCCGGCCACAAGGGCGAGCATGCCCGCACCCGAACCATTCGTGTATTCAAAATGCGAAAGAATGGTTAACAGTACGCCAAGCATCAAAAGCAACGCTCCTGCGAATGAGAAGACCTTGATAAACATTGTCCAGATCGAGTTTTTCATTCTGCTTAATTGTCGCTCCAGATATCGAGAAGTCCTTCGTCACCAGCCGGATGCTGATAGGCCGGAGGTCCGTCGATGTCGAGTGTTGCTTCGTCGGAGATCGCCGCAGCGCCCGGCGAGCCGTTTCGAAGGCCGGCTGCCGAATCTCGCAAATTTTCAAGTATGTGTGACAGACGCGCGGTCTTTTCTTCACACATCCCAAAACTGATCTTCAATTCCTCGTCTTCCTGTAAGCAATCACCCAGCAGGTTTTGCACCTCGGCGGCATCAGTTTGCAGCTGTGGGTCGGCGGAGATCTGGGCAGGCAGCTCGGTTACCCGGGCCAGAAAATCGCCCAAAGCATCAAGAGCTTCGATAATTTTGGTCGCTTCCATTGAAAAGTCGGAAAGCGAGGAAACGGTCGAGCTTAAGCGGCTTTCCAGGTCGCCGATATCGCGAACGGCTGAATTTTTAATGGCGGCAAGTTCTTTGCTAACATCCTCGGCACGATAGGATAGCGTTGAGATCTCGTCCGCCAAGAGTGAGATGCCGATATTGGCGGCACCGGCAGGTTCGCTGCTGCGCATACTCGTATTGAGCGCGATCATATTTGACCTGCGGGCCAGGTCATCGGCCGATTTGGCTATTTGCGGGACCGTATTCAGTTGGTCACGGAGTTTTTGCAGTTTATGCAAAAGATCGGTCAGCTCTTTTCGGAGCAAGGTGATAGATGCAGCATTTTGTTTCGCGGCATCGGAACCTTCGGCAAATTTCAAACTGGACGAACCACTCGCGGCTATGACGCCGGCTAGCTGATCGGTCACCAATCCGACCGGATCCGGAGCCTTCGCAACTGCTTCGGCGGCGGCACGAATACGGCGGGTGTTCGCATCTTCTTTTCCGGAGGCCGCCCGTACCAGCGATCTAAGTTCGCTTAGCGAACGCTCCGCCTCTTTAGAGCTGATATTGACGTTTAGCGAAAGTTCGTTGAGCCGGGAAGTCAAAAATCGCACAGTTTCGGCGATCTCACGGGTCGCCGGGGCATCTGTCCGAACACTGATATTCAGATTGCCATCTCGTACGGAAGAAATATCGCTTTTCAGTCGGTCGACAGCTCCGACAATAGATTCCAATTCCGTTTTGGCATCGATCGAATCAGTCACCCGTCCGATCAATCGTTGAAAGGCATTTGTCAGGCGGTCAGAACTTTCAAGCGGTGTTAAAGCAGTGTCGGTCCGGCCGGCCGCAACATCTTCCATCATCACGATAATGCTTTGCAGCTGTCGGCTGTTGCGATGAAGAGCTGCGAGCAGGTCATCAGTTTCGGCGGCGCCGGTGGATTTTGGCAGAGTGGTCGTTGAGCTGCGTTCAAGGCTTTTGGCAAGCAGCGTGACGGTTTCGATCGGGCCCATTACATCGTTGGACAACCACCAACCGAACGCCACCGTGCAAAAGGCGCAAAAAAGAGACACGAGGAAAACATTGATGAACGGTTCCGAAATGACGAGCGAAAGACCGAAAAAAGCGGTGACGCCGCAGATGCAGTTCAGCACGGCCAAGGCCGTTACCCGAAGCCAGATCTTACTTCGCATTGAATTCAACATTCGATCGTTTGATTGGATCATTTTCGTCTATTTGATAAGCCTATTGGGCGAAATCCATCTCATCGAGAAGTTTTTGGGCATCGATCACAACGACTTTGCCGGAGGCGGTGTCCGCAGTTCCGCGCCGGATCCCAACTGTATTTTCCGGAGGTTCGATCTCGTCTTCGGCCAGCTGCAGCACTTCCCACATCCGGTCAACGGTAAATGCCCCTTGCGTCCGACCGTCCTGAGGCTTCAGCACAATGGATCTGGAACGCTGGGTCAATACTTCCTCGGCGCCTATCCCGAGCATTCGCCGAACATCAAGTAATGCGACTATATCGCCCCGAACGGCCGAGATGCCCGTTACGGCAACGGGGGCATTGGGCAGGGAAGAAGCAGTGAGAGGTAAAACGACCTCTGCTACATCCGAGGCGGCTATCGCACACAGCTTTTCGCCGATGAAGCAGGCGACGTACTTATGCAGTTCGACTGCACAGTCGGCATCAACTGAAGATCTACCCGAAGCGGCGTTCTCTGGAATTGGTTCGGCCAAAGCTTGCATTTTAATCGTCCGGCTGTTCGCCTTTGAGATACGTTTCTACCGCCTTCATCAGCGTTTCGGGGCCAAAAGGCTTGGTGATGTAGCCGGAGGTGCCGGCAAGCCGGCCGCGAACCTTATCAAAAAAGCCGTCTTTGCCCGATATCATGACCACTGGCACATCTTTGGTTGCCGGATTTGAACGGATAAGTTTGCAAACCTGGTAACCGTCCATTCTCGGCATGGTTATATCGAGAAGGATCAGGTCCGGGACGATCTCGCGAAGCTTGCTCATAGCCTCTACACCGTCGTTTGAGCAGACCACGTCGTGCCCTGATTTTTCCAGTTTTCCGGAAATAAGCTTGCGAACCGTCGGGCTGTCATCCACAACCAAGATCACCTTGCCTTTGGGCAGGTGCTCGGCATCTTCATCTTTTTTTTTAATTTCTTGCAGTCTTATGAGAAGAGCATTGACTTGGCCGGAGAGAACGATATTGTTCGGGTCGAGCTGCAAAGCCTCGTGGAGGCACTTATGCCCCGCTTCGAGATCGCGGAGATTTAGATAGGCAATGCCTAGCTTTGTAAGATCTTCGGCGGACATCGGAGTTTCTGTTCGGGAAGATTCCATCTTGGTAATAGCCTTGCCCAGCAGGAATCTATCTGCCATTTGGTTGGCAAGCAGCATTTCAAGGTCGGAAAGGGTGAGCACCGCCAAACAGCCTTGACAAACGAACGCTTGGGGGTCGTTGCCGGTCGAACAGAAGGTGCAAAGAAGCAGATCTAATGATGCCGGGGTGCTTTCGGTCGCCGTTGGTGGTTGCTCCTCGCGGACTATCGATTCTTCCGCCGGAGCGGTGTTTAGTTCCGGATCCTCAGTACGAACGGTATGTTCTTCGACGGGTTCAGCACTATCAACATCTTCGGATCCTGCCTGAAATTCGGGTTCCTGGACGTCATCAATGAATATCGTAGTTTCATACCCCGTCAGATTTTCCGCCGGTTCGGGAAGCGGTTCGAAATACGGCATGGGAATGCTGGATTCTCCGTTTTCGAAAGCGGGGCTTTCTGATGTTTCAGGAGCGGGCGATTCGCGAAGAGAGACCTCTTCGACATATTCGGCCGCTTTGATCTCGATCTTTTCGGAAACATAATCGTCAAGCGGAGCAGAAGCGGGCGTCAGCTCTGTTTCGGCCTCTTCTACAGCAGCTTCGAGAAAAGCTCGGTTGTCATCGGCTTCCGGATCGGCCTCCGAATCGAATGGGGATGCTGAGCTTGCTTCAGCCATGCGGTTCAGGTCGGCAACATGCTGCTCGGGAAATTCAAGCTTTCCGGTAGGGGCCGGAGGCGTCTTTTGAACAGCGGCCGGAGCAGTTACCGAACTAACGATCGATGAAAGCGAATCGAACAGACTTCGTGCGGCAACATTTTCCGGTTCTATCTCTAATATATGGCGAAGCGCATCAAGTTTATCGCGGAATTCGACGCTGATATGAGACTTTAATTCCCAAGCTTCGATCGACCGCGGATTTTCTGCTAAGATCGCGTCAAGCAATTCATTTGCTTCGGTCGCATTGCCGCTAACTGCGGCCGAGCGGGCTTCTTCCAACAGCGACCTATTTACATCCGCAACGGCATTTTCATAGGCTTCGCGGGCCTCCATATTGGAAGGGTTAATGGAAATGACCTTTTCCAAGTAGGCGATCTTGCCCTCTTGCGAATCGGCGATGGACGCCATCCACAACCAGGCCATTTCGTTCTGTTGGTCGTGTTCCAGTGCTTGATCGAAATATCCGAGAGCCGCTTCGTTCTGGCCCGATTCAGCGGCATCGATCCCTCTTTGGACAAAGGTCTTCGCCAACAAAGAACGGGTAGCGGCCGTCCATTCGATGGCCCTTTGATTATGCGGATTTATGTCCAAAACGTTGGTGAGAAAGACAAGTAATTCTTCGGGATACTCACTTATCGAAGCAAGCCAGAGCCACGTGCTTTCGCTGTCCGGCCGCAATTCGGATGCACGGATCAAGGCTGCCCGGGCTTTTGCTCGGTTTCCCGACTGGGCCGCCTTTATTCCTTCGCGTAGAAATTGGTCGGGGTCGGAATCATTTGTTTGGGAAACATTTTGCGGTACGGGGTCGTCCACAAACGGCATCGAGGAGGGCAAGGGGTCAAGTTCTAATCTCATAATGGACATCGTTTTTCGAAAAAGGATCGCTTTCCAGAATTCTGCAGGGGCCCCGGTGGTCTATTCGGAGCAAGCGGCTAGACGATTGCAAATACGGTGCCATGGAAGATCAGAAAAAAAGGAATGGAAACTAAAGGGTTTTAAGACTAAACTAACTCTTGAAAACGCCAGATCCTGATCTTTGTGACAAATTATGTCAGATCTGTTTGACAAAAAATCGCATTTTTCATTATGGGTAAACTCAGAGACCACAATTTCGATGTGATAATAATCGGCGGCGGGCCTGCCGGAATGGCTGCCGCCCTATGGTGTGACGAACTTGGCCGCGAAGCGCTTCTTTTGGAAAAAGAGTCCTCTCTCGGCGGTCAGCTGCACTGGATCCATAATCCGATCAGAAATTATCCCGGAAGGGAAGCGGTCGACGGCTCGGAAATGCTTGCATTCTTTAATGGATCAATAGCGAAAAGAGGGTTCGTTCAACGGGTATCGAGCGCGGCGACGGCGGTTGATACGGACCGTCGGGTTGTGACGGCCGATTCCGGTGAGAAATATTGCGGTGAAAAGCTGTTGATCGCAACTGGTGTCCGGCGGCGTAAACTCGGTGTGCCGGGCGAAGAACGATTCGTTGGAAAGGGAATTGCTGCATCGGGTTCGAAAGACCCTACGGCGGCCGCAGGCAAACGAGTCGTGATCGTCGGCGGCGGCGACGCGGCTTTTGAAAATGCGCTGATATTGCGGCCATATGCCGCATCGATCACCATTGTCCATCGCAGTGATAAGATCTCGGCTCGTCAAGAATTCCGTGAAAAGGTTGCGGCCGATCGATCTATTGAACTTCTGATCAACACGGAAGTGGCGGCGATAAACGGTGAAGATCGAGTTTCGGAGATCGTGCTCCGAAAATCTGAAAATGATGTCATAAAGCTGGCTGCCGACATGATCCTCCTCCGCATTGGCGTTCAGCCGAACACCGAATTCCTGAGCGGCCAAGTAGATCTCGACGCTGGCGGTTACATCAGGGTTGACCGCTTCGGAAACACATCTGCACCGAACATTTACGCGGCCGGCGACGTCGCAAATCCTTTTTCTCTAACTCTTGCTACGGCTGTCGGTTCTGCCGTTACGGTTGTCAAAGCTCTTCCAAAAATCTGAATTTTATCCAGTTATTTCGATAATTTGCTGAAGGCGGCAATCTTTTCCGTTGCTCTAACTTCTTTGTTTGGCGAGGTTTCGGAGATATCTTTCCGGTCGGAACGAAAAATGCATCAATGCTTAAAGCTAATATCTGGACAGATGAATCTTGTCCTATCAAATTGGAGGTTCAATGAGATTTGATCAATTAAATAGACGATTTTTATCTTGGTCACTCGGAGCATTGCTTACATTTATATTTGTAGGTTCCGCGATGGCTCAGGGAACGAGCGCGATCAGCGGTGTCGTAGCAGACACTCAGGGGGCTGTGATCGGCGGGGCGACGGTTACTTTGACCAACCCATCGACGGGCTTTTCGCGCAGTGTGCAATCAAATGACAACGGCGGGTACACTTTTGCTTCCATTTTGCCCGATACATATACTCTGACGGTGGAGAAGGCCGGTTTCAAAAAGATCGAGCGCTCCGGCGTACAAGCATTGGTCGATAACCCGATCAGTGTCAACTTTGCCTTGGAGATCGGCGATATCGGTGAAACTGTTACAGTTACGGCCGATGGCATCGATTCTTTGGTAAACACGACCGATGCTTCGGTCGGAAACAACTTTCAGTCGGCTCAGATCCTTCAACTGCCGACGGAGTCGCGAAATGTCGCCAACCTGCTGAGCTTACAGCCCGGTGTGACCAGCGACGGCTACGTCAATGGCGGCCGCAGCGACCAAGCGAACATTACGCTAGACGGAGTGGACGTGAACGACCAGCAGCAGGGAATCGCTTTTTCTCCTGTTTTGCGTTTGATGGCTGAGGCCGTCGATGAATTCCGCGTTACCACATCGAACCCGAACGCCAGCATGGGACGTTCGTCCGGAGCTCAGGTTTCGCTGCTTTCGAAATCCGGAAGCAACAGCTTCACCGGAGCAGCTTTCTGGATGCCTCGCCGCACCTTCGGTTCGGCAAATGATTTTTTCAACAACAGAGCCGGCATTGAACGCCCAAATCTTGCCAGAGATGTCTTTGGCGGAGCTTTTGGCGGGCCGATCATTAAAGATAAGCTCTTTTTCTTGTATGCATATGAAGGATGGCGTGAAAATATTGAATCGCCTGTGACCCGCACGGTGCCTTTGGCATCCTTGGGACAGGGAATATTGAACCTCCGGAATGCAGACGGAAGCGTATCGACCCTAACTCAAGCACAGTTCAATACGGTCTTTGCTACTGCCGGTCAAAATCCGGCGGCATTGGCGGTTTTGGCGGGAGCGGCGGCAAGCTATCCGGCGAATGATTTTGAAAGCGGGTTGGGTGACAACATCAACACGGCCGGATATCGTTTCAATGCGACAACGCCGTACGACCAAAATACCCACCAACTGCGGCTTGATTGGAATATCAATTCCAGCCAGCAGGCATTCTTCCGCCTCAACAAACAACACGATGTTTCCATCGGTGCACCAGCCTTTCCCGACACGGTCGCCCCTCAGCTTTGGGAGCACAATTCGGGATTAGCCTTTGGACACAATTGGATCATCGGCAACAACATGGCGAATAGTTTTCGCTATGGCCTGTCACGTCAAGCATTTACACAAGGCGGAGATTCTTCGCAAAATGCTATCTCCTTCCGTTTCGTATTTGCCCCTCAGCTGTTTCAATACGGTTTGAGCCGCGTGACGCCCGTACACAACTTTACGGATGATTTCACATGGACGAAGGGTTCTCATACCATTCAGTTCGGCGGTAACGTGCGTTTCATTACCAACAAGCGCGTAGATAACGGCCCGGCTTATGATAACGCGGTTATCAACCCGTCGTACTATGCAAGCTCCGGCCGGTCGCTTTTGAATCCGCTTGTTGCGGCAGGATATCCGATCTTGAACTCAAATGTTCTTAACCAGGCTGCGTTGCTTCGTTGATAGGCAGGTTCAGCCAATACACCGCCAACTACAACTACGGTTTGGACGGCAGTGTTTTGAATGCCGGAACTGCTATCGAACGAGAATTTGCCACGGAAGAATACGATGCATACATCCAAGATGCGTGGAAAGTAAGATCAAACCTGACGGTGAATCTTGGACTCCGCTATGGGCTTAGCCGTCCTGTCTATGAGAAGAACGGTTACCAGATCCGTCCGGTCACTCCGCTCGGTCAATATTTTGACGACCGAAAGTTCTATTCAGAAAGCGGCGTTCCGTACAATCAACTTATCAATTTCGAGCTTGCGGGCCCGAGAAATGATAAGCCGGGTTTTTACGAATTCGATAAGAACAATTTCCAGCCGCGTGTGTCGGCTGCTTGGTCGCCGAATTTCAAATCCGGATTTTGGAGCAAACTGTTTGGAAAGAACAGCGAATCAGTTTTCCGCGGTGGTTTTGCGATCACCAATGATTATTTCGGTCAGCAGCTTGCCGTTACTTTCAATCGGTTAAGCACTCTCGGTTTTCTGACCTCTGATACAATTGCTCCGAATACCTATAATGTCGGATCAAGTCTTGGCCCCTTGTTCACCGGTTTCGGTCAAACCGTCAAAACGATGCCCGGAATGGCTCCTTTGACAAATCGTTTTGAAACACCGGCAGATGAGGATACGCGAATCGAATCTTCACTTGATTCGACGCTAGTTTCTCCGACCAATTATAGTCTTACCTTCACCTTCGGCCGCAAATTGCCGAAAGGGCTATACATCGAAGCGTCGTATGTCGGCCGCAAAGCCCGCAATTTGTTGATCGAACGCGACATAATGATGCCGAACAATTTGGTCGATCCGGCGTCCGGCATGGATTGGAATACCGCCGCCGGCATGTTGTACGATCAGTTCTACGCGGGAACCCCGATCGGCTCGATCCAAGCGATCCCGTATTTCGAGAATCTGTTCCCGGGATTGGCAGCCGCCTTTGGCCGCCCCAATTCTACACAGGCAGTGATGGAGATCAACCGCGACTATGCGTACGGTGATTGGACCTATCTGCAGTATGCATTGGACGACGATGTTTGGACCGGCAACGGAGATTGGTCGAACTTTTTCTATCAGCCTCAGTATGCAGCATTTTCGGCATTCAGCACGAAAGGCCGCTCTGATTATCACGGCGGAAGCATTTCTGTTCGCCAGCGTTTGGGACAATCTCTCTGGTACGATTTCAACTATACGTTTTCGAAATCGATGGATGATGCGTCCGGATTGCAACGTTCAGGTTCATATGGAGCAGCTTTCATTCTGAACTCGCTTCGTCCGCAAGACAGCTATTCCCTGTCTGATTTCGATACTCGTCACATCATCACCGCGAATGCATTGTTCCAGTTGCCCTTCGGCCGCGGCAAGGCATTTTTCTCGGATATGAATAAGTGGCAGGACGCCTTTTTGGGCGGATGGCAGCTGGGTGGTGTGTTCCGATGGAATTCGGCTCGGCCTATCAGCAATTTGACGGATCTTGCCGGTTGGGCGACGAACTGGCAGCTGCGTTCGTCGGCCGTTCGTACACGAGCTATCCGCACCTCGCCCAATCGGGGCGGAGCATCGCCGGCGAATTTGTTCAGCGATCTCGAAGCTCTGCGTTTGTCGTTGCGTCCGGCTCGTCCGGGTGAAACGGGAGACCGGAACATCTTCTTTGGCAACCCATTTTCGGTTACTGATATGAACCTTGGAAAGACCTTTTCAATGCCTTGGAGCGAAAAACATAAGCTTCAATTCCGTTGGGAAGTTTTCAATGTCTTTAATCAACAGTACCTGGATGAGAATTCTATCAACGCATTCAGCATTTCGCCGGTTGATCCCTACGATTCTTCTTCTTCGTCAAGCTTAACAGCTGGAACCGGCGAATTTAGCGGAATTAAGGGTTACACTCGTCGTATGCAGTTCGTGCTGCGATATTCATTCTAATTCTGATCTTTTATCAGAATTCTACAGGCCGGAGGCAAGTACTCCGGCCTTTTTCTTTTTTATTTTGGATTGGAAATGTGATCTTCTATCGGGCCGCGAAAGAATCGTTGCCGGTAGTTTCGACAAGGTGGCGTGTATCATTGATCGCAAGCACCCGAATATTGCGGCGGCTTCGGATCTCGAAACGATTTACGGCGCAGTTTGATGTTATGAGCCACGGCGTGGTTTTTGTCGAACGGTGTATTGCACCAAGCAAATGGAGCGTAAGGAAACAGATTGCACCGGTGTGGGAGTAAATAGCGATACGGCCCCCTGCATTTTCACGCAGAATGGACCACAGACGCTCCGTGCTGCGATCTACGAGTTGACGGTAGCTTTCGCCGCCGCTGATGACATGCTGGATATTTCGGTTAACTAGTGCGTAATAGTCTTTCGGATACTTCTCTCGGCTTTCGTCAAAGGTCAGTCCTTCGAGAACACCTACATTACGTTCCCGAAACGCGGGTTCACGGAAAACCTCTAACCCCAGGCGTTCGGCCAGCGGGCCTGCCGAAGAAACCGCTCGAAGCAGATCGCTTGAATATATGTGGGTTATCTTTTCCTTGGCAAGCGCCGCCGCAGTTCGTTCCGCTTGCCGCATGCCGAGTTCAGAAAGCGGTGTTGGGCCATGACCGCCGAACCGGCCTTCGACATTGCCGGCCGATTGCCCGTGGCGTACTAAATATAGACGTGTAAGCGGTACTTTCAAAATAGGATGCTATCCTGCTAAGCAGCAGCGGCCTCTGCTTTCAATTTCTCGGTCTGATAATGGGTGGTCAATGCATCAATGAATTCCTGTAGCTGACCGTCCAGCACCAGGTCAAGTTGATGAACGGTCAAACCGATGCGGTGGTCGGTGACTCTATTTTCCTTAAAATTGTATGTACGGATCTTTTCAGAGCGGTCACCGCTACCGACCATGGATTTTCGTTCTGCGGACAGCTCGTCGTGCTGGCGCTGTTCTTCAAGTTCCTGCAGCCGGGCCCGCAAGATGCGCATTGCCTTTTCCTTATTCTTGATCTGTGACTTTTCGTCCTGCATTGAAACTACTACGTTCGTCGGTAAATGGGTGAGGCGAACTGCCGAATATGTCGTATTGACGGACTGGCCTCCGGGACCGGAAGAGCAGAAATAATCAACGCGAAGGTCTTTCGGGTCGATCTGAACGTCAACTTCCTCGGCTTCCGGCAGTACGGCAACGGTAATTGCGGACGTGTGAATGCGTCCGCTGGTTTCGGTCTGAGGAACACGCTGGACGCGATGGACACCGGATTCATATCGGAGTTTGGAATAGACCTTATCGCCTTCAATGACGGCGACCGCATCTTTGATACCACCAACGCCCGTATCTGCGGCCTCCATTACCTCCATTTTCCACCCTTGGCGTTCCGCATATCGAGCGTACATCCGCAAGATCTCTGCCGCAAACAAGGTGGCTTCGTCGCCGCCGGTTCCCGCCCGAATTTCCAGAATTACGTTCTTTTCGTCGTTGGGATCCTTCGGCAACAGCAGTATCTTCAGTTCTTCCTCGGCCGGCGGCAATTTAGCCTCGATCTCTTCGACTTCGGCCCACGCCATTTCCTTCATTTCATCGTCATCAGCCGCTTCTGCGAGTTCCTTAGCACCGGTCAGGTCCGCGCGCAGTTTTTTGACCTCGCGATATTTTTCGACGATCTCGCCCAGCGAACGGTGCTGCTTCATCGCCCGCGTATATTCTTTCATGTCGGACATGATCTCCGGCGAAGATATTTGCGCCGTCAGGTCCTCAAACGTCTTTTCTATTTGTGCTAACTTTTCAAACATAATTAATTATTAATTCGTTTTTCAAGAGGTCGGTTCAAGCTTTAACGATTCGTCCAATGCTTTAATGGCTACTTCCAGCTGTTCGTTATCAGGTTCCTGGGTAGTGATATTTTGCAGCCATATGCCCGGTAATGTCATAAGTTTGAAGATGGCACCTGATTCCTTTTTGGCGGCGTAGCGAATGACCTCGTACGAAAGGCCGGCAACAAGCGGCATCAAGGCGATACGCACAGCTAGGTTCATCCACAATGCATCGAATTTGATGACCGAAAAAAGCACGATCGCTACGAGCATGACCACCATTAGAAAAGAAGTTCCGCAACGAGGATGCTGGCGACGCTGGACAGCGGCATTTTCGACGCTAAGGGGAAGCTCCTTTTCCCACGTGAAAACCGTTTTGTGCTCAGCTCCGTGGTATTCGAAAACGCGGCGAATATCTTTTAGATACGACATCGTAAAGATCATCACAACGAAAAACAACATTCGAACCAACCCATCAACCAGATTGAAAGCGATCCAAGAATGTGGTTTGACCTCCCAGATGTATGATTTGGCAGTGTGCCACCAACCCGCGTTTTCGGCGATCACGGGAGCCTCCGCCCAACCCGCGGCGATGAAGCCGATATTGGTCAAAACCAGCGGAGCAACGATAAATAATAAAATGTTGAAGCCGAGAGCAAAAATTATCGAACCGATGGCTCCGGCCGATTGGGCCCTGCTTTTCTGCTTATTATCGGAGTTCTCCGGCAGAAGGACCTTAACAGGGGCCTTGGTGAAGCTTTCGTCCGAAGTGCCTTCGGCTAGGACCGCCTCTGGCTGGACGGATAACTGCTTGACCGATTCCTTTTGCTCTTCCTGGTCGTCTTCGAAGACCTTAGCCGAGAAATTAAGAGCCTTGATCCCCAATGCCATTGATTGGATCAGCGTCGCTCCGCCGCGAAGCACCGGCCAACTCAGCCACTTATATTTATCGCTCCATTTTGGAAGTGTTTCGGCCGTCGTGACTATCGAACCGTCCTGTTTGCGACAGGCGATCGCGTAGGCCGAAGGGGTTCGCATCATAACACCCTCCATAACGGCTTGACCGCCGACGATGAGGTCCCGCTGCATCGCGAAAACCGTGTGGATCAACTTGATCTTTCGTTTTGAGTTTTTTGAAGACATACCGCGTAGTTTGATAGTTCCGAAACCGTAATAGATGCTCAATAAATGTGCATATCAAGAAAAACGCCGGTTCTTTTTTGCCTCAGCCGGTCTATTTTAAATAAACCTAAAACTAGCGGCACCAAAGAATCGGCGTCGGATCTATTCAGCTAATATATAGCGGAAATTTGATTCAATTTTGCAGCATCTGCCATCTATGCCTGGGCACCGCCGCGGGCATAACGACGTTTAAAGCGGTCAACGCGGCCGGCGGTGTCAACCAGCTTTTGCTTTCCGGTAAAAAACGGATGGCATTCGGAACAGATTTCAACCGTCAGATCTTTTCCGGTCGAACGGGTCTTGAAACTATTTCCGCAGGCACATGCCACAGTGATCTCTTCGTAGTTAGGATGAATTTCAGGTTTCATGATATTTAGTCCCCCTTGCATTGCGCAAACATTCATCATACATCGTATCTTATGTGTGTGTCAATATGCGTCCGGCCTGTCTATTAACAGATCGTGGAGCTTTTGGTGATGTATCCCGTATTCATTCATTAGCCCCGTGATCTGTTCTTCGACCGAGCGGGTATCAAATTTGCCCATGCGGCGAATTGCCGCGATCATGTTATTTTTCGGGGTATGCTCCGGAGCGATGAATTCGAAGACTTTTGTTGAGTAGCCATGCTTTTCGAGCAGAAGTGCCCGTAAGCCGTCCGTTAGTGTTTCCGCAGTTCGTTCCAGCATTGTGCCATGTTTTAAAATGTCTTTGTAGATAAAGGGAGCTTTTATTTGCGAACGTAATTCTCGGTGGCAACAAGGTGCGGCGATGATCAATGCTGCTCCGGCCGCCATTCCCTTGAAAATTGCGTCGTCCGTGGCCGTGTCACATGCATGAAGAGCTATTAGGATATCTGTTTTTGCGATGGCCGCATCGTTTATGCTGCCGGTTTGGAAAACTAGGGCGTCATATCCGCCGGCTTGAGCTATGGAATTGCACATTTCGACCAGATCGCGTCTCGTATCGACGCCGGTTACAACAGCCTCGATCCCGACCCGGTTGTTAAAGTGGTCGTAGATGGCAAAGGTCAGATAGCCCTTTCCGCAACCCATATCGACAATATTGATCTTTTTTTCATTCTTGAGCGGGGATGTCCTGAAAAGCTTATCAACGGTTTCGATAAATTTGTTGATCTGTTTCCATTTGTCGCGGGCCGAAGCCTTTACCTCGCCCAAGTCGTTCGTGATGCCTAGAGCCTTCAAATAATATGCATTGGCGTCGATCTGAACCGTTTTCTCCCGATCATGGCGTTCGACGACGGGCTTTTTGAAAGTTGGCCTCCCTCGATTAAGCCGAGCAGAGCGTTTACCGATCTCGAGCTGCCAATCAGATTCAGAGGTAAAAAGATGGCCGCTGCGAAATCCTGATCCCAGCAAATGGGAGAGGAGCTGAAAGCCATCGGCGATGTCGTGATTTTTGACAATATCGCGCGTATCATAACGGTATTGGATGAACAATCGCTCTCCTTTTTTGGTGGTGATGAGCCTGACCAAAATTTTTTGCAGGTGCGGTTCAGATCCTTTGTAGTTTGCCAAGGTCAATTTTACAAACGTCCGCTCAGCCAATGCCGATCTAAAATGATCTAGAAAGTTTTCGATGTCTTGCGTGGGCATGTCCAAAATAAGAGTATCAGAAAACACAGATCAGACGAATTGGCCGATGTTTTGTAAAAAGATCGCAGAAACGTTTTGAATAAGAAGATGAAATATACAGCACTTTTTTTGTTTTGCATGTCGGCTTGCGGCTTGATCCATGGCCAGCAGCGGGCGATCGCCTTTACCATTGACGATCTTCCGGTCGTCTCGACGCGACAGGATATACAGAATAGACAGGAAATAACCAAAAAACTGCTCAAGCACCTAGCTGATCACGAGATCCCGGCGGTTGGGTTCGTTAATGAGAATAAGCTATATCGGGAAGAAGGCGAATGTGATCAACAACAGGTGGACTTGCTGAAGATGTGGCTCGACGCCGGCCTTGAGCTTGGAAACCACACCTTTTCGCATACAAGTCTTCATAAAATAACGGTCGAAGAGTTTCAGCAGCAGATGATCAAAGGCGAGACGATAACAAACGAGCTTCTTCTTGCGAAGCACAAGAAGATGCGATATTTTCGCCATCCTTATCTGCATACCGGAACTTCGCTCGACACGAAGGCGGACATGGACAAGTTCTTTTCCGAAAAAGGCTATATTGTCGCTCCGGTCACTATCGATTTTGAGGACTATGTTTTCTCGTCTGCGTACGACCGAGCCTTTGACAAAGGTGATCGAAAACTAATGAGGCGAATAGGCAAGGCATATGTCGAATATATGGATAAAATGACCGCCTATTGGGAAAGACAATCAAGGCATATTTTCGGCCGGGAGATCAGTCAAATTTTGTTGATCCACGCAAATTTCATAAATTCAGACTATTTGGATGATGTCGCCGAGAGATTCGAAAAACGCGGATATCGAACTATAACGCTGGAAGAAGCACTGAAAGACCCCGCCTATAGGGAACCGGATCTTTTTACCGGTGATGTGGGTATTTCATGGCTGCATCGCTGGGCGATCAAGAAGGGCGGCGGCAATGTTCTAGCTAACGAACCGAAAATTCCCCTTTTTGTTGTGAAGGCGTCTGTTTTTGGTAAGAGTTAGAAGTTTCTGGGGGCGGAACCGCAGTCATCTTGCCGCCCCCTTGACTTTAGTTCAGAGCATTTTCAAAACTATTGAAATGGATAAACTTATCAATGGGATCGCCGCCGACGGACGGATCCGAGTACTTGCGGCCACTACCACGGCTACGCTTTCGGAAGCGGTGCGGAGGCATGGGACGTCACCGGTCGTCTCAGCCGCTTTCGGAAGAGCCATGACCGGAGCTCTGCTGCTCGGAGCCACGCAAAAGGATCTTGACCGTTTAACGATCAAGATCGATTGCGACGGGCCGGTGAGGTCGATCATTGCGGAGACCGACGGCAAGGGGCATGTTCGAGGGTATGTAAAAGAACCCGCGGCTCATTCGGAACCGCGAAGAGACGGGAAATTCGATGTGGCGGGAATAATCGGTTCCGGTACCTTTAGCGTTATTCGTGAATCGGGTTTTGAAATGGGCCTGCATCGCGATCCGTATGTCGGTTCGATACCGATAGTTTCGGGCGAGATCGCCGAAGATATGGCATATTACCTCGCCCAATCGGAACAGATCCCGTCAGCCGTTATGTTGGGTGTTCTTCTTCAGAACACGGAACCGCACGTTACAGCTTCGGGCGGCGTTTTGGTTCAGATGCTGCCCGGTGCCAATGAGAATATCGTTACAATGATCGAGGATACGATCGCTCATGCTCCGCATTTGACCTCTGTGATCAGAGATGGCGGCGGCCCGGAAGATCTATTGGCCAATGCTCTCGGTCTGATAGAATATGAGATCCTTGATGAACGCGACATAAGCTTTCGCTGCAACTGCTCGCAGGAAAAAGCGAAACAGCTGATCTCCTCTCTCGGAACTGAAGAGATGAGATCGATGTTAGAACAGGATGGCGGAGCTTTGATGAACTGCGGATTTTGTGGTGAAAGCTATCAGATCACTGCCGAGGAACTTCGCGGCATGTTAGCTGAGAATTAGATGCGGACGTCATTACGGCAGATCTTCCAGGACGCGATAACCTCCGCGGTGGTAGAGTAATGCACTCCCGTCAGAGAGGTGTGTCCGCTCGACCTCGCCGACAAAGATCGTATGATCACCGCCGTCGTAACTGTACCGAAGCCGGCACTCTAAGGCTGCTAAACTGCCCTCCAAAATAGGGATCTCGTTCTCCGACATTCTGATATCTACGCCTGTGAAGCGGTCGGCTACCGGAGAGGCGAAGCGATCCGAAAGCGGTTGCTGAGTTGCCTTAAGCACATTTACAACATAAGCCATATCTTGGTGCAGAGCGTCGTGCGTGCCGGCGGACCGGTCGATACAACTAAGTACCAACGGCGGTTCCAGCGAAACGGAGCAGAATGCGGAAACCGTAATGCCATGAAGTTTGCCCTCAATGTCACGGCATGTAAGAACGGTGACGCCGCTCGCAAAACGCGAAAGAGCTTCTCTGAATTCGTTGGGTTCAATAGACATTGTCTAAAATTTACAAAAAACGAAGGCTCAATGACAACCGGGCCGCTTTTGATTAATCTCTATATCAATGGAATTGACTGAATTTTTGAACCGGGTTGCGGAAGATGTCGAGGGTGAATTGATCGCCATTGCTGATGAATATGCCGCAGAACCGGAGCGGCTCTCTTCGGCCATGCGGTGGAGCCTTTTGGCCGGCGGAAAGCGGTTTCGCCCGGCTCTTTTGATAGCCGCCGGAGAGGCCTTCGGGGCGGGGCGGAGTTCGCTTCTGCGGTCGGCGGCGGCTCTGGAGATGATCCATACTTATTCATTGATCCACGATGATCTGCCATCGATGGACGACGATGAACTTCGGCGGGGGATCGCAACTTGTCACGTGAAATTCGGCGAAGCAACGGCAATTCTCGCCGGCGATGCGCTGCAGGCAATAGCATTTTTGGCTATCGCCCGCGATCCGAATTTGCAGGCTCCGGTGCGGTTGAACGTGATATCAGAGCTTGCGGACGCTGCGGCAAAGATGGTCGCCGGCCAGCAGATGGACCTTGACGCAGAGGGTATAAAAGTAGGCGGCCAGCACCTTGAAAAGATACATCGCAGCAAAACCGGAGCACTTATAACAGCATCCGCCATCAGCGGGGCATTAATAGGTGGTGCCGGGTTCAATGACCTAAAATATCTCCGTCGATATGCGGAGCGGCTCGGGTTGCTGTTTCAGATCACCGACGATCTTTTAGATGTGACCCAGACGACGGAGATCTTAGGAAAGACCAGCGGGAAAGACATTGCTGCCGATAAGGCCACATTTCCGGGCATTTTCGGATTGGAGGAAAGCCGTTCGACGGCAAAGAAGATCTACACCGAATCGATCGAAAACCTAAAGTTCATAGACCGGCCGACCGATCTGCTTGCGGAGATCGCCGATCATATTCTTGACCGGACCCGATGAAAATTCAATTTTGGCATCCGTTGAAATTTGCCTTTGCTTGATCTCTTCTAACACGCTCATAATCCGGCAGGGAATTCGCGTCTTGAATATTTTGCCAAAGCTTTTCGCTCTCCAGCGCATAACTGCATTTACCCGAGATCTCAAAGGCCGCGAGGTAATATTTCGCCATACTTATTTTGGCGAACGTGTCGCTCGGGTCTTCGGCTAATGTCACCTTTACGGCATCGATCGAATGTTCGATATATGAGAATGCTTCGGACCTTCGCCCGAGCTGCAGATTTGCCAATGCCAAAAAATAACGCATATCGGCCAAGCGGTCACGATAGAAAGCATTTTTCTCGTCCTTGGCGGCCAATGGGATCAAAAGGGAGGTCGCTGCGGTGTATTCCTCCAAAGCGTCTTTGCCGCGGCCGGCAGTGATGTGAGTGTTGCCGATGGCGGCATGGCCGAGAGCTACGTCATACGTACTTTGAGCCGCCTCCGGCGATCTTTCTAAAAGAACTTTTGCCAGTTCCAGATATTTCTGGGCAAGCGGCATTGCTTCGTCGTGACGGCCGAGGCGATTAAGGAGCTGACACAGGTAGAACGACGAGCTCATTTCGGCTCTGATGAACGACGAATCGTCCGCTCCCGCAGGTGTCCTTTCGGCGACCAACTTGATAGCCGACCGCAGCGTGTCTTCGGCCTGGCCGTATTCGCCGACGATCTGTAGTGGTACGGAAAGGAATATCTCCATCCGCAAAAGCTGCATTAGAACACTTTTGTCTTCAGGGCGTTCGGCGAAAAGGTCTTTGGTAAGAGCAAGCGCTTTTGTCTTGAATGCGATGTCGGTCCGAATGTCACCGGTTTGCCCATAGCCGCCTGCAACGCTGGAATATGTTTTTGCGAGCTGGACCCGATCTTCAAAGCTTCCATCATCGCTTCCCGCGACCCGTTCGGCAATGGCAGCGGCTTTTAACGAACTTTGCAAAGCTCCCAGCGAATTTCCGATATTGCCGTGGTCGATGCCAAATTGTATATCCGCCAACTGCAGATAAGCATTGATAAGGTCGCGTTCGAGTGCGACATCGCCACCGCTGTCAATGGTCAATCCATCGAGATAGTTCACGGCGTCTGAAACCAGATCGCGGCGGAGTTCCGCCGTTCCGGGAAGAGCTTTGATGCGGTCGTTGTAATCGAACAGAAGTTTATTGGATATCTGATGGACCTGAAGCAGACGCTGGCGGGCCACATCGCGTTCACGACGAGCAACGAAGGCTTGCCATCCGGCCAATCCGGCAAAGAGCATCAGCAGCATTGCCGCCGCGGCGGCCGCGAGGACGGGTCGTTTATGCCGTCCGAAGAATTTACGCAAGCGGTACGACGTGGAATCTTTGGTCGCGGTTACGGGAAGGCCTTCTAAATGCCTTCGGACATCTTCGGACATTTCACCGACTGCCGCATAACGCCGCTGCGGTTCCCGGCGAAGAGCCATCATCACGATATTGTCCAGATCTCCTTTCAGAGCTTTGGAGGTGACGGCCGGTGCGGTGCGTTTCGTGATCTTACCGGCAGCCATTGTCGGATGGTCGTCGCGGGGCATTTCCACCACCGAACTCGGCCGCGGCACGTCGCCGGTAACAACGGCCTCCGACAACTCCACGGCCGATCTGCCCGCGGCGTCGAACGGCCGGCGTCCACAAAGTACCTCAAACAAGACAACGCCCAGTGAATAGACATCAGAGGCAGTCGTGATCGCCTCGCCGCGAAGCTGTTCGGGGCTTGCATATTCCGGCGTCATCATTCGAAACATCGTGCCGGTCTCGGCGTCGCCGTCAGCATCGGGCCGCAAAAGTTTAGCGATACCGAAATCGAGCAGCTTGACCGAACCATCTTCCGTAACAAGTATATTTGAGGGTTTGAGGTCGCGATGGACGATCAAGTTTTGGTGGGCATATGAAACGGCGGAGCAGACGTTTCGGAAAAGCTCTAACCTTTTGGTAATGGACAACCCTTTCTGCGTACAGTATCTGGTGATCGGTTCGCCTTCGATATATTCCATAACGAAATAAGGCAACCCATCAGCGGTAGTGCCGCCATCCAGCAAGCCGGCGATGTTCGGGTGCTGCAGCCGAGCCAGAATGCTGCGTTCGCGAATGAATCGGCGAAGGACGGCGGAGGTGTCCATGCCGCGTTTTATCAATTTTAACGCCACCGGTTTTTCGAATGTGCCGTCTGAACGTTCGGCGAGATAAACCGTGCCCATTCCGCCGCGGCCAAGTTCGCGGACGATCCGATAGGGCCCGATCAGCGAATCCGTTCGGTCTTCTTCCGCGTCCGGCGGGCTGTCGCCGAAAAGATCGGCCAGCGGAGATTCGATAAAGCTGCCCGATTCGAAATGGGCAGAGATCATTTTGCGGAGTTCGCTGCTTATTTCCGGCGGTTGGCCATTGACCAGGCTTTCGCGTTCAGCGGCCGGGCTTTCGATCGCGATGGCAAAGATCTCTTTTATTTTTTTCCAGGTTTCGGGTCTCATCTGTTCCGGCAATTACGCGAAAAGAGCGGCGATCTTGGCTCACCAGCGATCATTTGATCTTTTCGTAAAGCCAGGCACGGGCCGCTGCCCATTCACGTTTAACGGTCGAGGGCGACATTTCGATCACCTCCGCCGTTTCTTCGATCGTCATACCGCCGAAATACCGCAATTCGACGATCTGCGCCATTTGCGGGTCGAATTCGGCGAGCTCATTGAGTGCCATATCGAGTTCCAGCAGGCTTTCATCGGTGTTGCCGGCGATCTCGCCGAGGTCTTCGAGCGATATTTTGAGGCCCTTTCCGCGTTTGTCGGCCGTTCGGCGGCGTGCGCTATCGATCAATATTCGCCGCATCGCCTGTGCCGAAAGTGCAAAGAATTGAGCCCGGTTCGAAAAATCGATCTGCCGTTGGTCCAGCAATCGAATATAAGCTTCGTGGACGAGAGCCGTTGTTTGCAGCGTGATATTTCGACGCTCGCGATTTAGAAAGCTATGGGCAAGGCACCGAAGCTCGCCATAGACCAGCGGTAAAAGCTGATCAAGAGCGGTTTTGTTGCCTTTCGAATATTCGTCTAACAGCCGGGTTACTTCATTCATTGCCTAAATAGGGAGCGTGGTCTATCTTACAACATATGGACGCAAGGTCGCGCGGAATCTTGCCGATGCCGGGCGGCCCTGAAAAAGCCGTATGCGAACTTGACAGTGAGTATGCAATTTTTTAATATAACCGTTCGCCCTTTTATGCGGTGAAAATGTTCTTTCAAATCAGATGGTTAGGGTTTACGTGCCGTTTTAAGTCTTCATAAATAAAGTTTTCGGGCATGTACGTCAATTGGTAGACAGCCTCCCTTACAAGGAGGAAGTTAGGGGTTCGAGTCCCTTCGTGCCCACCATCATTTCGAGATTTCGGATCGATCTATCCGAAATTTCACAACGCGGGGTCGTAGTTCAGTTGGTTAGAACGCCAGCCTGTCACGTTGGAGGTCGCGGGTTCGAGCCCCGTCGGCCCCGCCATTTCAAACATTAAATAAAAGAGGCCGTCTCAGAAGTTGGATCTTATCTGTGTACTTCGGTTTTAGGTCTGTGTATTCTGTGGTATTTCCTGATGTTTGCAGGATATAAACCACAGAACTCACAGAATAAAGACACAGAAAATGACTTTTCAGACATCCTCTTTTTTGTTTATGGCGTGTTTCGTTGAAACAAATGAAACACGTGAAACAACTGAAACAACTGAAACACGTGAAACACGCGTGAGCCTGAAATTTTCAAAGAGCGTCATTGCGGAACGACATTCGTTCGCAACGGGAATAATTATCAGGCATCCGAGCGGAAGGTGAAACGGCGATCCGCAAGAAAAGAAAGGAAGGAACGAGGGGGTGCTTATTCGGATCTGGAACGTGAAGAACCTCGGTTTAGGGGTTCCGTTAGCTGCGCTATCGAAAAACCGGTGGCATTATTTTTAGAAGAACCCGGTCGCTATCGCTCCCGGTTCTGACCTGGTAGAATTATTTCTTAAATTTATACGTCACAACAAATTCGAGGAAATCTTTATTTTCACTATCAAGTCTTTTTTTTGCATATTCAGGACTGATCTTTATTTGGAGTGCTGCGTTAATTGCTGACTTAGCTAATATGTCATTGCCTTTGACTTTACAGGCTTGTTCCGGTTGCCCTTCTTTATTTACCAAAACACGCACTTGCACGTCACCGGAAGATCTTTTAGCTTTTTTCGGATGTGGAGGGTTTGGCAAAGAAATGAATGAGCCGGGCATTTCCTTTAATGTATTGAAATCAGAGAAATCGCAAGTGTCGCTGGCCGGGTCAGACGCCTTGGCTTTTGTTTGATTTACCTCTTTTTGTTCTGTCGCCCGATCTATCGGGGCAGATTGGGCAAAGCCGCAAGAGGCCGAAAAGCTCAAGATCAGAAAAAACGTACAAAAATAAAAAAATTGATTGATCTGTGGCATCTCACACCTCATGTCTCAAACATTCTTGCTTCGTACATCAAACAATTTCATTGCTATAGCGGCAATATCAGGAAAAAAGATTGTCTGTTTTTGTGAAAGTGCAGGAATATTTCCTTCTCGTTTAGGACCGTTTAACGAATTAAACGCTTCTCGAAGTAAATCATTCCACTCTTGTTTAGATTTGACGGTATAATTCTCGCTTCCTACATATCCCCAAAATTTATCATCCCCAGTTTTAATAACATTCTCACCGCGCCACGCCCAAGTTTGAGGATTTGGATGATAATTTTCCCAATCATCATAATTCGGAAGTTGAACCATATCACCGAGCCACATATTATCCGTTAAATCTTCCTTCGTGGCATTGAGAATTTCAGAACCTCCATCAGCTGTTCGAGAGGCGAAATTAAATAAATTGTTGCCTACAACATTAAGTAACCCTTTTTGTAAAACCGCTAAGCCAGCACCGGCACAATCAGAAGGCAATTTCCCGGATTTTGAGAAATATTGATTAACCGTTTTTGCAGCACTCCCATCAATGAGTGCTGAAACGATAAGTCCTGGATTGTCTGCAGGAGGAAAGCCAGTAGCTTTGAATTGTTTAGTTGCTGCTATAACACTAGCCCTAACCCGCATTTCAAACTTCTTAAGAATCGGAGCAATCTCAACAACCTGCCCTATTTCGACATTTCGCTCACACCTAAGTCACGCCAATCTTCGGCGTGTCTGGTCGCCATATATGCCAATCCAGACAAACTTGCCCCTTTGTGCGCCGTCACACTTCCTCTGTATTCCCCGTGCCAGCCCGACCAAATATCGTTTCGTTTCCACGCTTCGCCTTTTACCGGTTTTATTGATGGGACATAGTAATATGAAGCAAGGAGCGGACTTATATAACTTCTTGGGTGATTAATAGTTCTAACATCGATCCACATAATTAATCCTCCCTATGTAAGAGTGAATAGATTAATAATACACCTTAAGTCCATTTTGCTATCACTTTTTTATTTACTTGCAATTTTTATCTCTAGGATCTTGTTAGGATTAAATATGAACGTCCCGTGAATACTGCTATGTAAGTTGGATTTTCAGTATTCTAGCAGTAGGAAACAATTTCGTTGCTCCGTATTTCAATCTGCGAAAAAAGCCTGCGTCAGACAGCAGGCTTTGGGTCAATAAAATATGCGAAAAGATCTAGCTTTTACGCAGTTCGGTCAGAACCTGTTTGGCGACGGCTTTGAGTGTGTCAAAAACGCCGGTGCCGTCCGTTGCGACGGCTTCAAAGACCGGTTCGCCTTTGCGGACGAGTTCGTGCGAAAGCTCATCGAGCGGAGCCACGTTTGGCAGATCGCGTTTGTTAAGCTGCAGCACATACGGCAATTTTGCCAGATCGTAGCCCTGCGACTGCAGATTTTCTTCGAGGTTATAGAGCGATTCGATATTGGCGTCCATCCGCTCTTCTTGGCTGTCTGCCACAAAAACCACGCCGTCAACGCCCTTTAGGATCAGCTTTCGCGAAGCATCGTAATAGACCTGGCCGGGAACCGTATAAAGATGAAAGCGTGTTTTGAAGCCGCGGACCGTGCCGAGTTCGAGCGGCATAAAATCAAAGAAAAGGGTGCGGTCGGTCTCCGTTGCCAGGCTGATCAGCTTTCCTTTCGCCTGCGGAGCGGTCGAATCGTATATGTACTGCAGATTTGTTGTCTTTCCGCACAAACCCGGCCCGTAATAAACGATCTTACAATTTATCTCACGTGACGCGTAATTGATAAAAGTCATAACAGTGATGCCGATAATTCTATATCAAAGTGGGGTTTAACTAAAAAGGCTGTCGATATCCTCGTCGGTGATATCGGAAAAAAGCGAATTGCTGTTGCCGGCGGCAAAAGATTCAGATTGGGTGGCGGCTTCGTCTAATATTGCGGCGACGTCAAAACTGGCGCGTTTGGTTCGAAGCTTGACCAAGCCGAGGGTCGAGCGTTCATCAAAAACGACGACCAAAAGGCTGCGTCCGATGACGCTGATAAAGATGCTTTCGCGTTCGCCTTCGTGAAAAACGGCGGGAAAAACATTTTCGCCGATCAGTTTTGCCATGCTGCTGGTGGCGGCTACATTGCCGGCTGCAAGCGATGAAAAGCTGGTCGTGTCCATATCGCCAATATCGCCGTGAAAGGCGATGGTCTGGCCGTCTCGGTCAACAAGAAAAACAACCCGTGCCGCACATTCGACGTTGAGCCGTGCGAGAACGGTCTTGATTCTCTGGAACTGCTGTTCTTGTATAATAAAGGGCGATTGTGCCATTTGTTGTATTTTGCTGCTGAATTGAGCGGTAAGTTTTCGATGGACGAAGCTCAAATAAACTTCAGGGCGGGATCCCGTTGGGAATCACAATATTGAATGTAGCATAGCGGATGTAGAAGGTTCAAGTATTTTTTTACAGTGTTTAACACCACCGGCGGGTTGCTATCGACTCCCGGATTGGATAGATTCGGATTTTATTTAAGGAACACCAAGGGAGACCTGCATGGCCGACGAAGGCCGTTTGCGGAAAAATGCACAGCTCCGGAAATTTTTTATCAGCAATACTAATTAGCCCTATTGGCTGAAGTTGTGGCAAAATTCATTTTTATGTCTGACAGACAAAACGTTCATAAACCGCTTGATGTTTTAATATTGGCCGCCGGGCTCGGGACGCGTATGCGTTCTGATCTGGCAAAGGTTCTGCACCGGCTGGACGGACGTCCGCTGATCAACCACGTCTGCCGAACGGCGGCGGCCCTCGATCCGGAAAAGATCTATGTTGTCATCGGGCATCAGGGCGATGAGGTAAAAAGCTCTGTGCTCAGCGAATTGCCGGCCGGGGCGGCTGAATTTGTCACGCAGAGCCGACAGCTTGGAACGGGCGATGCGGTCAATTCGGCGCGAAAATTTCTGGAAGACCGCGATTCGACATTGATCGTGCTTTCGGGCGATGTGCCGATGATCAAGCCGGAAACACTGGCGGGGCTGATCCAGCTTCATTACAGCCATCGCGGCCGCGGAGCCGCATGTACCATTTTGACGGTAAAGCTTCGGTCGCCAAGCGGATACGGACGGATCGTGAGAGATGCTGAGGGGCTTTTCGAAAGGATCGTCGAGCAGAAAGATGCTACGGAAGAGGAGCGCCGGATACCGGAAATAAACGCCGGAATATATTGTTTTGACACAAAAAAGCTGTTTCAGCAGCTTTCCAAGGTCAGCAATGAAAATGCACAAGGCGAATATTATCTGACGGATGTCCCCGCACTTTTGCGTGCGGCCGGTGAAGACGTAGCTCTATATCAGCATCACGACGAACACGAGATCGAAGGCGTCAACAATCGTGTCCAATTGGCCGATCTTGAGCGCATATTGAACCGCCGCAGTGTTCTAAAGCTGATGCTTGACCACGGCGTGACATTTATCGACCCTAAAACTGCATATGTCAGCGAACAGGCAAGGGTTGGGCGCGATACGGTCATCCATCCGAATGTGACCATCGAAGGCGATACGGTGATCGGCGACCGCTGCGTTATTCGATCCGGGACGCGGCTGGCAAACGCTCATATTGGAAATGATGTGGAGATATTGGATAATTGCGTTATCTCGGCATCTGAGATCGGCAACGCATGTACGGTCGGTCCGATGGCGCATCTTCGCGGACATGCGGTAATGAAAGAAAGGGCAAAGGTCGGCAACTTTGTCGAGCTGAAAAAAACTACGCTCGGCGAAGGTTCGAAGGCAAATCACCTGACATATTTGGGTGACGCGACGATCGGCGAGGGAACCAATATCGGTGCGGGAACGGTAACGTGCAATTACGACGGCAAGAACAAACACGAAACACACATCGGCAGCGGAGTCCGCATCGGTTCGGATACGATGCTGGTGGCGCCGGTAACGGTCGGCGATAATGCAGCGACCGGAGCAGGCAGCGTGGTGACAAAAGATGTTGGCGAAGGCGAATTGGTCGTTGGTGTGCCGGCGAGAAAAAAGAGTTAAAAAATGAAGATCGTATTTTATTTGATGGCGGTATTGGCGGCGGCTTTTGGTGTGCTGTGCCTGCTGCGGGGCGTTGACGGCGTTATGAACGGCAATTTCTCTGCACTGAACATTCTGATCGGTGTGGTCGGGATATTTCTGGCGATGATCTGGATGCGGCGGGCGAGAGCTTGGCGGCCCGTGGGACGAACGTCCTCAACGGCACCGGACAGTGATACGGAACAATAAGACGAATATAGGAGAAGAAATAAGTGGCTGAAGAAGATGAAGATCAATGGACACCGCCGCCGCCGCCCGATGACGAATCGATATTCAGCAGCGGCACACGGGAATATTACGCCGAAGAGGTAAGAAAAGGTTCGGTAAAGGCCTTGATATTCGGCATTTTGAGCATATTTTGCTGTCCGCCGATATTTGCCTATTTCGGCATATCGACCGCACAGGAAGTTATCGCAAATATTGAGCTGTATCAGGTAGAAGAGGGAAGAAAGGGCATGGCCGTGGCCGGCAAGATACTTTCAATAATAGGCATTGTGTTGTGGGTGATCGGACTTTTTATAAGGTTATTTGCCCAGGGTTGACCGTTAAAATATGTGTGGAATTGTTGGATACGTTGGAAATAAGCAAGTTGTGCCGCTGATCGTGGACGGTCTGCGAAAGCTCGAATATCGCGGATACGATTCGGCGGGCATCGCGGTGGTCGATACGAATTGTCATCTCTCATTGCGGCGGGCCGAGGGTAAATTGCGGAATCTGGAAGAGGCGATCAGGCTGAATCCGCTGGACGGCACATACGGCATCGGGCATACGCGGTGGGCAACCCACGGTCGTCCGACCGAAGAGAACGCCCATCCGCATCGCGACCGGTCCGGAAAGGTGGTCGTTGTTCATAACGGCATTATCGAGAACTATATCGAGCTGAAAGAAAGACTTGCGGCCGAAGGGCACGTATTTGTCACGGAAACCGATACCGAAGTGGTCGCCCATCTGATCGGCGGGCATATCGAAAAAGCTGATATTCGGTTGGAAGAGGCGGTGCGGCGTTGCGTAAAAGAGCTGAAGGGGATCTTTGCCTTGGCGATCATTTCAGTGGACGAGCCGGACCAGATCATCGCCGTTCGCGAAGGCCCTCCGGTAGTTATCGGGCTTGGAGACGGAGAATTTTTTGTCGCCTCTGACATCCCGCCGATCCTGCAGCACACGCGGGACGTTTTCTTTTTGGGTGATAAAGAGATCGCGGTGCTGACGAAAGATTCGGTTCGGGTAACAGATTTCGACGGCAATATCGTTGAACCCGTCCAGCAGCGGATAACATGGGATCCGATAATGGCGGAAAAGGGCGGCTTCAAGCATTTTATGCTGAAGGAGATATACGAGCAGCCGCGGGCAGTCCGCGACACATCGCGAGGGCGGGTTTCGCTGGACACGGGCAAGATATATCTCGAAGAAATGGATATTTCCGACGAAGATCTGCGGTCGCTGACATCGGTCAAGATCGCGGCCTGCGGAACGTCCTGGCACGCCGGTTTGGCCGGAAAGTATATGATCGAACAGCTCGCCCGCGTGCCGGTGGATGTCGATTACGCATCGGAATTTCGCTATCGCGACCCGGTGCTGACCGAAAATGACCTGTTGGTGGTGATATCGCAGAGCGGCGAAACCGCTGATACGATAGCCGCAATGCGCGAAGCAAAGCGGTCGGGTTGTAAGGTTCTGGCCATTTGCAATGTGCAGGGTTCGATGATCCATAGAGAAGCGGACGGAACCATTTTGACGCACGCCGGGCCGGAGATCGGAGTTGCTTCGACCAAAGCATTTACGTCGCAAATGGTTGCATTGTATCTTTTTGCGATGTTTTTGGGCGATATCCGCGGAAAATTAGATTCGGAGCGGTCGAAGCGTCTGGCACAGGACCTGGCGGAACTTCCGCTAAAGATCGAACAGCTGCTCGGCGATGCGGATCTTATTGAAGAGCTTTCAAAAGAGTTCTTTCGTGTGCAGGATTTTCTATACCTCGGCCGCGGCATTAATTTTCCGGTCGCTTTAGAAGGCGCGCTGAAGTTGAAAGAGATCAGCTACATTCACGCTGAGGGCTACCCGGCCGGTGAAATGAAACACGGCCCGAACGCCTTGATAGACGAAAAGCTGCCGGTCGTGGTCATCAACACGCGTGACGAAGAAAATGCGGCGAGCATGCTTCGATATGAAAAGACACATTCCAACATCGTTGAGGTAAAGGCGCGTGACGGCATTATCGTAGCGGTGCTGACCGAAGGCGACGGGATGAGCTCCAAGGTGGCCGACCACGTTATTGAGGTGCCGCCGACATCTGATCTTCTGGGGCCGATACTTTCGATCGTACCGCTGCAGCTGCTGTCGTATCACATCGCAGTTCGTCGCGGCTGTGATGTCGATCAACCGCGTAATCTGGCAAAATCCGTAACGGTGGAATGATCTCGCGTCGTTCGTCCCCGACAGGGACGGAATATTGGCGGCACCCGACGTCGGGTGATACCCGACACGATTGAACCGATGGTTTACAGCCATCACGGCGGGCCTTGCACAGGGAATAATGGATATTTAACCGGGAATAATGGCAATTGCACAGCGAACAATGATGATGGTATCGCGAATAAAGGGCGTATTTCCTCGATCCGCGGAGCGGATGAATTGAATAGCGTCGGGTAACACCCGACGACAAGGCGGACGCACCGCCGCGTCCCTGACAGGGACGGATATGACGGCGATGAAACAAAATTCGTCACCGACAGGGACGGGATATTTGCGGCGCTGGACGTCGGGTGATACCCGACGCTATTGAGCCGATGGCCTTCAGCCATCCGAAGGAACCATGTTCCGGCGGCACTCAACATCGCAGTTCGTCGCGGCTGTGATGTCGATCAACCGCGCAATCTGGCAAAATCCGTAACGGTGGAATAGTGGTCGCAAGATATTGACGCAAACATCGTCCTATCTATAAACGCAGTTTCAAGGTGGGTGATTATCAAAGTGTGTCAAATCATTGAAAACCGATCGGAGGCAACATTCATATGTATAACGCATGGGGAAGCGATGATAATGTTTTTGTATCTGTCGAGAATGGAAAAACAGTTAAAGTAAGACCACCTGTTTCAAAAGGCTCAAGCATCTCAACAAGTTCTGCAAAAGAAATTAGAGATTATATTTTACGAAACGAGTTTGGATACACGGACAAAGATATAGAAGAATTTAATATTCAACACCCAAATGATTTATTGATACAACATACTCCAACAAAACCAACCAATCCAAAGAATATTTCAAACTGGAAACTCAAGGCTGCTGTGTAAGGATCCCCTAAAATGGTACCAGAAGAAAGTGGAGTTTTCGGCGGGTGGTAAGATAAGACAGGAGGCTGGGAATGAAGCGAAGCAGGTTTAGTGAGGGACAGGTACTGGGGATATTGAGGTCAGTGGAGACGGGCCGGAAGGTGTCGGAAGTGTGTCGTGAGCATGGCATCTCGGAATCGACGTATTTCAACTGGAAGGCAAAGTACGGCGGGA
>CAKZGE010000008.1 GCA_936914845.1 uncultured Chloracidobacterium sp.
AAATATCTTCAGGCTCCCCTCCTTACAAAGGAGGGGTGGATGAGCGAAGCGAAGACGGGGTGGTTCTCTCGTCCGATAAGAACTCAGAAGCCGTCAACCCGCGATCAGACAACCATCCCGTCGCCGAAGCGGCGACACCCATCCTTCGCAAGGAGGGGTGTTATAATGCTCCGTTTGAACGCCACGATCTTTCTGCTCTTCGTGTCTTTGCCTCGACCGGCGAACCTTGGAATCCTGCCCCATGGTGGTGGCTTTTCGAAAAGGTCGGCAACGGCAAATTACCGATCATCAATTACAGCGGCGGTACAGAGATCTCCGGCGGCATTTTGATGGGAAATCCGCTTTTGCCGATCAAACCTTGCTCCTTCCCTGCTCCTTGTCTTGGAATGGACGTCGATATTCTCGATGAGAACGGTAATTCCGTACCTGACGGAACTGTCGGCGAACTTGTCATCAAACAACCCTGGATCGGCATGGCTCGCGGCTTTTGGCAGGAAAAAGAGCGTTATTTCGAAGCGTATTGGCGGCGTTTCAAAAACATCTGGGTTCACGGCGATTGGGCGATGCGTGACAGGGACGGCCATTGGTTCATCCTCGGCCGCAGCGACGACACCCTAAAAGTCGCCGGAAAACGTGTCGGCCCGGCGGAGGTTGAAAGCCTTTTGGTCGCACATCCGCTCGTCGTAGAAGCCGCCGTCATCGGCGTGCCCGACGAAGTGAAAGGAACGGCCATGGTCGCTTTTGTAGTTCACAACGCCGACACTCCTGTCCGCACCAACTATGTTCCGCTTGAGCAAGAATTGAAAGCTCTTGTTGCCAAAGATATGGGCAAACCGCTCGCCCCTTCAAAGATCCACTTCGTCTCTGCTTTGCCCAAAACCCGAAACGCAAAGGTGATGCGCCGCGTGATCCGTGCGGCCTATCTCGGCCAAGACCCCGGCGACCTTTCAGCTCTCGAAGACCCGAAAGTGGTAGAAGAGATCGCTAGTGCGAAGCTAAACGCCTTATGAACGTAATTGAATTGACCAAAGCCTTGATGTCCGTGCCGTCCACCTCCGGCGAAGAAGAAGCGGTTGGGCACTGGCTTCACCAACATCTCGTATCGCTCGGCTGGCAGGTGGAACTGCAGCCGGTCGGCCCGGGCCAGAATAATATCTTGGCATGGCTTAATGAAACACCGCGTGTCTGGCTTTCAACCCACATGGACACGGTTCCGCCGTATATTCCGCCGACCGAAGACGCCGAAAAGATCTATGGCCGCGGTGCGTGTGATGCCAAAGGCATCATTGCCGCCCAGATAACCGCTGCCGAAGCTTTACGAGCTGAAGGAATACATGACATCGGCCTGCTTTACACAGTGGAAGAAGAGCGTGCATCGACCGGTGCAAAGGCGGCCAATCTGCATCCGTTGGCAGAAAAATGTGAGTATCTGATAAATGGCGAACCGACCGACAACGACCTCGCTATCGGTTCAAAAGGTTCTTTTCGCCTGATGGTCAAAACGTCCGGCAAAGCGGCCCACTCGGCCTATCCGGAAGAGGGCGATTCGGCGATCGAAAAGCTGATCGACATTCTCAACGACATTCGCCAAACGCGTCTGCCGAACGACGAGTTTTTTGGCGAAACGACCGTCAATATCGGCACTCTCGACGGCGGGTTGGCGTTGAATATCATCCCGCCGCAGGCTGAGGCCGGCTTGCTGATCAGATTGACCACCGGGCGGGAACCGATCGAGACGGCGCTTGAGAATATCGTTCGCGGACGCGGCGAGATCGAGGTCCTGTCGTGCAGCGAGCCGGTAAAGCTGACCGCGGTCGAAGGTTTTTCGCAAAAAGTTGTCCGGTTCACCACAGACATTCCGCACCTGCCGTATTGGAAAAATCCTTTGCTGCTCGGCCCCGGATCGATCCTTGTTGCCCACACCAAAGATGAATTCGTCTATAAAAAAGACCTGGAAACGGCTGTCGGGCTTTACGCCGATCTGGTCAAAAAGCTGCTCGTAAGATAGCAACCTGAACATATGAAAATATCAATAATCGGATATGGAGCAATGGGCCGGTTGGTCGAAACGACCGCCGTCGCTAAGGGGCACGAGATCAGCAGAATTATCGATGCCGACGAAGCAAAACTGCCGGCTGACGAACTCGCAAACCTCCTTGCCGGAAGCGATGCCGTTATAGATTTCTCGTCTGCTGAAGGAGTTTTGCGCAATGTTGAGGCATGTGTGTCGGCCAAAATACCGCTGGTCGAGGGCACGACGGGATGGCTTTCTGAGCGTGAAACAGCCGAAAAACTTATCATCGGCGGTAGTTCGGCAATGGTCTTCGGAGCCAATTTCTCCGTCGGCGTTAACATTTTTTATAAGATCGTTGACCACGCCGCTGAGCTTTTCGCACGGTTTGCCGAGTACGAGACATTTATCGAAGAACAGCACCATTCGAGCAAAAAAGATGCACCCAGCGGCACCGCCTTAAAGCTTCAGGAGATAGTAAAGCGCAGCTTTCCGCATGACTTCAGCATTGCCGCTACACGTGCCGGCAGCATTCCCGGCACGCACCGCGTCGGGTTTGACGGACCGGCCGATCAGGTGGTTCTAGAACATACGGCGCGTTCACGCGAAGGTTTCGCTATCGGTGCGGTGCTGGCAGCAGAATGGATCAAAGGGCGAACCGGCTTTTTTGAATTTACCGATGTCATGGACGCCGTGCTCGGACAAAAATAAAAAGCCCCGGCAGATCGCCGGGGCCGTATAACCAATTCGGGCAAACATTAGTTGATCAATTCTTTGAGTTCCTTGCCGGGTTTGAAATAAGCGACCCGCTTGGCCGGAATATCGACCGCCTCGCCCGTTTTCGGATTCCGTCCCTTGCGTGAATTGCGTTCACGCACACGAAAACTTCCGAAACCGCGCAATTCGATCTTCTCGCCGCTATTCAAAGTCTCAATAATACTGTCAAAGATTATCTCCACCAATTGTTCGGCGTCTTTCTTTGTCAGTTCAGCTTCCTTTGCGACTTTTTCAACCAGATCAGCTTTCGTCATTTCAAATGGATCCTCTAAAAAACCAACTCAAAATTGACCGGCCTATGCCGATTTTTCTTCGCTTGCTTCTTCAACAGGCACGTCTTCGACAACCGTTTCTTCCGCAACGGCCTCGGCCGGGGCATCGGCAGCCGCGATTTCTTCGACCGCCGCCGTTTCTTCAGCCGGAAGAGCTTCTTCCACTTCGGCAACTTCTTCCGCAACAGGCACATCTTCAGCCGGAGCGGCCTCTGCTTCCACAGCCGCCGCTTCTTCCGCGGCTTTTGCTTCTTCGGCGGCCTTAGCTTCGTATTCCTGCTTCGCCTTTGCCTTCTTTTCCTTCTTGGCCTCTTCCTTTTCTTCCTTGGTCAATTCGCGAGCCGGTTCCTCATCAGAAGATTTCAATAAATTGGCGAGTTCGCCCAGCGATGCCATTCCGCCCTTTGCTTCGGTCGAATAGATACGGGTATCAACGATCGGTTCATCGTCTTTGCCCACGGCACGATAGGATAAGCCGATCTTCTGATCTTCGTTCTCGATCCGCAGGATCTTGAAATCTAGTTCCTGGCCGAGCTGAACGACCGATTCCGGACTTTCAACGCGTTCTTCTGATAGTTCCGAGATGTGGCACAGCCCCTCGAGGCCTTCACCCAACTCGACAAATACGCCGAAGCTCGTGAAACGTGAAACTTTGCCGCGGACAACATCGCCCGGGCGATGTGTCGCCACGAAGCCTTCCCACGCACTCGGCGTCAGGTCTTTCATCGAAAGCGAGAGACGCTGGCCGGCACGGTCAATATGCGTCACGATGGCGTCAACTTCCTGGTCTTTCTTAAGCAATTCCTTTGGATGCTTCAATTTTTTCGCCCAGGTGATGTCCGAAACATGGACCAAGCCGTCAATGCCGTCTTCGACCTCGACAAATGCGCCGAAATCTGTCAGATTGCGAACCTTACCATGGATCTTGGTGCCAACCGGGTAACGAAGCTCGATCGTATCCCACGGGTTGTCCTGAAGCTGTTTCATGCCGAGGCTGATCCGCTTTTCTTCGGTATCGACGCCCAGCACCTGTACTTCGACCTCGTCGCCGCGATGGAACATACGTTTCGGATTTGCCGAGCGTTTCGACCAGGATATCTCCGATACGTGGACCAAACCTTCGACACCGGGTTCCAATTCGACAAAGATGCCGTATTCCGTTACCGACGAAACTTTACCGACCACCTTCGAGTTCGGTTTGTAAACTTCAATGACCGTTGACCACGGATCCGGCAGCAGCTGTTTGTAACCAAGCGATACCTTTTCCTTTTCACGGTCGAGCTTCAAGACCTTGACTTGAATGTGGTCGTTGACCTTGAAGAGATCTCCCGGATTTTGAATGCGGCCCCACGACATATCTGTCACGTGCAAAAGGCCGTCGATGCCGCCGATATCGACGAATGCACCATATTCGGTAAGATTTTTGACCACGCCTTCGACAACGTAACCGACATCTACCTGGCCGAGCGTTGCCGATTTTTGTTCGTTGATAACGAGATCGGTGATGACCTTTCTCGAAAGCACGATGTTGTTTCGGCGGCGGCTGAATTTAATGATCTTCGCTTCGATGTCCTGATCTTTATAAGAATCAAGGCTGCGGATCGGTCGCGAATCGATCTGCGATCCGGGCAGAAAAGCTTCAACGCCATTGAGGTCAACACGCAAACCGCCTTTGGTCTTGTCGATGATGCGGCCGGTAACGGTACGATCTTCTTTATAGGCTTCTTCGATCTCATTCCACACCTTGCGCATTTTCGCGTCCATGCGCGAAAGCACCGGCGGAGCATCGCCCGCGTGGATCGCTTTGATCACGACCTCGATCGTGTCGCCTACCGCAAGCGGCTCTGTGCTTACAGCCATTTCTTCGGCCGGGATCACGCCTTCGGATTTATATCCGAAATCGACCAGTGCTCCGCGGTCGGAAATACCGACGACCTTGCCCTCGACCAATTCACCTGCATGGTAAATGGTCTGTTCCTGCTCGAATTGCTCGAGAATGGCGCCAAAATCGATATCGCCGTTGCCTTGGGCATCATCGCCCGCTTCATCTTTTGCCGGTGTTGCCGCTTCCGCAGCAGTCTGTGTCTTCAAAACTGAATCTTCGCCGGTGTTCGATTCTTCAGCTTGGTTTTTAACCTCGTTTGTCATTAACTTTCTATAAGCTTCCTTACTATTAGATTCGCGAATTGGTTGCGTCGGTTTTACGACAGCGAAGCGTGACGCGGCTTGGATCGAAAATAAGCCGGCCAAAATGTAAATTCGCCGGTGCAGATCGATAGATCGACTCGCATTCCGGCTCTCGTTCACATTTAGCTTGACTGCATAAACGTAAAATTTACACGTCAAATGGTCTTTGTGTCAAGACTTGAAACTTAAAATAGTGCTTATTTTTCAATATCTAACGTATTGTCAAGCACCTCTTGGCTTACGCCAAGATATCCGGCCGAGCCTCGCCCGCCGGACATCCGTTCCATATGATCTTTAGCCGCCGCCTATGTCCTCGTCAGCAAACTGCTTAGATTACCGACACCGCCAAAGCGTTCCATTTCTTCTTTTGCGGTGCCGGTCGTGTTCTGAATGCCGGCCAGCCGCAATCGAAATTCATCCGGATTCGTCGAACCGCGCAATGCCTCTTCGAGTGTTATTAAGCCCGATTGGTATAAATAGAACAGCGATTGATCAAATGTCTGCATACCATACTGCGACGTTCCGCCGGCGATCGCATCTCGGATAGAGCCGGTCTTTTCTTCATGCAGTATGTAATCCCGGATCAATGGTGTTGAGATCATGACCTCGACGGCCGGCACGCGGCTCAGCCCTTTCGAAGATTTCATCAGCCGCTGTGAGATAACCGCCTTCAACAAGCCCGCCAATTGGATACGAACAGATTTTTGCTGATAAGGCGGAAAGGCGGATATGATGCGCGTCAAAGTTTCCTGAGCGTCCAGCGTGTGCAGCGTCGAAAGCACCAAATGCCCTGTTTCCGCAGCCACCAAAGCCGTCTCGATCGTCTCCAGATCACGCATTTCGCCGACCAAAATAACGTCCGGGTCCTGGCGGAGCGAACCTCGCAGTGCCTCTGCAAATGAACGCGTGTCAACATCGACCTCGCGCTGAGTTATGAACGATTCCTTATCCTTATGCAGAAATTCGATCGGGTCTTCGATCGTCACAATATGGCAATTTCGGTGCTCATTGATGTGATCTACGATCGCCGAAAGCGTGGTCGATTTACCCGAACCTGTCGTCCCGGTGACCAAGATCAGCCCGCGGTTCTCGTCCGCGATATTCTGCAGAACCGGCGGCAGCCCGAGTTCCGTAAAGCCGCGGACGCGGTCAGAAATAACGCGGGCGACGATGCCGATCGAATTCCTTTGCTGAAATATGTTTACGCGAAATCGCCCTAACCCCGAAACGCCGTAGCCGATATCGACCTCAAAGACTTCTTTAAAATGCTGTTTTTGCCGATTCGACATCATCGAAAAAGCCATCTCAAGCGTCTCTTCCTGTGTAAGACGCGTTACGCCGGAAAGCGGTCGCAGCTCTCCGTTGACACGTATTACCGGCGTTGACCCCGCACGCAAATGCAGATCGGATGCACCGAAACTCACAGCCATGCGCAATAGATCGTCAATTCTGCTCAGCATATATTAGAAAAAAGACACCTTGGGATTCTTAGGGATCAGGCGGATCTGACATGGTTCAGACCGATTTGCGGTCAAATTGAAGCTTTAAACAACCGCAAACGCAGTTTAACTTGTTTTGTCCTTTCTCGTCAATCTTTTTGTTCAAGTTTCAAAACTTTGATCTTTTGGGCCCCGATACCACGCGTATTTTGTTGAGCGGAAAGCTACGCGGGAGAAAATTATGAGCAGACAGACATTGTATCTAGATAACGGGCAATTGGTGCGGATACTGCCGGTATTCGGCACAATTCGCGAAGGCTTCTCGCAGCGTGTGGAAATGATCTACACCAATGGGAAGGCCGACCCGCTATGGGCCGATGTGCGGCCGCAGGCATCCGGTGCGGCGAGAGATATAACGGTTTCTGCAGAATCGCGCTCAGCAAATGCGATCGTTCTGTTCGATCTAATGAAAAAGCGGCCGCCGATGCGTCTCGGGATCGGTTTCGGCGGAAAACTTCAGCAATATCAACCAACGGCGAACGAGATCCGCGAAGAGATCTTAAAGACGGTCGTCCATGAACTGCAGCACGTCGTCCAGGGCTGGGTGTGGGGCGATAAGTGGGCTGAAATGGCAGGACAGGCCGCGGCGGAGGCCGCCCGCAAAGGCGGATACCTTAGTAATCGCTATGAATCTGCAGCTGAGAACGTAGCCCAATCATGGGTCAATTCGCACCGCACTGAGATGAAGACCGGCGCGTTCGATTTCCTTTTCCCGCCCGGCACGCTGGCTTGATAGATCTTCCGCCCCGGGCGGCTCAACCGCCCGCCCGCCTAACTTACGGCCCCCAAAACCTCTTTAAAATCCCGCCCGATCCTAACGCACGATTTTGAGATACGGCAAAATTGTGCGAACTTTTGAGTCATACAATTGCTAGACAAACAACAACTGCATAAACTGAACGATATTCTCTTACCCCCGGAGGAAACATGAGTAAACTCAAAGTAACGATGTGGCTGGCCGTTCCGGTCATCATATTTGCCGCGGTGCTCGCGGCCTATCGACCGCCGGCTCAAGCGGTCGCGGAAAATTCAGCGGTCGTGGCTGACCTCTCTATCCGAGCGGCCCGTCTTCGCTCGATCGCCGAACGTTCGGGCGGATCTGTCCGCGTTATTGTCGGGCTAAAGACACCTTTCGTCGCCGAAGGCCGTCTGGAAAAGATTAGGCAGCAGGAACAGCGTGCAAATATCAAGTACGATCAAGAAAGGTTCCTAAAACGCGTAGGAAATTCCGGCATACGCAATGCTGAAGCCTTTGAAACGATCCCCTATCTCGTCTTAGAAACAAACGTCGAAGGGCTTTCTGCTCTCGTCGCCGACCAGGCCGTTGACAGTATCGAAGAAGATATCGTCGGCAAGACCGGATTGGCGCAATCCACACAGATCGTCGGAGCCCAAGCGGCGTGGGCAAGCGGCTTCAGCGGGAATGGACAGGTGGTGGCGATCCTCGATACAGGGGTCGAAAAAACGCACGAATTTCTTGCCGGAAAGGTCATTTCCGAAGCTTGTTATTCGACGACCAATGCATCCAGCACCAGTGTTTGCCCCGGCGGCGTAACAGCCTCGACGGCGGTCGGATCGGGTGTTAACTGCACGGTTAACGGCTGCGCTCACGGAACGAATGTCGCCGGTATCGCCGCCGGCCGCGGCACCTCTTTCAGCGGCGTGGCTAAGGATGCCAATCTTGTCTCGATACAGGTGTTTTCCAGATTTACCAGCGAAACGAACTGCGGCACCGGTCAAGCACCTTGTGCTCTTTATTGGACGTCTGACGTTATCAAAGGCCTCGAACGTGTGCTCGCCCTTAAAAATTCGGGCACGAATATCGCCGCCGCCAATATGAGCCTGCAAACGAATGAACAATATGCCGGCAATTGCGATACGAATCACGCCGCCACCAAGGCCGCCATCGACAATCTGCGGGCAGTCGGTGTCGCTTCGGTCGTGTGTTCGGGCAATTATGCCTATACCAACGGCCTGACGGCACCGGCCTGCATCTCATCCGCGGTCAGCGTCGGTTCGGTCGATGACGGAAGTCTCGGCACGACACAGGATGTCGTTTCCACCTTCTCCGACAGCTCACCGCAATTGAATCTTTTAGCTCCGGGACGCTGGATAAATTCTTCGATCCCGGGCAATTCTTACCAGAATTATTCCGGCACTTCGATGGCCGCTCCGCATGTCGCGGGTGCTTATGCGATATTGCGGCAAAAGTCTCCTAACGCCTCTGTTTCGCAGATCTTGACCGCTCTTTCAAATACCGGTACGCCGATCACTGATACGCGAAACGGGTTGATCAAACCGCGCATCAATGTGAATGCGGCTCTGGCCGTTATCGGCGGAAAATCTAAAGCCTTTGACTTTGACGGCGATGGCAAGGCCGATATTTCGGTATTTCGTCCTTCAAATCAAAACTGGTATGTACAGGGTTCGAGTACCGGATTTACGGTGCGGCAATTTGGTGCCAATGGCGATCGGATCGTTCCGGCCGATTTTGACGGCGACGGACGCACCGACCTTGCCGTGTTTCGGGCATCGAATGCCACGTGGTATATCCAAGGCTCAACGGTCAGGTTTATGATGCGGCCATTTGGCGACGCCGCGGACATTCCGGTCCCGGCGGATTTCGACGGCGACGGAAAGGCCGATGTTGCGGTTTTCCGCCCATCGACCGGGATGTGGTATGTCCAGGGTTCGGCCGGCGTTTATACTGTGCGTCAATTCGGTGCCAACGGCGATACGCCCGCGGCGAGCGATTTTGACGGCGACGGCAAAGCTGATATCGCGGTCTTTCGCCCGTCGAATCAAACTTGGTACATCCAAGGAACGGCGGTCGGTTATTCGGTCAAGCAATTCGGCGCGGCGGGCGACAAACCGGTCGCAGCGGATTTCGACGGCGACGGCAAAACGGATATCGCGGTCTTTCGTCCATCGACGGGCACTTGGTACATCACCAAAAGTCTGACCGGTGCTTTCACTTATTCTACGTGGGGTGTTTCGACCGATACGCCTGTGCCGGCAGATTTTGATGGCGACGGCAATGCTGATCTGGCCGTATTCCGGGCTTCGACGGGCGAATGGTACGTCTGGCGCTCAACCGGCGGCATGACCACCATTCCGTTCGGCGTTTCAACCGATACACCTACTCCTGCTCGGTAAAGAGGCTTCCGATATCAGATCAACGACCGGCATCTTCTGTATGTCGGTCTTTTTTTGTCCTTTCTAATGGATAATTTCCGCATTCAGACCTGAGAAACAAAAACTTACAAATTTTCTGTTACGAAGGAGTTCCCTAAAATGAAGCGATCTTATCCCCAAATCATTGTTCTAACGGTCTTTTGTTTGCTGGCCGGAAGTATCTCGGCAGCTGCCCAAGCGATGCGAGACCCAACATTCAACGCCGGCGTTGCGAAAGGCCAAGGCCAATCTTATGTGTCGGCGGTCGATGCGTCCGGCAACATTATCACAGCAGGTAATTTCACCGAAGCGAATGGTCAAAAAAGGCCTTTTCTGGTCCGTCTGAATCCGATCAATGGCAGTTTGGACGCTACTTTCAATTCCGGCGGAGCGGGTCCGAATGCAACGGTAGCTGCAATTTTGCCTCTTTCCGATGGCCGGATAATGATCGGCGGCGACTTTACGACCTACAACGGCGTTGCCGCCAATCGCCTGATCCGTCTCAATGCGGACGGTTCGCGAGACACGTCATTTACCGGAACCGGGGTTCCCGGCGGGCGCATCACGTCCATCGTACGGCAAACGGACGGCAAGATCATTGCCGCCGGACAAAATATTGCCTCCTACAATGGCGCAACGGCATGGGGCCTGTTTCGGGTAAACGCTGACGGCACACGCGACAATACGTTCATCTCGCGTTTTTCGGCGGCTCCCGGCATTGACGAGATCTTGCTGCAGCCGGACGGCAAATTGCTTATGGTAGGCGGATTCACCGGCTATCACGGCGTATCGATAATGGGCCTGCTTCGCACCAATTCGGATGGCTCGATCGATACCGGGTTCAATACCGGCGGTGCCGGAGCCAATGCATGGGTGTCGGCTGTTGCACTGCAGCCGGACGGCGACGTTCTGATCGGCGGTTCTTTTTCGACGTACAACGGAACAAATACGGGGCCTTTCGTTCGGCTCTTGTCCAACGGGCTCATCGATGGAGGCTTCGTTCCGCCACCCATTTCTGCAGCCGACAGCTATATAGAATCGATCGCAGTTCAGACTGACGGAGCGATCATCGCCGCCGGCGCCCTTTATTTCAATGGCGGTGCGATGAAGCCTGCCATTCGTGTAAATACCCTTGGTTCGCTTGATACGGCATTCAACGCGGGTCTCACCGATAATCTTGCCTACGACGTCAAGGTGCTCGCCAGCGGTTCCGTTCTTTTGAGCGGCTGGTTCTCAAACATCGGCGGCACAGACCGCAATGGTGTGGCCAGGCTTTCCGGATCTACGGGGGCCACCGATGGGGCATTCAACCCATCGGTCAATTTTCAGGGCAGGATCCTCGGCGCTTTCGCTCTTGCCGGCGGCAAAACGCTCGTGGCCGGAAACTTTCAAACCGCAAATGGCACCATTTACAAAGATGTTGCCCGCTTTAATGCCGACGGGACCGTCGATACGTCCTTTGTCTCCGGGCTTGGAACCGCAGCCAGTGCTGCCGGGCGGTATTTAAGAAACGTTCTCAGCGCAGAAATGCAGCCGGACGGCAAGATCTTGATCGGCGGTGATTTCGGCTCTTTCCACGGTTCCGGGAAAAATGCCATTGTCCGTCTGAATTCAAATGGTTCCTTGGACACCGGATTCAGCATTAGTGCGGCCGATTTCGATCTAAACAAAGATATGTGGATCTATGACATAGCGGTCACACCGGACGGCAAGATCCTTTGTGCCGGACTTTCCTTCGCTCCCGGGGCGACAAGTCCGAATATTATTTGGCGGCTGAACTCGAATGGTTCGCTCGATACCGGTTTTGAACGCAAGATCGGCAATTCGCAAGCACTCGGCATTCTTATCACATCCGACGGAAAATATCTCCTGAGCGGCAATTTCACCTTGTACGATGGTGTTTCCAGCCCTCGCATTGTTCGGCTGAACACCAACGGCACTAGAGATGGAGCCTTTACCGGCTCGGCAAATAACCTCATCACCAACGCGATCGAGCAGCCCGACGGCAAATATGTGGTTTATGGTTCATTCACCACGCTTGGTTCAACCACCCGCACGCGGATCGGGCGTCTAAATACGAACGGATCGGTCGATACATCGTTTCAAGGCGGCTCGGGCGGCGGCGGAGCCGACAATACCGTTCGCACAATGCTTCGATTACCTAGCGGCAAGCTTTTGGTCGGCGGATCATTTTCGGCCTACGCGGGAACGCCGGCGAACAAATTGATGCTGCTCGGGCCCGATGGAGCTTTATTGAACGAATTCGTTTCCGGTCTGACGAATGCCGATGTTGTCTATAGTTTGGCGCAGCAAAGTGACGGCAAGGTCATCGTCGGCGGCGGCTTTGACAATTACGGCGGAGCTGAGGCGAAAAGCCTGGTGCGGCTTGTCGGCCCTTCATTGAACGGCAGCGGCAACGGCAGCACGGCGTTCGACTATGACGGAGACGGAAAGGCCGATATATCAGTATTTCGCCCGTCTAATCAGAATTGGTATGTGCTAGGAACGACGGCGGGCTTTGGCGTTCGGCAGTTCGGAAATGCTGCGGACATCGTTCAGGCAGCCGATCATGACGGTGACGGAAAGACCGATCATGCTGTGTTCCGCCCCTCCAATGCGACCTGGTACATTCAAGGCTCGGCGACCGGCTTCTATTTGCGTGCCTTTGGTGCCAATGGCGACATCCCCGCCGCCGCCGATTATGACGGTGACGGCAAGGCCGATATCGCCGTGTTCCGACCGTCCAACGCAACATGGTACATTCAGGGCTCAACGGCCGGATTCTCTTCGCGGGTCTTCGGTGCCAATGGCGACATTCCGGCGGCGGCCGATTATGATGGCGACGGGAAGACCGATATCGCTGTCTTCCGCCCGTCGAATGCTACGTGGTACATTCAGGGTTCGACGGCCGGATTCTCTTCGCGGGTCTTTGGTGCCAATGGCGACATTCCGGCGGCGGCCGATTATGATGGCGACGGCAAGGCCGATATAACGGTCTATCGCCCCTCAACCGGCACTTGGTATCGCATCAAGACCGGCGATCAGACCTTTCAGGTTCAGGTCTGGGGACAGGCAGGCGATGTTCCGGTGCCCGCCGATTACGACGGTGATGGCCGCACGGACGAGGCCGTGTTTCGTCCATCGACTGGCATGTGGTACATCTGGGGAACGACCGTTGATATCTTTACCGTAAATTTCGGCGTCAACGGCGACACACCGACGCCTATCAGAACCAGCTAGAGAAAAAAGAAGGGCGGTCCGAACCCGCAGACCGCCTTCTATTTCTTCCAACCAATAAGCGTGAAGCGGCAAATGCTGTCCACGCTTTTTTGTTGTTCAATCGTCGTCTTCGTGAGCACGCACGCGGCCGTCTGCGACCGCTTCATCAACGACCTTTTTCATCAGATTGCCCGGCATCGGATCATAGTGCGAAAACTGCATATGATAACTCCCGCGGGCTTGTGTTACCGAATTGAGTTTTGATTGATAGTCAAGCATTTCCGAAAGAGGTACTTTTGCCTTGATGACCTGCTGCTTGCCGCGGACATCCATCCCGGAAACACGGCCGCGGCGTGAATTGAGGTCGCCCATGATATCGCCGGAAACTTCCTGCGGCGTGAACACCTCAACATCCATTATCGGTTCCAACAAGGTTGGCGAAGCCTTTTCCATCGCCGCCCGATATGCCTTTCGGCCTGCTGCTTTGAACGAATGTTCGTCGGAATCGACCGCGTGAAAGCTGCCGTCGATCAGCGTTACCTTGAAATCGACCAACGGATAACCGGCCACGGCACCGCTCTGTGCGGCTTCCAAGATGCCCTTTTCGATCGCCGGACGAAAGTTTGCCGGCACCGATCCGCCAAAGATCTTATCGACCCATTCAAATCCGGCACCGCGTTCAAGCGGCTCGAAAATGACTTTACAATCGCCGAACTGCCCGCGTCCGCCCGATTGTTTCTTATGCCGCCCCTGCACTTCGGCGGTCTGTGTGATCGTTTCCTTATAAGGGACTTTCGGCGGATGAAGCGTTACCTCGACGTGATAGCGTTTGGCTAATTTGTCAACGACCGTTTCGATATGCAGTTGGCCGGAACCCGACAAAATAAATTCCTTGGTCTGTGCATCCCGTGTAAAATGCAGCGATGGATCTTCTTCGAGGATCTTGTGCAACGCGCCGGATATTTTGTCTTCGTCCGCCCGCGATCTGGGTTCAATGGCAAAGGCTATCGCGGCTTCCGGATATTTCACCGAAGGATAAACGATCGGATCTCCCTTATCAGCCAATGTGTCTCCCGTCTGCGTTTCTTTTAGCTTGACCACCGCGACGATGTCGCCGGTAGCTGCTTCCGCGATCTTATCAAGCGTTTTGCCCTGAATGACATGAAGTGCGCCGAGTCTTTCGGAAACGTCACGTGATGTGTTCTGAGCGGACATATCGGAGGTCGCCTTGCCGGAGACGACCTTCATTACGTTGATGCGGCCGGCGAACGGATCCGCGATCGTTCGAAACACATAAGCCGAGAAAGGTTCATCGCTGCTGTATCTTCTCTTGATTCGTTCACCCGTCTGCTCGGCGTCGGCGTAGCCGTATTCCGCTTCATGAGCGGCCGGATTTGGTGCAAATTCAACAATATGGTCGAGCAGGATCTGCAATCCGACCAGTTTTAGCGACGAAACGGCGAACACGGGACACAGCTTGCTATTGGCGATCGCCCTAGCCAGATTCGGTATTATGTCCTCTTCCGGCAAGGTGCCCTCGGCGAAATATTTCTCCATCAAAGCGTCGTCCGATTCGGCGACCAATTCGATCAGCCGTTCGCGGGCTGCTTCGAAAAGGCCTCGGCCGCTTTCCGGGATCGGTATCTCTGTCGCCTTGCCGTTCTCGTCAAATTCGTATGCTTTTTGGTGAACCACGTCAACCACGCCGCGGAGGTCGGCCTCTTTGCCGATCGGCAGCGTAAAGGGCACGATCGAACGGGCAAAAGATTCAGTCGCCGTGTCTAGAGCATGACCAAAATCAGCATGTTCTTTTTCCAGTTTATTGATGACCATAAATCGCGGCAGCATGAATTCGTTGGCATATTGCCAAGTCTTTTCAGTTTGCACCTCGATGCCGTGGACACCATCTACCACAACGAGAGCACAATCGGCCACCCGCAGAGCCGGTCGGGCATGTGAGACAAAAGCCGCATAGCCGGGGGTATCGATCAGGTTTATTTTCGTGTCTTTATATTCGAGGCAGGCAAAATTGGTATTTAGGGAGACTTTTCTTTCAATAGCGTCATCGTCGTGGTCTGTCACAGTGGTCCCTTCATCTGCCCGACCCCATCGCGGAGTCGCCCCGGCTAGATAAAGCAAAGACGACACAAGCTGAGTTTTACCCGCGTCGCCGTGTCCAATGACAGCCAAATTGCGTATATTTTCGGTTGCAAATGCTTTCATTTTCGGCAATATCTCCTTTTCTACAAGTAAAATCTGCCAATGACCGCGGTTTCGAGTTCGATGAAAAAGACAATTCGGCCCGATGGATATTTTGCCTTCGAACCCGAAAAGGATGTGGTTGTTGGTAATAGAATAATTTATCCGACTATAAGCTAAAGAGCAAGAAAAATATCTTTATAACTAGCCTAAAATAGTTTTAGACGAGAACACTCTTGTCCTCATCGGCGGTTCATCCGCCTAGAAGATCCTTAGGGCGATGAAGCGCCGCCCGTGGGGACTGGCGTGTCCCTGCTCCGGCAAATTCCGCGAAGCGGATAAGTTTAACAGCGTCGGGCAGCACCCGACGTATATGCCGCGAATGTTCCGTCCCTGGAAGGGACGCATCCCAACAGCTTGAGCATGCATCCTAAGCATTGAAAATTTGCCTTATTAGGTTCACAATAAGGCGTTCACCGCAAGGGGCAAAATCTATTGGCTTGGAACGTCTAATTTGCGGCGGAGTTCGCAATTGCCGCCTATTTGCGTTTATATCGACATAATTATGTTCAAAATAAATATCGATCGTTTCGTTCGCATTGCCGGATCAGCGGCCGTCTTGGCCGGCGTGATGGTTGCCGCAATGCCGACCGCCGCGCAGGACCTGGTCGCCGTTAGTGACCTTGGCGGCGGTTCCAGTGTTTTCGTATTCCGCTCAGGAGCAAATTCAACTCCGCGCAAATTTATCTCAAAAGTCCGCACCGAACGCACCAAAAGTCAACGTGTGCAAAGTGCCCAGCGTTTGAGTAAACAATATGTCGAACTCGCAAAGGTGCAGCCGAGACGTCAACGCTCCGCCGTGGTTGCTCCGACGGCTCTTCCGGTCAACATCAAAACAATGTCACCGCAGAAGGCGGCCGTATTGTTCGCCGGTGTCGGCGAATATTGGATGAATCAGGATAATTATGACGAATCGATCAATTTCTTCCGCGAAGCTCTCAGTCTCGACCCGTCCAATGCTAAGGCCCAAAGCGGCCTCAGCGAAGCTCTTGCACTAAAGGGCAACCAATTGCTTGTCCGGGACAACCCTGCCTCCGCGCGCAAATTCTTTGAAGAAGCTTTGACCTATGACAAGAACAACGCCCCTGCCTACTTCGGCCTAGGTGAAGTTCTTTCAGACATGGACGAAGATGATAAAGCGGCGGAAAACTATGAAAAAGCCCTTTTGACAGACAAGGAATTGACAGCGATCTATGCTCCGCTAGGTGTCCTCTATTATCAAAAGGGTGATATCGCCAAAGCCGACGAACTGCTTTCAAAAGCCGTGATGCTGACGCCGGATGATGCCCGCAGTCAACTGTATTTCGGGCTTGTCCGCTTTACACAAAATCGCAATAAAGAGGCGATCACAGCTCTGCAAAAGGCTAAGCAGCTCGATCCGACCTTGGCAGAAGCATTTCTCTATTCCGGATCCGCCTATGAACGCGAACGAAACTTGGCGGCAGCCGTAGCTGATCTGACACAAGCTACCGTTCTGCGGCCGAACTACTTTGAAGCCTGGTTGGCCCTTGGCTCCGCCCAATATGAAAGCGGTAATTATCCGGAAGCGATCAAGGCATATAAAGAAGCTGTCCGGTTGAACAATACCAGCATCGAAGCCTACGAAAACCTGGGAGACGCGTATCGCCAAGCAAGCATCTCGGCGGCCGATCCGATGGCCAGGCTTAAGCATTACAACGACGCTGAGGCGGCTTACAACCTAGCGGTCCTATTTGTCGAACGCCGGCCGAACGTCAATAAAGAACAGGCCGCCGATATCTATAGCAAGGCCGCCTATATGGTCGGCAAACAATGCGAGATCAACAAAGCACGCGCCGTCGCTTGCCGCTGGGACGTGGCCGTTCGCAATCTTGAAAAGGCCACCGCTCTGAATGCCAGCAGCGTTGACAGCGCCAATCTCGGATGGGCTTACTATAACGCCGCCAAATCGGATATCGACGCCGGACGTAAGGCTGAGGCTTTGCCGAAGCTCGAAAAGGCAAAGCTAAATCTGCAAAAAGCGGCTTCCGCCGATTCAAGCTTTGTTGCCGGCCCGCTGCTTAATCTTGGAATGGCACTGACCGATCTCGGCGATTTTGCCGGTGCTGAGGCCGCCTTTAGAAAGGTGGTCGCCAAGGAACCGAATTGGAGTTTTGCGTTGAACGAACTCGGCATCGCTCTGCGAAAACAGGAAAAATACAAGGACGCGATCAACGCTTTTAAAAAAGCTGTTGATAAAGACGCAAAATTTGCGGCCGCCTATTACAATCTGGGCGAGGCTCAATTCCGTAATGGCGACCTCGCCGAAGCTAAAAAGGCGTACCAAAAATTGCGTCAGCTAAACAGCAACGTCCTAGCAGACCGACTTGCTCGCGACAGCAATGGAGCGGTCGCCAAATAGTTTTGACCGCATTTATATATGAAACCGGACAATTTTTACGGCAACCGCCCGCAAGGCGTGTTCATCAATAGAGATTGTCCGAATATTTCTTCCGGAGAATTTTTATGAAACTGAAATTATTTGCAGCAGCTCTGTTAGGTGTGCTGACACTGAACTTGGCCGGGACAGCGTTTGCTGATGTAAAGTCGAAAAAGGCATTGCCCAAAAATAGTGATCTACTGCGCCTGATGCCGGAGGTTGACGCCGTCGCCATTTTTGATGCGAAGCGCTTTTTTTCCGCAGGTTTACCGCAGCTTTTCTCGGCCAATCAACCGATCTTGGACGAGATACTGAGGTCGTCGGACGAACTGCGGTCAAAGGTCGGCATTGATCTTCGCCAATTCGAAACGGTTACTGTCGGAGCCACCGTTCGCCCCGGGACCGCCGCAGGCAAATATTCGTTCGATACTGTTTTCGCGGTCCGCAGCGCAATGAACGCGGCCGATCTTCTTGCCGCCGGCAAATTGGCTGCCAATGGGAAATACCGCGAAGAAAAGATCGGCGAAAGATCGGTCTATATATTTCAGACGAAAGAAATAGCCGCAGAGCATGGTTCAAAAGTGCCGTCTGTTCGTCCGGAAACTGTGGATTCGCTCGTAAATAAAGTGGATCCGGACATTGCGGTTACTGTGTTTGACGATAAGACATTGCTGGCAGGCGATCTGGAAATGGTCAAAAACACCCTTGCCGGCACATCAAAAGCGGATCCGGTTCTGACCAAATTTCTTACCGCCCGCACCGGCCGGATCTTTTCTTTCGCTTCAAAAGTGCCGGCTGGTTTTGAGGCTCTGGTGCCGCTGGACAACGACGAGATGGCAAAGAATCTTCGTTCGATAAGATATCTTTTCGGCGGTTTTGATATAAACACGGCTGGCGTTGCCGTTGATCTGGCGGCCCGCACCGCCACCGCTGCGGATGCCAAGGAACTCGGCGAAATGCTCGGCGGGCTGCGTATGCTTGGAAGCTCACTTCTCAGTTCTTCGACAACGCCGGAGCTCAAGATCGCTTCAAGAGTTGTCGATACGGCCAAGATCGTCAATAAAGGCAGCGAGGTTTCCATCGATCTCAATATCGCCCAGGCAGACGTCGATGTTCTCATTGCCAAGCTGAAATTGACGGCAACCGGCTCTGCGGACACGGCACGCACAGCGGACGATAAATGATCTCAAGATCATTGAGCTGATCGAAAAATTGCGGGCATGGACAACAGAGTTCATGCCTGCTTTTTCATTTGAACCTTCTTTTTGCCCACAACATCTGTTATCGAACTTAGGGTAAAATATGGGTCGATATGAAAAACCAGTTGTTAGCCTTCGCCGTTCTAATGCTCGCCGCTGTTTCTTTTTCCGCCCAATCTTCTCGCATGGTGCAAAGCATCAATGATAATTGGCGGTTCAAACTTGACGGTTCCGTCACGGCTACCGACACTATCCAATGGCAAAAAATAGATGTTCCGCATACATGGAACATCGAAGATACCTTCGATGACGAACCGGGTTTTCATAGAGGCATCGGCACATACCACCGCTCCCTGGCCGTTCCGTCCGAACTTTCGGAAAAGCGTTTGTTCCTGTATTTTGAGGCGGTCAATCAAATAGCCGACGTGTATATCAACGGGCTCAAAGCGGGCAGCCACACAGGCGGCTACAGTGCTTTTTCGATCGATATCACCCCTTTCGTCCGCTTTGGCCGGAACAATTCAATATTTGTTACAGCTGACAACCGATTTGATGAGAATATTCCGCCGTTAACGGGCGATTTCAATTTCTACGGCGGCATCTATCGCGATGTATGGCTGATAGCGACGGACCGAGTACATTTGGATGTGACGGACATGGCGTCTTCCGGAGTTGTTGTGACCACACCGGAAGTGTCGGCAAAGGCGGCGACGGCTCAGATCAGCGCAGCGGCCAGTAACGACTCGAACACTGAAAGGAACCTGGAAATAGTTGCTCAGATACTTGATTCGGCCGGCCGGCCCGCCGGTTCGAGCAGGCGCGATCTGACAGTTGCCGGCGGCAACACGGCAAAGATCGATCTGCCGCCGATAAAGATCGTCAGCCCGCAATTGTGGTCGCCGGACGACCCGTATCTTTACTCGGTCAGGGTATCTGTTCGCGAAGGCGGCATCGAACGCGACGCCGTTACCGAACCGCTCGGTTTTCGCTGGTTCACCATTGACGCCGAAAGAGGTTTTGTCCTTAACGGCGATCCGATAAAGCTCCGCGGCACGAATCGCCACCAAGATCTGCAAGCTATGGGTTTTGCTGTGCCGGACGCGGCCCATGTGCGGGATATGCAGATCATTAAGGATGCCGGATTCAATTTCGTACGGCTCGCCCATTATCCCCAAGACCCGGCGGTGTTGAATGCCGCCGACCGACTCGGTCTTTTGGTATGGGAAGAAACGCCCATCCTCAATTACATAACCACCACACCGGAATTTTATGACAACTGTGAACGCTATGTTCGAGAGATGATACGCCAGCACCGCAATCATCCTTCTGTGATCATGTGGGGCTATATGAACGAGATCTTTTTGAGAGTGCCGAAAGGCCGTGATGATATGTATCCGGCAACTATCGAGCTTGCAAAACGGTTGAATGCGGCCGCCAAACAGGAAGATCCGTCCCGCCCTACTACCATCGCGTTCCATGGCAGTGACATTTACAACACCGCCGGACTCGGTGACATTGCCGATATCACCGGCTGGAACCTTTACGATGGCTGGTACAGCAACGACCTTGAAGATTTTGGCAAATTCATCGACGACCAGCATCGGCGATTTCCGAAAAGGCCTCTTATCATCAGCGAATACGGAGCCAACGCCGACCGTCGTTTGCATTCGCTTGAACCGCGCCGCTTTGATTCGACGACGGAATACCAGCGAAAATTTCACGAATCCTATCTCTCGCAGATCAAGTCTCGTCCATTTATCGCGGGCGTCAACATCTGGAATCAATTCGATTTTGCCGCCGAACCCCGCGGCGAAAACCTGCCACACCTAAATAATAAGGGTATGTTCACCTATGACCGGGATCCGAAGGACGTGCATTATTTCTATGCCGCCAACTATGCGAAAAGTCCGGTGCTGCACATCGCTGTACGCGATTGGCCCCATCGTGTCGCCGCTCGTCCGGTCAAATATCCGATCGACGTCTATTCCAACCTTCCGGAAATAGAACTGTTTTTGAACGGTCGCTCTCTCGGCAAAAAGCGGCCGAATGCCGTCCAAAAAGCGACCTGGATGGTTTCCCTCGAAAGCGGCACGAATAATTTTGCAGCCAGCGGCAACCTGCGAGGGCTGCGGTTCACGGACGCGTTTGACGTCAAATATAACGCCGTTTCTGCAGCATCGCCTTTCATCGCCGTCAATGTCGGTTCTAACGCTGATTTCAGGGACGCCGGCGGCACTATCTGGATGGCGGACGCTCCTTACAAAAACGGCGGTTTCGGCTGGACGGGGCGTGACCCTCTGCACATCTACGGTGAGCCGCCGCATCCGAACGTTCTGGGGACTGATGACGACCCGCTGTTCCAGACCAGGCTTGAAGGGATCGGGAGCTACCGGTTCGACGTTCCGCCCGGCAACTACGAAATAGAACTGCGTTTTGCGGAAATGAAGTTTGAAAGGCCGGGCCAACGTATCTTCAGCGTCGCCATCAATGACAGCGTCGTGCTTCGGCATCTTGACCTAGCGGCCGAGATCGGCTGGCGAAAGGCTTCGGCCCGCAAATTTTTAGTGGAAACAAAAGGTTCGATCGACGTCCGCTTTATTGCGGTAAAAGATCGGCCGATGCTTAGCGGCATCAGCATTCGGCGAATTCGGTAAAAAAGTTCGATCAGGCGAGGCCGCGGCGTCGGGCCCGGCGCGGTTTACCCCGCCGAAGGAGCATTCGCACCTCATGAACCATATTTGCCCGGCTGTCCGTTTCGTCGGTGGTTATCGTAAAAACGTGAGGGCAGAATATGCATGTAAATGCCGTTCCGCGAATGACGTCTTTGCCCTTCGAGAGCGATACCTCTTTCATCACTAAACGCGGATTCGTATTTCCGCAAGCCGGACAATTTATCATAGTTTTATACGAGCCATTTGATAATGTCTGACGGAATGCGGCCACGGCATTTGCCGCCCCGGTGAAGGTAAAAAATAGGTGCAGCCCCTTCACCATGCATCCGCACCATTTTTCATTGGCGTTCCCGGCTGGATTCGAACCAGCGGCCTTTCGCTTAGGAGGCGAACGCTCTATCCTGCTGAGCTACGGGAACAATATTGTCTTTGCGGCATACTACGAATCGTAGTTTACCAATGCCTGAACCTTTCGCGAGCCAAATTTTTCACGACCGCCCAAAAAGTCGAGTTCGACAGCAAAAAGCAGTCCGGCAACTTCGCCGCCCAGTCCTTCGACCAGATCTACGACCGCCTTTGCTGTGCCGCCCGTCGCCAGCAGATCATCTACGATGAGCACCCGGTGCCCATCCGATACCGCGTCTTTGTGTATCTGAAGCGTATCTTGGCCGTATTCGAGGTCGTATGAGACGGAGACACACTCCGCCGGCAGCTTGTTCGGTTTTCTGACCGGTACAAACCCGGCCCCGAGTCGAAGTGCCAAAGGCGTTGCAAAAATGAAACCGCGAGATTCGATACCGATAACTGTGTCGATCTTTTCATCTTTGACTAGCTCATACATTGCGTCAAGCGATCTTTTCAAGCCGTCGGCATCCTTTAGGAGCGTTGTTATGTCGTAAAAGTTAATGCCCGGTTTCGGAAAATCAGGCACTTCGCGAATAAGTTTTTTCAGGTCTTCCATTTTCTATTTTTCGATCAAAAAAGACGAATAATCGCTTTCCGGTTCCAACACGGTCTCTTCGATGTTCTCTACCACCGCTCCGCGCGGGCCGGCCGACAGATCTTGCTTAAAAGCTTCGACGGCCTTTTCGCCGCCTTCGACCAAAGCCTCCACGCGGCCGTCATCCAAATTCTTAATATAACCTCGTATCTGATGCGTTGCCGCCGAACGCTGTGCGAAATAACGAAATCCGACGCCCTGGACGATGCCGCTGAACAAAAGTTTTCTGACCACCTGCGTTTTATCCGAGTGCATCCAGGCACTCCTTCAAACTGCGGCGGCGGCATGTATATATCGCCATATCGTTCATCGTGAATTTGCTTGCCGGGGCTTGCCGCAATTCCTCGGCGAGCGCCAAAAAATCTCGCGGCTCATCCGTTTCAAAAGATATTATGTATTCTTTTCCGCTAAAGCCGAAGGCATGCGTCATATGTATCTTTATATTCCCGAAACGCCGCCCGACCATAAAATTCTCTTCGATCAGAGCATCACGCTCTTCGCCCGTTTTTTCGTACCAGTCCGAATTTTTAACGCACGGATATACGAAATGATATTTACCGGTCCCGGCCTTGACGTAACGCCGGTCTTCAGAAACAGACGCTGCACCGGTGTTCTCAACGAACATCATCTTTCGCGTCACAGCCAGATAGTTGTCGGCTACCTCCAGATAGCTGCCGAGACGCGTGCGATACAGCGCCGCCGTCATATCCTGGATGGTATCCATTGAACGCCCGATCCGCCAAAACATTAGATCGGCATTCGGATCAAATCCGACCAGCGAATAGCTGAAAAGCAAAAATTCGTCGCGGTATTTTTCAAAAACCCGCGAAAATTCGCTTTTGAAGATGCTTTTTGTTTCCGGATCGAGCTTTCGCCACTCAGGATTTACCCGATAGAACGAAAAATTGACGAATTGCTTTTCCGGTTCCGCCCGCACCTCGTCCGTTTTTTGCTCGGCGACCAATCGTAATCCGCCGGCTTCACCGCTATCTTTTTTCTGGTTGACCAATTCCATCTTTCAGCTTTTCTGCATGCCGGATAACTTCGTTATTGTGACAAGTTTTCGGCCCAATGTCCAAAACGTCAAAAACGATCCCTTGAGCCCGCTATTTCTCTCGTCAAACGTTTACAAACCGCCGCGTTAATGTAAAAATTAACGCCGTGGCCAGATCTTTTCTGCTATTTTTGATCATTGCGGCGGCTGGCTTTTCGGCCATCGGACAGCAACGCCCGCTGCTGACGGACGATATCGACATTACCCCGCAAGGTTCTGTCGAGATCGGTGCCGGTGTCGATTTCTTGCAGAATGTAAAATTTCCTCTTTCCGGCCTGAAAGGTGACATGACCCGCGTCGGCGACATTCGTATTCGCCAGGGATTTGCCGCCAATGTCGAATTGCAGATCGAGGGCACGGTACAGAATTTCGTCGCGATCAATTCGCGCGGCCCATCGGCAATTCCGCTGAATGTAACGGGAAATTCCACCAGCGATTTTGACGATTTTATCGTCTCCGCCAAAGTAAAACTCCATAACGAGACCAGATACACACCTGCGTTGGGTATGAAGTTCGGATTTCAGATGCCGAACACCGACCAGGCAAAAGGCATCGGCACCAACCAGATCAACATTTTCAGTAAATTGATAGTTCAAAAGCGTTTTGGCAAACAGGCCGGGCGTGCCCCGCTGGCAAACATTTACGGAAATGTCGGGCTTGGCATCATGACCGCCCCGCTCGAACGTTTTACCCAGAATGACGTGCTTCTTTACGGCTTGGCCGGTATTTTTCGTTTAAGTGACCGCATTAATATTGCTACTGAGATCAACGGCCGTTTGAACACCCGTTCCGGAAATGTGCCGCTCGGCACGGAAAGCGTGGGCAATTTCCGCATCGGAGCCCAGGTCAAAGCCTCGGGCCTGCGGTTTGACACCGCTGCTGTTTTTGGTTTGACCCGGTTCAGCCCGCGAACCGGCGTCACCTTTGGTGTTACCTATCAATCACCGGTCTTCTTTCCCGTAGCTCAGTGATCTCCGGTTTTAGCCGGTTTGATGTTGATCGGCGAATGGCCGTCTCCAATATGAGGAGCCGTTCGGATGGCTTCGTGCACAAAATCTTTCGCTATGCTCACCGCATCACCCATTTCCCTGCCCAATGCCAAATTTGCCGCGATCGCCGCGGACAATGTACAGCCGGTGCCATGTGTCGCATCGGTTTCGATAAAGGAAGCTGAATAAAGTCGAACTTCACCGGATATATAGAGTCTATCCGTTGCCATACCGCTTTTTGCGTCGTGCCCATGGCCGCCTTTTATCAGCACACATCTTGCTCCGAGCTGCTGCATCTTTGCCGCCGCCGCATCGATATCGCCCACCGTCCGGATCTGAAACCCGGAGATGCGTTCTGCTTCCGGAATATTCGGCGTTATCACATCCGCAAGCGGAAACAGCTTTTCGATCAACGCCGCCAGAGCCCGATCGTCTATCAGATCAAAACCCGACGTTGAACGAACTACCGGATCGACCACGATATTTTTCAAACCGCCAATTTCTATCTGGCTCGCGGTTTCTTCGATAATTTCCCGCGATGGCAGCATGCCGGTTTTGAGCGCATCGACCCGATAATCCTGAAGTACCGGTTCGATCTGTCGTCGCACCGTTTCTGCCGTTTGATCTTCAACCCCAAAAACCCCGGTCGTATTTTGAAAGGTTATCGATGTGATCGCCGCCGCCGGAAAACAACCGAATGCCGCGATGGTCTTGATGTCCGCGATCGATCCGGCACCGCCGGAAGGGTCCAGCCCCGCCACGCTTAGAACTATTTTGGTCATACTGTTTTGATGCGTGCTCGCATAAATTCGTTCAGATATCTGATCGCTGCAAAACCGGCCGCACCCGTCGCCAAAACGGCCTGGACGCGGCTTTCATCAATTCCGCCGAGCGCGATCATCGGCACATCCGCAGCCTTAACAGCAGCCGACAGCCTATCAAGCCCTAGCGGCTCTCCTTTTCCCGGCGAAGCGTATATCGGACTAAGATAGACATGATCGGCATCGGCGACCTCCGCCGACGCCGCTTCTTTCACCGAATGGACCGAAATGCCGACCTGCAGCCGCGGAAAATTCTTTTTTATATCCTTGACGGTAAATGAATGCGACGGCAGGTGAACACCATCCGCACCGGCGGTTTCCGCAACATCGGGCCTCCCGTTAACGAAGATCAGCGGCCTTCGTGCCTTTGAGATGGCTGCCAGTTCCCTTACCAGATCGAATTGCAGCCTTGCATTTAAATTCTTTTCGCGGATATGGATGTGGGAAATGCCCGAGGAACGGCCGGCTTCGACAATACGAAGGAGCTCGTTTTTGTCCGTATCAAAACTTTCTGCGGAGATCGTTCCGTCCGTTATTAAATGGATCTGAGGGCTCTTCATCGATCGTTCGAAGGACGTCGAACCGGTTGGGCTTCAGCCCGCAAAAGTGACACGCTCTGTTCAAAATGTGCCGCCTCCCAAAAAGCGATTATGATATTCATCACACCCAATCCCGTTACCGCTCCGCGAAACCAAGGCGAGGCAACGGTTTGCTGAATAGACGGTATTCCCGTCCGATTCGAAACAAAAGCCAGAAGAAAATTGTCGCTCCAATTGCCGAAAAGCATATCCCACGGCGCAAGTATAAGATACACACCAAGCAGCAGACACAGAACTATCAGAAAAAAAACCGTCAGCTTTTCGACCATCAGAGAATTATACTACACACAGCACGTCTATTTGCCTATTCCCGCACCTCAACTCTTTGCCATTTTCGGATCGGAGTATAGATATCGTTAAAGCCCGGCTAGCTTCCGCGATCCGGCCGAATTCGCCCGCGTTTTTAATTTGAGTTAATATAACGATTAACTATGGCCATTGTCAGAAAACGTGAAATTGAGAATTTGGAGCAAATGAGCGGCGAAGAGCTTGAACGCTTTCTTGATTCGCTCCCCGCCCGGCAAGAAACGATCAGCAAATTGCTCGATCATGTCGAAGATGAGCTTTTTGAAGCCGAGTGCGAAGATCATAGTCTTCGACATTCAATGCGATTCATGATGGACAATCGGCTCGAATTTGGCCGTTTGACCAATTGGCTGAACAATAACGGCGGCTATTGCGACTGCAAGGTCATGGAACAGATCGCTCCTCTATGGCGTGCGAAATTCGGCGATGATTGATATAAGACAACCGATGAGCCAGATCGATCATTCGCCGTTCAAAAGCGCAGACGAAGCGGACCGCGCCGATCCGCTGCAGCGATTTCGGCAGGACTTTCACATCCCGAAACACACAGATGGTTCTGATGTGCTTTATTTCACGGGAAATTCGCTGGGCCTGCAGCCAAAGCTAACACGCGAATACATCGAGCAAGAACTTACAGATTGGGCGAAACTTGGCGTCGAAGGCCATTTTCACGCCAAGCATCCGTGGCTGCCCTATCACGAATTCGTCGCCGAACCGCTCGCACGCCTGGTCGGGGCAAAACCGATCGAGGTCGTGGCGATGAATTCGCTGACGGTCAATCTGCATCTGCTGATGGCTTCGTTCTATCGCCCGACCGCCGAACGCTATAAGATCATCATTGAAAAAGGAGCCTTTCCTTCGGATCAATACGCCGTCGCCTCTCAAATAAATTTTCACGGCTACTCCGCCAAAAGCTCCGAAACCAAAAGCTCCGAAACCAAAGGCTCCGACACCAAAGGCTCCCTTCCTTTCAAAGGAGGGGCGGCATCCGCTTCGGATGACGGGGTGGTTGCTGCAAGCGGCTCTCTCATCGAACTCACGCCGCGTGAAGGCGAAACAACACTTCGCACCGAAGACATCCTCAACACCATCGACCACGAAGGCGACAGCGTCGCCCTGATCCTGCTCGGAGGCGTAAATTACTACACCGGACAAGCTTTTGATATGAAAGCGATCACCGAAGCCGGCCACAAAAAAGGCTGCTTGGTGGGCTTCGATCTGGCACACGCCGCCGGAAATCTTGAGCTGAAACTGCACGATTGGAATGCCGATTTCGCCGCGTGGTGTTCTTATAAATATCTCAATTCGGGACCGGGCGGCATCGCCGGAGCATTCGTCCACGAACGCCATGCTCATTCGTTTGACCTTCCGCGTTTTGCCGGATGGTGGGGCCACGATAAAGCAACTCGTTTTCTAATGGGCGACAAATTTGTGCCGATGGCCGGGGCCGAAGGCTGGCAGCTTTCCAATCCGCCGATCTTTCAACTGGCCGCCCTGCGGGCTTCTCTAGAAATTTTCGACGAGGCAACGATGCCTGCTTTGAGAGAAAAATCTGTGAAACTGACCGGCTATCTGGAATATCTTCTGTCAAAGGTTGAAACAGACCGCATCGAGATCATTACACCCTCCGACGCCGAACAACGCGGCTGCCAGCTCTCGATCCGTGTCCGCAATGCCGATAAGGCTTTGTTCGAACAAATAACCGAACGCGGTGTGATCGCAGATTGGCGCGAACCGGACGTTATCCGCGTCGCCCCGGTGCCGCTGTATAATTCTTTCGCGGACGTCTTCGGCTTTGTCGAAAGATTGAAGGGATGTTTAATTTGAGAACTGTGCATGCCATTGGTCAGGCGTCAATAAAAAGCCTCTGCTTCCGGGTCGGTTTTGTCCTAGTGTGTGTTTGCGCCTTTTTAATGAACCTTAAGAGCTATCTTGCAGCTGCGAAAGATTTCTCTTCAAGAGAGATCCACTTCGCTCACGAAGGTTTCACCTACGGATGGCCATTTCCTCATTTTTGGGAGGGAACTTGTTCTCCGTGTTATTGGACCGTTTGGCAGAACTTTGGGGCCTATATATTAAATGGCGTTTCTATCTTGTTTATCGGTATTTTCGCGGGTTTAGTTTGCCGATTTTTCTGCCTAAAGCTTTCAGTGAAGACTTCTTCAAAGAAGAAATAATTGACTAGATCAGCACGCTTATTCATCATCGGTCTCATTAAATAAATGAAGCTGCAAACGAAACAAATTGCTCGTATGACCTGAGTGATTTTAATCAAATGTCAGATAAAAAAGTAACAATTATCGGGGCCGGTTTGGCCGGATCACTGCTTGCGATCAATTTGGCCAAACGTGGTTTCGCCGTCGATGTTTACGAAGCTCGCGGCGATATGCGCAAAGAAACCGTCGCGGCGGGCCGTTCGATCAACCTTGCACTTTCCGATCGCGGCATTGCCGCACTTCGCGAGGTCGGCATGGACGATTATATGCTGGCGGAAGCGGTGCCGATGCATGGCCGCATGATCCATTCACCGACCGGCGAAACAAAATTGCTGCCTTATTCCGGCCGCCAAGGCGAATATATCAATTCCATCTCTCGCGGCGGGCTGAACATTGCTCTCATCAACGAAGCCGAAAAGCACACGGGCGTCACCTTTCACTTCAACCGCCGCTGCACCGGCTGTGAAGTTTCACCACTCCGTCTTCGATTCGAACCGGCAGATCACTCCCAACGAGATGAAATAGAGATCGCCGAAAGCGGCTCCATTTTCGCCACCGACGGGGCCGGTTCGGCGGTTCGTCAGGCTTTAGAAAAACAGATCGATGGTTTTCTGTCACAAACTGTTTTTCTCGAACACGGATATAAGGAACTGCACATCCCGCCCGGCCGCGGCGGTTCCTTTCTGCTTGAAAAGAACGCCTTGCACATTTGGCCGCGACATCAATTTATGATGATCGCTCTGCCGAATTTCGACGGCAGCTTTACCTGCACGCTATTTCTTGCCCGGCACGGTGAAAGGTCTTTTGGATCACTTGCTGACGAACAAAAAGTAAAAGAATTCTTTTCGGCGGAATTTCCGGACGCCTTGGAATTGATGCCGACCTTATCAGAAGATTTTTTTGCAAATCCCGTCGGACTGCTTGGAACTCTAAAATGCTCACCCTGGAATATCGGCGGCGAAGTATTACTGCTCGGCGATGCGGCTCACGCCGTTGTGCCTTTCTACGGCCAGGGAATGAACTGCGCTTTTGAAGACGTGCGGGTTTTGGCGGAATTGATCGACCGTCAACCGGACGCCATTGATTGGGCTGCGATCTTCGGTGAATTTGCCGAGCTTCGCAAACCGAACGCCGACGCTATTGCCGATATGGCCGAAGACAATTTCTACGAAATGCGCGATCGGGTCGCCGATCCCGTTTTTCAACGCAAACGCGAACTCGAAACTAAACTCGAACAGGCCTTTCCCGACTATTTTTCGAAATATTCGATGGTTACTTTTCGCGAGGATCTGCCATATGCCGAAGCTAAACGCCGCGGCGAGGCACAGGATGCTTTTCTGATGGCGGTATGTTCCGATGTGAATTCCGCCGCAGATATCGACATCGAAAACGTAATGGAGCAGATCCGCCGGTTATAAAGATTACCCGAATTGTCCCGGCTGATAGGTTCCGGCCGGCGCCCGAAACGCAATATTGAACCGATTCCAGCTGTTTATCGCATTGACGACCAAGGTCAGGTCGATCAATTCTTCCTCTGTAAATTCTGCTTTTGCAAGCTCGTAAACTTCGTCCGGCACCATGCCGTCCCTGATATTGGTGACGGCTTCTGCCCAATCAAGTGCGGCCCGCTCGCGGTCGGTGTAAAGTTCCGTTTCTCGCCAGGCGTCAAGCAGATATATCCGCTGTTCGGTCTCGCCGCCGTGCCGCAAGTCTTTTGAATGCATATCCAAACAGAAAGCACAGCCATTGATCTGGGAAACGCGCATTTCGATCAAATGCTGCAGCGGCTTTTCGATCGAACATTTCGCCATATATTTCGACAGGCCGAACATCGCTGCCATTGCACCCTTTCCGGCCTTCATAAAATCTGAACGTTGTTTCATATTTTGATCTCCGTTTTTTCAGGGGCGTTCTCTATTTTATTACATTCCGCGGCGGTATCTAAATCCGCCATTCGCGGATCGGGCCTTTTAGCTTACAATGATTTACGATGAAGATCGTCGCAGACCTTTCAATACCGCTGAAATTCAATGGCCCGCAACCCAATGCCTTTGGCGTCGGCTCCGCAATGGCCGAAGAACTTGGCGACACCCGCGACGATTCGAGCGTCAATTTTGAACGCTATATGCTGGTGCCGCATTGCAACGGCACGCATACGGAATGTGTCGGGCATATCACCCACGAGCGGATATCTGTCCGCAACTGTCTGCAGGATGCTTTGATGAAGGCGGTGTTGGTCAGTGTTGAACCGGAGCTTTCGACAGAAGAGGCCTATTCGGCTGTCGAATCTGGCGACCGTTTGATAACCCGGCGGGTTTTGGAAAATGTTTTGACGCAGATGCCGCGCTCCGGTGATCTGCCGCGGGCGTTGATCGTTCGCACATTGCCCAACACCAGCGAAAAGCTCGTTGCAGCATATGGCGACGATAACATTCCGCCATATTTCACGAACGATGCGATGCGGCTGATGATCGAACTCGGGTTCAAACACCTCCTGGTCGATCTGCCTTCGATCGACCGGCTTTTCGATGGCGGCCAGCTCTCAAATCACCGTATTTTTTGGAATATGCGTCCAGGGTCGTTCGAAGTTGACGGCAACACCCGCCTCGGCAGCACTGTCACAGAAATGATCTACGTGCCGGACGATATCAATGACGGCGAATATTTATTGAATCTCCAGATCGCTCCATTCGAAGCCGATTGTGCGCCGAGCCGTCCGGTGTTGATCGAAGAAATGGTAGCCTTAAGAACCTAGTCGGAAAGCACGTGCTCCAAGGCTTCTTTTAACTGAGGATACTCGAATTCAAACCCTGCTTTTTCCAAGCGTTTCGGCTCTGCCCGGCGGCTGTCAAGCAGCAGAGTATGACCCATTTCGCCGAGAGCGAGGTTAACCGCAAATTCCGGCAGCGGCAAAAATGTCGGGCGATAAACGACCTCGCCAAGTGTTTTGGTGAATTCCTCGTTGGTCACGGGCTGAGGCGAAACGGCATTCACCGCTCCGCGAAGCACATCTTTTTCGACCGCAAATTCTATGACCCGCACAATATCGTCGATGGCTATCCAGCTCATCCACTGTTTCCCGCTCCCGACGACGCCGCCCACGCCAAGTTTGAATGGTGTCAGCATCGTCGCCAAAGCTCCGCCGTCTTTTGAAAGCACCATGCCGGTGCGCAGCATCACGGTGCGGATCCCCGCATCTTCGGCACGGCGGGCTTCAGCTTCCCAAGCTTTGCAGACCTCGGCCAAAAAAGTCTCGCCGGCCCGGTCGGTCTCGGTCTTTATCTCGTCGCCTGTGTCACCATAAAAATCGATCCCGGACATTGATACCAGCACCCCGGGCCGTTTTTCCAACTTGAAAAGTGCATCGACCAGCGACCGCGTACCGTTGACGCGGCTGTCGCGGATGGCTTTTTTCTTTTCGTCGGTCCAGCGGATGCCGCTGACATTTTCGCCCGCCAAATGGACGGCGGCATCGATCCCCTCCAGCCGTTTCAACGCGTCCTCGTCAAAGCCCTGCTCGATGTCCCAATGCACTTTTTCGTCGCTGTCAGCTTCGCCGCGCGTAGCGATCAACAGATCGTATCCCTTTGAGCGAAACAGCTTTTGCAATTCTTTGCCGATCAATCCGCCGGCACCTGTCATCAAGATCTTCATAGCTTAAAAGTAAACTGCCGCTTTCGGTCTCGGCGTATTTCAGCGAACCAAAGCCTATTCTGCATAGATACTCGGTTTTGCCCCGAGCGGAAATGCTTTTTCATAAACATTTGCCATATTCAGCAACAACCCCTCAGACCACGCATTTCCCTGCAGCTGCAGCCCGATCGGCAATCCGGCCGCAGATATGCCGCACGGAACATTGATACCGGGAATGCCCGCCAAATTTGCAGAAACGGTGTAAATGTCACTCAGATACATTGCCAAAGGATCTTCCGAACGTTCCCCCACCTTGAAAGCCGTCGAGGGCGAAGTCGGCGTTAGTATTGCATCACAAGCAGCAAATGCGTTCTGATAATCCTGTTTGACCAAAGTTCTGACCTTTTGCCCCTTTGAATAATAAGCGTCGTAATAGCCGCTGGAGAGTACGTAGGTACCCAGCATAATGCGGCGTTTAACCTCGGCTCCGAAACCTTCTTCGCGGGTCTTGTAATACATTTCACGCAACGAATGGGCTCCTTCCGCCCGAAATCCATAGCGAACGCCGTCGTAACGAGCCAGGTTCGACGAAGCCTCGGCGGTGGCGATGATGTAGTAAACGGCTATCCCGTATTTTGCATGCGGCAATTCCACGTCAACGATCTCAGCTCCCAGCGAACGGTAATTTTCGATCGCCGCCATTACGACATCGCGAACCTCCGTATCTAGGCCATCACCGAACAGTTCCCGCGGAACGCCGATACGCTTGCCTTTTATGTCGTCATTCAACATCGCAGTATAATCCGGGACGGGAACATCTGCGGACGTTGCATCGCGAACGTCGCGGCCGGCTATTGCGCCTAGCACGGCGGCGGCATCGGCGGACGTTTGACCAAAGATACCGATGTTGTCCAGCGAAGATGCAAACGCGACCAATCCATACCGCGAGATGCGGCCATAGGTTGGCTTCAGCCCGATAATGCCGCACAAAGATGCCGGTTGGCGAACAGATCCGCCTGTTTCTGAGCCAAGAGACGCACGCACCACCCCCGATGCCACGGCCACCGCCGAACCGCCGGAACTTCCGCCCGGGACATATTCAACGTTCCACGGATTTTTAACCGGGCCGAACGCAGAAGATTCGTTCGAAGACCCCATCGCGAATTCGTCCATGTTCGCTTTTCCGATAATGACAGCCCCGGCGGCGTTCAGTCTTTCCACTGCCGTTGCGTCGTACTGAGCTTTGTAATTGGCCAATATCCGCGAACCGCACGTCGTTTGAATACCTTTAGTGCAGATATTGTCTTTGATGGCGATCGCCATACCGTGGAGCGGGCCTTCATCGCCTGCTCCGTCAAGAGCAGCGGCCCTTTCGACAGCATAGCCGCGCTCAACAGAAAGGAACGAATTCAATTCGCCGTTAAGTCGCTCGGCATTGTCCAGTGTTTTTTCGATCGTTGTTTTTATCGACATCTCTATCTTGTTTCTATTTTATCTACTAGCCACCTATCGCCGACCAATTTCATATCGGCATGTATCGTCCTTTGCTCATCACGAACGTCATCTTTCCAAAATATCAAAACCGCAAAGCGTGTCCGTTCCGGCGAAAGTTCTTCGCAAGCTCCGATCCGAAATGTTTTCGGCGTATCGCCGGTGCCCGTCGTAAATGCATCGGCATCGGCCGGCGAACCACCGAGGCTTTCGTAATATTCCGGTGTTAAAAATTTGCGTCTCTGTTCCAATTCTGCGGCTGAGAACAGCATCGCATGGCCGAAATGATACGAATAGAACTGTCGCAATTCGTTGCGCGAACCGGCACAAGTTTCTGATTCCAACATGGGCACACTGCAACCGCCAAGTATTGTAACAGCCAGAACCGTCGCCAGAAACGCCCGCATTACAACACCTTCGGCACTTGAAAATGGCCGGCTTCGCCGCTCGGTGCCTGGCTGAGCGCAGCTTTTTGTCCCAGCGAAGCCACGACGACATCTTCTCGTTCGGTCTTCGTTGCCGCTCCTTCGGCGGTCAAGCCGCCAAGCATCGGTTCTACGCCATCGGTATCAAGTTCGTTCAGCTGCTCAACATATTTAACGATCTCTGCCATCTGCGGCGTGTACAGCGCCACTTCTTCATCGGAGATCTCTAAATGTGCGAGTTTTGCGATCTGTCTTACGTCCATAATCTTCTATTTTTTAGGTCTCAAATTTCGACGGCCTAGGCTGCTTGCAGCGGCCCGTAAAAAGATTTTGCGAAGATTTTCGTCCTCGATCCCTTCGGCCGAGCTTTTCAGCGAATCCGTCATTTCATCCGCAGCGGCATTTTCGATCCGGCGTCGCCATTTCGTTCCGGCCGAGTCCTTTTTTCGGCTCGCCTTAACGGCATTCTCATCGACGATGAATTCGATATAACGCACGACTGGCGTCCCCAACATCGAATTAAGCCGAAAGATCATCTGGGCGCTTAGATCGGCGATGTTTCGTCGCCAGGTTTCATTGGCGACCGCCACATAAAGGCGTGTTCCTTCAAAACGTAGAACGACCGTGTGTTCTGCCAACCGATCACCTGCCGCACGCTTCCAGCATGCAGCAACGACCGCCTCGCGGCCCTGATCAGCGTCGGCGAAACCATTTAACGCCGCCGGCATGGAACGAAATATACTCTGCATTGGCATTCACACCGCAACAATCTATTATCTTAAACGAGAACAAAAATAAATGCTAAACAACACCGCTTTCATGACCGAGCTGCCGCCCCTGGTGCTTGCCTCCGGAAGTCCGCGCCGCTCTGAGATACTGACATCCGTCGGCTGGCCCTTTATCAAGGACGTTCCGGACGTTGACGAGACCGAATTTCACGGCGAAGATCCGGCGGCCTATGTTGAACGCCTCGCCCGCACCAAGGCGTCGGTTGTCGCGGAAAAACACCGCGGCAGTCTTGTCCTCGGGGCCGATACGACCGTCGTCATCAATGGTTCGATCATTGGCAAGCCCGCGGATCTTGATGACGCCCGGCGAATGCTGCGGCTTTTGGCCGACAGCCGGCACGACGTGCTGACCGGCGTTGCTCTCGTTCGTGATGATACGGTCGCCTCAGCCGTCCAGCGAACCGCTGTCGATTTCGGTCCGATCGATGATGCCGAAATAGAATTGCTCGTACAAAAAGGCGGCCCGCTCGACAAGGCCGGAGCTTACGCCGTACAGGCTCAAGCCGCTCTTTTCATCACCGGCATCCAGGGCGACTATTGGAACGTCGTCGGTCTGCCGGTCAATCTTGTCTATCGTTTGGCGGCAAAATTTCTTAGCTGAAAAGCGAACTTTGCGTTAAAATAGGCGTAAGGATATTTTGAGGTGGTGAAAAGATCTATGGGATACGCTCTGGCTGATGATGTTCGTCCGCAGGTAAAGCTTCTGATGATCGCGACGTTGGTCAGCTTTGGGCTGTGGCTTCTTTCGATGTATCTGCCGTTCGTCGGCTGGGTCGTTTACCCGCTTCAGCTATTTGCCACCTTTGTCCATGAAGGATCTCATGTGCTGGCGACCGTACTCACCGGCAATACCGTCCAAAGTTTAACAGTTTCGCCTGACACAAGCGGGGTTGTGTGGTCGCAAAGCTCAGGTTGGCTTTCTCAATTATTTATTTCAAGCGCCGGTTATATCGGTACGACCGTTTTCGGTGCTGCTTTGCTGGCATGGATCAGATACGATCGCTCGTCTCGCATGGCCTTGTACATTTCCTCGGGTTTCGTGGCCGTGATGACCGTTATTTTCGGCATTTTGGCTCCGATGTGGAACCTTTTGGCGAACGTCACCCTCGGCAGCATTGCCTTTACCGTCTTTGCCGGTGCTGTGCTTAGCCTCGGCCTCGCTGCGGTTGCCCGCTATGCAAGTGTGAAATGGGTCAATTTCGCGACCGCCTTTTTAGCGGTACAATGCCTGCTGAATGCGGTTTTCAGCCTTGTTGACCTCTTCTTTATCTCGACCTTGACGCCCGCCCATTCCGACGCCGTGAACATGGCAAATGCCACCGGCATTCCGGCGATCGTGTGGGTATTTCTATGGATCGGCATCTCGGCCGTCATCATCTCGCTTGGCCTTCGGATATATGCGGTCCGTGCCCAGCGCATCGCGGCCAACGATTCGGTTTTCGAAGATCAGTAGGTCTTTGCTTCTAAATATGCGGATAGTATTTCTTTTGGCAGCCATTGCTGTCGCTTCTGCGATCGCGGCCGGTCAAAACAAAACGGCTGAACCGACCGCCGAAAAAAGGCCTTTTGCAAATTCGCTGCAGGCTTTTGTTGTTGTGACGGAAAATGAATCCGCATTTCAGGGCCGCGGGCGGCTTTTTGATCGCAAGGGCCCGCGCAGCAAATGGAGGTCTGTTGGCGACGATTTTCCCGTCGTCATCGGCCGCAATGGCCTTGCATGGGCAGCCGATTCGGCCCCGGAGGCTGTCTCTATTTTCAAGGTGGAAGGCGATGGCCGTTCGCCGGCCGGCATGTTTCCGCTGACAGCATCTTTCGGCCGAGCTGAACGCGAAAGCTTCAATTCCTTGCCCTACACAAAATTGGGCGATTTTACCGAATGTGTAGATGACCCCGCTTCGTCGCATTACAACCGGATCGTGGATAGAATGCAGGTCGGCAATTTCGATTGGAAAAGCTCCGAAAAAATGCTTGAAATGGGCATGGTCTATGACCTCGGCATCAATGTCGGGTACAATTCATATCCTGTGATAAAAGGCGGCGGATCTTGCATCTTTCTGCACATTTGGGCCGATTCGGCGACCGGCACGGCGGGATGTACGGCCATGAAGCGGGAAGATCTACAGCGTGTGCTTGCTTGGGCCGATCCTGAAAGATCGCCCTATCTGGTGCAAATGACAGCGACCGACCTCAAAGAATTTAGAAAAGCATGGGATCTGCCGAAAATGAAATAACTCTATCCGAACTGCCGCTGGGCGGGCGGCTTCTCGTTCGTTCGCGGAAAGATTGGCGCTTGGCGGTGATATCGCGCATCGCCGAAGAGCGCATAACTCTTTCCGTTGCCTCACCAACGGGCCGCAACTATTGGCTTGGCCGCCTGCCGGATGCCCGCATTGCTTTTGATGGCGGAATACCTTTCTTGCTGCATGAAGACCAAACGGACACTTGGCGAGAGAATTTTTCGTCCTATGACCAGCGTTGGTAGATCAGAAAATACGCCCTTCGAGATCTTCGCCGGCCTCAAATCGTTTTAAGTTGCTCAGGAACAGATCTATTTGATCGAATCGCTCATGTGCCGATCCGGACGCGATATGCGGCGTGATGTAACAATTCGGGGTTGTCCACAGCGGATCCTCCGGCGCTAGCGGCTCCGGCTCAGTCACGTCCGAAAACGCGGCAGACAGCTTTTTTGTCTGTAAGGCCGAACGAAGAGCTTTTTGATCGGTCGTGCTCCCGCGGCCGATGCTGTAATAGACCGCGCCTTCTTTTGCCCGCGCAAAACGTTCGGCGGAAAAGAACATGTGTGTCTGATCGCCGCCCGGCAACACATTGATAATATGGTCTGCGGCCGCCAATTCGGCGTCGCCTTGCTCCACCGGCACGGTCCGCACCGCCTCATTGCCTTTCGGATGCCGACGCACGCCGACCACCTGCATTTTCAAAGCGGCCAATATTTCCGCCAATCTTGCACCGATCGCACCGAAGCCGAAGATAACGACCCTCTGCCCGGCCAGTATTTGAGCCCCCGAACGAAACTCTGCCTGCCGCCATCGCCGCTTCGAATTCTGTTCGGCAAGAGCTTGAGGCAGCTGCCGAGCTACCGCAAGTATCATCGCCGCCAGATGTTCAGAACACGGCTCGTTGAAGATAGGCGAGCTATTTGCCAATACACGTCCCTTTTGAATGAAGTCGTTGCGTACTTCCGGTTCGTCAAACGCCGCATATCCCGCACTGAAAAGCTGTACGAACCGCAGCGTTTTGCTTTCCGTCACGGCCGAAACGTCCGGCGCACCAAACGCGATGTCTGCGGCGATCAATTTTTCGCGGGCTACGCCCTGACGGCCGCTGTCTCCATCGTCATAGAACGCCGTCTCATATTCGCTTACCGCTTGTTTCAGATAACGTTTAGCGGCAAGCTGGGTTTCGCTGAACGGCAAATTGCACCAGATCTTTGATCTCATTTCGTTACAAAGGGCTTTTCGGAACCACACCGCCTACTGCATCTATCAGACACCCATATTCTATAAAATATTCTATCGCAGGCGAAATCCGAGACTCCCCGGCAGGTACAGACAGATGCGGAAATTGTTCGTCTTACAGCTCACAGATGGGATAAGAACCGCTGCTTGAAAGTGGGAATATGCCGCGTCCCTCGCCCGCCAGCCATTGGTTCCGGCTACCAAATTTGTTAAAATAATAGTTTGCCTTTAGCGCAGGATTTTTCGCTTATGCAAGCTGTCAAGACCTTTCAAGACGCCGTCGTGGTGCGTGGAGCCCGCACACACAATCTGAAGAATATTTCGGTCACGCTGCCGCACAACCGATTAACGGTCATTACCGGTGTTTCCGGTTCCGGCAAATCGAGCTTGGCTTTCGATACCATCTATGCCGAGGGGCAGCGTCGCTATGTCGAATCGCTATCGGCCTACGCCCGTCAATTTTTGGAGCGAATGGAAAAGCCGGATGTTGAAGAAATAACGGGCATCGCCCCGGCGATAGCTATCCGGCAAAAGAATTCGACCAAAAATCCGCGTTCCACCGTCGCCACACAGACCGAGATCTATGATTATCTGCGGCTTCTTTACGCCCGGGCCGGACAGACGTTTTGCCATGTCTGCGGCCGCCAGGTAAAGAAAGATTCGCCGGATTCGGCAGCCGGCGAGATCCTGGCCGAACTTGAACCCGCCACTCGTTTTTACGTACTTTTTCCGATTGTCCACACCGAACCCGCTCCGGCGAAAAGATCTTCGCGGACAAAAAAAGCCGATGCATCTTTAAGCGTTGCCGCATTTCTAATATCTCTGCTGCAACAGGGATTTTCGCGGCTTTATCGAAACGGGCAAACGATCGACCTCCAGCGGCCCGAAGATTATCATTTTGCTGATTTTAACGACACCTATGTGATGATCGACCGTCTTGCGGCCGGCGATGATATCCGCGGCCGTTTGACCGATTCGCTCGAAACTTGCTTTCGCGAAAGCCGGAATGCGGTGATCGAGACCACGGACGGTCGCCGTCTAAAATACTCCGACGAATACATCTGCAAATATGACGGCACCGTTTATGAAGAGCCGGAACCGCATCTTTTCAGTTTCAATTCGCCATTCGGCGCTTGCCCGACCTGCCAGGGCTTTGGAAATACCATCGGTATTGATATGAATTTGGTGATGCCCGACCCTCTGCGATCGCTCAAAGAGGGTGCCATCGACCCTTTCACACGTCCGGCCCACGCTTGGGCGCAAAAAGAATTGCTGCGGTATGCTGCCGCCGCCGGTATCGACATCAACGCCCCATTTGCTGACCTGCCGGATTTTCAGCAAACGAATATTTTGACCGGCGACGAAGGTTGGCGGGGCGTCAACGGCTTTTTCGAATGGTTGGAAACGAAAAAATACAAACTTCACGTTCGTGTATTTTTGGCTAAATATCGCGGTTATACCACTTGTCCGGATTGCGGCGGCACGCGGCTTCGCCAGGCGGCCCGCGATGTCCGCATCAACGGGCGTTCGCTGCCGGAAGTGGTTGCGATGTCCATCAGCGATGCATACCGATTTTTTGAGGATCTACAGCTGGATGCCGAACGCGAAAAGATCGCTGAAAAGCTTTTGGCGGAAATTCGCCGGCGGCTCCATTTTTTGGTCGAGGTCGGGCTTGATTATCTAACACTCGGGCGTTTGGCCGCTACGCTTTCCGGCGGCGAGGCTCAGCGTATTCAACTGGCGACCAATCTTGGTTCGCTGCTGGTCGGCACGCTTTACGTGCTCGATGAGCCAAGCATCGGGCTGCATCCGCGCGACAATGCCCGGCTCATTAAGATCCTGCAAAACCTCCGCGATATCGGCAACACTTTGCTCGTTGTCGAACACGACGAAGAAACGATGCGAGCGGCCGACCACATTTTGGACATCGGGTTGTATGCCGGTGAACTCGGCGGCAATGTTGTCTTCGAAGGCGATTTCCCATCGCTGCTTAAAAGCGAGACCTCGCTGACGGCAAAATATCTGCGGGGCGATTCTGAAATCAAGGTTCCCGCCAAAAGACGGCCGCTGACAGCGGAAAAGATCGTCGTCGAGGGTGCCCGGGAGCACAATCTGAAAAACGTGTCGGTAGAGATACCGCTTGGCGTCTTGACGTGTGTCACCGGCGTTTCCGGTTCAGGAAAGTCCACCCTCGTTCACGACATCATCTACGCCGGCATCAAGAAAAAACGCGGCGATTGGACGGGCCCGGTCGGTCTATTCAAGGAAATATCCGGCGACGAGAACATTGATGATATCGTTCTTGTAGATCAATCGCCCATCGGCCGCACACCGCGTTCAAACCCGGTCACGTACATTAAAGCCTACGACGTGATCCGCGAACTTTTTGCCGGCACTGCGGCGGCCAAGGCTCGCGGGTTCAATTCGTCGCATTTTTCTTTTAATGTACCCGGCGGGCGTTGTGAGGTCTGCCAGGGCAGCGGCACCGTGACGGTCGAAATGCAATTTCTGGCGGATGTCGAGCTTACCTGCGAAGACTGCGGCGGCACGCGTTTTCGTGATGAGGTGCTCGCGATCAAATATAAAGGCAAAAATATCCATGAGGTGCTGGAAATGACCGTTCGCGAAGCTTCGCTTTTCTTTCGCGAATCTAAAAAGCTGACAACCAAGCTAAAAACGCTCGAAGATGTCGGACTCGGCTATTTGCGGCTCGGCCAGTCGGCGACCACGCTCAGCGGCGGCGAGGCACAACGCGTCAAATTGGCGGCACATTTGGCACTGAAAACAAAAAGCAAAACGCTGTTCATTTTTGACGAACCGACGACCGGCCTGCATTTCGAAGATATCAATAAGCTGCTAACCGCATTTCGGGCACTCATCGACAGCGGGGCCAGCCTTTTGGTCATCGAACACAATCTTGATGTGATAAAAACCGCCGACCATCTAATTGATATGGGCCCGGAAGGCGGCATCGGCGGCGGCGAGGTTGTCGCCACCGGCACACCGGAGGCGGTCTCTAAGGTCAAAGGCTCGCACACCGGACAATACCTGAAGCCGTTACTGGGAAAATGACTTCTGCTGTAATAGACCGGCGAGCATCTTTGGAGTAACAGAGATGCCTCCCGTTGACGACAGATCGTTGCTCTTTGCTTATTCGGTGCGATACGATCATTGAATGGACTGGAAAAAGAACATTCTGACGACGGATGACGAGCTGCGTGAACTGCTGCAGCAAACCCGCACCATTGCCGTGCTCGGCATCAAACCGGAAAGCCATTCCGGACAGCCGGCATTTTATGTTCCGAAATATATGCAGGACCGCGGCTACCGGATCGTCCCGGTCCCGGTTTACTATCCGGATGTGACGGAGATCATGGGCGAACCGGTCTTTCGCAGCCTGTCCGCTATTCCGGAAGACGTCGATATGGTCAATGTTTTCCGCCGCTCTCAAGACGTAGCACCACATTTGGACGACATACTTGCCAAACGGCCAAGTTCGGTTTGGCTGCAAATGGGCATTCGCGACGACGCCTTCGCCGAAACACTCGCCCGCGAAGGCATCAAGGTCGTCCAGGATATGTGTCTGATGGTGGTCGAACGTATGCTGATGCGTTAGCTTCTAAAAGTTCCCTTCACCGTTTCGGATAGTCTCTTGCGGCAGATCCAAGCCGCTATTGCGGCGATCAGGCCGATAATGGTCGGTATCGGATAATATGCCACACCGGCAATTAGATAGACCACCGCCCAGACAACCATTGTTAAGATCACGGACAGACCGCCTGTGACCAAAAGCCAGCCGAGTACGAGAACTCCTGCACCGGCGACCACCAATATCGGCAAAGCGAGAAATTCCTCAACCGCTTCCTTAAAATGTTCCATTTCCGAAGAAAGCCGGTCAGATGCCCTTTCGGCCGTCTCGCCTTCAGTTCTGACGGCTGCCTGAGCCACCTTCACCCGAAAGATATCGACGCCACAATACCCGCACAGAGCCCCGAACTGGCCGGCTTGAAACCCGACAGCTCCGCCGCAATTACTGCAGGAAATAGTTTCCGCCCGTGTCGAAGCCTCGAGTCTTTCGATCTGCGGCAAACGGCGTTTGAATTTAAGCGAGATGGATATAGCAATGAACACGAGAGTACCGATCCAGAAGATCAGCGTCAGGCCGGGCACTTTATAAACCTCTAGGAATTCGTCAAACGGGGCGATCTTCGGCGTGCCGATCCAGCTGATCATCAACACCAAGCAAACGATCAGCCAAATTGCCAAAAAGACCGCCATCCCGAGCACAACGTCCGATGTCGCGATCGACGCTGTCTTCCAATAGGTTTGTGCACGTCTTATCTTCTCGTTTGCCAATTGTCGAAGATGTCGGATCTCTTGATATTCCGGCGGGACCGGGAAAGCAGTGCGGCAGTGGGAACATTCCATGGACGCTTCATTTAACGGAACGCCCGCACCGCAGTTTGAACAATTTAAGGGTTGAAGTTCTTTATCGAGCGCCGCACGCCCGCCGCCTTTTGGCCGAGCTGCGGTTTCCGCCGGAACCGGCAGCAAGATCGTTTCTTTGATCAGAAACCAGACAGCCCCCGCAACCGGGATCGCGAACGCAAACATTTGAACGGCAAAAGTGCCGTAAACCAAATGCCAGATCAATGCTTCCATTTTTTAGACGTGCGTTCCGCCCTTTCTGCCGGCCGTGCTTTTTTTATAGGCGGAGCGGTCAGAACGGCCTTGATATCATTTGGCGAAAGCTCACGCGTACGGCCGATCGGCAGTTCATCTGCCCGGAGCGACCCGATCGCTATCCGCTTCAGCTTTACCACTGAATGCCCGATCGAATCGAACATTTTTCGTATCTGTTGGTTGTGTCCTTCGTACAGCGTCACCTCAAACCACCCGTTCTTGTCCGTCGGTCTCAATGTTTCGATCTTGGCCGGGGCTGTCTTGAATCCATCCTCGAGCATGACACCGCGCTCCAATTTGCGGATCGCCACAGCCGTCGGCAGCCCCTTCACCTTGACGGAATAAACCTTCGGGATTTTTTTCGATGATGCGACCTGGTTAGTGAAATCGCCGTCGTTGGTAAGGATCAGCAGGCCTTCGGTATTGTAATCGAGCCGGCCTACGGGATGCAGCTTCCCGTGGCCTTTCACGAGATCGGTGACCAGCTTGCGGCCTTCGGGGTCGGCAGCACTTGAAAGATATCCCTTTGGTTTATTCAGCAGGATATATACCTTCTCTCGGTGCTGCAATTTCGTATTGATCAGCTTGCCCCGCACCTTGATATGATCTTTTTCCGGGTCGGCCTTGGTTCCTTGCTCCGTGACCACCTTTCCGTTCACGCTGACCTCGCCGGCTGCTATCATTTCTTCTGCCGCACGCCGCGAAGCGATCCCGGCCAGGGCTATCAATTTTTGTAATCTTTCCATCTTCGATGCGGCCTTTCGTCAAGCCAAAATATTCTTTATCTCTTTTATTGAAATATAAAGATGAGCAGGGTCATCCGCCAATTCCGTTAGTCCGAATTTCAGATAGAACGCCCGTGCTTTTTCGTTCCGTGCATAAACTTCGACCGCAAAAACGCCGAGTTCGTCCGCTATCGAAGCACACCGTTCAAAAGCATGAACGAACAGAGCCTCGCCGGGTTTCACCCCTTGAACCGAAATATCGACGGCTGATCTGCCCAGACGGACGACCTCTGCCGCCAGTGTGGCATAGCGCCACATCAAAATCAACGAAATGCTGCTTATCTCATTAAAGAGCTTTCGGCGATCTGAGATGTTTGCTGTTAAAAATACGGATTGGCCATGATGCTTTCGATGGTGCCGGCCGGCATATCGTCAAGTGTATGCACAAAATCGCGCATAAGCCGAAAGCTGTTCGGTAGAAATTCGTCCGGTACGCCCGCTGCCCGCTCCACGAAAACCTTCATTTGTTTTGCCGCAACTACCGCCGCCACGTGCGTTTTCGCCATCAGCCGGTCGTGTGAGTCCGGCGTAAATACGGCTCCTTTCTCGTCGGCCGTTATCATTTGAGACACCTGTCCAAAGCCTTCTAAAAATTTCGCTTCACCTTCATGAAAACGTCCCGCTTGCGCCATTGTCCTTGTCACGATCGTATTCCTACGCTCCACCGGCGTACGGACTCCGAAAAGCGGATGCAGGCACGTAACGGTTTCGGTCGCCTTCAAGAGAAATTCGGTGCTCGGCCGCTGGACGCTGCAAACGTTTATCAAATGCCGGTGCCTATTTTCGGCCGCAACCGATTCATATGCCGAGATCGGTACTGCCAAGATAACGCTTTCGGCATCGTCCGTGATATCAAAATGCGGCCGCAGCAATTCGTTCAAGAAACTGCCGAAAGCACCATTGCCGATTATGCTGATCTTCATCGTAAAACGAGGATTTTACATTATTTGCCGGCGGTTTTCATCCGCGTGCGTCGGCATTTGCCGATAGATGAACTGATTCGCTTCGAACATTACACTCCGCCGTGCCGCTTCATCGTGGCCGGCATAAGAAGAAACCCGCAGCCTCTCACCATTGCGAAGCTCAAGCACCAGCCAAAAACAATCGTCACCGTCGGAATCCTTCTCGGTTTCCAGCCGGAAGCGTTCCGTTTCGGCAAACCGGAACGTCCGTCGGCCGCCGTTAAAGAACCCTCGCTCACGGAGAGTGATCGTTTCGGCCGTGCGGGAGATCACCAACCGCCGCATCGGATGTTGAACGATCTGCCAAAGGCCGCAAACAACCGCTCCGGCGCCCAAAAAAACATGTACAAGCGCCACCCACCGCGGGTGCTGTTCCAGATAGACGTAGCCACCGGAGCCGCCAAAAACAAAAACTGAGCCGACGGCAATAAAGAAAGCTCCGAGAAGCCATATGCACCCGGGATTGTCCGATATGATCAGATCCGTTCCTTCGCGGGTGATCTTCATTGTGCAAGGTCTTGGAAATCTTCGATGCTGGGAAGTTCGCTAAGGTCTTTTAAGCCGAATTGGATCAAGAACTCTTTCGATGTGCCGTATTGCATCGGCCGCCCGACCGTCTCTTTGTGGCCCTTGGTCACAATTAGACGCTTTTCAAGCAGTGTTTTGATCGCAGAAGCAGACTGAACACCGCGTATCTCAAGTATCTCCGGCACCGTCACCGGTTGTTTATACGCGATCACCGAGAGTGTTTCGAGCGAGGCCAGCGAAAGTTTTGCCGACGGCCGTGTTTTAAGGAATTTGCGGACATCTTCGTGAAGTTCCGTTCGCGTTGCGATCTGCCATCCGCCCGCGATTTCGCGAAGCTGCAGCCCGCTTTCGCGTTCGGCGTATTCTTTTTGCAGAGCTTCGAGCGCACTGTTCACACTTTCACGTTCTTCATCGAGCACGTCCGCCAAAAGCTTTGCCGAAACCGGTTCGTCGGCCACAAAAACCAATGCTTCGACGGCCGCCATCAATTCGGCGGCACCTCGCGGCTGCGGAGCTTCACTTTCGTTAAATTGTTCTTCCATCAAGACATTTTCAAAAGAATATCGCCAAAAGTTTGCCGTTGGACGAGCCTGATGCCCTCTGTCCGCACAATTTCCAGCACGGCCACGAATGCCGTCACCAATTCGCGACGGGTGCTCATCCCTTCAAAAAAGCTGGCTACGCTCAATTCGCGAAATTCTTTTAAGCGGCCCAAAAGGCTTTTCATCATATCGGCCAAAGAGATCTCTTCGCGTTTGATCTCCATTTTCGCCTCTTCTTTTTGGCGGGCCAAGATCCGCTGAAAGATCGTTATCAGGTCAAAGACCGTTGCACTGATCTCCGCGTTATTCTCATCCGAATCTATTTTGCCGCGTGAGAAAACGGCTTGCTCGACCGTTGTGCGTTCATAGAGCATTTCGGCGGCCGACTTGAATTTTTCGTATTCCAAAAGCCGGTCAACCAGTTCCTGCCGCGGGTCTTCAAATTCTTCGCTTTCTTCTTCGACCGGGTCACGCGGCAGCAGCATCTTCGATTTGATCTCGATCAGCGTTGCGGACATCACTAGAAATCCGGCGGCCACGGCAATGTCCAATTGCTTCATAAACCGCACATATTTCAGGTATTCGTCCGTGATCTTGGCGATCGGAATATCAAAGATATTCGCTTGTTCCTGCTTTATCAAAAACAGAAGCAGATCGAGCGGCCCGGCAAATTCGCCCAGCCTGATCTTCAGGTCCTCATGCGGGGCCGAAACGATCTTTGGCGATTCGTTATAAAAATCGAAGGTAAATTGTTCGGGCTGAGCTTGCATCGGTAAAGTGTATTTTAACTCAATGCTAGAAAGACACCAACGAAGCCTGATCGAACGCCGTTTTCACGCTTCGCCCGTTAAAAAGCTATTAAATTTTGCGAGAGTTTTGATAAAGTACAAAGCATGTCGATCTATTCAGGTCTTGTATGCAAAGCAGCAACAAACGGGTTTAGCACTTAGCACAAGAGGCGGATCATTAACCGTCAAACCTTTACATAAAAGAAGCCATTATTGTTGAAATAAAATGGTTGACATTCTATGGAAGCGATTATACTATCGTTGCAATTCGGCTAAAGAATTATACAGGCAACAAGGAGCATAAATGAGATGTTTAAAATTAACCCTTTCCACATAATCTTATCTGTTCTCATGGCTGTCGCACTTTACTCAGCCCCCCCAAGCTCAGGTTAAAAATACTTGTTCTACAATTAAAATACAGGACTTAACTAAAAACACATTACCATTACCATTCAGTTTATACGATAAAGAAGCTAGATATTTTAGTTTTTCTATAGAATCAGTTGTACGTGCTACAGTTTTTTTCTATAACTCCAAACAAGAGTTGCTATTCAAAACAGTTATAACAGGCGACCCAGTTTCGAGGACAAATAGGTATGAGATTGTTGATTTTGAAGAGAACACCGAATGGGTCAGTGTTGAGTATTCTTCACAGAAAGAAGGCGAGGTCGCTATTGCGAGTTCATCAGAAGGTCGAAGCCTAAAATATATATTTTCGATATCGGCGTCTCCCCAAAATTTAGGCAAGCCGAATAGGATATCCAAACTGTCCATAATGAACCCGACAGAAGGAATTACCTTTTCACATATTATTCCGTCCGATAATAATCCTGATCTTAAAACCTTCCATAGTATGGAAGATTCCCTCTATAATTCACCTGCGTTGATGTCGCTAAAGAGCGTTCTTGAAAACCTAGACGAGTTGCAGAAGCTAGTAGTCACCGCATCGGCTTCAAGTGTTCAAAATGCACTGCCCCCGCCTAGTGGTATTCCAAATTGCAATGTTGCATGCCAGCGAATAGGGACTGTTGTTCCGATATATGCTTGTAATGACGATATCCTTAACTGTGGAACATGTGGGGTTGATGGATTTTATTATTTAGGGTGGCACGGTTGCGTTATCCTCTGCATTCTACATTGTAGAGAGTTCTATTCATAGAATTTGATCGAGGCTGTAATGAAAATAGGGTTTTCTTATAAAAGGGAAGTTTATTGGCTGATACTTCTGATGTTGGTGATACCAACACTCGGAACCATCATAGCTTTTCTTATATATTGGTTAAAATAAGAAGAGGTTTAGAAGTTAGCAGGTTTGGGCTAAATATATTTAGTTTCGCGCAGATAGACAATGTGGTCGGTTTGCGGCGGTTCAAAACCTTCGTCGCGGAGCTTTATAACAATATTTCCGCGATGGATCGCAGAATGCATAATGACGTGCGTCAAAATTTCTCGAAACGTATTTTCATACTGCTTTCCTTTGCTGTTGAAATATCGGCAGCGGATATCTAGCCCTTCTTCTTCAAAGCGACGCAGAAGCCGCTCATAATTGCCGGCATTTTCTCTGGCAATATCGCCGCACTCTTCAACGGTAAGTTCCGGCCAAAAGCTGACACCGCCGGAATCTTTTCCGTGGAGTCTTTCAAACCATTCCCGCTCGGTCAAAACAAGATGTGAAAGCACTTCCAGACATCTCTCCGAACCCGAACTCTTGACCGCAACGATCATGCGGCGATTTGCCCAATCGTTGTATCCGAAAAGTTGTCTGAGGTGTTCGACCGTATCCACTTTTTATAATGTTATTTGGCTTTCGGGGCCGTTCTTTCGATAGTATTTCCGGCTTGATTTTCGACGATCTGCGGCAGTTTTCCGTTCACAAACCGCGAATATTCCAGCGTATTGCCGCTGCCATTCAACACATATTCCATTGCGGCATCCGCAGTTACATTATTTTCATTGCCATTGAGCATTATCTGTTCGCAGGCTCCTTTAATGGTGATCGTGTTTTGATCGCCATTGACCATTACCCGATTGAATTTCGTACAGGTGACGGTCGTTTTTACGCCGCTTTTGCTGATATTGATCGTTTCGCCGCCGGCCATGACGTCTGCCTCGATTATCTCAGCTTCCGGGATCGGTGTCGGCGTTGGTATGGGCGAAGATACCGGTGTTGGCGTCGGCATATATTTTTCCAGCTGTTTTTTGGTGATGCCGCTTTGCACCTCGCACGAAGTCATAAATATCGGCAACAACAAAGCTGCGACGGCAATAATCGATCTCATCATCATTCCCCGTTAAAGGCGTTCGCCTTTAGATCTTCCAGCGAAACAAATTCCAGCGTTGCTTCGTGCGTGGCCTCTAAAATAACTTTCGGAGCACGGCCGTCGAGCAACGCCTGTGCGTAGCGAACCGCCACCAAACACCATTTATCGCCCGGCACCAGCCCCGGAAACGCATATTCGGGCCGCGGCGTCGAAAGATCGTTTCCCGCCGCCTTTGAATACTCCAAGAATTCCGCCGTGGTAACAATGCAGACGGTATGCCGGCCCTGATCCTGCACACCGGTCTTGCAAAAGCCGTCGCGGTAAAAACCGGTCATCGGCGACGTGCAGCACACCTTCAACTCACCGCCCAGCACATTCTTCGGCTTCGGCAAATGCCCGTTCCCATTCCCGTTAGTGTAGCTCATCTTCTAAAAATGATAATCGAAATTCGAGCGAATGATAAATCTCGCCTTTCAAATTCAACGTGCAAAGCACGTTTGTCCTGAAAACTATATGGTATAAAAATCTTGTATGTGACATTCGTAGTATGCTGCGTGTTTCACACGCCCGAAACATTTTCTACGCATTTCTATACATTTCGCTTCGCTCAATGTGTAGCTAAAGTTATTTAATGTGCTCCGCACATTTCCGGAAACCGCGTTGGACGTTTTTTCTTAATCCGATCTCTTCATATTGCTTCCGTTAGATGCTGTATTGGATCACGTACTCAGAGTATCTCCAAAGCCTTTTCGATCGGGCGGGCGAGGACGGCTTTGTCGCCGACCTCGACGATCGGGCGCTGGATGATAGCGGGGAATTTGACCATCGCGGCGATCACATCTTTGTCAGGCGAATCTTTATCGATATTTGCCAGCTTGAGATCAGGTTCGGCGCGCCGAAGCACATCAAAAGGCCGCAAACCGGTCTTTTTCAGCAGCGACGCCAGCTTTTTCTCTGTAAAAGGCTCGATAAAATAATTCACCTTCTTCCAATCAATGCCTTTCTCTTCAAAAAGCTTATTTAGCTCTCGACACGTCGTACACGTCGGCTTTTCATAAACGGTGATATTCATAAGGAAATTATGCGGCTACGCCTGTTGAGTTTTGGCCTCGCCGTAATGTATGGGGATGAGGTTTTCCTCTTCGGCGAGAGAGAAGACGCGGGATTTCGTAACGAACCGCACACCGAGCGGAATTTCGAGCGAAAAGCTGGCTCCGCGGCCTTCGACGACGTCGATGGTGAGTTCGGTATGCTGCCAGTATTCAAACTGATCTTTCGCCATATAAAAATCGCAGCCGGCGATCTCACCCATCCACACATCCGTATTGCCGACCATGAATTCACCTTTCGGGTAGCACATCGGCGAACTCCCGTCGCAGCAACCGCCGGATTGGTGAAACATAAGCTCACCGTTGGTTTGTCTGAGCGTTTCCACGACCTTTTCCGCTTCGGGCGTAATTTTCACACGCGGCACTTTGTTCATATACTAAATATTATACCAAAGCAGGCGGCCGATCTGCTGCGAATGTTGCCTCTGCATCAACCCCGTACACATCCTTCGCGATAAACTTCAAAACCCGTGGCCTATTTCAGCATCAAAGCAAAATCGCGTTCAAAAGACCGTTCTAAATATATAGGAGGAAATTTATGAGACATCTAAAAACTTTTGCGTACATCGCAATTTTTCTGTTTGCGGCCTCCGCATCGTCTTCGGCGGCTTTTCAGAGATCTTCACCGGAATCGGTAATTCGTTCTTTCTATCTCGAATATTGCCGCGCGGCCGATCCGGCCCTATCGGCAGCCGAAGCAAAGAAGCGGCAAGCGGCAGCAGAAAAAAAATACGTAACTCCGCGCTTAATCCGCGAACTAAAAGATTTTTATAAAAACAATCCGGCAGCGGACGGAGATTACTATATCCAGGGTTCGGGCGTTTCGTTAGCTTCGATCACCGAAGTCAAGATCGAGGCCACGGACACGGCAGACGCCCAATTTAGTGCCAAGGTCACTTTGCTGTTGGGTGAAGACGAAGTTGAAGTGCTTGTCACACTGGTCAAGCAAAAGAATTCGTGGAAACTGGACAGGGTCGCCGCGGCCTAAAAAAGGCTCACATCTTACAAAGGGAGGTTTTACAAGCATGAAATACGCTATCTTTACAATTTTGACCACAGTCTCATTGTCATTTTCAACCATCGCATGCGGCACCCACGCCGCGAACAATTCGACTGCCGTTCGGGCCGGGGGATCCGCCGCGGCAAATACCGAGATCATCGCTACACCGGCAACTTCAACGCCGGCCTCGCATACCGGGACCTGCACGTTGACCATGGCACCGACACTTTCCGGGTTCAGCCTCGGCCAATCCATCGAAGAGCTGAACACAAAATATCCCGGATTTAAAGCCGCTTACGATAAAGAACACACTAGTGGCATCGAAGGAAATAAAAAGGCAAATTTTGTTTTGCTTCTTTCTGTTGACTTACCCGACAGTAGCGGACTGCAAAAAAAATATCCGAACTATTCTTTATCTGGCATTTTCTTGACGGCAAGCTGATGGGCATCGTGCAAAAAGATAACGATTCCGAAGAATCAGACGAAAAGACATATACCGCCGAATTAGCGAAAAGTGTCGGTTTACCGACGGAAGGCTGGCGCTTTGACCCCGAGGGCGGAGCATACCTTACATGCAGCACATTCAGAGCGCTGATCACATCCGGCGGGCAAGCCGGCAACGGAATTCTGATCACCGACCGAAAAGCCGAAGCGGAAAAAGAGAAGCGGATGGAATAGGCCTTGAACAAAGCGGGGGGCTGCGTCACGACGACCCGTCCCTCGCTTGCAATCCACAAAATACGGGGTTCAGCCGGTTTTACCGACCTCGCCCCCGCATTTTTCAGACCATCTCGGTCAGTCGATCAAAAGAAGCCCAGTGCTTTTTTATCGTAGGAGATAAGCATATTTTTTGTTTGGCGGTAATGGTCGAGCATCATTAAATGATTTTCGCGTCCGAAACCTGACTTTTTATATCCGCCGAACGGAGCGTGTGCAGGGTAATTGTGGTAGTTGTTCACCCAAACCCGACCGGCCTGGATAGCCCTCGGCACACGATAAAGTTCGTGAGCGTCGCGTGTCCAAACACCGGCACCGAGTCCGTAAAGCGTGTCATTGGCGATCGCGATCGCGTCGGCCTCGTCCTTAAAGGTCGTCACCGCCGCCACCGGCCCAAAGATCTCTTCCTGAAACACGCGCATCTTGTTGTTTCCCTTAAGCAAGGTTGGCTGAATATAGAAACCGCCTTCGATGCCTTCATTTTTTTGTGCTTCGCCGCCGCACAACACCTCGGCTCCCTCTTCTTTTCCGATGCTGATGTAGTTCAGTATCTTTTCGTATTGATCGTTGCTGGCCTGAGCTCCGATCATCGTTTCCGGATCAAGCGGATGGCCCATCTTGATGTTCTTTGTGCGTTCAATGACACGTTCGATAAATTTATCGGCGATCGATTCCTGCACCAAAATACGCGATGGGCACGTGCAGATCTCGCCTTGGTTCAAGGCAAACATCGCTGCGCCTTCCAAACATTTATCAAGGTATTCGTCATCCGCATCCATTACGCTTTCAAAAAAGACATTTGGCGATTTGCCGCCGAGTTCCAGTGTTACCGGGATCAGATTTTGCGCGGCATACTGCATTATCAACCGGCCGGTGGTCGTTTCGCCGGTAAAGGCGACCTTTGCGATTCGCGGACTGGTTGCCAGCGGCTTGCCGGCTTCTACCCCAAAGCCGTTAACGATATTCAAAACACCCGGCGGAAGCAGGTCGCCGATCAATTCCATCAAAACCAAAATGCTTGCCGGCGTTTGTTCGGCCGGCTTAACCACCGTGCAATTGCCCGCAGCCAATGCCGGTGCTATCTTCCAGGTAGCCATCAGGAGCGGAAAATTCCATGGAATTATCTGGCCCACAACGCCGAGGGGTTCTTTGATCACAACGGACAAGGTATTTGCGTCTAATTCGCTTGCACTTCCCTCTTCAGCACGGATGACGCCGGCAAAATAACGAAAATGGTCGATCGCCAGCGGCAGATCGGCAGCCATCGTTTCGCGGATCGGTTTCCCATTATCCCAAGTCTCTGCTCGTGCCAGCAGTTCAAGATTCTCTTCCATGCGGTCGGCTATTTTCCACAATATATTGCTGCGTTCGGTCACCGAAGTTTTGCCCCAACTTTCAAAAGCTTTGTGGGCTGCATCAAGCGCCAGTTCGATGTCCTGTTCGTTCGACCGCGCGACACGGGTAAACACCTTGCCGTCAACCGGTGAACTATTGTCGAAATACTCGCCGCTTTTCGGCGCTACCCATTCGCCGCCGATGTAGTTTTCATACTGCTCTTTGAATTTCGGAATGTCGTAAGATCTTTGTGTTCCGTCCATAAATAATTGAAACCTCTCCCTCAAAATTTGAACTAAAACTTGGGGCCCGCCCGAAGCGGTCCGCGTACGATCCCTGCTTTGATTAATAGATCGATTGTAACACTTCGGATCATTGGTCCACAAAAAAAGTCGCATTCGCGATCCTTTTGTTCGGATCGCAAATGCGTCTATATTTGCATCTATGTTTTATTGCCTTGTGGAAGAAAAGAGGCTGCCGAACGCTTTTTTTAGAATGATGCGTTCAATATTAATAAGCAGTTCCGGCGAATTTTATGCTGAAATCGACACTTCCGCCAACGATTACTTTTACGATCACCCGTCGTTTGGCCAGCACCTTGGTATCCATTACGCGTCGTTCGGGATTGTTCACAGCACTCATTTGATCCCATTTGATCCGTTTGAATTTCGCATCCAGGTACTCCCACCGAAGCGTCCCGCCGCCTGTATTTTTGACCGGCGTTAGATCAGAGGTCTGCGTCAACATTCCCGGTTTGACGTTTATTGCAAAATAATAGGTCTTATCATCGTAAAGACCTCCGCGGCTGGCCCCGGTCACAACTCCGTCTGTCACCGCCGTCGGCGCGTCGGGGTCGGTCGATTGTGCACTGCCGGCGACCGCGAACATCATAACGGCCAATCCGATCATGGCTATTCGTCCTAATCTTATTTTCATATTTTTCTCCGTCATATTTTAAATTTTGTGATCATCTGTCTTGTTTGATACGTCCGCAACCTCTCAAATGGCCGCATTACCAATACTTTCCCGGTTCCTCCGGTAAATGGATTTTGAATTGTCCAATATCGGTTATGATGGTCGATATTCCCTGCAACTCCGGTTAAAAAGCGGATCGTTCTTCTCGGATCCTCGCCGGAGGCTCCGTTCGATTCACAGCAATTCAGCCGCACGGAACAAGACATTTCTTTGTTGTTGACATCCATTTCGAAAGAAAGCGGTTCGAGCAATTCAACCGAATCAATAAGCGCGATGTGTCCCGGCGTTCGCGACTCTTTTCCGGTCTCGTCCATCCACACCAGAATATCGTCCTGCTTTATGTCCCTAGCGTTCCAAATTATCGCACCCGTCTTCTTTGCTTCCTCATAGAAATAATTGCAGCCTGTATTTAAGGGGCTCTGCTCTGCCGGCATCACCAGCAATTCTCTGAAATAGGAGCAAACGAATCCTGTGCAATCTGTTCCGAAATATTTTGCGGCAAAACCCGCCACTTTTTGCTGGTCGGCTTCTAGTTGTCCGGTTAGTATCCCAACCTTCAAAACATGTATCATGTCGCTCGGCGACCCTTTGCCATAGACTGTTCGGGTAAAAGCCCCGGTATCTATCTGAATGATGTGGTTGCGAGCAAATGGCCCAGGGTCTCCCCGCATCTGGTCTTTGGCAGCCGTACGGAAACCGCCTAACTTGGTGTTGATCTCGTTTACTAGGTCTGCCCCTTTGCCGTAGTTGATAACATATTTTTTAGCTGCGATATTTGTGAAGTATTTACCTTCAACCCAGAACTGTATATTTTTATAGGAATCGTAAAATTCTCCTGGTGTCATGGTTTAACCTCATTTTTGGTTCTCAGTATTCGAATTTTGGTCTGTTGCCGCGTTGTTCACGTTGCCCGAAAGCTTGTTTCGCCGGGCAATGCTGATCTCTTCGTCGATCGATCGAAGCCATTCGACCAATTCTTTTGCCTCCGGCGATTGGTTTACCCTCTCCCAATCGCCGAATTCGCTCAATTTCACAGCTTTTGGCAAGCCTTCTCCGTATAAAAATGCGGTAAATACTCTGCTTCCTTGGTCCGCTCCGCGGCTTTCCTCAGTTATTTTGCCGGAAGCTGTTTTTTCGATAAGTCTTGTCTTTTCCGCCAAAAGCTCTAACGATATCTGCTTGAATAGTGTCGGACGCTCTTTGAAACTCGCGCTTTTGCCATGCAAACCGGGCTTTTCATAAGCAAATGTATAGATATCGCCATTCTGATCGATGTACCAGCCGAAATGAGCATATCGCCAGGCATAATTGGCGTATTCATAACGAAATACCATTTTCGCAGCCACGGGCAATATCGGCGCCGCCAGCGAATTTACCGGCAGAGGTGTCCGTACCGGTTCTGCGTACACCGCTGCATCCGTATTGCTTTTCTGAGCATGGCCGACCGTTCTATCACAGCTCACAGCAAAAGCAGCCAGCACTATCAATAAAGATCCGATCTTAAAATTCATTTGATTTCCCTCGCCTTTACACCAACCCTTCTTGAATTGCCTTAACAACCGCTTCTGTCTTTGAATGGACGTGCAGCTTCGAATAGATATTCCGCAAATGGAACGAAACGGTATGGATCGAAATGTTCAATTCATGAGCAGCCGTTTTATAATGGTGCCCTGCAACCAACAGCTTCAATATCTCTTTTTCCTGCGGCGTCAACTTTGTGTCCGAAAGTTCCGGCGGGGCAAAACGGCGAAACAGCTCGACCACTCGGCGGGCGACGTCAGGCGACATCGGTGCACCACCGTTCAAGACGCTAGTCACGGCCTCCACGATGCCTTCCGGGGGCGTATTTTTCAGAAGATATCCGTTCGCCCCGGCGCACAATGCCTGAAAGATCTTGTCGTTCTCGTCATGGACGGTCAACACCAATATCGGCAGAGCCGGAAACCGTCTCCGAAGTTGTCGTGTGCCCTCGATCCCGTTCATCTTTGGAAGCCCGATGTCCGTCATGACAAGATCGACGGCGGTCGGGTCGATCTGATCCAAAGCAGTTTCCATTCGTCCAAAGCTGCCCGCACACTCCAACCCCGGCGTCAATCCGATCAATTGACGAAGCCCTTCACGAAGCTCCCGCTGATCTTCGACTATCGCTATGCGCGCTGATCCTGACGCATTTTTCAAGCGCTAAAATCCCTCCGCGTAACCGTTTTCCGGCACAAAAAAGCTCCCTTTGCAGTTTGCATTCTTAAAATCCTCCGAGGAAAAATGTTGATTTTTCCAACGAGCCAAGGTTTCGGCAAATCGTTGCCCCGCAAAAGTACAGGTGCCCTCCGTGCCGGTGAATTTTCGCATTCGCTCTTCGGCCGCCGCGGCCAATTTCGGATCGGGCTGAAAATTTCCGCCTTTCTCTTCTTCGTCATTCGCCGAATTTTTCACACTTTCCCACTTCAACACTTTAAAATATACTGAGCACGCGTCCGCGGAACCGCCCGTTACCTCATATTGATCGATCTTAGTAATGGTTGTAACAGGAAGCTCTACAGATTGTTCGAGCGTAAATTGTGACGGTGTGCATGCTCTTACGGCCTTTATAAAGCAATCTATATCCTTTTTGCAGTCTTTCGACATTGAAGGCGACGAACCGCTTTCCGCAGAAGCAGAAACATCTGCCGCGTCACGGCTGCATCCCGCGGATATCAAGACCGCCAAAAATATCGCAAATAGAATTCCGGATCTTTGGTAGTTCATGATCTGTATTATAGAAGGCGCCGCTTTCAAAAATACCTTACGTAAACACGTAGGTATCTCTAGTGCGGCAAAACAGCAACGACGGTCGTACCCGTGCCCGGCGAACTTTCAACGGCGACGCGGCCTCCGCTGCGTTGTGCCCTTTGCCGTATGTTGAGCGACCCGTTTCCGCTCGATGCGGTCTCTGGGTCAAAGCCTGTCCCGTTGTCGCTGATCCTTAATGTGATCAACCCGCCGCCGTCTTCAATTTCCACGATCGCAGCAGAACAGCCTGAATGGCGCGCCAGATTGTTCATACTTTCTTTGAAGATCAGATAGATATCCCGCCGGCGTTCCATTTTGAGATTTGCCTTTTCAAAGCCTTTGGAACTGATAAAATCGAGCTGTATTCCCTTTGCCGAGCACAGATCTTCCGCGTATTCCCGCATCTTGAACAAAAGATCTTCTGCCGAATCGCGTTTCGGGTCGATCGCCCACACAATGTCGCTCATCGAACTGACCGAATCGCGGGCGATGCCGGCAATGGAACGAAGCAAGGTCGGATCCGGCCGTTTACCGCTTTCCGAACGGAGCCGCGAAACCTCGCTCAGAACAGATATTTTTGAAAGATTTGAGCCAATGTCGTCGTGAAGGTCCGTAGCGATCATGGTCCGCGTCCGCTCCACCGCGAGGACGCGCTGCCACCTTGAACGGTAAAACAGATAGATAATGGCTGCGGCCGCCAAAACCGATGCAGCGACGAACCACCATCGAAAATAAAATGGCGGAGCTATGACAAAAGCGAATTCCGCCGGAACTTGGCTCACGATGCCTGCATCATTGATGGCCCGGACCTTAAAACGATAGCTGCCCGGTGCCAATGCTCCGAGTGTGATCGAACGGCTCTTACCCGGCTCGCTCCAGTCGTTGCCGGCTCCCTGCAGCAGATATTGATACCTCAAAGCATTCTCGTTGCTGTAAGAAAGCCCGATGTAATCGATAGTTAAGGTATGTTGATCGCTTGCAAGATCAAGCATTTCACCGGCCGAATGCGTTTCTCCGCCGATATTGATCTTTGAGATATATGCCCGCGGCGGCTGCACCTGCCTTTCCGGACCGCGTTCCAGTCGCGTCAGCCCGCTGATAGTATTGACCCACATATTGCCGGAGGCATCGTTCGCAAAGCCGGTCACCATTTCAGAAGCCAAACCGTCCCGCGAGGTGAACAGCCTGCTCGCTCCGGTTTCGGGATCAAGCCGGACCATTCCCTTCGATGTTCCGATATATATACGGCCGTCCGCGTCTTCGCTGATACTGTTGATCATTGTGCCGGCAATGCTTTCCGGAAGTTCGACGGGTTCACATTTCGGCTGCACCGCCGTCGGGTCTTCACAGACAAAGATCCCCGTAAAATATGTGCCGAACCACGCCCGGCCGCGCTTATCGAAAAACGCAGCTGACGGATCTATTTCCGTTTCACCGCCAAAAAGCCGCAAAACTTCCCATTTCCCATCGCGGATCCTACCGAAACTGCCGCCGCGATTGTACATCCACAAATTTCCTGTCCGATCGGTGATCAGCGATCCATAACGTCCCTCGGTCTTCATCACAGTTTCAACGGTTATTTTCCCGTCTGCGGAAACGACCTTTTTTAACGTCCCGTCCGCCAAAAAGGCCCATAGGGTATCGTCATCGATCGCGACCCACATGCGCTTTTGGCCATCGGGGACCCGCAAAAATAGCTGTTGCAGATCGAACTTGGCCCCGTTCTTAAAGCGGATCGACGTGTCATCAATAAGCATTCGCCGATACGGCCCCAATTCAATGCCGAGGCCTCCGTTTCCATCAGGATAAAGGACCAATTGCTTCGCAAAAGCAGGAATTGTCTTCAAAGACTCTTCTTTACTGCCGTTTGTACCGATCTTTTGTTTGACGGCACGGCAATCCCAAAGGCTGGAGATGGGCTTGCAATATATAGCGGACAACGCTCCGGAGGGAAGAACCTCCATCCCGAGCGAATACGTACCAACCGGTACCGGATAAGTTGCGACCGATGTTTCGGGCAGCCTTATGGCCCCGGAGAAAGTGCTTCCGACCCAAATATTGCCTTCGTCGTCCGTTCCGAGTGCCCTGATCCGCAGTCCGCCGAGTTCCGTCAGGGAATAGTACTTCGTGGTTTCCGGCCCTTTGAACCGGATCAACCCATCACGGCCGCCTACCCATAGCGTTCCGTCCTTTTCTTCCAGAAGAGCAAAAAAATCATCCAGATCCGGCCCGGCTGTGTAAATATTCTTCCAGGTCTCGCTTGGGCGATATTCGAAAAGCCCCCGGCGAAACTCCAATAGCACGATCCGGCCGTCGCGCAGCTGCTTTCCATCGACGATAAAGAAATTTCCCGGCCCTGTGAATGATGCGTCCTCAGCAATATTCCCGTTTCGGAATTGGTATAACCGGGTCTCGACCGCAAACCAAACGGCACCGTCGCCCGCCTCGAACAAAAGGTTCGAAGCCTCGCCCATGATCGGCTGATCATATTTCTTGATCAGCTCAAATTTTTCCGGTGAATCTAGCGAACTTCGGAAAAGCCCGTCATCTGTCAGGCACCATATCTTGCCCCGCGAATCGATGAGTATCCGATTCACTTTGTTGGCCGCATTCGAATCCGGATCGACCCAGATCCTTTGAAATTGTTTAAGGTGTGCGTTCGGGTCTGTTAAAAGCGCGGTACCGCCATCATTGGCGGCGACCCAAATGCGGCCATACGGATCTTCGGCGATGTCATTGATAACCGGATTCGGCAGGCCGTCGCGAACGCCGAAATTCTCAAATTCGTAGCTATCGAAGAGGCTCAACCCTTCTCGCGTCCCAAACCAAAGAAACCCTCGCGAATCCTGAAACACCTTTCGCACCTCGGTGCTGGCCAACCCCTCCGCAATGCTGTAATACCGCATTGGGAGCCTTTCGCCCACCCCGGCTGCCGGCATTGTCAGAAAGGCGAGCCACGCCACTGCGAACAGTTGCTTAAATCGCTGGCAAGATCTTGGAAGCGAAATGGTCACACCTCTATCCTGACGGGCAGTTTACCGACAGTTTGCTGGAACGGCCGCCACATATGTGCAATGGTGCCGGGCCGTTGGGATCTACTTTACTTTATCTGATCTGAGGTCATTGGCAACAAATTTGGCCAGCAGCCTTATCTCGCGGTCCGTAAGTGTTTTGCCGAAAGGCAGCATACCGTTGCCGCCTTCGGATATTTGCTTGTAGATCTCACTTTCCGTATGGGTCTTTAGATCACCGCGGCGCAGACTCGGCACGACCCGTCCATCATCCAACACCTTGCCTTCGGCCTCCGGCCCATGACAAATGGCACAATTTTGGCGAAACAGCGATGCTTCATAGGAACGGCTGTCTGCGATCACATATTCGCCTCCGGGCCTGAAACAACCTGCCAGCCCGATCGCTGCAAAAACAGCCGTCACACACAATTTTGAGCGCCTTTTCCGCAAAGTTATTTTTGCCGCCGCACCTCTTCTTTCAAGGCCCGCTTAAATATCTTCCCGGTATTACCGACCGGCAATTCATCGCGAAATTCGACATACCGCGGATATTTGTTCGCCGCCAATCGTTCCTTGCACCAATCGATAAAATCCGCGTCAGACAATTGGGCGTTCGGCTTTAACACAAGATATGCCTTGACCTCTTCACCAAGTTTATCGTCCGGCACGCCGATCACAGCACACAGCGAAACGGCCGGGTGCGTAACGATCAATTCCTCCAGTTCTCGCGGATAGACATTATAGCCGCCACGCAGGATCATATCCTTTTTTCGGTCAACGATGGAGACGTAGCCTTCTTCGTCAATAATGCCGATATCGCCGCTGTGGAACCACCCGCCGCGAAGGGCTTCGGCGGTGGCCTCCGGCCTTTTGTAATAGCCCTTCATCACATTCGCACCGCGGATCACCACTTCGCCCCGTTCCCCGCGCGGCACCTCTTTATCATTTTCGTCAAAACACTTTACTTCGACCCCGAAGATCGCCTGTCCGACCGTGCCCGGCTTGGTCGGACGCGTAAAATGATTGAAACACGCCAGCGGCGACGTTTCCGAAAGACCATACCCTTCCAATATACGCACATCAAATTTCGCTTCGAACGCTTTCATCACCTCGACCGGCATCGGAGCTCCGCCCGAATTCCAGACCTTCATATTCTCGCGTATCTCGCTGACATCGAACCCCGTTTCTTCTACATATTTCAACAATGCCCAATACATCGTCGGAACGCCGACCCAAAAATTCACCTTTTCGCTCACCATAGTTTCGAGCGTCGTTTTCGGATCGAAGCGCGGCAGCAGCACAACCCGATTGCCGGCGTAGATATTGGTATTCATCTGCACGGTCTGGCCGGTTGTGTGAAACAGCGGCAATGTGACAAGTACGGTCTTTTGTTTCCCGTCAGTAAAATCCAGTACCGGCAAGTGGATACCGTATGTGGTGACCACATTCGACCACAGGTTCAAATGGGTCAGCTCAGCCCCTTTCGGTTGGCCGGTCGTTCCCGAAGTGTAAAGGATGGCACAAGTGTCGTCCGGGCTCGTCGGAGCCATTTCAAAGCTCTTCGGCTGCGGAAACATTATTTGGCCCAACGTTTTGTGGTCGGGGAAAGGGCTTGCACCCGCCGGGTCGCCGGTAATGATGATCAATTCCCGGCAGCTTTCGACCGAGTCAAAGGCCGTTTTGCTGTTTTGCCCCATCGGCAATTCCGGTGTGCCTTCGAATGCGAATATCGCCTTCGCTTCGGAATCACGGAGCTGAAATTCGATCTCTCGGGCCGTGTAAAGGACACAGGTCGGCACCACCGCCGCACCGGCTTTGATGATCCCGTAATAAATGATCGGGAAATATGGGACGTTAGGGCAATTGAGCGCCACGTTGTCACCCCGTCCGATGCCCATTTGCGCCAGTGCGTTCGCAACTTGGTTGGACATCGCATCGAGCTGGGCGTAGGTCAACCTGGTCTGACCCCAAACTATGGCCTCGTTGTTCGGCGTTTGCTGAGCATTATGCGTCACTATCGACGCCAGGTTCAGCGTTGTTGCAGTATTTTCCATAGCTCAAGAACCGTCGGTTCACGCAGCCGCGGCGTTTTACCTCCAAGATTATTAGTGTAGATCTTTGGCGAATGCCTTATTAAGTGTATTGCCTCTTGAAACCGGTTTCAAGCACGGGGAAATGATGTCTCGTTCGAAATGGTCGGCGAAGACCCGATCTCTCCATCCAGCTTTTGGATCGAATGTACCCGCCATTCTTCGTGCGGTTCCGGAAAATCACTGCGAAAATGTCCGCCGCGAGATTCTTCGCGCCACAATGCCGCCCTCGCCACCAGCAATGCCAGCGTCACGAAATTTCGGGACGAGGTGCCAAGATCCGCTGCCGCTATCTGTTCAAATTCCCTGACCGCCCGTTTCAATGAGGCCTTGTCACGAATGATGCCGACGCGGTCCCACATCACTCTTTTGACCCTTTTCCTAACCGCGGTCGCTATTCCCTGTTCCTTTTTCATCCCGGCCTGGCCGCCATCGTCTCGATAGGATATTGGCTCAAGGGCATCGGCCACCGCCGCAGCGCCCGCCCGGGCCCCGAAAACAAGGCCTTCGAGCAGCGAATTAGAAGCCAGCCGATTCGCTCCGTGAACTCCGGTACAGGCCACTTCGCCCGCTGCGTAAAGGCCCGCTACGGTCGTTCGTCCATGCAGGTCGGTACGAACACCGCCCATGCAATAATGCGACGCCGGTGAAACAGGGAGCATATCTTTTGCAATGTCCAAACCGTAGTGCTTGCAGGTTTCGTAAATGGTCGGAAAGCGGTGTCTCAAAAAATCCTCGTCGAGCGCGGTCATATCCAGATAGACGGTTCGCGTTCCGGTGCGGCGCATTTCGGCTACGATCGACCGCGAAACAATGTCACGCGGAGCCAGTTCCAACCGTTCATCGTACCTTTCCATGAATCTTTCGCCCGCCGCGTTGCGCAAAATGCCGCCTTCGCCGCGCATTGCCTCACTTAACAGAAAACGCGGAGCATTTTCTAGATTCAGTGCTGTCGGGTGAAACTGTATGAATTCCATATCCGCCATTTCAGCACCGGCGAAATATGCCATCGCCATGCCATCGCCCGTGGCAACCGGAGGATTGGTCGTGTGTAGAAAAAGCTGTCCGGCACCGCCGGTACACATAACCACCGCCTTTGCGTAAATGTCCCGCGGCGCACGCAATATCGGATCAAGAAAACGCACGCCCACGCATCGGCCGTCCACCGTCAGAAGCTGCTCGGTATTGGCAAAAGGCACCAAATTTATTGAACGCTCAACTCGCGCCCGTGCGATCAGTGATCGAACGATCTCTTTTCCGGTCGAATCGCCGTGTGCATGCACTATCCGCCGCCGCGAATGGGCGGCTTCCTGTGTAAAGACCAGCTTGCCGCCGTCACGGTCAAATTCTGTTCCCCATTCGATCAGCTGCTTGATATAACGTGTGCCTTCGGTAACAAGCGTTTCCACCGCCGCCTCATCGCAGAGCCCCGCACCGGCGATCAAGGTGTCTTCTTCATGCAGTTCGGCCTTGTCGTCGTCCGAAAGCACTACGGCCACGCCGCCCTGAGCATATTCGGTATTTGATTCGCTCGCCTTGTCTTTGGTCAGAACCGTCACGCGGGCACCCGATCCGGCCAGTTCGATAGAAGCACGCAGACCGGCCACACCGCTGCCGATCACTACAAAATCCGTCTCGCGATACATTAAGAAAAATTTAACAGATTCTCGCCAAAAGGTTAATGCAAATAGCGAATGCCGGCAAAAGGATATCCCTTTCCCGGCAATCGCAGCGTAAAGCAGATCAGGCTCTTATCTATTTATTGATACCCACTTGGTTCAACGCCCATGCATAGTCGAAAGCCACTTCTTTCAGACGGTCATACCGCCCCGAAGCACCACCATGGCCGGCAGACATATTCGTTTTCAGCAGGAGCTGATTGTCATCCGTCTTCGTTGCCCGCATCTTGGCCGCATATTTGGCGCCTTCCCAATACAATACTTGACTGTCGTAAAGCGATATCTCGATCAACATGTTCGGATATTTTTGGGCTTTTATGTTGTCATACGGCGAATATTGCACCATATAATCCCAAGCTTCTTTTTCGTTCGGATTTCCCCATTCGATCCATTCGCCGGTCGTCAGCGGCAGCGTATCGTCGATCATCGTATTCATCACATCAACGAACGGCACCTGGACGATCGCCGCATGAAACGTTTCGGGCGACATGTTCATCACTGCACCCATCAACAAACCGCCGGCCGAGCCGCCCTGGATCACCAATCGGTCCGAAGCCGTATATTTGTTCTCCACCAGCCATTTCGCCGAATCAACAAAATCGTAAAACGTGTTCAATTTTTTGAACATTCGCCCGTCTTGCCGCCATTTTTCACCCAGCTCGCTGCCGCCGCGGATGTGTGCTATCGCATATGTCATACCGCGATCGACCAAACTCAAGCGGGCGGTTGAAAAATTCGGCGTCATTGAATATCCGTAGGAACCATAGGCATAAAGCAGCATCGGCGAAGTGCCGTCCAGCTTGGTACCTTTTTTCATCATTATCGAGATCGGCACTTTGACACCGTCGCGGGCCGTCGCCCACAAACGCTTTGTTTCGTATTTCGATTTGTCGTAGCCGCTCGGTATTTCCTGCTGCTTCAGCAATTCTGATCTTTTCGTTTTGAAATTGTATTCGTAGGTCGATGCCGGAGTGATCATCGAAGAATAGTTGTACCGGACAACCGGCGTATCGAATTCTTCGTTGGCGCCGAGATTCATCGTATAGACCTCTTCATCCGTCGGTATCCGCACATCAGCCTGCCGCGTTCGCAGGTCTTTGACACGCAGATATTCCAAGCCGTTCTCGACCTCTGAGACCACAGCATGGTCTTTGAACATCGTAATGCCTTCGATCTTGACCGCCGGGTTGTGCGGCACATAATCTTTCCAATTCTTTTCCGAAGGGTCGCTAACCGGTGCTTTGACAACCTTGAAATTTTCGGCATTCTTATTCGTGACGATATAAAAATCGTTGCCCGAATGGCTTACGGCATACTCGTGGTCCTTCTGTCGCGGCACGATCACCTTAAACTCTGCCATCGGCTGGTCTGACGGAATGAACCGGTATTCTTGCATCGTCGCCGCATGAGCTCCGATCATGATCATTTTGCCATCCAGCGTTTTGCCGACTCCGACCCCGAACAGCGGATCCTTTTCTTCATAGATCAGCTCATTTTTATCGCTTCCGAGCGTGTGCCGCCAAACTTTGTCGGAGCGCTTGTCCTCCGCATCTTCGGTAGCGACAAAGAGTGTCTTGTTATCGGCGGCCCAGGCGATGCTGGTGGTGCGTTCGATCTCGTCCGAAAGCACCTTTCCGGTTTGGAGGTCTTTTATGTGAAGCGTGTATTGCCGATAGCCGGTCGTATCCGTCGTATAAGCCAGCAGGTTGCCGTCATCCGTTACGTCTGTGTCACCGATCGCAAAATACTTTTGCCCTTTGGCCATTTCATTCAGATCGAGCAATACCTTCGCATCTTTTCCGTCGCGCTTCGTGCTTCGCATCAAAACCGGATATTGCTTGCCTTCTTCCGTCTTATTGAAATACCAGAAAGAACCCTTTTTGTATGGGACGGTCGTATCAGATTGCTTGATACGGCCGAGCATTTCGTTGTACAAAGCCGTTTCAAGCGGCTTTTGCTTGGCCGTCATCGCCTCGGTATATGCGTTTTCTTCCTCGAGATATTTGATGACCTCAGGGCCCCGCGGTTCATTTCGGTCACGCAGCCAGGCATAGTTGTCCACGATCTCGTAACCATGGATCTTCAAAACTTTCGGTTCTTTTTTGGCAACAGGTGGTTTCATATTCGTTTGTCCGGCGGCGGTGCCGGCGACTGCGAAAGCAGCCATCATAAAGGCGGTAATGATTCGCTTCATATTTGCTCCTGGTCAATATTATTGTTCGGACCTTTATTTTACGAAACAGCCGCCGGACGGGTTTCGAGATCTGGCTATGGACGTTCGAACGCCGCCCCGACCTTTCGCCGCCTAAGTGTTTCGCTGACGATCTCCAGCGATCCCGGGTCATCTATTGTCGAGGGTATCGCGTATTCCGACCCGTCCGCGATCTGCCGGATGGTCTTTCGCAATATTTTGCCGGAGCGCGTTTTGGGTAGTTGCCGAACGACAACGACATTTTTAAAAAAAGCGATTGCTCCAATCTCTTCGCGAATTCGGGCGATCAACTGTTCTTCAACTGCCCCTTCGGTAATATTCGCTCCGTCCTTTAGCACGACCAATGCGATGGGCCGCTGGCCGCGATAGCTATCCGCGATGCCGACCACCGCACATTCGGCAACCGATTCGTGCCCGGCTACAATTTCTTCCATCGCACCGGTGCTGAGCCGGTGTCCCGCTACATTGATCACATCATCGACGCGGCCCATGATATAAAAATATCCGTCCTCGTCCTTATAACCGCCGTCGCCCGTCAGATAATAGCCGTCAAATCTTTCCAGATAGCTTTTATAGAACCTGACCGGCGTTTTCCACAACGTCGGCAAACACCCCGGCGGCAGAGGCAGCTTTACGGCGACATATCCTTCGCGTCCGTGGCCGAGTTCGTCGCCCTCTTCCGATAAGATCGCCGTCTCGTATCCGCATATCGGCAACCCGGCCGATCCGCTTTTCGCCGGCAACATTTCGATCCCGGCCATAATACCGATCATCGGCCAGCCGCTTTCGGTCTGCCACCAATGGTCGATCACCGGACGCTGTAAATTATCGGAGATCCAATAATAGGTGCTTGGGTCGCAGCGTTCGCCCGCCAGAAAGAGTGTTTTCAGCGACGAAAGATCGTATTTCGCAAGTTCCACCGCCTCCGGGTCCTCTTTTCTGATTGCCCTGATCGCCGTCGGCGCGGTAAAAAACACCCTCACCCCGTGCTGTTCGATGACACGAAAAAAAGCTCCGGCATCGGGCGTGCGAACAGGCTTTCCTTCATATAGCACCGTCGTTGATCCGTTGATAAGCGGCCCGTAAACGATATACGAATGTCCGACGACCCAGCCGACGTCGCTGGCCGCCCAAAACACCTCGCCCGGCGCAACATCGTAGATCTTTCTCATCGAATATTTCATCGCCACGGCGTGGCCGCCGTTGTCGCGGACGATCCCTTTCGGCCGTCCCGTAGTTCCTGATGTATAAAGAATATAAAGCGGATGCCACGCCGGCACCGGCACCGCGTCAACCTCATCGGCCCCATTTTCCAGCTCGATGAAATCATATGAGGCCTCGGGTACCGGCGAAGTTCTTTCTTCGCTCCGCCAAAAAATAACGGACGCATCCGGCTTAAAACTTGAAATGCTGATCGCCTGGTGCACCAGCGGCAAATATTCGATCCGTTTTTCGACCTCGATGCCAAACGATGCGGTGATCAAAAGCTTTGGCTCGGCATCCTCGATCCTAAGCGCCAGCTCATGCGGGGCAAAACCGCCAAAAACGACCGAATGGATGGCCCCGATCCGTGCGCAGGCCAGCATCGCGATGACTGCTTCGGGAACCATCGGCATATAAATGATCACGCGGTCGCCAAACTCCACGCCAAGCGAACGAAGCCCGCCCGCTATTTTGCCGTCCGCTGTTTTAATTCGCCATAGCTGAATTTCGCCGTCGTGCCGGTAACCGGGGAATCATAGATGAGCGCCGTTTCTTCGCCGCGGCCGTTCGCTATATGATGATCAAGGCATAGATACGACGTATTTAGTTCGCCGCCCTCAAACCACCGGTAAAAAAGGTTTTCATCTTTTGAAAGTGTCTTGGCAGGAGGTGTAAACCAATGAATGTCCGCAGCGGCCTGTGTCCAAAAACTTTCGCGGTCCTCTATCGACTGCCTGAATGTTTCAGCATAGCTCATAGTTTCTGATCTCCGTCGGGTTCCGGCTGTTTTTTCTGCAAACCGGCCGACCGGCTTTATTGCGGCATCGACTGTCGCCTCTATGAATCGGCCGTTGCACGTTTTATTTACATTTTAGAATACTATGACACAGATGGCTCGCAAAAAAAGATCTCTGCCGGGGATCACCGGCCGCTGGCCATAAACCGCCACGCCGAACTTATTATATCTTCGATGGATGTATGCTCCGGCCGCCAACCTAGCAATCTCCCGGCCAGCCGAGCATCGGCGATCAGCCGCGAAGGGTCACCCGCGCGCCGCGGCTGCATTCGAACTTCGATCGGCAAACCCGTTACGCTGCGAGCGGCCTCGATGATCTCGAGAACCGAGAAACCGGTCCCGTTTCCTAGATTGACGCGGGCCGAATCACCGCCTGCTTCCAAATGACCTAGCGCTTTAATGTGAGCATTCGCCAGGTCCGAGACGTGTATATAATCGCGTATGCAGGTACCGTCGGGGGTATCATAGTCGCCGCCGAATACTGATACAAATGGCAGGTCGCCCTTTGCGGCCCGCAACACGTTCGGTATGAGGTGAGTTTCCGGATCATGTCTTTCGCCGTGCGTTTCGGTCGCCCCGGCCGCATTGAAATAACGGAGAGCGGCGAAGCGCAGTCCATAAGCCGCATCATACGATTCCATGATCCGTTCGGTCATGAATTTTGACCAGCCGTAAGGATTTACCGGCCATTGCGGATGTTTTTCGTCGATCGGAATATATTGAGGGTCGCCATAGCTGGCACAGGTCGAAGAAAAGACGATCTTTCTTACACCGCCTTTAATGAGCGAATTAAGCAGCCGATTCGTCTTTACGGTGTTGTTGTCAAAATATTTTGCCGGTTCTGTCACCGATTCGCCCACATAGGCGTAAGCCGCAAAATGGACACAAGCCGAAACGTCGTATTCTTTGATCAAACGGGCGACGAGAGCTTCATCACCGACATCGCCCTCAAAGAACGGTACGGTCTCATTGACCGCGTCGCGGTGCCCATAGACGAGATCGTCGAGCACGACCGGCTTTTCCCCGGCCGCCCGTAATGCTTCCACCGTGACGCTGCCGATATATCCGGCACCTCCGGTAACAAGTATCGCCATAATGTGCTATGCAGCCCGCCCGAAATCGTCCTCCAACCGAACGATATCGTCCTCGCCGAAATAATCACCGATCTGCACTTCGATAAATATCAGCTTTTCGTCGCCGTTATTAGCCACGCGGTGAGCGGTCTCCAGCGGAATATCGATCGCGTGCCCGGCCAAAACATCCATCTCGACCCCGTCAAGCGTCACCGTTGCTGTGCCGGTCACAATAAACCAGTGCTCTGCCCGCCGAAAATGTTTTTGATAGCTTAAACGCTTACCCGGCAGAACCTCGATCCGCTTTACCTTGCAATCGTCCGCATCGTCCAAAACCGTGTAATTGCCCCACGGACGCTCATCATATCGCTCATTGTCGTTTTCGGTGTTCATCTTTGTCACCCGTTCAAAATAAGGCAAGAGTTCCGTAAAGCCCGCTCTCGCCCCCAAGTTCCGCCGGCAATATCTGGATCTTATCGATCGGGAATATCTTCACATGTTCTTTAACCGCCGTGCGAAGGCCTGCAAATAGCAGATCACCTGTTAAAGAAACACCGCCGCCGATAATGATCGCCTCCGGCTCGAACATGACGATCAAATTGCCAATACCGATCGCGAGATAATAGATCGTTTCGTCCCACACCTCTTTCGCTAAAGGGTCGCCGGCTGCCGCCGCTCTAGCTACATCGACCGTCGTTATCGGCGTTCCGCTGACCAATTTCAGAGAACTCTCCCTGCCGTTATGCAGTTCCTGTAAAAACCGCTTTGCGATATTGGTTCCGGAACAGATCGCCTCAAGACATCCGCGAGCACCGCATCCGCAAACCGGGCCGCCCGGCATCACGGTCATATGGCCGATCTCTCCCGCATTGCCCGTCAAACCGTGAATGATGTTGCCGGAGCTGATTATGCTGCCGCCGATGCCGGTTGAAATAGTGACATATATGATGTTATTAAAAGCACGGCCGGCTCCGAAGGCTTGTTCGCCGAGGGCGGCCACATTCGCATCATTTTCGAGCACCACCGGCACACCCGAATACTTCGCTAATGCTTCTACGATCGGAAAATTGTTCCAGCCGGGCAGGTTCGGCGGTGAAAGCACACGGCCATTGGCAATATCGACCGGACCGGCACAACCGACCCCGAATCCGCTCACCTCTGCACCCGCCTCAGCAGCCAATTTCGCCGCACGTTCGGCACAATCCTGCAGTATCCATTCCGGCCCCCGGGCGATCTCTGTCGGAAACTTTGTTTTTGCGATGATCCGCCGGTCGGGTGTTGCGATCGCAAGGGCGATCTTTGTGCCGCCGATGTCTATGCCGGCGATAACTTCTTTCATATTGAGCGGACTGCAGATCTTTCTGCGTCTAGCAAATAATAGCCCTACATACCTAAAACGCCAAACCGTTTCGTTATAAGAGAAAAGCCCGCTCAAAACAAACGGGCTTTAATCCTATTGAACGCTTGCCGGCGCCCAATTCTATCGGTCTTCGATGGGAACGTATTTCAGATCGCGGGCACCGATATATTCGGCTCGCGGCCTGATCAATTTATTATTCGAATACTGTTCCAGGATATGTCCGGTCCAGCCCGAGATACGGCTTACCGCAAAGATCGGTGTGTAAAGATCAAGCGGAATGCCCATTAAATAATAGGTCGATGCCGAATAGAAATCGACGTTCGGATACATTCCTTTCTTTTCATTCATCAATTTCTCGATGCGTTCGGACATTTCGTACCATTTGGTAACACCGGTCTTTTCCGCCATCTTTTTCGAGAATTTTCGAAGCCACGTCGCACGCGGATCCTCTGTTTTATAAACAGCGTGGCCGATACCCATGATCTTGCGCTTTTCCGCCAATGCTTTTTCTACGAATTCATCGACCTTATCAAGCGAATCGATCTCGATCAGCATCTTCATCACATTGGTGTTCGCACCGCCATGCAGCGGTCCCGCCAGAGCAGCGATCCCAGCGGTGACGGCACCGTACATTCCCGCGAGAGTTCCGGCGACGACCCGTGTCGTAAATGTCGAAGCATTGAGTTCGTGGTCGGCGTGCAGGATCAATGCGATGTCGAACATACGAGCCTCTTCGGCATCCGGCTTTTCGCCGCGAAGCATATACAAAAAGTTCTCTGCGATCGAAAGCGTGTCATCCGGCGCAATGATCACTCTGCCGTTGCGAATGCGGTCCCAAGCGGCCGCGATCGTACCGATCTGCCCTGTCAGCTTGACGGCCGTGCGCGTTGCCGTTTCGCGATCGGTGCCGTGGCCATCCTTGTCGTAAAAGTCGAGCGAAGAAACGATTGTTCGAAGCACATCCATCGGGTCGGCATCCTTCGGAATTCGTTCGAGCATTTCCAAGGCCTCGTCCGGAAGGCTGTAATTGGCACGTATCTCTTTCTCCAGATCGTTCAATTCGGTTGCCGACGGCAAACGTCCGTTCCACAATAAATAAATGACCTCTTCAAAGGTCGAATTCTCTGCCAGGTCGTGTATGTCGTAGCCTTGATAGATAAGAATACCTTTTTCGCCATTGACGTCACCGATCGAACTTTGGGCGGCAACCACACCTCTCAAACCCGCGGTTGCTGCATTTGTTTCTGTTGCTGTACTCATTATATAAATTCCCGTAATTTTCTTAATATGATCGCTTCTATAAGTTTAACGGAGTGAATTGGCTTAGACAAGCGAGGCAACCGAAAAGGCTCGAAAGATGGTAAAACCAATAATGTGCCTTTCATGCGCGGCTGCCGAGAGCGGCACTTCTTCGAAGGGCATTTCAACATGCACAAAAAAAGCAGCGTACTGCACATGTACGCTGCATAGGATTGCTTGAGGAGCAATGAAAACCTGGAAATCTGTTTTCGCTGACTAAACGGACCATCGAATGAGCCGTTTCCTTTTTCAGGACCGCTAAAAGCTCTTCCGAAATAGATACGACGCTCTTATGAAAAATGTTCTGCTATTTCGTTCAAAACCGTTTTCCCGCTGATACGTATATGGGTTCCAACCGGAGTAATTGAAATTATCGTTATATCCGACGTAAAAAGCAGTTCCGGGGTTCGGGTTCCAGCCAAAAAGGAACTGTCCGCTGTAATTTCGCTGCATATTGTCGTGATCAAGCCGCAAACGTGTAAAAAGGAACCTTGAGAATTGATACGTCGAATTGATCGATACGATGTCCGAATCAAATGCACGCAGCCGATCGCTTTTGCGATCCAGGCGGCTTTTTCGATAGCTGACAGACATTCGCAGCGGATCGATGGGTTTATATTCCAGATATATCTCGGCATCTCTTTGCAAGCCGGGCTGCGGATCTTGCGGGCTGTTGCCGAAATCAAAATCGAAAGCGTTGTTGATCATCCCGACAAACAATCCGTAATTGAAACGCTTGTTTACCGTTTGGTTTATATTGACCGACATATATTGCTGCCAAGTTCCCCGCGAAGGCCTGCCGGCGAACGCGCCGGGACGTGTCGGCATTCGCCTCAACCCAAATTCCTCTTCGTAGATCTTTTCATAGAAAATGCCGCTTTCGGCTGAGATGAAGATATTTTTCTGCAGAGAAGCGTTGTAATTATGGCCCAGATTGAACCCCTGCAGCCTGCCTTTCCAATCGTAATCAATTGCCGTGATCTGTCGTGCATTCAGCCTGATCAAAGCATTTTTCGGCTTGGAAGCCGTGCTGAACCGATTCATAAAAAAGGCGAAATTTGTATTTGTGCGGCGGGCGAAACCCGCGTCGGTCACATAGTCGCCGCTGCGGCCGCCGGCTTCGACGAACCAGCCTCGCTTATCTGTGTTGTAATCGAGACTGGCATAATAGCCGATCCCGTTTCCTGTTCGATATTTGTTAAAGGTCGCTCCGCCGCATATCCCACGATTACGGGCGGCCTGCTGAGGGTCATTCGCCGGTTCAAAGGAATTGTCGAAATAGCATCGCCGCGACGTTGTGCCGATCATCTGAAAATTTGCCGTCAATGTCGGCGAAAGCTTGAGCCGTCCGTCAAAGGATGCAACGAGATTCTTGCGTTCCGGAAATCCGCGATATGTCGCCATAAATCCGATATTATTCTCTTTGCCAAAATCACGTTTGACACGGGCCACCGCAAAAATAGCGTTTCGGCCGGCGAATTCGTCGATCCACGGCCGAACCGACGGGTCGTTAAGATCATCATCGTCATAATTGCCCGGAGCCTTATCCGAAGCTGCCAGAAAACCAAATGAATTCTTGCCGCTCTTCCCCGTCAATTTCACTGCCACATCGGGATCGACTATCGTCCGCGAATAGAATATGTTCATCGGTGTGCTGAAGATATCCTGTCCCTCCAAAAAGAACGGACGTTTCTCGGTAAAATAGATCGGAAATCGCTGGTTTGCTGTTACGACCGGAGCATCAGCCTCGATCTCTGCAAAATCCGGGTTGACCGCGGCATCGAGCGTTACGTTAGGCGAGATCGTATATTTCAGCGTCACACCGAGGTCTGCTCCGACCGGAAAATTGACGAACCGGCCGCGGTCGATCATATTAAAACCCGGGTTCGCCGTCGGATCATTCAAAATGTAGCGCGGAATGGTTCGCGTTCGCCGCCCGGTTTGTGAAACTGTTACGCTCGGCACGATCTCCAGCGTCCGCTCATATTTGATCTCTTCCAATCCGGCTAGCTTTCCGTGCTTTATCAGAAAACCTGATATATTGCGGTCATCCGGCAGCCACTGGTCAAATTCGTCATTGAAGCGATCAATGTTGCGCGCGACATTAAAGCCCCACAGCTTTCCCTTTCCGGCGGTGTAGCGAAGCGATTTGAACGGGATCTTTACTTCCACAGACCATCCCCACGGTTCGATCACACCTTTTGATTCCATCACCACATCCACCGAGAAATCCGAACCGCGTCCTTCGGTATAGATGCCGTCCTGTTGTATTCCAAGCGGATTGAAACCGAGCACGTAAGCCCGCCGTTGATCATTATATGTATCAAGCCAGACACGCACGTTATCTTCGCCGAACACTTCATCGCGCTTGGCTACCGTTGCCCTGATCTTATCCGGTTCATCCCAGCATTTGAACGATATGTATAAATGCTTCTCGTCGTAGATGATGCGGGCTTCGGTCGGTCGAGAAGCTTGCGTGTTGTCGCCGGGTGCGGTCTGATAGAAATCTTTCAAAACCATTGCCTGCTGCCAGCCCTCCTCATCGGGCCGGCCGTCGATAACGATCGGCGTAATTATTTTCGGCACGACCACCGGACGCTGTTTTTCTGGCGGCAGAACTATCCGCGAGCTTTTACCTGTTGACAGGTCGCGCTTTATCTCGGCAGGCAATGTTGCAGCCACTGCCGGTCCGGAATCTTGCCCGAACGCAGCGGCCATTAATAGAATTATGACAAAAGGAATATAAAGGTTTCTCATTAATAGGCTCCTGCACCGTTCCGTGGATTTGAAAGGGAATTTCGACGCAGGAAACCTCTGCCGACTATAACGGTCGCCCGTGTCGGAAAGTTTCATGCGTTGATGATGTTTTTATATGATCTTTTTAATTGGCGACCGCCAGCAGCTGAGCACTGCGTATCAAAAGAGGCCCTTCGCCAAGCTTTAGTTGGTATTTTGCGGTTCCGGCTCCGAAACGCCACTGGCCCTCGGCGACCTTCGTCGGCTCCTTCAAACCTTCGACAGCAAGTGTTTCCCGGTCGGCAATGATCTGTGCACTAACGTTATCCGGCAGGGTCAAATACGTCATGCCGTCACCTACGGCTAGGTCGAGCGAAGAAAATTTCCCGTCGAGATAGACATCCCCGTCGCCGCTTTGTGAACGCAGTTCGCCGTCAAAACCGATCAATCTGATGCGGGCATCGCCGGCGGTCATGTCGAGACTGCCGCCAACATCACGCAGATCAATGGACATATCGCCGCCATTGACGGCTACCGCCCCCTTGACGTTGCTGATGCGAATATCACCCTCCGTCTTTACGGTAACGTCCGCATTGCGCGGAACAAAAACTTCGAGCCGGGCCGGAAATTCGGATGCTCGCGGAAGGATCAATCTAATATTATCGCCTGAAACCTCTTCGACCACCTTGATCGGTTTCTCACCTTCGTCCACGGCCTCGTACTGGGTCAAGATGTATTTGACCTCACCGCGGTCCCAACCGGAAACCCGCACACTGCTTTCACCACCTTCGATGGTGACCTTTGCCCTTGCCTTGATCGGAAATGTCGCCCCGGTTTGTCCCGCCACGGCCAATGGCCCGGGCATATCAAATGACGCAATATTGGCCAATGCGATCGTCTGAGCCCGCATTCCTTCCCGAATGCTCTTTTCGATCTTATCGGAATTAATGTCTATTTTTAGGTTTTGAAGCTCGGCTAAAGTGCTTTTGTTCAATGTCTTGGCGTTCACCTTTGCCAACTCTTTCTGGGCGGAAGCCATTGCACGGGCCGTTTCGCGTTGAGCCGCTGCGGCGGCCCTTTGCTGTGCGACCATGGCCCCGTGCATCGCCCGGTCCGATCCGCGCAGCGTAACTGCCGGAAATTCAGACGAACTCCCGACCAGGTCCGTGACCGCGCTCGGTTTGCGGCCGTCATTTTTTCGGCCGATAAAGATCTCGCCGTTCACCGAATCAAGCTTTATCCGGCCGGCACCGCTGCCGAGCCTCCCATTCATGTCACGGCCAATGAATTCACCTTTTTTAACAGTTAAGCCGAGGTCGGTAGTGATGGCGCCATTGAGCGAATCGGCCTTGATCGTCGCATCTGTATCCGACGGGATCAACACATTCACCTTGCCGTTGACGGTTGAAAAATTCAGCCGAGCTCCCTTTTCGATGCGATCCACATCAGCCCTTACCTCACCATTGACGGTTGAAAGTTCGGCATTGCCGCTGATGCCTTCGGCGTTGATCGTTCCATTGACCACCGTCAACCTTACCACCGGCCCTTTGACACCGGCCACAGTAACGGTGCCATTAACGGCCTCAACAGCATCAAGCGAAACCGTTCGCGGCACCCATAATTTCATATCGACCCTTACATCGGCGGACCTGTTCTTGTTTAGAACGATGCGATTCATACCATGATCGGCAGCAACGCTGAATTTTTCCGTTGTCGCGTCGATATCCAGCTTCACCCGCTGCAGTGCTTCGGCGGAGTCAGCGGTCTTCGTGGCCATCAACCGCACCTCGTTTCGGTCCCACACTTCGATCGTGATCGAACCGTTTATATTCGATATATTGACAACGCCGTTTGCCGACAGCGGATATGTCTGGTCAAACTTTTCCGTCTCCGCCGCCTGAATGCTGACCTCTGCTGATGTCACCTGTACCGGCGAACCCTCGCCCGTGTTCGTGGCGTCGCCCGAAGAAAATAAAAGTCCTGTGAATACCAATGTATAGATCCAACTCATGATCGTGGCTCCTATGATGTCGAAAAATAAAATACCGCAAATGATCGAAATATCTGCTCTCTGCCTATAAAACACCACGCCTATCGCATTTGTGACAAAAATATTTTGATGCTCCTGCCGAACTTTTTACTGTATTTATAGCAAGTTTAAGCAGAACGCATAAAAGTTCTTGTAATTTCTTAAGCACTTGTGTATAAATATATGCGGACAAACCATTTCTCGATTTCTTTAACGCACGAGCAGGAGAATTATCATGAAGCTATCAAAAAGTTTCGCAGCTGTGACTTTGAGCGTCGCACTCGGTTTATTTTCGTCATTAGGCCTTTCTATTCAGCCGGTTTACGGACAAACTGCCGCCGGCGTTGCCATTCAACGGGGTTATCGCACCGGCTATTCCGACGGCTATATGGCCGGCTACCGCGATGTGATCGACAGCCTCGGTAAAAGCTATGCCCGACATAACGATTACGCAAAGGCCGACCGTGCGTTCAATAAAGAATACGGCTCGGTAGAAGATTACAAAGACGGCTATCAACAGGGTTTTGAAAGCGGTTATGATACCGGATTTGAAAAACGTTCGTTCGAAGCAAATATTCCGGTCAATTTGGCGAAACGCGGCACAGTTGCCGTTGAACCGCGAGCCGAACCAAACGCTCCGATTGCACAAGCAGCTCCGGAAACGGCTGTACCGACACGAGTTGCTCCGGCTCCTGAACCGGTCGCCGCCGCGATCCCGGAACCGACTCCGCCGGTTGAAGCCCCGGCCGTTCCTTATACGTCGTCTCAAATACCACGGACAGAATTCACGCCGGTCAGCGATGCCGTCATCATTATTCCGCGGGACACGGATCTGATCGTCGAGGTTCAAGAGGATCTTTCCACCGACCGCAGCCGCGTCGGCGACAAATTTACTGCCAAGATCATTTCACCTTCGGAGATCGCCGGAGCTCTGGTCGAAGGACGTGTCGTCAAGATCACCAAGCCCGGCCGCATCAAGCGCCGTTCGGAAATGCAGCTTTCTTTTGACCGTATTATTTTGACCGAAAATCGTTGGAGCAATTTCAACGCCGTGTTGACCGAGGTTATGCCGGTCAAGGGCGATAATGTCAGACGTGTTGATAACGAAGGCTCGGCTATCGGCAAAAGCTCTTACAGATCGGACGGCATCAAGATCGGTGCCGCCACCGGCAGCGGACTGATTATCGGAGCAGTTGCGGGCGGACCCGTCGGAGCGGCCGTCGGTGCGGGCGTCGGAGCAGCTTTTGGTGTCGGTGCGGTCGTCATCGAACGCGGAAAGAATATCAATCTCAATCGAGCTCAGCAGCTCCGCATCAAAACTTCCTACGAGACTATGATCAGATAGAAACCGGTAGCCACTTTCCCGGCACCGAAAGCGTAGGGCGATGTTTGCCGAGCAGGCCGACATCGCCCTTCGTTCGCCTTAAATATGCTCTTTCAAAGCTGATGCAGCCTCAGCTTCTCCTCACAACCAAGAGCGACGGCGACTGAGCTCTTCTTTTTCACTGTATCTCATCACTGATCTCAGACATCCTGCCCGCCCTCTTAACTCTCCTCCTTACCCTTCTTAACTCTCCTCCTTACCCTTCTTAACTCTCCTCCTTACCAAGGAGGAGTACGGCTTCAGCCGGGAGGTGGTTCTTCTCCCGCCAGATGGTTCTCATCCCGTCCGAACCCAGTCGCTATCGCTCCCGGTTCTGACATTGCTTGGAGATGAACGACCTATAAGACACGACCATTTTGTATCGCAGGATCCTGCTTGCCTTCTAACTCTCCTCTCCTTACCCTTCTTTAACTCTCCTCCTTACCAAGGAGGAGTACGGCTTCAGCCGGGAGGTGGTTCTCCTCCGGTCAGAACCCAGTCGCTATCGCTCCCGGTTCTGACATTGCTCGATCGTCAACGCTATATAGAACTCGACTATTCTATAAAGCCAAAAAGCCCCGTCGGATGACGAGGCTTTTTTGGCTATTTTATTGCGGAAAGGAGTGTCCGCGTTCCGGTCGTTATTCGGCAACGGCCATTTCTTTGTCTTCTTTCTTTTCGCGTTTGATGCCGCCGATCTGGACGAGTTTTTCGCCCTGGATACCATTTTTCTGCATCACCATTTCCTGATACAGTTTGCGCATCATCTGCATTTCTTCGGCCGCTGTTTTCGGCCCTTCCATTTCCGGTTTGTTCGGACGCTGAAGGTCAACTTCGTTCAAAACCAAGTTGTGCGATTTATCGCCGAGTTCGACATTCTTGCCGCGAGCAAAAACATCGTGGCGGCCGTGGTCCTTATACCATTGGGCAACTGTAGCATTTTGGTGCATGTGCTCAATGATGTTTCTCCAGCCGATACCGGTGTTATAGGCACAGAAGCTGATCTCGCCTTCCTGTGTTCCGTATGGAATAATGCACATTTCGGTGCGGCGGAAGTCGTAGTTGAACAGATCTTGGAACCACATACCGGCGATGAAGAGGAAGTTCCACGGATCTTGGCGGCGTTTTTCGATATCGGCAGCCGTGCGGTCAGGCCCGACCTTGCCGTAATCTTTGCCAGAAAGCCCGAAAGATTTGTCGAATTTCTTAAGGATACCGCCCAAAGTAAGGCTGTCCGGTGATCCATAAGGATTATAATTTTTCAGCAATGCAAGGCCCATCATAATGTTCGAGAACCACTTGCCGCGGTTCGTGTCCGTGATGTGCTGCATATCCGTCACCAATCCTTGAATGTTCAAGAACTGTGGCACCGGAGCCATTTCTTTCGTTTCTTTGTTGACCATAACGGCCGTGCCAACCCCGCAATTAGGGTGACATCCGCACGAAACCTGACCCCATTCGGCTTCAGCACCGTGAACAACGTCAGCAAAATCGGCAAATGCCCCCATCAGCGAAAGCGGGAACCAATCGCGCGTCGGTTCCGTAATGCCGACCTGCTTCTGCACGTCCAAGGCAAGGTGCGACAACGTATAACGCTGCTGCAACCGTCGCTGTTCGGTGATCAATTCGTCGCGGCCGGTAAATGAAACCGGCTGAAAAGCGATGAACGAGATCTTTTTCGGATTTTCCAAAGCAAAGCGAATGATCGAACCAACTTGGTCATTGTTGATGCCGTTGACCAGCGTTGTAACCAAAATGATGTCAACACCGGCTTCGTGCAGATTGTTGATCGCACGTAGCTTTACGTCAAATAAATTACCGATCTGTCGGTGGGAATTGGCGTCGTTGCCAATACCGTCAAATTGGAGATATACGAATCGAAGTCCTGCTTCGGCCGCTTCTCTACAAAATTCTTTCGATTTTGCAAACTCGATCCCGTTGGTCGCCGCCTGAACGGAATTGTAACCAACCTTGCGAGCATAGCGAACCGCCTCTAAAAAGTGCGGTGAAAGCGTCGGTTCGCCGCCCGAATACTGAACCGACATCTGGCGACGCGGTTTGATCGAGATGGCGTTGTCGAGGATCTCCTTAACATCTTCCATCGAAAGCTCATGAACGAAACCAACTTGGTTCGCGTCCATAAAGCACGGATCGCACATCATATTGCAGCGGTTCGTCAGATCAACGGTCAAAACCGCCCCGCGGCCGTATTTAATGGTCGAAGAACCATGATTATGAAGCTTTTCGTCATTATGGGCATCCATGTCGCGGCCCGGGAACAATCCTTCGATGTGCTTCAAAAAGCCCGAATCGATCGCCATCATGTCTTCAAAATGGCCGTGCTTTTCGCAATCCTTGATCATCCAGACTTGGCCATCACGCTCGATGATCTGTGCTTTGATCTCGCCAACGTTGTCATTGACCAATGTCGAAACATCGCGCTTTCCGCTCAATATCTCTTCACGAGCCTCGATCACGCAGTTCGGGCAGAGCGAATCGGTCTGGCGCGGAAATCCGAGCGTCGGCTTCGATTTCTGCCACGACTTCAAAATAGGTTTATCGGCCCATTTCGGAATGAATGACGGATTTGGTTTAAACTGATTGACTGCTTTAACGGCCTTGAACATGCCGCTTGCCAAATAGGTCAATCCTTTCTCAAAATGCTTAACAGGTCTCATAATCTTTATTATTTATTGTAAAATTACCCAAGATAGACATCCGGGAATTAGAAACCTGGCTCCCGAATTAGGCTTTTCGCCATCTATGCTGCTGCCACCGATTATTGCAATTTCCGTGCCTAATACACTGTGCACGTCCTGATCTTAAGGATATTGCAAAATGGCCTTGTTATATGGTTGCGGACAAGCCTTTATGCCCACCGAAGGAAGATAGTAGCAAATAACCGGCGGTGTGTCACATCGACACAGCAAGTTTTATTTCAAGACCGGCGGACCATTTTGACACATGCCGCCGCCTCAAGCAGACCGCGGCTTAACCAAGCTTAAGCAAACATCGATTCGCCTCCGGAAAATTAAGCACATATTTTATACATTACATCACCTTCTTGTGTTAAATTACTGAAAATAATGCAGTTAGCAGATCGAGAAAAGCGCTTTACATTTGCTTTCTATCTATGTTAAGCTGTTCAACACTTCAAGGGGAAAAACGATCATAATTTAGTTTTGAAGTAAGACGTATTGGGAGCGCCTCTGTGGTTTAGGCTCACGTTCTATGAATATTCGTTTCGGCACATCGGGTTGGCGGGCTGTTATCGCCGAAGATTTTACTTTCGCCAATGTGCGGAAGGTTACCGAATCGATCTGCGGGTATTTGAAAGCATCGGGCAGCAGCAACCGGATCATCGTCGGGCACGATTCGCGTTTTATGGGCGAAAGATTCGCTCAATTTGCGGCGGACATATTTGCCGCTAAAGGTTTTACGGTCCTGCTGTGCGGCGAACCGACACCGACGCCTACCGTTTCTCACGCCATTATCGCTGAGTCCGCTGCCGGTGCGATCAATTTTACGGCATCGCATAATCCGCCGGAATATCAGGGAATTAAGTTTTCTACGGCTGATGGAGCACCAGCCTTACCGGAGATCACAAAGCTGATCGAAGCCGGAATTTCCGACGGGACGGCGATCGAAGATGTTCCGGGCGGCACTATCTTGCACTACGACCCGCGGCCGTCCTATCTGCTTGACCTTGCCGGAAAGGTCGATCTTGATCTTATTGCCGCAGCAAAAGGCAGATATGCGTACGACCCGCTGTGGGGGACCGGCCGCAACTATCTGGATAAGATACTGCGTGACAGCGGGCTTGAAGTAGAAACGCTCCACGATTGGCGCGATGTCACCTTTGGCGGGAGAGCTCCGGAACCGGCTGAAGGCCACCTAGACGAATTACGAAACGCAGTTCTGTCGGGCAGGCTGACGCTCGGTTTGGCTACGGATGGTGACGGCGACCGCTTCGGGGTGATCGACAGCAACGGCGAGTTCATCGCTCCTAATCGTCTGGTCGCTCTTTTGACGGACTACCTGGCGGAAAGTCGGGGATGGCAGCTCGGGGTTGCCCGCAGCGTTGCCACATCGCATCTGATCGACCGTGTCGCCAAGGACCGCGGCCTGAAGCTTTATGAAACGCCGGTAGGTTTCAAATTCATCGGCGAATTGATAAATAAGGACGAGATAATTTTGGGCGGCGAGGAATCGGCCGGGCTGTCCATTAGAGGACATTATCCTGAAAAGGACGGCATCATCGCTTGTCTGCTGGCCGCCGAAGCAGTTGCCGCACGCGGAAAGAGTTTGTCGCAGCAGCTAGATGAATTGACTGCACGCATCGGCGATCTTTCGTCAGGCCGTATCGGCGTAAAGCTAACCGATGACGTAGCCGCCATTTTGAAAGAAAAGCTGGCACAAGAGCCAAATGAGATCGGCGGACGGCGGATCGCATCGATCAACCGAATGGACGGTGTGAAATTTCTATTTGAAGACGGCAGCTGGATGCTTATGAGGCCCTCGGGCACAGAACCGATGGTCCGCATCTACGCTGAAAGTGAGAGAAAGCAAGATCTGGAGGTGTTACTTGAGCAGGGTCGCCAGTACTTATTGGGTTAATTCCCAGCAATCGCCAAAACGTGCGACTGTCAGCCGGAGCAAAGGCCGGGCTGCCATCGACGACGCGAAACAGAACCGAACCTCTACTTGGGTCGCGGCCCTTGTGTTGCTGTCTATTTCATTTATGCTCGCTTTGACAGTAAATTACCGGTCATTTGCCAACCTCCGCGATGAGGCAACTGCCAACCAAGAGCTTGAAACGCAGATACAGAACAAAACTCAAGAGAATTTGGGGCTTCAGGAAGAGATCCACTATCTGAAGACAGATGCAGCCGCCGTTGAACGCGAAGCCAAGAAATTTGGTTATTTGCGGCCGGCCGCTGAAAAAGAAAAAGTTTTAACGCCGGCGAAATAGATCCGCGGAGCTATCTATCAACCGGTATTTGCCAACCAAAAAATAGCTGCCTTTTGCCTATCTAACTCCGCTGTTCCTACAGGAAGCCTTCCGGATTTTGCGGCTTGTGTCACCCGACACAAGCCGCACCACACTTTTAAGGTCTAACTAATCTTCGTCGGCTTCTTCCAGATACTCTTCTTCGTCTTCTTCGTCACCCACCTCACCAAATTCCCATCCGTCGTAGGAATCGATGTCAAATTCGCCTGCAAGCTTAGAAAATTCGATATTTCGTTCCGCCAAAGATTCGGGTGTGTGGGCTTCGACCTTGTCGATATGCAGAAGGTATTCACCGGTCGATTCGCCGGTCTCCTCATCGCCAAGTTCAAAGATATCGATAAAATCATAGCCCTCGCTTTCGAGCTTCAGTCCAAGTTTTTCAAGCTTGTCTACATCTTCATCGATAAAATAGAAGCTATACAACATTTCGCCTTCCACTTCCCAACCATCCTCTGTACGGGCGTTGTCAAATATCTCGCGAATGCTATCAAGTTGTTTTTCGGTTGTATCAAACATATTGGAATGATTATGGCACAAAAGGTCGGGGGGCGAACACCTCATTGCTGCTTTTTCTTTGATAGACCGGCTTGCCATTCACTATTGTCCATTCTACGACCGCATCGCCGATCTTTTCGGGAGGCATCGCGAAAATATTGTCGGACAATATCACTTCATCACCAAGCATACCGACCTTTAACATACCTTTTTCATTTTCCTGAAATTCGGCATATGCCGAACCGAAGGTATATGCCGCAACACTCTCCTGCACCGTCAATTTGCCGCCCAAAACTGCTGCCCGGACGACTTTCAGCGGATCCATGTCTGCCATTGACGCGTCGGACCCCATCGCCAGAACGGCCCCGCCGTCCAGAAGATACCGATAATCGCCGGTGGCGTGTCGTTTCCCGGCAAAAAACAGAAGCGGCTGGATCGAAGCTATCAATTTGGCGGTGGTCATTCGCTTCAGGCTTATCGGCAAAGCTTGGTGTGCATGTTCTATGCGAAAGCGGCGGTCGTGCTTTTGGGCGGAAAGTTTGGAAAATGCGGCCAAGGCGGCCTGATTCGCCCTATTGCCGATCGCATGCACCGCGATCTGAAAACCTTCTCGATCCGCTTCGAAGATCAGCCGATCCATTTCCTGGATCTCACCGGCGGCCTCATTCCCTTCAAAGAAAGCTTTTACGCATCCGGTCCGCACCATCGAAATATGAGCCGTAGATCTTGCTTCCTTTGGCCGTGCTCGAATATCAACGCAATCGTAGATGCGCGTTTTCAATCTTCCGCTGTCGGCCAGAAGGCGATACATATTCGCTTTGTCGGTAGGATCCATATCATGGATCGATGTGATGCCCAGACTCGCCGCATAGTTCGAAGCGGCTTCGGCCGCGGCGACGTCATCCCGCATATGCTCCGCGGGAATGATCTGGCGAACCTTCTGCAGGTCTCTGCCGGCGATATTGTTCAGCGCCGCGTCAATGCCCGCTTTTCTTGTTGTTAAAGAGTTTACAAGTGCAGTTTCGCCACCGGGGCCAAATACGAAAACGGGATTTTCCGGCGCGGCAGCATCGAGTTCCCGAAGAACGGGAAGAGCCGCGGCCTTCCAGCCGCTGCCCAGTATCCAACGGCCTTTAGGCAGGACAGCCGTATATTTTCGGATCTTTGCTAGCACCTCTCCGGCGCTTGAACATCCACTGAGATCGATCGTGGAAAACACATGTCCGAGAGCTGTGAAATGGACATGCGAATCGTTGAATCCCGGGAGAACCAACCGCCCTTCGGCGTCGATCACCTTGGTTTCCGGTGTGATCGTTCTGGCTACTTCCGCGGAACTGCCCACGGCGATCAATCGGCCGCCCGAAATAGCTAATGATCTTGCTGTCGGGTTAGCGGGGTCCATCGTGCGGATGTCTGCATTGACGATCGCAAGCTCCGCAGACTGTCCGCAAACGGCGGCAGCTAGGACCAACACTATCCCCAACCGCCGGATCATTTAACCTCGTAAACCACTTTCCCATCCATTACGGTCATCACGACCTTAACTTCACGAAGCTTGACCGGGTCGATCGAAAAGATATCCTCAGAAAGGATGACGAGATCCGCAACCTTGCCCAAAGCCAGCGTCCCTTTTATTTTTTCCTGAAATTCGGCGTAGGCAGAACCGGCTGTAAATGCCTTGATGGTTTCTTCGACCGTCAATTTTTGCTCCGGCAGCCAGCCATCGGGATTCTTATCATCCAGCGTACGGCGGGTCACTGCCGCGTAAACACCGAGCATCGGATTCAGCGGTGCGACCGGCGAATCGGATCCGAAAGCAAGTACCGCTCCGCCGTCAAGCAAGCCGCGAAAGGCATAAGTTCCCTTCAACCGCTTTTCGTCGATGCGCTTCCACGCCCATCTACCATCATCGATGACGTGAAATGGCTGCATCGAAGCGACTACCTTTTGTGAACCGAACCGCTTAATATCTTCGACCCGCAGGTGTTGTGCATGTTCGATGCGGAACCGGCGGTCGCGATCGCCGTTTGCGGTCGCGGCTTTTGCAAAATCATCGAGCACAGTCGCGTTTGCCCGGTCGCCGATCGCATGCACCATGACCTGAAGCCCCTCTTTGTCTGCGTTCAGGATATTCGTCGCCAGTTGCGGAACTTCGTCCGCCGCTAAACCGCTTGTATTTGGAGCGTCCAAATAGGGCTCAAAGAACCAAGCTGTTGTCGAACCCAAACTTCCATCAGAAAACCCTTTCAAACAGCCGACCCGCAGCATTTCATTGCCAAATGCGGACCGCACTCCGACCTTGGCCCAACGGCCGTGATCCGAAAGCGGCGAGCACCCGTAGATGCGTGTTCTCAATTCACCTCGGCGAAGCAGCTCTTGATACACCTCGATGTCCGTTCCGGCGGACATGTCTTGTACGCTGGTCACGCCAAGACTCGCTGCATATTCGGTTGCCGCTTTGGCAGCCGAAAGTTTTTGTTCGAACGAAGCCTCCGGGATCGCTTTGTAGATATAGTTCATTGCGGCGTCCTTAAAAACGCCGGTCGGACTTTTCTTTGCATCGCGAACGATCTCGCCGCCGTCAATATCACGGGTAGCGGCATCGACCTTTGCCAAACGCATTGCCAGGCTGTTTGCGAGCGCCATATGGCCGTCCAGCCGATCGATGAAAACGGGGTTGTCAGGGGTTACGGCATCGATCATCGCCGCCGTCGGCAGATCGGCCGGCGACCAATTCTCATGATCCCAGTTACCGCCCAATATCCACGCTCCTTTCGGCAATTTTTCGGCGAAAGCCTTGATCCGCTCCACGAACTCCTTGGTCGAACGAGCGTCACGCAGGTCAACGGACGACAGCTGCAAACCAACAGACAGAAAATGGACGTGACTGTCGTTAAAGCCCGGAATTACCACTTTTTCACCGGCATCGATGACACGCGTATTGCTTCCGATCAACGGAGCGGTCTGTTCATCGGTACCGACAGCGATAACTTTGCCGTTCAGGACTGCGAGCGACCTGGCTTTTGAGTTCGAATCGTCCATCGTATGGATGGCCGCATTCTTTATCACGAGGTCGGCCCTGACCGCCTGAGCAGAGACACTGAATACAGAAAATAAGGCAATGATCGATGCTGTTAGAATGTTTTTCATAAATTTGCAAGGCCGGAAAAACCGGCAGAAAGCGAACTACCGCAACAGTTTATTGCTCTTTTTACTGTAAGGGCAAATGTTGCCGAAACGAATATGTGGTCAACCACGGGTGTCTAAGTGTATTCTTATATACAGCAAAATGAGCGAAAGAACCATTCAAGTCCTCGGAATATCGATGAGCTTTTTTTTCGGCTTGTTTATCGTGTTCATCTATCTTGCGGCTCCGAGCACGATCGGCGAAATACCTTCGAAGGCAGCTTCGACCGTTGAAAATGTCGTGACCAAGGGCCAAGTGATCACCGGCACCTATGAAATAGATCAAAAACTGTATGCGGAAGGAATAGCTGCATTTCGGCAGCAGAATTATCCGCTGGCAAGAGATCTGCTGATGCGTTCGGACCCGGAAGAGCGGGATGCAAATGTGCAATTTTACATTGCCTATTCGTTTTACCGACAAGGTTGGGGCCGCATTTCCAACGACGACGCACTTTTCACACAAGGCATCGCCGCGGCGGATCGGGCACGCGCAATTGCACCTGATCTGCGTTCGGCAGATACGGATCTCCAGCTCCGCACACCCGCCGAATTGCGTGCCGAAATGGAGGAAGGGTTAAAAGTAACTGCCGACGATTTCAATCCGCTGCGGGTCTTTCGCGAGAGAAAATAGATGAACACCCAAGAAATAGAACATGCCGAGCCGATCGAAGATATCGAGACCGAAACAAAAGCCGCTGTTCGTAGGCATTCGAACGTGTCAAATAGGCCGCAAACCAAACGAGCTGCTTTGCACTACATATTGCTGCCGTTCATTTTTCTGACGGTAACACTGCTCGGCGGTGTTCGCATCACATCACCCCAAGGCCTGCTGGCCTTTTTGAAGCCGGAGCTTCTTTGTCTTATATTTGGATTGCTGACCTTGGTGCTTTTCGTACGCAGCCGGCTGTTCGATCTCAGCGGCTGGTTCTCTGAACACTACTCACTGCGGCAAAACGTCGCAGCGGGCGTTGTGTTGGTGGCGGTTTATGCCGCTACTGTTCAGCTTTTTAATGCATTGATCCCGGAACAAGGTTTACCCTATTGGGTTATCGCCTTCTGCTTTTTTTGGATGCTCTGGAATTATCTTTTTGCCGAGCTGATCCCGGCAAAGCTAGTTAAAAGCCTGATCGGAATGTTTTCTTTGGCATTTGCAGTAAAGTATCTGCTTTTGGCCAATTTGACAGCTCCGGCCGCCGGATCCGGCTGGCTGACGGGCGTTTTCCAAAATCCCGGCAAAGAAGCGGTAACCTATCTGCTTGATCTTCCGAGATTTTCACCGGCGACCGGTTATATTCAATTCTTCACGACCGTTCTTTATGTCGGAGGATTGTATTTGGTGCCTGCTCGTCTTAATTCTCATCGATAGAAATAATGATCAATAGACATTTGGCCATCATTCTCACAGTATTTTTTGTCCTGTCCGTTTCAACTTTTGCCCAATCGCCCGCCAAGGTCATTGCCAAAGCGGAAAAGGCCGCGGGCGGCAAAAAGGCCCTTGCCGCGGTAGGTTCGGTGGTGCAAACCGGCAGCATTATACGGCGTTCCGACGGACGCAGCGGACGGATATCGGTCCAAAGCTTTCCGCCGACCCGATTCCGCATCGCCTTCGATATTGACGGCCGCGAGACCGAACTTGTCTTCAATGGGCGGTCTGCGTGGCATCGTGAAAACTCCGGCCCGCCCGAGACCACCGTCGGCGAGTCTGGCTCCGTTCGTCCAACAATTGCTGCCTTTCGCAATGGGCTCTGGCTGAATGCAAAGACTGAAAAAGCTAAGTTCACAACAGCCGGCGACATCGAAACTGGCGGCCGAAAGGCAATTTCGCTGCGAATGACGAATGCAAAGGGGTCCGCCGTAACGCTCTACTTCGACAAAGCTAGCGGCTCTTTTATCGGCGAACAATATAGTGACGGCACGTCGCTGATGGCCGTCGGAAATGAAACCTCCGGCCGGTTGCTCCCTGCTCGCACCGAATTGAGGCTGAATGGTGAAACATACGACATAACCTTCTCAGACACGCAAAAAAATGCGGTCATTTCCGCTGACGTCTTTAATTTCCCGAACATTTCTGATCGGCCGCTGCCCGAGCTCCGGTCATTTCTCGCCTCTATCGAAGAAAATACCGGTCGGGTCGAAGAACTTCTCGACACATATTCCTTCGTTGAAAAGGTTGTTTCCCGCGAGCTTGGCAGCAAAGGCGAGCTGATCGAAAAAAATTCGGAGACCTTTCAATTGTCATTCTATAAGGGCAAACGCATTCGCCGATCAATAGAAAAAGATGGAAAGCCGCTTGATGCAAAAGAACAGGAACGCTCCGACCGCGATGCCCAAAGGCAGGTTGATGATATTGACAAACAGGCCGCTAAGATCGACGCGGCTGAAAAGAATTCTCGTGTCTCGATCGCAGAATTGCTGCGAGCTTCGAGCCTGATCAACCCTCGCCGCGAAAAGTTTCGCGGACGCGACGTGATCGTTTTCGATTTCGAACCTGATCCGGCTTTCGATTATCGCAACGCCAAAAGCATGCTCAGATTTTTCGGCAAGACGGGCGGTGTAATTTGGGTCGATGAAAAGGACCGCCAGGTCGCCCGCATCGAGGCCCGGCTTTTGGACAGCTACAATGTGGGCGGCGGGGTCGTCGCAAAACTGCGAAAAGGGGCTTCATTCACGCTGGACCAAGAACGCGTTAATGACGAGATATGGTTGCCGTCCTCCGCAGACATTAACCTTTCCGTTAGAGTTTTATTGGTCAAGGGTGTCGATATAAACCAATTGATCCGCTACTACGACTATCGCAAATTTGCGACCGAGGTTCAGGATGCCGCCGTCGATCCGCCTAAGGAGCCGTGATCAGAACGGGATCTCGATGCTCCTGCCATTGCGGAGCACTTTGATAGATCTGATCTTGGAACCATCAGGTAAGGCTTTCTTGTTCACGATACCGGTGCCATTGGCGGCTTCGATGAGATCGCCCGGTTTTACGCCGGCTTTATCCGCCAAGCTTCCGGCCGCCACTTTTTTTACACTCAATTTAGCATCTGATTCAATGCCCAAAACCGTTAAAGCGTCACCCGTCGGTTCTGCTGCCGGCAACGCATCGCCCGCTTCTTTCATCGGTTCGACATTAAAGCCTCTCGGCAAGATCGCCGGCCGCGAACCGCGTAGCGAACGAACCACTGAACCGGAACCTGCGGTGTCCGCTAGAACTGTTCTCACGCGTCGCTCCGCCGCCGCATTCGCCGGCAAAGGGCCGCCGTTCGAAACGAAGGTGTTGACCGCCATTGCGGTTTCCGCTGTGCGCTCGGGAGCATTGGCCGCCCGTAAGGCCACCGGCGGCTCGGATTCGCTCATGACCGGACGATCGGTCACCTCCAATGCCAGTTCAGGAACATTGCCATTTTCGATATCCAGAAAGCTGTTGATGGAAACAGCTGCGATAATGCCCAAAACCAACCCTAGCGGAACCGCATAACGTAAGACGGGAAAAAGCATCGAACCATTCCGCTTGCCCGGTATAGCCGAAGCGATCCGCGCTTTCACGCGCACATCAAAATCTCCGGGGCAATCTACCCGCTGCAGCGAACCCAGAAGCTCTGATACCTTTTCGTCGGTCAATTTATTTTCCATCGTCGTTGAAATATTGCTTCAATTTCTCTTTCAGCAAAGATCGTCCGCGGCTTATTCGCGATTTCGTTGTGCCGAGGCCAAGGTCCAATATCTTCGCTATCTCGTCATAACTTCGATGTTCCACATCCCGCAAAACGACCGGAACCCGATATTTCGGCGGCAGGGCGGCTATCGCTTTTGCGATATGACGTGCCTGCTCGTCATCCAAGAGGTTCTCATCCGGCAATTTCCTTTCATCCGGCGGCTGAAACTCTGTAGCCTCTTCGTCCTCGGATTGAAATAGCCCCGTTAACGACAATATCTTTCGACGCTTGCGTTTGCGCAATTCGCTGATAGCCAGATTTGTCGCGATCCGGTAGATATACGTCGAAAATGCGTAATCCTGGTGATAACGATCGATCGCGAAATATACACGGACGAAAGTCTCTTGCGCCAGATCTACCGCTTCCTCATAATCATTCAAGAACCGATAGAGGTAATTGGTGATCGGAGCCTTGTACCGAGTTATTATCTCGGCATAGGCCGACTCATCACCATTCTTAGTGGCTTCGATAAGTTCGTGGTCAGACAGTCTGTCATCAGACATAAGCGGGGATCGCACCTCCGCCGGTCTTTTCTCGATATTGTCGAAAGCCATACACTCATACGGTTTTACAACACTTGAACCGGCAAAACAAAAGCCGCCGGTTATTTTGAATCACGCCCGGCGGCCGCAAAGGTTGCGAATTTCTATTAAAAAGATCTATTTATGATCAATTTGCTGTAAACACTGCGTCATCGACCTTCTGTCCAAAGGTCACCGTGCCCACCTCAGCCTGCTCAAGAAGCTTATCTCCGGCGTACAAAGCCGTTTCAAATGGATAAAGCGTCCCCTGAGCATAATTATAATTGTAGAATTTTCGACGATATTTCACACCGCCATCCTCATAATCTATCATCATCACCCGAAAAGTTTTTGTGCTTACGTAAAAACGCATTTTGTGCCCCGCCTTGTCTGTCAGGTCGATCAAGAAATATTCGACCCCTAACATCTTTTCGCGGCCGCCAAATTCTATTTTCGAACCATCTTCTTTATAACGCAAAAGCTTTTCAATGCTGTAAAAAACGCGGTTTTGAAAAGCCTGCGAGGCGTCCTCGCGAGGTGAAAATTCGCGGTCGTTAAAGATCCCGAAAACACGATCACCGGCAAAGACCAGGGCATAACGTGCGGTCGAAGCGTCGAGGTCGATCTTTACCTTATCCTTATCGGAGGTTTCGCCGCGGGTGGAAAACAGCTGGTAGGTCATCGGCTCCATCTTGCCTTCAACATTAGCCACACTGATCTTGCCGCGTTCGACCACCGTTTTCCTTATCTGGTTCAAGGTCGTCCGCCCACCGGGCAAAGCATAAATGAACAGCGACGATTCCGCCACCTGCTCTGCTGTCACAGGCTTTGAAGGGTCTTTCGAGATCGGCACAAAAACTTCCGGCTTTTTCTCGTCTTTGACAGCCGCCGGCGTTTCAGCCGGTTCCGGTATCGGTGTCGGCGTCTGGGCATCAACACCGTTCGCCGCCGCTAAAAGAGAAAAAATTGCCATGATGACGGCGCTGAAATACCTGATAAAAGATCGATTTTTCATAGTGACTGCTAAATAAACAAATGCGGATTGTAGCACAATTGCCGCCAATCGGCATTGAGGAGCTGCTGTATCAGTAACTATTGATGAGATTTTTTCGGCAAAAGATGTATCAGATGTCCGCCGAACTTGCCTTTCTGATAAAATGTACAGCATGCTGCACTTGGCACTCTACGAACCGGAGATACCACCGAACACCGGCAATATTGCCCGGCTTTGTGCGGCGACTTTCACGCATTTGCACATCGTCGGCGTCACCGGCTTCCGCATGGACGACCGAACGTTGAAAAGAGCAGGCCTTGATTATTGGGAGCACGTACAACTGTTTCGCCACATAGATTTGGAAGCTCTGCGGGGTGAACTTCCCAATTCCCGCTTCGTATATTTGACGACAAAGGCACGATCTAGCTACACCGATTTCGAATTCAATTCCGGCGATTGTCTTGTTTTCGGCCCCGAAACCCGCGGATTACCCGACGATCTTTTAGCCGCTTCACCCGAAACATGCCTCAAGATACCGATGCCGAACCCGAAGGTCCGCAGCCTTAATCTTGCCAATAGTGCCGGCATTGTTCTCTACGAGGCATTGCGGCAGCTCGAAAAGATCTAAAACGGCCGCAAAAAATCGAGGTCCGACGCTATGGCCGAAACCTCGATCTTAGATGGTGCCGTCTAGAAGATTTGAACTTCTGGCCTATCGCGTGTGAAGCGAGTGCTCTACCACTGAGCTAAGACGGCAAGATACTATTACCCGCTATACCGAAGGGTCTTCGGCTTTCGCGGGTTGGCTTTCATTATAGCGCGTCGTGCCCAAAGAAGAATCTGTGTAAAAGAATCTTGAACCCGTAGCCGTAACACCGGTCGGCACCTGCGGATCGGCGTTGACCGAAAAGAAGCCCGGTTTACTCGGCGAAGGCTCTTCGACCGTCATCGTATAGATATAACCATTGACGACCGGGCGTTCGCCCGCAAATTCTTCCGACATGCCCGCAGACTGTATCAATTGGTCAAAATTGGCAAATTTACCTTTGTTTCGCGAGGCAAATTGAGCTTGGAATGTGCGAATGCGGTCAAGCGTAGTGATCGCGGCCGTTTCGTTGCCGGACCTCATCATCGACCCCCATGCCAAACTGCCGACCCCGATCAGCAATCCGATGATCGCGATCACGATCATCAACTCGATCAGGTTAAAGCCTCGCTGGTCCGATAAACGGCGTCGTATCTTATTCATAATTTCAACATTACTCCTTTCCGGATGATTCACGAAACCGTTCAAAGTAAGTTCCAAAATTTTAGTAGTATTTGCCCGCCATTTGCAAGTTTACTTTCTACGGAGTGCAACATACTTCGCACTTCTGCGTGAAACCGCTAAAGAAAGAAACAAATAAACAAAGTTTGCAATGCAATTGAAAGCATATTTCCTGTAAACTAATCGTTAAGGCTTTGATGCCGCATATTGTAAATGAGAGATTGGATCCGCGGCGAAAGCCGTTCTGAAAGCGAACCGGCGACGATCATCGCAACCGCCGCAACAAAGATCGGCCACCTGCAGGCGGCGGTCGAACGCGTTATTCGCGGCAAGGCCGATACCGTCAAATTTGCCTTAACAGCACTTTTCGCTCGCGGCCATCTTTTGATCGAAGACGTTCCCGGCATCGGCAAAACGACCCTTGCGGTTGCCCTTGCCCGAACTCTTGATCTTTCTATTCAACGCATTCAATTCACATCCGATCTTCTGCCGTCGGATGTGATCGGGCTTTCGATCTTCGATCAGCGAACGAACGAATTCGTTTGGAAGCCGGGGCCTATCTTTTCAAATATCGTCTTGGCCGATGAGATAAATCGAGCAACGCCAAAAACACAATCAGCTCTGCTCGAAGCCATGGCCGAAGAGCAGGTCACCGTCGAAGGGGTTTCTCGCCGGCTGCCGCTGCCGTTCATGGTCATTGCCACACAAAACCCGTCCGAACATCACGGCACTTATCCGCTGCCCGAATCTCAGCTCGACCGGTTTACTCTCCGTTTGCAGATGGGTTACCCGTCGGCGGCCGATGAACGCCGCATCCTCCGCGACCGGCAAAATGTCGATCCGCTCGACAATGTCCGGCCTGTTATGTCACAGGCAGAGCTGACCGACATTCAGCACCAGGTGGCGAACGTCCGTTTTGACGACGCTCTGCTCGATTATTTATTGAAGATCGTCGAACTTACGCGCACGTCGGATTCTTTGGAATTAGGCATCAGCCCCCGCGGCACACTGGCACTTTCGCGTTCGGCACAGGCCTTGGCATTGATCGAAGGCCGCGATTATTGCATCGCAGATGATGTTAAGCGGCTGGTGATCCCCTGTTTCGCACATCGCATCATGGTTTCTTCGCGAACCGCCGGTTTACGCTCCAAAACAAAAGAAGCCGAACAAATTCTTACTGATATCCTTCGCAATGTGGCCGTTCCGGTCTGATCACGGATGGAAATTTCTAAACTGCGCCAGCTTTTTACTCTTCGCGATCTGCGTAGTGCGGCTGTGGGCATGTTTGTTCTGCTCGGCGGAGCTGGGCTTTCAATGCTGATGTTCTATGCTCATATGCACGGCAATAACCGTCTGATGAGCATTGCCGCCGGTATTTCACTGGTTTTTGTCTTTTTGATACTGGTCTTTGTTATCCCGCCGCTCGCCCGCAATGCCAGCCGCGAAGCATCGCAGCTAGATCTGCCTTTTGAATTGACCATCGGCGGCGCCATCGTTTTAGGCCTGATCGTCATTGTCGGTTTTTCCGCCTGGAACACCGGCAACAATCTTCTTTTCCTGGTACTGTCGTTTTTGGTCGGAGCAATGGCCGTCGGTTTTGTCGCCGGCGGCATTGCGCTAAAGAAACTCGACGTTAAAATGCGGTTTCCCGAAACGATCTTCGCCGGTGAAGAAACCCCGATCCTTGTCAGTATCCAAAACCGCAAGCGGCTTTTTCCGAGCTACTCTGTGGTCGTCGAAGTTCGCGGTAAAGAACGCGAACGTTCCGCCATCGCCGACGACCTCGCTCGTATATTGCCCCGTTTTTTGGCCGACCGCCTCGCCCGCCCGCCGATCATTCGCCGTACGCTCAATTATTTCGTGCATATTCCCCGCAATACATCCGTCGAAGCGTCTGCCGGACACGTCTTCCCGTCACGCGGGCGATTTTTAATAAAGGATTTTGAACTTTCAACCAAATTCCCTTTCGGTTTTTTTCGGCACCGGCGAAGGCTTCCGGCCCGCGAAACGGACCTTATTGTTTTTCCGCAGCCGGAAAATATGGAAAGCGTTCTGGAAAGCTTGCCGATCGATAGCGGTAAACTTTTGACTTCGCAAAAAGGCTCCGGCCAGGATCTCCTGTCGCTGCGCGGCTATCAGCCGCACGATGATCTGCGACGAGTTGATTGGAAAGCTACTGCTCGTTCGCAAGAGTTGATCGTGCGTGAATTTGCCGCCGAAGATGACCGCCGCATAACCATTTTCTTCGATACCCGGCTCCCGGAAAAAGAGCGCTCAATGCTTTCCTTGCGTGAAAAGATCGAAGCCGAGCAAAAAGGCAATTCCCTTATTTTCTCCGACCGATTTGAAAATGGTGTCAGCCGGGTTGCATCGATGTTAAAATTCTTTACGGACGAGCAAGCAGAGATCCGCTTGGTCATGAGGGGCTATGACAGCAATGCCGGCATCGGCATTCGCCATTTTTACGAAATGCTGAGGCGGCTGGCAACCGTTGAACCCGATTTCGTCCCGGAACTTGCCCCACAGCCATTGACGGCGGAAATACAAGAACTCTTCAGTGAAAACATGAACAGTCATGATTGCTTGGTCACGGCAATGGAAGAGGCCGCGTTGCCGGCGGAACTTGCCGCTGCCGTGAACGTATTTCGCTTTTAAGTGAAATTGTTTTTTTGTCACAATTTTAACAGCGGTGGTGTATCTATCGTGAAGGGCATTAATTTTAATGCTTAAAATGAACAGATCGACGGAAACATTTGTGGACATAATGTCCGACCAAACGGCGGCAGATCGAAAAGAAACCGTTAGTTTTGATGAAGCGTTCTCGCTTCACCATCGAACTGTGTTTCGGGCCGCCCGAACCGTCGTCCAGGATGCGGGCTTGGCCGAAGATGTGACCCAAGAGGTGTTCATTAAGCTGTATAAACACATCGATTCGATCTCTGATCCGGAAATGCTTCGCCCATGGCTGATCCGCGTGGCAATAAATCTGGCCCGCAATACGGTCCGCGGCAATATAAGGGCAAACACGCGGGACGAAAATTACGTCCAACAAAATGCTGAGAACGGCATAGTTTCGGTTGAGAGCGAATATGAACAGCAAAGCGGCATCAATGAGATAAACCGGGCGTTGCAAAAGATCAAGGAGCCGTTGAAAAGCTGTCTGGTCTTAAAGCAACAAGGTCTTTCTTATAAAGAGATCGCCCACAGCCTTTCGCTCAATGAAGCGAGCATTGGCACCTATGTTGCCCGGGCACGACAAGAATTTATGCGTTTTTACGGCAAAAGCGGAGCAGGCAGTTTATGAACGGAAATTGTTACGACATTGGCACCATTCAGGCATTTTTGGACGGAGAGGTAACACCGCAGATATCGGCGGCCATCTCCGACCACATTTCCATGTGCGATGATTGTTCGTTGAAACTCGCAGCGGCCGACGAAGAGAATGCCTTCGTTTTTGCCGCCCTTGACCGCGAAATGGATGCCTTAGTGCCTACGCAAAGGTTGTGGTCGAAGATCAACGAATCGATCGAGATCGAAAAAAGCCGCGAACCTTTTTGGGCACGTTTTGCCGCTTTCGTTTCCGCGACCGTTGCAACACCTTCGATGGCCGTTGCAGCGGGTCTGCTAATGGTCTTTTCGGTGTCGATCGCCGTATGGAGCCTTCGCTCTGGCGATCAGGTCGAAACTGCGTCCGCAACTGATCCGTCACCGGCCAACCGGACCTCGGCCGCCCCGCCGACTCGCGAGATCCCGGCTCCTGTGCTGATCGATGTGAAACCGGACGCAACGGTGGCCGCCGAAGATCGCCGCAGTTCGGAAACGCGTCCTGTGCTTCAGAAAGCTGTCTATCGTCCGGCGGAACGCACTCTTGCGGCCCGGGCTGTCAATATCGAAGCTTCTGCTCAATATATCTCCGGCGAGGAAAGCTATGTTAAAACGATCGCCGACCTTAAGAACACCGTTGATAAACAAAAGGATTTTGTCCTTGACCCGCGTTCGCGTGTTGCTTACGAGCGGGATCTGGCAGTGGTAAACGACGCGATAGGAAAGATGAAACAGGTCGTAAAAAAAGACCCGGCAAATCAGACCGCTCGCCAGCTTTTGCTTAATTCTTATCAGAACAAGGTTGACCTGTTGAATTCGGTCGCCGAAAAAGAGGAGTTGATGGCAAGCTTGCGATAAAGCTCTGCCGCATTTAAAGATGGCCCTCATCCGCATTGCAAAAAGATCGATCGTTACCGCCGCCGCAGCGCTGCTTTTCACCGCCGGCCCAATATTTGGCCAAACGGTCGTCGCCCCGCCGCAGCCCCCGGCCGTACCCCTTAGAGCACCTCGACCGCAGATCGGGAATTTCGAACGCTCGATCGCCGTCGATCCGAATGTCAGCATAAAAATGCCTTGCGTTTCCGGCGGAAATGTTGCTGTCAATGGTTGGTCACGCAACGAAGTGAGAGTGCTTGTCGAACAGGGTTCGCCTTTTGAGATCAAGGTTCAGCAGCGGTCCGAAAACGGATCGCCGGTTTGGATATTGATCGGCAGTGCGGAAAATGCATCCGGTCCGGATGCCCGCTGCCTCCGCGGACGCATTGACATCGATGCTCCTTTCGGCAGCTTTTTCGACCTGACCGGCAGACGGGCGGCTACCGTTGTAGAATCCGTCAAAAAAGCTAAGGTCACCAATCTCGAAGGCAATATAACAATGCGGAACATTAAGGGCGGTTTGGTCGCAGCAACCTATCAAGGAGATATCAGCGTCGAAAATTCTAGCGGCGAGATCGCCTTGGAAAGCTCCACCGGAAACGTCTTTGCATTTCAGGTTCAGCCGGGCGAACCGGGCGACCTTTTTCGAGCCAAGACCACAAATGGGACCATCTCACTGCAGAACGTCGAACACCGCCAAATAGATGCCGGTTCGATCTCCGGCAGCGTTCTGTTTGACGGCCGTCTGCTCAGCGGCGGACTGTATCGTTTCAAAACGTCAAACGGGGCTTTGCGGTTGACGCTTCCGGCCGATTCGTCGGGTCGCATCATCGCGACCTACGGCTTTGGTTCTTTTAACAGCCAGATCCCGGTAAAGACCGTTACCGAAAACATCACAGATGCAGCAAAGATCGTTCAGGGTGAGATAGGCTCCGGCGACAGTACGGTGACCGTCAACCTTAGCACCACCACGGGCAATATAATGATCACAAAAAAGAATTGACCCGCCCTTATTGATCCTCAAACTCTAGGCCCGTCCGCTGCTGAAAAAGTGCGCTCATAGAAGGTGCACCCGGCGAATCTTCATCACGCGAGATCCGTTCCACCCGCCACATTGGCACAAATTGGTCGGACATTGGCAAATGCGGCTCGTTTGCCGTTATCGCAGCACACCAATCATCAAAATATCCCAGTTCCAGCCCGCGCAGCTGAATACCGGCCGGACCGATCTCATGCAAAACGCCAACTACCTTTTCCCTCGGTGTGTGCAATACAGCGACCACAACCTGGCCTTCTTTTATCTTCATACAATAAAACAAATAGCATCATTCAATTTTTGCCGCAATTAGCCTAAAATCAATTATATAGGCAATCGCGATGCATATCACACGGATCGAACTTGAGAACATCAAGTCTTACACCGACGCTCATTTTGAACTAACGACCGGCACGACCGCCATTACGGGTGAGAACGGTGCCGGAAAGACGACGCTGATAGAAGCGATCGCCTGGACACTTTTCGACCATTTAGACTACAAAAAAGACGAGTTTATGCGGCGGGGAACAAAAAAGGGCTCCGCACGCGTAAGCTTTGTCAGCTCTTCGGACGAACGCGAATATACCGTCTATCGCGATACAGGAACGGGCTACTATGTTTTTGATCCTAGGCTGAGGCTCCGTGTGGCCGATAAAAAGGAAGAGGTTCTCCGTTTTTTGTGGCAGCACCTGGGCGTTGAACCCGGCACCGACCTTTCAATGCTGTTCCGTCAGGCGATAGGCGTTCCGCAGGGTACATACACGGCGATCTTTTTGGCTCCGGCGACCGAACGCAAAAGGACCTTCGATACGCTCATAAAAGTTGAGGAATACCGTCGCGGCTCCGAAATACTTCTTGATACCAAACGTTATTTGGACAACCAAATGTCTGAGCTCAATGTTCGGATCGCTCGGTCCGAAGGAGAGATCGCAGATGTGGACACGGTCGAACAGGAATTATCCCAGACCATGGATCAGATCAATGCCCTTTCGGCGGATATAGCGTTGGTTTCCGCGGCCATTGGGTCCAAAACCGACTCCGTCAACCGCCTTGATGAAAAATTAGCCGAGCTGGAATCGCTGCGCCGCGATCTTGCCGAGGCATCCGCCGCGTTAAAGCACACCAATTTTGTTTTTCTGCAAGCGGTTCAAGAGCAAGATTCCGCCGCGGCGGCCGCCAAGATCCTGGCATCCGTCGAAGACGGCCGGGCCAAACACCTGGCAACTATCGGATCGCTGCGTCAGCTAGACGATCGCCTCGCCGAACAAAGCCGTCTGCGGCGTGAATTTGACCAACTGCAGGCAGACATGGTCAATTTCACTCTGCAAACACGTACCCTTGAAGAAAAACTAAAAAATATCGACGCCGCGAAAGAAAGTTCGCCGATCTTGATCTCTGCCGCAGAACAGCAGCAGCAGATCGAAATTCGTCTTCAAACGTCCCGAATTGAGTTTGCGGCCGCGAATGCCGCTGCGGATGAACTTGCCCGTGTCAACCAACGGCTCGCGGATCTTCGCACGCGATTTGCCGAACGCTCGACCCGCCTGAAAGCGGCCGAACTGGATCTGCCATTAGCCGCCGATGTTGAACGCCTACAAAAAGAAGAAAATGCAGCGGTCGCCCAATTGGCTCAGTTGCGGGCGGCTCTCGAACGCGACGAAAAATTTCAGTCTGAGATCAAAAACGGTCTCTGCCCCATACTTTCGCAACGCTGTCTAAATCTGAAAGACGGCGAAACGCTGGAAAACTATGTGGCGAGCCAATTTACCGAATACAAAGAAGAGATCGCCGCCGTCGAAAATCGAAAAGCCGATCTTGCGGTCAAGCTTGTGCGCTCACGGCAGGCGGAAAGATCGTCGGCTTCGATCGATGATCTGCGAAGCGAGGTAGAAGCAACAAAAGCCGAAGGCACGCGGATCAAGGCCGAAGCCGAAGCCCTTGAAGCGAAAACGGCGAGCCGGCCCGCGATCGAAGCGTCTATAAAAGCCGACGAAGAGTTGATTAAACAACTCGGCGACCCGCGGGCTCAGCTTCGCAGTGTCGAAGCTCAGATCGCCGAAGGTCCCGAGATCCAAGATCGCCTAAAGCTGATCGCCGCCGAAAACGCAGATCTATTGGACAAACGATCAAAGGTCGAACGCTCGCTGGCTTTGCATGACGGCCTTGACGCCGAACGCTCAGCCCTTGCTGCCGAACGTGATCGAACGCTCGAAGCTTATCAAACCTATCTTGCCAACGAAACGGTCGCGGCGAACCTCGTTTCCGCAACGGAAAAGGCCGACCGGCTGGCGGCGGATCTTGAGCGGATCGAAGCAGCAGCAGCGATCGCCCAGAAGAAGTTTTCTGACGCCGAAACCGGCTATGACGCTAACTTTCATAGTTCGGAAAAAGAATTGCTGAGAAAGGCGGAACAGGAGCGGACCGCACTTTCGGTCCGGCTTGAAGGATCAGAAAAAGACCGCGCCCGGCTGCAGCAGCGGATCGAAAGATTCGCAGAGATACGCTTAGCGGTACGCGATGAATATCGAGAAAAAGAAAAGGTCGGCCGGGTCAGCGATGCAGTTACTTTTATCCGCGATACGTTGAAAGAGGCCGCTCCGAAAGTTGCTAAAAATTACGTTTACCACGTCTCTGCCGAAGCAAATCAAACCTTTCGCGAGATAACGGGCGACCCGGAACGGACTCTTCGCTGGACGGAAGATTATGCCATTATGCTCGAAGAAAAGGGTTACGAACGCCCCTTCGCCAGTCTTTCCGGCGGCGAACAGATGGCGGCGGCTCTTTCGGTCCGTCTTTCGCTTTTAAAACAATTGTCCGACATCCGAATAGCATTTTTTGATGAACCCACGACAAATCTTGATGCGGAACGTCGCGAGAATCTCGCCGACCAGATAAGCCGGATCACCAATTTCGATCAAATACTCGTTATTTCGCACGATGACACATTCGAAGGCTATATGGATAGTGAGATCACCATCGAAAATGAACGGTCATAATAGACCCAATGTGCGAAGATCGGCGATAGGTTCATCAAAAGAGCATGATCCGAACGAATTGAAACCTGCCTGTCGAAGCAGGTCGATCTGGGAAAGGCTTAGAAAATTGTCATTTCGCCAGCCGATCCCATTGGCCCGCACCCAAAAAGCTTCGGCAAATTCCTCTTCCATGATCTCTTCCAGCAAACTCACACGATAGCTTTGCCGAGCAAAGCCCGTCATCATCAGCAGATTTAAAAATCCGTGCATCGTACCTTTTGGCGCGTCTTCCGCATACGTTAACGGCCGGTAGCACCGGATCGGATGATGCAGGCCAGCGGTCGCCTTAAAAGGAACATTTGCGGCGGTACATGTTCGAACAAAACGAACGACTTCGCTCGAGTTTGGAAAAGCGTCGCTCGTGATGCCGCCGGTGCGCATTTTTGCTCGCTGTCCGCGAATTGCCAATGCCGAAACGAGGTCCGGCAGTTTGTCGTCCGCCGCGATCTCAAAATATGCCGTCACGCCCTCCGGCAAACTTTTTACGGTATTCTCGATCTTTGATTCGGAATTGGCCCGCACCTCAAGCACATCACAAACTGCAGAATCGCTCCTTTCGGCGTTGAAAGCTTTAACCGTCCTGATCGTTTCCTGAATGTCCTCGCCGGCAAGGACAGCTAACCGCCATGGGTCTTCGACCGTATTGCCGGCCAATTCGCGGGCCGAATCCCAAAATTCACCAAGCCTTGCCGCAGGCACCACGAACCGCCCGAGCATCCAGGCATAATTGCTGTGTTTATAAGCGGCATAATTGACGACCGCCTCTTGCATAGCCACCTGGGAAGGCGGGAACAGGCCGGCATAATCCACTATTCCGCTCATCATTGCGCTTACTACTGCCAAACTGCGGGATATGTTATTTGAATTTGCCATTTCGGGGAATTTATGGGATCGAATTCTATCTGCAAGAATAATGTTTATCCCGCCAATTTACAACCTTCGCCCCGGCTTGCACACCACACTGAAAATCGGTTATCTTTTCAAACGGTTTACCTGATAAAGTATTAAAATGCGTGTTTTAGGAATTGATCCGGGCAGCACAACGATGGGCTGGGGCGTGGTCGAAGGCTCCGGATTAAAATATTCGCTCTGCGATTTCGGCACCGTCAAACCCGGTTCGTCTGAAACCTTTTCGCAACGTTTGCACAAGGTCTATCAAGGCACCTGGGAAATGATCCAAAGATTCAAACCGGATGTCATTTCTATCGAAGACGCTTTTTTTTCGGTCAATGTGCGTTCGGCAATGAAGCTCGGAATGGTGCGCGGCGTATTGCTGCTTTTGGCAGAGCAGAACTCGATCCCGATCGCCGAATATGCTCCGCGTTTGGTCAAACAGACGATCGTTGGCCACGGCAATGCCGAAAAGCACCAGGTCGGTGAAATGGTTCGCGTGCTTTTACGTATGAAAGATGCTCCCAAGCCGCACGATGCGGCCGATGCTCTGGCGATCGCGATCTGCCATTTTCATCACGCAGGAATACGAAACCGAATTGACCTGGCAGAGCTGAAAAGTGTTCGCAAGCTCTGATCTCTTAGCCCGATCGACCTATGAAACAAGCAGTTATCTTCCTATCTTTCGCCGTGATCCTTGCGTGCGGCCAATCGGCATTCGCACAAAAACGCCGCCCCGCCCGGTCAGTTCGGCCGGCGGCCGCAACATCCGAACCTAGAGAGGTCGGCAGCCGCATGGTCGTCATCGACGAAAAGCTTTCGGTCTTGCGGAAAGAACCTAGTCTTTTTGCTGAGGTCGTTCAAAGGATGAGGCTCGGACGGCAGGTTGTTGTGACTGCGGTTTCGGAAGCTGATGGCGTCAAGTTTTACCGTGTGGCCGCACCGGGCGGCAACGGCTGGATACAGGCAGAAGCCGTTTACGCAAAAGGGCGAAAAGCAGATGAGGAACGGTTGGCTAAGCTGATCTTGGCCTCGGATGGCTTTGATCAGATCGAGACAGCTCTCTATTTCTTTCAATTGTTTCCGGCATCGGAGCGGCGGCCAAGCATGCTGCTGCTTTTCGGAGACCTGGTGGAAAGAACGGCCGCGAAATTGGCAAAAAGTGCGTCCGGACAAATATCTCGAGGCTATATCGCAGCCGGCGGCGCTCCACCCGAAAGCTACTATCTAAACTTTGTCAGCCTTGACCGCTACCGCAAGCTCGGCATCATTTTCAAGTTTAACCCGGCAACACGTATGTACCACTACGATGGCGCCAGCTGGCGCGAGCTGGTCCATAAATTCCCGGCTTCGCCATATGCCGCCGAAGGCACAAAAAGGCTCGAAAAGCTAAAAATCTCTTTAGAACGAAAGGCCGCCGAATGACCTAGATCCAGCTTTCTCCGTCCTTGTAGATCTCCTTTTTCCAGATCGGAACTGTCCGCTTGAGTTCGTTGATCAGCCATTCGCAGGCCGCAAAAGCCGCCTTCCGGTGCGGAGCCGCAACGGCCGCCACGACGCTGGTCTCGCCGATCTCTATCGTTCCGATACGATGGATCATAACCACACTTTTTATCGGAAAAAGTTGGATGGCCTGCTCCCCTAACCTCCGCATCTCGGCGATCGCCATCGGTTCATACGCCTCATAAAATAGGCTTTCAGTTTCCTTTCCTTCAGTAAATCGCCGGGCATATCCGCACAGTGATACCGTTGCTCCGCAATCTTCCGGAATGAACTCAGCGATGGCTTTGCCGACATCGATCGGTTCCCTGGTTATCTCAAAAAGAAACATTCTATCCACCGGAGACCGCCGGAAAGAGCGCGATCTCGTCGCTCGGCTCGACCATTTCGTTTTCGGCGGCATATCGGTGTTGGCGGGCCACCAACAATTTCATCTCCCGCAGCACAGGAAATTTTTCACGCACCCGTCCCACCAGATCGCTTACGGTCTCTTCCGGCCGATAACCGAGGTCCGTTTCCCTTGCGCCGACGGCTTCCGCCGCGGCCCCGAAAAAGAGAATTGTGATGAGCATGGTGCAGATCCTAGGTTCTTTCTAACTCTGTGATCGGAAATTGGCGTAAAAACGCGGCCCGGGGTGCGGCATTCGCTCTTTACCGGCACCTATTTGATCGCTCCGTGGATCGGGCTTGAAGCAGATGCGTAAAGACGCCTTGCCATTCTGCCGGCAATATAGCCCAAGCGGCCCGCCTCTACGGCCAACCGCATCGCGGCAGCCATCTGTTCAGCACTTCCGGCTTCGGCGATGGCGGTGTTCATCAATATTGCATCGGCTCCGAGTTCCATTGCTATTGCAGCATCTGAAGGCACTCCCACGCCGGCATCGACAATGATCACGGCGTCAGGCAGCTGCTCCCGCATGATCCGCAGATTCGAAGGATTCTGCACGCCCATTCCTGAACCGATCGGAGCCGCCAGCGGCATCACCGCCGGGCACCCCGCATCGAGCAGCTTTTTGGCCATTATCAGATCGTCCGTAAAATAAGGCAGAACAATAAACCCCTCTTTGACCAGAACCTTCGCGGCCTCTAAGGTTTGTTCGTTGTCCGGCAGCAGCGTTACCTGATCTCCAATGACCTCTAATTTTATCCAGTTCGTTTCGAGAGCTTCGCGAGCCAATCGAGCCGTGCGAATAGCATGTTCTGCGTCGTAACACCCGGCCGTGTTCGGCAATATCCGCATCTGCGGATCAAGGTGGTCGAGAAAGGATTCGGAACTGCGGTCGAGCGGCACGCGGTTAACGGCGACGGTGACCATATCGGCCCCGGATGCCTTGTGAGCGAGCTTCATCTCCTCGAAAGAGCGGTATTTTCCCGTTCCGATGATCAGACGTGAATTGAATGTGGTTCCGGCAAGTGAAAATTGATCTGACATGACTTTATAAAGTCAATTTTTACGCAATCTGCCGGATAAAGCAAAGCTTAACCGCCGCCGACGAAATGCACGATCTCTACGCGGTCGCCTTCGCTCACCTCAACGGAAGCCCAATCCGAGCGGCGAACCACTTTCTTGTTAAGTTCCACGGCTATCCTCCGCTCCGGCAATTCTAGGTTTGCCAGAAGTTCCGCCAGGCTGGCTGTTCCTTCTACCGAGCGTTCCTCACCATTTATTATCACGTTCATTGAACGCTATTATATGAAATTTTCAGAAAGATTTCAGACATGGGTCACGGCCCGGCGGACCTCGATCTCTTCCCCGTCGCTCATCGCCCGGATCAAACATGCCGCTCTGCCGGTGCGAAAAGCCGGAAATTGAACGTCGATCATTGCCAACCCATTTTTATCTGTCGATGAATGAAAAAGCTGCGGACGAAAATCTGAACCGATGACCTTTACCATGACCTGTGCTTCCGGAATGACCTTGCCGTCTGTTCCGCGAACGACCATTACGGTCAATTTGCGGGCTTCGCCGGCCTTGAAATTAGTGTTGCCGAGGACATCGAGCCTTAGTTTATTGTGGGCCGGCCGCTCGATCCCCGCTAGGTCGCTGACTACCTCTATCGCTTCTGCCGGAACGATAAAAAGATCATTCTCAGCCAGGTCGTCTTCGACAAGCACATCGAGAAAAGGTTTCGGTATCGCATCCGGCAAAGGGGCGGGAATATCCGCCTGCGAGATCTCGATATGAGAAGCCGATACCGGTATGACGACCGCGGCTGCGGTTTCCACCTCAGCTTTCGGCTGGTGGGAAATAGCGGCCGCTATCGGCGGTTTACCTGCATCATCCTTTGCACTCAGTTTTTTAAGGTCGTCCAGACGGCCCGCTTGTACCGCGGCGCATATTAACCGATGTTGTTTGTGAAGCCTTTCCTTCAATACACGTTCATCAAAGCCCTCAGCGACCAGATCTTCATAGGGCGTCCGTTTGCTGGCCAAGATCGTACCGCGGTGATAGACAAGCGACATGATCATCGGCGTTGATAACCCCTTATCTTCGGTCTGAACGTGATATGTCACGCCGTCAAAATCTATATCTGTATTAAAACCGGTAATCACAATGTTTATAAAGAAAGGGCGGCAAGGAGACAATTTGGCAGCAGGATGCCGCCGGAATTTAAAATTAGCACAGCCGCCGCCGCTCGTCAACGGTTTTCTTTAAACGGTTTTAACATTCTACCCGCTTTTCAATCCGAAGCTTCCCGGCTCTTGCAACGCCGACCGCTTTGATTTCCATTCCTTGACACTAATAGACCATTAACTTACGATTGACTTTACGTGTCTTTTCAGTCGTTTGTACTAGGTAAGGCATGGTTTTACGGTACAGTTTTCGACAATTAATCGATAATTTTTGAGGTAATGATGTCCGGATATAACCTGATGGATTATGCCCCGTTAGCGATCATGTTCATGGTCGCGGCGGGATTTGGTGTTAGCCAATTGCTGGTTACTCAATTGATCGGCCCGCGAAAACGCACGGCCACCAAATTGATGCCTTATGAATGCGGCAAAGACCCGGTCGGCAGTGCCCGCGACCGCTTTTCCATTAAATTCTATTCCGTCGCCGTCATTTTCCTGCTTTTCGATATTGAGGTTTTGTTCATGATACCGTTCGCGGCCTCATTCAAATATCTTTTACAACAAGGCAAGATCGGCCCGGTGGCCTTTGGCACACTTGCTTTTATTGAGATCCTGATATTTATCGCTTCGCTTGTCGTTGGCTATATTTACGTTTGGAAAAAAGGAACCTTCGATTGGGGATTGCAGGCAAGGGCAGAAGCTCGTGCCGAATCAAAACGCTTGGCAAAGGAACGCCGCGAAGCCGCCATCAAGGTCGCCGCCTAAGTTTTATGGGTTTAGAGAATACACTTTTCGAATCTTTGCCGGATGTCGTCACGGTCAAGCTTGACGCCGTTGTCAATTGGGCGCGCAAATCAAGCTTATGGCCCGCCACCTTCGGGCTTGCGTGCTGTGCGATCGAAATGATGAACACGGTATCTGCCCGCAACGATCTATCGCGGTTCGGTGCTGAAACATTTCGGGCTTCGCCGCGACAAGCGGACGTCATGATCGTTTCGGGCCGTGTTTCTCGAAAAATGGCACCCGTGCTCCGCCGCATCTACGACCAAATGCCCGAACCGAAATGGGTCATCTCCATGGGAGCCTGTGCAACATCCGGCGGGGTTTTCGATAATTATGCGATCGTTCAGGGCGTCGATAAGGTGGTTCCGGTCGATATCTACGTCCCGGGTTGCCCGCCGCGTCCGGAAATGTTGGTCCATGCAATAATGATGCTGCAGGACAAGATATCAAAAGAATCGGTGCTGGACCGGCGCGATGCATTCGAAACAGAATCGCGCATCTCGCAAGTTCCCGGCACATTGCCGGTTACCGAAGGCACAGCTCTTGAAAAGGAAACTGAGATCGAAGTGGCCGAAAATCTCGTATCGCGGCCCTATTCGATACCGTCGCGACACGAAAAACGTCGCTCATCTTAATAGCAGATCATTATTTTTATGGCGCCCTTAGCGGATTACGTTGAAAAATTAAAAGAGCAGAACCCGGCTTGGGTCATCGAAAGCATCGAAGCCCTTGGCGAGATGACCGTGATAATTCCGGCTGAACAAGCCTTCGAGATCTGCGTTTTCCTGCGCGATCAGCAGGGCTTCGATATGCTTGCCGACCTTTGCGGAGCGGATCGCGGCCCGGAAGAAGATCCGCGTTTCGAGGTGAATTACCACCTTTTTTCGACAACGCATTACCAACGGTTGCGGCTGAAGGCTCTTTTATCTGAAGACGGCCCGAGCATTCACAGCGTCACCGGTGTCTGGCGGACGGCGGATTGGCACGAACGTGAAACCTTTGATCTGTTAGGGATCAATTTCGAATTTCATCCGGACCTTCGCCGAATTTTGCTGCCGTCGGATTTTGACGGCCATGCTTTGAGAAAGGATTATCCGCTGAGAGGCTATGAGCCGTACAGCATGAATTGATATTGCCGCCGTTCGATCTACGGCTTGGCAATTTGTGTATATGAGCACTGCAGTTGAGAACATTCCGGCCGCGTTTGACGTCATCGATCAGCCGCTTGAATCGGAAATGACCCTTTCCATGGGTCCGCAGCACCCGTCCACGCACGGAGTGCTCCGGCTTGACCTGAAACTTGACGGCGAAATGGTCATCAGAGCCATTCCGGATATCGGCTATTTGCACACCGGGATGGAAAAGCTGTTCGAATATAAAAAGTACCAGCAAGGGATCGTTATTACTGATCGTATGGATTATCTGAATCCGCTCGGTAATAACCTCGCCTATGTGATGGCCGCCGAAAAGCTTTTGCAGCTCGAGATACCGGAAAGAGCCCAGGTCATCCGCGTCCTGATGTGCGAATTGCAGCGCATCGCTTCGCACATGGTTTGGCTCGGCACGTCGTGTCTTGATATGGGAGCCATGACGCCCTTTTGGTTCTGCTTCAAGGAACGCGAAAAGATCCTCAACATCATTGAAAGCGCTTCGGGCGGACGCATGACCCCGAGCTATTTCCGGATCGGCGGTGTGATGATGGATCTGCCGGCCGGTTTTGACAACCGCGTTTCTCAATTTTTAGAAAATTTCCCGGATGCCTTGAAGACCTTTGATACTCTCATCACCGGCAACGGCATCTGGCAGAGCCGCACGATGGGCATCGGCGTCATTTCAAAAGAAGACGCTATCTCGTGGGGATTGACCGGCCCGAGCCTTCGCGGCAGCGGTGTCGATCTTGACCTTCGGCGGGCAAATCCATATAGCGGCTACGAAACATACGATTTTGAGGTGCCGGTCGAAAACGACGGAGACGTCTGGTCGCGGTTCAAGGTGCGTATGCTGGAACTGCGCGAATCGTACAAGATCGTTCGCCAAGCTCTTGAACGTCTAAAACCCGGACCGGTCAAGGCAGACGCTCCAAAGGTGGTCCTGCCGGATCGTGACGATATGCGTAAACACATGGATTCGCTTATCCACCATTTCCTGATCGTGGCCGAAGGGTTCAATGTCCCGCCCGGCGAGGTTTATCACGCGATCGAAGCTTCGAAAGGCGAGCTCGGCGTTTATATGAAATCGAACGGCGGCCCGAAACCGGAACGCGTCCATTTCCGCGGGCCAAGTTTTGTTAACCTATCGGCCTTTCCGGTGCTTAGCGAAGGGGAAATGATCGCGGACGTCGTAGCGATCATCGGCAGCTTGGATATTGTGCTCGGAGAGATCGATAGATAATGGCAGCAGCAACACCAACAAGTTTTACAGACCAGATCGTTGTTTCGGACGAAGTGGCCGAATTTTCGCCGCAGGTCGTCGAAGAAATGCGGTCGCATTTGACCAAATATCCGGCGGAACGAAGCCGTTCGGCTCTGATCCCGTTGCTTTTTGTCGTTCAACGCGAAAGAGGCTGGATCGACAACCCCGGCGTCAATTTTTTGGCTGATTTCCTCGGGCTGGAAGTTACCGACGTTTGGGAAACCGCGACCTTTTATTCGATGTTCAACTTGCGCCCCGTCGGCCGGCACCATCTGCAGATCTGCAAAACACTGTCGTGCAAAATAATGGGTGAACCGGACATCACGGAACATATCTGCAAAAAGCTTAACATTCACCCGGGCGAAACCACCGCCGACGGCAAATTCACCGTCTCGCTGGTCGAATGTCTCGGCAGCTGCGGCACTGCCCCGATGATGCAGATCGGCTTTGATTATCACGAGGACCTGACGATCGAAAAGGTGGATAAGATCTTGGATGAGTTGAAATAAGAATGAATAAGATTCGCGTCATATTTGATCCTGTTAAAAACAGGACAAACAAAGCCGAACATGACGGAATCTCATTAGCAGAAGGAGGAAGCGTTCTTGAGAAAGATCCGAATGCTCTAACTCAGTTCGATCCCGATCATTCAGATGGCGAGCAGATGGCGAGATTCGATTTGCAACGATCGGTATTTCAAATAAAAATCGGATCTTATTTGTTTCGCACACGGAATTTGAAGATGATACGATCGAACGCGGAATAACTTTTGTAAGAATAATAAGTGCACGAAAGGCTTCGGCGACACAGCGAAAGATCTACGAAAAAAGTTTATGGCAATAGATTGGAATACAGCAGAACGAGGTAGATATTACGGGCGCGTGATTTCCGTCGGATCATTATCGTCCAAGAATAAGACCGTCACAAAATCGGCCGAATCCGCGAACTTATCAGAACAAGAGGAGGACCTTCTGCGTGAAGTTATCTCACCTGTGTATGAGGCGTCCGGCGTTCGCAAAAAAGCTCAAATTCGAAAGGTGTTCGCAAAATTAGGAGTTCCAATTTCTTCTTAGAGCTATATGCCTGTGCCCCGATGATGCAGATCGGCTTTGATTATCCACGAGGCCTGACGATCGAAAAGGTGGATAAGATCTTGGATGAGTTGAGTTGAATTCGATGTTTTATAAGGTTGTATTGCAACAAAGCGAAGAAGGATATAGTGTCTCATGCCCTGCATTGCCGGGATGTTGGTCGCAAGGCGACACCGAAATGGATGCCCTGGCGAATATTAAATCGGCCATCGAGGAATATCTCGAGGTACTCGACCACCAACTCGAAGGAGCCGATGTTCGCGAGATTGAGATAATTGGATAGGTGTCTAAGTTACCGGGAGTAAATCATCTACACGCTATCAAAGCCCTGGAGAAAGCAGGTTTTAAGGTAGCTCGCCAAGGCAAACACACGGTCATGACCAACGGGACTCGCATTATAACGATACCAAGGCACAACCCTGTCAATGCTTTTACAATGGGCGGGATCGTCAAAGATGCTGGACTTACCGTTGAGGAGTTCAAGGAGCTTCTTTAATTATGGAAATCAAAGCAATAGGCTGCGAGCCGCTTCAACTTAAACGCATGCACATTGAAAATGGGCATACGCTGAAGGTTTATCGCGAGACCGGCGGTTACGAATCGCTGAAAAAAGCTCTCGGCATGACAGCGGACGATATTATAAACGAGGTCAAGGCATCATCGCTTCGCGGACGCGGCGGTGCCGGATTCCCTACCGGCATGAAATGGTCCTTCGTACCGAAAGATTCGCCGAAGCAGAAATATGTCGTCTGCAACGCCGACGAATCCGAACCCGGCACATTTAAGGATCGCTACCTGCTCGAACGCGACCCGCACGCCTTGATCGAAGGCATGCTGATCGCTGCCTACGCCCTTGGTTCAAAGGCTTGCTACATATATTTTCGCGGCGAATACCGCTATTTGATCGACGTCATGGATGCCGCGATCGAGGAAGCACGCGAAGCAGGTTTGATCGGCAGCAATATTTTTGATTCGGGCTTTTCCTGCGAGGTCTATACTCAAACCGGTGCCGGTGCTTACATCTGCGGTGAAGAAACGGCTCTGCTCAGCTCGCTCGAAGGCTACCGGGGACACCCGCGCATGAAACCGCCTTTTCCTGCGATCGAGGGCCTGTATGCGTCGCCGACCGTTGTCAACAACGTCGAAACCCTGACCGCTGTGCCCCAGATCATCGAAATGGGCGGCATCGCCTGGCGAGACCTCGGCACCGAAAAATCGGGCGGAACGAAACTTTGGTCCGTTAGCGGCCACGTCAAAAGACCGGGTGTTTACGAACTGCCGATGGGCTATTCCGATATGGAAAAGTTCATCATGGAAGATTGCGGCGGCATGCTCCATGCCGATCGAAAGCTGAAAGCGGTCATTCCCGGAGGTTCGAGCGTTTATATCATGAACGCCGGCCAGGTCATTTGCAAAAATGTCACCATGGATTACGAAGGCCTCGTGGCCGGAGGTTCAATGGTCGGTTCGGGTGGTTTCATTGTCATGGATGAAAGCGTCGATATAATGGAATCGACCAAGAATCTGACCGAATTTTATCGCCACGAAAGCTGCGGCTGGTGTACACCCTGCCGAGAGGGCACTGATTGGCTGGTGAAAATATTTAACCGCATCTCAACCGGCGGCGGCCGTCCGGAAGACGCCCAGCTGCTGCTTGATATCTGCGACAATATCGAAGGAAAAAGCTTCTGTCCGCTGGGCGATGCGGCCGCTTGGCCGATCCAAAGCGCGGTCAAGCAGTTTCCCGAAGATTTCAAAAAATGGCTGGTTGCCAAAGCAAATGGCGAATTGGCCGCAAACGTATAATAAATAAGGAGTTATAATTATGGGAAAAGGTGATAAAAGAACTCGTCGGGGCAAGATATTTGCCGGGAGCTTCGGCAAATCGCGACCTAAGAAAAAAGCGGCTGCGGCTGTTGAAACCTCGGCCAAATCGAAAAAAGGCGACGCCTAGTTTTGTGAATTTGTCTTGGATTTGTAATGTCAACTGAACTGATAAAAATTACGATCAACGGGAAAGAGTTCGAGGTCGAAAAAGGAGCTCGGCTGATCGATGTTTGCCGTGCCAATGCCTACAACATCCCGTCGTTCTGTTATTACGAAGACCTTGCCTTGCAGGCATCGTGTCGCATGTGTCTAGTTCGCATCGAAAAGATGCCAAAACTGCAGACCTCGTGCACCATTACCTGCACGGACGGCATGGCTGTTACGACCCAGAGTCCGGAGATCGAAAAGGCTCAGCGAGCCATGGGCGAATTCCTGCTGGCGAATCATCCCCTCGATTGCCCCGTTTGCGATCGCGGCGGTGAGTGCGAATTGCAGGAGGTCATTTTCGACTGGGGCGACGTAGAAGAACGCTTTTCAGAGAAAAAGAATGTTCAGCCGGAAAAATACCTGTCGCCGATCGTCGCCAACGATCCGCAGCGATGCATTTTGTGTAAACGCTGCACCCGCGTCTGCGACGAATGGATGGGCGAAGATGCCATCGAGGCCGGAAATCGCGGAGCCAACACCGTTATCGGCACTTACGGCGGCTGGCTTAATTGTTCACAGTGCGGCAACTGTGTTGAGGTTTGCCCGACCGGCACGTTGCTTGACGGCGTCTATCGCCATGAAACGCGGCCGTGGGAGCTCGACCAGACCATCTCGACCGATGTTTACGGCTCCGACGGCATGCAGATCAGCATCGGTTCGCGCGGCGGACGTGTTCACCGCATTGTTGCCCGCGACCGTTACGTTAACGGTTTGAATGGTGAATTTCTCGACGTCAAAGCTCGCTTTGCCCACGAATTCATCGACCATCCGGACCGTATCAAAACTCCCCTTATCCGCTATAAAAAAGGCGGAAAGCTTATCCCGGCAACCTGGGATGATGCGATCGCTTTTACGGCTGCCAAATTGGCGGAGCATGCGGCTTCCACCGGGGTTATCGCGAGTCCGCGGCTGACCAATGAATCCGTCTTTACGCTGAAGCGCTTCGCCGCCGAGGTTCTAAATACCGAAAACTTTGCCGTTGCCGACCGTTATGACCTTTCGGCAGTGTTCGATAATTTGAGCGTTCCGCTTAACACGCACAAGCAAATACGCACGGCTAAGACCATCGTCTTGATCGGCGGCGAACCGGAAGAAGAACAGACCTACGTTGCGAAACAGATCCGACAGGCCGTACGGAATGGCGGAGCGACCCTGATCGTTGTCAACGACACGCCCATCCGGCTGTCGGAACAGGCAAAACATTTTCTGCACATTAACAACGGCTCTTACGACGCTTTCGTGCTTGAATTTACGGGCCGCGGCGCAGGGGTTTTCGACAAACTCGGCATTGAACGCTCTGATCTTGATGCCGCTTTAGAAGCGATAAGATCGACGGAAGGCGACGTTGTCGTCCTTTTCGGCGGCGATATTTCGCCCGAGGGCCAAGCGGTATTGGCGGCGTCTGCGGCAGACTTTGCGACACCGCAACGCACCGTTCGCCTGCACCCGCTTCCGCTTTATAACAATTCGGTCGGTGCGAACGACGTTGCTGGCGGCAAAAGACCGCTTGCCGAGGTGCTCAAAAGCTCCAATGCCCTGCTTATCGGCGGCAGCCTGCATGATCCGGCACCGCTCAACGGCAAAGATTTCATCGTCGTGCAAGAACTTTTCGAAACGGAAACGACAGACTTTGCCGATGTCGTATTGCCTGCGGCCTCGTTTGCGGAGGTTGACGGCACCTTTACAAATAATACCGGCTTCGTTCAGCGGGTGCGAAAGGCGATCGACCCTCTCCACCAATCAAAGCCGGATTGGATGATCACAACGCTGATCGCTCGCGAAATGGACGTCGATTTCGGCTATGGATTTTCCGCCACCGCGGTTTTCAAGATGATAGCCGATAGCGTTCCGGCATATGCCGGTCTCCGCTACCCGGCACTTAAAGATGAATCTCAGCCGGTTCAGGCGAGTTATCCGGCCGTTTCCGGTACAAACGTTGAGCCGGCGGTGGGATCTCTGATCGAACGAGCCGCCAAGTTGGACGTTTCAGCCGGTAAAAAAACAGAAACTCCGCCGATCGGGCACAAATTGCATCGTTTAACGACAATGACCTCGAAAACGGCTCAGTTCCATTTGCTTGCCCACGGCAATCCGAAACCCGAAAATCTTTTGGTGTCGCCGTTGTTGCAGCTCGATCTCAATGGAAATGTCATTACGGCAGAAGTGGCGGAAGCCGCAGCGGTCGGAGCGACCGACAGAGAATGATCTTTTGAGGAATTAGCCGGCGAAAGCGTCGGCCGAAGGGTCAATAACGTGCAGCCGCATGTGGGCGGCCATGCATTTGTATATGGAATCAGTAATCAAGACAGCATTTCCTTTTTTGGTGATATCGGTAGGCATTTTGCTCGCTTTTCAGGGCGTGTTGATGATCGTTGCCTACACGGTCTTGGCCGAACGCAAGGTTCTCGGTTGGATCCAGGGCCGCATCGGCCCGAACCGCGTTGGGCCATGGGGTGTTCTGCAGCCGTTTGCCGATCTTCTAAAATTCATCTTTAAAGAAGATCTCATACCCGATAAATCGACCAAATTCATTTATATGCTGGCTCCGCTGGTCGCCTTGACCTGTGCTTTGATGCCGATCGTCGTTTATCCTTTCGGGCCGGCCATTACCACTATCGATTGGAGCTTTCTGCCCTTTGGGCTTGGCGACAACGTCCACGCCCTTCCGCTGACCATCGCTCAGATCGATGTCGGCGTGTTGTTTGTTTTGGCGATCACGTCGGTCGGCGTCTATGGCATTGCCCTGGCCGGTTGGTCATCGAACAGCAAATACAGTTTAATGGGCGGGCTGCGCTCGTCGGCACAGATGATCTCATATGAGCTGGCAATGGGAGCTTCCATTATCGGTGTCGTCATCCTTGCCGGGACCCTTGATCTCAACGGCATCATCGCGGCCCAGGCCCGTTCGCCGTTCAAGTGGTATATCATTCCGCAGTTCATCGCTTTTGTTGTGTTTCTCATCTCGGCGTTTGCGGAAACCAACCGTGTGCCATTCGATCTGCCCGAAGCCGAGACCGAATTGGTCGCCGGATTTCATACCGAATATTCAGCGCTAAAATTCGCTCTCTTCTTTATGGCCGAATACGTGAATATGTTCACGGTTTCGGTAATGTGCACGGTGCTTTTTCTCGGCGGCTGGTATGTACCGGGATTAAGCCATATTTTCGAGGTCGGCTCAATACCTTATGCTCTCGTAAGCCATGTCGCTTTTCTGGCAAAGGTCTGCTCGTTCTTGTTCCTGTATATATGGGTACGAGGTACGCTGCCGCGTTTTCGTTTTGACCAATTGATGAATTTCGGCTGGAAGTTTCTGTTGCCGGTCGCGTTGGCAAACGTTATTTTGACGATTATTGTTGTATATTTTTTGAATTCTTAACGCGTTACTATCGGGCGGCCTGATCTTTTGGGCTTCCGCTGTTTCGGGGTTTTAGCCGAAAACACTAAGTATCATGGGTGCATCTGCTGTTCTTTTTTATCTATTCGCCGGCCTAGCTATCGCTGCTGCGATATCTTTGGTCTATCAGCGAAATCCGCTTTACAGCGCGGTATCGCTGGTCGGGGTCTTCATTTCGCTGGCCTGCATCTATATCACGCTGGCGGCCCCGTTCATCGCCGCCGTCCAGATATTGGTCTATGCCGGTGCGATCATGGTGCTCGTTGTGTTTGTCATCATGCTTTTGAATCTTGACGAAGAAAAACCGCTGACCCGATTGCGGTATTTGTACGCTGTCGGCGGCGGGCTTGGCTTGATAATGCTCGTCCAGACGTTCTTTATATTTTACGTTGTCTTGCGGGCACCGAAACACGCGGTTCCGGCCGATGAGACCGTCGGCCGCACACTCTCGATCGGCAGTGCCATGTTCTCAGAATATCTTTTGCCGGTCGAGATCGTCGGCGTATTGCTGTTGATGGCGATAATTGGCGGCGTTATTTTGGCTAGAAAACTTCGACCGGCAGAACTTAGGCTGGTGGTTAACGAAGAGCTGGATATTCGCAACGAATCTGATCAAAAAGACGATTACCGCGTCGCATTTTGATCGTATATTGTTTTTTTGAATTGAGCCGTTTCGGCGGCAGGTTTATCAAATGGAACCAAGTTTAGAAATTTACCTTGCCCTTTCAGGTGTGCTTTTTACGATCGGCGCCGTCGGTGTCATCTATAAGCGTAACGCGCTCGGAATGTTCATGTGCATTGAGTTAATGCTTAATGCCGTGAACCTCAGCTTCGTCGCGTTTTCTCGCTATTATTCGGATGTCACCGGCCAGCTTTTCGTATTTATGGTAATGAGCGTTGCCGCGGCTGAAGCTGCGGTCGGCCTCGGCATCATCATCGCATTTTTCCGCAACCGAATTTCGGTCGATGTGGACGATGCGAGCATTATGAAGAATTGATGGGCGGTTGATCTGATCTTTTTGAAATATTGTCCGTCAATTCATTATCTCTATTTTACAGGAGCTATTATATTTAATGAGTTGGCAAGAACAAGTGAATGAGATAATCCAGAAACTGGTTATCGTCGAATCTGATTGGAAATTTGTTACTTCGGGCGGAGCGACCCTTTCGGTGGGAACGCCCATCGCACGATTGAGCGTTAACGGGACCGGCGGTCTGATACAGGTCAAAAGAGACCGCGACCAAAACCCGACGCAGTTGAATTTTGGTGGTTTGGGCGGCTCTTTGGGTCTGAGCCTGATCCCTTCGCCGGTTAATTTTTCGTTCTCGATACCGGCGATGCCGAGCGCCGGACGTGTATATAAACTTCCGTTCGCCGGAAGAACGCTGAGCGTTGGTGAACTAAAAGGCGCGTTCGTAATGTTTGAGGTCGGGGCCGATGTGGGCGTAGGGGCCGGCGGAGCTTTCATGTTCCTCGGCGGCAGTGTTTTGGCAAGCAGCATGGCCGGAGCTTTCAACCCCGGATTGAACCTGCCGGCATTGATCGCTACATCGAACGCATGTGTCCGATTTGGCGGAATGGCCGTTACGTTGCTGCCGGTCAATGCGAGTGTCACGGTTTACGTGGGAGCAATAGGCTAGGTGAACCGAAAAATGTTCACAGTATTATTGATAGTTGCACTTTTCGCACTTGTCGCGGCCTTTGGCTGGTGGATGTACAAGTGGCAATACGACCGGGCCGACCAGCTTTTGAATGATTGGGCCCGGAAAAATGAGCTTGAGATCGTTGCGAAGCAGAACGCGAACCCGCCCGGCACGGGGCCGAGCGACCGCACAGCTGCCAATAAACAGGTAATGTTTCGGGTAACGGTCAAAGATAACAGCGGCAAACTTCGCACCGGACTTATCAAGGTCGGCAGCGAATCTGCCGGCACACTTTCGGATCAGGTCACTGCGACCTGGGATGATGCGCCTTAACAGGCGAATATTTCGTTAATAGCGAGCACCGCACGGCAATAGGGCATAAAGCCTGCGGTCAACAAAAAATGGCTGAGAATAATCTTTTAAGTCTGATAATTTTTGCTCCGCTGGCCGGAGCCGTGATCAATTGGCTGATCGGCGGCCGCCTGAAGAACGAATTCTTCAGCGGTATCGTTGCCTGTTCGGCGATCGCCGTTTCCTGCGTCGTTGCGTTTTATATCGCATTTGTCGCTGATGGCGGTGCATTGTTCATTGATAAGCCGATCCTTGACCACATTTGGACCTGGATCCAAGTGGGCGGTTTTCGTGCCGATTTTGCACTCGGTATGGATCGGCTTTCGGCCGTTTACGTGTGTTTTATCACCTTTGTCGGGCTTTTGATACACATCTTTGCCACTGGCTATATGCACGGCGACAGCGGATTTTACCGGTTCTTTGCTTATTTGAACCTGTTCATGTTCGCAATGCTGACGCTTATCTTGGCTGACAATTATCTTTTGATGTTCGTCGGCTGGGAAGGCGTAGGACTTTGTTCTTACCTGCTTATCGGTTATTACATCGAAAAAGACGAAGCCCGGCGTGCCGCCAAAAAGGCATTCGTAATGAACCGAATCGGCGATTGGGGCGTGTTGATGGGAATATTTCTTATCTTCACCCTTACCGGCTCGATCTCTTTCTACGATAAATCGGTCGGCGGAGAATCGGTCCAGAGCGTATTTTCGATCGTTAGCCAAACGATGGCCGCTGATCCGTTTACATGGGGAGCTATCGTCGCAGGCGGATTGACCTCGGTCGGTGTGCTGTTTTTTATTGGTGCCACAGGTAAATCTGCCCAGATCCCGTTGCTGACATGGCTTCCTGATGCTATGGCCGGCCCGACACCGGTTTCTGCTCTGATCCATGCCGCGACTATGGTGACCGCCGGGGTTTACCTCGTAGTGCGTTCAAATGCGATCTATCAATTTGCCCCGACCGCAATGTGGATCATCGCGGTTATCGGCGCCGCCACCGCTCTGTTTGCCGCGTCCATCGCCATAGCCCAGAACGACATCAAAAAAGTTCTCGCTTATTCGACCGTTTCGCAGCTCGGGTTTATGTTTCTCGCCGCCGGTGTCGGAGCTTTCGTAGTGGCCATTTTCCACGTAATGACCCATGCATTTTTCAAAGCCCTTCTCTTTCTGGGTTCCGGTTCTGTCATCCATGGCATGCACCACGAACAGGATATGCGGAAAATGGGCAACTTGAAAAAATATATGCCGGTCACCTTCATTACGATGGCTATGGGCTGGCTGGCCATCTGCGGCATACCGATCTGGTCGGGGTTCTTTTCAAAAGACGAGATACTTTACAAGACCTTTGCCGCCGATAATTATTTTCCCGGCGGCCCGTTTCCGGGCAATGAGATCCTGTGGGTCGTTGCGACTCTGACGGCAGTTTTGACCGCCGTTTACATGACCCGCATGATGATCATGACCTTTTGGGGCAGCGAGAGATTTCACGAACCGCTGCCCGGCGAAGCTCACCACGACGATCACCACAGCTCCGATGACGATGACCACCATCATGCGTTGCCGCACGATTTCAAACCGCACGAATCGCCCTGGGTGATGACCGTGCCGCTCGTCGTTCTGGCCGTGCTTTCAACGATCGGCGGCTTGGTCGGCGTTCCGTACGCGATGAGCTCGCTCGTCGGGGCCGGCGACATAAACAAATTCGAACACGCCCTTGAACCGGTTATCGCTAAGGCGGCTCCGGCTCATAGTGTTCCCCATGTTCCGACCGTTGAACCGCGCAAAGAGATCAAACATTTCTTCGCCGCTCCGGCCGCAACGCATACTGAGCCGTCCGCAGAACATTCTGCTGATGCCGCTCACGATTCTCATTCGCCCGAAGCGATCGCAAAAGAACGCTGGCTCGCACTGCTTTCAACGGTCCTCGCTTTTGCCGGCATCGGCATTGGGTTCGCACTTTTCCTTAAAAACCCGCTCCGGAAAATGCCGAAAATACTGGAAGATAAATGGCGGCTCGATGAGATCTACAACGGAGCGATCGTTGACCCGATCACCCGCCTTTCTCGAAACGCCCTTTGGAAAGGATTTGATGTCGGGTTTATTGATGGCATCGTCAACGGAATAGGGCATTTTGTTGCCGAACTCGGCAACTTGGTTCGTCGGACACAGTTCGGATTTGTTCGCGGCTATGCTGCCATGATCATGCTCGGCGCCGTCGTCATTCTCGGATATTTTATTTACTACGGCCTGAAATTGGTTGGTTAGGGTCAGACTAAAGGTAAATGCGTATATTCGTTACAATATTTTCTGTTTCGCTTTGGATGGCGGTTTTCGGCCTAGTTCCGGTCAACACTCAAACTCCGGCGGCGAATCCGCGGCATTTGCAATGGGAGTCCATTGGCGAACCGAACGAATTTACAGTGGCAATGCCTAGCGGCTTCAAGACGGTTACAGAACGTGATGTTTATCTTGGCTCTGAGGTCAGAGCAGAAGCAACGATAACCTTTTACCGCTATATAAATGGGGTTGTGTTGATCGTTCAATATATCCAACGCATTCCCAAAGACGCAGCCGCGACGTTTGCCAAACGGGAGAGGTTGGAAAAAGTCAAAAGCAGCGAGATCAACGGCTTTCAGTTCGACCAATTTGACGGAGTGAACAAGAACCACGGCGTCAGGGTTCAAGCCTTTCGTCGAAAAGATCGACTCTATCTCGTAAGGGCGATAGGTAAGGATCTGAATGACCCGATAATTACAGATTTCTTCAGCTCGGTAAAATTGATACTAGACAGATCTGTTCAATTGCCTAACATTCCGCTTGGAGAAACAACAGTAACGCTAAAAAACATCGTGGAACCCGCTCCGTTGCCTGCAGCGGCGATAAACGCGGTGTCGGTTGACGAGGTCGATCGCGGGGTGATCATTTTGAAACGTGTTCTACTTGTCAACTTGAAGGACAAGCTCTCGGGTTCAGATGGTTCCAATTTTTCGGCAGATTATACAGTAGAATATTTGGCCGACGGGACGATCGGCAATATCGATATCGTTAAAATTTCTTCAGAGAGAGGGAGAAAACATCTGATCGACATTCTAAAGAAAGATGTCTTTATCCCTGCCGACAAGGACGGTAGTCCTGTGACCGTTAAAAAACCGGGAAAGGTCGTGATTTCGACTACTGTATATAATTTAGGCTTTTAATCGCAATGAACTATATTTCGGAAAATTTAATTACGATCCTGATCCTGCTGCCGGTGTTCGGAGCACTGGCCGTACTCGGACATCAGCTATTCTGGAAGCAGGAAGGCCAGGCAAAATGGGTGGCACTTTTCTTTACATCCATTAATTTTCTGGTGTCGCTGGTGCTTTTGACGGAAAAGACCCCTTCGGCGAACGGATTCTTTTTTGAAAGGAACATTCCTTGGATCAAGGCGATCAACACAAACTATCACGTCGGCATTGACGGCTTAAGCCAGTGGCTGATATTGCTCGCCACTTTCATAATGCCTATTGCCGTCATCTCAAGCTGGCATGCCGTCGAAAAGCGAAAAACCGCCTTTTACGTGTTTTTGCTGTTGCTTGAAAGCGCCATGATTGGCGTCTTTGTCTCGCTTGATCTGCTTGTCTTTTATCTTTTCTTCGAAGCATCTCTGGTGCCGATGTTCTTCTTGATAGGTATTTGGGGCGGCGAGAATAGGGTTTATGCGGCGGTCAAATTCTTTATCTTTACGGCGCTCGGCAGTTTGCTGATGTTGGCCGCGATCATCTCGCTGTACTTTATTTATGCCGATCAGACAGGGCTTGGCGGTACATTTGACCTCATTTCTTTGCTCAACGCGCTGAAGACCGGACAGATGAGCTTTGCCGGGATCGCCCCGGCCGGTGTACTGCTTTTCCTTGCATTTGCCTTGGCATTCTCGATCAAAGTGCCGCTTTTCCCTTTTCACACCTGGCTGCCGGACGCCCATACTGAGGCTCCGACCGCCGGATCGGTCATCTTGGCTGCTGTGCTTTTGAAAATGGGAACCTACGGCCTGATGCGTTTTAATTTTGCTCTGTTCCCGGATGAAAGCCGCGAATTTGCGCCGATCTTCATCGCTTTGGCCATTATCGGCATTATCTACGGAGCCCTTGTCGCCATGGTCCAACCGGATGTAAAACGGTTGGTTGCCTATTCGTCCGTAGCCCACATGGGCTTCGTCATTCTCGGCATGTTCTCTTTTACTGAAATGGGCATGCAGGGTGCCGTCTATCAAATGCTGAACCACGGCATTTCGACCGGAGCACTGTTCTTGCTGGTCGGCTTTATTTACGAACGGCGGCACACGCGTCTTATCGATCAATTTGGCGGACTTTCAAGCGTTATGCCCATTTATGCGACATTGTTCGTCTTTACGGCAATGTCATCCGTCGGGCTTCCGTTCCTGAACGGTTTCGTTGGCGAATTTCTGATCATGATCGGTATGTTCACATCTCAGGTGCTGGCGGTGACGCAAACGGTGAACTGGAATTATATTGCCGCGATGTTAGCCGGCACCGGCGTTATCTTTGCTGCTGTCTATCTTTTGTGGATGATGCAAAGAGTGCTTTTCGGCAAAGTTACTAATGAAAAGAACCGCGGCTTGGCCGATCTGAGCTATCGTGAGATCGGATTGATGGTTCCATTAATGATCTTGATCGTTTTTATGGGAGTATATCCGGGCCCATTCCTAAAAGTAACGCGTGACCCCGTTATCGCCCTTCGCGACCGTGTAATGCACCTGGCCGGGGGCAACGTTGACCACGCAGAAAATACGCCGGACGCTCCGCCTGTGGAAACCGCGGGCCATAAATAGTTTTTTGCCGGCAGCCGCCGGCGGTGATTGGATAATGACTAACCTTTTTCTAATAGATCTGGTCGACCCGAACGTCAATTTGACGATCGTAATGCCCGAAATGATCGTTGCCTTTGTCGGCATCTTGATCATGCTTTACGACAGCTTTGTCCCGAAACAGCGTTATGTAACGGGGATCGCCGCCCTGATCGGGCTGGCGGCGGCGGGTGTCGCCCTTGCGGTTATGTGGGGAAACCCGGACGTGCCGGCAACCGCCTGGAGCGGTATGATCGCCCACGACACGCTGCGTCTCACGTTTTCCTTCGTGTTCCTGTTCGTTTCGGCGATGACGGTTCTTATATCGACCGTTTGGGTCGACCGGGAAGACGTGCCTGCCGGGGAATATCATGCATTGCTGATGTTCGCTACTTTCGGAATGATGCTGATGGCTTCCGGAAACGACCTCGTCATCATCTTCTTGGGTCTTGAAACACTTTCCATCGCAACTTATGTCATGGCCGCGTTACGCAAAAATGACCTCCGTTCCAACGAATCCGCTATGAAATATTTCATTCTCGGTTCGTTTGCGTCGGCATTTTTGCTCTACGGCATGGCCCTTATTTACGGAGCAACGGCCAGCACCAATCTCGACCAAATAGCCGCTAAGATAGCTGACCCGAATTTTCCGGGCCTGCTTTTGGCCGGCGCCGCGATGATGCTCGTCGGGTTTGGTTTCAAGGTCGCGACCGTACCATTTCACATCTGGACACCGGATGTCTATGAGGGTGCACCGAGCCCTGTCACCGGTTTTATGGCAGCCGGGCCGAAGGCCGCCGCCTTCGCATCATTCCTGCGTGTTTTCATTTTGGGATTTCCGCTTATTGCCGGTGCACAGGCCGCCGGCTATCTCCATTATTCATGGATGACGGCCCTAAGCATAATGGCTATTTTGACAATGACGGTCGGCAACGTTGCCGCCATTATGCAGAACAACGTCAAGCGTATGCTGGCGTATTCGTCTATTGCTCACGCCGGATACGCATTGGTCGGCTTTTTAGGAGCGGGAGCCGCGACCACAGATGCCGGCCGTGACCAGGCGATCGCCGCTGTCGCCCTGTATATGCTGACATATGCGGTAACGAACCTCGGAGCTTTTGCTATTATCACCCTGGTCGGCCAGCGAAACGACCGCCGTACCGAATTTGACGATTACAACGGCATCGGCTTTCGGTCTCCGGTTTTGGCGTTCTCGCTCTCGCTGTTCATGCTGAGCCTGCTTGGCCTGCCCTTGACCGCCGGTTTTATCGGAAAGGTAATGGTCTTTCGTCCTGCACTTGAGGCGGGCAATTCCCTTTTGACACTCGTCGTGGTCGCCGCCGTGATCAATACGGCCATCTCGGCATACTATTATCTGCGTTTGATCGTTGTTATGTTCTTTAAGGAACGGACGACGGATTGGGTCGATCCGAAAATACCGGTCGGTGTGGCCGCCGCTTTGGTCATCGCCATCTGCGGTGTTTTCTATCTCGGCATTTTCAGCGATTCCATCATTGAACGCTTTTCACAGCCGGCTCGGCCGGCGGGTGTGGCCAAGCGGTAACCGAAGTGGATCAAACAATACCGCAGATCTATGCGGAGAAAGTTCGTACGCAGCGGACCCGGTCCTTTGCCTTCGACATACCGGAAAAAGAATGCCGGGCAGAGATAATCTTCACTCTGCTCGGCATTGAGCTTAAGATCGGCAGTAAGCGCTTTGCGTGTCCCGAACTTTCCACCGCCCGTTACTTACGCATTTTCGCTCGCATCGGTTGTCAGAAGATCGCCGTGCCTTACGACATTACTAAGATATCTCTGCTAGCGGACGAACTCGAAATGGCGTGGCAGACCTTCAATCTGCTGCTTGAAAAAGACGCGGCCGATTCTTCGCCCCGCTCTGTTGCCCGCCGACGTTCATTGGCGATAAAGAAGATCCGCCGCGAAATAGAAGAGATCGGGGCCGGTGATCTGATGCCGGTTTTCGACCGCGAAACGCGACAGCGACGATAGATCTCGGCCGTATCGCTTTTTACAACTTTAGAATTTTTTCGTATTCGCTTAAAATTAACCTCGATGTTAGACGCCGCCGTCAAAACTGACGTTTCAGAAGAGTTGCCGTTCCCGTATAACAAGCGGGCTTTCTGTCATTACGAACCGATCGAGAAGAAGATCGAGCATGCTCGCGTCCTTATCGTTAATAGCCTTCTGCGCTACGAATCCGATCTTTCCCCGCTTGCCTATCAGGACTGGGGCGGTTCGGTCGAATCGAAATTGAATTTCGAACGAAAGGTCTCTTCAATGGCGTGCAACAACATTGCGCGCAATGTCCTGCGGTTGGTCAAACAGCCAAAGACACTGACCGTGCATCTTTCCGAGATCGCCGAAGCCGCAAAGGCCTTTCGCCCGGACGCGGTAGTAATGAGCGGTACATTTGCCGATTTTGACTACTACAACCCGCTCCACCTTGAAAAGGCAGGCGAATTCGTCCGCAGCACAAAGATCCCGGTCCTTGCCATTTGCGGATCTCATCAGCTCGTCGCGGTCTCATTCGGTTCGCATCTTAAAACCCTGGACGACCTCGAGCTCGGGGAAAAGCGTTCGAACAGGTTGGTCGAATATCAATACCGTTTCGTTAAGGTAATTGAGAAAGAAGACCCAATATTTGAGGGAATGGATGATCAAAGCTCGGGGATCTGGCAGGATTATACCAAAGAAGACGATATCTTGCGGGTTTGGCAAAACCACGGTGTTCAGGTCGAAGGCACGCCTCCGGGATTCAAACTTCTGGCAACGTCATATCTTTGCCGCAATCAAATGATGGTCAAACGCTCCGATGGTCAATTGATCTATTCGGTTCAGTTCCACCTCGAAAAATCGTTCGAAGATTGGTCAAAGAACCCTACTCGTTGGGAACACCCGAATGAATCACGTGACGGCCGCATCCTGTTTGAAAATTTCCTTAAACTTGCCCTCGAACACAATACCTAATTGTTTTCCGGCCGTGTTCTAAAACGGAGCGGCCGGCACATTTTCCATCGTATTCGTGATCAGCATATCGACGACGGCGTTGAAATCTCCTCCGGATTCTTCAAAGACCCGAAGCTGTTCATCGGCCGATGTCCCACGGTCGAGTATTGTGTGAATATGCTCGATCTCTTTTCTTGAATCGAGTTCGTCCACCACGTCATCGACAAATTCAAGCAGTTCACGGATCAGATCTTTGACCGGCACTTCTTTCTGTTTTCCGAGATCAAGCAATTTTCCGTCGAGGCCATAGCGGATGGCTCGCCACTTATTCTCTTGGATCAAGCGGCGATGATAAAGCCGGAAGCCGAGATTGCGATCGATCAGAACGGTCAATTTAGCGATAATTGCCTGAAACAGTGCGGCGACGGCGATGGTGTCGTCCACCCGCGTGGGGATATCGCAGATACGAAATTCAAGCGTCGGGAAAAGATGGTGCGGCCGAATATCCCACCAGATCTTCGAACCGTCCTGAATACAATTCATTTTTACCAGCAGATCAACGTAGCTTTGAAATTGAGCAAAGGATTCGAAATGATCCGGAATATCTGTTCGCGGAAATTTTTTGAACACCTCGCACCGGTATGATTTCAGGCCTGTGTTGAAGCCCAACCAGAACGGCGAAGATGTCGTCATCGCCAAAACGTGCGGCAAAAAGTATCTCGCCGCGTTCATAATGTGTATTCGCCGATCTGGTATCGGTATGCCAACGTGTACGTGGACACCAAATATCAGCAGCGAACGGGCAACCATCTGCAGCTCATCGACCAGCAGCTTATAGCGGTCGCCGTCATATATTTCCTGCTCTGACCATTTTGAAAAGGGGTGCGTCGAAGCCGCGACTATCGCTTTGCCCTTTTTTCGTGCGAGATGTGAAATTATGCTGCGAAGTTTTGTGATATCTTCGCGGGCTTCTTTGATGTTGGCACAAACGCCGGTCCCGACCTCGACCATTGATTGGATCATTTCCGGCTTGATCTTTTCACCAAGCAATAAACGGCCTTCATCAAGTATTTCTGAAATGTGGGACTTCAGTTCACGGGTGTTAGGATCGACGATCTGAAACTCTTCCTCGATGCCGAGTGTAAATTGGTCAAACATAAATTATTGCGGTGAAATTTTCGAAACCGGTATTCGATATCGGGCATCTCCCATTAAACTGCTTTACCGGGTTGGAAAAGATTCTACATTTTTTTCTTTCGATAACATAGCTTTTTTTACCGAATTGGCGACTATTTTTTCGCGTGCTCTTTCGCCAGTTTCAAAAAAGCTTCTGCCGCGTGTGACAACACAGAGTTTCGGCGATAGATGATGTTCAGCTTTCGTTCAAGCCGCAGCTCATCAACCGTCAATCCGGCGAGCAACCCTTTCTCGATCTCAAAAACGGCGGCCAATCGGGGCACTAACGCCACGCCAACGCCGGTTTCGACCAGTCTTTTTATCGCTTCGAGCGACGGCAATTCGATAGCAATGTTCAATCGGGTCTTATTCTTTTCAAATGCAGAGATCACATTTTGGCGGTAGGGCGATACGGCATTGTGTGCGACAAAGATCTCGTCGCCGAGATCCTTTATCGAAACGTTCTGCCTTTTCGCCAGCGGATGTCCCGGAGCGGTTATCATGACCAGTTCGTCGGTCATGATCGGTACTGACCTGATCGTCTCATCGGTCGGCTTAAAGGAGATCACACCAAGCTCGACCTCGCGAGCGGTGATCTCTTTCGGGATCCTGCTGGCGACGCCGCGATGAACCTCGATCTTTATCTGTGGGTGCTGCTGCCGAAATTCTTTGATCAATGGCAACAGACAGAAAACGGTGTGCTCGTTGGCCGAAATAGTGATCTTCCCTTTGTGCAGCCCGCGAAGATCGCGGATCGAATTTTCAGCCGTCTGCCGGAGATTTACCATCTGGCGGGCGTATTCCAGAAGCACCTCACCCGCAAATGTCAGCGTCCCGTCTTTTGACGAACGGTCAAACAAGGTTTCACCGATCTCTGTTTCTAACCGCCGTATCGCTTGGCTTACCGCCGGCTGCGTTCTATCCAGGACCTCAGCCGCCCGCGAAAAGCTTTTTTCCCGCGCAACCGTTACTAATACTTCCAATTGGTTAATGTCCATAATCGATGCCTTATGTAATCACATTTTACATAAAAAATATAAATTTACATATAAGTCTGTCAATTCTTCTAATAATGGTATAACGCCCCGCCGCATATTTGATCTTATCATTACTTTTTTTTATTTTATTTTCATTAACATAACGTTGACTTTACTTTTTTCCGGTTCTAAGATTGATAAACGGATGTATTTTGGAACTGTCCGGAGAGCTTATGAACAATAACACCATTAGGATTTTCGACACCACTTTGCGCGACGGCGAACAATCGCCGGGTTGTTCGATGTTCATGGAGGAAAAGATCGGAATGGCTTGCCAGCTTGAAAGGCTTGGTGTTGACATAATCGAAGCCGGTTTTCCGATCGCTTCCCAAGGAGATTTCGAAGCCGTTCGAGCAGTTGCCGAAGAATGTCGGACACTGACGGTTGCCGGTCTGGCACGCACGACCGACGCCGATGTGTTGCGGGCCGCCGAAGCTCTCAAGCCGGCCGCTCGCTCGCGCATTCATACCTTCGTCGCTACGTCGGACATCCATTTGGAATACAAATTGAAAAAGTCTCGGGCAGAGGTGCTCGAAATGACCAGACGAGCAGTTTCCTTGGCCGCTGCCAATGCTGACGAGGTCGAATTTTCGGCAGAGGATGCAACCCGCAGCGATATTGATTTTCTGTGCGATGTGCTTACCGTCGCCGTCGAAGCCGGAGCGACAACGCTAAACATTCCCGACACCGTGGGTTATACGCTGCCCGTCGAATTTTCCGAACTCATCAGGACCGTCAAATCGCGTGTGGTCGGCGAAAGCGATATAACGATCAGCGTTCATTGTCATAACGATCTCGGTTTGGCGGTCGCCAACAGCCTTTCGGCTCTCGAGGCCGGCGCCAGACAGGTCGAATGCACGGTAAACGGTATCGGCGAAAGGGCCGGGAATGCATCGCTCGAAGAAGTGATCATGGCATGCTCCGTTCGCGGGGATAAATTGCCGTTCACCCATCAGATAAACACGCAATTGCTCTATCCGACCAGCGAACTGCTTTCCTCTATCATCAGCTTCGGCGTACAGCCGAACAAGGCCATCGTCGGACGCAATGCATTTGCACACGAGGCCGGCATTCATCAACACGGAGTTTTGAGCAATCCGCTGTGCTACGAGATCATGACCCCGGAATCGGTCGGTGTTCCGGCGAACGACATCGTGCTCGGCAAACATTCCGGCCGCCACGCTCTGGTCGCCCGTTTTGAAACGCTGGGTTACAGTTTTGCCGGCGAAGAGATCACCGAGATCTATGACAATTTCGTTGCACTTGCCGACAAGAAAAAGAAGGTTTACGACCAGGATCTGATCGGTCTTGTCGCCGCTCGCGGAGTTTCGGCGATCGCTGCCTAGGTCAATTCAAAATACCTATGAAAATTGTTGTTTTACCAGGGGACGGGATCGGACCGGAGGTCGCTGGCGAAGCTGTGCGGGTTTTGCAGGAGATCGCACCGGTCTTTGAACTTGCCATCGAAACCGAAGAACACCTGATCGGCGGAGCTGCCATTCGTTCTGTGCAGACACCGCTGCCGGAGCCGACCGTGGCCGCCGCACTTGCGGCAGATGCGGTATTGCTTGGGGCTGTCGGCACACCTGAATTCGATCATTTACGGCCCGAACAGCGGCCGGAGGCCGGCTTGCTCGGTCTCCGGAAAGCATTGGGTGGGTTTGCCAACTTGCGGCCCGCACGGGCGGTCGATGCATTGATAGATTCCTCGCCGCTGCGCCGCGAGATCTTTGCGGGAACCGATCTGCTGATCGTCCGCGAACTTTTGGGCGGCCTTTATTTTGGCGAACCGCGCGGCTTCGCCGATGATCGCCGGTTTGCTTACAATACAATGCGGTATTCGGTCGAGGAGATCGATCGCGTTGCCCGCGTCGCCTTTGAGGCCGCTCGCGGAAGAAAGGGCAAAGTGACCTCCGTGGACAAAGCTAATGTGCTTGAGACCTCGCAGCTTTGGCGCGAAACGGTCACCAAAACAGCAAAGGACTTTCCGGATATCGAACTCGATCATCTTTTCGTTGACGCGTGCGCCATGCACCTTGTCACCGATCCGCGGAGATTTGATGTAGTTTTGACCGAAAATCTTTTTGGCGATATTCTTTCGGACGAAGCCGCCGTACTAACCGGTTCTCTCGGTATGCTGGCTTCCGGGACCATTGGCGGCCGCGTCGGATTGTATGAACCGGTGCATGGCTCTGCTCCCGACATTGCCGGCCGCGGGATCGCAAATCCGCTCGGCACTATCGCATCGCTGGCTATGCTGCTGCGTTATTCCGGCGGCAATGTAGAGGCGGCGGACGCCATTGATGAAGCTATCGAAAAAGTTTTAGAAAGCGGCTACCGCACCGCAGACATAGCCGAACAAAGCTGCTTAAAGGTGGTATCGACCCGCGAAATGGGCGACCTGGTTACCATGGCAGTGGTCGAAGCGGCAAATCGCCGATATTCTTATCACGCAGTTTGATCGGTCATGAAAACACTTTACGATAAGATCTGGGATGCTCACATCATCCGGCAAGAAGCGGGGCAGCCTGCATTGCTTTACATTGATCTGCATTTGATCCATGAGGTAACTTCACCGCAAGCGTTCGAAGGGCTAAGAGCGGCAAGCCGTCCGGTTCGTCGCCCGGACCGTACGTTTGCAACTGTTGACCACGCCATTCCGACCCTTGACCGCCATTTGCCGTTCGCTGATCCGATCGCGGCCCAGCAAGTCGAAACGCTGCGAAAGAACTGTCGGCAATTCGGTGTGCCGCTTTATGACCTCGACCGCATTGAACAAGGCATTATTCACGTTTTCGGTCCGGAGCAAGGCTTGACGCAGCCGGGAATGACGATCGTTTGCGGCGATTCCCACACCTCGACACACGGAGCCTTTGGCTCCTTGGCTTTCGGCATCGGCACCAGCGAGGTCGAACATGTACTTGCCACCCAAAGCCTACCGCAGAGCAAGGCCAAAAATATGCTGATCGATATTAAAGGGACACTTCCCTTCGGTGTCACGGCGAAAGACCTGATCCTGGGCATCATAAACCGCATTGGTACCGGCGGCGGCACCGGATTTGTTTTGGAATTTGCCGGCGAAGCGATCGATTCGCTTTCAATGGAAGGCCGAATGACCGTTTGCAATATGGCTATCGAGGCAGGAGCCCGGGCCGGCTTGATCGCTCCCGACGAAAAGACCTTCGCATACTTACATGACCGTCCTTTCGCCCCCAAAGGAGCCGCTTGGGAAATGGCGGTTGCTGAATGGCAAAATTTACCGACCGAACCGAATGCGGCTTTTGACCGGGTCGTCACCATTGACGCTTCCGAGTTTGAGCCTTACGTAACTTGGGGTACCTCACCGGAAATGTCGGCTACTATTTCACAGGCGGTGCCGATCTCCGCAGACACAGATTCGACCGAATCCTTTGACCGGGCCCTTGAATATATGGGCCTGCGTCCGGCACAGCCGATCGAGAGCATCGACATCAATAAGGTCTTTATCGGCTCCTGCACAAATTCACGGATGGAGGACCTTCGCGAATCCGCCCGCGTTGTAAAGGGGCACAAAGTTGCCGGCTCCGTACGGGCCATCGTTGTTCCGGGATCGATGCAGATCAAAAAGCAAGCCGAGGACGAAGGATTGGCCCGCATCTTCGTGGAAGCCGGTTTCGAATGGCGCGACGCCGGATGTTCGATGTGCCTTGCAATGAATGACGATGTATTGAGCGAAGGCGACCGGTGTGCATCGACCAGCAATAGAAATTTCGAAGGACGCCAAGGACGGGGCGGCCGCACGCACCTGGTCAGCCCCTCGATGGCTGCCGCTGCCGCTATCGCCGGGCATTTTGTCGATGTCCGCAATTGGGATTTTAAGGACTAATGGAAGCATTTACTGAACATACCGGTTCGGCCGTGCCGCTTTACCGAGCAAATATCGACACCGACCAAATAATACCGAAGCAATTTCTCAAACGCATCGAACGCACCGGTTACGGGGCTTTTCTCTTTCACGACTGGCGTTTTGACGGCAACGGCTTGCCGCGCGCCGATTTTGTGTTGAATGACCCTCGCTATGCAAAGGCTTCTATCTTGATAGCCGGGGCCAATTTTGGCTGCGGCAGTTCGCGAGAGCACGCTCCGTGGAGTTTGGCGGACCACGGGTTCCGCTGTGTCATTGCCCCCGGATTTGCCGACATTTTTTACAACAACAGTCTTAAAAACGGATTTCTGCCGGTCGCGTTGCCGCAAAAGGATGTCGAGCTGTTGGTCGAAAGAGCTTTGCTGCACCCGGATCATTCGATCACGGTCGATCTTAAGACCCAAACTGTCTTCGATTCAAAAGGATTCGAAAGTAGTTTTCAGATCGATGAATTTCGTCGCCGATGCCTGTTGAATGGGCTCGATGATATCGCCCTCACTCTTCAACACGAAGCAGATATTTCGGCCTACGAAAACCACACCGCGAATATCCGCAGATTTTCGTACCTTTCGGCCTGATGCAGGGCTGCTTACGGTTGCAATTTTTATTTTCGCAAGTTACCATAAAATCTCGTTTGCATGTAGATTTTTCGCCTTAATCCAATTGTCTGCATCAATTTATTTTCGACGTTTCTCGATATCGGGCTTCTATGGGCTTTTCTACAATTGCGATTCATGCCGGCAACGAGCCAGACCCGACGACAGGTGCGGTCAGCGTTCCTATATATCAAACTTCGACTTACGCCCAAGATGGCCTGGGTGATCACAAAGGTTTCGAATACGCCCGAACCCAAAATCCGACCCGCTTTGCTTTAGAAAAGAACATCGCCGCATTGGAAAACGCCAAGTTCGGCTTTGCGTTCGCTTCCGGCATGTCTGCTATCGATGCCGTTTTGAAGCTGGTCGAAAGCGGCGATCATGTTTTGCTCGGCGACAATACATATGGCGGAACCTACCGTCTTTTCAGCAAGGTTCTTGTTAATTACGGCATTGAATTTGACCTAGTTGACACCACCCGGATCGAAGATCTTGAAGCCGCTTTCAAACCGAATACTAAGATGGTGTTCGTCGAAACGCCGACCAATCCGGTCATGAGCGTTACTGATCTGGCCGCCGTTGCCAAGCTTTCGTCCGAACACGGAGCCCGCACGGTTTGCGACAATACCTTTATGTCGCCCTATTTCCAGCGTCCGTTGAATATGGGCATCGACATTGTTGTCCATTCCACCACAAAATATTTGAATGGACATTCGGACAGTGTGGGCGGTTTTGTCGCGTTATCTAATAGCGATGATGCAGAAAAGATCGGATTCATTCAGAATAGCGTCGGGGCGATCCTCTCTCCGTTCGATTCTTTTCTGGTGCTGCGCGGCACCAAAACGCTGAGCGTACGCATGGATGCCCACGACCGAAATGGTCGCGCCGTGGCAGCTTTTCTGGCCGAACATCCTGCGATTGAAAAAGTATATTACCCGGGCTTGCCATCCCATCCACAGCACGAACTGGCCAAACGTCAGCAGACCGGCTTTGGCGGAATGGTTGCTTTTGACACGGGTTCGCTTGCCAACGCAAAAAAAGTTTTAGAAAGCGTCAAGCTTTGTACTCTCGGCGAAAGCTTAGGCGGGGTTGAAACATTGATCTCTCATCCGGCAACCATGACCCACGCTTCTGTGCCCGCTGAGAATCGAGAGCGGCTTGGAATTACAGACGGTTTGGTACGTATCTCGGTAGGCATCGAGGATATCGAAGACATTATAGGAGATCTCGACCAAGCTCTAAAATAGGAACTCTAGAATATCGGTTCCGTTCGCTGCGAATTCGATCAAGCACGGGACCTGTAACATTATGCTAACTCTCCAGATCCATGCGACTTCGCATATTGGCCGCGTTCGGCGCGGTAACGAAGATAATTATCTGATGCTGAATATTACGCGCTCCAAGGCATGGACGAGCGCTCAGGCCGACGGCGAATTCGTCATCGAAAGTCAAAAATTCGAGGTCGATGACAACGGCATCGTATTGGCCGTTTCTGACGGAATGGGCGGAGCCCTAGCCGGTGAAGTGGCCAGTAAAATGGCCGTCGAAACCGTTTCGGAACAGCTTCTTGCCAATGATCTCGATGAAACATTGACACCGGAAAGCCAAGATCATTATCTTGTTTCAAAACTTTATAACGCCACCGTTAACGCGAATTCGCTGATCCATGAACAGGGCCGTTCCGACCCCCAATATCAGGGAATGGGAGCCACCTTTACCGGTATGGGTGTTACGCCCAAGGCGATCGATATCGTACAGGTCGGCGACAGCCGTGCGTACCTTATCCGCAATCGCCGCATTTATCAGATAACCAAAGACCAATCTTTGGTTCAGCAACTGATCGATGCCCAACAAATATCGCCCGAAGAAGCCGAAACCCATACCCTCAAAAACGTTATCCTGCAGGCTCTCGGCGCTCAAAACGAGATATATCCGGTTGTCGCACGCCTCTCACCCGCCAAGAACGACGTTTTTCTAATTTGCAGCGACGGTCTTTCGAATAAGGTTTCCGCTGCTTCGATGCAAAAGATCGTTGTCGAAAACATCGTTACGCTCGAAAATGCCTGTGCCGACCTGGTCCGCGAAGCCAATGAGAATGGCGGCGAGGACAATATAACGGTCATCTTGGCAAAGGTTGCGGGCGATACATTGCCCGACGCTGAGGGCGAAGAGGTGCAATTGGAACTGATCGACCTCGGAAATATTCACGACACCGCCGATCAGGACACGGCCGAGATCATTTGATCGCATCGATCTAAAATTTAAAGATCCGCGAGCGTGGTCATGCCACTCCGGCGGATCTTTTCTTGTTTTCGGAAAGAATATCTATTCTTTCTATTCACCGCTTCGCCAATCCGGCGGCGAATTCAATTCTTTTGCCCGTACCGCCCGAACATATATCGAAGACCCTTTAACGCTAACTACCTCGACCTTTTCCCCCACCATCAGCATTTCTTCACCATCAACCGGAAAAGCGGTCCACGTTGAACCGAACACCTTGACGGCAGCCTCGTTCAACGCCCCGGAGCTTTCTTCGGTAACAGTTCCGATCTTTCCGGGCAAAGCGTCCACGCCAAATTTTACCGAATCATCTCCGTGGGAGATATATCTTGAAAATATCGTCCGCGACATAACCGTCAACGCGATCGATAACACCGCAAAGACAACGAATTGCCCTAGTAGGCCGACGCCCAGAAATGCTGCTAGGGCCGCCGCAAATGCTCCTATTCCAAACCAGAACAGCACAAAGCCGAAGGTGAACATTTCCGCAATGACCAGCACTATGCCAAGTGCTAACCAAAATATCCAAGCATATTGTTCCATAGATTTGTCAGGCATTTTGATTTTAGCATATTTCACCTGTCGGGCTGGGAACCTTTCGCCGCATCCGGGCTTTGAAACGGCATTCTATAAATGCTACTCTTCTTTTGGCGTGCTGGGATGGCGGAATTGGTAGACGCCCAGGACTTAAAATCCTGTGTTCTTAGGAGCGTGCGGGTTCGATTCCCGCTCCCAGCACCATTTTGTCTCGCGTGTTTTCATAGTAATGGAGAAGGGCCGCACCTTAAAAATGCGGCCTTTTTTCTTTTCTATCGGATCAGATCCCGATCCACTTTCCCGCAAGATCATTCACAATTACAAGAAAATTCTGCAAAAATTTCGTCCCCAACACGTCACTAATTAAATATTGTTCTGTTTTTACGGCTTTGGTTCTATACAAAGCTCTGAGGCTTAGCTTTTCGGGGGAGACCATCTATGTACACAATGCCTTCTGTCGATGATCTGAATGCCATTTTGGGCAACCATATCAGTGATTTCTGTACCTGCGAACTCACGGACAACAGTCTAAACCATTGCGCTCATTTCGTTAGCCACCAAGCGGGTTTTCAGTTTGGCTATACGTGCTTTAACCAAACGGGAAAAGGCAGCCGCGAAGACCGGGCCAATATCCGCGTTCATGAGGTTTTTGCTCGCTGTGCAGCCGTGGGCACTTGGGCGAACAAACCGGCCGTGCTCACATCGGGCCTGATCTTTATCACCAAAACCTCAAATGTAAATGTAGCGACCAAGGTAATGGGCAATATCCCCAAAAAACACATCGGCTTTTTTCACAATAACACCGTCTGGCATTATTCGAACAGCCGCCGACAAGTTGTCACCATGCCGGACACCACCTTTTCCGGCCATTATTCGGGCTCCGGTTTTGGCCTGTTCTATGGGGAGATGCCATTGATATGATCAAAAAATTCTTTCTTTCTATCGCTCTTCTGCTTCTGACGCTGCCGGCCGCAGCCGCAGAAAAGGAACCCGACGCCAAAGAACTGATCAAGATCCTCATTGCCAATGGCTCAGTGCCGCTTTCTGCTGATGAAAGCTGCAATGGGGTAGGCTCTTCGCCGGAAGACAAAACGATCGCCGATTATCTCGCTTCGCTTATATCTTTTCAGGCCGAACCCGATTCTTCTGCCCGTGTTGAGGTAAAAAATGTGAAAGACGGAAAGGCAAAGGCAACGGTTTGGACCAGCGACCTGATGTTCCTCGGCAAGTCCGGTGAAGATATCTACAGCTGGGGATTTCGCATTCAAATAAAAGATGCCGACCGCAAACTCGTTTCCGGGTCGATACGCTGTATTGGTGCGGGCTAAATTCGAACACTTTAACTTTTTAGATCACCTGCCGCTCGCCATGTATGCCGGGCGGCAATTTATTTTTTAAAAAATATGAATGAGTATTCATTCATTTGAAATTGTGTGTTATATTGTTTCAAACACCCGGAGGAATTTTAATGGAAGCAAAGATGGAAAAAGATTACATCAAAGGCGGTTCTTTCTTGATCGAACAGCGGTCTGCTGAAGAGATCTTTACGCCGGAAGACCTGTCAGACGAACAAAAGATGATCGGTGACACGACCCGCGAATTCATTGACAATGAAGTTTTACCGCAGGTCGATGCAATGGAGCACCACAACTGGGAGCTTTCTCGCGAATTGATCACAAATGCAGGCGAATTGGGGCTGCTTGGCGCAACGATCCCGGAAGAATATGGTGGTCTCGAACTTGACCAGACCACCGGCGTTGTCGTCGCCGAAAACATGGGCCGCGGCTCAGGTTTTGGTGTCACCTTCGGCGCCCAAACATCCATCGGGCTGCTTCCGATCCTGTATTTCGGTTCCGAAGAGCTTAAACAGCAATGGATCCCGCCGATCGTTTCCGGTGAAAAGGTGACCGCATATTGTCTTTCCGAAGCCGGTTCGGGTTCTGACGCACTAGGAGCAAAGACCGTCGCCCGGCTCAGCGAAGACGGCCAGCATTGGATCCTCAATGGCGAAAAAATGTGGATCACCAATGGCAGTTTTGCCGATGTTTACATTATCTTTGCGAAAGTTGACGGCGAAAAGAAAAAGTTTTCGGCCTTTGTGGTCGAACGCAGTGAAAATTGCCGTCCCGGTGCCGAAGAGCACAAGATGGGCATTAAATCTTCTTCGACCACACCGATCATTCTTTCGGACGCGAAGATACCGGTCGGCAATCTGATCGGCGAGGTCGGCGACGGAGCAAAGATCGCCTTTAACATTCTTAACGTCGGCCGCTTCAAACTCGGAGCTTCGGTCATCGGCGGTGCAAAACTCGCTATTCACCATTCGATCCGTTATGCGAATGAACGTCAGCAGTTCAATGTGCCGATCTCCAGTTTTGGAGCAATGAAGCACAAGATCGCCGAAATGGCAGTGCGAACCTGGGTCGGCGAAGCGATGACCTACCGCACGGTCGGCATGATCGACGCTTTGATCGGCAGCGGCACGGATAATGAGACGAAACTGCGTTCGATCGAAGAATATGCGGTCGAAAGCTCGATCAATAAAGTATTTTGTTCAGAGGTGTTGGATTACGTCGTCGACGAGATGGTGCAGATCTATGGCGGTGCCGGCTATACGGCGGATTATCCGGCAGAAAAAGCCTATCGCGATGCCCGCATCAACCGCATTTTCGAAGGCACGAATGAGATCAATCGGCTATTGATCCCGGGCATGCTTCTCAAGCGGGCTATGAAGGGCGAGATCGCCTTGATCCCGGCGGCTAAAGCTCTGATGGATGAGATATTGAACCCGCAGATCTCTTTTGATGAGGACGATACGCCGTTGGCCGCCGAAATGAAATTGGCACAGAACGCCAAAAAGACCGCATTGATGATAGTTGGCACAGCCGCCCAAAAGTATATGGCCGAGCTTGAAAAACAGCAGGAACTGTTGATGTACTGTGCCGACATCATTATCGAAGCCTATGCCATGGAAACGGCTGTGCTTCGTGCTCAAAAGCTGCAGGGCACAAGCAATTCCGAACTCTATACCGCGATGGCACAGATCTATTGCAACGATGCCGGCCAGCGGGTCGAAGCAAAAGCCAAGAACGCCATCGCCGCCATTACCGAAGGCGACGAAATGCGTACTCTGCTCGTTGCTCTGAAACGCTTCACCAAGAACAATTCGCCGATCAATACCGTCGCTGCACGACAAAAGATCGCGGATTTCCTGATCGAAGCCAATTCCTACCGATTCTAATTTTTGACCGGCCGGTAATCGAAAGACACCAAAGTGCATTTAGGCTTTGGTGTTTTTATTTTTTAAAAGTTGATTTATAACTGTTTATGTTTCAGCAAGGCGATGCACAAACGCAAGGCCTTCCCAACGGACAACTCCGCTCTCAAGGTCGTATTCTTGGCTGTCGGAAACTGAGCTAATATAGATTTATGCAGTTCGTCAGATATTTTGCAGCGATGGTCTGGTTGATTAACGGGCTGCTTTTCAAAGTCGCCGAAATCGTACCCCGACACGAAGCAATTGTAGCGAGAATACTTGGCCCTGAGTTTTCCGGGCCGCTGACTATTCTGATCGGAATTGGCGAAACCTTGATCGCCATCTGGATCTTAACCGGTCGGCAAAGAAAATTATGCGCTGTCGTCCAAGCCGGCTTGGTTATGAGCATGAACGTGATCGAATTCTTCTTCGCCCGCGACTTGCTGATCTTCGGTTCTGCAAATATTCTGCTGGCAACTGTATTTTCGACCGCCGTCATCGTTAATGAATATAGATCGAACCGCTAATGCTCGACTTCTTAAAAAATCACCCGGTGCCGATCACAGCCTACTTCCGATTTTCGGCCGTAATGGCGTTTGCAGTTCCGAAAGAACTTGTCGCGGGTTTAATACCGGAGTGTCTTGAACTGGACACTTTTCAAGACACCTACGGTTTTCTGGCGGCAGCTTTTGTACAAACCGAGAGACTTCGCCCGAAAGGCCTTCCGCAGTTTTTAGGCCGCAATTTCTTTTTGGTAGGTTACCGGATCTTTGTTCGTTACACTAATAGTCAGGGCAAGCGATCGCGTGGACTATACATAATACGCAGTGAAACGGACAGCCGATCGATGGCTCTCGGAGGTAACCTTTTCAGCCACTATAGCTATCGCCGCATACCGATCAGCTTTGTCGAAACCGACGAAATACTATCGGTCAGATCTTCCGCGACCGGATTAAAAGCCGTTTTCGGAAAGCGAGGAGACAATATTCCTCTTCCTGCCGGTTCCCCGTTCAGGTCGTGGAAAGAGGCTCGTCGCTTCGAAGGGCCGATGCCATACACATTCAGCTATAATCCGAATAAGAACGAAGTTTGCATTGTCGAAGGAGTGCGGCAAAATTGGCGGCCTCTCCCGATCTCGGTCAATGAATACAAAATCCCGATACTGAAAGAGCTTAGTTTGGACAAGGAAGCAAGGCTGGCCAATGCTTTCATAATCAACGACATACCGTATTACTGGAAAAAAGGCCGAACAGAAAAATGGAAAAGCGACGACCGTTTCAGGGCGTAAAAAATATAGTTAGGTTTAACTGGCATTTCTATGCGATCTTGTTGGCCGCAGTAGCGCTTATTTTCATTTTTGCCGAATATTTATTTGCTCATTTGCCATTTTGGCAGCGGCAGCTGGTCACCGCCGCTGTTTTAGCTGGTCTATTTTTTCAACTTGCTGTCACAACTTACGTTTACGATCTATCCGGGCTTTATGACCTGTGGTGGCTACGCGAACTTCGCCCACAAGAGATAGTGACCATCAATGCCGGGTTCGATGAAACTTCACAGCAATTGATAGAAATGTTTCCGTCTGCGGCTGTTCGCTCTTTTGATTTTTACGATCCGCAGCGTCACACCGAGATCTCTATCGAACGTGCTCGTAAGCTCTGTCCCTCTTCTGCTCCTGTACAGATATCGACCGGCAACATACCATTGGGCGACGCATCGGCCGATCTCGTGCTTATTTTTATGGCGGCCCACGAAATAAGGATCCAAAGCGAACGAGAACTTTTCTTTAAGGAAGTTCGACGCGTAATCGGCGGCAGAGGCAAGGCGGTGGTGGTCGAACACTTAAAAGATGCGGTCAACACCCTCGCATACTCAGTAGGTGTTTCTCATTTCTACTCACGAAAGAACTGGCTTACAGTTTTTACGGCGGCCGGGTTTACGGCTGTTAAAGAAGAAAAATTAAACTTATTTATCACCGCTTTTACCTTATCGAACAATGGAAAGTCATATTAAGGCTGCCGGGGTAGCAATGATCATTTTGGCAATGACCCATGTCGCGTTTCCTCGCTATTTCAATTGGCGAGACGAATTTGCATCACTATCTCTCATCAATCGCGAAATGGCTTATGTTCACACTTTCTTTATAGCCCTTATGCTATTACTGTTGGGCGTTTTGTCAGTAACTTCTGCCAAAGATCTGATAAGCACAGACTTGGGCCATCGGATATGTCTCGGGATTGGGGTATTTTGGTCGGCTCGTCTGATCATTCAATTGTTCGGCTATTCATCTAAGCTCTGGAGGCGAAAATATTTCGAGACCTCGGTGCATATAGTCTTTTTGGTCTTATGGTCTTATCTAAGCTCAGTGTTCTTGCTTGCGTCTTTTTGATAGAGCTTGACCGCAGCCGAATCTTCCGCAGCTTTGCGTTAAAATGTGGATCTATAAAATCAGTGTCGCACATTCCTATACAGAAGACACTCTCGATCATGCCCGCCGAAACTACCTAGATCTTCCGAGTTTATAAACTCGTCGCTTAACGAGGTATGATCGTTCCGTCGGCCGCGATCGCCGGTGCGGCAGCTCCAAAATCCGCCGTTGAAAGAGCTTTGATCTTTGGAATTGCCGCTCCCGATGGGTCCGGTGTCGGAATGCCGCGGCCTTCTAACCGAAACGGATTGATCTTGCCGGAGACGAATTTCCCTTCCGGCGTCAATTCGAATTCGAAAACGGAGGTGATGCCTTGCGGGCCCTTTAGATTGAACATTCCATAGGTAGCAAAATTTCCCATCGAATAGGCGATCAGGCGGTCCTTATACACTTCCATTCCACGCAGCACGTGCGGGCCGTGGCCAAGCACCAGATCCGCTCCGGCATCGATCACGGTTCTCGCAAAGAGCGGCAGGTTACCGCGTTTCTCACCGACAAAGATCTCTGTTTCTTTTGGAACATTCTGGGCTGATTCGCCTTCGGCCCCGCCGTGGAACGACACCACAACGATGTCCGCCTTCTTTTTCGCTTGGACAACCAGTTGCCGGGCTACGGCCAATTCGTTAACATTCGGGGATATTGCATTGTGGGCAAATGCAACAAACGCGATCTTTTTGCCTTTTGCTTCGACGATCGCCGTTGAATATTGGGCGCGGTCGCCGCCGGCATGCTTGATTCCCGCCGCATCTAACGTTCGCCGCGTACTCGCACGCCCTTCGGCACCGAAATCCGAAGCATGGTTGTTTGCCACACTTAAAACATCGAACCCCGCTTCCTTTAACAGCTTGCCGTATCGTGTCGGGCTGCGAAAGGCAAAACATCGAATCGGCTGGCCCGGTTTCGGCACGCCGCATTTTTCAGATATGCCGCCATCGATCAACGGCCCTTCCAGGTTACCAAAAGCGATGTCCGCGGCCGACAATATCGGTGTCGCATCTTTCAGCATATCGCGGCCGTCATTCGGCGGGAGAAAAGTTTCATTGATAGATGTGGAACCAAGCATGATATCGCCCACCGCCGCGATCGTGATGTTACCCGCCTGAGCTTCATGCGGAGTGGAACTTGGTGTTGGTGTCGGTTCCGGTTCTTCGCTGCGGACGACATTCGGCTGGCATCCCATTGCAAAAAGCGACAGCACCAGCATCGGCAGAAGGCGAAACGAACCTTTTAAAACTTTCCTCATAATACAAAAAAGCGAAGCCGGAAGACGTGCATCGGCTCCGCATCCATTAATTAGAACGAAAAGACCTTACGCACTTGCCGGAGCGATCTTTTCCGAGACCTCCGGTTCGCTGGCCGGCGAGATCTCGTCGGAATCCAGCAGCAACGAATTACTGACTATATCTTTCTGCTCAAGTTCGTGAATAGCATAAGAACCGGTTGCCGGCGAAGCCGACGGAGTTCGGCCAACATAACGCAGGCTCAACCGCTCCGGCATAATGGCCCGCAGACGATCCTCAACAAAGAACCAGCCGCCCATATTCTGCGGCTCCTCCTGTGCCCAGATAAGCTCGGTCGCATTTGGATACGAATCAAATAATTCACGAAGACGCGACGCCGGGAACGGATAGAATTGCTCAAGCCGCACGATCGCTACGCGCTCATCATGGGCATCTTCTCGGCCCGCATCGATATCGTAAAAAAGCTTGCCGCTGCACAAAACGATCCGTTTTACCTTTGCGCGTTCAACACACCGGCCATCGTCCAGCACCGGTTGAAATCCGCCGGTTGTCAATTCGTCCATGGTCGAGGTTGCCGCCGGCAGCCGCAGCAGGCTTTTCGGCGTCATAACGATCAGCGGCCGCACAACGTCCTGTTTGATCTGCCGACGCAGGAGGTGAAAATACTGAGCCGGCGTTGTCGCATTGCAGACCTGAAGATTGTTTTCCGCACAAAGCTGCAAAAATCTTTCCAGACGGGCCGACGAATGTTCCGGCCCCTGCCCTTCATATCCATGCGGCAGCAGCATCACCAAGCGACAGCGTTCTTTCCACTTGTCTTCAGAGGCGGCGATGTATTGGTCGATGATGACCTGAGCTCCATTGGCAAAATCTCCAAACTGTGCCTCCCACAGGACCAGATCATCTTGGCAGATGATGGCATAGCCATATTCAAAGCCAAGCACGCCTGATTCTGAAAGCGAGCTGTCATAGACGTAAAACCGCGCTTTCGGATTTTTTTCATTTCGCAATTCCGTAAGCGGCGACCAGCGTTGGCCGGTCAGCGTGTCGTACATCGAAGCATGGCGCTGTGAAAATGTTCCGCGGCCGCTGTCCTGTCCGCTCAAACGCACCGGATAGCCCTCTAAAACCAGCGAACCGATCGCCATCGCCTCGGCAAATCCCCAATCCATCGGAATTTCGCCGGCTCCCATTTTAGCTCGGCGCGCTAGTTGCCCGACCATTTTCGGATTAACGTGAAAACCCTCCGGGACGATCGATATCTTTTCTGATGTTTGCGATAAAATTTCCGCGTTTGCCCCGCTTGAAAAAACTCCTGAGCCATCATCTTCCGCGGCGGGCGGTGCCAATTTGGCTTTTTTGGGCTTTTCCGAAGCTATCTGTTTCGCACGCTGCAGAATGCCTTCGTATTTATCGATGACCTGTTTGGTCATTTCGTCAAGCTCATTCTCCGTTATGATGCCTTCACGGATAAGCTGTTGGGCATAGAGATGCCGAGTGCCGGGATGGGCCTTGACCCGGGCATACATGATCGGCTGGGTATAGCTCGGCTCGTCTCCTTCGTTATGGCCGAGCCGGCGAAAACCGACCAGATCAAGCACGACATCCTTGTCAAATTCTGTTCGGTAATCAAGCGATATCTGCACCACGCGGTAGGCAGCCTCCGGATCGTCGCCATTGATATGAAAGATCGGTGTTTGCGTGATCTGTGCCGCATCGGTCGAATAGATCGAACTGCGGGCCGATTCAACGCCGGTCGTAAATCCGATCTGATTATTGATTACGATGTGGATAGTGCCGCCTGTGCGATAGCCCGGCAGGTTGGCCAGCTGCAGTGTTTCCATCACGATGCCTTGCCCGGCGAACGCCGCGTCGCCGTGCAGCAGCACCGGCATTACGCGGTTGTAAACCTCAGCCCGCGAAAGCCCATCGCCATTTCGCAGGTCGTCCTGTTTCGCTCTCGCCATGCCCTCCACAACCGGATTCACAATTTCCAAATGGCTCGGATTACATGAAAGCCTGATCTGCAGATCGCGGCCTGATTTTGTCTGTCGATGGCCGATAGCTCCTTGGTGGTATTTGACATCGCCTTCATCCGCCGGGAAACTCGGATGAGATGTTCCTTCAAAAACCGTAAAGATGCGTTCCGCCATATCTCCGGCAGCAGCGTCCCCGACGATGTTTGACAACACATTTAACCGGCCGCGGTGGGCCATGCCCATAAAGATGTCGTCAACCCCGCGAGCGGACGCACCTTCGACCAATTGATCAAGCATCGGAATGACCGTCTCGCAGCCCTCGAGCGAAAACCGCTTTTGACCCAAATATTTTTTATGCAGAAATTGTTCGAACTGCTCTGCTTCGATCAGCTTTTGCAGCAATTCGATCTTGGTTTCTTTCGGCAGCGGGGCCGTATCGACAAAAGCTTCACGAACACGCCGCCGGATCCAATCTTTTTCTTCCTTGTTCTGAATATGGCAATATTCAATGCCGACCTTTCCGCAATATGCTTTTTGCAGTATGTCCAGAATGCGGCGGAGCGTTGCGGTCTTTTCACCGTGCAGGCCGCCGGTGATGAATTCGCGGTCAAGGTCCCAGATGGTCAATCCGAAGTTCTCAAGTTCCAGTTCGGCCGCTCTGTGCGACGTCATATTGAGCGGATCTATATCAGCAAGCAGATGTCCGCGAACGCGATAAGCGTTGATCAGCTGCAGCACATTAGCCTGCTTTTCGACCTGTTCGGCGAACCGGTCGCTGCCCAAAAGTGTCGGGTTGTGATCAACTGCCTTTCGCAGCGGCGGATAGTTGATATCCAGCGAATGAAAGATGTCGTCGTAGAAATTATGGTCACCAACCAAAAATTCATGCACTTTTGCAAGGAACAGTCCGCTTTCGGCTCCTTGGATAACTCGATGGTCGTAGGTGCTGGTAAGTGTGATTATCTTGCTTATACCCAATTGTGACAGAACAGCAGGCGTCATTGCTTGATATTCCGCCGGATATTCGATCGCCCCGGTGGCAATGATCGCGCTTTGTCCGGCCATCAAACGAGGGTTCGACGCAACCGTTCCCAAAGTGCCGGGATTGGTCAAGGAAACGGTCGTTCCTTGAAAATCACTGATCTCAAGCTTCCCTTCGCGGGCTTTTTTCACCTGATCATTGTAGGCAGCAAAAAAACCTGCAAAATCCATGTCTTCGCCGCCCTTGATGTTCGGAACCAGCAAGTTTCGCGAACCGTCCTTTTTTTCGATATCGATAGCGATGCCGAGGTTGATGTTCGAATTCACGACACGGGACGGTTTGCCGTCAACAACGGCAAATCCATTATTCATCGCCGGCAGATCTTTTACCGCTTTGACGATGGCCCAAGCGATCAGATGTGTAAAAGACGCCTTGCCGCGACCGCTTGCCGCTAAATACTGATTGATCAGACGACGATTTTCTTCAAGGACCTTGACCGGAATGGTTCGCAGGCTTGTCGCCGTCGGCACGGTCAAGCTTGCTTCCATGTTCTCTACGATCTTCTTGGAAGCCCCGACTAGCGGTTTCGCCTCGGAATCCGGCGAGATCGGCGTGGAAACTGCAGCTGCCGGTGTTTTTTCAGCTGGTGCAGGTACAGCCGTCGGGCTTTTGGGTGCGGCCGTCTGTTCCGTCGGCCGAGCCTCAGGCCCAGCAGAACCGTTCAGCATATCGCCAAAAAATGTCCGCCATGATTCATCCACCGAATTCGGGTCCGCTTGATAGCGTGCCAAAAGCCCTTCGACATAGCTGGCGTTCGCACCGAAATTCTCTGCGATGTATTCCGAGATGTTGATTTCGCTCACTTAATTTTTGGTAACCTCAATATAAATACAGAATGTAACAGATTATTTTACAGCAATAGCGGCAAAAGATTAAGCCGTTGAAGAGGCCTAATGCGAGGCAAAGTATTCTTTTAGCGGATTGTCGATAAGAACATCGATCTCGACGGGCACAGCCCGCTTGAATTTCATGCCGAATTTTGTAAAAGTGCCGAGAACGAAAATACGTCCCGTCACATTCCATTTCTGCTTCGAACCTGTTGCTTCGCGCCATGCTCCGCGCAGCACATTCGGCGTCGGCAGAAAAATATACGACGGCTGCGGCAGTTGCACCAATTCACCACGCTTGAATTCAAAACTTGTTTTATGGTCCGCTATCTCCACCGCCAGCCCATTGATCTTAAAATCGCGAAAGACAAGGCTTTCGACCTTGCCGGAACGGTCCGGTGAAAGCAGTTTGGCGTTAACGGAAAGGGTGATGCCGGTTACGGAAAATTCGAAGATCTCTGGCGTGTCGAAATGAATGGCCGGCGTTCCGCCCGTATTATCCATCGAGCCGGCGATCTTTACCGGGGTTTGATGCACGCGGTAACCGCGAAATTTCGGTGGAAGATCGCTTTGCCCACAGACGGCAAACGCTGACAGCAGAAATATCAGCAATAGCGGCAAAATACGGAAAGCCCGTTGCCGGCTTTTAGCTTGAAGAGGCTTGTGATCTTTTGTTCGGGGCTTTGCTGTCATCATCTGACCCGCCTTTTTCAAGGTCCAGCTTGATCGCATCGAGGATGCCGTTGATGAATTGGGTAGCTTCAAAACTGGAAAATTGGCGTGCGATCTCGAGAGCTTCGTTGATGACAACCGTGTGGGGCGTGTCCTCATAAAGGAATTCGAAAACTGCCAATCGCAAAACGTTGCGGTCAACTATTGCCATCCTTTCGATGCGCCAATGTTCCGCTCTTGTCTTTATCCGTTCATCGACCGTCTTTAGATTATCAAGAGTTCCGCGGACGATCTTGTCGGCAAAAATGCGGACCGGTTCGACCCCGGCGATCAAGGTCTCGATAGCCGGCAGGGCATTTTTCAGCAGATCGTCCGGAACCGTTTCGGCGAGGTGTTTGAATTCGTTGAATTTTGCCAGATCGTCCGCCGAAAGCGGCGGCTTGGCGGTCACCGGCACGCTTTCAAAATCGTTGATGAAACGCTTGGCGATAAAGCCCAAGTTCTCCATCTCTTCATGAACCTGCCGCATATCCGGATCGTTCTGGGCCACCACATCCGCAATGTATGCTCGAAATGCCTTGACGACCGAACCCGCCGCCGCCGCGGTTCGTTTTATCTTGTCCACCCGGCTCGTAACGCGGCCTTTATCATCGCTCTGATTCTTTTCCGATCGATCGTCCTGTCTTTTGGCGACCGCACGCAGCGAAAGAGCTTCGGCACCGAATTTCTCAACCCGTTCGACAAATTCCGCGACCGCCGGTTCTGACTGCGGATCGACCTGAGCAAATCCCATTTCGCTCCAGTAGCCGTTAGTAGAAAACGTACCCTTTTCCGCCAGGTCGGCCGCAAAAAGCATTTGCAGCGCACATTCTCGGGCTTGGCGGCGAACGCCTGATCGTTTTTGACTATTTTCAGACGGCATGAGGAAAAGCCTTATTTTCAGGTGAGCTGCCTGTTCCGGATCCTATTGCTTGGCATACGGATATCATTTCGACCGCCGAAAGAGCAGCCTCAAAACCCTTATTTCCGGCTTTAACGCCACAGCGGTTGATCGCCTGTTCAACATTTTCGGTCGTCACCACACCAAACATGACCGGCACGCCCGTTTTCAATGCCGCAGCGGCAATGCCCTTTGCTGCCTCACCGGCCACCAGATCAAAATGAGCAGTTTCCCCGCGAATGACCACACCCAATGCGACCACAGCATCAAACCGCCCGCTTTCTGCTGCCTTTAATGAAGCGAGCGGTAATTCAAACGACCCGGGCACCTTAAAGACCTCGATCGAATTTTCTTCGACCCCCAAACCGGCGAGCGCATCCAATGCTCCCGCGAGCAGCTTGTCGGTCAGAAAATCGTTCCATCGGCTGACGACTATTGCAAAACGTCGTCCCTGCGGATTCAAACTGCCTCGGTTAATTTCTATCTGCAAAACCTACACCTCGCACCAAATGGCTTAAAATCTTTATTAAGTATATGTAACGTTAAAAGCAAAAGACAAGAACAAAAATAGATTCTGACCAGACCGAGTCACCGGGAGCAGACAATATAGTTCTGTGGCTGCCGTAAGAAATTCAAGGGCCTCTGTGCCGCTTTGGCCAAAAATGGATTATAATTATCTTTTGCAAACCATGCAGCGTCCCCTGATCGAAACTGAAGAAACTCTGATCATCGAAACACCTGAAAGGGTAGAGCTTTCCTTTGCCTTGGCGTCTATCGGCAATCGTTTTTTGGCGGTCATGATCGACCATGCCATTCAATATACCGCCGCCATCTTGCTTATTGTCTTTTTTCTTACACTTTCTTCGCAAGCGAGCCCGATCGATCAGATCTACGATGGCACGGCCTCTGAAATACCAAAATGGATCATTGCGGTAATGCTGGTCGTCGTCTATTTTTGGTTCGCCGGGTATTTTATCGTCTTCGAATGGTTAATGCATGGTCAAACGCCCGGCAAGCGGATAATGAAGCTCCGTGTGATCCGTGAAGACGGCCGGCCGATCACGCTCTGGGAAGCAGCCGCCCGCAATCTCCTCCGGCTCTTTGATGCGATCCCGCCCGTTGTTGTGCCGCTTTATTCGGTCGGATTGATCACGATCTTCCTAAATAAACGCGATCAAAGAATAGGTGATGTTTTTGCCGGGACGGTCGTCATCCGTGAACGCATTGATGAAGCACCGACCTTTAAAGAGGCTTTTTCAACCCCGATCTCTGATTCGGCGTTCATTCGTGTTCAAAAGCAGCTGACGCTGACCGCAAGCGTTGATAAGTTGACACAGCGGGAAATGGAAGTAGTAGAGATATTTTTGCGGCGGCGGTGGGATCTGACCGACAAACAGCGTCTGTGGATGGCATGGCGCGTGGCTCTTCCGCTGATGTTCAAATTAAAGCCGAAATACGATATGAAAGATTTTTCATACGAAGGCTTTTTAGAAGAGATACTGCATCGTTTTAACGCTCGTCAGCGTTACCTGAACTAGGTTTACATCTTTGCGGGCATCGCTGCGAAGTGTTAGGTTTTAAGTTTCGGACGGGCATTTTTACGGTCTCAGGACAACCAATAAATATTGTGAAAAAACGTGTTTTAGTAACTGGTGGTGCGGGTTTCATCGGGTCGCACCTGGTTGATCGACTGCTTGACGAAGGTACGTGGAACGTAACCGTTGTGGACGATCTTAACAATTTTTACGACCCGACGGTAAAGATGGCCAATGTGGCCCGGCATCGCGGATCGCCGGACCATACGTTTGTTGCCGCCGACATCCGCGACGATGCCGCAATGACCGACGTTTTCGGTTCCCACGGATTTGAGTGCATCGTTCATCTCGCCGCCCGGGCCGGTGTTCGCCCTTCGCTGGTCGAGCCCAAACTTTACACGGAAACGAACATTCGCGGCACCGTCAATCTGCTCGAATTGGCCCACCAATATAGGGTTCCCCAATTTGTATTCGGATCGTCGAGTTCGGTTTACGGCATCAACGCCAAGGTGCCTTTCGCGGAAAGTGATCCGATATTTCAGCCGATCTCCCCTTATGCGGCAACCAAAGCGGCGGGCGAATTGATCTGCCACACGTATTCGCACCTTTACAACATTAGAACGGTCTGTCTGCGTTTCTTTACTGTTTACGGGGCACGCCAGCGGCCGGACCTCGCCATTCATAAATTTGCCAAGCTCATTTCCTCGGGCCAGCCGATAGAAGTTTACGGTGACGGGTCTTCGCGGCGAGACTACACCTATATCGACGACATCATCCAAGGTGTGCGCTCGGCGATGGATTTCGATGCATCAATGCACGAGGCATTTAACTTAGGAGAATCTGAAACAACAGAGCTCCGCCGGCTGATCGAATTGCTGGAGGAAAACCTCGGTAAAAAGGCCGTCATCCAGAGCAAGCCGATGCAGCCCGGCGATGTGCCCATCACCTACGCAGATATTTCAAAATCCCGCGAGATGCTGAATTATTTCCCTACTACAAAGATCGAAGTAGGTATTCCCAAATTCGTTGAATGGTTTACCGGCACGCGCGACTAGGCCGGGGAGCGGTGATCGCTTTTCTGGTACGCTAAACCTTGACCGTTCCGATCCAAAGACGGTTGCCGTCCGGGTCATCGATCCGAAATTCGGTCATATTATAGAAAGTGTCGTCCAGCGGCGGAGCATCGATACCATTTTCTAATACCGTCCGATGAAATGTTTCGAGATCTTCTGGATAAAGATAAATAACGCTTTGCCGCGGAGCTTCCGGATGCGTATTTATCGATCGATCGAGCATTATCCGGCAATCGTCATAGACGAGCATCGCCCAGCCCCAATCATCATTTCGATGCTCAACCGCAAAGCCGAGTTTCTCATAAAACTCGATGCTGGCCGGTAAATGAACCACAGGCAGCATCGGGATCAGATCCATCTTCATAATAGATAAATATTTATTTCTGCGAATGCAGCCCAAACATATTTCGTTCGGTATCGAAAACGAGTGAGATAAAGCCGTATTCTCCGATGGAAAACTTCGATTTAAAGACCTCTCCGCCTGCGGCCGCGACTCGGCTTTCTTCCACCGCACAATCTTCGCAGCTGAAATAGACGATCGTGCTGTTGCCGCCTGCCTCCATGCCCGGCATGTGAACAAGAGCGCCGCTGGCCCCGCTAACCTCGCCATTCATCGGAAACGCCGCCATTGTAAATTCATCACTATCCATTGGCAGATCGACGATCTCGACAGCCAAAACTGTTTGATAGAATGCTCTCGCCCGGGCCAGATCGTTTACATAGATCTCGAACCAGCCAACCGGATTGAATGATGCCATGATAGATTCCTCCTGAAAAACTTAGACAAAATTATATTTCGCCAACGAAATGAAAGCCGCCTGACGGCCTGTTCTCACAATGCTAGAAATGCCCGAAAGCCGCGGGCCGCATAATAGCTTTCCGCTCCATTATGATAGGTAAATACCCTTCCATAACGCCGGTCGCAAAAGATCGCACCGCCCAATTTGCGAACATCTGGCGGTGTTTGGACCCAACTGGATGTTTTCATGTCCATTTCGACCACTTCCTGCAATTTGCGGTATTGCTCTTCGCTGAGCAGCGAAGCTCCCATCTCAGCGGCCATGCCGATAGCACTGTGCGCGGGTTTGTGTTCTTTTCGAGATTCGATCGCCGCCGGATCATACGAGATACTTCGGCGGCCCTTCGGGCTTTCCGGAGAGCAATCATAAAACACGATCCCCTGGTCCGTACCGCCCAAAACCACTACATCGGGTTCGCCGCCCGTTCGCTCCATTTCGCCTATCGACCATAGCTTGGCGGCATCAACGAGCAATCTTTCTTCTATCTGCGTCCATTCAAGGCCAATGTGGCGGACGGCGTTTTTTTCAAAACGCTTTTTTAGCAGATCCAATAAGGTTGCTGTTTCGATAGCCGTAAGCTCTTTTTTCGTATTCATAACATGGTTCAAAAAAATATCACGAAGCCCTATTCCGCGGCAACAACGTGCGAAACAAAAAGGCCGAGGCGTTGATCGAACCGCCCCGGCCATTTTTTCGGTTGTCAGCTTCTTTTTTAAGCAGCAGAGGCCGCTTTTAAGTCGATAAGTTCGCTGAGCGGTGTGTAATCCAACCCCTGCGAAACGGCGACCGCTTCGTAGGTCAGTTTACCGGCATAAGTATTCACCCCTTCTGCCAACCCGGCATCATCCTGAATTGCCTTCTCGAAACCTTTGTTTGCCAGATCAAGTGCATATGGCAAGGTCGCATTCGTCAAGGCAAATGTCGATGTACGCGGAACTGCTCCCGGCATGTTCGCAACGCAATAATGCAGAACGCCCTCTTCGTAATAGGTCGGGTTCGAATGTGTGGTCGCATGCGTCGTTTCAAAACAGCCGCCCTGATCGACGGCCACATCCACCAAAACCGCACCTTGCGGGATCAATTTAAGCATTTCCCGGGTAACCAGTTTCGGTGCCGCCGCACCAACGACCAAAACCGCTCCGATCACGCAATCGGCGTGCGAGATGGCTTCTTCGACCGCATAGCGCGAAGACGCAAGCGTTTGCACTTTTGATAGAAAGATATCGTCCAACTGGCGAAGACGCTCAAGGCTGCGATCGATGATGGTGACCTTCGCTCCGAGCCCGACCGCCATCTTGGCTGCTTCGGTGCCAACTACGCCGCCGCCCAAAATGACGACATTGGCCGCCGGAACGCCCGGAACGCCGCCGAGCAGAATACCGCGGCCGCCGTTCATTTTCTCAAGGCTGTTCGCCGCTACCTGAACCGACATGCGTCCGGCCACCTCTGACATCGGTGTCAGCAACGGCAAGCGGCCGTGGCGGTCGGTGATCGTCTCATAGGCCACACCGGAAACCTTCCGCTCCAGCATCTGCTTGGTCAATTCGAGCTCCGGCGCCAAATGCAGGTAGGTAAACAGAAGCTGATTTTCACGCATCCGCGGATATTCCGGCGCGATCGGTTCCTTGACCTTGACGATCATATCGCCCGCGGCCCAAACATCGTCCGCCGAATCGATTATCTCCGCACCGGCTTTGACATACTGCTCGTCCGTAAAACCCGAACCTTCGCCCGCCGAATGCTGCACATACAGCGTATGACCTGCCATCACCAATGCCTGAACTCCGGCCGGTGTCAGCCCTACACGATATTCATTGTCTTTGATTTCTTTCGGTAATCCGATCTTCATTAGAAACATCTCCAGAAATAGATATAGATACTTTGCTTATCCGACATTCTACCCAGTTTTCTACAAATGTTAAATGCATAAGCGGTGATTTTACTTTTGCTCGTTTCTATCAGCCTGTTTTGTGCGTATTCGTGTAGCCGGTGAGATATTTAGTATGATCCGCGGTTTTTGCACGGCTTTCGAGATGTCTTTTGATATTGTTATAATATCTGACACAAAACGGCTATATAGATGGAATTTTTATTCAGGAAACAATAGAACTTATGATCGAACTTGTTATACCTGCCAGAGACCGCAGCATCGGTTCGATGGACGTAAAACGTATCTTGCCGTATTCAAAACGCCGCAGCATCGGTCCTTTCGTCTTTGTTGACCAAATGGGTCCGCTGGAACTTGTAACCGACGGTTCAATGGATGTTCTTGCCCATCCGCACATCGGTCTGGCTACGGTCACATACCTTTTCGATGGCCGTATGATGCATCGCGACAGCTTAGGCACCGTTCAGCTCATCGAGCCGGGCGAGGTAAATTGGATGAATGCGGGCCGCGGCATTGTCCACTCCGAACGTTCCTCGGATGCCGGCAACGCCGCCGGCGGCGAATTGTTCGGTGTTCAAACGTGGGTCGCGATACCCGAAAATAAAGAAACCGGAGATCCGAGCTTTGAACATCATGGTGCCGCGGACCCGCCGGAGACCGATGCCGACGGAGTTTATTTTCGAGTGATAATGGGCGAATTGCATGGTTCCGTTTCGCCGGTCAACAATTGGCTTGAACCGCTTTACGCCGAATGCCGCCTGGCCGCCGGCAGCACCCTCGAACTACCGCGAAATGTCGAAGAACGTGCGGTTTATATTCTTTCCGGCACGGTTGAGATCGACGGAGCAGAGTACTCTGCCGGCTCTCTGCCCGTTTTTTCGCAAGGTTCGCATGCGGAAGTTCACGGCCGCGAAGATTGTCGGCTGATGGTTATCGGCGGGCCGCGGCTGGAACGGCCCCGTTATATGTGGTGGAATTTTGTGGCAACATCAAATGACCTGATCGAACAGGCCCGCAGCGATTGGAAACAAGGTAATTTTGACGCGATACCAAATGAAACAGGTTTCGTCCCCCTGCCCGAAGGTAATTTCCCGAAACCGCAGCCGATGTAACGCACATCTTTTCAATTCAATTTTAGAATTCTCTTCACATATCTCTGCCATTTGGCCCGGCACCGAAAGCCCGCCTAACAGATAATATTTACCGGATCCTGCATTCGCCGCGGTTAAACACCATGCTCCGGTTGCCTTTTTGTTCAGAATCCGTCATTATCTTCGATTGCTCTTTTGGGCAGATCTTTTACTATGATCGACGCATCAAACATTAGAAATATAGCCATCATCGCTCACGTTGACCACGGTAAGACAACTCTCGTGGACGCGATGCTGCAGCAATCAGGCACCTATCGCGATAACGAAGAGGTTGTTGAACGGGTCATGGATTCGATGGATCTTGAACGCGAACGCGGCATCACCATTATGGCGAAAAACACGTCCGTTCGTTATGGCGACTACAAGATAAATATCCTCGACACCCCGGGCCACGCCGATTTTGGCGGCGAGGTCGAACGCGTGCTTAAAATGGTTGACGGCATCGTCCTTCTGGTTGACGCCGCCGAGGGATGCTTGCCCCAAACACGTTTTGTGCTGCGAAAGGCTCTCGAATTAAAGCTGCCGGCGATCACGCTGATCAACAAGATAGACCGCCAGGACGCTCGCCCCGAAGAGGTAGTTGATGAGGTTTACGACCTTTTCATCGACCTCGGCGCCAATGATCAGCAGATCGAGTTTCCGATCCTTTACTCGATATCGCGTGACGGCGTTGCCAAAAAAGACCTCGCCGATGAGAGCAAGGACCTCCGCCCGCTGTTTGATCAGGTACTCGAAACCATTCCGGCTCCGTCTGCGATGCGTGACGATTCTTTACAGCTGCTAGTCGCGAATATCGATTATAATCCGTTCGTCGGACGTCTTGCCATCGGCCGTATCTATTCCGGCGAGATCTCAAAAAACCAAGAAGTTGCCGTTTCAAAACGCGATGGTTCTATCCAAAAGACCCGCGTTAAAGAGCTCTTTGTTTTCGAAGGCCTCGAACGCGTCACGACCGAAAAAGCCGGTGTCGGCGAGATCGTCGCACTTGCAGGTTTTGACGATGTAGAGATCGGTGAAACGATAACGCTGGTCGATAATCCGAAACCGCTTCCGGTCATCGCCGTTGACGAACCGACGATATCGATGATCTTTGGCGTTAATACGTCGCCATTCTCAGGCACCGAGGGCAAATTTGTCACTTCTCGGCAGATCAAAGAGCGCCTGGATAAAGAGCTCCTCGGCAACGTTGCCCTTCGTGTTGAGCAAATGCCACAGGCCGAACAATTCAAAGTCTCCGGCCGCGGCGAATTACAACTCGCTATCCTTATCGAAATGATGCGTCGTGAGGGCTATGAACTCCAGGTCGCCAAGCCGGAGGTCATCACCAAAAAGGATGAAACGACCGGCGAAACCTTGGAACCGATCGAACTGGTCGTCGTCGATGTGCCGGATGAATTCATCGGCGTCGTTACCGAAGCAATGGGCCGCCGCAAAGGCCAAATGACCAAAATGATCAATAATGGTTCGGGCCGCGTTCGACTAGAATTCGAAGCACCTTCGCGCGGTCTTATCGGTTTTCGCGGTGAATTTTTGACCGAGACCAAAGGCACGGGCCTGCTCAATACCCTTTTTCTCCGTTTTGATAAATGGCAGGGCGACATGAAATCGCGGCAAACCGGCTCGCTCGTTGCCGACCGGATGGGCGAAACCAACACCTACGCTTTATATAACCTGCAGGAACGCGGAACACTTTTTGTAAAACCGCAGATCAAGGTGTATGAAGGTATGATCATCGGCGAAAATGCCCGTGCCGTGGACCTCGACGTAAACGCGATCAAGGAAAAGAAGCTGACCAATATGCGCACGACCTCTGCCGACGAAGCGATGCGTTTGGTGCCGGTCCGCGACATGTCACTCGAACGAGCGTTGGAATTCATCGCTGATGACGAATTGATCGAGGTTACGCCAAAGGCGATCCGCCTGCGCAAACGCGTCCTGAAATCAAACGAACGGCCGAAGAAGTAGATCGATATTGCCTCGTATTCGAACGCCCTAACACCTGCCGGCGGAGCCCCGCTTCAACGCCCGTATCCGTATGACGGAAGCATCTTAGACGAGAATCGAGGGAAATAGTTGTGCTATTATCTATGGCGAGGCTCATTATGAACCTGAAACCGGTGATGAATAAAATAAGAGCCGCATGCGACGCCAAAGGCATCTCGATGTTGGGGGTTTTTGGGTCGGTCGCTCGTGGTGAGGACACGCCGAACAGCGATGTAGATCTGCTCGTTCGTCTTGGCAAGCCGGTTGGATTTGTCGAATTTATCGCTCTCGAAGATACGTTCAGGGAAATTCTCGGCCGCAACGTCGATCTCGCGACCGAATCATCGCTTCACCCGCTGATCCGCAAAAACGTTCTCGCCGATCTACAGATCATTTATGAAAAGTAGGCACGACCGCCTTTACCTTTATGACATCATCGAATGCTGCGACCGTGTCGCAGATTACGTAAACGGCGTCCGCGAAGAGGATTATCACTTAAACCCGATGCTTCAGGACGCACTCGTCAGAAACATCGAGGTCGTAGGCGAAGCTGGCAAAAATCTTTAACAGTAAATAAAGAATACCCGTCCCGACATCGCATGGAGCCAGATCGCCCGGATGCGTGACAAGATCGCTCACCATTACTTTTGCATAAATCTCGACGTTGTTTGGAAAACTGTCACCGACGATTTTCCCGCATTACATCCTCAGATCAAAGCGATATACGAGATGTTGGAAGAATAGTACGCCAACCGAAAAAGTCAGAGCATTCAACAAAGCCGTTGGGCTGGCAGATGACGATCGAGGTCACACCAAAGGCGATCCGCCGGCGCAAACGCGTCCTGAAATCAAACGAACGGCCAAAGAAGTAGTCTGACGATTCCGCATTTAAGAAACATCGCGATCAGCAAATACTCGTTTTGCGAAAATGTCATATATTCCTATATTATGAATATATGATAAAAACCAAACAGGCAAAATTGTTAACGGTCCCGGCAAACGGGCAGATCAGTATCGGGAAAGCATGGGCCGGACGGCAAATACTTGTCGAAGAGATCGGCGACGACATGATCCACATTTCATCGGGTGTTTTTGTGCCAGATTCGCAAAGGGCATTTCACACAAAAGAAGCCGACAGATCTCTCAGCTCGTTTGACGAGTGGGAAGGCGAAAACCCTGCTCAGAAAACAAATGTTGAGTCGCTATTCTCCACTCTGAGAAAGAAAAAACAGCCTAATGGTTAATAAGTCCGGAACGGGTTCTACTCAACATGATCTTGTAGAATGCGACCTCGAATTTCCCCGTGTTCAGAAAGAGCTCGCCGAATTGAGCTTAGAAGAGCTGGATCAAGTCGAAGCTTCGATCAATAGGATCGGTCAAATGACATGGGATAAGATATATAAGACGTCATCGCGAAGCCAAAAAAGAGGTCTAAATTGGGAGCCTATCGTCGGGCAATTCACCAGATCCGGAAAAACCATCGCTTCGATCCGCATCTCAAAAAGATTTAGGGCGAGAGTTTGTCGTGATGGTAAATTTATGCGTTTCATCTCTCTGCATCCTGACCATGACAGTGCCTGTGATGAGGTCGGCGATGAAAACTTATGATCCGGCAAGGTCTAGTTTTGCCGTTGCTGCAAGTGCTCGATAATTGCCGATCTAAGAACTTGCTTTACTCGCATCCGGCGATAGGCTAAAGCCTAATATAGCGTTCGGCTCGGCTGGATCTGCTGCTGCAAAAATATCTTGCCTTTCATTGATCCGTTTGCTAAGATACCTTTCACAATTTATTTTGCCGAAGCCGATCGCACGGCGATCGACGCGGGGGAACCAACAAACGTCCGCAAGGACAGGGGCGCATCTGAACTACCCTCAGAAGAAGATTCTTCGCTTCCAGCCCGACAGCTAACCTCGCAGGCATTGACGAAGAAGGACACGTGAGATCCTGGAAAAGGCTGCGGAGTGCTTCCGTAGCCTTTTCGTCTAAATGGTCAAACGTTTTCTTCAGGGCCGATAACAACTAGACGCACGTTTCGTGCAGGAGGTAATTGTTATGACTCGAAGATTTTTTTGGCAGGTGCCCGAATTTGTGAAGTTTCGCGCGGTTTTCGAAGATTCGGAAACTATTCTCGGCACCAACGAAAAAAACGAACACCGTTTGTTTAGAAAGGATAACGGCACCGTGTGTTTTGACGAAACCGAAGCTCTCCATATCAGCGCGGCTCCGGATGCAGTTTCCCGAGCTAAGGCTGTTTTGGGCAATTCGCGTGCAAAACTCAAACGAGCATTTTCTTTAAAACGCCGGATTCGCCGTCCGAAACCGATATTGTCGCCCCCGCCAGAATGTTGCCTGCAATGATCGGGCAAACAAAAATAATAAAGTTGGACGGCCGTAACAGGCCGTCTTTTTTTAACGATCGAACTGATCGATCTTATGAAAAGCTCGGCGAGACTTTTTCAAGCCAGGCACAATTTTCCGCCAAGGAGTCTATTATGCTCAGACCAACTATTCTTTCGCTATGCCTTATGTTCCTCTTCTCCGCAGTTGTTTTTGCCCAAACAGGCCCGCGCAAACTGCTCGAGCAACCTATCCCGGACACACCCGCTGAGGCCAAAGAGACCGGGCTTGGCGGCACGTTGACGGTTCGCGTCGGCGTCGATGCCGATGGGAAGGTCACTTTTGTCGAGAGCGTTTACGGTCCGGACGACATCTGCCCGGGTGTGACCGCTCCGGACGTTGCCGCACTTAGAAAAACTGCCGCAAGCTCGGCGTTAAAGTCGAAATTCGAACCGGCCCCAGCAGCGACCGTAGAGTTAATGGACATCAAATTCCCGATTTCCAACCCCACTGTAACTCCTGCCGCTCCTGCAACTATTGGCTCCGAAACGGCTGCATCAATTCCCCAAGGGTCTTCGGCAACCTTTACGGCTGTTGGCGAGCCTTTGAAACTTAACTCAACTTCTCTTCCGAAGCCTCCGTATCCGCCGGCGGCAAGGGCCGTTAGAGCAAGCGGGGACGTAAATATCAGTGTCATTGTCGAAACAGATGGCAGCGTTTATTCGGCTCGATCAGTATCAGGCCATCCGCTGCTTAGGCAAGCTGCCCGGTCAGCAGCATGTTCGGCAAAGTTTCGCCCGACAAAGCTTTCGGGCCAGCCCGCTAGAGTTAGCGGGATCATTACCTATAATTTTGTTCCCTGAATCGTTTTGACACCGACCTGCCATCCATTAAAATAAAGACAAGGCTATGTCTAATTTTGCATGGATATTCGTATTGACCGGACTGCTGACCCTGCTTGGCTGTTTGACGATGCTTTTCATCACAGTTAAATATTACTGGGGCGACCGCGGAGCACCGCCGCCGACCGGCGAGATGCGTAAAAAGATGAAAGAAGAAGAACTTGCCCGCCGGGCAAAGCAGATCGAATATAGCCGAACTCATCCAATACCTCCGCGTGATATGAGCTTTTTCGGCAAAAAGGATACTTAAACCTCTATGACACTTAGTGAAAAGATCGTCGCTGATATTAAAGAAGCGATGTTGGCGAAAGACGCCGAGCGGCTTTCGACGCTCCGCATGGTCAAGGCGAATTTGATGAATAGACGTATTGAAAAAGGCTCTGACCTGACCGACGAAGAAACATCAAAAGCATTGCAATCGCTCGTCAAACAACGGCGTGATTCGATCGAACAATATGAGGCAGCCGGCCGCACGGAACTCGCCGACAAAGAAAAGCTTGAGATATCGCACATCGAGGGCTATCTGCCCCAAGCCGCTACGGTAGAAGAAATAGATGCCGCCGTCGCCGATGCCGTGGTCGAGACCGGTGCATCTTCTATGAAAGATATGGGGGGCGTAATGAAGGCTGCTCAGGCAAAACTTGCCGGCAAAAGCGTCGATGGCCGAACCCTCAGCGAAGCCGTAAGATCAAAGCTAGCTTAGCCGCCAATTGCTCTGCGGGCCTTAAAGCGGTATATTTGCATATTTGCCGGCTTTCCGTAACGGCCGATAAACCTATGACACGGGTTGTGCATCAAAGCTTTCATTGAATACGGTTTGATCCACGTAATTTCAGGGATTTTTTTATGAGATATCTATTTTCTTTCGCCTCTCTGCTGATCCTGGCGTTCGTTTTTAGCTCTACCGCGTTTGCTCAGGAAACTGGTGAAAATGTGGTTGACGAGGTCGTTGCACAAGTAAATGAAGGCGTCATTACCCTTTCCCGCGTTAACCGCGAAGCAAAGGCGATCGTCGAAACGGACGTTCAGCAAGGCAAAGATCGGGCCGAATCGCAAAAGATGGTCGATGAAAGAAAAGGCGAACTTATCGCCAATCTTATCAACGAAGAATTGATGCTGCAGAAAGCAAAGGAAATCGGCATCGAATCTGACATCGAAGCCAGTCTTAACCAGCGTTTTCTGCAGATCATGAAACAGTACAATCTGAAAACGCTCGATGCCCTTTACCAAGAGATGGAAAAACAGGGAGTTCGCCCCGAAGAAATGCGCGAGATGTGGCGCAAACAGGCGACCCGTGATGCCGTCATTCAACGCGAGGTCTCTTCAAAAGAATACTGGCGGCCGAATTCGAAAGAGCTTAAGGATTATTACGAAAAGCACAAGTCGAAATTCACTAAGCCGGAAACCGTTTCGCTGAGCGAAATATTTCTCGGTTTCGCCGGCCGCGACGAAAATGCGGTTCGTGAAAAAGCAAAACACCTTGTTGAACAACTTCGCAACGGCGGTGATTGGAACAAGATCGTAGTCGAGAATTCGGACCGGCCGGATGCGGCTCAGTCCAAGGGCAAGGTCGATCCGATCAATGTTAAAGAACTTGATCCGCGGTTTGCCGAAGCGATCAAAAACGTCAAGACCGGCGGTATCTCCGATCCGGTCGAGGGCGACGATACGGGTATAAATATCATTCGCATTGACGAGCGTTCGGCCGCAAGCAATGAATCAGTGTTTGATGAAAATGCCGTTCGTCTGGCTATTCTGCAGGAAAAATTCGCCGAAGCCCAGAAGAAATTCATGGCTTCGCTGCGTCAGGATTCGTATATCAAGATCAGCGACACCTACCGACCGATCGTTTCACCGATCCTTTTTGCTGATGATCGCAAAGAGAAGGCCGCCGCAGACGACAATAAATAGATCTTTTAATACACAAAAGAAAACAGCCTCCGCGAACATTTCGGTTCTCGGAGGCTCGTTTTTTTGCTCGGCGTTCTAATTTATGGTGTCTGAGATGTTGTCCGGCTGCATCATCGTTTCGACATTTGCCGAATCGGCAACGATCAGCGGAAATTCTTCGATCACTTTTTCATCTGCCAATGTCTGCACCCAATATGTTCCGGCATTCGGAAAAATGACATTGACGAAAAAGCTGACGTTATCCGTAAAACCGCCCGGTGACAGTTCGAGCGAGGTCGGCTGCGATGTGACCACCAGGTTCAATTTGTCCGGATGCAGTATCCGGACCTCAGTTGTGTAATTACCTGTCCCGACCCAATGGTTGATTACCGCAAATTTGATCAGCGAAACAGGCATTTGTTCCACCATTATGTTTTGAAAGATCCCCATTAGAGAGATCTTATTGCCCATTTCGATGCGAACATCGTCGCACATAAGCGTATAGATCAAACGAGGGCCACTAATGATTTGCGGTTGCATAGATTGTCTCGCAGCCGCATCCGCGGCCATTGTCGAATTTTGTCGATCGTTCGGATAAAGGCCGAATCGAGCGGCCATTTCAGATTTTACCGTCTATTTAACACCATTTTTTTGAACCAGCCCAGCATCTTTGCCCAAGCTTCCGGGCCGGCTTTCGCATTGTAGCTTGGGCGATAATCGGCCAAAAACCCGTGGTCTGCATCCGGATAGACGATTATTTCCGAACGCGACCGGCCTTTTTTAATCTCGGCCTGCATGCGCTCAACGCCTTCTAGGGGAATACCCTTGTCGAGTCCGCCGTAAAAGCCGATGACCGGAGCTTTCAGATCCTTCGCATGATCGATCGGTGTGGTCGGCTGGGCGGCATTTATCGGCGAATTCGCCGTCGGCACAACGCGGCCATACCACGCCGCACCGGCTCTTAGCTTCGGATTGTGGGCGGCATAAAGCCACACGATACGGCCGCCCCAGCAAAATCCGGTTGTCGCTAACTTGTCGGCATCGCCGCCATTTTGGCCGGCCCACGCCGCAGCCGAATCGAGATCGGACATCGACTGCTTGTCCGGGATCTGCGAAAAAATGGCTCTATTCAGCTCTCGCGGGTCTTTCAGATCTTTGACATCGCCCTGCCGAGCGTAAAGTGCGGGTGCAACGGCCATATAACCCGCTTTGGCAAATCTGCGGCAAATGTCCTGTATCCATTCATGCACTCCAAAGATCTCGTGCACGACCAGAACTACCGGAAAACGCTTGCGCGGTTTGTCCGGTATCGCCCGGTAAGCGGGCATCGTGCCGTCAGCCACCGGAATTTGCACTTCTCCGGCTATCAGCCCTTTGTCGTCGGTAACGATCCGTGTTTGCGCCGATATCGGCATCACTGCCGAAGCAAACGTCCCCGCCGCAAATATAGATGTCACAAAAAATTCTCGACGTCCAAGCTCAGGCGCCGCCGGATATGTGTTTACGATATCTTCCTTCATGCAAAACTCTTATAAACCCGTATTTACTCAATTTTTGCTTTTCCGATGCGATTGGTCAAGGTTATAATCGAATTTGAACGAACGCAGGAAGGAAGATCTACGACAATGCTGCTTTATGTTTTGATCTGTCTATCGCTTTCGCTGGCCGGTGTCGCCGGGCTGCAGCTTACCTATATGTTCTATCTGGATAGATTGGATAAAGCGCGCAAAGCCCACATCCGTGAATTAGAATCTCTTTGCCGCCGCCTCCAGGACGAGGCCGAGATGCTTCAATCGAAACTACGCCGTCTAGAAGAAGAGAAACCCGTTTCCGCCGTGCCGGACGACGTGCTTTTCGCTGAGGTCATCGAAGATTAGAACAGTTCGACGACCGTGGCACCGCTGCCGCCGCCGGAGAATTCGTCGCCGTTCTTGAACCCTTTCACAAATGGCGTTTCGCTCAATACGCTGCGAACGATCTCGCGTTGCACACCGATACCTTTGCCGTGAATTATCCTGACGTACTTGAACCCTTTGAGGTGTGCCTGTTTTAAATATTCAATAACGACCGCCTTTACATCCTTGGGGTGAAAGGCATGCAGATCGACCGAATCGGTTATTTCCAATTCTATCGGTTCTCCGTCAAACGGGGTTTCATCCGCTTTCATCGTCTATTTTGAAGATTGCTGAAATTGTGCGATATCTTCCGGCGGCGTTATCTTTAGCCGATTGCGGTCTTTGAATGCCACAAATTGCTTTGACTGCATTTGGCCGTCCGGGTGGCGAAGCTGCAGCGTAAAGGTTTTATTGTCGCCCATTCCCTCGACCTTCAGCGGCAATCTGCCCCAAACTTCGCCCTGCGACCGCCACGCCGTGTAATAGCTTTGCTCATACCGGTCAAAGGCCAGCACCAGAATGCCGTCAAAATCCGGTTCGACACCGTCGATAGCTTTTACCACATTTGTCCGCGTCAAGATCACCCAACTTCCCGGTGTCGATGTCCGCTCACCTAGGCCGACCTTGTCTTGAGCGTCGGTATCAAGCCGCTGCCAGGTAACGAATTTGCGATTGTTCTGTTGAAAAAAAACTATGTCGCTTGGCACCTGAAGCTCTACCTGCCGACCGAACAACCATCCGGCCGGTGCCGGCGATACCGAAGGATCAAGCTTTACCAAATACCAGATATCATATTTTTCGTCCAGTTTTTCCGGCTCGCCGGCCTCTTTCGCGGCTTCGATCTCAGCATTTTTTGTCTTGCTGCCGGCTTTTCGCTCGCCCTTGGCCGCATCGTCCACATCCGGTGCTTCCTGTTTCGGTACGAACTTCCACTGCATGATCTCAAAGTTCGACCCGTTTGCCAGCTTGAATAAAATATTTTCCGGCGTCATATCAGAAGCCAACCGCAGATTGGAAGCCGCCCGCAATTGGCCTGCCGCTTGCGGTGACGATGTCCCGAATTCCTCAGCCAACTTTTGCGATTTCTCCAGCGTTTCGCTGGTGATCACGTTCTGTGCCTCGATCCAGCCCTCGGTCTTTGCCTCGTCGCGGGCCCGGACGCGATACCATAAGACTTTCTCGAATTCGACCTGATCAAGCACATCGAGCTTTTCGCCGCGTTTTACTTCGAGCAGGTCCGCCGCCACTACTGCGTACGACGTACGGATCTGAGCTGTTTTAGCAATGACCGTTGCCGTATCCTCTAATCCGAAGACATTCGACACCCCGGAGACGGTAGTATCAAGCAGCGAACAGCCGGAAAAAGACACACTGGCCGAAACGCACAACATCATTAAAAAAGCTCTGATCTTCATCATTTATTGCGGGACAACTTTCGCCAATTATTGTAACCCAACTTGTCCAGTATTGCATTTTGCCGCCGCGTCGGCTTTTGCCGAACCCGCAGCCTAATTCTTTCGCCGCCGCCATCTTCAAGCCCGGCGGCCGCCATTTCAAGGGTGATGTCCAATTTCCCGCCCGACAATACCGCCCGGTTAAGAACGGAATTCAACTCCGGATATTGCCGCATTTTTCTCAATATCAATTCGTTTGCTTCAACATTTGGATCTCGCAGCCCTTGGCGAAATACCTCACCGATCAGATCGGTCGCAGAATGCCTGCCGTTGCTCCTGCTCAGCATTTGCACGTCGCACATAAACGCCGTCAATAGCCCGCGTGCGTAAATGTGTGTATCCATGCCGGCCCAACGCATTTTCGAAGCCTCGATCAGCGACGAGCGTTCCGGTTGTATCGCATCAATGTTATATGCCCTTGATATCGTATCCAATAGGTCCTCAAATCTGATCCGGTTCAATTCCAGGCCTAACCGAAGCGAGACATATAACGCAGATCCTTCGTAGAACCAATCATAATTTCCTTTCAGCCTGACCGCATTGGGCATCCAAAGATGAAAGATCTCGTGCCGCAGCTGCTCATGAAGCCGCTGGCGCGATTGCGTCGCAAAATTCATATCCGCGGATACGATCGTCACATTTGCTCCACGCGTCTCTGCTTGCCAGCTTTCCGCTTTTGCCGGTTGCGGGAAATTCGTCAAAGCGATCGTCGGCCGCGGGTCCGGGAGACCGCCGAACATCTTTTCATAGGAGGCAAAGATCTCTTGTGCAAATTGGACGGCTTCTCTGTCCTCAAATTTCCAATCGCCGGCCAACATCACATCAAAAAAGCCGCCATCCAACCTGCGCCATTGGCTACCGACATAAATGACGCTGCGGCCGATATCTTCAATGTCAAACGAGCTTCCACCATCGCGTTTTGCAGTGGGCGTTTCGATCCGCACTGTTAATTTTGCTGAGCTTCCCGCATTTTCCGGCAAAAGGTCGCCGGGCATTAAAATTCCTTTTTGCGGTAACAGCCACGAAACGCTTGCCGCGGAGGCGTTCGACCGCGGCGAAAGATCGACCCGATAGCTAAATTCCTTGAATTCCTGCTCAGAAACGTATTCACCGTCTGCAAATTTGCGAATGGCGACCGCCGCTCCGTCCGGCCCGAAAGCCTCTACATCTGAGATCCGCTTGCCGAGCCCCGCCGCTCCGGCCCTTTCCAGCACGAACGAAAGTTTCTTCAATGGCCGCGCGGTGGCCGCTTTGATGCTCACCCCGGAGCCGTCCGAACGTCCCACTTCGGCCGTTATGTCCTGTGCATCCGCAGTGATAGAACCCCACACCGCTGCCGCCGCCAATATAAAATATGTGAATTTTGACATCGAAAACCACTGCCCGTAAACTACTAGTTTACACGACGGCGCCACCGCCGAAAACACGCTTATGAGCATGATCAAGATCATCGTTTACGCCTTGGTGCTGATCATCGGCTTGCTGATGCTAGGCCGGTTCATCGTTTGAGGGCAGTGAAAACGAAGCTATACGAAAGTTTTTTTACAACGCCGCAGCGGTGCTGCGAAAATAATTTACTGTGAAAAATTGCGGGCATTTGTGTCCGCATATTTATTTTATCCGATAGACCGATCAAATTATGACCGAATTACGCAAAATTAAAAAAGCACTCATCAGCCTTTCCGATAAGACCGGTGCCGCCGAATTGGCTCAGACCCTTACCCGTCACGGGATCGAGATAATTTCAACCGGCGGAACCGCCGAAACGCTTCGCCGGGCAGGCATCAGCGTCACTGATGTTTCTGCTGTCACCGGATTTCCGGAGATGATGGATGGCCGCGTAAAAACTCTTCACCCGAAGATCCACGGAGCATTTCTTGCCCTTCGCGATAACCCGGCCCACATCGCCTCGATGACCGAACATGGTATTGAACCGATCGACATGGTCGTTGTAAACCTCTATCCGTTCGAACAGACCGTCGCCGATGAGGCCGCGACGCTTGCCGAAGCGGTCGAGAATATCGACATCGGCGGGCCGGCAATGATCCGCTCCGCGTCAAAGAACTGGCGTGATGTTGCAGTGCTAACTGATCCGCGGCTTTATTCTGACATCATCGCCGAATTGGACGCTAATAATGGTTCGCTATCGCTCGAAACACGCCAACGGCTCGCCGTATTGGCCTACGCCCGTACTGCCAGTTATGACCTCGCGATATCTTCCTACCTATCGCGTCAGTTGTCCGAAGAGGATTTTGCTTACATTGAGCCGCTCGATCCGCTCGGTGACGTTATATTCATCGATTCGATCGATCTCGACGAAGACCAAGACGAACCGACCGAAGAGCTGCCGGAATATGACGATATCGAATTGACGAAGATAGCTGATCTCCGCTACGGAGAGAATCCTCATCAAAAGGCCGCTCTTTACGAAACCGAAGGCTCCGGCGGTTTGGCCCGGGCTAACCAGCTGCACGGCAAAGAGATGTCATACAATAATTACCTTGATGCGGAAGCCGCCTGGAATTTAGTGCAGGACATCGACGAATTAGCGGTCGCGATCATCAAACACACTAATCCGTCGGGCGTCGGGCTCGGAAGCACCAATGAAGAAGCTTACCGACGGGCGCTTTCCACTGATCCGGTGTCGGCCTTCGGCGGCATTGTCGCCTTTAACCGTAGGGTCGATGCGACCGTTGCCGCTTCGGTCAACGAGGTCTTCACAGAGGTCGTCATTGCCCCCGATTTTGATGAAGACGCAATTGCCATCCTGAGTTCGAAAAAAAATCTGCGAGTGCTGCAGGCTGCCCCGGCTGAAGAAGCCGAATTCGAATACCGTCAGATATCCGGCGGTTTCCTGGTCCAGGAAAAAGATACGCACCGCCTCTCTGCCGCTGATCTGCAGTTTGTGACCGAACGGAAACCGAGCGAAGATGAGCTAAGAGCCCTTATGCTCGCGTGGACCGTTTGCAAACATGTTAAATCGAACGCCATTGTCTATGCTGATCCCGTAAAAACTATCGGGGTCGGTTCGGGGCAAATGAACCGCGTTGATTCGGTCCGTATCGGAGCGATGCGTGCCGAACGTTTCGACCTGCCGGTCAAAGGCTCGGCATTGGCGTCTGACGCATTCTTTCCTTTTCGCGATAACGTTGACGAAGCCGCTAAAATGGGCGTGACCGCTATTATTCAACCCGGCGGTTCGATCAAGGATGATGAATCGGTAGCCGCGGCCAACGAACATGGTATCGCGATGGTCTTCACCGGTGTGCGTCATTTCCGGCACTAGATCTTTTTTTCGCACTTAAGTGCTTGATCTTCAATGATTAACAAGTTTTGTTAAAGTAAAACATTAAATAACGCTTGACATCTCTTGTTTAGAGCGGTAGATTATATCCATACAAGACAACTTAATAGGAACGCTCGGATATACGCGAAGACGAGATCCGGGCGTTTTCATTTCCGCCTCTTATCTAAATTCGTCTTCTCCGTCGGTTGAAAGGGTGATCGTATCGGAACGAGCCGTTACCATCACCTCTACGCCTGCTCCATTCCAGCGGTCCAAGATCTCTCGGTGCGGGTGTCCGAACATTGACCCTCTTCCGGCGGAAATGATGGCGATCTGCGGCTTGACCGCTTCGATAAGGCCCGGAGAGGACGATGTGCGGCTGCCATGATGCGGAACTTTGATGACATCAGCAGATATGTCCGCTCCCGAGGCGATCAATCCGTTTTCGGCGGCGAGTTCTATATCGCCGGTCAAAAGCACTGCGCGTTTTCCGTATGTTAGCCTCAGCACCAAAGAATCGTTATTGCTCGAACCGCTGCCGTCGGAATCTGCCCGCGGCCACAAAGCCTCTACGCTAACGCCGTCTATTTTCACCTCGTCACCTGCGGCGAGGCCTTGCACCGGCACGCCCTGACGGCGAAGGATCTCGATCCAGCGGTCAAAATCAGGCTCGCCCTCAGCCGGACGCCCGTAAAATGCCCTTCCAATCGAAAAATTGCGGGCCACGTCGCTCATTCCCTCGATATGGTCTGCGTCCGCATGCGTGGCAATGACGGCCCCGATCTCCGAATATCCCAGGTGCCACAGATATTTCGAAACAACGAATTCCCCTACTCCGGGCACATCCGGCCGAAATCCGTCCTCATCGCTGCCGAAATTGATCTTACCGCCGGCGTCGATCAGCATCGTCGCACCTTTCGGAAATTGAACGAAGATCGCATCGCCCTGGTCAACGTCAAGAAACGTAATGTGTAACCGCCCATCGGGCTTCGGCTCGCTTAGCGGATGCAGCAAAAGAACGGCGGAGCAGATCGTGATCGCCGCCGCCAACGCCACAGCCGCCCGTCGCATATTCTTTCGCCGCACTAAGATGAACATATCCCACCGGAACAGGGCATAGGCTGCGGCCGCGACCAGGATCAGATACACGAAATAAAAAGATCGCCCGGCGCCGGAATAGGCCGGCAGCCGAAAGTTTGCCAACGGCAGATAGCTGATCGCCTGGGGAACAATGATCAGCAGATAGTTGCACATCTCGGTGAGCTTGATGAAGGGCATCGCGAGCGGCCCCGAAAGCTGTGCTATCGCCAAGGCGATAAGCGATATTAAGCTTTCGGCTGCGATGATCGCTCCCGCCCACAGATTCAGGATAATAGCCGCCGGCGAAACGCGGTTGAAATAAATTATCTGCAGCGGCAGCAGGTACATTTGCACACACAGGGATAGCAATAGGCCCTCGAAAAGATATGCCGCGGCTCTCTGCCAAATGGTTTCTGCGATCCGCGGCAGATACGGCATTTTAAAGATCCTGCCTTTCCACACATTCCTTTTTTGATCGATCGAATATAGTGTCGGCCGCCAGTAAAGCATCTCACAAAACCGCAGCAATTGCGGCGCCACATTTGGCGGAAACGGCCGCCGCGAGTTTGGGATCCAGCTCCCGATCTCGCGGAATTTTTCGATCAGCGGCATTGCCGTTACGATGATCGCCGAAACGCTTATAAAGGTCAGTTGGAATGAAGCAGTAAATAGGTCTGAAGGCCTCACGGCCAACAGCAGAAGAGCAGACAGCCCCAGCATATTCATTAAGTTCGCCGGCCGGTAGAGCATCTGCGAAAGCATCAAGATCGTGAACATCACCGCCGCTCTCACCACCGGCACCTCGGCACCAACGGCGATGGTGTATGCCCACAGAACGGCGCACGTTATCAAATAGCGGGCTGCACGATGGCGAACGAATACCCCGGAAATTATCAACAACAGCCACCCGATGAAAGTGATGTGCAGGCCGGAAATGACCAAGATGTGAAAAGTGCCGCCTTCGCGAAAGACTTCTGCTGTGTCGCGGTCCAAGTAGTATTTATCGCCGAGCAGCGACGCGATCAGCACCCCGGCGGTCCGTTGATCAAAGTTTCTGTAAAACTCTTCGATCAGCTTTCGCCGCTGATCAAAGATCGCATTCAATGGAGAAAACCTCGCTTCCGGCGACAATATCTCGATTAGCATCGAACTTTTGACCATGCCGATAGCGTCGATGCCCTGTTGATCCAAGAGTTCGCTGCGCTGCTGTACGCCCGGCACCACGTATTTATCGCTGCGTTCAAGCCGGGTCGCAACGCGGATCTCCGTACCATATTTGATACCTGCAACGGCTGCTTGGCGTTCCGAGCCTTCCTTCGCCGGCAGATATAAACGCACATTTCCGCTGGCAGGTATATTGTCCCCCTTGTGGATCAGGCTTTTCGCCGCTACTTCGATCACTACGCTGTCCGGTGCCGGCTCCGGGCCGCCAATCACTTTCCCCTGAAGTTCGACCGGGTCGCCGGAAACGACTGCCCCACTATCGTATAGAACCGTGATCCTGTCCCTGGCAATGCCGGCAAACTGCAGTTGAAAAGCGGCGCTGCCGGCCAAGATGGCTCCGGCCGCCAAAAACGCAGCGGACACAGCGGGCCACCGCCTGCGAACCGCTACAGCGGCGACCGCCAACGCGACCGTACCGGTAATGGCCGCAGCCGCAAATTCGGGCGCCGACCGTCCTGCCGCTATACCCGCCGCAAATGCTGCCGCGAGCCACATCAGCGGCGATCCGACCATTGATGGCGTATCAATCTGTTCTGACAATCTTTATAAAAGGGCGAAGTTCGCGAAAACGGTTTTCGCTGATACCGTCTATCAGTAATAGGTGTTCTATACGTCGGAACGGGCCGTAATGCTCTCTGTGTTCGACGATCTTGCCAGCCAATTTTTCACCGACGCCCGGCAGCCGCTTCAGCTCATCAACGTTGGCGGAGTTGATATCAATAGCGGCCGCCGGATCGTAATCCGACTCTTGCTCAACGGTTGCGGGCAAAGATGCCGAACACGCATGTGTGAAACATACCGTCGAGATCAGCAAAATAAAAACGAACACGCATCTTATGCAATATAATGACTTAGAGATTTCCGAAAGATGCATGCCGCGTTCGTGTGCAAAGTGCTAAAAGTCTCGATATTACAAAGACTTAAACTTGTTAACATTGTGGAAAATGGGTCTTTTTCCACAGACTGTGTGGAAATTGGCTCCGACGTTTCACGTTTCAACAGTGAAACCTTTTACTATAAAAACCTAGTTCTGGCCACTCATTTCGTCCATGTCCGCGAGGTCTTCGTACGCCTTCGGCAATACCGGGCGGGCACGCGTACCGCTGTCCATTTCGCCGATGTAGCCTTCCTTGGACATTGCGTCCAGAATGGCAGCGGCCCGTCCATAACCGATCCGCAAATGCCTCTGCAGCAGCGAGGTCGATGCTCTTTTGTTCTGAACGACATTCCGGACGGCATCCCAAAACAACGGGTCCTTGCGACCGGGCAGATCACCTTCGCCGCCTTGAGCTTCCTCTTCCGTTTTGGTTATTGTTTCGTCATACACCGGCTCGCCCTGCCGCTTGATATGGTCAACGATCTGAGCGATCTCTTTTTCATCGACGTAGGCACCGTGCACGCGGACAACCTGTGAACTCGCCGGCGGCAGAAACAGCATATCTCCGCGGCCCAGCAGAGCTTCGGCACCATTACCGTCGATGATCGTCCGCGAATCGATCTTTGACGACACACGAAATGATATCCGCGCCGGGAAATTTGCTTTGATCAGACCCGTAATGACATCCACCGAAGGCCTTTGCGTAGCCAGAACCAGATGTATGCCGACCGCCCGGGCCATCTGTGCCAGCCGGGTGATCGATTCTTCGACCTCTTTGCCGCTGACCATCATCAGGTCGGCCAATTCATCAATAATGATCACAATGTACGGCAGCTTTGGATGCTCGTTTCCGTCTTCGTCCAGATCTCCGCGTTCATTTCGCTTTTTGGCCTCGGCGTTGTAACCGTCGATGTTTCGCACGCCCCAACCCGCCAAATATTTATAGCGCCGCTCCATTTCATAGACCATGTTCTTGAGCGCCGCCGATGCCTTTTTCGGATCAACTATTATCGGGTGCAAAAGATGCGGAATATCGGCATAAAGACCCAGTTCCAAACGTTTCGGATCCACCATGATGAATTTCACTTCGTCCGGCCGGGCCTTGTATAGAATAGACACCACAAGTGTATTGACACCCACCGATTTACCGGCACCCGTAGCACCGGCGATCAGCAAATGCGGCATCTTCGCTAGGTCAGAGACATAATTTCGCCCGTCTATCGTCTTGCCGAGCGCAAGTGTTAGCAGCGATTCTGATTCTCTGAACCTATCCGATTCGATAACGTCCCGCAATCTGATCGTTTCCCGCCGCCGATTCGGTACCTCGATACCGACAAATGCCTTACCCGGGATGCGGTCAATGCGTATCGATTCGGCCTTTAGCGCCAGGCAAAGATCATCGACCAGTCCGGTCACACGCGAATATTTTACGCCCGGATCGGGTTTGAATTCATATGTTGTGACAACGGGGCCGGGAGCGATGCTCACAACGCGGCCCGCCACATTGAATTCGCGGGTTTTAGAGGCGAGTTCGTTGGCGATCTCCTGCAGCTCAGATTCCTGGTGCTCGATCCGAGCATCGGGCGGATGCATCATCTCCGGCAATGGCAGTTTATATGCCTCGTAGGACGCAGACGTCTCCGGGTGCGTCCCCTCGCCGAAAAAGGCATCTTCGCCGGAGCCGGTCTCTTCCGTTTCGGGCGGATCTTCGTCGTTCGGCAGTTTACCGGTGCCGGGTTTTGCCGGTTCTATTCGAATAGGTCGTTCGGCGACCGCGATCGTCGGCGGCACAAGATCCTCTTCCGCAGGCGGAGCGATAACCGCATTTTTGCGTGTGACGAAGGGACTATCGTCGGGTTCGACGATCCTCGTTCTGGCCGTCCGCCCCGTTACTGTTTCAGGTACGCGGATAGTCGCAGCATCCGTTAATGAGCCACTTTTACGATCGGATATTCGGCTGGCATCTTCACCCTTCGGCGGACGCATCCATGCATAGAACCGAGCCCATACGTTGCGAAATTCAGCTCCGTAACCGCTCAGAAATCCGACGATCGAAAATGGCGTCAATAATAGAATAGCGGCCACAAAAAGCGTCAGCAGAAAGATCGCCGAACCCGCAGTTCGAAGAAGCTTTGCGGAATATTCCGCCATCAATGCACCGAGAATGCCGCCCCGCCAACCGATAAGTGCCGCCAGCCCTGACAGCGATAGAATGAACAGCACGAAGCCCGCTACGGTTTTGAATTCCGGCCGCAGACCGCGAGAATAGAAGACGCGCCAGCCCGCCAGAGCAAATAGCGCCGGCACCAGATATGCTGTCAGACCGACCGTCTGAAAAAGAAGGTCAGCCGTGTACGAACCGGCTATGCCTATCCAATTGTGCACCTTTTCAGATGAAGCCGTATTCCAATTCGGATCGCTGGCATTGGAGGAAATAAGGCACAGGAACAACAGCACAGCGGCAGCCATCAACACGACTGCCAATATTTCATTGCCCCGCGAAGATTCCGCCTGCATGCCGCGCTTTTTGATCAGCGTAGCACCGTCGGCGAGGCAGAAATTCAATTCCTCGTCGTCGTAGATCTTTTTGCATGTCGGGCATACCTTCATTGTTTCGGAGCCGTACTATTTTTAACTTTTTTTTCGATCAACTCCGCGACGAGACGGGCCGGAGCTGAAAATTCCATATGCATCGTTTTGCCATTTGCCGAGATCAAAGCATTTTTCGAAAGCAGTGCCGAAGGATCGTCCGGACCTATCATTTGATTCGCCGCCTGAAAAAGCGATCGTAATGTCGATGCCATCGTTTTCGCCTTTTCTTCAGTTTCCATTTCCAAAGCGATGTCGGACGACACTTTCTCTGCATCCTGACCGAGCTTAAAAACGACGCCGCCGGTCGCCCCTAGATTCGAGAGGTACTTAAAATAGCCCGCATCGCTGAGAGTTTGGATCGCCGCAACTGCTATCTGCGCCATTTCCGGATCGGAGCCCTCTGCCGTCTCTATCTTCGTTCGCTTATCATCTAATTTGCTTTCTTTGGTAAGTTTTCCGGTTAACGTAATTGCAAAAGGTTTGCTAAGGTCGAGTTGTTTTTCGGACAGTTTTTTACAAATTTGCTCATTAAGCTCTTGAAAAGGCCGCTTATCGATCACGACACCGAATTCGTCCGCTTTCTGTGCGGCAACACCGGTCGATGCTATTAGGCATGTCAGCAAAATAAGAAAAACTTTCTTCATTTCGATTTGTCCCGATCTTATGTGTTTACACTCTTTCCCGTTTTCTTAAACAGTAGAAATTCTTTGATAAATTCGTCGATCTCTCCATCCAATACGGCCTCGACGTTCGTTTGTTCGTATTTTGTACGCGTATCCTTTACTAAGCGATACGGATGCAAAACATAATTCCTGATCTGTGAACCGAAAGAAATGTCCTGTTTTGAAGCCTCAAGCTCGGCCGTTCCTTCTTTCCGCTTCTCAAGTTCCAGTTCATACAGCTTCGAACGAAGCACTTGCATAGCGACCGCCCGGTTCTGCAATTGCGAACGCTGATTTTGACACGTTACCACAATTCCGGTCGGAAGATGGGTTATCCGCACCGCGCTGTCGGTAACATTTACGTGCTGGCCGCCGGCTCCCGAAGAGCGGTAGGTATCTATCCGCAGGTCTTTATCTTCGATGTTGACCTCAATGTTCTCATCTATTTCCGGCGAAACGAACATCGACGCAAAAGAAGTTTCCCGGCTGCCGCCCGAATTGAACGGCGAAATTCGCACCAGGCGGTGTACTCCGGCTTCGGCCGCTAACAACCCGTATGCATAATCTCCTTCGACCCGAAATGTCGCCGATTTTATACCCGCTTCGCCGCCGGACTGCTCATCCAGCACCTCGACCTTAAAGCCGCGGCGCTCTGCCCAGCGAATATACATTCGCAAAAGCATCTGTGCAAAATCCTGTGCATCCGTGCCGCCCGCTCCGGCCTGTATCGAACAGATCGCGTTATTCGCGTCCGTTTCGCCGGACAACAGCGATTGCACCTCTGCATCGGTCACTTCGCTTTCAAGCCGCAATATCAGCGATTCCAGTTCCTTTGCCGAATCTGCATCCGTCTCAGCAAATTCAAATAGCACCTCAGCATCCGAGATGCCCGTTTCGAAACGCTTATGCATTTCCAGCGACCTTTCGATACGGCTGCGGTGCTGGACAACCTTTTGAGCCGCCGCCTGGTCGTCCCAAAAATCCGGTGCCGCAATGGCTTCTTCCAGCTCCGTCAGCTGCTTTTCTTTGGCAGGTGCGTCAAAGAAACCTCCCAAGTTGTTCAACTTTGACTTTTATCTCTTCGTATTTGTTCTGCAGGTCTATTATTTCCATAATTTTTAAATATAACTTTTTCTTTCTCAAACTTCTCTTTTATGCCTAATTGCGGCCAGGACCATGAGCATCGCTACCGCCAGGCTCAGCCAGGCGATCCAATCGCCATAGCGGACATAGAGGGTCTTTTGGCCATCGGACCTTTCAAAATCCCATATCCGGATGGCTTCCTGATAGTTTGGTGCCGCGTCTTTCACCTCGCCGGCGGGCGTGACATAAGCAGTTATACCGGTATTTGTAGCACGCACGACCGGCCGGTTCGTTTCGACCGCACGGAAAACAGCACTTGCCAAGTGCTGCCGCAGAACGGGTGTTTCACCCAAATATCCGTCATTCGTCATTTCGATCAGAATGTCGGCACCGTCCGCGACCAATCGCCGGCTAAGCTGTCCGAAATTGGATTCGTAGCAAAGCATGACACCCGCCTTGCCTTCGCCCATCGGAAAAAGATTGAAATTGGAGCCGCTGGCGAAACTGCCGATCAAACCCGGTACGAGCGCCCGTAGCGGTCCGGGCACGAATTCGCCGAAAGGAACGAGGTAGATCTTATCATATTGCACTAACTCGCGGCCGCGATCGTCCACCATCACCGCCGAATTGAAATAGCGATCCGTTACCGCATCCGGCTCGGCCGAATTGAACAATACCTCAACATCATTTCGCGAGGCGAAATCCGCTATAAAACGTCGAAATTCCTCGTCGTCCTCATACATGAAATTCATCGGCGATTCAGGAAACACTACCGTCGTCGGCAGGTGTGCCCGCTCCGGCGAAGCTTTGATCTTGGCCAATGCTGCTTCTGCCATCTCAACGTGCCGCGTTCGCAGCAACCGCCACTTTTCAAGCGTCAGCCCCGCCATTGGAACATTGACCTGTGTAACGACGATATTTCTTTCTTTAACAGCCTCGCTACCCGCCGAATGCCCTAAAATTCCAAGTGTAAAATATCCGGCGACAACGACCGCCAGGATCGCCCCAGCCCAAACAAGGTCGCTCCGCTTCCCCACCGGCCTCAGCAGCGATTCGAACATAAAGACTATCGCCGAATTAAAGAATAAAAGAGCAAAACTGACCAGGTACACGCCGCCGACCGACGCCAGGATCAAATAGCCGCTTCCGCCAAATGCCTGGGAATATCCGACCGCGTTCCACGAATTCCCGGACAGCCAATAGCGTGCGAATTCGCTCGCCACCCATACAAAAGGTGCCGCAAAGGCTGCTTTTGCACCGAAACGCCGAAAACCGAGAGCCATGATCCCCGAAAAGAACGCCGGAAACAGGCCGACGTACATACACACGAGAACTAACAGTGTATATGCAAGCCACGGTGGAAAGCCGCCGTAGTTGATCGGTGAATAGGTCAGCCACCAAACCGTCCCTGTAAAATATATCGTGCCGAAAAGCCACCCGATCACAAAACTCTTCTTAAAGCTTTCGCGGTTTTGCCCAATAGCTAGCAAAAGCGGAACGAACGCTACTGAGGCCAGTGCGCGGACCTCAAAGTCCGGAAACGAAAGCACCAGCAAAACCGCTGAACCGACAGCCGCCAGCACGCTTTTCCAGCCGGGGATCATTCGCCTTATCCTTTCCGCATTCATTGAAAAGATTTTAACAAATTAACCGCTTTGCGTCAGTTTGTGCGATATCCTGTCAAAGTGAACGGCTGTTCGCGTATATGCACAAATTTTGTCAGCACAACAGTGACGATTTTTGTCATTTTGTCACTCGATCGGCAGCATCTGCGTCATATTGAAAGAATCCGTTCATAGAACTCCTTCGCGGACAGTTCAATTTGAACGAAAATCGGTTAATTTCATTCAAAGCCTTATGTTCATTGGGTAAAACTGGGATTCCGTGGAATTTAAAAGAAGGAAAGCCCGGCTCTGTGGCCGGGCTTAATATTGATAGGACAACTGAAGGAACGCTCGGAAGGTTAAAAGCACAGTGGCAAACCGCGCTCGTTGTAGAGATGGCGACGTGTCTTGATCAACCTCATCAAGCTTGCCGTTTTTACCTAATGCATAAAGCGTGCCAAACTTTCAACACCATCTATTTTCCCCGTTCATCCATTGGTCGTTACTCGCCAACCCCTGTATTTCCTTAGTTTACGAGGCAACAAAAAGAGGAAGCTGTCGCAGCTCCCTCTTTCAAACTCGCAACCGAGTTCTCTTTCAACTTACACTATTTGGAACATCGCTCCGCCTGACGCTTCAGGCCGAGGGCGTCCGGGTTCTCTGCGTCGATCTCCGCCGCTGATGCCGCATAGGTCTTGACCTGCTGACATTCGCCGCGTTCAAGATAGATCTTGCCCAGGGATACGTGTGCATCGATCAAGCGATTATCCCAAAAGATCGCCGTTTTAAATGAGCTGATCGCTTGGTCAAGATCTCCGCGCCGCAGATGTATCTTGCCCAATATCAGATAGCTCTCAGCGTTCATGGGTTCGCTCGCCAAAACCCTCCGCAGCAAAGCCATCGCCTCGTCGTCGTTACCATTCTTGAATTCCGTCCGGGCGCGACCGAGTATAGTATTAGATTCGTCCGAAGCCGCCGGACCCGGTGCCGACGAGCGCTGGCTCAGCACTACGCTGACAAAATCTTTGCGCTGCGGCTGATCGACACGAAGTTTTATATCGCTGAGCAATTTGCTCCGCGGCCATTCTTTTTCTAGATTGGCATATCTGTTTCCCGCGGAAAGATATTTTCGTGCCTCGTTGTCCCGGTCTGCCGCCGTCGGGTCCTTCAGCTCGCTCAGAGCCTTTGCCAGAATATAATAGGATTCACCATCGGCCGGGTTGGCGTTCAATATCGGTCGCAGCTGGGCGGCCGCGTCGCCTTGATCGCCGCTTAGAAACAGAGCCAACGCATAATTGAACTTAACATTGTTATCTTCCGGCGAAGATTCTGAGGCTTTCTTCAAAAGCTCAAGCCCTTCGGCAAGCAATGCCGCGGATTTCGTGTCGTTCTTCTTTTCTGCCCGCGAAGCCTGAACGGCGATGGCTCCCAGCGTGTTATAGACCGTCGTCAGTTTCAGGTCTTCTGCCAGCGGCCGCAAAACGCCCAGTGCTTGTTCGTAATTGCCCTGCTGCCACTGGATCGAACCGATGTAGAAAGAGCTTTCGGCAAAGCTTTCATCATTACACTGCGAGACCTTGTTCTCATTCTTAGCAGCGTCGCGGCATTGCTGGGTCGCGGTCATAACGCGTTCGAATGAACCGATCGCCTCGGCGAAACGCTTTTGTCCAAGGTACAGGTGGCCCAATTCAAGAGCTGCATCCGCAAAAATGCCGTCCGGCACGGCCTCTGTATAAAGCCTCATCGCATTTTTAAAGTAGTTTTCGCGGGCGGCCGGAGCCGGTGTCAGCAAACCTTTTATATATGCTTCAAAGGCTCTTGCCGGAACCTTATCTGCCGCCTCGATAAGCTGATTTTGCGAATATGGCAGTGCCTTATCACGTTGATAGAGTATTTGATACGCGATCTGCCCCTGCATCGTCTGCAGGTTGCCAAGCGCGTCATTCAGATTTATATCCCGGGTCACACGGCGGCCGTCCGGAAGATCCTCGTTCAAAAACCGTCCCTCGTTGACGCGAATGATGCGAGCGGTCACGTTTATCGTCGCCGCTGTGTCGCCCTGTGCCGGCACAATGTTGTAATGCCCGCTGATAAGCAGCGTCGCGCCGCTTTCACGTGCCAGCTTCAACGCCGTGGCTAAGCTTGGCAAACTCGTGAGCGGTATCCGCAGCCGTTGTTGAATGGTCTTGCGTTGCGAATTCGTGACGGTGTTCAGCGTTGGCACATTCAGCAATTCAGACAAAGACAGAGCAAAGCTTTCGCCAACCCAATTGAATTCCGGTTTGTCAGATGTATTTTCGAACGGCAGCACCAAAACGGTGTCCGCCGCCCTTGTTTGCGCCTGCAGCGTAATGGCAGCAAGCATCATTATCAGCGGTATGTAAAAAAACTTTTTCAGCATCAGTTAACCTATAAAACAAAAAATTCGCTTGGTATGCAAGCGAACGTTCGAAAAGATATGATGCCGAAAAGGCTGTAAAAGGTGGTATCCGGTACGGGATTTGAACCCGTGTTGCCGCCGTGAAAGGGCGGTGTCCTAACCCCTAGACGAACCGGACACAAACACACTGCCTGCAGAACAGGCGAATAATTAGAATAGCGACGCCGCCGGAATGTGTCAAATGTCCAAATAGTATTTCGGGCCGCCGTTTGAACAGCAACTGTTAGCTTGCCGCTATCTTCTCAATTACAAGGGCCGCCGCGTCGATCAGCCCGCCTTCGACGCCGGTAACGCGCAAAATGCCGTTGGGTGAAAACGCGGCATTTCCACCGTCGCCGACAAATTCCATCAGCCGGTCCGGATCAACCCTTGAATCCGGCCCTAGCTTGACCGAAAAACCGCCTGCTGCCCGATCGACCGAGATAACGCCGGCCCGTTCGGCAAACCTTCGCAAGCGGCTGTAGCTGAGGAGATCTTCGACCGCCGTCGGCAATGCTCCATAACGATCGCGTATCTCTTGCCTGATATCTCCCAATTCGCCATCGCTATCAGCCGCAGATATCCGCTTGTAGGTGCGAAGCCGTTGGCTGGTATCTTGAATGTAATTCTTCGGTATTGAAAGATCGACGCCGAGATTGATCGAAACATTCACTTCGTCCGCAACCTCATCGCCGCGCAATTCGCCGATGGTGCGTTCCAGCATCTTGGTGTAAAGATCAAATCCCAAGGCATCAAGATGGCCGCTTTGCTGTCCGCCCAAAATGTTGCCCGCACCGCGAAGCTCCAGATCAAGGGCCGCGATCCGGAAGCCGGCACCGAGATCGGAAAATTCTCGTATCGCGCTCAACCGGCGACGGGCGATCGGCGTTAATTCCACTTCTGCCGGTATCAACATATATGCATAGGCTCGGCGATTTGAACGCCCGACACGCCCGCGAAGTTGATAAAGCTGCGACAGGCCGTAATTATCGGCCCGATTGATTATGATCGTGTTCGCCCGCGGAATATCGATGCCATTTTCAATGATCGTCGTCGCGACCAAAATATCATATTTGTGATCGATAAAATCGAGCATCACCTGTTCCATTTCTTTCTCATTCATTTGCCCGTGGCCAATGGCAATGCGGGCTTGCGGAACTATTCGTTTAATGTGGGCGGCGATCGTCTCAATGGTCTCAACCCGATTGTGTATGAAAAAGACCTGGCCATTGCGGGCAAGTTCGAGCTCTACGGCCGAACGAATGACATTTTCGCCAAATTGAACCACGTGTGTATTGATGGCCAGCCGGTCTCGCGGCGGCGTCTCGATAACCGACATATCACGCATGCCAAGCAGCGACATATTCAGCGTTCGCGGTATCGGTGTCGCTGAAAGTGTGAGCACATCGACCTTCTTTTTGAGCTGCTTCAACTTTTCTTTGTGGGCCACTCCAAAACGCTGCTCTTCATCAATAATGACCAGCCCCAGTTTCGGCAGATCAACGTCTGCGGAAAGAACGCGATGTGTTCCGATCAATACATCGACATCGCCCTTGGCCGCCTTAGCAACGACCGCCTTTTGATCTTTCGTAGAACGGAAACGCGATAAAAGCTCGACCGACACCGGAAAAGCAGCAAAGCGTTTCGCAAAATTCTCTGAATGCTGATAGGCCAAGATAGTCGTCGGTGTTAGCACCGCCACCTGTTTACCTTCCATGACGGCCTTAAAAGCAGCCCGCATCGCCACCTCGGTCTTGCCGTAACCGACATCGCCGATGATCAGCCGGTCCATCGGCCGCGGTGTCTCCATATCGCCTTTCACGTCAATGATGGCGGACGCCTGATCAGCCGTCAGGTCGTAAGGAAAGCTATCTTCAAATTCGTGCTGCCAGGGCGTGTCCGCCGAATATGCAAAACCGGCAACGAGTTTCCGTTCGGCATATAGCTTCAGCAGTTCGTCCGCCATGTCACGCATCGCCCGCTTGGCACGCGCTTTCGTCTTTTGCCAGCCGATCCCGCCCAAACGGTCAACCGTCGGCGATGTCGTTTCGCCCGAACCGTACCGCGAAACAAGGTCCATTCGCTCGACCGGCACAAACAGCTTTGCTTCATCAGCATAGATCAGCAGCATGAACTCGCGGTCGCCGTCGGGTGAGGCTATCGACTGCAGCCCCTCAAAGCGCCCAATGCCGTGATCGACGTGGACCACATAATCGCCTTTCTTCAGATCTCTGAAATCTGATATGAACGCTCCGAGCCGCGCCTTTGTCCTTTTTTTAACGGCGACGGTTTTTATTCCATCTTCGCGCACAGCCTCGCCGAAAATATCACTTTCCGTATAAACGGAAAGCCCGATCTGCGGCAGTTCGAATCCACCGGAAATATCGCCTACGGATACATTTTGAGCCGGAAATTCAGAACCCAGATCGCGGACTATCTCTTCGAAACGCTCCGCCAACCCAGCCGTCTGCATCACGATCCGATATTGCGGCCGCTGGCCCAGTGAACGAATAAAGGCGGATACATCGCCATGAAATTTCTGGGTCGATCGTGATGTGAGATCCACCTCCCGTGAATTCTCAAGAGCGGTAAACAAGAATAGCGGTTCGGCATCTGATGATGAAGACCCGGAAACCGCGAAGCGTTCATCTATTTCGGCAACTGTTCTGCCGAGACTGCGTAGTTCGACGCGTTCATGATCTGCAAGTTTAGCTCGCAGCTCTTCGGGCGAAAGCAGCAGAGCCGTCGGTTCCAGGCCGATATCGCCGCTTTCCATCACCGCTGCGTAGCGGTCCGCAGCCAATTCCAGCAGCGATCCGATGTGCTGTTCGATAACCACCGGTTCGTCGATCACCAATGTTGATTCACCGACGTGTTCAAAAACACTTCCGCTGAGCGGTTTCGTCAGCGGCAGCAGAAATTCCCAACCGGAAAAGGGTTCGCCGGCATCCGCAAAATCTGTTCGATCCTTAAGATTGCGAGCGGCCCTTTCATCCATAAAGGTTTCGGCGGCGATATATGCCCAGTCCCGCAGGTCTGCGGCAGATGCGGCATATTCGCGCATCGGCGCCACCGACACTTCTTTTAGTTGCTCGGTCGAAAGCTGCGTTTCCGGATCGAAAGAGCGGATCGAATCAACGGTGTCGCCGAAAAATTCAAATCTCAGCGGCGAATCGCTATCCGGCGGCCATATATCGACAATGCCGCCGCGAATCGAAAATTGGCCCACGCCATTGACCGGATCTTCGCGGACATAACCCACAGCGAACAGCTTCTCCATCAAGTCTTCCAGCGAAAGGTCCTCATCACGGCGAATTATCAATCCGAGAGCGGCAGTTTCTTGCGGCGAGGGCGTTCGCATCAGCAGAGATCGTGCGGAAACTATTACGGCATCCGCCGCCTGCTGCGACAAACTCCAAAGAGCAAGTGCACGTCGTTCCTGTGTCTCGGCGTGCGGCGAAATGCCCGCGTACGGATCCGTTTCAAATGACGGCAAGGCGACTATCTTTGCCTCCTTTGCCCAAAAGGCGAGATCGGCTGCCCATTTTTCGACGTCGTCGTTCGAATCCGCCACGATCAAAAACGGCCGCGGAGCATTTTTGATCAGTTCCGCAAAAACATACGCTTTGGCAGAGATCGACGTCATGCCGTTAAGGCTGACCACCCGGGTACCACTCTCTATCGCCTCTTGAAGCTGTTTGATCTCATCCGCCATAAATGAACGCACCTATCCCCGACAAAGCCGTAACTTTGCCCGGATCCTTTTCCTATATTGTGCCACATCGAGGCGATATTTGCCGCATAGCATCTACCGACCTATAATCTAATATTCTTAAATAAGATATTTTTATGAGCATTCCTTCTTTCGAAGACATCATCGAACCCAATGACCAGGTCCAGGCCCGAGCTGAACATCTGCACACACTCAGCCAGTTGATCGGCAATGTATATCCGAACAAATTTGACCGCAGTCGATTGACGGGCGGCGAGGACACGATTTCAAGCATTTTGGTGTTTGCTCCCGTAGCCGCGGTTGCCGAGGAAATGGCAGAGGTTCGCTCGGGCTTAAAAGAAGGCGAACGCCCGCCGGCAGAGGTTAAAGACGCTTTTAATTCCCGGCTAAAGGAACTCGGAACGGTTCGTATTGCGGGGCGGCTGACGACTCCTATCCGCGGAAACTTCGTTCATTTGACGGACGGTGTCCGCAAGCTGCAGATATACTGCAACAAAAAAGGGCCGCTTGCTCTTATCAGGTCAAATGGCACCATCGATCCGGAAAGCGGCTGGGCGTTGTGGCAATTGGTAGATCACGGGGATTTCATCGGTGTCGAAGGTTATCTTTTTGTCACCAACACGGGCGAGGTTTCCGTTCACGTCGAAAGGCTTCAGTTTTTGGCAAAGGCTCTTTTGCCGATGCCCGATAAAATGCACGGTATTGCGGATCCGGAATTGCGCCGGCGATATCGCTATGCCGATCTTATCGCTTCTTCATTACAGGTAGAGAACGAAGGTTTGACGACCCGCGAAGTTTTCGAACGGCGAGCGAAATTGATCAGCGGAATGCGGCGATATCTGGACGATCACGGCTTTATCGAAGTTGAAACACCGATGCTGACGCCAAAAGCGACCGGTGCCGCCGCCAAGCCATTTGAAACGCACCACAACGCTCTCGACATTCCGCTCTATGCACGCATCGCCCCGGAGCTTTATCTAAAGCGTTTAACGGTCGGCGGATTTGAAAGGGTCTATGAGCTGAACCGCAATTTCCGCAACGAAGGCCTTTCACAGCGGCACAATCCCGAATTCACAATGCTCGAATTCTATGCCGCCTATATGGACGTGAACGGCATGATGGACTTTGCGGAGAAGATGATCCAAGAAGCGGTGAAAAAAGCGAACGACGGATCGTTGGTCGTTGGTTACAACGGAAATGAGATCGATTTCAGCAACTTTCAACGGGCAAGTATGTCCGATGTTGCTAGCTCGATCGAGTATTTTGAAGAACACATCGAGGAAACTCTGATCCAACCGACTTTCATCATCGATTATCCGAAATCGATCTCTCCGTTATCCAAGGCGTCGCCGGACAACCCCGAGATCGCCGAACGCTTTGAGCTTTTCATCAACGGCATGGAGATCGCCAACGGCTTTAGCGAGCTGAATGACCCGAAAGAGCAATACGAGCGTTTTGTCGATCAGATGTCGCAACGCGAAGGCGGCGACGAAGAAGCGATGGTGCTTGACGAAGATTACATCCGAGCGTTGAGCTACGGCATGCCGCCCGCCGCCGGCATCGGCATCGGCATTGACCGGCTGGTTATGCTTTTGACCGATAAACACTCTATCCGCGATGTGATCTTGTTTCCCCATATGCGGCCTGAGAAAAAAGAACAAGAGGAGCAGCAGGCTTAACGACCCGATATGTTCTACCTTTCCCGCCCGGGGGCTGAAACGATAGCCGCTTTTATCGCCGAGCAACAGGATCACAGCTTGACGTATGAACATGTCGGCTGCACCGCATTGGAGCGCCCGCCGACCGGCTGGAATGTCGATCATAACCGGATTTTGTTGGGCAAAGGCGACGCCGTATTGGTTGCGGCTGTTAATGCGATAAATAGCTGGGAGATGTTCGATCTTGGTTGGGTTTCGCTCTATCCGGAAAATGCGGCCTCAACCGAAGGTACTGTCGTGGCAGCACTCATTAGGCACCTCGGTTTTTGGTCGCTAAATGCTAGCCGTATCGTCTATCGCATCGAAGATCGCTCCCGCCAGCGTCATTATTTCGCCTACGGAACACTCGAAGGCCACGCTGAAATGGGCGAGGAGCGATTTATGATCGACTTCGACACCACCACGGGAAACGTCTATTACGACCTGCTCGCCTATTCACGCCCGCGTCATTTTATGGCGAAACTCGGATACCCTTTTACCCGCATGCTTCAAAAACAATTTGCCAAAGATTCTCTAGCAGTAATGAAAAGAGCGATTGCTTAAGCTTCTGAATCGCAAAATCCGGCAGATTTGAATTGCCACGCTCTTTAGAGCGTGGATTGAATATCGAAATAATTTTCCGGCTTTAACCGAACCTTTGGGCTGAAGCCCATACTTTTTGATCATCTTGGTCGCAACAATGAATGCCGACCGTTGCGGAATATATGCGGCTCCTACAGAGCTAGAACGCTGAAAGATGACGTTTTCTACAAACATACCGCTACTAACGGGGCTAAGGATTTTTGAGAACCCAGTCGCTATCGCTCCCGGTTCTGACCCAGAGATCAGGCTCTTAACTGAAACCGATGCTCATCCCGGACGCCTCTCGCCTGTCCCCCCCAGGCTGGAATCCTGCTCACCCCGGACGCCTCTCGCCTCCCCCCTGACGCCGCCATAGAGAATATTTTTCGGGCGACGAAGCGTCACCCGTGGGGACAGGAGTGTCCCCACTCCGGGGTGTGAATGCGTCGGCTAATTCGAAGCAATGGCCCGTGTCGTGATATTCTTGCCTTCACAAAGCTTATGAAACGCGTTTTTCTGATCGATTCGATGTCGCATATCTTTCGGGCATTTTTTGCACCGATGGGAGCTAAGCAGGAACCGCTCCGCAACAGCAAGGGCCAAGTGACACAGGCGATCTTCGTCTTTACGAATATGCTTCGCAAGCTGCTCAACGACGAACGCCCGGACTATATCGCCGCTGTTTTTGACACGGATGAACCGACCTTCCGTCACACTTCTTATGCCGAATACAAGGCGAACCGCGAAGCGATGCCGGCCGACCTCGCCGATCAGATACCGTTCATTGTCCGTGTTTGCGAAGTTTATAACATTCCGATCGTGAAAATGGACGGCTTCGAAGCAGACGACATTATCGGCACCCTTTCCAAACAGTGCGAAAGAAACAAGATGCAGGCCGTCATCGTTTCGAACGACAAGGATCTCTGCCAGCTCGTCAGCGACCCTTATGTCATCGCCATGCGGCAAAACGCTCAGAACCTAAAGCGGAAGGTGCCGGTACCGCCTGTCGAATGGTGTGACGAAGCCTGGGTGGAAAACAAGTTCGGCGTGCCGCCCGGCAAGATCATTGACCTGCTGGGCCTGATGGGCGACGCCGTCGATAACATTCCCGGCGCCCCCGGCATCGGCGAAAAAGGAGCCCTCAAGCTGGTACAGGAGTACGGCTCCGCGATCGGTGCCATGGAAAATGCCGAACATGTCACGCACAAAACCTATCGCGAAAGTTTGCAGAACAACCGCGACATAATACTTCAATCGCTTGAGCTGGCTACCGTCCATTGTGAGGTCCCGATCGACCTCGATCTGGAAAAACTTAAATATCGCGAACCGGACCGAGAGGCCGCATATGAACTGTTCAAAGAGCTGGAATTTACCAATCTGACCCGCGAATTTTCAGATGCAAAGCCTCTTTTCGATATGTATGGAGACGCCAAACCGGACAGTGTCCGGCGAAGCTACAGCCTTATCAACACCCGCGTAGATCTCGACAAGCTCGTGCGGCGCTTGTTTGAAACCGAATTGTGGGCATTTGACCTGCATGAGGTAAAAGAGAACGACAAGCTCAGCACCTTTGCTCGCACGCTTCCAACGGGGATCTCGATCGCGACCGCTCCGGGTTCTTCGTTCTACATCGACCTGGAAAATTTCGCAGATGATAAAGACGAGGCGGTGAATACGCTCGGCGAACTGATCTCGAACGAATTTCTTACGAAAACGGCGTATGATGCGAAACGGGCCATCGGTTGTTTTCACAGCCGCGGCTTCGTGCCGAACGGTATCGCCGATGATACCCTCATCGCCGCTTACCTGCTTGATTCGACACGCTCTTCTTACGATATCGATTACTTGGCTCATGCCTATCTTGATCTCGAATTGTCCGACGACGTGCCGGCGGAAATGTCCGCTGAAGCCTTCAGATCAGCCGAAAAAGCAGACATTATTCTACGCCTGACACCGGTTTTGCGGGCGAAACTGGCGGAAGCTTCGATGACTAAACTCTATCGTGATATCGAAATGCCGCTCGTTCCGGTCCTGGCGGGCATCGAGATGGCCGGAATGAAGGTCGATGTCGAAAAACTGCATAGATTCTCTGATTTCGTCGCTAAAGAACTTGCGAAGCTGAGCGAAAAGATATTTGCCATTGCCGGCCGCGAATTCAATATAGGCTCTCCGAAGCAGGTGGGCGAAGTTTTCGAAGATCTGAACATCGCCACCGGCCGCAAAACTGCCACCGGCCAGATATCGACCAGCAAAGACGTGCTTGCCGAATTGGCTCTGACCTATGAGATCGCTCAATTCATCATCGATTACCGCGAATTGGACAAACTGAAAGCGACCTATGCCGATTCGCTGCCGAAAATGGTCAGCGAAGATGGCCGGATCCACGGGGTGCTGAACCAGACCGTTGCCGCCACCGGCCGCCTTAGTTCGACAGAACCGAACCTGCAGAACATTCCAAACCGAACGGAACTCGGCCAGCAGATCAGGGCCGCCTTTATTCCCGAAACGGGTAATAAGCTTGTTTCCGCCGATTATTCGCAGCTCGAGCTTCGCATTTTGGCCCACGTCACACAAGATCCTGTCATGCTCGAGGCATTTCAAAACAACGAAGATATTCATAGCAAAACGGCCCGTTTGGTCTTTGGTGCCGCTGATGAAAAGGAACTTAAGGAGAAGCGTCGATTGGCAAAGATCGTCAATTTCGGCATTGCTTACGCCGTCGAGGCCTTTGGGCTCTCACAACGCGTCGGCATTTCCCGGCAGGAGGCCCGCAAGGTCATCGACGACTATTTTGAAACGTACAAAGGCATTCGCAGGTATATGGATCAAACGCCCGAAACCGCCCGCAAACAAGGATTTATCGCTTCTTTGTTCGGAAGGCGACGCTATTTTCCGTCTATCAATGACCGAAATTTTACAGTCCGCTCCCGCTCCGAACGCGAAGCGATCAATATGCCGATCCAGGGCACAGCCAGCGACATCGTAAAGATCGCGATGCTGAATGTCGATAGGGCTTTGAAAGAAAGCGGTGTGCGAACACGGATGTTAATGCAGGTCCACGATGAACTTCTTTTCGAAGCTCCAATTGACGAGGTCGAAAAGGTGAGCGAGATCATCAAACGCGAAATGGAAGCGGCCGCCAAGCTCGATGTACCGTTGATCGTCGAGGTCGGCAGCGGTGATAACTGGATGGACGCCAAATGATCAACGCCGGTTGCGGTACCACGGTTCCTTAAAGCGGATCAGGTTTGCCATCGTCCGCGTCGGGTTCAGCAGCATCCGCAATATCACCTTGACGGTAAAGCCGGCTTTTTCGTAGTGTTTGATCACATATGTGTCCACCACATCTTCGACGACCATCAAACCCGTGCCGACGGTTGGTGTGATCACCATATCGACCATGCCCATGTGACCGTAAAGGCCGACATTGCCCAGCGAAGATTGGCTGATCGGGCCGATCTCCCATTGTGTGCTCCAGGCCGTTGACCACAAAAACGCCTTCAGCGTTCCGCCCCAGTATCGTTCATCGTTCCGGAACTCGCGATCGCGGTATTTATCGTGATTCTGCGTAAAAATGAAACCGGTCATCGCTCCCTGCATCGGGTGGGCGATATAGTTGGTAAAGAACCGGTTGCCGTCGTCCCATCCGCGTAGTGCCTTTACCGAATCAAAATAATCTTGAATAAAAGGGCCGTCTTTGATCGCCCTCCGTGTCTTTTCTTGGAATATGATCGCGTAACTATGCTGAAATCCCTGCATTAAAAGGGCCTGCAGCATTGCCGGCTTCCAGTGAAACTTTTCTTTGATAAGGGTTTGGTCGGGTGAGTCTGAGATCGCGGTGCAGCGGGTGAATTTGTTGATGCAGTCGAATTTAAGGTCCGTGATATCCGGAGCACCTTTCGGTACGTGCTTTTCAGCCCGCACATATGCATCTTTGGGCAGCACCTCCAGCTCGCCATTTTCTATGGCTTGCTCGCTAAATGGCCGCTCCGCCGATCGAGGAAAGGATCTTTCAGCCCGGCTGATAAGGTCGAGCGAAGCCTGAGCATCAAATTGATCTTGCTGATCGGTTTCGGATCCGCGGATGTCGGCGGCATCTTCGTGTCCGCTAAAATTTCTAGACCCGGAAGGCCTTACCCCCGCAGTCGAATCGTAGCCTTTATCCTTAGCAAAGGAAACATTAAAATGTCCGGTGTTTCCGCGGACCGAATGCGCCGTTTGAGCGGCGATCGCCGGAGAAAGCACCGCGACCAAGCCTAAAGCCAAAAAGAAACTAAGTTTTGCTGCCGATATCATTATTCCTGAAATATCGTAATATACCGTTTGTTGAAATAAAACAAAGCCCGGTGTGTTGCGCCAGGCTTCCAGATCATCGCGGGTGGTGGAGATGAGGAGGATCGAACTCCTGGCCTCGGCATTGCGAACGCCGCGCTCTCCCAGCTGAGCTACATCCCCGCATAAGCTTTGATGATAGAAACGGCCTTGTTTACTGTCAAGCTTTTTAAACTTACTGAACGCCGGCGGGCAGCAGCGAACCGCGCGGGTCCGAAGCGTATGCATAGCCGTCTTCGATCTTGCCGATCAATCCGTGAAAATTGATCTCATCATTTGCAACGACCACGACAACATCGCCGGGGCTGACCTTTTTTTCGTCAACGGGAAATTTGATTATCGTTGCGTTACCATTTTCGTGGGCGACCGCTTCAAATTCGAATGTATCGGCATTAAAGCTCAGTGTCTGACAAAAAGATACTTCCATACGGGCTAGTATAAGCGCATTGGCTGGATTTCCGCTAATCCAGGATCATGTCCAGCGATATCGCATCGTGGTCTGAAAGCGGTATATTTTCGTCGTCTGCCAATTCGCCGATCGTTTTTACCGCATCCGGCCCGGCCGGGCGCAATCCCTTTCCCGCAAACCAATCGAGCCTTCCGGAAACCTTTCCCCCAACACGGCCGGCGGCCCAAAATATGAACGGAAAGCACCATTCGGGGACCCAATCGCGTAAATTCGTGTTCTTCTCGATATTGCCGATCTCGTAATGAAGCGTTCCGGCGCCTAGCTGATTGAGATCCTTATATCTGTAACCGCGGCGCTCGATATCGTTGAAAAGCTTTTTTTCAAAGAATCTTTCCGGATGCGGCAAATGGTTCAATGCTACATTTTTGGGCCCCATCAGCACCCGTCGCCAATATCCCATTATCGCCCGGGTTGAATTTTGCGAATTGAAAGTGGTCGTGTTCCAATCGCCACCGATAAGGGTTGGCAGCGGCGGCAAAGCGGCTAGATGGTCCATGATGATGCCCATCTGCTTTCTTCGATGTGCTCGCGAACAATGGGCGTCCAGGTGGACGGTCACCGCGCGAAATGTCCCCGCCGGGTGCTCAATATCCGCGATCAATGCCCGCAGCCACCCGAGCCGCTTTTCCTTGCCCCACATCTTATCTTTTCCGTTCGGCAGCGCCACCGTGTGCACGGCGTTCATCTGCCATTTTGAGAACATCGCCAAGCCGTGTATCGATCCCGCATTTTCGCCTTCGATCGCCGATTCTACTCCGCTGCCTTTCTGCAGAGCGATATAGACCGGGGCGAACGCATAATTCAATTTCAATTCGCGAGCGATCTCTTGGGCGACAAAACGATTGCCGCTGCGTATCATGCCGTGGTCAAGTTCCGTCAGCAGCAACAGATCCTTGTCCTTTAGGTCCGGGTTCTCTTTCAATGCGTTCAGAATGCCTTCAAACCGACAGCCGCGTTCGATATTCCAAGCCAAAGTTCTGATCACATCGCCGCCGGATCCGTCATTCCCCTCGGCAAGGTTTTCGACAACCGTCGAACCAAGTATCCGTTCGGCCTCGGAGCGGACCTGCTGCCAAATGGCGGCGGATTCCATTTCCGGCGTCGATCCAAAACTCAGCAGTTCCGAAAAATATTGCTTTAGGTCGTGTTCTAGGATTTCGGGCGGCCCGGTTAGGTATGAGATCTGTTCAGGCATACAAAAGAACAGAATAAGACATCGGACGACGATTGTGAATTCGGCCTCTTATGTCTTATCCCGCTGCTGTTAATCGTCGTATCTTTCTTTGGCGGGTGCGGTCGCCAGAAAATCCTGCACGATCCGTGTCGAATAGGTTTCCAGCAATTCGAGCACACGTTTTTCTTTAGCGGATTGGAAGATCAATCCGACGTGTTTGGGTTTGGCAACCCGATAAACTATCTCTTCCTCTTGGTAGATCGCCGTATCGGGCGTATCGGTATTTGCCAGCGAAAGAGCAACGCCCGCAAATTCCTTTTTGACTTTCGGCAGTTTGTACGGAGCCGCCGGCGAAGACATTTCCAGCCGTGCCCATTCCCGCCACAGATTAAAATTACATGCGTGCTCGAGCACATTGGCGATGTAGGCTCCGCCGACGCGGCAGGCAACTTCGAGCAAATAGAATTTACCGTCAGCATCACTTTGCAAAAATTCCGCGTGTGTCACGCCCTTTTTGTACTCAAATGCCGACAAAAGCTGTTTATTAAGTGCTTCCAGCTGTTTCCGTTCCTTCGAACGATAAGAGACGATCGATGTGGTAAAAACCCCGCCGTAATGAGAAACCGCAAATGGCGGTGTGCCGTATCGGCTGACCCCGCAAGCGAGCACCTTGCCGCCATCGACCACCGAATCTACGTGATAGACATTGCCCGTGATGAATTCTTCGATCAGAAATTGTGACGGATGATCGCGCCATGTGTTTCGCGAATCTAGTGCCTGCAGATTTTGCCAAACATCCTCAGCCGTCTCACATTTGCGGATACCGAACGCCGATACCTCATTTCGCGGCTTAACGATCCACGGGCCGGGCGTGGACGAAAGAAATTCGTTAATGTCTTCGGTATTGAATGCCGGCAAATATTTCGGACAGGCAATGCCCGCACCGGAAGCGATATTGCGCATCACCAATTTGTCGCGAAAACGCAAGACGAAGGAGCTCGAGCTTCCGTCGATCTGCAAATGTTCGCGAGCTCGGGCAGCGGTCAGCACATCAAATTCATCCAGCCCGACAATTCGGTCTATGTGGTGTGAACCGGCCAGGTTCGCCACCGCACGCACATAATCTTCGACGCCCGCCGGTTCTTCGACCGTTCGCACATTGGTTATGCACGGCCACATCCACGGTTCATCGATCAGGCTTTTTCGCGTGATCAGCGAAACTTCCCAATCGTTGTTGTGGCATTCCTCTAAGAACTCATTTCCCTTGTGCTCGCTGGCAATGCAAACAATGTGATTCTTCATAAACTGGCTATTTTCGGCGAAGCAATGCGTCCAGGCTCCAATCCCCCGAACCCTTGAATAAAAATGCGGCGGAAACGAACATATACAACAGCGCAAGTTCCTTGGTGCCGAACGGGTCTTTGGCGTGAGCAAAGAAAGCGGCCACAAACATCGTTGAGGCAATGAAAAAGGACGAAATGCGCGTGAATAGCCCGAGCGCAAGGCAGATGCCGCCCAGAAATTCCGACAGCCCGGCAGCCCAAGCAAACACGAACGGAACCGGAAAGCCAAAGCCCGCCGTGCTCTCAACCAGCTTATCGCTTGGGGGTATCTTGCCGGCTCCGTGCATGAACGCCATTGTCACACCCGTAAAGATGCGAAGCAATGCAGTTCCGGCGTTCGCCCAAGGTGATAAGCCCGATTCGCCGCCAAACAGGATCTGTTTCAACATTCGAATTTCCCCATTCAAAGATTTTATTTTGCGGTAAAAGAATGGCACAATTTAAACTTAAATACAATAAATACGTTATCTTTTACGTGCGGCATATAACACATTATTTGGAGAGCAAATGGACGCCACATACCTTATAAGTCACCTGATCATTTATATGGTCGTATTGCTGCTGGCGATCTCGGCACACGAGGCCGGCCACGCCTGGATGTCGCATAAATTTGGCGACGACACCGCCTATATGCTCGGCCGTGTTACGCTGAACCCGGTTTCACACACCGACCCGATCGGCACCCTTCTCATTCCGATCGTTGCGTTCCTGCTCGGTTGGATGGGCGGATTTGCTGGCCAGATACCGCTTATCGGTTGGGGAAAACCGACCCCGGTCAACCCGCGAAATTGGCGCAATTACAAGCTTGCCAATGTAATGGTCTCCGTTGCCGGCGTGTTGGCCAACTTGATATTGCTCATCATCGGCATCCTCGCCGCCAAGATAATGTTTACACAAGGGTTTACGCCGAAGGATCTTTTGGGCGGTTCTGAGAATCCGATCGCTATTTTTGTCGGCAATTTGATGCTCCTGAACCTTTCGCTTTTCGTGTTCAATCTATTGCCGTTTCCGCCGCTGGACGGCAGCAAGATACTTAGCACTTTTTTACCGAACAGCGCCCAACCGGTGCTCGATCTGCTTGAGCAATACGGTTTTCTCATCCTGATGCTGTTCATATACATCGGCCTGTTCCGGATGATAATAATGCCGTTCCGTACCGGTTTAATGTATCTTTTGAACTCGATCGCCTAGAGGTCTACCGAACATTTATGCCGATAGTGTTTTTCTTGGAAGGTCTTAAGTTCTTCTTCTTTTCGAACGAAGGAAATCCGCGAGAACCGCTTCATATACACGTTCGCAAGGATAGCAGCCTTGCTAAATTTTGGCTGTATCCATCTGTTCAACTTGTCGATTCTTACGGATTCTCGGCCAAAGAACTTAACAAGATGGCGAAAATCATTGATAATAGAAAGGTCGAGATCGAGGATGCATGGAATGAACACTTTGGAGCTTGAGGCACTGGCAGCATCTGTTTCATTTGATGCCGACAATATGTGGGTAAAGCTAACTGATGGACGACAGCTTGGCGTCCCGTTGGCATATTTCCCGCGGTTGGCCAAAGCTACCGCCAAACAACGCGAAGCCTTTGTCATCAGCGGCGGCGGTGTCGGACTGCACTGGGATGACATCGACGAGGACATTTCTGTTCCCGCATTGTTGGCCGGCAAGGTAGATCAGACAAAAAGGCCCCGTACTGAGATCAAGAACGCTGCCTAGATCGGTTACCCCACGTAATCCCTTTTTGGTCAATTAGTCAAAATAAATATGAAAAAACGCATTTTTTCCGGCGCCCAGCCAACCGGCGAACTTCATATCGGCAACTACCTCGGAGCGATCAAGAATTGGGTCGCCCTGCAGGATGATTACGAATGTTTTTACTGCATCGTTAACCTTCACGCCATCACCATGCCGCAAGACCCGCGAACGTTAAGGCAAAAATCGCTCGACCTTGCCCGGATCTATCTCGCGGCCGGGGTTGACCCTTCGTGTGCCACTGTGTTCATCCAATCGGACGTCGCGGAACATGCCGAATTGACCTGGGTCCTGTCGTGCCTTTCACGGATGGGCGAGCTTGAGCGTATGACGCAGTTCAAAGACAAGGGCAAGAATAGCGAACGCGCCGGTGTCGGGCTTTTTACCTATCCGGTTTTAATGGCTGCTGATATTTTGCTGTATCAGACGGATCTCGTGCCGGTCGGCAAAGATCAGAAACAGCATCTGGAATTGACCCGCGACCTGGCCGAAAGATTCAACCGCGACTACGGCGAAACGTTCGTCATTCCGGAACCGTTCATTCCGCCCGTCGGTGCCAGCATTGCTTCGCTGCAGGACCCGGCGAAAAAGATGTCAAAATCCGATGAGAACCCGAACGGGGCGATCTTTTTGATGGACGATGCCGACACCGTTCTGAAAAAGATCAAGCGGGCGGTGACGGATTCGGGCTCCGATATCAAATTTGACACCTCGCGGCCGGCGATCAGCAATCTTCTGACCATTTATCAGCTGATGACCGGAAAGAGCAATGAAGAATGCGAAGCCAACTTTGCCGGTAAAGGTTACGGCCAGCTGAAAGGCGAATTGGCGGAAGCGGTGACCGAATTTCTGCGGCCATTTCAAGAAAAATTTAACGACCACGACGACGCTTCGCTCGAAGCCGTCCTTCGCCCGGGAGCCGAAAAAGCACGGGAGATCGCCGCCGCTACGCTCAAGGATGTGTATGAAAAGCTCGGGCTGAGGTAAATTAAAGCCCGACCAATAAAAAAGAGGCCGTCTGAAAAGTTGGATCATATCTGTGTGTTTCGGTTTTAGTTCTGTGTATTCTGTGGTATTTCCTGATGTCTTACAGGACATAAACCACAGAACTCACAGAATAAAGACACAGAAAATGACTTTTCAGACATCCTCTTTTCTTTTGTTTCAAGGCCGCAATTTACGGGATCTTGAGTTCTTGCCCCGGATAGATCTTGTCCGGATCTTTCAAGATGTCGCGATTCGCGTCCCAGATGGCTTTCCACTGGAGCCCGTATTTCGAACCGATCTTGCTCAGATTGTCGCCCGAAACGACTGTGTAGGTTCCCAAACCGCCGCCGGCAGCTGCTTCGCCGGTCGAGATATTCAGGATCAGATCGCCGCCCTTGAAATCAGGGTCAAGCCGTTCATATTCGGCCCACAGCTGATTTTTGGCATCTTCGCTCGGAGCAACTCCCTTGACGTTCAAAACGCCATCGGCTTCGCTCAGTTCATACGTCGTGCCGTTCTGGTTGGCAAGTTCGAGAAGTGATTGATATTTTTCTTGTACTGACATTTCTTCGCTCCTCCTGGTTAGTTTCCTTTCGTGATCTGGTTATCCCAGCCCACAACACCGGATTCATTGATCGTTTTAACAACTTCAGCATATTTCGCGGCCGGAACAGTGCCCTTGACCACAGCTTTGCCATTTACGACCTCGACCGTCAAACCGGTGATGTTCGCTTTCTTCAAAGCTTCGTTGATCTTGCCGGTCAAGCCCGGATCAGAGGCGGCAGGCGTTGCCACCGGAAGCGGTTTCAGCGTGATGTTGTTAACAACAGACTTGATGCCTTCGACCTTTGCCGAAGCTTCAGCTTTGTTTTTGACGGTGATGTCGGCGACTTCGCCGGTCAGCGTGGCAACGCCGTCTTTAACGGCAACCGTTACGCCCGCCACATTATCAGCGGTCAGCTTTGCAGCCGCAGCTTTTTGCAGGTCAGCGTCGCTCTTTCCGCAAGCGGACATGAACAATGCAATAGCAATAGTAAGAATAGATAAATATTTAACTTTCATGTTTCCTCCTGAAAGGCTGAATTACTCAATTTAAATTTCTGTCGGCGCAATTGCGCCGGGCAAAATAACTTCAGAATCCATTTCTGAATAAATGAAATATGCTCAATTATTCCGATGGGATTTAGTTTCGTTCAATTCGAAAGTTATTTCAAGATAAATATCGCGTTTTACGAAAATATTTCTTCGGCAATATGCAGAGCGACGTCATAAGATGATTGCCCCGGCCTGATAACAAAGTGCCAATCAGCCAGGCAATATGTATTTTGCCGCTCTTCGAACAGGCGCATCGCGGAATCTTTACTTCGTGCCAGCGGCCGCTCCTTTTTCGATGCCCTGATATTTTTCCAGCAGTGGTCAAAGGTCGATTCCAGCCACACGGCCGTTAGCCCGGCTCCGCGAATGACCTCGCGGTTCTCGGCTCGTGCCCATGTTCCGCCGCCGAGCGAAAGGATCGTCGCCGCAGAATGTTCGACCGTCTGCCGCAGCATATCGCTTTCGATCCGGCGGTATTCTGTCTCACCCCGAGTATCTATCAGCTCAGCGACGCTGCATTGAAATTCTTTTTCGATCAGTATGTCCAGGTCCTGCCGAGAGCATTGCAGAAGCTCCGCCAGGTGGCGGGCAACGCTCGTTTTACCCACCCCCATAAAACCTGTCAATACAATTCGCGGATGTTGGTTCATTGACTTCAATTTTCCGCCGTCCGTGCTAAAGCATCGAAAAAATCCGGAAACGAGACCGCCGCACACCCCGCACCTTCGATCTCCGTTTCACCCTCGGCAACCAGTGCCGCCACGCCGAACGCCATCGCAATACGGTGATCCCCGAAAGAGTCAACCGCTGCCCCGTGCAGCTTCGACCGCCTAACTCGCAGTCCGTCTTCAAATTCTTCGACATCTGCTTTCATTCGACGCAAATTTTCCACTACCGCCGCGATCCGGTCAGATTCCTTGACCCTCAACTCCGCCGCATCTCTGATCTCCAATCCACCCTCGATCTGGGTGCCGAAAACCGCCAGCACAGGTATTTCGTCGATCAAGTTGGCGATGATCCGGCCTTTTAAAATGTTGCCGTTAGCCATTTCCGCTTCTCGCAGGCCGCCCCGCACAACAAGGTCCCCGACCGGCTCATTGCCCGCTTCCCGTTCATTCATCACCTCAATATCGGCTCCTAGCATTCTCAGGGCATCAAGAACTCCGGTCCGTGATGGGTTCAGCCCGATTCCCGGCAGAGTGATCCGCGAACCCGGCAAACATGCCGCGGCCGCCAAAAAGAATGCTGCCGAAGAGATATCCGCCGGCACAGTTATGTCGCGTGCCGTCAGCCGTGCGTCGCCCGCCACTGAAAGCTTTACGCCGCGTTCCGTATGCTCTTCGCCAACGTCAACACCCAGCCATCGCAACATCCGTTCGGTGTGGTCGCGGCTTTGCGTGCTCTCCAAGACCGTCGTCCGCCCCTTTGCGTTCAACCCCGCCAGCAGCACACACGATTTTATCTGCGCCGATGCTACCGGCAATTCGTGGTCTATCGCCTTCAGCTCTCCGCCTCTGATCTCCAACGGCGCTTTTCCGTCCTGTGAACCGATCACGGCGCCCATTTCCGTCAATGGCCGTATCACCCGCATCATCGGCCGTGAGCGGAGCGAACCGTCGCCCGTCAGTACCGATCCAAAGTCTTGGCCCGCCAGCACACCGGACAGCAAACGCATCGTCGTTCCGCTGTTGCCGCAATCGAGCGAGACAGTCGGCGGAACGAATCCGTGTTTGCCGACCCCGCCGATAACAACTTCATTTCCGTTTCGCCTAACCTTTACCCCAAGGCCGCTCAGACATTTCAGCGTTGACGCGCAATCCGCACTCGACGCAAAATTCGAGATCGCCGCCTCGCCATCTGCCATTGCCAGAAACATTGCGGCCCGGTGCGATATCGATTTATCGCCCGGCAATTCTATCCGTCCCCGTAGGGCTGTTGCCCTATTTAATTTCATATTACGAACATTCTATTAGCTTTGAGCGTAGTTTGTCTTGACAGAACATCAGTTTAATCGATACTTTACAGAAATACAGTGACCCAATTGATCGAATTTAAATTACCAAGCCGCATTAATGCTGTTGACGAAGCCGCGGTCCGCGCCGAAAGATTTGTGCGCGAAAATGGCTATGGCGATGATTTCGTTTCCGCCGTCGATCTGGCCGTTCGCGAATCAGTGGCCAACGCCGTAAAGCACGGCAATCTTTTTGATGAAGAAAAATTCGTCGAGCTGACCTTCGCCGGCATTCAGGACGGTATTGAGATCACCGTCCGCGATTTCGGCAGCGGTTTCGACCCCGAAAACATCCCTGATCCGACCGACCCGTCCAACCTTTTAAAAGCCTCCGGCCGCGGAATTCTTTTTATGCGATCCTTTATGGATGAGGTTGAATGGTTCAACCACGAGGCCGGCGGAATGGTCGTGCGAATGGTAAAAACGCAATAGACGTTACGCTTATTCGTTTTTTTTATTTTGATTCTTGGACTTTTTTAGACCTAATGGTCTAAAATCTGCTTTTCAATACTTTTATTTTTAGCAAATCTTAGGAGAGGAAAATGGCTGATATCACAATTTCTGAACGCCAAGCTGGCGACGTAACTATTCTTGATCTGGATGGAAAGGTAACTATCGGCGAAGGAAGCGTCGAGCTGCGTTCTGCCATCCGTCGCCTGCTCGGCGAAGGCAAAACAAAGATCCTTTTGAACCTTGCCGGCGTCGGATACATTGATTCAAGCGGTATCGGCGAACTTGTTTCAAGCTTTACAGCTGTTAACAAAGAGGGCGGCACCCTTAAGCTTTTAAGCCTTACGCAAAAGATCCAAGACCTTTTGGCGATCACCAAGCTGCTGACCGTCTTTGATGTTTACGACGCCGAAGCCGACGCTCTGGCCAGCTTTAATTAAGCTGCCGATCACAGTTTTTAGACCCCGAAGGATAAAGGTGCCGAACGTGCCTTTATCCTTTGTTCGTTTTTATAAAAACATGCATCTATCTTCCGGCTTCAAACATCTTTAACAAAAGCCTTAGAATAAAATTCGCCGCATCGGGCGAGGTCATTTTTATGTTCGTTAACCGTTCTTTGCTTTTTGCAATATTCGCACTTTTTCTTTCCGCTTCCGTCATGGCCCAACAGCCGACGCCTGCTCCGGCCCAAACACCTCGCCCGGCCGGCTTCGACCTTTCCAATTACGGTGTTCGCATCGCACCCGACAAGCGTGTGATGATCGTATTGGCAACCGTTGACGCAGCCCGCACTCTTGATGCCAATGGCCAGCCTGTGCCCGTTTTGAATGTGCCGCTTTCGCCCGAAGGCATAAAGTTCCGCGAACAGCTCGCAAGCGATCTCGCCGGCCTTAATCCGGACCTCCGTTCGCGCATCACACAATTTATCGTTCAATATAAAAAGCGCAATCCTAATAAGTCCGACGCCGAATTGGTAGCCCCTTTCATATCAATGGCTTATGCATTGACTCCGGCTCCGGAGCTGGCTGACCCGATCGTTACCAGCGATCTGCCCGGCCCTTTGCTTGATGTGCTCGATTTTGCGCCGCTTGTTCGCGATTTTTACCGTCGCTCAAGTTTTAGCGGCAACCTTGCCGAATATTTGAAGATCTATGACCTGTCTTCGGAAAAAACGCTTCGGCCCACCGCCGGTGAAATGGTCCGCGAATTGCTCGATTACCTCCATACACGCCCGGCTCTGTATTTTACCGAACGCGTAAAGGTTGAGGCCCAAAGATCGAAACGCACCACGCTGAAAAATGTCGAAAGTCGTTCTCGCGAACGTAGTTTTTACATTGTTCCCGAAATGCTGGCTCCGGTTGGAACCATCAATTTCCTCAATGTAAAAGACGATTATTATGTCGTGATCCCGCCGAATACGGACCTCACCTTTTCGGATGTTCGCCGGGCATATCTTCAATTCGTCATCGACCCCATCGTTCTTGAACATCAAAAAGAGGTTGCTGCGATAAGAGATTCCGTTAAACAACTTTTGGACGAAAAACGCAAAACGGACCCGACCGTGTCGCCTGATGTCTATCTGACCATCTCGCGTTCCTTGGTCGCGGCTGCCGATGCCCGGCAAACCGAAGAAGAACGCGTTCGCATCGCCACCGCTCAAGCCCGAGAAAAGATCTTGACGCTAAAGACCGATGCCGAAAAACGTTCGTTCGCCGCCGAACTCGAAAATTTCAAAAAAGAACAAGCTGATGAAACCATCCTTCGGCTTTCCGAAGATCATGACAAAGGCGCCGTAATGGTGTTTTATTTCGCCGACCAGCTTAAGGGTTTGGAAGAAGCCCAATTCGACATCGCCGCTTCGATGCGTGAAATGCTTCTTTCCTTTGCCCCGGCCAAGGAAACTGACCGTTACGCCTCGTACGCCGAAGCCCGCGATCGAGCTAAAGCAGCTCGCGAAAAACGCAGCCGCAGTGGCGAGACCGTGAAATTCGCCGTCGATAACCCTGTCGTTGACGGTCTTTTGAAGATCAAAACTTCGGTCGATGCTAAGCAATTTCCGCAGGCCGAATCAGATCTTAAGGCATTGCTCGAAAAACATCCCGGCGAACCGCGTATCTACTATAATATCGGCCGTGTCGCTAGTCTTCAGGCAGAATCCCTCGAAGATGCCGATGCTCAACAAGCAAAATTGATCGAAGCGAAAGTTGCGTATGAAAACGTTCTGCGCATTGCCTCCAAACAGCGTGTTGACCCGGCATTGCTCTCCCTTTCGTATGTAGCGTTGGCTAAGATCTACGAATTTTACGATGAAGACGGCATGGCCGTTGCCCTGTACGACAAAGCGATCGAATTAACGAACATCGCCGGCGGAGCCTACAATGAAGCGATCGCCGGCAAACAGCGCCTGATCCAAAAATGACGCCGGTGCCGGCCCAAACTAACAAGACCTGGTCGGCGGATTTTATGTCGGATGCACTCGCCGACGGAC
>CAKZGE010000009.1 GCA_936914845.1 uncultured Chloracidobacterium sp.
GCTGTTGTCGTTGGCGAACCGCTTCTTGCTGCCGCTGAGAATCTTGCTGGCGTTGAGCTTCCTGCCGCCGCCGCCAATCATCTTGCTGCTGCTGTTGTCGTTGGCGAACCGCTTCTTGCTGCCGCTGAGAATCTTGCTGGCGTTGGGCTTCCTGCCGCCGCCGCCAATCATCTTGCTGTTGCTGTTGTCGTTGGCGGGTCGCTTCTTGCTGTCGCTGAGAATCTTGCTGGCGTTGAGCTTCCTGCCGCCGCCGCCAATCGTCTTGCTGCGGTCTAACCGTATCGGGCTTTCTTTGCTGATTGCCCGAGCGTTCCGTATCGTTGCCCTTGCCATCACGTCCAGGGCGCTGTGCAGCGGCATCCGACACAGAACCGAGCAGGAAAGCGGCGCTCAACCCTATGCCGAGAGCCAATGTTCTATTGATTTTTATGGTCATTTTGATGTGCCCCTTAAATTGGTCTGATTTTACATTTGCAAAACCTGTCCTAATTCAAAAAGCAATCGGTGTGCCGCATAGAACAGGCCGCCCGGTTGTCGATCTGTGGCTTATCCATATCCCATTTGGTTGATCTGTGTCGGTGCATTGCACCAATACAAACACTATCTGTCGCGGACGCACGCTATAACTTAAAGAATTCGTAACGAATGTATATGATTATCGCCGAATTCGCGATCTCCGTTCTGATAGAACCGGCACGCACACGCATCTGGCCGCCATTTTGAACCGGGACGACAAATGACATTTTGTCGAGCCGCACCACTTCAAGCGGATTTATTTTACGATCGATCGAACCTTGCACCAGCTTGGCGACCACCGAACTGCCAACCCCGCCGGTCCCGCTGAGCACAACATTTAGAACACGAACACGGGCGATCAAGCGTTGGCCGCTTTCGTCAAATTCCAGATCAAGCGTTGATTCGGCATAACCCGAAAAGGGTACGCATCCGATCAGCGGAGGATTATAACTGCCCGTAAAAGCAAGCGGTAATAATATCTTTCCATCGCGAAACCTTACAGAGGTTCGCACGCCGCCCGATTCTCTAACCAGCTTTATGCTGTCCGAACACGGTCCGCTTGCGGCAAATGAGTTGGTCATGGGCTTTTTTTTTCCTCGAACGTCTTTGGTCGAGGCCAAAGGAAATTCCGGCGGTTCGGCACTTTGATAGATCCCATCCAACAGAGCATCAAAAAAACTCTCATCCAGCGTGATCGCTACCTCGGCTCGCGGTGTCTGGGCGGCCGCGGAATGTATTCCGAACAGAACCGCCAAAACCACTGCGAAAAAAAGCTTTGAAATTTTGCACATAAACTTATAACCCGCTGCGGACAATATCATGCAGCCGCAAAAGACCTATACATTTTCCCCCATCGTCCGTAACCGGGAGCACCGAAATTTGCGACGGCCTGTCTTCCATCACCCGAAGGGCGTCAAAGGCAAGCGTTTCCGCCGTTGCCGCAATAGGGCCGCGAGTCATCATGTCCCGAGCGGAAAGGCCCCTAAGGTCTCCATCCGTCTGTCCTTCGATAGTTCGCCGAAGATCGCCGTCGGTTACGATGCCGATCAGAAGCCCGTCGCTGTCCACAACAGTTACCGCCCCAAGCCCGTTGCTGCTGATGGCTTTTACAACCTCTAACCAGCCGCGGTCGGCCGTTATGTTCGGGCTCGGATGCATGAGGTCGGCGGCGGTCATGGTCAACCGCTTTCCAAGTTGGCCGGCCGGGTGGTTGGCGGCGAAATCTTCCGGTGTTATCCCGCGGGATTCCATTAGTGCCATTGCGATCGCGTCACCGACCGCCAAGGCAACTGTCGTTGAAGTGGTCGGAGCGAGATTTAGCGGGCAAGCCTCTTTGTCAACCGCCGCATCAAGCACGATATGCGAATTGTTCGCCAATGTCGATGAAACATTCCCGACGATGGCGATCAGTGTCACCTTACGCCGCTTGAGCGCCGGGAGTATGGCGAGCAGCTCTTCGGTCTCGCCCGAATTGCTGAGAGCCAACACAACATCGCCCTCTGACACCAAGCCGAGACTGCCGTGCAATGCGTCAGAAGGGTGCAGGAACATTGCTACGGTACCCGTACTGGTCATCGTTTGTGCGATCTTCTGAGCGATCACACCGGATTTGCCGACGCCCATAACGACCGCTTTGCCGCGGCAGGCCTGAAGAGCCGCGATGGCCGCATCAACGCTTTGCTCGTCCAAACATTCTGCGGCTCGTTCGATGGCCGCCGCTTCCAGCCGAAGCAATTCGGCCACCTTTTCAGAATTTTTACTCACTTTTTGATCATTTTTTCGCCGGCAGCGGCAAGAAGGCATCCACGGCGATCTTCCATTTTCCGCCGTTCAATTTCCAGATCTGAACAAAATTCCCGCGTCCGACCTCGTTTCCGGACTTGTCCGTCAAACGATAGCTTTGCGTTACCCATGCCACATCCCCGGCTTCCAAAAAGGATTTTCTCTTTGCAAAGCTGACCTTCTGTTTTTGTTCTTTTAAATATTTTACGATGGCTTTTTTGCCCCAAAAAGGTTCGCTGCCTTCCCGCAGCATGACCGCGTCGTCGGCCAAATATGCGCTATATGCCTTTTCCGCGGGGTAACCGGCGGCCATTTCATAGAAACCGACGGAAGAATCCGATGCCGCCGCATTCCGGTCGCTTTTGGATGAGGCGGCCGCAGGCGAACGCCAATCCTTACCGCCGGCCGGCTTCTTATTGTGCGTAATGCCGGTGTCCAGAACTGCCCTGTATTCTCCGTCAGGCTGACGGGCCCAGATCGTTAGGTAATTTCCATAATGGGCGTTCGGGTCATCCTTTCCTTTTGCACGGTAGATCGAATTGCCGACGCTATAGGCGAAAATGCCGTTGGAAGAGACGTCTATCCACATCGGATCCCAATTCAAAGCCTCCGTCGAACCCTGTTTTTTCCAGAATTCGTGTCCGTTTACCGGCTCCGGCATGAACATGGTCGCATTTGGGGTCAGAAAATGAAGAAAAGCCGGGGCAACGCCTTTTTCGCCCGCCATTTTCTCAAAGGCACGCTCGGTTTCGTAGATCTTCGCTTTGAGATCTTGCGCCTGTACCGGCACACCAAGCAGAACAGCGAACACGATCAAAATAAGACATCTTTTCATATTGCCGGATTTTAACACAGCCGCTCAAAAGGTTCATATTCAGCAAAAACCTCGCCTGCCTTCTTTTCCCCGTTTTGATGTGCGGTTGCGATGACGTGAAAGAGTGTCATCGTTCGGTTATCGCGGAGGAACTCAGGCGAAAGGGATTTAACGCTGAAGAATTGAAAAATTGGAAATCAGACAAAACAACTTTTACGGAATTTAATAAATGATTACATCACTGGATGAAAAAAAGGATTTGCTTTGCCAAGCAATCACCGATAAACATCTCGTCCAATTCAAATACGACGGTCGTTCGCGCATCGTCGAGCCTTTTTGCTGCGGAATCAGTACTGCGGGAAATTACGTTTTGCGAGGTTTTCAGATTCGAGGCTCCGACAAGACGAAGCCGCTCTGCTGGAGATTGTATGAGTTATCTGAAATCTCACAAATGAATGTCACGCAACACAGCTTTAAAGGAAAACGTCCAGATTATAATCCGAAAGATCCGACAATTACAGAAATCTTTTGCCGCATTGTCTAACTTCAATCAAGCTTCAAATTCTTATTTTTAGCCCAAGATGATCGCAGGGCGCGTCGGACAAATCCTGCTCGACTCCGAGATATTTTTCCGTCGTTTGAATCGAATCGTGTCCCAAAGATAATTGAATCTGGTCAATCGGCGAACCGCCTTTATGAGCGAGTTTGGCGAATGTCCTTCTGAGGTCATGCGGCGCGATGCCTTGCTTTTCTAATTTTTTCGCATAGCCGACGACGATGTTATAGATCGCCTGCTCGGTAAAACCTTCGCCCATCACGTTGCCGCCTTTGTTCACCCGGCGGAAAATAAAGCCGCTCTCAATCCGCGCCGCATAAGTCCAAGAGTCAATCGTCGCCTTCGCCCAAGAAGGCATCGGCACAGTTCGCATCTTGTCGCGTTTTCCCACAATATCAACAATCACCCAACGTCCTTCGCGCTGCTGAATGTGCGAAACGGAAAGAATCGCCGCTTCCGCTCGTCGTAATCCGCAACCGATTAGGACTGCCAACAACGCTCGGTCGCGCACGCCTTTCAGAGTTTTGATGTCGGGAGCGTTTAGCCACATTTGCCCTTCTTCTTTTGTCAGCCAGTTGCCGGTGCGCCGCCCACGAAACGGCACGCCTTTGACGGCGCGAATGCCGTTGGCAATTTTCGAGTCAATCAAGTTGTTGTCTTCAGCTTCGGACGCGAGCTTTCTAACGGCGGAAAGTTTTTGATTGATGCTGGCGGACGACGCGCCGGCATCGCGCAAAGTTTTGACGTATCTATTTATCAGAGCCTTATTCAGCTCCGGTCGGTTTTCGGCGGCGTGCCAGAAGAAAAATTCTTCCAAATTTCTCTGATATGCGCGGCGCGAGTTTTCGGACGGGAGCGCGTCGAGAACTAAATTAATGATTTGCTTTTCCGCAGCGGAAAGTTTCGGTTTAACTAAGGTGATTTTATTTTCCATAAATCCAAGCTAAATTTTCCAGGCAACAGGTAGTGGATTTAGATCAATCTTTTCGTCAGTTCTTTTCGCTCTGCTTCGTCGAGTCGCGGAAATAAATTTTCATCGAAGATGTAGGTCGCATCCAGTCCCGACGATTTATTGAATTCAATTTTGTGAAACTCAAAACCGCACCAGAGCAGGGCGATTGCCTGATCAAAAGTGCAGAAAGCGAAAGACTCGAATTCCGGCAGGCGCGAAAGCGCGATTGCTCCCAAAAACAATCGCAGACCGCCGAGGTCGGCGAGCGCGTTGTAAGCGTTTTCCTCACTGTAGCCGACGCGCGGTTTGATAACCTTTCTCGCCGTCGCGTAACCCGAACGACCATCGTCGTAAAGACAGGACAAAAGCGACAGAACCGCCAAAGACGATTTTGGCTGCACGCCCAAATCCCTGGCGGTCTTAAGAATTTCGGTTTCGGTTTCTAAAAGTTTGGCGGTCGGAACGCCGTCGGCGACGAGCGGCGCGGCATTGATTAAAAATTCCATTTCCTTTTCGTCGCGCTTGGCGAGGTCTGCCAGCAGATCGTAAGCGGCGCGAAAATGCTCGTCTTGAAACTCGATGACGTTGGCGTGCGGAAGATTCTCTTTAATTATTCTCGTCGCTTCCGCGTATGACTGCTCAAACTCTTCAAAAGTCGGAGTTCGGCGCCGGTTACCTTCAAAGGCGTAAGGCAGCGGGTTGATTAGCAATTTCGGATTCGTCACCAGCTTAAACCACCAGCCCGCCGCCTGCACGGGAGCGACCGCGTTTCCTTTGGCAATCTCCGCCAGATAGCCGATGACGTTGCTGTCGGCGAGCAGATTCGGCGGATTCACAAACGGCGGCGGCAGCCATCCGCCGTCAACCAAACCGTAAACCCGCAGGGGCTCGCGGAAATTAATTGCAAACGAGGCTCTATTTTTATTTTCGACGGTTTTAACACCGTCTCGCTCGACTTCAACGGATTCTACGTCGCAATTAAAATGATACGTCTTATCTTTTTTAACGAGCGCGGAGAGCAAGTCGCCGTATTTGAGAACGTCGAACCTTTTCGGAACGAACTGATAAATTTCTCCGGTCGGATTTCTTATTTTCATTACTAAGTTCATAAACGGTTATTTACGAGGTCAGAAATTTATTTTCGGCTTAGCATTATTATAAAATTAACACGACCGACTTCCCTTGTAAATACATTTCGATAACCCGTATTATCATAAGTTATTTTCATAAGACGGAAATTTGATTTGAAGTGCAAAAATTCGTCGAGAGTCATAGGATTTTCCAAATAGAAGTTTGACAATAAGAGCATTGTCGTAGTAACGATAAAGTTCAATTCCAGTTGTCAAATAAATTTTTTAGGAGTCGTTAAAAATGAGCGATGTCAAAATGCCTGATAAGTTAGTGTCGTGGATGGAAAGCGTGATGTGGGGCGAACATCACGACCAATGGCATTTTGAAAGACGTTGGGATTTTTGGCATTACTTTGCCGAACACGGCGATGCCGATATGCAGCAGACGGCGAAAGAATTAATCGAATACGCGGAGAGTCAACACTGGAAGCGTGCCGAATTGCAGGAAGGCGCGGCTGGCAACGGGATGGACTTTTTGATGATGCACCGGGCGATGCTGCATTTGATTCAAGAGAAATTTCCAGAACATCAAAAATTGATTCGCGGTTGGCAAACTCCGCCGACCGATCCGAACGACCAAAACGATCCCGTTCCTGGCGGTGCAACTTTCGATGCGGCGAAAGCTGAAGGCATCAAAGTTATCGAAAACAATTTCACCGACTTTGCGAGCGATGACGCTTACGGATTATTTATCGAAACTAACATCCACCCGCTGCCTGATAATCCCGCCAACCGCGACCCTGACGGAAGGCTCGGCGTTCACAATTATCTGCATAATAGATGGACTGACCCGGCAAGCCCGATAAATTTGGGCGATCCGAAAGTCAACATTTTCAACGAGCGTTTTTGGAAACTGCACGGCTGGATTGACCATCAGTGGACTCGCTTCCGAAAAGCGAAAGAGTTATCCGATACCGACCCGGCGTATTTGAGTTTGCTGGCGCAATACAAACATATGATGAGCGGTCATATGCACCCGATGTTCGACGAGTTGAAAGAAAAGACGGGCGCGGTCAAGCGTCCCGCCGCATTCAGTCGTTTTTTTGAGTTTTAAAATACGTTCGGGTCTCAAATTATTTTATTTCAATTTCCACTCGGTCCCGTTTGATTTCGCCGAGCGCGGAATTTTTCTTGATCATATCTTTAACCAAATCAAAATCCGGCTGCTCGCAGTAGATTTGTCGTTCGCTGTCGAGGACTTGAAGACTGTTGTAATACTTTACGTTTTCCGCATCCAAGTTGCGGCTTTTACCGTCGAAGGAATTTTCGTGAAAGCCGTAGAATGCACGGTCGGCGATGGTTAAAATGCGAGTTGACGAAAGCGGAAAAGCGATTTCGACTCCGGGCGACGCGATGCCGACGGCGGGCAGATAATCTTTTAGCGGGCTGTGTATCACGACCGGATCGTCGGAAGTGTATAAAGGTTTTCCGGTGTCATTGATTCCGATTATCCAAATATGATTTCGCAAGGCTGCGGCGTATTCTTCGATTTTATCGAAATCGAAAATGAGCTTGCTTTGCAGTAAGCCTGCCGCTTTGTCCTTGAATTCAATTTTCGGCGCGTATTTTAACGCCTCCTCGCCGAACTTTTCTTTAATCGCCTCGTTCGTAATGGCTCGCGCCAATTTTTCAGCCGTTTCGACAATCAAATTTCTATAAGCTCTCGTTCTTAATAATTGAATCGTCAAAAAGACGGAAAGATTTTCTCGCACCTCGGCAGGAATATTTGCGGTCGCCGGCAAATCAATCAAAGTTTGAATGTTTTGATTAAAGCGGCTTTCAATTTTTTGGAATGCCTTTTCTACAATTAAGGGGTCATCAATCGTAACGGACGGGTCTGACGACTCCATTCCTTCCGGCAATCGGTAAAAATGTGATTCCTGCGCGACATCGAGAATGCCGTTGAGAAATTCATTTCCAAGTACCTTATCGTAAACGTGAATTTGTCTTCCGTTTGGTGAAAAGCGTCGTAAGTATGACTGCTGAACGTAATGTTGTTTTTTATGTTGTCCCATAACTACTTGATTTTTACTTGTTGAAAAGCAGACAGGTCGGCTCGTATTGACCGGCTGCCACGCGCTCGTAACACTGCACCGGAGCCGTCGCGTTTAAACGATGTCCGAGAAATAGCGCGAGAAACGCAGGCGCGGCGATGAAAAGGTCAATTTGTTTTGCCCCGCTTTGAACTACATTTTCCGAAATCAGACTTTTGATTTTTCCCGTCACCAGATTGGCTTGCTCCGGCGAAACGATTGGCGCATCGCCTTTGATATGCAGCCTTGGCAAATCATTAAGCCCCTGCTTTTGAATATATTCGTCAACTTCCGGCACGACATCCCGAATGATACCGATACTGACGATCAAACGCTCGCCTTTTTCATTCCCGAACCGTTGCAATTGGATTTGATAGTTAGCGGTTTCCGGCGCGGCGTGCGCGTTCGTCGGAAAAACTTGTTCGCGCTGCTGCATATCAACCGAAAACCCGGCGACCGCCGAAAATATTGAGCCGATTGCCAAGCTCGCCGAAAGACGGCGATTGCCCGTCAGAAAAATCCTTCTCGTCGAGCGTCTTTCAAGAATCCAGTTTTTGGCTTCGAGCAGTTTTCCAATCATTCGCTCGTTCCAGACTTCGGGCGGCGGATAATTTCGATTTTCGCCGGCGAAGAATTCCGCCCAATCGAAACGCAGAGCCGTTTTGTCAGCATCTGTTTCAATCTCGTTGATTGCAGTATGAATATGAATCGGAGAAACCGGCGGCAAGAGATTCTCCGGGATGGGAGTGCGAAGACTACTTTCAAGTTCCAGACGAGTAACTGTTTGAATTCCCTTACCCTTGATAAAAGTTGAAACTTCGCTGTAAATGTCGTCAAGGATCCGAGTCGGCAAATCACCATACTGCGGAAGATTTTCGGTCAAAGATTGCTTGAATAGTGCTTTACCGGCATCTCGCGCATGGCTCAAATCACTGAGAATCCAAACTTTGTTAAATAAAAACTCTGCATCCTCATCGCTCTTACCTAATCCTCTGACCCGTTCAAGATATTCGCTATAAGAGCTTTCTAGTATTCGAGAATTTTCGTAAAAATCATACGGGTCACGGATCCGTCGGAGGCTGTGGACAAGCGGATGCAAATCCTGATGAAGTCCCGCAGAGGTCAATGTAAACCATTGATATTCATCGCCGACTGCACGCTCCATTTGTTTGAATCGTTCAATCTCGTGCCAGAATTCAGCAGGTCGTACAAGGTGGTTTTTCACCTCGATAAATTCTTTTTTGTAGCCGTGTCCGGGAATAAAAAATTTCGCTTCAAAGTCCGCCATATTTTCCCGAACCATTGAAGTAAAACCATCCATTCGCAGCCATTGTGGAAGGAAAGAGAGTATTACTTCAGCCTGAAAATTTATGCCGCCCTCGGCGATGTCGCCGCCGCGCGATTGTGGTTCGAGCAGCGAAGGCGCGTTTGTTTGCGAATTGTCTTGATTATTAACCGTCATATTTATTCCAAAATTAATTCTCCTCTGAATGCCGGAGCATCAGGCTGATAAACCGTTACCGTTCCGACAAATTTCCCGTTTTCATCGAGTTTGACAACCAAAAGGACGACGAAAAATGCGCCGACCTGCGGGTCGTTGATGATTGACCACATCGTCCGGTGGTCGGTCTCGCTCGGCGTGGGAACGAACGACGGGTGCGAATGCCATTCGCCGAGGTAATTGAATTTGGTGTAATTGTATTCTGTCTGCCGGAAAAAGTTTCTGAGCGGACCGAGGAAGGCTTCGACGGCTCGCAGGAAAGTAGCAATGCTGCCGCCGCGCCGTTGAATGGTGAGCGACCGCACGCGAAAAGCGTTTTCGGCAACGTGTTCAGCCATCAAAATGCCGCCGATTTCGCGCCGCCCGGCATCGCGCAAAGCGGTTTCAAGTTGAAGGCGAATTTCACGCGGAAGGTTTAGCTGCATCGAGTTTTTTTATTAAGGAAACTATAAATTCGGCGTTATCGCTGTCGGACGCGGTATCGGTTTCTTCCGCTGTTTCCGCTTCGCTTCGCAAAAGGTGCACCGTCGCAATCGGAATCGTGGCGAACGGTGCTTCCAAAACCCACGCTTCAGCAAGTCCGATTAAATACATCGAATAAGGATACGATGATTGTTCAGCCGTCAAAACAGTGTCGGCTGCCAGCCGCGCTGCGTGATGCGCGATGATTGCCACGTCCGCATCCGAAGCCTGATAAATTATGCCTTCCTCATTTTCAGTTCCGTAGTTGTTGGCTGCTCCGGGGCGCATATTTTCCGGCGCGGGATTTTGTTCGCAATATCCAAGGTAAGCCGCTCGCATCATTTGCGGCGCGGGATCGAGTTCAGGGCGACTTCTGGCAATCATCCCGCCGAAGCCGCCGCCGTACACTTCTAGCCAAACCAGCGGCTTTTTGTAAACCGTCGCCATCGCCGTCAATAAATTGAACACTTTTGGCTCCGCCGTCGCGTCAATGATCACATCGCACTTTCCTAAACGGTCGAGGACGATGGCGACGACGGCTGATGACTCTTGTCCGGTTATATCGGTTCGGGATACTTCGATGTCGAAATCAACGCCCAAACGCTGTAACGCTTCCTGTGTGCCGTCAACTTTGTGGTCGCCGAGATTGCTCCAGTCGAGCGCGTTTCGTTCGGCGTTTTCCGGCAGAAAAACGTCGTAATCAACGAGATAAAAACTTCTCGCTCCGCTTCGGGCGAGCGAAACGGCGATTTTGCTGCCCGCCGAACCGAGTCCGACGATTCCGATTTTTTTACCGGCTAATCCCTCAAGATTGGCGGGAGTTCTTTTGGTTTCCCGGCTCGAATTCGACTGAATCCGCGCAGTCGTTACGGTGTTGCCGTCGTCGAGTTGGTAAAGAAAATGCGGGTTGCCGTCGCGGTCGAGAACTAAAATGCCGAACGGCGCGGTTTCTCCGCCGTCGAATTTGAGCGCGTCTCCGTCAAGCGAAATGCGGCTCTCGAAACCCGCCGATTTGAGGATATTTTCCAAGTCGCCGGTGGTTTTGACGGCTTCTAGCTTTGCGGAATGACAATCGGTTTTGAAGAACGCGCCTGTCTTTATGTCTTTATCGTCTTTGCCGCGCAAAAAAGTCGGAATCGTCGGATCGCTCCAAACGCTTTCTCCGTTATGTATTTCGTGAACGACCGCTAAAAAGGATTTGCTGCGTGAGCGAGTCGAGAAGCGAATTGTTCCGCACGCATTGTCAGAAGGTTCGGTCAGATGTTCGAGCGTCCGGTCGGCAATATAAAATCTGGCGTATTCCTGCCGCAGCATCTGTCCTGGATTCAGCGCGTGCCGCGACGGAACGATGCGAGAAATCGCCGCTTCGTCAGGCGCGGTCGTTTGTTCGCCCAGCGGATTTTCAATATCGAGCAGCTTATACGCGCTTTCGAGAACCTGCGCGCCAGTTACTTCCGGCTGCCAGTTATCCGATCCCCATTCGAGGCAGAGCGGTCCGTCTGCTCCGCCGTATTGATGTTCCGATAAGCGTTGCGTTGCGTTGAGCGGAAAAACAACCGGCGGAACTTGCGGAAACAAAGTCGGGTAAACAAGCCGCAGCTCGTAATCGTGATTGTGCGCTCTGACGATTATAGTAGCGCACAGCTTATTGCTGCATAACGACCATTCCACGCCGACCAGCCATTCCGCGCTCTGCTGAAGCGCGGAAATCGCCTCGCGCTCTCTTGTCAGCAATTTCTGATCGTTCAGAAACCATAAATCCATTTAACCGAAACCTCCGGGTTTTTTCGGCTCAATCGGATTAGGCGGGAATCTCAATGAACTGCCGCCGGAAACGGCTGCCGGTTTCAACAAACTTCCGCCGCCGCTCGTTCCTTTGAGCGATTTGGAAATTTCCGCCGTGCCTCCGAAAATCGTCTGCCAGAGTTCGGCGACGCGGCTTTCGGATGTCGAATTTGCGGCTTCACGCGCCACAGCCAGCGATTCTTCGAGCGTGTCGAGGAAAAAAGCGAACTCGTCCGTCGTCATCGAAATCTTAATGGATTTTCCGGGCAAACCGGGATCGTCCAAACTTGGAATTCTGTCATCGCTGCGAAATTTTTTGAAGCTGACGAAGGCATTTTCAAACGTCGAAACAATCAGCTCCGGGTAAGAATCTTTCGACAAATCAGCGTATTTTCCCGTCATCGTCTCAATCCAAAAACCTTTCGGCTTGCGTTTGAATGATTCGACCCACGGCTGTTTCAATTCAAACTGATGCTTCCACCACCATTTCATCATTTTGGCGAGCGGAACGAAACGCCCCTGATTCGAGGCGGCGTTCAGCCGAGTCGTGTGCGCCATATGACCGCGCGGGTGGCTCGGAGTCCATTCGCGTTTCTCGCGGTCGGGAACCCATAACGCGCCGTCCGAACCGTTTTGATAAATCGCCGGAATTACGTCGAGCGTCAATTTCGAGTCGGGAATATCAGGCAGCGGCTCGTCAACGCGAATCGAGCGGCGTTGATCGCCGAGGCTTGCGTTGTCGTATAAACCCTCCAACGATTCGCGCAATTTATTGAGAAGCGTCAGCGGGCTGGAGTAATTCGAGTAATTACAGACAATCACCAAATCAACGTCTTTGATGTTCCCGACAGCAGTGCTGCGAGCGTAAGAACCGTAGAGAAACGAATTGGCGTAATAGTCGGCAAACGAGGCATCGGTGCGGAGATGTTCTCGCACGGGGTCGTCGGCTTTTTGGGCGTGTTTCTTATATTTCTCGTCCGGCTCGATAGCCGATTTTAATTCGTCAAAATACCAATTCAATTTCATCATCTTATAAATTCCTCAACGAATCGAAAGTCAATTTCCGCATCAAGATAGATACGCTAATATTATAACACGGTTGTGCTAATTATGCCGATTTGTTTTATCTGTGAAATATAAAGAATTAAGATTTTTAAAATAAACGAGTAGCGTTTAGAATTTTACTAACTTAATAAACATTGAGGTCATTATGACAGAACAGGCAGTCGCTTTGGGATTTAAAAAACTGACGAAAGATAATTGGAAATCGCCCGATCCGTTTAATGATTATTTTATAAAGATAAATCTCTATACGGGCGAAAAGTTCCAGATTACCGACGATGAGCGAGCGGAAGAATTCTTAAAAATCGAATTGATTTCGTCGGTTCCAATCGCAGCTCGACGACAATTTGAGGCGGCGCGCGGGGCGATGCTTTACGGCTGTTTCTTTTATCCGTTGTTTGCTTTGGGCGCAGACCAGCTTTTGCGCGTCGCCGAATCTGCCGTTACTCATAAATGTTTGATACACGCTCTGGCGAAGAAAAACGCGAGGTATGAAATTAAGTTACAAAAACTAAAAGATTCCGGTTATCTGACGGCGACGGAACACGAAGGATGGGAGTATTTAAGAAAAATGAGAAACGAATTTTCGCACTCTAAAATTCAAACCGTGTTCCCGGCTTTTGAAGCGATTTCCATATTGAGAAACGTCGCGGAAAAAATCAACCGATTATTTCAAACTCCCTAACAGATGAAAAACTACCTCGTTTTCGACTGCGTAAATTCGGACACGCTTCTCATCAATGCCGGACAAACGATCCGCGCCGGCGAATCATTTCGGTTGTTTACGCCCGAAGACAGCGGCATCGAAGACAAAGTAACAAATGAAAGCGAAGAACAAATTCTTCAATGGCTGATGTCATCGAGCGGCGGCAATCTATTACTGGACAAGTTAGGGCTTTCCCGCAACGCTCTCCGGGCATTTTCGGTGAGAAAGCCCGTCGTCGAGAATCCGCATCATTCCGACGTTGACTTAATCTTATGTGAGTCAGAACTACCGCAGTTTTCGGTTGGAATTCAGTGCAAGCGCGTAAAAATCGAATCGCTCAATGAAAAACAGGACGACGTGAATAAACTGCCGGATGTCAAAAAGGCGGTCGTTCAAGTGAACAAACAGCGCGAGATTTTTGGATTTCATCGGAACTATTTGTTAATTATCAGCCAGATATTCGGTCGAAATTTCACGAGTGAAAACACGATTTTTCGTAAAGCCAGACCGGAAACCCGAAACAGGATTTACGAGTTTCCGCAAAGAGAAAGTTTGCACGAAGACGTTGGAATTATCTTTGTCGAAATCGGTCAGCCGACCGGGAAAAGTTTTAGAACGCAAGTTAATATCTGTCTGCGCGTTGACAAAGAAGCGGCGAGGCTCGACCAGTCGCCGAGCCTCACCAACCGAATCAAAGAATTGTTTCAGATTAGCCAAGACTATTGAATTTTATTCAGCACTATTTTGAACGACGCTCCGCGCTGAGTATTTTCCGCGAGAAGTTTGCCGTCGTGCTGCGCGACGATTTTATGCGCGACCGAAAGCCCAAGCCCTGAGCCTTTATCTTTGGTCGTAAAAAACGGGTCGAAAATGCGTCCGACGACACTTGGCGGAATACCGCCGCCGGTGTCTTCGACTTCGATAGTAACCGTTTTATCGTCCTGAAATGTCCTAAAGAATAGCTCGCCGCCGTCCGGCATCATTTGGATTGCGTTGATCGTCAAATTTAATAAAACCTGTTTGATTTGCTCGCTGTCCATCGCCACCAGCGGCAAATCCTCCGTCAAATCTTCTTCGATAGAGACGTTTTGCGCCGCTGCTTGCTGCCCGTGAAATTTGCCGACCGACTGCACCAGCTCATTGACGTTGACATTGGTTTTAGCAAGTTTCGGCGGTCGCGCAAAATGAAAAAATTCCTGAACTAATTTATCAATTCGTTCGACCTCGGTTTTGGCGATATGGGCGAATTCGCGGCGCGGGCTGTCGGGTGCTAATTCGTCTTCGAGAATCTCGACCGCGCCTTTGATTGCGCCCAATGGATTGCGGACTTCGTGAACCACGCCCGATGCAATTTCGGCGAGCGACGAAAGCCGTTCGGCTTGCAGAAGTTGACCGACGGTTTCCCGCAGCTCGGCGTAAGCGGTTTGCAGTTCATTGTTGATGCGTTCGGCGCGTTCGCTCTCGCGGCGTTTTTGGTCGCCGAGCCAACCCGTTACCGAGCCGATGACAAAGAACATAGCGATTTCGGCGTATTGGTTAAGAGCGTAATCGTAATTCTGATGCTGCCAGTGCAGAGCGATGTGCGGAACGTAAGATAAACTCGCCGCGAGTGCCGCGCCGAGTCCGCCGCGCCAACCATACCAGAGCGAAGCTAAGATAATCGGAATGTAGTAAAGCCGCTGGTAAATTTGGTGCAGAACGAGACGGTCAACGGGCGTGAGGAAATGAAGCGCGGCGACGAGCAGCACCATTACACAGATGGATAATACGGGAAGAGAACGCTTCATCAAACAGTAGCTATAAACCGGCTAAACTTCGGTCGTCGTTAACGGATTCGGTTAATTCACGGATTGCTTATTGCGCGTCTAAATTGTTTTTCTCCAACCGATAAATCAACGCGCTGCGCGTGATGCCCAAGTAACGCGCCGTCTGCGATTGGTTGCCGTTGTGCATCTCCAGCGCATAACGAATAATTTCGCGCTCTACTTCTTCGAGCGAAATGTTTTCAGCGGGCAATTCAAATTTGACGTTGCCGAAAACTTGCAATGGTTTGTTGATGTAATCCGGCACATCTTCGAGCGTTAAAGAATTTTCATCAGACAGCACGATCATCCGCTCGATTAAATTTTCCAGCTCGCGCACGTTTCCCGGAAACAAGTAATTCGACAAAGCGTTAACGACTTCGCGCGTCATTTTCAAATTCTTAAAGCCGTGTTTTTCTTTAGCGCGTTTGAAGAAATAATTGACGAGCAGCGGAATATCTTCGCGGCGCGTCCTGAGCGGCGGCAAATTGACCGGGACGACCGCCAAGCGAAAATATAAATCTTCCCTAAACGCGCCCTCTTCGACCATTTTCTCTAAATTCTGATTCGTCGCGGCGACGATACGAACGTCAATTTTGCGCGGCACGCTTTCGCCGACGCGAACAATTTCCTGTTCCTGAAGGACGCGCAACAGTTTCGGCTGCAAGGCGAGCGGCATCTGGCTGATTTCGTCGAGGAAAAGCGTGCCTTCGTTCGCCGTTTCAAATTTGCCTTTCGTGTCGGCGGTCGCGCCGGTGAATGAACCGCGTTTGTAGCCGAAAAGCTCGGCTTCGATTAATGTTTCTGGAATCGCCGCGCAGTTAATCGGGATAAAAGGTTTGTCTTTACGCTTGCCCGAAAAATGAATTCCCTTGGCGATGAGTTCTTTGCCCGTGCCGCTTTCGCCCGTCAGCAAAACGGTTGCGTCCGAGCGCGAAACGCGCCCGACCGTATTCAAAACCGAACGCATCGTCGGCGCATCGCCGATGACGTTTTCGAGTCGAAATTCTTTGTCAACCAGCTCGCGCAAGCGGAGGTTTTCGTTTTTCGTTTCGCTGAATTTTACGGCGCGTTCGAGCGTCAACAGGATTTCGTCGCGGTTAAAAGGTTTGTTGATGTAATCGAACGCGCCCGCCTTCATCGCGGCGACCGCCGTTTCGACTTCGCCGAAAGCGGTGATGACGATGACCGGAATTTCCGCGCCTTGGGCTTTGATTTTTTCCAAAAATTCCAAGCCCGAAAGTTTCGGCATTCGCAAATCTGTGACGACGCAATCGAAATCGTTTTGGGTAAAAATCTCCAGTGCCTGCGCGCCGTCCTGCGCGGTGAGAACTTTGTAACCGGCTTCGGTCAGTTGAAACTCCAGCACGCGCCGCAAGTTTTCGTCGTCGTCGGCAAGCAGAATTGTTTGGCTCCGGTTTGTTTTCACGATTTGGCAATCACCTTGCGCTCGGCGAGCCACGATTCGATGGAATTTAAGGTTTCGATTGCCTGCGCCGTTTCGCCCGCTTGAACAAGGCGACTGAATTCGAGATATTTTTTGGCGAGGTCGTCAATCAATGCCGCGTCCGTCGTGATTTCCGCCGCGAGCCTTCCGGCTGTTTCATCGAGCCGCACGGAATTTCTGTTTTGCAGTTGTCCGATTGCGCCCAAAACTCTCAGTGCGGGCGCGTCGAGTTGTCGCTGAAAAGCGATAACTGCCTGCTCCAGAGCGCGAAGCTGCCGCTCGCGCCAGTTCGCCCGCCAGAGAAAAACGCCGAACGCGACGGCAATCACTAGGTAGAAAAACCGAAAAATCAAAGCCGTCGGATGCGGCGCGAAGATTTCCGCCCACAGACCGCCCGAATGAACATCCGCGCCGAGTTCGGCGTGCATCACCGCGTCAATGAGCCACGCGAATAAGCCCAGCCCGAAGCCGAACCAAATCTCCTTGTAACATTTAATAAACTTCATACTTGTTACTCGCCTCAAACTCTAGCAGCATTTGGCGATGCGATTCATAACTTTGTGGCTGTCGCCGAGACGACAAATCGCGTCGCAGTTGTCTCTAAGCTCGCCAAAAACGATGTATTGAATCGGCAGCTTGCCGTTTTTGATTGATGGGCGCGTGAGCTGCAAAATCACGTCTTTTTCGCGGTTGCCCGGCACAATAAAATAAAGGTCTGCCGATTGGTCGGAAAAGCTCAGAGCCAAATCCGACAGCCGCAAAATGCCCGAATAAATCGAAGTGCTTTTTTCCACTTCAAACGCCGCGACCACGCGGCTCGTTCCCTTTTCAAACCAGACCACATCAATCAAACCGATGGTGTTAAGCGTCTCTTTTTCAACCGCAATTTCGGGCAAAGAAGCTAAACTTATCGCTGAAAATTGATTGCCCTTATAATTTCGTGAGCGGTCGTTCGAGGCGGCGATTACGTCGTAACCGAGACTGCTGCCAATTTTCAAAAGAGTGTATTGCATCTCGGTATGCAAATCTTCTTCCGTTTCTTCGGCTTTGATTTCGCGGTGTCGCTTGGCGATTTGCTTTTCGATTCGCGCCATTTCATCAGATGAAAGCTCGCGCCCTTCAGAGTGAATTATTTTCCCGATGCCGATGTCGAAAAGCATTCCGGCAAACGCTCCGAGATCATTGGAAAGCAGGTTCTTATGCTGCTCGTTCGCTTCGACAATCGCCTCGCGCATCAACAGATAATCCGTCCACGAACCCAGTTTTTTCTTGTCGTTAAAAAGACTGTTAAAGCCGCCCACAATCGCCGTATTAAAAGGCGGAACCAGCGTCGGATGAAGAAAATATAAAATGCTCGCCACCGCCGGTCCGAGTCCTTTGATTTTCAAAGCGTCGAGGCGAATGATTTCCTTAATTATCTGGTCGTCCGTTTTCGCGTTGAGGCAGGTTTCTAAAAACGCACCGAACGCTTTTTTGTTAGCCTCGCTCTCGTAAATATCGGGAATCCGCAGTTTCGGCTTCCAGTAAAATGGATGCGCCGCGCCTTCAAAAACCTGTTTCTGCTCGGTGATGACGTTAAGGACGAATTCGAGCGACGATCCTTTGAAATCATTTCCGAAAGTTCCCTCTTTGATGTCTTTGACGACCTGCGCCACGCCGCGACGAATCGAGCGAAAAGCTTTCAGGCGGTCGGCGTTATTGATAAACCAGGTATGATAGACGCTCTCCGGGTCTTGCTTGTATTTTTGAATCGTCTCCGAGAAATGATTATTCTCCATAACCGCTATTTTAACTTAAAAATATATCTCGCTCTTGAAGGTTTTTAATTTATTTTTCATCGTCGAATTTTCACATTTTAAAACTTGCGCGATGCGTAAAGGCGAATTGTTCCGAACACGCTGTTAAAGGCACTGGTCTCTGTAGCCGATTCAAAGCCCGACTCGATAATTAGTTTCGGCAGCAAGCCATTAAAATTGTCGCCGGTCGTTTCAGAACCGTCGAGAAGCTGAATAAAATACGAAGCGAAACGCATCAGCGAATTGGCGGGCAGTCCCCAATCGGCGATGTGCAGCTCGCCATCCGGTTTAAGAACGCGCCGCACCTCGCGGAAAGTTTGCAATTTGTTTTCCCGCGTCAAGTGATGAAAGAAAAGGCTCGAAAACACGTGGTCGAAAGAAGCGTCCGGGTATGGCAAATCGAACGACATTCCTTCGTCAAAGCGAACCTGAACGCCCGCTTTTTTCGCTTTCGCTTCGGCGATTTTCAAAATCTTCGTGTCTCCGTCAATGCCGATGACTTCCGCTTGCGGGGCGGCGTTTTTAATCAAAACCGTCAAAGTTCCCGTGCCGCAGGCGAGGTCGAGAACGCGGTGCGCGGCTTCGATATTAGACTGCCCGATCAACGCCTTTTTGAACGCATTTTCCCGCGTCGTCAAACGCACGACCGGATCGTAAAAAGGCGTAAGCCAATCGTAGCTTAAAGCCGGAATGTATTTTTCGTTTTCCACTGAAACAACTTTTATCGCTCAAGCGGCGGAGAGTAATCGCTTGACGGATTTCAACTAATCAAAATCAGTTAAGCAAGCCTTATGCCCTCTTGAAACCCTGATATTTGGCTGATTTAGATTTAATTATTGTCAAAAAATGTGCGTTTGCAAACAGGTGTGTCTAATAACAAACACCTTAAGAGGATTTTTGAAACGGCAGTTTGGCAAGCTGATAATTCGCCGCGTCGAGCTTATTCAAAGTTGATTGAAGTGAAATTTTCCAAGCCGCGAAATGCTAATCTGTTGAATAAGTCGTTCATTTCTTCCGGCGAGAGCGGAAGATTGTGGTCGAGCCAAAAGGTGAGCATCGCAATCAAAGAACTCGCATAAAAATGCGCGGCGGCTTCGGCTTCGGACGAGTTTTTTTGGTTTTCGGGCAAAGATTTTTGCAGTTCTTCGAGAACCAAATCTCGCGTCTGGCGAAACATATTTTTGAGAAACGAATCGCCCGCAGCTCTGTGCGCTAAAGCGTGATAAAAGCGGCGACTTTCATCGGCGTGTTGAAAGAGCCGCAACGAATTAAAATTGAAACCGTCGCCGATTTTGTTGTTTCCGTCTGATTCCCCGGTTTGCAGCAAACCGTCGCGCACCGCGTCGAACGCGCTCAAATGCAATTTATCCTTGTTTTCAAAATGCGCGTAGAAAGTCGAACGCCCGACATCGGCGCGGTCGGCGATGTCTCGCACGGTCACGCCGTCGTAGCCTTTCTCCAGAATCAAAGAATGCAGAGCCTCACGCAAAATCCGCTCGGTGCGACGAATGCGGCGATCAGGTTTTTCGGTTTTCGGCATAAACTTTTCGGACATTTTCAGTGATTTGTTCAGTTCGGGACAAACACCGAAGATTGATTATTGACCGTTCTATTTTACCTTGCCGATACTGTTTATGAACATTATGAAACCAAGCATTCGTAAATTTCTGCTGACCGCGCACATCGTTTTTTCGGTCGGATGGCTCGGCGCGGTCGCCGCGTTTTTAGTTCTCGCCGTCGCCGGTCTGTCGAGCGAAAACGTGCAGACGGCGCGTGCCGCCTACGTTGCGATGGATTTAATCGGCTGGTTTCTCATCGTGCCGTGCAGCCTCGTTACGCTCGTCATCGGACTCGTTCAATCGCTCGGAACCAAATGGGGCTTGTTCCGGCATTATTGGATACTGATAAAATTCCTGATAACCGTCGGCGCGACGATTCTTCTGATTCTGCATATGCAGGCGACCAGTCGTATGGCAAGTGCCGCGACGGAGATGTCATTATCCAATTCCGACTTTCATCCGCTTCAAGTTCAGCTCGTGTTTGACGCTTGCGCCGCCCTTCTGGTCTTGCTCGCTGCCACAATCCTTTCGGTCTATAAACCGTGGGGTTTGACCGGATACGGACGACGCAAGCAGCAGGAGCGAAATGAACTTTCGACGGACACCGCATTGACGAATCGCTTCGACTGGGGATTTTACGTTCTGCTCGGATTTGGCGGTTTAACCTTATTATTGTTTATCGTCGTGCATCTCGCCAGAGGCGGATTAGGTCAGCACCGTCATTGACGTTTCAAGCATTGTTCGACTCGACAATCAATTTCCCGCGCAGCATATTCATTCCGCAGGCAAAAGTGAATTCGCCCGTTTTGTTTGGCGTAAATTCAATCGGCGTGGTTTTAAATGCCGGCAAATCTTTGGCGATGCCGAAATCGCCGAAAACGACTTGTTCGCTGCACGACGATGTTTCGTCGCGGTAGAAGTTCAGACGCACGGGCGTATCTTTTTTGACGACGATTACGTCTGGCGAATAGCCGCCTTTGACCGTAACTTTTATTTCCTGCACGCCCGATTCGTTCGTTTCGGCTGATGCCGCCTCGCGCTCGCCGAAAAAATACCAGAGCGTTAAAGCAATCAAACCGATTCCGCCGATAACAACTAAAATTTCCGTTGTGTCCATAATATTTACCTCACAAACTAATCAGCCGCCGGAAGCAAGCGATCCCGCGCGAGAAGAAGACAGGAAAATCTCTGACGAAATTCATTCTTCTTCCAGCGGCTAAAATTAAACCTTGATTACGCTTTGAAAGAACGCAGCCGCAAACTGTTGGCGACAACCGAAACGCTCGACAAACTCATCGCCGCGCTCGCCAAAATCGGCGAAAGCAAGATTCCGAAAATCGGATAAAGCAGTCCGGCGGCAATCGGAATGCCGATGACATTGTAGATAAACGCCCAGAACAAATTTTGTTTGACCGAGCGGATCGTCGCTTTCGAGAGCGCGATTGCCGTGACCACGCCGCGCAAATCGCCTTTGATGAGCGTGATGTCGCTGGCTTCAATCGCCACATCCGTTCCCGTGCCGATGGCGATGCCGACATCTGCTTGCGCGAGCGCGGGCGCGTCGTTGATGCCGTCGCCGACCATTCCGACGAGTTTCTTTTCGGCTTGCAGTTTTTTGACTTCCGCCGATTTTCCTTCGGGCAGAACTTCCGCCAAAACTCTTTTTATTCCGACCTGCGCGGCGACCGCTTCAGCCGTCAGTTTGTTATCGCCCGTCATCATCACGACTTCAAGCCCAAGATTTTGGAGCGACGAAATCGCTTCTTTCGATTCCGGCTTGATCGTGTCGGCGACCGCGACTACGCCGGCAAATTTTCCGTCAATCGCCGCGAACATCGGCGTTTTGCCTTCCGAAGCCAATTTTTCGACAGTGCTTTCCGCGCCGTTCAGTTCAATTTTTCGCTCGTTCATTAAACGCAAATTTCCGAGCAGTAAATTCCTTCCAGCAACTCGCGCCTCAATGCCGCGTCCTTCGAGCGCGTTGAAGTTTTCCGGTTTTTCAAACGTCAGATTTCTCGCTTCCGCCCCGCGCACGATTGCCGCCGCGAGCGGATGTTCACTTTGCCTTTCGGCAGACGCAACGATTTTCAGAAACTCGTTTTCATTGATTCCGTCAGCCGTGACGACATCGGTCAAACTCGGCTCGCCTTTCGTAATCGTGCCGGTTTTATCGAGAATAATCGTATTTAATTTGTGCGCGGTTTCAAGACTGTCGCCGCCTTTGATTAAAATTCCGTTTTCCGCGCCGCGTCCCGTGCCGACCATAATCGCCGTCGGCGTTGCGAGTCCCAAAGCGCACGGGCAGGCGATAATCAAAACCGAAACGAAATTCACCAGTGCCATCGTGAACCGAACTTCCGGGGAAGCCGCGACGAACCAGATGACGAACGTCGCAATCGCAATACAAATAACAATCGGCGTAAAAATTCCGCTGATTGTGTCGGCGAGTTTGGCAATCGGCGGTTTCGAGCCTTGCGCGTCCTGCACGAGCTTGACGATTTGCTGAAGCGCGGTATCTTTGCCGACCTTCGTCGCTTTGAAAGAGAACGCGCCGGTTTTATTGATCGTCGCGCCGAAAACTTCGTCGCCTCGTTTCTTCTCGACCGGAATTGATTCGCCCGTCAGCATTGATTCGTCAACCGCCGAACTTCCTTCGGTTAAAACGCCGTCAACCGGAATTTTCTCGCCCGGACGCACCAGCACGATGTCGCCCGGCACGACTTCTTCAGTTTCGATTTCGATTTCTTTGCCGTCGCGGATCACGCGGGCGGTTTTCGCCTGCAATCCGACGAGCTTTTTAATCGCCGCGCCCGTCTGACCTTTCGCTCTGGCTTCCATCATTCTGCCGAGTAAAATTAAGGCGATAATGACGCTTGCCGCTTCAAAATAAACCGGCACGTTCGGCATCGCGCCCATTCCCGGCATATTCATCGTCTGTCCCGCCGCATTCACGAAAAATGACGGGAAGACAGTCGCTAAAACCGAATAAATAAACGCCGCGCCGGTGCCGACCGCAATCAGCGTGTTCATATCCGCCGCGCGATGCCGGAGTGCCGCCCACGCGCCCAGATAAAACTGCCGTCCGCAGTAGAAAACGACCGGCACGGTCAAAGCTAATTGCAGCCAGTTCACGCCCGGAAAATTCAAAAATTCAATCGCGCCGTGCGACATCGCAATCACTAAAACCGGCAAAGATAGAACGGCGGCAATCCAGAATTTTCTTTTCAATTCAGAGAATTCCGCCTGGTGCGCTTTCTCCAGTGAATCTTCCGCCGCTTCACCCGTGCCGGCAACTTCGCGGACACGATAGCCGAAATCTTCAATCGCCGCGCGAATCGTTTTGACGTTGCTTGCGTCCGGCAAATATTCGACCGCGACCGCCATCGTCGCCAGATTGAAATTCGCTTTGATTACGCCGCGCTGCTTTGAGAGATGCTGTTCGAGCTGCACGCTCGAACCCGACGGTCGCGCCGAATCGTCAACGACGAACTCAACGGTCTGAGTTCCGGCGGTGTCGTAGCCGACATCTTTTACCGTCTGAATCAAATTGGAAACGCCCGTTTTGTCCGGGTCATATGAAACCGTCGCCCGCGCCGTGGCGAAATTGACCGAAGCCTTTGAAACGCCCGTTTGTTTGTTGAGCTGCTTTTCGATGCGGTTGGCGCACGCCGCGCAGGTCATTCCCGTGATCGGCAAATCAACGCGCTCGCCCGCGCCGTTCGGCATCGAATGGTCGTTGCGCCGTCCGCTCATCACGTCCGCGTTTTTCAGCGATTCCGTGTTTTTGCCGTTGGCGGCGGCGACCATTTCCGTTGCAATTCCTTTCTCATTATTTGCGGCGAATTGCGCGGGGTTCGCGTCGAACTTTTCTTTGCACGTCGGGGAGCAGAAATAATAAGTTTCGCCGTTATATTCGCTCGTTCCCGCCGCATTTTCCGCTTCAATCGTCATCCCGCACACCGGGTCTTTAACTTTTGTCTGAACCGCCATCATTGCCTCCTTGCACTCATTTCCCCGCGCTGTTATCAACCAGTAGTGAACCGAGGTAAGGTATTGAACTTCAAATTATTTCAAAATATAAATCAATGTTTTTTGAACAACTCTCCGCTCAATGCCTTACCTTTCTCGAAAATTTCCCCGAAACGCTTTTACGAAGCGACCGAATAACCGGCGCGGTCGAGCGCGTCCACAATTTTTTCGTGCGACACATCTCCGCTGTGATTGACCGTTACTTTTTTCGTCGCCACGTCCACCTCAACCTCTGAAACTCCCTCCACATTGCCCAACGCTTTTTTAATCGAACTCGCACAGCCGCCGCACACGATTTCCGGCGCGGTCACGGTCGTTACCTGATTGTTATTTTCCCGTGTCTCGTTCATTGTTTTATTTCTCCCTATTTTAATCGCCTGCTCGCTTCCGCAGCAGCTACAGCCGTTTGTTGATTGGTTTGTCTTGCTCGTCGTTCCTTGATTCATAATTTTTACTTCCTTCAGTCAAAATCACCATTATTTAGGACTGTAAGAAAAGTATAAACTCTGTAGTCGAATCGAGAGTCAAGCACTTTTTTTCAAAAAAACTTCTCGGTCATTTACGCCGTCTTTTCGGCGCGACCGCCGCGTGCTGACCTGATAACGGATTTTCGATTTCCGCCGTTTCGATCAGCCCGCAAATGTGTCCAGGCGCGCGTCCGACTTTATCCCATTCTTCGAGCGTCTCAGCCAACTCCTTCCGGTAACGCTTCATTTCGCGCATTCGCTCGTCGAGTTCTGCCAGACGACGACGGACGATTTCACGCACGTCGTCGCACGGGCTTGCGCCGCTCTGGGCATCGCTGATAATTCGTTTGATTTCGTCGAGCGAAAAACCAAGCGTTTTTTTGATAAACGCGAGGCGTTCCAGCACGCCTTCGTCGTAAAGACGATAGTTGCTTTGCGACCGCACTGGTTTTCCCAGAAGCCCGCTGCGCTCGTAAAATCTCAATGCCTCGATGCCGATTCCCGATTCTTTCGACACATCGCCGATTTTTAAAGTTCTCCCGCGCGTCGGGAATATTTGGTTGTAATCGTTTCGCACAATCGCCGTCCTCATAATTTCTTCGCTAAAATGGGTAAATTTCGTGAGAGATGCCGGTAAACCGAATCATCTCTCACGCTTTTGATTATTTAGCCCGACACTTTTTCCATTGTCTTGCCGCAGCAACAGCGCGGCTGTTCCTGCCCTTTGCAATTCGCCGGCGCGCCTTTAGTAACGGTAATCTCGCAGCCGCAGTTCGCGTCCGGGCAACGATAAACTTCGCCTTTTTGTAATGCCATTTTATTTAGCCTCCTTTAATTGAAATTCGTAACCCGATTGCGAGTTACAATATCAGCATAAACCCTGTAGCCGTGTCCAGAGTCAAGCGCAGGTGAAAATTTTCAACGACCGTCTAATTATTTCCATAAAATTTTCCTCGCCGTCAGAACGATTGCGGTTGTCATAACTGTCGCCGCGACCGCCGCCCAGAACCACTCAGGCGATACTTTCATAAAATTAAAAACATAAACGGCTGAAGCGAAAATCGCCGCCCAGACAGTTAAGACGGCAGCGGCGAAAGTTAACCAAGTAATAATTCCCTGCTCAAGCATTTTCGATTCTTTCTCTAAATTCATCGGCTGTATTACCTCATTCGTTCGGTAAAAAATAAATTTTGTAAGTCGCGGTCCGAAAAGCGACCGGAAACGAATAATCGGCGCGGCTGACCAGATACGTCGCGCCGTATTTCGCTCGGATGTCGTTGATTTGATTTTCGGCAAGGCGATTGTAAGCGTCTTCGACTGTCTGAAATCCTGCCTGGCTGTCGGAGATTGCCGCGTTTCCCGTTAAATCACCGACGTGTGTCCGCCATTCGTCAAGTCGCCCAAAAGTCTGATAAGCATAAGAGGCGATTGTTGCTCTTTGCGACAGATACCAAACTTCGCGGCGATGCGGCGGCTGGATGACAATCGTCCCGTTCGGAGTGTTTGCCGCAATCCAAGCGGAAGTTTTTTGGAAATCGTCGGGCGCAACCGTCCATAAATCGTATGTGTTGCGAACTGCCGCCACGCTCGTCGCCACCGGATTGAGTCGCCAAAGCGCGGCGAAAACGAATAAAGCGATTAAAAGTTTTGACGATTTGGATTTTGTCAGTCTCCACGCGCGAAAAACCGTAAAGGCGAAAAACAGCGGTGTGAAAACCGGAAATAGGCGGACGGGCAGAAAGCGCAGCCACTCGAACATCTCAAACCAGCGCAGAATGATTGCCGCGAGAAAAAAGATTGCCAGCCCCATTTGAAACTTCAGCAAAAAACGCATTGCAAAACTCTCGCTGCGGCGAAATGCGGCGAAATTAAAGGCAAACATCGCCAGAAGCAAAACGGTCGCGCTTTTTGAAAAAGCGAACGGGTCGAAATGCCAGGGAAAGCGAATCAGCACGATATACCGCCAGGATTCGGCGGAATCGGGCTGACTGCCGAATTGCTCGAAAACGAGCGGCGCGATTCCCAAAAACGCGATGATCGAAGTTAAACCGACGATCTTGAGGAGCGTTTTTACCTGAGTTTTTTCTGACAGCAGAGCAAATCCGATAGCGAGCGCGCTCCATAAACCGACCGCCGGGTGAAAGGCGAAAGCGAAACCCAGCAACACGGCAGGCAAGACGGCGCGTTGAAGTGAAAAATAATAAAGCGCGGCGAGCAGGAAAACGTATGAAATTCCTTTGGCTTCAAACCCGCCGATGATCCATTCGTCGCCGACGAGCGATTGCCCCGCTGCCAGCCAAACAGCAATGCTGGCGGCAGCTAACCACACGGGAATTTTCCAGAGCCTTCCGAGCCTGAGCAGAAGTTTTAAAGTTATTCCCCAAACCGCGATTCTGCCGAGCCAACCTAAAACTTCGACGGGTAAAAGCATCGCCGCCAAACCGAACAAACGGTTAAAAAGCCAATGCTCGTTTGCGGGAACGGAAAACGTCCAGTCGTTGAGCAGAAATTCCGGCTGGAATTCTTTGACGAGGCGCAAAAGATATGGGAATTCGTTGCTGAACGGGACGGGCTTTCCCCAAAGCAAAAGGACAAAGAAAAATAAAACCGCCAAAAATAACCAGTTGCTAATCGAATTTTTCGGAGCAGTCAACGCTTCATTTAATTTCTGGGCAGAATGCCGCATTTTCTTCAGTCGTCAATTTAATCGGTTGATAATTTCTTTCATTGAAAAAATTCCTCTTGATTCAAATGCCAAGTCCTTCAGGAATTTTTGTCAGAAAGGCTTTGCTTTTGAGCAGATGTTTTCTGCAATAACGGCTCAAGTAATTTCCGTGATTCTGACGATTGTTTTCGTGTATGACATCATCGCTCGGTAAGTCCGACACTCCCGCGATTCGCAGAAGAAGCGCGACGGTTGTGCAGCAGATTACCCACAGGATTAAAAGTGCCGTCGCCAGCGCGGTATCAGCCAAGTTTCTCAAAAACGATATTATTTTCCGTTCAAATTTCATTGATTCGCCACTCCATTACTGCTGCCGATTTAGAATCTGTTCGAGGTCGCGCATTTTCGCCCGCGTGCGATGATGAACGTCTTCCATAAAAATATGCTGGAACTCGCCGTTGCGCCCGACGCTGTAAAGATTTTCGATGCCCGTCCCGAGCGCAAACTGCTGTCGCTCGGCTTCGTATTCGCGCAGGAAAACCGGATAGGCAATCGGCGTTTTAAGGACGCGACAACCTTCGTAGCGCATTCGCACGTCCGGGATTATCGGCTTTAAGTTCTCCACGCACAGCTCGCCCAAACTTTCGTCGTCCATCTGCCAGAACTCATCGTCTTTCTCGCAGCCGATGTCAACCGTGATTAAAGTTTTGCCAGCCGGAGCGAGCCACGGCATCGAAAGCGTCGTTTCGGTCAGGCGGAAAAACGGAAACTGATTTTCCGGTGTCCACGTCACAACATCCGGCAGAAGCCCGCGCCCGTTTAAGCGCAAATTGACGAAAATCATCGGGCGGTAACGAAAACGTGAGAGATGCGCGAGCCGGTCCGAGCCTTCGACGATTTTGCCTAATACGTGAACCGGCGCGGTGCTGACGACCGCCGACGCTTCCTGCGTTACGCCGCCGACGCGCACGCCGACCGCCTTATTGTCTTCAATTAAAATTGCTTCGACGGGCGATTCGAGCCGAACCGTGCCGTTTAATCCTTCAGCTAATTTTTGACATAAAGTTCCGATGCCGCCTTCCGGGTAAACGTGATAAACGCTCGCTTTTTCCGGCAATTCACGACTGTATCCGCAGGAAACGGCGCGCCCCGTCAGACGCGAAGCCGCCTTTAGCCAAAGCGTGCGCCCGATGCCGCTCGAAATGCCGTCGCCGACCGCCGGCGATAAATCTTCGGCACTCGCGCCCGACCACGCTTCGGTCAGAGGAATCGCCACTTCGTCAGCTAAAGCCGCGCCGTAGCTTGCGCGAAACCAATCCGCCGCCGTTTCGCTCTTTTGACCATCACCGCCGAGCGATTTTAATTTGGTTGAAATGCCGCTTATCGTCATTCGCGGAACACGCATCAATCCGAATGGATGGCTGTAACTTTTCCCGCCGAGCCAGACCGTTTCGGCGTAGTGTTTGACAGTCCGGCATTTGTCTTCGATTCCGACTGCCTTCGCCAAACGGTTGGTGACGAAATGCGCTCCGAAGTCGTATGTAAAACCATCCGCGTCGTGAAAGCTCTGCGCGAGTCCGGCGATTTTGTTTCCGGCTTCGTAAAGAATCACCGGAACATTTCGGCTTTTCAGAAAGCTCGCGGCAGTCAGACCGGCGAGACCGGCTCCGAGAATTACGACGGGTTTTTGCGTGGTTGCAGTCATAAGTTTTTGCGCGGATTACAAGGGGCGTTGGAGAACCGCGTTGATCAGCGCGCCGCGTCCGGCAAGATTATTAAAAACATCGAAAATCGTAAAAACGCCGAGCGATACGGGAGTTTTCAGGCTGAACCGTTCGACGAGCCAATTCGGTGCTTGGCGGTCGGTCAGGCGGTTGCGAATTGAATAAACCCAGTTGACCGGGCTGACCTGCGTCGTCAGGCTTTCGACTTCCATCAAAGTCTTTTCCGCCAAGCGGCGCATCGTCGCCGGGTTGAATAAATTCCAATGACGCGGAAAGTGATAGCCGCCCCAGTGCCGATTTTTGAACAACTTGAAATCGAGCGAATCGGTGTTGTCGGTGACGATCACGACGCGCCCGCCGGGACGCAGGATAGAGCGCACGTCGCGGAGAAGCTGCACCGGGTCGGCGACGTGTTCGACGGTCATAATCAGTAAAGCCAGGTCGAAAGACTCTTTCGGCAAATCGAGATTTTCGAGCAAGCCGCGATGAATTTTTATGTTCTTTTTTTCGACGACCGAAGCGGCGCGCTCGTCGGCATCAACGCCTTCCAACCGCCAAGTTTTTACGCCGAAATCCCTGAGCAATTCGAGATGAAAGCCGTCGCCGCAGCCGATGTCAATAACCGAAGCGTCGTCGGGCAAATCTTTGCACCAATTAAGCAGCCGCTTTGCTTCGAGCCTTCGCCGGATGTTGAAGACAAAGCCGAATTCTTTCTCGGAAAACTCGAAAGCGTGATAATTCGCCGGATAAATCCGCTCGAATTCCGAAAGCGCGGGACGCGGGTTCAAAAAGACGAGACCGCAACCGCGACAGCGCATCGCGGAAAACTCAACGGAACTTGTTCGATATTCAAAATCTTCGCCCGCACCGATTGTTTCGGCATCGTCGGTTTTGCACAAACAACAATTTGTTTGTGTTAATTCGAGTGATTTTTTTATTACATTGGCAACTGTCAAACTTATAAACCTTACGGGGGTATTGTGTCCTTGTTCTACAAAAGTTTTAATGGCGCGTTATTTTCGATTTTTATTACGGTTTTTTCGTCGGCGCGGGCGTTGGAGTCGGGCTTGCTTGGCGGCGCGGCGCGCTCGAATGCCAGTGGACGATTTTCCAACTGCCGTCCCGTTTTTCCAGAATCGCCGTTCCCAAGCCGCCGCCATCAAAATGTTTTCCCTCGGAGTCGCCGGAAATTGTGTATTTGAAAGTCGCCCAAGCCGTTTTGCCGTCAATTTTTATCTTCACGTCCGACGAAGCGTATTTCGTATTTTTGATTTCCTTCATCTCCGGCGCGAGATGATTGTTGCGGTAGTCCGTCCAGCCGTAATTGGCGTGTCCGTTTTCAATCACGATCACCGATTCGTCGTTCGCCCAGATTTTATCGAGCGTCGCCAAATCGTTTTGCTCGAACGCCGTCGTGTTTTTTGTCAAAATCTCGCGCACGGCTTTTTCATCCGAGGCTTGCGCCGACGAAGCGGGCGCGAGCAGATTCAGACTGAATGCGATTGCGCCGAAGGCGGCGCACCCGAACAAAATAAAAAATAGTTTTTTCATCATTTGTACTCTCCGTTGAAATTAAAATCGAACCGCCAAAAAGCGGCAGTTTGCCCTCGCACATTCTCAATCGTCCGAACCTCCGCCGCTGGCGATTATCGGGAACGCTCTAAAATAGCCTTCATTTCATCAATTTCCTGCTTTTGACCTTTGATGATACCGTCGCACAATTTAATGATTTCCGGGTCGGTCAGTTCCGCTTCCTGACACATCAAAATCGCGCCCGAATGGTGCGGGATCATCGAACGTAAGAATTGCGCGTTGCCGACCGGATACTGCGCGCGAATCAATGCCCAACAGAGAAAGAAAACGGCGGCGAAACCGCCGACTAAAATGTAATTCAGTTTTTTGTTCGGAAACATCGAGCGCATCGCTCCGACGAGCATTATGACGACCATCGGCGCGACCATCATCAGCGTCATATAAACCATATTGATGTTGTTGTAAAAACTGCCGAGACTGTCAATCATCACGAACATCACCAAATACATAATGACCGCGCTGATCGTCGTCTCGACGGCGAGATGCCGATACATATTCATTTTCTCGCCGTGCTGCATCTTGCCCATTTCAGCCGATTGTTTTCCGTCGGCTTTCGCGTCGTGTTTGTGTTCAGATTCCATCGCTCTAGTTTTCCTCCAAAATTTCTATTCCCGACATTTGTCGTTCCCGCGCTTTCAAAACTTGGGAAAAATCGAAGCGGCTTTCAATCGGGTTTTCAGTTTTGAAAAAACATCGAATAAAAACCGCCTCGGTTTTGACTTGGGTTACATTGACATCGAAGCCGACGTGCCTGACGACATCCGGCGGCAGCTTTCGGCGCATTTGCGGCAAGCGTCGGCGCACCGCTGCATAAAGTCCGCCGCGTCGCCGGTCGCCATTTTTTCGCACTCTGCGGCGCAGGCTTCGCAAACGTCCGCGCACGCGCCGCAGATTTGCGGGTGATAATCGCTCATTCTGAGCATAAAGTCCGCGCTCGTCTGGCAAATCTGAACGCAGTCCTGCAACAATTTAATGTGTTTGGCGGAAGCGTGTTCGCCGCCCATTTCCAAACAATGACCGATGGTTTGAAGACAAACCGAATGACAGTTTTGACAGTTTTCGATGCAGGTCTGCATCTCCTGACCCATTTGCTCGTGTGCCATAATTTTTCACCTTCCCTTTTATTGATTTTCCGATATGAACCGCGTCGGATTCGCGTCAAATTGTTCTTTGCACGCGGACGAACAGAAATAATAGGTTCGTCCCTCAAATTCGGATTGCCCGGCGGCATCCTCTTCGCTGATTTGCATTCCGCAAACCGGATCTGTCTGCATAAAATTTTTGCCTCCTTGTCAAAAAATTTCGGGTTAAGATTCCAAGATTGCAGCCGTCTTTTCGGCGGCTGCGAAATCTCAACAAATTAGAATTTGCGCTTCTATCGAATTACCTCTCCGCCATATTACAGTAGAATACCTGCGTAGGGTATCGCAAGCAATAGATTGATACTCATTTCCGACATCGCTCGCCGACTAATCTTTATTTGCTCTTTACAAATAAAAAAATTGCGGCGAAGATTTGTATTGGCGACGGAGTATTGGCGATACTCCGCCGCTCTTTGTTGACGGCGTTTCAGCGGCAAACTGAAAGCATCCGTCTTTTCCGCCGCGCCCTTAAGCTAGTAAGGAGACAGCGAAAATTGAACAAACCCAAAAAAGATTCAAACCAATCCGCGCACGGCGGCATTGAAGTCAATCACGAGCGGCAACTGCCGCGTCTGAGCCGCATCGAAGGACAAGTTCGGGGCTTGGGCAAAATGATTGACACAGACCGTAATTGCCTCGACATCGTGCATCAAATCTCGGCGATAATTAACGCCCTACGCCGCGTTCAAAAAGATATGCTCGGCGACCATCTGGCGGCACTCGGCGAGAGCATCGTCGCCAATGAGCTTACGCCGCAAAAAAGGCGCGAGATGGCTGACGAACTCGTCGCGCTGCTCAAACAACTGTCATAGAGCTTTTCAAACTTCTCGCGCTTCAAACCGGCTTCGGCAATTTCTCCGAAAATGGCGGAACGTCCCGTTCTTCCGGCTCGTTTTCTACGGCTTCCGCTTCGCCCCACTCGCTTTCGCGTCCAGTTTTTTCCGCCTCGCGTTTCGCAATAATCTTTTCCGCCGCGTGTCTGCCGAATTTGAAAAACACGGCTGGCGTGACGATTTGGTCGAGCAGAGTCGAAGTCAGAATTCCGCCCAAAACAACTACCGCTAATGGGTGCAGAATCTCTTTTCCGGGCGCGCCGGCGGCAATCGCTAAAGGCACAAGCGATAAGCCAGCCGTCAGCGCGGTCATCAACACCGGCACTAATCTCTCCAAAGATCCGCGAATGACCATATGCTCGTTGAAATCTTCGCCTTCTTCGCGGATTAAATGCAGGTAATGCGAAATCATCATAATCCCGTTGCGCGTGGTGATGCCGACAAGCGAGATGAAGCCGACGAGCGTGGCAATCGAAAACACGCCGCCGGTTAAAAGCAGCGCGGCAATCGCGCCGATCAGCGCGAGCGGAATGTTAATCATCACCTGCAACGCCGAATGCCAATCGCCGAGGGCTTTGAGCAAAATAAAGAAAATGGCGGCGAGTGAAAAAAGAGTTAAAATCGAAAGCGTTTTGGTTGCCGCCTGCTGCGCCTCGAACTGCCCGCCGTATTCGACGAAGTAGCCTTCCGGCAACTGCACCTGCGCTTTGACTCTGGATTGAATGTCGCCGACGACCGAGCCTAAATCACGATTCGCCGTGTTCGATTGAATGACGATGCGGCGCTTCGTGTTCTCGCGCAAAACCTGATTCGGACCCGGCAGATTTTCAATCGTCGCCACGGCGGAAACCGGAATTTGCGTTCCCTGCGGCGTGTCAACCGTGACGTTTTTGAGCGCATCGAGATTGTTACGCGATTCGTCGGCAAAACGCACGACGACATCGAAACGCCGCTGCCCTTCGACGGCTTCGGAAACCTTTTTGCCGTTCAAAGCCGTCTCCAAAGTTTCGGTAATTTCTCCGGCGTTCAAGCCGTATTGCGCCGCTTTAGCTCTGTCAACATTAAAGCGAATCTGCGGAATCAAAACCTGCTTTTCAATCGAAACGTCGGTCGCGCCTTCAACGCCCGACACGACGTTGCGGATTTCTTCCGCTTTGGAACGCAAAACGCTCAAATCGTCGCCGAAAAGTTTGATAGCGATTTGCGCCCGCACGCCCGATTGCAGATGGTCAATACGGTGCGAAATCGGCTGTCCGATGTTGACGGTTACGCCGGGAATTTCCGCCATTTTTTCGCGGATGTCGTTTAAGATTTCTTCGCGCCCGCGCGCGCCGTCCTTTTTCAAATCAACGTCAATTTCTGTGTAATGAACGCCCTCGGCGTGTTCGTCCAGTTCGGCGCGTCCCGTCCGCCGCCCGGTCGAAATTACTTCCGGCACTTGAAGCAGAAGTTTTTCGCCGATTTGCCCGATGCGGTTCGACTCAGCCAGAGAAGTTCCGGGCTGCGCCTGAATGTTTATCGTCAGCGTTCCTTCGTTAAACTCCGGCAAAAACGACGTGCCGACAAACGGCAGCGTGGCAATCGCTATCAAAAACAAGAGGCTTGCGCCGCCGATGACGAGCCACGGATGATGAATCGTGCGATGCAGCAATTTCTCGTCCCATTTCTTCAAAAATCGCACAAGAAATCCGTCCTTTTCCTCGCGCATCGCCTTCATTTTCGGCAGCAGATAAGAAGCCAGCACGGGTGTCACCGTCAAGGAAACGAAAAGCGAAGCAACGAGCGCGGTAATGTAAGCAAGTCCGAGCGGCGCGAGCAGTCTGCCTTCTACGCCGGAGAGCGCGAAAAGCGGCAGGAAAACCAGCGCGACGATAACGGTCGCAAAAACGATTGACGAGCGGATTTCAAGGGAAGCGTGATAAATGACTTCGAGCGCGGGACGCGGATTCTCTGACTTTCGGTTTTCGCGCAGACGGCGGTAAATGTTTTCGATGTCCACAATCGCGTCGTCAACCAGCTCGCCGATGGCGACCGCCATTCCGCCCAAAGTCATCGTGTTGATTGAAATGTCGAACGCCTTGAAAATCAGAAACGTCACGACGAACGAAAGCGGAATCGCCGTCAGCGTGATAAACGTCGTGCGGAAATTCAAAAGAAATAAAAATAAAACGATGACGACCAGAATCGCGCCGTCGCGCAGGGCTTCTTCGACGTTGCCAATCGAAGCATCAATAAAATTCGCCTGCCGGAAAAGATTGGCGTTGATTTCCACGTCTTCGGGAAGACTCGCCTGTAATTCTTTGAGCGCGTCGTCAACCTTCTGCGTGAGTTCGAGCGTGGACGAGCCGGGCTGTTTTTGAATGGACATTATCACGGCGGGCGTTCCGTTCGCGCCGGCATCACCGCGTTTTATTCGCGCGCCGAACTCGACGTTTGCCACGTCGCCGACTTTGATTGCCGTGTTATTGCGATATGCGACGACCGTGTTTTTGAGTTCGTCAACCGAATAGAATCGTCCGAGATTTCTGACGAGATATTCCTGCGATTGCGCGTCAACGAAGCCGCCGGTCGAATTGGCGTTCGACTTTTCGAGCGCGGCGGTTACTTCCTCAAGCGATACTCCGAATTGCTGGAGTTTTTGCGGCGTAACCAGAACCTGATACTGCTTTACGCCGCCGCCGATATTGATGACCTGCGCCACGCCCGCAATCGTCAAAAGTCGCGGGCGAATCGTCCAATCTGCCAGAGTCCGAACGTCGAGCGGATCGGTTTTGCCCGATTTCGATTTGACCGAAACGAGCATAATTTCGCCCATAATCGAAGAGATAGGCGCGAGCGTCGGCGAAACTCCGGGCGGCAGACTTTCGCCCGCCTGCGCGAGTTTCTCCGTGACGAGCTGGCGGTTTCGATAAACGTCCGTTCCCCAATCGAACTCAATATAAATTACCGACAGCCCGATGCCGCTTTGCGAACGAACGCGCGTAACGCCCGGAACGCCGTTCATCGCCGTTTCAATCGGAAACGAGACGAGCGTTTCGACTTCTTCCGGCGCCAGCCCGTTCGCTTCGGTCAAAATCGTGATGGTCGGTTTATTGAGGTCGGGCAAAACGTCAACCGGCAGATTCAGCGCGGTGTAAGTTCCCCAGACGAGCAAGAGGGCGGCAAACGCCACGACGATCAGGCGGTTTTGCAGAGACCATTTGATAATTGCATTTAACATCTAATTCTTCCGAAAATGCGCGATAAAAGCGTAATTTGTGCCGACCGATTGAACGGTATAGCTGCCGATGTCTTCGCCTCGAAGCTCTTTTAGAAACTCCAAAAATTCGGGACGGTAACGAACGTCGAAAAGCGCGAGCCACCACGCCCGCAAACGGTTAAACCAAACGGGCAAACCCGCGCCGTCCCAAAAATCCACGACGTATAAATCGCCGCCCGACTTTAGATTTTCGAGCGCATTCCGCAACGCTTCGCGCCAAGCGGGAAACATCGAAAGCGAATAGGCAATAAAAATTTTGTCGAACGGCTCGTGATGACCGAATGTTTCGCCGAAGGAAAACGCTTCAGCCAAGCCCTGGCGCAAAATTATTTCCTTCGCCTTATCGCGCGCGTCGAATTTCGCGGCAGCCGTTTTCAGCATTTCGTCCGAAGCGTCGAGTCCGTAAAGTTTCGCTTTCGGCGCGAGGTGCGACAATTTCAAAAGATTTCTGCCCGTGCCGCAGCCGACTTCCAGAACGCGCTCGTCCGGTTGGACGTTCACCTCCCGCAAAAGCTCGTCGCGCCCGAACAGAAAGAAACGGCGCGTCAAATCGTAAAAATGACGCTGAAAACGATAGAGATTGTTCAATCGCTCGCGTTGATTTTGAGCCGCAGATTCACGCGCCGTTTCCATTGCTTATCCTTTCAAAAAGAAGCGAAGTTTTTACTTCGACCACTTGGCTTTCCAGTCCGCCATCATTTTTATTTCGGCTTCCTGCGCCTTGATGATGTTGTTTGCCATTGTCTTGATTTCCGGGTGTTCGGCGCGCGTTATCGCTTCTTTCGACATCGTAACCGCGCCCGCGTGATGCGGTGTCATCATATCGAGAAAATGAAGATCGAAATCTTTGCCCGTCGCGTCTTCCATCTTTTTCATATCGCCGCCCATCATCATTTTCATCGAATCCATCATTCCGGGCATTTCCATATTTTTGGCGGCGGGTTTTCCCGCATACCATTTATCGCGCCACTCTTTCATCTGCGCGATTTCCCTGTTCTGGTCGTCAATGATTTTTTGCGCGAATTTCTTTAACTCTTCGTTATTCGATTTGGTCAAAGCCATTTTCGCCATATCAACCGCGCTCTGGTGATGCGCCGACATCGTATCTAAAAACTGCAAATCATACGGCGCGGACGCGGCGTTCGGGTCGCTTTTCATCTGGCTCATCATTTCCGACATTCCGTGATTCGGGTCTGCCGAAGACATATCGTGATTCGAGTTCATCGCCATCGAATTTTGATTCATCGCCGAATTGCCGTTCATCGTCATCGCGTTACGGTTCATCGAATTTTGATTCATTGCCGAGTTCGTGTTGACGGTTGCTGTTTGACTGCAAGCCGCGCCCAAAACCGCCAGCGCGACGGTCAAAACCAAACCTGATAAAATTCCTTTTTTCATTTTCTTGATTCTCCTGTTTTTCTAATTTTCAAAGTTTGTTAGTGCGCTACTATCGCGCCTTTCATCATTCCCATTCCGCAAGCGAAAGTAATCTCGCCTGATTCCTGCGGCGTGATGACGATGGTTACATTCTTTTTGAGCGGCAATTTTTTGCGAATGTTCAAAGAGGAAAAAACGACTTCCCTGCCGCAGCCTTGATTGTCGGCGCGGTTAAAAATCAAAGTCAGCGGATAGCCTTTTTCGGCTCTGATTGACGAAGGACTAAAACCGTCTTTCGTCACCGAGATGCGAACGGTTTTCGGATGCTTGGCGGCTGCCGCTGCGCTCGATTTCTTATTGCCGTTTTTGGTTGTCGGCTTGGCAAATGCGGACACGCCGCTCGAACCGACGATCACCGCCGCGATGCCGGCGGCTAACATTTTTATCAATTTATTTTTCATTCGTTTGTTCCCCTGTTTTTAGTTTTAGTTTCAATTAACGATCACTTTGCCTTTCATCATCCCCATTCCGCAGGCGAACGAGATTTCGCTTGAATCGGTCGGCGTAAATTCAACCAAAACGGTTTCGCCGACGGGCAGTTTTTTCTTGATGTTCAATTTTGAAAAAACGACTTCGCCGCCGCAGTTTTCCGCGTCCGCGCGATAAAACGCGATTTTTGCGGGTTTTCCTCGTTCGAGCTTGATTTCCGAAGGCTCGTAACCGTTTTTGCTGACCGTAACTTTCACGGCATCAGCCGGAGCGGAATCGTTTTTCGCTAACTTCTGCCCGTCGCCTTCCGGCACGCGCACGATGAACGGCACGCTGATAACCTTGCCGCCGCGTTGAAACTGCGCCCAGAGTTTGTAAAGTCCCTGGCGCGGAAACGCCGTGTGCGCCGAAACTTCCGACTGGCTCGGTTTCGTCGTCGTGCCTTTCATCGTCGAGTGGTCGTGTCCGTCGGCGGAATGTTCGTCCGGTTTCGGCTCGTCCATTTTCATACCGTCCATCTTTTCGCCTTTCGCCATCGGATGAGCGTGGACAAAATCCTTCATATCCTCGCTGATGATGACAAAGTGAGCGAGTTCGCCCAGGTAATTCTGCAAGTCCGTCGCGGGTTTATTTGTTTTCGCATCAAAGGCTTGAAAATCGAGCGTTAATTCCTGTCCGGCTTTGATTTCCTGGCTCGGTTTCATCACGACTTTTAAGCCGTCAACCGTTTTTTCCAGTTTTTCGTCCGGCACGAGCGCGACTTTGGAGCGTTCCTCTCCGGCGACTTTGACATCAATTTGTTCAACCACCTGCACCGCGTCTTTCGGCGTAAAATCGGCGTAAAGTTTGTAATCGCCGCCGTTCGGGAATGTGTGCGAAACGCGGTATGAACCGTCCGCCTGCTGTTCGGGATGAATGTGATAGAACTCAGCCAAATCTTTTGAAACTACGAGAAGGTGCATCGGTTTTTCGTGGACGATTGATAAATCTTTGACGACTGCGCCCTGTTTGTCCTTAACCGTCAACGAAAGCATTACCGGCGTTCCGGCTTGGATTTGTCCCGGTTCGCTTTTGAAATCAACGGTGAACGCTTTGGTCGCGTCAGTCGTGACGGGCGTGTTCGCATTCGTCGTCGCGCTGTTGGTAACGACGGCGGCGTTCGATTTTTCGGCGGTTTCGGTTCTGGCAACTTGGTTGCAGCCAGCCAGCCAGATTGCGCTCGAAACGAGCGCGATGATTGCTGATAAAACGTATATTTTTCTCATAATTTCTAATGATTATTCCCAATGAATTTATGTTCCGGGCTGCGTCGAGCGCATTTGATAAATGCCGTCGGTGACGACTCGCTCGCCTTCCTTTAAACCCGTTTTTATTTCGTAGTAATCCGCGCCTTCCGCGCCCAAAGCAACGGCGCGTTTTTCAAATGTTTCGCCGCCCGTGAAAACGAACACGAAGGTTTGTCCCTGTTCGTTGACGACGGCTTGTTTCGGCACGGCTAAAACCTGCCGGTCGCCGCTCGTGTCAACCGTGATTTCGACGAACATTCCGTCGCGCAGCCTTCCCAAAGGATTGATCACCTCGTAAATAACCGGAAAAGTCCTGGTTTGTTCATTGACCGTTTGACCGACGGAGACGAGCCTGCCGTCGCCGTCCGGCGTGCCGATGGTGTAAACTTCGCCGTTCAAAGCGGCGGACGTAAAACTCGCTCTGGTTGATTCGCGGACAATCGGCAAATCGCGCTCGAAGACATTCGCTTCGATCAGCACGGACGAAAGATTGACGATGGATAAAAGCTCGGTTCCGGCTTCGACCTGCTGCCCGCTCGTCGCTTTGATTTCGCTGACAGTTCCGGTAACGGGCGCGGTTAATGGAAAAACCTTGTTCGGCTGATTGACGCGCGGCGCGCGAAAGATTGTTTGTCCGGCGTTCGTTTGTTTAATCTGGGTGTCGAGCAGTTTGACCTGCTGGTCGGCTGAAGCGACTTCCTGCTCGGCGACCTTCACCGCCGTTTGCTCCTCTTCGACGCGCTTTTTCGGAACCGCGCCGACTTCGACCAGATTTTCCGAACGACGCAATTCTCTCTGTGCCTGCGCGAGCCGCGTTCGAGCTTGCTGCGCTTTGGCGCGTTGGTCGGCTTGCTGCGCCTGAAGCTGCAAAACCGTGTTTCTGATTTCCAGTCGTTTCGATTCGACTTCGCGGTTTTGGGCTTCGACTTCAAGGCGTTGCGATTCAAGCTCGGTTTGCCCGGAAACATCCAGAATCTGCTCGATTGTTCCGATTTGCTCGCCGCGGCTCACTGCCGAACCGAGCGTGATTCCTTGCCGCAGAACGATTCTGCCCGCGACCGGCGGCACGACGACTGCCCGCGCATCAGGTTTCGACCGAACAGTGCCGGTCGTCTTCAGTCCGCTCGTAATTTGTCTGGTCGAAACGGAAACGGTTTTAATGCCGAAAAGAATTTGTGATTCTTTCGGAACGGTCAGAGCGGTTTGAGCCGGCAGAGCGTTGGTATCGGTCGTCGTCGCGCTCGGAGAGATTTCGGCGATGACGCGCGTTTGTCGCGGCGGCATAAAATACGCGAGCGCGATTGTCGCAAAAGCAAAAATCAAAACGGCGGCAGCGGCGAGCGGCGCGATTCGTTTGTAATTAACTTTTCCGTTTCCGCGCCGGCGGGCGGCGTAAAAAATCGCGCCGAATGAACCTAAAGTTAAAAGACTCAGAACCGCCAATCCGATCCAAAACGACGAGCGAACCGGAGCGGAAGCGACCGTCACGGGAAAATCAACCGAAAACGAACGATTGTCGCTGGTCGTAACATTGAAAACAATTTTATAATCGCCCGCGCCTGAGAAAGCGTAAGACGTGCGATAATCTCCGCCGCCCGCGTGTTTGACAGGCAGATTGTCGGCGACTTTTGTTCCGTCCGCTTTTGTGATGCCGGCGACAACCGTTGCTTCTTCAAGCGGCAAAGGTTCGCCGCCGCCGAACCCGCCTTCAACTTTTTCCGCCAAGCGCACGAGAAATTGTCCGGTTTCCGCAGTGCGCGGGTCGGACGGCGAGCGAAGGAGGCGCGCGTTAAATTGTCCGGCTTCGCTCTGGATGTTGCGCTCCGCCGACGCGACCGAAACGACTTGTCCGGCGACGGGCGCAGTCGTTTTCTGGTCGGCGGAATGGTCTTCGCCCTCGTGCGCGGAAACAGTCAGCAGCGAGCAGTAAGCGGCGAGCAGCAAAAACAAAAACAATCCGACCGCTGATCGCCGACAACTGGTAACTGGTAACTGGTGACTGGTAACTGATTTTGAACTCATTTTTAGTGCTTATGCGACGCGCCGTAAAGATTCTGCATCGTCATCACGTCAACGGCGATTGCCGAAGCGATTGCCTTCGCCGCCTGTTCGTCCACGCCGTTCGCTTTAATCTGGCTGCCGTAGGTGAATTTATCGTCGTGTCCTTTACCGGCGAATTGTTTTAGAAAATCAGGTGAAATGCCGTCGGCGCGAACTTCTTTGACAAACGGCGAGCCTTCTTTATTTTCGTAAACCACGACCATCTCCTTGCCGCCGGCTTTGACAATCGTCGCCGCGCCGATTTGTTTGCGCGCTCCGCCCGTCGTCGAAAAGGCTAAATACGAATGATGGTCGGTGTCGGGAACGCGTCCGCCCGTGTTTTTTTCAATATCCGTAATCGCGTCTTTCGGAATGTCTTTATGCTGCTTGGTAAAGCTCTGCGCGTCGGGGAACGCCGCCTTTATGCTTGCCGGAGTATCTTCTTCGGGTTTTGTGGTTGTTGCCGCGTTATTCGCGGCGTTCGTTTTCGCTTGATTGGCAGTCGTCGTGTTTGCGGTCGTCGTGTTGGTCGTCGTATTCGGCGCGGTCGAGCAAGCCGCCGCCAAGCCGATGACCAAACTTAAAGCGACGAATGACAGTAACGTAATTTTTTTCATTTTCCTTCTCCTCTACTGTTGTTTTTTAATTTCGGCGTTCGTAAAAACGCTCTTTTTCGGAAGCTCGATTGTTTCGAGCGATTTCAAAAACTTCTCGCGGTCAATCTGGTTCGGCACGACGGTTTTATCCGGCAAAACGGTGGACGAAAAACCCGTCGGCGGAATGGTTATACCGAGCGCGGTTTCCAGCTCGGCGAGCGCGGCGTAATAATCGCGCAGAGATTGGTTGTAGCCGGTGACGTTTTCGGTCAGACGACGCTGTTCGCCCACGACTTCAAAAACCGAAAACTCGCCGAAGCCGTATGCCGCCCTTACGGAACGCAGATTTTCTTCCGAGCGCGGCATAATCTGCGTCGTGTATAAAACGAGTTGTTCCGCCGCCGCTTTGTATTTGCGATAGGCGACGGCGACATCGCGTTTGACGGTCGCTTCCAAAAATTCGCGGCTGCGCGTCGCCTGCAATTTTTCTCCGGTTGCCGAAGCGATGTCGCCCTGATTGCGGTTGAAAATCGGAATGTCAACGGACACGCCGAAAGTTAATTCATTGTCTCTTTGCGGAAACGGACTCACGGCGAGGCTCGGCGGAAAATCAATAATTTGTTTGTTGCGCGAATAACGCACCGAACCGGCGACGTTCGGAACGGCGTTCGATTTCGCCAAATCAATTCGCGCCGCGCCGAGCTGCTCGCCGAGACGCGCCGCTTGCAAATCCGTTCTTTCCCGAAAAGCGATTTCGGTCAGCTCGTTCAAACCGAGGTCGAGACGCGGCGGACGGTCGGGCTGCGGCGCGAGTCTGATTGATTCGGCAACGTCCGCGCCGATTAAAGTTTTCAAGTTGAGAAGCTGCGTTTCCAAATCGCTTTTCGCCTGAATTGCCTGCACTTTCAAACGGTCGGATTCGACTCTGACAAGATTCACGTCGAGCGGCGCGACATCGCCTTCTTTCAGCCGCGCTTCGACCGCTCTGATTAATTCTTCGTCCGCCGCGATTAGTTTTTCCAGCGCATCGAGCTGACGCGCGGCGGCAATCGCGTTCGTGTATGAAGCGCGAATTTCGACGGCGAGCCTTCGTTCGAGTCCCGTCACTTCGGCGCGAATTTGATTGAGTTCAAGTTCGGCGACGGCGATGCGCTTTTGACGTTTCCCGCCGAGTTCAAAAACCTGCGATACGCCGACCGACAAATTCGATTCCGCCTCACCGCCCAAAAAGCGCGGGCTGCCGTATTCCGTGTCGAGCGTCGGATTTGGACGAAGGCGCGCTTGAATCAATCTGCCTTCGGCAATCGCCAATCGCTGTCTGGCTGCGAGTAAATCCGCGCGACGGCTGCCGCCGAGTTCAGTCAAGCGTTCAATCGTCAAGCCGTCCTGTTGCGAGATAAAATCGGCGGAAGTCAGTTTTACGGAAGTCTGCGTCGGCGCGAGAATCGGCTTCTGGTCTTGCGAAAAAGCGGGAACGCCGCCGAAAACGACGAGCGTTCCCAAGATCAGGAGACCCAAATGAAAATTCATCCCCCTTTTTCGCCTGCCCCGGCTCGATAAAAACTTTCTTAAAAACATCACGCTGGTTGCCTTCACGCTGAAACCGTTTCTTCGCCGATTTGTTTCTCGCCCGTCGCCATTCGCCACGCAAAATAAAACAAGCTGCCGAACAATCCCAGAACAATCGCGCCGACCAAAAAGAGCAGAATCGTGCCGAGCCAGGAAGTTGCGCCGCTCGTTGCCGCATCCGTCGCTTCGCTGTGGGCGACCGCGACGTTCGAGAAAGTTGCCGTGTCGCTTCCCTTGGCTGATTTTAAGCTCGTGCGAATTGTGTAGTTTCCCTCTGCCAATGCAGGAATTTTCAGATTGTAGCTGCCGGCAACGTCGGTCTTCTCGACGGCGACCTGCACGACCGAGCCGCCGGGCGATTCGATTTCCATCGTCGGCACGGCATCGCCGACCGCTTCGTTTGTTTCAAATTTCGTAATGAAAAGTCGCGCCGTGGTCGCCGCGTCCGGTTCAAGCACGGGAGTTTTGAGCGTTACTTCAAAATCGCCGAGCCGCGCATTGCGCGAGACAATTCCCTTCGTGGTCGTGGCGACTTTCGGTTTCTCGTCGCCGTGATCTTCGCCGCCGTGCGCGAAAATTTGCGCAGCGTTTCCCAAAATGGCGAGCGAGAGAAGCGAGAAAGCCGTCAGCAGATTTCGCAGTTTGAAAAGATTGGCTTCGAATGGCTTCATAAAATTCTAATTCCTCGAATCAGCCTCAAAAACTGAAGTTTTCCGAAGTGATTCTTTAGATATTCCTAAAAGCCATTCGCAAAGCCCGTGCCGAAGACGAATGATCGTCGGGCAATCAATTTAACTCAGCAAATATAAGGTTTTTAATTGTTTTTGAGAGAGTCGGAAACGGAAATTTATTAACGCCGATTGCCTGCTTGCAAACACACCTGTTTGATAACAAACAGGTCTTTTATAAATCGGATTGTTTGGATAAAAAAGAAAAAGTCAATGCCGAAAATGGGCATTGACTTCGTTAAAATTCCTGTGCGTCTGTTGTTAAACAGCCCGCGACGATTGACTAAACTCTTGAAGTTTTTTTCTGATTTCGTCGCGCACGCAGCGAAAGACGGCGAGCTTTTCTTCTTCGCTTCCAGAGGCTTCCGCCGGATCGTCAAAGCTCCAATGAATGCGCTCGGCTTTGCCGGGAAAGAGCGGACAGCTTTCTTTCGCGTTGTCGCAGACCGTTATCACGTAATCAAAATTCTGCCCCGCGAATTCGTCAACCGATTTCGAGCGGTGCAAAGATATATCAATCCCAATCTCCTTCATCGCTTCGATTGCCTGTGGGCGGACAAAACTTGAAATCACGCCCGCGCTCTCGGCTTCAAATTTATCGCCCGCGTCGTGCCGCAAAAGACCTTCCGCCATTTGACTGCGGGCGGAATTGCCCGTGCATAAAATCAAAACCCGTTTCTTTTCATTCATAAATTTTCTTTCTTCTCGCCGTCGTGCGGCAGGATTATCGTTTCGGCATCTTCGGGTGTTACGGGAACGAGCCAGCGGAACAGCAAGGTTGCCGCGAACGCGCCGAGAAATTGCGCGATGACGAATCCGAAAACGTCCGCCAACCGGATTCCTGCAAAGGTGTCGCTCATCGAGCGCGCGATTGTAACCGCCGGATTCGCAAACGAAGTCGAAGCCGTGAACCAATACGCCGCCGTGATGTATGCGGCGACGGCGAACGGAACGACGATTGCCGTTTGCAGGCGCGAGCAGCCCCAGATGACGGCGAGCAGTCCGAAGGCGGCGACAAACTCGCTGAACCATTGCGCCGCGCCGGTTCGCTCTTTTTGAGACCAGAAAAAGACGGGCAATCCAAACATCACGTTCGCCGCGCCGACTCCTGTCATTGCGCCGATTATTTGCGCGGCGACATACGCTGCGGCGTCTCGCCAAGCGATGCCTTTCACGAGCGCGTCTGAAATCGTCACCGCCGGATTAAAATGCGCGCCGGAGATTTTGCCGAAAGTTAAAATTAAAGCGACAAGCATTGCTCCCGTCGCTAGAGTATTGGCAAGCAAAGCAAGGGCGACGTTGCCGCCCGCGAGTCTTTCAGCCATAATTCCCGAACCGACGACGGTCGCCAGCAAGCCAGCCGTTCCCAAAAACTCTGCCGTCATTCTCCGCGCAAGATTTGGCATCATAGATTTATACCGGGCAAAGAGCGCAGCACGCCGTCTTTCCGACGAATTCTCCGCTTCTCTCGTCCCGCTTGACGACGAACACTTCCCAATCGCCGTTAAATAACCGGTCGAACGCCGCGTTTTTCTTTTCTAAAACGTAATCTCTAACCTTTTGGCAACAGATTTTAGAGACTTCAATTTTTTCCGCCAGTGTCAGCATTTCATTCGTCTCCCTGCTCAAATTCCCGTCAGTTATTTAACAGCAGTTCGATGCGCCCGAATCTGTTTTGCCGTTGATGCCGATTGGCACGGGCGCGCAGCACGAAGCCGCCTGCGTTCGCTCCGCCGCTTCCGGCAGATTGTCTTCCTTGACGACGAATACTTCCCACTCGTTGCCGTCCGGATCCGTCGTCCAGGTTTTGTCCTGAATCGCGTAGCAGCAATTCGTATCCATTTCGTCGCGCGTTAATAGCCCGCGCTCGTGCCAGCCTTCGCGCATCGCCAAAACGTCTTCGGTCGAGGCGACCTGAATGCCCAAATGCGATAACGCGCCGCGCTCGCCGAACGAGTTTTGATTGAGCGTCAAATTCAGCGGCGGATTTTGCATATCGAATTTCGCGTAGCCCGTGCGAACTTTGCTCGGCTCGATTCCCAGCATCTTTTTATAAAATTCAATGCTCGTTTCGACATTCCGCACATTTAACGCCAAATGCGCTTTTAATGTATTTACTGTTTTTGTTGTTTCGGTAGTCATAATTCTTTGCTCCTAATTTAATTTCAATTACGTCTAGGCATAATTGTTAATTCGGATATTAAAACTTACGGACAATTATGTCAAGCCGTAATTGTTTTGTGATATAATCGTTTTTGTATGAAGGAAGAAAAAACTTTTAATCTCGAACTTTTCTTTGCTGCGCTTGCCGACCGAACCCGTTTGCGGCTTTTGAATTTAATGCGCGACGGCGAAGTTTGCGTCTGTTTTTTCGCCGAAACTCTGGAGACAAATAATCCGAAAATTTCTCGTCATCTCGCTTATTTGAAACGCGCCGGGCTTGTCGCAGGCAGGCGTGAAGGAAAATGGATGCACTACCGGATTATAGAGCCGAAAAACAAGCAGGCGAAAGAAGTTTTCAAGCTGATAATGGAGATGTTCAAAAATGACAAAGAAATGCAGTCCGACCGCGAACAATTAAAAACCGTCTGCTGCGCCCCGTCGCAAGTTCCCGTCAAAATACAAAATTCGATTCGTCAGAAAAGCCGCTAACTGTAAGATGCTTTATTTAGCCGCCCGGATGAAGTTTCAGCCATTCGGCGCGAAGCAGAAAGCTGCCTTCCGTGACGATTTTATCGCCGACGTTTAAGCCTTCCAGAACGACGTATTGACCGTTTGTTTCCGTCCCGAGTCGCACGAACCTGACGGCAAAAACATTCGGCTGGTCGGTAGTGACGAAAACCGTTTGCCGACCGTTGACGCTCTGGACGGCGGCTGTCGGAATGACGGGCGCGGTCATTTCCGCCGTTCCGAGCGCGCCGAAAGCAACATTGACGTATTGCCCGATTTTCAAAATCTGTCCCGGATTTTCAAGCTCGACGCGCGCCTGCGCCGTGCGCGTGTCCTGATTGATTTCTGGGTCAATGTAAGTTACCTGCCCGCGAAAAAGTCTGCCCGGATATGCGTCGGTCGTAACGCTTGCGCCGCTTCCCGTGCGGATTCGTCCTAAATCCTTTTCATAAACCTGCGCGATGACCCAGACGGTTGAAAGATTCGTTACCTTCATTAATTCTTTGTTGGCTTCGACGACTTCGTTTTGATTGACCGAGCGGACGGTAACAGTGCCGGAAACCGGCGAGGTTATTGCGAGTTCGGACGTAATTTGCGACGGAGAGCGAAGCGCGGAAACGCGCTGCGGCGCGAGTCCAAGCACGATTAATCTTTGCCTTGCGGCGGCAAAATCCGATTCATTGGTTCTGAGTTTGACGGCGGCTTGCTCGAATTCGGAACTGCTGACAGGCTTTATGCGAGCGAGTTCCAATGCCCGCTGGTAGCGTTTGCGCCATTCGTCAACGGCAGCTTCAGCGGTTTTCAGCCTCGTGGTCGCCTGTTCGAGTTCTTCGCGGCTGACCGCGCCGATTTGAACGAGCTTGACCGTCCGCTCGTGGTGTTTGTGATGCTCGTCCAAGTCGGCTTCGGCGGTTTTCAATTTCGTCGTCGCTTCGTCCAGTTCTGAGCTGCTGACCGGACTGATTTTCAAAAGTTTCGATGCTCGCTCGTAGTTTTGACGGGCAGTTTGAGCTTCGGTTTGCAGAGCGAGGTAACGCGACTGCGCCGCAGCCAATTCGTCGCTGAAGATAACGGCGACCGTCTGCCCTTTCTGGACGTTCTCGCCGAGCTGCGCCGACACGCTGCGAACTACGCCGCCGACCAGCGGAATGACGGGCGTTTCGCCGTAAGCGTTCGGCTGGACAACGCCGGTTGATGTAACCGACGCGGCTTCGCTCGTTAGGGTTTCGCCGACGGTCTCGATTTTGATTCCGCTGCGTTCGACTTGTTCGGGCGCAATTGTGATGGTTTGTTCTTCGGTCGGAACGGAGGTTTGTCCATCGCCGCCCGGCTCAAAGGAAACCGTGCGCGGCGCGGGAACGGGTTGCCCGCCGCCTTCCCGACTGCGGAAAAGCCAAAATATCACCGCGCCCAAAACGACGATGCCGATAACCGCCAGAGCGATATACACGGACGCACGGTTCGGTTTTCGGTTTTCGGCTGAAGCCGTTTCATCTTGTTCGACCGGCTCAAGTTTTTCGCTTTCAGCATCAGTAAATTTTTCTTTGTTTTCTTGGGTCATTTGTTTGTCAACTCCGGCGCGTTCGTCGCCCGTAAAATTTCCACCCTTCCTAGATAGACTGCCAGTTGCGCGTCAATAAATTCGTTTTCAAGCTCGATAAAACGACGCTGTTCGATTAAATAATCAATCAAATTTCTGGCTCCGAGTTCGTAGGTTTGCCGCACCACGCCAAGATTTTCATTTGCTTGGTCGCGCACGCCGACGCGGAAAATTTCCATCGCCCGCCCCGCGCTTTTGTAGCGCGTGAAAGCGGCGGCAACTTCGCGGCGGACGGTCAGTTCGGCAAATTCGCTGCGCTTCTCCGCAGCAACTAGATTTGCGGCGGCGGCTTCAATCGCACCTTGATTGCGGTTGCGGACGGGAATATCTAGGGTGATGCCGAACGTGAAAGAATGAAAAACATCCTGCACGGGACGAAGCTGTCCGGTGTCGGTAATGCCGCTCACGGGAAAGCTGAAATTGTTTCGCCCGTAGCCCAGCGACGCGCTCGCGTCCAACCTTCCGGCGGCGCGTGCCTGCTCGATTTGCGCTGTCGCAAGAGTTTCCATTGCCCGCACGCCCAGCAAATCCGGTCTTTCTCTTAAAGCCTGCTGCGTCGCCTCAAAGACGGGCGGCAACGGCGCGAGCAAGTCTTTGAAATCGCCGCGCAGTCGAAGCGGTTCTTCCGGTTTCATTCCAAGCAGATTGCGAAGTTCTAAAAACGCGATTTCGGTTTTTCCCGCTTCGATTTCGCGGACGGAGCGCAGGCGATTGACTTCAACCAAAGTCATATTTTCTTCGAGCGGCGCGGTTTTACCTTCTACAACGCGAGCCTGAACGAGCCGATAGCCGCCGACAGCAGCTTCGAGCAAATCTTCGACAAGTTTAAGTTTGAGCGTTTGCGCCAACGCCTCGCCGAATTTGGCGCGGACTTCAGCGGCAAGCAGTCGTTCGCGGTTGGCGACTTCTTTTTCGCGTAAATTTAATTCCGCGATGGCGACATTAATGCGAGCTTTGCGCCGCCCGCCGAGTTCGAGCGGCAGACTTCCCGCAATCATCGTGTCGTTATCTTTGCCGCCGATTTGCTCCTGACGGCTGAATTCCACGCTCGGATTCGGTCTGAGCCGGGCTTGTTTGACCAGCGCACGCACCGCTTCGATTTCTTTTCGCACTGCCGCAAGTTCGCCGTTGTTTTCCAAGGCAAGACGAACGGCTTCGTCCGCCGTCGTTCCATTTGTTTGGTCGAGATAACGCGATAAAGTCGCCTGCTCGGTCGGCAAATTTGCCGCCTGCGTTTGAGCGAGGACAGGCATCTGCGCCATCAGCAATAAACCGGCGCAGGAGAGCAGGCGCGAAATTTTTCTGCTAAATTTAATAAACATTTTGTTATTGCACAATCGGCATCCGTGGCGCCATTTCAGATTTTGTCGTCCTTCCACATTTCGGGTTCCGAAGATTTTTGGTTTTCAAGACTCGCCGCCTTTATCTGCGGCTCGACAGTTGCGGCGGTTTCTTCTTTTCTCAGCCCGCGCTCGTGCAGCCAATAAAAAATCACCGGCGTAACGATTAAAACGTGCAAAAGGCTTGAAACCATTCCGCCTAAAACCGGAGTTGCGAGCGGTTTCATCACCTCCGAACCCGCGCTCGAACTCCACATAATCGGCAGAAGTCCCGCCACGACGGTCGAAACGGTCATCACTTTCGGGCGCAGACGCAGCAGCGCGCCTTCCTTGACGGCTTCCATCAACGCATCCGGCGTCAGATGTCCGCCGAGTTCCGCGCGTTTTTTCTCGACTGCTTCGTTCAGATAAATGACCATCACCACGCCCGTCTGCACGGCGGTTCCGAAGAGCGCGATAAAGCCGACCCAGACGGCGACCGAAAAGTTGTAGCCGAGAAACCAGACCAGATACACGCCGCCCGTCAGAGCGAATGGCACTGCCAAAAGAACGTGCGCGGCTTCCAGCACGGAGTGATAAGTCAGGTAAAGCAAGCCGAAGATGACCAGCAAAACAATCGGAATGACGATCATCAGACGGGCGCGGGCGCGCTGCTGATTTTCATATTGACCGCTCCAGTTGATGTAATATCCGGCTGGAAGCTGCACTTGTTTGGCAATCATTGTTTTAGCTTCTTCGACAAACGAGCCGACATCGCGCCCGCGCACATTCAAAAGGACAGTGCCTCTGAGAAGCCCGTTTTCGCTCGAAATCATGGTCGGACCTTCAACGGAGCGAATATCGGCAACTTGCGAGAGCGGCACGGTGTTCTTGTTCGTCGCCATAATCGGAATTTGTCCGATTGCATCGCTGCTTGAGCGAAACTCCGGCGCGTAGCGGACGCGAATCGGGAAACGCCTGCGTCCTTCAATCGTGATGGAAAGATTCGTTTCGCCGATGCCTTTTTCGATTGCGTCTTCAATCATTCTCGTGTCAATCCCGTAACGCGCCGCCGCCTGACGGTTGATTTTTATGTCAATATACGGCGCGCCGCTGATTTGTTCGGGGTAAACGTCAGCCGCGCCCGGCACGGTTTTTACTACGTCAGCGATTTGCTGCGAAATCGTTTCCAAAGTTTTCAAATCGTTCCCGAAAATTTTTATTCCAACTTCCGAGCGAATGCCGGTCGAGAGCATCTCGATACGGTTGATGATCGGCTGCGTCCAGATGTTCGTCACCCCGGGCATTTTTACCGCCGCGTCCATCTCACCGATCAATTTCTCCCGCGTCATTCCCGCGCGCCATTCTTCCTGCGGTTTCAAATGAACGATGGTTTCGTTCATATTCACCGGCGCAGGGTCAGTCGAAGTTTCGGCGCGTCCGGCTTTTCCGACCGCCCAGGCGACTTCGGGAAACTGCATTAACATTTCGTCCTGTTTGCTCATAATCTTGCGGGCTTCGTCAATCGAAATCGCCGGATCGGTAACGGGCATAAACATCACGTCGCCTTCGTTCAGAGGCGGCATAAATTCATTGCCGATTCCCGTCGCCAGAAAAATCGCGCCCAAGAACAAAACAAGCGCGGCGGCGACCGTTAAAACGCGGTGCGTGAGAGCGAAACCCAAAGCCGGTTCATAGAGCCGGTGCAGAAACCGCATCACCGGATTTGATTGTTCGGAGTGAATTTTCCCGCCGAGCAGGTAAGTGCAAAGCACCGGAACTAAAGTGACGGCGATAATCGTCGCGCCGACCATCGCAAAAGTTTTCGTGAAAGCGAGCGGATGAAACAGTTTTCCTTCCTGTCCTTCAAGCGAGAAAACCGGAATGAAGGCTAAGATTATAATCGCCATCGAAAAGAAAGTCGGTCGCCCGACGAGCTTTGTGGATTCGAGAACCGCCCGCCAAACGGCGGATTTGTCTTTTAAATCAATGTTGCGCTGCTCGATGTAACGGAAAGCGTTTTCCGTCACGACTATCCCTGCGTCAACCAGAACGCCGATGGCGATGGCGATTCCCGACAGCGACATCAGATTGGAACTGATGCCCATAAAATACATAAACAAAAATGAAGTTAAAACGGCGAGCGGCAGCGGAATCGTCACAATTAAAATCGAACGGAAATGCGCCAGAAAAATGATGTGAGCGAGCGTGACTAAAATCAGTTCTTCAATCAAAGCGCGTTCGAGCGTCGAAGTGGCGCGCTTTATTAACTGCGTCCGGTCGTAAAACGGCACTAACTTTACGCCTTCCGGCAATCCGGCTTTGAGTTCTTCGATTTTCTTTTTAACCGCGTCAATCACTTCGAGCGTGTTCACGCCGTAGCGGGCGATGACCACGCCGCCGACTGCTTCCTTACCGTTTTTGTCGAGCGCGCCGGTGCGAAAAGCGTTGCCGAGTTTTACTTCGGCGACGTTTTTGACGTAAATCGGCGTGCCGTTATTCGAGCCGATGACGACGTTTTCGACATCCGCTGCCGATTCAATCAGCCCGATGCCGCGCACGACCGCCCACTGTCCGGCTTGCTCGACGACGTTTCCGCCGACGTTGTTGTTTGAACGCTCTACCGCTTCGACGACCGTGGAAAGCGGAATATTCAGCCCGCGCAATTTGTTCGGGTCAACGTCAACCTGATATTGCTGAACGTAGCCGCCGACCGATGCGACTTCAGCCACGCCCGGAACGGAATTTAATTGATACCTGACAAACCAATCCTGCACGGAGCGTAAATCGCGCAGGTTCATCGAATCGCTTTCGAGCGTGTACCAGAAAACCTGCCCGACTCCGGTCGCGTCCGGTCCGAGCGTCGGCACGACGCCTTCGGGAAGCTGTTTTGAAACGAGATTAAGCCGTTCTAAAACTCTGGTTCTCGCCCAATACAAATCAACATTATCCTCAAAGATGACGTTGATCATCGAGAAGCTGAAAGCGGAACTCGCCCGCACGACGCGAACTCCGGGAAGACCCTGCAAATTCGTCACGAGCGGGTAAGTTACCTGGTCTTCGACTTCCTGCGGCGAGCGTCCCGTCCAATCGGTAAAAACGATAACCTGATTGTCGGAGAGATCCGGTATCGCATCAATCGGCGTGCGCGTCAAAGCCCAGTAGCCCGCCGCCGCCAGCGCAATGTAAAGAACGATGACGATGCCGCGGTTTTTGAGAGACCATTCGATAAGCCGGTTAATCATAATTGTTTCCTTTGTTTTGCAAAGGCGCGAAAGAAAGTGCGCCCTTGCAGTTTGCCGTCGCCGCCGCAGCCGCTACTGCGCGGTTACTGAAAAAGCCGTTTTGCCTTTTCCGGCGGGTCCTTCATAAGCGATTTGCGATTGCCACTCGCCCGCCATTTCGACATCAATTTTGCCTTTATAAACGCCGGACTTATCCGTAGTCGTTAAAGTTGCCGCATTGTTCATCGCGGGCATCGTTCCCATCGCCGGCATATTGTTGTTGAATGAAACCGCGCCGACATCAACGGGTTTGCCGGAAGCATCCGAAAAGGTCAGAAAAATCTCCTGCTGACCTTTCCGCAAAACGCCGTCCGCGTTCGAGAGCGTAACGGTCAGGTTATTGCCGACCGGCGCGCTTTTGATGACCTTGCCAGTCGCCGCCGGGTTGCTGGTGTTTGCGCCGCAGGCGACGATAAAAATTGAAACTGCCGATAAAATCGCAGCGATAATAATTTTCTTCATAATGTTTTCCTCGTAAATTTAAAATAGAATTTTGCGTGCCGTGCGCCGATTTTCGGACGCACTAATGCCCAAAGAAACGCGCGGAAGAAATCCGTTTATAGACACAATTAGCCTATAAACGGACACACTACGCCCTGGAAACTAAATTAGAAACGAATGGTGTTGGATGTATTTGGGTTGGTGTTTTTCTGAAGGAATTTTGCGCTCGAAAGAAAACGAAATCGTTTGAATCGGTTTTTCTTTCCCCAGCAGCGACGCGATCTGTTTGAGTATCGAATCGGTGATTAGGATAACTGAAGGCGAAAAATTAACGGACGCGCCCGGCGAGGACGGAGCGGGATTGTTGCAATTTACCGCGCAGCATAATTGCGCCGCGCTGACGCTTTTAGCGTCGCAATCCTTAGTTTTCTTTTTGCAGCACTCCATCGCCGACATACCGTTTTCCGCGTTGCCCGAAAAGACGGACGTCCCCGCCAGCACGCCGTTGGCGAGCGCGAAAAGCAGAAAAAGCGATGTCAGCCATTTTTTCATTTTCAATTTAACTCTATTTGATGAATCAAATTCGTGTCAAGTTTATTCCACTTTCAGGAAAACTTATAATTTATATTGCGAATTCTCTACCGCACAGATTTGAGCCGCAACCAAGTATCGCTAAATCGCAACGATTTATTATCCATTAATTGACTCGTATTTTTCGGGAATGTAAAAGCGCGAGAATTGTAGCGACTCCAAACAATGCCATTCCAAAGAGAACTTGCGGCTGCTGCATCAAAAACAACGTCGCGCCGAACATTACTACAAAGATAAAGTTTGTGAGAACACAAAGCAGCGAGACGAACTTGTCTTTGCCGACATCCCTCAGCAAAACGAGATTCAAAAAGCCCGCCAGAATGATCGCTACGCCGGCACTGGCAAACCACAACGCCCGGAGAGAAAATTCGTCGTAATCGTGAAACGTAAAAAGAATGTGGAGCGAGCCGAGAGCTATCATTAATCCGGTGATGATTTTATGCGTAGTTCTCAACATATTTTTATTCAATTCATTGTCTTTGAATTTTATTTTTCCGTTTTGTCTCCGAAAACCAATCGTTCTTCTTTTCTATGCCTTTGAAAGATGCGCCGCACTCAGACTTTTCACCGTGCGGTTAATTTCGCCGAGACAACACGCGCCCGCCGGATTGCGTATTTCGCAAGCGCACAATTTTTCTTTGATAAGTTGACTGACCTGCTCCGGCACGGAGCTTTCGCCGTTTCGGGCTATTTCACCGCGAACGTCGCCTTCCGTAAAACCAAAGCAGTAACAGAGCGGGCGGGCATCGCCGCTTGACTTTGCCGCGACCAACTCGCGCACGTCATCAACCGTGAAAACTTCGCCCGAAACTGAGTAATAAACCACCAAACAGGTTGGAGAAGAACAAAATTTATACTCTTCGTTTACAACGCACAAAAGTTTTTCGCTTTTAACGTGATGCGCGACCGTTTGACGGGCGACGACGCGCCCAACTTCGCCGCATCCGCCGCAGGCGTTTTGCGCGGTTTCCTTTGTCATTTTCGTGCCGCTACAACAACAATCCATATTTTTACTTTGCCTTGTAACCGATTTCCTCAATCGCCGCTTTGATTCGCTCAAGCGAGATTTGTTTCGAGTTATAAACCACTTTTACGTTTTTGTTCTCATAGCTTGCTTCGGCAGAAATAACACCATTTAATTTTTTTAATGTTTCGTTGATATGAGGTTCGCAGCCCGCGCACGTCATACCTTCCACTTCAATAACGACAGTTTTGTTTGCTAGGTTTTCTTCCGAAGACGCGGCGGGCATCGCTTCGCTTGAAAATTTTTGCGGATTACCGGCAGCAGCCATCAGATAGCCGGTGTAATAGGGAGCAAACGCGAAAGCGCAAATTGCTAGTAATCCCGCCCACAGGAAAATTTGATTTATTTTGTTGATTGGTTTCGTAGCGCAACTTTCCCCTTCGGCACATTCTTCCCGACGAAAATACACGCGGTAAAAACTAAATGCTAAAGCGGCAAACGCCAGAACCAGCAAGTAAGGGCGAAGCGTTTCAAAAGCCGAAGCAGCGCCGAACGCCCCAATGCCGAACAACACAGCCGCCAGCGGCAAGACGCAGCACAGACTCGAAGCAATCGCGGCAAAAACCGCGCCGCCGATAAAAATTTTTTCCTTTTTCATAATCATTTTTATTTCTTAACCTTTTCGATGGTCACTAGCACCGGACAAGCTGATTCATCGCCGTGCGCTTTTAATTCCGTATCGCACTCCGCTAAATGACGATTCAGAACTTTTTTGAAATTTCGCATCTGGTTTATTTTGTTTTCCAAATCGAAAAGTTTTCCCATCAGCAAAGAGCGCACCGCCCGGCACTGATTTGCGCCGCCGTCAGTGGAAAAAAGCTGTTTGACTTCATCGAGCGAAAAGCCCATTTCCTGAGCCTGTTTGACGAACCGGATGCGCTCGACGGTTTCCGCCGGAAAAATCCTAAAACCGCCTCTTGAGCGCGCGGCGCGCGGCAACAACTTTAACCGCTCGTAATAACGAACGGTGTTAATGCTGACGCCGGAATGAGCGGCTACTTCTCCGATTTGCAGGCTGCTACCACTCATAAATTTATTTTACACTCTGGAGTTAAGACGAGAGTCAAGCGCAGGTCGGAAAAAATTCAAAAATGGCTGGAAATTCTTATCATTAGCGAAGGCAGAGCGGCAATTAAACCGGAGGCGAAGCGGGAACTTTTTCAACCAGTCGCGTATTTCATCGCGCATCCGGCGAAAAATCTTTAACCCCCGTTTCGTAATCGCCGACCGTTGCGGGCGGCGGATCTTCAAAACTTTGGTCAGGCGGCTAATGTTTTTCATTTTCCAAGTCTCAAAATTTTGATTGCTCCCTGAACTACCACAACGAAAACAATCGTTCCGATAATCAGATCAGGTTTGTTTGAATCGAGCCAATTCACTAAAATTCCCGCTGTGATAACTCCGAGATTGATAATCACGTCGTTGGAAGTAAAAATTTGGCTTGCCTGTATATGTGCTTCCTGGCTTTTGGATTTTTGCAGCAGAAACAGGCAAAACCCGTTGGCAATCAAAGCCAGAATCGAGATGACGATCATCGTCCCGAATTCGGGCATTTCTTCGATTCCGAAGAATCTTCTGACGACTTCGATAAATCCTAAAAGAGCGAGCGCGATTTGAAAATATCCGGCGAGCTTAGCGATATTTTTCTTTCTGGCTGCCGCCGCGCCGACGGCAAATAGGCTGATGCCGTAAACGAACGAATCGGCGAGCATATCGAGGCTGTCGGCGACGAGTCCCATCGAATTGGAGACAAGTCCGGTCGTCATTTCAATGGCGAAAAATGCGAAATTAATTGCCAGAACCGTCCACAATAATTTTCGTTGTTTCCTCGGTTCTTCAAATTCAAACTGGTCGGATAGTTCTGTTTGTAATTTTTTGCCGCCCAAATTCAAATCAACGATTGAGCTTTCGATTCTTTCAATCGCGCCGTCGTGAAAGACGGACAGCCGACGATTCGGGATGTCGAAATCGAGATTCTTTATTTCCGAAATTCCGTCGAGCTTTATCCTGATCAGATTTTCTTCGGACGGGCAATCCATCTTCGAAATTTCAAAAGTCGTTTTCTCCATATTCGCTTTACAAAAGTTCTTCGACGTGCCGAAAGCCTTCGTCCAAAAGATGGGCGATGTGGTCATCGTCAAGAGTGTAATAAGCGATTTTCCCTTCGCGGCGGAATTTGACGAGTTTCATTTGCCGCAGCGTTCTCAAAGAGTGCGAAACGGCTGATTGCGAAACGCCCAAAAGATTGGCGATGTCGCAAACGCACAACTCTTCTTTTGATAGCGCAAACGCGATTTTGATGCGCGTCGAATCGCCTAAAATTTTGAAAGTTTCGGCAAGCAGCGAAACCGTTTCCGCCGATTTCATAGCCTTTCGCACGATTTTTACTTTTTGTTCGTCAACAAATTGGATTTCACAAGCATCATTAACGGTTTGCATTGCTTTTACACTCATATTTTCTCCCTTAGTTATCTCGACGATTCGCTAAGATTTTCACCACGCGCGGTTTTTAGATTAATTCAAATTGTATATCTAAGCGTCAATTATACCGGATGCCAGCAGCTATCCGTTCGCCGATTTTTTGTGTCGCCGACTCCCCGAAGCAGCGGCACTGCGCCTTTTTCTGCGCCAGACTGCCAGCCCCGTCAACATCATAATAAACGGCACGCCGGCAATGGCTCGACGCGCTTTTTCGGTCGCGTCAAGCACGCTCTTGTATTTATTTTCGAGTTCATCTTTTGGAACATTTGGGTCGCCGGAAACGGCGACAAATGCGCTTAAAGTGTCGTTGAGCGAATCGAAAACACCTTTGTCGCGCAGCAGTTTTTGCAGCGCGAGCGCGTCCGGTTCGCTGCCTTCGAGTAATTCGTGCTGCGGGTGTCCGGCGTGTTTTCCGGCGCGATTGATGTCGAGCGCGGGATTCGGTCCCTGAAGCCCAACGCCGCGCTCGTGCAGAAGTTTCGACGTGCGAACGTGACCTTCTAAAACCGTCAGCGCACCGACGGCATTGACTTCATCGGTCAGCGCCTCGATTGCCGAATCGCCACTGCCGCCGGCTTTGACATTGACGGCGACGGTCGAGCTTTGCCCGCGCTCATCAACTAAAGTGTATTTGCCTTCGCCGCCCGTAACTTTGACGGTTACGCTTTTTCCCGGCGGCACGACTATCTCGCCGACGAACATTCCGTTGCCTTCAAAAACAAGTGGGGCGATTGTATCGTCGTTCTTTATCGTTACCGTCTGCCCGCGCTCGACGCTGATGCTCGAAGGCTCGCCTTGGCGATTGGCAAAACGAATCGTCGAACCGCCGTTATTGCTTGCGGCAATGCTCGGCGCGGGCTGAACGAATTTGGTGACGAGTTCCGTGCCGAAGCCGAGCAGCAACCCGGCAGCGAGCGCGGTTATCGCCGCGACGGTTCCGAGCGTTGCAAAACGAATACGCAATAACTCTCGCGTCACATAGACGAGCGAGCCGACGGCAAGCGAGAGAAACAGCAACTCGACAAACGGATTGACCCAGATTCCGCCGATTATAGAGCCGAGAACCGTCGGACCGCCGGCAATAAGCCCGAGCCAGAAAAGTCTTCCCCAGCCGACTTCGCGTCCGGCAAGCGGCGCGGCGATGCCGAAGCCTTCTGTCGCGTTATGCAGCGCGAAACCGACGACCAAAACTGTTCCGAGAGCCGCAGCGCCGCCCGCGAACGATTGCCCGATTGCCAATCCTTCGGCGAAGTTGTGCAGCCCGATGCCGATGGCTATCATCGTGGCGATGGAAAGCGCGTCGGCTCCGGCTTCTCTTTTTTGCCCGCGCCGCTCTTCGATCCACGCCAAGCCGATCAGACCGGCGGCAAACCCTGCGACCAGAATTAAAATTTTCGAGAGCGCCGCGCCGAAAGTGTCGGCTTGAACGCTGACCTCGACCGATTCCATCGCCTGGTAGCCGACTTCGATGACCAGGAAAAGCAGCACGCCGGCTGAGGCGAGCGCGAGCGTCCCGCGCAGTTTTTCCGACGCGCCGCGCCACCGCGCAATCGGCAAGCCTAAAAAAATCGTGATTCCGGCGATTGCGCCGAGTATTATGTTAATTGGCATTTATAATGACCCTTTTTGAATCCTTTCGCTTTATAAAATATGACATTCCCTTCTGATAATTGATGCTAATCTAATTGAAATTAACTTTCAATTTCAATTAGAGAAAAATAACTTTTTCAAATTTCAATAACCTTTTTAAGAGTTACTGAGCTTCCGTATCTAGTAAAATAAAGTGATGCTCGTTATTAATTGAGTTGCGGTCAGCGTTTTCTAAGGCAACCCTCTAAATTTTATCTTCCGCAGTTTGAAAGGAACATACGGTGTAGCGATGGTAGCGAAATGCCGGGATTATTGTGAATTCGATTCCGTTTGATAATACTTGCCTTGACATTTATATTCCTCTGCTTATATGAACAAGCGTTCAGATGAAAACTTCAGATTACTGCAAATAATTGCCCCGGTCAAAGCGGTCTGTTTATATTTTCGCGCTTTGATGGTCTAATTCAACTGGAATTTACTTTGTATTCTTGGATTCACTACCCGACTCCTTTTCGGAAGTTCCGAAATGATTTTCGATGTCTGCGTTGCTAATGACATGGACTCCGAAAATTTCTTCTACCGCGTCGCCGGATTTTCCTACTTTTCCTTTATCCGACACGGACGCTTTTTTGATCGGCTTTTTAATTTTTCTTTCTTTCGATTTCTTTATTTTCATTATTTATTTCACTTGAAGTTCAACAACCGTAAGCTATTCAAAATCACCAGCACGGTCACGCCGACATCGGCGAAAATCGCCAGTGCCAGACTGCTCAAACCGAAAACTGCCAAGACGACGAAAACTATTTTCGTGGCAACGGCGAATGCGGTGTTGATTTTAATTGTCGAAATAGTTCGCTTACCCAAACGAACCAGATAAGGAATCAATTCCAGCCGGTCATTTAAGATTGCAATCGAAGCCGCTTCAATCGCCGTGTCCGAGCCAGCCGCGCCCATCGCAATGCCGACCGACGAGAGGGCGAGCGCGGGCGCGTCGTTTACGCCGTCGCCGACCATCGCCGTTGCGCCGTATTTCGCTAAAAGCTCTCGAATCGCGTCGGCTTTGTGTTCGGGCAGCATCTCGGCTTTGACTTCCGTGATGCCGACTTCTTTTGCGACCAGCATCGCCGGAGCGCGATTATCTCCGGTCAGCATCACGGTTTCGATTCCGAGCGTCCGCAGATCGGAAACCGCCTGTTTGCTTTCAGGCTTGAGTTCGTCGGTCAGCGCGATAACGCCTTCGACACCGCCGTTGCTGCTGATGACGATTGAGGTTTTGCCTTGAGCTTGCAGGGCTTCGACCATTTTGACGATTTCGTCCTGAACGTCGTGTTCTTCCGAGATGAAAGGCAATTTACCAATACAGTGATGCGAGTCGTAGCAGACGACGCAATCGGCTTTCGCTCCCTTGCCCATCACGGCTTGAAAGTTTTCGACCGCGTGAATTTCGATTCTTTCCTCGCTGGCGGCGGTAACAATCGCCTGGGCGAGCGGGTGTTCCGAATATCTTTCGATTCCCGCCGAACACGCCAGCAGATGCTCGCGCGAAGTTTCGCCGAACGGCAGAACGTCAGTTACTTTCGGTTTGCCGTAGGTCAAAGTGCGGGTTTTGTCCATTGCGACGGCTTTGATTTGCCCGATGGCTTCGATGTATTTGCCGCCTTTTACCAACGCGCCTTTGGCGGAAGCGTTGCCTATTGCCGCATAAATCGAAATCGGCGTGGAGATGACCAGAGCGCACGGACAGGCGATAACCAGAATCGTAATCGCCTGCTCGAACCAGGGATTAAAAGGTTGACCGAAAACAAGCGTCGGAACGGCGACGAGTAAAGTGGCGATAACGATGATTGACGGCGTGTAGTAACCGGCGAAAGTTTCGATAAACTTCTGCGTTTCGGCTTTTGTTTTGGTCGCCGCAAAAGTCGTTTCGATAATTTTCGCCAAGGTCGAATCTTTAGCGGTTTTCAAAACGCGGGCTTCCAAATAGCCCTGCATATTGAGTGTTCCGGCAAAAACCATATCGCCGGTGTGTTTGTCGCGCGGGAGCGGTTCGCCCGTGATGGTTGATTCGTCCACACTCGACGCGCCGGTTAAAATTTCCGCGTCGAGCGCAATCATATCCGATGGCTTGATAACGAGAACGTCGCCAATTTTTATATCTTCGAGCTTCGTTTCCCGTTCGCCGTTTTCGCTTTTCACCAAAGCGGTTTTCGGCGTGCGGTCAACCAGTGCCTGCAAAGCCGATTTACTCGACTGAATGCCGAACTTTTCGAGTCGCTCGCCCAGAGAGAAAAGCACGATGACGACCGCCGCTTCCTCGTATTCGCCGAGGTAAAACGCGCCCACCATCGCAATCACCATCAGAAGATTGATGCTGCGAAAATTTAATTTGGCGAGAGCCTTCAAACCGTTCCAAATCGTGCGCCAACCGACCGCCAAAATGATCGCGGCGAAAAACGGCGCGGCGACGTTTCTCGGCAACTGCCTGCCTGTCAGCGAGAGAAATTCAAACACGGCGACGACCGCGACGCTGGCAATCAGCCACAGAAATTTGCGGTCTTGCCAGAGACCGCTGGTTTTACTTTCAATCTTTACCAAATCACTCATAAAAATATCTCGGAAGACGATTTCCAAACGGCGGCGAATCTACTCAAATTTTTCGGATTGCCGGTCTGATTTTGTTAATTGATCGGCTGATTTTTTCACGAATCAACGCCCAGAAATTCGACCGCGCCAGTTCGTAATCGGGCGGCGACGTTTCCCGTAATTCGGCGGGCGTTTTATCGAGCGCGTGGTAACGCGATAAAACCTTGTCCCAAAGAAAATCGTCACTGAAAACAATGCTTTTAATTTGCTTGAGCCGGATGTCGGTTATCTTTTTCGGGCGAAAACTTCTATGCGATTCGTCAGTAAAATGATTCCAATATTGTAATTTTTTCTCTTGGCTGATCATTTCAATTCCTCGTCAATCAAGGACTTCAAATCAGCTTCGCCGATTCGCGCGAGTTTCCTGCCGCCCACGAAAAACGTCGGAGTCTGCCGCACGCCCAAAGATTGTCCGTCTTTTTTGTCGCGCTCGATTTTCGCGGCGTAGCGGTTTGCGGCGAACGCGCCGTCCATTTTGTTCATATCAAGCCCCAATTCCGTCGCATATTTTCTGAAAAGCGCGTTGATGTCGGCTGGCGCGCCCGCTTGCGGTCCGTGTTTCGTTCCCCATTCGGGTTGTCGCTGGAAAAGCATTTCCTGCGCCTGCCAGTATTTGCCCTGCTCGCCAGCCGCTTCGGTGAAAGTCGCGGCGGAGAGCGAGTTCGGATGAAGCGGCATATATCTGGCGACGAGACGGATTTTGCCGTCGTAATCTTTGAGAATCTTTTTGACGATTGGATGAAAAGCGGCGCACGATTCGCATTCCGGGTCATAGAATTCGACGACCGTGACGGGCGCGTCCGCCGCGCCCAAAGTCGCGCTGTCGGGGCGCACCAGATTTTCGGCGGTCGCCGCCTGTTTGTTGGTATTGCCGCCGGTCGTTACCCGTTCGCTTTGAATCGAACTCCGGTAGTAGTTTGCGCCGGCAATGGCGGCGATGACGACGACGATTACAATCGCGCCTAAAATTTTAATTTCCTTTCTCATAAAATTATTTTTCTATTTCTTTTGATTTATAAAGCAGTAAACATAAAGCCAGACCGACGAATGCCGCGAGAGCCATCAGCGGAATCGTGATAAAACCAAACCATTCGATTTGTCTCGACGTGCAGGAAACGCCTTCCGCGCAGGGCGTGATGCTTTCGGGAATCAAACCGTAATAAAGCAGATTATGGTAAATCGAAATCGCCAGCCCGATGAGGCAAACGGGCAGAGCGTAATTTTTCATTCGGCTGCCGTCGCGCGTAACGATTCCGACACCGATAATAACGACGAGCGGATACATCGCAATCCGCTGATACCAGCACAAAACGCACGGCGGGAGCTGCATCACTTCGCTGAAGAAAAGGCTGCCGGCGGTGGCGACCAAGGCGATACTCCACGCCAGATACGGCAAGTAATCGGTCGGCTCTGTTTTTCGCAGATTTTTAGTTTGTTCAATGTTCATCTTTATCCACGTTCTGATTCGTAAATTTTCATTTCTCGATTTGAAAATGGGCGTAAATAAAACTCTGCTTCGTGTCAAGAGGCGTTTGGTGCTGCTCGCGGAAACTTTGAAGCAGTCTAAAGTTTTCTCCGAGCGTTTCCTGTAATTCCTTCAAGCCGTATCTTTGAACTTCAAGTCCGCTGCATTTGAGTGCGCCGTCTTCGGCGAAAGCGGCGATAATAAAATGCCCTTTGTTTTTTAACGCCCGCCGGAGATTTTCCAAATAAAGCTCGCGGTCGCGTTCAGCAGTCAAAAAATGAAAGACGGCGCGGTCGTGCCACAAATCGAAATGATTTTCCGGTAACGCAACCTGCGTTATATCGGCGGCGACTCAACTGACCGAACCGGCTCTGCCGCCGAGCCTTTGTTTCGTTTTTTCCAGCGCGTTCGACGAAATATCCAGCACGGTCAGATTCCTGTAACCGCGCTCCAGCAAATCGTCAACCAAAGTTGATGCGCCGCCGCCGATGTCAATTATCGAAGCGTCCGCCTTTAAACGAGCCGCATCAATCAACGCCAAAGATTTTTGCAGATGCGGCTGAAACCAACTGACCTCGGTCGGCTCTTTAGTTTCGTAAATACGTTCCCAGTGCTTTTGTTCGTTCATAATTTTCACCTCGAAATTTTTGCGGAAATTTTATACAAACTAATTCAGTTTAACTATAAATGCGTTTCGTGTTCGGCGTATCCTTCGCACTCGGTCTGCACCGTGATGTGCGAGATTTTGAAGTTTTCCGTCACAAAATCGTGAACCCGTTTCATCACCGCATCGTGCTGATTGTCGCCGGTTATAACCGCGTGGACGCTCATCGCATTCACGCCGGAAGTCAAGCTCCAGACGTGAAGGTCGTGAACGCCCGTCACGCCTTCGATTTTCGCTAAACTTTCGCGCAGCTTCGGCAAATCAACATCAGCCGGAGTGCCTTCGATCAGAACGCCGACCGCATCTTTTAATAACGCCCAAGTGCGCGGCAGAATAAACAGACCGATGCCGGCGGAAATCAGCGGGTCGGCGTAATACCAGCCGGTCGTCAGCATTATGATTCCGGCGATAATCACGCCGATAGAGGTCAGCATATCGGATAAAACTTCAAAATACGCGCCTTTCATATTGAGGCTTTCGCTTGATCCGGCGCGGAGAACGAACATTCCGATAACATTGACGACCAGCCCGACCGCCGCCACGCCGAGCATCCAGCCGCTCTGGACTTCTGGCGGATTTCTGAAACGCTCGTAGGCTTCATACAGGATGTAAAGCGAAATCAGAATCAGTACGACGGCATTGGTCATCGCCGCCAAGATTTCAACTCGGTAATATCCGTAAGTTCTCTCGGACGATGCGGGACGTTCGGCAAACCAAATCGCCAGCAGAGCCAGCCCGACTCCGGCAACATCCGTCAGCATATGCCCGGCATCGGCGAGCAGCGCGAGGCTGCCCGTCCAAAGTCCGCCGACGATTTCGACAATCAAATAAAACAGCGTTAGCCCGAAAACGATTGCCAAATTCTTTTTGTTTTTCCCCGCCGCGCTCGTCACGTGACCGTGCGAATCTCCCATTTGTTTTTCTCTCCTAGCCCAAAATTTTCAAGTCGCCGCTTATCAAATAAAAACCGATTTTCATTTCGATTTTCAGAATGATTTGTAGCGGTTTTTATCCTTTTCCGAAGTCATCCCAGACCCGCCTTTTTGCTTGACGCTCGTCTGCGCGCCGCGCAATCTGCGGTTAATAATCTTTTCCAAAAATCCCGTCATTTTCAGCGAAATATAAAACAACACGCCGACTACGACGACGATGCCGACGACCCAAACCCAAAAATAATCGTGCAAAGATTGGTGCATTTTACCTCCGGCGTTTCTTTCTTTTCGGTTTCCTGCGCCAGCCGTCTGGGGTTAGTATTTCCACCGCGCCGCCGCGCTCTTTATCTTTCAAATTCTTTTGCCGCGCCGCATTTCGTCGGCTCATTAAAGTGACAAACGCGAGCAGCAATAAAAACAAACCGCCGACAGCGACGATTCGCGTCAAAATATGACCTTGATGCTCGGTGATAAAGGCAAATAACATCAATTATTAAAACTCACGCGCCGCTTCTAAATCGCCTGATTGCCCGCCTCGCCGGTTTGAATGCGGATCGTTTCTTCGACCGGCAGCACGAAGATTTTGCCGTCGCCGTGATTGCCCGTGCGAGCGTGCTTCTTTATAGCTTCGACAATCGTTTCAACCATTTCATCGCGGACGACGATTTCAATGCGCGTCTTCGGCTTATAAGGCTGAAGCTCGGTAAAACGGTTGCCGTGCCGGTCAACGCGCCTGCCGAATCCGCGCACGTCCGAGACGGTCAATCCCGGAAAGTTTTCGATGTCTTCGAGTTCCGCCGTCAGACGGCTTAACATAAACGGTTGAATGACCGCGATTATTATTTTCATCTGTTATTTTTCTCCGAATCGTTTTTATAAGTTTCGGGCAACGACAAATTCACCAAAAACCGCCGTCGCCCGAAAACGATTATTCTTCAGCGTCTTTTTCAAACCAGCCGTAAAGCGTCGGCAGAATCAGCAATGTTAAAAGCGTTGACGTAATCAAGCCGCCGATGACGACCGTCGCCAGCGGTCGCTGAACTTCCGCGCCCGCGCTCGTCGCCAGAGCCATCGGAATAAATCCGAGACTGGCGACGAGTGCCGTCATCAAAACGGGACGCAATCTTGTCTCCGCGCCTTCGCGCACTGCTTCCGCCAAACTGCGCCCTTCCTGACGAAGCTGGTTGATAAAGCTGACCATCACCACGCCGTTTAAAACCGCTACGCCGAACAGGGCGATAAATCCGACTCCGGCGGAAATCGAAAAAGGCATTCCGCGCAGAGCGAGCGCGAAAATTCCGCCGACGATGGCAAAAGGAATTCCCGTGTAAATCAGCGCGGCTTGTTTGATTGAATTAAATGTCGTGTAGAGCAGCACGAAAATCAGAAACAGCGCGATGGGGACGACGATTAAAAGGCGTGCGGAAGCTCGCTGCAAATTCTCGAACGTGCCGCCCCATTTCAAGTAATATCCGGGCGGGAGCTGAACTTCTTTTTCGAGTTTCGCCTGCGCGTCCGTGACGAACGAGCCGATGTCGCGCCCGCGCACGTTCAGCTCGACACCGATGCGGCGGCGCGTGTCCTCGCGCGTGATTTGCGCGGCGCCTTCGACCAAAGAGATGTCGGCGATTTGCGAGAGCGGCACGCGCGCGCCAGTCGGCGCGGTCAGCAGCAGATTTCTGATCGAATTTATATCGCGTCCCGCGTCTTCGTTAAGGCGGACGACCAAATTGAAACGCTGCTCGCCCTGATAAACCTGCCCGACTTCTTTACCCGCGACGATTGATTCGACCATCGTGTTTACGTCCTCGACGTTCAGACCGTAACGCGCAATCGCCGCGCGGTCCGGTTTGATTTGCAGCTGCGGCAAACCGGAAGTCGCTTCGGCTTTGACATCTTCCGCGCCCTGCACGCCTTGGACGGAACGAACGATTTCATCCGCCTTTTGCTTGAGAACTTCAAGATCGTCGCCGTAAAGTTTAATGGCGACATCCGAGCGCACGCCGGAAATGAGTTCCGCCACGCGCAGTTCAATCGGCTGCGAGAAACTGACAATCGCGCCCGGAACTTTTTTCTCTAACGCCTGCGACATCATTTCAACGAGTTCGGTTTTATCTTTCGTCGTCGTCCATTCGTCGTGCGGCTTTAAGGCAACGTAAAGGTCGGAGAAATCCACGCTCATCGGGTCGGTGGCGACTTCGGCGCGTCCCGTCTTGGAAATCACGGTTTTAACTTCCCGGAAGTCCATCAAAACCTTTTCGACTTCCGTCGTGTTTCTCACCGATTCTTCCAGTGAAATACTGGGCAGCCGCTGCACCTGCACGGCTAAATCGCCTTCATCGAGACGCGGGATAAATTCCGAACCAAGGTAAGGAAAAATCGCGCCGGAGATAAAGACGAGCGCGACGGCAATCGCCAGTGCCTGCCCGCGCCAGCGGTTGACGAACTCGAACGACGGCGTGTAGATTTTCTTCGCCCAGCGAATCAGAAAACTTTCCTTTTCCGAAACCTTGCCGCTTAAAACTAAAGTCATCATCGCCGGAACGTAAGTTAAACTGAGAATAAGTGAGCCGAGCAGAGCGAAAATCACGGTCAGAGCCATCGGCACGAACATTTTTCCTTCGATGCCTCGAAGAGACAGAATCGGCAGGTAAACGATGGCGATAATGGCGACGGCGAAAACGACGGGACGCGCGACTTCCAAACACGATTCTAAAATCGTGCGTTGCGGAACTTCGCGGTGTCCGAGCGTTTCGGCTTCGTGCTGCGCTTCGGCGCGGCGGCGAACCGTGTTTTCGACCATCACGACCGCGCCGTCAACAATTAAGCCGAAATCAAGTGCGCCCAAGCTCATCAAGTTTCCCGACACATTAAATATCCGCATTAAAATCGCGGCGAAAAGCATCGAGAGCGGAATAATCGTGGCGACGAGCAGCGCGCCGCGCCAGTTGCCTAAAAGAACCATCAGCACGACGATGACGAGAATCGCGCCTTCAATTAAATTCTTTTCGACTGTCGCAATCGCGCGGTCAATCAGTTCCGTGCGGTCGTAAAACGGGATGAGTTCAACGCCTTTCGGCAAAGATTTTTTGACCGTTTCGACGCGCTCTTTGACGGCTTCGACGACGGTGCGCGAGTTTGCGCCTTTGAGCATTAGCACGATTCCGGCGACGATCTCGCCTTTGCCTTCGCTCGTTACCGCGCCTTGCCGAACGGTCGCGCCTTCGACGATTTCGCCGACATCTTTGACGTAAACCGGAACGCCTTCCGCGCCGGTTTTGACGACGATGTTACCGATGTCTTCCGGGTTTTCAACCAATCCAAGCCCGCGCAAAAGATATTGTTCCGCGCCTTTTTGAATGTATGCGCCGCCGACGTTGGCGTTGTTTCTGCCGACGGCTTCGTAAACATCGCGCAGGGTCAATCCGTAAGACTGTAATTTGTTCGGGTCGAGCCGCACCTGATACTGCTTCTCAAAACCGCCGAAGCTGTTGATTTCCGTCGCGCCGGGAACGCCCAAAAGCTGTCGCCGCACGTTCCAATCCTGCACGGTTCTGAGGGATTTTGCGTCGTAATCGGAGCCGGGCGCGGCTCTTAATTCATACTGGTAAATCTCGCCCAAGCCGGTCGAAATCGGACCCATTTCCGGCGAGCCGATGCCGTCGGGGATTTGTTCGCGCGCCGCCGCGAGCCGTTCGAGAACAAGTTGTCGGGCGAAATAAGTGTCAACCGAATCGTCGAAAACAATCGTCACGGCGGACAGTCCGAACTTGGAAACCGAGCGGATTTCTTCGACATCCGGCAAGCCGGACATCGCCACTTCGACCGGAAAAGTAACCTGCCGCTCCATCTCCAGCGGCGCGAGCGACGGCGCGCTAGTCAGAACCTGCACCTGCACGTTAGTGACATCCGGCACGGCATCAATCGGTAAATTAATAAGGCTGTATGCGCCCGCCGCCGCCATAATTGCAACGAGCAAGAGGACTATCAGCCTGTTTTCAACGGAGAAACGAATTAGTGCGTTTATCATAAAATCTTTTTATTTAATCCAAAATCCAAAATCTAAGATCCAAAATCCGAATTCGGATTAGTGTTCGTCGCCGAGTTCACCTTTTTGCATCTGCGTCTTGAGAGTGAAACTGCCTTTGGTAACTACTTTTTCGCCGATTTCCAGACCGCTTTTAACGACCGTATAGCCTTCGATGTCGCCGCCGATTTCGACTTCGCGCACTTCAAACGCGCCCGGTTCATTTTCCTTTGGGACAAAGACGATGGTTTTTTCGCCTTCCCTTTGAATCGCTTCGGAATTGACGACGATTTCCGAGCCGCCGCCCGCTTCGCTGCCCGTCTGAAAACCGACTTCGGTAAACATCCCTGCACGGAGTTTGCCGTTCGGATTCGGAACTTCTAAGCGAACGCGAGCCGTGCGCGAAGTTTCGTCAAGGCGCGGGTCAATGTAGCTGATGCGCCCGTTGATCGAGCCGATTGAAGGCGATTTGATTTCGGCGATTGAACCGATTGAAAGTTTCCCGACGCTTGCTTCCGGCACGTTGGCGATAACGTAAACGGTCGAAAGATTTGAGATGGCGAAAAGCGGTGTCGCCGCATCTATCCCTGCGCCGGCGTTAAACTTTCGCTCGGTAATTACGCCCGCGAGCGGAGCGCGAACTGCGACGAGCGATGTGTCCTTCGTGTGGTCATCGCGCTGGAGATTTTCTTCGCTGATGCCGAGAGTCCGCAGTTGATTTTGGATATGCTCGTAATCAACTTGCGCCGTCTGGACTTCGGCGCGGGCTTCCTGAATTTCTTTGTTCAAACCGATATTCGACTGAAAATCGTAATCGGCTTTCGCCGTTTTATAATTGGTTTCGGCGGAAATCATATCTTTGCCCGCGCCCGCGCCTAGTTCGATAAGTTTCTTGGTTCTTCTTAAAGTCGCTTCGGCTTCGTCGAGCCGGGCTTTCGCCTGCAAAATCGAAACACGGTTTTCCGCTTTCTGCACGCGCGCTAGATTCGTCTGCGCTAATGCGAGCCGCGTTTTGGCTTCGTTCAGTTTGCCGTGCATTTCCGCCAGCTGCGGGCTGGAAACCGTTGCTAAGACTGCGCCTTGATTAACATAATCGCCCACGCCGTAAAAGACGTTTTCGATGCGACCGCCGACGAGCGGTGTCGCCATTTCGGTTTTTTCCGGGTTCAGCTCGACCGCGCCGGTGACATAAAGTTTGGCGATTGCTGGTCGCTGCGTCGCGCCTTCGGTTTGAATTCCGGCGGAATTTAGTGAATCAGGATCGAGTTTGACCTCTTCGCCCGTTTCGTTTTCGCTGTGACCGCCGGCTTCTTCCTTTTTCTCACTGGTTTCGACGCTTACATTCGTCGCCGTTTTTTTCGTCGCCATCCAAGCTAAACCGATGATGGCGACGAGCGCGATTATCGCGGCGGTCAAAAGCCACGCGAACATTTTTTTCGGCTTGGACGCGGCGGGCGAGTCGGTTTCGGTATATTCTCGCTCTTCGACGACCACTACCGATTTTTCATCGGCTTGGTCTTCGAGCCGCCGCAGTTCCGCTTCGTCTTTATCGTGATGTGTGGTTTCTTCTGCGGAAACAACGGTTCGGGAGATGGTTTTTCCAGTCTCGTTTTTGGTAATTTCTTCTTTCATTTCAGTTTCTTGTTTATTGTTTTTATTCATCGCAAAAAGTCACACCTCACTTCGTTTCCGGCAAAAGCCCGCCTGCGCCGAGCGCGACGTTTAGATCAACCTGGGCGCGATAACGCTGTGTCAGGGCTTCGGTCAAATCGCGCGTCGCGTCCAAAAGGCGACGCTGTTCGGCAATCAGGTCGGTAATTTTTATTTCGCCGATTTCATAAACTTTGCGGAAAGTTTCGACATTTTGAGTCGAGCGCGGAATCGCCGCGTTTTCCAAAGTTGAAACGGCGCGACTCGCCGCTTCAAAGCGTTGATACGCCGCCAGAATCTCGCCCCTGACGACGCGCTCGGCGAATTCACGCCTGGCTTGCGCCTGCCTGACGGCGATTTCCGCTTCGGCTTTCGCGCCTTGATTTTTGTTGAAAATGGGAATGCCGACGGCGACCCCGAAAGTAAGCGAGCGGTCGCGCTGGGAAAACGGAACGGGCGCGTCGAACGTCGAACGCCCCTGCGTGTAGCGCGTGTAGGCGGTCAAATCGGGACGCGACGAAGCGCGAACGAGCCTGAGTCCGGCAGTAGCAACTTGTTCTTCGATTTGCGCCAGCCGAATATCGGGACGGGTTCTGAGAGCGATATTTACCGCCGCTTCGCGCGTAATCGGTAGGGCGGGCAGAATTGCCGAAGTCAGTTGCTCGCGCAACCGAAGTGGCTCGTCGAATGAAAGTCCGGCAAGCAGTTTTAGCTGGGTCAGAGAAGACTGAAGCCGACCTTCGGCAAGCTGGCGGCGCGAGCGCAGACGCTCGACTTCTGCCTGCAAAAGATTCAACTCCAGTGGTGCGGTGTCGCCTTCGTTGACGCGAATCTGGACGAATTTCGTCGTCTCCAAATCGAGTTCGAGCAGTCGTTCGGTCGCGTCGAGTTCGCGCAGAGCGGCGAGAGCTTCGGCGTAATTGGTTAAAATGTTTGCCGCTAAAACTCTTTCGCGGTTGCGAACGTCCGCTTCGCTCGCTTCGATTTCGATTTGAGCGACATTGATTCGCGCTTCGCGCCGACCGTAAATTTCAATCGGCAGAGACGCGCCGACCGTAAATTCGCCGTCGCCGCCGTTGCCGACTAACCTGCCCGAAGATTGTTCAAATTCGAGCGTCGGGTTCGGGCGCAGTCGAGCTTGACTCAGCCGCGCTCGCGCCCGTTCGATTCCGAGCCGCGAAGCCGCTAAATCCTGATTGCTATTCAAGGCGCGTTCAATTAGTTCATTGATCGAAACTCCGTCTTGGCTGTTGTAATAATTCGGCAAAACCGAAACTAAAATCGGTTTCGCTGCGTTGGTATTTGCTTCGCTTAGAGCGGCGGCGACCGGCTCGGTTTTCGCAACGAGCCTAGATTCCTGCGCCGCTGTCGTCGTCGAGAGAAGAGCAAGCGCGCAGGCGACGGCGCACCACGCTCTGCTCCGCGTAATAAAAAATCTCATTATAATTCCTAATCAAAATAATCATCGAGTCGGCTTTTTTCGCCGATTGAAACGGCTGAAAAAAGCAAAGTCGGACGTAAACCGATAGCGCATACTTCCCGCTTTTCAGGCGGAAAATTGACATAATTCAGGTTAATCGGGCGTTTGATTAGGAAAGTTTGGGCGGGTGATACGGTGGCGGAAGCGAGTTATAAACAGGTTCGCCGAAATGAAAAGCGATTTGCTCGCTATGGAAAATTGCCGGTTCTTTCGGCGGGATAATCAGATTCGGAATTGCCGTCGCGTGGCAAAAACACTCGTCGTTGCAAACGGTTTGCTGATTTTCCGGCGGTCGGCTCTCGGCGGCGGAGAACGATTTTTCCTCCGAACCTTTATCGCTTTCGATAAAGTTGCGTTCAAGCGTTGCGGGCGAAGTTTGTGCGGCGGCGAAAGTCGGCTCGTCGCAAAAGACGGGACACAAAAGCTCAATCACAATCAGGAAGAGACAAAACGCGCTGAATCGGCGTTTGTGTTTTTTCTTTTTGATGATTTGAAAAAAGCGTTTCATTTTCTCGTAATTAAACTTTGTGAACAGTTTCCCTTGCTAGAAATTTAACGGTTGCAATCTTACATTGTCAAACTAGATTTTAGACAATCGTTCGGTGAGTAAATTTTTTGCCGAGTCGTATGTGAGGTTCTAAATACGAATTTTGCCCGTTTTTGAATGTGTTCACTTGAAAACGAATCGCTGTTCCGGGTTTGAATATGTTAGGGCGTTTTGATGAAGATGTAAGATTCAGCGAGAATATAAGTTGTTGCCTTCATTATTGAGATTTTATGAATTCGGTGTTGCCCATAATTTTTTTCCTCGCTATTTTGGCTCTGGTTTTTCTTTTCGTTTATAGCCAGATCGGGAGTCGCCGAAAGAGAGTCGAGCAGCCGTTTTCTTATAAAAGCCGGCATCGTCTTTTTACTCCGACCGAAACCGCTTTTTTATACGCGCTCGAAAAGGCTGTTGGGAACGAGTATCGTATTTTTGGTAAAGTGCGTCTCGCCGACATCGTGGATACCGAAGTTTATCGTGGGGTTGGAGACAAAGCCTTCAGCCTGATCGCTTATAAGCATATTGATTTTCTTTTGTGCGACAAGCGCGACTCGTCTATCGTATGTGCGGTTGAGTTGGATGATTGGACGCACGGCAGCGACAGGAGACGAGTCAAAGACGCGGAAAAAGAATATGCTCTAAATTCGGCTTCTGTTCCGCTCGTGCGGTTTTTGCCCGACTCCGGTTACGCACTTAACGGAATCAGAGCTAAAATTTTTGACAAAACCGGAAAGGTGGCAGTTCCTCGAATTTTGCCGGAGCTGGTATGTCCAAAATGCGGAGCCGACCGAGCGGCGCGTTTGGCAAAATCGGGTGTTCACAAAGGTAATTTTTTTATCGGTTGCAGTAATTACCCCGATTGCCGGTTTATTGCGGAATGACAAACTCAAATCAATTAACCGACTGTGCGAAATGCAGAGAAATAGCTGAATTCATTGAAGGCGGTGACAGCGAGGCGTTGACGTATAGACCGAATCCGATGTATGCCAAAAGCGATTTGGTTATCTTGGTGGACGTGAAAAAGGCTTATGAGCTTGTAGTGGCTCGCGGGCAGATGCCGACGTTTGCCAACGACACGGATAGTTTAGTGCGTCTTGTTTCGGATAATGAAATTTGTGAGGAACATATTTATCACGTTAATCCGAGCGAGCCGGGACTTCTCATCACTTTTGATTTTTATAATCTGGAAACTCAGAGTCGTGAGAGTCTGAATGTTTTGGCGGACGGCAACCACCGCGCGGTTCGTTCGCTGTTGGAAAGGCGAAGGTTTTATTTTTACTATTTGGATGTAGAAGCGACGAGAGCGATTGTCGAAGCGTGGCGATAGGTTTTGATTAGCAGAATTGAAAATTTCTATTGCAAACGAATTTAGGGTTCGATTTGTTGGAGCGATGTATCGGCGAAAAAAGATCTTTTGCAAAAGATTTTTTGGCACGAGTCGTGCTTCTTAATGTATTAGGTTAAAGAAAAGGATAAAAAGGTTAAGCCGGAAATTTACTTTTAACTCCAATGCTTGCAATAATTTACAGAGCAGAAGCGGAAGTCAGAACTACCTTTTTTGAAGTTTTCAACAGTTTGCGGGAGTCAAAGCTACCTTTTTTTCGCGTTGCGGGAGTCAAAACTACCTTTTTAATGGCGAAATGGAAGTCAGAACTACCGCTCGTGTAAGTCATAACTACCAACTTGCCTGTGGAAAACCCGTGTTGCGGGAGTCAGAACTACCTTTTTTGGGCTATCTGGAAGTCAGAACTACCTTTCGTTTCCCGTTCGGTTGTTTCCGGCACAATCGGCATCGCCGCTGTCGCCGCCGCGTTCGTTTCCGTAGCAAGCGATTCGACAAACGGTTCGTCTGTTTTGACGAAGCCTAAAAATTCGTCTTTTTTCTCTTGGGTTTCGGATGTATCGTCTTTCGACAAGTCAGGCATCGAGACGCTTTCGACCGGCACGGGAGACTGCTGCACCGCCCAATCGTTGTTTGAAGCCCCGGAAATTTTTTGCTGAACTTCAACATTTGTGATTTCCGCCTTTGAGACTTCGGGTTTCAACTCGCGGAAGTCTTGGCAGAAATTTTCGACGAAGATTTCGCGCAAACTGTGCCGCTCGGTTTCGCGCGCGACGTAATCCGCCTTTTGCCACAAATCGTTTGCCAGATTTTTGAGTGCTTCGGCATTTAGGTTTTCCGCTGTGGCGGTTGCCGTCGTCATCTCGGCAAGCCGCCTGGCGGTGAATTTCAACGCCTCGACGTTCTCGGCGTTCTCAAGATTTAGAAATGAACCGACTGTTAATGTCTGCATAATTTTTTCCTGAAAATCCTTCAAGATTTTCGCTTCTCTGCCAACCGCTTTCTTTTTGCTTTGAATCACTGAAAAGGCGCGTCAGTCGGAGCCGCATTGTTAAAAACGAAATCTCCATTCATATTTACCCTTTCCGGCGTGTAAAATAGATTACGAATATCACTCGAATAAATTTCGCTAAGAAGCGTTTTATTCACGATTTGACCGATGCCCGAACAACAAAACATCGAATATAAACAGAGCTGGCACGACGATTATTTGAAATGGGTCTGCGGCTTCGCTAACGCGAGCGGCGGAACGATCTTCATCGGCAAAGACGATGACGGCGTAACCGTCGGCGTAGCGGATTACAAAAAGCTGATGGACGATCTGCCGAACAAGATTCGTGACGTGCTGGGCATTATGGCGGAAGTCAATCTACACGAAGACGGCGGTTTGTATTTCATCGAAATCATCACGCCACCGTATTCGGTCCCGATTTCCCTGCGCGGCAGCTATTACTACCGCAGCGGCTCGACTAAACAGGAATTAAAAGGCAACGCGCTGATGGAATTTCTGCTGCGGAAATCCGGCAAGACGTGGGATGATGTCGTCGAGCCGCGCGCCTCTCTCGCCGATATTGACGAAAAAACAATCGAGCAATTCAAATCAGACGCGCGTAAAGCCGGACGCTTGCCCGACGACGGCGGCGATTTGCCGGTTGCCGAATTCTTGGACAAGTTGCGCCTGACTGAAAACGGGCAATTAAAACGCGCGGCGGTCGTCCTTTTCGGCAAAGACCCAGGACGTTTTTTTCCGAACCAAATTGTTAAAATCGGACGCTTCGGCGCGAGCGATGACGATTTGAAATTTCAGGAAGTCGTCGAGGGCAATCTTCTCCGCCTGTTGCGCGAAACCGCCGAACAGCTCAACCGGAAATTCTTCATCAAGCCGATAGATTTTGAAGGCTTGCAGCGCGTTGAAAAGGACGAATATCCGGTCGCGGCGGTCAGAGAAATTCTGCTCAACGCGCTCGTGCATCGTGATTATATGAGCAGTTTCATACAGATCAGAATTTACGACGATAAATTTTGGGTTTGGAACGGAGGAAAACTGCCCGAAGACATCACGCTTGAATCTTTGCGGCGCACTCATTCATCGCACCCGCGCAATCCGCTGATCGCCGACGTTTGTTTCAAAGGCGGCTACATTGATTCGTGGGGACGCGGCACGTTGAAAATTATCAACTCTTGCCTTGAAGCGGGACTGCCCGAACCGAACATCGCTGAAATGGACGGCGGTTTTCTGGTCGAAATTTTCAAAAACCGCTTCACGCCGCAGCAGTTGAAGAAATTAGGCTTGAACGAAAGACAACTGATGGCGGTGGCGTATGTTAAAGAAAACGGAAGCATTACAAACTCTAAGTATCAAACCGTCTGCCGCGTGTCAAAATCCACGGCGACCCGCGATATAAAGGAGCTTGAAGACAAAAGGGTTCTCGTTAATCAAGGGACAAAAGGCTCAAGTGCCGTATATGGATTAGCCTAAACGAGTTGGTTCATAGTTGGTTCAGTTGGCTCACGGTTGGTTCATAGTTGGCTCAATTTGCCGGCGCAATTTTTATTATCAATCTGCGGGGCGTGCCGCATCCTCAAAAATGCGGTCGAAATCTTTTTCGAGTTCGTCCCATCTTTTCCGGTCCGCCTCCGCGTCATACGGTAACTCGCCAAGCTCGTCGTTTGATTCGGGCGCGCCGAACTTCTCGTTTATTTCTGCTTCGATTTCAAGGTTCGCGGATCTGACTCGTTCGGTAAAAAAAAGGCCGAGACACTCATCGAGCATCCCGGCCGTTGGAACGGTTCCTTAAGAACCTTTATTCCACATTGACGGTATCGGTTCCCGACCGGCCGAAGGTCTCCGGATGATACATTTCCTCGGCCTTTGCCGGCGGCACCACGAATTGTCCGGGTGTCGTCGCCCGTGTGACATAGGTGTAGTTGTAAACGCCTTCCCACAGCAATGCGGTGAACGCCTCGGCCCGCTCATCTCGAAAGTTCTGATGCTCGAACCAATTCGCCCGATACCAATAAGAGTTACGTCCGATCATCCGATCGCCGATCGTCGTAACATTGGTATTGCCACCGCCCGTATCCGGCGGAATTGATTCGGTCACCGCCAGGCCCGGGTTCAATATCTCCAGCCCGGCCGGCAAGTTATCGACCAAGGCCACATGATATCGGCGAGCCTGTGCGACCATAGTCAGCCGCACCCGCACCCTGGCACCGGCCTTGAAAGTCCAGCTTCCATCCGCATTTTGCTTGACATCGGCAGGATCATCAACGGCCTCATACTTACGAATGACAGAGAATCCGTAGTCTGCCGGATCAAGTTTCAGGCTTTTCGGAGCGTATTTCATACCGATGCGGTAATACAGCCTTCCGGCTCCTTGCTTGTCGAGTATCAGATCAGCCGACGAAGAACCGGTCTTTTCCTCGCTTCCGACCAGATACGACATTGGTATGTTCAGAACGTTGGAATCCACCGAGCGGCCCTTGAACGCTTGTTCACCGGCATATGTATTCCCTAACCACACACGGGTGACGAAATCCGGCGTGACCTTTTCAAAAGCTTGAAAATATTTGTCCATTGCTAAAAGAATGAACACATTTTCCTGCGTATTTGACCACGCACCTTTTACACGGTGATCAAGCAATCCGCGGACAAGCTTCGGTATCAGATCGTTCGCCGGATCCGCCTTGATCAAAGCCTCCAGCAGAACACCGTCCGCACGGCGATTTGAATACATGATCAGCCATGCTCCGTCGCCGTAATCCGTAACGAAGTTGGCCGCAGCGGCCGTTTCCGTCGTTCGATTCATCAGAAAACGCTTGATCGAATCCACCTCCGCCGTCGAACCTGGATCTTTCGCCAGCACCGAAAGCACCCAACCCAGAGCCTCGAACGGCATTTTTTCGACGGTCGCTTCAGCAAGCAGGGCTTTCGTTTTGGCGATATCCTTATCGCCCATTAGATCGCGGATGTATAATGCGTAGGCCGATATGGTCCACCGAATGCTCGGCGACTTGATATACCATTCATTCTTCATCTGAGCTTCGACATTTTTCAGATACGGCTTAGTGCGGTTGATCATATCGTCCGGCACTTTATAGCCTTTCTGTTTTGCCGATGCCATTGCCAATGCGGCATGCAGTGTCACGAACGGGTATTCATACCGCTCGCGATCACGCTTCCAAAGCCCGAAACTGCCGTCGCTCCGCTGCCGCGACCTTAATATTTCAAGATCTCGGGCAAAACGGGCTTCCAGTTCTGGGGCGGTCGGCATATCCTTAGCCTTAAATGCGTTAAGCACATCGCGCAATGCCGCAGTCGATATCATCCGCGAAGATATCTGCTCCGTGCATTCATACGGATACCTGGCAAGGTAGATGTACGCATCCGTCAGCTCCTGGAGCTGTGTCGAAGACGTCGTTACTTCCAATCCTCCAAATTGCGGCCAAACTTCGCCCGGGGTTTGAACCGGCTGAACGATCGCACCGTTTTGATCCGTCGTTCCATAGGTAGCGAAGGCTTCTGTGGTCGCAGGTGTCCAGACCGGCAAAGAGATCTCGGCCGCGTCGGAATAGCTGCCGGCGACCGCCGCAAATTGGAATCTCGCCGTCCCGGCTTTGGCAGCATTCACCGGGAATCTGACCTCGGCCCGATCGTTGGCCTTGACGACCAGTTTCTTGCCTGTCTGAGCGACGCCGGCGGAACCGTCGATGCCGACCAGATCGGCATTGGTCGCCCTGATCGCGACGTCAACGGTCATGTCTTTATCGGTCTGATTCTGGATCACGACCGGCAATTCTATCTTATCGCCGAAATTCATGAACCGCGGTGCCGAAGGCCGGACCATTAACGGCTGACGTGCCGTTATATTTGATTCCGCTTTGCCGAAACGCTTGGCTTGATCGACGGAGACCGCTGTAATGCGATATCGCGTCAAATTGTCCGGAAGTTTGACATCGACCGAAGCGTTGCCATTTGAATCCGTTCTCACCGATGGCGAGAACAAAGCTAAAGCATTAAAATTCTCGCGCAGGTTGATCGGGGCCTCCGGCTGTGAACCGGCTCCGTCGGCCATCATAGCCATTGGCGACGCGCTCGGAAGGCGAGACACCATCTTAGCCTCCCTCTCGTACAAAACCCCATCGGCCTTGTCGGCAGAGCTTTCCTCTGATGGCGGCGGCATCGGTTTTGGCGGAGCTCCGACATCTTCCGGATTGCCCAAGACGATATCCTTCCGTAGATGATGATCGTTCACGCCGGCTCCTCGCTGCGAATAGAAAACACTCATCGGATCCGCGATCGAATACTGCGTCAAGCTCAATATGCTCTCGTCCACTATGACCAATGCGACCTCGCTGTTCGCGACGGGTTCGCCTCGATCGTCTTTGACCGCTACTTTGACCTTCGTCGAACCACCCGGAGCGACCATCGCTTCCGCCGGATCCGCCGTGACCGTCAGCTTTCGCGAAGCCGTTGAAACCGAAAGGTTGATATTCCCGCTCGCAAAAGCTGGCCGTTTCGCGATATTTTTGGCCGGACGCACCTGTCCCGGTTCCTCGGCCCGATCAGCAGAACCGACAATATCTATTTGCGCATATATATTCGGCAAATATTTTTCTTCGATCGGAACTTTTAAGGTCGCCGATCCTTCTTTCATCGAAAATCTTTCCGTCTTCACAATGCCTTCGCGGCGAAGTGTAAGCACACCTTCGGCCGGCGTGAACGGAGCCATCACAAGCAGCTCTGCTGTCTCGCCCGGAGCATATTCTTTCTTGCTCGGTATTATCTGCACCGTTTCTTGTTCGACATTGCGGCTCGGGAGCGTCTTTCCGCCGGGCACCCAGATGGTGATCTCGCTTTGATTGAAACGTTCACGGTCGTCCATCACCTTAGCGGTGATCGAATAGCGGCCTCCCTGTTTGGCGACAAAGCTGCATTTGACCGCTTCGGCAGCCGAACGAACGCTGCAGGTCTGCTCATCGACCGTCTTTTCGACCCACGCGCCTTTTTCAAAGACGTAATCCGTCAAAACGGCTTTCATTTCGATATCGCGTCCGGCGACAAGGTTGCCCTCCAGATCGGTGACGATCGTATCAACATCGATCTTTTCACCTTTTTGAACGAATGTCCGCGGTGTCTTTATTCCGACATAGAGCGACGACGGATGCACCAAAAGAGCGGTCGAACCGGACCACGTTTGGCGATTTACGTCCTGCACGGCTCCGGCCGCGGTGATAGCGTAGGGCCTTGCCGGTTCGACCGATTCAAAATCGATCTTCAGCAGATGCTTGCCAGCCGCATCGGTCACACCCTGGAAATTTTGCGTGGTTGAACCCGCTCCCGGCCGGCCGCCGTAACCCATATCCCCCCACCATGGAACCCACGTCCCAAAGGTGTAATCGCCGCGGTTTGGCGGAGTGTAATTGGTCGGCGTCGCCGTAACGGTCCAATTCGTCTGAGCATTGGCGAGCCCGCCGCCGGCGTAATATTTGGCTTCGACGGAAACATTCGCCGACGAACCGACAAAGTGAGGAGCTTCGGTTTCGACATTTGCGGTTACCTCAAATTCCGGCCGGCGAAATTCCTGTACCTGAAACGTATGACTGTAAACATTTCCTTGATATTTCGAGGCCGTCGCAAGATCGATCCTCGAATAACCGAGATTTACGTTGTCGGGTAATGAGAATTTCAGATCGAACGCCCCGAAAGCGTTCAGATTCGCCGTGCCTTTGGCGATCTCATTATTTTGCGGATCCTTCACCGAATATGTGATGCCGGACGCAGCATCGCCCAGTCCTTCAACATCACCAGACGTACCGCCCGTCATTCGCCGTATATATCCCTTTACGGAAACCTCTTCTTTCGGTTTGTACATTTTACGGTCGTCGAAAACGAACCACCGCAAAGAATCAGTATCGGGACGCTGATACCACCCGCCACGCTCATTCCAGTAGTAGTCGGAATTTTCGGGCAGAAACGCTGTATCTTTTCCCAATTTCGCGATCAGCAGGTTCTGCGATTCACCGGAAGATTCAGGCAGTCCCAACCGTAGAACGCCGCTGTTCCCGGTACGGTTCACCTGTGCCGGCTCGATCGCCTCCAGTTCTGTTTCTTGACCGTTCGGCACGGGCGCTGATGTATCGCTTCCCCAACCTGTCAGCCAACTCCATGCCCGCGAAAGATAACTTGGTTCCGCAGCAGATGGCGTATTTTCGCTAAGAACCTGCCCCGCCCCGTTCGGATAGATCGTCAGTTCAACCCCGCTCAACGGTTTTCCGGTCTGCAGGTCCGTCGCGAAGCCGACCAATTCTTTGTTGTCCACAAAGGCATCAAGTCCGATCTTGGTCGATTGGATCCAGGTAAAGATCCTGGTTCGGTCGTATTTATCGCGCCTGATCGTCGGTTCGATATCAACGATCACATTACCAAGCCCTTCGCTCAGAGCAGAGGATAGATCGATGCGCGTTTCGACCATTTCATCCGCTTTAGAGGCGATCGGCACGATCTTGTCGAACACCAATTTGCCCGGTATGGCCGGACGTTTGCCGTCGTCATAGTTGATGTAGCGGCGATATTCCTGATACTGCTTCCACATCGTCGGGTCAACCTTGTACAACCGGACCTTAGCATTGGAATGATTGGTCGAATATATCGAATAGGCGGCTCTGGCTGCCGGGTCGAGAACAACCATCGCTCCGCCTTGGGCGTACATGTTCGCTTGGCCTACACCTACTTTGATAACCGCCTTTGCTGTCTGCCCGAGCGTCTGACCGAATTCATCGGCTAAACTTCCATCCACCGAAATGGTATAGCTCGTATTGCCCTTTTTATAGCCTTGGAGATAGATCTGGTTTCCGGCTGGAAATATCTTCAGCCCTTCTACCGCCGGTTCGATCTTTACCATTTCCGGCGTGAATTTAGACGCATCGATGGAGTTAGAAAACTCCATTACCAAATTAGAGAATGGATCGCAGTTTCGATTTCCCTGCCAGCCGCAATACCCTTTCTGGAATTTCAGCGGCCCATACGTTTGGAATGAAAAAGCCTGTGCCGCCGTCGTGGTCAGCGGGCCTTCTGCCGAAGGCGTTCCCTTGGCTATAGAAACATTCACTACGCTGTTTGCGGGAAGAGCGTTTTCAACCGTCCCGTCTGAATTCAAAGCCCTGAACGCCAGCCAGCGGCCGGCTTCGGAATTCTTGATGTGATAGGCGATCGATGTGTCCGCCGCCGTCTCCGCCTCCGTCGCCAATCGAACTGGTATCTGCTTGCCGCCCGCCGTAACGGAAAGCTTCGCAAGTACGGCCGCCGGATCGATCGCCTGGTCAAAGAGCACGAACATCAGTGCATCGCGCCGTGTGACCTGGTTCGCCGGCAGCATCTGCAATGCCTTCGGCGGCGGGGTCGTGAATGTCCACATCACATCTTTTGCCAGCACCTGCCCGGTCGCCGATCTTGTTCCGGCGGGTACGCGAGCCGTAAACTTGGTCGCCATCGGGAATCGCTTGTCGGTGTCGAACATCAACGTCCGCGTTCCAAGCCAACGCCATTGCCCGGCCACTGCCGGAGAAAATTCTACCGGGACGACCTGAGCCGCCTGCGACTGCGAGGTCACCGCGACCATGGGCTGCGAAAACGTAATGCTGAGATCCGGAGCCAATCCAACTTCGCCTTCGGGTGAAAAACGCAGAACGTCTAGAGCTCCTGTCGCTGCCGTATCGTTTCGCGGCGGCGCTATCTGATCGTCCGCCGGAAATTTGACCGGTATTTTGGTGCCGGTTTTGGGCGGCGGCAGTGTGCCCGCACGTTTCGCAAAATCCGCTACGTCATCGGCATCTGCTTTGATCGGCGGAAGCCGTTTCATCAGCGACGCCGAATCACCCGGCGACAGCGGGTCGCTGTGTGCCGCAGGCGTTTGCTGCCGCTGTTCCGCACCGGGAACGCCCTCGCTAAGGCGAAACTTCAAACCCTCTTGGTCGTTGGTCTGGCTATTTTTCATTGTTGTAGATGGCCGCGGCACTATTCGCCGTTGGCCATTTGCCGTGGCGGCAAAACCGATAAAGAAATTAAAGTAAATTGATAGAACCAGAAATCCGGAGGCAATTTTTTTCATGCTGGCTGCGTTCCCCTTTTTTGATGATCTGTCGAACGGGCTGATACTGTTTCGCAGCAATATATTAACCGAAACTGCGCTTCGTTGTAATTGCCGAAAGCCGATTGCGGCCTGTTCACATTTGCGGAACGCCTTGAGTTTCAAAAACTTGCACAGAAATCGGGCGTTGCCCGCATTCGTTCTTCATAAAATCGCAAATGCTGTTATACTTATCGAGGAATGTGCAACTTTGTCCGGCCATCCGTCGTTAAGGATTTTGACGCTTGGCCGGATCACATAAATTACTTAGGAGCAAATAGATAAACGATGGGATTGTGGGCGAGAATTACGAGAGTTTTTAGAGCAAGCACCGGTGCCGCACTCGATAGGATCGAGAACCCGGAATTGGTTCTGCAGCAAACTATCCGCGATATGCGCGACCGCGTGCCGGAACTCAATAATTCAGTTGCGCAGGTAATGGCGACCGAACGGCTTCTGCAAAAGAATTCTGAAAATCTTCAGAAACAAGTGGTCGATCTTGATTCTAAGATCAAGGCTTCGGTCAAAATGGGGCGTGATGACATCGCTACGGCCTATATCGGCCAGCTTCAGCAGGCTCAATTGGACCTTGAACGCACCGATGCTCAGCTCGAACACGCATCACTTGCGTCGAAACAGGCTCTGAAGGCACGCGACAATTATGTCTTGAACATGAAAAAGCGCACCGCAGAGGCGATGCAGCTTATCAGCGCCGCCAAACAGGCCAAGCTTCAAGAACAGCTGGCCCAGACCATGGAAACTTTCAACATCGGCGACGATGCTTCGACCTTCAACGAAATGCGTGAAAAGATCGATCGCCGTGTCGCCGCAGCCGAAGCTAAGCTTCAGCTAGGGTCAAGTTCCGTCGATGCTCAAATGCAGGATATTGAACGCGAGGCAATGGACATTCAGCTCCAAGACAAGCTGCTTGAATATAAATCGCAAATGGGACTGCTCGGAGCCGGGGCTTCTAACCACAGCGGAAAGCAGATCGGCGCCGGGGAGACCGATCCCGAAGCCGCAGAATCGGCCGAAGCCGCCGTTGAAAGTGAAAAGGCATAGCAAAAAAGGGCCATTCGCCGGCGAAGGCCCTTCTTTTTCGAACGCATTAAGGAGATTCGGCATCTAGTAGTTTATGGCAGATCTGGCGAAATATCAGCAACAGGCAGCGAGATTCAATTCCAGCTACGCAAAAGAAGCGGCGAAAGAGCCATTTAATTTCTGGGGCTTGGCAGGTTTTGCTGTGGCCGCGGCCTATACGCAAAGCGTTATTCCGCTATTGATCGCTTTGGTCGCCGAAGCTCTTTATTTGCTTGTCGTGCCTAATTTGCCTTCCTATCGCCAATTGGTCAATCGCCGCGAAAAGACCCGCTTGCGAGAATTGAGCAAAGCCTCGCGCGAAAAGCTCATCAAAACATTCACCCCGCGTGAACGCGAAGCTGTCGAATATCTTCGCTGGCTTAAGGAAAAGATCCAGGACAACTATAAAAAATTCACCGGCGCCGGCTCGCTGCCGTCAAATCTATTGACCCTAGATCAGCGTTGGGAAGATTTCGTTGATCTCCTCGATGTTTACCGCCGGCGTAAGCAGCATCTGAAATCGATCAATCGCCAAGCTGTTCATAACCAACTTTCACAAGCCTATCGGGCGGCCGAAAGTTCCGCCGATGAAAAGACGAAGCGTATTCAGCAAACCAACGTCGAGATCTTAAAACGTCGAATTGCGTCCTTTGACGAAATCGAACGAAGCGTTAAGCTCGTCGAAGGCCAACTTCAATCGATCGAAAACTTTTTTAGTTATTTGAACGACGAGATCGTGACGATGTCCACGCCCGAGAAATTTTCTCTCTTGGATTTCGAACAGCTTTCAGATTCGATAGCAATGACCAAGCAAATGCTCGACGCTACCGCCGATTCCGTCGGAGCCCTCGATTCATACAACCGTGAGATGGGAAATTACGAACTGCTTTCGGAAAACCGTTGAAATTGCTAGTATGTTCGTTAAATGATGCGGCCCGTTGTGGTCGCTTTTTATTGGGAATACAAACATCGGCTCACTCTTGCCCTTCCGGCCGTTTTCAAATAAACTAAATGATTTTACGAAGCATAGTTTTTTCATTAATTTATATAGTCAGTATCAGAAAGAATATTTATGAAAATAGTAGGAATTTTAGCGGGACGCGAACAAACGTTTCCTGATTCGATCATCAAATCGATCAATGAACGCGGCGGCGGCGAAGTGTCGGCCGAAATGGTCAAGATCGGCGGTATCCGTTTGGATGAACCGAAACGATATGATGTGATCATCGACCGCATTTCGCACGAAGTGCCTTATTATCGGGCAGCGCTCAAGCGTTTTGCTCTGGAGGGCACGTATATAATCAACAATCCGTTCTGGTGGTCCGCAGACGACAAGTTCTTTAACTTCAGCTTAGCGGCAAAGATCGGTGTCGCGATACCGAAGACGGTTTTGCTGCCGCAAGAAAAATACATCGAAGACATCACCCCCGAATCACTCCGAAATCTGGAATTTCCGCTCGATTGGGAAGGGATCGTGAATTATGTGGGATTCCCGGCCTTTCTGAAACCGCACGACGGCGGCGGTTGGAAGAATGTGTCTAAGATCCATTCGTTGGAAGAATTGTGGCATGTTTACAACCAGACCGGTAAACTTTGCATGACCCTGCAAGAAGGCATCGAATATGATCAGTTCGTTCGCTGCTACTGTGTCGGACAGGAAAAGGTTTTGATCATGCCTTATGATCCGTCAAAGCCTTACTTAAGCGGAATGCAATATGTGAGCGTTGAAAACTATCTCGAACCGGAACTGCACGCCCGGGTCGAAAAGGACGTCAAAACCATTTGCACAGCTTTGGGCTATGATCTGAACACTGTGGAATTTGCGATCAAAGACGGCATTCCGTATGCCATCGATTTTATGAACCCGGCTCCGGACGCAGAACTCGCGTCGGTCGGCGAATACAACCATCGGTGGATCGTGGACAATATGACCGACTTTATCCTGGGCAAATTGAAGACGGGCTTTAACGCTCCGGATTATCGATGGTCGGCAATGCTCAATCCACCGCCCGCGGCAGCCGAAAAGACGGCAAAGACCCCGGCCAAGGCACCTAAAGCGGAAGCAAAGCCCCAGGCCAAGGCAAAGGCCGCCGGTAAAAAGAAGTCGTGATCTGACACTTTTCAGATCTGCGAACACAAAAAAGCCTGTGTTTCCATTCGGGACACAGGCTTTCACGAACTTGGCTAACTGCCATATCGATCGCGTTCATCATCCATCAGATCAAGCGGAATGCGCGAAGATATGATCCGACCGCCCATCGCCACAAACATCCATATCGCCAGCGCAATGCCCGAGATCGCCCATCCTATATCCGCAATTATCGATTCGGTAAGATACATCCCGACGCCGATCACCGGAAAGGCCACCAATGCGATAACAAAAGCCGTCCGGCGCGTGCTGGCCAGCGAATCCGCCAGATTCATACGGCTGATCTCCAGCTCCATGTACTCTTCGTCCTCGCTCAGCCTGGTAAAATAGGCATATTCGCCTTTTGCCCAACGCTTTAGCGAAGGCGTAACGGCGATATCGGCCGCCGCACCCAACTTATGTATCACGTGGGCCAGCTTTCCGTCATTGAGTGCGATGTCGGCTTGGCCCCGCAGCAGCCGAAAGGTCTCGCCCCCGCATTCGACAGCCCGCGCAAAAACAGATTCTGCGCGCCGCGAGTGCCCAATCTGAATATAGCTTTGGCCGATCCGCTCGAGCAGCGTCCGGTCGTTTCCGGCCAAACGCTCGGCAAGGCGCAGCATTGCCATGCCTCTTCGCATCAGACGCGGATCGCGCTTCCAGCCGCCGAGCGATACCAGACATTTCCCGAATTCGTAGATCAACCACCCATCGTCGGGCATCATGACGACAGCTCTCCGAAAAGCCTCTGCGGCCCGAACAGTGTAACCCGCCGTGTGAAGTTGGTTAGCCAGCAACCGCAGCTCCAATGCCCTTTCCCGGTCAACATCGGAACGACCGAACGGCAAATGTCGTCGTCTAAGTTTTAGACCTTTCAGCGAATGTTCCAGAACGTCCGCCGAAGGGATCTCAAATTTTTCTGCCGTGTCTAAAACTCTGCGGGTCTCAACAAAATGGTCTCGAAGCTCCAGCGACCGGGCATCAAGAATATCTTCGGGCAGGGCGGCGAAGATAGCCGTAGCCGTTCTGCGAAAACCATTTGCGGAAGCGAGCACAAAAGTTGCCCCTTTGCCGCTGATGATCGACCTATGCCGATAGATGGCTCGACCGCCGCGTCGATAGTTCACGGTCGAAAAGGTTTCGACCATTTCCACATCGGAAAGCTTCAATCGGCAGCGTGACTGATTGAAGGCCGACCAGACCTTGGGAACCAACCCGGTTCGATGAATACGTTTGCCGTCAAAGGCGATGCGGTCACGCCAAGCGAGCAGCGGCAGGGTTAACCAAGCAACTACCACGGCGAGGGCCGCAGGAGCTGCGGCACCGAAATAAAAAGCAAGCACGCCGAAGAATGTCACAACAAAGAGTATTGCGACATACGTTCCCGAGGCCGCCCGGGTGTTTAACCCGCTCCCGGCGGCTTTGGTTATGATGGGATCGTCTGGTCGTTCGTCTTTCAAATGCAAAATTCCCGTTATACTGAACGCTAACATAATAAACGTTCATTACAACGGGAAACCGAATAAATTTGTAAACTACATTCCCACCGGCCCGCCAAAGGGCGAATCCTGTGCTGTTTCGGGCAATTCCTTAGCCTTTGCCGCATCAAGTTCCGTTAGCTTGTCTTTGGCGTCCATCAACGTCCCGCTCAGCGGCACGGCTTTTCCGTCGGCATCCTTCAATTCAGAGCCGGTTTTGACCATGTTGAACAACAGATCCACAGCTTCCTGCTTTTTGCCCTGTTTTTCATAGATCTTTGCCAATTCGAAATTGATCGTGTCTTTTGAATATATAGGATCGGAAGCAGCGGCCATTTCCTGGTAAAGCGTTGCCGCTTGGTCAAGCTGTCCGTCAGACTCCTTGGCATTCGCCAAAGCGAATTTCGCTAGGGTTCCGACCTCGCCACCGGCTCTTGATAGTCCTTCCAAACTCGAGAGAGCGGTCGGCCGATCTGTTCCCAGCTGATTGACCGCGATAAAAAATTTAGCCTTTTCACCCGCGGCCCCGCCGAATTGGTCTATTACCGCCTGAAATTGCGGTATAGCCGCCTCTGCCCGCTCTTTTTCGGTCTTAAAGGTCTTTTGCGTAGAACCCGCCGGCGGCGGTGTATCCGTGATGGCTGCCTGCGAAGTTTCGATCGCCTTGCCCAGTGCGGTTTGGGCGGCCGCGTTCGAACGTCCCTTCCACGCCATGAATATCCAGATCAGAATTGCGATCACAATGATCGCACCGATCACATACAGGATATTTCGCCCTTGTCCTTCGAGCTTTTTGCCGGCTTCCTCCAGCCGTCGCCCGACCGTGTGCTGAAACTGATCTTCATATCGAGCCTTGGGCGTTGCGGGTGATGCGGCCTCCGGAACTGGGACCGGCGTGAAATGTCTATTCTTCTTTGCCATGTTAAAAATGCAATTTTGCTATTGCAATATCGTTATATAATCAAGGATGCAGTTGATGCAAAAGAGTTAATTTACCGTAAAATCGCATCAATCGCAACCAAACGTCGGTAAAATGACGGGTGAAAACTTTTTTCGGCGGTTCGGGAACAAAATCCGATACGGGGTGTCTAACCTATTGTTCGCGAACAAAGCGGATGGCCAATGTGAAAATTTCCGCTCTGAGACCTAAGAGGCACGGACGATGATCTTCAGCCGATCGATGACATTTGACGACGAAGATATGAGCGGCGTCCCGGCGACGCGGCCCACTGATGCCCTGCAGAATGCGGAAAGTTTGTTCATTGAAAGGTTAAGATCAGGCGATGCGGCGGCCTTCGAGCAATTGATCGAACGCCATTCGGGCGAAATATTTTCGCTCCTCTTTCGCCTAACGCAAGACCGCGAAGAGGCTCAAGACCTAACGCAGGAAACTTTTCTCAGTGCCGTCCGTTCGATCGGCGGATTTCGCGGCGATGCCGATCTAAAAACATGGCTCTATCGTATCGCCGTCAATCATTCGCGAAATCGTTTTCGGTGGTGGAAACGGCGTCAGGGGCCAAACACTGTGTCATTGGATGAACCGCTTGGGATAGATTCATCAGCGACCATCGGCGACACACTGGCCGCGAAAAGTCCTGATCCAGAACAGACGGCACTGCAGTCTGAACGAAAGGCCGCTATTGCGGATGTCCTTGCCGATATGCACGAAAGCTACCGCGAAGCCGTTGTCCTTTGCGACATCGAAGGTCTCAGTTACGAAGAGATCGCCGGAGCTCTCGAGATCAGCATTGGCACGGTCAAATCACGGATCGCCCGCGGACGTGAAGAATTGCGTAGAAAATTGAAAGGTTTTTGATAATCAGATGAATGGCTGTCTCGCCCCGGTTCTTCTTTGAAGATCAATATATATCGGTGCCAAACGAGGTCGAAGAGGAAGATGAGGACAAGCGGCAGAGATCGTTCCAATATTTGAACTGACCAGCAACAAGTCGGATCGAACCGGAATGGGCGATGCTTATTTCCTAGACGCTGTTTTCCCGTATGGAAAACACCGGGGTCAGCGAGCCATTCAGATGAACTGTATAACGGCCGATACAATTAGAATTACGGCCGAACGGATAGAAATGAAATGCATCGATCTACAAAACGATTTGCCGCTCTATTCGGATAACATCTTGTCCGAAGCAGAAAGCATGGCGATCGAAGCTCATTTGCCGACTTGTCCCAGTTGCCGGCAAAAGCTCGATGATTATAAAGATCTGCGATCAGCCCTAGCTCGCATGGAACGGCCCTCGCTCGACCTTGCCGACCTGACGGCTATCAGATCCGCTGTGGCCGCGGAACTGCTTCAAACCGCTGTCGCCGAACCGGCTTTCACTCTCATCAGCGATGACCGTCCTTGGTTCAGCCGCTGGCTATTGCCATATGCTGTTGGCTCAACGGCATCGCTCCTGATCGGATTCGCCGTCTTATGGGGCGGCATGAATGCCGGTTTTCAATCCGGTATCGAAGAAGCGGCTGCCGCGGCGAGAAGCACTTCTCCCGAACCCGTACTTGTCGCCCGCAACGATAATTTTGTCGATCCGATCGACATTTCTCCTGCGGAATACGCCGCTTCGCGAATGGCATTTGCGGCCGAATCTCCCAGCATCAATCCGCGCGGAGCTCTCGTTGCCTTGACCCGTTCATTTGTCCGCGGCAAGGCTCATGAAGAAGAGATCGTTGTTGTCGCAGATGTTTTCAGCAATGGACTTGCCCGTATATCGGAGGTCGTTGAACCGGCCCGCAACAGCCCTTCGATCGAAGAACTGCAAAAAGCTCTCGAAAGCGATCCTGCCTTCGCACCATTTGTGCCGGCCGCGATGGACAATCGCTCCGGACGTGTTCGCGTTGTGCTTCGCCTTCAAAGCGTTGATGTAAAGGCCGATCCTTCTCAACCCTAAACAACGCCTGCACCGCATTTAAAAAAATGAACGGGAGCGAAGCGATCGCTTGGCCCCCGTTCATTATGTTTTCACCCGCAGAACGGGCTATCATTTTCGCACCGCGGATCACATTCCGTCGATCGCCTGCTTTAATAGCTTCGCCAGATCTGCATCAAGCGGTACCAGCTTTTCATACTGGGCCAAAGCATCCCCTTTCCGTTTCATGTGCACATAAACGGCACCCGCGTTATAACGTGTTCGAGCGAAGTTCGGATTCAATTCCAAGCTGCGTCCGTATGCCTGAATGGATTTGTCCATCTGGCCATCGGCAAAATACGCGTTCCCTAAAAGGTAGAAGCCGTCTGAGAATTCCGGGTTGTTCTGTGTAAATGTTTCCAACCCCGTAACGGCGGACTTGTAGTAACGAGCTGCTTCATCGCGTCTGTTAAGAGCCTCGCTGGCCCGGCCCATATAATAATAGGTCTCGCCGTCGTTCGGGCTCAATCGCAACGCCTGTTTACAGGTGCTGATCGCTAGTTCGTACTTCTTCTGATCATTATAGGCTCGGCAAAGATTCGTATATGCCGTCGGTTGAGCAGGCAAAAGGCTAACGCCGGATTGCGATGCTTGAACTGCTTCATCGTGCCGCCCTGCCACACTGTAATACCAGCCAAGATCGGTATAAAGATTTCCATCCCGCGGAAAGCGGCGAAGGCCTTCTTTGGATATCTCTATCGCCTCATTGATGCGACCTTCACCGCGATAAAGATCGCCAAGTGTTCGATAAAGTTGATAGATGTCCGGTTTTGAAGACAACGCCCGCCGATACGCGTTTATAGCTTCCGGGAACCGTTTTTGCTTTTGACGTGCATCGCCCAAAAGCAACAGCGATTCGGCGAGAAATTGGGTATTCTTCTTTACAGCCTCTTCCGCCGCTTCGCCTTGGCCGTCAATGTTTCCGAGCTTAGATTGTGTTTCCGCGATGTTGTAATAAAGATTTCCACGCGTCGGGTCTTGCAGCACGGCTTTTTGAAAAGCATCAAGAGCCACCGCATAATCACCTTTGCTAAAACTGATCTCGCCTAAATGTGTAAGATACTGCAGATTTTTCGGATCGGACTCCAACAACGGCTTTAGGTCCGCCAAGGCTGCCTCAAAATCTTTGTTCTCGTAATGCAAATACCACCGCACTTTATAAACATCATCAGCTTTATAACCTTGTGTCAATGCCATGTCGAGTTCAGCAAGTGCAAGGTCGTTCTGCTTGAGGTAATAATGAGCATTGCCCTTCCAGAAGTGAGCCGGTGCATTTACCGGCACGATCTGCAGCGACGCAGCATATTTGGCGATCGCACCTTCGTAATTCTTGGCGCGCATCTCGCGATCAGCTTCGTCGTACAGCTGTTTAGCCTGTTTGACCTGCTTCTTCGACGGCTGTTGGGCATCTGCTGTTCCCGGGGTGCCGAAAAATGCCGATAGGCCGATTATCAACGCAAATATTGCCGCTAATGATTTGTGGGTCCCTTTCATAATAATAGTACCTCTTCCAATTTCGGGATCTTTACTGCAAGATCACCGGACCAGTAGACTTGCCGCCTTTCGGCTCTTTATTGCCGCCCTTTTGGCCTTGTTGCTGCTGTTGCTGCTGCTGTTGTTGACGCTGCTGTTGCTGCTGCCGCTGTTGCTGCGGCGGCTGTTGCTGACGCTGAGTCGTGCCGCCATGTGAGACGTTTTCGTCCGGTGTCGGATCGACCATCGGCAGATCATTTGAATTTGTCAACGAATTGCTGTTAACGTCCGAAGAATTGCTGTTACCGTTCGAATTTACCGAACTGCCGTAGGGTTCCGGGGTTGATTCCGGGGTCGGTTCCGGTGTCATTGCCGGCGTCGGCGTCGGGGTCGGGGTCGGTGCTCCGACAACATAATTATTGTAGTAATACCACCCGCCGCCGGCCGCAACCGCGCCCAAGATCACAAGCAAAGCCAAGACACCCAACACCACCGGGACCTTGCTGCCGGATCTCTTTTTGGCAGGGATCGGAGCCGCCGCAACCGCTGCCGGTGCGGACACTTCCGGTTCGTTCTGATAAGCGACATCTGCCGGTTCCGGCATTTCTTCCGGCCCATCGGCGTCGCCAACTGAAAAGCCGGGCGTTGTATAAAAGCCGCCTCCGCCGCCAGCCGAAGATTGCTCGCCGCTTCCGCCTTCTTCGATCGGAATGAAAGGCACGGTAGCGTCCGGCGAGAACGAAGCTGCGTTCATCTCACCTCGCAGCGAACTAAAATCCGATGTTTCGCTAAAGTTTACGGCCGCCGGGATCTCTTCTTCTTCCGGCTCGTCATACGCCGGTGCGGCCGGCTCGGGATCTCGGATATCGCCCGGATAGGGTGGATTCTCAAATTCGTTCTGTTCGGCGTAATCCTGCATCGGAAATCCGCTGCCGGCCACGAAAACCTCTGTCTTGACATCCGCTTGACGCACTTGAGGGACGTCGAATACGGGACTTGCGGCGTCCGAAGCTGAAAATGCAACGGTCGCTTCGGCCGAACCGCTATCGCCTTCCGCTCCGGCCGGAACTTCCGGCAGCGAAACCGCAACCGGCTGGTCGATGGCCGAATTTTGGTCAGCCGCGGCAATATTGAACGCTACGGTATCTGCCGACATTGCCTGTTGCGTTTCATTAAATGCCCGACGAAGTGTCTTTTGCATTTCACGGGCGTCACCAAAACGCTTATCCTGGCTCAATTCCATTCCCTTCAGAATGACATCTGACACCGCCTTAGTGATCTCCGAATTAAAATCGTAGAGCGGCTGCAGCGGATCTTCCATTCCGTTGAGCATTGAATCGGCTCGCGAAAGCGCATCTGCCGGAACACGATTGGTCAAAAGTTGATATAACGTGGCGGAAAGCGAATAGATATCGCTTCGCGGATCGGTGCCAACCCCTCTGATCTGTTCCATCGGAGCATAATGCGGGGTATAACCCACCACACTTCCCGTTCCGGTACTCGAACTTGAATCGCTGTCGGACGAGACCGGGGCCGACGATTTAGAAAGGCCGAAATCTAACAGAATGATGTGATTTTCGTCTGTTAACTTCAGATTTTGCGGTTTGATATCCCGATGGATGATCGGCGGTTCATGAGCATGCAGGTACGCCAGCGAATCAAGCAGCTGATCCGCCCAAAAAAGCACCCAATTAACAGGGAACGGTTTTTGCGAAAGCTCCAGCCGCTTGGCCAGATCATCACCGGAAATGTGTTCCATTACCAGATATTGCTCTTCGTTCTCGCTGAAGTGGTCGCTCACCTTTGGCAAAACCGGATGGCGCATCCTCGCCAGTGTGCGCGCCTCGCGTTCAAAGGCCTGGCCTAGCGTTTCATCGCCGGAGTAAAAGGTGCGTTTAAGTGCTACGGCACTCCCGAGCCGCTGATCGACGGCCAAATAAACTTCGCCCATGCCGCCCTTTCCGATAAGGTGGACGATCAGGTAACGGTTCTGGATCAGGCTATTCTGCGCTAATGGTTTCATTTCTTAATGGATCGCGGTTGCGGTGTGGCCAAATGTGACCGTTTTATTTTCTAATAAATCCGTTTAAACTTCAAATTTTGATCTCAAGACAATTCAGATCGAGCCATGTAAAGGGCTAAAAGCCGGCCGAAGCTGGTGCGGTTCGCGGTGCCTCCGGCTGACCGGCGTGCTGCCAGCAGCGGCCCTTTGTCTTTACCTTTCTAGAACATGGCGTGCCTTTTTTTGTCATCGCCCCGCAAATATATTCCGGTTGCACCGTTTTTATCTGCGGTGTTGCGATCGGGTTCGGCACATTCGCATTTGCCGCCTGCGTTTGTGGTTCTGCGTTCGGTTTTTCAGGAAGTTTAGGCTCTTTTTTAACGGCGGATGCCGTTGCCAAGTTTGCTTTGCGAAAAGCCGCGACCTCCGTCCGTCCGCCGCTGCTGTCCGCCTTACCATTAAAAATACCGAATAACCCTATTATTCCCACAAAGACCGCCGCCGTCGCGGCTGCTCTCCGGCCAAGGTCATACTGCTTCTTTTCGACCGCACAAATATCACAGAAGCGGCGGCTGGTCCATAATTTCCACTCTGCCCGCTCTATTTTCTCGCCGCAATTGCAGCAAAAGTTCGGTTTGTAAAAAATTGCCACAAAAAAACCAGCCTACAAAGGACTTGATCCGGAAACAAATTTTGCGAATCTCGCTGGATCAGGTAAACGAACGTTTATTATAGATCAAAATTGCAGTCTTGTTAAGATATTTCTGCATGGGCGGCCGATGCAACCGCATTTCGAAAAACTGCGTCTGATTGTTAGTATTAAATTATGCACACGCGGCAGCTATTATTCATCGCAGCTTTCATTGCATTCAGCGTATTTACGGTACGAGCACAAGACGATGATCCGATCAGGGTCGATTCGGCGATCGTACGGCTGAATATCGGAGTAGTTGACGACCGCGGCCGCCCGATCACCACGCTGGGAAAAGATTCTTTTGCGATCTATGAGGACGGCGTCAAACAGGAGATCTCAAGCTTTGTTGCCGCTCCGGCACCTTTTAGTGTCGTTATGCTGCTCGATATGAGCGGTTCGACCAAAAGTTTTCGCCAAAACATACAGCTCTCTGCCTCACGCTTTCTAGATGCTTTGCATCCGGACGACCGAGTGGCAGTCGTCGAATTCTACGGCAAGGTCAATGTTCTCAATGATTTTACGACCAATCGCCGGATAGCGGCTCAATCGATCGCTTTAGCGAACGGCAGCGGCGACACGAATCTTTATAAAGCTCTCGACCTTGCCCTTGACCGTCTTTCAAAAGAAGGCAACCGCCGCAAGGCCATCGTTGTTTTGACGGATGGCGTTGACACGCCGCAACAGGACCGCGACCGCCGATCGCTTGCTGATCTAAAAGACGATCAGATTCCCGGCTATATCAAAGCCGATTCCAGCGACGCTTTATCAAAGATCCTCAATAAGGCCGATGCCCAAGGTGTCACCATCTATCCGCTGGCCCTGCCGACCGGCGACCCGGCTCGTTTGGCCGACCCGACACCGCGGCAGATCGCGATGTTCAAAGCGGCCCGCGAAAGGCTTCAGATCGTCGCCGACCGAACCGGCGGAACGCTTAACAGCATTAACCGGCTTGAAGAGATGGGTCGTTTATATGCCATTGTGGCGGCGGATCTGCGAACGCTTTACACAGTCGAATATCAGCCGACCAATGAAAAACGCGACGGAATGTGGCGGGCCATCAAGGTAGAGGTCAGCGACCCGACCGTCATCTCCCGTACCCGACAGGGATATTTCGCCCGATAGCCCCCGAAATTTATTTGCCTTAAAAAACGGTAAAAGTGAATAGCTTGCTGACAGCGACCCCGCCCATCGCGTATTTGTCTTTTACATACCAGCGGCCGTAGAAGGTTCGGCCGACCAGCAGTGGATCGTTCGGGATCGGCAAGCTAATTGACCCGAAACCATCAGCGGCTCCGTTACCGGAAAGTACGATGGTTTGCCGGGCGAATGCTGCGGCGGCCGGGATCTCCAATCCAAGACCCGGATCGTGATCGTCTATCACAAGTGTCGCTTCGTTTCCGCCGAAAACCTTAGAAACACTGACCGTGAAATGCTGATATCCCACCAGCGGAGGTGAAATGGCAACTATCTCCGGTATCAACCTTTTCGTTCCCGGACGACCGCGATCGCTTATCTGCGGGCCGCGTGCAGATTCAGAAAAAAGCTTTGGACGATCAAAAGGTGCCAGCTCATCGCGAACGCGAATATCCGTAAGCGGCCGCTTCATGAATGCGACCAAGGCAGCTTTTTCCTCCGGCGACAAACCCAGCGGGTGGATAACGCCGCGGTTTATATTTGGAGCGTCATGGTCGCCGCCGCGGTTGTAGAATTCCACCACCTCTTCCAGCGTCTCAAATCTGCCATTGTGCATAAAAGGGCCGCGAAGCTCAATATTTCGCAGATTAGGTGTTTTGAAAGCGGCCGCGTCGCTCGGCAGCGAAGTTATTGCCCCGCGTCCGAGATCTTCGGCAACCGGACGCACACCGATATTATGAAATTGGTTGTCGGTCATCAGCGTTCCTGAATGGCAGAAATTACACCGTAAGGCCGTAAACAGGTCTCGCCCGTTCGCTTCTTCTAACGTAAGTTTCTCCATTTCGACTGCTGAGCGGTCCAACGGCGTACGATCCGAGAACAGCATTCGTTCATGCGTTGCGATCGCCATGGCTATGCGTGCCGGTGTTACTTCAGGCGTGCCGAATACCTCTTCGAAGAGCTCCGGGTACGTGCGGCCATCGATCCATGCCGACAATCCGCTCGGAATGTCCGATGCTAGGGCCAGCGGCTTTGCATTTTGAATGCGAAGCGCTATATCCGGCCAGTTCGCTCCGGCATGAGCCATCTCGGCTGCCGAAAGCGGCGGGAACATCGACTGGCTTTCAAGCGAAGCTCCGGTATTGATCAAGATATTGTTGGTGACCGGATCGCGAAATTCGCGAGTTGCCCGCCCGTCCCAAAATGTGCCGTTCGGATTGTAGCCGGCATTGAGATATGTCGGTGCTTTTCGGCCCGTCACCTGCTCTTTAGCCCCAAAGGTCGCATCAAAAGCATATGTTCCGTCGGCATTGTTCTTCGGGACACCGGGCGAACCGAATATATCGTCCGCGGTGCCGGGTCTCAGATCCGGGCCGGGGTGTCGTGAACGTTCCGGTTCGATCTTCGTCCGCGGATCTGTCCCGCCTGAAGCCGGGCGATGGCATGTGCCGCAGGCGACGGTCCCGGTCGAAGACATTTGCTCGTCCCAGAAAAGAGCTTTGCCTAGCGCCGCCTTCGATGCGGTCATGGCATTCGCCCCCGGAACTGTCGGCGGCTGCAGAGGCGAAAACGACCCATTGACGATCTCGCCAACACCCGTGCGGCCCATGCTGGAAGCACTTAGCGGACTCGTTTCCTGCGGATTTTCAGCTCTTACCCAGTAGAAATAGGTTGTTCCGATCGGCAAGTTCGTATCAAAATAATAACTCGCTGCCGTAGTCCCGACCTGGGCCGCAGTTGCGCTGTCGTTGACCGTGCTGCGAAAGACCCGAAAAGTTTTTGCTCCGCGGATCGGATTCCAATAAATGCCGACCTTGTTCAAATAGTCGGCATTTGAAGCATTGACACCCGTCGGAGCGGCTAAGGCCAACGTACGGCCCGAACCATCCGCGCGTGTTGAAAAAGAATCAAAAAAGAACGATCCCGCGGCTGCCGCGGCAAACACAAATAGAACAGCGAGTTTGGCAGATCTCATCGTATGAAAAGCTTGTTTTATCGGAATTATCAGAATGCGGCAATGCTTTGACCAGCGGCCGAATTTGCCAATCATTCTAACACCACAAATACCGTTTCAGCAATTCGTGATGACCGGCAGCATTGAAAAAGGCCGGGCAATGCCCAGCCTCTCTTCATTTCTTAAAGTCTGTTTGACCTCTTACCAGCGATCGCCGCCGCGCCCGCCGGCATAGCCGCCGCCGCCGTATCCACCGCTGTTTCCACGGAAACCGCCGCCTCCACCGCCGCCACGCGGGCGATCTTCACGCGGGCGTGCTTCATTCACGACCAAGTTGCGGCCGTCATATTCGGCACCATTGAACTGTGCGATGGCGTTGTTCGCATCATCTTCGGAAGCCATTTCAACAAAACCGAATCCGCGTGAACGGTTGGTCTCACGATCCATGACAACATTTGCCGATTGCACTTCGCCCGCAGTTGAAAAGTGATCCTGCAGATCTTCGCTGGTTACACGAAAAGACAAATTTCCGACGTATAATTTATTACTCATTTTCCTCTATTTCTAATTATTGATGAGAAGCAGAAAGGCAGGAACCGGGGAATATCATCAACACTCCGACCAATAGCAGCGGCGATCCTAACCAAAAAATTCAAATGCTTCAAAAAACCTATACCAACTCTCCGAACCGAACCGAGAAATCGCCGCTTTAAGCTTACCGGACGGATGCATCTGCCAAGATACTATCGAGAGCAAAAACAAAAGAATTATGCCGACTTTTTCTTATTTAGGCAAGAAGATTTTTATCTTTTTGCCGCCTTCAGCTCCTAAATAAAAGATATTTCGGGTGCCTTTCATCCCTGTGAAACCCGCGAGCGAGCAACCCATCGGCAAAGGCCGCCTCAAAATCCCTCCGTATTTGCTTCTGTACCGCGATCGCCTTTTGGGGGTCGTCCGCTACCAATGCGAACCAGTCGTTCGGAACTTCGACCGCGCCGACGACCTCGCCCGCTTCCTCAAACTTCTCTCCGGCAGCCAGTTTTACGACCTTTTCACTTTCCAGATGCCATTCCGCGAACAATCGGTCGCTTGAAAGTTCGATAGCGTGTCCGGCGTTCGGCCCCGTCGTTCGGTCAACACCGTAAAAATCCCGTTCAAAGCGATCCATTACCGCTCCTAGCTTTTCCAGATTGAAATAGGCATTGCGAGCTTTCCATGGTTCAAAGGTCCAACGGATCACCTTTATCCCATCCGCCAGCGATCGGTCGCGCTGTGCCCATTTCAAGGCACCGCCGACCCCCGCACTCTGAAAATCCTCCCGCACCGCCGTCATATGCGAATAGATCGCCCGTTCGCCGCGATAGAAGGCGGGAACGCTCAACACAAACCCGACGAGCTCGTCGCCGCTGTAAGCTCCAAGCGTAAAGCCGCCGGCGTTCTTTGTCACCACCAAGTGGCGTACCGGGGAAAGCTCGATCTCCGGCAGCGAAAAAACATCTCTCTGCAGCTGAACACATTCTTCAAGTTCTTCCAGCGTCACACATTCGCGAATGGCCACTTCTTTGCTCATAAGGTTCAAAATCCCACTTTCGCAGTTTTGGCGTTGATGTGTCAAATCAGCGTCGCGGCAGAAAAAGCTTAACTTCTAAATACCTGTATGCTAATATCAACAAAGTTTTGCACCGCCTTTTCAGCGGCCTTGCATCGCATCCTTTTTTTCGCAATGATCTCCGAAAATACTCTTCAGGTAAAAGGCTCTTTGGCTCAGGTTCCCTTTGCGGAATTGCTGCTGGAAATGGGTGCGGCCGAATTGGAAGGGTCATTGCGGCTCTCCTTCGGCGGCCGAAAATCGATCGTTTATATCCAGCGGGGCCGCGTTGTATTTGCCGTCTCCAATCAAAAGGCCCATCGGTTAGTGAATGTCCTGCAAACGGGCGGGAAACTTGATAAAAGCATACTCGCCCAGATCGCCGATACCTACAATGATATTGCTTTCGGCACCGAATTGGTCGATCGAAAGGTCTGTTCAAGACGTGATCTCACCGAACATACGGTCACACAGATAACGCAGATCTTGAACGATGCTCTTGGCTGGCCGGAGGGTGATTGGCTTTTCAGTCCGCTTGCCCGGATCAAAGAAGAAATGGTCTATGACGTCCCGACCAATGGCTATCTGGTAGAAATGGCAAGGTGCGTGCCGTCAGCTTCTATATCTGCCCGTTTTGGCGATCCGGACGAACTTTTTACTACCGCTTCATCACCCGATGAAAGCGTCGCCCTGCAAATGCACGAAAGCTACGTGCTTTCTATATTCGCCGGAATGGATATGACGCTGTCCCAGATCAAAGGCCTCTGCAGCCTGCCCGAAAGCGGCCTATATAGCTCTCTGTACACCCTTTGGTTCGCGGGCCGGGTACTTCGCCCGAACCGCTTGCCTGCTTTCGACACTTCAAAGATCGACCAGATCAAAAGCGCCGCAATTAGTGTCAAAAAGCCATTGGCGGCGTCTGCAGCTTTGGCGCCCGAAAAGAACGCTCAAAAGCCGCCCCCGGAGATCTCACTCGAAGAATATCTTGAACGCGTAGAGTCTGCCGAAACTGCTTACGACGTTCTCGGCGTCCACGAAAAAGACCCTCTTTCAGAAATAAAATCGTCGTATTTTTCGATGGCGAAACTTTTCCACCCCGATAAATTCCATCGGGCCGGCACAGACGTCCTGCGCCGCGTCCAAAATGCATTTACCCAACTTTCGCAGTCGTATGAACAGGTGAAAACGCCTGACGCTCGCGCAACATACGATTTCAAAGTCCGGAAAGAACTGGAAATGCGAGAGGCACGGCGGGCGGAAGGTGTACCGGATATAGCCGACAATGCGGACGGCAATGAAAAGGCCGGGGCTGAAAATTTCGAGATCGGCCTTGATCATTTGACCGAAGCACGCTATGCCGAGGCCGCCACCCATCTGGCTCGTGCCGTCAATCACTGCCCCGAAAACGCCCTCTATCACGCGTACTACGGACAGGTACTTTCCTTCAGCAGCAAGTTTCGCCACAAAGCCGAAGCCGAAATGCAGGCGGGTATCAAGCTCGACCCTCAAAATTGGAAGATCCGACAAATGCTCGTCGATTTCTTTTTAGATATGGATATGGCCAAACGTGCCGAAGGCGAATTGCGGCGGTTTCTCGAAACAGTTCCCGGCCATGCCGAAGCCGCAGCTATGCTCCGGACCATATAAACAAGCTTTTTCTGCTTTCTGACGAAATCTAAAATGCTATACTGAGATTTATGCAGGGTATTCCAGCCAGGGACAGTAATTTTGACGAAAAACTTCTTGCTCTTTCTTCGCAAATAGATCGATTTGAGGGCTATTCGCACGCACACGGGCTTCAGGTCGCGGTCATTGCAGACGCCATTGGCAAACATTTTAATATGTCTGCTCACGACCGCTTTTTCATGCAGCAAGCGGCGCTTATCCATGATATCGGTGAGATGGCTATGAATCGCGGCTACATTAATGAAAGCCGCGTTCTGCGGCTCGATGAAAGACTCGATATGCAGCGACACACCGTGATCGGTGAGCAGGAAGCCGCCCGCCGCGGATTTCCCCGCGGTGTTCAGCTGCTTATCCGCTGGCACCACGAAAGCTGGAACGGCTCAGGTTATCCGGACTGTCTCGAAGGTTCTCAAATACCTTTGGCCGCACGCATCATTCGCGTTGCCGACACATTTTCCGCTTTGACGTCCGACCGCCCACGCCGAAAGGCAATGACCACTGACGAAGGTCGTATTTTTTTGAAGGAATGGGCCGGATTGGATCTCGACCCGAAAGTTGTAATGGCATTTCTTTCGTCAGATGCCGCTGAACCCTTTCTCGCCGAGGCGGAGACGCTAAAGAACGCTGCCGTTTCTTAGATGCAAACGATGACCCATTTTAACACTACACCGCGAAGCTGGCTGGCCTTTGATCTAAATGTGCTGCGACGGATCGAATTTTCATCGATCGTTATTCCTTTGTGTGGAAATCCGGCGATCGGAGCTTATTTGAAAAGGTCCGGCATTCGTGTCGCTGCCAACGATCCATTGCGTTCCAACTGGATAAAAGGCGTCGCAGCTATTCAAAACAACGGCGAAACCCTTTCAGACGAAGATGTCAACATTGTTCTGGAAGATGCCTACGTGCCCGGTTATAAACTCAACAACCCGGCTCTCCGCAATTGGTTCAATGAGACCGATTCATGGTGGTTTGATAATGTTCGGCGAAATATCGACCGCCTTTCATCACCGTTCAGACAAGCATTGGCTGCATCCATCACAATGTCCGTTGGTGACTATGCTCGTTCCTTCACCGAAGACACGCTTGAGCTTCGCCAGCCTCTTTCGACCGTCTTCCGCCGATTGTGGACCGTCCAGCCGGATCCCGTCAATAATGGCCAAAATAACACCTGCCTGAACGAAGAACCCGACGACTTTATCGCTCGTTCGCAAGGCGACCTGATGTTTCTCCGCCTGCCGTCGCCGGTTCCGAATCCGCAGCCCGATCCTTCGATCTGGCGTGAAGAATGGATCCGCACCAGCAGCGATTTCTGGCCGGCGTTCGAAGAGGCTCGCAACGGCAAATTGGGCGGCCCGGCCGAAACCCGCTCTCAATATCTCAGGCTGTTAGAACAGACACTTAACATCGCCGGGCAGTTTAAGCATTGGGCCATTGCCCACGTCGAAGGGGGAGCCGTTTCGACCCAGGACATCGTCGATGCGGTGTCGCGCTCTCGCGAAAAGGTCGACGCCGTTTATACAAAGGATTTCTCCGAATTGACCGGGAATAAGGCCGTTATCGTCACAGCCTAGTTCCCCGTTTTCATTTTCCGTCGCATTTGCGTAAAATCGCTTTGATGATCAGCAAATCAAAGACGCTCTTGGCGGCCGCAGCGTTCGCCGCCATTTCACTGCAAGCACAGATATTCGGCCAGTCGGCAACCACGGTTCCTTCGCCGACGCCGACCCCCGCACCGCTCGCTGCTCCTTCCCCGGCATTCGCACAAACGCTCGAAGGCCTTCGATCCAAGATAAAAGAGCGGCTTGCGGCGCCGATATTAAGACGCGGCCAGGTGGGCGTCAAGATCGTCTCGCTCAACACCGGAAAGATCGTCTTCGAACAAAACGCCGATAAATATTTCATGCCGGCTTCGAACATGAAAAATTTCACCGTTGCGGCTGCAATTGAACGCCTTTCTCCGGATTTCCGCTTCGTAACGAGCGTTTATGCTCCATCGGCGGCAGATGCGGGCGGTGTGATCAACGGCGATGTTCGCGTCTATGGCCGCGGCGATGTTTCTTTTTCGACCCTTTTCACCGGCGGCGATCCGGCGGCCGTTGTCGATGACCTGGCAAATAAGATCGTTCAGGCGGGCATCAAACGGATCGAAGGTTCCCTGATCGGCGATGATTCTTATTTCGTCGGCAATCCGGTTCCCGGCACATGGGAATATGAGGACCTTCAATGGTATTACGGAGCTGAGATATCGGCTCTTTCGTTAAATGACAACACCATCGGGCTTTCTGTCACACCGGGGCCGGTGGGTTATTCGTGTTCCGCCTCGATGCGTCCCGCGAACACGATCTATCGCGTTACCAACCAATGTTTGACCGTTCCTGCAGGCTCGCCGCGAACATTGACCATCACCAAGGCGATCGACCGGAACGAGCTTTTGATAACCGGAGAACTTCCGGTAGGTTCGGGCGGTTTCACCGGCCAGATCACCGTTTCCCGCCCCGCCGAACTTTTCGTCAGCCTTCTCAAACAGCGACTCGGATCGCTCGGCGTTGTCGTTACCGGCCAAACTAGGACCGAACGGGTCATCCGGACGCCTGACCAAAGCGGCATTGAGATCGTCCGCCGCGAATCGCCTCCGCTCGCCCTCATTGCTGCGAAAACCATGAAACCAAGCCAGAATATGTACACCGAAACGCTTTTGTACACACTTGGCGAGGATCACCGGGCAAAAAACCGTTCAAACCCTCAAGTCGCCAATAAAGAAAGTTCGGAACTTGGCATTGAGGCAGTAAAATCCTTTATGGCCCAGATCGGGGCTGAGCCTGACGAACTCCTGCAATATGACGGCAGCGGACTTTCCCGCCACAACCTCGTAACCCCCAATGCCGTTATCCGCGTTTACACCTATATGGCGAAACAAAGCAGATATGCGGCCGCTTGGCGCGATTCCTTGACCATCGGCGGGGTTGACGGCACACTAGCCAACCGATTTAAAGGAACACGAGCCGCCGCCAATATGCGCGGCAAAACCGGCACGATCGATCAGGTTTCGGCTCTCTCGGGTTATGTGACGACCGCCGGCGGCGATCAGCTTGTCGTATCTTTCCTTGTCAACGGAGTTGCGGCCACCGGTGATCGTGTTTCGATGATCGACGATATCGTTATCAGCCTTGCCAATTTCGGCGGAAAACTGGACCAATAGCAGATCTCCATTTTATTGGTGGGTCGCCGGAAGAAGTGTGAAGCTTCCTCCGGCTTTTCATTTTTCATGCCGTTGTGTTTTCGCTTTCGTCCACCACAGAAAAATCCGCTTTCTCCATTTTGACTTTTTTGTCAGCATTCAGTTTAATATTCTTTTGCTACTGAAATTGAAAATCACTTTCAATAAGTAGCTCGAACGAAGCGGCAGCACAGGAGAAATGCAGCATCTATTGCCTGTCCCGAACTAGAGCTCCGGGCCTTTGGCAACTGCGGCGGCAAGCCGAACCAGCTTTTTCACTCCGGCGACAACAGTCTTACCTCGAATACCGTAAAACAATAAGTTTCCAAGACTTAAGGCACTCCGCCCGGAGTGCCGATTTTTTTAAGACCCTGAAAAATTGGGCGGGCGTTTTTCAAAAAAGGCGCTGACGCCCTCACGAAAATCATCGGAGCGGCCGGATTCGATCTGGAATTTATGCTCCATCTGAAGTTGTTCCGCCAATGTATTGCCGTAGGAGGCATTGATCATTTGTTTAATGCGGCCGATCGAACCGGTCGGGCCGGCGGCAAGTCTGGCTGCCAGATCTTTCGCCGAATCAAGCAGGGCAGCTGCCGGCACTACGTGGTTGATCATTCCGATCTGAAAAGCCCGTGCGGCATCGACAGACCCGCCGGCCATAAAAAGTTCGGCAGCCAGCTTTTCGCCGACGGCGCGTGTCAAAAAGAAAGTGCCGCCGCAATCAGGCGACAACCCGATGCGCACAAAAGCTTCGTTAAATGAAGCATCTTCCGCCGCTATCACTAAGTCGCAGGCAAGCGCGAAATTCGTGCCCGCACCGGCACACACGCCATTTACCGCCGCAATAAATGGTATCGGTGTTTCGCGGATCAGCAATATCACATCGTGCAATGCCTTCAGCGGGGCTTCAAGAAATGCTTCAATGCGGCCTTCTTTTTCCCACATTGTGCGCATCTCGCGCAGGTCGCCGCCCGAACAGAATGCCCGTCCGCTGCCCGTCAATATCACTGCCCTCGCCTTTTCCTCGATCGCCCGATCAATGGCGGTACGCAGATCAAGACACAATTCGCTCGAAAGAGCATTTAACGCGTCCGGCCGGTTGAACATGACCGTCGCCACGTCTTTTTCAAGAAAATAATTTACTGTTGACATCGATCTTTGATATTTATGCAAATCTAGCTCGGGAGCGGCTCGCTTCGTGGCAATCACGGCAAAGCACCGAACGGCCCACTTTTGGTTGAAATGGAACGCGGTCGTGGCGTCCGCAGTTATCACAGACTATTTCAAACCGGCCCTTATCTCCCATTGCCGCCGCCGATCTTTTCGTGCGGCATTTTGGGCAGCGCTGCGGTGCCGGCATATTTCGCTGATAAAAAAGTTCCTGTTCTTTTTCGGTGAACAGAAACACATCCTTACATTGGACACAAGATGTTTCTACGTCCGGCATTTGCAACTCTCCTTTTACGAAAATGACCGAGGGGTTTCAACTTCATTTTACCACAGCCCGGCTGTTTCGTTTAACCTAGGCTCAATTCCCTTACATGGGCCGCGGAGGTGCCGCCAAGCGTCTGCAGATCATAGCCGCCCTCGAGGCATGAAACAATGCGCCCCTCGCAGGCGTCATCCGCCCAATCCATCACATTTCGCGTCATTGCCGCAAAATCGGCGTCTTCCAGCATCAATTGCCCAAGCGGGTCCGCCCGGTGAGCGTCAAAACCGGCGGAAACAATGATCAGATCGGGTCGAAAACCTTTCGCGATGTCGGCCAAGGCGGCCTCGAACATGTGACGTTGGCGCTCGGCCGGCGTATTCGCTTTGACCGTTACATTCAAGGTAGTACCGAGCCCACGCCCGTGGCCGTTCTCGCCGCGGGATCCCGTTCCCGGATACCACGGATATTGATGCATGGAAAAGAAATGGACGCTCGGATCTACGTAGAAAATTCCTTGTGTGCCGTTTCCGTGGTGAACATCCCAATCGATAACCGCCACCCGCTGAATCTCTTTGTAATTATTTTGCGCATAGCGCGCCGCAACGGCCGCATTATTGAAAATGCAAAAACCCATCGCATTGTCGGCGGTGGCGTGATGGCCCGGCGGGCGAACCGCGGCAAACGCATTCTTCGCTTCGCCGGACATCACCGCATCGACGCCGCGGCAAACTGCTCCGGCTGCCAGCATTGCTGCATCAAACGAACGCATTGAAACGATGGTATCGCTGTCGAGATTGGTCACGCCTTCGGCAAATGCGTGTTCTACCCTTTGAAAATGGGCCTTTGAATGGACCGCTTGGATCACACCCTGCGACGCCGGGACGGGCGTTATCTCTTTTAGCTCGCCCCACAGCCCGGCATCTTCCTGCAGCCCTTCGATCACAGCATTATATCTTCTTGCGGTTTCCGGATGTCCGAACCCCGTGTCATGTTTTGCATAGATCGGATGATGAATGATCGCTGTGGCCATAAATAGTTTTGTTTTTGAATAAATGAGGTACGGATGGCTCCATCCGTACCCGCGTTCACGATCATTTCGCTACCGGAAAGCCTCTTTTTCGCATCAGGGCTTCGACCTTGGGGTCGCGGCCGCGGAAACGTCGGTAGGCTTCTGCCTGATCGACAGTGTTGCCGACGGAAAAGATATTCTTTCTTAAGCTGTCGCCAACCTTTTTATCGTATGGCCCGCTGCCTTCTACGAACGCTTGATAAGCATCCGCCGTCAGCACATCCGACCACAAATAGCTGTAATACCCGGCGGAGTAACCGTCACTGGAAAAAACGTGCCCGAATTGCGGTGTGCGATGGCGCATAACGATCTCTTTTGGCATTCCTAGTTCGGCTAAGACCTCACGTTCGAACTTGTCCGGATCGATCTTTTCGCCGCCGGCCAGATGCAGCTTCATGTCCACCAAGGCGCTTGAAAGGTATTCGACCGTTTCGAAACCTTCGTTGAAGGTAGCGGCCTTGGCGATCTTGTCCACTAGGGCTTGCGGGATCGGCTTCCCGGTCTGGTAATGAACGGCAAATTTCTGCAGCACTTCCGGTGTCGAAAGCCAATGCTCAAGCAACTGCGAGGGAAATTCGACGTAGTCGCGGGCGACATTGGTTCCGGACAGCGTCGGATATGTCACGTTTGACGAAAGGCCGTGCAGAGCATGTCCGAATTCGTGAAACATCGTCGTCGCATCATCCCAAGAGATCAGCACCGGTTCGCCGGGCTTGCCCTTGATAAAGTTAGAATTATTGGAGACGATGGGTTTGACGTCACCATTTATGCGCGATTGTTCGCGATATTCGTTCATCCATGCTCCGGAACGCTTTCCTTCTCGAGCGTAGGGGTCAAAATACCACAATCCGACATGCTTGCCCGTCGTTTTGTCCTTGACCTCATAGACAGTTACATCCGGATGGAACACGGGCACATTCGTGACCGGCGTAAAAGTAAAATTAAAAAGCTCGCCCGCAACCCAAAACATCGCATCGCGAACTTTTTCCAGCTGCAGATATTGCTTTACTTCATTTTGATCTAGGTCGTAGCGTTCCTTGCGAACTTTTTCTGCGTAAAATCGATAGTCCCAGGGCTCGATCGTGATCTTTGCCCCTTCTTTATCCGCAAGCTTCTGCATATCAGCAACTTCTTCGTGAACACGTTCAACGGCCGGCTTCCATACAGCTTCCATCAACTCCATTGCCCGAGCCGGCGTTTTGGCCATCGTATTCTCTAGTCGCCAGTGGGCATGTGTTTCATACCCGAGCAGCTTCGCCCGTTCGGCTCTAAGCTGAAGTATCTGCGTTATTATCGCGTTGTTGTCCTTGTCATTGCCGTTGTCTCCGCGATTAATGAACATTTTCCATACCTTTTCCCTCAGCGGCCGGTCTTCCGCATAGGTCAAAAATGGATCGACCGAAGATCGGGTATTGGTGATGACCCAACCCTTGACCTTTTTATTGACCGCTGCCTGTGCAGCCGAATCGATCAACGACTGCGAAAGCCCTTTTAGTTGAGATTCGTCCGATATTTCAACATACTGTCCACTTTCTTCAGCCAGCAAATTCTGGCTAAATTTCGTAAAAAGGCCTGCCAATTCCTGATTTATCGCGGAAAGGCGGGCTTTTTGGGCCGTGTCGAGTTTTGCCCCCTGGCGAACAAATCGCGTGTAATAGACCCACGTCAACCGCTGCTCTTCCCCACGCAGAGCCTTTTTCTGTGAGGCGTTATAGACTGCTTCTATCCGTTTGAACAAAGCGGTGTTCTGTGTGATCTGGTCGGAAAAAGCGGAAAGCTTAGGTGCGACCGCTGCTTCGACCTTTTGTACGTCCGGCGTCGAGAGGTTGCTGCTGTAGATATCAAAGATCAGTCCGACCCGCTTTAGCGTATCGCCGGAATTTTCGAGTGCAGCAATGGTGTTTTTGAATGTCGGAGCATTTTTATCAGAGGTTATCTTTTCTATCTCTGCCGCATTCTCTGCCATTGCAGCTTCAAATGCCGGTTCAAAATCTTCGACTCTGACCTTATCAAAAGGCGGGACGCCGCCATAAGGCCCGGTCCATTTCTGCAGCAAAATATTGCCGCCGGTGGTTTGTGAACTTGCGGTTATCATAGTAATAGCGATAATCGTTCCGAAAAGGATGACATTTTTTAACGCACCAGATCGCGTTTGGTAAGATGGATTTTTCATAAAGATCTCCGTTTTGTTGGATCACGCCGGAACTTTAGATGAAGAAAAAGCGGTCGATCCTGCTATAAAATTTTCTGCGAGTAACTGAATTATATACGGTTATTGCGATCGAACAAAATATAACGGCCATGAGCGAAGAACTTGAAATAAAAGAAGTTGTAACTGAGGGCGAAGCAAAATTCGAAAAGTGGCGAAACCGCATCGGATTCGTTCTTGCTCCGGCGATCTTTGTCTTGATCTGGCTCATGCCGCTTGATCTTAAACCCGAAGCACATAATTTGGCGGCGGTCATCGCCATGGTCATAACTCTCTGGATCTGCGAATCGCTGCCGATGCCGGTAACCGCTCTCATCGGTGCCGCTTTAGCCATCTTTCTCCGTGTGGCTCCGGCAAAGGAAGTTTTGGCTCCGTTTGCCGATCCGCTGATCTTCCTTTTCATCGGGTCGTTTATGATCGCCCGGGCGATATTTTTGCACAACCTAGACAAGCGCTTTGCTTACGGCGTACTTTCATGGAAGATCATCGACGCCCGCCCGTCGCGCATTCTCTTCGCCTTTGGTGCGGTGACGACTTTTATTTCGGCGTGGATATCCAATACCGCCACGACCGCAATGATGTTCGCGATCGGCATGTCGATCATCGCTTTTTTGTTCAAACAGCAAAAAGAACTCGGCATCAAGATAAACACTAGCTATGCGACGGCATTGATGCTGATGACTTCTTTTTCTGCCTCGATCGGCGGGTTGGCAACCCCGATCGGCACCCCGCCGAATGTCATCGGGCTTGGATTTATTAGACAACTCCTTGGCTACGACATCTCGTTCTTTCGTTGGATGATGATCGGTGTTCCGGTGGTGGTCGTGCTTTATCTCTTTCTTTTTGCGTATCTCAATTATCTGGCACCGGCCGGAGTCAAACGGATCGACGGCAGCATTGAGATGATCGCCCGCGAGAAAGCATCTCTCGGCCCGTGGACCCGAGCACAGCGTTCGACGATGATCGCTTTTTTGGTTGCGGTCACTTTGTGGATATTCTCCGGTTTGGTCGCCCTTTTCGTCGGCGAATCCAGCGAAACATATAAAGCGATCAACGCCCGTGTGCCGGAGGCGGTCGGCGCTATCGTCGGGGCAATGCTCCTCTTTATTCTGCCGGGAAATAAACCGGGTGAAAAGTCTATAACTTGGAACGAGGCGGTAAAGATCGATTGGGGCGTAGTGTTGCTCTATGGCGGCGGATTTGCGTTAGGCGTTCTTTCGTTTCAAACCGGCTTGGCCGAATCCGTCGGCCGCGGCATGACCGGCATGCTGCCCGTCAGCGGAGAATTTGGGCTGCTCGTTGCTTCGGTTCTGATAGCGGTCATTATATCTGAAACAACGTCGAACACCGCTTCGGCGAATATGGTCGTCCCGGTTGTCATCGCCATTTCTCAGGGCCAAGGCTTCGACCCCTTGATACCGGCCCTCGGTGCGACATTTGGAGCCAGTCTCGGGTTTATGCTGCCCGTTTCAACTCCATGCAATGCAATTGTCTATGGTTCCGGCCATGTTCCGCTGATGAAGATGGTACGGTACGGCATATTGCTGGACATTGTCGGCGCTGTCGTCATCATCGGAGTGCTTTCAGCGGTTTCCGCATTCATTCGCTAAACGCCCGCACAAAACCGCAAGTCGTCTTGACAAAGCCGTTTGCGGTTTGTAGTCTAATAGTTCGCTGTGCACCCGTAGCTCAGCTGGATAGAGTACTTGACTACGAATCAAGGGGTCGCATGTTCGAATCATGCCGGGTGTACCATCATAACTATAACATATTCAATAACTTGTGATTTTTAGAAGACAGACTTCAAGGCCGTCTTTTTTTACTGTTTTTGTAATCGAAAGCGGTTTCGAGATATCTTTTATCGGGTTTAAATTAGGCGGTTGGTGAATAGAAAAACACAAAGAAAAAATCTTTTATATCTTAAAAACAGTCGAAACGCGTTACCGCTATGACAACGGTGCAAATCCAACTCTCAGCAATGGAGCTTACACGCTAACCTCGAACCCCTTCCGGGCAGCGACCTCGACCGCCGCCACAAACGAAGAAACTATGGGCTGGACGTTAGGCTATGCTGATAAGAGTGGCCGGCATAGCGAGGTGACAACCTATGCCGGAGCCGCATTGCCCGCAGCTTTCGGCGGGGCTAACACAAACTCAATGGGGACGGTCAAAACTGACGTTGACGCAAATACGACGACTGTTGAAGACCAGGCCGGAAAGAAGCGGCGTTCGGTGACGAATGCGCTTGGGCAGTTGGTGAGGGTTGACGAGCCTGACGGCAGCGGGAACCTCGGCACGGTCGCCAGCCCGAACCAGCCGACGAGTTATAGCTATGACACATTAGACAACCTTGTAACCGTGAATCAAGGCGTCCAGACGCGGACATTCACGTATAATTCCCTGTCGCGACTGATGTCGGCGACGAATCCTGAGAGCGGGACGATCAGTTACTCCTACGATCCAAACGGCAATTTGACCAGCAAGACCGACGCGAGAAGTATCACCACCAGTTACATATACGACGCCCTGAACCGCGTAACACAGCGGAGCTATTCCGGCGAAACGGGTTATACTACTCCGGCGGTGAGCTATTTCTACGACAACCTGACGAACGCTAAGGGCAAGCTGACGAAAGTGTCTTCGAGCGTTTCGACAACCGAATACACATCCTTTGACATCTTAGGACGTGTGACCGGACATAAGCAGACGACGGATGGCAATGCATATGAAACCGCTTATGCTTATAATCTGTCTGGTGCGTTGGTCGAGCAAACTTATCCTTCTGGGCGGGTCGTGAAGAACACGCTTGATGCCGGCGGAAGTCTTGCACAGGTCCAAAGCAAAAAGAACTCCGGTGATTTTTATCGTCCGTATGCATCGAACTTTGCTTATAATGCAGCGGGAGCGGTGATGTCGATGAGACTTGGTAACGGAAAGTTCGAGACCACAGTTTTCAATTCTCGTCTGCAGCCGATCCAAATCGGTCTCGGAAGTTCAGTGTCTGATCATGGCTTGCTCAAATTGGACTATAGCTACGGCACGACGAACAACAACGGCAATGTCCTGAGCCAAACGATCACAGTTCCGACGGTCGGGGTGAATACGGGCTTTGTTGCAACGCAAACTTACACCTACGATAGCCTGAACCGCATTAAAGATGCGACCGAGAATGTCACGCCGCAGGGCGGCAGTTCTTCGCAAAGCTGGAAACAGACGTTCACCTACGACCGCTACGGCAATCGCAATTTTGATGAAGCCAACACGACGACCCTGCCAAAGTCGTGTCTCGATGGAAGCACGCCGGTCGTTTGTGTGGCGGATAGAAAGATCGTGAATCCGTCGGTGAACACGGCTAATAATCGTATGAGTACGTCGGACGATTACGCCTTCGATTCGGCAGGTAACACTACCGAAGATGCCGAAGGACGAACATTCGTTTACGACGCTGAAAACAAGCAAGTCTCTGTGTCAGATACAAACGGCACGATCGGCGAATACCACTACGACGGAGATGGCCGTAGGGTGAAGAAGATCGTCCAATCGACAGGCGAAGTCACCATTTTCGTTTATGATGCCGTCGGAAAATCTATCGCAGAATATTCAACGGTCATTTCAATTGCCCCGAAGGTCAGCTACACTACTGCCGATCATTTAGGAAGCCCGCGAGTCCTGACAGATGAGAACGGACAAGTGATGTCAAGGAGAGACTTCCATCCATTCGGCGAAGAAATTATGGGCAGCGGCGGCCGAACTCAAGGCCTGAACTACACCGCCGATGATGTGCGGCAGAAATTTACCGGCTATGAACGGGATGATGAATCTTCTTTAGACTTCGCCGAGGCGCGAATGTATTCACCGGTGCAAGGACGATTTGGCACTTGTGATCCCGTATACATAAGTAAGGCTCATCCTGGAAATCCGCAGCGTTGGAATGCGTATGTGTATGTCTTTAATAATCCATTAAACAAGGTGGATCCCGACGGACGCAAACCGAAGACTATCGACGTATATATTGCTTTCGATAACTATTCGGCCGATCAGATTAAAGAAATCCAAAAGGCCCTTCGAAAATTAGTTGACCCTAAGAAATTTACTGTCAATGTGTATGGTTGGGAGCAAAGCACCTCTGACAACGTGGCGGAGTCACTAAGGTCAAAAGGGCGGACTGTTGTTGTAGCAGGGCACATCAATGGAATCGACGGAGAAGAAACTGGCGAAGTTCGTTCAACTGGTAAACCGAAAACTGCGGCGAATTCCATTCTCTTGAATGGTGGACTTCTGCGTTCTGACGGGATTTATAATATGAATTCCGAGGGAAATTATGTTCGAGTGAACTCAGAAAGGATAAAGGCCGACAGTCTATACGTTTTCAGTTGTGGTTTAACGCCAAAAGCGGCCTCTGAGTTTGCGAGTAGAATGGAAACCGCTGGATCGTTTGTATACGCCGATGGCGGGGACGATACCGGCACCGCTATCAGTACAGCCGTCAATTACGCAGGTGGAACGGTGGGAGCGATAGGGGCAGGACTCAATCCGGGACAGACTGCACTAGCCCTTCAAAATTTGAGTGATCAATACGAGAAGCAGGGCGTGAGGTATCAAAACGGCGACAATATTATTCCGTGTCAGAGTAATGGCACTTGCGCGGAGAAACGTCACAAACTTAGGCTGCAACGTTAATACTGGTATGAACATTGGTAAAACATTTGTAAGTATAGTTCCTTTAATGCTTTTTGTCCTATCCTTCGGTGCGTCATGCCAGAGCCAAAAGGCCGTCAATCAAAATGAGATTGACAAGAAGGCGACGACGAGTCCGACTGTTAAAGCTACAGGCATTGATCCTAATGGCGATCAGAATGAACGAATTAGCGAGGCAGGTTGGGAATTGCCGCAATTATCTTCTTTCAAAGAGAAATCAAGAGGAGATTATAAAGCAACTGCAATATACAAGGTTGAGCAAACGGATTATCTCCCCATATCTGACGTAATTCAGTTCGCGGACGGTAATACCTTCAGCGAGGTCAATAGGGATTCGGAAACTGAAAACAAATCCTGGCTAATCAGGTATCTAAAAGTATTTTCTGCGAATGGTCGACCATTTTGTTATGTTATGAGAGGCAATTTGGTTGAAGTTGATTCAAGTGGCGAGATCAAGGAACGTCTTGCAATGAGCATCATCTTGATCTATACGGATCGAGACGGTGATGGTCGCTTCGAAGCTTTTAAATATAGTGGATCGGAGGCACCGTCAATTCCGGAGCGGCTAAACAGGCGCTGACCTTTAACAGATAGAACAACGCAAATCGCTTGACGGAATGGGCCGTCTGGAAAGTGATCCAAAGTAAAGAGGATTCCAATGACGACTTTTGGGCCCCCGGACAGCTTCACTCCTACAACGCCGCCGGAGCCGTCACATCAATGCAGCTTGGCAACGGCCGCTGGGAATCGACACAGTTCAACTCCCGACTCCAGCCGACGCAGATCGCTCTCGGTGCGACAAACGGAGCAACGAATCTGCTCAAACTCGATTATGCCTACGGCACGACAAACAATAACGGAAATATCCTGAGCCAAACAATAACCGTTCCGACCGCTGGCTTGAATACGGGGTTTGTTGCTGTGCAGAGCTATACTTACGACAGCTTGAACCGTATCAATGATGTGACGGAGAATGTCACACCGACAGGCGGAAGTTCGTCGCAATCTTGGAAACAAACGTTCACTTATGACCGTTACGGAAATCGTAACTTTGACGAGGCGAATACGACGACGTTGATCAAAAACTGCGGAACATCCCCGAACTTAACTGTTTGTGCTGCTGATAGAAAGGTTCTCAATCCTGAAATACTTGCTTCGAACAACCGCATCAAAGGCGATCAGGACGGCGACGGCATCAATGATTACACCTTCGACGCTTCGGGCAACACGACGCACGACGCCCAAGTTAGAACATTTATCTACGACGCCGAGAACAAACAGGTCGAGGTCCGCGACAGCCAGCAGAACGTCATCGGGCAGTACCAATATGACGGCGATGGCAAGCGTGTGAAAAAGGTCGTGCCCGCAACCGGCGAAGTCACTGTCTTCGTTTACGACGCGGCGGGCAAACTGGTCGCGGAGTATTCAACAATTGTCGAAACCGCTAATCCGCAGATAAGTTATTTGACGAACGACCACCTCGGCTCGCCGCGGATAAATACCGATCAAAACGGCAGCGTCACCGCGAGGCACGACTACCATCCGTTCGGCGAAGAGATCATCGGCACCGGCGGCCGAACTCAAGGCCTCGGCTACACCGCCGATGACGTGAGAAAACAATTCACCGGCTACGAGCGGGATAATGAGATAAATCTCGACTACGCGCAAGCGCGCTATTTCAATGCTGCGCATGGTCGATTCACTTCCGTCGATCCGGTAAAGATGAGTTCGAAGCGAATGCGAAATCCCCAGGGATTTAATCTTTATGCTTATGCCATTAACAACCCGTTGAAATATGTTGACCCGGACGGCGAAGACAATGAGTTAGTTACTGAAGAGAGAGAATACAGTTTTTCCATAACTAAAGTGGATACGGTCAAAGGCAAGAAGGTCACGACCCAAATTGATTTCAAGGTAAAAGAAAAATATGTAGATATCTACAATGATGCGGGTGAGAAGGTTAATACGGGAATTCGCGTTCACGTTGAAACTTCGAATGGGGCAAATGCTCAGAATCTTCTATCTACTGAAAAGTTAACTGTCGCTGCTCAAAACGCCGCCGGAGTAATAGCTGCTTCGTGGCAAGTCGGCGTTGATAAGAGCGTTGCGCTCGCTACCGCATCTAAAGAAACAATAATGGGAGCCGCGAGTGGCGGGCCGAGAAGCGACGGGGCAGTAAATCCCATGCAGTTAACGAACGGCCAATTCCATCCGAATACAGTCCGGGATGCTAATGGTCAGATAATGGCCGACACCAACAAATCTGCTACTGATCGAGAGCGCAATATCTACCTCTCACTTGTGCTACTAAAACAAAAGATCGACGCTGCGGGTTCAACTGAAGGTGGATATAGATCTTTTGGTCCGCCGCCGTCGCAAGACCCGAATTATGTTTCGGATTCACTCAAATACAATACCCAAATACAACAAAGTATCGATAGGACGCAGAAGGTAACGCAGCCGTTCGTCGTCAATCCCAAGTAACCTTTTGAAGGAGGCTCATATGAAGATTATCTCGATTTTATTGTTAGTTGTGATGCTAAGTGCCTCGTGTCAGGAGATGCGGACGGCGGCCACTGAATCAAACTATGACGGCGGCAAGGGTATTGAACAACGGTCCGAAGAAACTGCAAAGATAAGCCTTAAACAAAATGGCCCAAACACCTGCGGTCTTTTCGACTTTGTCATTCTAAAAGAAAATGAACTTATTGGTGTCGGTATCGGCAGCGAAGCGGGAGTTGCCTCTGCAAATAAGCCAGGCGGCGTTCAAAGCAAGTCCAAAGAAATCTTTTTTGTTTGCAGCTCGGGTGATCTTGGTAAAACTTGGCAAGGCGAACGAGAAATACCTTACGAGAACACGGGGCCAATATCGGGCATCACTGAACATAACCGAACAGTATTTATCGGGGGGGCGGATGGTTCTATCTGGGTGAAAAATGAAGCAAAATGGCAATCCATTTTTGAACCTAAAAGCGATAGTTACCGTTTTCGGTATATCCAGTTTGTTGACAATGAAACCGGCTTTGCAGCTTGCGAAACTGAATACGGTTCTCAAATCTTCAAGACTCAAAATGGCGGGCAAAGTTGGAATAAAGTTTATGAAAACGAGATTTCTGGACATCCGTTCGATTTGCTTGTTATAGACAAAAATACGGCAATTATAGCGATAAACGATGAGTATATTCTTCGCACCGAAGACGGTGGTAAAACTTGGAAACCTGAGGAGCTTGAAAACACCGGAAGGACAGTAAAAGAAGATGATTGGATCGACCTAAATGACAATGGGGCTTCTGCGTTGGCACTTACTTCTAAAGGCATTGTGTGGGTTGTTGGTCAAAAGGGCAGTCTCTATTATTCCGATGACAAAGGAAAAACATGGAAACGTCCGGACAAATTTCCTGATTCAATCAAACAACAGGAGTTACAGTCAATCGCTTTTTCACCAAGTGGAAAGGGCGTTGCGGTCGGACAAAACGGTTATATTATTCTTTCCGAAGACGCTGGAAAAACCTGGAATGAAATTCCTCAGGGCACTATAAAAGAGCAGGTCTTAGCGAGCGAAGTTACAAAAAACCTTGATAAACTAATCAAAGTTAAATTCAAGAACGAAAGCGCGGTCATTCTTGGATCGCGGGGTGTTTACGAACTCTCGTTTTGATAGAACGACATTTGAAAGAAGGGCGTGAGCACCGCTCACGCCTTTTGCTTTTCCTGGCGGTTCTGGCTGATGAGACCTTCGCGGATGGCTTGACCGAAATGTCTTTGGAATGAAGACCGTCGGGATGTTATGAAAAACGTTTTGCTACAATCGTCAAAACAAACGTTCACGTACGACCGGTACGGAAATCGTAACTTTGATGAATCAAACACAACGAGGCTCCCGAAGAACTGCGGAACATCGCCGAACTTCACCGTTTGTGCGGCGGATAGAAAGGTTCTCAATCCTGAAATACTTGCGTCAAACAACCGCATCAAGGCGATCAGGACGGCGACGACATCAATGATTCTGCATTCTACGCTTCCGGCAACACGACGCACGACGCCCAGGGCAGAACCTTTATCTACGACGCCGAGAACAAACAGATCGAGGTCAAAGATGCAAACAATCAAACCATCGGCAGATACTTTTACGACGGAGACGGCAAGCGTGTGAAAAAGATTGTTCCGGCAACCGGTGAAGTAACTGTTTTCGTTTACGACGCGGCAGGCAAACTGGTCGCGGAGTATTCAACAACCATCGAAACCGCTAATCCGCAAATAAGCTATCTGACAAACGACCATCTCGGGTCCCCGCGAATCCTGACCGACCAGAACGGAGCGGTCGTATCACGCCGTGATTTTCATCCATTTGGTGAGGAAATTGTTCGTGCGGGCTACGGTCAAGATACTATTCGAGAGAAGTTCGCAACCTACGACCGAGACGGTGAATCGGGGTTAGACTATGCTCAAGCAAGATATTATTCTGCTAATCTGGGTCGATTTTTTAGTATCGACCCGGAAAATGCCGATGCAGATGAGGAAGTGCCGCAAACTTGGAATGCTTATGCCTACGCCAGGAACAATCCGCTCAAATATGCTGACCCTTCCGGTGAAGGCGTAGAGATATGTTCGGGACAGGACTGCCGATATTACTCGGAAAGGGAGTGGATGACATTTCTTGAGGCGAATAAGAAATCGGGAGATTTTACTTTTAGAGGGAACAATGCATACTACAGGGGAAACACAGAAGAAGTTGCGTTTGTAATTCGCTCCAGTTCGATGCTGGATGAATCACAGATGCATTTCATAAGGGAAACGGCTGACCAGTCAATTAAAAAAGCTAAGGTCGTAGGAATCGCTGCGGCCAGTGCAGTTGTTGTCGGAGCATGCGTTGGAACTGGGGCATGTGCGGTGGTAGGTTCAGGTTTAGTTATTGCGGGTAAAATCCTACTCAAAAAGACACTTAAATACTCACTTAAAATTACTAAACAGATGCCAAAACGGGGGTGGACTAGGCAGCAAGTTGAGGCGACCATCAAAAATCCCCATGCAACTGCCCGCACAACATTTAAGGGTACGGGTGAATCTGCTACTGCCTACATAAACAAGGACGGGAGTTACGTTGTAGTCAAAGACGCGACACGAGAAATCATCCAAGTATCTGACAAGACCAGGCCTTGGAATTTTCCTGGAGATTGGAAATGGAAATAATATCAAGACAGGAGGTCGATATTAAAAGTTTTAGTAAAGAGGAGATTCTTGATCAACGCGAGTTATTCCTTTTGGCCAAACAAGCTGTGCTCTTCGTGGACTTTTGCGAAACAGAAGATTTGGCTATTATCGGAATCGAAGGCGGGACATATGACGGTTCATTTACTCCAAATATTGATTTGATTCGAGATTATTCTCAATATCAATTAATGGATGACTGGTGCGAGTTCCGAAGCCATTGCAATAGGCAGGCAAGGATTTTTCTAGCGGCTTACAGCCACGACGAAAGCTTTCGATTCTATTTAACCATTTTCTCAAAATTTGACTGGATAAGTTATCGGTAAGCCCCGTTCACCTACGACGCCGAGAACAAACAGATTAAAGTCGAAACCGTTGACGGTAGCGGCGATCCGGTTGCAACCGTCGGCGAATACGTCTATGATGGCGACGGCAAACGGATCAAGAAGGTCGTGCCCGCAACCGGCGAAGTCACTGTCTTCGTTTACGACGCGGCAGGCAAACTGGTCGCGGAGTATTCGACCGTGATCGCTCCGCCGTCCGAAGCAAAGGTCAGCTACCTGACAAACGACCACTTGGGTTTGCAGCGGTTGGTGACGGATTCTCTATTAGGAATCCGGTTGAAAGCATTCAAAACAGAATGAAGGAGATGGAGAAATATGACAAAACCACAAATGATCCGGCAAAAGCCGTTAATATGGCGCGCGATACATTGTCGAAATTACTCACTGCGAGAAATTTAATGGAAAAAAGCGGAAGGTTCGGGACTTTTCGAAAATCAGTGTCATTTGAAAACGATAAGTTTATCAACGATAAGCTTCTGGAATGGGCAAAGACTGATGGTCGTGACGCAAAAAGAAAGGTACTGTTTCAAATAATGCAGTATGTAGCCAATTATAGTTGGCCAGCGACAGATGGTACTAAGATAAAAAGAAAACGGAAGAAAACAAGAAAACGCAAAGTAACTGCAATGAACGATGGTGGAGGAGAATACAGCGAAGTATGAAAGATACTGTTTTTTTTCTTACATATACGATCGTGTATTTATTTTTAACATTTGCTACGCTTGCAGATGGCAAGGGAACATTTGTTTTCGTTTCTCCATTGATTGTCTGGTTACTATTTATTTTTGCATTCATTCTTGTTCGACGGCCCAATAAGAGAAAAAAAGAGCTAAGTGTAATCATATATATGATGACACTTTTCTATTTAGGAACTGCGTTTATCGCAATTATTGAACAAACCGGTGAAGGAAATTTTGAGAGAATGGTATCGCTTCTGAATCGCAATCCACTTTTGGTTTCAATAACGTTACTATGGTTTGTTTCAGGTCAAGCTATTTTCTGGTCTCTGTTGATTCACAAGATTCGGACGCCGGTCAATTCGCCTTGAAGCGGCGTTCGGTGACGAATGCACTTGGGCAGTTGGTGAGGGTCGATGAGCCTGACGGCAGCGGGAACCTCGGCACGGTCGCCAGCCCGATCCAGCCGACAAGTTACAGCTATAACACATTAGGCAGCCTTGTAACCGTAAATCAAGGCGTCCAGACGCGGACGTTCACGTATAATTCCCTTTCGCGGCTGATGTCGGCGACGAACCCGGAAAGCGGCACGATCAATTACTCCTACGACAACAACGGTAATCTGACCAGCAAAACCGACGCGAGGAGCATCACCACCAGTTACACCTACGACGCCTTGAACCGCGTAACACAGCGGAGCTATTCCGGCGAGACAGGTTATACTACTCCGGCGGTGAACTATTTCTACGACAACCTACCGAACGCCAAAGGCAAACTGACAAAGGTTTCGAACAGCATATCAGCCACGGAATACACGCAGTTTGACCCGATCGGACGAATTACCAAAAGCCGCCAGACAACCGACGGGCAGAGTTACGATTCTGAATATGTGTACAATCTTTCTGGGATGTTGGTTGAGCAAAAATATCCAT
>CAKZGE010000010.1 GCA_936914845.1 uncultured Chloracidobacterium sp.
AAACGAACGAGCTCCGTAGGAGCGGCATATATACGACCACGTGCGAACCCTCGTCGAATGGACGATGAACCCGTGCGTCGATAAGATAAAGTCTCCACGCGGAACGCCGCCGCAGCTCCGTAGGAGCGGCATATTTGTAGCAATTTATCAACAGGAGCTTCCAATCGACCTAACCAAGTTCAATATTCTAAGTCCCGATAGGGAAGTCCCGTTGATAGCACAGCCATCCACCAAAAGCCGTCTAGCCCCAGCGGGGCGGCCCATGCAAATTAGGCCGCTCCTACGGAGCTGAGTACGCCCTATCGGAAACATTTCTATCAACATGCCGCTCCTACGGAGCTGCGGACTCTCTGTCGGAAACGTTGCTATAAACATGCCGCTCCTACGGAGCTTCAAAATGTCTAGCGATCGCGTTTAGGCAACACCCAAACAAACGAGCTCCGTAGGAGCGGCATAGAAACGATCTCCGGCAATTATGTATCGTGGAACCGCGGCGAGGTCTTTACGGATTTTGCGACCTTTGATTACGATCCGGGCGATTATTACGGCTTTTACTGGGATGTGACCAACTATTCTATCGGAGAATTGGTTGATGAATATGGCTATGTGCCGATACAGCGAACGGAAAGCTGGAATTCCGGCGGCTCCGGCCTATGGATCGAGATCTGGTCAGGATTGCCGTCTGCCGTGCTATGTCTCTATCCGACCGGCGGCAGCGTGGCTTTGCGGCCCGGCCCGGTCGGCACGGCAGGCATCTATTACGCATCCGGCGACGGCTCTCACAGCATTGATGAAGACCCGATCAGCGACATCGAACTTGGCATCGGCGATACCGGAGCCACCACGCCCGCCAACTTCCTCGATTCGCTGCTGATGGTCATCAACCAAGGCGACGAATGGTATTACGTCTGGGATCGCTACGAAGGCGGCGGGGGGTGAGATATCGAATCATCTGATATTGATAGCCTCAAATCAAAATCTCAACGACTTCCTTTCAGCATCGTCGCCATCGAGATTATCGAGTCCCGGGATAGTAGTGAATCTGACTGCTCAACTACAACTAATAACGCCTCACAGCTCATTGAAGAATATTCCGCAAGCCGAATCGTCCCCTTTCTAAACAGAATCTTGTAGTTTTGGCCTGTGTACATGATGGTGAGTTTACGAAATGTAGATTTATATTTCCGGAACTTTAAATGACTTAGTTATTACCTTCTTTTCACGTTCAATAATAGTTTGGTCGTAGATAGTCGTAGCCAACGGCCTATTGGAAAGTATTTCAAATACCTCGGGATTATCGAAATACACTAAAGTAAGTTTACATGTTCTCCCCGCCGCCTCAAAAGGGATTTTTATATCAAAATTCAGAATTTTCTTAGAAGCAACTGAATTCATGAGGAACATAGTATGATAATTGGTAGCATATTCTATTTCAGTGGAGGGTCCATTATCAAAACATTTAAGGGAATATTGTAAAAAAGTTCTAGTACCCTCTATTTCATAAAACAAGTAAATAGGAGCAGGGGTGTCATTTATTAATTTCATTTGAGCATTGGTAACATTGATTTCCGAAAGCTCGATGGATATATGACCATCGGATATATGACCATCTAATGAAGTCGAATTGCTTAGATTAAAAACAAAAAACAAAGTGCTAAGCAAGATAATTAATTTCAAAATCATGATTAAGGATTTCATAGTTCTCTATTTGAACCAACACGTCCCGAACGCAACCCAACGATACCACCAAAAACACAATTTTCTAGATTTGTGCCATAATCCTTATCATTATTATTCAACCCGTTGATACCATAATCTGTAAAGGCAGATTTCCCAATTAATTGGACTGCAAGAGAATTCCCTAGTTCATGAATGAATAGTGCTGAGAGACCAACATTGGTAAATGCTGCGGAGTTAGAGGCTATGTCACTTGCAATCCAGTTCGTTGTTGGATAGGAACCTAATGTTAGGCCAGATTGGATCTGGTTTGTCCTTTCAGAGGGATCCAATGTATTATTCATTGCGACTCCAAGGCTTTTTGAATCCTTGTTTAGAACATTTGTGGTTGTTGATAAGTCCATATTACCCACCTCCCCATGAAAAGTTCCTGAAAACTCTCCTCCTGTATTTCTGTCAAACTCTATTTTATTTACAGTAATCTTTAGAAGACCCTTTAGGCAATCACGTAGCTTTGAGGGATCATATTTCGCTTTTGGCCCTTTATTTCTAGTTTGCATAGAGCCGCCACCGCCACCGCCACCGCCACCGCCACTGTTATAACCACCGCCGCCGGAGCCACCACCGCCAAAACAAAAAGTGTATGTTCCTTCCGGAATTCGAATAATGGTTCCATCCTCAAATTTATATTCTGTGCCATAGACCCACGTTACGCAGAATCCGCTTGAAGCATTCAAGCCACTCGGATCAACAAAATTCGTCGGTTGGCTCTCAACATAGCTGTATCGATTAAAGCTTTGTGAACTGCCTAATGACATCGAACCGTTATAGGGATCAGGCGAAGTCCATCTGCCGGCCTGGTTCTCGTGCTTCCGCCACCAAGTATCGTCGAGGCCCGTCGCTTCGTCTCTTTCGGTAAGGCCGTATCTTAGACGAATGCTGTCTTCGGAATTGAAGCCCGCCGCCGATCTTTGCCCGATGTTCGAAGCGATCTGTCCGCCGAAGGCCTGATAATCCATTCGGGCGATGACGTTTCCATTAATATTCGTCACGCAACGTGTCGAGCCTTGGATGTCCTGATGGATGAACTTCACTCCACCCTCATCCGTCTGCTCAGGCCCGCCGTATTCCGCCGCCAGATTCCCGAATGCATCGTATATCAAAAATCTCCAAACGCCACCAACAAAAGATGCAACCTTGTTCCCGCCGGAATCATACACCGAATTTGCATCCGGCATCGAGGACTTTCTTTGCAGGCATGATTAGTGATTGCGACAGGCGTATTTTTCTTCTTGCTCTTCAGTAGGAAACCATTGAACGACTTGTACGGCATCATCGCTGCCTGTAATCTTCATTCCCGTCGCCTCGTCCGAAAAAATAGTATAATTTCCTTCCTCGTTAAAATAACGCTCAAATATTGTTAAGTCTAAATCGAATGCTTTAATATTTCTCGGTTTGAAATAGAATAAATAAACTTCAACTACCACATCCCCTATAGTCGGAATTTTTTGAGAACAAAGTCCGCTTGAAAAGTTGACGGTTATAGCCGCAGCTTTGTTTCTGTATTCGATAACATTTAGATTGCCAGTTTGATCTTCTTTAACTTTCTTAAATTTGAGGCTTCGTAAAATAGATTCGACTTCACGCCGATTCGATTTAAATAACTGAATCTTTTTTATCTTGTTATAATCAAAATCCTCATTTTTTTGGCTATAGCCAACCCCATTTATAATTAGCAATATTGCTACTACATAAAGTATGTTCAGTGATTTCTTCATATAATCTGTTTCTTTCTCAAACAGGACAATTGACTCCCAACCAAGCATTCATTTTTCCCGAAAAGGCGTTGTCAATATATTTCTCTTTTGCACTACCTTTCAATCCTTTATCTTTGGCGTCTTGAAGGATTTGTTTTTTAATTCCTGGGTAGGCGGCATTTCCGTACATAGCCTTAACGATACTCTCATGAGAATAGCCTACATTTTGTCCATTGGCAGCGTGAATAAGCTCATGAAAGAAATTTCCGGCATTGCCTTGATTGGATACAGTTGCCGGCTCATATGGGTTCAAGCGAGGAGCTATGCGGATAGTATGATTCATATAACTTGCTGCCGCGTCTTCACGACCGGGCCGTTCAAAAAGCAACGTTTTTCCTCCTGTATTAGTTAGAAATTTGTCGGCCAGATCAGTGATGTTTTCCTTACTGCCAAGATCCTTGAGTAGTTTATCTAAATTTTTCTTGCAATCGCCATTATTCAATCGAGTGTTGAATGCTGTTCTTAGTCCTCCGGTTTGACCGCCACCGCCATTGTTATATCCGCCGCCGCCGGAACCTCCACCGCCGAAGCAGAATGTTCTGGTATTAATATGCGTTGTGTCCGGGTCATTGGTCCAATGCCCCCATGTTACGAACTGAATACAAAACCCTGCACTTGCATTCAACCCGCTTGGGTCAACAAAATTCGTCGGTTGGTTCTCAACATAGCTATATCGATTAAAGCTCTGCGAGCTACCTAATGACATCGAACCGAGATACGGGTCTGGCGAAGTCCATCTGCCGGCTTGGTTTTCGTGTTTGCGGAACCATGTGTGGTCAAGTCCGGTGGCGTCGTCGCGTTCGGTCAGGCCGTATTTCTCACGCAGTGTGTCAGATGCTCCAAAGCCCTGTCTCGATGTCCGCAGGCCCGTTCCGGCTCCGATCTCTTCGCCGAATGCCGTAAAATCCTGCCGCGATTGGACATTGCCCGTATTGCTGATGCTGCCTCTCGTCGAACCCTGCCAGTCTTTGAGCGGATACTTCACGCCGCATTCATGGATAATGATCACTTCAGCCGTTTTCCATTTTTTATCTCGATTTGGGTATATTTTTGCGAACTTAGATCTTCGATGAATCTGATGTAAACAATTTCTCCTTTTTTCTGAAAACGTCCATGCTTAGAATCAAATCGCGAGGGGTCTTTAACTTCAGATATTCCACTCCCCGCACACGATCTGAATGATTTTAATCTGGACCAATCGCTTTCGATCTCTCCCCATAAGTAGTCAGCCGGATACTCTTTAGAAAGCCGGTCAACTAGCTCTATCAGGTTCGTTTCATTAATTTGGTCAGGATCCATAAAAACCTTTAAGGAGCGGTCATTCTCCGGTCGCGGCATGTCCGCGTAAACGAAATATCTCAGATCGGTCGGAACGCATTCAAGCTGCATCGCGGGCGTCGGTGAGGGGATTATAATACTTGCGGTCTCGTTTTCGGCCCGCGTATTTCCATTATTTATGTAAAGACTGGTTAAAACAACTACACACATCAAGGTAACAGCGGTAAAAGTTAGATATTTGGCCATAATAGGTTTAATAACCCGCTCTAAGGTTCGGATCACAATTATTTTTAAGGAAATTATCTATTGCCTCTGCATCGGTCATGCCTTCGTCCAAAGTAAGACCCCATTTAACTACAAGCTCTAAATCCAAATCGGTATTGGGTACTAGTAAGTTATTAGGTGGGTATAAAACATGAAGAATTTCGTGCAACAATAACGGAGCATCAGCTCTAATATTATAACGGCTTTCCCGATATAGAATTGTCGCCATGTCGCCAAATCTAGTAGTTACCGCATTTGAATTCATAGAATCGAAAGCTGAACCCAAACTAAGAGGTGAATTAAAATAACCAACAGAACTCTCAAATTCATGCTTATCTACATTTATTAATGGCGGGTTTAGAAACATAGACTTCACTTTCTCCCATACCCCTTCCCCTAATTCCTTAATCGCATTAACACAATTATCAGGTATACGCACGCCGCCGCCGCCGCCGCCGCCGCCCGCTATACTAACATTCTCACCACCATAGCAGGTCCAAGGCCCCCAATACCCGATAACACCATTAGTATAATGGTAACGTATACAATACCCCCCCGCAGAAGTCGTTGCATCCACCATTAACCCGCTTGGATCAACGAAATTCGTCGGTTGGTTCTCAACATAGCTATATCGATTGAAGCTCTGCGAACTGCCTAATGACATTGAACCGTTATACGGGTCTGGCGAAGTCCATCTTCCGGCTTGGTTCTCGTGTTTTCTGAACCATGTGTGGTCAAGGCCGGTGGCGTCGTCGCGTTCGGTCAGGCCGTATTTC
>CAKZGE010000011.1 GCA_936914845.1 uncultured Chloracidobacterium sp.
GACCATTGGCGTCATAGCTGTAGCCAAGATCGCGGATCTTATCATCGACGGTTACGTTTCCGGCTTCATCGTAGGTCGTATCGGCGGTAAATCTGTTCGTCGCTTTCGAGATATCGGCATCTTCGATGGCGGTGTAGGGCAGCGGATTTGCTTGTCCGGTCGGGTTATTATTCGCCGCCTTGCGGTACATATTGCCGAACCGGTCAAAATCGAATGTCTGCTGATAGGTCAAAGCGTCATTGTCGCCCCGGCGTTCGCTTGATTCCGTCAGACGCCCAAGGGAATCATATTTGAACTTCTGGGTCCATTGCTTATTCGCTCCGATCCATGATTCGACGCGGCCTAACTGGCCGTTGTTCTTCGTGGTATCGAGATTTCCTGAACCATCGATCTGGCCATAGCCATAAACATACTTCTGCAGTACATCGGAACCTTTCTTCAATTCCTGCTGCGTCATCTGAAAACGGTTATTCATCGCAAAGGTCTGCACTGTGCCGTTGCCCATCGTCATTGAGGAAAGACTGCCGCCGAGGCCTTCGAATTCTAAATTGCTCAGATAAGTCCGAGCCTGATCAGAGATCTGCGAAAGACGGCCGTTCGCATCGTAGCCGTTCGACACCACGCGGCCCGAAGGGTATTTCTGGCTCGTCAACTGACCGGCGAGGTTGTAGCCATACTCCATCGCGAATTCCTGCGTGTCGATGTACTGCCGCTGCTTTGCCACACGGCCCATCTTATCATAGTCAAATTCTGTCGCGGTAGAAGGATTTGTTGCCGTCGCCGCCGTTTCGACCCGCGTCAATGCTCCGGCATTATAGAAACCGCTCCGGGTCTGATCGTAAGTATAGGTCACCGCCGGTGTCTGGAAACCGGCCTCACCGGAATAAGTAACGGATGCGAGACGGTTAAGGCCGTCATACGTCATCTGCGTCCGCACACCGCGGGCGTCGTACCCATCCGTCAAAAGTCCGTGCGTGTTATATTTCAGAACCTTTGTCCATTTATCGGGATCGGCGGCTCCTTTTGTGCCGCTCAGATCGAGCGTTGGCGAGGCCTCGACCTGCCGCTCGGCTATCAGCGATGCGCGGATTGAAACCACGGCCACGACGCCATAGATTGAAAGCGTAGCCCGGAGTCAAATGGATAGTACACAGAAAAAGGCGTCCGTATTGGACGCCTTAACTCGTTGAAAATAATGGTGATCCGAGAAGGACTCGAACCTTCGACCCAATGGTTAAAAGCCATTTGCTCTACCGACTGAGCTATCGGACCACGCGGCCGAATTGGCCGAAACAAGGATATTACATTTTTGCTTCCGAAAGTGCAAGTTCCATTCGCACGTTTGCTCGGCTATAAGGGGAGTTTTGATCCAATGGAATTTCTTTGAACCCGTATTTTCGGTAAAGATTAATAGCCGGGCCGAGTATCGTATTAGATTCCAGACATATCGTGCGGCAGCCTTTTTCGCGTGCAAAACCGATCGAACGAGTAAGCAGTGCGTCGGCGATGCCCTTTCCTCTGTGCTCGGCTGCAACCGCCATCTTTGCCAATTCCATAGTTTCGGCATCGATCTTGATCATGGCCGCGGTGCCCAATACTTCACCTTCTTTGACTGCAAAGAAAACTTCGCCGCCCTTTGCAACAACATACGCGAAAGGATCATCGAGCATTTCTCTGTCGTGGTCTTCGATCTGAAAATATTCACCGATCCATTGATAATTGAGATCAGCAAAGTCTTTGGCAAAAAGCGGATCAAAGGCGGTGATCGAAACATCTTCCATGCTGTTATTGCTTAAACCAAGCTTCCATTGTCGAATCTTTGAGAAGAATGGTTTGGTCGCGTTCCGGGCCGGTCGAGATCAAGCCGATCTCGACACCGATCGACGCGGATAAGAATTCGACGTATCTTTTTGCGTTTTCCGGCAATTGATCGAATTCGGTAATTCCAAGAGTTTCCGTTTTCCATCCCTTCAGTATTTCATATATCGGCTTGATACCACGCAGATCCTGTGAAACGGCCGGAAACGTATCGACGCGTTTACCGTTGATCTCATAACCGACACAGATCTTTATCTCGTCAAGTTCGTCCAGCACGTCCAATTTGGTCAAAGCAACGGAATCAAACCCATTCAACACGGCCGCATATCGGGTGGCAACCGCATCGAACCAACCACAGCGGCGGGGGCGTTTCGTCACCGATCCATATTCGTTACCGCGTTGCCGGATAAGATTCGCCATTTCCTCTTCAGCATCGACCATCTCGGTCGGAAACGGGCCTTCGCCTACTCTCGTGGCATAGGTGCGAACAATTCCCAACACACCCGAAATATGGTGCGGCGGAATACCCAATCCGACCGATGCTCCGCCGGCCGTTGGATTCGACGATGTGACATACGGATATGTTCCATGATCGACATCAAGAAGTGTTGCCTGAGCTCCTTCCAATAAGATCCGCTTTTTCTCGCTGCGGGCTTCGGCGATAAAATGCGATGTTTCGGTCACGTACGGACGCAGACGCTCAACTAGCGGCGATATTTCCGCCAATATTTCGTCGGCCCGCAAAGGCTGCTGTCCAAAAAGGACGATGATGCGATTTGCCTCTTCCAAATTGCGTTCAACCCGAAGTTTTAGCACCTCCGGCGACAAAGCATCCGCAACGCGGATACCGCGCCGCCCCGCCTTGTCTTCGTAGGCCGGACCGATACCGCGGAGGGTCGTTCCGATCCTTTCATTGCCCAACCGCTCTTCAGAGGTATGGTCAAGAGCTCGGTGATAGGGCATTATCAAATGTGCCCGGCTGGAAACCTTCAGCCGCTCCGGCGAAACCTCTACGCCTTGGCTCTTGATCTGATCAACCTCGTCGAAAAAGGCTTTCGGATCAATGACCATTCCATTGCCGAGAACACACACCTTGTCATCGTGAATGATCCCCGAAGGCAACAGCCGCAATACGAACGCCTTGTCGCCGACGTAAACACTGTGGCCCGCATTGTGACCGCCTTGGTAACGAGCCACTATATCGAAACGATCGGCCAACAGATCGACCACCTTGCCCTTTCCTTCATCGCCCCACTGGGCACCAATTATTACGATTATCATAATGTACGTTATTTTTGTTTCGCAGTTATTAAAAAAGTCATGATCCGCGAACCGTCACGATCAGTCCTTTCAAAAAGTTTGATCGGTTTGTCTAAATTGAAAGGCTCTGCATCAAGCACCACGGCTGAATCAATTACCAAACGAGTATGTGGCCCATGTGGAATATCCAAATTTGGGCTTTTCATCTTCCCATCTGCGGGATAGTGTTCGGAAATGATCAGATATCGATATTTGCCCACTTTTTGCAAAATTCGAGATATCTCAGCGTTTGAAAGGTGCTGTAATACCTGACGGATCAAACACAGGTCACCCTGAGGCAGGTCATCTTCAATGATGTTGATGCACCGGAATTCCGCGTTAGGAAATTTATTTGTTCGTTGGTGATGTTCGATCAGGTCCGGCACGATATCACATCCGATATAGTTGATCTCGGGCGTAATAAAACTCGAAGCAACACGCATATCACCACAACCAAGATCGACGACCGAACCAACGTTGTTCTCAGAGATGAACTTTCTTATTACTTCCGCATATGCTTCCGCAAACTCCCCTTCAGAACCCCCACCGGAATAGAACTCGCCCTCCTCGCCGCCCCAGACATTCCGGCGATAAATATCGGCAAAGGCCTCGCGAGCAGAACGCATGCCGTACTGGTTTTGGGCCTGTGTTGCGATTCGTTCGCTTCGGCGGTCAAGGACCGACCTTGGAATGATCTTTTTAACAAATTGTTTAAATATGCTCATTATCCCAGATCAAAGCGTTTGCGCAAATTTATAAAGCTCGACATACCGTTGTGCGGCGTTTTCCCAAGAATTATCTATGGCCATTCCATTTCGCTGAAGTCTAGCCCAGCTTTCGCGATCGGTAAAAGCATACAGGGCTTCGTAAATACTTTCCGCAAAATCTGCGGCCCGATATGCCCTGAACTTGAAACCATTTCCCGTTCCATTGACACTATCAAAACTCTGCACCGTATCTTCCAACCCGCCGACCGCCCTCACGAGCGGTACGGTCCCGTAACGAAGCGAATACATCTGGTTCAATCCGCACGGCTCAAATTTGGAAGGCATCATAAAGATGTCCGCTCCGGCTTCGATACGATGCGCAAGCGGCTCGCTATAACCGCGATAGATACCGACTCGGTGCGGAGCATGGTCGCGCAGACGCTGCCAGAAATCTTCGTACCTTGCCTCGCCCGAACCAAGCGAAATGATGAACGCTCCCGAAGCGAGAAGATCGCCGGCCGCCTCCATCACCAGATCAATACCCTTCTGAGCCGTAAGGCGCGTCACACTTGCGAGGATCGGTCGGTCTATCTCAGCCGGCAAATGAAACTCGTCCAACAACCGCCGCTTGCATTCCAGCTTTCCTGAAAGATCTTCTTTTGAGAAATGAGCCGGCAATTCCGGATCGGTTGCCGGATCCCAAACATCGTAATCTACGCCGTTGGTAATTCCGATCAAACGATCTGACCGTCTTCGCACCAGCCAATCCAAGCCATAACCTTCTCCGGGCGTCTGTATCTCTTTCGCATAAGTAGGCGAAACGGTAGAGAGAATGTCAGACACCTCAAGACCGGCCTTCATCGCTGAGGCATACCCGTTTAAAGTAAACGCGTTTCTCTCCCACTCGCTGCTAAACCCGAATTTCGAGAGATCTTCCATCCCGAATCCGCCCTGGTAAGCCATGTTGTGAATGGAGAAAACCGTACGGGTGTTTCGCCAAAAATTGTCCCACCTTCGGGCGGCTGCGATCTCTACCGCTGCGAAACCACAATGCCAATCGTTCAGGTGAACGATATCCGGTGCGGAGCCTAAACGATGCAGCAAGGTGATGGCGGCGTGGTTGAAGAACGCGAAACGTTCGTGATCTTCGCGATAGCCATATATCGAGTCGCGATGAAAGAACGATGGTGCGTCTATCAGAAAAGTGGGCGAACCGTTCGCCTCGCTATAAAATGCTTTTGCCGGATAGGAACTTCCACGCCATCCGACCCATAGATCGTCAATGGCTGTGTGCCAAAGGTGTTCGCCCTTGGTCTGCCAATAGCACGGCGTGATCAAAAGAGAATCAACACCGACGCGTCGCAAAGCCTTTGGCAAAGCCCCGGCAACATCGCCGAGCCCGCCGGTCTTTGAATACGGAACGGCTTCTGCCGAAATTATGGCTACACGCATATTTGAAGACTTATAAATAGTAAATCGTGAATAACAGGAAACGTCAATTTCGGCCCGCTATTCACGACTTACAGTTCAGCATCCGATAATTACTATGTCTGCATCGAAGCTAAGAATTCGGCATTGGTCTTGGTTTTACTAAGACGTTCCAATACAACTTCCATCTGTTCGACCGGCGACAGCGGATTAAGCACTCGTCGCATTACCCAGATGCGGTTCAGATCTTCCTTATCTATCAGCAACTCTTCTTTTCTCGTACCTGAACGCTGCAGATCGATCGCCGGGAAAAGACGTTTGTCAGACAAGCGGCGGTCCAAGTGGATCTCCGAATTACCGGTTCCCTTGAACTCTTCGAAAATCACATCGTCCATACGTGAGCCCGTATCGATCAACGCGGTCGCAATGATCGTCAACGAACCGCCTTCTTCAATATTACGGGCGGCACCGAAAAATCTTTTCGGCCGCTGCAGTGCATTGGAATCGATACCACCGGAAAGGATCTTGCCCGAAGGCGGAACGACCGAGTTGTGAGCTCGAGCCAAACGTGTGATCGAATCAAGCAATATGACCACATCGCGTTTATGTTCGACGAGCCGCTTTGCTTTCTCGATGACCATATCGGCAACCTGGACGTGCCGAGTGGGCGGTTCGTCAAATGTCGAAGAGATCACCTCACCTTTGACCGACCGCTGCATATCCGTGACCTCTTCCGGCCGCTCATCGATCAAAAGCACGATCAACGTCACTTCCGGATGATTTTCAGTAATAGAATTTGCGATCGTCTGCAGCAATACCGTCTTACCGGTTCGCGGCGGAGCGACGATCAAAGCACGCTGGCCTTTACCGATCGGCGTGACAAGATCGATCACGCGAGCCGCAATGTTGTCCGGGCCGATCTCCATCGACAACTGTTCGTCCGGATAAAGCGGTGTGAGATTGTCGAAAAACACTTTCTCACGCGATTGTTCGGGCGCTTCGAAATTGATAGCCTCAACCTTGATGAGTGCAAAATAGCGTTCGCCCTCTTTCGGCGGGCGGATCTGGCCGGAAACCGTGTCGCCGGTCCGCAGATCGAATTTGCGTATTTGGGAAGGGCTTACATAAATGTCGTCCGGTCCGGGCAGATAGTTGTATTCCGGAGCACGCAGAAAACCAAAACCATCCGGCAGTGTTTCGAGAACGCCTTCAGAAAAGATAAGACCGCTTTTCTCCGTTTGGGCCGCAAGCAGCTTAAATATCAGTTCCTGCTTTCGGAGCCCTGAGGCTCCTTCGATGCCCATTTCCTTGGCGATATGCGTCAATTCGCTGATCGACATATCTTTCAATTCCGCCAAATTGAGCAGATCGGCTTTTTCGCCGCCGCCATTGCTGCGGGTTTCTTTAGTTTCTTCCGCCGGTGCCTCAGCAACATCCGTGGTCTCTTCGCTAGTTTCTTCAGCTTTTGCTGCTTTCGCCTTTCGGGTAGGTGTTTTTGTAGCCATTGTTTTTCGGTATTAACCGTAAATGATGAAGTATTTTTTTGTATTAAATCTCAGGCCTTTCGAATCTGATCTGCTTAACAGGCCTTAAAAATCAAGATCTAAGCTGAAAAGGTAAAGGTGGAGATATTTGTATGGATTAGATCGTAGTATATATCAAATGAATAAAAGCCCCTAGACTTTTCCACTAATTCACGATAAGGGATATATAGAATTATTACACCAAAGTTCCAAGAATAGCAACTTAATTTTCAAAATTCTTGACCGCGGCGAATATCTCCGCTCGAAGCTCGTCCAAACCTTTATCTGAGGACGACGAAACCGGTATCACTTTGCTGAATTGAAAATCTTTGCCGATGACCTTCTGCTGTTTGAACAGCTGATTTGCCGAAAGCTTGTCGCTTTTGGTCGCGGCGACTATATGCGGTTTGCCGTGGTGGCAAAGCCATTCATTAAGTTGTTTATCAAGCGACGTCGGTTCGTGGCGAGAATCGACAAGCTGAATGCACAATGCCAGCTCTTTTCTTTGCGACAGGTAATCTTCAGCCAGTTTGCCCCATTCATGCCGCATTGACTTTGGCACTTTCGCATAACCATAACCCGGCAGGTCAACAAAGTAAAATTCTTTATTGACCAGAAAAAAATTGATCGACTGTGTGCGGCCGGGTGTGTTTGATGTTCTGGCCAATCCGCGACGGCTAAGCAACGCATTGATCAGCGACGATTTGCCGACATTTGAGCGCCCGAGAAACGCTATCTCGGGCATTCCGCCTTCGGTCCAATGGCTGATATCAAAAGCGCTCTTTACGAATTCCGCCGACGTTATCTTCAAAAAAACCTCGTCAATTTATACCGATGCGTCGGAGGTAATGCCGTCCGCCGCGGTGTCGGCGTTCCACAATTGCTGTGTCTGAATAGCCTTGTCGTCTTCGACATATTCCAGAGCGTGCTGCAGCACCTCGTCGATCGTATCTACGGTGTGGATGGTAAGATCTTCTCGGACCTCATCCGGCACGTCGCTAAGATCTTTTTCGTTTTCTTTCGAAAGGATCAAAGTTTTCAGTCCAAAACGATGGGCGGCGAGAAGCTTTTCCTTTACGCCACCGATCGGGAGCACCTTACCGCGAAGCGTGATCTCTCCGGTCATTGCCACATCGTGGCGAGCCCGTTTACCCGTTAGGGCGGAGACCATAGCCGTGGCGATGGTGATGCCCGCGCTCGGGCCGTCTTTCGGTATTGCTCCTTCGGGCACATGGATGTGAAGATCCTTTTCGCGAAAATCCTTGGGGTCGATGCCCAATTCTTCCGCCCGGCTCCGGACACAGGTTAAAGCGGCCCTTGCCGATTCCTGCATAACTTCCCCGAGCTTGCCGGTAAGCGTAACCTCGCCCTTGCCTTCGACCAATGTTGCCTCAACCTGAAGCACGTCGCCGCCGACCTCCGTCCAAGCCAATCCATTGACCAGCCCGATCTCGCTTTTACGAGCAATGTCCTGTTTGCGAAATCTGATCGTTCCGAGCAATTCGCGAACCTTTTCGGCATCAACTACTACCCGAAAAGCATCCTTTTCTGCGGTGACGACATATTTCCGGGCGATCTTTCGAAGGCACGAACCGATCTCACGTTCCAAATTGCGCACGCCGGCTTCGCGGGTGTAGTGGCGGATCAGTTCCAAAACGCCATCATCGGTAAAGCGCACCTTTTCCGCATTGAGCCCATTATCTTCTGCGGCTTTCAAAATGAGATGCCGATTGGCGATCTCGAGCTTTTCGCGCTCCGTGTATCCGGAAAGGTGGAGTATTTCCAGTCTGTCCTGCAATGCCGGCGGTATCGTATGCAGAACGTTCGCCGTGGCGATGAAGAACACTTTCGAAAGATCGTAATCAACATCGAGATAGTGGTCGCGAAACGAATTATTCTGCTCCGGATCGAGCACCTCCAGCAAGGCCGCACTCGGGTCGCCGCGAAAATCACGCCCTAGTTTATCTACTTCGTCCAACAGGATGACGGGATTGACGGTGCCGGCCCGCTTCATCAATTGAACTATCTGTCCCGGCAAAGCTCCAATGTACGTCCGGCGATGGCCGCGGATCTCAGCTTCATCGTGCACACCGCCCAATGCAAGGCGCATGAACTTACGGCCCGTAGCATTGGCGATGGATTTTCCAAGCGATGTCTTACCAACGCCCGGGGCCCCGACGAAACAAAGGATCGTGCCCTTCGGATTTTGAACAAGCTGTCGGACCGCCAAAAATTCCAATATCCGTTCCTTGATCTTCTCAAGGCCATAGTGGTCTTCGTTCAGCGTCTGTTCGGCCGCAGTCAGGTCTTCGATCTCTTCGGAACGCTCTTGCCATGGCACGTTGATCAGCCAATCGAGATATGTCCGCGAAACGGTGCTTTCGGCAGACATCGGCGGCATTGCCTCAAGCCGCGAAAATTCGAGCATCGCCTTTTCTTTAGCTTCTTCGGTCATGCCCGCTTCTTCGATCTTCTTTTTCAGATCTTCAAGTTCGGCCTTTTCGTCTTTGCGCCCAAGCTCTTTATGGATAGCCTTTATCTGTTCGTTCAGATAATATTCCCGCTGGTGTTTATCCATCTGCTTTTTGGTCCGCGAATGGATCGAACGGTCGAGCTGCCGCTTCTCGATCTCAGATTCCAGCACATCCGCCAGTTTCTGCAGCCTTTCCTGTACGGAAAATGTTTCCAGCAATGTTTGCTTTTCTTCTACTGAGATCCGCAGATGCGACGACATAGAATCGGCGATCTGGGCGGCGGAAATACCGCGCAGCGAAGCATGCAGCGCATCCGTATAAGCATCCGGTGAAACACGCAGAAACTGTTCGACCAACCCGTGGATCTTCTGCAGCAGGCCGTCCGTGCGAAATCCCGATTCGTCCGAAGAATTCACCTTTCTCACGTGGGCGTAGAACATTCCGTCTTCGTCCTGCTCCACCCGTATCGAACTTCCGCGTTCGCGGCCTTCGACCACCACTTTGATCTGCCCGTTATCCTGCCGCTGTGCCTGCAGAATTCGTCCGAGCGTGCCGACTTGATAGATCTGCTCGCTATTCGGCTCATCGATGGTCGCATCGTGCTGCGTCGCCAAAAATATATCGCGGTCGCCCGTCATTGCTTCTTCCAAAGCTCTGACCGAGCTAGGTCGGCCGATCTTGAACGCAACCTTTGTAAAAGGAAATATTACGACATCACGGATGGGAACCATCGGATAACGCTTAATGTCCGGAGGCATTTGATCTGTAAATTCCTGCATAATACTGCGGTGTTGAGAGCTCCAACTAGGCACAAAAAACTTAGAGCAATTATATTTACTCAAAAAAAGTGTCGAAAATCAATGTTAACTTTCGCCGTACGCTTGGTTGACCTAATAAAGTACGAATATAGCAAAGATTCTACTATTTAATTAAAGCGATCTTAGGGATGGGTTGAGAGGTATCAGGTATGGGCGGGATTTTGGCCGGTTCTTGTCCATAACATCTCATTGTGTTTGGGTACCCGAGTTTTTAGCATCTAATAAGTTAGAAGCTCCTTTGGAAATTTCAGCGTTAGAACTGTTCTTCAACTCACTTAGAAGTTTTCGAGCTTTTTCGGCATCCTTCTTTGAATTTACCAAATATCGACCCAAGAAGTATTTGGCGTACTCTCCATATGAACCGGAACCATAAGTGTTAATGAATTCTGCGAAAACTGTTTCATCGTCCTTAAATCCCAAGGTGCCGTACCAAAGATCCATTTTGTTTTTGGTCATAAAATCATAGGCTTCTTTGTCTGAACCTTTGGCATTAATAATTTCAACTTCAACAATATTAGATTTCAGGTCGCCTATTTCGCCAAGCCCCTTAAGGCCGAGCCTAAGCTGATAGGTTCCTGATTGTTCCGATATTTTCTCAACAATTGGCGGAACAACCGTCCGCACAGATTGAAAGTCTTTACTGATCTGAACCTTGGTTCCGGGCATCGCAACAGGTCGCGAACTTGATATTATCCTTTCAGATCTAAGATCAAGTTCGGTCACATTGCCATCCGGCATTCTCACCTCAACATGAAAACTTCGAAATATGTCCTCGGGATCCAAATCGATATCGTCTGACCCGACATTGGATAGCCGAATATTAAAGAAAACCGGTTCGCCTTGTAAAAAGGCAGATTTGTTTGTTGTTAAATCAACCTTCAGTTTATGCTCCAATCTATTTGAAGAAGATTGCGCATTTCCCAAAACAGCAATACTTACAAATAAAAAAATGGCAATGCTGGACCTTTTCATTAAATTTCTCCTTATTGACCTGGACTATTAGTGCGGCGCCGCATTATGTTGATGTGTTCAGGGTGTAATCTTCGGGCATTTATACTGCTTGGAGGCGAAGAATAGTCCATGATATGGAATGTACTCCTGACTGCATCCCCGCCCAATCCAAATTGATGTCCGATTTCATGCGGTGCTGTTGTTGCTATTTCATTTACAATATGTCCAGAGGTTAGCCACGTCCTTACAACATCGCTTTGGGACTCCAAATACACGATAGAACCTGCCCCGCCGTACGGCATGGTACTACAAGTTATTGGTGGTATTGTTGTCATAGGACAAGTGGAGCTTAAGTAGCAATCACACACCCCTATCGAATTTGGTGGAACAACTCCTTTAGTAATGCCAGACTGAGAACCCTGCATTTCTCCTGAACTAACACATTGTTGGGTATTAAAATCAAAGACACAACCATCAGCATCCTTGTCTAGCGGGCCTTGATAGCCAAACATAAGATAAACAATCCAAAATTGCGGACTTTCAAAGGTAGCCGAGTTTCTATTGGCACTTATTATTTGAGAAGCCTCATCAATTGAAGTTTCGTCGGACTCAATATTTAGGTCAAATACTATGTTGTTTTGGCTCATACCACTACTTATTGCCCAACCATATTCAGGCATTATGTAGGCATCAGCAAATACATTTTCATTACGAGCGTCGGCTTCAGCCATTAATGACAAAGAATCTTGAAATCTGGTTAAAGTTTCGTCAGCATCTCCGTCTTTTAAGTTTCCGTCATTATTATTGTAATCATCGTCATCGTAGAGAGTAAATGACGTACCAAGTTGAATTCTTTCAATACTTCCGGGCGAGGCATCTATTATTACCGAGTTTGGCCCATTTAAAACTACATTCCATGACGTGTTGTTAACCACAATTCTCCCATTATTAAACCTATGCGGTTCTAAGGGGGAAGTAGTGTTAACAAAAAACCCGGCGTAAACAGTACATGGCGGATTTTGGGGCGGGGGCGGACATTGTGTTCCGCCAAGTCCGCTAATAGTGCCAGTTTGGTTGTTGCCAGATATCTGACTCATTGAATCTACTTCTACGTGAAGTCTGCGCCAGACAGTAAGCATGTCGGTTTGACAGGCAGGCACGGAAGATTCAGTGCACACAGTCATCTCACCCCCCGCATCAACCGGCGTCGGAATCATATTTTCGTCCTGTAGCACTAGACCATCTTCAGAAAGATCAAGACTGGATATGTAATCAAGACTGGTACTAGCAACTACAATAAAGTTATCACCCGCGTGCATTGTCACGGTAAAATCCACCTGTGCTGATCCAAACGCATCAGTAAGACAGGAAAGTCCTTTAACCACACCCTTTGCAAACTGCTGGCAGTCAAACTTATTGGCTGGTATCGATGTGGGTATAGTCAGGAGACCACCTTTTGTATCACTCATCCCATCAACGGTTCCGTTGTTGTCCTTCCCAGATTTTAGCGTTGCTGTATCGTTTGAATCGATCGGCGCTGTATCTGACGAAGGATCATCAACATCGAAACTTCTAAAATAAATTCGCACATTTGATTCAGCACGATAGTACTGGGACTTCACTCGAATCTTTCGCCTATCCACTACTTCTGTAGGAAGTTTCCTATCTGGAAAGATCCTTTTACCGCCCGCAACGTTGGGATTATCGTCGATAGGCAAATCGTCGGTCAAGATTTGTTGAAACTTAATGCTGGTTATTTTTTCATCTGAAGGGGTAATTATGCAGCCACCAGACGTTTCAGACTCCCAAGGAGTTGTATGTGAGGCGCTTATGCAGTATCGAGCACCGGGAACGAAACTAGACGATGTCAACGTTACATGCGGGTGCACGTTACAATTGGTCGACTGCGAGTCACTCACCGAGACATTCGGCCCTGTCATTGTAGCCTGCACTGAACAAACAACGTTTCCAAGATCAAAAAACCCTTCTGTAAAACCGTAACCGTTTGTATAGGCAATCCCGACCAAGGTCTCTTTGTCATCCATATTGATAGACGAGCCACCAATATTAGCAAAATATCGATATCGTGCAGAACTATCTAAAATTGCAATAGACGGCGAGAAGAGGAAAATTACTATGGAAAGAAGGTGAAAGACCGTTATTATGGGAGTTATTTGGAGCATAGCTAAACCTACAATCGCAGTATACTCCTTTTTTTACTTTTGTAAATTAGTTTTATAGAGCATTACGCGGCTTCTTCGATTCGGCTGATCACATCAAAGACCGGTGTTTTGCGTTCGATCATTTCGCGGGTGATGACCAATTCCTTGATCTTTTTGTCCGAAGGCAGAACGTACATCGAATCAAGCAGCACTTCTTCCATTATCATCATCAACCCGCGGGCACCGACCTTTCTTTTAAAGGCCTCTTGGGCGACCGCTTTGAGAGCTCCTTCGGTGAATTTGAGGTTGATATTGTCGAATTCGAATTTGCGCTGATACTGTCGGGCCAAAGCGTTTTTCGGCTCGGTCAATATCTTGACCAACGCTTCTTCATCGAGCGGTTCAAGCGTGCCGAGCACCGGCAATCGGCCGACGAATTCAGGGATCAAGCCGTAGTGGATCAGATCTTCGGGTTCGAGTTTGGAAATCGCTTCATTCTGCCGCTGGGAACTTGATTTGATGTCCGCCTGAAATCCTAGAGATCTATTGCGGAAACGTTTTTCGACCACCTTTTCAAGGCCGATGAACGCCCCGCCGCAGATGAAAAGAATGTTCGTCGTATCAAGCTGAATGAAATCCTGCTGCGGATGTTTGCGTCCTCCGCCGGAAGGAATGTTTGCCACCGTGCCTTCCAATATCTTCAAAAGTGCCTGTTGAACGCCTTCGCCGGAAACGTCGCGCGTGATCGACGGGTTGTCGTCCTTGCGGCAGATCTTGTCGATCTCGTCGATGTATATAATTCCCTGCTGTGCCTTTTCGACATCGTTGCCGGCCGCCTGAAGCAGCCGCAGCAGGATATTTTCGACATCTTCGCCGACATAGCCGGCCTCGGTCAAACTGGTGGCATCGACGATGCAGAACGGAACGCTCAGTACACGGGCCAGTGTTTGGGCGAGCAAGGTTTTGCCGGTGCCGGTCGGGCCGATCAAAAGGATATTTGATTTTTGGATCTCAATATCAGAACGGCGTTTTGCCATTTCCAACCGTTTGTAATGCTGATAAACGGCGACAGAAAGGCGTTTTTTCGATTCATCCTGGCCGATGACGTATTCATCGAGAAATTTCTTTATTTCTTGCGGCTTAGGTATCGTGGTCCGAGCGGCAGCCGTTTCGGTCTGCTCATCGTCATTGATGATCTCGTTGCAAATATCGATACATTCATTGCAGACGTAAACGCCGGGGCCGGCGATCAATTTTCGAACATCATTCTGCGATTTGCCGCAGAACGAACAACATAAAAGTTCTTCCGGTCGTCTGAAATTTGCCATAAACAAGATGTTTGGGCCGGCCGCCAAGCCTGTATGCCGAAAATGGCACCCAAAACTTTAGATGCCTGGCCCTAAAGCCAAAGACTATTTTTCTCTGTGCTCGATCACTTCGTCGATCAAGCCGTATTCCTTTGCCTGATAGGGCGAAAGGATGCGGTCGCGTTCGACGTCTTTTTCAACCTGGTCAAAGGTTTGTCCGCTGTGCTCCGAAATGATCCGCGAGGTCATTTCGCGCATTCGAAGGATCTCTTCCGCCATAATTCGGACATCCGTTGCTTGGCCCGAAGCTCCGCCGGACGGCTGGTGGATCAGAATTCGCGAATGCGGCAGAGCAAAGCGCTTGCCTTTGGTTCCGGCCGTCAGCAATAGTGCTCCCATCGAGGCACATTGGCCGACACAAATGGTGGTCACATCGTTTTTGATGAACTGCATTGTGTCATAGATGGCCATGCCGGCAGTGATCGAACCGCCGGGACTATTGATATACAAATTGATGTCGCGTTCCGGATCTTCTGCCTCCAAAAACAACAATTGGGCGACCAGCAGATTGGCGATCTGGTCATCGATCGGCGTGCCGATAAAGATAATGCTGTCTTTCAACAGCCGCGAATAGATATCAAACGCACGCTCTCCGCGTGACGTTTGCTCGACTACCATTGGGACTAATGCCATATAACCTTTCAAAAACCGAAATCGGCTGTTTCTTGATAAATTGCTTTAATTGTGCGGCGATAAGTTGTTGTATCAGCATATATTGCCGATTTCGAAACTGATTGTACAACCTTTCGCCGCGAATGCAAAACGTCTTATTTTGCGGCCTTTTTCTTTGTCTCTTTTTTGGGCTTTTCGGTCGCAGCCGTTTCTTTTTCCGCTTTTGCTTTACCTTTAGCGGGCTTTTTCGGCTTTTCTTCGCCCTCGGCAGCTTCGGTGCCCGGTTCTTGCCATTCACCCTCCGTCACCTTGATCTTGCCGACCAAAGCTTCGATCGCTTTGCGCGTTCGCAGGTTGTTGGCGACGGTTTCCAAGCCGCCTTGTCCTTCCAGCGAGGCTTTTAACTGTTCCGGGGTCGCACGATAATATTCCGCGAGCCTTGCTATCTCTTCATCGACCTCGGCATCTGTTACGTCAAGTTTTTCGCTTTCCGCGATCTTATCAAGCAGCAGTGCTCCGCGAACGTCATTTTCGGCCTGGCCGCGCATTTGTGAATAAAGCATTTGAATAAAATCTTCCTGAACTTGCCGCGGATCCATTCCACGCTGCTGGAGGTCTCTGGCAAAATTGTTCAAAAGATTGCGGGTCTGATTTTCGACCAGCGTGTTCGGCACTTCAAACTCGTTGTCTTTGATAAGCTGTGCGACCGCCTCATTGCGGACCCGGGCATCGGCGTCCGAATCGGAGTATGCTTCAACATCGGCACGCAGCTTTTTGCGAAGGTCGGCCAGCGACTCATAGCCTTCGTCAAAGCTGACAGCCCATTCATCGTTCATTTCCGGCACTTCCGTCGCGGCTACGCCTTTGATCTTTGCCTTGTAATGGACGGTTTTGCCCGCAAGCTCCGCCGCGGAGAAATCTTCCGGATAATTTACCGTGAACTCTTTTTCTTCGTCCTCTTTAACCCCGGCCAGATTTTCGGAGAAAGAAGCGTCGATGGTGTCGTCGCCTAGCTTGATCTGGATATCTTCGGCGGTGATCGGTTCATCTTCGCCTTCGATATTGCCGACGAGATCGACGGTCACAGTATCACCGTCCTTAGATGCTCGGCCCTCGACCGGGATCAAAGCGGCATGTTCTTGCAGACGCTCGGAAACGAGATCATCGATATCTGCCTCCGTAACCGGACGACGGCGCCGAACGATCTCAATACCCTTCAGATCCGGTGCGGCAACTTCCGGCATTACCTCGACATGAATATGCAGGTCGATCGGCTGCGAGCCGTTGACCTTTACGTTTTCGGCATCTTCGATATGCAGGTGCGGTTCGCTGAGCGGATGCAAGCCGTGCTCATCGATCGCCGCGGCAACTTTTTCCGGCAATATCGATTGGAGCACATCATTCTTGATCTCTTCCTGAAACCGCATCCTAACAACATCTATCGGAGCATATCCCTTGCGGAATCCGGGCACCGTAACCATTCCCGCGATCTTTTTGCTGACGCGGTTATAGGCACCTTTAATGGTGTCGGTATCGATTTGCAGCTTGATCTCCTTCTGTGTCGGAGAAACTTCTTTTAACGTGGTTTTCATCTGAATTCAAATATACGAACAGTAATAGAAAAGAATATCCAAAGAGGCGAAAAAAGTCGAATTGAGCGAGGCGGCCGACCTAAGCATCGACCCGCGAAGCAAAGCTGTGGACGAGATCGACGAACAGCACAAAGATCGGCGGATAGAGTATGGCCTCCGGTGTTAGCGTGTCGGTAATGACCACCGTTGCAGTTCGCGGCTCAGCTCCAAGAAAATGTCCGACAGCAAGCCCCGCGAGAAGGCTGAGCAGACATCCGCCGGCAATAAAGCCGATAGCGGCGATCCGTGAATATGGTTTTACTGTTGGTTCGTTGTCATCAAGGATCGAATCGTGAAGGTCGTCTTCATTATATGTATAGCGGTCAATTGCCTCACGGATGCGGCCATAGAGATGAATGGTGCCGGCTGCGAAAAGCGAAACGATGATTATTTGTCCGATAATGAGCGTATTGACGAAAACCTGCGGCTTAAGAGCGGCCGTAACGACAATGGATATGAAAAGTCCAACAAGCGGGAAAATGATCTTTTGCAGAGCGATCGATTCGCGGCGCTCATCAGCGATCATCCGGTCTATGATCTCGTTATAGCGCCGTTCATAGGCCATTTGCCGCCAACGCCGAGCATGACTGTTCTTCGATGCGAATACAGAACTGCCGGAAGAAGAACCATTATAGCTGTATTCCAACAAGCGGCGATCGTAAGCGGCCCGTTCGTGAGGATCGCTCAAAACCTCATAAGCTTCGGCAATGCCCGCGAAAGCCAGAGCCGTCTCCTCAGAACCCGTATGGGCATCCGGATGCAGCTTGCGGGCAAGTTTGCGGTAAGCCGATTTGATCTCGGCCCGCGATGCTTTCGGTGAAACCTTTAGGATCTCGTAGTAAGTCGCCATTCGCGATCAGGAGAGCATTATTCCTTAACGGCCGTGAGGCTCTTCTGCTTTAATGATAACACAACGGTCTTATCAACGGCGACGAACCAGACAGCGGTCAATCGTCTATACGATGGATCTGCAGACTGATCGGAGCAGCACCGGCGATCTTGACCGCATCGACCACTCTCGCGACGCTTCCGTAATCGAGCGAACGCGGTGCCTTGATAAAGACGATCCTTGCTTCGTCAGGATCGATGCCTGCGATCGCGGCCCTTTCTTTGAATATCCCGGTCAAACGCTCCGTGAGCGCGGCCGCATTGCCAACGGAGCCAAGACCCGTTTCATGGTTGAGCTGCAAGGTCGAATCCGGTTCGACCGAGACGACAAGCGTTTGATCAGGCGGCACGACCCGCGGATCGTTCGTCTCCGGCTCCTGCGGGATCTTTGCCTGAAAAGCACTCGGCTTCGCCGGCGTTATGACCATGAAAATGATCAGCAGAACAAGCAGAACATCGATCAGCGGCGTTACATTTATCGCAGGGGAATTCATATTTGCGGTCTCCTTTATTCTTTGTTCTGCAAAGGTTAGACACCGGCTCCGCCGAAATGTTCCCACAGTCCTTTTCAAGCTCCGGACGCCGCCAGCAATGCTCTCGATTTTGTAACGGTCTCGTCGTATTCGGTTTCAGGGTCGCTGTCGATGACAATGCCGCCTCCAACGTTGAATGCGGCGAAGCCTGCCCGTACGGTCATTGTTCTTATCGCCACGCTCACATCAAAAATTCCCGATTCGGGCTGAAACGATCCGATCGCTCCCATCGAAAGACCGCGCGGGGCAGGTTCAAGTTCGCGGATGATGCGCATTGTGCTTATCTTTGGAGCTCCCGTTATTGAACCGCACGGAAAAACCGCCCGCAGCGTATCAGCAATACCGGCCTCGGGACGCAGCCGCCCCTTAACCGTCGAAACCATATGAAATAGTGTCGGATGTTCTTCTACAACACATATGCTTTCGGCCCGGACCGACCCAAATTCACAGACGCGGCCGAGATCGTTGCGCATCAGATCAACGATCATAATGTTTTCGGCACGATCCTTTTCGCTCCGTTCAAGCTCTTGACGGAGTTTCGCATCTGAATCCGGCGAATTTCCACGCGCTCGTGTGCCTTTGATCGGCGACACGGAAATGTCTCGATCCTCGATCCGAAAGAACCTTTCCGGTGATGCAGATATCACGCTTGAATCAGGCCGCTTGATGAACGCCGCAAATGGTGCCGGATGGTCACGCCTCAGCCGTGCGAAAATATGCTCGGGTGTCGTTCCGTATGGCAGCTCAAAGCTGATTCCCCGCGTTAGATTAGTTTGATAGGTATCGCCCCGACGGATGTGTTGCTGAATGACCTTGACCGCCGAAACATAATCTTCGCGGCTGAAATTTGAAACAACTTGCGGACTGGAAATGATCTCCGGCGGCAAAAGTGGAACCGTTTTCAAGAGAGTTTCTTCGATCGCGGCACAATTCCCCGCTTCGCCGGTTATCCATGTTTCCCCCGTGTCATAGTCGTGCATTATTAGATTTCGAAAAAGCCGGACGAAGATGTCGGGTTCGGAGGACACGGACGGAGCTATGCCGCATAGCTTTTCGCCCAGAGAATATGACAGCGTAAAGATCGCCGACAGCCCTTTCCCCGTCAGCTCTTCAAACCGCCGGAGCGAGCGTTCGGGATCTTGATCGCTGATGCTCTCGCTGAAGTGTTCTTCCAAACCGGCTATCAAAAGGTGTGAACCGAGATGTCCGACACCGCAACTGTCGAGCATGGCGACCGAACCGCCGGCGGCGGCAATGGATAGCAATTTGGCGGAAAGTTCGTCGGCTGAAAGGTCAATGCGGTACACAGCCGGATTTTATCACGACGGCCGACGAATGATAATTGCACTTGGCAAGCATTTTCACGTAAGATGTTCCCATCTCTCTTCCAAGTTTTGACTAGGCTTTTCGCTAAAATATGACGTCTGAATCGAACGATAGATATGCCTTGGTTCGCGGATTGGGGCTGATCGCAGCTATTTCGGTGATCATCGGAAATGTCATCGGCACCGGTGTCTTTTTAAAAGCCCGGCCGATGACGTGCAATGTCGGCAGCCCGGAATGGGTCGTGCTGGCGTGGGTGGCGGCCGGTCTTTTGTCGCTTTCGGGCGCCTTGACCTATGCCGAATTGACCGCAATGAAACCGATGGCCGGCGGCGAATATGTATTCCTTCGCGATGCTTACGGACGCGCTTCGAGCTTTTTATACGGCTGGATGCAGATGTTTATCGCCAAACCGGGCTCCCAGGCCGCAGCCGGAATGGCTTTTGCGATCGGGCTAAATGATTTCCTGGATGGCTCGCTCGCCAGGCCTTTGCTGACAACAGAACTTTTGGGTTCTCCGTTCGAGATCTCGACCCTTCAAATAATATCGATCATGGCCATCCTCATTTTCACGACGCTCAATTCGGCGTCTGTGATCTTAAGCGGCCAGATCGCAACCGTTTTGACCGGCATCAAAATAGCTTTGATCCTGTTTGTAGGTATCGGTGCCTTTGTTCTCGTGTCAGGCGACTTCGGCCATTTTTCGCTCATCAATAACAGCGGCACTTGTGAAGGCATTTCGGAATCGGTGAGATATGGATCAGCGACATACACATTCGCCGCCGGATTCGGTGCCGCTATGCTCGGCGCCTTGTGGGGCTATGATGGTTGGAACAATCTGACCTTCGTTGCCGGAGAAGTAAAAGATCCGCATCGGAACATCCCGATCGCAATTATCGGCAGTACCGCGTTGATAATGCTGCTTTACGTTGCCGTTCATATCGGATATTTCTACGTCCTCGACCCGACGGCGGTCGCCTCGGTCTCGCAGAACTCATCCGTTGCGAAAGAGGTCGTCAGCCGTTTCTTTCTAGAAGGCGGTGCGGCAACATTTGCCACGGGATTTGCGGTTGCCCTGTTCACCGTCGGCCTGATGCTTTCTTCGCTCGGAACACTGCATACTTCCATATTGGCCGGTGCCCGGGTACCTTACGCAATGGCCAAGGACAAAATGATGCATCCGGCATTGGGCCGCACGTCGGTGACCAACGTACCCGTGACGGCCCTGGTCGTACAGGGCTGCCTAGCTTCGATAATGGCACTTTCGGGTTCCTTCGACACGGTCACCAATTATGTTGTGTTCGCCTCCTGGATCTTCTACGGGCTCGTTACATCGTCCGTTTTTGTGTTCCGCCGCCGTTATCCGAATGCGGAGCGTCCCTATAAGGCGTGGGGCTATCCGGTGGTTCCGGTCGTATTTCTGATCGTCGTCGCGTGGCTGATCTACAACACCATTTCCACCGAACCAAAACAATCTTTTATAGGCATCGGATTAATAATTCTGGGATTACCGGTCTATTATTACTTAAATAGTAGAAATGCAAAGAACAATGACCTCGAACAGGAAGGCTTCGATGACCTCGAGCGATAGGCGAAGCGGCCGCGACCGGCGGGCGGCACAGCGTTTTCGGATAACCGTTGCTGTCGAATATGATGCCGGAAATGGCAGAAAGCCCGGAACTATCGCAGATATAAACGATCTTGGTTGTTTTGTGCTGTGTGACGGCGATGTCCGTGACGGCGAAGCGGTTCAGCTGTATCTGCCGCTCACCGCCGGAATGAAGGTCCCATTTCCTGCCGAAGTGACGAACCATGTTTACGAGATCGGTTTTGCGGCTCGTTTTATCGGCCTAACCGAACCGCAGCGTGATTTTTTGGACAGTTTTATCGATATCCACCGCGAAGACTAACGGTTCTCCCGCTGCTCGATCGCCTCCGTTGCGGCTTCGCGATCGTCAAAGTGGAATTTATCGCCGCCGATAACCTGATAGGTCTCATGCCCTTTTCCGGCGATTATCACCACATCACCAGACCGCGCTTCACCGACCGCCTTAAAGATGGCTTCGCGACGATCAGAAACGGCTTGATAGGCAACGCCGGTTTCCTCCACGCCTTTTTCTATTTCCCTTATAATTACTAGTGGATCTTCGGTGCGCGGATTGTCCGATGTTATAAAGACCAGATCGCTGCTTTCGCCGGCAGCTCTGCCCATCGGTACTCGCTTCGAACGGTCACGATCGCCGCCGCAGCCAAAAACGGTTATCACCCGGCCCTCGGTCAATGGACGTGCCGTGCGGAGCGTGTTCAGCAAAGCGTCGTCCGTGTGTGCATAATCGACAATTACGGCAAAATCCCCGCTGTGCGGAACCCGTTCAAAACGACCGGGAGCACCGATGCAGCCGGCCAAGCCTTGCTTGATCTGATCTAGCGTAGCTCCGGTTTCGATCGCGGCGGCAGACGCAGCGAGCATGTTATAAACGTGGGGACGTCCGACCAACGGCGACGATATCCTAATATCGCCGGCAGGCGTTCTAAGCAGAAACCGTGTGCCTTCGAGCAGCGAAACCGAAACATCTTCGGCCGAAAGATCCGCACCGCCCTGATCTTGCGAAAATGTGACAACGCGTTGGCCCTTTTCCCGCAAGATCCCGGCTGCTTTTACACCCCATTCGTCGTCGATGTTGATAACACTCGATGCCGGCGGCTCACCCAAACGGCCGTCGAACAGCTTCAATTTAGCGTCGAAATAATCTTCCATCGTGCCGTGGTAATCTAAATGGTCGCGCGTCAGATTTGTAAAGATCGCGACGCGAAACCGCAATCCGTCACAGCGATGAAGATCGATCGCCTGAGACGAAGCTTCCATGACAGCCGTTCTACATCCCGCTTCGACCGCCTCTCGCAAAAAGCGGTTGGTATCAGATGCTTCCGGTGTGGTGCGAACGGCCGGTTCGCTTTTGTCGCCAATGCGATATTCGACAGTCGTCAGCATCGCCGCCTTTTTGCCCGCGGCCTCTGCCAGCGCGGTGCAGAGATAGGTCGTCGTCGTTTTGCCGTTGGTGCCGGTAATTCCGATCAGTTCCAGTTGGTGCGACGGGTCACCGTTGATAACAGCGGCGGCCTTGGCAAGTGCTCGACGGGCATTTTCGACCTGAAGCCAATTGCCCTGAAAACCGTCCGGCACGCCGGATTCGGAAATGATCGCTGCGGCCCCTCGACGCAGCACATCGTCGATAAAGCGATGGCCGTCCATCGTCGAGCCTTTGATGGCGACGAAGACCGTGCCTTCGCGAACCTGTCGCGAATCGTGCGTTACATCCGTCGCCGCCTTTTCCCCATCACCGAAAAGCTCTGCATTCAAAGCATCTGAAAGGATTTTTAATGTGATCGATCGTGAATTCAATTGGATTTGCCCCGAGGTTTTAGAAGTAACCAAAATTTTCAACGATTATACGATATGCCGAAATTTATCACGAACAAAGAAGCCGAAAAATCGTATTGAAAATATGACGGAGGTATAGGAAAGATGAGTTTTATCAAATTCCTGGTAACATTCCTGGCATTGATATTCGGTGTAATGCTGGTTTTCTGGTTGTTCGGTTTTGTATATTCGCTGCTCTGGTATGCATTTTGGCTGGCGGTGTTGGGAACGGCAGCTTATGGCGGATACAAGCTGTTTCAAGGTGCAACGGGCCGCTTAGGCGGTAAAAAGCAAAAAGAGATAGAGCAATTTCGCGATTTCGACCTTTCGTGGGACGAATATTCTAAGAAATATCTTCATAAATAAGGCTTCTTTGCCCGAACCGCGGCAAGGTGTTATGCTTTAGGTGTGTTGCTAAATTTTGCGGCAACGCGGTTTTTGCTGAGGTGGCGTAATTGGTAGCCGCGCTAGACTTAGGATCTAGTGCCGTAAGGCGTGCGAGTTCGAGTCTCGCCCTCAGTACCATTTTTATATTGTCCTGACGGCCGATGCTGTCGGGACTTTTAATTTGCGTTAAACATTGCAGCCGCTGTGCTTGACTTCCCTTTAACAGCGACATATAATCTGAAGTTTGTTTTCGAACAGATATTTATTTCAATAGGATCAAAGACAGGAATTAAATGGCTAATCATAAATCGGCACTCAAGCGTGTCAGACAAACAGCAAAACGTAACCAGATCAACCGCAGCGGCCGCGGAAAGCTCCGCACCCAGATCAAAAAGCTTCGTGCCGCCATTGCGGCGAGTGACGGTTCGCAGAGCACCGAGCTTTTGAACCCGACCGTTTCGATCATCGACAAGGCTGTCAATAAGGGGCTTTTGCACAAAAATACTGCTGCCCGTTATAAATCGCGGTTGACGAAGCACGTCGCATCCATCGGGTAAGACGGTAAAAACAGTTTCTCTCCTTCCTGATCCTGAGCGGAGGCTGGCCATTGCGGCTTGCTTCCGCTTTTTGTGTTGTCTTTGTCCGGTGATTTGCTAAAATTCTCTTTTCGGCCGCACCGCCATTTTATATAAGGAGAAAGCCTTTGTCTGAGAGACGAAATTATCGCTATTATGACCTCCTGATGGCGGCATTCGTGACGGTTTTGCTATGTTCTAACCTGATCGGCGTGCACAAAGTTTCGAGCGTCGATCTGCCGTTTTATGGCGAATACATATTCGGAACGGGTGTTCTTTTCTTTCCGATCAGCTATCTTTTCGGCGATATATTGACCGAGGTGTACGGCTATGCCCGTTCGCGAAAGGTGATCTGGGCCGGTTTCGGAGCAATGCTTTTCGCAACGTTGATGGCGACGGTCATCACATATCTGCCGGCGGCTCGCACAATGTCGCCGGAGCAGCAGCAAGCGGTTTCGCTGATCTTCGGTCAAACGCCGCGTATCGCCCTTGCTTCGCTCTCCGCATTTTGGCTCGGCGAATTTGTCAATTCCTATGTGCTCGCTAAGATGAAAGTTCTAACACGCGGGCGTTTTCTTTGGATCAGAACCATCGGTTCGACGATCTTAGGCGAGATCGCCGATTCGCTGATCTTTTATCCGATCGCTTTTTTCGGTGTATGGTCAAACGAACAGCTCATCAGTGTAATGATCGGAAATTATTTTATAAAGGTTTTGTGGGAAGTTTGTGCCACGCCGTTTACATACATTTTCGTCGGTGCCCTAAAACGGGCCGAACAGGTCGATCATTTTGACCGCGACACTGATTTCAATCCGTTTACACTGCAAACTTAAGCATGGCCATTACGCTCGAAACACCCATCATAGATCTGCACCGCAGTTCGCTCGCCGGGCTTTCGTCGGCAATGGCAAAGCGGTTGGCGGTTTCGGTCGCCGCCTATGCGGCAAAGCCGGAGGCCGCCGACGCAACGGTCGAAGACCTGCTCGGATATTTTCCGATGAGGTATGAGGACCGTTCAAATTTTTTGACTACGGACCAACTTTACGATGGTATCGAAGCTTCGGTCGAGGTCTATACGCGGGTTGCCGGCGGATATCAGGTGGGCAAGAACCGTTCCCGCAGCCAACCGCCGCTCTATATTTTCGAGCTTAGCGGCAGCGACCGTGATCGGACATCGAAACCGGTCGTTGTGTGGTGGTTCCTTTCCGGTAAAGGCGGAGCAAATGTCGTAAATTATTATAAAAGCCGCTTCGAACGCGGCACACGTTTCGTTGCGTTCGGCAAATGGGAATGGGACGCTCGCCGCAATACATTCGCTTTAAAATTGGCCAAACCCGATGAACTGGAGATACTGCCGCTGCCGGGCGAGGACATTCCTGAATTGTGGAACGGGACGGTTGAACCATCAGCAAACGCCGCCGAAAACGAAGGCGGCCTGGAGGGCGACGGCGATCCGCGATTTGCGGTGATCCACAGCGGCCGCAACGTTCCGATCTACCGGAAGCTGGGCCAGTTCCAAACAAAGCGGCTGCGCGAGATAATTTACGCGGTGCTCAGCGAGCTCGAAGACACCCCTGCTACCGACCATTTACCACCCGAGCTGTTGAAAGAGCATGGTCTTATCTCAAGAGCACAGGCGATCAAAGAGGTTCATTTCCCGCCCGACGGTTCCGTGCTTTCCGAATATGAGAGCTTCCGCAGCCCGGCTCACCGGCGGCTTATTTTTGAAGAATTGTTTTGGGTATCGTTCGCTTTGCGGCTGCAGCGAGGCGTCAGGCGTGATGAGACCAAGAGCCGTTTGATCGAGATCTCGCCCGCCACCAAGGAAAAAATGGCAGCCATATTACCGTTCAAGCTGACGGCCGCCCAAAAAAAGGTGTCCGTAGAGATCTTCAGCGACCTGACATCGGCCTCGCCGATGAATCGGCTGATCCAGGGCGATGTCGGCAGCGGCAAGACCATCGTTGCCTTTTTGGCGATGCTGGCGGCGGCCGAAAGCGGTTATCAATCTGCGATCATGGCTCCGACCGAGATCCTCGCCGATCAGCATTTTCGTAACGCCCAGGCGATATTTAGCGGAACCGGATATACCGTGGGACTATTGACCGGCAGCATGAGATCGGCCGAAAAAGCGAAGATGAGAAAAGCTATCGCCGAAGGTTTGGTTCAGATCATTGTCGGAACCCACGCGATCATTCAAGACGGTGTCGAATTCGAAGACCTGGGATTAGCTGTGATCGACGAACAGCACCGGTTCGGCGTTCTGCAGCGGGCGGAGCTGCGCGAACGCGGCCAGGACCCCGATATTCTGGTTATGACCGCCACACCGATCCCGCGGTCATTGGCGATGACATTGTACGGCGATCTTGATGTTTCGGTCATCGACGAACTGCCCCCCGGACGAACGCCGGTCAAAACCGTCGTCTTGGGCGAAGATCAGCGTTCCGGTGTCTATCGCGGCATTGAACGCGAGGTCAGTTTGGGTCGCCAAGTGTTCGTCGTTTATCCGCTTGTGGAGGAATCTGAAAAGCTTGATCTGAAAGCCGCGGTAAAAATGCACGAAGAGCTGAGCGAAAAGGTGTTTCCGCAACTGCGTGTCGGGTTGCTGCACGGTAAAATGAAGCCCGCCGAAAAGGATGCTGTGATGCAGCAATTCGTCAACGGTGAATTGAACATACTTGTTTCAACGACCGTTATCGAGGTCGGTGTCGATGTACCGAACGCTTCGCTGATGATAATCGAACATGCTGAAAGATTTGGTCTTTCACAGCTGCACCAGATGCGCGGACGGGTCGGACGCGGTGCCGAACAAAGCTTCTGCATTCTGTTGACCGGCGACAAACGCACGGCCGCAGCAAAAGAGCGGCTCGGCATTATGGAGGAAACCAACGATGGTTTTCGCATCGCCGAAAAGGACCTCGACATTCGCGGTGAGGGAGAGATATTAGGCACCCGCCAGGCCGGAGCTCGCACATTTCGAATAGCCAATCTCGTCCGCGACCGCGAGTTGCTGCAGACCGCGTCCGCCGCCGCCGACCATTATCTCGAAGAGCGTCGTTTAACCGCCGAAACCTCTCGGCTTATCGAATATGTTCATTCGGATCCTCGATTTCGCCTTGGTGGAATTGGCTGATGTGAAATCGCCGGTCGTATGCTAAAATCTACCTGCATTCATCCTAATGGAAAACAGTCGTCCTAAAACATCCAACTCCGCTAAGGGCACTAACCTCCGCGAATCGCGGCGGGGCGGAAAGATGCGTCGCGAAACGGTCAACGGAAATCGTCTGGCGGCCAAAAAGCAGGCTCCGCGCCGCACCGATCGGTCAAAGCTCTATATTCCGCCGGCGAAACCACGTCAACCCAAACCGCCCGAGCAAAAGCTGCCGCCGGTAACGAATGTTCTGCAGGTTTCCGAAGGAGCCCGGCACGGCGAACTGCTGCTGAATTCCGAATCGCCGAAAACACGGCCGACGCCGCTCAAGCTTCGCGAGGCAGCGTTCAAAGCTCTCGGAAAACGAATTCGCCTGGCCCGCTTTCTCGACATCGGCAGCGGCTGCGGCATGATGGGCATCGAGGCCATTTCGCGCGGAGCAATGCTCGCAACGATGGTCGAACGTTCGGCGAAAATGTGCAGCTTTATTCGCGGCAATCTGCAGCTTTGCTCCATCAAACCCGGCCATGGTGAATTGATCGAGATAGAGGCGCTTCCATTTCTGAAACGCACCGCCGGCCGCCGAAAGTGGGAGATCGTCTTTGTCGGACTGCTCGAACAGCCCGGCACCATAGCTATACTTGAATTCCTTTCAAGCGGCAAGGGTATGAACAAAGGCGGACAGGTCGTCGTCGAGACCCGAGGCGAAGATCGGTTGCCGGAAATGATCGGAAAGCTTCGCCGCTGGCGCGAGACCGACCACGAAGGCCGCAGGTTGACCTTTTTTGCGATGACCTAGGAGCGGTCGTCTGTTTTGCAATTTTCTTAGCTAAGACGTTATCCTCATCCTATGCGGATCATTGCCGGACTTTACGGCGGCAGAACCTTACGAAGCCCGGCGGATCATAAGATCCGGCCCACCTCTGACCGGCTGCGCGAAACACTTTTCAATATTCTGGCACCACGCATTGACCACACGACGCGATTTCTCGACCTTTGCTCCGGGACGGGTGCGATCGGGATCGAGGCCGTTTCTCGGGGTGTCGGACAGGTCACATTCGTTGATCGTTCGCGGCGCGCGTGTGCTTTGATAGAAGATAATCTTGATCTGCTTAACATTCCCGAACACCAGACCTCCATTGTGTGCCTAACGGCGGAGACCTTTTCAGGCCGTGATCATGCCGAAGGTTGGGACATCATTTACTATGACCCGCCCTATGACCACGATTATTCGACCGTTATGTTCGAATTAGGCCAGCCTTCCGTTACCCTGCTGAACGAGGGCGGCGTTTTCATTGCCGAACACCACATCAAGAATCAACTGCCGGACGCCCTCGGATTGCTGCGCCGATGGCGATTGCTGAAACAAGGCGAGACAAATCTCAGTTTTTACGAACGAAATTAATATGAAAGTCTTGATCTGGCTGATACTGGCAATAATTTGGGGTTCGACTTGGATCTTCATCAAGATCGGTTTGGCAGATCTGCCGCCGATCACGTTTGCATCGGCCCGTTTCATCTTGGCGTTGTTATTGCTCTATCCGGCAATGAAGATACTAAAGATACCTTTTCCCAAAGGGCGTGACCAATGGAAAGTGATGGCGACCACAGGCATTCTGCAATTCTCTATCAATTACAGCAGTGTTTTTTGGAGCGAACTATATATATCGTCGGGGTTAGCTGCGGTTCTGCAGGCCACGATACCGGTTTTCGGACTGCCGCTGGCATGGTACTTTCTTCCCCAGGAAAAGATGACGCCGCTGAAGATCATTGCAGTTCTGTTAGGCGTGGCGGGTGTTTCGGTAATATTTTTTGACCAATTGGCCATCAACGATATGATGGCGTTCGCCGGCAGTGCGGCGATCGTTATCGGTGCCTACGCGGCGGCTCAATCTTCGGTATTGGTCAAAGCGAGGGCTTCGGGCATTCATCCGGTCGGGATACTTTTTGCACAGATGCTGTGCGGGCTGCCGCCGATCGTCATTTACGCTTTTGCCGCCGAAGGAAACCCGCTGAACCATAACTGGAGCCTGCGGGCTGTGCTTTGTTTGCTGTTTTTGACGCTGGTTGGCACCATCGCCGCATTTTGGCTATATTATTGGCTTTTAAGTAAGATCGAATCGACGCGGGCCATGATGATATCGCTGGTCACACCGCTGTTGGCAGTTATTTTAGGAGCGGTGGTCCTAAATGAAAAGCTGCCGCCGCTAACGCTCGCCGGAGGTGTTTTGATCCTGGCGAGCATTGCGATGATCGTTTTCCGTAAAAAGGATAGGGCTGATATACCGGAGCTTGAAGCGGCTGCCGAGGGTACTACCGGTAGTACGGCATCCTAATTGTTTAGATTATGCATTTCAAATTCACAACCGCGGGCGAATCTCACGGCAGATCTTTGGTCGCCATCATCGAGGGCTTACCGGCCGGCCTGCCCATCGACATTTCTTTTATCGACGGCGAACTTTGGCGACGGCAGCAAGGTTATGGCCGCGGCGGCCGGATGAAGATCGAGACCGACACCGTCGAGATACTTTCAGGCATACGGCACGGCAAGGCGCTCGGTTCACCGATCGCTTTGGCTATCCGCAACGATGATTTTGTGCATTGGCAAGAGGTAATGTCAGCCGAAGAGATTGCCGAGCAGCCAAAAAATCCTCGGATCGTAACTCGCCCGCGGCCGGGGCATGCAGATCTTTCCGGCGGTCAAAAATTTCAGTCTCGCGATCTCCGCGATATTCTGGAAAGAGCTTCGGCCCGTGAAACTGCAGCTCGCGTCGCTTGCGGAGCGGTCGCCAAACAATTGCTTTCCGCTTTTGGTACGGAGATCCGCAGCCACGTTATCAAACTCGGCAGCATTCCACCAAATCCATTGGAGTGTAATTGGGAGCAGATATCCGCCATTCCGGCCGATTCGCCGTTGAACTGTGCCGATCAAGACGCCGAAGCCGCGATGATCGCCCACATTGACGAAGCCAAGGCCAATGGCGACACGCTCGGCGGTATCTTCGAGATCGTCGCAAAAGATGTTGTTGTCGGGCTCGGTTCGCATACATCTTGGTACGAAAAACTGGATGGACGCATCGCCCAAGCGATAATGTCGATCCAGGCAGTTAAGGCCGTCGAGCTTGGCACCGGCGTGGAAAACGCGGGTAGGTTTGGCTCGGACGTTCACGATGAAATATTTTTTGACGATGCAGCGGGCTCCCGATTTGTACGAAAGACCAATCGTGCCGGCGGGTTGGAGGGCGGCATCACCAATGGCCAGGAGCTTCGTGTCAGAGGCTATCTAAAGCCCATTGCCACCCTGCGAAAGGCTCTTCATTCGGTCGATATCAATACCAAAAATGCCGATCTCGCTGCATTTGAAAGGTCGGATATAACGGCCGTGCCGGCGGCGGGCGTCATCGGCGAAGCGATGCTGGCGATCGTGATCGCAAATGCGATGCGCGAAAAATTTGGCGGAGATTCCTTGCTCGAAATGCAGCAGAATTTCTGTTCCTACAAGAAACTGCTGGCGGACTATTGAAACATTAACGCACACCGTAACGAACAATTTTGGCCCGTCAAAAGTTGATATCGATACGCATATGTTTGACAATTTCCGTGTTAGATCGTCCACTGAATATTGTTTCGTATTTGAAAAACACTTATGTCCAGATCAAGTTCTATTCACCCCAAGAAAGAAGTTCACCGCTCGCAGCGCGTCGGATGGTTGCGTGCCGCCGTTCTGGGAGCAAATGACGGCGTAATTTCAACTTCTGGCCTTGTGGTCGGAGTTGCCGCTGCCGGAACCGACGCACGTACCATTCTGCTGACAGGCGTCGCCGGTCTGATCTCCGGCATGATATCGATGGCGGCGGGAGAGTATGTATCGGTAAAATCACAGGCCGATACTGAAGATGCAGATCTGGCGATCGAAAAGAAAGAACTCGAATCCGATCCTGAATTCGAGTTGGCAGAGTTAGCCGCGATCTATGTAAAACGTGGAATTGATCAGCAGTTGGCTAACCAGGTTGCCAAGGAGCTGATGGACCACAACGCTCTCGAGGCCCACGCTCGGGACGAACTCGGGATCACCGACACCCTAAGGGCAAGGCCGGTTCAGGCTGCGGCGGCTTCGGCAGCTTCATTTGTCGCGGGGGCGATTGTACCGATAATTGCTACGCTGGCCGCACCGACCGGCGGAGAATCGATGGCGATCTTTATCGCGGCGTTGGCGTCTTTGGCCGTGCTTGGCAACATCGCCGCCTATCTCGGCGGGGCGTCGATGGTTCGCGGGGCGGCTAGGGTGATGTTTTGGGGCGCGACCGCCATGATCGTGACGTATGCTATCGGCAAGTTGTTCGATGCCAGCGGCGTTTAGCTGATATTAGCTGCCGATATCGCGGCGAAACTGCATTCCTTTCCATGAGATCTTTGCGGCGGCAGCGTAGGCTTTTTCGAGGGCGGCGTTCAGGTTTTCGGCAAGAGCAGTGACGCCGATAACGCGTCCGCCGGCGGTTATCAATCGGCCTTCGGCGTCGCGAGCTGTTCCGGCATGAAAGATCGAAACACCTTCGGACGCGGCGGCCGGACCGATTCCTGTAATGACGTCGCCGGTTCTCGGTTTTTCGGGATAGCCCTCGGCGGCCAAAACGATGGTCGCGGAGCTTCCGGGCTGCCATTTGATATCAACACCTCCGAGCGTTCCCGAAAGTATCGCCTCGCAAATATCGACCAGATCCGTTTCCAACCGGACAAGTATCGATTGAGTTTCCGGGTCGCCAAATCTCACGTTATATTCGATGACATAGGGAGTTTCTTCAGCTTCCGGTTGACCGGCAGGCCGACCTATCATCAGACCGAGAAAAAGAACTCCTTTGAAAGGAAAGCCTTCGGCGGAGCACCCGGCGAGTGTCGGTCGGACGATATCTTCAACGATCTTACGGGTCTGAGTCTCGCCCAACAATGCGTCATCGGTAAAGGTGCCCATGCCTCCCGTATTCGGGCCGGTATCGCCTTCACCGATACGTTTGTGGTCACGGGCGGGCGGCATTAAAGCAAAATTTTCGCCGTCCGCGAATAATAATAGCGAAACCTCGCGGCCGACAAGGCATTCTTCAAGCACAATGGTCGTTGCCGCCTCTTTGCCGGCGATCGAATCGAGTTCGCTGATCGCCTTCAAAGCTTCATTTCGGTCTTTTGCTACGACCACACCCTTGCCTGCCGCGAGTCCGTCTGCTTTCACCACCACCGGGCCGGTTTCGTCACCAAAAACCCCTTCGGCGAGCTTCTCGGCGGCTTCCTGCCGGGAACGGGCCGTAAAATAGCGGGCCGTCGGCACTCCATGGCGTTTCATCAGATCTTTTGCAAAGGATTTACTCGCTTCCAGACGGGCGGCGGCCTTCTCGGGTCCCACCAACCGCAAACCGCGGCGGGCGAATTCGTCGGCGATACCGAGGGCCAAAGGTGTTTCTCCGCCGGCAAATGCCAGATCGATGCCCTTTTCTGCGGCAAAGTCCGCCAATCGCTCGACCTCGTCATGTCTGATAGGAACGCATTCCGCCACCTCCGCAATACCCGCGTTTCCCGGAGCCCAAAATATGTGCGAAACCCGTGAGCTTTTTGCAAATGCGGCGCATATCGCGTGTTCGCGGCCCCCAGAGCCGATGACCAGTATCTTCATCTTTCTTTTCGGTGATTTTTTTTAGGTTCGATCAGTATTTTACTTGACACTGTTAAGCAAAGGTTATAACGTCAGAAGACGGAATTCGGTCATTTTGACGAATGCCGCCCATAGAATTCTTACAGTGAATTTACTACATATCGAAGTTTTTCTAAACCCGGATGCTTGTGTATTTGCTGACTTCCCGGTTCTACCGGCATTTGTATTATGGGAGTAATAATGCCCAATAGCGAATTCGATAATTATGTTCCGGAAACCACTCCGTCATCGGAACAGATCGAGTTTGAAGACATCAACCTTAGCTGCCACGACTGCGGTACCGATTTTATATGGACGGCCGGCGCCCAAATATTCTTTCGGGACAAGCAATTGAAAAATCCGCCCAAGCGTTGCCGCGATTGCAAAAAAGCCAAGAACGAAAGATTGGCCGCGATCGAAGCCGCTCAGATGTCCGGCATCAAACAGCGGATCGAAGTTTCGGTCAAATGTGCAAGCTGCTCTTCGGTGACAACCGTGCCTTTTTACCCTTCACAGGGACGCCCGGTCTATTGCCGCTCTTGCTATCTTGACCAAAATCCGGCTGTGCTTTCGCCGCCGCAGATACAGTAGCTTAGCCGCCCACGTGTACGTTTGGACGCCTTTCCGGGTCTTCTTCGGCCTGCCGCAGGATCTCGCGCGTGATCGGGGCTGTGTCGCCTTCGCCCAACAATATATACCGCGCCAGATATATCAGCGGATTGCCCTCGCTCCACCCAAAATAGACGTGCGGTATCTTGCCTGTTCGGTCGCGTAGATACAGCATAAATCCGGCGATCGCATTTGGAACGGCCGGTGCCTGGGTCCGCAATATCCGATATCCTTCGACATCAAACCCTTGTATTTTCAACCTTCCCTTGAATTCGGAAGCATCGCCGGTCTCGATCTCGTAAAACAAGATCGGATCCGTTGCGGGAATATGGTTGTCGATCCTTTTTTCATGCTCCTTGAAGCGATATTCGGTCACATCGCCCGTTTCACGCCGATTGGTAACAATGCGAATATCATCGTCGAACTCCAATTCGTCAACAAATCGCTGTGCCGTTTCGTCCAGTTCGATCTTGTCGATACGCACTTCCGTCGAACGCAGAGCTCGCGAGATAAAGGAAGCGGCGACGATCGAAAAGATAAATATCGAGGCGATCTTCAACCCGTCCGGCCGTTCGAATATGTTGACAATGGTCGTGTAAACAAAAACGACCGCGATCGCACCGTAGGCAAATTTCCAACTGCTGCCGCGGCGAATGGCGGAAAGGGTAACAGCGACGGCGGCCGATGTCATCAGCACGAGCACACCGGTGGCATATGCCCCGCCCTGGGCATCAACATCTGCCTCAAAGACGATCGTCACAGCAAAACAGATCCCGGTAAAGACCAGTACCAGCGGACGCGTCGCCCGTGCCCATTCCGGTGCCATGCCGTATCGAGGCAGATATCGCGGAACAATGTTCAACAATCCGGCCATCGCGGAGGCTCCGGCGAACCAGAGGATCAAGATCGTACTTAGATCGTACAGCGTGCCGAAACCTTCGCCGAGATATGTATGAGCAATGTAGGCAAGAGCACGCCCGTTGGCCTTTCCAGAGGGGTTGACCACGCCGGCCGCAGCGTCCTCTGATGTGCACGGGCAAAAATCGGGCACCGCCGCCTCTTTGGCACAATCTACACGCGGACAAAATTCTTTCGGCGGGATCAGAACACTCGTCACAAAGCTGCTTGCGATCAACATTAGGCTCATGATCAAAGCCGCAGAGGTCAGCAGTTTACGCGTATTCTTGATGCGGTCCGGGCTTTTGACGAGCGGCATAACCGCTACACCCGTCTCAAAACCGGAAAGCCCGAGTGCGAGCTTTGGAAAGACGATCAGCGAAAGGCCGATGATAGCCGCGACCCCGCCGATGCCCCCGGATGTCTTCGTTGCCAGCAATGCCGTTTTCCAATCATTCAGCAAAGCCGGATGGGTAGCGGCTTCGTAGATTCCGACGCCGATCGTGATGGCGTTCAAGACCAAATAGATCGCCACCAGTACGACGGCAATGCCGATCGCCTCCTTAAAGCCTTTTAGAAAGATGGCACCGAGCATCAAAATGAAAAGAAGCGTTAGCACTACGGGATGTTCGAGAACCGAAAGATTGTCATGGACGAAAGGATTTTCCAACACGTGTGCGGTAGCATCCGCCGCCGAAAGCGTGATGGTAATAACAAAGTCCGTCGCGACAAAACCGAGGAGAGCAAGCACAAACAGCTTTCCTTTCCAACGGGATAAGAGCGATTCCATCATGGCGATCGAACCTTCGCCGTGCGGGCTTTCCTGTGCCACGCGTCGATAGATGGGCAGTGCTCCGAAAAGCGTCAACATGACCAAGATCAACGTTGCGATCGGCGACAGAAAGGATGCCGCCAGAAACGCAATGCCCGGTTGGTAACCGAGCGTCGAGAAATAATCGACGCCGGTCAGGCACATCACCTTCCACCACGGATGCTTCTGATGCGAACCTTCGCGCTCCATCGGGCCTTCAATCTCTTTTACACCATCGAACAGCCACTGTGACAATCGTCCCGGCCGATGTTCTTTCATAAAAACAAAAAGGCCGCGATACGCAAGTCTTTATGCGATCGCGGCCGCCGCTTCATAACGGCAGTCCCAATTTTAGTACGGCTTGTCTTCCTATTCGCCTGCGAGGTTAGCTGTCGGGCGAGAACAAGGAAGTGTTCCACATTGATGTATGTTTAGCCCCAAGGATCGGTTCCCCCGCTTTTCGCGGCAATTCGCGAAAATTCGGCACTTAAATTATCAAAAATGTGAATATACTCCTCTTATTTTTGGAATGCAAGCAAAAGATCACCCCCCGACGTGAACGCTCGGCCGGCGTTCCGGGTCTTCTTCGGCCTGTCGCAGGATCTCGCGCGTAACCGGGGCCGTATCTCCTTCTCCGAAAAGGATATAACGGGCGAGATACATTATTGGGTTGCCCTCGCTCCAGCCAAAATAGACGTGCGGGATCTTACCGGTAAGGTCTCGAATGTGCAGCAGCAAGGCAGCGATGGCGTTGGGTACGGCGGGCGATTCGGTACGCAATATACGATAGCCGTCGATATCGACGCCCCGGACGACGAGCCCGCCGGAAAATTCTGATGCGTCGCCCAGTTCGACCTCATAGAAAAGGATCGGATCGGTGGATGGGATATGGTTATCGATCCGCTTTTCGTGTTCTTTGAAGCGGTATTCGGCAACGTTGCCGACCTCGCGGCGATTGGTCACGATGCGTATCTCTTCTTCTGCCGCCTCCTTTAGAAACCGCATAGCCGTTTCATCAAATTCGATCCGGTCGATGCGAAGCTCTGTTGTGCGGAGCGCCCGAGAGATAAAAGACGCAAAGATAATGGCGAAGATAAAGAGCGACGCGATCTTGATGCCGCTCGGTTGCTCGATAATGTTAATGGCGGTCGTGAAGGTAAAAACGAGGGTAATGATCAGAAAGGCGATCCACACCCGCTGCTGCTTGCTGCGGGCAGAGATCGTTACGGCAACCGCGGCGGATGTCATCAACACCAAGACGCCGGTCGCATAGGCTCCGCCTTGCGAATCAACGTCCGCATTGAACAGCACCGTCACCAAAAAGCCGATGACCGTAAAGACGAGAACCAGCGGCCGCGTCGCCTTGGCCCAATTCGGTGCCATTCCATACCGCGGCAGATATCGCGGCACAATATTGAGCAATCCGGCCATTGCAGAGGCTCCGGCAAACCATAGGATCATCACGGTCGAAAGATCGTAAAAAGTACCGAAATACGGGCCGCCGAATTGGTGTGCTAAGAAGGAAAGCGCACGGCCGTTCGCTTCGCCGTTCTCAGCAAACTCTTTTGCCGGGATCAGCATTGTGGTCACGACGCTGCTGCCGAGCAGCATTACGCTCATGATCAAAGCAGCTCCGCTGAGCAGCTTTTTGCCATTGCGGATCCGGCTGTTGATATACGCCCTATCGGCGTCGTCGATAACGGCACCCGTATGCGACGAATGCAGCTGAAACATGCTGCGCTCCGGAGCCGGCATATCGCTTTTGACCAGCGGCATCACGACCACACCCGTTTCAAAACCGGACAGCCCAAGCGCAAGTTTGGGAAAATAAAATAGCGAAAAAACCACGAGAAGCCCGATGCTGCCATTGATGTCCGGGTCCGCCCAAACGGCGTTTCGCCAGTTTCCCAAGGCTTCCGGATGGATAAAGAATATCTCGTAAAGCCCACGGCCGATGGTCAGGATATTGAGAACCAGGAATAGAGCCACGATTCCGACCGCGATCCCGATCGCTTCATTGAACCCCCGAAGAAACACCAACCCCAGCAGTCCGATCAACACCCCCGTGACCACGACCGGGTGATTCAAAAAAGGCAAATGATGTTCGATCAGCGGATTTTCAATAATGTGCGCGGTCGCGTCCGCTGCCGAAAGCGTGATGGTAATGATAAAACTCGTGGCGACGAATCCGAGCAATATCAACACGAACATCTTCGATTTCCAACGCGAAAGCAATCTTTCCAGCATCGAGATCGAACCATCGCCGTGCGGGCTTTCCTCTGCCACACGTTTGTACATTGGCAATGCACCGAAAAGCGTCAAAAGCACCAGCACCAATGTCGCGAACGGCGAAAGAGCCCCGGCCGCCAGAAAGGCGATGCCCGGTTGATAGCCGAGCGTTGAGAAATAATCAACACCCGTCAGGCACATTACCTGCCACCAAGGGTGCTGAGACTGTTTTGCATGTCCCTGTTCGTTAGGTTCGCCCTGCTCTTCAATGCCCTTATAGAGCCATTTTTTGAACCAACCAAGTTCTTTTTTCTTCATATGCCGCGTGAACGCCGCCGGTTGAGCGTTCTTTCGACCGGGCTCCGGATAAATACTTCTACACCGCACGTTAGAAACGATGCGGATTTAAAATTTAAGAAGGCGACGTCTCCCACACCGTCGCCTTCAGGTGATCACAAGTTCTCACCACTCATGATCGGGTGTTCACCGGGGAGGTGAACATTCTCGATTATGCATAATTAAAATAAAATAGCAAACGGTTATGATTATTGCCGATCACGGCCGATCGAGATGGCTGCAGGTAAAATAGAAACGGCCTCGTCCTTCGCCGCAAACAAGCTGTATTCCCCCGGCGGAGCATCGGCAGAGATCCGGACGTCAAGACTGACGACGGTAATGTCGTCACCATAATCGCGGGCGGCGACCGTTTCGGGCAACACGGTTATGAATGGGGATGTGGAACCAAATTTAATGCCCCTGCCGGTCAGGCCGTTGCCGGCTAGATAGATCGTAAAGGTTTTGCCGCGATCTGCGGCGACCGGCAACCCTGCGATCTCGCCGTTCAACCCGACATGCTGAAGGTCAACGCCAACTGAGGTCAGCTGCACCCTTTTCGAAAGACCGACCGAGGATCCGGGCACAACCGAGACCTCACCCAATTCGACGACAGAGGCGGGATTACGGCTGTAAAGCGCGGTCTGAGCGAGAATGCGATAGTTACCGGCGGGAAGTCCTTCGAGACGAAAAGCTCCGCCGGCGGCGACCGCCGCTTGGGCATGAACGGCACCGGTAACGGCATCTTCAGCCCAAACCGAAAAGCTTTTTGAGTACTTTGCAGCAAGCGGTAATTTTCCGGTAACCGCACCGCAGCACTCTTCGTCGCCGGCAACGCCGTATTTGGCTCTGATCGCCGCTAGATCGCTGGCGGCAAGTTTGCGAGCCGTGAAATTCTCTGAGCCGTAAACACCGTTTTGGCCGTAATTTTCGTACATCGCGGAACTGACCAGGTCAGAATGGTCCAACCCCAAAAGGTGTCCGATCTCGTGCGTAAAGGTAGATTCCAGGTCAAAGGTGCCAAAAGTCCCATCGCCGGAAAACTGCTGATATGGATTTAGGACGATATCTGCTTCGGTTATCGCTCCTTTACGGTCGTAAAAGACACGTGTTGCCGCGGCCACCTCATCCGGATCCTTGGAAAATAGAGCTACATTTTCGGCGGTTCCCGCGACGGTTATCAAACTCACCCCATCGCCGGAGCGGCCCGCCGGGCTGGCACTCAGCTTCTCGCTTGAGATCTCAATGAACCGTATGTTCGCAGCCCTCTCCCAGGTGGCCAAACTGCGGCGAAGGGCCGCCGCCGGATCACTGCCCTGCTTAATATTCGGAGCCGTTTCAAAAAGGGATGCGGAGAAGGCGATCTTGATCGGAGTGTTCTGCCATCGAAGTACGCCGACGGGCTTTGCCCCCGCTTCGGCCGGATGCAGGAATGACGCCGCCGAAACCGACAACGTCAAAAGAACAGCAAAAATGGCAAGAAGCGAAAAACGAAATCTCATTCAAAAACCGAAACGGTCAGCTGGTTTGGCCGCCGTCCCGCCCGACCTTTTCGAGGTCAGCAAAGGCGACGGTCAACAAAAGTGAGACGAGCGAGATAGTTGCCAAGACATACAAGATCGCTATCTGCTCCAAAACGATCAGAACTGTAACTACTATCGCAACCAAAACAAGCCAGAAAAGAGCAATGCTGGTGCGGCTGTATCCAGAGAAAAGTGCCATAAGTCAATTAAGTCGGAATTATCCGAATCCGGGGTTACGTTTATTGAAACAAATTTTTGTCGAATCTACAATGTTTCCGTCCGATTTATTCGATGATCCGTAGCGGCGGGCGTAAGGCGGTGGACGCTTTTAAGGCATCCGGATCGAAATTTGGGGGCAGTTTTCGCGGGCCGCGGCCCCGTTGTTCGACCTCCACGACATCAAAAGGCTTCAATACCGGATCTTCGGCCTCACCTTTTTTTATTTTGTTTAGATCCGCGGCGATCCGCTGCGATTGGCCGCTCTCGCGGCGATAGATCGTCACCTTTTCCGCGATACCATCACGAGCAAGTCCGCCGGCGCTTGAGATCGCTCGGCTCAATGTGATCTGCGAACGCAGCGGTATCGATATCGGAACCGCCACACCGCCGATCAGATAGATAGGTTGGGCTTGCGTTACGGTGATGATGTCGCCGCTCAATATCTGTGGATCGGCTTTTCCCGCCAACACATCTGCGATCTTGATGATCTGGGTTGTTTGGAGGTCTCCGCCCTTTCCGGCCCTTTTATCTGTACAGCTGAGGTTTGGTGGGCGGAAAAGCCTAATCTCGCCGCCCGCTTGGTCCGTGATACCGCCGGAGCGCATCAGCAATTCGCGGAGGGTTGCGGCTCGTCGCAGTTGGAACCGCTGCGGCACGCGAACAGCACCGTCAAGCAGCACTACGGCCCGGTCGGAACGGTCAACGATCCGCACCATCACCTTTGGATCGCGCAGAAATTTGGCGTATTCAGTCTCGATCGCTGCCGCAACTTCCGATTCGGTGCGGCACAAAGCATATATGCGTTCTTCGATGTTATCCAAACCGTCCAAAAAGCCCTCGGGATCTAGCCGGCCACGCCAATCGTGCTCTAAGCTTCCGGTCAGATCGACATCGATCAGATCGCCGTGGTGGATCAGATCGCTTTCATTCGCCCTCGGCACCGCCTCTTGCGAAAAAACCGGCGAAAAGCCGGTAATGATGCATAACAGCGGGATCAGCTGGATCTTTTTCAGTAAGCGTACAAACACTTGAAATTCAGCGGTCAATAGCATATACCGATGTCCTAGCCGGTCGGTTTTTTGCGGCGGTTGACCTTGGTCGTCACAGTTCCGGGCACAGCAAATCCCCAAAATTCCAGATTACAGCTCTCGCACAATAGATTGTATCTGCATACGATCTTCGACCAGAAAGGAGTAGGCCGGTAGCCCTTTCGAACGCGGGAACTTCTACACTTGGGACATTTTTGGGAAATCATCTTATTTACAAACAACCCCTTGAATTTAATCAGCTATTTTCTGCTATTTCTCTGATCCGGTCAATCTCTGATTGTATCTTGCTGGCGGCGTCCTGCTTTCCCTCGTCGTCGCCGCTGTAACGGAGCAGATCAAAAAGGGCATCTTGATAGTGGTTGACCGCCATTTCGTAATCAGATTTGAAATAGGCTCGTTCTGCCTGTTCTATCCAATGGCCGACGCGGGTCGAGGCAAGATATTCCTGCAGAACTTCCAACGATTCGCTAAGCTTCTCTTCGGCCGGATAATGATCTAATGCCAGCTTCATCGTTTCGACCGCTCTTTCCAAAGCCGGTATCTTTTCAACGCTGGCTTTGCCCATGCTTGCCTCACGAAGAAACGAACGGGCGTCAAGCTCGGCCCATTGCAGCATATGATAGCGGTGATAGCGGCCGGCAAGCTCACTTCCCTTTTTAATTGCTGCCAAGCGCGGTGAACCGGCGCCGATCCGCGGCAGTTCGGCCGATGCAACGCTCATGTACTGCTCGCACAGCACAACGACCTCGCGATGCCCATCGGAAATATTGCCGAAAACCTTTGCGGCATCAGATTTCTGTTGTATCTCACGCAAAATAGCGGTATTTTGTTCCAGCGTGAATTTGGCCCGGCCGGAAGATAGCGAACGCATTCGGTTCGATGCATGTTCTAAGCTGCGGTCAAGGTTGCGTTCGGCAGCGATCCGCTGTATCGTGCGGCGAACGAGAACTTCGCGCATTACCGCGGCCGCCGTGAAGACGGCTATGGCCCCAATGGCGGCCTCGACCCACGACACCTCGCCGCTGCCGTCATGCAAAACACTGAACAGCAGTATAAAGACGATAATGGCCACCGCCGCGGCGAACAGATAATAGTTCGATCCGGCGTGCCAGAACGGTCGTCGAAATTTTGTCGGCGGCGGACCGGTCCTTTGCATCAAACCTGGTAATTTAACCCCGCATATGCGTTATGAAAGTGGACGATCAACAATTGAGGATCGTTACCAATATTGAGATTTTTGCAAAGCTTTGTCAATTCTTTGTAAAATTTAGCCGGACGAAGCGGCCGTAAAAAAGATATGACAAAAAAGCGAAAGAAAAAAGATGAGAGGCCGGTCTTTGATTCGATCCGAAAACCGGTCGCTCCGCCTACCCGCCGCATCGGCACCGGCGAACGCCCGGAAGAAAGGATCCATCCAGCGGGACGAACCATTAAACACAAGAAACAAGACGATGCCGATATTTAAGAAAAAAGGTGACGAGGGGCCAAAACGGAATTCCGCCCGCATTTGGGCTCGTCCGGAAATGACAGTTACGTTTCGTGCACAAATAATGCCCGGCCGCTCGAACGAAGAACGTACCTACCGCATTAAAGAGGTCAAGAACAATGGCCGGGTCATTTTGCACGACTTTCCCGGCGAACATTCTGAAGGCACCTTTGAACCGATCCGTTTTCGCCCGCAAAGGAACGATCAAAAATCGTAAACGCGTCCGACCTCTAAAATGCGGCTTCGGCCAACACCCAGCTTTTCGATCTGGCTGATGGTAAGCTCACGGTACATCGGTTTGATGTTGATGATATAGATCGGGCAATCCGGACACTCCACCTTTTCCAACTCGCGCTTGAGCCCCGTCGGTGTCAAGTGATGAGAATCGCGTGCAAGTTCGGCAAGTTCGTCCGGAAAGGCACATTCGATCAGCACCGCCTTTAGATCTTTGGCAGCATTTACAGCCTGCCAAAAACCGTCCAATTCAGCGGTGTCGCCGGTCAGAGCGATCGAAGAGGCTCCGTCCGAAATGATAAATCCTGTTCCCGGCACTTTATGGTTCACCTCAACCGGCAGCACATTCAAGTGGCCCACGGAAAATGAACTCGAGGCGCTGAATGGAATATATTCCATAACGGCGCCGTGCTTGTTGCGGAGTTCGGAGAAACGCGGATAGATGGTCCAGTTAAAAACGTCGCGTTCGAGAGCCTCGGCCACTTCGGGAAGCGCGTGTATCCGCAATGGTTCTTCGAGCACAGCAAAGAGATCGTCCACAAAAAGCGGCAGGCCGGCAATGTGATCGAGATGAGCGTGGCTGATAACTATGTCGCGGATCGAATTTTTTTGCTCGGAACTGCAGGCCATTGCCAAACTGCCGGCATCAAAGGCGATCGTGTCATCGATAACGAAACACGTCATGTGCTGGCGCGGCGATGCCGCACCGTTTTCGTCAAATGTACTTGGAAGGAGTTGAAATTTCACTACTACTACTAAAAAAAGAACTAATACTTAAATTATCGAGCACAGGTTTGTGCCCGGCCGCCATCAATGGCATACGTTGCACCCGTTATCCACCCCGCTTTGTCAGAGGCCAAAAAGCAGATCAGTTCCGCGACCTCTTCCGGACGGCCGGGCCGCCCCAGCGGGTGTGCATTTTTGGTATTTTCTAAAAATTGTTCATAAGCCCCGGGTTCCATGCCGCCCCGTTTATGGAGATTCGTTACCACCACACCCGGATTTACTGCATTTACGCGAATACCTTTCGGTGCAAGTTCCAAGGCGGCACAATGGGTCAATTGGTCAACGCCCGCCTTTGATACACAATATGCCAAAACATTCGGAAATGCTCGTGTGCCCGTTACGCTGGAAACATTGACGATATTTCCGCCGCCCAATTCTAGATGCGGGACCGCCCGCTGCATAAAATAGAACATCGATCTAAGATTAACGTTCATCATCTTGTCCCAGTCCGCCAACGTCGTGTCTTCTATTGTACCGTTTTTAATGATGCCTGCGGCATTGACCAAAACGTCTATCCGGCCGAATTGCTGAACCGTCTCTGATATAACGCGATCGACCTGCGATGTTTCCGTTACATCGGCAAGAAGTGTCTTTACGGTACCACCGGCTTTTTTTGCCTCGTCACGCATTGCCGAAAGTTCCGCTTGGCTACGGCCGACGCCAACGACGCTGGCCCCCTTTTCGGCAAAAAGCAAAGCCGTTGCCCGGCCGATGCCGCTGCTGGCACCGGTTATTAGAGCGATCTTATCTTTCATAATGCGGTCGATATCCAAGGATCAAACTTTATATCGGTAGAATATCAGCCGACGCTTGCGAACGGCAAACGCTTCGCAAAGGAAAAGGCTCCTTTCGGAGCCGACATGTTTAGAAAAAAAAGTTATAAATGCTGCAATACTTCCGGCGTAAAAAGCGGTCCGCTTTTTACGAACCGGCCGTCTGCGGTTTTTGATTCAAAAGCGTTTCAAAGGCAATGCGAGTTTCCTCTCGCTTGCGGCTTTGAAAATCATTGACCCAAGTCGAAACGGTCGAAACCATTTCTCTGGCCACTGCCCTTTTGGACTTTACATCATCCTTGACCGGTTTAGCAGCCGTTTTGACCGAATCTTTCTTTATAACTTTTATTTTTAGTTTTTCAGTCATTGTATTAGTCCTCCTCCCCTACTGGTTTTCCCTTGTTCTTTATGTATTGAATGAATATCCCTGCTTGTTCGTTTAGCAATTAACGTGCCGAAACTTAGACGTTCGCGAAAAATGTTTTTGCAAATGCAAATTCTGCTCAGTTGTTTCGTTCCTCAATGGCCAAGATATGACCATGTTAATAACGCAGCCGACGAGAAAAAGTTGCAATATTTACATTAAAGTAAAGCTTTTCTTCGGCATACTCCGTTAGATGCCCGATATCTGCCTAAGGTCTATTGTTTTTCGAAATATTTTTAAATTGGGAACACCTTTGACGAACATGGATTTTAGCAACTTTTTCAAGTTATCTTCGTCTTAAATAAAAGAGGTTTTTATGCGAAAGGAAACTGAGACAGAAAATTTCACGCGTGATCTGACGATCGAAGAATTTGCGGAACGCTTTGAGCGGCAATATGCCGGGTTGGAAGCCATGCCGCGTACTAAAACAGAACATATCAAGATAGATGTGGAGAGCGATTTTGAACATGCCGGCATGCAGCGGCCTTTGACGTTAGAGCGCTCTTTCTCGCTATTGGGTGCCATGCTCGGCCTGCTCGGCCCGGGTTCACTACTGGCAAGGATCCTTATCAATGCTTCTTCATTCAACTCGCAAGACGGTCTTTTTTTGCTCCTCTCGATCTTGGCGATAGCAGCAACTTCCGCCGCCGGGTATTTTTCAGGTAAATATGTTGCCCGATTTTATCGGTATTTGCGAAAGAAACCGACAGCCGTATTATTTTTGGGTGTTCCGGCCGCAGGTTTGGCGTGGGGATTGTGGTCCGGGGCCATCGGCGGCCTGTTTCTGATGATCGTCGGAGCTTTGCCCGGTGCGGTCATCGGTGCCGTTTTCGGTGCTGCCGCCATGATGCTTTTCACGCCGCTGCATTTTCTGGTCAGCAAAGGCGAAAAGATCGAAATGAAACATTTCGTGCCGATCAGTTTTGGTGTCGTGGCCGCTCTTTCTGCTCTAATATTTTCGGTTGAATAGATGCTTACGGCGGGTGAACTATGAAATACAGCACACCCGCCCAAAGCTACTACCGGCGATAAAAGATCTTTCCGTTTCGAGCACGATAATACTTTTTGCCGTTTCTTGTGTAAAGATAGGTCGCTCCGGCACCGGCAGCGGCACCGACCAGCATTCCCGTTTTTCCGCCGACCCAAGCACCTGTTCCCGCTCCGAGCAGCGAACCACCGGCCACCTTAGCTCCGCGACGCCATTTCGAATTATAAGCACGTCGCTTTGAACCTTTACGGCTCGACGCATACAACAGGCCCGCACCGGCGCCGATCATAGCACCGTTTCGCCCGCGACCGATCAAAGCTCCGCCAAGCGTGCTCGCTCCGACGATCGCCGCGTTGGTCGGCAATCCGCGGTATTTTTTCTTTTTGCGGCGTGTTTGTCCCATTGCCTCCGGAACGACGGCGGCTACCGAAAATACGAACAATAGAGCCAAAACCAAAAGTTTTTTCATTGAGCTATACCTCTTCAAAATTAAAATTGCAGTCATTTAGCCTATCAATCGGTGTGCCAGCCGCTCGATGGTGCGATTTTTGGAGCCTTGAGCCGAAAATAGACCATTTCGGGCAATTATCTTGACAAATGATACGATTTCGTTGCACTTTATCCATACACATTCCTTCAATTTCCGTGGAGATCAAATTAGAACAGATGAGAAAACTCTTTAGCGGCTTAGTGGTCGTGCTCTGCCTTTCGGTTTTGGCTGTGGCACAGGAAAAACCGACCGCATTCATCAACGCCCGGATCATACCCATATCCGGGCCGGTCATCGAACAAGGCATTTTGCTGGTTCAGAACGGAAAGATAAATGCCGTCGGCGATGCTCGAACCGTTCGTCTTTCCGCCGACGTGCAGACGATCGATATGAAAGGCAAAACGATCATGCCGGGATTGGTCGATACGCACAGCCATATCGGATCCGGCAGCGGCGGCGATGCCTCCGGGCCGATCCAACCGGACGTACGGCTGCTGGATGGCCTCAATCCGCGGGCAGCCAGTTTGCAAAGGGCTCAAGCGGGCGGCATCACCACGGTAAATGTGATGCCCGGTTCCGGCCATTTGAACAGCGGCCAAACGCTCTATCTGAAACTTCGCGACGGAGCCGTCAAGGTCGATGACCTGATGATATTCGACAAGGACGGTAATTATGCGGGCGGCATCAAATTCGCAAACGGCACGAACCCGCTGCGCCCCGGCGGCGGAGCTTTCCCGGGCACTCGAGCACGTTCGGCGGCCCTTGTCCGCGACCAATTCATAAAGGCTCGTGAATATTCGGAAAAGGTTAAAAAGGCGGGCGGTGATGCCTCGAAATTGCCTCCGCGAGATCTGGCATTGGAAGCGTTGGCGGCCGTTCTCGACCGCAAAATGACGGTACATTTCCACACCCATCGTCACGACGACATTCTTACGGTCCTGCGTCTGCAAAAAGAATTTGGATTCAAATTGGTGCTGCAGCACGTTTCCGAAGCATGGAAAGTAGCCGAAGAGATCGCGAAAGCAAAGGTGCCGGCTTCGATAATTTTGATCGATTCGCCTGGCGGAAAGCTTGAAACCTTAGACATTGATTTTACAAACGGAGCGGCCCTTGAAAAGGCAGGCGTCCTGACGGGATTTCATACGGATGACAGCATCACCGATTCACGCTGGTTTCTGCGTTCGGCGGGGCTTGCCGTTCGGGCCGGTATGTCGCGTGAAAAAGCCCTCTACGGCATGACGATGGCCGGGGCCATAATGCTCGACCTGCAGGACCGTATCGGTTCGCTTGAGCAGGGGAAAGATGCCGATCTGGTCGTATTGTCCGGCGACCCGCTTAGTGTTTATACACACGTGCTGGAAACTTGGGTCGAAGGCAAAAAGGTATTTGACCGAAGCAACGAACGCGACCTGCTGATCGCCACGGGCGGTTTCGGTGCGGGAGCCGAGGTCGATATGCACATCGACTGTTTTGACGGAGGTGACAATTAAAATGAAACGTATAATGTTTGGTCTAATAGCCGCCTCCACAATGATCGCGGCGATCGCCGGTGCCGCTTTTGCCCAAACGGCCGTCAAAGGTGAGGTCGTCTATACAATGGCGAGTCAACCTATCGCCAATGGAATTGTACTTATCAAAGACGGAAAGATCGAGGCGGTCGGCCCCGCTTCGTCAATAAAGGTCCCGGCCGGCTACAAGGTGCTCTCGGCAAAGGTCGTTACCCCGGGGCTGATCGACGCTCATAGCGTTATCGGCCTTAACGGTTATCTGAATCAGCCGCACGATCAGATGGCTCTCGACGGCAGCGGCCCGATCCAGCCGGAACTGCGGGCGATAGATGCCTACAATGCTCAGGAAAAACTGATCGAATACGTCCGTTCCTTTGGTGTGACGACCATTCACACCGGCCACCAGCCGTCCGCTTTGGTCCCCGGTCAAACGCTGATCGCAAAAACAGCGGGCAAAAACGTTGATGAGGCAGTTCTCATACCAACTGCAATGGTCGCCGTCACCTTGGGGCAATCAGCCCTGGCAGGACAGGGACGCTCACCCGGAACGCGGGCAAAGGCTGTGGCGATGCTGCGTGCAGAGCTGATCAAGGCTCAGGAAAATGCTAAAAAGTCTGACGCTCCGAAAGACCTGCGTTCGCAAATAATGGTGCAGATCATCCAACGCGAGATCCCTCTGCTCATCACGGCCAACGCTGCTCAGGACATCTCTACCGCACTTCGGCTGGCCCGGGAATTCAATGTGAGGATAGTTATCGACGGAGCCGCTGATGCTCCGCAGCTTTTGTCCGATATCAAGGCCGCAGGTTTTCCTGTTATCGTCCATCCGACCATGGCCCGGCCATATGGCGACCAACAGAATCTTTCATTGACGAACGCCGCAAAATTAAAGGAAGCGGGCATTTTGACGGCGATCCAGAGCGGCTACGAAAGTTATGTACCGAAAACGCGGGTTGTGCTTTTTGAAGCGGCTATGGCCGCCGGCAATGGCCTGTCGAAAGAAGATGCGTTGGCGATGCTGACGATAGATGCCGCCAAGCTGCTCGGCCTTGACGCTCGTATCGGTTCATTGGAAAAAGGAAAAGATGCTGATCTTGCTCTTTATGATGGTGATCCGTTCGAATATACGACACACTGCGTCGGCACTTTAGTGAATGGAACCCTTCTAAGCGACGCAATTCGCTAATCCTTTCCGGTTCTTTTTACCGCCGGGGCATATCCATGAGGTTTCGCGACCAGTTTCTTCGTTAGGGCGAGGGCGGTCGCGAAAGCTTTTTTGTCGGCCTGCGGATTGCACATCACGCCGCGGTCATCTATAAAGGCAGCCGCTCGCGGCTTTCCTTGCCCGATATAAACGTCATCAAAAGCAAATTTGTGTCTTTCGAGCCATTCGACAACCTTGATCCGCATGGTGCTGGGTGAAAGATCGGAATTGACCGCCTCCGCCGTTTCCACCGTGCAACGCGATGTAAAAACGACCACTTCGGCCATCTTCGCCAGCATGTTCGAAAATTCGACGGCACCGGGTATCGGCTCGCCGATATGGTCAATGCCCTTCCAACCGTCATATTGGGCAAGCACACCGTCCAGATCGACACAAATCCGAGGTTTGCGCTTCGGGTCGCGTTTGGGTTTCGGCTGGACCAGCCGCGTCGCCGGGCCGATCTTTACTTTCGGCAGCTTCGCACGCCGCGTTGCCAGCATCAATTCGATCGCATCCGCACCTTCGAGCCAATCGTTTTCACCTATCGAATCAAAATTCCACAGACGCGTGTAATGCAGCCGCGTATGATGACGTCCGGGCAAACGAAGCCCATATGGCAGATCGTCGGGCCCGACCTCGGCCTTTGGTGGAAATACTTCGGGTTTCCGCGTCAATCCAAAATTCTGATAATCATTGCGCAGTTCCGACACAAATTTATATACCGCCGCAAGCGGGTATTCCTTGTCCAATAAAACCCAGACGTGATAGCCGCCGACGCCATTGCTGTCCATCAGCATCGGATCCATGCCCATCTGCCGCAGTTTGGTCGCCCACTCCAGACACGCGGTGAAATTGGCTTGTGCCATTTCATCCGCATTGATCGCCGTTTCGTCGTGCAGATCCACGTCGATGGCGAACCATTTGGAAGTTTGATGATCGCTGATCGAATGAAGCCCGATCAGATGTCCGGGCTGGCGTCCGGCAAAATGGCGCTGCAATTTATGCAATGTGACCATGTCGGTGCCAGCCTTGCGACGCTCCGGGATCGGCAGCATTACAACGCTGATCTTCCCGTTGCTGACGGTATATTGGCTCCAAACATCTCGCCGGTTGACGAGACATTCCATAGCCCATTCGGCAAGGTCCGGAGAATATCGCTGCCATTCTTCGGCGATCCAGAGCAGCCGTTTATTTCCTGCTAATTCGGCAAATGGTTGCGGCATATTCTATTTGACCTTTTCCCATCCGCTGACGAAGTATTTCTTTGCCAGTTCATCGAACATCTTTTTTGCGGCTGTTTGTGTCGCGGCGATCTTCACCGTGCGTTCGAGCGGAGTTTTGCGGTTTGGGCTGAAATCGGTCAGGTAAACGACATATGGCGGAAATTCGCCGCCGGATTCTTTATTGGTCTTCCACAGGAGCAGCTTGCGAACCATCTTTTTCTCTGCCATGACTTTTGTATAGACGACACGCTCAAGCAATTTGCTCGGGTCCGCCTTTTCATCCGCAGCAGAACGGTCAACGTTTTGGACATTGACCAGATCGCTCACCTGGCTGATATTTACGTCCTCGGCGGTCGCTTCCTTGTCATCGCGAAATCGGACGAACTGAGGAGAAATGACACTGACCAGCGGCATGCGTGACAACGCTTTATAACGCTTGCCGTCCCATTCAAGCACCATCCGATTGACCGGGCCGCCGCGGGTACGTTCGGCGATCATATCGAGACACGAGATCTCGATGACCGGTCCCGGCTTTATCATCTCATAGGCCACGTAGTCGTTATTGACCGCAACATAATCGGACGGGGCCGTCTTTTTCTTCAGATCCTTTACGATCTCTCGCCTTTCATCTTCAGAAAAACCGCCGCCGACGCGGGTCAGTTCCTGAATGGTTCCGTCGCCGCGAATAACAGCTACCAAAAGATCGTGCAGCATCGCTTTTCGGTCGTCCGTCCCTTCGGAAAAACCGAGGATCGCCACATCTATATTATGCCGCAGCTTGATCTTATAAAGCCCTGCGTCATCGTGTCGGACGACAATGCCTTCGGCCTCTTCGCCGATCACCCAATCGGTGAACAACTCCATTATTGCATCTATCGAATCGACCTTTTTAAATTCCACCGGATGCACGCGGTCGCCCTTACCGAAAACCTTTTTCAGCAGTTCAAAGACCTTTGCGGTCTGCGTGATCGGCTCGCCGTTCCATTCAACTATATCGAAAAGAGCAAGGCCGATCTGTTCGACGGCTTCCTTTGACTTCGGTGAACGCAGGATACCGACAACCTGCTGTACCATGTGGGCCCGGGACGCTCCCTGTTTTACATAAAGCTCGCCGGCTAAAATGCACGAACCGATCTTCGCCTTTTTAAGCAACTTTTCCGCCTCTTCAAAGGCAGGCAAGCCAAGGCGAACTGTGGCTCCGGGATTGACTGAGATGATCTGCTTTCCGTTAAAAAAGATCAGAGCAAATTCGCCGTCGTATTTCCGCGAAACAAAATAGCCTTTGGTCTTTGGAATATTGTACGCGTCCTGCGGCGACATCGGCCGCATCTTCCCGCTTAGATCGCGGCGATATTCCTGAGCTTTGACGTGCAGCAGCGGATCAGCCAGATCGCCCGCCTTGCCGGTACAGTAGCCAAATTTGCAGGACAGTTTCTTTTGTTCGATATCAAGATTCATCGCCTGTCTCCTTCGGCCTTTTCAACTCCATATTTGAAAGGTGCAGGATCAAACAATATGCATCGCCTTTGACGCGGCCCTCCAAAAAAGCATTGTACGGTTTGCCGCCGCGATTCATCACCAGCGGTTGATCTGCCTTGGCCCCGCCCCGGATCAACATCAGCGAACCGCGTTTATCCAGTTCTTTAGCCATATCGTAAAGGAAATCAAAGGTCAGCCCGTTTACGTGCACTATCTGCTTTTTGTTGGTGAAGACGAATCGGTGAGCGGCTTCTTCTTTCTTAATGAACTTGCCTGTCCAACGCAGCGGGAATTCGGCGTTCATATTCTGCAGCTCTTTTTTCCGCGCTCGTTTTGTTTTAACACTGCCGTCCGGGTTTTTTATGATCTCGTATTCATTGACCAAATGGATGATGCCGCGCTTTGAAACATAGACCCGCGATGCATCCGTCAGCGTCATTCCGGCATTTTCCATGTCGATCTCCGGATCACCCTTGACCAGTAGATCGGCAACTTTTTCCAGCTTTTTGGCTTTTTTGAGGAGTTGCGCAAGGTCGTGGTCGGCATCTGCTTTCACGAGCCGTTTGGTGATGACGGCCTTGCCGTTCTTATCCACGTAGCGAACGTCCGTCTTCGGCCGCAGAGCCTCAAGCGCCACAACCGCGTCACGATTCTTTACATTGCTGATATTGATCGCCATACGTCTATAAAAGGTCGAAATCGATGTCGTCGGCGGAAATCTCCTGCTCTTCGGTATCGTCGAGCAATGCCGCCTGGTTCAGCTTTACAAAATCATAGGTAGCTTGTTTTCCGGTAACCATAAACGCACTTTTGTCGGCGCCGATAACATATGCCATATCGTATTCGTTGCCGCCGCGATAGCTGAAAGGAAAGCAATACAGATTGCCTTCGAGCAGGTCATCGACGAGCGGTTGGATATCAGAATCTTCCGCCGGTAAAAGCAAATAGACACTTTTCACGATATGCAGCAAATAATCGTCAACGTCGGCGGGTGACAATTCGTTGGGAGAATCGAAAGACGAAGGCACCTGTTCGATCGGGTCGCCTTCGAATGAGACCGGAACCAGCTCTGTGCGGTCGATCGAATCGCCCTTTTCATTCACGGTCGCCAGGGCGGTTCCGCCTTTTTCGATCAGTGTCTTGCCATCCGCCGCCAATATCTTCAGTGTCGCTTCGTTACCCTTTTCATCAAATGCCTCGATCTCGACAGAGCCATAAAGCTTTTCGCGATCGACCTTAAGGATCGAAACCGGATATTCAACGCCGTCCAGCGAAAGAATAAGTACGCGCGCCATATCCATTTAGCATAAAGAACTTAGCGGAAAATGCCAATGATATTTGAGAGGTTAGCAGTTTTTTTACTCTGGGGCCAGTGGTTGGTCAAAAGTTCTAGGCTTCGGTCTGCTCCGGTACGGTTTCGCCGGCCTTTGCTTTGGCGGGTGGCTTTACGTAGGCCTTTCGCTGGATAAGCTGAATCGAATTGAGTTTTATTCGTCGCTGTGCAGTAGTTGTTTGTGCCGAAACATCTTCGGCATAATCGAGTTCGAAAGAATACGTAAAATGTCCGGTCGCAAGCTTTTTCGCAACCGCATCCTCTACGTGAAAAGTGATCGCATCCGCATATTTGCCCAAGCTTTCGTCCGCATAACCGAGAATTTCTCCTAATGCGTCGTCCAAATAAACCGGAACATTATCTATCGGTTCGCATCTGTGCGATATATCGCCGAGAACGTGACGGCGAGCCATTGATACAGGTTGATTAGCCATAGAATCCTCCGGGCCTCGATTGAAAGAAAGGCCGACGGAATTTCCGCCGGCCCGTCGTATTAGCGGCTGTTTTTACCAGCCTGAGCCGTTATATCCGCCACGGCTACCACCTCTGTTGTTGCCGCCTCTTCCACCGCCGCCGCTGCGGGCACCGTCAGGCTTCGCTTCATTAACTTTCAGCCCTCGGCCGTCAATTTCTTTTCCGTTCAGTTGTTCGATAGCGAGTCCGCCTTCTTCTTTGGTTGACATTTCAACAAATCCAAAGCCGCGCGACCTTCCGGTTTCACGATCTTCGATAACATGTGCTGATGTGACGGTGCCGACGCTCCCAAATAATTCTGTTAGTTCTTCGACCGATGTGTTAAAAGAGAGATTTCCTACGTAAAGTTTCATTTTTCTGTTTCCTTATCCGCATTTGTAGCGGTGTTTTTCAAAGAAGCTGTTGAAGATCGCGGCTTTACGTTGATTAGAAAAGATCGGATCTCGGATACTCAAATATTCGCTCAGAGCACTTCTGCTGTTCCCAAAGGGCCTGCTCTCAAACTTATCCGAAAATCGTTTAGGCGAAGCGCATCGTAACGAACCGATGCGAGAGAAGGATTTATTACATTAACTGTTGCATCTATCCGCACAAATAGCAATGTGTATTCTGCGAAAACCAGTCAATGTTTTATTTCGCTCGCCCATCCGACACGCTGCATACATTTGATCGTGATCCAGTTCAGATCAAATTGATGCCACCTTATACCGTGCCGGGCCGCCGTCGGCCGGGCGTGATGATTATTATGCCAGCCTTCGCCAAATGTCAGCAGAGCAACGAACCAATTGTTGGTCGAATCATCGTTTGTTTGATGCGGCCGGCCGCCGTACAGATGCGACAGCGAATTTACAAACCAGGTCGTATGCCAGCCGACAACAACCCGTGCAAAAACTCCCCAAACCACCATCGACCAGCCTCCGGCCAGAAAAAGAAGTGCCGCCGAAACTATAATCGGAATGTAATAAAACCGCGAAATAAGTATATGGCCGCGGTCTTTTAACATATCCGGCACGTATCGTTCGAGCTTTTCCTGTTTATGGTCTTGGGCATCTCCCCACAGCACCCATCCAACATGCGCCCATATAAATCCGTCCCGCGTGGAATGCGGATCGCCGGAAGTTTCGGTGTATTGATGATGAATTCGGTGTGTTGCGACCCATTTAATCGGGCAGTCTTGTATGGACAAGGTGCCAAAGATCGTTAACAGATATTCCAGCCATTTTGGAACGGTAAAGCTGCGATGGGTTAAAAGCCGGTGCCACCCGAGTCCGACGCCGAGTCCGCCGACCACCCAATTTAATATCAAAAGAACTAACAGATTCTTGATGCTGAATGAAAAAAAGGCCGGTATTGCCAGTAAATGAAAGATGGCGACGATTGCAACATTTTTATAGTTAACGGCGGCGGGCCGGAGCGATTCGTTAGTGTTTTTGTTCATGGTAAATACCGGACTGAACAACAATCCTAACAGTCATTTGAGAGGCTCTTTGTATTATTTACGTAATGTCTGTCACCGGGACGGGTTTTATTGCTCCGACAGTGGCTCTGATTTGTGTCTTTTGTGGTAAGAATTTTTGAACACAGATCACACAGATGAAAACACAGAAAAAAAGTAATCAATTGCCGCAACCTTCGAGCTTCCGCCACGGGATAGAAAGGTAAGTCCTGACTGAAACGCAGACAGCTTGCCTGCATCTTCAGCCGTCGAAAACAACAACTTCCTAGCTCCGTAGGAGCGGAATGTTTGTAGCGCCGGCCATAAAAAATACCAAAAGCTCCGTCAGGAGCGAAATGTTTGTAGCACCGCGATTTACAAAACAAATTAAAGCCCCATCGGGGCGACATATCCAATATGCGGCTCCGACGGAGCTTGGCTTGTGTGCAAGCGTGTGGGACTTGCCAAAGTGTTAAAAGGTGAAAACGTTTCGGAGGTCGGGGCGGCATTATGCTCGCCCCTTTGCACTCAAAACCCCGAACTATTCGATTACATTCCCATGCCCATGCCGCCCATGCCGCCCGGCATGCCGCCGCCCATGTGGTCGCCGCCCTTCTCATCCGGGGCATCAGCGATCATGGCTTCCGTCGTCAGCATCAAACCGGCGATCGAAGCCGCATTTTGCAGAGCCGTCCGCGAAACCTTGGCCGGATCGATAACACCGGCGGCGACGAGATCTTCAAATGTTTCCGTAGCAGCATTGAAACCAAAGGTTTCGCTGTCTTCTGCACGGATCTTTTCAACGATCACAGCACCTTCTTTGCCGGCATTGCCAACGATCTGGCGAAGCGGTTCTTCGACAGCACGTTTGATGATGTTAACGCCGATCTGTTCGTCGGTGTCTTCCCCGGTCGAAAAGGCGTCAAGCACTTTCGAAGCACGGACCAGTGTAACACCGCCGCCGGCCACGATGCCTTCTTCGACAGCCGCACGGGTTGCGTGCATTGCGTCTTCGACACGTGCTTTCTTTTCCTTCATCTCGGTCTCGGTTGCGGCACCGACCTTGATAACGGCAACACCGCCGACCAATTTGGCAAGGCGTTCCTGCAGTTTTTCGCGGTCATAGTCGCTGGTGGTCTCTTCGATCTGGTTGCGGATGGTTTTGATGCGGCCATCAATGCCGTCTGCCGCACCGGCACCTTCAACGATCGTTGTATTTTCTTTATCGATCGTCACTTTCTTCGCACGGCCGAGGTCGTCGATGGTGATCGATTCAAGTTTGATGCCGAGATCTTCGCTGATGACCTTTCCGCCCGTTAGAACAGCAATGTCTTCGAGCATCGCTTTGCGGCGATCGCCAAAGCCGGGAGCTTTAACGGCAGCCACATTCAGCGTTCCGCGAAGTTTGTTGACGACCAGCGTCGCCAAAGCTTCGCCTTCGACGTCTTCCGCAATGATAAGGAGCGGACGGCCCGATTTTGCCACCTGTTCCAAGATCGGCAGCAGATCGCGCATATTCGAGATCTTCTTTTCATTGATCAGGATGAAAGGCTCTTCAAGAGCAGCTTCCATTCTGTCCGGATCCGTAACGAAATACGGTGAAAGATAGCCGCGGTCAAACTGCATTCCTTCCACAACTTCCAAAAGCGTGTCCATGGTCTTTGATTCTTCGACCGTGATCACACCATCTTTACCGACCTTTGCCATCGCTTCCGCAATGATCGAACCGATCGTCTTATCGCCATTTGCCGACACCGTCCCGACCTGAGCAATAGCATCGCCCGAAACCGGCTGTGAAAGACGGTGAATTTCAGCAACTACCTGCTCAACTGCTTTGTCGATGCCGCGTTTGAGCGCCATCGGGTTAGCACCCGCAGCGACCGTGCGAACACCTTCTTTGAAAATTGCCTGTGCCAGAACGGTTGCCGTCGTGGTACCGTCGCCGGCAACATCAGAGGTCTTCGAAGCAACTTCGCGAACCATCTGTGCACCCATATTTTCAAGGGTGTCTTTCAATTCGATCTCCTTGGCAACGGTAACACCGTCTTTGGTGATCGTCGGCGAACCGAATTTTTTGTCGATAACGACATTGCGGCCTTTCGGGCCAAGCGTAACTTTGACTGCATCCGCAAGCTGGTTTACACCGCGCAGGATAGCAGAACGTGATTCTTCTCCGTGAACAACTTGTTTAGCCATGATGATTTAATCTCCTAAAAATGATAGAACCTATCGCACCAACCTGACCCATCCGGCCTGTTGGTCGTAAATGTCCTTGTGTCTTTATGCAGCCGCTCCTGCCCGGTTGATGATGCCCAAGATCTCGTCTTCGCGCATGATCAGAAATTCTTCACCGTCGAGCTTGATCTCAGAACCGCTGTATTTGCCGAAAAGAACTCGGTCGCCTGCTTTGACGTCAAGCGGTTGGCGGGTGCCGTCTTCTTTATATTTACCGCTGCCGGCTGCGATGACCTCGCCTTCTTGCGGCTTTTCTTTAGCCGAATCCGGAATAAAAAGCCCTCCGGCGGTCTGATTCGAATTGTCTTCGATGCGGCGGAGGATGACGCGATCGTGTAAAGGTGTAATATTGGTTGCCATATTAAATGTAACTCCTTTTTAAATTGATCAAAATATCTAGCGAGCACTATGCCGAATGTCTCATCGACCATTTAGCACTCTTGCCTTATGAGTGCTAGTATATTGAATTGGATCGCGGGATGTCAAGCGTTCGGTGAATTATTTAGAAAATCTGATAACACCATTATCAACTTCGGCCATGAGCATCACAGAGATCAATATTTATCCGGTAAAATCGCTCGGCGGTGTTTCGCTTCAAACCGCAACCGTTGAAAACCGCGGCTTTACATTCGATCGACGATGGATGCTGATCGATGAAGACGACCGATTTATTTCGCAGCGTGAGATGCCGCAGATGTCACGGATCAAGTTGAGCATTGCGGGTGACATGGCTATTGCGGAATACGGCGGCGAAATGTTGGTGTTAGAGCCGCCTACCGGCCAGATGGTCGAGGTGTCTATTTGGGATGACGTAGTTGCGGCGGCTCTGTGCGGCGAAACGGCGAACGAGTGGTTCTCGGCGGCTCTCGGAACCGGCGTACGTTTGGTAAGAATGCCGGATGGCGTAAAGCGGCCGGTTGATCCAAAATATGCACTGGAGGGGACGGGAGACGAGGTCAGTTTCGCCGACGCTTACCCATATTTGATCATCGGCGAAGCGTCGCTGAAAGATCTAAACAGCCGAATGGAACACCCAGTGCCGATGAACCGCTTTCGTCCAAATCTAGTGTTCAGCGGAAAAGAGCCTTTTGCCGAAGACGACTGGAAAAAGATACGCATCGGCGATATCGTATTTCATTTAGTAAAGCCTTGTGCGCGATGTGTGATAACGACCATCGATCAGGCTGAGGGGATCAAGAAAGGACCGGAGCCACTGCGGACATTGGCCGAATTTCGAAACGTCAACGGCAAGGTCATGTTCGGCCAAAATATGATCGCGGAGCCGGGCGGCGGCGTTATCAACATTGGCGACAAGATCGAGGTATTGGAAACCAAATAGCAGCTATGGAACAGAAAGAATTAATGACACCTGCAGACATCCATGCGTTTGGTGTCGAGATCGTTTACAAACAGCTTCAGGCCGACGGGTGGAATATGGAATCGGCAGACGTAGCGGCCGACCTTTTCACGGAACCGCAGATAGTTGCCAATAAGGACGGAGAACTTGCTTTCTTTATCGTCCGCACCGGGCTCTATCCGGGCCGGGGCAGATTCGAAGAAGGCCAGGAAGCGTTCAATACGCTGGTCGATCATGCCAAAGCCCACGGCGCATCTTGCTATTTCGCAGCGGTCGGCATCGCCAATTCCGAAGCCAAGACAGAAGAGGAGATGTCCGTACCGGTAAAAGGGGTCGGGTTCAACATCGAATTTGATGGACTAGTAAAAATGGAACTCCCGCCCGACAAAGGTTAAAAGAGGAAACGGCCGGTCAATTCTCTTCAAAAATCCCGGCCGCTTCACGGCATCCACACCTTGCGGGGTAGAATTTTGCTGGTTTTCAAGGAAATGGATAATACCCGAAGAATTCCCGAAATATGCCTTGCGGACAAAAAAAGGCCGACTTTTCAGACGGCCTGTGGTCTTGTGTTAATGTTGCCGGCTAAGCCGATCGTTTACCCATAAAAAGTCGAACAATGAGCAGAACCAGAACCGCTCCGATAATGGACATGATCCACCCCGCCTGGTAATTCTCGCCGCCCCACAGGGCTCCGCCGATAATGGTTCCGAGCATTGAGCCGATAACACCGAGTACCGCCGTCAGAAGCCAGCCGGCCGCCCCTTCAGGAAATGCTTCCCGGCCGGGCAGTAAAAGGCGTGCCAAGGCGCCGACGACAATGCCAATTACAAGTGCCCATAAAAAGGCTGTGATCGATCCGAACATAATTCCCTAACCTCCACTCTTTTTTTCTTTTGCAACTAAACCGCTTTCTTTATCTTTTACTACTGTTTCGGCTTAAAAACAATAGATTTTTTCGCTGTCAGATCTCGACCTTGCGATGAGCAAGTATTCGCAAAAGGCCGTTGATGGCCAAATGCACGAGTGCATAGACAACGATCGCTACAACGATCGGCAGTGCCAATGTGTGGCCTTCGGCCGTTGGGCTGGCAACGATGCCTTTAAAAGGAGCATAGATCGGATCTGTCACCGTTCTTATGAACTGAACAAAATCATTTCCCTCGCGGGCGGCAAACAGAGCCAAAAGCAAACGTATGCCCAAAAGGCCGTAAATAAGAAAGAAAATGTAATCGATCACCTGCGATATCCGTGCGGCGGCCCGTCCCCGCTGAACTTCGCGTTCGGTCTGAGCAATTTCGCTGGCGGCGTTGTCTTGTATGCTGCGCGCTACGTCTTGTGTCTCCGCCCGGTCCGCCATTGCGGCCCTTGCTTCTGCCCGAACTTCGGCGCCGGCCTCCGCTCGAACAGCGTCATATTCCGCCTGGCGGCGAGCTTCGTCAGCCTGCAGTTTGTCATCAACCATAGAGCCTCCTATTCGAACATTGGCATCGTCCTCGTCAATCTTCGATCTCGAGCTTTGCTTCTTCGCGGCCGTGCGGAGTATCTTCCAGATCAGGCTCGCCCGCCGCATCCCGCTTGTCCGCGGCCTCGCCTCGCGCTCCCCCGCGTCGCATTCGGCGTTTCACTTCATCTTCATTCGTCAAACTTCCCTGTTCGGCGATCTCGTCCGAACTCCAGTTCGGCGTGCCGGCAACCAGCGGATGCAGCGTTAAAGTTTGTGTTCTAAATAGCATTTTCCTCTTCCCCCTATGTACGTGTATAAAATGTCAACGGCTTAGCTCGCGTCCAGCCTTTCTTCGATATTGTGTCGCTTGATCATACCGTAAAGCCGCGGTCGATAAAGCCCGAGCAGATTTGCCGCAGCCTGCTTGTTGCCGTTGGTCCGTTTGAGAGCCGCTAAAACTATTCCGCTTTCTACATCTTCGAAAATGTCTTTCGTTTCAGCACCTTCGTCCCGTTCCGGTATGTTTTGAACGATATATTCACCGATCTTTTCAAACATTTCCGGCCCATCCGTCGGAAAAGCACTCACTACGGCCGAAGATACCGCCGCGGCCGCGGTTCCGCCGCCGATCGGTGCCGCACTGGCCGCCATGTCGAAATACCGCGTTGAAGCCGGCGTCGTTTCTGCATCGGCATCGATATTCAGCCGATCGATCTGATTTCCTTTGCTCAGTAGTACAGCTCTTTCGATCGCATGCTGCAGTTCCCGCACGTTGCCCCGCCAATTGTAATTGAGCATTTGGTTATAGGCACCTTGCGTGAATTCGGCATCCGTCCGGTTATATTTTTCCGCGTATTCTTTCAAAAAATGTTCGGCCAGCATCGGCACGTCGTCCATACGTTCCCGCAGCGGAGGAATATTTATTTCGATCGTGTTGATGCGATAATAAAGATCTTCGCGAAGCAGCCCTTCTTGAATAGCCTCGAACGGCGTTCGATTTGTGGAACATATCAGACGAAAATCAGCTTCTTGCGGCCGATCGCTGCCAACCCGGTAATAGACTTTTTCCTGAAGCACTCGGAGAAGCTTGGGTTGCAGGTCGATAGGCATTTCGCCGATCTCGTCAAGCAGAAGGCTGCCGCCGGCCGCCTGCCCGATAAATCCGGTCTTGTCCGAATGGGCACCGGTGAAAGAACCTTTAACATGGCCGAAAAGCTGGGATTCAATAAGATCCTTTGGCAGAGCCGAGCAATTTACCTTGATAAAAGGCTTATTCTTGCGGTGGCTTTTGAAATGAACGGCGTTGGCAATAACCTCTTTCCCGACGCCTGATTCACCTAGTATAAGAATATTTGCGTCTGATTCGGCCACATTTTCGATGATCTCGTAAATGTTCTGCATCGGCTTTGCCCCGCCGATGATGCCTTGGTACGAATTCGTACTGGAAAGCGTCTTTTTCAGACGTTCGATCTCAGCAGCCTGTTCGGCGTTGATCTGCGACTGGCTCCGGGCTTCCATTGCATTCCGAATGGCAACGAACAGTTTCTCCGGATCGCTCGTCTTAACTATGTAATCACGCGCACCGAGTTTGATCGCTTCTACTGCACGCTCGGTCGAATCGTCACCCGTGACCATGATTATTTCGATGCCGGGCCACATTTCCTTGCATTGGCGAACCATTTCGATACCGCTGATATCAGGAAGATTAAGGTCCGTTAACAAAATATCGAATTCCTGTTTACGCGCCTCCGTCAGCCCCTTAGTTCCGGTGTTCGCGGTCGTCACGTCAAACCCCTCGGCCTTCAGCTGATAACTTAGCAGCTCCAACGTGATCTCATCATCATCGATCACCAAAGCCATCTTTTTGTCGCTCGTTTTGTTGGGCATAAGATTGTCGGTCTTTTCGGGTAAAATTAAACTCCTTGGGGTAATTGTATCAAAATAGGACAGTAGGAGCATGTCCAAAGTCTATGGGCCGCTTAGCGTAATCTGCGTCCAAGGGCGAGACCGAAGATTATACCCACCGCAGCCGCAATGCCAATGCTGACAGCCGGCTTTCTCACGATCCCATCGCGCACCTGTTGGGTCGCTTCGCTGATATCGAAATTTTGCACATATTCCGAACCTCGTTCTAAGGCATCTCCCGTGCGGTGTCCGAAAGCGTTCACTTTGCCGATGGTGCTTTGGGCATATTCGTGGAGCCGATCTGCCCCGCCATTCAATGCATCTTGAGCGGAATCCGATTTTTCGTGAACCTTTTCGGCCGCACTATGTAAATTGGTCGCGACGGCATCTTTTACCGCAACGGAACCTTGCTCCAACCGTTCGTTGATCGGCCGCATTTCATGGATCTTTTCTGAAGCCCGGTTGATAAGTTCTTTTCCATCCTGAACCAGATCGTTTACGGTTTGCTTCGCTGTTGCTGAGTTATTCATAAAAATTTTCCTCCGAGATTTGATAACGCTCATGGATATTGCAACGCGCGTGCCACGCGATGCGAACTATTGCATTAAAAGGGGTTTATGCCTGCTCGAAGATCTTCGTTGGCCAATCCTCCATCAGTTTATGTATGATTACAGTACACATTTGGTGGGCGTTTAGAAGAACGGGCGGCCGGTTTACTGATGAACGCCTCTCCGGCATTCCTATTTAGCGGTTTTCTGCTAATATATCTTTACAATATGGACATCAGCGTTGACCGCCGACGCTCCGAGCGGTTTGAACATTTCGCATCCGATCAAAATCTAGCCCCTGTCTTCGAAAACGTTTTCGACCTTTACGGAACGCTCGACGACGAAGGCCGGATCATATATTTGACCGGAAGCATCTTTCATGCGACAAATACCAACCCTGACCTTTTAAAGGGGCAGCAGTTTTCGGAAACGGTATTTTGGCAATCTTCCGAAAACACGCCGCGGATCATTGAATCAGCCTTAGATAAAGCCTCGGGGGGCGAGAACGAACGGTTGTTGATCGATTTCCGCGTCAGCGCAGACCGCAAGATCCCCATCGAACTGCATTTGCAGAAGGTTGAAGCGGCTTCCGGCGAGCGTTCGATCTTTGTTTGTGCCCGCGAACTTCCCGCTTATACGCTTTCGGCAGCAAATGAGATCGCGGAAAGCGAACAGTTGCTCAGCGCGGCCGAGAATGCAGAGATCGGCCTTTGGTATTGGAGCTACCGCGAAAATCGGATTCTGGCAACACCGCGATGCAACGACCTTTTTGAACTTCCGGCGCACGAACAGACCACCTATGAAAAGTTCCGCTCCGTGATCCATCCGGATGATCGTGATTTTGTGGACGATTTTCTCAGCCATTCGCGGATCGAAGGCACTAAATACGAAGAAGAGTTCAGAGTGGTCTATTCCGACGGAACCATCGAATGGTTGTGTGCCGAAGGCAAGTCCTTTTTGGACGATGACGGAAATCCCCACCGTATGCTTGGGGTCGTCCGAAAGATCACGGAGCAGAAACATTCTGCCCAAGAATTGGAGAAGGTCTATGACCGTGAACGAAAAGCCCTCGATACGGCGGTCGAGGCTAACCGGGCAATGGATTTCTTCTTGGCGTTCGTTTCACACGAACTTCGTACGCCGCTGAATGCGATCCTAGGTTGGTCGAAGATACTTTTGACCAAAGAGGTAGATGGGCATACTCTGCGGACGGCACTCGAAACAATTGAGCGAAGTGCAAAATTTCAAACAAAACTGATCAATGATATGGTCGATTCGTCGCGTGTTGCCTCCGGTAAGATCCGGCTGGAATATCGGCCGACCAATCTTTTTTATATCGTCAAAAATGCTTTCGAAGCCCATAAGCCGGCGGCAGACGCCCGTAATATAAAATTCGAATTTTCAGCCAGCGACTCAGCCGTCAACGTTTTTGGAGATGCCAATCGTCTGCAGCAGGTTTTCGGCAATCTGATATCAAACGCCATCAAATTTACGGACGACGGCGGCGAGGTGCTGATCGACCTGCAAACCAACGGCGAGGCGGTATCGGTTCGCATCAGCGATAATGGCCGCGGCATCAGCGCAACTGAGCTGCCGAATATCTTTCGCCAGTTCTACCAGGGCGATAAGGACCAGGCCTCGGCCCATCGCACACTCGGCCTCGGGCTGTCGATCGCGAAGATACTCGTCAGTAAACACGGCGGCAGCATCACTGCCGAAAGTGCCGGTTTGGGCCAGGGTTCGCGATTCACCGTAGCTTTGCCGATCAGCAACGAAGAACAGGCAGCTGCGCCCGAGGCGGTGCGGCCTGCATATCCGGTCCGCGGCCAACTGGACGGTTTAACGATATTGATCGTCGAGGACGATGACGACTCGCGGGAAGTCCTTCAACTCGTGCTCGAACAAAGCGGGGCAGATGTCACGAGCTGCAATTCTGCTCGTGCGGCAATGCATGCGCTGACCGGACCGGGCGGTAAAGTGCCGGATCTGATGATATCCGATATAGCTATGCCGGATGAGGACGGATATTCGCTTATCAGCACGATCCGCAAGCTGCCGGCGGAGGCGGGCGGCAATATTCCGGCGATCGCTCTTTCGGCATTTGCTACCGAACAAAGTCGGCAAAGGGCATTGGAATCAGGATTTAACCGTTATGCGACGAAGCCTTTCGAACCCGACAGCCTGATCCGCGAAGCCCGCGAATTGACCGACCGCCAATGATCAAGCTTGTTTGATCCATTTCCAGACTTCGGGAATGGTCGAACGTTTTCCGTACATCAGCATTCCGACCCGATAGACCCTGGAAGCAAGCCAGATCAATCCGGCGATAGCGAGTCCATTCAGCAAAAAGGCCAACAAGATCTGCCAAACGGGCGGCGTTTCCGCCAGGATGCGCACCGGCATCGTGATCGGGGCAAAGAAAGGTGCAATAGAGACCCAGAACGAAAGCGTCGAATTCGGATCGCGAATGACAGCAAAACTAAGGTAAAAACCAACGAGGAGCAGCATGATAGGCGGAAATGCGAATTGCCCGCCTTCCTGAACGGTCGTGACCATTGCTCCGATCAGCGCAAAAATAGCCGCATAGCTGAAAAATCCGAGCAGAAAAAAGACGAGAAAATAAAAGAGCATGAGCGGTGTGATCGGCGGTATCGACCCCATCATGTCCATCGTATATGCCTGATACGCAAGGAAAGCGCCCAAGATCGCTGCCGAAACGACCCAAATGGTCAGCTGTGTAAGACCGGCCAGGCCGACGCCGACGAGCTTGCCCATCATCAATTGGAAAGGCCGCGCCGACGAAAACAGCACTTCCGCGATCCGCGTCTCTTTTTCTTCGACGACCGCACCCATTATCGCCTGCCCGTAGATCGCCAGCGTTATGTAGATCATCAACCCGATAATGAAAGCAGCAGCCATGACACCGGACGTGTCTTTTTCGGCACCCTTGTCGTCTATTCCCTTAGAATCAAAATTGACCTTCTGTCCGATGTGCTGAAGTCGTGATTCGTCAATGTTGGCGTCCGCCAAACGCTGAGACCGCACCGCGTTATTTAAAGCGTCGCGAAATGCGCTTTCGGCAACGATATCGCCCGAACGGCGCGAACGAAATTCATAAGCTTCGGATAGATCCTCAATATTTGCGGGCACGATCAAATATGCATCGGCTTCGCCGGCGGCCACCCGGGCATTCAGCAAAGAGCCAAGCTCAGAACGGCTGCGGCCCTCCACCGGAAATTCGCTGATTATGAACGATTGCGGCACAGGCAGGGCCGAGATGTCGTCGCTGCCCGGTCGCGAACGTGCAGCCTCTGCCGCATCGGCCGCTCTCTGCCGGGCAACTTCCAATGAACGTTCGGCGGACAATTCGCGTGAAAGCCGGGCAGCGATCTTTCCGGAGGGGTCGGCGACCAGAACCCGTGTCGGTTCACCGCGCATCGAAAATATCAATGCCGGTACGAACGCAAACGCCAAAAAAATGAGCGGTAAAAGAAATGTGCCGACCAGAAACGACCATTTAAATATGATCTTTCTATATTCAAAATTAACAATGGCCAAAAATTTCTTCATTTTGCTTCCCCGCTCGCACGCACCTGGTCGATAAAGATGTCATTCAACCTCGGCTGCATCTCAACGAATTGATGAACCGCAGCACCGCTTTCAACCAATTTGCGGAGAAATTTCTGAGCCTCGGCCCCATCCGCGAGTTCGATCAACGTCTCATCTGCATTTTGCACCAGATTTTTGACGAGTACCGGATCATTCAACACTTCGTCACCGCCTTCGACCCGAAGGCTCAACAATCTCTTTCCGAATTTCTCTTTCACCTCGCGAATGCTGCCGTCCAGCACTTTATGAGATCGGTTGATAAGCAAGATATCATGACAAAGCCGTTCTGCAGTCTCCATCAGATGTGTTGAAAAGATGATCGTCTTGTTCTGCTTCTTGATCTCGTCCAGCACATCTATCATAAATTCGACGTTGATCGGATCGAGGCCGGAAAATGGTTCATCAAGGATCAAAAGATCGGGATCATGCAGAACAGTTGAAATGAACTGGATCTTCTGCTGCATTCCTTTTGATAGATCGGTGGTCTTTTTCAATTTCCATTCTGAAAGTCCCATGCGGCCGAGCCAATGGTCGATCCGTCGATCCGCGTCAGCCTTGTCAACACCCTTGAGCGCGGCAAAATAGCGAAGCTGGTCCAATACCTTCAGCTTTTTATACAGCCCGCGTTCCTCCGGCAGATAGCCGATACGGTTTTGCGTAGCGGAAGAGACCTTTTGCCCCAGCAGTTCGATCGAGCCGGTATCGGGCATGGTGATACCGACGATCATCCTGATGGTCGTGGTCTTGCCCGCTCCGTTCGGCCCAAGAAAGCCGAAAACCCGGCCGGTGCTGACATTAAAGCTGAGATCATCTACCGCGTGAAAATCGCCAAAGCTTTTAGAGATATTTTGGACGCGAAGCGTTATACTGGGCTGGCTCATAAGGTGATGCTTTAGGTTACCATATTGTGCTATAGTTTCTTGAATTTACAAGGATCGCAATGGAGATTTTCGTTTACCGAAGCGGCGCGGAAAATGTCGAAGACGGCTTTTCCGCCGATGAATTGCCCGCATTGCTGGCAGATAAAACAAATGTGGTGTGGGTGGACCTTTTAGGCGAAAGGCCGGAGCAGATCGAAGAAGCCCGCCTCGTTCTATTGAACATCTTTAAGTTTCACCCATTGACGGTCGAAGATTGCATCGAAACCCGCAACCTGCCGAAGGTCGAGGGCTTCCCGAATTATATCTATTTCATCACTCACGGCATCTATTCGGAAAAGACTTCGGCCGTCAATTTTGAAACCAAAGAGCTTGATGGATATCTCGGCGATAATTTCGTCGTCACCTTTCACACACACCGCTTTCGCAGCATCAAGAACGTCAAGCAGCAGGTGCGTTCGAGCACTTTTTCATGTCAGCGCGGAGCCGCCTACCTGCTGCATCAGATACTAGATAATGTGGTTGACTACTACATGCCGGTCGTGGACGATTTCGACGGTTCTATCTCCGAATTGGAAGAAAAGATCTTTGCCATGAAGCATAATAATAACGAAATGCTGAGCGAGATCATGAATCTGAGACGCAGCGTTTCGCGCCTTCGGCGAACGTCCGCCCGCCAGCTCGAGGTCCTTTATCGTATGTCGCACGGCGAATTTTCGCAGATACCGGAGCGCATCTTGCCTTTCTACCGCGACGTTCACGACCACCTGCAACGCATCTCCGACCTGTCGGAAAGCTACCGTGAGCTCGTCGGCAGTCTCTTCGAGATACATTTTTCGGTGATCGCGAACCGGACGAATGACATAATGAAAACGCTGGCGGTAATATCTTCGATCATGCTGCCGCTTTCGCTGATCGCCGGTATTTACGGAATGAACTTCGATAACATGCCGGAGCTCCGTTCGCGGAATGGCTATTTCGTCGTGCTTGGGGGAATGGCGTTTCTGACCATCATCCTGCTGCTATATTTCAAACATCGAGGCTGGATATTTCAAAGGGACATTGACCTGCCTAAAGAAGAATAAAAAAAGACGGGCCCGAAAAAAGCCCGCCTTCATTTCCCCTTGTTCTGATCCGCCTAGATGACTAAAAGACGAATCTTGCCCCGAACTGGAACGACCGTGGGCCGCCCGTTCCGAAGACGCTGTTAGAACGCTGTGAAGGACGAAGAGTCGTTATGTCGCTGACCGGAGTTCCCTCCACCGCCAAAACGAGGTCATTGACATTGGTCAAATTCGCCACATTGAAGATGTTAAAGCCTTCGCCGATCAGCTGCAGCCGATATTTCTCGCCAAAATTGAACGTCTTTGTCAGACGCACGTCTTGCGAGATCACCGAATCACTGCCGATCTGCGTGTCAGACGGCAGTTCTGCCAAGCGAGCAAGCGGAGTCCCAAACGGATCTTCGCCGCCGGCGTACTGTGCGTTGTACTGTCGGATGATCGCATTTAACTCTTCGACCGAATTGATCTTTCGTCCGATAGACCCCGGCCCGGTTCCCGGCAGATAGCTGGTAAAGGTTCCGGTTCCGCTCAGATCCGCGCTGAACGGCAGAAAGACGCTTTGCGGTGTTCCGCTGAACATTGTCGAGATCATCGAAACCGTCCAATTTCCCAGTAGGTTTCGCTTCGCCCACGATGTCGATTTCTTGTAAAAAGGCAATTCCCAAATTCCGCTGAAAACGAATCGATGGCGTCGATCAAGCCCGGCCGGACCGAAATCCGCCCGCAAATTGTTGATGTTTGACGGCCCGCCGCTTAACCCGAGAGCATCGCCGTTGAAAGCCTTGAAGCTCGAAAGCCCGTAGCTTGCCGTGAACTGAAACCCGTTGGCAAATCGCCGGTCCAAACGCATTAACAGTCCGGAATAGGTCGAATATGCCGACGAATCGGCGTACGGCAGGGCGTATGGAAATGCATCGCCCAAAAGCGGGCCATCGACAGAATCAGCCCGGTTGATATCCCAGATCTGAACTTCGTTCAACCCCTTGCGATAGTTGTAATCGGCCTGCAAGATCAAATTCCACGGCAATTCTCGTTGAACGCCGATCGTGTACTGCAGCGAATACGGAACCTGAAAATCGCTGGAAAAGATCGGGCCTGAAACTGCCCCGGTGCATTCAAGCGCCGTCGGCAGGTCACAGTCTGTCAACCGCGATTCCAGATCGGCCCTGATCGCCTGATAGCGCGTCAGCATCTGTGCCAGCGTTATCTGGCCTCGTGTGAAACGGCCGTCGCCGCCGATATCAGCCAGCAAAGGGCTAACGATGCCGGTTCCGACCAGAAATTGTTCAGCACCGACCGGGCCTAAGTCTGCCCTTTCGAACAACCGAAGGTTATCGATCGTGTTGTCGTAATAGACCCCAAAACCGCCGCGAACGATCGTTTTTCCGGTTTTGAAGGGATCCCACGCAAACCCGATGCGCGGTGCCCAATTATTGTTGTCGCGTCCGGGTGCTGCCATGCCCTTGGTAAATAACGGAGCGATAACGGCCGGGCGCTCAAGGTCGTGGTTCCACAAATTGGAATCCCACCGATAAGCGACGCCGAAATTCAACGTCAGATTCGACGCCGCCTTCCACGTGTCGCCAAAATAGAACTGAATGCGGTCATTAATTGTGTCTCCGCTATCGTTAAACGGCAAATTCGGATCGCCGATGCCCATCGCAATATCCTGAACATACGCGTTCAGAAAATCTGCTTCGGTGTTGAACGGCAACGAATTGCCCTCAGAATCCGTGCTGAAAAGTCGAATGCGCCCCGGCGTGGCAAAAGTGAAATTCCCGCCGATCGAGGTGCGTTCGTAATTGCCGCCAAAATTCCATACGTGCGAACCGGCAACCCACGTCAGATCATCGCGCAATTGAAAACGCTTTTGGGTCGTCCTTTGCGGCGAGACCGCATTGGTTCCGGAACGCCAGTCCTGTTCGGGATTCAGACGTATCTCCGGCACGCCGGTTGTGACCGGGTCGATACCGTTGATAAAGTCGCTGAAATTCACGATCAGATTGTTGCTGATGTTTGAACTAAGAGCATAGGTCAGTCCGCCGACCACGTTGTGTGATCGATTCGTTACGATCTGATCGTTGGAACCGAAAATGCCGTTGGCACTTTCACGCGGAACGATACCTGAGCCGGCCGGAAATGGCCCGGTCGATTCATTGTCGTTGAACGAATACCGCACAAACATCGACGAGCGGTCATTGAGGTTTAGATCCACCTTGGTCGTGAACAACTTTTCATCGAACGGATTGGCCGAGAATCCGGCGAAACCAGGTGCCCGCAGCGGGTTGTAAAGCGATGAGCCGTCTTGGTTATTCTGCTCATAACTGGTGAAAAAGAACACTTTGTCCTTGATGATCGGCCCGCCGAGCGTTCCGCCGAATTGCTGGCGGTCAAACGGAACCCGGTCAGACCGCACCGCGGCGGGAATGCCGTGTGCCGCGTCGAGCCGGCTAAGTGCCGGAAATGCCGACAGCTTATCATCGCGGAAAAATCCGAAAGCGTTCCCCTTGAACGAATTGCCGCCCGAACGCGATACAATGTTTACCGCACCGCTGCCCGAAGCTCCTGTTGAAAGGCTGAAATTGGAGATGCCGATCTGAAATTCCTGAACGATCTCCTGAGAAAAATTCTGCACCGTCGTGCCGACCACATTATCGACGACCGAACCGCCATCGACAGTGATCTGCGTTGAACGGCCCGCTTGGCCGCCAACGGAAACTCCGGTGAAATTTGCCTTCGTTGGGTCAAATGAACCGGCATCTACTTTTTCGGTGCCCGGTTGCAGCTGAGCGAGGTCGAGGAAATTTCGGCCGTTCAGCGGCAGATTCTCGATCTGGCGCGTGTTTACGACGCCGGAAACGGTGTTGTCGCTCCGCTCGATCTGAGCTTCGGACGAAGACGTGACGGTAACCGTCTCTTCCGCACCGCCGACTTCGAGAGCCACATCGACCGCCGCGATCTGCCCGACCTGGACACGAATGTCTTCGACGACCGATTGTTTGAATGATGCAGCAACGGCCTTTACCTCGTAAAGTCCCGGCTGCAGCTGAAGCACACGATAGTTGCCTCCCGCATTTGTAACGACCGTTCGGCTGGCATTGGTCGAAACATTGCGTACGGTAACTGTCGCGTTTGGAACAACGGAACCTTGCGGGTCTTTGACAGAACCCTCAAGCGATCCAAACGGATCCTGGGCGGAAACAGAGACCGCCAACAGGACCATAGACATTATCATGAAGTATATGTATCTCATATGAAACTCCTTACAATTACAAAGGGCCAAAAAAATGCTATACTTCACCCGCCTGAGCAATTGATGCGCGGGTGAGATGAGTCTTGGTAAGTCTCATTGATGCTTAAAGCCATCTGGTGCAGCGTGCTTTTTTTGCAGATAGACGCGACATCGGGCGGCTTTAAGTGTTCTAGCACCTCAGCGAATTCCCCTTGATTAGCCAAAGAACGGGCATCTTAGGAAAGGCCCGCCATCTGTTGCAGATGTTCTCATTTGCCTTTCAGCTATCCGCCAGCCATGGACGGCAAAATACCCTTTTGAATGAAAGATCACGACAGACCGCAGCATGTAAGCAGATCGATCTGCCATTTTGCCTATCAGCCCATCGGGGTTTGAATCCAAGCGAGAAAGATCTCTCTTTTCCATCAAACCGAGGAACTTGCTAATTTTCCTTCTCCTTTTACGAGTTTTGCACAACGATTTCGTATCACCGCCGGCAAACTTTTTTCTGCTCTCGCTTCAGAAAAAATCACATCTAAAAGTTTTTTATTTTTAGATTTTTTCTATAATGGAGTTTAATTTGATCGTTTTTGACAATTTCGTTCGAACATTGACACACACTTACAGATGAAACTGCTTATCGCCAATGGCCACCTGATAGACCCGGCTGCTCCTGAAAATACCGGAAAGAACATATTGATCGAAAATGGGCGTGTTTCGGCATGGCTGGATACGGCCGATGGCGTTCCCGAAGGCTCCGAGGTCTTCGACGCCTCAGGCCTTTTAGTTGCTCCGGGATTTATTGATATGCACGTTCACCTGCGAGAGCCGGGACAGGAGCATAAGGAGACGATCGCCAGTGGTGCGGCGGCGGCGGTCGCCGGAGGCTGGACCAGCGTTTGCCCCATGCCGAATACTAATCCGATCAATGACAACGCCGCCATTACCCGCTATATGATCGAACAGGCAGAACGCGCGCAGCTTGCTAACGTATTCCCCATCGGCGCCATTACCAAATCTTCTGACGGCACCGAATTGGCGGAGATGGGCGAAATGAAGGCAGCCGGAGCAGTGGCGGTTTCTGATGATGGACGTCCGGTTCCCAATGCCGGCATCATGCGCCGCGCAATGCTCTATGCGCGGGATTTTGACCTGCCGGTGGTCGATCATTGCGAAGACAGATCGCTCTCTTCCGGCGGCGTCATGCACGAAGGCCGCGTTTCTTTGCTATTGGGCCTAAAAGGCATGCCGGCACTCGCCGAAGATCTCGATGCCGTTCGAGACATAATTTTGGCGAAGGAGACAGGGGCTCGTCTGCACATCGCCCATGTTTCGACAAAAGGAGCGGTCGAAGCCGTTCGCCGTGCTAAAAATGACGGCATCGATGTCACCTGCGAGGTAACGCCGCATCATTTTACCTTGGTCGATAGGGCCGTCGAAGGTTACGACACCAACACAAAAATGGCCCCTCCGCTGCGTTCGGAAGAGCACCTTGAGGCGATCTTGGAAGCTCTCGGCGATGGAACCATCGACGCCATCGCCACCGACCATGCACCGCACCACAGCGATGAAAAGGCGCTTGAATACGACCGTGCCCCATTTGGCATTACAGGGCTCGAAACGGCCCTCGGGCTTGCTTTTAATGAACTGATACTCAAAGGTGTGATCGGCCTGGAACGGCTCGTGGAACTGTGTTCAACAAATCCGGCACGTATTTTCGGATTGAAAGAACGCGGAACCTTATCGCCCGGTTCGATAGCCGACATTACGCTGATCGATCCGGAACGCGAGTGGACGTACCGCACCGCCGAATCGCGCTCGCGTTCGAAGAATTCCCCGTTTGACGGCTGGGTCTTCCGCGGCGGATGCGTCGCCACGATCGTCGGCGGTCGAATGGTCTTCCAAGCTACTCAGTAAACTGCCGACCCTGAACCCCTCGCAAACGATCGCCGAAATAGGCCGAACGATCTAGAATGTCCTAACGACAGCGAGCCGTTGCACCGATATATTCGCTCGATCATGCGTCGATTCCCATTTGCCGTTGTCGAACCCACCGCCTCCTCGATCCGCGAAGCGGAGAAATTGAATAGCGTCGGGTACCACCCGACGGTACGGCAACAGAATTGTCGCGTCCCTGTAAGGGACGGATATTGCGGCAAATGTTGTTGATCCGTCCCCTACAGGGGCCGAACGTCGGCGGCACCCGATCGGGTGATACCCGACTCTATTGGATCGATGGCCCTTAGCCATGACGCAACTACTTAACGGGAAACAATTTATGGGATGTTTACACTGCTTTTACGGCTAAAGACAAAGTATAAGACGGCTCCGCTAGCGAAGGTGACAAGTGTGGCGACGATCTCGATCGGACTTCTGATAGTGCTTAATATTGCCAGAACGATCGTGGCGAGTATGAAGAAACCGGGAACAACGGGATAGCCCGGGATCGTGAATTCCCCTCTCATGCGTGTACGCAAAAGAAAAACACATGAAACAGTCAAAGCCGCGCACAATGATAACGTCAGTCCAAGGTAGGAAAGCAGATCTTTAAGCGTTGTAAAAACGATCAATAAGATCGCTGCTCCTGCTTGAAGAACGATCGCGGCGGTCGGAACATCTCCATTGAACCGAAAGAATTTCGGAAACAAGTTATCTTCAGCCATGCGCGCATAGACGCGGGGACCTATCATCAACATCGCAAAAACTGAGGTCAAAAGTGAAATACCTATGATCGACCTCACAAGCAGGGCGAGTGGTGCTCCGCCAACGTATTGAGCGGCGGCGGCTGCCACGTCCGGCTTGCCGGCTACGACGTCAAATGGCACGAGGTACACGAATGTCGCGTTTAGACAGATGTAGATCGCGGAAACCAAGAGCGTTCCGACCCACATCGCTTTCGGTACGCGTTCCCGAGCGTCAAGAGCCTCGCCCGCGACATACACCGCGGCATTGTAGCCCGAGTAGCTCAATGAGATCCAAACCAGCGACGATGAGAAGGTCACTATCGAAAAAGGCGTAAGCGGCACGGCGGCTGTCGATGGCGTGGTCAACCCGGTTGCCAGAACCACAATTGCGAGAAAAGCGAAGATAAGGACCAGCTTTATAACGACCGCTACATTTTGAATCCCGGTCCCGATGCTAAGTCTAACTCCATGGATCAGTGCTCCGACCAGAACCAGAACTATCGCAAGTAGTCCGCCGGGAAGCTCGATCGGCAGGAGAGGTTGGATGTAGGCCTCAAAGGCCAGCGCCGCGAACGCGATCGCTCCGGTGAAACCGGCGACCAAGGAGACCCAACCGGCGACAAATCCGATCAGCGGGTGAACGACCCGCGACAAGAACAGATATTCCCCGCCCGATTCTGCCACGTAACGAGACAATGCTCCGTAACATAGAGCTCCGCAAAAGGCGATCGCTCCGCCGACGGCCCATGCGAGCATCACCCAAAAAGGTGACCCCAGGTCGTTCAAGGCAAATCCTGATGTGGTAAAAGCCCCCGCACCGATCATGTTAGCGACCACCAACCCCGTCAGGGTCGGCAGTCCTAGGCGCCTTCGGCCCGTCTCAGATCCGTCGCTTGTCATATCAGAAATTTGGCCGTTCGTGGTGCCCCGATCAATCGAATTTGGCATTTGATGCTGAACACCGCCCATCTGGCACGCAGAACCAATCGCGAAGAAGTTCGACAACGCCCTTTTTACCTTCTCCGATGTATTCTGCTCGCCGTTTTTTATAAGCGGCCAAGATCGGTTCGGCCTTCGCTCGCAGATCCTTGTCGATATCCGTCGCGGCATATCCCTTCGGCACGGCGTAAACAAAACCGTTCGTCTCGCGGCTGAATGTAGGGATCGATATGAAATCTCGCGCTACGAAATTCCCGGTGAATTTCTCTTCATCGCCCGATTGAACAAAGAATTTGACGGCATGATCGGGGTACCCGAAAAGGTACCCGTAAGCTCCTTCCCTTGCTCCCGTTTCATCAGCATCGATCGAGTATATGACCTCAAGCGGATGAGAGTTTGGCGTAATTCCCCACCGCGAAAAGTAATCTGCCTTCTCCTTAAGCATCTCACGCAGCCGCGGTTGAGAAACCACAAATGCGTCAAGGAATCGCTTGCCATCGTAGGCTCTTGTAAAATGCTGAACGTCGGCATAGAGATCGTCTCCGCATTTCCACTGAGCAAGGATCGATCGCGTGTCCGCGATAGCCGCCAAGACATTGCTTCGTTCGACCGCGTTTTTCGCCTGACCAAACCGTGCCTTTTCTTCGCTGCTCAGATCTTCCGGCTTCTTGCTGCCGAATTCAGCGACGATCTTTTCAGCCTCGGAAACACTCACCCGCGGAATGCTCACCTGCATCTGCATGGATCTGAAACCGCTGCTCATCGGCTTTAGCCCGCCGACTATTGTGTAAAGAGCAGACTCATCGAGGGCCTTGAGCAACAGCTCCTCGGCCGACTTGCGTTGTTCAACGCTCAATTTTTCAAAGGGAAAGCACTCGCTTCGGGCAACACCCTGGGCATTGACGGAAGAAAAAGCAGCGACCGCGAGGGCAACCGCAAACAATATTGCACGCGTGTTTATTAGTTTCATTTGAGTATCTGAATTTTCGCTCTTATCAAATATATGAAGCCGAATTTTCAACCAGTTGTCGCTAACCGCAAATTGCAGGTTGAACCGTACGAACAGACGGCTTACCGGTTGATCGCGACCGGGCTTGATCGCGTTCCATCTTCCGTGGAGACTGGCGCGGCTCTCGTTGCGGCCGATGAATACCCGTCTGAGCGGTTTTCGGAACGACCCAAACTCGCCACATCCACTTCCGCGACCATCTCGTAAGGGTCCGGCGGTGAAGAGCTTGCTAAGCTTCCTCTCGGGTGTAAATTTTCCTGCCGTTTACTGCTTTGATAGCCAGCCAGTAGTTTCAGCCGCAGAGTTAGGCGAAATGTGGTGCCTTGGGTACAGAATTCAGCGATTCCTTTTTTTGATCCTGGCCGGCTATGGAGAGATGGCCCGTGCTGCTCATGCCGCCTATCGTCGAACCTGCCGGTCTTTCAATGGATATTTCATGCAGCGATCGTCGGCCGATGCCGCCTCGGCCGAAGATCTAAAGCTCGGTGAACCCGTCGCCTATGCCGCAGCGGGCCGAACATCTTCCTCAACTTCGTCCATATAGAGATATTTTCTCCATTCCGGCCGTGATTCGGCGTAATGACACAAAAGCACGTGGTCCAGCCCCAGTCGCAGCAACCGCTGAGATGTCAAAAGCGGCATACGAGCCTGTTCGGGCGTGCGGTTTCCTTTGCGCTGATTGCATTTAACACAAGCCGCAACCAAATTGTGCGGGGTGCTTTCGCCGCCCTGGGCACGCGGAAGAATGTGATCGAGTGTCAGATCCTTAGCGTGTTTATGCTCGCCGCAGTACTGGCATCGATAGCGGTCTCGAATGTAGATACGTGCGCGCTTCATCGTGGTTTCCGGACGGTTGCGGCGTACATTTATATAATGGCGAAGCCGGACAACGGATGGGACGGCAAACGTCGTGGATGGAGAATGCAGCACCTTGTCACCGTCGTTCTCTTCGACAAATACGGCACCTCGGAACCACAGACAGACCGCCCGCGACACGCCCACCGTGCCAAGCGGCTCGTAAGAAAAGTTCAACAGTAAGACCCGACCTGTAAGCAAACTCATTCTCCTCCCAGATGTAAGTTTAATTTTTCAGTTTTAATGTAATATCAATTATGTTTTTTTGGCAAGCACAATATATGGGCAAGTAACTAATTTGTAATTCAATATATAGTCTCATCTCCCCGATAATGTCCTTAAATCGAACTTGTTTCGCTTGATCTGCCATTGATAAGCGGAATAGGTACGCCCAGGCCGTCCCCGATCTGACCATTTCTAGCTCCGCACCGCCGGGTCGGCTTGATACTCAGTCAAAACCTTCTTTTATAGACCGATCTAATAGAAGCAATAAAAATATGTTGTGGCGAAAGGAGAAGATCGTTCCGAATTGCTACAGAGTTTGTATTGTTTCTGAACAAACAATGGCCTCATTTAGGACAAAAATCCAAAAAAATGGATATTTTTACTGCGTGGCACCCGGCTTGCAAGGTAGTAAAGCGAACTAATTGGAAACACGTAGTACGGAACAGTCCGAGTTTCCTGGAATAAATTAAATAACGAACAAGGCAGAAAAAGTTTATATGTTGAAAAAAATAATTGGTGCAGCAACAGTCAGTATGTTTTTGATATCGGGAATTTTTGCCACAGCCATGACCACCGACGGTCAAACGGATATCAATAAAACGGCCGTAGCTATGGAAACGCCGACCCCGACTCCGGAAGAATCACCTGCACCGGAAGAAACACCGGCACCGGAAGAAACGCCGCAGCCTTCAGACCCGGCTCCGACACCGGCCGAGCCGACTGAGCCAACTCCGTCGCCAACTCCCGGCTTCTGATTCCGGAGCTTTTGACCAACAGCAAGAAGAGCTGCCCAAATGGGTGGCTCTTTTTTTATTTGGATAGGCCCGACCGGTGACCTCTCAAGCAACCTATCAGTATCGCGGGTCAGGTCTGTCGCCGCCCCTTGCCAGAGATCGAAATCGAAAGGAAAAATTATCAAAAGTGGCGAAAGCTATCCGGCGACAGCGGAATGTGCTTTTCGCCGTCGATGAGATCAATGACGCCGGCCCGGTCGGTGATACGTCCGATGCGGGTCAACCGCGGCGTTCTGCGGCGGGAAACGAAATTGGGTCGGGTAGTGAACAGCAATTCTAGATCATCGCCGCCGCTCAAGGCTGCCGACAGCATTTGCTGCCGATCTTTGAAAATAATGTTTGCACCGAATGCCAGCGGAAGCCTTTCAGCGTATATCTCGGCTCCGACGCCGCCGGCTTCGCAAATGTGACGCAGGTCGCCGGAGATCCCGTCGCTCAGATCGATCATCGAGGTGGCTCGGTCGTTCTCACTCAACCATTTACCGATCTCGGTTTGAGGTTCCGGTTTAAGCTGCCTAAGGATCAGGTCATTTGTGATCGAATGGTTCTCGTTTTCGCGATGGCCGTCCTCCAGCAGTTTTAGGCCCGCGGCCGCACCGCCCAAAGAACCCGTGACGTAAATGTCGTCGCCGGGTATGGCACCACCGCGATATACGATATCGCCGGTCGGACATTTTCCGATAACGGTCGAATCGATCGAAACCCGGTCCGGTGAAGATGAAAGATCGCCGCCGATCAATTCAACACCGAAAGTTTTGGCAAGGTCGAACCATCCCTCGTAGAAATGTTCGACAAAGCCCTTATTCCAAAGCGTTTTCGGCACCGCGATCGAAACCATCGCCCAAATTGGTGTACCGCCCATCGCAGCAATGTCTGACAAAGAAACGGCAAGGGCTTTATGGCCGATGCGCTGCGGAGATGCCCAAACGAGGCGGAAATCGACATCTTCGACAAGCATATCAGAGGTGATCAGATACGAATTTCCCGGGTCGGCCGGAAAGACTGCGCAATCGTCGCCCAGACGTGCCAGCGAACGGCCGGTCCGTAGCCTTTTGAGAAAGTCAAATTCGGTATTTGCTGATCTTTTAGTTGACACAAGTCCAGTTTATTCTTACAATAACGGCGTTTGGTTTATATAGAACTTTAACACAAGTCAGACGATAATGGGACAAGCAGCAGCGGTAGTGATACCGGAAAAGATCTACTTCAAGATCGGCGAGGTGTGTGACCTCGTGGGTGTCCAGGCGCATGTGCTTCGCTATTGGGAAACGGAATTTCCAATGCTTTCGCCCCAAAAGAATCGTTCCGGCCAACGGAGCTATCGGCGACGGGATGTTGAGGTCGCATTGCGTATCAAAGAACTTCTCTACGATGAGATGTTCACCATCGCGGGGGCTAAAAAACGTCTGCAAAGTGAAATTCGCGGTTCGGCCAATCTTAAGATCGTCCATCCCGAACCGCCCTTGCGAGAATCAGTTGCCGAAGACGCCGAACCCGGGCTTTTCGATGAATCGCTCGAAATAGATATTGCCGCCGAACCTTCTGTAGCTGTCAATGTTGCGGCCATCCCGGAAAATGCGGCGATCCTTACAGAAGAAAAGCAGGAAGCCTTAAAAAGTTTGATCTCGCATGTACTCGAGCTTCGTGAAATGTTAAAGCGGACAGATCTTCGTTAGTGCTCGGCCAGCCTATCTTACGTGAAAATTTGACAAAATCCGGCGGTAAAACTAAGCTAAAAATTCGGTTTTTCGGGACGTAGCGCAGTCTGGTAGCGCGTTCGCTTGGGGTGCGAGAGGTCGTGAGTTCAAATCTCGCCGTCCCGACCAATAAACACGGGGCTTTCAGCGATTTCTGAGAGTCCCGTTTTTTTAAGATGGTGGCAGTTTCAAAATCTGCTCGCTCATTTCCTCATAATTTCTCACTACTTTTCAAAACAAATCACGGGTGGTTCATAAATTCGCCAACTGGTGCAAATTTGCTCCAATGGTGCATTTTTTAGCCGCTTTTTTCGATTGAAAGCCCAAAAAACCGTGTTTTCCATGCGGCATATTGCTTGCGGAAATACGCTCGTGATGATGGAGGTTTTACCGATGGTAGAAGTCGTAACAATCGAAAAGGCGGAACTCATTCGTTTATTGGACACGTCAATTTCGGGTGCGATAGAGCGTGCGATCCGCTCGGCTGCTCCGCCGGAGATAATGACGAAGAATGAAGTCGCCAAATACCTTAAAAAGTCTCACGCGACGATCAATAGGTGGATGAGGAACAACGGTCTGCCCTTTCACGGGGTCGGCCGACCAACCTTTAACCGGGCTGAGGTAGATGCTTGGCTCGTGAGTATGTGAGGAATATCTATGGCTGTATATAAGCGCTTTAAGGGAAAAAAAATAGGTTCAAAACATCCGGCCTATGCGAAAGCACGTTGGTGGGTTTACAAGAGAATAAAAGGTCAGGCGACAATTCATCAGGGGATATCGCAGGCTCGCACTCGAGAGGAAGCAGAATTGGCCGAAAGACAACTTGTCAAAGCGATATTTGACAAGAGTTTTGGGGGTAGCCGATGTTACCACGACATTCGGCGATTTCGTGGAATCCACTTACCGCAAATATGTAGATCAGAACAATGTTAACAAGGGAGCAAAGAGGCTTTACATAAAATTGCTATTAACTCAGTTGAAAGATAAACCTCTTCATGCAATTACGCCGCAGGACTGCCGTGATTGTAGATCCAAACTTCAAAAGAAAGGGAACAAAAGAAATAAGAAAGTAGGCCTTTCGACATCATCCATCAATCGGATCATGTCAACTGCGTCAAAAATTTTCAGCCTTGCCTGCGAAGAAGGAATTTTAGATCGCAATCCAATGCAATACGTAAGAGCTCTTTCAGAACCGCCGCCAAGAAAACGGCTCCTTACGAAAGAACAGAAAACGGCTCTTTGGGAAGAGCTTGAATCGGATCAGCTTCTATACAGGCTTGTACAATTGGCGGTGAATATGCCCTTGAGAAGGGGGCAGTTGCTAGCCTTGACGCCGGATGTCGTTGACTTTGAAAATCAACGAGTCTTTGTGATTGGTTCTAAAGGTCGGCCTCCGCGTTCCGTTCCTATCAACGAAACTGCGGCCTCGATCCTGAAAGATATGATTGCAAATAATCAATTGCCGTTTCCGTTAACTGATTTTCGCAGAAGGTGGAATCCGCTATTGATTCGAGCAAAGATCAACAAGAAAGGCGGCACCCGCGAAGAAAACTATCACTTTCATGACTTACGAACCTATTTTGCTAGCGAATTAATTCGCCGAAACACGAATCCGCTAATCGTCCAGAACTTGTTCGCTCATTCAGACATGAGCATTACAAATATTTACGCTGAAACTGATGCCGATCTTATGCTGGAAGCAGTTAAGAAACTCGATCGAAATCCCAGTGTGGAAGTATCGAAAACACAATTCGCATTTAGCGAAAGTCACCCATGAGATTAAACGACGCCCAGAAATATGGCTCATGAAAGCCAGAGTCTTTTTTGTTAATTAGTGACACTGCCGCTTTCTGAAGGGATTTTGCCGTCGACTCACCGTTTAGGTAGTTTGAATAAAACTCCTCTACCAATACTCGCGTGGAATTGTCGGCGGCTTCCCATTGGGAAGAAATGACGGTCGAACTACCAGAACCAAGCAGAGCCCAGGGAATGCTGACTAGCCCTTCCCCGTTGAGGACTCGGGAAGTGTCACAAGATGCTACGAATGCCAGGTTGTTGGGTTTTAGCGTCAGCGAGAGTAGATCAGAAACGGACAGAGTACCGTTGTCTAGGGCATTTTGCCGAAAAGCAAGGAACGAAGAAAGAGGATCTTCGCCGTCGAGTTGGGCGTGCATCGAAAAATGAAGAATGTCCGCCTGTGGAGAGGTTGTTAGGAATAGCTTTTTTGAAGCCGATACATGCGGAACGGTATCAAACATCTTCGCAACATTAGACGCCTCATTATTTACGTACGCGAGTTTCTGATTGTTGAAGGTGTCGTTTGCGTAGATCTGAATCGTTTTTCGGATAGGCCGATTACTTTCGAGCAATTTACTCAATAAGCTTACCGACGGAGAATAGGAGATAGTCTTCGTTTCAATGAGGTACTTCACACCGTCCGGGCTAAGGGCCTGAAAAGGGATCCTCCATAAGAATTTGTCCGGTACAAAGACCCACTGAGATGTCGTTAGATTCAGCGGCCCCAGCAACTTCTCGTAAAGCTCGTTTTGGAAATTCAGCTTCGGTATTCAATGCAACTGGCGCTGTTTCGTTTTTCGCCAATGAGCTTGAATCTTCAGTTGTCCGATTCAACCGAGCAAAATAGATACCTCCCAGAAGAACGATTGCCAAAGCTGCGAAGGAAATGACTCTTGAGAATGTCGTGAATGTCGGAAAGAACAGAAATGCAGGCTTATTAGCTTCATTCGGGAACGACGATGATCGACTGTTTCAACTTCTGATTTGCGAGTTTGTCGAGAGCGATAAACATCAGTGCCCGGCTTTTGCCAGAAGCGGGCGGAGATTTTATCAGCAGATATTGCTCGCCGCGTTTTTGATAAGCGCGTTCCTGCATAGGACGCATGCCCATTGCGTTAGAACTGGTAGATCGTCCGTCTTGGGCGTATGTAACAGAAATTGATGGTATGGGGATCGATTTATTCATTTCTTACTTTTCTTTAGTTTCTCCGCCAGAGCTTCAAGTTCTCTGAGATCTTCGGTATCAGCCGCTATTGCCTCTGCGGAACGGCGGTTTTCATCGAATTGATCGTATCTAGCATGAGCAAGACGTTTCATGTCATCGTGGCTCACTTTTCCGGTTCCTTCTAAAATTGGCTGCTCGTTGGATGACAACATTGTGTCCACGCTGGAACGCCAGTAATCGAGAGTGAGGTCTTTCCTCTGCTTGATGCGAAGTTCGGCCTGCTCGAGGAAGATGACGACCAGGCGGTCGAGCGTGTCGATCTCGTCTGCAGTCAGATAGTTTTTGGCAATTATCACATCTTGTTTGCGAACGCGTGAACCTGACCAACTTGTAAGTGCCATATTCGGCTGGCTAGGATCGGCACGCTCAACGATCAGTTCGGCGGCCGTAAAACTTGTGGCGGCATAGAGCAGTTTGTTTTGGACCTCGGCAAAGAACAGACTCGTTTCTTTTTCGAGTACCTGGTAATCGGAGCTTAGGGCAAACAGGTCGCGTACCTTTTGATAAAATCGCTTTTCGGAGGCTCGTATCTCGCGGATGCGCGACAGTAGTTCATCAAAATAGTCCCAACCGCCGGGATCTTTGAGCCGCTCATCATCCATCACGAAACCTTTGACCACGAACTCTTTCAAATTCGCAGTCGCCCAACGGCGAAATTGTGTACCGCGTGGGCTTCGGACGCGATATCCGATAGCGAGAATAAGATCGAGGTTATAGTAAGTGATAGTGCGGTTTACCTGCCTGTTTCCCTCATTTTGAACTGTTAAGGATTCCTTAACAGTTGCCTCAGGCGTTAACTCTCCTTCCTGAAAGATGTTCTTTGTGTGGATCGACACATTGTGTTTTGTCGTTTGAAAGAGTTCGGCGATCTCGAGCTGGGTAAGCCAGATCGTCGAGCCGTCGGCTCGCAGGTCGAGACGTGTTTTGCCGTCTTCGGTTGTATAGAGGATCAGATCGCTCATGTGTTTTTTAATTTCTCGTAGCTTTCGCCGATAGTAATCCTTATGAATTGCATCCAACTTTAGCCAGTTGTAATTCTTATGAATTGCCTCCAGCTTTAGCTGGAGGTTAGATGTTAAATTAAAGACCGGGCTTTAGCCCAACCTGTTGCGGGCTAAAGCCCGAGTAAATTTTTAAGCATCTCGACCCACTAGCTAAAGCTAGTGGCAATTCATCTCTAAATCTTCTTTCTCTTCGCCGGTTTGCCGACCGATTGCTTCGCGGTCATCTGTGTATAAAGTTCAAAAAGCTTTTCGAGCCGTTCGGTGTCGTTTTTGAAGCGGCGGCCGATGTAGATGCGTTCCAGCGTTTCGTCGTTTTTCTCGTGAGCCTCGCGAAGGTTGGCTGGCATCTTGTCAGGATCGTAAAGATCGGCGATCGTCGCCGGAAAATGAGCCTCGCGGGCAAGAAGAATATTCTCAGCACAACGCGTCAGGTCGGCTTTGTTCTGTTCGCTAAGCTCCGGTACGGGAAATGTATTCCAGCCGAGTGTGTTGGAATAGCGGTAGTCAGTTTTCAACTTACCGCATACAGTTCCGATCCAAATCAAATGAAGCTTCGAAGCGATCAACGCCATATTCCAGAGCGGCGCGTCGTAGAGGGCGAATGCGAGATTGCTGACGACTGAATGATTGTCGATCAATCCTACCGGAAAATACTCGCGCACTTCGGATGACACTCCCGGAAGAATCAATGTTTGTTTCCTGCCGCTGTACATTTCGCGGAACTGGTGCGATCGCTCGGCCATCTCTCTTGTTCCAGCATCTTTACTCTTGGCCCGCATTTCGCCAACACGCTCGATACGTGATCGAATCGCATCAATCTCACGAGCTTTCGGCAAGTTTTCATTTCGAATCCAAATGCAATTGCGAACAATTCCGCGTATAAACTCCGCAGAGCCGTAAATGCGACGTATAAACATTTCGGTATCATGCTTATTGAGGCTAAGAGCCCAAGTATCCTCCGCCGAAAGCAGGAGATTTCCTCCATCAATAGGCATATTGCCGAAAGACATGTCCGACAGAGCCGAAATGCTTTTGCGTTGACCTTCAATCATTACGTTCTCACCCGCGGTCAAGTACGGCGTGATGTTCATTGTCTCTCGAGCAGAAAATTCACCGTCACGACTCAAATCGTAAATCAGGCGTTTCTTACCTACTTCTGAGGAGAGTCCTACGATTGCAACTGTAACACCTGCGTTATGAGCGGCCAGATTCGCCCACTTGAATGAGGTGTGAGCGAAACGAATGAATGAACCTCGGGCGAAAATCTCAGGCCAAAGAATCGGGACGATGCGTCCTTGGCAGATGGAATTGGTGCTTACGAACGCAGAGTCTGTTTTGGTTGCTTGGGCATAAGCGGCGGCTTTCATAAACCACCCACCCACATAGTCGATCTGTTTCGACGAAATTCCGTAAACATTGAACACTGAGGCCAAATCTTCTTTTTGGTCTGGGGTCTGCGTTTGACTGCCTTTATAGGGGGGATTTCCGCATATATAAGTCTCACCGCCCTCATTGTCGAAATCGATCTCGGTTTGATCGAGCGGTGTGCTGAAAAGGTCGTCGGCATTGAGCTTTACGCCTGTTCCGGTTGGCGGACAGATGCTGAGCCAATCGAGGCGCAAGGCATTGCCGCAGGTGATCCAGTTTGCTCTTTCCAAAGGCAGAAATTCGGCACGTGCGAGCAGATCGCCGCGATAAATCTCGTCGGACTGGAACTTGGCTATTACAAGAGCAAGCCGTGCGATCTCAGCCGGAAATGATCTTAGCTCGATGCCGCGAAAATTTGTCAGTGGAATGTCAGTTCGGCGTTCCCTCTCGCCGCGTCGTTGGTTGATCTCGGCCTCAATGGAGCGCATCTCTTTGTAGGCTATGACCAGAAAATTACCGCTGCCGCAGGCCGGGTCAAAAACGCGAATGCGTGAGATACGTTTACGCAGATTGAGCAGCTTGATCGGCGAGTCGCCCGCTTCTTCCAATGACGAACGTAGGTCGTCCAGAAAAAGCGGATTTAGAACTTTCAAGATATTCGGCACGCTCGTGTAGTGCATGCCGAGGCTGCCGCGTTCCTCGTCATCGGCAACCGCCTGTATCATCGACCCGAAGATGTCGGGGTTGATCTTTGTCCAGTCGAGCTTGCCGACGTGCAGCAGATACGAACGAGCGATCCGCGAAAACCGCGGCACGTCGAGAGTGCCCGAAAATAAGCCGCCGTTCACATAAGGAAATGTATTGGCCCAGCTTTTGATCGTCTCTTTTTCGCGATCAGCTATCTTCGTGTTCATCGACCGGAACAATTCAGACAATACTTCATGCGTATTCGACGAATCACGTTCACTCATCTGCTCAATTGTCGAAGTAAACAGCATCGACCCATGAAAGATGCTTGTATCCTCGGCAAAGAAGCAGAAGATCAGCCGGGCCATTAAATGGTTAAGGTCCTCGCGACGTTCGGCGGTTCCCCAATCGGGATTTTCTTTGAGCAGTTCGATATATAAGCGATTGAGCCGGCCGGTCGCCTTGATATCAAAAGCGTTCTCACGGATCTGCTTGACGGTCGATATTCCGGCTAGTGCCAGGAAAAACCCGAAATGATCGGCGAAATCCGCATACTCACACGCGACGGTTTCACCGTCTGCCTGATTTTCAGCTTCCAGCGTTTTGCCGTCCGTCGCAAGGATGAACTTCGCCTTTTGCTTGGTGGTCGCCGGGCTTTGGCGAAGTGCATCGAGCGTCGTCGAAACTTCGCCCTCATCACAGGTCAGAATATGAATGTTGTTGCGCTGGAGAACGCCGCCCGAAAGGTCAGATTTGTTCGAATCGCCCTTTTTCAGTTTGCGGATAGTCGTTTCCTTATTGCCAAAGGCCTCAAGAAACGCGAAAGGAAAACTTGTCGCGTCAAAAGGCTGTTCGGCAAGAGCAGAAACGGCTTCTTCGATCTCAACTGCATTCATAAGTACGGCTTGCTTAGAAATATCAATTTTATCAGATAACCCGTTTTAACGCCTTTGATCGAAGCAGTATCCCGCCGATATTTCTGTCAAGGTTCGGTTGTATTTGCCGTTTGGCCGGTAAGACATCGCCCGAGGCTTCAAATTCGGTCAATCGTGCCGATCGAAAACCGACAAAATAATTCGGCGGTTGGAAAATGGTGCCTTCGGAAAGGTTTCGAGGGAAATAACTTACACACAGGAGAATTAAGAAAATGTCAGCAAATATTTCCTGAATGAAAGTGATTTTTATTCAGGGTCTTGAAGATGCGGCCCTTAAATACTACGCGTTTTCGGCTCTGCAATTTGCAGAGCGAGAGAGGAAGTTATGGCAGAAAGAATCAATATTGAACAACTTAGAAAACACGCTCCGACCAATCCCATATTGGCATTTATGCCGGTTAGTACGGGTTCTCCGATGCAGGACTGGTGCTCGCACCTTTCGCAAAACCCACAGCGCCGTCAGGGTCGTGCGGATCGCCGACGAACTGGAGCCGGAAGCGGTGGATCGAGTGAAGATCATGTCACTCGAATACGCGATGAAAGTGTTCTCGGACCTAGAAGATTCGAAAGAGTTTGTCAGATGCGTAAAAGTAATAGTCAGCCCCGACGCAGTGACGCGGTTATCTTCCGGCCCAATTCCCCTTCGAGCGGTTTAGGGACATGGTATATCCGCCGCAGCTCCGATCTGGCCCAGCAGACGCAGCAGTACGGACTTTCCACTGACACACCGGCTCCGGCCGACTACGACGGCGACGGCAAAGCCGACTTCGGCGTCTGGCGAACTTCGAACAGCACTTTCTATTCGACCAACAGCGGCAATGCGGCCCTTAACACCATTGCTTTCTCTCTAGCCGGAGACAAGGTGGTCAGTGCGGACTTCGACGGCGACGGCAAGGCCGACTACGCGGTTTACAATACATCCTCCGCAGCATGGCATATCCGCTCCAGCCAAAGCGGCACGATCACCAGTACGAACTGGAGCACCGGCCGCCGTTCAATCCGGTAGTACTGGCAAAGATCGAACTGCCGAATGGGCAGAGCTATCAATTCAAATATAACGTTTATGGTGAGGTAGTTCGTATTATTTATCCGAGCGGCGGATATGAAAGGTTCGCTTATCAGCAATTATGGCCATTACAAACAGGCAGCCTTGCACATGATCGGGCGAATCGCGGAGTGAGCGACAGATGGATCAGTGAATCAGGCTCTGGAAATGACGAAGTTCATTGGACATATGATTTATCCACGGGTTATCAACAGCCATATATTGTGACGGTAACAGAGCCGGACGGGACATATACCCAGCAATATCTTCATGATGAACCGTTTGATACGTCGCGGCCGTTCGGATTTTCGAATGCGTTAACCGGTCGTTCGTATGAGGACAGATCCTACTCTCCGTCGGATGTGCTAATGCGGAGAACGCTGCATGAGTTCGAGGAAACATCGGTTGCAACAGGAATAAATACCCCATACACACTGACCGCGACGCGTGACATGAGGCCCACTAAGGATATCTCGATAACATTCGAATCAGGCGAGAGCAATGCCCTTGCGACGTTGACCGAGACAGTGTATGACACTACGGGAAACAACGATCCGGCGTATTTCTCATCGCTGAATCCGAAACAGGTGAAGACGTATGGCTATGTCGTTGTTAATGCCTCAACCGCCGCAAGTGCTAATTTTGCGACGGCCCTCGCATGGTTTAACGGGAAAACTCCGGTAAATACGGTTGAGACCGATTATCTCTATGACGCAAATTACAAAGCAAGAAACATCAATGGTTTAGTGACCGAGACGCGCATCAAAGACGCAGCAGGAAATGTAAAAGCAAAGACGCAGTTCGCATATGACGAAGTTGGGACGTATCCGATCATCATTGCCGGCACACATAGCCAATGGACAGACCCAAGCACAAACTATCGCGGGAATGTGACGACGACAAAGAGTTGGCATGACATTGCGAATAACCAATACGTGCAAACCCACGCGCAGTACGATAACTTCGGCAATCTGCGGAAGACTTGGGATGCGAACGGCAATCTGACGCAGACGGACTATTCTTCTACTTATGCCTACGCATATCCGACCAGCGTGACGACGGCAGTTCCCGACCCGACCGGAACTCACGGATCGAATGCTGCGTTCACCACATCGACAACGTATGATTACAACACCGGACTGCCGCTGACGACAACCGACGCGAACGGAGCGGTTACGACCATGGAATACAACGATCCGCTGCTGCGTCCGACAAAGGTCACCGCACCGAACGGCCAGCAGACGATCACCGAATACGGGGCCGGAACAAGCGAGGCAACCCGTTGGGTCAAGGTCAAATCGCAGATCGACGCGACGCGATGGAAAGAAGGTGTAACGTGGTTTGACGGGCTCGGCAGGACCCGGCGTTCGCAGTCGATCGACCCCGAAGGCGGCGACGTATTTACGCTGACCTGCTACGACAATATGGGCCGCATCGCGAAAACTTCGAATCCGTTCAGAGGTTATTCTTCGCAGACCTGTGCGACGGCGAACGGCAGTGTCACGGACGGCCAGCCGGCGAACGGTTCAAATCAGATCTTTTGGACGACGAACACTTTTGATGCCGCCGGACGGCCGTGGAAGGTCACGACGCCCGACGGAGCCGTTGTCGAAACGGCATATTCTCTTTCTTCGGCGGGAACGGTGGGAACGGCCGTAACGGTTACCGATCAGGCTGGAAAGCAGCGGCGTTCGATCACAAATGCCCTCGGCCAGCTTATCCGCGTCGATGAACCGAACAATGCGGGCCAGCTCGGCAGCCTTGCATCGCCAAATCAAGCAACCAGCTACAGCTATGACACGCTCGGCAATCTTACGGCCGTGCACCAAGGCGTTCAGACGCGGACGTTCGCATATAATTCGCTCTCGCGGCTGATATCGGCGACGAATCCGGAAAGCGGCACGATCACTTATTCATATGACGCAAACGGCAATCTGACCGGCAAGACCGATGCTCGTGGAGTTTCAACTACGATAACGTACGACGCTCTCAATCGAGCAA
>CAKZGE010000012.1 GCA_936914845.1 uncultured Chloracidobacterium sp.
CTAGCCCTTCCGTATTAAAGAAACCGTTTCGTTTGTAATGATCGGTCCTAGTCCTGCGCCCCAAACCATCCACTAATGAGTATATCGTCTTCTTGCCACTCAACTGAATTCGTACGAGACTACCGGAAGCATCATAATCATAGTTATTCTCCGGCGTATGTCGTAACCTACCATCTGCATCATAAAGCCATGCCGATTCGCGGTTGTTCGTCCATGAATTTGTTTGATTATTTGATTGATCCCATATAAAAGTCTGTCTTGAAGTAACATTGTCAAAAGCATTGAATTGATAACTATGCTTATAAGGTGTGATATTACGATCAGGGGTTGTTGTTTCCTTTCTTGCCTCAGCTCCAGTTAAAGCTTCAACCAAACGTCCAACATGATCATACTCATAAGATCGGTCAAATCGATGCGAATCGATCCGGCGGGAGGTTTCGCCGGTATCGCTCGAAAACTTCAATCGGCCATCTGCGCTATACTGATATGATTTTTTGATGAATGAAGAACTTTGCCCATCCTTCCAAAAATTGAAATCACTTACTTGCATTCTGTTATTAAAGGATTGGGTCATATTGGTCGAATTACCATAATCGACACCTTTTATGGCCCCCCAAGCTCGATAATCGACGTTGTCGATGTAGTCGGTCACTGAGATGCTTCCGGTGCCCTCATTGGATGTATAGGCACTTCCGGTCAATTCTTTAAGCCTGCCTGCCTTATCGGATTTATAATTGAATTCTTCCCCAAACGGATCTGTGATCTTTTTCAAATTCCCTAATAGGTCGTAATCATATTCGATAGTAAAGTCATGTTCCGGTATAGTCCATGAACTTCTTAAATGTTTCGTTTCCGAAACCATCCGTGATAGCTGGTCATATTCAAAATCTGTACTACCTGTCTGATCGGTCATTTGCAGACGATTACCAATATTATCGTAAGTGAATGAGACAGTATCGATCGAAGGGGTTATAAGAATGGATTTTGGAGTAGATTTCAAAAGCTCATTACCGTTTCCACCAGCTACATCGATTCCATAGGCGTAGATAAGATGAGGCCTGCCATCAGCATAGGTAGATGGGATTTCAAATTCAAATCCATGATCTCCAGGAACTCCAACTACAGTATTAACATCAGGGCGAGGCAGGTTAGCGTTTACCTGGCCGATGTAAGTTCCGCCTTCACCGACCTTTCCATCTATATAAAAATGAACATCGATGGATGTTGAAGAGCTATCCATATCAAGGCTCCATCCATAAACCTTCCCAGTCGTCGTATCTGCGGTATCTAGATGTCCGATCGGAGAAGTTGTTGCGACTACCGATTCTGGAGCAAGACAATCCATGGTGCCGTCCTCACAAGGAGCAAATGCAGGCATGCTTGGTTCGGAGGCCGTGGGTTTGTTATGGGTTATATTCTCTAGCAGGCCGCGGCTGTTATAGGCATATGTTGAAGATGCACCACGGCCGTCGGCTTTAGTTTGAAGACTGCCATCAGGATAATAGATGAACGTGGTCGCTGATCCTGTGTCTTGTTCAGGAGTATGAGTTTGAACCGTTCTTCCAAATCCGTCATAATTGGCGTTAGCTTCTTGAAAGATTGTACTGCTTTCCAATCCATCATATTTCTTAGATGAAATGACCTGATCCCGACCGTTCATCAGATTGACTGCTGTTGTGTAGACAGTTCCGCTATAATTGAAAGTTTCCGTCTTCCATGTGCGTCCTAATATATCCTCATATATCTTTTGTTTGCGGCGTCCCGTTCCACTGATATCATCACGCGGCACGAGTTCGCCTTCGATAGTAGTGATCTGCCCGCCTGCACATCCGCAGCCTTCATAACTGATCAATATATCTGAATCGTTCAGAGTCGATGAATCAATACCATCGGTATTGATCTTTCTAACGACCCTACCCTTCCAATCATATTTCTGATATGTCCACAGAAAACCACGCGTCGCGTCATCGCCGGCCGGGTTCCAGTTCGCATCAACCTCTGTCGGAACGCTTTGCTTAGCAGGGCGACCAAGAAGATCATAAACCGCTAAAGTAGCCGACCACCCGCCAATGCTGCCGGGATGTTCGGTCCGGGAACGCAAAACTCGACCGGCTCCATCCGACCAACTTTCAGAAAGCACTTCATCCGAGCTATCGGCACCATCCTCGTCCTCATCAACGATGGTGATGAATTTCTTCGCCTGTACTCCATTGGTAGGATATTCGTAGCGAGTGTAAGCCCCGCCGTAATTCAGGATGCGATCTATTGAAAGCCTGCCGACGCTGTCATATACCCGCTCTGTGATCTTGCCCTGCACATTTCCAGCTGGAGCCGGCGATTGAGCCCTTACATTTGCTCCGGTATCGTAGCGGTATTTAACTGTCGAACTATTGTAAACATCCCCTTTTTGTTACCAGTCTAAACTGGAGTTTTCGGGTTAAGGAGAACGTGTCCGCATGATGAGCTAGGAGG
>CAKZGE010000013.1 GCA_936914845.1 uncultured Chloracidobacterium sp.
TAGCGACTGGGTTCTTTCTTTTTCGCAACGACGATTTGCTGCTATCCCGCTCGGCCCCACACATAAGCCGCAGCAGCTCCGTAGGAGCGGCATATTTATAGCCACGACAGCCCAAACAAACGAACGAGCTCCGTAGGAGCGGCATAGAAATGATCTCCGGCAATTATGTATCGTGGAACCGCGGCGAGGTCTTTACGGACTTTGCGACCTTTGATTACGATCCGGGCGATTTCTATGGCTTTTACTGGGATGTGACCAACTATTCTATAGGCGAATTGGTTGATGAGTATGGTTATGTACCGATCAGGCGAACGGAAAGCTGGAACTCCGGCGGCTCCGGCCTATGGATCGAGATCTGGTCAGGATTGCCGTCTGCCGTGCTGTGTCTCTATCCGACCGGCGGAAGCGTGGCCTTGCAGCCCGGTCCAGTCGGTACAGCTGGCATCTATTACGCATCAGGCGACGGCTCTCACAGCATTGACGAGGACCCGATCAGCGACATCGAGCTTGGTATCGGCGATACCGGAGCCACCACGCCTGCCAACTTCCTCGATTCGCTGCTGATGGTCATCAACCAAGGCGACGAGTGGTACTACGTCTGGGATCGGTATCAAGGCGGCGGGGGGAGGGAATTCATTGCTTTCAAGCGATCATAATAGCAAAGAATTAAACTTAAGCCTTAAAATGAGAACTGAATTGTTAATTCGGAGCTATACCTTGGGCCCAGAAGACAATTTCCGGCCGAATTGGAGCAACACGCACAATACTTCCCGCCCTTAGATAAAAATACGGTTCTGTTCCAACAATATCTTCTTCAAATATTTCCATCTTGGTGCCATCCTCATTTAGAAATCTTGGATTTCTCAAACAAACCCATTCATCCGCAGATTTTCTAAGTATTGATTCTTCTATAGACTTATCAATAGTACCGTAGAAATATTGAGAATTAACCCCATCAAAATACACTACCTCAACCCATCTTACCATGTCTACCACTTCCCCCCTTCAGCTAGAAAAATATCATTATCTCTGGTGTTAACAATCGTTCGAGAAAAATTATGATCAAAGAAGTATGCATCAGAAAAAAAACTCAATTCTATGTCCTGGAGGTGGGTCACGGACAAATCGATCACATTTAGCGATGGAGAACTCCACAACAAATAACACAGACTTTTTCCATTGAAGGATACCCACTCAAAAGCACTGATTTGTAAATCATCCAAAAGATCCCAATTCCGAGAAGAATTAAAAAATTTGTAATAATCTAAATCTTTCTTTCTTTTTGGCCCTTTACTGGCGTTCATCAGCAATCGTTCTTTTTTCTGAGGAATAATAAACGCATTTATGAAATCTCTTTCCAATTTCAAAGCTTCTAGAGGCGTCATAATAAAATATTTTATTCCATTTTGATTAAGCAAATTCAACGCCGACCGTAGCGATTTATCCATTACTTTCTATTATTTATAATTATATTTAATTCGCAAACCGTCTGAGATGGTCAAATAAGACTGGACAGAAAAATCTCTTTGCTCCTTTTACCTAGTTAGCAGGGGTAGGAGTTGCGGGAATGTGGGAAAGCCGCCGCGTTTTTTCGCGGCATTCCACAACTTCTTAGCTGTACCTGTTTTGCTTCGTTTTCAAATTCGTCAGGCTTTATTCAAAACATTCGCGCGCCAATACCCTTACTATGATGGTCATTGGGGAGCTAAATATGGATTATTTCTCACCGGCCTTTTCCGTTGTGGTTCACCCGGTCTGAGCCTATTCTTAGCTTTTCCAAAAGTTTCATGAATATTTTCGCCTCTATTGTTTTTATTATGAAAATGTTCCCGCTGGCCTCGACTTGTGCGAGATTTATGTGGTTGGTCATGTCGCCCATTTCTTGATCTGTCTCTCGCTTCTTTCTTTGATTTGCTTTGTCTAAAATGCTCTCTAGGTTTTCCACTTCCACCTCTACCTCCTTGTTGACCCGTATTTCTTACAGATCCAGGTCTGTTTGATCTAGGTAATGTGGCAGTATTGCGCCCAGAGCGTAAATTTATTGACCCTCCGGCCTCGGCGGCCGCAATTAGTGCGAGTATAGGATGATTACCATCCTTATCAATATATTTTAATGGATTGTTATTACAGTATGAATATTGATTCCAATTTTGAGGTTGTCCTATGTACTTCCTCATCTGGAGATCATTAGTCCGGATAATATTATTTCCATAACGATCAGGCGTAGTATATCTTCCGAGGACGCTTCCCAAATATCTAGCTTCTGCAAAATCCAAATCGGTCTCATCATCCCGTTCGTATCCGGTGAATTGTTTTCTGACGTCGTCGGCGGTGTAGTTTAGGCCTTGTGTCCGGCCGCCGGTGCCGATGATCTCTTCCCCGAACGGGTGATAATCATGGCGGGCGATGATGTTGCCGGCCGCGTCGGTGTTGATCCGAGGGCTGCCGAGGTGGTCGTTTGTCAAATAGCTAACCTGAGGTGTCTGGCTGATTTGATTCGCGTATTCAGCAATGAGGTTGCCACCGGCATCGTAAACGAAAATGACAGATTCGCCGTTCGGCACGATCTTCTTGATCCGTTTGCCGTCGCCATCATAGACGTATTCGCCGACGGTTGCAACCGGATCGCCGTTGCCGTCAACGGTTTCGACCTTGATCTGTTTGTTCTCGGCGTCGTATGTGAACCTGCGGTTCTGAGCATCGCGGGTCGTATTTCCGGCCGCATCGAATACATAATCGTTGATGCTGTCGCCGTCCTGATCGCCTTTGATGCGGTTATTCGACGCAAGTATCTCAGGATTGAGAACCTTTCGATCAGCCGCGCAAACGGTAAAGTTCGGAGTTGTTCCGCAGTTCTTGATCAGTGTCGTTGTGTTCGCTTCATCGAAGTTGCGATTGCCGTAGCGGTCATATGTGAACGTCTGCTTCCAGCTTTGCGATGAACTACCACCGATTGGAGTGATATTCTCCGTCGCATCTTTAATGCGGTTGAGGCTATCGTAGGAATAACTTTGAACTGCGGTGAAACCAGTGTTAACGCCAACGGTCGGAACGGTGATGGTTTGGCTGAGGACATTGCCGTTGTTGTTCGTTTCGCCGTAGCTGTAATCGAGCCTGAGCAGATCAGATGCTCCGGTGGTGGCACCGAGGGCGATCTGCGTCGGTTGGAGGCGGGAATTGAACTGCGTTGATTCCCAGCGGCCGTTGCCGAGCTGCATCGAGGTCACCGCTCCGGCGGAGTTGTAGGTGAAATTCTTGGCGTAATTGTGGAAACCGAAATTGGCGTTCTTTTTGGACTGCACTATGTTTAAATCGCCGTTGTTGTCCAAAACATTCTTTACAACTCTTCCGCTAGGATATGTTTGTTCGATCAATCCGCCCGACAGATTGTATTTATATGCGAAATCAAATGTCTCTCCGTCGGTCGTCTGGCGGCAATTTGTTTTATTAGCTCATGTCATATCTTCTCATCCGACTATAATCTAAGACCCTTTTCTGGCCGCTTTCACTAGACCATGTCATCGACCTCATCTGGACATCGCCCCCTCCCGATCCCCAGCAAGAAAAAACGTTCTCCAAAAGGAGGATTTGCCTATTTTCCCTTGACGTTTTCATCAGTATATTCAATGCCTCCGCCCGAATCTCGTCACCTTTTGTGTATCGTCGCCCACGCGATATTTCTCATATCCTCAAGCTTAGTAGGTAAGGTTTTTGCTTGTTTCGGAACCAAAACGTAGACCTCGATCGGGAATGACTCTAAATGTTCGATCTGATTCTCGTTACCGATATGTCGATTCGTCAAAAACACCCAATTAGTCACAAATCCTGAGGGTTGTTGGTCGAAAACCGCCACAGGACGGTCGAGCCTGACATGAAGAACAGGAGTTTCGTCCATGCGCAAGTGATTAATCTCAAGTATCTTGCGCGGGACCTCAAAATCAATCGTATCGGTCGATGATAAGAAAAGTTTACTAATCATAACGGTTTCAGTAATTTCGTATTTACCTTGTTCCTAATATTTGCGGGATTAATTCTGTATTCAATTATACCCCCTTGATTGCCATGAAGTGGTTTGGCCACAGTAATCTCCGTAATATTCGAAGTCTGCACGTCTCCTTCGACCAAGTACTCTCCCGTATTCCAATCTGGCAAACCGGCCGCGTCTCGATAATTTGGTACGGTTCGCGGGTCAATAGGCGTCCAGTAATCGCTATTCATTCTCGATCGTCCTCCCCAAACTCTGTAAACATGCTGCAATGGATCTCTGTCCCGTTCAGTCGTGGTAGTGCTTGTCGTTGTAGTTGTGGTAGGCGTTTGGTCTGCCGGAAGCGGCACGGGGGCCTGCACCGTGCTAGGGGTTGCCAGTATTACGGCCGTCGGCGCGATCAATGTAGCCGCAAGGGAGCGGATCGCATTTGCGAGAACTATTCTGCCTACACTTGGTGCCCCACCGGGAGGAGCGGTGGTCACAGGAGCGGGAGCTCCCGGTGAAACAACGGGTGGTGGCCCGACAAGAGCGGCGGAAGGACTGGCAGCAGAACCGCAGTCAGTGCTTTCAGAACACGAAGGCACATTGATAACACCAGGTTCGATATAACTTTTAATTCCGTCCTCTGTGGTGTAGTAGTCTCCTCCTTCATCCGTTTGACAGTTAGGAAAATCAGGAGGACAGGGGGCTAAACCGCTGGGGTCAACAAAACGAAACGGGTTATTCAGAGCATACGAATAACGATTAAACGTTTGTGGATTGACACGCCTAGCCGATGCCATTAAAGGGTCAGGACTTGAAAACCGTCCGATATTATAATTATGGTAACGAGCCTGTGCAAAATCCAAATCGGTTTCAGTATCTCTCTCATATCCGGTGAATTGTTTTCTGACTTCATCGGCGGTGTAGTTCAGGCCCTGAGTTCGGCCGCCGGTTCCGATGATCTCTTCCCCGAACGGATGATAATCATGGCGGGCGGTAATGGTGCGGCTGCGTCGGTGTTCATCCGAGGGCTTCCCAAGTGGTCGTTTGTCAAATAGCTGACTTGCGGCGTCTGGCTGGTTTGATTCGCATATTCGGCGATGGTTTTTCCGGCGGCGTCATACACGAAGATCACCGTTTCTGTGTTTGAGATCTTTTTGACACGTTTTCCGTCGCCGTCGAAGAAATATTCGCCGATGGGTTGGCCGTTTGCATCTTTGACCAGCCTTTGCTTGTTCTCGCTGTCGTAGTTGAAAGTTCGGCCGAGATTGTCCGTGATGACGTTTCCGCTGAGATCGTAAACGAATCCGCTGGCTGTTGTGAAGCGGTTGTTTGTCGCGTCGATCTGCGGCGTTTGGTTATTGGTTTGGGTTGTTCCTTCGAATTCTTGAAGCGCGGTTCTATTCCCAAAACGATCATATCCGAACGTCTGTTTCCACGATTGGTTCCCGCTGATAGTTTCCGTCGCTTGGGTTAGTCGGTTCAATGAATCATAGGCATAATTCTGAACTGCGGTAAAGCCTGCATTGATACCAAAAGTCGGAACTGTGATCGTCTGGCTGAGGACATTGCCGTTGTTGTTGGTTGTGCCGTAGTCATAACTTAAATTTAGCAAGCCATAATCAGACACAGAACTTCCGAGACCGATCTGAATTGGCTGCAGACGGGAATTGAAGACCGTGTTTTCAAACTTTCCGTTACCGAGCCTCATCGAAGTCACCGCTCCTGCAGCGTTATAGACAAAGCTCGAGGCGTACGGCCGATAGAAATCACCGACGTTCTTCTTGCTTTCGACCTTTGCCAGATCTCCGTTCACATCAATTTCGTTGCGGACGACGCGGCCCGATGGATATTTTTGCTCGACCAACATCGGTTGTCTGCTTGTGAGCTTTTACACGACACATAATATCAAACTCTGTCTACTCGCTAATCGTTAAGATTTTGAAGCTCAAAATCTTTGGCAACTACGAGCAGATTTCCTGAAGGTGGTACTAAGCTGATCTCAAAGACCACGAGACTCGTTAATTCGAATTTTTCAGGCGTCAATTCTGGCAAAGACCTAAGTCTCATTTTCAATTCTTCTGAAATTTCTTCGTGACAAGTTGCGTCCCAAATCATCCCTGAGCAGAACTGTAGCGCGAGAAGGTCGATACTGGCCGTCAAATATCGTACTTCAAGAAATGAGATTCGGGTTTCGCTTATATCAACTTCTGTCGAATGCTTAATAATAAGGGTTATTCCATAAAGACCTCCATCATTTCGAATGGCGACTTTTTTTAATAAAGAGTCGTGCCATGGAATCTCGGCGAATCTATAAACTTTGTTTGTTGTATCCATAATTTTTAAGGGATAACCGGTACTAAAACCGGAATTCGGATTGGGATTCTAATGGGTACAGTTGGTCGTACGGGTACCGGAACTCGCCCCGGTACTGGTAAAACCACAAAAGAATCGATCAACTCCGCGGGCGGTTTGATAATTCGATCGCCATCTTCATCCACTGATTCCTCACTACCCACGGGAATCTCACTTCCTGGCTGGCGTGGTCCATATGCCTCATCGTTCCAGTCCCACCAGTGAGCGTGGGGATCGCCAGCTCCATGATTGTGTCCGAAGTCGATATCGACTTTTGCCGATCCTTTCCCATTATAAAAACGAAGTGTGTATTTTCCCGGCCCGTTCCCGCGAAATTTGTCATACCCATTGGGTTTACCTTTTGTAGGTGTGCGTAACGAGCCCAGACCACCCCACGGGTTCGAAATTTCGTTGTCGTCATACTCAGCTCTTACCTCAACAGAGGCAGGTTCCGCCGCTGCCGACACGGTTCCGTTTGAGTTCAAGGAAACATGTGAGCCGACAAGATTCTTGTATTTTTTTCGCGAAATACTTTCCAGTAAGATTACGGTACCATTGGCCGACCTATAGTCCTTGTATTTTTCGCCATTTTTTTCGTATTCTTTATCATCAATCCAGATGAAATTTTGATCGTCCATAGTGAGCCATATCATCCCTGAAGGATCAATAAATACGGTAGGACGATTCAGACAATAGATGTAACGATTCCAAGACTGCGGGACGGTAACAAAGCCGCTTCCTCCAAACGGGTCGGGACTGCTAAAACGGCCAAAGCCTGAGTTAAAATATCTAGTTTGAGCGAAATCTAGGTCATTTTCATTATCCCGTTCATAGCCGGTGAATTTTTGACGGACGTTGTCGCTGTCACCGTAGCCTTGTGCGGTCGTTCGGCCGCCGGAGCCTGTGTAAATTTCTTCGCCGAAAGGCTTCAGATCGTCTCGTGAAATTACTTGTCCGGTTTCGTCGGTCTTTATTCGAGGGCTGCCCAGGTGATCTGCCGTCAGATACGTGATCTTTGCGTCTTGCGGCGGTGCGACCTCATTCGCATATTCGGCGATGGTTTTTCCGGGGGCGTCATACACGAAGATCACCGTTTCTGTGTTTGAGACTTTCTTTATGCGTTTTCCGTCGCCGTCGAAGAAATATTCGCCGATGGTTTGGCCGTTTGCATCTTTGACCAGCCTTTGCTTGTTCTCGCTGTCGTAGTTGAAGGTTCGGCCGAGATTGTCCGTGATGACGTTTCCGCTGAGATCATAGGTGAATCCGCTGGCTGTTGTGAAGCGGTTGTTTGTCGCGTCGATCTGCGGCGTTTGATCGTTCACCAATGTATTGCCTTCGAATTCTTGAAGCGCGGTTCTATTTCCAAAACGATCATATCCGAACGTCTGTTTCCACGATTGATTCCCGCTGATAGTTTCCGTTGCTTGGGTTAGTCGGTTCAATGAATCGTAGATGTAATTCTGCGTTGCCACAAAGCCCGCATTGCTTCCGACAGTCGGAACGGTGATCGTCTGGCTGAGGACATTGCCGTTGTTGTTGGTCGTGCCGTAGCTGTAATCGAGCTTGAGCAGATCAGTTGCTCCGTTGGTGGCACCGAGGGCGATCAGCGTCGGCTGCAGGCGGGAATTGAACTGCGTCGATTCCCAGCGGCCGTTGCCGAGCTGCATCGAGGTCACCGCTCCGGCAGCGTTGTAGGTGAAGTTACGGGCATAGCTCCACAGGCCGGAACGGTTCGTGCAGACACCGTTCGTCAGCAAGGTTCCATCCAGACA
>CAKZGE010000014.1 GCA_936914845.1 uncultured Chloracidobacterium sp.
AAACAAACGAGCTCCGTAGGAGCGGCATAGAAACGATCTCCGGCAATTATGTATCATGGAACCGCGGCGAGGTGTTTACGGACTTTGCGACGTTCGATTATGATCCGGGCGATTATTACGGCTTTTATTGGGATGTAACAAATTACTCTATCGGGGAATTGGTTGATGGATACGGCTATGTGCCGATCAGGCGAACGGAAAGTTGGAACTCCGGCGGCTCCGGCTTATGGATCGAGATCTGGTCAGGATTGCCGTCTGCTGTGCTGTGTCTCTATCCGACCGGCGGCAGCGTTGCTTTGCGGCCCGGCCCGGTCGGCACAGCAGGTATCTATTACGCATCCGGCGATGGCTCTCACAGCATTGATGAAGATCCGATCGGCGACATCGAGCTTGGCATTGGCGATACCGGAGCCACTACGCCCGCCAACTTCCTCGATTCGCTGCTGATGGTCATCAACCAGGGCGATGAATGGTACTACGTCTGGGATCGGTATCAAGGCGGCGGGGGTTAAAGCTTGAAGAAACCTATTCCGAATCAAAATGCCTTGGCCAAAAGGAAAGGAACTCTATAACGTAAATGGTGGTCGCACGATCATGCAGATCGTACTTCCATCACTACTGAAAATTCATCAACTGTCAGAGTAAGTCTTGATTAGTACAGCTTATTTAATCATTTTTTCAAATATCCTCCTTGAGCTACTAGGGAGCTACTAGGGTTTGATTGTTTTACATAACAACGATTCTAGCTTGTTATGAGGTGGGTCGTAATCAATTGTTCCCAAGATTTGTTTTGTCCCGTCTTTTGTGGCAGCGATTCGGATCCCTTTTTCCTTGTTAGAATAATAGACGAGACTCAATTGATGTTCGTCATCGTACCGTTCATACTCATCCAAACGAATCTCCATTTTTGCCAAATCATCTTCATATTTTGAAGATTTTGGAATAACAATGTATGAAATAACGGTATTTTCGGGGATATTGAATCTACCTAGACCATCATTACTACAAGGCTTGGTAGCATAGATGACATGCACGATCGCATCTTGTGTGTAATACGAGGTTGTCAATCCCCTTTTTTCGGGTTTAGCATCAAGCACTTTTTCTACCTGGTCGCGTGTTGTTTCTAAGGCCTTTATTCCATGCCATCCATTTTCAATCGAATCCGATTGAACGCAAGAAAAAGCTAAACATAAAACTAAAAGTAATTTTCCGATCATTTTCCACCTCTAAGTTTATTATTTGGGAATAATATATTTGTTAAATGCTCCTTTTCTGTAATTTGTTTGAATTCCACAGGCCTCACCAAGCCGGGTTGTCCATATTCCTGATGCTGTAATATGTGAGGCGCTGTCAGATAATCCACCCATATCTAAAGTTTCGCCAGTAAGTTCAAGTGCGGCTCTAGCCAGATCCAAATCACTATCTCCCAAACCTTGTAGTGATAAATGTATAAGCTCATGTATTGTTAGCAACGCCCCTTGGTCCGATGTCATAAATTTATAAAATGAATTTACTTGTAAAAAAGCCTTCATTCCATCGCTTAAATCATTAAATTGGGAACTGCTTCGACGATAATGCATATAGTTCGACATGGGTAAGCCGATATTTGCAGCCCCATTTATCCAATCGCCACCGGCAGTAGCACTACCAGTAGGAACAAGATATCCCCATATGCCCCCGTAATTTCCATGCATATCTGGTCCTCTTTGGTTTGATCCCACCAGATCAAACAATTCTAGCACATTTGTTGAGACTATCTTGCTTCCATATCGTTGTGATGCAATTCCTATTAAACGTTCAATAAAAGCCTGACAACTATCACTAAGAACTCTTTTCACATTGGCTCTTAACATGTCCAGCATATCCTGATTTAATCTTATTGCGGGCAGTCCTGCATATGTTGTTGATGGAAGCTGCGTAAAACCTAACATTGTTTCATCGCCTCCATTTAACGCAAAGAAATCGGTATCATTCCTCAGGGCTCTACCATTAACGCGACCAGTTTCTGTACGAATATATCCTCCCATTGGGACAAAATTCCCATTACCCATATATGTTGCATTCATCGGCACGTAACCCGCGTAGCCATCCCCGAAATTCCTAAAAAATGCAAAGGTATTTTTACCAT
>CAKZGE010000015.1 GCA_936914845.1 uncultured Chloracidobacterium sp.
ACGACTCGCACCTCTCCCCTCGCAAGAGCGGACAAGAGTGTCCGCGTTCCGTCCCCGAGTCACGACTTGCGACTTAGGACTCACGACTTAAGACTTTACGCGCGTGTCCGCGTTCCGTTCCCGACTCAAGACTTAAGACTCACGACCTAAGACTTTACGGTCGCCCATCTCTCCTCATCCGAACATTTCCTTTTAAGACCATTCTGATTTTTTTAAGAGACGTTTTACAATATGATTCATGAAGAGATTTGTTCTATTTTTAGGGGCGGCCGTTTTGGCGCTCGGCTGTTCGACGACACCCACTGCAGAGAATGCCGCCATCGACCATAGCGGGCACAGTGTAAATGCGGCCGGTTCGCCGGATCATTCGAAAATGGATCATGGCACAATGGATCATTCAAAAATGGAAAGCTCGCCTGGTGCCGCATCCGCTCCGTACGATCTACAGTTCATCGATACAATGATATTGCATCACCAAGGGGCCGTAGATATGTCGCGTGATGTTAAGGAGCGTGGCGAAGATAAAGGGTTGATCGCGCTTGCGGCTGTGATAATTGCGGAGCAGGAACGCGAGATCGCAGAAATGCGAAAGTGGCGGAGCGAATGGTTCAATGGCAAACCGGAGGCGGTTAATATGGACCTAGCCGGTATGCGCGAAGGAATGGAGGGAATGGACACGGCAAAGCTTTCAACGTTAAGCCGGAGGGCATTTGATCTTGAATTTGTCCGCCAAATGATCCCGCATCACAAAGGAGCGGTCGAAATGGCACGGGAAGCGGAAAGAAGGGCCGAACGTCCAGAGATCAAAAAGCTTGCCGCCGCCGTTATCAAAGCTCAGGAAGCTGAGATCGCCAAAATGGAAGAATGGGAAAAGAATTGGAGCAAATGAGCGATCCGGAGCCAACTTTCCGCAGCGGACATGTAGGATTTATCGGCCGTCCGAACGCCGGCAAATCGACGCTGCTCAACCATTTGGTCGGCGAACGCATCGCCGCGGTTTCAAATAAACCGCAGACGACCCGACACAAGATCAAAGGTATTGTGACGCGACCGGATGGACAGATAGTTTTCGTAGATACCCCCGGCATTCATAAACCCGGCTTTTTGCTGAACCGCCGAATGATGGCCGCTGTACGCGACGCCATTCTTTCCGTCGATCTGGTGATCCTAATGCGGGACGCGAGCGTTTCGACCGGCAATGGGGATAAGTTTGTTCTCGATCTAGTGCGCGAATCCGGCAAACCCGCAATACTTGTCCTAAACAAGATAGACAAAATAAAGGATAAAGCGGAATTGCTGCCTCTTATGGAGTGGTATTCAAAACAACTCGATCTATTGGCGATCATTCCGATCTCCGCACTAAAAGGAGCGGCCATTGACGAGCTTTTGGGCTTGATCATAACCAACTTGCCGTCCGGCGATCCGCTGTTCGACGAAGACGAACTGACGGACCAACCAATGCGTTCGCTCGTTGCCGAAATGGTCCGGGAGCAGATACTTCGCACGACCGGCGAAGAGATCCCCTATGTAACGGCCGTCGTAACTGAAAAATTTGACGAATCAGACCCAGATTCGACCGAGATCTACTGTGCCATCTATGTTGAACGTTCGTCACAAAAGGGAATAATTATCGGCAAAGGCGGCTCGCGTTTGAAGCAGATCGGCACTGAAGCTCGAATAAATATTGAGAAACTTCTAGGCCGGCACGTTTTCTTGAAGCTTTTTGTAAAAGTGGTCGAGGATTGGCGCAATAAAGGAAAAGAACTCGACGACATCGGAATTTATGAGTGATCAGATCTGGTACGCCGTTTCCGTGGAAGCGGATATAGATGCCGCCGAAGCGGTCGAATTTGCGTTTAATGAATTGGAAGCTCTCGGTACCGAGATCGACCATCTGCGGAAAAAAGGAGCAGCCACGGTTACCGTAAGCGGATATTTCGAAGAACTGCAGGAACTCGGCCCCGTAGCAGAGCAAATGCAAGCGGCAGCAGCCATTTACGGATTTGGTCCCGGTGTAATTCGCAACATCGCTCAACATCAGGTCGCACAGACCGATTGGTTGGCGGAATGGAAAAAGCATTGGCGGCCGACACTGACCGAACACTTTATCATTGCTCCGCCGTGGGAATCCATCGCGGAAAGCGAACCGCGGACCATCATTCGCATCGAGCCGAACATGGCATTTGGCACCGGAACGCATGAAACCACTCGTCTCTGCCTGCGAATTATTGAGAGTATTTACAAACCGGAGCAAAGCGTGCTCGATGTCGGCACCGGCACCGGCATCTTGGTGATCGCCGCTGCTTTGATCGCCAAACAGGGCGGCCGATCTCCGGCGATGTTCGCCTGTGATATCGATGCCGATTCGGTAACCATCGCCCGTGAAAATGCAGAACTTAACGGCGTAGGCGGCATGATCGAATTTGCCGAAGGGTCGATCGCGGCTGACACTCCCGTCTATGACCTCGTCTGTGCAAACTTGACACTTGACGTCATCGTGCCGCTGCTGCCGCGGTTGCTCAACGCCGCCGGAAGGACACTTGTGCTTTCAGGTATCTTGCAGGAACAGGAACCGGCATTAGTGCTGGAATTTGGTCGCTTGGGAATAGATAATTTCCGTTTTTCGTATGATGGAGAATGGATGGCCGCGGTAGTTGCCAGATAGATAGCCTTTTATCTCTACGGTTTGGCCGGCGGCAGTGCTAGCGGAATATCACCATCATCCGGCATTGTGATCAATGGCAGACGAGCCTTGTTTCGCGGCCGTCCGATAGCGGAGCGTAAAACCGGCGGCACTCTGGGGGAAAGCAGTTTTAACGGTGAAAGCGGTTCCGTTCGCCTTAGTATCGAACCTCCGCGGCCGGCGATCCAGAGTTCTCGTCCGCCGCGAAAGGCGATCGTCTGCATCACGTTGCCGGTTATGGTTGGCTGCAATTCCCAATCACCGCTTCCGGAACGGACAAGAACGGTACCAAGTTCGCCGACAGCGATCGCTTGGTCACGTCCAAAAGCTGTTACCGCAAATAGATTTGCCTGTGTAGGCGATTCCTCGTCCTTCCAAGTCGAACCACCGTCCTGGGTCCGCAGAATGACACCGCCGGAGCCGACAGCGAATCCGTTTGAGGCATCAAAGAAACTGAGGGCATACAGATTGTCATCAATGATGGGGCGGATCGGGGACCATGTTTCTCCTCCGTCGTCCGTCAGAACGACCGTCCCGCCATCACCAACGGCCACGCCGTGTTTCGACGACGTGAATTTTACATCTTCCAGCCATTTAAGTGTTCCGGAAGCGACGCGTTCCCAATAAGCTCCGGCGGTCTTGGTGCGAATGATGGTACCGCCTGACCCTACGGCAAAACCTATCTTTTCATCAACAAAGAATATTCCGGAAAGATCCGCTGTTGTATTCGACACGCCCTTTCCCCAACTCGCTCCGCCATTGATCGTTCGCAAGATCGTCCCGCTGTCCCCGGCGGCCCAACCTTTTTCCTCAGTTTCGAAATGTAGAGAATTCAATGCATTTTCGGTTCCCGAATAAACCGGGAGCCAATCAACCCCTGCGTCATTGGTTATCCAAATGCGCCCACGAGAACCGACAGCAACACCCAGATCTCCTGAAAGCATGACGAGGTCATTAACATCATCACGCCCTCCCGCGGTAAGGCGTTGCCAGCTAAACCCGCCATCGTCGGTTCTCAGCATCAACCCGCTTTCACCAACAGCCCATCCTGTAAAGGCGTCGGCCAAGTAGGTCGAGATCAATTTCGGACTTGTGCGAATGCTGAATGGCAGCCATGTCAACCCGCCATCTCCTGTAAGCCACACCAGGCCGTTAACATCCGTGATCGCCCCATTAACGGCGTTCGCAAATGATATGGAAAGGACATCGGAAGTAATTCCAAGCGGTACGGTTTGCCAGCTTACACCATCAGAACTTCTTGCTACGCATCCGCCTTGCCCGACGACAACCACGAGATCTTTCGCCGGAAAAGCGACGCCATTCAAAGTCCGTTCACCACACGGTCGAGAACTCGACCATGAACTGCCGCTATCCCTACTCACAAGGACGATCCCGCCGGCTCCGACGGCCGCGGCCGAACTCGGATCCAACACACTGACCGCCTTAAGATGCTGCTCGGTGCCCGATCTTTGAACTTCCCACTTTTCACCTCCGTCGGAGGTTCTGAGAATTCTTCCGTAGGACCCTACTGCCCATCCGGTCGCATCGTCGCTCCTTCCAAAGGCAACCCCGTACAGATGATCGCGGGTTTCGACGGACACCTTCCGCCAACTATTTCCTCCATTCGAGGTGATCAATATCGTTCCCCGCGCACCCACAGCCACAGCATTCTTGCGGTCCCGAACAAAAACACCGGAAAGAGCCGCATTGGCCGGCGAAATTTGAGACTGCCATAGAAATCCGCCGTTTTGCGTACGAAGAATAGTGTTGTTCGATCCGACCGCGATGCCGTTTTCCCTGTCTTTAGCAAAATGGACCGCGGAAAGAGGATTGCCTTGCGGAGACGGATTTTGCCATCGCCAACCATGCATTTGAGCGCAAATATCCACGGCGGCCGCCGACAGAAAGATCAAAAGGCAGATTTTTAGCGCTTTGTTCAACATTTGCCGTCTATATATCTTGAGTACCGATATCCAAAACGGCCTCATCAAGCATCTCGGTGTCGATCCTGCCAATTTCGGCGATCTTGCGGGCCGCCGAATCCGCTACTTCTTGAACCGGATGGCCACTATGGCCCTTCACCCATTTCCATTCAATAGTGTGCGGTCGAGCAGCTTTATCTAGCCTATTCCACCAATCGTGATTTGTCTTTCGCTTCCAACCGCTACTCATGGTTTCGATCACATAACGGGAATCGGACATCAATTTGACCGTACACGGCTCTTTTAATTGCTCCAGTCCAAGCGAAGCGGCGGCTATCTCCGCCTGCTGGTTCGTAGCAGAACCGAGAAACTCGCCGACTGCCCGCCAATATCCTTTGTAGCCAAGCACAGCAACTGCGGCGGCGCGCGGATTTCCCCTGCCATTACCTAAACTTGAACCGTCGCAAACGATCGTAACTTCTTTCATTTGAAAACTGTTAGGCTAGAGATCTAGCAATTTTGGCAGCAATGCCGGCATTGTTTATCAGCAAAGCGATATTCGCCGCTACCGTTTCGCCATTGCTGGCAATGGACATTTGCGAAAGCAGGAACGGCGTTATTTCTTTGCCCGCTATATGTCGCTCATCTGCTAATTGAAGCGCTTCCGAGAGCATTTGATCGAGCCGCTCTCTTTCGATCTCGAACTGTTCAGGAACAGGTGTCGTGATCAAAACGGAACTGCTCAGGGCTAACTCATCGCGAGCTGCAATGACAGCAACTGCGGCAGATGCTTCCTCAATGCGCCAATCAACCGGAAGCCCGCTTTTTCGCGAGTAAAATGCCGGCATCTCGTCACATTGCCACCCAAGGACCGGTATCCCGAAAGTTTCCAGCCATTCGCGCGTTGCCGGCAGATCGAGCACGATCTTTGCCCCGGAGCATACTACCGCGATCGGTGTTTGTGCAAGTATAGGCAGGTCTGCCGAAATATCCCGATCATAACCTCGATGTACTCCGCCAATACCGCCCGTGGCGAAAACCCGGATCCCGGCGGCATATGCTAAAAAAGATGTGGCGGCGACGGTTGTTGCACAATCAAGCTTTTCGGCAACTGCGATCGGCAGGTCCCGTTTCGACACCTTATGTATCTTTTCCGCCGTGGCCAAATGTCGGATCTCCGTCTCATCCAGCCCGATGCATATTTCACCTTTTAGGACAGCGATGGTCGCAGGAACGGCACCTTCCGTTCGTACTGCGTCCTCCATCCTTAACGCCGTTTCTAGATTCTGGGGAAAAGGCAGCCCATGCGCGATAACCGTGGATTCTAACGCGACGACGGGCTTCTTCTGTCTTAGTGCCTCGCCGACATCTTTACTGAAGCGTGTTTTCATACGGGAAAAACTGGGGTGACCGAAACCGCCTCAAACTGCCTAATTCCTGAAAGACCGTTCGATTTATTTGATCATCTTAAAGATGCGGCTGAAGCGCGGATGCGTCAAGCAGCCGACGGCACTCTCTTTCGACGCTGCCCGGTCGCAAGACCAATAAACGAACATTGCTCTGCCGATGATCAGATCACGGGGCACAAAGCCCCATACCCTACTGTCCTCGCTGCGATCGCGGCTGTCGCCCATGACGAAAAAACTGTTCTCCGGAACCCTCATCAGTTTGCCTTGTACTCCAAATTCGTAAGAGGACCGATATGGTAATTCATGTCCGTTCCGCACTTCTTTCATAGACGCTTCGGAATAATACACATCCCACTTTTGATCGGGCGTTCGCTCTTCAAATTCATGAGTTGTCAACGCCGAAACGTCATCCGGGGCGTCTCCGATGATACGATGTTCAGGCAACAGCTGGCCGTTTATAAAAACTTGATTGTTGCGAAATTCAACCGTCTCTCCGGGCAAACCAATAACACGCTTTACGTAATTGATCTGATATGGAATTATCGGCGGATTGCGCTGGCTATCTAATTTGGGATTGACCTTATTGCCGGGATATTTGAAGACGATGATGTCGCCGCGTTCGATTTCCCGCATTGGGAGAAACGGCAATGGGTTTCCGCCGGGATTGAAGATAAATTTATTGACCAGCAAATAATCGCCTACAAGTATAGTATTTTGCATCGAGCCCGTCGGTACGGTCACCGCCTGCAAAATAAACGTCATTCCGAATATTGCCATGACGAGCGTCACGACGAACGATTCGAAATATTCACGAAACGTCGATTTTGGCGGACCGATGGGCTTCGTTTCCTGCTCGATATTCTTTGATCCTTTTGAATTCTCTTCGTTGGTTGTTGCCATAGGTCTTTTATATTGCCGCGGCCGGTTCGGAAGCTTCTAACATCTTTAAGGCTTTACATGCGGCATCCATTTCGGCCGCTTTTATTGCGGGTCCGCTGCCATCCGCCTTACCCGTCGCCCAAACCGCTTCGACGTAAAAGGTGCGATCATGCGGAGGGCCTTCGGAGCGCATCATTTTATACAACGGCGCGGTCATCTTCCTTGCTTGCAAGGTCTCCTGCAAAAGTGTTTTATAGTCCAGCGAAGTGCCCGGGGTCGCGTCCATCAATTCTTTCGCGAAGACCTTTGTTACTACCGAACGTGCTGACGAATATCCGCCATCCAAGAAAACAGCCCCTAATATCGCTTCCAGGGTGTCCGCGGCGATCGCGTTCTTTCGTCGTCCGCCAGTCTTTTCTTCTCCGCGGCCCATGCGCAGAAATTTCCCGAGTTCAAGATCATTGGCGAGCCGGGAAAGTGTCGCGGTACTAACTAATCTGTGTTTCATCACCGTCAATTCGCCTTCGCTGCTATCCGGGTGTATGCGAAAGAGTTCTTCGGCGATGACCAAGCCCAGAACGGAATCCCCTAAAAATTCCAACGATTCATTTTCAACCCGACGGAGTTCTTCGTCACTACCGGAGGCGTTTTCGAAGGCCCATGAGCGATGGGTCAATGCCCGTTGCAGCAAAGATGGGTCCGCGAAGCGATATCCGATCAAATTTTCAAGCTCTGCCGCATTCATCGTAGAAGTTAATTCTATGAAATAAACTCCAAAAATGGAAAGTCCATAGAATAAAAAAGGCTGCCCGTTCATAGGACAGCCTCTTCGATTTTTAGATCTCAGACCAACTTATCTGGTCTTCTTCACCGTTTTCACCGCTGCTTTAGCAGGAACTGACGAAACAGGCTTGGTCGGAGCCGGTTTGGCAGTGTCTGCCGCCGGAGCGGATGTCGTTGTATCGACATCAGTTTTAGCCGGTTCCGGGTCCGCCACCGGCTGGACCGGAGTCGTCGGATCAACAAACGGCTTTGCGACAGCGCTTGCAACGTAGGCGGGCAGGCCGTCTTTCTTTTCAAAACGACGGACATAAAGCTCTTCGACGATCTTATTCAGTTCATCTTTATAGGCTTTTTGCGCCGGCGTTTCGGCCTTTGCAGCAGCTGCTGCTCTGGCATAAGCATCGATCGCACGTTCGGTGTAGCCGTTGAAAACAGAGATCTTCTCTTTGATCGCGTTTTCCTTCGCTAGTTTGTCCTCCGGCGTGGTCGCAGCCTTCTGTTCATTGATCAATGTCTGGATCCCCTGTCCGATCGGGGCAGACTCATCAATGTAGTAGCTGCCGATGGTAGCATAGACACGCGGGTCGTTCTTATAGCGAGCGGTTTTTGTGACTTCAAACAGCGAAGGCAGAGCTCCTTTCCTGTCCTTTTTGTCATAAAAGGTAATGTAACCGATAGCATAGGTCAGATCCGCCACGGTGTTATCTCTGGTACCTTCAAATTGGAACACTCCGAAATTACCGCTATCTTTCGTTGATTTGACGTTGTTCTTGAACAGGGCCAAGGCACGATTAGCATATTTCAAAGTTTCGGCATTGTACTTCGTGTTCTTATTCTCCGTCTCGACCAATCCGATCAAGCCGAGCGGAACAATAATGTTGATCTCAGCCGGATCATTCGGGTACTTTGCTACGAATTCACCACCCGCTGCATAAGCTTCGTCCCACTTTTTACCTTGAATACCTGCATCATAACGCTTCAGGATCTCGGAACGGACAGCCGCGCCTTCGGCATTCTTAACGCCTTCCTCCATTTTCGGAATGGCTCCTTTAAGATAATCAGCCTGTTCTTTGACCGATTCGCAAGTGCCATATTTTTCCAGAAACTGTTTACCCGCTTCGATCGTCGCTTTCCGGTCTGCAATAGACTTCTTAGGGAAAAGCTCTGTGAATTTGGTATAAGCGGCGGTCTGGCCGTCGATGTCTCCGCAGGCGTCTTGGGCATAAGCCGCAGTTGTGCCGACTGCTGCGAGTGCTCCAACCATCACTGCCATGTTAAGTGATCTAAAAATCATTTTCATTTATTTTCCTCCAGCTAAATGATAAAAAATCTAATTTTAACCATTGCCGTACGTCAATTTTCGTTCGGCGCAATTCTGATGTATTACATCATTAAAAAGTTTGCTATTTTTGCAGCCGCTTTTTATGATATTTTTTCTCGCCAGCCTAATAATGCTAAATAATCACGTAAATTCAAGGGTCGTGTCAAGTAAGCGTTGATTATAAGAATAGCGGACATCAAAACATTTTCGTTGAAAAAATGTTAGATGCCCGCTAAGGCGAAATAAGGTTTTGAACCACTATTGAATAATGACACGCGGCCTGGTCTTTTCAGCAGGGGCATTATTCTTGTTGCTCAAAGACGGTTCGGATCTTTTTGGCGTAGGTATAACTACAGGTGCGAAAACCGGACGCGATTGGGTCGTCTTTTGGACCACCTTTTTTGCAGCCGGCACGGAGTCTCCGACCACGATCGGGCGAGATTCTCCGCCCTGCGAAGCAGTGTCCTCGTCATCGTCATCATTGTCCGCAACTGCGGTGGTCGCATCGATCTGCGGCAGCGGTTTCACCAAGCCTTTTGCCAATGCCAGATCGATGTTTCGCTGGAGCCGCGGCCGAAGAGCCTGATATACCCTTCCGGCGACCGCCGCAGCATATCGTCCGCGTTCAGATTGTCCGCGTGTGATCACGACAACCGCGTATTTGGGATCTTCGACCGGTGCCACCGAGGCAAACAACCCGACCCACGTACCTTTTCCGATGCAGGAGCCCGTTTTGCCGGCAACCCCCATCGTTGCATCAACGCCGCGGCGAGCGGTTCCGTATTCCGCCGCTCCGACCATGCCGGGCAGCACACCTTCGAGGTTGCGGATCGGCAACCCGACGTTCTCAGTGATCTGTTTGCGAAACGCGGTCTTTTCCACTCGCGAACTCGGCATTTGCGGCACAACCTTACGTCCGCCATTAGAAAGAGCTGACACAACTACCGCGAGTTGCAGCGGCGTTACTTCAAAATCGTCTCCGTGCGAATAGATACGCGGATTATTATTCCCGAAGGGAACACGGCCTGCGGTCTCGCCTTCCGCGTTGATGCCGGTTGGCTTGCCCAATCCGAGATCGCGTGCATATTCCACCATCTTGTCGCCGCCAAAGTTGCGGCCTACGCGCTGAAAATATCCATTATCGGATTTTGCCAAGGCGTATCCCAGTTTCATGCCGGCGGTCGAATCACCTATTCCGCCCTCGCTGTTGATAACGTGTTCGTTCAAACCGGCGACGGCGGTAACCAGTTTGATCGTGGAACACGGTTTAAATCCTTCTTTCACCGCCCAGGCCTGATTGACCATTGTCAAGATCTTACCGGTCTTGGCTTCCATTACCACAACGGTGCCGGCACGATTTCCGAGCCCTTCGATCGCGGCTTTGCGGACTGTTAGGTCTTCGCCTTCAGTATTGTCGTTCTGAATGTTGTTTACGGTCTCGGTTCTCAGCCCGCGTTCAAAGGCCATGCGGCGCTCATAGGCTTCGCGGGCGGCTTGTTCGCGGCGGCGACGTTCGGCCAGAGCCGCTTCACGACGTTCTTCTTCGATTCGGCGGCGCTCGGCTGCCGCCTGCCGAGCCTTTGCCGAATTCTTCGGCTCCGCTTTTTCCTTGCCTTTCGCGTTCTTCGTGTCTTTTACGGCGTCCTTTCCACGAGCGGATTGTTTTTTATTGTCGGATTGTTTTTTATTGTCGGCTTTCGATGTTCTTTCGTCCGACCTTTTATTTCCGCTGCGGGTTTCTTTTTTAGATTCCTTTTTAGCCGAGACTTTCTCTTTTGACGAGTTCTTCTTTGTGTTCGCAGTTTCTTTTTTTGTTGCGGCGGCCTTTTTTGATGTCGATCCGCCTTTCTTTTGAGCGGAAACATCGCCAGCGAATAATAAGATTGCCATTGCCAGCGGGACCATGATCGCCGCCAACCGCTTATCGGAACACATTAACTTCATGCTTTACCTCGGCTATATTTAATTTGAATTGTCTGCAAGGGAAGACACTCCTGCTGTACGGAAAAACCTGATTCAATTTTAGTTTGTAACAAGAGCTTGCGAAAATGCTATCTGAACTATAACATTCACAACACCGGCATGCAAGTAAATTTTAAGCATTTGTTTAATTTGGTGAATTATGGGGTTTTTTCGGACATTTCGCGGCAGACTTTTGCTTATTCTTTCTATCCTTTTGATATTTACGCTAAGTGTTCAATATTACCTGAACCTTCTTTCACAAGAAGAGAACAATGAGCTTCGGGATGCTCAAACGCAGGCTCTCGTCGCCGGGCTAGCGATCGGCGTAGCCGCTCTCACATCTTCCGAAGATCGTGTCCAGGATTTTGTCGAACGCCCGGGCCAAACCTTCTTGGACGACAACGCTAAGCAACGCATAAAGGACATCATTATCATCGACAGTGATTGGCAGGTTACCGACAGCCTCAATCCGGCGTACATGCCGGAGACCGGCCCCAACGACGAGGCCATATACCGAAAACTTTCCAGCTTGGATGATCTGCCGCCGATCATGGAAGGCAACCGTCTCGGAAACGATCTCCGCCAGTTTCCAAACCGCGGTTCTGTTAATGATAAAGACACTGATGATGAGGCTCATGCCGTTCCGATCGAGACCAGCCGAGGCCGCTGGTATGTCATGGTTCTGCTGAAAAATGACCGCAGCGAGGCCGCCTGGCGCGCGGCTCGCCCGCTGATCATTACGCTGGCACTTTTGCTCATATCCACTCTCGTTACCTTTTACCTGGTGTGGCGTTTTACAAGGCCTATATCTGCACTCTCAGACGCTGCTCGCCGCGTGGCAGAGGGCGATCTTGATGTTCGCGTTCCTTACGGCGGTCAGGACGAGATCGGCAGCCTGGCCGAACGGTTCAATGAAATGACCGCGGAACTTGAGAAATCAAAAGAACTCGAACAGCAGCTGCAGCAGGCCGAAAAGAGTGCGGTGATCGGCCGTCTTGGTTCGGCCATCGCTCATGAGATACGCAATCCGCTTAATTATATCAATCTCACCCTCGATCATCTGCGTTCAAAATTTGCCCCGGTAGAAGAAGATAGACGAGAAATATTCATCAAATTAACTTCCCAGCTTAAATCCGAGGTAGCGCGCATCGACCAACAGATCACCGACTTTCTGAACTATTCCCGCCCGCCAAAAATAAATGTTTCCCCGATAGATATTCGAAGCGTGGTGGACGATTCGCTCCGGATAGTCGAAGCTCAAGCGGCTGAGAACGGCATTAAAGTGTCGCTTGTCGAACATGAAAATGTGCCGCAGATATTGGCGGATGCTGAAGCCTTGCGCTCGGTCTTTAACAACCTCTTCATCAACGCCGTTCAAGCAATGGGTGCCGGCGGCGGCAAATTGAGCGTTTCTATATCGCCGGGTGCGGGCGGCGGCGTGGCGATCACGGTTGAAGACACGGGAGGCGGCATTCCGCCGGAAAACCTCTCCAAGGTCTTTGAACCTTATTTTTCAACCAAGGAAACTGGCACGGGACTCGGGCTAGCCATCGTTCATAAGGTGATCGAGCTGCACCAAGGCTCAATAGACGTCGAATCACAGCAAGGCGGCGGAACCCGGTTTGTTGTACAACTCCCTTGAAAGATCATCAACGAAACGCGGACACGCGCGTAAAGTCTTAAGTCGTGAGTCTTAAGTCTTAAGTCTTAAGTCGTGAGTCTTAAGTCGTGACTCGGGGACGGAACGCGGACACTCTTGTCCGCTCTTGCTAGGGGCGAGGGGAGAGTCTGCAGGGGTGAGCAGGATCACGTCGGACGCGTCGCCCGCCAAGCGACCGCCGGGCCAAGGTGACGTCGCAGACGGGTCAGAACCGGGAGCGACGGAACGCG
>CAKZGE010000016.1:0-20000 GCA_936914845.1 uncultured Chloracidobacterium sp.
CATGCGGGCGGCGGTGGTTGTAGAAATCGATCCACCCGGCCGTCAGTTCTCTCACCTCGTCCAAACTTTCAAAGATGTACATATCGAGAACTAATCTTGGGGCGGAATGTTGTTGAATCGCGGTTTGAATTGCTTGATCAGCAACGATTCAATAGCCGCTCGGTAGTCCACTGCCCAACGAAGATAGATAGACTGAGGTTCGAGAGTTGGATTTGCCGGGCCCGTCGAACGCGAGAGAGTCAAAAAGAAAGCTCCGGCTTGCGCGTTCATAAGACCGCGGGTGCCGGAAACATCGCCGCTTTTGTGTTTTCTGATGCGGCGACGCAGACTTTGTGCGGCGACACCGATATAAAGGATCTGCTTCTGGCCGGTTGGCGGCTGCAATTCTCCGGGGTAATTGGTGAAAATATAGAAGCCGGGTTCGTCCGGCACATGCTGGTTAGGGTTGACAGCATCCCAGCTAAGGGCCTTGGTCCACCTGCAAGATAGATGCGGCTTCATATCCATAGATCCGTACCTCCAAATATTACATATATGACGTATTTAGATACGTATTTTGCGTGATCTATTCATAGCGGAGAGCCTCTATCGGGTCGAGACGGGCGGCTTTACGTGCCGGAAGAACACCGAAAATGAGCCCGACACCGACGGAGACGCCGAGCGAAAGAGCGATCATCCATAATTCGACGGTCGCCGGCATACTTGGCAGCAAAAGCATCAAGACATTGCTTATCAAAAGAGCAAGTCCAATGCCGATCAGCCCGCCAAAAAGGGTAAGCGACATTGCTTCGAGCAAAAATTGCATAACGATCGCTCCGCGGGTGGCCCCGATCGCCTTTCGAATGCCGATCTCTTTGGTGCGCTCGGTGACGGACACGAGCATAATGTTCATGACACCGATTCCGCCGACGAGCAGCCCAAGACAGGAAATGGCTATCGCCGCCAAGCCGACACCGCCGATAATGCCGTCAAATTGAGCGATGAAATCGCCGGCGGTCTTGATATCAAAATCGTTTGGCTGTTCGAATTTCACACCGCGCCGCTGTCGCAAAATACCTTCGGATTCGGCAAGCGCCTCGTTTACCTGGCCGGCCTTTGCCTGGATAATGTGCATTACGGCATCTCGCGTCGGTGCGACCTTGCGTGCGGTCCGGTAGGGCATAAAGATCTTACGGTCTTCTTCATTTTCGCCAAAAAAACCGGACTTGCGCTTTTCGATGACGCCGATGATCTCCCAATTGGTGCCGTTCATGCGAACAAGCCGGCCGATGGCGTCTTCCGGGCCGTTAGGAAAAAGAGCTTCGACGGCGTTGACACCGATGACGAGCACGTTTCGCCGCTGATAGTTGTCGGCTTCGGAGAGCCAGCGTCCGGAGCGGAGTGCAAGATTTGAAATATCAGCATAATTGGGGGTCACTCCATCGGTCAGCGCCCAGCGGTAATTGCGCCCTTCGTAAACCATATTGTCGTCAAAACCCGAACCCCAAGAGCCGATGTTGATCGCAACGCTGGCGACATCGTTCACCGAAGCTGATTGTGAAAGAATGGCCGCCGCATCGTCGTCCGTCAACGGTTTGCGGTTGCGTTCGTCCCGATTGGCCTCGCCGGGCCCGGTCGAAAGATGAAAGGCGTAGATATTATTCGTGCCATAATCTTCGACGATCGAAACGATCGATTGGCGCATGCCCGTCAGAATAGAGGCGACGACGATCGCGGTAACAATGCCGACCACGATGCCGAGAATGGTCAAGGCACTGCGGAATTTGTTCGACCGCACGCTGTCAACAGACATTTTAAAGATCTCGAATGGCAGAGAGGTTGAAATTCGCATAATTACGATTGGGTCAATGCTTTGATCGGGTCGAGCTTAGCCGCTTTCCACGCAGGGTAAAGTCCGGCGACGATGCCGATGATGCTGGAAACCGCGACCGAAAGAATGACGTAGCCGGGTGTGATCGTCATCGTCATGCCGGCAGCGACGGTAATGGCGGAAGTAACGGCAATGGCAACCAGCAGGCCGGCAATGCCGCCAACGATACACAAAAGTGCCGATTCGACCAGAAATTGAAGCAATATTTGCTGACGGGTAGCCCCGAGAGCCTTGCGAAGCCCCACCTCAAACGTGCGTTCGGTGACCGAGACCAGCATTATATTCATCACGACAATGCCGCCGACGACGAGAATTATCATGGTAACGGGAATTACGACGGCCGCAATGGCCCCGGTGAATTGATCCATCTGCGTGTTGAATTCATCAACATTGACCGTGGAGAATGTTTCTTCTTCACTGCCCAAGAGCGACCGCTTATTTTTTAACAGCAAACGGGCCTCATCGATCGCTTCGCCAAATGCTTCTTTGGTTTCGGTTTTTCCGTGGAGCTGGATGCCGCCGGTACGCGGAAACATCTGTGAATGCAGCGTGATCGGGATATACATGTGGCGATCTTGCGACTGCCCAAAGAATGAACCGCGTTTTTCCTCCATTCCGATGACCTGGAGCGGTACGCCGCGCACCTTCAGCATCTTTCCGATCGGATCCACCCCGGGAAAAAACTTATCGGCAACGTCGGCTCCGATAACAGCGACCCGAGCCGACCGCGTTACCTCTTCGGCGCTAAAGAAACGCCCTTGGCTGAGGTCCTTGTCTTCTATCTCATACATATTGTCCGTGACGCCCTGAACACGGACAGACGGCATTTCGAGACCCATATCCGTGATATCGACGCCGGCATTGACCTGGGCTCCGACATGGGAACACGAACGGCAATTTTCACGAACGTGGAGATATTCATCCCAGAGGACATCTTTATTGTTGCGGTTCTTTCTCTCGTATTCTTCGTCAGACATGCGTCCCATCGAAGCCATGCGTGTGATCATAAAATGATTAGCACCGAGAACCTTTGAGACCTGATCGATAACGTATGTCTTAAGGCCGCTGATCGACGCACCGACCACAACCACTGCGGCAACGCCGATGATGATGCCGATAAGTGTCAGAAAAGCGCGCAATTTATGTTCGAGAATTGATTTGAGCGCAATGTTGAATGCGTCAAAATAAAATGATGCGGTTGAAGCAGTCGCTTTACTCATGATCGTAACTAAAAATTAAAAAAAGCGTTGAAAGGCCCGAAAGGCTATAACGATGCGGGTTTAGGATTTGTTCGCTGAAAAGACACATTAGCTTAAAAATTATCGGGCTTTCGCATTCTTGGACCGCTTCGTGCTAAGATACCGTTTAATCAACCTTTAACATTTGGGAGACAAACACTTGGCAGTTTTAGTTGATAAGAACACACGCCTTATTGTGCAGGGCATTACCGGCAAAGAAGGCACTTTTCACACACTTCAGATGATCGACTACGGAACGAACGTGGTTGGCGGCGTGACACCCGGCAAAGGCGGCACGACGCACGAAGGCGTTTCGGTTTTCAACACGGTCGCGGACGCGGTGAAAGAGACCGGTGCCAATGCGTCGGTCATCTATGTGCCGCCGCCATTTGCGGCAGATGCGATCATGGAAGCGGCCGATGCGGGCATTCCGCTGGTGGTTTGCATCACCGAAGGCATTCCGGTGGCGGATATGGTCAAGGCCAAAGAGTTTTTAGCGGATAAGAAAACGCGGTTGATCGGACCGAATTGTCCCGGTATCATCTCACCCGGAAAATGTAAGATCGGCATTATGCCCGGCCACATCCATAAAGAAGGCCGTATCGGTGTCGTTTCGCGCTCGGGAACGCTGACCTACGAAGCCGTCGGCCAATTGACCGCTCTTGGCTTAGGGCAATCGACAGCGATCGGCATCGGCGGCGACCCGATAATTGGTACGACCCATACAGATGCTTTGGCATTGTTCCAAGCGGACGATGAAACGGATGCGATCATCATGATCGGCGAGATCGGCGGAACTGCAGAAGAAGAAGCCGCCGCCTACGCAAAAGACAACGTCACCAAACCGATAGTTTCCTTTATCGCCGGACAGACCGCACCTCCGGGACGCCGTATGGGCCACGCTGGTGCGATCATCTCTGGCGGAAAAGGAACCGCCGAAGAAAAGATGAAAGCCCTTACAGCAGCAGGGATCCGCGTTGTGCAGTCGCCCGCTGACATCGGAGCCGCTGTCGTAGAAGTCCTCGGCTCAGGAGCCGCCGCTTAAATTAGCTCTGCATTTTAATTAACTGCCGTAGATCAGAAATGGTCTGCGGCTTTTTTGTTGGACGATCAATACTTACTGTTCTTGTCCAAAATTGACGATCATTGACAATCTTAGCCAATTTAATGTAATTTTAGCCATTATGAACGTAAATCTGACTGCCGAAATGGAAAAAATGGTTAATGGCAAAGTTGCGAGCGGAATGTATAACTCCGCAAGTGAGGTCGTTCGCGAGGCACTGCGTCTGATGTACGAAAAAGACCAGCTCAGACGAATAAAACTAGAAAATCTGCGAGCAGAGATCCAAATAGGGTTAGACGCATTGGATAGGGGAGAGGGCATCGACGGGCCAACGGCTATGGAAGAGATCCGTCAGAATCTTCTAAAAAGGCATGGAAAATAATGGCTAAATACATCATCTCACCACAGGCCAAGGTCGATATCGCAGAAATCCTAGAATATATTGCCGAAGACGATTTGGGGGGCGGCAGTTTCAGTCTACGGAAATTTCATCGAAACCTTTCAATTGCTTGCTGATAACCCAAAAAGTGGCCGGACACGTGAAGAACTCGATCCGATCTTGAGAAGTCATCCGGTAAAACGATATTTGATCTTTTATCGAATCCTTGACGGTGAGGTCGAGATCGCAAGGGTCTTGCACAGTGCAAGGGATATCGAGGCCATTTTCGACAACTAGAAGTTTGTTTGGAACATCTTTTACGCATTGGCTTGGCGGCCGTTACAACAAACTTTCCACCCAGACGCTTCTAAACGTTCGAGCGGCGTCGGGAAGTTCTTTATTTTCCACGGTTTTGCCTTTGTCGGTGCGGATCATTTTAGCTCCGTCGTCCGATAGGATCTGTATCTTATCGGAGTTTGGGTAGATGACTATCGCTTCCGGGTTTAGCCCGCTAAGATCAATGTTCTCCAGTCTTTGCGGTGTGGCGATGCCCTCAGCCGAAACGCTGCCGTCCCATTTGTAAAGCCGCGAAGATCCTTCTTCGCCGACCGGCCCGGCGATAACCAAAAAGCACTTTCCTTTTGGCCAAAAGACGATATCGCGGATGCCGAGTCCGCCGAGATCGAGTTCGATCGGTTCATCAAAGATCGCCTTCGCCCCCCGCTCTAGAACCTCGTTCGGATCTGTCAGCGGGGCAATAAGTGCTTTACCGTCAATAATTGGGCTGCGAAAGCCGATAAGCAAACGGCCATTCGGAGCGGCCGCCAAGCCTTCGATATTGACACCGCCCTTTTTCGGAGCGATCTGCGAACGGTTGAGTGTGTCGAGACCGTATTTGGCATATCTTTTATCCGCGGCCAAGTCGGTAAGCAGACCCTTGTAGGCCGGCAGCGGACTTTTACCGCCGGCAAGTGCTATCTTTCCTTTGCTGTCAATATCGGTCGCAAAAAACCTAAAGCGGTCCGGCCGCGGCTTTCCATCTGAACTATGACCGTGAGAGGTGATCCAGAAAATACGGTTGCCGATGCGTGCGGCAGCTTCGATGTCGGCTTCATTGTTCTTTTCACCGCTCCGCAAAGCGGGCTCAAGATCCACCGTATAAAACGGGGCTTTTTGGCCGGTTTTGTAAATGAACAGCACATTTTCACCCTTTGTCCGGCCGGGCGGACGGTGAAGCGATTCGTCACTCCCGACGACGAAGCTATCGACCGAAAGGGCGATGCCTGCGGAAGCGTCGGATGTCCCGTGATAGACCTCGTTTTGAGGAAATTGCTGTGCGAAAACTACCGAGGATCGGCACAGAATAAAAGCCACCAGTAATTTGGCAAATAGACGCATTCGGGAATTATAACCCTTTTAATAACGCTGCTGAGAACCAAAGAGCATATTTTTTTGCTCAAACCCTTGCCAAGCCTTTGAATTTACACGTTTTCGCGGTTATCATAGGCATTTGGCGTCACACCGGGTGCGGTCGAAGCCGTCGGTCATTCTGCTAAACTTTTACGATCCGTGGGCAGACGTCATTTTATCTAGAAATATATTTTTTTGATCATCAATATCTATTAAAATGAGCACTTTAACATTTGGAATCATCAAACCGGACGCCGTTGCGGCCGGCTATCAAGGAAAGATCATCGCAAAGATCTTGGAAAATGGCTTTAAGATCCGTGGTATGAAACTGATCCACCAGACACGCCAGCAGGCGGAAGGGTTCTACGCGGTTCATGCCGAAAGGCCATTCTTTGGCGAATTGACGGAATTTATGTCGAGCGGGCCATGCGTCGTTCTGGCGTTAGAGAAAGAGAACGCCGTACCAGCATGGCGCGATCTGATGGGAGCGACCAATCCGGCCGAAGCAGCAGAAGGCACGCTTCGAAAGGAATTTGCTGCTTCGATCGGTGAAAATGCCGTTCATGGTTCCGATTCGGACGAAAATGCGGCGATCGAGATCGCTTATTTCTTTAGCAAACTTGAATTAGTTTAGGCGTCAATGTATAAAGTTGGCGGGGGGATACGGTAATTTTTTAGTCTTAGGCCGCAGCCTCCGCCATCTTTCGTTTCAAGGAAAATCAAATTATGAAAAGATGCCCGACCTGCGATAAGACCTTTGACGATGCGATGCGTTTCTGCCAAACGGACGGTACGCCGCTCGTCGAAGATGCTCCGGTGGACCCATATAAAACAATGGTGGCAAGTGCTGACGAGATCGCAGCTGCCTTGAATCCGCCGGCGGGCACGCCGCCCGCTGTCGCTTCTGACGAAGAGATCGAAGCTTTTAAGGTGGTCGAGGAAGAGGAAGTTCTTCAATTGCCGGCCGAATCGGACCCGAATAAAACGATGTTCGTTTCCGAAGACGAGATCCGCCGGGAAATGCAGGCCGCAGATGCATCTGCCGAACCGGTGATGGAGATCCCGCCGATCGCTGATCCGGTGGCTCCGGCTCCGCCGAGATTCAATGATCCGGCCGTGGAACCGCCAAAATTCCCTGAAGCTCCGAAACCGGCTGCTCCGCCGGCACCGGAACCGCCCAAACCGAGTTTTACATCGACGACGCCATCCAGCGGTAAAAGCGGCGAATTGCCGCCGGATCCGTTCATGCATACGACGCCGCCGATACCTTCGCCGTTCGGCGAGGAGCCGAATCCGTTCACCGCACCGCGTTCCGGGCGGTTGAATCCGCCTTCAGAGCCGAAACCGGCCGCTCCGCCAATGGCATCGGATCCGAAACCGCCGCCGGCACCTTTTCCGCCGCTGCAATCGAAGCATTCAGCCCCGGAACCGGTCCGTCCGCAATCGCCTCCGGCGTCGCCCTTTGTTCAAGGGGCAGGAGCGCCGCCATCACCTTTTGTTGAACAGCCGGGTTCGAACAGGCCGATGAATGCCGCACCGACGGCGATGCCGGCAGGAAATGCAGCCGCGGGAGCCAAACAAAATCAAACGTTGGCGATAATTTCGTTGGTGCTTGGCATTGCCGGTGTGGTTTTTTGCGGCGGTTTGACGAGCCCTTTTGCGATAATCACAGGATTTATGGCACGAGGGAAAGCAAAAAAGGATCCCGCCAATTACGGCGGAAGCGGGCTTGCTCTCGGCGGTATCCTGCTAGGTGTTTTCGGTCTTCTCATTTTATTGGGAATGATCGCTTACTTTATACTTGTCTTTGGCTTTTTGGCTACAAACGGCAATTTTTGATCTATGAACCAGTATCCGAACCAATATCCGAATCAATACCCTCCAGCCGGCGGCCCGCCGCAGAATCTTGACCAGACACTGGCGATCATCTCGCTGGTTCTAGGTATCGTCGGCATTGTAATGTGCGGCGGCCTGACCGGCCCGATCGCGATCTTTACGGGGTTGCGGGCGAAAAAGAAGGCCCGGGAATTTCCGAATCAGTTCGGCGGTGACGGGTTGGCATTGGCAGGCATTATTACCGGCATTTTCGGTACGGTCATTTTGCTTTTCTTCATTCTGTATTTTGTATTTGTTTTTGGTATCATAGGACTTTCTCTGCTTAGCAACGCCGGCAGATAGCGGTTTTGGCTTAAGAGCAGCACTGAATAAATGTCACTGATCAGCGAAGTTTTACAATCAACGGTTGCCGTGATCAAGGGAATGACGCGGACGCTTTCGGAAATTCCGCGCGAGAAATGGACGGTTCAATATCCGGACGTGCCGATCACCGTACAGCCGCGATACCGCGGCCAACACCTCCTGCACGTAGATGAGAACGGCAAGGAAAAATGCGTTGCGTGTTATTTGTGCGCCGCTGCCTGTCCGTCGGAGTGTATCTATATCGAAGCTCAGGACGATGCCCGGCCCTATGAAGAACGGGTCGGTCGCGACGAGCGCTATGCCAAGGTTTACAACATCGATTACGGCCGATGTATCTTTTGCGGTTTCTGTGTCGAAGCTTGTCCGAAAGATGCCATTACACACGGCTATAATTTTGAGCTTTCGGTCTATAACCGGGCCGATCTTCTCAAAACCAAGGAAGATCTTTTGATCACGACTCAAAAACAATCCAAAAATTATCGTGTCGCGATGGCGGACGAAGACGTGGATTCAGAGTTTAAGGTCGTCTAGCTCCGCGTATTGCAGGCGTTGCGGCGGTGCCGGCCGAGGCCACCCGGCGGAGTTTTCCGCCACGAAACGCTTCTGACAACTGAAAATTCAAAGTTATTGCTGGATGTGCCGCCTTCGCAAAAAGGGCGGCATCATGAATTACGGGCCCGCGGGCTGCGTGAATTTGCCGGGCTGCGCAGCGACCTTCAGCGGCTTGACCCTTTCTTGTTGGCGAAGTATGCCGGGCTGCTGGTCGTGCCATTCGAAGAGATCCAAGCAAAGCTTTCGGAACAAGCCATCGAACAACTGCTCGGCAAGGCAAGAGACCAATGGTCGGGCGGCGCGGCTTCGCAAAAGCTCCCCGGCGGCGAGCGGCTGATCATTCTTAATCCGACGCACGGGCGCAATCGTCACAACGCCACGCTGATGGAGGAGGTCTGCCACGTTTTTTTCGGACACCAACCGAGCCGTTTGGCGATCGAGAAACGCGATAAACAGGGAAATGTACTCGCCCGCGATTATAATGAAGCCATTGAGGAAGAAGCTTACGCCACAGGAGCGGCCGCATTAGTGCCGTATTCCGGACTAAAAAAAATGGTCGAATCGGGAAAGACGGCGGCCGAGATAGCCCGGCATTATCAAGTAAGCCGGGCATTGATCGAATATCGAATCAAGATCTCGCGTTTGTGGAATAGTTATAAAGAAAATATTTTCAAAGATAATTCGGCGGCTTAGGTAAAAATGCCAGACAATCCCAACCAAAAATCGATCCCTGATCCCGACCTGACAACGGTCGATAAATTGCGGCTTTTGTTGGATGTGACCAAAAAGATCAGCAACTCGCTCGATCAGGACGAGGTGCTTAACCTGGTCATGGACACGCTCGGATCATTGCTGCCCTATGATGCTGCCGGGATATATCTGATCGATCGTTCTTCGGAAATTGACAGCCCCTACATTTTTAAATCGAAAGCTATCAGGGGCTATGACATCAGTTTTGAGCTTATCGAACCTCAGCTGCGGCTGGGCGAGGGGCTTTTGGGAACAGTAGCTCAGACCGGCAAAGCGATCATCTCTCCGGATGTTAGCCAGGATCCGCGGTATTTTGCGGCCCGCAAGCGGACACGATCGGAGATGGTGGCTCCGATAATTTCGAATGATAAGGTCATCGGAGCATTCGATCTGGAAAGCGACAGTTTGAACGCCTATGACGAAGACGATCTTTCGGTGCTGCAGCTGCTGACCTCGCAGGTGGCAATAATCATCGAAAAAGCGCGGCTGCACGCCCAACGGATCGAGCAAAAAAGATTGCAGGCTCAACTGGAGATAGCCCGCCAGGTGCAACTGCAGCTGCTGCCGGAACGAGACCCGACCGTTCAAAATTTCGATATTTCAGCATATATATTTCCGACGGAAGAAGTTTCGGGCGACTATTACGATTGGGTCAAGGTTTTTGATGACCAGGTCGGGCTAGTAGTGGCGGATGCGGTCGGCAAGGGAATTCCCGCGGCGCTTCTAATGGCATTTTTGCGAGCTTCGCTCAGGGCTGGAGTTCAGGCCGGTTATGCGCCGCATTATGCGATGTCTGTGGTAAACAAGCTCTTATGGGATTCGGTTGAGGACCATCAATTCATAACGGCGATCTATGGGCTGTTGGACGTGACAAATCGGACCTTCGTTTATTCGAACGCCGGACACAATCCACCTCTTTTAATGAAACCCGACGGGGAATATCGGTATGTGGAATACGGCGATACGCCGCTGGGAATGTTCGAAAACGCACGTTATCACCAGCATTTCATACGTTTCGAACCGGGGCAGGTGATGGTGGTGTACACCGACGGCATTACCGAAGCGGCCAATGCGGAAGGCGAGGAATATGGACGCGACCGATTTGCCTCAAGCGTTTTGACGTGTATCGACCTGCCGGCAAAGAAAATGATCGACCACATCCGAAAAAGCGTTGCTGATTTTACCGAGCGCAAATTCTTGGACGACGACGGTACCTTATTTATCGTAAAGGCAAATTAAAAAGAAAAGAACGCCGCAGCGTTCAAGCAAAGCCTAACTTTGCAGCGTTCCTTCCTTTGTTTGTGAAGCTATATTAATGGGCTTTTAGACAATTTCTTACAGCATCGCCGCCGGGAACCACGGGCGTCGAATAATCACCAAAATTCAGCTTTTGATCGCCAAGCGAGAATGAATAGATATCAAAGCCGTAGGCATCTAAGATGTCGGCGAGTTCGGCGGTGCGTTCTAGATAGAGCGTTTCGGCATAACCGAGCTCGGTGCGGATCTCAAGCAACCGCTCGATGACCTCCAGCGGAGCAAAACACATTGTCGGATCTTTAAAGGTTGCCATAAACGATTCGCCCCCTTTTTGAGCACCTAATATGATTACGCAGCAGACGCAAAGGTTGTTCGCATTTTTGCAACAACTGAGCGGCGGCGGCAAGCATCATATGAACGCGGAAAAAGTTTGAAGTTTGCGGCAAAAACGTGTAAAATAAAGCTATCCGCGAGGTTAAAAATATGAGAAGAAAATTTTTGCTAGTAGCTTTCGTGCTAACGCTGACCACGGCATTGGCGGCGGTCGGTTTCGGCCAAAGTGATGTCGTCGCTTCGGCGGCCGGGGACAAATATGTGGTGTCGGCCAAAGCCGGCGGCGTGAATTTTGTCGAAGGTGCAGTAATGATCGTTCGCAAAAACGGGCGAAGCGGTCAGCTATTAAAAGGCGACCGGGTAGAGGTCGGGGACCGCGTTGTAACGGGCGAGAACGGCCGGGCCGAGATCCTGCTTAATCCGGGTTCATACGTCCGTTTGGATAGAAGCACGGCTTTTCAATTCAATACTACCTCGTTGGACAATCTGCAATTGCGCTTGGATAACGGCACGGCAATGTTCGAAGTTTACGCCGCCAATGAATTCAGAGTGGTGGTGAATGTGCCGAAGGCGAAATACACCCTGATCGAAACGGGGGTTTACAAGGTTGAGGCCTCGGCTGGCGGTGATAGCCAAGTGGCGGTTTACAAAGGTAAGGCAATGGTCGGGAATGTGGCCGGCGGCGAAATAAAGGGCGGCCGCACCGCAACGGTTGCCGACGGAAAGCTCTCGGTCGCCAAATTTGACCGTGACAATGCCGGTGAGATCGAGAATTGGAGCCGGTCGCGTTCAAAAGAACTCGCCAAAATATCTTCGCGGATCAAACGCGACGCTTTGCGTCCGACGCTGATCAATTCGTTCTACGGCCGCGGGTGGAGCATGTATGATTCGTTCGGGCTTTGGGTTTATGACCCGTTCTATGGCATGAATTGCTTCCTGCCGTTCGGGTTCGGCTGGTCGTCGCCGTATGGATTCGGCTTTGGCCGCGATATCTGGTACTACAACCTGCCGTGGTACATCTATAATGCACCGCCGCCGGTTCGTCCGACAGTTCCGGGCAATCCGCAGACACCGGATGCGGGAACCATTTCGAGGCCGAGCACGCGCTTGAATCCAAATTCGAATGCAGGCAGTGTTTCCCGTCCGCAACAGCCGGCAGCGGCTATTTCACGCCCGTATCAAAAAATGGGTGGCTCCGCACCGGTTCGGATCCGGCCGGATGGCGGTAGCCCGATGACGACATCGCGTCCTGGTCCGGTCTATGTTCCGGTAGCACCGGCGATAAATCCGGGAGCTAAAAGCCGCGGGCAATAAGCTGTTTTAATAAATGGAGAATAAAGGCCGGAGTTTCTCCGGCTTTTTCCGTTTTATCGAGATAAGGAGCCAGGATCAGCCCCAGCGATTGGATGCCGTTGAACAATGTGTGCAGAATAAATGAAGGGAGCAGGCTGTCGGTTTTTACACGAAGAAGCGTCAGCAAAAGGCTCAAGAGGGTAAGCAGCCCGATGGTTGACCAACTGCCCCAATATTGAGGGAAATGGACCGCGGCAAAGACGAATGTAACCAAAGCAACGGCTCCTTTCACACCGAAACTCCGCTGCCATGCCGAATAGACCACCCCCCGATAGACGACCTCTTCGACAAAAGGGGCGGTAAACGTGGCCATTATCGCGACCAGAAAAACTACCGTACGCGAACTTTGAAGAAGTTTGGTAAATTCGTTCTCGGTTTCTGGAACGTATTGAGAGACGACGGACGCCACAAGGAAAAAACCGACCAAGAGAAGAACATAGTGCCACCAACGCATTCCGCCGGAGCTCCAGCCGAGCGTTTGCAGGAACGGGTGCCTTTGATAATTAGTGACTACGAACCAGGCCAGCAAAAGGGTGAGCAAATGTGCCGGAATGGTCGCGGCGACCTGGATCGCCAAGGCGGTCGGGTCGGTAGTGCCGAAAGCGGCCATTTCCTCGGGTTTGACGCCGACTGCAACCAAATAGACGGCGAGAAATATTCCCGGAACAAAAATGATCGCGGCAACGCTGGCAAACCAGACGCCAAGGGCCGCCCACGAACCCCAGGGCGGGTTGTTCGGTGATACGGGGACCACTAACGGTTCCCGAATGGCGGGCTGAGATGTGCTTAAAAGTTCAAGATCAGACGGTTGATCGATGGGTGTTTGCGACAATTGCTCTTTCACGCAAGAAGTTTAGCGAAAATGCGAACAAGTTTCGAGTTCCGCACATTGAAATTAAGATAAAAACTATATAACCTAGAATTCCGTGAGACCACACGGAGAAAATCCACCACAAAATGTTGTCGCGATAATTCCTGCACGGTATGCTTCTACGCGTTTGCCGGGCAAAATGCTGGCCGATGTTGGCGGCAAGCCGCTGATAGTGATGACCGCCGAAAAGGCGGCGGCGGCGAGGACCGTAACGCGGGTGATCGTCGCGACGGACGACGAGCGAATAGCCGAAGCGGTCAAATTTGCCGGTTTCGAGGCGGTAATGACATCGCCCGAACATCGGTCCGGCAGTGACCGCATCGCGGAGGTCGCAAGAAATTTGCCGAACGACCCGCTGATCGTGAATCTGCAGGGTGATGAGCCGATGATCGCCCCGACGGTGATCGATGCTGCCGTAGAAGGGTTGGGAATGGCGGATATTGCCACGACCTCGGAAAAATTCTATTCGGCCGAAGACATCGTTTCGCCGGACAATGTCAAGGTTGTAACGGATGAAGAAGGACAGGCTCTTTATTTTTCGCGTTCGCCGATACCCTATCCGCGGGAAGCTGTGCAGGAATATGGTTCACTTTCGCTGGCAATAGCAATGGTGCCGGGACTTTTCGAAAGGTTTAGAAAGCATTCGGGCCTGTATGTTTACCGACGTGAATTTTTGATGCGTTTCACAGCTAGCCCGCCCGGCCGGTTGGAAGAGATGGAAATGCTGGAGCAATTGCGGGCATTGGAATTTGGGGCGTTGATCCGTGTAATAGAGGTCGCCGAAAGGTCGGTGGGCATCGACACACCATCGGACCTGGAAAAACTGCGGCAGATGCTCGGAGCAAAATATATCACATAGGCCGGTGGGAGTTTGGGTAGATCCGATATGAATGACTGGACGGGATCGATATTTTTTATCGTGCTGATCGCCGGAGCGTTGGTCGGGCTGAAAATACTAGCTCGGCCGACGAAGCGCACCACCGAAGAATTTGAGCGAAAGGCGGCGAAGGGAGGCGGTGCTCTCGGAGCTTCGATGAATGCCCTGCAGGAACTGCTTAATCCGGAGGCGGCAAGATCCCGCGAAGTTCAGATGCAGATGAAAGATGGCCGCTACGGAAAAAAGAAAAAAGAAGGGAAATCCGGCGGAAATAAGTAGTCACCGTGGCGGAGGGCTTAGCGAACAGCGGCATCCGGACAAAACGTAACGCCACAGTTGGTAGAAAGATGGATAAAAATAGCCGGAATGGCCGGCGCTTTTGATAGGTCGAAACATCAGGAGAAAAAGTTATGACCAAATATATATTCGTAACCGGCGGAGTGGTTTCAAGCTTGGGAAAAGGTTTGGCGGCGTCCAGCCTCGGGTGCCTGTTGGAAGCCCGCGGCATCAAGGTTCAGATGATGAAGCTCGACCCTTATATCAATGTCGATCCCGGCACGATGTCGCCCTTTCAACACGGTGAGGTCTTTGTAACGGATGATGGAGCAGAAACGGATCTCGACCTCGGACACTATGAAAGATTCACAAATGCTCGTTTGACCAAAGCGAATAATTGGACCAGCGGGCGAATATATCTTTCTGTGATCGAAAAAGAACGCCGAGGCGACTATCTCGGCAAAACCATACAGGTAATACCGCATATAACGGACGAAATAAAGCGGGCGGTGCGGACGGTTGCCGAGAATGATGAGCCGGATGTGCTGATCGTCGAGATCGGCGGAACCGTCGGCGACATCGAATCGCTGCCATTTCTGGAGGCGATCCGTCAGATCGGGAATGAAGAAGGACGCGGAAACGCGATATTCATACACGTAACATTGGTGCCGTTCATTGCCGCAGCCGGCGAACTTAAAACAAAACCGACACAGCATTCGGTTAAAGAACTGCGCGAGATAGGTATTGCCCCCGATGTGCTTTTGTGCCGTTCGGACCGGCCGCTGCCGATGGATCTGAGACGCAAGATAGCTCTCTTTTGCAATGTTCAGGAAAGTGCGGTCATCTCCGCCCTTGATGTTCCCACGATCTATGAAGTGCCGCTGGCATTTCACGAACAGGGACTGGACGAACTGGTCATATCTGACCTGAGGTTGGAAGAGCGGTTTCCTTCGGCGGATCTAAAAGCATGGCGAGACCTGGTAGGAACTATTAAAGAGCCGACGGGCGGCACCGTAAAGATCGCCATTGTCGGAAAATATGTGGAGCTGGAAGATTCTTATAAATCTCTTCGTGAAGCTCTGACACATGCGGGCGTTGCAAACGATCTGCGGGTAAATGTCAGCTGGATCGAATCCGAGAATTTGGTAAAGGACGGTTACGAAGCAGAACTGCAGGATTTTGATGCGGTGCTGGTACCCGGCGGTTTCGGCAAACGCGGTATTCCGGGGATGCTGAAAGCGATAAAATATGCCCGCAAATCGGGCACGCCGTATTTCGGTATCTGTTTGGGCATGCAAACCGCCTGCATCGAATTTGCCCGCAACGTCGCCGGACTGCAAGATGCCGATTCGACGGAGTTTAATGAGGATACACCCTTTCCGGTCATTTTTAAGCTGCGCGATCTGGTCGATGTCGAAGAACTTGGCGGAACTATGCGGCTTGGCGAATGGCAGTGCCGTCTGAAAGAAGGTTCGCTGGCGAGCGAGATCTACGAAGGGGCGGAGGTCATTGGCGAGAGGCACCGTCATCGCTACGAATTCAATCCGGATTTTCGCGAGCCTTTAGAACGCGAAGGCTTGATATTCAGCGGAATTTCACCGGACGGAAAATTTGTGGAAATGGTCGAACTGCCGAAAGAAAAGCACCCGCATTTTGTAGCATGCCAATTCCACCCGGAATACAAATCTAAACCGTTGGCTCCGCATCCGCTGTTCGTATCTTTTGTAAAGGCGGCGTGGAACAATCGCCTGCGGAGTGAAAATCTTGACCACGACGTTTCCAGCGAACGTCCGTTGGAAATGCCGGAGCATGTGGAGATCGGGCACGAGGAATGAAAGGTTCCGCTCAATAAGCTATAGTGAATGTAAATATGCGACCATTTTCTGTAAGTAACGTCAATTTTGGGGACGGCGGCCTTTCGTTCTTGCTAGGGCCGTGTGTTGTAGAAACCGCCGAACACGCCCTTTTCATGGCTCAGGAGATACACGATATCTGCCAGGCAGTGGGTGTCGGTGTCGTGTACAAATCGTCTTTTGATAAGGCGAACCGATCATCGATAGAAAGCTTTCGCGGCAAAGGGATGGAATTTGGGCTAGAGGTTCTGGCACGGGTCAAGGAAGAGGTCGGCCTGCCGGTGATAACGGACATACACGAACCGTGGCAGGTGGAAAAGGCTGCGGAGGTAGCAGACATTTTGCAGATACCGGCTTTTTTATGCCGGCAGACGGACCTCCTCGTTGAAGCTGCTCGTTCGGGCCGTGCCGTGAACGTGAAAAAGGGACAATTTTTAGCTCCGTGGGATGCGAAGAATATCGTTGATAAGCTTCGCGAGGCCGGCGGAAACAAAATACTACTTACCGAACGCGGGGCCAGTTTCGGATACAACAATTTGGTGGTCGATCTGCGGTCATTTCCGATAATGAGGGAATTTGAGGTTCCGGTCGTTTTTGATGTTACGCATTCGCTGCAATTGCCCGGTGGTTTGGGCAAGGCAACCGGCGGCCAATCTCAATACATCGAAAACTTTGCGCGAGCAGGTGTCGCATGCGGCGTTGATGCCGTTTTTATGGAAGTTCACGATGACCCTTCGCGTGCCCCGAGCGACGGGCCGAATCAATTGCCTTTGAAACGTTTGGAACCTTTGCTCAGAAAATTGAAACAGATCCATGAGATCGTCGGCGAAAGTACCGGCGAAACTGCGGTTTGATCCGAGGCTGGTAAAGGCATCACACGATCTATATTTCTACCGATGACATTGAAACTACGTTCTTTTTTTCTCGTCCTTATCTTTCTTGCCGCGGCCGCGGCGATCTCAGCTCAAGACAACACGCGGCTGTCTGCGACCTGGCAGGTTCAGAAATATGATCTTTCAGTTGCGTTGCCGGTTGCCGACGCCGATCGAGCCGTCGCCGTCAAGGCAAAGCTTGAGCTAAAGAACGTCTCCGCGGCTCCCGCATCTACATTAACGCTGCGGATCAGTTCGCTGGCAGAGATCGGGGCGGCTCAGCTCAACGGTTCGGCTATCGATGTCACAAGATCTGCCGAAAAGATAAATTCCGGGCTTAGCCTGCAACGGGTGGTGGCCCGCGTCGGTTCGATAGCTCCCGGCGGGGCCGTGACGTTGACGCTGGATTATAAGCTGTCGGTGAAAGAAAATTCGGGTGTGATCAGCGTATCGCCAAATGGGGCATACTTTTTACCGATGTCTTTCTGGTATCCGACACCGAACAGTTGGTTTTTTCCGCGTGGGGCAGATTCGGCGGCGACGCGGATATCCGTTACGGGAGCCAAGAATGTCGTTTTAGCGTCCGGAACTGAATCCGGACCGGGAATCTTTGAACAAAAACTGCGAGTACAGCCATTTCTCATTTCCGGAAACTTTGAAAAGACCGTGGCCTCCGGCATCGATGTCTATTATCCCAAAGGCATATCGGCGGATGAAACGGCCAGAGCCGCCGAGATCGCCGCGATAACCTCAGAGGCCGTCGCTTTTACAGAAAAGCTGCTGGGACAGCGTCCGGATATCGCTATCAGAGTAGCGGCCGTCAAACGAGGCGGCGGATTTTCGGGCGGTGGAACGATCTTGATCGATGACGGAGCTTTTCGCCGTGAGAAAGTCGATGCTCAAACCGTAATGAATATTGCCGACGGCGTAGCGAAGATGTGGCTCGGAAACAAATTTAGCGTCAGCGGAGATGGTTACGGAGCTATTCGCGAAGGGCTTTCGAAATATATTGCTACGGAATTCATTGCATCGAAATACGGCGAAGACGTCGCCGACATTGAAAGAGCACGCCAACGAGCGGTCTATTCAGCAGTTGTCAGGCGCGAAATGTCGATCAGCCAGATCTCTCCGCTCGACGACGCATACTATCCGGTAAGCGCCAATAAAGGAGCAATGGTCTGGCGGCTCTTGGCAAAACGCGGCGGCAGTGAGCGGTTGTTCGCAGTTATCCGCGAAAACACCCAAGACGGAGATTTGACATTGGCAGAGGTCAGAGCCGGATTGGCGGATCTCAAGGATCTTTGTGACTACGCCTTTGACCAGGTAACGGAAATGGATCTGATGGCGGGGCTCCCGCAGTTGACCGGCGGCGAATCAAAGGTCGCCCTTCGAAACACCGGACCGATCGACGTTACTGTTGATATAGCGGCTAGAACGGCAAGCGGTGAAAAGCTCGCGGCTACTTCCACGATCAAGGCGAAGAGCTTTGGCGAAGTGGTATTCAAAACCGGCGGAAAGATCGAACGCGTTGAGATAGACAGTCAGAAATTGTATCCGCAAACGGACTATTCAGATGACGTAGCACCGCGAGAAACGACAGAAAATGACCTGCTTTTGGCCGTCAAGCGTTCATTCGACAAGCAGGAATTCGCGGCGGCCGAATCAACGGCAAGAAGCCTTCTCAAGAACGATCCGCGGTTTGACGAGGTTCGCGTCTATTTGGGTCGTTCGCTGTTGGCGCAAAATAAGACAGCCGAGGCAGAAAGGGAATTTAAGGCCGTATTGGCGGAAAAGCTGCCGACCGCCCGCGGCATAGCGTGGGCACATGTCGGCCTAGCGGACATCGCAGCTAAAAGCGGGCGTACGGCTGAAGCAATTCGTTCTGCGGAGGCAGCGATCAGGGCTGATTCTGATTACGGAGCAAGCCTTGCCGCGAGGAACATTCGAGCAAACTCCGGCACCCCACCTAGTCCGGACAGCGGTGTTGCCGGTTTCTTTTCTGCTTTCGATAAAGCGGCAGCCGCGAACAGGAAGGCGGATCTTGAGGCTCTTGGCATGCCGGGCGAGGCTGTAAAATTCATTTCCGGGATCGCGGGGCAAACCGTTGAATGGAAAACAGATGTCCGCCGCATAGACATGCTTGACGCGGACAGTGCGCTGGTCGAGGCGAATTTGAATATAAAATTGCTCAACCGCAATCCCGAATCGGGCCTGGCCGTTTATCGGTTGGTCAAGGTCGGCGGAAACTGGCGTCTATATTCGGTAGATATATTTGAGGTGCGATAGATGCCGGCAAATGAAATTTCTGCGGAAATAAAGCAAAGACTTCGCGGCATAAAGCTGTTGCTGATGGATTGTGACGGCGTTTTGACCGACGGACGGCTGTTTTTTTCAGAGGCCGGCGAAACAATAAAGGTCTTTGACGTTAAAGATGGGCAAGGGATCGTTGATTGGAAGGCGGCCGGGAATATGTCCGGGGTTATCAGCGGGCGGTCTTCTGCCGCGGTCGAACTTCGCATGAAACAACTGGGCGTGGATATTGTCTATCAGAACTGCAGCGATAAGCGGGCCGCTTTCAGCGAGGTGCTCGCAAAGACCGGCCTCCAGGCTAATGAATGTGCCTATATCGGCGACGATCTTCCGGATATCGATGTGATGGGGTTGGTCGGTTTCGCTGTCGCGGTTGGAGACGCCGTGGAGAAAGTGAGATCCGCGGCTCATTACGTCACTGAACGTAAAGGCGGCCGCGGAGCTGTGCGTGAAACGATCGATGTTATTTTGGAAGAGCAGCGATTATCACGATCCTTGTGAGTATCAATCGGGCACTTGATAACAGGCGCCGCCGCT
>CAKZGE010000016.1:27500-71623 GCA_936914845.1 uncultured Chloracidobacterium sp.
TGCGGTACAAGGCAACTTTCAGATGTTGTTCAAGGACGCGTATGGTGCGATCAGTTTTCCGCGAAGCCCGGAGCGCATTACATACCGTGTGCTTTCGGACGAAGCATTGCCGCCGGTGGAGGTGTTGAGACGGGACAACGGAGCTTATCCGATCGGCGCGGCACCGTATCTACAATTGCCCGACAAATTAGATCCGCGAATAGAGGAATTGGCACAGAGGGTAGTCTCCGGTGGGCGGAGCCGTTATGACGCGGCAAGAGCGGTAGAAAGATATTTGCAGAACGATTTTGGCTATACGCTGGAAATGAAAGCCGGCGGGGAGCAGCCATTGGCCGATTTTCTTTTCAATGTACGTGAAGGCCATTGCGAATATTTCGCGTCGGCAATGGCGGTCATGCTGCGCACGCAGGGGATAGCCACACGAGTGGTGAACGGCTTTTCGAGGGGCGAATATAATGAGCCGGCCGATGTTTACATCGTCAAACAGCGAAACGCACACTCATGGGTCGAAGTATATTTTCCGTCCGAGGACGCTTGGGTCGCGTTCGACCCGACACCTCCTGCCGGTCAGGATGGCGGCGTCGGCCAATCGACGGGCGTCGCGGCAAGTCTTTCGAAATACATGGAAGCTCTGGAAATGTTCTGGATCCAATATTTTGTGGCTTTCGACAATCAGGAACAGCGGTCTCTGTTCACCTCGGCACGCAAAGGGTTAAGCGACCTGCAGTCCAACGCCAAAGAGAACACGTTGGGATTTGCGGAAGCACTGCAAAAATGGTGGAGCGAACTGAGCGGGGAGATGGGCTCGGAAGCAAGCGATCGGGCAGTTTTGAGCGCCCTTGGAGCGATCGCGGGAATTCTTCTGTTGGGCGGGATAGCATTCGTTTTATACAAAGCGGCAAAGAAAAAACAGGTTTTCGGCAAAGTGCTGCGGCGTTTGCGCAGAAAAAGAAGCGACTCTGTGATAGAGTTTTATGAACAGATGTCCGCAATACTTGCAGAAAAAGGGGTCATTAGGCCATCTGATCAAACACCTGTCGAATTTGCACATAAGGTCAAACATCCCTCAGTGGTCAGGATCACTGAACTTTATAATCGTGTGCGCTTCGGCGGTAAGAAATTGAGCAGCGTTGAAACGGGGCAGATAAACGAATGGTTGGAGGAATTAAACCTGAACGTATGAACAAAGGGAAAAACAGGGCTTCATTGGCGGCGATCTTCGCCTTGCTGTTTGTCGTATTGGTCGGGTTTGGGTGTAAGATGCTCTCGCCGGGCACCAACCAGGGCGGAAATGCGACATCTGAACCGGGCAGTTCGACCACATCGGAGGGCTCCGGTGAACCGGCTGAAATAGGCCTCTGTGCGAATGCGTGGTATCCGGTCGGTCCGAACATCGAACGCCGGTATCGCATCAAATATCCGAACAATATGTTTCCGGAAAAGGAATATTCGGAGCATTTCGGCGATTTTACAGCCGATGGGTTTATGGCGACAATGCTGTTTGATTCGCTTACCACAAAGATCAATTGGCGGTGCACAGCCGAAGGGTTGTTTGCGACACAATATAATAATTCGATCGATATGCGGAATCTGGGCACTGCCAACATAGATACACTAGAAGCGAGCGGTGTATCATTTCCGGCAGAAGACAGGTGGAAAACGGGCGAGAAATGGTCCGCTACCTATCGGGTCAAGCAGACGATGAGGAGCGGCGACGGCAAAGTGGAAACAGAAAGCACCGGAACCGTCGTTCAAAGCGGCGAGATAGTAGCTCAGGAAACGGTGACGGTACCGGCGGGCACATTTGATGCGTTCAAGGTGCGCATGGCCACGAATTTGGATATGTCGATCAATGTGAACGGCATGGGAGCCGTGCCGGCGAAAATGAATTTAGAAACCTTTGCATGGTTTGCCAAAGGAAAGGGAATGGTCAAGAGTTCGACCGACCTGCTCGGAAAGGGAGCGGTGGTTACGGAAATGATGACCTTTAAGGAGTAATGAAAAAGGTAGGTTTTGTTAGTTTAGGCTGTCCGAAAAATCTGGTCGATTCGGAAGTGATGATGGGGCAGTTGGCGGAGGCCGGTTATCAGATAACGAATAACGCGGATGAAGCGGACACGATCGTTGTAAATACTTGCGGATTCATCGAATCGGCAAAGCAGGAATCCGTAGAAGCTATCCTAGAGGCCACGCGGCTGAAAGCGGACGGAACGGCGAAAAGGGTCATTGCTGCCGGGTGCCTCGTCGAAAGATATCGGGACGAGCTTGTTGAGGAACTTCCGGAGGTCGATGCTTTTATCGGTACTTCGCAGATCGGACAGATCCTCCAGGCCGCGGACGACGCATTTGATGCCGAAGAATTGTTAAGGACAAAGGTGGGCGGCAAATCGTCCACATATCTCTACGATTTTGATACACCGCGGTTTCGGGCGACGGAATCGCACACGGCTTTTGTAAAGATCGCCGAAGGTTGTGATCGGCCATGTGCTTTCTGTTCGATACCCGGCATGCGCGGTTCTTTTCGTTCCCGTCGTTTTGGCTCGATCATCGAAGAGGTTCGCGAATTAGGTAAACAGGGTGTCAAAGAGGTTGTGCTGATCGCCCAAGATTCATCGCGTTATGGCGAGGACCTGGGAGAGGTTGATGCTTTGGCGGCTTTGATAAGAGCGTTGGGAGAGGTGGAAGAGATCGAATGGGTGCGGGTAATGTATGCATACCCAACGCATATTTCGGATGCCTTTCTTTCCGCGATCGCCGAAACACCGAAAGCCGTGAAATATCTCGATATGCCGCTTCAGCATGCATCGCGAAACGTGCTGAAGCTGATGAAACGCGGCGGTAACCGCCAGTCGCTGGAAAAGCTGATCGCAAGAGTTCGCGAACGAGTTCCGGGCATAACGATCCGGACGACGTTCATCACCGGTTTTCCGGGCGAAACGGACGAGGATTTCAATGAGCTGGTCGATTTTGTGAAAAATTGCCGGTTTGATAATGTCGGTGTCTTTACATATTCAGACGAAGAGGACACGGCGGCATATGAGCTTGGCGAAAAGGTGGATGCCAAGACCGCAAAAAAGCGACGGTCTGCTTTGATGAAAGAACAGGCGAAGATAAGCAAGCGTCTGAATAAAGGGAAGGTAGGAAAAACATTCAAGGTTCTGTTCGAAGGACTTTCGCAGGAATCGGATCTTTTATTTCAAGGCCGGCTGGAAGGGCAGACGCAGGAGATAGACGGATATATCCTGATCAATGATATGCCCGAAGGATTTGATCCGAAGGTCGGAGAGATCTACGACGTGAAGATCACTGAGGCCCACGACTATGACCTTATCGGGGCGATAGTCGAGCAAAGACCAACGTAACTAAAAGAGCCGCCGCTGCCGGTAAAGCCTGAGTGAAAACTATTGAGGGTTTGGCCGTCATTGCACCGAAGACCCCCGCTACGACAACGCATGCCAGAAAGAAGATTTTCACGTCGGTGCGGGCGGTAAATAGCCCCCAGAACAGCCCCGCTGAGAGAAAGCCGTTATAGAGCCCTTGGTTGGCGGCTAGAGTTGCTGATGCGGCCGCTGTTTCCGGCGTCAGATCAAAAATTCGAATGCCGACGGGATGGTCCCAAAAAAACATTTCGAGGATCAAGATGCCGATGTGTTCGACGGCAACGAAGGCGATCAGAATATCCGAAAGGAGTTTCATTTGGTCACCTTCGGGCGGGAATGTCTAAGGGGTTGAACATAACGGCCTTTCCGCTCTCGGGCGTTCCATCCTGCCGGGTTCCGTTATACCCGTTAAGAAACTGGTTTTTCAAGGAACAGCCGGCGGTGTAGGGCCGGTTCGTGCCGTCCGTATCATCATTGTTGCACCCCGCACCCTGTCCGTTGCCAAGACTGACCAACCAATGCCCGTTCCATCGCTGCGGATTATCAACGTAAAGATGTACGACATAACCGCGTGGGATGTTGGGAAGTTCGTCTGTATCCATAAATCGGGCGGTGCCGTCCCAGATGGTCTGCCCGAGCCCGAACGCGGCTTCAAGTGTTACTTGGTCATTGGCGTTGATATTTTTCAAGAACCAGCGGTAAGAAACCAGGCCGCTTTGAAAAAGCCATGTCATGACAGCTCCGTAACAACTGGTGAGCCCCGGAAACGGCATCGTATTTCGGGTAAATGTTAGCGAAGGGAATCCGCCGGCATGCGGAGCACCGCCCGCAGCGGCAACAGCGGCCGCTCCGATATCAGCAGTTGTAGGACAAAAGGAAAGGATCGCTTCTTCGATCTGCTGCGTAGGCTGGTTCTGCCAATGGTTAACGCTTTGAGCTTTCCAATTGCCCATGTTCGCAAGATAGTTGTGCGGGACGACCACTCCGCCCATCATTATGTTCTGGGCCCACAGGTCGGAAAAATAGACGCGCTGACACAGAAGCAATGCCCGCAATGCCTGGCGCTTGATCGTATTTTGGGCGTATTGCGGTTGATTCGGGTTATCGGTTCGAGCACCGAGCGAAAGATCGTTGCCGATGCCATTCAAGTTTCCCATTGCGGCGACGGTCCTGACATGGGTTGCAAGCTCTGCCTTTCCCATTCCGAAAATATAATTGACGGCATCATTCACTCTATCCGTGCCGGATTTCATTTGAACGTCCTCCCTCAAAGATCGATGTGTTTTTAAGGCAGTTGATAATCGAGTTCGTAGAAATGCTTTCCGTCCTTGATCTCGATCTTGCAGCTACCGGAAATGCCTTTTAATTCTTCGGTGCCGGAACCGGGCACGATCTCGATGCGCATTTCGTAGCCATTTTTGTCCATAGTGCCGATATGCTGCAGGGAAAAGCTGCCTTTTTTGCCGTTCAGAGTGCCGGAGACTACCTCCATGGCAACATAGCCGCCCGTTCCAGGTTCTTCCTCAAATTGGCTGCCTAGCATCTGGCCGGCACTGGTGCCGATCAGATCGCCGGCAAATGTCTTGGCGATCGATAAGCGGCCGATGCGTTCATGGCCGATGCCCGCCTCATCTTTTTGCGGCACTACCTTTACGACAAACGTGCCTTTTGCGACTTTGGACACAGATTTCTTCTCCTTGGCGGCCGCTGTTTGACCGAAAATGGCCGCCGTCGAACACAAGATCAAAAATGTAAAAAGGATCGATCTGGAACTCATTATTCTACTCCATTGCTTGGTATATTATTGAGCGCATCTTACCGAAATCATCAACGGTGCCGGCCGGGAGCGTTTGTGTGAGATAGACAACGACCAGCTGTTCCTTTGGGTCGGCCCAATAGCTGGAATGGTAGGCTCCGCCCCAACCATATTCGCCGACGCTGCCGATCTCGCCGCGTGCCCCGAGATCTTTGACGATCGAAAAACCGAGTCCGAACCCCTGTCCGGGTCGAAAGGCAACCGTGCCGAGATGATCGGCTGTCATCAATTCGATAGATTTTCGTCCAAGAATGCGGTTGCCGTCAAGTTCGCCGCCGTTGAGGGTCATTTGAAGAAAGCGGGTATAATCGCCGGCGGTCGAAAGAAGTCCGGCGCCGCCGGAAAAACTCTTGCGCGGCCCTTTCATGTATGATCCCTGGCTAAGGGAACCTCCCGATTCCGGAGCGCGGTCGAGACCGCTGCCATCCGGCCGCGCGGAATAGACGGCTGTCAGCCGTGCGGATTTTTCAATCGGAAGATAAAAATGGGTGTCCTTCATTGCCAGCGGATCAAGGATCTTTATCTGCAAAAAGCGGTCGAGCGGCATGCCCGATGCCTTTTCTACAATGACACCTAGAATATCTGTCGAATATCCATAGACATATTTTTCTCCGGGTTGAGCGTCTGCCGGCAACGATGCCATGCGGGCGACAGTAGCGGCGATGGGTTCATCGCGATCCGCAAAATACCAGCCCGTTATGCCGGCGGCTTCCCATTTATCTTTTGCAACGCCGGTGCCGTAACCGTAACCGGATGTGTGCGTCAAAAGATCGCGGATCGTGATCGGCCGCTTTGCTTTAACGATGTCATATCCGCCATCCGTCTTTGGTACGGCGACGGTCGTGTTCATAAATTCGGGAATATACTTGCCCGCCGGATCGCTGATCAAAAGCTTGCCTTCTTCTTGCAGGATAAGTATCGCAGCACTCACTACAGCCTTTGTCTGCGAGGCGATGCGGAAGATCGCATTGGAGGGCATGGCCTCGTTTGCTTCGATATCGCGTTTTCCGAAAGCATGGGTGTAAACCGGCTTTCCGTTTTGCGACACCATTACAACTCCGCCCGGAAGCTTTTTGGCTGCTGCATAATCATCAAGCAATTTACCGAGCCGCGAAATGCGTTCCGCAGAGATCGCAGGCGTTCGCGGGGTCGGCTGCAATTGAGCTTGAACGCCCCCAAAGAAAAAGAACGCCAATGAAAGAGCCAGAAATGACCGTAGAACTATCGAAGCTTTAAGATCTGTCTTCATATTGAGGTTTTAACCTTATGGGCGTCAGCCCATTCTACAAGAAAAAATTGAAATGCGAAGAGAATTCTGCAAAAATTTATTATACAGCTAGAGATCGAACAATTTATGAATATCATACAATGTCCAAACTGCCGAACTGAGAATGCCGTTGGCTTGGCATATTGCACCAATTGCGGCTCGCCGCTGTATCCGTCCGGCTCGATGGCTTCGCCGACCGTGCCGCAAATGACGGCCGAGCAAATGCAGCCGAAACCTTCTTCGAACCGAACGCTCATTGTTTTGGCGATCTTGGGCGGTGCGGCGGTGCTCGGTATAGCAGTAATATTTGCTGCTCTTTTGATCTATATGGGCCTTCGGCGGCCGGACGACGCCAACCGGCAGATAGCCGCAAATACAGCGAACCAGACGGCGACGGGGAACACGAAAACGCGACCGACACCCGGAGCAAAGACGCCGGCCGCGAACTCAACGCCGGAATATGACGACACCGATCTGGAAGCGAATCCATTTACGATCCCACCGGCAGTTGGGCAATACGAACAAACGAGCACCGTTGTGGGAAGTGCGGCACAGGACTTTCTAGGAGCGGCAGAGGTGACCAAGGCGGTCTTTTCGAAAAAAGGGAAAGACGTGGATTTTGTGCTTGCGAAATTCAATTCGCGTGCAGACGCCCAATCAAACTATACGGATTTTTTGAACAGCTTCAAAAAAGGCGGAGCTAAAGTGCTCGGAACGCAGAAGATCAAGAATAAAGCCGGTGTCAACAACGGCGAGCTGTCTGTTTTTACATTCGATAAAAAATGGAATGCATTGGCCGCCAGCGACAAAATGGGCATCAGGATCATCGCCCCGGATAGATATACCCTGTTGGAATTTGTGAGAGAATTTGACAAGATCTACGGCAAGAAATAGTTCGAAGCCGCTTTACATCCGGGTATGGTTTAGTTTTCAAAAAGATAGTTTGACGCCTGCCGTCTCAAACACCTTTTGAAACCTTTTCCGCAATAACGCAGTAAAAGCTATACACCTCGGCTTTTTTACAGCGATCAAAATACAGTTTTTTACGCAATTCGGCGTATGCCGAAATTACCGGGCGACCGACGTTTTTGTTCATCAGAAAAAATATGCAAAAAAAGTTTTTGAAAAGTATTGTTGCTCTCGCCTTGATCCAAGCATTTTTGTTGCCCGGATTCGCTGTCGCCCAGACCGCCGATGCCAATGCACGCATTCGCGAAGAGGTGGCAAAGAATTCGCAGGTTATGAAAACGCTGCAGGTGCTGACGGACGTTTACGGCCCGCGGTTGACCGGTTCGCCGAACCATAAGGCATCGGCGGAATGGGTCGTCAAGCAAATGAAGGAGTGGGGTTTTGATAAAGCGGAACTCGAATCCTGGGGATTCGGCCACCCCGGCTGGGTCAACGAAAGGGCATCGGGATTTATCACCTCGCCGGTTCAGGATTCCCTTGTTTTTGAGGTGTTGGCATGGACACCGGGCACGAAAGGAGCGGTCAGCGGTTCGGCGGTGCGTCTTAATCTGCCGGAGCGGCCGACACAGGAAGAACTGACGGGATATTTTAATAGTGTCAAGGGTTCATTGAATGGCAACATGGTGCTGATCGGCCCGCCGGCAAAGGTCCCCGTCAATTTCGAACCGCCGGCAAAACGCATCGATGACGAAACGCTGAAGCAGCGGCTTGACCCGAACGCGGCCCCGCCGTCGCGACAGCGTCCGACGAATGAACAACCGACTGCCGCCGCAAAGCCGGGTGCTTTGAATTTTCAGCAGATCAACGAACAACTGGATAAATTCCTGATCGACAGCGGCGTTGCCGTAAGGGTCAATGATGCCGGACGCGAACACGGCCAGATCCGTGCTTTCAATAATCGAACATTCGATGTCAACAAGGTCGTTCCGACAATAGTTCTTCGCAATGAAGATTACGGACGCATTTCACGTCTCGTCGAAGGCAAACATCCGGTCAAGCTGGAATTCGACATCCGCAATAAGGTGATTCCGGAAGGAACGACATCATACAATGTTATCGGCGAAATAACCGGAACGGACAAAAAGGACGAGGTGATCATGGTCGGCGGCCATTTGGATTCCTGGCATTCGGCGACGGGTGCGACGGATAATGCGACCGGCTGTTCGATAATGCTGGAAGTGATGCGGACGATCAAGGCTCTGGGCCTTAAGCCGCGACGTACGATCCGCGTGGCGCTTTGGAGCGGCGAAGAGCAGGGATTGCTCGGGTCACAGGCTTATGTCAAAAAGCATTTTGGCAGCGTAGAAAACCCGACGCCGGAATGGGCAAAATTCGGCGGCTACTTTAACCACGACACCGGCACGGGCCGTGTTCGGGCAATGAGCGTTTTCGGGCCGCCGGAAACTGCCGCGGCACTGCGCGAGATCTTAGCACCGTTCTCCGATATCGGATTTGTAGGCGTTTCCGCCACCGCCAGCCGCGGACTTGGCGGTTCCGACCACACATCATTCAATGCCGCGGGCCTGCCCGGTATCGGAACGATGCTTGACCCGATCGAATACGGTTCGCACACGTGGCATACGAATTTGGACACATACGAACGTGTTATCGAAGACGATCTGAAGCAAGGTGTTATCGTTATTGCGGCCGCAGCGTACGCACTTGCCAGCCGTGATGAGCTGCTTCCGAGGTTTTCGGCGACAGATATGCCGAAACCTCCGGCACCGCGAAACTGAACAAAGGCGGATGAAGACGAAAAAAGGGTGCTTTCGGGCGCCCTTATTTTTTTTGGTTGAAAAAGGGGCAGATGTCGCTTAGAACGCAGGCCTGGCAATTTGGCTTGCGGGCAAAACAGACGCGGCGGCCATGAAAGATGAGCCAGTGAGGAAACATGATCCAATCGTTCTGCGGAACCAGTTTTTCAAGGTCTTTTTCGATCTTTTCGGGCGTTCTTTCTTTGGTTAGGCCGAGCCGCTGGGACAGGCGGGAGACGTGTGTATCGACCACGACGCCGGCGGCAATGCCGAAAGCATTTCCGAGCACAACATTGGCCGTTTTTCGAGCAACACCGGGCAGCGTTAAAAGTTCGTCCATTGTTTCAGGTACCTTTCCGCCAAAATCAGAAACTATTCGCTGACTAGCTCCGATGATATTCTTTGCTTTGTTGCGATAAAATCCGGTCGAACGGATGTCGCTTTCCACCTCGGTCGGCGAAGCTTCGGCCAGTTCTCGCGGGCTGCGGTATTTGCGAAATAATTCGGCGGTCACAAGGTTGACGCGGGCGTCCGTACACTGAGCGGAAAGAATGGTTGCGATCAGCAATTCGAACGGATCTGCATAATTCAGCTCGCAATGGGCGGCGGGATATTCATTTTGCAGCCGCCGGATTATTTCGAGAGTTCTTTGCCGTATGCTTCTGATCACGAACAACAGGCTAATGAACCGGTTGCCGAAATGCAAATGGTCAGCGAAGCTTTGACGGCACCGGTTTGATAACCGGAAACGGATAAACGATAATGGTTACAACAAAAACAGGATCTCCAAACAGCAGAATGCAAGTTCCATTATTAGATCTTTCCGAACAGAATCGTGCCTTGCGGCCCGAGATCGAAGCGGCGCTCGGCCGCGTGCTTGACACGAACGGCTTTATTCTCGGCGGAGAGGTAAAGGCGCTCGAAGACGAATTGGCGGCCTATTGCGGCACGAGATACGCGGTTGGCTGTGCCTCCGGGAGCGATGCTCTGCTGCTGGCTCTGATGGCTCTGGACATCAAACCGGGCGATGAGGTCATCACCACGCCATATAGTTTTTTTGCCAGTGTGAGCGCAATTACCCGACTTGGGGCCGTACCGGTTTTCGTGGATATCGAGCCGGACACCTTTAACATCGACCCGGATCTGATCGAGAGCAAGATAACGGAACGCACGAAGGCGATCCAACCGGTTCATTTGTATGGCCAATGCGCCAACATGGCAGCGATCGGCGAGATCGCTTCAAAGTACGGAATTCCGCTGGTTGAAGACGCCGCACAGGCGATCGGGGCAGAAGAAGACGGTGTGCGGGCCGGGGCAATGAGCGCCGTCGGATGTTTCAGCTTCTATCCGTCAAAGAATCTTGGCGGAATGGGCGACGGCGGATTTATGACGTGCGAAGATGACGAGATCGCGAGGAAGCTGTTCGCCCTTCGCGTTCATGGTTCCGAAGAACGCTATTATCATAAATGGGTCGGGATAAATTCGCGGCTCGACGGTTTTCAAGGGGCAGTTCTGCGGGTCAAGCTTCCGCATTTGGATGAATGGTCAAATGAACGGAAGGCCAATGCAGACCGCTATCGCGAGCTTTTTGCCGCCGCCGGGCTGACGGAAAATGTCGTTCTGCCGGCCGAACGAGCGAACGTCCGGCATATCTACAATCAATTCGTTGTCCGGGTTCCGGGACGCCGCGACGAGGCCAAACGATTTCTAGCCGAAAAAGGTGTCGGAACAGATATATATTATCCGGTGCCGCTGCATTTGCAGGAATGCTTTTTGTATCTGGGATATTCGGCCGGCGACATGCCCGAATCCGAAAAGGCGGCCGCAGAATCGCTGGCACTGCCGATCTTTCCGGAGCTGAAAGCCGAACAGCAAAACTATGTCGTAGAGCAATTCGCAGAATTCTTTTCTTAAGTGGAACAACACCTCGCCATATACAATTCGCGAACCACCGCCGGACGCATAGTGCTCGCCGGGGCGATATTGGCGGCTCTCATTTTTGCATGGTGCACGGTCCGCTGGCAGCTGGGCAATATGCTTGCCGCTCTGACACCGAATAATTCGCCCAATGCGGCCGAGATCGCCGAACTGGCGGTTTCGATGGACCCATCAGATCCATTGCCGCGGTGGCTGCTTTCCGTAAAGCAGAGAGAAGATTTTTCACCTGCGAGCATTGATGCTTCGGTCATTTCTCTGGAAAACGCCGTAAGACTTGCACCAAACGATTTTCGTTGGTGGGTGGAACTAGGAAGGGCATACGAGCAGGCAGAACGGCCCGTCGAAGCCGAATCGGCACTGCTAAAAGCGGTGGATCTGGCGCCGAATTATACATTCCCGCGGTGGCAGCTTGGAAATTTCTATCTTCGGAATGACCGTGAACAAGAAGCTTTTGTCCAACTTTCAAAGGCGACGGAAAAAAGCATCGTTTACCGAAACCAGGTTTTTTCGCTGGTTTGGGATTTTTATCAGAAAGACGCGACTCGCGTGGAGCAAGTGGCGGCAACCGATCCGGACACGCGGGTGACGCTGGCGCTTTTCTTTGCCTTGCGGGACAGCCCGCAGGATGCCCTGCGTGTATGGAACACACTTTCAGAAGAGGAAAAACAAAAACGACAGGTCAACGGCCGCACGATCGCCCAATCGCTGTTGCGTTCGCGATTCATTTCACAGGCCTTCGAATTTGCCAAGCAGACGGGTTTTGATCCGGACGCGGAACCCGAAAGGGTGACCAATGCCGGGTTTGAAGGCTCGCTTGGAGAGGCGGATGCAACAATGTTCGGCTGGCGAATCTACCGCGATCAACCGCGTGTCGAATTGGTTTCGGATACTTCGGTCAAGCATTCGGGCCAACGAAGCCTGAAAGTGTCGTTCAAGAACTATCTTAAACCGGAGCTTTATAATGCAGTCCAATTGGTGCGGGTCGAACCGGGTGTAAAATACCGATTGTCCTATTGGGTGCGGACGGAGAATCTGAAAAGCGGCGGCACACCTTTCTTTGATATAACGGACGCTCGGACCGATCAGGTGCTGGCGGGCAGTGAAGCCTTTGCCAATGGAACTAACGATTGGCAGCAATATCATATCGATTTTACGACACCGGCGGTTTGCGACGGCGTATTTATAAAGATGGCACGCGTGCCGTGCGGCGAGACGTGTCCGATCTCCGGCATGTTGTGGCTGGACGATTTCGACCTGTCGAGAATTTAGGTCTATGACTTGGGCAAATAGAGCGGGATTTATTTTGGTCTGTGTGATGATGGTCTTTACCACCATCGCCTACGGAGCCGTGCATCAGCCGATCCTTGTTCTTTTCTATGCTGCCTGTGCGGCCTTGCTCGTTTTGTGGTCGATCGACGGATTTAAAAGCGGGGCAATTCGGTTTACCCGCGAACCGTTACAATTGCCGCTCGCCGCCACCGCTCTTTACGGGGCGATGCAGGTTCTCCCGCTGGGCCATTTCGCTAGCATAGCCGGCCTCGCTGATGTGCCGCGCAAAATATCGCTCGACCCATTTGCGACGCAGGTCAATGCTATGCATTTTGCGGCGCTGTTCCTGTTCCTGGCCATCCTCTTGGTTTTGCTGGATTCGGCCGGGCGCATCAAAAGGCTAGCCGGGCTAATATTCTTTTTCGGAGCGATCTACGCATTTTTCGGCATTTTGCAGGGCGTTCTAAGCCCGGACAAGATATACGGGATCTACGAAGCAAAAGCGGCGCCTCCGTTCGGGTCTTTCGTCAATCGACACAATTTCGCCGCCTATATGGAAATGTCGCTGGCGATCCCGCTTGGCCTGATGTTCGTCGGAGCGGTCAAGCGCGACAAGCGGCTGCTTTACATGACCGGTATCGGTTTGATGGGCGTTGCGTTGATCATGAGCGGTTCGCGCGGCGGATTGGTCGCGTTGCTGGCGGAGATAGTCTTGATATTGATGATGACCCTCGGCAAAAAAGGCGAGCGTCGCTGGGTTTTGAAGGGCGTGTTGGCCGCCGCCATGGTCGGGGCCATCGTTGCGGGGTCTTTTTTTGTCGGTGGGGAAAGTTCGTTGACGAGACTAGCGGAAACCGCGAAGTCTGATGATCTGACGACGGACCGCTCGCACATTTGGAGTGTTACGCTGAAGGTTATCGGAGCAAATATGCCGTTAGGAGCAGGGTTAGGAGCTTTCGGCATTGCCTACACACAATTTGATGACCGCAGCGGATTGGAGCGAGTGGAGCAGGCGCACAATGACTATCTGCAGGTGCTTTCGGATGCGGGCCTGGTCGGAGCATTGATCGGTATCGGGTTTCTAGTGGTCCTATTCACGACCGGCAAAGCGGCCGTAACTACAAAGAATCTATACCGCAAAGGTGTTGCGGTCGGTGCAGCCGGCGGCATATTTGCCATAATGGTCCACAGCCTCTTCGATTTCGTGCTTCATACAACGGCGGTCGCATTGCTGTTTTTGGCCTTGGCCGCATTGCTTTCAGCCTGTAGGTGGAAATACGAAGACGACGTGGTCGATGAGGAAGACCAGCATAAGCGACGCCGGAGCAGAAAGGCAAGCGTGGAATCGATCGATGCCAGAAGGCCGCCGCGGCCGGCGATCTGACCAATTCATTACTCCGCTTCGGCCTCCTTGCCGGCAAAGGTTGAACGGGCAAGCCGCAGCAGATACCAGACGATGCCATGCAGGACGTAGCCGCCCGAAAGTATCAAAAGAACGTAGTTTGAATATAGCCAGATCAACATCCCGACGGCTGCGATAAGCAATACGAGATAGAGATTCTTACGCCCCGAGCCGACGGTCTTGAAGCTTGAATAGCGAATAGTGCTGACCATCAAAACGCCGAGAACGGCGATAAGCACCATACTTAAAATGGCATAAGAACGAGCCGATTCGCCATAAAAATTCAGCGGCATCGGAGCAAAATGTACGATCGAGGCCATTAGGCCGGCGGCCGGCGGGATCGGCAGTCCGACGAAATTCTTTTTATCGACTTTAACGGCACCTTCCTGTAGAACGCGCGGGCGGGTTGACTGGATATTGAATCGAGCCAATCTAAAGGCACCGCACATCAAATACATAAAAAGCAGGAAAATGGAAAGAGCGTATTCGCGTGTATTCTCAGGAAAGACGGAACCGAAGGCCCAAACGAACATAAGTGCGATCGGAGCAATGCCGAAAGTCAGAACGTCTGCCAGGGAATCGAATTGGACACCGATCTCGGTCGCCGTTTTGGTCATGCGAGCCACCCGGCCGTCCAATGTATCGAATAAGATCGCCAAGCCGATGCAAACGGCGGCGTAATTGAGATATGAAGCAGAATGGGCGGGATCGGTGTGGACGACCTGAAAAGCCCGGATGGAATAGATGACGGCAAAGAAACCCATCGCGATATTCGCGGCAGTAAATGCCGTCGGGATCACGTACAGCCCTTTCTTGATACCTTTATGGACAACTTTGGGTTCTTCGGTCTCTTCCATAGAATAAATTATATTATTTCACCAATTGGGCAATAATGGTCTCGCCGCCTTTTACACGATCGCCTTCCTTGACCCGGATCTCCACATTCTTCGGCATCAACAGATCGGTCCGCGAACTGAATTTTATCAAACCGAAACGTTGGCCGAGCTGGAGCACATCTCCGGCCTTTGCCCAGCAGACGATGCGGCGGGCGACGATCCCGGCTATCTGTGTGCAGACGACGGTCATCTTATCGTTGCTGATGGTCAGCGAATTTCGTTCGTTCGAAAAGCTGGCTTCATTGCTTGTGGCAGGGGCCTTTTTGCCGCGCACGTATTCGACGTTTTCGACGGTGCCGGCGATCGGCGAGCGGTTGATGTGAACGTCAAGCGGTGAAAGGAAGACGCTGACGACAAGCCCCGCATCCGTATCTTCGATCCGCGTCACCCGTCCATCCGCAGCAGAAACGATGATATCATCGCCGGAGGGCACGGTGCGGTGCGGGTCGCGAAAAAAATAGCCCATGAAAAGAGCCAGAACTGCGAATGCGATAGCGACCGGCCACAACCCGAAATATCCGAATATCAGAGCAATTACCGCCGGAGCGATGACGAAAGGTATCCCTTCTTTGACCATAAATATAAAGCAGACCGAAAGGCCTGCCAGGTGACCTGCAAAATGCGGTTAACACTAATCTTACTTGAAAAGGCCCGTTTTGAAAAATGAAAAAAGCCCGGTATCTGTCAATGCCGGGCTAAGGAGGATCGTATGAAGAAATGGATCATGTGCGGATGGGGTTATCCTTCGCATAACTGTATGCACACCAGCCCGCGATCAAATGGACGACCCACCCCAATAATCCTGCCGAGCCTATCCAAGATATGCCCGTTAAGACCAACCAGATAATACCGATCAGAATGCGTCCGTTATAAATTTGTCCAACGCCGGGAACTAAGAAACTTAAAATTCCTGCCAATAAAGGTTGTCGCATTGTTCCAAAATTACCTCCGCAAGTTAATAACGAAAAAGAAGGCGTTTTGTTCCAAAGATTTTAATGGGCGTGGCCCCAAAGCTCGTGGACCACGGTGTGGATCATGAAGAAAAGAGCGACGCCGGCAAAGATCGAAAGCGAAACTGCGGGCCGGCCGTCCTGATGGTGATTGATCTCCGGGACGAGGTCGCTGGCTGCGACATAGAGCGTAATGCCGCATGCGAGCGGCAAGGCATAGGCAACCGAACCGCCGAGATGGTTTCCCGCGATCCAAAAGACCAGAATGCCGGCGATCGTCGTAAGTCCAAGCAGCGTCGTTGAAAGCAAAACCTGGCGTTTGCCGCGGCCGGCCGCCAAGATCATCGAAGCGACGGTGAAGCCTTCGGGAAATTTGTGGAGCATGACGCCGATGAATACAAGCAAACCGGCCTTTGCGTCCAACTGCGATGCCGCAGCGATGGTGACACCGTCAAAAAAGGAATGGATCATCAGTCCGCCGACGCCGCTATAGGCAGAGGCTTCGGAAACTACGTCGTGATGATGATGCCCGAGGTGAAAATGAGGGGCGATGGTGTGTTCGAAAAATTGGGTCAGAAGATAGCCGCCTAAAAGCAACAGCATCGGAACATAAAGGGGGCCTTCGTCATCACCCGGAACCTTTTGCCACAGAACGATCGTTTTCGGCAAGATCTCGATAAAGGTGACGGCAAGCATAAAGCCGGCGCCGATCGCCAGAAGATACTTCAATACGGCCTGAAACCCCGGACGGGCGGATGTCGGCAAAAGTACCATGCCGCCGAGCACACTGGCCGCCGCGGCGGAAAGACCGAAGATCGTATAACGCAACAGATCGGATTCCATATAAAAACCGAATCAAGCAGTATAACTCAACGCCGAAGCAACACAAATGAGCCGCGACGAAATATTTCCGGCGGCATTTCCAAAGTTTAAGCACCTGATTAAAATTTATGCAGAATTGTCTTGACACAAATTTTGAAATAGGCGTAATATGCTTACTGTGGTTTGAAGAAAAGAAATAGGTGTTTAAGGTTTTAAGCGATAAACGCTCATTTCTTCACTAATGAACGCAGAGGTCTCAGACAGTTTTTCGCCCAAAGGGTCAGGGCAATTTAGATAGATCTCGCGTTTTCCCAAAAACAAGATAATTTTTCTCGATGGCAGCGAACGGATAAGAGTTCCGGCGATACCCGTCTGCCCTTACGACCAGAACGATGGCAGAGACAGATGCGGCAAAAATTCATCGCTCGGTACTGCTTGAAGAAACTGTCAGCTATTTGAAATTTGAGGGCAGGGCGACGGTGGTTGACGCAACACTCGGAATGGGCGGACACACGGAGGCGATACTGGAAAGATCGACGTTGACAACAGTGATCGGGATCGACCAGGACGAGCAGGCTTTAGAGATCGCGAGCAAGCGGTTGGAACGTTTTGGCAAAAGGGCTGTCTTGAAACGGGCCAATTTCAGCAGGATCAAAGAGGTGCTGAAAAGCGAGGGCATCACAACGGTGCAGGGTATCTTGGCGGACCTCGGCGTTTCGTCGCTGCAATTCGATTCGGCGGAACGCGGTTTCAGTTTTCGTAATGATGCACCGCTGGATATGCGAATGGATGCCGGCAGCGATGCTCCGACGGCCGCCGAACTTTTAGCAACGCTCAGCGAAGAAGAGATCGCCGACATCATCTATCGGTACGGTGAAGAGCGAGAATCGCGGCGGATCGCTCGGCGGATAGTCTGGAAGCGAGAGATCGGCGAACCGATCAAAACGACCTTTGAGCTGGCGGAAGCCGTTGAAAAAGCAGTAAGAAAGAGCAGCGATCGGATCCATCCCGCAACGAAGACGTTTCAGGCGCTTCGCATTGCGGTCAACCACGAGATCGAGATCCTCGAAGATCTTATTACCCAGGCAGTCGAAGCTCTTTCGCCGAACGGCATCCTGGCGGTCATAACTTTTCATTCATTGGAAGACCGTATCGTGAAGCAGGCGTTTCAGAGATTCGCCGGAAAATGTATCTGCCCGCCGCGAATGCCGGTTTGCGGATGTGGAGCAGTTAAAAAGATCGAAATATTGACCCGCAAGCCTGTCATTGCAGGTGAAAGGGAATTGGCGGAGAATCCGCGTGCCCGAAGTGCAAAGCTAAGAGCTGCACGAAAATTGAGTTAGAAAAGGAGCGTGCCCAAATGAACAAAAGGTCAACGAAGATCCGCAAAAGATCAACCGCCGCGAGCGGTACCACCAGAACCGTTACGGCCAAAACACTAGTGCTGATGGCGATCTGCGGTTGCATTCTGCTGGCCGGGTTCTTTTTCGCCGCACTGCAGCATTTCAACACGATCGATCTCGGTATCCGCAATTCGCGGATGCGGAAACAGCTCGAAGATCTCGAATCAGAGAATCGCCGATTGTTATTGATGAAAGAGATCGCTCTTTCACCGGCGGAAGTGAAACGTTCGGCAACGAATCTCGGGTTTCGTTCGATGACACCGGAAGAAGCGATGGTGTCAACGACCGCGGCGGCAAAGTCTGCGGCGAAGACGGAGCAGACAGCGGCAAATAAACAGCTCGTCCAACTCACCGCCTCGCAGCGTCCGGCGGTTAACAACGGTGCGAAAGAAAGCTCAAAGGCGGCTGTACGGGTTACCGATACCTCGCCAAAAAAGGCTGTTGCGGAAAAGAAGACAGCCGATAAGAAGGTAAAAGAGATAGAAACGGTAGCAAAACTGAGGTAGATCAGATGGCAAAGACGAATCGAAAGAACAGCAAGAAGACAGATCTCCGACAAACGGTCTTCATTCGTTTTACCTTTATCGTTGCCATCTTAGTTTTGTGGATGGGCGGCATCGGTGTGCGGTTGGTCTATCTGCAGGTAAAACAGCACGAATTTTTGAAGGAACGGGCAATGGGTCAGCGCCGCGAGGTGAAAAAGACCCGGCTGCCGCGGGGCACGATTTTTGACCGCAATGAAAGAGCATTGGCGATCAGTGTCAATGTAAAAACTCTGTATGCGGATCCGATGAGGATAGACGATATCCCGGCCGCGTCAAAGGCGGTGGCAAAAGCCGCCAAACTTAAGGAATCTGACGTTGCTAAACTGCTTAGCTCAGCCAAGGCCGATGAGCGGCGATATGTGCCTCTCGCCAAGGGCCTGGATGAACTTGAAGTTCAGCGGATTAACAAGGAACTGGACACGGCCGCCGTGAAAAAGGCCGATCTGCCGCGGTACGAAGGTCTGTACTGGCGCGAGGATCAGCGCCGCAGCTATCCGCACGAATCGCTTGCCGCTCACGTTATCGGGTTCAGCAATGCGGATGGCGAAGGCCAGGCCGGCATCGAGCAATCGCAGAATCGACTGCTTTACGGAGCAGTGATCAAAAAGACACAGGAACGCGACCGGCTCGGCCGCGTATATGACGAACAGGTATCTGAAAAGGAACCCTCGAACGATGTTGTCTTGACGATCAGCACATCCATCCAATACAAGGTCGAACAAGCCTTGGCAAAAGCCGTCCGCAATTCAAATGCGAGATCCGGTATGGCCGTCATTCTCGATCCGCGGAGCGGCGAGGTGTTGGCGATGGCGAATTATCCGACCTTTGACCCGAATAAACTGCAAGAAATAACGCACGACAATCTGCGAAACCAGGCGATCCAAAGTGTTTACGCCCCGGGTTCGGTCTTTAAGCTGATCACATACGGTTCAGCGTTAGAAAGAAATCTGATCACGCCGGATGGAATGATCGACAGCGGCAATGGAACGATCGAAGTGGCAAAGCACCGATTCACGGATTCGCACGCGATCGGACGGGTGACATATTCAAAAGCTTTGGCCCATTCGAGCAATGTTTGTGCAATAAAAACAAGTGCGTTGGCGGGTCGGGAAAGCTTTTACGGAATGATCAAAGAACTTGGTTTTGGAAGCCGGACAGGCATTGAGCTTCCGGCCGAAACACAAGGCATTGTGAGGCCGCCGGACAGGTGGAACGGAGACTCGATGGCATCGATGTCGATCGGTTATGAAATCGGGGTTTCGGCGTTGCAAATGACATCTGCTTTTGCGACGATAGCAAACAACGGCGTCCGTATTCAGCCACATATAATCAAGGAGATCAGGCGATCTGATGATGAGGTCATTGCGTCGGCACAACCTGAAAAAGAACAGGCCGTAAAACCGGAAACGGCGCGTGACCTGAAGCGTATGCTGCGTGAGGTGGTGACGAACGGGACGGGCAAACGGGCGCGGCTCGATGGATATACATCGGCGGGCAAGACGGGCACGGCGTGGAAGTTTGACGAAAAGCTGAAACGGGTCAATTCAGCGAAATATATTTCATCTTTTATCGGGTTTGCGCCGGCAGAAGATCCGGTGGTCACGATCGGCGTGGTCATCGATGAACCAAAGGCCGGCGGACGGGACGGCGGACAAGCTGCCGGGCCGGTATTTAAGGAGATCGCCGAGCAGATCCTGCCGGAACTTGGTGTCAAACCGGAAGGAGCAGTGCAAACCGCAGCTGAACCGGAACCGGCTGAAGAGATCGAAGAAACGGTCGGCAATGGCCAGCCGGAAACGACCGCCAATGAGGTTGACCTGACCGCACCGGAAAAGCCGACGGAAGCTGAAAAGGCCCCGTCCGGAAACAAGAAAGCTGCGGCAGAGCCAAAGCCGACAGTAGATGTGCCAAAAGAAAGGCCGGCGGCGGCCGGCTCCAAAGATAAAGATAGGTCTGAAAAGGAAAAAAAGGTGCCGGGGAGGCCGCCGACATTGCCGGAAAAGGCTAGACCAATGCCCAAAAAGACTACCGGAACAGTAAAAGGAAAAACTTGAAAATAAGTACCGCAATCCAATATATGAACGCCGCGGCAAATGCACTGGAGCCCGCCCTTTCGGAACGCGAAGTTGATGCTTTTACGATCGATTCGCGCGACATCAAGGCGGGCGACGTCTTTTTTGCATTGGCACAGCCGGATTACGCGAACAATGGATTTAACGGTGATTTCGAGAACGCGGCAAAGTATGCGGCGGGAGCCTTGCGGGCAGGAGCGGCGGCATGTGTGCTGCGTAAAGATCAATTTGACGAATACCGGACAGAACTGGAACCATTTGCAGGGCGGCTGATATTCGTCGATGATACGGTCGCAGCCCTTCAGCGGCTGGCCCGCGGCGTGTATTTAGAATGGGGCGGGCCGGTGGTGGCGGTCACCGGGAGTGCGGGAAAAACGACTGCGAAGGAATTGACGGCCCATGTGCTTGAATATGGCGGCCGCAAGATCCTGCGCAATGTAAAGAATTACAACAATGGACTTGGCCATCCGCTGACGGTGCTGAATCTAGCAAAAGATAAAAGCTATGATGCTGCGGTTTTGGAGATGGGCATGTCCACGCCGATGAATGAGATCGCTCGATTGTGTCGGATAACTCCGCCGGACGTAGCCATCGAATTGAACGTTCTGCCCGTCCACGTCGAGCATCTCGGTTCGATAGAGAATGTCGCCAAGGCAAAGGCAGAACTCGTCCAAGGTATGAAAAGGGGCGGAACCGCAGTGCTCAATGCGGACGACCCGCGAACGCTGGCTATGGCCGAGCTGGCCGACGGCGCCGTGGTGACCTACGGCATCGACCTGCCGGCGGATATATCCGCTAAGGATATTCGCATAGCCGGATTCGGAAAGACCGCATTCAGACTTGTGATGCCCGGAGGAGAGGCTGGGGTGATGCTGCGGTTGAACGGACGTCATAATATTTTGAATGCGTTGGCGGCGGCCGGTGCCGGCCATGCTTTCAAGATGACCCCGCAAAAGATCGCCGAGCGGCTTTCAACCGCGGGGCCTCCGCCGCAGCGTGGCGAGATATTACACTTTGCGGCTGGTTTTACGGTCATCAATGATTCATACAATTCTAACCCGGCGGCATTGATGGCGATGGTGCAAACCATGGTCGATGGTGCGATGCCTGAAGATCGGCTGGTGGTCGTAGCGGGCGAGATGCTTGAACTAGGTGAGGCGGCGGCGGACATCCACTTCGAAACCGGTAAGCAACTGGCCGAGGCCGGGGTCGATGTCGTGATCGGAGTTCGCGGACTTGCCGAACGATTGGTCGATGGTGTCCGCAGCGGAGGGATACAGGCGACATTTGTTGAAGATTCGGAAAAGGCGGGCGATCTGCTCGCGGAAACGGTCAAGCGGGGAGATGTTGTTTTGATCAAGGGTTCGCGTGGTGTGCGGACGGAGAATGCGCTGGCAAAATTGCTGGAAAAATTTGAATTGGAGACTAGCGAAAAAGTTTAGCGGTGGTGAACGCGGCGATCCCGCGGCCACGGCAAAGCCACGATCTGCCGATGCTCTACTATCTTTTGTATCATTATCTGTTTCGGGAATACGGAGCAAACAGCCAATCGATATTCTATTCGGGGCTGAATGTTTTCCAATATGTGACTTTTAGGACGGCGATGGCAACGGTCACGTCACTGCTGATCTCCTTGGTATTCGGGACCAAGGTCATCAAAAAGCTGACGGAACTGAAGGTCGGCCAAGAGATCCGCGAAGAGCTTTCTGCCGAACACCAGGCAAAAAAAGGAACACCGACGATGGGCGGCGTGCTGATCATTGGTTCCGTGGTCGTTTCGACGCTTCTGTGGGCCCGACTCGACAGCGTTTTCCTATGGATCGCACTATTTGCAACGATCATGTTCGCGGCGATCGGTTTTGCTGATGATTACATTAAGATCGTCAAAAAACGCAGTTTGGGACTAACCGGCAGACAAAAATTGGCCGGCCAGCTTTTCACGGCCTTGCTGGTATGGGCGGCACTCTATTTTTTTACGGACTATACCTGGAACCTCAGCATTCCGTTCTTCAAAGAAACAGCCGTTACGGCCGTTACGGTGATTCCGCCGGGCCTTTATTTGCTGTTCATCATCTTTATCCTGCTCGGCTCGTCAAATGCCGTCAATCTGACGGACGGTATGGACGGGCTGGCATCGAGCATCACATTCGTCGCGATGTCTGCCTTGACGGCACTGACGTACGTAGCAAGCGATAAGCGGTGGGCCGATTACTTGGCGATGACCCACAACCCGTCTTCGGCGGAATTGACGATCTTTTGCGGGGCGATGGTCGGAGCCAGTCTTGGTTTTTTGTGGTACAACGCTCCGCCGGCCGAGGTCTTCATGGGCGATGTGGGTTCTTTGGCGATCGGAGGTGCGATCGGAACCGTGGCGGTTTTGACGAAACAGGAATTTTTGCTCCCGTTCATTGGCGGCATTTTTATCATCGAAGCCCTTTCGGTGATGATGCAGGTGTCATATTTCAAATTTACAAAACGCACCGGCGGTGTCGGAAAACGAATATTCCTGCAGGCTCCGCTGCACCACCATTTTCAGCTCGCGGGGTGGAAAGAGCCGAAGATAGTTTTCAGATTCTTTATTGTTGCCGTGCTTTTTGCACTGCTTAGTCTATCGACCTTAAAGCTGAGGTAGTATGCAGATCGAAGGCCGTAAAGCATTGGTTTTGGGGGCAGGGCGTTCGGGCGTCGCGGCGGCGGCTTTTTTGGCCGAACGCGGAGCGGTAACGGCCTTGCACGACCGGAAAGAAGTAGAAAAGTGGAGCGAAGCCGCCCGGGCCTTGAAATCGGAAAAAGGCGTCGGGCTGATCAGCGGCGATCTTCCATCTTGGCTGCTCGATCAGATCGATCTTGTGGTCATTTCGCCGGGCATCCCGACCAATACGATACCTGCCCGCTATGTCGATCGGAAAGACGGCGAAGTGATCGGCGAGGTCGAATTGGCTTACCGTTTCCTGAAAGGCCGTCTGATCGGCATTACCGGTTCAAATGGAAAGACCACGACCACAACATTGATCGGCGAGATCTTAAGAAACGCCGGTATCCCGGCCCAGGTGGGGGGCAATATCGGGACGCCGCTGCTCGAACTGGCGGCAAAATCGACAGATGACATGTGGACGGTGGCAGAACTTTCGAGCTTTCAGCTTGAAACGATCGTGGATCTTCATGCGAACATCGCCCTGTGTCTGAATGTGACACCGAATCACCTTGACCGCTACGAATCTTTCAAAGATTATGCTGCGGCGAAACACCGCATTTTTATGAACCAAACGGCGGACGATCTGGCGGTGCTGAATGCGGACGACCCGATAGTGTCGCAATGGGCGGACGGCCTGCGGGCACAGGTAAGCTTTTTTAGCACACGCAGAGAACTCGATGAGGGGCTGTTTCTCCGCGGGCGAGAATTGGTCTGTCGGGCGGGCGGAAAGGAAAAGGTGCTGACCACACGGGACGATATCTCTATTCCGGGGCTGCATAATGTCGAGAATGTGTTGGCGGCATTGGCTATCGGCCTTGCCTGTGGAGCTTCGCCGGATTCAATGCGGGAAACCATTCGCGGTTTCAAGGGGGTGGAGCACCGCATCGAGTTTGTGAAGGAGATCGACGGCGTCAAATTTTACAATGATTCAAAGGCGACATCGGTCGATGCAACGATGAAAGCTCTGCAGGCGATGAGCGAAAACAGCGGACGGACAGTTCTGATACTCGGCGGCCGCGGTAAGAACGCCCCGTATGAACCTTTGGCAGATCTGATAAAAAGCTCGGTTCGGGCGATCGTGCTGATCGGCGAGGATGCGGCGAATATCCGCGATCAGCTCGGCGGATATACCGAAACGATCGATGCCGATTCGATGGAAGATGCGGTCCGCAGGTCTTTGGCAGCGGCCAAACACGGCGACATGGTTCTGTTGGCTCCGGCGTGTGCCAGCTTTGATATGTTCGAAAGTTTTGAGCAACGCGGCAGAGTTTTTAAGGAAAGTGTATTGCGAGCGGCCGAAAAACACGGTGAAGCGGAGGCCGCCGGGTAGAAATGCAGATGGTTGAATCGAGACTGCGGACAGATTGGCTGCTTTTTGCTATTGCCGCCGGATTGGCGATATTTGGCGTGGCGATGGTTTATAGCGCTTCGGCCATGATCGCGATGCGCGAAACGCAGAGTCAATTCACATATTTCTACAAACAGCTTCTTTTTACAATGATCGGCCTCGGTGTGATGTTTGGGGCCAGCCGCATCGATTATCGCCGCTACCAAGATCCGATCGTCGTTTACGGGCTTTTCGCAATAACGGCCCTATTTCTGTTGGCTGTTTTTGGTTTTCCGGCGATCAACGGAGCCCGCCGGTGGATCCGTTTCGGTGGTTTTTCGTTTCAGCCGTCAGAAATGGCAAAGATAGTTTTGCCGCTTTTTTTGGCATATTTTCTAACGCGGAATGAAGACCGTGTAGGGGAACTGCGTTCGACGGTGCTGCCGTGTTTAGCTGCTCTGATATTGCTTTCGGCCTTGATAATGCTCGAACCCGACCTTGGCACGACGATCGTGCTGTGTGCGATATTCTCGGCCGTCTATTTTGCCGCCGGAGCGAAATTTCTGCATATTGCGGCGGTCGGCGGTGCAATGGTGCTGCTTGGCGTCGGAGCGATCGTTTTCGCACCGTGGCGGGTCGAGCGGTTCATGGCGTTTCTGGACCCGTTCGCTCACGCGGACGATGCGGGGTATCAGGTCGTACAGTCTTTGTACGCGATCGGTTCCGGCGGGGTGGTCGGCGAAGGCTTTGCCAAAGGGCAGGCAAAGCTGTTTTATCTACCGTATCCATATTCGGACTTTATATTCTCCGTGGTCGGCGAAGAACTGGGATTGATCGGAACTTTGGCGGTGGTCGTCGCATTTGGCCTGCTGCTTTGGCGCGGAACACGAGCGGCCTTGATGGCTCCGGACCGGTTCGGAATGCTGCTCGGCATCGGCATAATCACGGGCATCATCGTCCAGGCGCTATTTAACATCAGCGTAGTTATCTCGATCGTGCCGGCGAAGGGGATTCCGCTGCCGTTCATCTCCTACGGCGGGTCTTCAGTGCTTATCACGCTGTTTGCCGTCGGTGTCCTGCTGAATATCTCGCAGCGTGCCGGAGAAACGCCCGCCAAGCCCTCGCGAACAGCAGAACCCGTGTACCGCAAAAAAAATAAAAAGGCGGTGTATAAACGATGAGGGTCTTGATCGCCGCCGGCGGCACGGGCGGACACATCTATCCCGGAATTGCCGTCGCAAAAGAATTACTTCGGCGCGATGCTGCCTCCGTGATCAGTTTTGTCGGAACCGACAGAGGCTTGGAAAAGAAGATCGTGCCGGAGAACGGATTTGAACTCTCTTTGATCAACAGCACCGGATTAAAGAATGTCGGGATGATCGGCCAGATAAAAGGCTTGGCGGTTCTGCCGCTGAGCTTTTTGGAAGCCCGGAGATTGCTGAAAGAATTCTCTCCTGACGTTGTGGTCGGAGCCGGCGGCTACGTTTCCGGCCCGGTGCTGCTGGCTGCAAAGATGATGGGCATTCCCACGCTGGTGATGGATTCCAACGCACTGCCGGGATTTACGAATCGCCAGCTGGCACGTTTTGTTGATAAAGCGGCACTTACCTTTGAAGAAGCGATGCCCTATTTCGGCCGGAAAGGTGTTGTGACCGGAAACCCCGTGCGCAGCGAATTTTTCGACATTCCGGCCCAGGCGGTCGGTGAACGGGTGCATATACTGATCTTTGGCGGTTCGCAGGGAGCAAGGGCGATCAACAATGCTATGGCGGATGCTTTGGAGCTTCTCGCCGGCCATGCCGATCGATTAAGCATCACTCATCAAACAGGCGAAGGCGACCTCGCCCGCATCCGCGAGATCTATCAGCGTTCGGCATTTTCTGCGGCGGACGTACGGCCTTTCATCAGCGACATGGCGGGTGAATTCGGCAAAGCAGACCTGGTCGTTTGCCGAGCGGGAGCGACGACCTGTGCTGAACTCGCCGCCGCCGGGCGGGCGTCGATCATGGTGCCGCTGCCGACCGCGGCAGATGACCATCAGCGAAAAAATGCGGAAGCATTGAAAAGGGCCGGAGCGGCGGAAATGATCCTCCAGCCGGAACTGAACGGAGCCGAGCTTGCAAAAAAGATAGGGCAGCTTATCGATGATCCGGAAGCGCTTAAAACGATGGCCGAGGCGGCTAAAAGGCTCGGAAGGCATGACGCAGCAGAAGCGACCGCAGACATTATTGGATCTTTGGCGGCAAAGAAAAAATAGCTTTTTCAGGTAAAGTATTAGAATGTTCAGAAATGTAAAAAGAATTCATTTTATCGGCATCGGAGGTATCGGAATGAGCGGTATTGCCGAGGTGCTGTGCAACCTGGGTTTTGAGATCTCAGGCTCTGACATCAAAAGGTCAAAGAATACGGATCGATTAGAAGATGTCTTCAAGATCAAGGTTTTCGAAGGCCACCGCGAAGAGAATATCGGCGATGCTCAGGTCGTGGTATATTCTTCGGCTGTTCGCGACGACAACCCGGAAATGGTGGCTGCCCGCAAGGCCGGAATACCGGTCATACCGCGAGCCGAAATGCTTGCCGAGCTGATGGTGCTGAAACCGTATGCGGTCGCTATTTCAGGGACACACGGCAAAACTTCAACGACATCAATGGTTGCGACCATCCTCGCTTATGCCGGCCTTGATCCGACGACCGTCGTCGGTGGTGTGGTTGCCGCACTTGGTTCGAATGCAAGGCTCGGCAATTCGGAGTGGTTCGTTACGGAAGCGGATGAAAGCGACCGTTCTTTTCTGATGCTCTATCCGACCATTGCCGTGGTGACGAATATTGATAAAGAGCACATGGAATCGTACAAGGGCATGGAAGACGTTGTGCAATGCTTTACGGATTTCGTTAATAAAGTTCCGTTCTTCGGAGCGGCAGTCATTTGTTTGGACGACCCGAATGTACAGCAGATAATCCCGCATATAAAACGCCGCCGTGTCACCTACGGATTGACCGTACAGGCAGACGTATCAGCCCATGACATTGTTTATAACGATACGTTCGGATCCGAATTTACGGTCTGGAGGGGCAGCGAGGTGCTGGGGCGTATCGAACTGCCGGTTCCCGGCCAGCACAATGTTTACAATGCTCTCGCCGCAACGGCAGTCTCATTAGAATTAGAGATACCCTTTGCAAAGATAGCCGAAGCCTTTACGACCTTCAAGAATGCGAATCGCCGATTTCAATTCAAAGGAGAGATCGACGGCATTACCGTGGTCGATGATTACGGACATCATCCAACAGAGATCTTAGCGACACTTTCGGCGGCGAAAAATAGTTCGGGCGGCCGCCGCACCGTTGTTGTATTTCAGCCGCACCGCTATTCGCGAACGCAAGAACTAATGGAAGAATTCGCTCTTGCTTTCAACAATGCCGATGTCGTTTATCTGCTTGATATTTATGCCGCCAGTGAAACTCCGATCGATGGAATTGACGCGGAGGTGCTAACGGAAAACATCAAAAAATACGGCCACAAGAATGTGACCTACATCGGCGATCTTGATACTGCCGCTGATACAGTTTTGCCGGCGTTGCTGCCGGGCGACCTGCTGATAACGCTCGGAGCCGGAACGGTGACGCGGCTGGCGGACGAATTCGTCGAAAAACTTGCTAAACGAGGAGGGGGCGCGGCTTAGATGGCATCACGAACCGGCAAAAGAAACACCGCACCGAAACCGAAACGTCAAACGCAGACATCTCGTAAGCGAAGAGCGGGCCGTGGAACGCCAAGGGCTCAAAGCCGGGTAGAGGCGATGTTTCTACCGGTCTTTCTAAGCTTTTGCCTCGTGGTCTGTCTGGTCGCTATCGGCGTGCTCGGGTATCGATCTGCAACCGCGTCAGAATTCTTCGATGTGAAAAATGTGGACGTTTACGGCACACAGCGTTCTTCAAAGGAGGATATTGAGCGGATAGTTCGAACCCAGACGGAACGGTCGGGAACGTGGAATGCCGATCTGGCCGATCTTCGGCAACGAGTAGAACAGCTTCCTTTTGTGAAGAGTGCTGCCGTTTCGAGAGAGCTGCCGAACGGATTGCGGGTAAATGTAAACGAAGAGATCCCGGCGGCGGTATTAAAACTTTCGACCGGTAAGTTTTTGGTCAATGGCGAAGGAAAGGTTTTGGCTCCGGCGGCGGGTGCGGAACCGGGGCTTCCTTTTGCCATGACGGGTTGGGATGAGAACAAGACGGAAAACGCTCCGAAAGCCAATGTTGAACGAGTAAAGATCTACCAAAAGATGCTCGAGGATTGGCGGCAGTTCGACTTGGCGTCGAGGGTCGTGGCCGTTGACCTTTCAGATCTGCATGAACCACGGGCGACCGTGGAAGATTCCGACCATCTGGTTTCCATTGCACTTGGAAGCAAAGATTTCGCCGAATACCTTAAAAAGGGGATCTCGGCGATCGCCGGCAAAGGCGATACGTTCGAAGCGGTCGATCTGGTCGGCAGCAATATGATACTGGCGCCGAGAAAGGCTGCCGCAACAGAAGAAAAGACGGCGAAAGCCGCTAAGAACCGATGACGAACAATAGAGAGATACATGCGATAGGTTTGGACGTTGGGACAAGCAAGGTCCGCTGTGTGGTCGGCGAACCCGGCGACGGTGGTGTAATGAACATTATCGGTGTTGGCGAGGCCGAATCACGAGGGCTGCGCCGCGGGATAGTGACGGCGGCAGAATCGGTCGGAGACGCCGTAAAGCGAGCTGTCGGCGAGGCCGAGCGGGTAAGCGGGCTTGATATACATTCTGCGGTCGTCAACCTTTCCAGCGAACATTTTCGGGGTGAAAATAAGAACGGCGTAGTAGCGGTCGCCGGCGCCGGCCGGGAGATCAGCGAAGAGGATGTGGAAAGGGCGATAGAATCGGCTTGTGCTATGCAGCTGCCGTCCGGGTGGGAAATAATCGACCGTTTGCCGCAGGAATTCATTATAGACGGCCAAGACGGCATTATGGAACCGGTCGGAATGAGCGGTGCCAGGTTAGAATCGCTGGTGCACGTTGTCATCGGGCCGAGTGCGGGCAGGCAGAATTTGGACAAGGCCGTTCGGCGAGCCGGATTGGAAGTGGAGCGAATGATGCTCGAACCTCTGGCAGCCGCCGAAAGCACGCTGACGGACGACGACCGCGAATATGGCTGCGCGCTGGTAAATATCGGCTCCGAAGTCACCAGCCTAATGGTTTTTGGCCGCGGAGCGGTACAGCACACGGCGGTATTCCCATTCGGCGGACTGCATTTCACCAAAGATATAGCTGTCGGGCTGCGTGTTTCTATTCAGGAAGCGAATAAGATCAAACACAATTATGGCTGTGTTGCTTCGTATCTGATGGACGAAGACGAAAAACAGGAGTTGATCGAGATCGTGCCGGTCGGCCGGACCGAAACTCGCGGACTTTCCAAAGAGATCCTATGCGACATAATGCAGCCGCGGGCGATAGAGCTGCTGCAGCATATAGCGCATGAAACGATGGGAACGCACGCACAGATCTCGAGCGGCGTGATATTGACCGGCGGCGGAGCCCTGGCGCGCGGCATGGTCGAGATCGCCGAACAGGTATTTGATGCGCCGACGCGGCTCGGATATTTAGAGCCGGAATATTTTGGCGGCCTTGCAGAGCAGGCACATGGCCCGGAATGGGCGGCGGCTGCCGGGCTAGCTCTTTCTTCGATGCGGCAACAGGTGCGCGAAGCAAATAGCGGGGGACGGTCCGGTACCGGCAAAATGGCGGAATGGTTTGAGAATTTTCGCGAAAAATTTCGCTAAACGAGCTTTGGCGACTGGATTTTTGCCACAAAACATAGTATTCTTTGCTCCCGTCAGCACAATATCTAGTTCTTCTGCCGTAAAATGCTCCCGGCGAGCCGGCGTCAAAGATTTTCGAAAAGATCGGGAGCAATAATTGAAAAAGGATAGCTAATCAAATGGAAAACAGCAGGATCAAAATGTACATCGACGAACCGCCGATCACGGGTGCCAGGATCAAGGTGATCGGTGTCGGCGGCGGCGGCGGAAACGCGGTGAACCGCATGATCGAAGCCGGGATCACCGGTGTCGAATTCATCGTTGCGAATACTGACCTGCAGGCGCTCAATGCCTCGCAGGCGCCGATCAAGATCCAGCTTGGAAACAGATCGACCAGAGGCCTCGGTGCCGGTTCGAACCCCCAGGTCGGGCGCGAAGCGGCCTTGGAAGATCACGAAAAGATCCTTGATGTGCTGGAAGGTTCGGATATGGTCTTTGTAACGGCCGGGTTGGGCGGCGGAACCGGCACGGGAGCGGCACCGGTCGTGGCGTCTTTGGCCATCGAACTGGGAGCTCTGACGGTCGGTGTAGTGACCAAACCCTTTGGCGTCGAAGGCAAAAAACGAATGGCGCAAGCAGAACAAGGTTTGGCCGAGCTTCGCGGATGCGTTGACACGATCATTACAATCCCGAATTCGAAGCTTCGCGAGGTCGAAGAAAATATAACATTGCTGGATGCTTTTCATCGAGCGGACGACATTCTACTGCAGGCGGTACAGGGCATTACGGACCTGATCTTGACGCCCGGGATCATCAATCTCGATTTTGCTGATGTGACAACGGTCATGCGCGGACGCGGCGTCGCATTGATGGGCATCGGGACCGCCAGCGGCGAAGGGGCTGCGTCAAAGGCGATGCGCGAAGCTTTGGATTATAAATTGTTGGAAGAAAAGTCGATCTCCGGAGCAAAAGCGGCTTTGATCAATGTGACCGGCAGTGCGAATATGCCGCTGGCAGAGATCGAAGACGCAATTGGAATGATCGAGGAAGAAGCGGACGACAACGCGGATATCATCTGGGGGAGCGTCATCAAACCGGATATGGGCGAAGAGATCAAAGTTACGGTCATTGCAACCGGATTTGATACGCGCGAACAGGCCGCGATGCCGCAACCCCGACAGGAAGCCGGCGTCATCGCTCAGGGAGCTCCGCTAAGCGGCTATAATGCGCCGGAGCCGCGAAGTGAGGACCTGGACGTTCCGACCTTCATTCGACGACAAGCAGATTAGTTTTGATGAAAAAATACGTTGCCTTCCGCCGCCGGAGAATATAAACTCTGACCACGGAGGGCAACTCTGCGCGTGACCATTCAAAAGCCTGAAATCCCAATTATTGGCATTACAATGGGCGATGCTGCCGGCATCGGGCCTGAGATAACCCTAAAGGCAATTGCTGAAGGCGTTTCGGACAGATTAGTGCCATTGATCGTCGGCGACCTGGGCCACCTGCGGCGGTTGGCCGAAAAATTGGGGCTGGGCCTGCCGCTCGTCCGTTTTCCTTCGGAAGACGCCGGCATTCAGGTTTACGATCTTGCAAATCTCCCGTTCGAGATCCCGGTCGGGATCGATTCGGAAACCACGGGCAGGGCATCGGCAGAGAATATAGAGATCGCGGTCGATCTTTGGCGGCGCGGCGTTACCGATGCGATGGCTACGGCCCCGATCAGTAAAAAGGCGATCGCGATGGGCGGATATGATCATCCCGGCCATACCGAATTTATCGCTCAACTTACCGCGACAGACCGGTTCGCAATGAGTTTCTTTGCGGAGAATTTGAGGGTCGTGCTCCTTTCGACCCACGTTTCGCTGCGAAAAGCGATAGAATTGGTGCAAACGCGCCGCTTATATGACCTGATCGTTTTTACCCATGAACAGATCGGCAAGCTGATCGGACGTTCGCCGCGGTTGGCGATGGCCGGGTTAAACCCGCACGCATCTGAATCAGGCATGTTCGGAACGGAAGAGGCGGACGAGATATTGCCGGCGATCGAAGCGGCGCGCGAAGACGGCATCGACATCAGCGGCCCATATTCGCCGGATACCATATTTTTGCGGGGGTTCAAAGGCGATTTCGATGCGGTTGTTGCCTGTTACCACGACCAAGCGACGATCGCGGTCAAGTCGTTGTCGTTCGGGTCTTCGGTAAACGTGACGCTCGGGCTGCCTCTGATCCGCACTTCGGTCGATCATGGAACCGCATATGACATCGCCGGACTCGGCATTGCAGATGCTTCGAGCATGAGGGCAGCGATAGACCTGGCGGGTGATCTTAGTAGAGCATCTTGACGCAATCTCGGTCAAAATGATAATTTTCCAAAAGGCCACCAATACATCTCAGCGCATAAATTTAGGAGTTAAAACGTGTCGAAACGCAAGCTATTACTCGCCGACGATTCAATCACCATCCAAAAGGTAGTCAATCTCACGTTTGCCGATGAGGGCATCGAGGTCGTTACCGTCGGCGACGGCAGTGCCGCCGTTGAAGCCTTTGCGGCCGATAGACCGGATATCGTTCTCGCCGACGTTCATATGCCGGGATTGAACGGCTATGAGGTTTGCGAACGCATTAGAAACGCGGATCCGGAATTGCCGGTGATCCTGCTCGTCGGCTCCTTTGAAGTTTTTGATGAGAACGAGGCACGGCGAGTTGGTGCAACACTGCATATGACAAAGCCGTTCCATTCGATCCGCGAGCTGGTTTCCAAGGTCGGTTCGCTATTGGCGGCAAGAGAGCGAAAGGCAGAACCGCCGCCGGATACAGAGGACATCAACGCGCTGTATCAGAACAGCATGCCCGGTTCGGACAAAGCCGGGCCGGCAAACGGGCAATCTTTGGCCGACGATGCTTTTGATGACGAAATGATCGAGACCAGCTATATCGGTCGCGGCCGGCAGCGATCCGAACCGGTAACGGATGTTCCGGAGGAGCAATTCGTTCGGCAGGCATACGAAACATACGAACCGGCCGAGCAGAACGCGCAGCCGCCGGCGGAAGAAAATGCTTACGGGTTTTCGAGCGAAACTGCCATTCAAACACCGCCCGTACGGTTTTCGCCTTTTAGCGAGCCGGCACGCGACGAAACTGCGGAAGAGATCACGGCAGCAGCAGAAAACGAAACGGAACCGGCCGCGAACGTGGTCGATATGCACGAGCGCGACACGCAGAGATTTGATTCGCTCACCGCAGATAGCGAAACCGGCGAAATGTCACAGCCGCATTCCTTCGCCCATTCTGCAACCCTTTATGAGCAATATCGCCCGGAACAGGAGCCGGAGGCGAAGCCGGATATAGAGGCGGAGGTCCCTCAAGATCCGGTTTCCGATCCGCTACGGGGATCTTGGCAGCCGTCTCCGACGAGCCAGAATTATACGTGGAATGATAATTCCGGCAGATACGATATGAACGAAGGGCAGTATTCGAAAGAGGAGCCTGCGGTGCGGTCGTACGAGTTCGAGGAGACACTGTCTTCGTATCAACCGCCACCGGAACCGGCACCCGTGGAAACGTATCGACCGATGGAAAGCATCGCGGAAGAGGAGCTAACGGTTCGCCCGCCGGTCAGCCCGACACCGTCTTGGAGCCCGGCGGAACCTTCAGGCCATGAAGAAAAGGCAGCCGAACTTGAACAGGCGTTTGCTTCGGAGCAGGAGACGGCCACTCTTCCGCCGCCGATCTCCTTTGAACAGCCGGCGGCCGAACCTGTTCGATATACGTCCGAAGAGATAAATCTTCTTGAGCTTCCCGGAGCTTCGGAGGATGGCAAAAATGTCGAAAATTCCCTATTTGCCGAAAGTGCCGACGGACGTTCGGTGCAGGAGGTCGTATCGATGTCGCCGGAACTGATCGAATTGATCGTGCAAAAAGTGGTGGAAAGGCTGGAGAGCCGACGATCTTAGCATATTGTTAAAGTATAGAAATTCGGCCGGTTTTCGCTTTTGAAAGGTGAAGATCGGCCGTAAATGTTTTAGAATTAAGCTTTTTAGTTGTTATGGAAATCGCCAAAGCCTACGACCCGCGCACTGCGGAAGAAAGCCATTACCAAAAATGGGAAGCGGCCGGATACTTTCGACCCGAACTTAATGAAGATCCAAATGCACCGACATATTCGATCGTGATCCCGCCGCCGAATGTGACGGGTTCGCTGCACATGGGCCATGCGCTTCAACATACGCTGATGGACATTTTGGTCCGTCGTAAAAGGATGCAGGGTTTCCGAACGCTCTGGCTGCCGGGAACGGATCATGCCGGCATATCGGTCCAGCGAAAGGTTGTCGAACAATTAAAAAAGGACGAGAACAAGACCCCGATCGACATTGGCCGCGACGAATTCATTCGCCGGGCCTGGGTTTGGAAAGAGCAATACGGCGGCACAATAACAGAGCAGATGCGTCGTGAAGGGGCTTCCGTCGATTGGTCGCGGCAGCGATTTACGATGGATCCGGAGCTGTCTTTAGCGGTGCGGAACGTTTTTGTCACGTTGTATGACGAAGGCTGGATATATAAGGGGCTGCGTATCGTAAACTGGTGCCCGAGGGATAAGACGGTTCTTTCCGATCTAGAGGTCAAGGAAGAAACGCGGAAGGACGGCAAGCTCTATTATCTGCGATATCCGATAGCCGGCCGGACGGGAGACCTTCTGGTTGTTGCTACGACGCGTCCGGAAACGATGCTTGGCGATACGGCGGTGGCTGTCAGCCCGAAAGATGAGCGCTACAAGCAGCTTATTGGGGAAATGATCGATCTGCCGCTGACGGGCCGCCAAATTCCGATCATTGCGGATGAATATGTGGATGCGGAATTCGGTACGGGAGCGGTTAAAATAACGCCGGCCCATGACCCGAATGATTATCAGGTCGGAGAGCGCCATGGGCTTTCGCAGCTTTTGGTGATGAACGATGACGCAACCATGAATGACGCTGCCGGAGCGGAATTCGCCGGTTTGGACCGGTTCAAAGCGCGCGAAAAGGTCGTTGCGATGTTCGAAGATCTCGGGCTGTTGGAAAAGATCGAGGATTACGAAATAACCTTGCCGGTATGCGAACGATGCAAAACGGTTGTGGAACCGATCTTGTCAGAACAATGGTTCGTTAAAATGGACGAACTGCGCGACATCGCCCTGGAGCAGGTCCGGGTGGAGGGCGTGCCGCATTTTTGGCCGCAGGTGCCGCACGAAAAGGTATATACGACGTGGCTGGAAAATTTGAAAGATTGGACGATCTCGCGGCAATTGTGGTGGGGACATCAAATACCGGCATGGTACGACGACGAAGGCAATGTATATGTAGCGGTCACGGAGCAGAAGGCCCGCGAACAGGCCGGAGGCAAAGAGCTTACGCAGGATGCCGATGTGCTCGACACCTGGTTCTCTTCGGGGTTGTGGGCGTTTTCGACGCTCGGCTGGACCGGTGATGTTGTGGACAACGCCGATCTCGAGACATTTTTACCGACGGATGTGCTGGTAACCGGCCGCGACATCATCTTTCTATGGGTTTCCAGAATGATGATGCTGACGAAAAAGTTTACCGGAAAGACCGCATTTGACGATGTGCTGGTTACGGGAACGGTGCTCGGCAAAGATGGAAAGCCAATGTCGAAAAGCCGCGGAAACGGGGTTGATCCGATCGAAATGTTCGACAAATTCGGCGTCGATGCAACCCGGATCTATCTGGCTTCGATCGCGACGGGTGCCGACATCAAATGGAATGACCTGCTCATCGAGACCTATCGAAACTTTGCGAATAAGATCTGGAACGCAACGCGGTTTTGCTTGCTCAATTCGGATAGTGCCGCTGTAAAAGAGATCACCGCTAATGACCTGAACGGTGTCGCAGATAAATGGATAGTTTCCCGTTTGAACAAAACCGCCGCCGGTGTCAATAAGGCCTTATCCAAATACGAGTTTCACACGGCCGTGTCGCTTTTATACCATTTCTTTTGGGACGAATTCTGCGATTGGTACATTGAGCTCAAGAAGGATGAGATCACATCCGGCGATGCTGCTGCCAGCTCGTTGATCGTTTCGATCATCGAACGGTCTTTGCGATTGCTTCATCCTTTTATGCCGTATTTGACGGAAGAATTATGGTTGAAACTGCCCGGTGTTTCGGCTCAAATGACCCACCCGGCTTATGGAAGCGCAGGAGCTTCGATAATGTTGACAGCCTATCCGGAAGGTGACGATCCGCTGATCGATGAAGCGGCCGAAACGGAGATGCAATTGGTCATAGACACTATCAAAAGGGTGCGAAACATCCGTTCGGAGATGAATATCAAGCCAAGCGACCGCGTGGCGATCCATATTGCGGCCAGCTTGGAAACGCGTGATATATTAGCGGCGAACGAAGCTCAGATCAAGAAGCTTGCACGGGCTGATAAGATAGTTTTGGGAGAGGCTTTGGACGTCCCGAAGGCTTCGGCAAAAGCCGTTATTACAAATGCAGAGATCGCCGTACCGCTGGAAGGGTTGATCGATTTTGAAAAAGAACGGGAAAGGCTTCTGAATCAGATATCTAAACTCGATAGCGAACTGCAGCGGCTGGACGGACAATTGGGCAATGCCAATTTCGTTGAACGGGCGCCGGCGGAAAAGGTCAGCGAACTGCGCGAGCGAAAGCAGGAGATCGAGGTGCATACGGCAGCTTTGCGGTCCAATATTGACGCATTGGGTTGAACATAAGGAACAGATAAATATGAACTGGCTAGATAACGGTGAAGTGCTGGGTTCGATCGGCCAATATCTGGCGGAGGACATCGGCCGCGGCGATATTACGACGATGGCGACGGTTGACCCGAACGTCAGCGGTGTCGGTAAATTTTTGGCCAAGGAATATCTCGTTATCTGCGGTTTGGAGATCGCGGAGGCGGTATTTCTGCATCTCGATGCTGAAAGTCCGGAGATCGAGACGACGTATGCCGACGGCGACGAGGTCGAAGAAGGCACCGTCTTTGGCACGCTGAAAGGTGCTGCTGACATTCTGCTGACCGGCGAAAGAGTCGCTTTGAACCTGATCCAGCGAATGTCCGGCGTGGCGACATTGACGCGGCAATTTGTGAGAGCGGTCGAGGGCACCGGCGCTCAGATCGTCGATACACGCAAGACAACGCCGGGGCTGCGGCTGCTGGAAAAATATGCGGTCACGATCGGCGGCGGAAAGAACCATCGGATGGGACTGGACGACGGTGTCTTGATAAAAGATAACCATATCGCATTGGCTGGCGGAATTACCGAAGCCGTGGTCGCGGCCAAACAGGCGGTCGGCCATATGCACAAGATCGAGGTCGAGATATCGAATTGGGCTCAGTTGCGTGAGGCGATCGAGGCCGGAGCGGACATTGTGATGCTCGATAATCAAACGCCGGAAGAAGCGGCAAAGCTCGTCCAAATGTCAAGGAATATGAACCCGGCAGTGCTGATCGAAGCAAGCGGCGGGATGGCGCTTGACCGAGTGAGATCTTTTGCGGAAGCGGGCGTTGACCTGATATCGGTCGGCAAACTGACGCATTCGGCAAAAGCAGTAGATATATCTTTTAAGATCCAGACGATATAAGATCTTCGGCCGGTTCGGTGTCCGGGCTTTCCGGCAGTAAATAAACAACGCCCATGGCGAGGAGCAAAGCGGCCGTACAAGCAACGCCGCCCTCGAGCCCGTAGTCGCCGCCGGTCAGCCAAGCCGGTCCTAGGTCCGTCTCGCGCATCATCGGTGCGGACGCCAGTTCGGTCAGCCCGCTTACCTCGATACCATAAAACGCACCCTGCATCCAATTCCACATAAAATGCATTGCCCACGGCAGCCAAAGACTCTTGGTTTTCCAATAGGCGGCCGCAAACCATACCCCGGCCAGAAAAGTGTTTATCCACGAGATATAGTTTACAGACGGGTTTTGATTATGTACGGCGGCGAAGAGGATAGAGGTGAGGAGAACGCCGAACAAGCGAAGACCGGAGCGATCCCAGGTTTGCAGCAGATAACCGCGAAACACGACTTCTTCGAAGGCAGCGGCAACCATAAAGATCAGCAGCGATAGGCTCATTGTATGAACTATTGCCCACGCCCCGCTTTCAGAATTGAAACTCAGCCGCAGGCCGCCGAACACAACTGCGACAAGTACCGCGGCGGACAGAGCTCCGGCACCGAGCAAACAACCGAGACCGAGGTGTTTCAGCCAATGAGGGAAAAATCCCACGCCGAGCGAGGCGAAAGGCAGCCGTTCAAATAGTTTGAGGCTGACATATCCGGCAAGGACGCCGCTGATGAGCATGACCGAACCGTTGATCAATATGAATGCGGGTTGCGAAAGGGCTCCGGTACCGGCAACCGAATAGATGGTCCCAAAGACAACTGCGTTGAGAAAGACCGATAAAAGCCCACACAAAACGACGAACATGGCCGCTCGCCAACCGCTTCGCACCCGCCCGCCCGCATCAAAAAAGATCTTGCCTGCCATCGCTGCGAAAAGTTTACCCGAATCGGTTTACCGCGACAAACGCTGCACGCAAAGTGTATGTTAAACTGACCGACGTGAAGCCGAAGCCGAAAAGTGAGAATCGACGAGCTACGCTGTGGATATTAGGCGGCGTTGTGTTCGTGCTGCTAACATTGCTGATCTTGCTGCAATCTTCTAATTTATGGAAGAATCTATCGGTCGAATCCGCCAGCGACACCCTTTTGCTCTATGCTCTTTCCTCGCTGAATTTCATAGCGTTCGTGATCTTCGGATTCATTTTTCTTCGCAATCTGATAAAGCTGATAAGGGAAAGACGCTCGCTGCAGTTGGGGTCGCGAATAAAGACACGGCTGCTGCTTTATTTTGCGGCGCTCAGCCTAATGCCGATAATTGCGATGGCGGGATTTTCGTATCTGTTCATGAACCGCGCTATTGAACGGTGGTTCACGCAGATACCGGAGAATGTGGTGCGAGCGGTCGAAGAACGGGCGATAGCCGATCAAAATGCGAAGCTGAGCGAAACGGCGCGGCTATCGGCTCAATTGCTGCAGGGCAGGACGGTGACGGATGGGGATCTCGCGGAACTTGCCAGGGCCGGTAACATTACTTTTATCGCCTTACTCAGCCCCGAAGGCGACGTTATTGCATCAAGCCGTACACCGGTGGACGACAGAGCGTCGGCTGAACTGCGAAAGGTAATGATCGGTTCAGAAGCCAGCCGCATCGTTGACCCGATCCTTAGCGACGGAAAGGATTTCGATGCCGCCGCCGCTGCGTTCGCGGATGGCCGAAGAATTGTCGTAATACAGGATACGGACACCAGCGTGATCCAACTGGTAAACGAATCGCTTGCCGAATTCGATCGGCTCAAGGACCGTCAATTGGTCGTTCAGCAGGTCGCATTTCTCACGCTCGGGGTGCTGACATTCTTACTAATATTTGCTTCCACCTGGACGGCCTTTTATATCGCCCGCGGGCTGACCGTGCCGATCCAGGCATTGGCTGAGGGGGCCGGCGAGATAGCGCGCGGAAATTTTGCCCACCGCGTTGAGACGTTTGCCGAGGACGAACTTGCTCTGCTGGTAACGGCCTTTAACCAAATGTCGGCCGGTTTGGAAGAAAATTCCGCCGAATTAAGTGAACGGCGTCGATACATCGAGACGGTGCTGCAATCGCTGCCGACAGGCATTATCTCTTTTGATGCGGAAGACCGCGTGACCACTATCAATCGAGCGGCGATCAACATACTAAAGCTTGAAGACGCCGATTTTCGGTCGATACATGTCGATACGCTGTTTAGCGAAGAGAACAAAGAGGTTATCAAACGTCTGCTTTCGAGAGCCAAGCGCATCGGCCAAGCCGCCGAGCAAACCGTGCTGCAATATGAGAACGCCGAAGGAATATCGGCGGGCGAGAGCCAGACGATGCCGGCTGCCCTAACGGCGACCGCACTTGCCGAAGGAACCGGAGCTGTGTTGGTGATCGAAGATCTTTCGGAATTGATCGCGGCCCAAAGGGCTTCGGCATGGCAGGAGGTTGCTCGGCGCATGGCCCATGAGATCAAAAATCCGTTGACACCGATACAGCTTTCGGCCGAGCGGATAGCCCGCCGCTTTAGCGAAACGGGAAATTCGGATGCGATCCATACCACCGACGGCCAGACGGTCAATGTGATCCGCGACGGCACATCGACGATACTTCGCGAGGTCGATTCGCTGAAATCGATGGTCGATGAATTTTCGCGATTTGCACGCCTGCCGGACGCCCGGCTCGAAAGCGGCAGCATCAACGATCTGATAGAACAGGTGGCGGCATTGTACGAGGGACGTCGCGAAGGCCCGTCGATCGATGTTGAATTGGCGTCGGAAATGCCGCCGGCAATGATCGACGCAGAGCAGCTTAAGCGGGTATTCGTAAATCTGGTTGACAACGCGATCGAAGCGTTTTCGGCCGAACAGGATGATCCGCAGATATTGATACGCTCGCGAAACGATGCCGCCCGCGATCTGATCGTGGTCGAGGTTTCGGACAACGGCAGCGGCATCCCTCCGGCGGATATTCAAAAGCTTTTCCAACCCTATTTTTCGACAAAAGGGCGCGGAACCGGCCTTGGTTTAGCTATCGTCCATCGCATTATCGCCGAACACCACGGCCGCATCAATGTTTCGGCGAACACCCCGAAAGGGGCCCGCTTTACAGTCGAAATTCCCGCCGCGAGTTAATTTTTGGTGAAATTTCCGATTTTTGATTGACATATCTATTAAATTCGATATGGAAATAAAATCGATTCTAAATTTCGGAAAGAAAGAGCGAATGCTGATGCGCGTTCTTTATAGTTCTTCCCTGCCAGCCGGTGCGAAGCTCGGCCTTGAACACATTTCATGGCGTTTGGTGGAAGACGGCCTTGTAGAAGAGTCGTTGGGCTGTTTGGTGCTAACGGAGATCGGTAGAGAGATCTGCAGAAATAATTTTAGGGAAGTCTTTCAGGATCTTGGAGACAATGTTGAAAAATATCGGCAAAAACTTATCCGCATATCCGGAAATAAAGAACCTGAAGAAAGCCGGAGACTAAAGGCCGCAGAATTTGAGCCTGTTAAATTGACCAGAAAGGAGATCCGGTTTATCCGATTTTTAGCTCAAGGGCCGCAAGAGAGATCGGTATTGCGGGGCATTAAGTATATTCTGCCTCGGCTCGAGAATTTGGACATGGTCACCGAACGCGACGAAAAAATTTTGATAGCTGCAAATGGTATTGATGCATTGTCGGCCTTTCAAGACATTTCTTGCCGCAAGGCGACGAACGACGAATTCATTTCGTATTCAAAGGCTGCCGCGAATAACGCAAAGGTTGTAAAATCCGAAGTCTTTTTATCTTTGTATAGACAAGGGCACACATACGAACAGATCGGCTCGCTGTATGGAATTACCCGAGAACGTGTTAGACAAATATTGAACTGCCATTCTGAGTTCGGAACATTTCAGCTGGAACGACAGGCCGCAAGAGACCAAGCGGAGATACTGCAAAAAGAAGAACGGCGGTTGAAGGCAATTGAAAAAAGCCTGGCAGTTAAATTTCATGAAAGAGTTGACGAATTGTGGGATTGGGAAAAGAATGGTGATCTGAATCCCGCGGCTATCTCCGCTCATTCCTCTAGTTATGAAGTTTGGCTTTTATGTCCTGAAGATGGCCATTCTTGGAAAAAGAAACCGTGCGATATCGTCACGAGCTGGCACCGCGGCGGCACTTCGGGGTGTCCTAAATGTGCGGGGAAGCTGCGGAGATCTGAGAAAAATCCTTTGTTAGAGGAAGTCTATTCTGAATTCGTAAAGCTTTATTGGGATCGCGAGGCAAATGACAAAGCCGGCATTGAATTGACAAAGATCAGATGTTCGAGCAACCGCCGGGGCCATTTTCGATGTCCGAAAGACGGCTACAAGTGGGCCGCATCTATATCATCGGCTGTGCATCAGCAATGGAGTAAAGGCAGATCCGGATGCAAAAGATGTAATGGGACGGAATTTCGGCGGCAAGGGAAATGGGGAAAAGCCGCAAAGCTAAGAGAAAGATTTCCGGAACAGTTTTCTTTGTATTGGATGGGGATCGCTAACGAGAAGATCGGTATAGATGCTACTAATATTACCTGTGGCTCATCGAGACGAGCAAAGTTTATGTGTCCCAGAGACGGCTATGTTTGGGAAGCAGCCATTTGTGCGATCACTTCATCCTGGTCGGCAGGAAGGTCGGGGTGCCCGGAATGTCGTCGCAGACGCGGGTTTGGAGGGTTCGGAAGCCGCAATGTCGCTGCTAATATGATAAATTCTCTTTAATGGCCCAAACTATCCTAATTGTTGACGATGAACGCGGCATTCGCGATACGCTTCGCGGCGTATTGGAGGACGAAGGCTTTTCCGTTGAAACCGCCGTTTCCGGTGAGCAGGCATTGGAAATGTGCGGAACGCAGCATTTCGCCTGTGTGCTGCTGGATATTTGGCTGGGCAACGGCATCGATGGGTTGGAAACGCTGCAGAAGATCAAAGAACGCGGAAGCGATGCGGCCGTGGTCATGATCTCCGGCCACGGAAATATCGAAACAGCGGTGCGTTCGACCAAACTCGGGGCATTTGATTTCATCGAAAAACCGCTAAGTCTCGAGCGAACCTTGCTTACAGTAAAAAATGCTATTCGTCAGCGCGAACTCGAGCGCGTCAATGAGCAGCTTCAAAACGACCTCGCGGCCGAATATGTAATGATCGGCGAATCAGTGGCGATGCGGGCATTGCGCAAGCAGATCGCGGTTGTGGCTCCTTCGGACGGGCGAGTCTTGATATCCGGTGAAAGCGGCACGGGCAAGGAATTGGTCGCACGCGCGATCCATGCCCAATCAAAACGCCGCGCGGCACCTTTTGTCGAGATAAATTCGGCAGCGATTCCCGAAGAATTGGTCGAATCTGAATTATTCGGCCATGCGAAAGGGGCCTTTTCCGGAGCCTCCGCGGCCAAAAAAGGGAAGTTTGAAGTGGCGGATGGGGCGACGCTTTTTCTGGACGAGATCGGCGATATGTCGCCGCGGGTACAGGCAAAAATGCTGCGGGTGCTGGAAGAGCAGCGGTTTGAGCCGCTCGGCAGCAATACGCCTGTAAAGGTGGATGTCCGCGTTATTTCTGCGACGAACCAGCGGCTGGAAGACCTGATCGAGGACGGCCATTTTCGCCGCGATCTTTTTTACCGTCTCAACGTTATCCCGTTTCAGGTGCCGCCCCTGCGCGAGCGCACGGAAGATATACCGATGCTGGTCGAACATTTCAACCACCGGTACGCGATCGAATATGCAAAACCGCCGAAGATATTTAGTCAAGACGCGATCGCCGCATTGCAAAAACGTTTGTGGCTGGGCAATGTGCGCGAATTGAAGAATACGGTCGAGCGGATATTCATCATGGCCCCGCACCCGAAAATAACCGCAGCGGAATTGCCCGCGGACGCCTCACCGGCAGAGGTGCCGGCCGCTACTTTCAGATTTCCGTCGTTCAAAGAAGCGACCGATGCCTATCAGCGAGAATTCATTTTGCACAAATTGGCCGAGGCAGAAGGAAATGTCAGCAAAGCCGCCGAAGAAATGGGCGTTGACCGCAGCCATCTTTATCGTCGAATGAAAAATCTGGGCATCCAGCCATAGCGCGATCCGAAACTAAAGAACATCCAGGCGATCCTTGACGCGGTTGGCCTAACGCTCAAGATCGAACCTATAAGAAAAGCTAGAAACAGACAAACCGCTGGCGATCGAGATCGACCTCAATCTCGGCAGCCGGAGAGTGATCAGAGTGCTC
>CAKZGE010000017.1 GCA_936914845.1 uncultured Chloracidobacterium sp.
ACGGCAATCTCGCACGTCAAACGATCTCTGTTCCGACAATCGGTGCCGCAACAGGGTTTACCGCCACGCAGAATTACACTTACGATCCGCTTGACCGGATAAAATCTGCGACCGAATCCATCAGCGGCAATCAAAGCTGGAAACAGACATTCAACTTTGACCGGTTTGGCAATCGTAGTTTTGATGCGGCGAACACGACGCTTCAGAGCGTTGACTCTGCGATTGCGAAGATCGCTAACCCTGAAATTCAGCCATCAAACAACAAGCTGAAAGAAGATCAGGACAATGATGGGATTGCGGATTATCTGTATGACGCGAGCGGAAATATTACAAAGAATGCCCGCGAACAGGAGTTCACATATGATGCCGAGAATAGGCAGGTAACTGCAACAGGCAACGGGCTTTCGACAAGCTACTTTTATGACGGAAACGGAAAGCGTATAAAATCGTATAATGCGATAACGGATCAGACAACGATCTTCGTTTACGATGCTGACGGTGATCTTGCGGCGGAGTATACTGTAAATGTTCCGGCTCCGACGAGCCCGACGATCAGCTATTTGACAGAAGACGCACTTGGAAGCGTTCGTGTGACGACGAACTCCTTCGGCGAGATAAAAGCACGAAGAGACTTTCTGCCGTTTGGTGAAGAACTTTATGCTGGTTTTGCCGGAAGAAATACAGGCCAAAAATATGCATCATCTTCAGACGATACACGGAAGAAGTTTGCAACTTATCAGCGTGATGCGGAAACCGGACTGGACTTCGCACAATCCCGGTACTACTCTCCGATGCAGGGACGGTTCACCTCGCCGGATGAGTTCAAAGGCGGCCCGGATGAGCTTTTTGATTTTACAGATATTGCAATAGACAACCCTACTTTCTACGCGGAACTAAATAATCCACAATCACTAAATAAGTATCAATATGCGTTCAACAATCCATGTAAGTATGTGGATTCGGATGGACACTGTGCTCAAAGAGTTGTCGGAGCAATAGCTTTTGGGGTCATAGGTGGTGTTACTGGGTATTTTGTTGGAACTACTCTAGGAGCGGTCGGTGGTGGTGGTGGTGGAGCCGCCCTTTGCACATTAGCAGTTCCTGGTGGAGGCACCATTGCCTGTGGAGCAGCTGGTGGCGGAGCAGGTGCTGCAATAGGCGGCCCCATTGGAGCTGTTGCAGGTTCTGGAGTTGGAGCCTATACTGCGTATAGGTTTATTCCTTGTCCGGAGACTAGAGGGCCTTCTGCGGCCTCTCCAGCCATATCACTTGGAACTGCCACTGCCGCCGCTGGCGGAGGCATGGAGATGGCGGAACATCGCCCCCAAAAACAGTCGAAAGGTTCACGAACCCGGACAGCGCCGAAACACCAAAGAGCGGAAGCACGTAAACAGAGAGAACAAAACAGACCACCAAATCCAAATAATAAAAAACCAAAGAAGCCGCCTGAAAAACGAACCCCGGGTACACCAAGAAAAAATAAATATCCGCCAAAGACTGGGCCGAATGCTCCAAAACCAGAGATCGATCCGGTAAATTGACAAAAAGGAGATGAGAAAAGAAATGAGCATATTAGATGAATTTGTGGACAAAGCTATCCGGACCAAAATGTATGTCACGGTAAGACGGCCGGTTTATGAAGCGGAAGGATTGTCCGGTGTGCTTTTGCAACAATCAGAAGATTTTCTGTTACTCAAAAAGTTCAATGAGTTTGGAGAATATGACGGTATCTCGGCGATCAGAAAGGATGATGTTTCTGAAATAGGATTCGAGGGGAATCGACGATATGTTACTGAGAAACTCATTGAAAAATATGGAAGGGACAATCTAGATGTTTCACCGATCGATCTAAGTTCGATACAGACGATCATAGAAGGTTTTTCTACCTATGGTTATGTAGCGTTGTTTCAAGAGGAATACTCAAATGATTTTGATATAGGAGAGGTTCTCGAGAATGATGAAGAGTTTCTTATACTCCATGGATACGGAACGACAAATACCTTAGATAGACCGAAGGTTATGTTGCGATTAGATTCAATAAGTCGTATCGATGTAGATGGAAAGTATGAAAGAAGTATTTTAGAAGTATTCTCAAATCTTTGACTTTGGAGATAGTCGTTCGGCGTCAAGCCTTAATCTTTCGTAAATCTGGCAATTAATCACATATCTTTCAGTGGTAAGGGCGGTCGAAATTATGCAAATTCTATGCAGCGGCCGCCTAACTCGCAGAATCCAGCACGTAGAATAGATCGCTTCCGCGTTTGATCACGGCCGCGAATTTAAGCGGAGCATTAGAGATCCGTATTTACATAGAGGATGCCTGTAGGAATATTGCCGCCGTAATTATCCCAGAAATAATAAAGCTGGCCATTCTGAAAGATCATCCCGACCAGAGCACCGATATTGGATGCATTTGGCATATTCCGCGGATAATTTTCAAAACTCACATCAGGATACATGCCAAAGAGCAGATCTTTGTTCGACATGGAATTCCATGCGGCATAAAAACCATCGACCGCTATATCAGGAAATGAATCGGCAAAAACGCTATATAGTCCAGGACCCGCACCATCTACCGAATACGCTAACCCGCGACTGTCGGCAACCACTCGTGAAACAATGTCATTCCAGTCAGATAGGTTGAGTTTTCGAGCCTCCGAGCCTGTGCCGGCCACAAGGGCGGGAATATTGGTAACCATCGGATCATACGGATTATCGCCTGTCTTGAGCAGCCAAAACTGCCGCGATATCACCTCATACGGCAATATCTTGTTGTTATTTTCCACAGTTCCAAATTGAACAGAACGGGCCGAACCATTGATGATCTGAGGGACTAGGTAGATATCGGCATTTGCCGAGAGTATGAAATCCGTCACTCCGGCCGCGCCAAAGTCATATTCGGTCGTGATCTTATAGCTTGACGTATTCCCAAAGCGTTCAAAGCAGATCGACGAAGCGATGATAAATTTATCATTTAAGGCTCCCGGTTTCTCAAACCCGCTGGGCTGCCACTTTGAATCTGTGATATGCCCGACATAGGCACTAAAGGCACCATTGCGGCCGACCGAGAATAGATCGACGCCTTCGGTATATGATCCGTTAGGATCAGTAATGTAAAAGCCATAAAGTTCGGCTTCTTCATATCCGATTTTCCGGTAGTAGGTTTTCCATGTTGAGAAGGCGGGCGTCATTAATAGATCATAGAACGGCTCCGCATCAGTTAGGTCGAACTTGGTTTTTATGCCTTTCCAATTCCCCGGACTGGCGGTGCCGAGCGTTTCATCAACAACTAAATGCCAGAAAGGAAGATCATCCCACGTCGAGCCATTCCATATTTGCCCAAGGTCGTAAAAATTTATGCCGCCCGTCGATCGCTTTTTCTTCGGCATCATCCGGCGCCGTTTTGCACCGCGAATAATACCGCCCTGCTGCTGATCGGCAGCGGCGATGCGTCGTTTCGGCCGTCGGTTGATGTTGATGGTGATATCTGGCATTTCTTTGTTTTTTCTTGCGCAAAACCGCAAGAACTGGTGTTTTTCGCTCCTCGAATGCTTGCTTAGGCTCTAATTCCTCGAATTCTTCCCATAATTCCCATAATCCCCGATATAGGGAATTATGTGGTGTTTTGCTTATAAAATGCTTGCTTAACTTGCTTCGCTCGAAACATCTGTCAAACCCAAATATACGGCCTGCGTATAGGCGTATATTCAACTATTCCGGCCGCTTCACCTGGGCGATCTCAAGCGTGGTTGATACGAACTGCTCAGGCGTTCCCAGATTCTCAAGCGTCAGCGTCCAGCCTTCGGTAATAAAGATGCCGTAATCAGCACCGGCCCGGTCTTTGGCATTAAACAGGAGGCCTTTCTGCATTGCCGGATGCCAGCCGCCGAGCACAGCATTGGCATTGAAGCGGCCTTCGATGGTTGCGGCCAGCACATCACGGCACAGCGGCAGAGCGAGGGCGAGGGGCAGTTCACCAACGGCGAAGGTTGGTATCGGCTTCGGCACCGGATTCGCACGGCCGGATGGTGTCAGGCCGCTGCGAAGAACGATAACCTGCCGCGAACGCTTGCCCGAGTTCCTGCTTGCCGTTGGATCACCGCTTCTCGCTTCGGAAGCTCCGGTGATAACAGTAACCGGCTCGGTCAGATGATCAATGGTCTGCGACCACATCTGATATTGATTGCCGCCAACATTGGTCAGCGTATCGATCTGCGTTTCGATCAGGCCCGATGATACCGTCATCGAATCGACCACGCGGCGGCCGTCGTGTGCGCGGAGAAGCTCCATCTTCACCGGCTGGCCAAGATATTCATCATCCGGATCGGTAACGATCAGGCCGCGAACGGTTCGCAGCATCTTGGTCTGAACGATATTCCGCGGACTGCGCGGATCGTTGGCATACTCGTATCGCGTTTCCTCAAGCCGTGCATCCTGCAGGCTATTGCCGGCCGTGGTGACGTTCGGCAGCAGAGCGGTCACGCGGTTGCTTTCATCGGTCAGCTTGCCTTGGCCGTCGAAGTTGCGGACGTTCTCCGTCTCGCCGATCTTATTATTCTGCCAATCGAAGGTTTCTTTGACATCCTTGACCGGCTCCGAGCGGATAACCTTGCCATCAGAATCCTTCCAGTCCTTATAGGTGATCTGATGTGTCACCTGTGTAAAATCGGGCGTTCCGAATGTGCCGGACGTGGTCGGCGGCATCGTTACTACGCGCTCGGCGGTCAAAGCCCAATTGCCGATATTTTCAGTATAGGTCAGCGTAAAGCCGTCGATATCCTGCGGCTGGACGGTCATATCCCAAGATGTGTATTCATCAGCGGTCAGATCGCCGATCGTCAGATCATCCGGAAGCTCCTGATGCTTGTTGAGGATGTAAAGCGTGTCATCATCCGCATCATAGAACCAGATCGGATCGAAAAGCCCGACTACCTGCGACACAACATCAAAGATGCCTTGCGTTACCGGCACGTCCACGCGAATGAGCGGAAAGTTCGGGATGTTGGTGACGATTGTTGTTTTCGAATATAAGATCTTGAGCAGCTTATAGAGCGTCAGACCGGGAACAGCGTTCAATACATTCTGCACCGCCGAACCATTCTCATAGTAGATCGTATCAAGCGTTTCGAGGGCAACGGTCGTCTGCGTCGGATCGTAGATGATAACGTTCTGCGTTCGCCAGCCGATGATTCTCTCCTGCCATGTCGAAACAAGCGAAAGCGTGACAAGGTCATCCGGCCCGTCATTGTAGGCACTCGTGAATTGCTCACCGATCAATTCGCCGCGGTAAAGCACCGTGTGCCACGTCAGGCTGCTCATCGGCGTGTTTCGCAGGCCGATCTCCAAGGTGTAGCGTCTGGCACTCGTATGCTCCGGCCAGTCCGCCGTTGCCAGCGTCACCGAGGCCTCTTCCGCAAGGTTTTGGCGATTGGCGCGAACCGAGGCTTGCATAACGCGGATATCGCGGCCCAGATCATCGGTCATTCGCACTTGATAGGTCTGATGCTGCAGCCAGTTCGCCGGTATCTCATTGATGATCGGCGGCGGATATTCGAGCGAAAGGCGGGCCTGGACATTCAACTCTCCGCCGTCATATTCGCGGATATCGATATCGTACTCACCGCGAACCGTAATATTGAGTTCACCGCCGAAGGTTTCGGTAACATCGATCTCGGCCGGAACTTCAAGGCTGCGGACGGCAGCGGTCAGATCACCGCCCGTTTCCTCGACAATATCAACCTCGACCGGCACATAAACCCGCCGCACATGGATCTCTAGTTCGCCGCCGGTCTCTTCGATGATATCGAGCGTCGAGCCGACCAGTTCGCCTTCCAGTAATGAGATCAGAATGTTCGCCATGGTTTCCGGTTTATCGCTGCACGGTCAGGATCATGCTCAGAAATCGCAGCTGCTCATCGGCGGCGTCGATGTCGATAGATACCAATTCTCCGGCTATCACCGGAACCGAAACAAGAGATTCCGCCATATAGTCGCCCGCCTCGATCTCCGGCCGATCATCAGGGTCAGCGTAGATCGTTGCCAGATTAGAGCGCCGCGAACCTGTGTTCACATCAAAGATCGCCGTCTCTTCCACATCGTCCGGAGCGAACAGTTCGACCTTGATGATCGTGCCTGCTTCGGGGACGCGGAATTCAAAAACGTTCGCGGCCGGATAGCTCGTCAGAAGCCGCGCGTTTACCTGCTGCAAAGTATACATAGGGTCACCAAAAGTAATATTGACCGTGGATGGCGGCCATCCATACAACGCAATGAGATTGACCGGATAATCGGCAAAACCAAGCGGTGTCTGCATCTTAGGCGGGTCGATCAGTGCCATTATTCATACCTCATCAGGATTCGTTGATTATTAGGACATCCGGCAACTGTTCCAAGTGCGACAAAGGTATGCATCGCCCCATAGACATTCATCGTGTATTGCATACCGATGGATGAAAAGTCCGTCGTATTCGCACAGAAGATATTGGCCGATTCCATCAGAAACGCCCCTTTCTGTGGAGCCAGCGTACCGATCCCTTTATCCGCTCCATATCCGGCATATGCCGCCGCTCCGAACCGCCAGCCGCGGCTATCTGTGGTCGATACCGCTCCGGCTCCGTTCGGCGGCACACTTCCGACCCGTGGAATGACCTGATTAACGAGATTGGTAGCGGCATGACCGAACCATACAAATACCTCATCCTGCTGAATCCCGCCGCTGCTGCGCGTTCTTTCAATGGATATCACTATCGTATAGATCGCATTACCTCCGAACGGTGCAAGGTCAATCCAGCCATCACCGGCCGCAAAGTAGCAATCAAGCGTGGTCGTCGCGCTGATGGTTGCTCCGGCCCGCGTGGTGGCGTTGCCGGTAATGCCGCCGCTGCCATCGCTGCCCCAACCGACGGTCAGCCAGACCTGCGGATTATTGATCGAAGAACCGGAGCCGTATTCGATCTTGAAATAGAAGTTATGCAACCCGCCCGCAGCATCATTAGATCGCCAAACTTCATACGCGGCGGCGGCATTCGTTCCGCCCGGGGCGTTTACCGTTGACCAATTGACCTGCCCGGTGTCTGCCGTCTGGATCATTCCTCCGGCCGCAATGGCGTCCGAGATCGCCTTACCCCATGCCCTGAAATTGGTATTGCTGCTGTTGGACGGGATTACTGAAATTGTTGATGCTGCCATAATCTACTCCTTATGAAACCGTGAACGTCAGATCGCTGACCGCAATCGTTAGCGATTGACCGTTTTCAACCACTAGCGGCGACGAAAGCACCTTGCGGGCGATCAGATTGCCCAATTGGTCGAAGATGCCGAATGAAAGGATGTCGTCGCTATCCTCAGTGAAGGTGTCCGATGAGTGGGCCACCGCCAAAGTCTTGATGCCGGTCGTCGTCGATGGGAAGTTGGTGGTGTTATTGGTGATCTCGATCGGAGCGTATCCGGCCGCATCGCATTCCGTGCCGAGGCCGTCAAGATCGACCACCGTATAGAATGCCTTAACCTCAAAGGATGTGGCTGCCGTATATGAACCGCCGCCAAATGCCTGATTTGCCCTTCTCGCCTTCTCAAAATTCGATATCTCTAATGCCATATAGTTCTCCTATGCAGTCTCGAACCGGAAGACCGGCCGGATTATCATTTCATCGTCAAAACCTTCCGCTGTGTATGGGTTATCAAGGGCCGCCTTCGCCGCCTTCGTGAAGTTTCCCGTGTCGCCTGCACCCGTGACCGTGATCGTCGTGTTATTCAGCGTCGCCGTATTCATTGCCGTCTTGATCGAAAGCCAGACGCCTTTTGAGAGCCATGTTTCAACCTGAATCTCAAAGATGTCGCCCGGCGGACGTGCGATCACCTGCCGCACCGGACGGCCTGAATTTGCCCGCCTGGAAACGCCGACATACGGATTCACCAGCACCGGCCATTGCGGAACCAAACACCGTGCCGGAAGGCCCGTATTAGTGCCGTCGCTGGTCAGGTACACCGCCCCGATGCGAATTGAGTAATATTGGCTCATCTATATTTTCTCTTGCGTTAAACGCTGTTTTTCTGTTACATTGTTCGTGCCTGTCATCTGGCCCCACACAACTATGAAAAAACTATCTATCTTGGTCTTTGTGACAGTTATCGCCGTCTTTATCATTTCATGCATTGGACGAAAAACGATCTCAGGCGAAATATTTTCCAATAATGGAAAATTAACAGGGATTCCGGTATATGCCATATCGGAAGATATCTACGAAAAGGAAGGCGATAATATCCTGTTCAAATTCAATGAGCAAAAGGAATATTATTCGGCCTTTACAAACGCCGAAGGTAAATTTTCAATCCGCGTCCCTGCTGGCAAATATCGAATCATTGCAGCTTCGGATAAATATGGAGGTTATATTTGCCCCGTAGATGCAACTTATGGAAATCAAACAATCTCGATAAGCGACCGTTACTATCGGCAAAACCCGAGCATCATCCCTTAAAGACGATTCCCTATATCAAAGATCGATCTCATAACCCGTTCTGCAGCCTCAGCACATCAACATGAAGTTGGTCGGTGTCGCGACCCGTCGGCCGTGCCGGATTCTTCTGTGCGGCCAATCCTGCTTTCGTCTCATCCTTAATTAGCAATTCGAGGGATTGTTTGCCGCCTTTCTGCACCAGTTCCAATTGCTTACTTTCCACTTCGAGCAGCCTTTTAGATATCTCTAATTGCTCGGTTTGAATGCGAAAGGCTTCCTGCTCAAGGCGGGCGGTTCTATCGGCTTCTCTTTCCGCGATTGTGGCAATGCGATCACGCTGATCCATTCTTAGTTCGTTTGGGTCGTAGCTGCCTGCCGTTCGCAATATCCGCTGATCTAATAGAGACCGTTCGGCGGCGTTCGCAGGGTTAATGTTATCAAAGGCCCGCATCTGCCGGTCGAATCTGCTGGCGGCGTTATCACCGCCATACAAAGAGTTGTTGATGCGTTTTGTGCGTTCAAAATAATCTAAATTGGCCTGAACGTTGACATTGGCTCCTAACCCAAGCAATCGCTGAAACTCTTGTTCTTGGGCGGACAGATTCCCGGCGGCTAAAGATCGTCTCATTTCAGTTCGGTCTCTGAACCGCGTCGCCAGTTCCCGGAGATCAAAAGAAGCCAAAGCAGTATCAACTCTTGCTCCGAATAACTGCCGAGCATTAAATTGACGCTGGCTATTGATCGCCGCCGCCTGCATATCCTGCGGCAAACCAGCAATGTTCTTCTTTAGTTCCCCTAGTGCTTTATCAGCGTCAAAGAACACCTTTACAAAGGGGTTACTGTCATTCGCCTGAGCCGCCAGCGTGACAAACGTTTCCCGATAGACACCCTGCAATTCCTTGACCTTTTGCGTACCTTCCTCAACGGACTTCTTGAATGCTTCGGCTCGTGCTTTTTCGGCTGCGGCCGCTTCGTCGGCTACTTTTTTACGCCATTGGTAGCTTGATTCAAAATTACGGCTGGAGGTTTCGCCATTATATTTTTCAACCGCCGCCAACTGTTCCTCGAGACGTATTTGTTCATTTACTAATTCGTTATATCGCCGCCTTCTCTCCGGGTTTTTAGGATCGTCAAAATACCCCCCTAACTCTATGATCCGCTGGCGCGTAGCAATATCCCTTCTTAATTGATCGGCTGATTTCGTTCCTAAACTTTCCGAGAATTTACGGGCATCAGCGGCGTTTTCTCTCATTGCAGCGGCGGAGCTTATCCCTTCCTTAGCTCCTTTAACCTGCATTGCTATTGCACCGGCGATCATTTCTTCGGTTTTGAGCCGCTTTTCAGCTTCCTCCCGAACAGATTTTGACCATTGAACAAATATGTAACCGGCCGCTGCTAACCCTCCAACGGCTCCGGCTGAGACGACCATCGATTTGCTCAAAGTGATTCCAGATGTCGCCATCGCGTCCAGAACTTGCGGCCCTTGCTGGATCAAGATCATCGCCGGACTCATTCCCATTGCGGCGGTAGTAAAAACATCCGCACCTTGGCGGGCGATATTGAGCCTTCCATACCGCTCCGCATTATTCCTACCGCCGAGTAAACCAAGCAATCCGCCAACGTTATCTCCGGCGGCAGCTGTCCGCCCTAAATGTACGCGGTTCATTTTGGCGGTGAGACGTTCTATTTCAGATGATGCCGCTTGGGCCTGTCTCTCGATATTTGCTAATGCTTTTGCGTCTGTAGTCCGCGACGCCTCGATCTGCAACTGTTTCAGTTCTCCGTATAGCAATCGGGTCTGCTGAGCGGCTTGTCTCGCTCCAGTACCGTAGGTTTGCCAGATCGGACTATGACCGGCTGACGCAGCAAGAGCGGTATCTCGCAGCGTCTCGCGAAGCGTAACGGCTTGTCGGATGGCGTCGGCGGATAGCTTTTGTATATCATCCCCCGCTTTTTTGATCGGAGCGGCCACACTTTGGGCGGCCTGTGCGGCAAAAGCATTATCAAATTGAACATTTGCTACTTGCCGAACTTTAGCCGCAACCGCGTCCGTGGTGCGGAAAAAATTCGCTGCATCGGCTTTGAATGTGACTACAACTTCATTGGTTGCTGGCATATAGTCTCTCTTTATCCGGCGAGGCGTTTCTCGCGTTCATCGTGGCGGATCTTCTCAAGCTTAAAGGCTACGACAAAACCCGCCATTCGGCGATCAAGCTCTGTATCTGTGCGTCCTGATGCCGCTTCTACGGAATAGACGAAAGAGAGCATCGTGCTGAATCTCAATTTAAGCCGCTTAGCTTCGGTTTTCAGTATCTTTTCCCAGTCGTTCGCGATATCCCGTTCAAAGAGCTTCTTAGGTTTTTGGCGAGGGCATGAATTGCAGTATTCAAACCTCGCCGTGTCATATTTCCGCTTACTGAATCCGCAATAGGTCGGACAGTCGTCAAATTCAGATGAAACGCCTTCAAGTTGCTTGCGGTAGCGAAAGAACCGCCGCAGGAACAATTTGAAGGCTAGGAAAAACTGACGTCCGGCGATAAAGCCTGCCGATAGCGGGCCAGCACCGCATTCACGATGCGGTGATTCTCGGCCGCATGCTCGCCAAATAGTTTCTCAATAGCTTCGGCTGGCGGATCGGATGATTCTTCCTGTCCTTTTACGGTCGGAGCCTTCACGCTCCACGATTTCAGGGCATCGACCATCGCTTCGTATTCATGCTCGGAACGCTGGATATCGTTCATTGCGTCTGAAATATCCGAAAACCGTTCAAGAAATTGATTTTCTTCAACGACCGTTATCATTCGCAGATAAAAGGTCGTCATATTCGGTTTATAACCGGCTGTAATACTGAATGTTCTGGGTGTCATTTACTCTCCTCTATTGTTAAACGGATGCAAGCAAAAACGCTGTACCCTGATCTAGATATGCTTCGCTGTCAAATGGCACGTTCGCTCCATCGCGGAACGGCACACCTTCAAGATTGATGATCGAATACTGACCATCACCGACAAAACCCTCGCGATTGGTTTGGAAGCGAAGTTTGGTCTTTGGAAAGTACCATGTCGCCCGATCTCCGGGCATTCCGAAATGAAGGCGAACCGGTACCGGAGATTGCGTCCGCTCATTCTGTGCCAGTTCATAAACGTGATCGGTCTGCGAGCCGAAAACGCTCATCTGCAGAGTGTCGGCGGGCTGATTACCGCGGCGAAGTGTCTGCACATCCACGCTGTCAAATCCAAAGGCCGAAAGGCGGTCAACCGGAACGTTATCGGCAATGGTCGCGGTAACGCTGTTGATGTCGGTCGATTCCCATTGACTATCGATCTCGATGCGGCAATCGGTGGTCTGTAGTGCGTCAATATTGACGCATTCCGGTATCGAGAACGCGGTCTCGATGGTGTCGTATTCCCACTCGCCGACAAGGACGACCTGCAAGGTCATTTGATTATCCAAACTCGCTGAAACCGTCACCGATTCAACGACGTGGTTGATATATTTTTCGACGCGATCGATATCTTCATCCCAACCAAGTGCGAAGCTAAGGTACTTCTTGGCTTTAGTTGCCGAGCGGGCCAGGTCATGAAAATTCTGTTCACCGGGCGTTGTTTGAGCAACGACGATAGCAGGCGTTGATCCGGTCAACAATGCATCATCGACCGTGAGGAGCGGCAGATTGGCCCGTCCAAGACGGCCGGTATTTGGAAAGGTGATGGTGATCGCCGTTCCCCATGTTCCGCCAATGGTCACATCGCCCGGTTGGATATACCGCATTCGGGATGCCGTCAAAGCTGCAGCGATATCGGCATTTGAGGCATTCCATGCAATCGGTTTGGTCGTCACCAAACGGCCTTCCAATTCAAGCGAGATAGTGAACGTACCGCCGCTGACGGTGCCGGAGCGGGTCAACGTTTGGATTTCATCGGCCGGTGTGCCGGTCGGTGCTGCTGCGGTTCCTTCTTTGAGTGCGGTCCAGCGGGCAATGATCTGCGGCGTGACTTCGTTGTAATTCAGCGTCCAGCGGGCCAACCGTGTATTGATCTTCGAATCCTGAAAATACTGATCGCGGCAATCTCTGATCTCGCGGCGGTCGATCACTTCTTCACGGGTGATCTCGCATTTATCGCGCGTATCAAGATCGGCGTTGAGCATTGCCACATCCCATGCGGGTTGGACCTTACCGGCTCCGCTGACCACAAAGAACCGGTCGGAAAGCTGCATTCTGGTGTTTGGTGTCTCGGCCATTATTTCTCTCCTTTCTTGATGAACTGTTTATAATCTGCCGGAAAGCTTTTGATAAGAAGCTCGGCATCCGGATGAAAGAAACCCTTCTGCTGAGTTTCAGCGTCCGGCAGATCGATCCGTTTCTCAGCGGTGATGATGAACGGCGGCGGCATTTTGGTTTTCCATTCGCCACCCGTCCACCGCTTGCCGACGAATATCACATTCGGCTCCGGTATTTCGTCATACCGCTGCTCAAGCGAATCTTCGTATGAATAAGTTTCCGGCTGACGGATCACCGGCTCAACTTCTTTTTCTTTCTGTTTAGCCATATTTTTAACAAGCCCTCATTTGAATTTCTACTGTTTCCTCGAACCGGACGGCCCAACCGACAATACCGGGAATGAATTTGCAGAACGCTTCATCATCGATATTTTCAACCTGCACTACCGGTGTTGTTTGCCGTCGGGTAAAGTCCGCCGAGCTTAATCCGGCGATATTCGCCTTTCGCTGAAACTCTGCTTTGATGCCCAGATAACCTTCGATGAAAAGTTCGTGAAGTTTTAATATCTGGCCATTGAAGATATCCACCGGATCATTCTCATCCTCTCGCTCCAAACCGAACTGGCGGAACATATAAAACTCATAGGTCAGACTGACCAGCGGCGAATCGGTTTGATCCGAATCTTCAAAGCGGATCGGATAAAGCCAGGTGGCTGCAATGTTCCGCATTTCGATCTCATCGGCCGTATCGGCCGCACTATCCAACGTGGCCCAAAACTCCGAAATATCATTGCAATAAAGTGTTGCCGGTATTACAAAACCGGCTTCCGGCACATTCGCGATCATCTCCGCCAACTGCCTGCGGATGACCGTTTCGTGTTCTTTCTCGATCGGCGTTAAAGCCATAATTAACCCTACCTAGTCTGAGTACCCACCCCACCCAGCCTACCCAGATTTCGTTGCTTTCAAGTGAGCCTTTTTATCAAATCACTTGCGACCCGAACGATCTCTTTTTGCTCGCGGGCCGCATCATCGGCGGTAATGATCGGCCGACCTAACTTCTTCTGCAATATTTCGGCGTATTGGCTGGCCAACATTTTATTGACCGGATTCCGTTTCTCGGCAATATAAACCCTTGCCGATAGATCGCCGGTGCGTTTCTGGCTTACTGCATTCACCAGCGTCATCGTATCCGGTGATGGCCGCTGACCTTTCGCCGATGCCCGATGTGAACGGATAAAGCCCTTGCCACGCCGTCGCCGGTAAAGCCTTCCGGTGTGCGGGCCGTTCAGCATATCCTGCTGACGTTCACGCTTGAACAGCCGTGACCGTTTTGTGATCAAATTACCGATCTCACGCTTGACCGAAGCTTTATTGAAGATCGTCGATTTAAGAAACACAATGCTCATGGCTCTTCCTCCTCTTCCGGTTCAGGCAGCGGTATTGTGAACCGCTTTTCTTTTTGCCGTGTGGCGTAAAACTTCCAAAAGACAGAAGCATCGCTCGGCGGTATGCGGTCTCTCGCATCCTGTGTGATGGCATAAACATCGAGCTTTTCACCGGCAATTCCTTCGCCGTAGGCGATATAGGATGTTTGGGCGAATTTATCTTTCAAAGAACTGTCCGCATCGGCCACTATAAAAACCGTTTGGTCACGGTAGTCGCTCCAGCGGCTCCAAAAGCCGGAGGGTATTTCAGCGATAACCTCGAACTTTTGTGTTTGTCCGGCCACTTTCAAGAGAAACAACCGAACCGCCGGATTAAGCCTTCCGCGAACTTTATTGAACGCGGCCGCTCCTTTGGCGATGATCTGTTCTTTCAGCATTAGCGGCAATATCCTCCACCGAACCATTTCAGGCTCGTTATTTCTGCGGCTCCGGCCAGATTTCCGCTTTCATCAAGCAATAAGGGCAGTCCGTAGCGTGCTCGCAGACGGTTCCGCAAGTCCAGACGGGCATTTGTCGCGGCGCCTTCAAAGAACTCGATAGTATCGATCCGTTTGATATCTCCGGCGTCCGTTCCCACACTCGACCATGCTGCAATATCGGTGAGCGAAGCCGCCCATTTGGCATTGATCAGATCTTGATCGCTTCCGGCTGAGATCAATGCCAATACATCATCGGCCGGGATCATGGCGATCTCGGCAAAGGTAACCATCTGAGCCGCTGTCGGTGTCGGTGTTGGAGTGGCCATTGGCTAATTACCCCCTCTGGCTTACGCGTTGGTCAAAAACTGCCACTTCGAACCATCGGAGACAAAGATGCTGTTGCGTCCGGTCGCATGCGTAGTTACCGCGAATGATCCGGCCGGAGCTGTGGTTGTTGTGGTATTGGCGGTAATGGCCGTTGTTAATTGGTAGATCTGTTTGCCGTTGGCGAGAGTGGCGAACGCTGCATAGGCGTTCTTAAATATCTTCTTTAGGTCGCTGAATCGCATTTGATAACCTCCTACACTATTTCAGAACTGAGGGCGGGCTTGGAATGATGCCGCCGTTTATTTAACCTTTGTCTTTGGTGCTTCCTCGCTTTCAATCGAACCTGAGGCGAATTCACCGATCACGATACCGTCGTTTTTGAGCCGGTTGAACTGTTCTGCGGTCAGCACTTTTGATAATTCATCTTCCTGTCCGGCGATATAAACGATGTTATCAACGCGAACCGAACCGATGATCTCAAATTTTTTCTTTGCCATGATGATAAATGTTGAGTGGGGCGATGTTTCACGCCCCGAAAAGAACTAGACCCTAGAAGCCGACATCCATCACGAACATCTTCTGTTCGTCAGGGATCGGAGCGGCATTCATCTGCACTTCGACCGAAAGCTCACGGCCATTATTGTGCTCTTCGTAGAACACTGTCTGGCCGTTGATGTCGATCTTTGCCTGCGGCAATTGCCGGGCAATTTCCATTGCTCGGACTATCGGAGCAAATGCGGCGATGCCGACAATTCCGCCTGCCGGAACAGCAGCGATCCGCTGTGCCGTCCAGACCTTAACGGCCGTGCTGGCGGTTCCGCCGTCGGTGAATTCCTCGACCGTATCTTCCATTGGATAGAAGCGGAAAGAACTTCCGAGATCATCCTGAATACGCTGCTCAAGCTGAACAAAGGTCATTTTTGCACCGCCCGCCAGATCAGGGGCATCGGCCAGCACTTCTTTGACGAAGTTGCGGCGGCAGATAAGGCCCTGAATACCTCCGACAGCATTGATCGCGTCATCAAGCCATGCCAGCAGATTATCGTAAGCATTCTGACCGGCATCATTCCAAGCGGTACCCGCCGTTTGGTAACGGGCCACGTCAAAGCCGAATGACGCCTGAAAGGTCTCCGTTGCGTTCTGCGGGTTACGCTGAACCAGAACACCTTGGGCCCAAGCTTTGAAAGTATCAAGCTCTAAGCGACGATAGTTTGCCATGGCAATGGCATCAACCCGGCCCGGTACGGTGGACTGCATAATATCCTGAATGATCTGGGCATTGCCCATTGTCCGCTCATTGAGTTTCTGCAATTCATACTCATCCCAGGTGTAATTACCTTCGATCGGAACGATCGAGACCTTGCGGCGGTTCGGCGTTTTAATCGGAACCAAGCGGCCTCGCTGATTCCATTCGCGGCGGTCGGTGGCCGGGCGATGATCAAGCGTTGTAACGTCTTCCAGATCGACAGAATCGACCGGAGTACGTCGGAAAAAGGTGTCCCACTTCAACCGGCCGTTATCATTCGGTGAAATGGTCTGAGCCCGAACCGTCAAAGCGGCGGGCGATGTTTCAAGTGCACTGGTCCAAGAAAATGTGCTCATTTTTTATTCGCTCTCCTTATTACGGTTCAAGATTTACGTTCTGGTCAGATGCAGTTCGCTTCCGGCCAGATCAAAGCCCGCGATCTCGTTGGCCGTGTAGGCCCGACCAAGGTTATCCTCGGCGATATCGCGGTTAACGATGCCGTGCGTCATGACGGCAACAAAACAGTCCGTGGCGGCGGCGATATCGCCCGATGAATTGCTGGCCGCGACCTTTACCGGACCGATGGTCACGCCATATACGGCAACCGAGGAGCCAACAAGCTCTCCATCCTTAGCGAACGGAACGCCCGGTTTAAGAAAGCCGTTGGCGTCGATTTCATTGGTCGTCAGGTCTGATATATCAACCTTGACCACATCCGTTGCAAGGATCTGCCCGACATTCACCGGAGCATGTGCCAATCCGCCGGTAGTTTTACTAATTGCTAAAGGCATTTCTGAATCTCCTTATCTAAAAGTTTTACTCGTTGCTTATGCAGCAGCTCGCCCGAATGCCTCATCCACCGATCTCGGTGCTGCGACGTTCTCGCTCTGCTTCTTCATCGATTCACGGAGGTTATCGAAAAATCCGGTCGGCCCGCCCTGCGGATTCGGCCCTTTCCCGTTACCTGTGATCGGCGTAGTTGGTGATGCCTCGGCACTAACTTTTAGGCTCGGCAGATAATCCGCCAATTTCTCATTGGCAAATGAAGTGAAAACGACCTCTGCGGCGTCTTTGGTTGGCTTGATATAAGCCACTCGAACGGCATTGCCGTCCTTATCTTTTTCGTCCTTGATGATGATCGCGGCTTCCGGAAACCGGCCCATCTGATCTTTCAGAACCGACAGTTTAAGCTTTGAGCCATCCAAACCGAGATCAGCGATCTCGCGGAGCGTTTCCATACCGGATAATTCGCGGTTCTGCGTTTCCAATTCGGCGACGCGGCTCAGGTCTTTGGCGATATCGGCCGCCTTTTTCTCAAGCTTTTTGAACTCGTTATATTCGGCCGCATCTTCGGCGGATAATACAACGCTTCCTTCTTTCGGCAGTTTGGCCTTGATCTCGCGATTCTTTTCGCGAAGCTGATAGTTCTCATCGAACAATTGTGAAGCCAATTTCATGGCGTCTTTATCATGCTTATCAAGCAGCCGCTGAAATCCCTCTGCGGGATTCGGTGCCGGTGTCGGGTTTGGTGTTGGTTCTGACATAGTGATCAAAAATAAAAACGCCCGCCAAATGGCAGGCACTTTCCTGACATCCAGCGGGCGATGGTTTCCTAAATAAAACGATGACCCAAGGTCTTTAAGATTTTCAGTTTCAATTTAACCGATTGATGGCGTTTTAGCAACCAGTTTTTGCACATATTCCCGTGCCTTCTCCGGGTAGCGCCGCATCAGCAGCAGCATATACCGCAATTCGACCCGCGATTCTTCTTCATGTCTTCGCTCGATCTCACTTTTCTTTATCACTTTTGGGTCGCTCATCTTCATTGGTGATAACTATCGCCTGGCATCGGATGCAGCGAGAAATGCTCGTTCCGGGGATCCTCGCTAACTGATGTCCACGCTTAAAACATTCCGCTGACGGATTTTTCACGCTCATCGATAGATCAAAAAGCAGCGGCAGAACCGCTTGCATTGCAGCGTCCCGATGGGCGGCATTTCGCTTATCGGCAGCCAGCGGCCGGCATAAGCAATACATCCTTTACAGCTTTCCGAAGCCCGGCGGATGCGTTTTGCTTCTGTCTGAATTCCCATCGAATCGCGAATCGTTTGTTCCACATTTGAGAAAGTGATCGACGCTGCCCGGACATAGCTCTTAGCGCGAGCCTTGATCCGCCGAAATGAACCGGCCTTCTTTTGATCAACATCGCTTATAAATTCCTCGGCAAAGGCGATCTCTTCGGTGATTCGTCCGGCAATGACCGGATTTCTGGCGGCCGCGACAATGCCGCCCAAAGCCAAAGCACCGGCGAGAATATGCGCCGATGAGATATTCCGCTCGAATTGCTCCTGAAATTCCTTGATAGTGATCTTTTCCGCTTCGAGATCATCAACCAATTTAGCAATCCGGCGGGCCAATTTATCTTCGATCCGCAGCAGATATTTGCGTATTTGTTTGGCAGATACAGACCGCCCATTAAAATAAAAACGACCCTCCGCGGCATCGAAGATGACCATCCGCACACCGTCGGCGTCTTTCTTTCGCATCAGCAGAAGCAGCAACAACCCCAGATACTCGGCATCGCTCTGGGCTTCTTTCTCATGCTTTTCCTGCAATTCTTCTGCGATCATGAATTCTCTTTACCTTCGCCATCCTGATCAATATCATCCGCTTCATCTTCCGTTATGATCGCCTCCGCTGCCTCCTCCCGCTTGAGTATCTCTTCGACCGTAACATCTGAGAAACCGGCGATCCGCAATTGCTCACGGCGGTCAATAATTCCTTCCAAAGCTCCGGCCCGCGCCGCTTTCTTCATCAAGAGGTCTTCCTGTTCGGCTTCGGTCTCTCCGACCAGCGACGCCGGACGGATCGCAAAATCAAGTTCGCCTTTTGCATAGCTATTCAAGCTAAAAGGCCGGAAAAGGTCTTGTTGTTTGGTCTTATTCATCCAGCCGCCGCCGTTAGCTCGCATACCGGCAACCGCCAACTGCATCTGCCGCAGTTTGACAAGCTGTGCGTTATATCCGGCCTGTGCCGAATCAAGCTTATTCTGGGCCGGTGTCAGCATCCGCTCCAAAGCCGCACCGGAGAGCTGCGAGTTCTCGCGGATGATCGCCGCCGCCTGCAGTTCAGGATAATCATCATTGAGCGATTCGATCGCATCACGCAGATACGGTTGCGATTCGCCGAGTTTGAGGCTTCCGGCCAGATCAAGCACACCGGCACCCTGACCTGTCTTGAAAAAAGCATGTTCATATCGCGGATCGTCCATGTAAAGGCGGCCTTGACGATTCGGTTCAGCAGCTCCGGCAGATGCTCCGGAGATCGGCAAAATAACGCCATCAGTAGAGATCACCTTCGGCGATTCGATCATCTTGTGGATATTGTCATGGAGATGTGAGGCCAGCGAATTGATCTCATCCACTTTATGGAATGCAGGCATGGCGGGCAGACCATAATCACCGCCGTCATCAGCATGCTTGATCCAGACCGCAAAAACAAAACCGTATGGATTTGGTTCCACTTCGGCGGTACGGCCTTCGGGAATGAACGGCCGCCCGTCGCGGAAGTATGAGAAGGTCTCTTTGGTGACCTCTTTGCGATAGGTGTATTGCGTTTTAGCCGCCCGATCCCATGCTGTATATTCGAGCGTATAGCTTTGCACATCACCGACATCATTCAGCTCAATGTCGGTCACATATCCCGGCCAGACCGCATTATGCAGCACCTTTTGGCGTCCGAGATCGTCGATGCCTTCGACCAGGACGCAGCCGGTCGCGGCAGCATAGCGTTTGATGACCAAAGAGCTTGAACGAAAGCCGCTCCATTGGTCGATCTGGGCAATGGCGTCAATGATCTGCTCATCTGTTTCCTGTTCGAGCGGTGTCACCAATGCTTGGTTGGCGGTCTCATTCGGCGCCAACCAGATATTGTCGGCATAGAAATCGACGATCGGCGTTACCGGATTGTAGATCAACCGTGTCAGCCGGTAGAGCTGCCGTTCGGTGATATATGATGCCCATTCGCGATGATTGGCAAAGGCGGTCTGGCGATAATAGGCCCATGCCAGCGAATAGAGATCGACCCGCTCTTCCCTCGTCAGATTCCGCAACACCGCACCGGGATCCTTAAATGCATTCCATCCAACCAAAACTGCCATTTTTGTTCTTCCCCACACATTCATAATCTTCCGAATGCTGCACGTTCAGCATCTGTCACTTGAGTTTGAGCGATCTTCTGCGTTTCGGATGCATACCGCATCGCATCGACCGCGTGATCCGTTCCTTTCTCCGGCTCCTCGAGTAGAACATCATTCTTTTCGCGGTAAACGTAGGTTGCTATCTCATCCAGCAGATTGCGCGACGGCCGCACTACCTTAAGGTTGAAATTCTTGACGCGGTTAATGCCGTCAACCACGCTTCCGGCATATTTGAAGCTTGGCTTAACATTAAATCCGGCCTGCTTGAGGTCTTCGATCATTTCCGGCCGCGAATTATCGCAGATCATCGGCAGATTCTTTTTCACACCGATCTTTTCGAGCCGCTCGATCAATGCCGATGAGCCAAGTTTTGCTTCATACAGCAGTTCTTTGACGTAGTAGTCCATCCTTTCGGAATCGTATGCATCATCGACCACACCGGCGATCAATGCACATGGAGCAGTAAAGCCGAAATCCAGCCCATAGAACTGTTCTTCCGGCATTTCATCGACCACATCATAATCGGTAAAGATCAACCCCTCGTAGGCAACGCCCCATTGTCCGAGGCCATCAACCGCATACCGTTTCGGATCAAGCCGTTTCAATGATTCAAGAAAATCAATGGTCGATTGCGGACAGAATGGATTATCCCAGTAGTTAACGAAGAGTTTTTCCGCGTCATACAGGTTATCCTCAAAAAAATCCTTGTATATCCACGATTGCTTTGATATCGGATTAAAGGTGAAATGAAACTGCGGCTGAACGCCTTCCGCATTACGCAATGAACCGACGATATCAAAAAAATCCTGCCGTCCGATCTCATTCTGCCGCGTGATCGGTTCTTCCGCCCAGAAATCGGTCGGATCAGCCACCGAACGCAGCGAATCCGGCAATTCGAAAGATCCGCCAATCATCATATTGCTCGTCTTCTTGCAGATGATCGTCATCGTTGTATCAAGAAACCGGAATTGGTCTTTGAAAACCTCGAACCGATTCGCAATATCCTTGAAAAGCTGATACTGCGAAAGACGGACATTCTTCTGCGTATCGCGAGCAAAGATCGTCCGGCAATACTTGGCGGTCATTGCTTTGGCTAGAAAATAGATGGCTTTTGACCAGCTTTTTGATGAGCCGCGACCGCCAAACCATATCTGATATGGTTTCTGTGAGTTCCAGACCTCGGTAAAGGCTTGCGGTACCTGGATCACGTACTGGCTGTTATTTGCCGTCATCATCATTAGTATCAATCGAACCCACACCCTGAATGACCAGCGTCATGCTGCTCTCTAGCGGGCCACCTTCATTGCCGGTCACTTCAACCTTATGAGCCGCCTTTGCTCCATAAAGCTCGGAAAGCTCCTTGCTGGCTTTGGTCAATACCTCCACCGCCCGCAGTTTATCTTTCGGATCACCGTCGCGTTCATTCATGATCTGCATTGCGATCATGATACCTGCCTCCAATCGCTCGGTGTTGATGATCCTGATTTCAAGGGCATCCTGCGTATATTTCTCTTTGACCTCATTAACAACCGCCTTATATTCATCATAAACCTGTGTTACCGAAAGCCCTCTAATCGACCTGCTCTTGCTTTTGGCATCTTTCTTGAGCAGTATCGATATTTCGCGAAATTGGGCTCCCCGCCGTCGTAGTTCAAATATCCTCTGCCGCCGCTCCAACCGCTCCGGCGAAATTGTGATCTTTCTTGGTTTTTTCTTTCCGCCCTTCATCTATCTATGATCTTTTTATCCCTGCACAAATTTCATGAACTCGGCCCGCGTTTCAGGATGTTCGCGGAAGCTGCCAAGCATGCAAGATGTCATAGTGACCACACCCGGTTTCTGCACTCCGCGCATTGCCATACAAAGATGCTCCGCTTGGAGAACGACCGCCACACCGACCGGATCAAGCAGATCCATTAAAGAATTCGCCACCTGCTGCGTGATCCGCTCCTGATTCTGAAAACTGCGGGCAAACCGATCGAGCAGCCGCGGCAGTTTTGATAATCCGACGATCTTGCCGTTCGGGATATAACCAATGGCCGCTTTGCCGAAGAATGGCACTAGATGATGTTCACATAAGCTATAGAACGGAATATCATTGAGGACGATCATTTCATCCATCCCTTCGGCATCAAAGGTTGTAAAATTCCAAAGCGGTTCGGCATGAAACTCATTCAAGAATTTAATAAAGCGGCGCGGCGTCCCCCGCAGCCCCTCACGCTCCGGATCCTCATCAAAAGCCGCGATGATCCGTTTTACCGAATCTTCCAAACTTTGTGCATTTGCAGTGATAGTTTCCATTCAGGATTTTCCTTGACCAGCTCGATACAATGAGCCAGATTCTCTTGGTTCAACCGGTCGCCATCGCTGTGCGGCGATATAAAATAATGCTCGGCATCGATACTTGGTTCCGGTATGGCTTGGCCGACGCTCCGCACATACCGCAGTTCATTTACTCCATGCGGGAAGTTCTTTTTGATGACATGCTCGGCCACTTTCGGGCTGACCGCCACATAATCGAGACCTTCCGGCACCGGAAATAATCCACTCGTCTCTATTGCCTGAAAATGGCCTTCTTTCTTGAAATAGGCAACGATCTCGGCATCAAGCTGTTGGGCAGGTTCGCCGCCCGTCCAGATGATCGAGGCGAACGGATTATGCATCGTTTCAAGGCCTTCATTTATCCATTCGACAATATCCTCCGGCTTCCATTCCTCACCGCTCTCAAACTCCGTATCGCAGCGGACGCCGGATGCATAACAGGCATCTTTTGTTTTACAGCCGGATAACCGGATAAAAACATTGGCCATTCCCGCCTTCGCTCCTTCTCCCTGCAGGCTGTAGAAAATCTCATTGACGCGAAGTGTTTTCATACTGAATATTCGGCCGCCGTCTTAGCGGTCTCCTTCACGGTTATGGAGGTAAGCGAATCACCGATATCAGTAGATCGAACCAACAAATAAATGTAATAAGCTAAGTTCTCGGCGGTCGGGTTAGCTTTAGTCACCCATTCGGCAATAACATCGTTAAGGTGATAGTGGTCGAGCTTCTCAATGATCGGTTCCATGACCGCATCTATCGCATGATAATCTTCCACAAAACCACTCTTCGGCAGTATTTCATTCTGCAGCTTCACAATAACCGTGTAGTTATGCCCATGTAGCCGCGAACATGGATGATCCTCCGCCAAACCATTCAATTGATGGCTGGCTGAGAAGTGATATTCTTTGGTGATCGTAAACATATTCCTTTTTACAAATTTCCTTCCGCGTATTCAGCGTATTGAATCCATGCCCGCAAGCTTTCCTTCCAGACTGTGCGTTTACCACGATATCCTTTGGGCGGTGTGATCGACCGCAATTTTCCATCTGCGAAACTGAACAGCTTCCCAAAACGTTGGCCGGTGATCCATGTTGATGAATCAATGCTGTAAAACGGACATTTCCGTAGCCATTCGGCATTGGTAAAACCCAATCCATGCACCCGGCAATAATTCTTTTCACAGATCTTCAAAAGCTTCGGCACTGCTGCATATTCACTCGGCTTGATATCGCCGATAGCAAAACCGCCAAAGGCGATATAGTCATACTCCGATGAAAGCCGCTCCAAATAATCGATACCCAAATGCCGATGCCAGACCGGAATGCACTTGATACCGGTGATCTGTTCGACCATATCCCGCAATTGCTCGGTTTGGTCGATCCCAATGATCTTGTAAATATCAAGCTCAAAATAATTGCGAATCTCGTACTTTTTGATAAATGCCGCATACTTCCGCACATATTCCGGCCAATCGATACCGCTCGGCTGCTTGGATAAAAAGGTGAACGCTCCTGAATCCAGCAGGAATGTTGCTTTATCAAGCTCATCCATCCATCGTGGTTCGATATAAACGAATGATTCCAGGATGTATTTCGGCGGTGGGATATCATTGCCTAATAAGCTCCGCATCGTTTTATATCCGGCGAGATAAAGCTTCATATCAAAGATCAGCAGATAACCATTCGTTCAAAACATCACGGGCAGTCATTCCGGCCAATTGCAGGCGGGATATCGCCGCGTTATATTCAACCTCTTTATCAAAGCTGATAATCAGCTCATACTTCTCCGGTTGCGGTTCGATTGCGGCCGGCTCAAAGAATGCATCAAGATCGATCTCCGGCGTTTGGACTTGCTCCAGTAGGCCGGAAAGAGCATCACTCTCGAACGTTATCGAAGAAAGCAATTCACTGATCCGCTCGGTATCATCAAGGGCCAATGCTCCGATCCGGTCAAAGACCAGCAAAACCTTTTTTTCTTCTTCGAGCGAAAGATCGACCTTGATATACGGAATGACCTCATTCGCATTGTTCTTGAGGGCTTCCGTAACTCGGCTTTCACCATCGACCAGGTGACCCGTCCGCACATTCTCGATGACGCCCGTCACCCATCCGATCTCGCTTAATGCGGCTGCAATCGCTGCCTGCTGAGCATCAGGATGCCGCTTCGGGTTGAGCGGATTAAGCACAAAGTCGGCGGCGGCTTTTTCGCCGTAACCGACTATGCGATTTTTCCAAAGGTTATTAGATCCTGCCGCTTTCGCCATATTGCTATTTCTTCTCGCTTCTCAATATGCTTTCAGCCATTGCCGTGCGAAGTAATGACATCTCTTCGCGCATGCCGGTGATCTCTGATTTCAGAACATCGATATCCTTGTCCTTGGAAGCCAAAGATTGCTTGAATGAAGCGATCTGGTCATCACGCTTCTTGACCTCATCTTCGAGCCGCCGAAGGTCAATCGACAGCCGCTCATTATCCCGTTTGAGTGATTCATTTTCGGCGGATAGCCTGGCATTGGTCACTGATTCCTTCCTTAGTAAATCCCGAAGCTCTTTTACTTCTATCTCCGTATTATCCAAACGACCGAATACCAGTTTCATGGCATCCTGATCGGCATCAATGGCTTTCGCCTCATTGGTCACATGAACATCCACCCGGCGTTGTTTGCGGTCAGCCCGTTCCTTGCGCACATCCGCAATGATCTTGCCGATGCCGGTAATGCCCAGCACCGAGACGATCAATTCCACAACTCCGAATCCCCATTGCTCCATAACGTTTGCTTGCTGCATCATTACTGCCTCCTTGTCGTGAGTGTGGGCAGTGTTTTCCATTCCTTCATAGCACCCAGCCGGGGGTAATGGCTATTATTCCGGTGCTTCTTCTTTATGCCCTTCGGCCCGCAGTTGTTCAGCGTTTTCTTTGACTTCAAGCCAATTGACGGCCTCTTCGAGTGAGACATTGCCGAGTATTCTGGCCAACTGCCGTAGTCTGTCAATAAATTCTTTCATTTTGGTTTCTCCTTTTTAACCGATCTTGGCGGCAATGGTTTTTCGTTGTCCGAAGGCTCCGGCAATGATCAAAATGGCCGCCTTGATGCTTTCGATAATGACCGCGTAATTATTCAGCCGGTCGATCAATTTTAGCGATGTCAGTATCTCTAAGAATTGGCTAACGACGGTTGAATTGAATACGGCAAAGAGTTTCTCTATCTCGACCTTTGGAACTTTTTGTACTCCCGTCTGCGGATATTGCTGTTCAAGGTTAGCGATGGCGGTATCAAAGGCGATTCCAGCATTGGCCAGAACGATCCACGCGTCCGCGATCTTGTCTTTTTGAGCAAGCGTCAAGAAGTTCGACCGGAACAGTTCGCGGGTCAGGTCAACGCCGGCATTGGCGTAGCGTGCCACTTTCGCTGAATTGGTCTTTGCTTTGTCGATATTGATCCTCGCCGGGCAAGCCGTAACGAAGAACATGCTGTAAATCACGGTTAGAGCTAACAAAATTTGCTTCATATATTCTCCTGTTCAGTTTTTTGTGATATTTCAACCTCGACCTTCGGCGGATTGGTTCCAGTTCCGCCGACGACAAGCCCGACGATCACCAATGCAATACCGGCCGCGCTCTGATCGGCATTGAATCCGAAGGCTCCTAAAATGCCTGCGATGTTTGGAACCAACACCAATCCGGAGCTAATGATCCAGAACAACCCAAGGCACACCGCCAGCCGCAGGGCGTTCGCCCGATACCAGATCGCGGTCTCTATCTGCGATGCGAGAATTTTGATGGTGTATAGGCCTAGTCCGATCAAGAAAGTGATCGTCATTTGAATGCCATAGCTAAAAATCAGTCCATAATCAGGCTGCATAAATTATTTCGTTCCTCCAACTGTCTGCCAAACGGCATCCATGCCGCGGCGGTCGTGAATTGTCTTGAGTTCCCGCCAACCGGGCAGATTTGGTAATTCCACATGCGGCATATCCGGCGATTTCCAATTGCCGCCCCATAAAAGGCCCGCCGACTTCGCCCATTTGCCGATCTTGAGATAAAGCGAATCCTCCCAAGTGAGTTTTCCGTCGACGAAAAACGCCAGATCGACCGCAAGACCGTAGTTATGATTGCTTTGCCCGCCTTTGGCATTTGTAACCTTTTTGCCGGGTTTGGTGCGGCCTTGGGCGTATAGAGCGTCTTGCTCGGTAATCGTGCGTAATCCTTGCGTCACTCGCAGGTCATAGCCCTCAGCGTGAGCAAGTTCGATGATCTTGATAACCCCTCCGCGAAGTGTCGGAGCGACGTGCTTTAGCAATCCGCGAGGATCGAAGCTGTTGGTTGTTACTATGGCGGCCGTCTGATCGTCGGGTTTATTCGATATCGGAATTCCGATATCGGCAAGCGGCCACACGAAGCCAAGCTTCTTTGCTTCGCCGATCGTGTTATCACCCACCAAGCCATCAGGCCGCAGGCCTCGCAGTGTTTGAAAGTTTTTCGTTGCCAGCTTGGTCTTTTGGCCGAATACTCCATCAGCATCGATCTGATGGCCGCGCGTCTTCAAAAAGCTCTGCCAAGCAGTTATCTGTTCTTTGGTTCCGTTGTTTATGAGCATATCGTTCGGATAAAAAGAAAAAGCCGAGCAGACTCGTTAGAATCTGCACGGCGGTAACTCGTGCTGGTTTAGCCATTCGGCCACCAAATTTCAGTTGTTGAAAGAAACTATAACCAAAAAGCCGTTTTATCGCAATCAGAATCTATCCTGATCTTGAATGCAGACGATTTTCATACCCGCAATATTCGCAAACAAGTGATAAGCGTCGGGCTTGAACTTGAAATGCTTTCCGACCATCCGGATCAAGAAGCCATATCCATTGGCCTTTTTTGCGGGCGATCAACTTATCACATTGACGCCCGTCCTGCCTGCCTTTGCACCTGATTTCTTTGCTTTCGGAAGCCATAATTTTCCTTGTTCGCTTTTTTTCGTTCGTTTTTGCGATCTGCTTGATCGGAGTTTCTTATTTCGCCCTTTATTTATCGGGCTTTCAGGTCATTTCTTTTCGTTATGAAACAAATTTCCTGTTCAGTCCTATGTGTTCAGTTTTTTTTCTACGGATTTCGACCTTTTTTAACGTCATCCGGTTTTATATTTCCGACCTCAACCAGCTTGAAAGTGGCCGGGTCAAAGTTGTAGCCAATTGTCCGGCCCGTGCCTGAGCCGTAGCGGCTTTTGTTGATGGTGATACTGCGGTCATAGGTCTTTGGAACGGAATAACCGCTTATCTCCACTATTCCGCTTTGCGGTTCCGGGTAAGAGCTGAGCCAGCAGGCATTGTCCGCGAATCGAGTAAAAGCCATACCGCCAGCCACGCCGCCTAAACTTGGTTTGCTGATATTGCCGCTTCTGGGATGGGTGACGATGATGATTCGGCATTTATGATCCTGAATGATCTTCCGCGTGGCCAAGATGAATTCCTGATCTTTGATCCAGGGTTCCCGTGTGGGCTTTGCTGCTGTTATCGGGTCGATGATTATTACATCGGCTTTATTCTTTGCTTGCTCACTGATCCAAGCCAATATTTCGGCATGATCCCATATCTCACCTCCAGCAAATCTGATAGAGCGGCACATTTTTTCAAGCTCCAAGTGATGCTTTTCGAGTTCGGTGCGGACAAGATGCGTAAATTGGTTCTGATAGTCGGTATTGCTCAGCTTGGAGTTATTGGCGATCTGCGTGAGAAAGCGATAGATATGCTGATCCTCACTGCCTTCGAGAAATAAAGCTCTGACTTTGATCGGGTTAGGTCCATTAACCCAGTCGTTAAGCCATTGTCCGATCAGCATCGATTTTCCGGCACCTTGATTGGCAACCAACATAGTCGATGTTTCGGGAAGCATGAACTGGCCGATAACGTTCAAGGTTGGCATACCAACGAACGGGATGTGTTTGAATTTGCCTTCTTCGATCGATTTTAACCGTTCGGCTGCAGCTGATGATGCACATCGGTTCTCGGCACCCTCGATCACTTTGCTGATGATATCCTTGCGGGCATCATCGCTTCCCCGCAGAGAATCCCAGAAATCGACAATGTCATCTTTGGCTTTCAGGCCTAGATCTTCCACTCTGACGCGGAAAACACTGCAGAACGGTTCAAGATCAAGCAGGCGTGGGATGAGTTCTTTTTCCCATTTCTCGCCTTGTTCGTCGAAGTCTCGCCAAATGCAGACGGTCTTTCCGGCCAGTGGTGTTAGATCGGCCTTACTGATCGCACCTGACCCGCCGCAGTTCGTGGCCGCACAGAAAGTTTTATCGAGTTTCAGGTTCTCGAAGAAATCAACGCATTTCTCACCCTCGACGAACACAACCGTTTCGGCATTTATGATGCCCGTGCGGTTATAGAGCGGCAGAGGGTCGGGCAAGCGTTCCAGCCGCCATAATCCATCCTGCGGGTCTTTGCTGGCCGGCAGTACTTGTTTCTTGCCTTCGCGGACATACCGGATCACCGCAAAATCCGTTTCGCCCGATTCGGGATCGGTGTAAGGGTAGATCGCTTCAAAGTGGTTCAGCGGGCTTTGCTTGATCTGGCCCACCAGGTCTTTGCAAGTCGGAACGCCCGGCTTTCGAGCAGTTTGTTGTCCACTGCTGGCTTTGGGCCCGTTCGCCTGCCTTCCTTGGTTCGTGTGGCTTGCTCCGCTTGCGGTTTGAGTAGGCGGCGGCATCACATACATGCCGCTGCCGTCCGACCGGGTGTTGTAGTTTCCGGCGGCTGTCGATGTTCGTTCTCTTGGAAATTCCTCTTTCAAAATATCACCAACATCGCGGCCTTCATTCCGTGCCCGCAGTTCAAAAACATCCGCCGAGATATTGCAGGTGTAGCAATAAAAATTCCAATTGCCGGAACCTTTCGCCTGCCGGATCTCCGCCGATGGGCTTTTGTCGTCGTGATACGGGCATTTGATATGCTTGCGGTTTGTTCCGACCGCACCGGCATTTTCCAATTCACGAACAAGGAGGTCGCGGTTAGTTTTCGCAGAATCTTTCTCGGTATTCATCTGTTTTTTCGAAAGCTTCAATATCCTCCTTTCCTCGGTCTCCCCATGTCTCAATGAATATCGCCTTTTTCCGTTGATAAAGTTCCGGCATTGTGAGTGACGGCGTCCCCTGAGTGCCGTTAGTTATTACTGCTAACTCTATTTCGACCGCGAAGGGCACGTAAGAGTAGGGTATGGATCCTGAATCTTCCGGCGAATAAACACCGTAGGGGTTGGATTGATGCATTTGATCATCATTGATATCGAATTCCCGATCACAACGATTTAACCAGCGGATGAAGAATTGCTTCGTCAGCTTTCGACCAGGATGCCCTTTGATCCATTGTTTGGCCTTTTGGGCCTCTGTTCTAACCGCGATCCCTTTGTAGGTTTCATCGTTAGCCAGTTCCTCGACTACATCATCAAAAGTTTGCGGTGTCTTGGCCTTTGAGGGTTGTTTGCTTTTGGAGGAGTTTTTCCTCAATGGCTCCGAAGATGAAAAACGCGTGTGCTGCGTAGGCGCGTCAGCGCCTTCTTCTCTTTCTCTTTCTTTTTCTATTTCTTCTTTTCCATTTCTATTTCCATTTCTATTTCTATTTCTATTTCTATTTCTATTTATCCCAACGTTGGTTGAATGTTTCGAAGAGTTAATTGAACGTTGGGAAGAGTTGGTTGAACGTTTCGAAACGTTGGATAAACCTTGCGAATCATTACCCGAACGTTCAATAAACCATTCCTGTCGGTAAAATTCATCAGCAATATCACCGCTATCTACTAGATTTTGAAAGACTTCCTGCTGCACCCATTCAGGAGCATTGCTCACATTCGAAATCACTCCTTTGGCATAATTACCTGCAATATTGTTATGCTTAAAGTATGATTTAAGGATGATCCACCCATCTCTAAATATGATCTTCCCGTCTTCCTGAAACTTATTTAAGGTCTCGATCACCTGCACATTTTCATATCCTGTAATATAAGCAAGGAAAGAAGAGCTCATCTTATAAGCTCCGCCTAATTCATGTTGCGGATTGATCAGGAGATTGATAAATATATGCCGCTGAAAAGGTTCCAGCGACAATATATAATCATCCATACACATTAAAGGATTTACACTTCTGAGACCCGATTTAGATGACATCCTTTGCCCTCCCCGTCGGCATTATGATCTCGATAAGTGCCTGCTTTACTTGTTCAACAAAAGGCGTAACTGGAATATTCTCAAATTGATTGAATGGTAAATAGCCAGCCATAACTCTCGCTTCATTGATGTCGATCTTGAAGGCTAACCCCATCGCTTCAACGATCTCAAGAGCAGGCCTAGCCGTCTTGCCCGTATGTTTCAGAACAGCGGCCCGCTCGAGGAAACCTAGATATGACCTACTAATACCAACCCTTCGTGCAAACTCAGAACCATTAATACCCCTTTCCTTTCGTCTTGCTTTAACCCATAAAGCAAATTCTGCAGCATTAAATGCTGGTTTATCGCTCATCATTCATCCCTCCCTCATCCTCCGGCACCAAGCGTCCCAGTTTGAACCGGAAGTAATCTTCATCATCCCTACCGGGAGCTTCTTGTTCCTCAATTGCGGTGATAATTGCATCTCGAAGGAAGAGAGGCATATCAGGATGACTGCAAACTGCAGCAAGAAGCTTCGGAAGCTCCGGAGCGGGCTCTTTAAAATCCGCAGCATTGTTCATGGTCAACGGCGGCCATATATGCGGCTTGCCGCCTCTTTCTATATTGCAAGCTTCCCATGCTTCGCTCATTGGATATCCATGGAGTATGTAGTCGAGTTCACGGCCAAAAGCCGGATGCTTTTGCTTGAATTCGATAACTTTTTGATAGACCTCGTTTTGCAGTTTCAGGCATTCATCTTCGGATATTGGCGGGCCTTCCTCTCCAAATCCGGGGGTATCACCCTTTCGGTAATACCCTTGGATATCCTTCAATTTTGATTGCATCCAGTCGGTCTTGGAATCCGGCGGCGGAGCTGGAAGACCTTCCGGTATGGACAGGTGCGGCACTTTATCAACCAACCCGGGCCATACACCACCACGAACAAACCTATCGATCGCATTTCTTAGATCCTTTTCTCGGATTTTATCCATACTGATCATGCTGACACCTCCTGCTTGATCGTTACGGAACGCAATACATCCTCAAATCCTTCTCTACCGTTCTTTCGGATATGATCCCGGTAAATATCCTGTGCGGCTTTCAAAAGCAAACAAGCCCGAGTAAATCCGAGAGATTTCTTTATCTTGGTTCGCTTTTCAAAAGTTTCAATGAAATCTTTGGTTAGGAAAAGGCTCAACAGCTGCTTCCTTTGAGAAACTGTTGGCATCGTTTTGAACTTGACCGAGAAGATGCCGGCAATATCCATATGAGCTCCGACAATCTTGCCGAATCCGACCTTAAAATCCTTACCATGCTCCGGTATCTGATCATTTATATTTTCCGTTACGAACATATTGCTTTTACCTCCGCTGGTGCATTGCAGGCTGCTGCAACACCATTTTCCAATTGCCTTTGAATGAATAAGACCACGCCAAGAATCTTGACCGATTTTTTGGGTTCGACACTGATATCGGTTACGTTGTCGATGATGTAGTTTTTGCCTTGATCTGCAAGGATATTGACTACTCCGGTATGGCTTCCGTAATCGCGTAAAGCAAGCACCGGAAGGCAATCTTCCCAGATCGTAAACTCTTTGGTGATTATTAAATTATCGCCATCACGCAATCCGGCAATCAGATCATTACTGCCGCGGTAAATCTCCATCCATATCGATTCAGGATTTAGCTTTTCACCAACAGCAGCAGGCACGGTGACAGTTTTAGGTTTTGGCCCAATTCGATCAGCTACATGAGATGACGGAAAGGTAATAACGTTTTTATCTTTACGCATTATCTTTCACCTCCTGTCCGGCAATTTTTTCTTCCAGCTTTGCTTCATAGACACGAATTTCTTCATCGGTGAAAGATTTCTTGATCTCTAATCCGTGAGCGATCATCTGATTGCCGACAGTGAAACACATATCAGCAATCACCATCTTGCCGGGTTCATGAATATCTATTGATTCTGGATACTGATTGATGAAATCGATCAAGAAGCGGCGAAAAATATGTGCAAAATAGCTTTGATCACAAAGAGTATTTTGGAAATCTTCAAAAAATTGTCTGCATGCGGTCGGTGCCGCAGAATGCAGAACTGATATGTATGACATTAACCGCCACAAAAATTCTATCTCATCCGAACCATCTGCTCGTTCGGCAAGGCAAGTGGCTAACGTTTGTCCATTAAAAGAAAATTCCACTGCCTCAGGTGCAATTGATTCTTGTTGTTGGTTCTTTGGGTTTATGTTATTCTGTTTAAGCATAAAAGCTCCTTTATTTGGGGTTATGGGCCTTGCAAAGCTGCTACTTTGCGGGGCCTTTCTTAATTGGTTCATGAGCATTCATCTCTAGGAAATCGGTTAAATGCCGGCCTAGATAACGATATCGCCCACCAACCACAACAAAGCCGATCTTTCCCGCCCGCCGCAATCTTTGCAGCGTTAGAGGTTTAATCTGTAATTCATCGGCCGCTTCTATCTCCGAATAATGCTTCGGCTCAATTTTTAATCGTTCGAGCTGCTCACGAATGGCCCGAAGCTCTATCTCAATCCCATTCATGCGGCAACATATTCCTCCTTTCGAATCTCCGTAATATCAGTTAAGGTTAATCCCAAAACATCGCCAATGCGCTTAAGCGTATTAATGCCCGGATTAATGCATGCATCCCGCTCAATAGAACTAATAGTCGCTTTGCTTATGCCGGATGCTTTAGATACCTCATCGATCGTTAATCTCAAGATCGCTCTTTTTGATCGAATCAGATCACTTCGATATACAATTTCCTCTCCACACATAATAGGGCTTGTCCACTCTCCTTATTTGTTTTGTCTTATATAGTAAACATATAAAGATTATTTTTGCAAGCCCAAACATACTTAATTATGTTTTTTGTCTAGTATTTTGAGCTGGTTTATGGTATTTTGCTAAGCGGAATATGGAAAACGAACTAGGGAAATTCTTAAGAAAAAGACGACTAGAGTTAGGGTTAACCACGCGACAAGTGGCAGAAAAAGCTTGCGTCAGTAACGCTTATATTTCTGTCCTTGAGCGCGGTGGGCGAATTAATCCATCAAGAAATACTTTGAAAAATCTTGCTCGTGGTTATGATATTCCAGAAACGGAATTGTATCAAATTGCTTTTGGTTTTGAAGTAGAACCCGAGAAGATTGTTCACGAGAAACTTGCTCGGATTGGTTTTGGTTATCGAGGTATGCCGGAACCGAAGAAAAAGAAGCTGGATGCTTTGATCGACCTAGTCGAACGTGAAATGCAGCGATTAAAAAATGAGAAAGAGGAAGAATAAATCGAATGTTTCTCCCAGACCTTGCCCGCGATATTTTCCCTGATTGGAATATTAGACCACAAACCTATATTGACTGTAAGGAATACTGTGATCGCCATCAGATCTGGTTGATCTGGTGTGATGATGAACACGAAGAATATGGATGTTACATGGTATCAACGGACGGTCAGGAGATTATTGTTCTGAATAAAAACCTCGATCCCATTATGCTTCTATGGGTATTCCTACATGAGATATTCCATCGAAGAGCCCATTATCCAAACACTTCGCATTTTAGTCCTCAAATGAATTGTAAAAACGATGCTGAAGCCAATGATTTTGCAGCTGCTGCAATGATGCCACGACCATTGATAGAAGGGGAAGATATGGAAACATTGATCAATCTATATCAATTTCCAAGCCAACTAGTTCAAATTCGTAAAATGATGGCAGACCGAGGATTATAGAAATGGAAAGAAAAGATTCTCGCGATCCCGATGGATCAATCTTCAAAAAGATAATCGAAAGAAAACTTGGTAATGGTCGTACTCGAAAAGAAACCGTCTATGTTGCTCGTGTGCGCCAGAATCAATACGGACCAGACGGCCGTTTAATTAAGCATTGGGAGCGTAAGAAACAGGTTAATAGCTATAATGAGGCAGTTATTGTTAGGCGACATTTGAGGGATGAGATCAATGCTGCAATCGAAGCCGAAGAAAAAGCAAAGAAACCTGATAAATATCTCTTTTACGATCTGATTGATTTCTATCAAAGCAAATATGTTAAACCAGCAAAATTTGTTAACGGCAAAAAGATTGAAGGACAAAAATCCAATATCAAAGAAACGATTACCTTACTTAATAATTTTAAGGAGTATTTCGGAAATATTAATCTCCATGATCTGACCTATGATCAAATCTTCGCATATAAAGAAAAACTTCTTACAGAACCTTATATCATTCAGATAAGGCGAAAGAGGGATGAGCCGGGTAGCGGTAAATATCGGGAAGATATCCGATATCGTAAACCGGCAACCGCCCATAGATATTTAGCTAAACTACGGAGAATATTAAATATTGGCCGGCAACATGGTTTTTTGGAAATGAATCCATTTAACCAGGGTGATCCGTTAATAGTCGCTTCGATTGAAGAAGTGCGCGATCGTTATTGTAGCTTCGAAGAAGAACAGGCTATCTACGCTCAATGCACAGGACGGCGAACCCATTTACGCAGTGTGGTTACATTAGCCATTGATACTTTCCTCCGTGAAAATGAGCTTTTATCACTTAAAGGATCTGATATCGATATCAAGGAGCGAGTTATTCGAGTAAGGGAAGAGAATGCAAAAAGCATTAAAATGCGCGATATACCTTTGACTGATCGAGCTATCGAAATTATACAAATCTTAAAAGATGGTAAGACCGAGGAAGATTGGCGAACCAATTTAATATTCGAAATTGCGAGTGTAAAATCGGCCTGGTATACAGCATTAAAAAAAGCAGGGATCAAAGGCCTTCATTTTCATGATCTAAGGGGTACAGGAATAACGCGAATGCTTGATGCTGGTGTACCAGCGGATATAGTTATGAAGTTCTCGGGGCATGATCAATATGAAACTTTTAAGAAATATATCAAGCGGGATACTTTATTGATTCAGAAGGCAGCCGATGCTATGAATAGGCATTTTGCAGAATTATCCGACAGCTCCAAAGGACTTGCTAAGGGACTTGCTAAGGGACTTAATACAAAAGCCACCCGGCTAAGAGTGGCTTAAGTTATTGAAAAGATTGGTACACCCGGCAGGATTCGAACCTGCGACCCTCTGATTCGAAGTCAGATACTCTATCCAGCTGAGCTACGAGTGCGTCCGATTCAAATTGTACGGCGAAGCGGACAGCTTTGCAAACGGCTTTCGCGAAAGCCTAGTTCTCGGCTCCGAACGTAAGCCATCTAATTCGCCACGATCTCCCGCTTTTGAATGTATCGAACGCCACGGACAAGGTAGCGTCGTCTGCATCACGAAAAATGCATTGCATCAATCCTTTTTGCGTTTCAGATTCATCATTGCAGCCGCTGAATTTCCACGTCGGCTGAAATCTTGTCCCGAAAAGCTTGTTAACCGCTTTTGCGTCTGCAACGCTGCGGGCCTTTTTGCGATCCTTTGTCTTCCATGCCGAATACAACGTTTTAGCTGCCGATTCGGCAGAACCGCCGCGGGTCTGCGCCGCAACTGTTCCGACCGAAAATATCAACGCAGCCATCGCCGCACATATTAATTTCAATTTCATCATCTCGCCTCGTTTAATTTTCTATTAAATATCTGGAACCCAAAATGTCTGGCTTTCGGCACTCGTCTTTTTAAGCCCAAGGCCGGACAGCTCGCCTTCTTTTACGCCGAGAAAAGTGAAATGCGGCATATCGGAAACTACCGTTTGAAACCATCCGTGCCTCGCCAAGATCTCTCGAACCTTTGCATTGGAAAATTCGCTTACGTCCAGAGCTAACATAGAAAGATGCTGCGAAGTTCCGGGCGGAGCTACCGAATACATGATCGATTTGGAAAGATCTTTGGCAAAGAATACTCCGGTTTCTTCTAGTTTCAATACCTCTGAAACCTGCTCAAATGGCGGCATCGCCTTGATCTTCGCTGCCTGCTCCGCCGTTATCTTGCCCTTTCCCTGCCAATGCACGAGAGCCGGATCAACGCGGCCTTTCCAAAGCTCGATCGTCTCGTTGTAGGTCCGTTTGGCCGAGTCTTGCCCGCGCGGGGTTATCGTAAGGTTCTGCTGTTTTGCTTCGGCAATGGCTGAACGCAAGCCGTCCATCGCCGCCGTTTGAAGCGTCAGGTTAAAATTGCCGATCTTTTCAGACGAGGTCTGTAAACTAGACTGAAAAGCCGAAACCTCCGTTTCGTCCCTAAAAACAATTCGGTCAGGCGGAGTAGCTCCGCCGCGCGCCAGAAAGACCGCACCGTATTCTTTCAGGATCTTTCGCTGTACATCATCGGTCGGCTGTTTGAATCCCGCGGGCAGGTTCGCCATAAAGCCCGCTGCGGGCGGTCGGTCGTTCATATTTGAATTGGTGTTCGAATTCGAAAGGTTGGCCTTGTTGACGGCCGGTTTGGTTGAAACATTCTCGCCGGGACCATAATTGGCACTTGTTCCGCCGCTCCGCGTTTCTCGCGGCGACCAGCAACCGGCCAATAAAAGAGCCGCTATCGGGAATATGATCTTTACATTTCGCATAATTACTTTGTAATGAATGGTGTGAATACCCAGCCGCGTTTGCCGGCCTCCGTTTGAATATATGCCCAATTCGATTCTACTCCGTTCCACATGTCCGTATTGTCCGAATATCGGATGACGAACACCTTCTGCCCCTTTTTGAGCATGCTCATCTTTTTCGCATCCAGCCCCGGGGCGGCTCGTAAAATAACATCGGACGAATTGCAAAATGCAACGGTAGAGCCGACCGGAGCCGAAATGGTCGGCTTTGGAACAGGCGGAGCAGGTGTCGGCGAGGCCGCATTATTGTTGCTGTTCGCACCGGCGGTATTTTTCATCGGCAACGTGAAGGTTCTCGAATTATCGGCATTTGCGGCCCGAACCGTTCCGGTGATCTCGACCGGCCACAGACGATGTTTACCGTCATCAAAATAGCCGTTGAAAAGAGCAAAGGCATATTTGCCCGGTTCAAGCCCGCCGGGAAAACGAAGTGTCTTAACGGCCGGATTCCCTTCGGCCGGGACCGCCTGAAATTCAAAATTCGTTATCTCGCCGCCCGGTTTGATCGAATCCACTCGCACCAGTTTTAATTCGCCTAAGGGTATGTCGTTGCCATCCGAATAAAGCACAAAATCTTCACCCGCGGTTGAGATCTGCCCAAGCTTTTTATCGACATCGGTTAGATCGGCAACTTCCACCTTTCGCAGTTCGGTCAGGGTATTCCCTTTCGCGGCAAATAAGCCGAGATGGTCCGGCATTGTCCCAATGGTCGATACACTACTGGTGCTGGTCATCAAAAAGAAGACCCCCAATCCGGCCCCCACCGCCAATATTGCTGCTAAACCGAGGATACCGAAGATCAGCAGCTTTCTGCCTCGACCCTGTTGAGGCTGCGGGTGAAACGTCGGCGGCCCTTCAACCTGTTGCGGAAAGACCGTTGCCACTGATGGCGATGTGTCGGCCGTTGTAGTTAGCGTTGTGCCGCAGTTAACGCAGAACACATATTCGCTATCGTTAGCTGTATTGCATTTAGGACAGATCATAGATCAAATATTTGGCACCCAGAACAAAAATCCGCCTTGACGAAAAGGCCGCAGCCCGCGTTTCGGAAGCTCAGTTTCCGGATATCCGAGAAAAGTAAAATGCGGCAGATCATTAGCAATTGTCTGATACCACCCATGGTCGTTAAGGATCTTTCGCACGTTGGCATTAGCAAATTGCTCGACATCAAGAGCCAGCATCGCTAAATGTTGTGACGTACCGGGCGCAGCCACCGATGAAAAGATCGTGCGGGAAAAATTAGTATTGAAATAAAGGCCCTCGGCCTCCCATCCCATCACGGTGACGACTTGTTGGTGCGTCTCTGCGGTCCGTGCAGCATCTGCCTCCGCCGCAGATATTTTTTTGCGGGCGACCCAATGTTTCAGAGCCGGTTCAAACCGCGAGTTCCATATCCTTACCGTACTTTCGTAACTGCGCCTTGAAGCCGTTGCCCCGCCTCGCGGCGAAATATCCAGACCGTTCTGCCGAGCCTTTTTCCGCGCCGCCAAAAGTGCTTCCATAGCCGCCGTCTGCAACTGCACCGATGTGCTTCCGATATTCGCCGTTGTGCTTTGGATGGAATTTTGAAACGCGGAAACATCGGTTTCGTCAATAAATACACAACGGATCGGAAACTTCACTTGCTCGGTCGAGACAAACATTGCACCGTACTCCGCAAATACACGACGAGCGACGGCATCGCTGTCAACCGGGCAAACCCTCGCAAGCGATGTTCCGCTGGCGGCTAATCGCATTTCGACCAGCGGTCGAAATGCGACCGGCGAATATGTTTGAGCTTCCGCCGGCATCATCGCCGCAATTATGGAAGCTATCCCTGCAAAGATCCATTTGATCCTTCGATTCATTGAGTTTTCAGTCTCTCCATTTCTTCGTGGGCGTTTTTGGCTAATTGCAGATACTCATTCCGGATCTTATTCAGCTGCTTTTCATCCAGTTCTTCCAGATCAAGCATTTCATTTCGAGCCCCTTCGACTGCCCTGATCAATTCGTCTAATTTTATCTGCAAAGCTTCCGTATCTCGATTTTGAGTGTTTTGGATCAAAAACACCATCAAAAAAGTTATGATAGTCGTGCTGGTATTCACTATCAATTGCCACGTGTCGCTAAAACCGAACATCGGCCCAGACAATGCCCAGCCAACGATCAGCAGCACCGCAATGATAAAGCTTATCGGCTTTCCGCTCGCCGCCGCCGTTGCTTTTGCGAACTGTGTAAAGATACTGTTATTGTCCGGCATAAGATACCTCTTATTAGGAAGTTAGTCGACGGGTTGTGCAAGATCCGTCATTTCCCTGACGATATTCTCCATAGCATCCATCGGAGCCTTCATATATACATCGCTCTGAATAAAAGGCACATCACGCCGAATACGTTCAAATACGCCTCTGGTCCCGATCCCGAGTTCTTTTTCTGCTCCGATCATCTGCTTTCGCAGATCTACCGCTTGGGCGGAGCAAAAAAGTTCGAGAGAAAGTATGGTGGAAACATTAGCAGCTATCTGACGAAGCTTTAGTACGGAGGTCACACCCATTGAAACGTGATCCTCAACGTTTGCCGAACTCGGTATCGTGTCAACGCTTGCCGGATGCGAAAGCACTTTGTTTTCCGTACAGAGAGCCGCTGCCGTATATTGCACGATCATAAATCCTGAATTCAGCCCGCCGTTGTCCGTTAAAAAGGCCGGCAGAACCCCGGCGTTAGATGCCTCGTCCGTCAAGCGCATGATCCGCCGTTCGGCAATATTGCCGATCTCTGACAAAGCAATGCTCAGGTAGTCAAAGGCGAGGGCCAGCGGCTCGCCATGGAAATTCCCGCCGGAAATGACCTCGATATTCTCTCCCTCGACGAAGATCAACGGGTTGTCGGTAACGGCGTTCAGCTCGAGTCCGACCACCCATTCTGCATAGGCGATCGCATCTCGACAGGCACCGTGAACTTGCGGCATGCAACGCAATGTATATGCATCCTGAACGTTGGTTGGATCAAACTCGCGGACGAATTCGCTCCCTTCCAGGATGCTCCTTAGATTTGCCGCACATTCTATCTGCCGCGGATGCGGGCGAAGCGAATGGATCCGCGGATCAAAGGCGGAAAGTGTTCCGTTCAACGCCTCCAGACTCATCGAACCGGCGATGTCCGCAAGCTCCGCGAGCTTATTGCCGCGGCAGGTCTGGATAAGCCCGACAGCCGTCATTATCGTTGTGCCGTTGGTCAGGGCCAATCCTTCTTTCGCCGCCAGCACAAGCGGCGTCAACCCTGCCCTGGAAAGGGCCTCTGCACCTGAAACGCATTCACCGCCGATCTCCGCCTCGCCTTCGCCGATCAAAACACAAGCAAAATGTGCCAGCGGGGCCAGATCGCCGCTCGCTCCAAGACTCCCTTTTTCAGGTATGATCGGGTGGACGCCTCGATTCAGAAGCTCCAATATCATTTCCAATGTCTCCGGCCGAATGCCCGAATGGCCGCGGGCCAGCGTATTAGCACGGATCAGCATGATCGCCCGAACCGTTGGCGTATCGAACGGATCGCCGACGCCGACCGCGTGGCTGACCACGATATTCCGCTGCAAAAGCTCTACCTCTTTACGACTGATTATTTTATCTTTGAATGCGCCGAATCCCGTTGTGATACCGTAGGCCGTTTCGCCACGCTCCAATAGGGTTTCTACCGCCTTCGCACATCTTTCGACCCGCAAATATGCCTCGTTGGCCAAAGACACTCTCGGCCGGCCCGGTTTTCCAAATGCAACGGCCAGCACCTCTTCGATGGTCAGGTTTTCACCGTCAATGATTATCTCCGTCATAAAAAAATTCACGCTTCTGAACGGTGTTGGTACTCGCACCAGTCAGTGATAAGTCCGTCCTTAAATCTTATCCACACCGTTCCAAAATAATTATAAGTTCCGCGATAGACATACTCGGCACACCCGAGCTGTGCGAATTCGTCAAAAAGGCTTCTTTTGAATTCACAGAATTGCGGCGTAGCCCCATCTTTTTCAAAAAATGCCGCAAGTTCCGGTTTCCCCGCAAAGCTGTAGTAAACGCCGTCCGTATAGACGATATCATCGGCAAAGTATGTAAGCACAGCGTTGTGATCACCCCGTGTCCAGCCCTTTGCCAACCCATTCAAGATGCGATCGTACCCGGCAGTGGTGATCATATCGGCCTCTCGGGCCCGAGGGTGATGACGTGGCCGGCCTTGACGATCTTATTAATACAGCTGCCGCCGAATTCATACGCCAACTGGCGGTAATCGGTACCGTCCAAAAGCAGTAGATCCGCGTCCTTTCCGACCTCGATCGAGCCTTTCCGCTCTCCCATTCCTATCGCATGGGCAGCATTTATCGTAACGGCGTTCAAAGCCTCGGCGGGCAAAAGCTTTTGGTAACGGCAAGCGATCGCCATTGCCATCGGCAGCGACGGACACGGAGCAGAACCCGGATTATAATCCGTCGAAACGGCAATAGCACAACCGGCATCTATCATTTTGCGGGCATCCGCGAAGATCGTCTTTCCCCCGCTAAAGTTTTCCGTTGGAATAACTACGCCGATCGTATCTGAATCCGCCAGCATCCTCACCTCTTCCGCAGATATCGAATCCAGATGATCGATAGAGGCCGCTCCAAGCTCAATGGCCAAGCGGCTGGCACCAAGATTAGTAAACTGGTCGGCATGTGCCTTTAAGCCAAACCACAGAGCCTTTGCCGTTCGCAAGATCGTTTCCGTTTGATCGCGTGAAAAAGCTTTATTCTCGCAAAAAACGTCGGCGAACATCCGCACGCCGGCCGGCTCAAAATGTGAAACCTCGTACCAACTCCAGACCTTTGGCATCATTTCGTCGCACAAGACATCCACATAGACATCCGGATCATCGCGCAATTCGGGCGGCAGAGTATGAGCACCCAAAAATGTTGGTACAACATCGATCAGATGCAGTCGGTCGATCTCGGCGATCGCCGCCAGCATTTTAAGCTCTGCTCCGGTTTCCAATCCATAGCCGGTCTTTATCTCGGCAGTGGTCGTGCCGCATTGAAACATTTTATTCAATCGATTCAATCCGCCGCGGACCAATTCGCCTTCGCTGGCCGACCGGGTAGCTTCCACTGTAGACAAGATCCCGCCGCCGGCCGCCAAAATGTCGAGATAGGCCGCCCCCTCGATCTTCATTTCAAATTCATTTAGCCGGTCACCCGCATATACAATGTGCGTATGGCAATCAACAAAGCCCGGGACGACCGCACAACCAGAGGCATCGATCTCTTCCGCCGCCGAAAGATCGCGACAGATCGCCTCGCTATCGCCGACCGCAGCGACCTTGCCATCGACTATTGCGATCGCGGCTTCTTCAATGAAACCTGCATCGGACATCGCACGTCCTTTTTTTGCTCCTTCGGATGCACAGGTCGCCAGCTGGCCGATATTCCTGATCAAAAGATCTGCATGCATACTATTAAAAATTCTTTTCAGCAACCTTTTCGTGGAGTTCATTCACTTCCATCAGCGCCGCCGAGCCGTACCACGGAACAAATTCTGCGACCATCACACCCGAACTTAAAACCGGATCGGTCTGAGCCAGCTTTTTAGCCTCCTCGACTGTTGCTACGGCAAAGATGAACAACCCGCGGAATGTAATGTCGTTCTTTCCAAATGGGCCGGCGAGCGCCAACTTTCCTTCTTTTGCCAGCTTTTGGATATTGGCCATGTGGCCCTTGAAGATCGTTTCTCGTCGGCTGCCTTTAATTTTCGAATCTTTCGGGCCTGTTTTTAAGATGCATAACACGTAAAGTCGCATACCGAACTGGTCGGCTCCGGTCTTTTTTGCCAATGCGGCATCAAATTTGGCAGCCGCCGGCGGCGAGTTCGGTGTTTGCCCATCGGCAGCGGCCGCAACCGCAATGAAAATGCCGAAAGTGATCAATATATTCCTGAGTGCCATTATAGATCCTCCGTTTCTGAAACCGCATTGTCAAAGATAGTGCTGCTGTATTTGTTGTAAAGAAAGGCAACTATCAGGATCAAGGTTCCGAGAGAAATAAAAACCACCGTTTTCGAAAGCGTATCCAAATGGGCGATATCGTAAAAGAATACCTTCAATAGCGTCACCGCAAACAGCACGATCGCCGAAATTCGGAGATGTCCGCGCCTGCCAAATATACCGAAGATCGCTAAGATCAATGCATATATCCCCCAGAGAACGCTGACCGCAAGCTTAAAAGAATCACCGATGCCGAAGATCAACATCCAGTGCGTCAATTCGCTTGTCGCCACGCAAAGCCCGATAAACGCCGCAAATGTTTCAAATGCGGAAAGGGTCGGCTTGCCGCGGCGAGCGTATTCGAAGAGCATCGCGATCAACAATGCCAAACACACCAATGCTGCATATCTGACCGCCAAAAGTGAAAGGAGTGATGATCCGGCGGCTAGTGCGGTTTCGGTGCCTTCTTGAAGCAGCACGGGGCCGATGGCTACGAATATCAGCGAGTTCAGCACGCCAAAGCCGCAGGCCGCCATTCCGAAGTTCTCATCTTTCCAACGCATCAGGTTGGCAAAACCGAAGCCGGCCGTGTAGATCATGGCAAACGCCGCTTGCGAAACAATGCTTTTAATATTGACCAGTGTGCCTTGAAAATCATCTCCATCGCCCGTCCACAGCCAGAAATTTGCGATCTCTGTCCGCAAAACATTGAATAAAACAGCGCTCGCCGCGAACATTGCAATGCTGCGAAAGGCACTGGTCAACGTTTTCGACAGGGGTGAGTTTTCTGCGTAAACATCGTTCAAATAGCTGTAAACTGTCAGAGCGGCAAAAACGAATAAGCCGGCGATGAATACTGAATTAGCGAATGGGGCCTCGGCTCTGTTATGAAAGATCCACGACCATTCGAGGCAAAGCGACATCATCGCCAAGCCGTACATCGGGTACGCCAGATATTCGAAAACCGGCAGCCGCTTCATTCGGCCGATCGCAAAAAGCATCGCAGCCTGTATCGCCCATAGAACCGTGACTACGCTTCCATCGAATTGTATCGGGACGGCGGCTGCGGCGAATATCACAACCAAAGCTGCTAAAAGATATACAACATCAGGTGTGGCTGAAGATATACGACTGACTACCAAGCCCGCCGCTAGATGAAACGCCGCATTAGCAACCGCAAACATTCCGGTACTGCTGCCATATCCGCTGCTATCCAGGATCGAATACCCCAAGCAAAAGAAAATTGACGCATTCGCCAGGGTTAAAATGATGTTTTCGACCGCCAAATATTCTCTGCGGGTGATCTTATATATCAAGAACGTGACGTAAAAGATGGCGAAGAAAACAAATGCGAATGCCAGAGCCGCAATGCCGTGGTGTTCGGGATCGAAATCCGCTATGAACCAAATTAAAAAGATGGCCCAGGTTGCAACAAAGGAAGTGTAAAAGGTCGAACGCCAATATTTCAGCACCGAAATGGCCAAGATGCCGACGTTAACGATGGCCATATAGCCAAACAAGCCGTAAACATTTTTCGACCCTGTACTCAGCAAAAACGGTATCGCATAAGCACCGACCAATCCAAGATGAGCTATTACTACTCTCGAATAGGCAACCGCGGCAGCAAAACCGAAGACCGTCATCAGAATCATCAGAACGAACGCCGCCGGCTGGCCGATCAGCCCGTAGAGCGAAAAAGCGAAAAATGTAATGAAATACATTATCGCGATGCCGCCTGCCATCAGAAAGGCACTAAAATTCAAGAACCGGCTTTTCAATTTGATCGCCAGGCCTGCCAGTATGGTTCCGACGACATAGCCGGCAACTATACGCATTAGAGGCGTAACCCACCCTTTATCCATCGCAAATTTTGCGCCGATCGCTACACCGATCACCAAAACTACGATGCCGATGATACTAAGCAGATTTTCGCCGACGAAGCGTTCCCATTCAGAACGCACCCGAGGCTCCTTAGGTTCGGTGTTGACCGGTCGAGCGGTAAAACTATCCGGCTCCGGCCATTTTGGAGGCGGCTGAGGAACAATTGGCGGTGGTTCACTTCCCCGAAAGACTTCGGGGTCGTCATAAGCTTTCGATGGCCCTTGTTGGCCCAAAATCTTCAGTTCAGCACGGATCGCCGTTATTTCGGCTTGAAATCCGATCTGCGTTCTGACCAACCGGTCGAGACGCATTTCTAATTCTTTGATCTGATCGTTCAAATCGGCCATAGACGACTACTATTCGCGTAACTATTATGCCAAGATAATATATCTGAATTGGTTCGATTTTAACGCATTGCTCTTCTTAAATAAAATAAATCTCGTATGAAAAGACCCGTTCATTCACCCGTCGGAACAAAACTCAGCTGTAAAAATTGGCTTATCGAAGCAGCTTATCGAATGCTGCAGAACAACCTTGACCCGGATGTCGCGTTCGATCCGAACAATCTTGTGGTTTACGGCGGACGCGGAAAGGCCGCTCGAAACTGGGAGTCTTTCGATGCGATCCTCGACAGTCTTCGGCAGATGGATGAAGACGAAACTCTGCTTATCCAATCGGGCAAACCGGTGGGGATCTTTAAAAGCCACACTGACGCTCCGCGGGTTTTGTTGGCAAATTCGAATATCGTCCCGCATTGGGCAACACAGCAGCAGTTCGATCAATACGAACGCGACGGCCTAATGATGTATGGCCAGATGACTGCCGGAAGTTGGATCTATATCGGCACGCAGGGCATTCTCCAGGGAACCTACGAAACATTCGGTTCGCTGGCCCGCGAGCACGGGTGGGGAAATCTTGCCGGCAGATTCGTTCTAACAGCCGGACTTGGCGAAATGGGCGGAGCACAGGCACAAGCTATTACCTTCAACGGCGGCGTCGGATTGCTGGTCGAGGTCGATCAGTGGCGAATTGAACGCCGGTTGAAGCTGAAACAGATCGATGTCGCGGCCGCATCGCTTGATCATGCAATTTCGCTTGTTTCCGAAGCGATCAATGCCAAACGGCCGCTTTCCGTTGCTCTCCACGGCAACGCAGCAGAAGTTCACTGGCAATTGATCGACCGCGAGATAATTCCGGATGTCGTCACCGATCAGACCTCTGCACACGACCCGCTTTACGGTTATATTCCCGAAGGGTTGACCGTGGAGCAGGCGGCAGAACTACGAACGATCGAGCCGGCCTTGTATGAAGAACAAGCAATGCGTTCAATGGCCCGCCATGTGGAGGCGATGCTTCAATTTCAGCATCGAGGTTCCATCGTCTTTGATTACGGCAACAATCTTCGTCAACGAGCATTCGACACGGGTGTTGCCAATGCTTTCGATTACCCCGGTTTCGTGCCGGCCTATATTCGGCCGTTGTTCTGCGAGGGCAAAGGCCCTTTTCGGTGGGTGGCTCTTTCCGGCGATAAAGAAGACATTTTCAGAACAGACGCGGCAATAATGGAACTCTTTCCGGAGAACGATCACCTTACGCGTTGGCTGACGATGGCCCAAGAGCAGGTCGAATTTCAGGGCTTGCCGGCCCGAATTTGCTGGCTTGGATACGGCGAGCGGGCAAAAGCCGGGCTGAAATTGAACGAAATGGTGGCCAGCGGCGAATTAAAAGCTCCGATCGTCATCGGACGCGATCATCTGGACTGCGGCAGCGTCGCTTCGCCAAACCGCGAGACCGAATCGATGAAAGACGGCAGCGACGCCATCGCCGATTGGGTCTATTTGAACGCGATGATCAATGTTGCGGGCGGTGCGACATGGGTTTCGCTGCACCACGGCGGCGGTGTCGGCATCGGTTATTCGCTCCACGCCGGACAAGTTATCGTTGCTGATGGAACACCGGAAGCCGCAAAGCGGATCGAACGTGTGCTGACCACAGATCCGGGAATGGGCGTTATTCGCCACGCCGACGCCGGCTACGACGAAGCAATTGAATTCGCGAAGAAGAACGGGGTTGCAATCCCGATGACAACGTAAACGGTGAAGCTGACGCTAACGGGCCTTGCAACAATTAAGGATTGGCGAGAACCGCAGTGCCGTAAAATTTGATCGGGGTCTTAAAAAGATCTGGGGTGTTAAAAGAAAAATGGTAGTCACTAGCAGATTTGAACTGCTGACCCCTACCGTGTCAAGGTAGTGCTCTACCACTGAGCTAAGTGACTACGCGGTCCACTTTCAAAGCTTGAAAGCGAACCCTAAGAATGCCAAATGAAGCCTGTTGTGTCAAGCGGCCTCATTGAAGCCGATGTTTGCTAAAAAATTCCCAGATCACGGCTGATGCATTCATTTCTACCGATGGTTCATCGCCGGCTTGCCGCGATCTTCCGCCCGGCCAGGCGTGGTTACCGCCGATGACTGTAATATATTCTACGTCCTTATCCCGGCTGCATCCGCGAAAACTTCGCCGCTCAACATTGCCGGATCTGACAGCCGCGGTCTGCATCGAGCATCCATTGTTTTTCGCCCAAAATTCGGTTGTTTCCTTTTGACTGAGATACGGGGCGTTTTGAGCTTTATTGACCGGATAATTTACCGACCATCCGCCGGCGAGAGGAACCGCCGTATCTGCCGAACCGTTTATCATTAAGGTCGGTACTTTGCCGTTCGGTTTCGGCGAAGCAGCAAAAAGAGCCCCTGCTACCGGTGCGATCGCCGCAACGCGATCTGACAAGCGGGCACCGATCAGGTGTGTCATCATCGCACCGTTCGAATGTCCTGTGACATAGATCCGTTTCGGATCAACGTTCGGATGTCTGCTTAATTTGCTGATCAAAGCGTCGATAAATGCTACATCATCAACCTTGTCTTCCACCGCTTGAGCACAGCACCCGATAGCGTTCCATGTCAGCAAAATGTCTTTCCTGTTCCCCGAACCGTCCGGATAGACCACGATAAACCTTTCGCGCTCGGCGATCTGGTTAAAGCCGGTCGCTTGTGCCGAAAATTTGCCGTTGCCGCCCCCGCCATGGAGCGAAATAACAACCGCCATTCGTTCGCTGCGGCCGCCGCTGGGATAGTGTATCCAAAAGGTGCGTTCCCGGTCACCAACTTCGATGGTTTGAGGATCCATCTCCGAACCGGAGCGGCTTTCCTCTATGACCCGCGCCAAACGCCTGCGATCCGCTTCTCCGCCTCGTCTTTGTGCAGAAACACTAATCGCAGAAAGCGTAAACAACATCCCCAACATGATCGCCGTAGCCGACCCCGCCCGTCTTTTCATTCAACCTTCCCTCCCGAATGTATTTATGACGCTTCGTTTCAAAAAAAGGGCGAAACTATATAAGGTAATCAATGATACAATGTTCGCGGCTGCGAGGCCGTAAAATACAAAATTAAAGGGAGGAAGGCGAGAAGTAACGCCTGTTTACGATCTATGATCTCATTACTGATCTGGCTTTTATTGGGTTTCCTAGCCGGTTACGTAGCAAAGTTGCTTATGCCCGGGTCTGATGGCGGCGGTGTGATATTTACCACTTTACTCGGCATCGTCGGTGCCGTTGTCGGCGGTTACATCGGTGTGCTCCTTGGTTTTCCGATGGCAAGCAGTTTCGACAACATCGGCGGTTCCTTACCGAGTTTCCTGTTTTCCGTTCTTGGTGCAATAGTGGTTTTAGCTATTTTCCGTGTGCTTTCGGGCAGACGCGTCTGACTCGACAACGGACATTTGTTCGACCAATCGCTGCATAAGTCCGCTGAGAGTAGCAATTGGGTCACAGGTCAATCCTACATGGGTGGCAGAGGTTTGAACGATCGTGCTCCGCGGAGCCGTCAGCCAGCGAAAGCGCTCTGCTGTCGGCAAAGCGCCGATCGGCCCAGCTTTCTCGCCGCCCTTTGATATTTTTTCGATCGCAGCCAGATGCCGGCGAACTTCTTCTACGTTCACCGCCGGTGCGAATGCGGCCAGCCGAGCTTCATCGATGCCGAACTGTGATCCTAGAAAGTTCAGAGAGCGGCAGTGCAATATCACGCCTACGTTGAGGAACTCTTCCCGTTCTACGAGCGGCACGATCCGGATCACCGCATATTCATATAAGTGCTTTTCCGGCACGAACAGCTTCCTCCGTAAAGATCTCCGCGTTCTGCACACGCTGAGTTAAAAACTGGACATAGACCTCTCGCATCTTATCCGGAGCCTCCCCGCCGCCGTTCAACCATCCGTCCGGGACAATTTCGACGATCTCGCTGAAGAATTCAGGCGTCAGTAGTGGTAAAAGCTCACCCGCCGCTGCCTCGATCGATCCCGCGAAAGGAAGCAGAACGTGATCCTTTATGTGCTTGAATGGCGACGCGGCAAAATCCCGCCAGGTGTTCCAGGAATGATGAAAATATAGTGCGGCTCCATGATCGATCAACCACAATTCTTTATGCCACATCAGCATATTCGCGTTGCGCGGCGTGCGGTCAACATTCATGACAAAGGCATCGAACCAGACGATCTTTGCCGCCAATTCGGCATTGACGGTATCAACGACCGGATCGAATGTTATTGATCCCGGCAAATAATCCAATGCCAGGTTTTGTCCCACACTCGCTTTAAGGAGATCTTGGATCTCCGGATCAGGCTCGATCCGTCCGAATTCAGCCGAAAGCTCCGCAAAAACTATTTCCGGCACGCGAAATCCCAGCTTCCGGGCTATTTCGCCTGCGAGAAGTTCGGCGATCAAAGCCTTCGTTCCCTGCCCGGCACCGCGAAATTTGACAACATACATTCCGTCGTCTTCGGCTTCTACGATCGCCGGCAACGAGCCGCCCTCGCGAAGCGGGGTCACGTATCGAGTTATTGTTGTTTCACGAATTTCCGCCAATTTTTACGTCACGTTCGAACAAAAACGATGAACAGCGATCGCGACCAGTTTCGTCGTGCGGTCATCCTGATCATATTTCGGATTTACTTCGGTAAACTCGATCACTTTCGTGTTGGCAAGACTCGCGGCATATTTCACCAGCGTAATAAATTCGCCCGCCCTCAAACCCAGCGGCGACGGCGACGACGCCCCCGGAGCGTCTGCCGATCGAAGAGCGTCAATATCGAACCCGAAGAAAGTACTCAACGAAGCGCTATGGTGGACAAAAGTTTCTCGTACCCGCTCTTTTATTTCGAGATGCACATCCTCGCGTCCCCTAAGAACCTCTAAACTGATACGATTCACACCGAGGTCGGTGATATACCGATAGTAAATGGGCGAACAGAAATGTGATTGATATCCGATCTCATAGAATTGCGTCGGCACCAAATGCCCTTCTTCGAGAAGCTGTCGATATTGTGTACCGCTGTTTCGCTGTTCGTCCGCTCGGACATCCAAATGAGAATCGACATTTAAGGCGATCCAGTTCCCACTGCCGAAAACAGCTGCCATCGCTTTGCCGTCCGGATAAGAAATATCGTTGCCGCCACCAAGAACGATCACCCGCTTACCGTCACGAAGCATCTGTTCCACGATCTCTGTCTGCCGGTCGTGGATCTCTTCCAGCGTGCCATCCGTTTTAACATTGCCGACATCGACAATACGTTTTTTGATGCCCATCGGAGTTAGACGATAAAATTGTTCGCGAATCGCATCAGGAGCCAACGCCGCACCTTCCCGACCATGGCTGCGCCGAATACCTTCGTCTTGCGGACAGCCGAGCAAAACCAACTCCGCGGCATCATAGCTTTTCTCGTCCGACCGGACGATCTCACCTAGGCGGGGATCGTTTTTATCGCCTTTTGAATAGAAGAGTTCGGTGCCCGGCCGAGTTGTCAGGTCAAATATGTTCGCCATATGGTCTATATTACTCTAAAAGTTCTTTGGCAGAAAGACAGGCTTACTGCTGCTCAACACGCCCGCAACAGGTACAAGGCCTTGTCTTGTCGTTTAGATTCGATTCGAAGCCGTCCTCAAAATCGCTGCGTATCTTTTCGCGTTCATTGGAATCAAAGAATTCATTAATGGCATTGACCAATTCAAGTCGCTCCAAATTACGAAGTTTCAAAAATCCGTTGAATACATATTTGGTTTGTTCGTTCATATTGATGCTTTTCAGTGGGAATTACCGCGAATTCATTATAGGTATCTTATATGAAAACAACTGCAAAATTTATAACAATGATTTTATTTACCGTTGTATTATCGCTCGCCGTGCAATCTGTATTTGCACAGCAGAATAGACAACTTGCCGGCGGCGCCCCCCCTTTAATGCAATCTGACGTCAACGGACTGATCGATTTCTATGAATGGCTGTTCGAAGCGGGCCTTTCCGAAAAGGAGCGCCTGGTCTTCGCCAAAATACTCATCCGCGACCACAAAAAGGACGCCCGCAAACTTCGCGAAAACCTGGTGACGGTCAGCGAAGCTTTCGCAAAGGTCCTAAGTGGCACACCGGAAGAACAGATCGCCGCACGCAACCTGATCATGCCTGATATTATTAGCGATCTCCAAAATTCTGCCCTGGAAGAAGACTCAGCTCTATTGCTCGGCGTTTACAACCGCGGAAAACGAGGCGGCGACGCCGCGGCGGGCACCGAACAACGTCCGGCGGATTCGTCATCAAGCAGCCTCATTGGCAAATGGTTTCGCACGGATGGGCAGATGCAGGGCGACGGAACCGGAAAAACCACTTATCAAGCAACCGAAGACTACACATTCGAATTTGCTGCAAATGGCACTGTCCGATATTCGATGTCCGGCGATCTGCTCGTCAATCGTTGTCGCGGAAAGGTGGAAGACACCGCCGTCGGAACATATTCACTCGCGGGCAACACCTTAACGATCGTCCTTTCTTCCGGAACCCAAACCTCCACTCATTCTTGTGAAAAGAAAGAAAATTTTAAACGGCCTTTTCCGAAAGAAACCATCGTTAAGCAGATCGAGATCCGCAAGATCGAAAATATGATGAAGCCGAATGTCCCCTACGAGCTGTGTGTTTCGGACAAGAACGGCGAAGTTTGTTTTGATAAGATCGCCTGAAATATTACTTTAACATCTCCGCCAACTAGGAATTAAAACCTATCTGGCGGAGATATGATCTAAGCGGAAGCTGTCTCAAGCTTGGCAAGCTCATCGTCCGTCAATTTGAGTTCCACCGCGTTCTTAAAAACCTCTATATGCCCGGGCTTCGTGCCGCTGGCGATCGGAGCCGTGACAAGTGGGTTTTGGATCAACCACGCCAGCGCCACTGCCGCCTGCGTCGTTCCCCTTTCGCCCGATATTTCATCCAATGCATTAAGTATCCTCTCTCCCCGCTCGTTCAAATATTTCTCAATGCCGCCGCCGCGTACGCTTTGCCTCAAGTCGTCTTTACTGCGGTACTTGCCTGTTAAGAAGCCGCTGGCTAGTGAATAGTACGTTATTACCCCTAATCCATTACTTTTACAGATCTCAGCCACTCCGTTCTCAAACCCCTGCCGGTCGTAAAGGTTATATTCGGGCTGGAACACTTCGTAGCGCGGCAGTCCTTCTGCTTTTGATGCGTCCAACGAAGCCGTTAGCCGTTCCGGCGAAAGATTTGAGGCTCCGATATATCGCACTTTTCCCGCATCGATCAGCTTCTGATATGCTCCGAGCGTCTCCTCGACCGGCGTCACGTCATCATCCCAATGCGTTAAATAAAGATCTATCTGCTCAACACCCAGCCGCTTCAGCGATTGTTCCGCCGCTTGCAGGATATGCTTTTCCGAGATATCGCGGCCGCCTTGCCCCATGTCTGAGCCGACCTTTGTGATCACGATCACGTCCTTGCTTGCCGGTCTCGCCCGCAGCCATTCTCCGATCAAAGTTTCAGATTCGCCGCCCTTGTTTCCGGGCACCCATCTTGAATACACATCTGCCGTATCAATACAGTTAAAACCTAGTTCTACGAATTCGTCGAGCACCTTGAACGAACCGGCTTGGTCTAGCGTCCAACCGAAAACATTTCCGCCAAGAACTATCGGAGCCGTGTACAGGTCCGTGCCGCCTAGTTTGCGTTTATTCATAACATTCACCCCTTTATCTTCTATAATACTCAATTCGCAAACAAAAGCCCGCCCCTTTTAGGGTTGTTGTCGTGACTTGCAAATTCTGCCGGTATTCGGTAATATAACGCTTGCTTTTTTCGCAACGGTCGTATGTATAGCACATTCGGCTGACTATTTTCGATAAGATGCTTACTAAGAATTTTGCTGTATTTATAACTACTACGACCCGGTTCTAATGCCGGGACAATATGCCGTCGGTTTTAAGCAGGCGGCGAAAGCAAAATCGCTCTTATCGGATCAAATCTTTTTTAGTAGTAGTGATTTTCGGAATTTCCGAAACAACGTAAATGGGTTAACTGATAAAGCGGCATTGCAAAATGCGGCCGGGCGGCATTTGTGCTGCGGTAAGCTTGTATAGTTTCAGCTTCATTTACGGATATATGAGTGGACTTAACTTAAAATTTGGTGAAAACAGCCTGAGCATTCCCGCACCGGCAACGGTAGCGGATGCCATTAAGGCATTTGATCGCGACGTTCTGAAAACGGCCCTTGCGGCCCGTGTCAATGGCGAAGAGGTCGATCTCAACAAACAGCTTTTGCCGACAGACGAGCTGATATCGATCGAACCGATCACAATACAGAGCCGCGACGGGCTGGAAGTTATCCGCCATTCGACGGCTCACCTTCTCGCGGCCGCCATTCTTGACCTGTTTCCCGGCACCCAACTCGGCATCGGCCCGGCATTGATGGACGATCCGCGATACGGTTTCTTCTATGATGTGATCGCTCCGCGGCAATTGACCGAGGCCGATCTTCCGCTCATCGAAAAAAAGATGAAAGCGATGGCAAAACAGAATCTGCCATATCGCCGCGAAGATATCGAAAAAGCCCGCATTTTAGACATTTTTGCAGAACGCGAAGAACCGCTCAAACGCGAGTTGATCAATGAAAAGGTTGACCATACGGCGAGCGTCTATTACATAGACAACTCCCCTTTCATCGATTTCTGCCTTGGCCCGCACGTACCGCATACCGGCAAGCTCAAAGCTTTTAAGCTTTTGGCTCTTTCGGGAGTTTACTGGAAAGGCGACGCCGCGAACGCCCAGATGCAGCGCATCTACGGCACAGCTTTCGCCACGCAGGAAGAACTCGATGCGTGGATACTTCAGCGTGAAGAGGCCGAAAAACGTGACCATCGCAAACTCGGCAGACAGCTCGATCTATTTTCCATAGATGATAATTACGGCCAGGGTCTGATCCTATGGCACCCGAAGGGCGGCATTATCCGCAATGAAATGGAGCGGCTTCTTAAAGAAGAGCTTGAACAGCGGGGCTATAGTTTCGTTTTCACACCGCACATCGCCAAACGCGATCTTTGGGTAACCAGCGGACACGAAGGAAATTACGCCGACTCGATGTACGCCCCGACCAAGATCGAGGATGAAGAGTATCGGTTAAAGCCGATGAACTGCCCTTTCCACATTGGGATCTACAGATCGAACCCGCGATCATACCGCGATCTACCGCAGCGTTATTCCGAAATGGGAACCGTTTATCGCGCCGAACTTTCCGGTACGCTCCACGGATTGATGCGCGTTCGGGGCTTCACCGTCGATGATGCTCATCTTTTTGTTCGTCCGGACCAGGTTCAGGCCGAAGTTTCAGATTGCCTCGATTTCGCCATCAAGGTTCTTGATATTTACGGTTTTGAAAAGGTCAAATTTGAACTCTCGGTTCGCGGCGAAGCAGACAATAAGGTCTATCTCGGCAGCGACGAGCAATGGGAATACGCCGAAACACAGTTGGCTCACGCCCTCAAGGAACGGGACATCGCCTATGAGCGCATTGAAGGCGAAGCAGCTTTCTACGGCCCGAAGATCGATATCAAGATCGAAGATGCCATTGGCCGGATCTGGCAGCTGGGTACTATTCAGCTTGATTGGAACCTCCCGGAACGCTTTGAATTGGAATACACCGGCGACGACAGCCAAAAACATCGTCCGCTGATGATCCACCGAGCATTGTTCGGCTCGATCGAACGATTTTTCGGTGTCCTTATCGAACACTACGCCGGGGCATTTCCCCTATGGCTGGCACCGGTTCAAATGGTTGTTTTGCCGATCACTGACCGCATCAATGAATACGCTCAGCAAGTGGCAACAGAATTGAAACAAGCAGGTTTTCGCGTCGAGACCAATCTTCGCTCTGACAAGATCGGAGCAAAGATCCGCGATGCACAGATGCAGAAAGTTCCCTATATGCTGGTTCTCGGCGATAAGGAACTCGAAGACGCAACTGTTGCGGTCCGCGAGCGAAAAGAGGGTGACATCGGCGTGATGTCGCTAAATGAATTTAAAGAGCTGGCCGGAAAACGCAGATCCGGCCGCACACTTTAAGCAGGCAGCTAACAAAGGAGGCTAGTATCGGACGAAGATTTGGTGGAAATAGGAATCGCCCGCGTTTTCGCGAACCGCTTCACAGAACGAATGAACGCATTCGCGTCCCTTCGGTTCGTGTCGTAACGGAGGAAGGTGAAGCGCTAGGAGTAATGGACACACGCGATGCCGTTGCTCGGGCTCGGGATATGGGGATGGACCTGGTCGAGATCGCACCCAACGCTCAGCCGCCCGTCTGCAAGATAATCGATTACGGTAAATTCTTGTACGAGCAAAAGAAAAAGGCTCACGAAGCGAAGAAGAAACAGGTCACTGTTCAGGTCAAGGAGATCAAGTTTCGGCCCGGCACCGACGACCACGACTACAGCTATCGAATGGCGAATGCCAGAAAATGGCTTGCTGACGGAGACAAAGTTCGGGCGGCGATCGCCTTTCGCGGACGCGAAATGACACACCGCGAACTCGGAGCCGCTATCTTGGCCAAGCTGACTGCCGATCTTATCGATCTCGGCGATGTGGAAGTAGCCCCGAAAATGGAAGGTTATCAAATGTTCACCATATTTTCGCCGAAAAAGGTGAAGCCCGCGGAAAAGAAGAAAGATCCGCCGGCCGACGACCAAGGCTAGTTCGAATTCGCCTGCGAAATATTTTGAAAGGATTTTAAGGAGAAAGTTATGCCAAAACTGAAAACACACAAAGGTGCGGCAAAGCGTTTTCGCTCGACAGCTTCGGGCAAGTTCAAACGCGGCCATTCACACGCCCGCCACATTCTGACAAAGAAAACGGCCAAGCGTAAACGCAATCTTGATATCGATACATTGGTATCCGAAGGCGATCAAAAACGCGTCGAAAAGATGCTGCCCTACGGAAGAGATTAGTTATTTTAAGTTTCGGGAATGCTTCTCGGCGTAAGGTCGTCTTGGACGATCAGATACTCCGCCGCACCCGAACTATCGAAGGAGTGAAGAAATGCCTAGAGCAAAACGTGGTAATAAACGCACCGAAAAGCGTAGAAAAATACTGTCCCTCGCCAAAGGATACCGCGGGACCAAATCGAAATTATACCGTTCCGCTAAGGAATCGGTCGAACGAGCATTAAATTTTGCTTACACCGGCCGTAAGCTTAAAAAGCGCGACTTTCGCAAGTTGTGGATCGTTCGCATCAACGCTGCATGCCGTCTGAACGATATTAAATATTCGCAGTTCATTCACGGACTCAGCCTCGCCGGCATCGAACTTGATAGAAAGGCGCTTGCTGATCTTGCCGTAAAACAGCCGGAAACCTTTGCCGCTATCGCAACCCAGGCAAAGGACGCCATCGGAAAACAAGCTGCGGCTTAAATTTACCGGCCGCGAACACAAATTTCACCTCTTCTCAAAGGTACATTTCGTGATTTCGCGGCCTTTGTCATTTAACATTTTATGACTGAGCGGCAATTCTTTGATTGGCAGACAGCCGGCGGCGGCGGCGAGGTACTTTTACTCATCGAAACGCTCGAACGCGAAGAGATCGCTTGGTGTGTAATTAGCGGCCTGGCGGTCAATTATTGGGCTGCTGAATCCATCGCAACAGCTGACGTAGATCTGGCAATTTCTGCTGAGAGTCTCGAGCGGGCCGCTGCTTCTCTTGAAGCTATCGGCTTCGCAGCAACGCGCTACGATTGGACGATCAACCTTAAAGCGAGATCTGCCATCAGCGTTCAGATAAGCACAGAACCCGTTTATCAAGATTTCCCCGCCCGCTCGGTTCCGGCAGATGTTCATGGCATGTTGATGCGCGTTTCTTCGCTTGCCGACACGCTTTATGGCAAGATGCTCGCTTGGCGTGACACAGGACGCAGTCCTAGTAAAAGACAAAAGGATTTCCTTGACATAATGCGCCTCGTCGAAGCGCACCCTGAGCTTAGCAATTCGCTTCCCGATGATCTTGCTGAACGAATAAAATATGCCAACAATTAACTTTTTCGGTTCGGTAGAACCACACCGGACTCGCCGTTTAGTTTGGAAAAACTCGAGCCGCCGCATTGACGTTCTTGTCGAACGTGGCGGCTTTCGTGTTTGATATTTTAGAGGAACTACGCTTTTAGACTTACGGTTGGATCTACTTATAATCGATCGCTACGTATTTGTAAGCCTTCATTTCCCTGCCTCCGGACATATAGCTGAATCCGCCGTCGCGACGGGTGGGTTGCCCGGAGACGGGTGAGAGGAGCAGAGCTTTGCCGTTCTCGTCGATGATTTGAAACGTGTATTCCACGCTCTCTAGGCCGAGGTTTCCGCTTTTGATCGGCTGTTCTTCTTTCGTTGTTCGGTGTTGCGAGAACACGCTGCTCTTAGGTGATAGCGTAAGTCTATCGCCCGAGACGCGATACGTTCCTGATTCGTTCTCCAAATAATATTTCGGCGTGTAATATTGAAATCGCTCGGCGTAGAAGGTGTACGTCCCGTCCGCACGGAACTCATATACGTTGAACGCACGGCCTGCGCTTCCGCCCATTCCATCGGAGCGGTACTGCGACTGTTTCCAGCCTTTGTACATCAGCAAAGGATTGTTTGTGGACGAAGCGGCGGCGGTTGTCGGAGGCGTTCGCGATACAGTAGCTTGCGGTAGTTTTAGCGAACCGATGAATTCCGAAACTGCGTCGCCGTAGATGTCCGAGTTGGTGAGCACTGCGATCGGGATCATACGGTCGCCGCTGCTTAGCACGAACAGCATCGCGAGGGCTTTCGTTCCGTTGTTGTCGTACTGAGCAACACCAACGTTGCCGGTCCAACCATTCTCGGCCGCGGTTTGCGAAATTTTAGGCGAAGCCGTAATAGACAGTGTTTCCCGTACGATCGATTCCCACGACGCGTTAAAATCCTTCGCCGCATCGCCCGTTCCCGGCAGCGACTTGAACAACATTATCACACACGCCGCGTTCTGCGAGGCGTCTTCCGCCACGAACTGGACTGCGTGAGCGAGCTGCGTTTTCGTCCAGCCTTTCGGGGCCGTGTAGCCTGTTACGTCGTAGGTTCCCCGCTGGCCCGCGGCCGCGGCGGCGAGCAGTGAGATCGCGGTGATCGATAGGAAAAGTCTTCGCATTTATTCCTCCGAAAACACTACGCGACAATCGTTTGCTGAACGGGTCAGTGCAATAGAAGAGGCCGCGAGAACTCGTTTCACGGCCTTCGAAAATTAAACCACGTAGGTTCGTTAGATACCCAACTCCGCCTTCGATTCTGCGAACGCGTTCAGTGCGAAGTCCAGATCTTCCCTTGAGTGAGCGGCGGAGACTTGGGTTCTGATCCTAGCCTTTCCTTTCGGGACGACGGGGAACGAGAACGGGATGACATAGACGCCTTTTTCGAGCATCTTTTCGGCCATTTTGACCGCAGGCTCGGCTTCGCCGAACATCACGGGGACGATCGGATGTTCACCCGGCAATACTTCCAGACCGATCGCCGTTATCTTTTCGCGAAAGTACTTTGTGTTATCCATCAGACGGTCTCTTAATTCCGTCGAAGCCATTAAACGATCGATAGCAGCTATTGAAGCGGCAACGATCGGCGGTGCGACCGAATTACTAAAAAGATATGGCCGCGAACGTTGTCTTAGCAATTCTATTATCTCTTTTTTGCCGCTGGTATATCCGCCTGAAGCTCCGCCTAAAGCTTTTCCGAGCGTTCCCGTTATGACATCTATCTTATCAATGACTCCGCAGTGTTCGTGAGTTCCCTTTCCGTTTTTGCCCATGAATCCTACGGCGTGTGAATCATCGACCATCACAAGTGCGTCGTATTTTTCGGCGAGGTTACAAACTTCTGCGAGGTTCGCGATGTAGCCATCCATAGAAAACACGCCGTCGGTGGCGATCATCTTAAACCGTGCGGAACTTGCTTCTTGAAGTTTGCTTTCGAGGTCGGCCATGTCGCTGTTCTTGTATCGAAAGCGGGCGGCTTTGCTCAGTCTTACGCCGTCGATGATGCTCGCGTGGTTGAGTTCATCGGAGATGATGGCGTCCTCATCGGTCAAGAGCGTCTCGAACAGGCCTCCGTTGGCGTCGAAGCACGAGGTGTAGAGAATGGTGTCCTCGGTGCCGAGAAATTCGCTGATCTTGCGTTCGAGCTCTTTGTGGATCGCCTGCGTTCCGCAGATAAATCGCACCGACGAAAGGCCGTAACCCCATTCGTCCAGAGACTTTCTCGCCGCCTCGATGATCGCGGGATCATCGCTCAAGCCCAGGTAATTATTGGCGCACATGTTCAGCACTTCCCTGCCGCCAACATCGATCCGCGCATCCTGCGGACTGTCTATCACACGCTCCGATTTATAAAGCCCCGCCTCACGTATGTCATCGATCGTGCTCTGTAGATGTTCTTTGAAATTTGAATACATATTGATATCTCTTTGCCTTAACTATAGAATTTCGGACTCCCGCGAAGCTAATCGGATTCACTCATCCGCGAGAATTACTATGCATCCTCAATGCTAGAGTCGGTGAGCTTTGCTACTGGCTCATAGAGATGCAGCGCGCGCATCGCATTAATAGCATGCTCGCCCCAGTGAAAATATAGGAGACGCCAATTCCAAATGGCGTCGTTCCGATAGCCTTGATCAAGCAGCCACAAGCCGTCCGAGATATTGGAATGGATGTCTAGAAGATCATCGAAAATATCACCGCATCCGGTATTATCAATCTCGCTTAGATTTGTGGGATCAAGAGTTTCCCAGTACAACTGGAATGGCATCGGAGCAAGATTCGCCATCAGTTCGTCCCGTAATCCCGGTCTTTCCTCCTCCGGTACATCTGGTCCATCGTCGGCAGGCACGTCCGGCAAACCCTGCGCCGCAGCATAGAGTTCAGCAAGCCGACTGAGCGTAGCCAGCCGAAACTCGTCCGGGTCATCGTCGATGTGAGGACTCTCGCACCACGCTACGTAGTTACGCGCGGCTAAAATAAATCGATCAACATCGAATGAAGAAACCACATTCATCGGTTATGGGGTCGGAGTGTCCTTTTTCTTCGGGGCTTTTTCGACGTGGCTGGCGGAGGACCAGGCGGCGGTTTTGCCGGTGTTGTGTTTATGAACGCCTCGGACGATGCCATCGATCGTGCTCTGTAGATGTTCTTTGAAATTTTTGTGCATGTTCTAAGAATAATGTCTCCGAAGGAGACGTGCAATATAGCGTAGGGTGAAACCCTACGCGTTGATCACACAAAAGATTCCGTCCCTGAAAGGGACGAACGAAACCACGTCAATCCCACACATATCTTTCGTCGTGCTCCACCTTGTAGCGATCCAGCAAGCCACGAAACTCATCTTTGAAGTCCTGCCTTTCATGGTGCTGCTTTTGGTTCTCTATATATTTTGCGACACGCGCGACCTGCGATTCGCCTATCGAAAATGCACCATAACCCTCTTGCCAGTAGAATGCTTTTTCGTATTGCTTCATCCAAAGCGAACTTCCGCGTTTGATCTTTCCGACAAGCTCGCTAACCTCGACGGTCTTGCCCATTGAGATCAAAAGATGTCCGTGATTTGGCGTGCCGTTGCCGATCATCAATTTTGACACATTGTTCTCAACTATTCCGTGAATATAGCCATACATCGCGGATTCGACCTCCGGTCGGATCAGATCCACGCGGTTTTTGGTTGAGAACACCACATGAACCAGTAACTTGACCAATGATTGCGGCATAGATTGTTCGTCCCATTCAGGGACGGATCACTTAACCATTCCTCGTAGGGTTTCACCCTACTCTATATTGTCGGTCTCCTTCGGAGACAAGATAGCGAGCACCAGATACCTAAGGTTGTTTGAATTTAACGACTCGATAAACTCTCTGAAATCTTTGTTCAACATCTGTGTACTTCCAGCGATCGTATTCTTGGCGAATGTCCTCGAGCGCCGCCAGTCGTTACGCAAACGTCTTCGAACGCCAATACGCAACATCGGACGTTTGACGTCTAAGCGTGGTTTTCGTTACAACCTTTTCCATTTCGCCAACATTATTAGGCGTTTTCTCAGATCACAATACATTATACTCCAGAATTTGCCGCGGACACTGAATTCAGCTTGATCTTTTGCATAGCCACGCCGCTAACGGTGTGGTCAAGATCCCTATCAGCATATAGTTCCGGCTACATCTCACGAGTAATAAACAGCAGATTGTCTTTTGTATGTCACGTTTGGAACGATCCACGCCGACGATCAATCAACGGAGTTGATCTTTTTTTCGAGAATCGCGATCTTATCTTTTTGAAGGGTCCCGGATAAATTCAACGGTGCCGTTTTATGCCAAATCTCGCGGGTCTTCTGATATTCGGCAAAGGCTTTTTCAATGGCGGATCCGGCTAAGAAACAATCGCCGAGTTTTTCGTGGTAGATCGCCTGCAGAGAAAGGGCATACTCACGATCCTTGGCTCGGGCGATCGGCAAGATCTCGTTAAAGGCCTCTTCGTAAAACCCGCGGGCCCGTTCGATCTTTTTGCGTCGTAAAAGTTCGTCGGCTCGATCGAATTTCATTTCCGCACGCTGTTTGATGAAATCGAAATTGTTCGGGTCGCTCCCGACGGCGCGATTTATCAGATCGAACGCTCGGGCGAACTTTTCTTCGGCTTTGGCAGAATCGCCCAAACGAAAATAGACGATCCCGAAACGATGTTCGATGTCCGCGACATAAGTTTTTAATCCGACGTGAGCGTCGTCTTTGTCGAGCAGCTCGCCGTAAAAATCGAGCGATCTTTGCAGATCTTCGAGAGCCTTCGCGTAGTCGCCGATCTCGGTGAGATAAGTTGCCCGACCCGCGTTTGCTGAAGCGTAGAGTGCCGGAGCAAGGACGTTTTGGGGATGAACGCGAAGCATTTTTTCGGCGACGGCGACGTATCGCTCGAAAAGTTTTCCGGCTTCGGCAAGATACTTTTTCTCCGTTTCGTGGTCGTCCATTTCGCGGGCGGAGCGGGCGAGGATCAGAAGCTGGTCGCCTTTGCTCCCGCAGCCGATCGCCAGGTAATTATTGGCTCTCAGATCGTCCGGCTGCAAAACAAGAAATTTTTCGCTCGCTTCGATAACTCTATCAAAAACCGGAATGCTTTCGTCCGCGCCTGTGCCGATAGGCAGCGTGTCACCATAGAATAAATAAGCGAGTGTGGTCTTTAGAAATAAACTTTCGTCGTTCGGCGACGCAAGCGAAAACCGCTCGGCGAGAGCGACCGCTTGGTCGAAATTTGGGGCGGCTTCGCGTTCGTTTCCGCTTTGGCGCAAAATGACGGCGTAATCAATGCGTGCTGCAACCAGATCGCCCTGCAAGGTGGTATCGGCAGATCTTTCGACCAATGTTTGAAGCAGTTCAATGCCTTTGCGGTAATTTTCGAGAGCTCCCGCCGTGTTGCCGAGATTCGGCGAAGACGGCCTTCCCTGCACTCTGCCGATTCGCAGGAAAGTTCGGGCGAGTTCGCTTTTGAGTTGGTCGTCGGCACTCGCATCTTCCGCCAGGCTGTTGAAATAAGCGAGCGAATCGTCAACGAACATTTGCCGCATCGCCGTCGAATTCGGCAGTTTTTCGGCTTCGTCGTAGTATTTAAAAACGATATTATTTGCCAATTCACGCACTTGCCGAAAACGCTGTTCGGCGATCTTTCTCTGTCTTTCGGCGCGATACGCTTGCCATCCGGTCGCGGCGATGCCTCCGGCTAAAACTACAAAAACTAACATAGCTGCAACCACGCCAACGCGGTTCCGCGCGATGAACTTCGAAAAGCGATACGCGAAAGTGTCGGGGCGGGCGATTACGGGCAGCCCTTCGAGATGCCGCTCGATGTCGGCCGCAAATTGTTCGACCGAAGCATACCGACGGGCCGGGTCTTTTCTCAACGCTTTTAAAATAATAGTGTCCAGATCGCCGCGCAGCGATCTGCGATTCGTTGTGTGTCTTTTGCCTTTCGTTCTTTGCCCTCCGTTTTCGGCGGTCACATTTTTTCTGTTTTGCGAAGAACCAAGACTAACGGACGACGGGCGGACCGGTTCGACTTCGCAGATGATCTTGGCGATCTCGTCCGGACGGCTGCTCGTAACTTCGTAAGCGGGCGCTCCGGTCAGAAGCTCGAAAAGGATCAAGCCGAGACTGTAAACGTCCGTCGCGGTCGAGACAAACGCTCCGCTGATCTGTTCCGGAGAAGCATAGCGCGGCGTCATCATTCCGAACTGCGTCAGCGTCTGATTGGGCAGATCGTCTTCCGACGAAAGAATTTTAGCAATGCCGAAATCGAGCAGTTTGACCGTTCCGTCGGCGGCGACCAAAATATTCGACGGCTTTAGATCACGATGCACGACGAGCCGCGAATGTGCGAAAGAAACCACGCGGCAAACTTGCAGAAAAAGCCGCAGACGCTCGTTGACGCTCAAATCTTTGGCCGCACAGAATTCGTCCAAAGGAGCGCCTTCAACATATTCCATCGCCAAATACAGCGTGCCTTCCGCCGTACGTCCGCCATCGAGCATTCGCGCGATGTTCGGATGTTCGAGCGAAGCGAGAATTTGCCGTTCGTGGCGAAAACGCCGGACAAGAACATCCGAATCCATTCCGCTTTTGGGCAGCTTAAGAGCGATCGTCTGCGAAAAATCCTCGCCCTCGCGAACCGCTTCGTAAACGACACCCATTCCGCCGCGTCCAATTTCGCGCCGGACGAGATAGCCGCCGATCTTCGTACCGGCCAGATCCGGCACCACCGCATCATCATCGCACCACAGGCTCGCCACTTCGGCGATCGGATGAAAAATGTCGTCCTTTCCGTCAGCCGCCAACAGACGGCGAACTTCAGCGATGATCTCGTCTTCCGCCGTCGCGCTTTGCAATTCGAGAAAACGCTCGCGCTCGCCGTTTGCTGCCATTTTGACCGCTTCGCCGAAGATCGCTTTGATGTTTTGCCATTTTTGCGAATTCATCACGGGCCTAAAAATAGAAAGTATTGACTGCCGGTTTTCGCTCAAAAACCTCTATCGGCAGCTTTAATGCTTGAGCTTTCGTCTTAATTTAAAACGCAGGAGACGGAGGAAATTCAGGTCAATTTGTCAGTGAGCCATGCGCGCGCCATTCGCCAATCTCGCTTGACTGTCGAAACCGACACGCCCAAAACTTCCGCCGCCTCTTCATTCGTCAGACCGCCGAAAAATTTCAGTTCGACAACGCGCACCGCGTTCGGATCGAAATCAGCCAGTTCGCGCAGTGCGTCGTCGAGAAAGATAAGATCAATTCTGTTTCCGGCTTGGATGCTCGCCAGGCCCTCCGCCGCGTCGAGCTCGATGTTAGCTCTCCCCTCATTGCGTTTTTTAGCTTTGTGGCTGTGCGCGTAATTGACCAGAATGCGGCGCATCATCTCGGAAGCCACAGCGAAGAAATGTGCACGATTGCGCCATTTAACTGAATGCTGTTCGGCAAGTCGCAGATATGCTTCGTGAACGAGCGCCGTCGGCTGTAAAGTATGATTGGCTCTTTCGAGCGAAAGTTTATGGGCGGCGATTCGTCTCAGCTCACTGTAAACAAGCGGCAGAAACTCCTCAACGCTCTTGGGATCTCCGGCTTCCTCGTCATCAAGCGGCGAAACAAAATTTGCGGCGTTTCTTTCGATCATCGGAAGTGCGTTTGAGCAAATCCATTTTACTCGAACGCGACCGCCTGACAAAAGAAAAAACAGCGTCGCGGGGTGCGATACAGAAACCGGCCGGAAAAATCCGGCCTGGATCACATCTAAATTGCTGAGATCAAGAAACTTCAACTGGATAAGCCTTGCAGAAAATGTTCAGCTAAATTTTGCCGACAAAACGCGAAAGCTCGCCCGCAGTGCTTTTGATAGGTCTGCGGAGCGGGAATCTTTTGGCCGTTGGACCGCTTTTCGACCGCAATTTGATGGGTTTGATCCTCGACCATCTTCCTTCTGCCCAACAAAGGCGATAGATCTGAGTTTCTTTAACCGGCAGAGTCTGATCTGCATAACGAATTTCGTACTTTCGCTGATATCCAGATAGATCATTCTCGCGGTCATAGATCATACATTTGGTTTCGGCGCTCTCTAGAATGACGGCGTAATATCCCGCTCCAAGAAATGAGCAGTCGGCGCAAAATCTTTCGGCGGCATTGTTTTTGATATTGCCGATATCAAAAGAAGAATTCATCATTGATCTCGCCGGAGCGAAAGGTTTATTCAGCAAACCTTTCGCAAAAGCGCAGCTTTCGGCTTGCGGACTCTCAATTTCCCGCAAACTGATTTCGGCGTCACCGATCGGTTTATTTTTCGCATCGGTTAAATGCACAACGATCATGTAATACCCATCAAAAGGACAATGCTGAGCGAAGACTGCAGCCGACAGAGTCAAAATGAGGGTAAATAATGAGCCAATTTTTTTCATAAAGCTCTTAAAACCAAATAAGGTAATCAACAGATGAGAATGCCGTTCATTAAAAGAGAAGCCCTTTTTCAAAATCGGACTCCTATTTATAGATCTTTCTCGCCCGGTCAAAACTTAATAATCTTGCGAGATAAGTGCGATTTGATAAAGTTCACCGCGCCTGAAATAAAAATTGGTTTCGCCGTATTTCAACAAAGTCACGGAAGACCCGAAAAGATCGAATTTGTTTTGGCTGTCGGGCTTGCCGTAAGCGGCGATCACCTGTTCGACGCTCGCCCACCAAGCAGCTTTTTCGGGAGCAAAAGGAACTTTTTTGAGCCTGATCGTGGATGCACTTCCGCTCACCATAAAAGATTCGGTGTTATCGGTTTGATCAGGCTTCGCTCCGGCGAAAAACAAGATCTTGACGGCTTTCGATCCTTTTTCTTTCTTAAACCAGACGATCAATCCCGGCTCGTCGTAACGCCAGATATTTTTCGGGGCGTCTAAAATATCCAAATAAGTAAACGACGGCTCGCCGAGAACGGTTTTGATTTCCTGTTCCGATGCGCCCAGAACGACTTTTTTCCAGCCCTTATTCAAACGAATATAATCGTCGAGGAGCAAGGCGGAAGAAGTTGCTCGGGAATATGTCGACGATTGATTCGACTTTTCCTTTGAAGCTCCGCGGCCCGGAACGGCCTCACGATCTTCACTAAAATGCTGCGGAATGACCGAAAAGTTGAAGCGATCGTATTTCTGCTCCGCTATCTTTCTGCGATTGCCTTTGTTGGCCGAATCAATAATCTCGGAGGCAGGCAAAAATTTGATCGCCACGCTTTCGTCAACCAGCTTTTTCGCCGGCTTTTCCGCGTTGTCGGTCAGTTCCCCATTGGTCCGAGCGAACACGGCAAACGACGAACATGTCAATAAGATCAAAGCTGCAATAGTTAATTTCTTCATAATTTTGTCCCATTTCAAAGAAGCTGCAATGCATATTCAAAATCTTCTCGATCTATAACGCAGGATTCCGCTCAAAAAGGGTCATAAAAATTTGAACCGGTTTTCGCGTTAAATCTGCGTTTTAAAAAGGGTCGAAGTTTATGCGAAAATTTATCTTTCTAACTATTTTGTTTTTCCCTGCCTTGGCTTTCGGTCAGTCATACAAAGGCAGCTACCGCGCCGTTTTTTTCGATCTTTTTTCCGAACCGCGTATGATCGTCGCCGAATTTGAGGTCAAAGCTGACAATTCGCTGAACGGAACGATCAAGATCGACGAGTCCGTCAAAACTTTCAGCGGAACGGTCGAGAAAAACGGTAAGTTTGAAGCCGTGATCGAGCAGATCGGAAAACTCACTTATAAGATCAAAGGGAAATTCGATAAAGATAATAAGATTGCCCTCGTTCAAAGAACTCAAGCCGGCTCGGGCTTAAACAAAAGTGTTTCGGAAAGCTCGGTTGAGGGAAAATTCTCCAGAGTCGCCGCTGCCCAAACGGATCTGGCGGGTCAAACTCACTCGCAAATTGAGCTGGCTGATACGGGTAAAAGCTGGTTGAAAGTCGAGCATTCCAGCCCTCTTTTCGGCAGCGATTGGACGGATTTCACGGCGACGATCGGTTATGGCAATTCGTCGAAAACGCCCGTCGGCGGCGAATCGAAAAAAGTAAGCGGAACCGGCGATGCGTCGGATCATTTTGTTTTGCTCGTCAATTCAAAAATTGAAAAACAGCAGAATCTGAGAATCAACGCTCCGCTTCAGACTAGCGACAAGAAGATCTGGCGAGAGAACGAATTGCGGGTAATTTCTTACCGGGAATCGAGCGGCGACCAGCGAAATTCGTTTTTAGTTGGCGGCGAAACGCTTCGCTCCGATCCGCACTATGCCGAAGGCCGATTAGAGATCATCAGAGAAACCGATACGCAGATCGTCTTTAAACTGACGAATCTTAAAATCAAAAGATTGGCCAAGGAAGGGTTCGTCACGCTCAACGGTTTTATTTACGCTGATAAATAACGCGAGTCCGTAAATGCGGCTGGCTTCCCTACTTTCAGAGTTGAAGTTAATTATAAAGATCAACTATCTTTGGAACGTTTAATGATTATGAAAAAATTCCCTTTAACGGTATTTATAACGCTCGCTTTATGCGTTTGTGCGGCCGGCGTAAAAGCGCAAGAGCCAATGATGAGCGAAAAAAGCGCAAATGGCTGGATCGCTCATTTTAGATCGGCGAACGACATAGCGAATTATCTCGATCAATGGCATATACATACGGATGTTCCCAGCCTCGTCAACACTCCGATGACACGATTTGAGTTTATAGATATGCTCGATTTTCATATGTATATACTGCACGGACTTGCCGCCTCTCAATTAAAGCTCAAAAACGAGGAAGAATTTTACGACTTTGTAAAGAAAAATCCGAGCTATGCCTTAAATTTTTCTTATTCGGCAAGCGGCATTCCGGCAGGTTCGGGCACCGCCATATTTAAGGACGTCCGAACCAATGATAATGTCCACTTTGAGCATTTGGATAAATTGGGATTCAACATCTGCTCCCGCGAGGGCAATTGTTATCCCGAACAGGAGCTGAGCGAAAAAGAGTTCTACGAATGGGTCGGTAAACTTTACGGTGTCAAATTCGATAACGTCGCTGTTTCAGGTCGGCCGATGGATCGCCGGAAAATGAGTGCTCCGCTGGTCAAAGCGATCCAAGCAAACTTCGAAAGAGTCGAAAAGATTCTGTATCGGTCGTCAAATTCTTCGCAAAAGGCGGCGATTATTAGAAATCTGCCTTCAAAGGGCAGAGCGCGAATCGTTAAAAAGTTGTCGTTTTATCTGACGGATTCGCCCTGTGTAGATCTGTCCGGCGCGAGCGATGAACTAAAAACGGCCTTTAAAGACGGCGGCATCTGGGGAGATTACCGAGTAAACATAGGCGATGAAGGCGACATCATTTTTGAAACTAACAACACCTGCGAGAAAGGGAGATTCATTCTCCTCCGCGTCGGCACAGCCATCGTTTCTATGACGGAAAAAGGAATCAAAAGATTGAAATAACTTTAAGAAGCAATTTCTTCACAATTTTCGCATTCCATAGTCTGCAAAGCCTCTGGTCCCTATTCTGCGCCGTGTTTGATTCAGAGATTGATCAGCTCAGCGTTTTCGTTTTTTGGGAGAGAGATAAAACGCCCTGTCGGAGTTCAACTTTTCGGCGGAATTTCTGGTCTTTTCTGTAACTTTCACGAGTTCCGTCGTCGGATAATTTCGACGATTGCCGCCGCATTCGTCGCTCAAAAGCGCTTTGCGGTATTCGGTGCGGCCGTTACGCAGAGTATCTTAGTTTGCAGATCGCGCGGCACGAGCTGCACAGATTTTTCCCAGTCCGCAATTGAAAAAGGATTCGGTCCGATGAGCAGATCGAAACGCGCTCCGGCGCGTGAGTGGTAAACATCAACATTGCCAAGTTACAGCCGACTGCGTAACTGCGGTTCTTTCCTTATCATACAAAGCGGCATAGGCGCGGGCGCGCAGTACGATAAGTTCCGGCTGGTCGGTTGCATAACCCAAAAATTCGTTCGACGCGACAATCGCTTTTTCGTAATTACCAGCGCTTAACTCTCGCGTCGTCCGGTCGTAAGCCGTCTTGTAATTCTTTTGGTAAAAATCCGCGGCCGCCTGTTTCGCTTCCGCGTTCAACTGTTCGTAGGTCTGCGCCTGCATCAAAGTCGGAGCGAATACCGCGCTCGCCAGCACAATAAGAATAATCAAAGTATTTTGATATTTCATAATTTTTTAATGCGTAAAAGTTAATCATTATGGCGATTTATGAATACGGTTGGTAAATTGGTTTCGGTTTGGCGTTTTTTACTTCCGCATATAAATCGGATTCATAAACTTAAATCCTCATTCGGTTATTTATAATTTTCAGTATCAGATTTTTCGCCGGACGTTTTTTCTGACCGGCTGTTTTTTCGTCGTCGGCGCGGCGGACTTTTTCGGCGCGGGCGGCAGCAGCGCGACCGACTGCAACACTTTTCTTAAAAAGCCGCGCGGTCTTTCGACTTCGATTGATTTCGGAAACACCGTGCGGAGCATCAACACCGTGTCGCCGAGCATACCGTTTGGTATAAAACAACGGCATCGCTGCCCGGCGGCGAAAAATACCAGTAAAGGCTCGGCACGACCTTTTCGGGAAAAAGCGGATTTCTGACATCCGTGATCGCAATAAGATCCGCTCCTTTTGTCGCGTCCAGTTTGATCTGCTGCGCTTTTTCTTCCGCTTCCAGATCGCGGTCGCGGTGTGCCTCGAGAATGTTCGCGTGATCAACCCGCTTTTTCGGGTCGAGAAATTCCATCATTTTGACAAAGTATGCGTACAAGCCGCCTTCGTCGGTGTCGATCGAGATGCTGCCGTCTTCGGTTTGCCGGACGGAAGAATTTTTGCCAGCCACGAAAAAGGAAAAACGCTGAACTTTGTCGTTCCGAATTAAAATCACTCCGTCAGCGGACTGAACGGTTTGAGTATCGGGCGTCTGTGCGTTCGCCGAAAAGACGACGGCGAGGGTGAAGCCAACGATTAAAAAAAGCGGCTTGATTCTTGTTGACATAAATTATGTATCTTTCAGCCCTGGGCCGAGACGATCGGTTTAATTTAATTTCAGCTTTAAAGCCAGTTTGTATTCATAGGTAAATGCCGCCGATTTGAGCGCATTCTTCGGATCGCCATATTTCGGCTTAAAAAACCATTGACTGACTTTTATAGTCGCCGCTTGGTCGCCCGCCGCTAGCGCGGAAAGAACCGACGCGGGAATGACGAGCAGTTTTTCGTCTCGCAGAAAATACGACAAATTTTTTGGGATGTCGAGATCTCTTAAACGCTCGCCAAGTTCGGCTTCGTTCTTTACCCACAGAACTTTTAGTTGAACATTCGGCTCGTCGTCGCTTTTTGCTTTGATCCAGCCTTCAAATTCGTAATCGTATTTATCGTCAAACTCGACCGGCACGCGCAGATCCTGAGCGCGGTCGGTTTCAGCGGGAAAAGCGAATTTCACTTTTTTCGTTTCGTAAACATCTGTTTTTGTCCCGCCCTGATTATCCGTTAAAACAAATTCGGCTTTTTCTATGCCGCAGGAGAATTCGTTTTTCACATCCCGTCCGGTTTTTAGTTCTGCACCGTTAAAAGTGACACGCACAGGCGGTTCAATTTGGTAAACCGTACTGTCGCCGAAAAAACCGCTTTCGATCGAACGCGAGCATTTGTCTTCGTCGCTCGTGTATTCCGTGATCTTGTAAAACGTAAAAACTTCAGCCGCGACCATCTTTTCGCTCGTTACGGTCTCCGGCAGATCGTAGCACGCGCCGCCCACGCCGAAAAAAGCGATTGTCGCCGCAAGGAAAATTTTCGTCCAGTCGTTACTGATGATCATCGTTTTGTCGCCAAATATTTTAACGGACTTTTCTCCGGCTGTTTTGCGGTTTACTTATTGGTGATCCTTTTGATGAATGCGGCAGCAATGCAAGCGTTGCGAGTGCTTGTTTGACGCGGCTTTGCGCTTCCGCCGGTTGCCCCGGATCATCGTAGTTCGCGCCCGCAAGCATAAGCACTTTGCCGACGATAACGGCTGCGTAGAACATGCCTTGCGGCTGCCCTTGGATTTCCGAAGACCAATAGATCGCATTAGCAGCGATCGATTTTGCTGGAGCACCAGTTGCTCGCCGATCATTGATCGTCAAATTTTCCGAACCTGTCTTTTCGGCGACGACCGTGCTGCCGAAGGCTTCCGTCGCATCCCAAAGCGCCCGAAAATTATAATACGATTCAAGAGATTGTTCGGGCGATAATTTAGCGGCAGGGTCGAACACATCGGCTGTTTTGAAGAATTGAACAAAGAGGGTTTGAGACTTGCCGGTGTAGATCGTAACGCCGCCTTCCGTATCCTTTTTATACAAGAGCTTTTTCCCCTCGACTGTGAAACCGAAGGACGCAGACGCATCCGTATATTTGACAGCTATGCCGTCCGCCGCCGGAACGAGCGTATACGAGCGCGATGCGTTCGTCTGTCCGGAAATCACCAAACATGAACAGATCAGAAAAAATGCCGAAAATAATACCCTTTGAATCATAAAAGTCAGAGGTCTGAAAATCGTCACCTCGATCCGAATTTTTGCTCTCTGGAAATTAAGTAGATCGTTTATTGAACTCCCTGCAATCTATACGCAGGAAACCTTTGAAAAAAGGTTCAGCACGGCCACAAATTTAACTACCTTGTAGATTTCATCGAGAAAAAAATTAGTGATCGGTGATTTCGTCTTCGCGGAAGACTTGCGGTTAACGGTAAAATTTTTAAAAGAGATCTCGCGGCGATCAATACCATCCGTCGCTATTTGAAATTGAAACGGGTAGAGTGCCGTCGCACATCGGATCGGCATAAAGAAGATTGACGGGCCGGGGAGTGAGACTAAATCGTTCGTCGATGATCTCGCATTTTATTACCTCGGACAAAATGCTGATGCGTGCGGATAGAGAAAGGCAAAGAAAAAGGCGTCCAACCTGGACGCCCTAACTACCGAGATACGGGTCTGGCGATGTCCATCTGCCGGCTTGGTTTTCGTGTTTGCGGAACCATGTGTGGTCAAGTCCGG
>CAKZGE010000018.1 GCA_936914845.1 uncultured Chloracidobacterium sp.
ACCACCGCCGCCCGCATGACTCGCTCGGAGGCTCGCCTCCTAGCTCATCATGCGGGCACGTTCTCCTTAACCCGAAAAACTCCAGTTTAGATCGGTAACAAAACGGGGATGTTTACAGTGATGGTTACTCAATAACTGATAAACCTCAAGAAGGTGATATAGGAATATATGGCAAATACAAAGAAAAAACAAAAGATGGTAAAACTAGTATTGAACTAAAAAGTGTTGATCATAGTGTAACAGTCAGAGGAGTTACTAAAGGTAGTGTGACAAGTGTTACAAGTAAAGGGGGTATAGAGCCAGTAACTACAACTTCACCTAATAATGCTTGGAAACCCAATGCACAAATTTATTACTGGACTAAGAGGAATAAATAATGAAAATTTACTTACTAGTTAACGTCTTCTTCATTTTTTTATGTATAACTTTATTAAATTTGGAAAGCAAGGCTCAGCCCAATTTTATTTGTAATTGCGTGGAAATACAAAAACATAAGAAAGCCACCAATATTGATTGGTGTTCTGATGCAAATCTATCAGAATCAAAGAGAATGGAAATAATAGAATGCTTGCTGGAATCTAAGGGAGATAAAACCCCTTTTTTGGGGGTAGTTATAAATAACTATGTCTCTCAAACTTTTGGTCCGTCCCCGTTTGAAGTCGTTGCCTTATTTCATATCTCTTATCTTTTTTATGGAAAAAAAGATTTTGCAGATGCAATGGTATTGGTTAACGACGAAGACGAAGAACAAAATTCTAATAGAAGTATAAAGATTGCATACAAAGCCTATAAAAAATGGTTCAAAAAAGTGAAGAAAGTCGGATTTGAAGAAGCTCGGAAGCAGAAACTTGACCCATTAATAGGTTCGGGCGTTAGTTGGTATTGATGTGTGGCAGTGACATAGTCACATAGAAGCGTCTTAGATTATAGTCGGATCAGAAAATACTACATGATCTCATAAAACAAAGAGCCGCCAGACAACCGACGGGCAGAGCTATGATTCTGAATATGTGTACAATCTTTCTGGGATGTTGGTTGAGCAAAAATATCCATCGGGACGCGTCGTCCGAAACGAGATCGATGTGAACGGAGATTTAGCAAAGGTTGAAAGCAAGAAGAACGTCGGCGATTTCTATCGGCCGTACGCCTCGAACTTTGTTTACAACGCGGCGGGTGCGGTGACTTCAATGAGACTCGGTAACGGAAAGTTTGAAAATACTCAGTTCAACAGTCGCTTACAACCTACACAAATCGGTCTCGGAAGTTCGGCAACAAATCAGAATCTTCTAAAACTGAATTACGACTACGGCACAACGAACAACAACGGCAACGTTTTAAGCCAACAAATTACGGTCAATCGAAACAACCAATCGCCGTTAATATTCAATCAAACTTACGTATACGATTCGCTGAATAGATTAAAATCTGCCGAAGAAAAGACCGGAGCGGTGACGAACTGGAAGCAGGTTTACACTTTCGACCGCTACGGCAATCGCAACTTCGATGAAGCGAACACGACGACGCTGCCGAAAAACTGTGGAACGTCACCAAACTTTACTGTTTGCCCGGCTGATGTGCCTATTGTAAATCCTTCGGTTAACGCGGCGAACAATAGACTTAACGGTTACACGTTTGACGCATCAGGAAACACGATCACCGATGCCGAAGGCCGGACTTTTACCTACGATGCCGAAAATAAACAAGTCGAAGTAGAAAACTCTTTGAGCCAAACGGTCGGCCAATATATATTTGACGGCGACGGAAAAAGAATTAAGAAAATCGTCCCGTCCACCGGAGAAATCACCATTTTCGTCTATGATGGCGGAGCAAGGTTGATCGGCGAATATTCGACTATTGTTCTGCCAGCTCAAGATGCAAAAGTTCAATACCTAACGAACGACCACCTCGGCTCTCCGCGAATCAACACCGACGGAACCGAACAAGTAGTCTCCCGAACTGATTACCTCCCATACGGCGAAGAGATTGTTGGGCTTGGCGGAAGGTCGACTAATGATAAATACTACGTCGCGCAAGATATTCGCAACGGCTTTACGGGGTATCTTAACGACGACGAAACCGGCTTAGATTTCGCTCAGGCCAGAATGTTTGCAAGTCAAAGCGGCAGGTTTACCACAGTTGACCCTTTAACATCAAGTGGAGTTCTTGCTAATCCTCAATCATTCAATCGATATTCATATACCTTGAATTCCCCTTTAACATTCACTGACCCACTTGGTTTAATTTCATCAAATCCTTGGGATGATAGAGAAGAAATTAAAAGTCCATGGCAAAATAAGAAAGACCCTTTTCAGTGCAGATGTATGAGTGCGGATCCGTCAACGCACATAGACAAAAACGGAAAGGTAATCACCGTTTTTGATGATAATGACAACGGTGTTTACCAGCATGGAGATAACGCTGATGGGAAAACACCAACGGAAGCACAAATTAAAAAGCGACACGCGAAGAAAGGGACATCAGCAGGTGGAACCAAAATTGGAGACACACAATACTGGGATGAATTCGTCAGTCCTGACACGGGAAAAATCCTTACGGATCATATTATCCTCGTCGGGACCGATATGACATCACATATTGAGGCGATTAATAAACAGGCAACTAAAGAAATGAATCTGTACCAAATGGCCCAGAGTTCGAGGAATGGAGGATCGCTTGATATCAAAGCGGTTTGGGGAAACTACGGAATCCTTTTAAACGGCCTGTATGTTACTACACGTTCTGCTGGAAACTATTTGGCAGGACTTAATGGCGCCACGGGTACGCTCGCAGGACGACAAATTGATTGGGAGACATTTCAAAAGATGGCCGGAGCCGTACAAGTGTTTCGGCAGCAAGGAAAGCCGCTTAATGGAGCCACACTCGGGGACATCTATCTAAGGGGAACGGCCTATGGTCCCGCCCCTACATATGGCGAGTTAGAGTATCAGAGGAGAATGAGCATTGAGGGATTCATGCGAGGGAGGAATCGATGATGTCAAAGAAGAAAATATTATTAACAATTGTATCCTTCTTAGGACTTGTTCTCCTCACTGGATTCATTGTGTCTTATTACGCACTCAGGTCAGTCGATACCGCACTTTCCGACCCGCCGCCAAACGAATATATCATTCCTTTCGAGGATGTTGGCGAAAACATATACATACGAGCAAGAGGTTGGGGTCTTATAGGTGGAAATCACCAGGAGATTATTATCTCAACATTGCCGATCTTTGGCTTCGATGAGGATAATGATCGCCAGATTGTCTATTTGGACAATACCGAGATTTACATTAAGAAAGTTGGCAGAGATACCTTGGAGATTCACGCGGGAATACTAACAGAGATTCCTATTGGGTTTTCTCCTAATGTCAAGATAATCCAGATAAGACTAGATCCATTCAAAACCGCGTCCTATGCCGCTCACTATAAGGATTACGGGTTTACAAGGGTAAGCATATATCCGGCCGGCGAGCCGAATAGCATACGATGACAGAGAACATTCGATATCTTTGGAAGTTACGGGGCATAAGCAGACGACCGACGGGCAGAGCTATTCGACGGGATATGCTTATAATCTAAGCGGTGCTTTGGTGG
>CAKZGE010000019.1 GCA_936914845.1 uncultured Chloracidobacterium sp.
ACCATTATTCGAATTCCGGAAGGAACATACACTTTTTGTTTTGGCGGTGGTGGCTATTACGGAGGCGGCGGTGGAACGACATCACAAACTGGTAGCGGACCAGCATCAGGTGTCAACGCCGTTCTCGATCAAAAAGGCGAAGGCAGGGACATAACGTGTCGGGAATTTCTTAACAAAGTTCTAGATCAGTTAAAGGCTCCTAATATAGATAGTTTACTTACATCTATCAAACCTAACATACATTTCAATAGCAATCTAAAAAGTACGGACAAAGGGAACACCAACGGACTTTCTTATTTTAGTTGGGATGGCAAAGAGATGATTGATGTTAGACCATATTCAGCCAATACCCCGCAGTTTGACGAGGATGGACACTATGCTCGGATTATTTTTCATGAATTGCTCCATCATGCGAAAAAGGGAAGGAGTTTGTTTACTCATGGACAAATGGCTGCTGCTGTAGCGTCTTCACTAGGCTTAAAAAAACCAAAAGGCACGTCTGATACACAATATATATCTCAACAAATCAATGTACATTGTCCTAATGCTCCTAAAAGATCGGCGGCTGGAGGAAATTGAAAAATTATGAGATTAAACAAATATAACCTTGGGCTTATTTTCTTTATGACAGCTTTTGTTAATTTTTTAGGGAGTGAACAAGTCGTAAACGCTCAGTATTTGGATATCGAAAAGCAAAAAAAAGAATCATATGAAGCGATGCTTCGACAGGAGAAGTCCTTACGACCGTTAGGCAAGATTATTATTCTCAAATCAACCCGCGAAGAAGTGCGCCGCTTTTTGGATGGAAAGATTAGAACTAATCAAAGCGAAGATATTATTGAAAATAAAAATGGTGAATATAGAATCGATTTTGTCGACGGAGATTGTGCGAGTGCTGAGGGAAAGGCACTTGAAGATGGAACTGTTTATAGCATCTCTGTCTTCTTAAAAAAGAAGATTCGATTCTCCAAGTTTTGGATCCCTCATCAAATGTTTGTTGTGCACCAGGAAGAAGATGCCCCACAGATTTTGAGATATGTGAGCAAAGATCTAGGTGTTGAGCTGACGGTTCAAAATGACCTTCTTGAGGACGTATCAATAAGTCCCTCAGACAATTTAGGAATAAAGTGTGGTGACTAACTGCAGTTGGCCCAGATCGAAAGCTGGAACGGCGGGACGGTCTCCAGCCCTGTGAAGCAGTTCACTCAGAAATTCGGATACGATTCGCTTGGAAGACTTGAAAAAGAGACTGAATATCGAGGTGATAACGGCGATCAGGTCTATCAGCAGAAGTTTTCGTTCGACCGGTTCGGGAATCGCTATTTGAAGGCTGCGGACAATTCATCGGGGCAGAATCCTTTGCTGCCGAATTTTATTGAGGAAAATAATATTGACCGGGCAACCAACCGTTTGGCGGCGAACACCAATACGACGTATGATGAAGCCGGAAATGTCATTTCTGATGGAAAGTTTCGGGCGATGGATTATTCTTATGACGCCAACGGAAGAATGGTCAAGGCGGTGAAAACTTCAACGCCGGATGCAAATTCGGTGTATGATTCCGGCGGTAATAAGGTTGCATCTTTCGTTGGTGGGATTTGGCGATTTTTGGTGTACGATGCATTTGGGAAGCTTGTTGCCGAATACGGCGGGCCGGAGGAGGCGGACGAAGGCGGCGTGAAGTTCATCCTTCAGGATATCCAAGGCTCGACGCGTTGTGTGACGAATATCAATGGAAACGTCATCGCGAGAATGGATTATCAGGCCTTCGGCGGACAGATCGCTTCAAACATCGGGCAGAGATCGGCAGCGGGCTTCAATTCCGACGATTCGCTAAGACAACGCTACGGACTTACCGAAAGAGACGAAGCAACGGGTCTTGACGACACTTGGTGGCGAAAACACGAGAATCAAGCCGGACGCTGGACTTCGCCTGATCCGTATAATGGATCGATGTCATTAGGTAGTTCGCAAAGCTTTAATCGGTATTCCTATGTTGAGAATGAGCCAACTAACTTCATTGACCCAAGTGGACTAATGGTGGAGGGCGTTAACAGCTATGTTTTCTGTATGCCAGACGTTTGGGTTCCTGAAACGGGTACTTTGTATGTAGGCAAATGCTACATTTACAACTACGGAGGTTCCAGCACTACAACCCAAATCACGCCGCATGAACCAATAGAATTTGGCCTCGGCGGCAGTATAGATTGTCCGAACCCCCAAACTCCTCAAAATGGTTCCAACGTAACTGCAAGTTCAGCTCTTCAACATTACATCGGGGGAACTGGTAAAGATCTAAATATGAGCATCAAGGAACTGTATGTTGAAGTTCCAAATCTCGGTGCCTTTCCAGATGTTGCGAATAAAATTCGCAATGGCACCACTAAACCCTTTGAGCAAATATCGATATCAAAGTCTACCACTGGGCCTATCCCGACGAGCGGCCCCCACGCTCCATTGTTGGGCAGAATAACTTTCAATCTTACGGGCGTACTTGTAAACATCCCCTTTTTTTTACCGATCTAAACTGGAGTTTTCGGGTTAAGGAGAACGTGTCCGCATGATGAGC
>CAKZGE010000020.1 GCA_936914845.1 uncultured Chloracidobacterium sp.
ACGGCAATCTCGCACGTCAAACGATCTCTGTTCCGACAATCGGTGCCGCAACAGGATTTACCGCTACGCAGAATTACACGTATGATCCGCTTGACCGGATAAAATCTGCGAGCGAATACATCAGCGGCAATCAAAGCTGGAAACAGACATTCAATTTTGACCGATTTGGCAATCGTAGTTTTGATGCCGCGAATACATCACTTCAGAGCTCTGACTCTGCGATACCAAAAGTTACGAATCCTGAAATTCAGCCGTCAAACAACAAGCTGAAAGAAGATCAGGACAATGACGGACAGCCTGATTATCTTTATGACTTGAGCGGAAATTTAATCAAGGATGCGAAAGGGCAGCAGTTTACATACAATGCTGAAAACCTGCAGACAACGGCGACGGGAAACTGGCTGTCGATGCAGTACAGCTACGACGGCAACAACAAACGAATAAAATCGCACAATGCAATTACGGATCAGACGACGATCTTCGTTTACGATGCTGACGGTGATCTTGCGGCGGAGTATACTGTTAATGTTCCGGCTCCGACGAGCCCGACGATCAGCTATTTGACAGAAGATGCACTTGGAAGCGTTCGTGTGACTACGAATTCGAGTGGCGACATTAGAGCCCGTAGAGACTTTCTGCCATTTGGTGAGGAACTTTATGCAGGACTTGCAAATCGTAATACAAATCAAAAGTACTCAGCATCTTCCGACGACACGCGGAAGAAATTTGCGACCTATCAACGAGATGTCGAGACCGGCTTAGACTTTGCACAGTCCAGATACTACTCTGCAATGCACGGACGTTTCACGTCGCCGGACGAATTCAAAGGCGGACCTGATGAGCTGTTCGATTTCGAGGAAGACGCATCAGATAACCCGACATTCTACGCCGACCTCGAAAATCCGCAATCCCTGAACAAATATCAATACGGCTACAACAACCCGTATAAATACAACGATCCCACAGGGCATTGTCCTTTAGGAGTCTGCGTTTGGGGGCCTCCGGCTAGTCGATTGGCAGATGCCTTAACCAAAACTGCTATTGGCGGGGCGATTGCCGCTACGGCTGCGGCTGCTGGAGAACAAATCGTTGAAGGCGTAGAAGCTGTCGGACGAGAGGTAGCGAGATCAATTCGGGCATCCGCTAATGAAGGCTGGGCCGATCCTTCCTGCAAAGGCTGCATGGCTTCGCAACGGATGGGCCAAAGGTTGATGAACGAGAGTGCAAAACCTCAAACAGAAACTTCAAATGGACAAGGTAATGGGAAAAATTCCGCCACTGGTGTAACTGCAAGTGGTCGAAAGACTAATGCGAAAGGACAGCCCTTGGGACCAAGTGGCAAGCCTATGCAACATGCTGTTCGACCCAGCACTAGAAAGAACGCGATAAATGCAGTAAAAACTCAAAAAGGTTCGTCTGGGTCAATTAGACATAATAAGGATCGACACAACGGAAAACGAGTCGATACTCATTTACATTCTGTGGATCGAAAAGGTAAAAAAATTGACAACAAGGTTCATGTATACTTACCCAAACGGAATCAACCGCCAAAAAGAAATGAAAACCAATAATGAAATAAACGGACAGGTGCCGTGGACAGGAATTGCAGATTTCATAGACGCCGAGATGCCACCTAACGCGATAGGGATTGTTGCGCGCGTAGTCACCTTTGCCGCTAATGCAAAATCTTTCGAGGAAAAGGTAAGGAAACTTCAAGATGAAGCAGGCGGAGAATTAACCTATATTGAGGAAGCAGTTTTGGTAACACATTTTCTACGAAATGAAGCCTTTCCCGAATCTGAAATTTTTGAAATGTTAGAACAAGCTAAGAAGCATCCTGACGATGTTATTTTTGGTGAGTATCATTATTATACGCTCGATGATGCGTAACTAAATACGCTCGATGATGCGTAACTAACACGGTCTTCAACGCGGAAATTTAACATCGAATAAAAATCTCCAAAACACCTGTCGGACTTGTAATCAAAGGAAACGGACAAGAACAAATCGAGAATTTCAACGACAAGATAAGGAATGGTTAGAGAAGCGAAGACAAGAAGTAAGAAAAAATCAATGAAAGAATCTCTAAAAAAATTGTATTCAAATTAGAACCATCTGAATTGCACGACCACGGGACAGAATCAATGTGGGCAGAATCGTTGAACGATAACTTATATCAGATTGATAACGTTCCATTTTATGCCTACGGAATTAGTGATAAAGATGTCGTGTTGGCTAAGGATGTGAATGGTGAGCTTCTGTTTCAAGACGTTAAACAGAACAGCGGACACTCAACATATAGAATTTTTGTTAATGACGGTATAGAAGATCAATCGTTTACGCAATACTGGAAAAGATTGGAAGAAATTGGCTGTGGAAAGGAAGTCGGCGGTGATGGCTTCTTTGCCGTTGACGTTCCAACTGAAACCGACATCTACAAAGCTTACCGGTTGCTGGAAAAGGGTGAAGTAGATGGAATATGGCAATTTGAAGAAGGAAAATGTGGCCCTGAGTTAAGTGACTGATTTTTTGATCTTTGACAGAAGATGCGCTCGGATCTGTGCGAGTGACGACGAACTCTTTCGGTGAGATAAAGGCGAGGCGTGACTTTCTGCCGTTTGGTGAAGAGCTTTACGCAGGGCTTGCCGGAAGAAACCCGAATCAGAAATACACGGAAGAAGTTTGCGACGTATCAAAGAGACGCAGAAACCGGACTGGACTTTGCACAATCTCGATACTACTCTCCGATTCACGGGCGGTTCACCTCGCCGGACGAATTCAAAGGCGGCCCTGATGAACTGTTCGACTTCGAGCAAGACGCTTCGGACAACCCGACATTCTACGCTGACCTCGAAAACCCGCAGTCGCTGAATAAGTACCAATACGGCTACAACAACCCGTATAAATACAACGACCCAAGCGGACATTGCCCGCCTTGTAGTCCTGCCCAAGTGTTTTTGGGACCGACGATCATCGAGACCATCCCGATTTTGACACCGAAATCGGCCGTCGTGCCAAGGATCGCCCCAATGTTAGAAACTGGTACAGTTAGTGCTGGTCGAACTGGCATGATCGATCCGATTCTTATTCCGAACCTGCCGCTGCCAAGTTCGCGCGTCATTGGTGGTCAGCGTGCAACTGCACAAGCCGGCGGGCAAGTATCGCAGGGAGCAGGAAGAGTCCTGCAAAATTCGCGTCCGAAAAACTTAAAGCCAGTTTCCGATGCGAGGGGACCACACTCGACTGTCAGGCGAAACAGTCAAGGTAAGGTTACCAGGTACACCACTTGGCGGAAGAACCCCAAAAGCCCGAACGGATTCGAACCAAAGAAAAGCGTTGATACTAAACCAGGTGGAAAGCCTCACAGGAATTCTCGAACCAAAGAGGATATTCAGACGCCTCATGTACAGGGCAAAGATATACCGGGCAAGGTTCGTCCGGCTAGAAAAAATGAACTGCCTAAGGATTAATTTTATATGGAAGGTTATTCGGTGGAAAAATGGCTGTGGACACAGGATGATTACGAAGAAATGGGATGGCATGACTCAACCATTCATGCAATTGCATTCTTACACAGTTCTCACGAACTCGCTTTAGATATAGACTATATCTTTGAATGGATACCACCTAGGGCGACATATACGCACTATAAATTCTGGGTCGCTCCCGCAACTCTAATTTTTGAAAATGTTAACGACGTGACGATTGATCTTGAATTGTTCGACGAAGTTCAGCTGCAAGGCATAATAAGGGGAGAGTCCAGAAAGCCGCGTAACGCAGACCATATCGCGAATTTTAAGGAATGGAATTGGAAAGTCGATTCAAATGTGGGTGAGATCGATCTATGGTCAGTTGGATATAAGCAGTTCATTCGCTTGCGTCCCCGTTTGATAAAACATCAAACGCTCTCTTTAGACGACAGGGGAGGCCTTTCATTTTTTCGAGGAAAAATGAACCGATGATCTCAAAAATCTTTTACTTATTCGACGCGAAGATCGTTCGAGGGTTTGGGTAAAAAGAACTCCGGTGATTTTTATCGTCCGTACGCATCGAACTTTGCTTATAATGCAGCGGGAGCGGTGACGTCGATGAGACTTGGTAATGGAAAGTTTGAGACCACAGTTTTCAATTCTCGTCTGCAGCCGACACAGATCGGTCTCGGAAGTTCAGTGTCTGATCATGGCTTGCTCAAATTGGACTATAGCTACGGCACGACACATAACAACGGCAATGTCCTGAGCCAAACGATCACAGTTCCGACGGTCGGGGCGAATACGGGCTTTGTCGCAACGCAAACTTACACTTACGACAGCCTGAACCGCATCAAAGTCGCGACCGAGAACGTCACGCCGCACGGCGGCAGTTCTTCGCAAAGCTGGAAGCAGGCTTTCACGTACGACCGTTACGGAAATCGTAACTTTGACGAGGCGGATACGACGACGTTGATCAAAAACTGCGGAACCTCGCCAAACTTCACCGTTTGTGCTGCTGATAGAAAGGTTCTCAATCCTGAAATACTTGCTTCGAACAACCGCATCAAAGGCGATCAGGACGGCGACAGCATCAATGATTACACCTTCGACGCTTCCGGCAACACGACGCACGATGCCGACGGCAGAACATTTATCTACGACGCCGAGAACAAGCAAGTCGAGGTCCGCGACAGCCAGCAGAACGTCATCGGGCAGTACCAATACGACGGCGACGGCAAGCGTGTGAAAAAAGTCGTGCCCGGAACAGGTGAACTCACGATCTTCGTTTACGACGCGGCTGGCAAGCTCGTTGCCGAATATTCAACCGTGATCGCTCCGCCGTCGGAAGCGAAAGTCAGCTATTTGACAAACGACCACCTCGGTTCGCCGCGGATAAACACAGATCAAAACGGCAGCGTCACCGCAAGGCACGACTACCATCCGTTCGGCGAGGAGATCGCCGGCACCGGCGGCCGAACACAAGGCCTCGGCTACACCGCCGATGACGTGAGAAAACAATTCACCTCGTATGAAAGAGATATTGAAACTGACTTGGATTTCGCAGAGGAACGATTTTATTCATCCAAGTTAGGTCGCTTTATGTCAACCGACAATATTTTGATCTCAGAGGCACGTGTTTATAACCCACAAATCTGGAATTCTTACAGCTATGTAGGGAACAATCCGCTCAACTTTACTGATCCGAATGGAATGGAACGTATTCAATTAGGACGGGACGAAGCTGATATTGAAAAAGATATAGAAGCAAAGCAGGCTAGAAAGAAGGAGTTGGAAGCCCAAAAGAAAGCTCTGAAACAAGAGAAAAAAACTCTCTCGAAAGACGAATATAAAAGTAGAAAAGCATCCATCAACAATGAGATCAAGCAAACTAACAGCTCAATCAATACTTTGAATGTTGAATTGGCTGGAACGAAAATGGTGAATACAATGTTGCAACATCTGAGAGATAAAGGTGAGGATCAGGGGTTGCAACTAAGCGACTTTTCGGTAAGTACTGATCCAAAGAATGATTTTCCAGACGCAAAGTTTAAGGGTATCGGAAACATAAATGCTTTTGTATTACATAGAAATGGTCAACCTGCTTATGGTGGACAGATATTTATTAACGCTAAAGGACCGCTTTATAGAGGTGCCATAAATGGGGGAGATGGCGGAACAAGCAAAGATTGGCTTTTGTACGGTGCCTCAGTCCTTCGGCACGAAAAATGGCACCGTGATGCGCCAACCCATGCTGACCGAATTTCCGAAAGACTAGCCTATCAAGCACAACTTCCGATTCTACGAAAATTCAAGAATGACTTTGATACTCCTTCATTTTACCAGAACCGGATAAAGACAGTTACACAGAGAGGACAATAATGAAGATTACAGCAATGAAAAGCTCAAAATGGTTAATGGTGACAATTTTTATATTTGCGTTGTGCCTAATAGTTAAAGGACAGGAGGTAGATTCAAAAATGAAGATTGACTGTATTACGCTTCGGATGATTGTACAGAAACCAGCTCCGAAGATCACAGAAAAACCTGCCCCGGACGTTATAGTTGAAACTCCGGATGACATTCATAACAGATTCGAGCTTAGGAACAACTGCGATCAAACGATTTACTATCTTGCGTATAATCTGAAAGACTATAATACGACTCCTGCCGGATATATGATCTATAGAGACAAGAAGGACGAATGGAAGGCGCGTTCGCCGGGCTGGCGAAGAAAAGGTGAATTTACCGGGGTAAATTTTCATTGGTTGCCTATCACAACGGGTAAGAGTATTGAGTTTGAATATTCAGACTTAAGTTTGATTGAAGGTGAGCGAAGCATTGCTATTTACGTGAATTTTTCCCCTAGTCACGAAAAGAGGGTTGAACTACTTGCTGAACCGTTTACGATCAAAAAGCCCTGATATATTCACGCCTTTTGCTTGTGCCGACTGCTTTCTAAAAGTTTAGGAAATCAAAAATAGTAGAAAAACACACGTTCGCCCTTGATAACTTTTTGTTGCTCAGATTTTCGCCCGGCGGGTGGTTTCGTGTTTGAAGATCATGCCTTCGAGCAGTGCTTTGACAATCCGCTTTTCTTCTTCGGGGAAACGCGAGACGGCCTTGAATCGAAATCCCGAATAACCGGCAATAATGCATGCGACGCACTTAGCCGCGTTATGCAGCGGAATTATTCCGGCGAGACGGGCTATACTACTCCGGCGGTGAGCTATTTCTACGACAATCTGACGAACGCTAAGGGCAGACTGACGAAGGTATCTTCGAGCGTTTCGACAACCGAATATACGTCGTTCGACGTCTTAGGGAGAGTGACGGGACATAAGCAGACAACCGACGGGCAGAGTTATTCGACGGCGTATGCTTATAATCTGTCTGGTGCGTTGGTCGAGCAAACTTATCCTTCTGGGCGGGTCGTGAAGAACACGCTTGATGCCGGCGGAAGTCTTGCACAAGTCCAAAGCAAAAAGAACTCCGGTGATTTTTATCGTCCGTACGCATCGAGCTTTGCTTATAATGCAGCGGGAGCGGTGACTGCGATGAGACTTGGTAATGGGAAGTTTGAGACCACAGTTTTCAATTCTCGTCTGCAGCCGACACAGATCGGTCTCGGAAGTTCAGTGTCTGATCATGGCTTGCTCAAATTGGACTATAGCTACGGCACGACAGATAACAACGGCAATGTCCTCAGCCAAACGATCACAGTTCCGACTGTCGGGGCAAACACGGGTTTTGTGGCGACGCAGAATTACACCTATGATTCATTGAACCGACTAACCCAAGCGACGGAAACTATCATCGGAAATCAATCGTGGAAACAGACCTTCGGATATGATCGTTTTGGGAATAGAAACAGCTTGGCCGAATATGAGGGAAATACATTGGTGAACGATCAAACGCCAGCGATCGACGCGGCAAATAACCGCTTCACAACGGCCTGCGGATTCACCTATGATCTCAGCGGAAACGTCGTCACCGACAACCTCGGCCGCACCTTCAACTACGACGGCGAAAATAAACAAAAGGAAGTCAAAGACGCAAACAACATCTCGGTCGGTCAGTATTACTATGACGGCGACGGAAAACGTGTCAAAAAGATCTCTAACACAGAAACGGTGATCTTCGTGTACGACGCAAGTGGAAAAACCATCGCCGAATATGCAAATGAGGTCGCTGCTCCGCAAGACGCAAAGGTCACGTATCTGACGACAGATCATTTGGGTAGCCCGCGAATAAAGACCAACGAAACCGGACAAGTAATCTCTCGCACCGATCTTAAACCTTTCGGCGAAGAAATTTACACAGGCTCCGGCGGCCGTACAACATCACAAGGCTATACCGGTGCTGACAACGTCCGTCAAAAATTCACTAGCTACGATAGGGATAGTGAAACGGACTTGGACTTCGCAGAAGCAAGAATGTATAACACTGCACTTGGCCGATTCGCTTCTATAGATCCTTACAATATTATTTTTGAAAAAGAAATTGGTCGTAATTTCAAGGAAAAACAAAAAATCTTAGATTCATATTTAATCCTGCCACAATTATGGAGTAAATATGCATATGTTTCGAATAATCCGTTAAGATTTGTTGATCCAACAGGTGAGATAATAGAACTCACTGGTGATGAGCGAGACCGTCAGCAGGCGTTTAATAGACTTAAAGAATTGGTCGGCGAAAAGAGTGCATCAAAATTGAAGATAGTAGAAAGAGATGGTCGATACTTTGTTGAATATTCTGGTAGCTCTAACTCATTTGCAGCTGGTGGTGATATGGCAAGCATAGTCGGCGATCTTATAGATAGTTCAGTTACAAATGAATATCGTGTCATTTATGGAAATAGTGCAACGGATGCCAATGGAAATTCATGGTCATTGTCGGCTCAGGGAGGAGCTGTTACTATTCCTATCAGCTCTTCGCGAACTCAGATTTTTGTCTCATATAATGCTGTAAATATTGCGAACAGTTTTGATTTCCGTGACGCTAACGGCAATCGTTTGAAGAACACAAGTTCAACTATTGATGCTCATGAGCTCGGACACGCATGGGGCATTCAGCGAGACAATGTTTATCAGCAAATCGTGGATGCTAGAGGTAGTTGGTTTGAATGGTTAAGTGGAGGCTTAGGCCTTTCTCGAGGCCCACGAGAAAATGTAATTGTTGAATCAAATAACCGAAGTGCGGTCATGGTAGAAAATATCATGCGTGATAGACTAAAATTCCCTCGAAAAGTTAAACATCAGCCGTAAAGTAATATGTCTAAATCTAAGTTATTCATTAGTGGATTTTGTTCTTCGTTTATAGCTTACTTTCTACTGACCCTTTATATAGCTGGGCGGAATCGTCCAATATGCTTCGATTGCTCAGAAAAAATCGGCTTTCCTTTTGCTTTCATTGAAACTGGTTGGCAATTTTCAAATCGTATTTTGTGGATGGGTCTCCTAGCAAATATTGTGATAGGGATTTTGGTTGGTTTGGTTGCGGCTTTTATAATTTCGAGTCTCTTTTCTACAAAGAATAAAAAAGATGATTTTTAATAAATTTAAGTGTTATTGAGGGTGCGTTGCTCGAATAGCTCGATTTTCACCTACAACGCCGCCGGTGCCGTGACCTCGATGCAGCTCGGCAACGGCCGTTGGGAATCGACGCAGTTCAATTCCCGCCTGCAGCCAACGCAGATCGCCCTCGGTGCCACCACCGGAGCAACTGATCTGCTCAAGCTCGATTACAGCTACGGCACAACGAACAACAACGGCAATGTCCTCAGCCAAACCATCACCGTTCCGACCGTTGGGATCAACACCGGTTTCACCGCAGTTCAAAATTATTCCTATGATTCATTGAACCGACTAACCCAAGCGACGGAAACTATCAGCGGAAATCAATCGTGGAAACAGACCTTCGGATATGATCGATTTGGTAATAGAAACAGCTTGGCCGAATACGAGGGCAATACATTGGTGAACGATCAAACGCCAGCGATCGACGCGGCAAACAACCGCTTCACAACGGCCAGCGGATTCACCTATGATCTCAGCGGAAACGTCGTCACCGACAACCTCGGCCGCACCTTCAACTACGACGGCGAGAACAAACAGAAACTCGTCAAAGATAGTCAAAATAATTTTGTCGGCGAATACTTTTATAATGGCGACGGTTTGAGAATAAAGAAAATAACGGCTTCGGAAACAACAATTTTTGTTTACGACGCTTCTAACAAATTGGTCGCGGAATACTCAACACAGCTCGAACAAACTCCGCAAGTCAGCTATTTGACAACCGATAATCTCGGCTCGACTCGAATAATTACAAATCAAAACGGCGAAGTCATTAACCGCCGCGACTTCAAGCCTTTCGGCGAAGAAATAGCTCGGTCACAATACGGACAAGACAACATCGACGACAAATTCGCAACCTACAAACGCGACGAAGAGACTGGCTTAGACTTCGCACAAGCTAGAATGTTCGGGAATTCATTTGGTAGATTTACAAATCCAGATGTGGTTATTGTAAACCTTGAAAGAATCCAGTCTCCGCACCTTTTAAACCTATACGTCTATTCTAAGAACAATCCGCTCAGATTTATCGATCCAAATGGACTCTGGGAATGGTCTGCAGCATTGGGCGGTCGAAGGTCCGATAGCAGCATCCAGGAAGAGATAGATTTTCTTAACAGTGGTGAGTGCCTGACGAATGAGATGGTGGCTCAGGTAAATGAACTTCAAAATATTCTAACGCAACGGTCCGAGATTCGCACGGGTTTTGCTCTAGCTCAACAAATCATCGATGCACTAAAACCAAATTTCTCCTCTGAGGCGGCAACTCTCCAAGCAGTAAAGGATCAATATGGGTCTGAGAATGATGGCAATAACGTTGTTATTGGCATCAGAGATCCAAATGACAAAAGTGGAGTTGCTTTTACCAAGATCGAAGGGGGGAAAAGAATTGTTGCGATTTCCTCTAGTGAAATTAGCAACAATAATTCTCTATTTGCAACTTTAATGCACGAAGGAACCCATCTTCAACAAGCTGGTTCATATTTGGCATCTGGAAACAATCCGGCGCTATGGCAGGCAGAGTATCAGGCTTATGCGGTTGCGAGTGCCGTTGCCATCGCCGGCCAAATGGCCGCCCGAGTACCTGCTGCATCCTCATCATATTCTGTTAGTGGAACCAAAATAGGGCAAGGGAACTGGACATCTCAACAGTCAGAAACCGCTATAAAAAATCATCTGTTCAATTTAGGGTTAATGCAGGTGAACAGCCAAGGGCAGCATTCAGCGACACCACGGGGATTAAACGGGGCATTTCCGGGTGGGGGGAAATGGAAATAGTTTCAAGGAGTTTATATGAAGATTTATCTATGCTTTCTTATTACCGGTCTAACTTTATCAACCTTTTCACAGAGTGATTTTTTGTCCAAGAATGACTTTGTTAGCATAAAAAAATCCCGATCAGAATTGGGGGCCGGAATTCAATTATGTCTATCAAGACGAAGAACGCGGCCTGCAGCCGGCAATGCGTTTTGTGACAGATTCGATCCGATTCTGGGTCGGTGAATATCACATTGACGGTTTGCGGTTCGACGCCGCCAGACAGATCGACAATTTTGATGCACTGCGCAGTTTCGTCGCCACCGGCAGAAAGGCGGCGAGCATGAAGCCGTTTTTCACCGTTGCCGAATATATTCCGCCAACGCCGAATGTGACCGAGCCCGCCGGGCCGGTCGAAAGCTGTTGGAATGACCTGTTCATGCATACGATCCTTGACCATCTGAATAGCCCGGCCGTCTATTTCGAAAAGATAAAAGAGGCGTTGGATCCTTCCCTGCTCGGTTTTGCGGGTTCAACAAGCGTGACGAATTACCTTGCGAATCACGACCAGGACCGGCTTTTTAGAAAACTCGGTGAAAAAGGCATCTTGGATGAAGAGCTCTACCGGCGGGCAAAGCTCGGAGTACTTATCTTAATGAGCTCCGTTGGAGTTCCGATGATCTGGATGGGCGAAGAATTTGGCGAGAATTCACCCGTTTCGGAAAACAGCAATAAAATAAATTGGAGGCTAATGGAAAGTGAGAAGAACCGGGACCTTTTTGAATATTATCGCCGGTTGATCGAAATGCGAACGCATAACGCCGCCTTTGCCACCGCCAACATCGAATTTTTCCACGAAGATCAGGAAAACTCGGTTCTGTGTTTTCAGCGTTTCGATGATCGGGGAAATGTCGCGGCGGTATTGCTGAACCTGTCAGACAATGATCTCGAGGGTTATACAGTTGTCGGAATACCGCTCAATGGTCCCTGTTCGGATGTCGCCGACGGTTCCCGGATCAATATCGCCGACGGTTCCTGGACCGGAAAACTGCCGAGACGAAGCGGGATCGTTCTGGTTTCGGAATAATATCGAGCAGCGGTGTGCATTACCGCTGCCCGGCCTAGGGTAAAAAGCTATTTCTTTTTCGACTTTTAGGTCGATCGCTGTGCTTGCGGAGCGCTTTCGCTCTTAACTTTCTTTCCGGCATCCGAATGGCCCGGGATCTCATCCGCGAAATACAGTTTTTGTGTATTCTCGACGTTGTCCGGTTCAACCGCAAATATCAGGTCTGCCAGATCGTCAGCATGCTCTTCTTCGACGGCAAGTATCTCTTCCATTAAGCGTCTCGATGTCGGGTCCTTTTCACCGAAGAAATTTATCATCTCGCGATAGGTTTGGATCGCTATGCGTTCTGCCACGAGATCTTCTTTCAGCATATCTTCCAGCGAATTGCCCTCAACATATTCCGAATGGCTGAGTTTGGCTATAATGGCAGGGTTCATTTCCGGTTTGCCGCCCAGCTGTTTGATGCGTTCGGCAATGCGGTCGGCGTGCTGCTGTTCCTCGTTGGAATGCTCCAGAAATTCGGCCGCCGCCCCGTCTTTATGGATGCCTGTCGCCATAAAATAATGAAATCGGTATCGCAATACGCACACGATCTCGGTTGCTAACGCTTCGTTCAACACGCGGATCGCTTCGTCTTTATCCAATTGATAGTCTTGTGTAACCGCGCCGTCCTGTATTTCGCTGCGGGCGCGCTCACGAATAATTTTAATATCGGTAAAGTTGCTCATAGTCAGTCCTCCAGTACATGTGGCTGTCAATTAAAGTGTACTCAATCAAACGGCCTGCATCAACTGGGGTTTTTAACTATCAGCTTTCCAATGCCGCAAGGGCTTTTGATATGCGTGCTAGACGGGGGCGAACGTCCTTTGCATTCCGCGCCGTTTCAAAAACGATCTCCATTGCCCTATCCTGCCGCAGCGAGATGAAACTGGCGGTTGCGTATTGCGGCACCAGATGGTGATCGGCCAGCATTCGCGCCTGGTTCTCTTCGACCGTACCGCCCGTTATCGCATGGTCTGCCACTTTTAAAAGCACCTGGTCAATGATCTGTCGAAACGCCTTGAAATATTTCTTTAGCGGCTCTTCGCCGATCTTTCCTAAAAACACACCGACGATCTTTCCGACGGCCTTGTTCGGGATCAGAGATTCGGTAGCCAGATCTATACCCGCCGACCTAACGTCCTGTTTGATACGAGCTAGCAGCAATTCAACGATCATATGTTCATAGAACACAGGCATCTTCTTATAGAACACCACGTCTTCTTCGGAGATCGCTCGTAAGGCTTCCGCATAAACGTGATAGTTCTTGACGATCTTCCCTGTTGCGACCGCTAGATTCATCCCCGTTATGCCCCATGCGACCGGCCCGCCGGCAACAGCCATGCACCCAAGATAGATATCAAGAAAATCCGATATCACCGATTTAGTCGCGGAAAGTTTCTCCGCTGCTACCATGATTCCACCGAATTGGCCGACTTCCGCCGAAAAGCTCCATTGATTTTGGCGATAGATTCGGCCTTCGTCGTATTTATTGGTTGGCTTTGATTTCGCAAGCATATAAAAAACTTCGGTATCCGCACGCCCGTACATCAATCTGATACCGTCTGAAGCCGGGTAAAAATATCCCGGCTCGGCAAAGCCGTGCGGACGAAGTTGAACCCCGCCGGTGGTCGGCACAAAATCTGTATTTCTTACTGCAACTGGTTGTCCCATTTCTCTACTTATCTCCTGTTTTAAAAACTGCCGTATATTCTCCGCCTCCGCCGAAAAAGCGGCTGTATATAGGAGTGCGGATATGGGTCCGAAAAATTATCATCAAATTGCATTTTTTTTTAACGAGAGTTTTGTATGCTAGAATCTCAAGCTATATTCATCCGTTCTCACTCAAATAAACAGCGATGGTCGAACCCGATCCTGACAACCTGACGGAACTGCTTCAGAAATGGAGCAACGGCGACATCGAAGCCCTGGAGCATCTGACGCCCTTGGTTTACAACGAACTTCACCGCATTGCCAAAAGGTATATGCGGCGGGAACGGCCCGAACACACGCTGCAAACCTCGGCTTTGGTCAATGAAGCGTATTTGAGATTGATGAACTGGAAGTCTGCGAAATGGGATGGCCGCCTGCATTTTTATGGCGTTTCCGCCCAGCTAATGCGGCGTATATTGGTCGATTTTGCACGGAGGCGACCAAAGATGGCAGGCCAGCCGGTCAAATATGTCGAACTGGAAGATGCGTTGACGCTGGCGGAAAGGTCCGACCCGGACATGGTCGCTTTGGATGATGCCTTACGACGGCTCGCGGAATTCGACGAGCGAAAAGCCCGCGTCGTCGAGCTGAAATTTTTCGGCGGCATGAACGTGGAAGAAATAGCGAAGCTGATGGCAGTTTCAGAGATCACCATTCATCGCGAATGGCAAAAAGCAAAAGCTTGGCTATACCTCGAACTTGAAAAGCTCTAAATGGACCGCGAACGCTGGCAAAAGATCGAATCGATCCTCGACGCTGCCGAAGGCCTTTCGACCGGCGACAGGGTTGCCCGCGTCCGCGAACTTGCCGGCGGCGATGAAACATTGGTAACCGAAGTCTTAGATTTACTTGAGGCCGAAGATAAAACCGCCGCTTTTTTAGGCAGCAATGCAATGAATGTCGCTGCGCGGGCGATGGCCGATGATGTTACGCTGGCTGATCGAACTCTCGTCGGCCGCACGATCGGAAAATATAAGATCGAAGACCGTATCGGTTCCGGAGGAATGGGCGAGGTGTACCTTGCGTTTGACCCGCTTGTCCACCGTAAGGTCGCTATAAAGGTGCTACCGGCGGAATTTGTCTCACATGACGACCGCGTACGCCGATTTGAGATAGAAGCCCGTTCTATCTCGCGTCTTAACCATCCTAATATCGTCACAATATACGACGTCGGCCATATTGACGGCGTCAATTTTATTGCAACTGAATTCGTTGACGGCGACACTGTTCGCGAGCTTATCGGCCGAAAATTCAAGCTCCGAGACGTTCTCGGCATGGCAACGCAAGCCTGCAATGCCATCGGGGCAGCTCATGCGGCGGGTATCATCCACCGAGACATAAAGCCGGAAAATCTTATGATCCGCACTGACGGTTATGTCAAGATCTTAGATTTTGGCCTGGCTAAGCTGACGGATGCGGGTTCGAACACCCTCAGCAAAATTGAAGAGACCAGCCGCGGTGTAATGATAGGCACACCCGCCTATATGTCTCCGGAGCAGATCAGTGACGAATTGGTCGATCACCGAACGGACCTGTGGAGCCTCGGCGTAGTTCTTTACGAATTCATCACGGGCATCAACCCATTTAAGGCACCGACCAAGCAGGAAACCTTTCAGGCGATCCTGTCCAAAGACCCGCCTCCGGCATCAGACCTCAATTCAGAGGTTTCGCCGGAACTTGACCGCATTTTAAGTAAGGCTTTGGAAAAAGACCCCGACCTTAGCTATCAGACAGCCGCTGATCTGAAAGCAGATCTAAAGCGCGTTAAACGCGAACTCGAATCCGTTCATTCAGGCACCGGAAAAGAGCACATTCGCGTAACCCTCTCGGATAGAAAAAAACGCCCGCGTACCGCTTTTTACATCGCGGCCGCCGCCGTTGCCCTTGCCATAGCGTCTATAACGGCATACCGTCTGCTGCAGCCCAAAGATGCTGATTGGTCATCCGCCCGCAATATCCAGCTGACAAGTCTTCCGGGAATCGAATATTTTCCGAGCATCGCCCCCGATGGCCGCTCCTTTGTTTACACCGGAAATGGGGCCGGCAACATGGATATCTATTGGCAGCGGATCGGCGGAGATAATCCGCTAAATCTTACGGAATCTTCTCTTGCGGACGATCTTCACCCGGCGATATCGCCCAATGGTGAATTCATCGCTTTTCGTTCGGAACGCGAGCCTGCCGGAATTTATATAATGGGCGCGACGGGAGAAAATATACGGCTGGTCCATAAGGGCGGGTTTATGCCAGCTTGGTCACCGGATGGCGGCCGGCTTGTGATCAGCACCAAAGAGGCGGAATTGCCGAACACTCGCAATGTAGATCCAAGTTCACTATTAATAGTCGATCTAAACAGCGGCAACTCAGAAAAATTGGTCGATATGGACGCCATGCAGCCGGCCTGGTCGCCAGACGGTAAATGGATAGCCTTTTGGTTTATGCAGCAAGGAAGCAGCAAACGCGACATCGGCATCGTTCCGGTCGGCGGCGGCGAACCGATCGTGATGAACGGCGAAGGGCAAACGAACTGGAACCCGGTTTGGTCGCCGCTCGGCAATTCGCTTTATTTTGCTTCGGATCGCGGCGGCAATATGAGTTTTTGGCGGGTCCCTTTCACCTCCGGCAGCTTTGACACGTCGCGCACGGAACCGGTGGAGGTACCGGCAAAATACAACCGCCATTTCAGCATGGCAGCCGACGGCAAAAGGTTCCTGTACGTGCAGACGCGCCTGAGGTCGAATATACAAGCGATCGATTTCGACATGTCGCAGCTCGGCGTTGCCGGCGTCCCCTACTGGATCACTCAAGGCGACCGCCAGGTTTCGGTTCCGGACCTTTCACCGGACGGCACATCGTTCGTCGTTCGCCTGCCGCGAATGACCCAAGACGACATCGTGCTAATTGACCGCAAGACAGGAAATTTTACCGATCTGACAAATGACGCCCCCTTTGACCGCTTTCCGAAATGGTCGCCTGATTCGCAAAAGATCGTGTTCATTTCAGACCGCACAGGGAATCACGAATTATGGCAGATCAATGCGGATGGATCGGGCCTTAAACAACTCACCACCGGAAATACGAACGGCATTACATTTCCGCACTGGTCGCCGGACAATAGATCCATACTTTATAACTATCAGGGAAAGAATTTCCTGCTCGACCCGTCCGCTCCGAAAAGCACGGCTCCAATAGAACTGCCAAGCTCCGAATTCGGCTCTTTTACCGTATGGGATTGGTCCCCGGACGGCGACAAGCTGATCGGCACTTTCAGCGGGCGATCCGGCGGCATGGGCGTCTATTCCTTCGCCCAAAAACGCTATTCAAAGATCGCCGATTTTCGCGAGATATGTTCCTGGCTGCCGGACAATCGCCACGCGGCCTTGGCAAAAGATGGTAAAGCTTACATCCTCGATACGACCGACGGTTCGCTAAAACCCCTTTCCTTACCGCAGGCGGACGATATAACCACCGTCGGTGTCAGCTCTGACGGAAAAATGCTTTTCTACACAGTTCGTTCGAATGAATCGGATATTTGGCTTCGCGATGCTTCCGCAACCTTCTGACAAATCGCCCGGTGCCCTATAATTTTCACCAAACCTTAGTTATTATTATCTTTTCGAATGCATTATAAATATGTTGAAGCTCTACAACACACTGACCAGAAGCCTAGAGGAATTTCACCCGCTCGAAGACGGTATCGTAAAGATGTATATGTGCGGTCCGACGGTTTGGAATTTTGCTCATATCGGTAATTTTCGGACATTTGTTTTTGCCGATGTACTTCGCCGCTATCTAAAATTCAAGGGCTATCAAATAACGCATGTCTTTAATCTGACCGACATTGACGACCGCATTATCAAAGAATCAGCGGTTCGCGGCATAACTATCGACGAATTCACGGCTCCATATATCCAATATTTCTGGGAAGACTTCGATGCGTTGGGCAATGAAAGGCCGGAGGTAACGCCGCGGGCGACCCATCATATTGCGGAGATGATCGACATCATCTCCAAACTGCTCGAAAATGGGCACGCGTACGAATCCGAAGGCTCCATCTATTATCGCATCACCGCTTTTCCGGATTACGGAAAACTTTCAAGGATCAATTTTTCAGGCAACATTGTCGGCGGCAGCGAACGCGTCGACACAGACAAATACGAAAAAGAGGACGCTCGGGATTTCGCACTCTGGAAATTGGTCGGCGAAGACGAAGAACCGGGTTGGGATGCTCCTTTCGGACGCGGACGGCCGGGATGGCACATCGAATGTTCGGCGATGTCGATGCGCTATCTGGGTGAAACCTTCGACCTTCACGGCGGCGGGATGGACCTGCAATTTCCGCATCACGAAAACGAGATCGCCCAAAGCGAAGGGGCAACCGGCAAATTGTTCTCAAAATACTGGGTGCATAGCGAATTTCTGAAAATAGACGATGTGACAATGTCCAAATCAAAGGGCAATTTCTTCACGTTTCGTGATCTGCGGGAACAGGGCCACAGCCCGCTTGCGATCAGATATTTGCTTCTTTCAGTTCCCTACACAAAGCAGTTGAATTTTACTTTCGAGGGGCTGCAGGGTGCAGAATCGACCGTCGAACGTTTAAATAACTTTCTCGCTCTGGTATCTGAAGCGGATGTCGAAGAAGGCGAAACACCTGCGGTTACGGCCGCTGCGGCAAAGGCTTTGCAAGGATTCGAAGAGGCGATGGACGACGATCTGAACACTGCTGCGGCTTTGGCGTCCGTTCATAATTTCGTGCGGGAGATAAACACTTTGGGCGGCCTGCGTTCCGTAGATAAAGCGACCGTTCTTGCGACCATTGAAAGATTCGATTCGGTATTCGGCATTTTCGGCAAGATCGCCGACAACAGGCTCGATGCCGCGATCGAAGCACTTGTCGAAGAGCGGCAACAGGCTCGCCGAGACCGGGATTTTGCTAAGTCAGATGAGATCCGCGATCGATTGGCGGAACAGGGGATCATCTTGGAAGACACGAAAGAGGGCGTCCGCTGGAAGCGGCGGTAAATTTTCAAAGCTCGATCCCGTCGCACAATTTGCCGTCGATGCTGGTATAAAAGAGATCGACCTCTTTAAAGGTATCCGTATCGCGGCAATATGAAAGACATTTGTCATATGGCTTTGAATATATATGGATGCTGGCCGCACGTTCGTCGAATTCGGGCATATTTATGACCTGGTGAACGGGTTCCTCCAGATCTACCTTTGCCGCCAGGCAATCTGAAAGGTCGAACATATTCGTTTCCGAAAGCTTGCAGTATCCGCGCTGAGCGTCCATTTCGACCACCGCAAAATTCTGTCCCCGCAGGCGGCCGATCGGCACCATCATCCAACACTTCTGATCGTTGTGGTTATGGATCCGCGACGCCTGCCCCTTTTCCCAACAGATGATCATCATCTCGAACCGCTCGTCTTTGTACACCAGATTTCGGGTATAAAAATTGTCGCTCCAAAACAGATACTTTTCTATCGATTCCGCTGTGACCTGATGCCCGCTCAGAAAATCGTAAACGCCTTCGCAGTCAAATTCGTGGTCCGCCAGCTGTTTTAGCCCTTCGGCCAATTCGTGAATGGTTACGGTGTGCATAGGTCTATCGGCTGCTCTTTGCATTTTTTAAAAAATCGGTGAATTCTTGAACGTTGCGGGTCAGGCCCGGAAATGAGGAGACCGGCTTTCCTTTAGCATCTATAACAGCATAGTATGGTAGGGCCACCGTGCCAAACATTTCCTGCTCCATTTGCTGGTGGCGTTCATAGATCTCGCCTTCTCCATCCGTAAAAAGCTTTACCAGCACAAAATTTTCAAGTTCCGCGGCCACTTCTTTCTTCGGAAAGATATTGGCTTCCATCCAGCGGCAATTGGTACACGTATATCCCGTAAAATCGATAAAGATCAATTTATTGTCCGATGCAGCTTTGGCTTGTGCCGCCGGCAAGTCATTTACGATCCACGCCGCTTCGCTTCCGCCCGCTTTTCCGCCCGAGGACGTATAGCTATCCATATCCGGCGGCAGAAAGGCTTCCAATTCGCCCAATTTTGCGCCGAAAAGTCCGGTCAGCAAGTAGAAACTGATGGCGAGCGAAACGACCGCCGAAGCCAACCGGAAAGCACCGATGCGCTCCGGTTTCGAATCATGCGAAAGCTGGAATTTGCCAAGCAGATAAAGCGTTAGAATAATGCCGATCGCGATCCATGTCGCCAATACCACTGATCGTGTGAAAATGCCCCATTTCCATACCAGATCAACATTCGACAAAAACTTCATCGCGGCCGCGACCTCTAAAAAGCCCATTGCCACCTTGACCGAATTCATCCAGCCGCCCGCCCGCGGCAATTGAGCCACCAATTGCGGAACAAGAGCCAAAACAAAGAACGGGAGCGCAAAGACGGTCGAAAACACCAACATCCCCGCCAATGGCCGCTGCCATTCGCCCTGCGACGCCGAAACGAGAATGGTTCCCACAAATGGCGAAGTGCAGGTAAAAGATGTCAGCGTAAACGTCAGCCCCATCAGCAAGGCTCCGACAATGCCTCCGCCTTCACCTTCTTTTGAGCGCGTCAAAGTGTCGAGCCGGGTCAATAGCCCCGTTGGGACCGAGATCTCATATGCACCGAAAAGATTGAAGGCAAAGCCAATGAATATCGCCGCTATGACCAGATTGATCCATGGATTAGCGGCAAAAAGGTTCACGCCGGCCGCCCCTACGAAAATTGCCAACAGCATTCCGAGGAGCGTAAATGTTGCGATAATGCCCAAGGAATAGACCGTTGCCAGACGCACCGACCGGACTCGGCTTCGCGACGGATGATTCGTGAAATACGAGACCGTGATCGGTATCATCGGAAATACGCACGGCGTCAGCAGCGACAGAGCTCCCAACACCGCCGCCAGCCAGAGAAAACTACCTAGGTCCGGATCCGCCGGTTTTGTCGCCGATGTCGTCGGCACACTAGCCGATGCCGGCGTCGGCGAAACACCAGTTCCTCGCCCGCCCGTGAGAACGCGTTTAACCTCTTCCGCACCGGCGGAAGATATACGCAATGTCTTTGGCGGCAGGCAAAGTGTGTCGTTGCACAACTGAAATCGCACATCAAGCGAAATTTCCGCCGCAGATATCGAACCCGAAGCCTCTATCGGTACGGTGAATTGCGCTTTATCGGAAAAGAACTTCGTTTCCAGCGGCTTGCCGTCCACGATGAAATTCGGGTCGGCCTGGGTGGTTGCCTGCGATGCGGCTATTTCTCCCCGAACCGCAAATGGCTTCCCTTCGGTAGCCTTAATGGTAGTTGCGATCGGCCCGCCCGCCGGTTGGTCAAGAGCGTAGAGATGCCAACCGGCTTCAATATCAACAGCTATCTTTGCTGTCGCTTTTTCACCCGCCGCAAGCTCCCTGTCCGGCTCAATGGCCATTCTCCAACGAGTTGGGTCCTGGGCATTCGCCGCCGCCGCAGCGATCAGGATGAATAATATGAATTTAGCCGCGCTCTTCATCTTTATGTACGATTTTAGTATCTGCCGGCCCATTGCACAACACAAGCACCGTATCTGCTCTTTTGCTAATCTTTTACGGGTTTCATATAATCGAGATATTAAAAGTTTTACAGTGTGCTTTCACTTCAAAACCTGTAAGTTTGTATTACCGGAGGAATGTATCTTGCCGAAAACAGCAACCAAGACCGCAGCCAAAAGCAAAAAAAGCGTAGCCGAAGATCTGGCCGCAGGAAATCCTGTACCGCCTGATGCCGCACCGAAAAGCAAAGGTGATTTCTACGACGTCGAAGCCGCCCAGGAGGAATTTCTTAAGCGCCACCGGTCTCAATTGGCCGCGATCAAAAAGACCGATAAAAAAGTGCTTCGTGAAATGCTCTATCAAATGGTGCTCGGCCGTTATTTTGAGGAAAAATGTGCCGAGGTTTACCGGATGGGCAAGATCGGCGGTTTTTGCCATCTTTATATCGGCCAGGAAGCGATCGGCGCCGGCTCTATTTTAGCCCTTAAGCCGGAAGATATGGTCATCACATCCTACCGCGACCACGTCCAGGCGATGATGAAAGGAATGTCGCCGGAAAGTGTCATGGCCGAACTTTACGGCAAAGAGGGCGGGTGTGTGAAAGGTAAGGGCGGTTCCATGCACATGTTCTCGAAAGAGCATCAGTTCTACGGCGGCCACGGCATCGTCGGTGGCCAGATCGGCGTTGCGACCGGCATGGCCTACGCCGCAAAATATCAAGGAACCCAAAATGTTGTTTTGTGTTTCTTTGGCGAAGCCGCCGTCAACCAGGGCATTTTTCACGAATCATTGAATATGGCCCAATTGTGGAAACTTCCCTGCATCTACATTTGCGAAAATAACCAATATGGCATGGGCACTTCGCAAAAACGGGCAATGAGCATCAGCAGCATCGCCAAAAAGGGTGATGCCTATGCCATGGCAAACGAATTTGTTGACGGGATGGACGTCATGGCGGTTCGTGAAGCCACGGAAAGGGCTATCGAACGCGCTCGTAAGGACGGTTCGCCGACGCTGCTCGAAGTGCGGGCGTACCGCTATATGGGACATTCCATGTCCGATCCGGGAAATTACCGCTCGCGTGAAGAGATCAAAAAATACCAGGAACGCGACCCGATCGTTCTGTTCCAGCAAAGTTTGAAAGAAGCAAAGGTCTTTACCGAAAAGGATTTTGAAAAGATCAAACAGGAAGCGGTCGAAGCAACCGAAAAAGCGATCAAATTTGCCGAGGAAAGCCCGTTCCCGAACGAAAGCGAAATATTTACCGACGTTTATGCCTGATGTTGTGGTGGAACGCGATCGAACATTAAAACGATTATAAAAATTTCTTGAGGTTTGAAACGACCCGAGCGTTGAAAGTAAATTATGCCAGTTTTAACTATCCGCGACGCCCTGAACCAGGCGCTTCGCGAAGAATTAGAAAGAGACGAAAACGTTTTTATCATGGGCGAAGAAGTTGCCGAATACGACGGAGCCTATAAAGTGACCCGCGGACTTTGGAAGGAATTTGGCGATAAACGCGTTGTCGATGCGCCGATCACCGAACTTGGTTTTGCCGGGCTTGGCGTCGGCGCCGCCATGGCCGGTCTCCGGCCCGTCATAGAATTCATGACCTGGAATTTTTCGATACTGGCCGCTGACCAGATCATCAATCACGCCGCCAAAATGCTCTATATGTCCGGCGGCGAATTCAACGTGCCGATCGTATTCCGCGGCCCAAATGGTTCTGCTTTTCAGGTCTCTTCGCAGCATTCGCAGGCTCTGGAAGCCCTTTATGCTAATTTCCCGGGCCTGAAGGTCGTCATGCCTTCAACGGCTGCCGACGCCAAAGGCTTGCTGAAATCCTCGATCCGCGACAACAATCCCGTAATTTTCATGGAACAGGAAACGATGTATGGATTAAAGGGTGAAGTGTCGGATGATCCGGATCTTTTGATCCCGCTCGGCGTGGCGGACGTCAAACGCGAGGGAACCGATTGTACCATCGTCGCCCGTTCATTCACTGTGCCGCAGGCCTTGGCCGCTGCCGAGAAGATCCAAGAGGAATTCGACGTTTCGGTGGAGGTGATCGATCCGCGAACGATAAAGCCGCTCGACACGGAAACTATTGTCAATTCTGTCAAAAAGACCAATCGCCTCGTCGTTGCCGAAGAATCACATTATTTTGCAAGCGTCGGTGCCGAAATTTCGTTTCAGGTGATGGAAAACGCTTTTGATTACCTTGATGCTCCGATCAAACGCGTGGCAACCGCCGAGGCTCCGAACCCGTATGCACGAAACCTTGAGGTCGCCGCCTTGCCGAGTGTTGAAAAAATAATCGCTGCGGTGAAAGAAGTTTGTTATTTGTAATGAATTCCGTAGATCGGTTGCGGGAGAAATGGGCGGGTTGTGCCGGACCGTCACGCCGCCGCAAAAGATAAATTTCCCTGGGTCATCTAAGATGGCTTTAGAATATCTAAATTATGGCCGAAAAATTTTTAATGCCGAAACTGTCCCCGACCATGGAAGAAGGACAGATAGCCCGTTGGGTAAAGAACGAAGGTGATGCCTTTGACGCCAATGAAACGCTTGCCGAGGTCGATACCGACAAGGCGACGATGGAAATGACCGCGCTTCATCCCGGAACTATCCTTAAGATCCTTAAAGGAGCCGGTGAAACGGCCGCTCTGGGCGAGGCGATCGCGATCATCGGCCAAAAGGGCGAAGACATATCCGCTCTGCTCGGCGAAATATCGGCGAATGGGTCGAAGTCTAAGCCGGCCGCCGAAAAAGCCGAAGGATCAGCACAAGAAGAACCCGGGAAAGCAAAGGCAGAGACGGAAGAAGCAAAGGCCGCTCCTGCACCGGAACCGGCTAAGCCCGTTACCGCTGAAAGATCGGCAGCTGAGACCGCACCGGCTTCGAGCGGTCGAATGATCGTATCGCCGATCGCTGCCCGGATGGCCGCAGATAATGGCATTGACCTACGATCGATCACCGGATCCGGCCCGAATGGCCGCATCATCAAACGCGACATCGAAGGCGTTCTAGCCGGCGGCGTGTCACAACAACCGACAAGTGAAGGATCATTCACAGCATCGACACAGGTCGGGGCATCGGCTTTCCGCGATGAACCGACGTCGAAAATGAGGCAGGTCATCGCTTCCCGGCTGGCTGAATCGATCGGCCCGATACCGACCTTTTATCTGACCGTCGAGGTCGAAATGGATAGTGTTCTTGCCGTGCGCAAACAGATCAATGCTGCACTGGATGACAACAGCAAGATCAGCGTCAACGACATTATAGTTAAGGCAGCCGCCGTTTCGCTTATCAAGCATCCGTGGGTCAACGCTTCATATCAAGACAAGAATGTCCGGTTTTATGAGCAAGCAGACATCGGTGTGGCCGTCGCCATTGACGAAGGCTTGATAACGCCCGTCATTAGGGGAGCCAATTTGAAAGGTTTTGCGGAGATATCGGCCGAGATCAAAGACCTTGCCGCCAAAGCAAAGGCCAAAAAGCTTCAACCCGAAGAATATACCGGAGCCACTTTTTCGATCAGCAATCTGGGTATGATGGGCGTTAAGGAATTTACTGCTATCATCAATCCGCCCGAAGCGGGCATTTTGGCGGTCGGCGGTTCAGATCAGGCACCAGTCGTTCGGGACGGCGAGATCGTCATTCGCAGCATTATGAACGTGACAATGTCTTGCGACCATCGTGTCATCGATGGAGCAACCGGTGCCAAATTCCTGCAAACATTCAAACAATTGCTCGAAAATCCGGCTATGATGCTGCTTTGATACTATCGAGAAATTTCTTTAACTGACTGTCCACGATCGCTTGTGGGCAGTTTTTTTATTCAGCGAATACCGTTGGCTTTTCAAATTCGAGCATTTCGTTTGTAAAGGGATGGCGAAACCCGAGCTTCCATGCATGCAAACACAATCGCTTGAACGGTTCACCGCCGCGCTTGACGTCGCCGACGATGGGATGCCCCAAATGTTCGCAGTGTATCCGCAGTTGGTTTGTTCGGCCGGTCACCGGTTCAAGTTCTAAAAGCGTTCTGCCGGGCGTTCTTCTTTCGACCCGGAACCGCGTCACGGATGGTTTTCCGTCGTCCTTTACGCCCCAGTATTTCAGATCCGCAAAACGCCCGATCGGTGCATTGACAGCCCCTTCATCCTCCGCTATATTCCCCGAAACCAATGCCGCATAACGCTTTGTCACTGTCTTGTTTTCGAACTGGGCAGAAAGCCGTCGATGTGTGGGCAGGCTTTTTGCGATCACCATCAAACCCGATGTTTCTTTATCCAAACGGTGGATCAACCCCGGACGGATCAGATCGGCTTGTTCGCCCATCATGATCGCATTCCTGTTCAAATGAAAAGCCAATGCATTTAGCAGCGTTCCGCTCCGATCACGAAACGAGGGATGTGCAAGCATGCCTGCCGGTTTATCAACCACGATCAAATGCTCATCTTCATAAAGCACTTCCAGCGGAACATTTTCGGGCCGCATCGCCGTTTCGCGGGAAAGGTCGGCGTAAAGCTCTACAAAATCATTGGAACGAACGACATAGCCGCGGTTTTCCGATCGGCCGTTCACCTCACATTGCTCCGTCTTTATCAGCTCTCGCAGATACATCTTACTCAGCCCCGAAAAACGCCCGCAGAGGACGTCTTCTAAGCGCCGGCGATGTTCGTGCAATGCCGCTTGGAATTCGATCTTTTCCGTCACACACCAATTTTATCTTAATGACTGAAAAGAAAAAAAGCCGGCACCGACCTATCGATCAAATACCGGAGGGCGGCCTATGGATATGCCCGCCGCAAAAGGCCGCCAGGCAGCCAACAACTATTTCGTATCAAGGCTCATGCCGCCCGGCAATATGTCGTCGATACTTCCCTTTTTTGAACGCTCCGGCGGATCAGAACGGTGAGCGACCACCTCATCGAAGACATAGGCGATCTCCCCGTGTTGAGATGTGTCCAGCCCGAGCAGCTCTTCGCTTTCGCTAACACGGATCCCGATCAATGCATCAACGATCTTCAGGATAACAAAGGTGCCGACTCCGCCGAGGAACACGGAAACCCCAACACCGGCCAGTTGATTGACGATCTGCATTGAATTGCCGTCGATCGATCCGACCGGGTTCGCAATGCCGCTATCCGCCGTACCGAATATCGGGTTGATAGCAGCCGTCGCCAACACGCCGGTCAAGATCGCTCCGATGGCCCCGCCGAACCCGTGAATGCCGAAAACGTCCAATGTATCGTCGTAACCGAACATTTTTTTCACCTCGACGACCATCAAATAACAGCCGGCACCGGCGATCGCTCCAATGAGCAATGCCGACATCGGTGTCACGAAACCGGCGGCCGGGGTGATCCCGACCAATCCCGCAACGGCACCGGATATGGCTCCGATGGCGGTAGGCTTTCCGTTCTTTGCCCAATCGATCACGATCCAGGCCATCATTGCCGCGGCCGCCGCGAAATGCGTCGTAACAAAAGCATTTGTTGCCAATGCACTTGCTGAAAGAGCACTGCCGGCATTGAATCCGAACCAACCGAACCACAATAATGACGCTCCGATCAGGCTCAATACCGTATTATGCGGCGTGGTCGGTTCGTTTTTGTAATCGACCCGGCGGCCCAGATATAAAGCACACACTAAAGCCGAGACGCCCGAAGACAAATGCACGACCGAACCGCCGGCAAAATCCAGCGAAGGCACGGCACCGGCGCTTGCCGTCAGAAACCCGCCTTTTCCCCAGACCATGTGCGCCAGCGGATAATACACGACGAATGACCACAGCACGGTGAACATCATCTTCGCCGGAAATTTGATCCTTTCTGCAAATGCTCCCGTTATCAGGGCAGGTGTGATGATCGCGAACATCAACTGAAAGATCATAAACGTCTCTTGCGGAATGGTTGCGGCATAATCCGGGTTTGGCTCGCCGCCCACACCGGCCAGAAATGTCATATCCAGCCCGCCGATGAACGCATTCCCTTCGGAAAAGACCAAGCTGTATCCGACGATCGCCCACAAGATCGTTGCAATGCCCACCGAGATCAAGCTTTTCAACATCGTCGAAATAACGTTCTTTTGTCTTACCAGCCCGCCATAAAATAGGGCCAATCCGGGGATCGTCATCAACAGCACCATCGCCGAACATACAAGCACCCACGCATTATCAGCTGTTTGCTGTGAAGCCGCCGCGGCCGCCTCGAGTTTCGCGATCCGTTCCGCATCGCCCTGAGCCAACACCGGCAACCCCGCCGCCGCAATAGCTGTCACAGCAGCCGCCATTCTTGTGATCTTATTTATTTTCATAGTTAGAAAAAGCGTTCCCGGAAATTTCAAGCAACCTCAGTGCCAGGTCGCAATGATCGCGTTTTCGGTGTATTTATGCCTCCCGTTCGCCGCTGTTCCTACGATTTTGTCGGAATCTCGGAAAACACCATCGCTATTCGGCTCCATTTTCGACACATTGACTTATATTTATTGGCATTTAATAATCTTTTCTTTTATACTTGCAGGCGGCAAAGTAACGTCCTACAATTTTGAAGGAAATGTCGTTCGATCCATTCACATGCGCTGCCTCTTTTGCGGAAATACTTTCCGCCCCGGATGGCCACGCTCAAAACCTGGCTTCATCGCTGTCTTATCTTACAAAAGAACTCAAAGCCATTCGGGCCTTTCTTTTGCGGTATGTTCGGGAAAAGGACGGCTTTACCGTGCTCGCAACCGCCGGATTTGACGCGCGGCTTTTTCGGACATTTGAGGCACGAATGGATTCCGGCGTTCTACAGCAGATACACATGTCTGCAAAACCGACAATTTTGACGGAAACGGACGACGCCGATTCCCTTTCATTCTTGTCGGAGAGCTCTCCAACGTGGACACTCTTGACCGTGCCTGTAGTCCACGGAGGGCAGAATGTTGGACTTTTAGGCGTGCAGGTTGCCGGCCGAGCGTCGCAGGCTGAAACCGATCATCTTCCGCTGCTGAGTCACATTGCCGCGTTTATCGGCCAAAGCCTGCGTGTGGAACACATCATCCAAAGCGAGCGCCGCCGCCTGCTTGAAGAAAACACACATCTTAAACAGGAATTGAAGGAAAAACACGAATTCTCGCATATTGTCGGAAATTCGGGGCCGATGAAGCTTGTTTATGATCAGGTTCGGCAGGTGGCACGGTCTAACGCAACGGTTCTTTTGCGGGGCGAAAGCGGAACGGGAAAAGAAATGATCGCCAACGCCATTCATTACAACAGCCTTCGCAGCAAACGGCCGCTCGTCAAGATCAACTGTGCTGCTCTGCCCGAAACTTTGATCGAATCAGAGCTTTTCGGCCATGAAAAAGGAGCTTTTACCGGTGCCGGGCGTTTGCGCAAAGGCCGTTTTGAGCTTGCCGAAGGCGGGACGCTTTTTCTGGACGAGATCGGCGACATTCCGCCGCAGATACAGGTCAAATTGCTGCGTGTTCTGCAGGAACGGGAATTTGAACGGCTCGGCGGCTCTCACCCGATCAAAGCAAATATAAGATTGATCGCCGCAACCAATCGAAATTTGGAAGAAGCAATTGAAAAGAGCGAATTTCGCGAAGATCTCTATTACCGCTTAAATGTATTTTCAATCTTTTTACCGCCGCTCCGCGAACGTCGGTCGGATATATTGCTGCTGGCGGAACATTTTGTCGAAAAATATGAACGCGAACACGGCAAACGCGTCCGTCGTATTTCAACCCCGGCCATCGATATGTTGATGAGCTACCATTTTCCCGGCAACGTCCGCGAACTTGAGAATGCCATTGAACGGGCCGTGCTCGTCTGCGATTCCAACGTCATTCATGGCCATCACCTGCCGCCGACATTGCAGACGGCCGAGGTTTCCGGAACGGCAACGGACCTTTCCTTGACCGCCGCGGTCGAGAGTTTCGAGCAGAATCTTATTATTGATACGCTGAAATCGAGCGGCGGAAATATTGCCAAAACAGCTCGCACGCTCGATTCGACCGAACGCATTCTGGGGTATAAAATACGGAAATACGGAATTGACGCCACGCGTTTCAAACGTTCGATATGATCGAAGATCTGATCAAGGGGTTGCCCGATCCGTCGGCTGCCGCCAGATTCTATCAAGAATTCAACGGCCGTCATGCGGCTTTGACCGCCCGGCTCGAAAGAAAAAAGGGACTGCTCAGCGATGCTCTGACCCTAGCCGCTTTCAGCCCCCTGCTGGCCACAACCATCATTCAGGATCCCGAACATTTATGGTGGCTGGAACGCCGCCGTTTCGATTCCGGAATTCGCAGCAAAGATGAATTGCTGGAATCGCTTGCTCGTTTTTCGTTGACCAATTCCACTCTCGATCCGCAGATGCTGTTTACGCGGTTCCGCCGCCGGGAACTGCTGCGGATCTATCTGCGCGACATTCGCCGGCTGGCAACCGTAGCAGAGATCACCGAAGAGCTTTCCAATCTCGCCGATGCCATATTGGAAAATGCTCTGCGGGCCGCCCGTCAGGAAATGGACAACCGGTTCGGTGCACCGCAGCAGACAGCGCAAGACGGGCGCACCGCCGCCGCAGACGTCGTGATAGTTTCGCTCGGCAAACTTGGTTCGAAAGAGCTGAATTATTCCTCTGACATCGATCTGCTGTTCATATATTCCGCCGAAGGCACTACCGGTGGTGGAACTCGCGGCAGTGTTTCGAATCGCGAATATTTTGCCAAACTTGCCGAATATGCGACAAAGCTCGTCGGTCAATCTGTCGGCGAAGGTGCTGCCTATCGCGTTGACCTGCGTCTGCGTCCCCACGGCCGCATCGGCTCGCTCGCTCTTTCGCTGGCCGATACCGCCAAATATTACAACGGCGAGGCGGCTCAATGGGAACGTCAAGTTCTGATCAGATCTCGGGCCAGTGCGGGCAGTGCCGAACTTTTCGCCGAGTTTTTTTCCGCTGTCGAATCTTCCGTTTTCGCCGCCGGATGTTCCGTCGAAGGATCGCTTCGCAACGTTCGGCTTTCAAAGGAAAAGATCGACCGCGAACACGGTTCCGGCAGCTCTTATAACGTCAAACTCGGCCGCGGCGGCATTCGCGAAATCGAGTTCATCGCCCAGGCTTTGCAGCTTGCCTATGGCGGACGCGACCGCTGGCTTCGGGCGCCGCATACTCTGATAAGTCTTTCCCGATTGGCCGACCGCGGCTGGATCCGGCGTCGTGAGGTGACGGAGCTTTCATCGGCATATGATCTTCTGCGGCGGCTGGAACATGTTCTTCAGATGGAACACGGCTTGCAAACCCACACTTTGCCGGTCAATGAAGAAAAACTAGCTCTTGTCGCCCGTCGCATGAATTTTGCCGAACCGTCCGCTTTTGCTTCCGAATTAGAACGACATACATCAAATGTTCGCCGCATTTTTGACCGCGTATTTATCGACCGGCCCGCAATCGATCCGCCGGAGCGTTCTGCGCCGCCGGAACTTTTGACGATCTCCGCACCCGCCGCCGCGACGGAAATTGGCAGCTCCGACATTCCGATCGCCGAAAAGATACGGGAATTTTCAACGCGCTTTGCGGCGATGCTCGATGCAGATCCCGAAGCAGCGGAACTTTTGCCGGACACCTCGGCTCAACCGCAAGAATTAAGCCACCGGCCGCTGCTTTCGCCGTCTCCCGATGCGGATCTGCCCGAGCAAATGGCCGCTCTTCGCAAGAAATGGTCACGGCTGATGTTGGAGATAGCGGCGTTCGATATTTCCGGCAGGCTTTCGCTGCGCGATTCGAAGAAAATGCAGACCCGTTTGGCAGAAGATTCCATCGCTGCGGCATTGGCAATTGCTCAGCTCGAAATGTCGCGACGCTTTCCTGAAACGGCACCCGTCGCGATCGGCGTCCTCGCTTTAGGAAAGCTCGGCAGCGGCGGCATGGACTACGGTTCAGATCTCGATCTCGTAATAATTTACGACGATCTTCACGCGGGCCCGGGAAAAATGACGAACGCCGAATATACCAGCCGTTTGGCCGATATTTTTGTCGCTTCCCTTTCCAACATGACCCGCGAGGGCAGTCTTTACCGCGTCGATCGTCGCTTGCGGCCGCACGGGAGCAGCGGCCCCGGTGTTATCGGAGCATCTTCTTTCGCTTATTATATGAAGAACGAAGCGGCGATCTGGGAATTGCTCGCTTACGTCAAGATCAGGGCGGTCGGCGGCGATATGGATCTGGCCGAACGTTCCGAAAAGGAAATTCGCACCATCATTCATGAAAAAGCCGGCACCTTTTCCGTGGAAGAATTGCGGGAAGAGACGCTTCGGCTGCGGTTGCGGCTGGAACAGGAAAAAGCGGGCAATCTCCGCAAGCGTGAGATCGATATCAAATTCGGTGCCGGCGGAATGCTCGACGTCTATTTCGCAATCAGATTTCTGCAGCTTCGCGACAATATCCCCGATGCCGAAGGCGACCGTTCCAGCACCTTTGCCCTTGAAATGTTGGCAGATGCCGGATCGTTGTCTCGCCAGACGGCTGAGGCAATGATCGACGGATACGCTTTTCTGATGGCTTTCGATCATTGTCTGCGTTTGATGTTGACCCGTTCGACCCGTGTGCCGCTCGCGAATAAAAAGGTGCTGTCCGCGACCGCTCTTCGGCTCGGCTTTGATTCGGTCGAAGCACTTTTTCGCTCGTTGAACCTGCATCGCCTCGCCATTCGCACGGGCTTTGACGAAGTTCTCCGGCCGCCGGCCGCCGCTTAGGCATTTCGGCGACGGCATTGATTCTGTTAGAATTCTCACACGCCGGCCAAAATATGCACTTTCGCTCATCTATTCTCGTTCTACTTCTAGTCGCTGTCGCGGCCGCCAATATTTTTGCTCAGTCCGGCCGCCAAAAGCACTATTCAGAAGCTAAGATCTCGCAAAAGAGCGTTCAGCACTCTGACAATGAACCGGCCGATGATGTTATCCGCGTAGAGACCGATCTGGTCACGATTCCGGTTCGTCTTGCAACAAAAAAAGGCAGACCGGTGCCGGATGCTTTAAAAGATGAATTCTTTATCTTCGAGAACGGTGTTCAGCAGCAGATCGAATACTTCTACAACGAAGATCAGCCTTTCACCGTTGCTCTGATGCTGGATATGAGCTATTCCAGCGTTTTCAAGCTGGCCGACATCCAGGCAGCGGCAATGGCATTTACCCGACAGCTTCGTGAACAAGACAAGGTTCTCATCGTTTCTTTCGACGAAAAGATCCATTTTTTGTGTGAACCGACCAGCGACCGCCGCGTTCTTAAATTTGCGATCGAAGCGACCCGGATAGGTTCGGGGACGAGTTTCTACCGGGCCATTGACGAGGTTCTGGAAAAAAAGATGTCGCACATTGCCGGCCGGAAAGCGATCGTTATGTTAACAGACGGCGTTGACACGACCAGCGGCGATGTTCGCTCGGCCTCGCTGCTCGACAGCTTTCAATCCGGCGGTACGCTTGTTTTTCCGATCCAATACAACACCTTTGACGATGTGCGTAAAAGCCGCCGCAACGATGCTCAGATCCGATTCGACGAAGACGATCGGCCATATATTTTCGAAGCCCCGCCCGTTCGCGGTGAACGCGAAGAGGACTATATCGAAGCGAAAGAATTTATGAATGCAGCAGCCGAGCGTTCCGGCGGGCGTCTCTACAAGGTGTCTTCGGCAACAAATCTTAACGAATCGTTCAAAAACATTGCCGATGCACTTCGCAAAACATACAGTTTAGGATATTATCCTAGCGTTGAACGGCGGCCGGGTTCGGTCAACGAGATCAAAATACGCGTTATGCGGCCCGATCTTGAGGTCAAGCTTCGATAAAATGAATATTTCGCAGCGGACCGACGAACTTTCGCCAACCCGTATTCAGCCTGAGGCCTGCACCCGGGCCCTGTTCTATTTAATTGTTCACAGGAGTTACCATGAAGATCTTTAGAAACTCGATCGTGTTATCGATCGCTTTCCTTTGTTTTGCGGCCGTTTCGGTTTCGGCCCAAGATGTTATGACCAATGACGAGGTCATTTCCCTGACCAAAGCCGGGCTCAGCAGCGGAGTTATCGTCAGCAAGATCCGCGGTTCAAAGACCGATTTCGACCTTTCGACCGATTCGCTTATCAAATTGAAGCAGGCCGGCGTTTCCGACGACATCGTTTCCGCAATGCTTGACGCCAAGAACGGCAAAATGGCCGTAGCCGCCGGTTCCGGCAATGTGACGGGAGCTGCGGCGGGCGATCCGAACGACCCGATGGCTAAGCACAATTTCGGCATTTATTTATACGAAGAGATCAACGGCCAGCGGAAAATGACCCAGCTCCAGCCAAATGTTTCGGCCCAAAACCGTACCGGCGGAAAGTTCACGAATTCCATCACACCCTTTGGCCTCGGCAAGATCAAAAAGAAAGCCAATCTGCCGGGACGTTCTGCTAATCTGCAGATCCAAGCGACCCAGCCGGTCTTTTATTTCTATCTCGATGCCACCAGCGGCGGGCTCAATACCACCAGCGGCATTCCTTCGACCCCAAACGAATTCACGCTTGTTGTTTTCAATCAGCGCAGCGACAACCGCGAAGTTACCATTTCGAAAGAAAATAATTGGGGCGGAAAAGGCGGCCTTTCAGATGAATACGTCGTGCCTTTCGACGCCGAAGATATGGGCAACGGCGTTTTCAAGATAACCCCTAAAACTCCGCTGAAAAAGGGCGAATACGGTTTTTATCTCGTAACTTCCGGCACCTCGAACGCCGGCGACGCCATCGGTACCAAATTCTTCGATTTCGGCGTTACAATGACCCCGTAATTTAATAAATGGCCGTTATTGGATCTTTCCGTTAACGGTCGCTTCCCTTTCTTTAATATCTTTTTTTGTATTTAGCTCGGATGTTGCTTCCACACTTTAGGATCCGGCATTCCCAGCCCTCAAGGACATCTATGAAACTATTAACTTCCCTCTGTCTGATCGCGGCCGTTCTTATGGCAACGGTCGGCAATACCTATGCTCAAACTAATCGTTCATTTTGGATACATGCTCTTACGAATGAAGGGAAAAAGTCCAAAGAAGCTGCCGCAGCCATTCTCTTCGGCGAACAAAGCGTCCAAATAAAATCCAACAAAGCTGGTGTCTTGGATAAAACGTTTGTATATTCAGAGATCAAAGCTGTGGAATACTCATATTCCAAAAAGCCGTTACTATCGACCGGCGGAGCGGTCGCGATGGCGATCCTGACCGGGCTGGTTGTTGTTCCTTTTCTTCTCGTTAAGAAAAAGCAGCATTGGCTGACCGTCAGAGACGATAAAGATTACGTGGTCATGCGTTTGGACAAGAAAAATTACCGGCAGATCCAGTCGGAATTTGAGGTTAAAAATATCAAGGTAGAAACTATCTCTGAAGATAAGAAATGATCAAATTTCTAAATTTCGCCTTGATGGCGGCATTTACGAAATTTGTTTGATTCGGCGGCTATTTAGGCGTTTTCTGTCGCATCAACCACCTCAAACCAGCACCGCACACAAAAGCGGTGCTTTTTTCTTTGCGTAAGCGGCCATTCCGCCGAGCCCGGCAGCCTTTCGGCCAACATCCGCTCTTCGCCGGTCAATTCCCGCCAAGTCTTCATCGGCCAACGCCCGCACCGCGGACAGCCTCTAGTAGTTTCATTACTCATCTTTATGCGGTAGAAGTTTCAAAGCTACTAACATCAGGTCAAAGAATCCACCATGTACAAATGCTTTTGAAAATCAACAAAGACCATTTTTATCGAGCCCGCTTCTCCCAACGTTTTTAACCCATCTTCTATTGAATGATATTTCAGCTCCAGTAGTTTTGGAAGCTTCTCTTCGTCAAGTTCGCCTACTCCCGAATTGATATACTGCTTCAGCACAAAATCGACAAAGTCTTTCTGTTCTTCTCGTAATAGTGAATAAATATTTGATCTAGCCCCTTCAACCCGTTCATTTCGCGATATCGGAGGTGTCGCATAGGCGACATACTCCAAAAGGTCAAAAACATCACTCTTTTCGGCATCGATCAATTTTTGCATTTCTGCAAGTTGATCTTTGCCGAAACCCTCGGCCTCCAAGCGGTTAAGAAGTTCTCGGCGCGTTGACGGCTTTGACCATATCTCTTGTAATTGGGCCTCGTCCTTAAAGAACTGCTCCAATATACCGAAAAGATTTGATAAGAATTGCTCAGCGGAGATCGGATTGCCGCTACCATCAAGGAATGATGTGGTTGCCATGTGTTGGATCTGCCGATCTTTGCCGTCGGCCAACCTTATCTTTACCTTCTTTTTGCATTTACATGGCCGCTCACCGCATTTATCGCACGGCTCAGGCGGCTCTTTCTCACAGGAGCATTTGATTTGTCCGCATATTCCACATGGCTTTTTGACCTTTCTCTCACATTCACACGGCGAAACTCCGCACTGATCGCAAAGCTCTAATATCGCTTCGCCATCCCATTCCGGATCGAGAAAATTACGATACGCATCTACGAAATCGTAGATCGTAAAATAGTCTTTGCCTTCAAAAAGGCGCGTTCCGCGGCCGATGATCTGCTTAAATTCGATCATCGAATTGACCGGCCGCATCAACACGATGTGTCTGACGTTTCTCGCATCAACGCCGGTCGACAGTTTTTGCGACGTAGTGAGTATCGTCGGGATCGATTTTTCGTTATCTTGAAATTCACGCAGAAATTGTTCGCCTTGTCCTCCATCTTTGGCGGTTACCCGAACACAATAATGCGAGTCAGTGCTCTTGGCGATCTGATTTATTAGGTCACGGAGTATTGCCGCGTGATGCTGCGTAGCGCCAAAGACGATAGATTTTTCTCGATGATCTATTTCGCTTAAAAAGATCTCGACGCGTTTTTTTTCACGGGCAATGATCTCGATCCGCCGATTAAAGTCTTTTTCCTCGTAAACCTTTCCGGCCTCGATCTCGCCCTCGACCACCTGATCATCTGCCGTCCATACATACTCATCAAGCGTGGTCTTTATCCGTCTAACCTTAAACGGTGTCAAAAATCCGTCTGAGATGCCGTCCTTGAGCGAGTAAGTGTAAACAGGTTCGCCAAAATAGCGATAGGTGTCGGCGTTACCTGTTCTCTTCGGTGTTGCCGTGAGCCCTAACTGCACGGCGGGCTCAAAATATTCGAGTATTGAACGCCAATTGCTTTCGTCATTGGCTCCGCCGCGGTGGCATTCGTCGATGATAATGAGGTCAAAGAAATCCTCGGGGTAATCGCCAAAATACGGCGAGTCGCCGGGGCCGCTCATAAAGGTTTGAAAGATCGTAAAAAAGACGCTGCCGTTTGTCGGTACGCGGTCGTTCTTTTTTATCGAGTCAGGGCGTATTCTAACCAGCGCATTTTCATCAAAAGCCGAAAATGAATTAAACGCCTGATCGGCAAGAATGTTGCGATCGGCGAGAAAGAGAATTCGCGGGCGTCGGCTGCCGTCTCTTTGAAGATTCCACCGGGTTTGAAAGAGCTTCCAAGCTATCTGAAATGCAATAAAGGTCTTTCCGGTTCCGGTCGCGAGTGTAAGCAATACTCTTTGCTTGCCGTCGGCTATGGCCTTCATCGTATTGTTGACGGCGATCTCCTGATAATAGCGTGGCTGTCTTGTCCCGCCGACATCTTCAAAGGGAACCGAATCAAATTTCTCCTGCCAAACGCTTACGTCACCAAAGGTTCTGTTCCAAAGCTCTTCCGGCGTCGGGAATGAAGGGACCAACCCTTCATTTCCCGAACCCATTTCGATCTCGTAGATCTCGCGGCCATTGGCGGAATACGCAAATCTTAGCTCAAGCTTCTGAGAATAGAGCTTGGCCTGCATTACACCTTCGCCGACTTCTACTTCGTCGGACTTCGCCTCTATTGCGGCAAGTTTTCTGTTCTTATACTCAAGAATAAAATCAGCCCAAAGCGGTTTAGTTCTCGCTCCACCGGCCTGAATCTTTCCCGCAGTTATCTGAGCATTTTGCTCACGCAAAATACGCGAGCCATTCTCACCCCAGCCGCTCGCTCGCAGCTGTGGTTCGATCAGTTCTGCTCTTGTGTCTGCTTCATTCATTTGCTTATCGGGACATCCGTCTATAGTGATCGCTATAACCACATAACTCGAAAACCAATCGAAATCCTTCACGGAAATCGTCGTAGTTAAATTCCTTCGTGTCTAGAATATTTACAGCCTCCGAGTGGGATTCACGTGATATGTATCGATTGAAAGCGTCAAACTTTGCGGCGGAAAGCTCAGGCTTCTGAAAGACGTTATTAAGATCTGTTTTTTCAACGAAGCCGAAAAAATATTCAATAATGTTCCGCATACAATTTGCAATAAGCACTGGATGCAGTTTGTCATCCTTGATCACCGCCCAATAACCCTGGTATTCGTTCTGAATTTCGGAGTATCCAAGTGCCACAATCTGGCTTCCATTCGAATATTTGGCGAGTCGGTAAAGATTCTGGGTATCTCGTCTCTGGTTTTCGTTTCTATTAACCAACTCATAGAAAAAGTAAAGACTGTGCGTCAGGATAAAAACCTGCTCATATTTGTCGTTTCGCAAAAACTCTCGGTGGATCATGCGCCCGACGTTGAACACGTAAATATGAGAAAGGCTCGAAATTGGATCGTCGATAACGACAATCTTTTTGGTTGCGGTGTCGGTCGGCGAACTCTTTCCTCGGCATTTCTCAAGGAAGTAAAGGAAACTGATAATCATCTTCTCTCCCTCGCTCAGGGATTTGAAAATATTCTCTTGTTGCTCACCGCGCACAAGTTTGTAAAAGTCGCCTTCCTCAGTCTGACCGGTTGCCTTGACAATGCTGAAATCATCGATGCCAAGATCTAGAAGCCCAGTATTTATTTGCTCTACCGCTTTGTCGACATTTACGGTTTCTTTTTGTTTTGCCGAAATAATATTTCTTTGATTTCGGATTTTATCGTCAAGCTTTTGAATTTCCCTCGTGAGAACCGACGTCCTCTCTTTCGCTGCTACCTTTTCCGTTGCATAGGTCTCTAGTGTCTGGTCATAATCCCAGCGCATTATTTCCCAGAATTCATTTTTCGCGGTCGCTTTAGTGTCGGGCAGATTGTCGATCTTTGCATTGTGGCTGTTAGTGTCTGTATTGGCAGCCGCGATCAACAAATTTAATTCGGAAACAAGTGTCGCGGTGTCATCAAGGATGACTTTATGACTAGGAGTATTCAGCTTTGTCTGTATCGCCTGGATGTTCTGGGCGAATGTTGATGTTAGCTCGCTATACTTGGCGTCAAATTCCGCCTTCTTTTCGGAAAGCATTTTGTGCGATGTAAATTCTGACGCCTCTGGAAACGATTCAACGTGAGTTTTATAGGTCGAAAGATGTGTCGCTACGGCACTTCTGTCATTTTCGTAAGTTTCGTCGAAATACCTGCCGATGTTAGCGATGAAATCCTTGGAGATAGTTGATTGCTGGCAAAAAGGGCACGTTTCGTTTGTTTCGCCGATCTCCTCAGGGAGAAACGCAAGACCCTGTTTGACCCAGTCCGAATTTTGGAGTTTCTCAATCAGGTCCGCTACCGTGGACTCCGTACTGCCAACGATCACTTTCTCGAAGAGTGTATCCGTTTCTATTGCTCTGCCAGAGAACGACAACGGTTTCAACGTATCGAGGCGATCAGCAATTCCGGCGCTGATCTTGCTGATCTCTTCCTCTATATTCGCAATGCTTTTCTCCGGCTTTACGGCTGGCTTCGAAATGCCATCAATGTGAGCAAAGAGAACGTCTCTTGAGCCACGAAGATTGTTTAGACAAAAATCGAGTACCCTTTCCGCTCCGGCGTAATTAGTTTTGATCTCCCAGCATTTATCCTTTGCAGTTTCGGTCTTCTTATTTAGCTCAGTAGTGATGTTGGAAATCTCGACTTCCTTTGTGTTCTTCTCGATTTGGAGGCGCGCTATTTCTTTGGTTGCAGAGTTAATTGCGGTTTGGGCGTCCTTATTCTCTTTGGACAGGGTGAAGATCCCCTTGAGAGATTCGGTCTCGAAAAAGGTTTCCTCAATGAACTTCTGGTTATATACAAGGATCTCTTCATCGCCGTCACACGTTACCGAACAGCTTGCGTGGTCTGAATGATCGCGATCCCAAAAATAGTTCGATATTGTGCTCTTGCCCGTTCCGTTGAGTCCATAGATTAGATTCACGCGTTTGTCCGTCGCGAGAATAGCGGGCGTGTCCTTAAAACTCGCGACTTTACACATGCTAAGTTGGGAAATCATAACGTATGCTCCTTTACATTTTCATAGCTCGCCGCTGAACGCTCTTTGGAGAATGGATTTCTTTAGTTCGTCCAATTCGGCGATCTTGTTCTGGCAAAATGCTTTCAATTCTCTACTCACATCATTAAGCTCATCGAGTCTATGTGTCAGTCTTTTCTGCTCATCTCTTGAGGCTGGGAACGGAATGAAAACGTCATCAAAGCTATAATTATTGATTTGCGGAACAGATGTTCCGTTACTTAGCTCATTAAGGTCAATAAGTTTGAACCAATGATAGAAAAGCTCGGGCGAAAGCCGTTCGCCAGGAATGATTGCCATAGTGTTCAAGTCGGCAATGATCGGTATCTTCACCGCGCGTTTCTTGTTGGTCGCTATCGCACCGCCTCGTTTTGGAAAGATGATAGAGCCCTCTGGAATAATCTGATTAGCGCTGATTTCGGCGCTGTTTACAAATCTCGATGAAGTGGTGATCTCGCTCTCATTATCGGGGAGATTCATATCGCCAACTTTAACGTATGGAATATCTCCGGCTTTCCTTTCCATGCTTTTCGGAATTGTGGTTCCACTTTTTAACGCACAAATATCTGCAATCCGCTTTCGTTCCCAATCGGGGCCGGGGTTGGAGAAGATGTTGTTTAGGTAGGAGTCGAAGAGTTCGCGGGCGTTTTGGATGTTTCTTTCGGTGTTGGCTTTTGCTTTGTCGATGGCGGCGAAGGTTTCGTCAAGGATCGCAACGATCCGCCTCTGCTCCTCGATCGGCGGAACGGGAACAATTACCTCCTTGAGCAAACGATAATGTCTTGCATAGCCGAGCGATCTTAACTCAACGCTCACAAGAAAGTAGTAAAAATACCGCGGCAATATTTCATCGGTCGGCTGAAAGATTTTCACGCCGTCTGCGCCGAGCACAAAATCGAAATCTACATATTTTACGACTTGTGTGTGGTCACCAAAAATAACGACGGGTTTTTTGATCCTAAAAACATCATTTGAATTATTCCAGTAACCATTAACAAAATCTTGTTCCTGGGAAATAACGGGAAATTCACCGTCTTCGAGGAAATTCTTGCGCAACACTTTCGATGTATAAGTTACGCCCTCAATGCAATCCTCAAAAGGCAAGTATTTCCAACCGTTGTTCATACCAGCGCCTCCACCTTCTTCAGAATGTCGGCGGTTTCAAGGTCCAGGCGGCGGATCTCGGCGAGGATGTCTTTTGGATCGCGGAGAGCGGCTTCTTCGGCTCGGTTGGGATTCTTTACGGAAAGGTCGAAGGTGTCTTTGTCGATATCTTCGATATTGACCGTCCAGGACTTTTCGGAATCTGCGTGGGTCTTTTGCAGTTCGACAAATTCGGCGAGGTCGGCGTCGTTGAGCGGATTTGTCTTTCCCATGCTTCGGCCGGGATCGAGCTGGTAGTACCAGATATTTCTGGTCTTTTTTCCTTTCTCAAAAAAGAGAACTACGGTTCTAACTCCCGCACCTTGAAATGTTCCCTGCGGACAATCAAGAATTGCATATAGATCGCAATCTTCGAGCAGCATTCGTCTGAGACCTTTGGCATCGCCGTTAGAAAGAAAAGTGTTCTTTATGACAACACCGCCGCGACCGCCCGCTTTCAGCATCTTTATAAAATGCTGAAGAAAGAGAAACGCCGTTTCGCCCGTTTGAATAGGGAAGTTCTGCTTTACCTCGGCACGTTCTTTTCCGCCGAAAGGCGGATTTGCCAGAACGATGTCAAAACGATCTTTCTCCTGAATGTCGGCAAGGTTTTCTGCCAGCGTGTTTGTATGAACAATGTTTGGAGCCTCGATCCCGTGAAGGATCATATTCATAATGCCGATGATATAAGCAAGCGATTTCTTTTCTTTACCGAAAAACGAATTCTTTTGGAGCGTTTCGATGTCTTTGGTCGTAAGCTCGCGGCTCTTTTTAAGATACTCGAACGCCTCGCATAAAAATCCGGCACTTCCGCATGCTGCGTCGTAAATTCGGTCGCCGATCTTTGGAGCGACGACTTTTACAATTGTCTTAATAAGCGGACGCGGCGTGTAGTATTCACCACCGTTGCGTCCGGCATTGCCCATGTTCTTGATCTTGTCTTCGTAAAGAGCGGAAAGCTCGTCCTTTTCATCACGAGAACGAAAGCGGAGCGTGTCGATCTGTTGGATTATCTCGCTCAACCCATATCCGTTCTGAACTTTGTTCTTTAGCTCGCTGAATATTTCTCCGATCTTATATTCAATTGTCTGCGAGCTTTCTGCTTCGCGTCTGAACCGACTAAGGTAAGGAAAAAGCTTTTGATCGACAAATTCGATAAGATCATCGCCGGTCATCGCCCTATGGTGATCGATCGTACCTGACCCATCTTTCGGTGCTGCCCAAATCTTCCATATGAATTCGGGTGACAATATCGGTCTATATCCCTTTCCGGTTAGTGCTCCCTTTTGTTCGTTGATAAACTCAAGATCATCTAAATACTTAAGAAATAGTATCCAAGAGGTCTGCTCGATATAATCCATCTCGGTTGAGCAGCCGGCATCTTTCCATAAAATGTTATCGACGTTTTTAAAGGCTTGTTCAAACATAGGTCCGCTTCGAAGTGTTACTATTCCATTATAAATAATTTCCCGGTCAGGCTGTTCGGAAGATCGCCCGGTGAATTGATATTACCAAAATATCAATTATCTGCAATCATCGTGTTTTTCTCTGTTTGTATTGCGGGATGGAAGATCTGTTTCGGGAAATGGTTGTTTTGTCCGGGGCTTTGATTTTTTTGTCGGCGGGATCGTTCTTTTTTTTTCGGAATTGAAATATTTTGTCGGCGGAATGGTTTATTTTTGTTGGAATTGAAATATTTTGTCGGGGGAATGGTTTATTTTTGTTGGAATTGAAATATTTTGTCGGCGGAATGGTTCATTTTTCCGGGATCTTGGGGGTTTGGCCGTTGGAGATCTCATTTTTTTTAGAAAAAAATAAAAAAAGTTTGGCTACAATTTGTTGGGGCGGATATTTGATGCGTCCGCAATGGGTTGTGGCCGGCGGCGGTTTCGGGCGGCAGCGGCGAAGGGCCGTGCGAAAAAAATTTGTTGACATGTTAAAAAATGTTTTGCTACTTTCGAAATGAGCCCGCGGGTTCCCATCTTACCAGCCGCAAGCAGCAGTAATGCCCACGCCTACCGAGATCGATTTCCGCAATCCAACACCGGCTCAAAAATCTAAGATCAAAAAAAAGGAGAAAAACCATATGGCACGAGGACCATGGTGGCCGACCGTTTTAGCGGCCCAAGCAGTTGTTGCCGGAAATATCAAGATCAAGATCTCGAACCACGCGACGGCCTTGAGTTTGACGCCGGCAGACATAACGGAGATCCAGGATACCTGCGGGGCGTTCATCGCCGCCTTTGAATATACGAACCAATCGAAAGGCACTATGCAGGGTGTTACACAATGGCGGGAACGCGTCTTTAACGGCGACCCGGACGTTGCTTTGGCCCCGGCTCCGCCGGAATTCCGCACGGCTCCGGATATCCCTTTTCCGCAGGGCGTCGTTGTCCGCATTCAACGGATACGCGACCGCATTTTGCTGAACAAAGGCTATAACCAGGGTATCGGCGAAGATCTGGGATTGATCGGGCCGGAAGAAGCTCCGAAAAATCCATTGACGACGCGTCCGGAGCTGAAAACGGCGGCCGGCAATGATTATACGGTGCGGCTGGTCGGCAGTATGCAGTCGATGGAAGCAATGCGGGTGGAATGGGCACCGAAAGGCGGAGCATATCGCACGGTCGCTTTTTTGACCAGCACACCGGCGAATATCACGATTACGCCGGAAGTTCCGGGCAAACCGGAATCGGGTTCGGTGCGGGCAGTTTTTGTTCGTAAAAATCAGGACTTCGGCCAATATTCGGCAGACTATCCGGTAACGGTGTCATAGGTTCTTTAGATCTTTTTCCGCCGCTGAAAACTGAATAAAAAAATTTTATGGCTTTAGCCGAATGAGAGATCATTTGGTTAAGGCCAATTTTTATGGGCGAGGAAAGCGGAGCGGGCCGAATTTTTATTCGATCTGGGCTAAAGCCCGCACATTGTTTTTATTCGGCGTTGGGCGGTTCCCATTTCCCTGTTTTTTAGGCTAATATGAAACGATCTTCCCGCGATCTTCGTATGCGGTTTCAAATGAAAATTAAATATCTTATCTTCGTTCTTCTGGTCGGCATGGCGGCGGCTCCGATCTCTTTCGGGCAGACCGAACCGGCTTTTGATTTCTATACCCGCGGCGGCTATCGGCCGGAAGTGCCGCGGCCGCAGACGATCCTCGGATATGACGTCGGCGAACACCACACGACCTATGCCCAAATGGAAAAGGTGATCGAAGAGATCGCTAAGGCATCGCCGGGCCGAATGAAGATATTTGATATCGGCCGAACCAATGAACATCGAATGCAGCATTTGGTCGCCATTTCTTCGCCGGAAAATATCGCCCGGCTGGAAGAGATCAAAGCCGGCATTGCACGCTTGACCGATCCGCGAAAGACCTCGCGGGCCGAAGCCGACGCCATCGCCCGAAATATGCCGGCCGTTGCCTGGATGGCATATACCATTCACGGCAATGAATCTGCCTCGTTCGAAACAATGATGCAGGTCATTTATCAACTTGCCGCTGCGGAAGAACCGGCGACGCAGGAGATATTGAAAAAGACCGTCGTTCTGGTTTTGACGGGCGAAAATCCCGACGGCCACGAAAGATTTGTCACCTGGTACAATTCGGTCGCGACGGGCAATCCGGACCGCTACGCCATTGAACACCGCGAACCATGGGCGATCTATGGGCGGCTGAGCCATTATCGTTTCGATCTGAACCGCGACACGCTCGCCATTACCCAAAAAGAAACGAGCAATATGCTTTCGGCATTTCACGAATGGAATCCGCAGGTTTCGGTCGATCATCATGGCCAGCCTTCGCAATATTTTTTCCCGCCGACCGCCCTGCCGACCAATCCGAATCTGCCCCAGCCGGTGACCGAAAAATGGAACGAACTTTACGGCCGGGCAAACGCCAAAGCCTTTGACGCCCACAATTGGGATTATTACGTTCGCGACATCTTCGATGCGTTCTATCCCGGCTATTGGGATATGTACCCTTCGCTGAATGGTTCGATCGGAATGACATACGAAACGGACGGCGGCGGTTTTAAGGGGATGAATTGGACGCGGGACGACGGTTCGATCGTGACGCTGCGTTCGGCGATCGCGAAACATTTTGTCGCCTCGATGACGACATTGGAACAGACGGCCGCGAATAAAGAACAGCGGCTGCGGGATTTTTATGATTTCCGGGCTAAGGCGATGGAAGATGCCCGGAAAGCTCAAATGAAGCGGATCGTCATCTCGCCGGGCAAGGACCGCGTTAAGGCCGCTGAGCTGATCGAGATCCTGCAAAGATCCAAGATCGAGGTCAAACAGGCAAATTCCGCATTTACATCGCGAACCGCGCACACATATTTGGAAAAAAATGCCCCGGCGGAAAGCAGAACGTTCCCGGCCGGTTCTTATGTCATCGATCTGAACCAGCCGCAGCGGATATTGATCAAATCGATCCTTGAACAAGATACGCCGCAGGATAAAGCCTTTGTCGAAGAAAATATGCGCCGATTTCGCCGAAATCAGATGCGCGGCAAAGGACAATCTGCCGAAGGCTATGCTTTTTACGACATAACGGCGTGGTCGCTGCCGCTCGCTTTCGGGCTTGATGCTTTTTGGACCGAAGATGACGGAAGCTTTGATGCAGCCGACGTTTCGGCCGAGATGCTGGCCCAGGCAAAACGCGGAACGGTTAGCGGCCGGGCAAAGATCGCCTATGTTATCCCTTACGAAACGGACGCCGCAGGAGTAATGGCGATCAGATTGTCGCAAGCGGGCTTTCGCGTAGCCGTGACGACACGCCCCCTAAATGCCGGCGGCCGAAATTATAAACCCGGAACGTTCGTTGTTCGCATTTCGCGAAATTCGCCGGCTGTCCACGACGCCATGCTAAAACTTTCGTCCGAATTGGGCGTCAATGCCGTTGCTATCGATTCGGGATTTGCCGACGAAGGCGACACGGGCATTGGCGGCGAAGCGGTAAATTCGCTGCGCACCGCACGCATTGCTATTGTCGCCGATGAACCGGTCGATCAAACTTCGTATGGCTCCATATGGTGGACCTTGGACCGCTACGGCATTAAATTTACGCCGATGACGATCAATTCGATCCGCGGCGGCGGCTTGAAGAATTATAATGTGCTGATCATGCCGGACGGATCCGTCAGCCGCTATTTTGCCGGCTTCGGGCAGGGCGGCATCAATGGCCTGAAGGATTGGATAAAAGACGGAAACACACTGGTAACGGTCCGCGGTGCTTCCGTGCTCGCCGCTCTTAAAGACGTCGGTCTGACATCCGCTAAATTGGTCGGAAGCGATGATGACGAAGAAAAGGCAAAAGCCGCCGAACCGGAGCCTTCGCCGGTTCCGAGCACCAAAAAGACATCGGAACCTGATCCGAATCCGGTCGATCTGGCATCGGACAAGGCAGACGGCGTCGCACCTTCGCTGCCGCCGATCGCTTCGCCCTCTGCGAATGCCAATAAGGTGCCGGAAGCTCTGCCGGGTGCGATAATGCGGGCGACCGTTGATCGGACAACCTGGCTGACCTACGGATTGGAGCAGGATCAGCTGCCCGTACTTCTCGCCAGCGGATATTTTTTCAGGTATTCTAAAGAGGGCGGAAACGCTCTTGTATTTGACGCCGAACCGCGAAAACCGCTAACGGTCTCGGGTTTTGTCTGGGAAGGAAATACCGAACGGCTGCTGAAAGGTACCGCATATCTGATAGATGAACCTTTCGGTTCCGGACACGTCGTTCTTTTTGCCGAAGAACCTTTCTTTCGCGGAATTTTTCGTTCAACTTCGCGACCGTTCTTTAATTCGATAGCCTTTAACGGCATTTTCTAAAACGGGCGTTTCAATTGAATTCAACTAATTATGTTTACTATCAAAGCCGGCTACAGCGACGATATCGAGATCAAAACAAGCGCCGATCGGGTGCGGGAATTTTTCGCCGATATCAACAATTTTACTGAAATGATGCCCGGCATTGCGAGCATTCACCAAGACGCCAAAGGCATCGCCCATTGGAAGATCATCGCCGATATTCCCGTGGTCGGAGCAATGACGCAAAAGTTTTCGGTAGAAAAGACAGAAGATACCGAAGACCGCATCGAATGGTTTCCGCTTTCGGTCGAAACACAGAATTTTCTTCGCTATTCGGCCGATTTTCTCGAAAAAGCGAAAAATGTCACGATGGTCCATTTCACCCAGATGGTCGAATTGCGTCGGCGTTCTGCTCGCGATCTGCATATGCTCGCCGGGCTTGCCGGTGAAACCATCATCAGCAATGAAATGAGCAAGAAGATAACCGAAATGATCCGCGTTTTCATCGAGCGGGCAAAGGAAAAACTGGAAAAATGAAGCGAATTATATTTTTGCTGGCACTTTTTGCCTTGACCGCGGCGTCCATCGCCGCCCAAGCAACGGCGGTACCGCGTGAAAGTCAAAAACAGACCATTACCCAATCGCTCGGCGACAGCACAATGGTCATCACCTACAGCCGGCCGAACGTAAAGGGCCGCAAGATCTGGGGAGCACTAGTGCCATACGGCAAGGTCTGGCGTGCCGGGGCAAATGAATCAACGGTTTTTGAGATCGACCGAGATGCAGCCATCAATGGTCAAAAACTCCCCGCCGGTAAATATAGCGTGCACATGGTCCCCGGCGAAAGCGAATGGATCGTTGCATTTAATACAGACGCCGCCCAATGGGGCAGTTTTACCTATGATGAAAAAAAGGACGCTTTGCGTGTGGCCGTAAAACCTTTGGCCTCACCAATGGCAGAAACTCTCGTCTATGAGGTGACCGATGTCGGGCCTGCCGTGGCTCAGGTCGTACTTAAATGGGAAAAGATCGCCGTTCCATTCACGGTCGATGTTGGCGATGTTTCCGCCCGTGTCGTGGAAAAACTGCGCTCAGAGATCAAAGATCGAAAACCGAACGAGGTCGCCCCGCTAAATCGAGCCGCCGCCTATGTCGCCGCCTATAAACTGAAAGCGAATTACGAGGAAGCATTGCAGTGGCTTGAAACATCACTCACCGCCGGCGAATCCTTTGCCAATCTAAGCGCAAAAGCAAGGATCTTGAATGATCAGGGCAAAACCGCTGAGGCCGTTGCTCTTGGCGAAAAAGCCGTGAAAGCCGGCAGATCCGTTACCCCGCCCGTCAACAAAGATCTGGTCAATAGTTTCGAAGAAACGGTCAATAGCTGGAAGAAATAATAGGGAGTCTCAGACATCGGAACTTCCCGGCTTGACCAGCGGGAAGTTTTTTGTGATACTCTTCTTATTGAAAATGATTTTCAATTTCTTTTCTCTATGAACACCAATTCTGCTTTAAAATTTGCTCCGGCCATCAATGGTGAAAAGCGTATCGATCTGTCAATGACGGACGACACAGCCAGCATCCAGCTATCATCATGGGTCGAAGGACTTGGTTGGTGCGGAGAAAAAACCCTTTCGCTTGATCCGGCAATGGTAGATGAATTGCACCGCGTTTTGACCGCCGCCCGCGTTAAAATGAAAAGCCGCCGCACCGACAGCGGTGAGACGGCCGAGAACATCAATGTACTCAAATTTCCGGCTATCGATAGGGCTTAGGCCTAACTGACCTCTCTAAGAACGATCCTCTCCGTACTTACCGTGACCAATCTATCTGAGGTCAGCTTTTCCAGCTCGTCAATGTGGGTCCGCTCTTCGGCAATGCGCTCTTCCAACCAAAATTTACGCGCCATATCCTCTTCATCGCAGGCTGCCCAAGCATCCATATAAGCCGCGATCGCTTCTCTTTCAAGCTCAAGGTCTTGGGAAAGCATATCTTTCAATGCAACAGCTTGGCGGATAGTTGCCGGTTCGACCGTAGGAACGCCGCCGAGTGCAACTATCGTATCACCCAGCGATTCCGCATGGTCTTGGGCTTCTTCGGCCTGGTCACGAAACCAACCTTTGTAAACGACGCGATCGGTGCCGCCGACGAGATAGCTGTGCTGGGAATATTGGATGACGCCCGCCAATTCTAGGCTCAACGCCCGGTTAAGATTTTCGATCAATTCTGCTCGTGCCATAATCTTCATAGCCTCATGCGGAATACCGCATAGGGATAAAGATACCGATGCATGATCGAAATGTCAAGGTAAGCCCTTTATTTTCAATACTTAGAATTGAATTTCATTTTCAACATCATAACCATCGATGCCGAAACTGCTTTGTTTTATAATGTTTAGGTTATTGCACCGCCGTCAACGATAACGATCTCACCGGACATAAAGCTGTTGCGGTCAGATGTCATAAAGGCGGCGATCTCCGCCAATTCCGTCGGATTGCCTTTACGGCCTTTCGGCACCCAAAAATCGTGCATCTGAATCAACCGCTCCGGCAGCGTGTGGCCGAGATCCGTATCAAAGATGCCGGCGGCGATGGCGTTTACGGAAACACCGAAATTGGCCGCTTCACGCGAAAGACATTTCGTAAAACCGATCATTGCGGCCTTAGATGTGGCGTAGTGGACGGATGTCGGCAAGCTGCGGATGGCTCCGACAGAAGTAATATTCAGGATAGATCCCTGTTTGGCACGGATCATCTGCTTATAAAAAGGCTTCGTAACCGCGAACAGGCTGTTGACGTTGGTATCTATTACCCAATCCCAAGATCTATCGGTGGTTGTGGCAAAATTGTCGGCTTTGTTGACCGCGGCATTATTTACCAGAACGTTGATCGGCCCCCATTCGCTGAGTATCTCACGGGCGACCTGCTTCATACCTGTTCGGTCCGTAACAGATACCTTGTAGCTTAAGGCCCGTCGGCCGTGGCCTTCGATCTTTGCCTTTACCTCTTTCGCGAGATCATCGCTGGAGTGGTAGTTAAATGCGACATCGGCACCCTCGCGAGCAAAAACTTCGCAAATAGCGGCTCCGATACCGCGGGTTCCGCCAGATACGAAAGCACGTTTTCCTTCAAGCAACAAACTCAATGTATTTTCTCCGACCGCAAAATTGGAAAAGGACTAATAGAAGAGGTTAAAAAAATAGAGGGAAAGTGACAAGTGCAAAAACTAAAAATCATTATGCCGCAGCAGCGTCCGCCGTTACCGGAGAAGGCAAAAGGGCCGCGATCTCTCGCACGATAAGGTCTGTCGAATTAGGCACAGACATTCCTGCGGCCGCCGCCCTCATACTCCGGTACCGCTGCGGGTCGTCGAGCAACGAACGAATTGCCGGAACAACTTCGTCCGGTCGCTTAAGCAAGATCCCGGCGCCTCCGTCGGCAACCAATTGTGCCGTACCGGCCTCTTGCGGCATCGGTTCGGTGGTCGCATCCGCAAGGATCGGCAACCGGCAAGCCAAAGCTTCGAACGTCGTCAGACCGCCGAGTTTTGAGATCATAACATTCGCAGATTGCATCAATTTTTCAACTTCATCGGAATAGCCGATCACCTTTACCGGAAATTTCGCCTCTAACGCAAGTTCTTCTGCTTGCCGCTTCAATTCTTCGTTCTTGCCGGCAAGAAAGATAGCCTGTACGTCCAGTTCGCCGCGGACGAGCTCTTTAAAGATCTTCGGGATATTTCCGCCGCCGACCCAACCCGCATTAACAAAGACCGTAAATTTATCCGGGTCGAGACCGTAGGCACGCCGCACATTCTGAGCAATGCTTTCGTCAACTTCGTGAAACTTTGGGTCAAGCGGCAAACCGGAGATCTTGATCTTTTCCTGCTCGACACCGTAATCCAGCAATTGGCGGCGGGCATCTTCATTGGCGACCAGATAAAGTGAGACGTCGTCACACGCCCAGCCCTTCCAAAACCCGTAGCAAGGGTCGGTAACAATGGTTACAAGCGGTATTTGGCCGGTCAAATTCAATTCGCGCAAGATGCGAGCAAAAATATGCTGTGTCAGGGGATGAACGCTGACGACAATGTGCGGACACCACTTTTCGAAAAGTGCTTTCAAATGCACCATGCATCTTTTCTGAAAGAATTCGCTCTTTTCCGGCCGAAATCTGTTCACCGCCCAATAGAGATATTTCATCCAGCTCTGCTTGTGCCGCAAAAGCCAGTTATAGACATTGACCAGTCTATCGGTTATCCGATGCGATTCCTCGACCGCCCGAACTATCCGCACGACCGAAGAATCGCCGTTCCAAAACTTCTCTATCCCGCCTGCCAAAGCCTGAGCCGCCGAACGGTGGCCACCGCCGGTATCGGACGATATGATCAAGATCTTTGGAGTGTTTTGGGGCATCTATTAAATTTTGCTGTAAGCGTCTAAAAATTCTTCACGGTCAATATCTGACTGTGTACATATCCGCCGCAGTGTCGAGCCTTTGATAACTGCATGGTTGGGAAGAGTCAGCGGTGTAGAAGATCCATCAGGATTATTTCTTAGCATCGCAATATGTTCACGCTCTCTCACTATCTGAAATCCCAATCTTTCAAAGGCTTTCACCGCTTTACGTTTGGGTGCATCAATCGGGAACTTTTTCACGCTGCCAATCCGAATTCTTCAATTCGGGCATCCAAAATAGTTTCGTCGTCTTCAATCACTTCCGACCCAAAGGTTTCGACATGAAATCTTATAGCTGAGATCACATCCTTCAATGCATCTTCGTAAGTATCTCCCTCACCGACAACCACACCTTTAATTCCTAGTGGATAGGCAACGAATCCGTCTTCATGTTGTTCAACGACTATCTTAATATTCTTCATTCTTAGGCCTTTAACGCGACTTCCCGAGCGGCGTCAAAACCGTTTGCCTTGGCTGCTTTCTTCATCTGCTTTTCCAGCTTTTTGATCTTCACCAAATGGCCCGGATTGAATGGCAGGCTCGGGTAATAACAGTTTGATTCGTGTGTGCAATGGCATCCGCTGCCGACCTCTTTGCGTCGCTCATTCATCAGGTCGGTCTTCCATGCGGCTTGAAAGTTCCAATCGTAATCGCGGAGATTGAGAACATCTGTCTTATTCTCGCACGAAGAAAGAGCTCCGTTATCATAGATGACCGCTCCGGCACTTCCTGCATAACACTTCAGCTGTGCCTTTTCCTCTTCCTTCGTTTTGGCGATCAGGTCGTGCATGTAGATATCGACCGCGGCCTTGAAATAACCGCTGTCGCCGCCATACGAATTCTTGAGAGCAGCGGATCTACTGTCCTCCAAGATCATCTGCGAAAGTTTTGCATAACGTGTGTGGTCAAATTCCAATTCTTTCGGATCTGCGGACGGTGGTCGGATATAGTTAATATTCACCTTGTCCGGTTTCAGGTCGTATTTCAGAAAATCATACCAATCAAAGATCGTGTCTTCATTGGAATGCATCACACAGGTACAGGTCTGAACATTCAGGCGCGGAAATTGCTCGGCTTTCATCTGCTGCAAGGTCCGTGCGGTGTGGATCGCCTTATCCCAGCTGCCTTCCTTACGCCGTATCTTTTCATGAGCCTCTTTCATGCCGTCGATGCCAAGAGCGACCGTCACATTGAGGTCCGGGCATTCTTCCATGATCCGCGTTACATCCGGAAAGATGCGCTGATGGATCTGCCCGTTCGACATCAGATAGACCGAATCCAGCTTATTGTTTTCGTAAAATGAGCGGACTATTTCCGGCAGGTCTTTGCGGGTGAACGGCTCGCCGCCGGCAAGCACCAAAACGCCGAGATTGCCGCCAAGTGTTTCAGAGATACGAGCTATCTCGTCAGCCTTCATCTGCAGCTTTTTGCGCGGCCGGTCGTCCAATTCGTCCGTAAAGAAGCAGTGGGTACAGCGCATATCGCACACGCTAGTGACCAATATATTGAGAAAAACCGGCGAAATGGGGCGTCCCACTAAAATGCTGGCGTATCTTTTGAAAATCTCTTTTGTTGCAAAATCCATCTATATACCTATTTTGACTTGCAATAAGCCATATATAATCTATCGTTTTATACGGTGTTTCCGCAAGTATGTTCGCATATCTGCATTGTCCCTTTGATGCAGCTTATCATTTCCCTGCTGTATGCTAACTTCACGGCGGCTGAGATTCTCCGGGGCGGCAAACCGCCGGCAGCCGTCTCTATTCTTTATTCCGTAAGGAATTTCAGCTAAAATCTTTCTATGCCCGCAGTCATTTTATTCGATGGAGTGTGCAATTTTTGTAACAGCACGATCAATTTCGTGATCGAACGCGACCGCACAAAGTTCTTTCGCTTCGCCCCGCTCCAATCCGCCGCTGCCGCCGGCTTGATGCACAAATACGGCATCGACGGCATTGAGGCTGATTCGGTAGTTGTTGTTGAAAATGAAAAGGCATATTTGCGCTCAGCGGCGGCATTGCATATTGCACGCCATCTAACATGGCCGTGGAAAGCCTTATACCTTTTGATCGTCATACCGCGGCCGCTGCGTGACATTGCATATACGCTGTTCGCCCGTAACCGGTATCGCTTGTTCGGCAAAAAAGATGTTTGTATGATGCCGACCCCTGACTTACGCAATAGATTTCTAACTTAGTTCTCATGAGCTTTTCTCTGGACACACTCGAATTCGACCGTCTGCTTCAATTGGTGGCCGCAAACGCACAGACACCGATGGGGGCTCGCTCTATCGCATCTGTTCGGCCGCATTCAGATCGCTTTTCCGCCGAGCACGATCATGCGGCGGTCGCCGAAACGATCGCTTTGAACGAAGAAAAGCAGATCACATGGTCATTCAGCGGCCTCGAAGATCCTTCGGACGGCATTGCGATACTGAAGATCCGGAATGCAACCTTGGAACCGCTGCGGATGCTTGAGGTTGCCCGCGTGTGCCAACAAGCTCTTTTTGCCCGTTCGTCGATCCAGCCTGAAAAAGAGATCGCTCCGACACTTTGGGAAATGGTCGAGCGAATACCGCCTTCTTTGCTTGGCGCGATCGAAACGATCCGCAAAAAGCTGTTGCCGAGCGGCGAGATCGACGATTCCGCATCGCCGGAGCTTTCCGCCATTCGCCGTGAAATAAACTCGCAGCGTTCCAAACTGACCCGTTCGCTGGAAACGTTGATGCGGTCATCCGGAAACGCTATTCAAGATGAGATCGTTACCGTCCGCAATGATCGCTTCGTTATCCCGGTCAAGGCGGATTTCCGCGGCAAGATCGGCGGCGTTGCCCACGGTTTCTCGTCGTCGGGTTCGACCGTCTTTGTCGAACCGCTCGAATCAATAGAAGCGAATAATGAACTGCAAAACCTCCGCGGCAAAGAGGAACGCGAGATAGCCCGGATACTTGATGCTTTGACCGAGGAACTTCGCGGCCAGCTGCCGGCGATCGAAACGGCGGCAGAGGCTGTGGCCGAACTTGACGCGGTTAAGGCAAAGGTCGAATTCGCCCGGAAATTCGATGCTGTTGTCCCGACCATTTCCGAACGCGGCGTACTTGAACTTCACGACGCTCGACATCCGCTGCTGGAAGACAATCTGCGGCAGCAGAACAATGGCGAAGGCATTGTTCCTTCGAGCTTTACGTTGACGGACGAACGTTCGGTGATGATCATTTCCGGTGCGAACGCGGGCGGGAAAACGGTCGTTATGAAGACCGCCGGCCTGCTTTCGCTGATGGCGGTTGCGGGCCTACCGGTTCCGGCTTCGTCAGCCAAGGTGCCGTTTTATCGTTCGATCCTGGCGGATATCGGCGACCATCAATCGCTCTCAGCCAACCTTTCGACCTTCTCTTCGCATATGTCGAACATCGCCGCCATGATGATCGAATGCCAGCCGCCTTCGCTGGTCCTGCTTGACGAGGCGGGCACCGGCACCGATCCGGAAGAAGGCTCTGCTTTGGGCGTTGCAATAGTTGACCATTTTCGGCGTGTTTGCCGTTCGCACGTGATCGCTTCTACTCACTACCGCGGGCTCAAAGTTTACGCCGCCAATGACCCGCATGTAATAAATGCTTCAGTCGAATTCAATGAAAGGACCCTTCAGCCGACCTATCGTTTGCTGATGGGCCTCGCCGGCGCTTCGTCGGGCATTGAGATCGCCAGCCGGTTTGGCATTCTGCCGGATGTGATCGAAGTTGCACGGCAAAACCTGGACGTATCTGCCAAAGCCGCCGAAGATTATCTTCGAAAACTGCAGACGGAATCTTCACAGGCCGAAGACCTGCGGCTTGCTCTCGAAGAGGAACGCTCCGAGGTCGCCTCCAAATATGCTCTGCTCGACATTGAAGCCGGTAAAAAAGAAAAGCAGCGGCAGAAGGAATTTGAGAGCGAATTGGCGGCGGCCATTGATTCTTTCGATCGGCAGTCTAAGGCGTTCATTAAAGAATTGGAAGACAAAGCGCTGAAGAACAAACTTGAAAAGGAGCGCGATGCTCGCAAGGCGGCTCTGAACCGCTCAGCCGCAGCCAAGGTCGGCGGCGGAACTTTCGCCCCGGCTTCCAAGTCGATCGAAACGGTAGATAAGCCGATCGCGGTCGGCAGCCGTGTGTTGACCAGTTTTGGCAATATCGGCATTGTGGAGAAATTGGATAGAGATGTTGCCGAGGTCTTGGTCGGCGGAATGCGTCTGCGGGAAAAGACGGGCAATCTTAAGACAGTTGCGAACGAACCGGCGGCGAGCGAAACCCGCGGCGAAAAGCTTCAGAAAGCAAATACATCAAATATTCGGCTCGACACGGATGATGCCGCCGCCGAACTAAATTTGATCGGCAAAACCACCGCGGATGCCGAATACGAACTCGACCGCTTCATCGACGAGGCCTTTCTCGCAGGCAATCGCCGCGTGCGCATCATTCACGGTTTTGGCACCGGGGCGTTAAAGAATTACGTTCACCACTTTTTAAAGAACAGTGACCTGATCGAAAGGTTTGCTTTTGCCGCACAGAACGAAGGCGGCCATGGTGCGACCATCGCCGAACTGAAAACGATCGAATAGATCACCACTCACCGGCGAAAACCGTCGGAGCGTCTGAATGCGGCACAAAACACTTGCGGCAGCGGGCTTCGTATTTGTCGGCCGCTCCGACCTCAACGCGTGCGTCCGAATCGACGGTCCGCTGCGAATAATTGGCTGTGCTGCCGCATTTTACGCAAATGGCGTGTGTTTTAGTGATAAATTCAGCCACCGCCAGCAGCTGCGGCATCGGTTCGAAAGGCTTTCCCGTGTAGTCTTGGTCAAGTCCGGCAATTATGACACGCTTGCCCGAACTTGCCAGCTCGTTGACAGCCGCTACCAATCCCGCATCAAAGAACTGGCCTTCGTCAATACCGATCACCTCGGTCTCTTTCAAAACGTGCGAGAGAAGTTCCTCTGAGGTAGTAACCGGTGTAGAGATATGCTTTTGGCCGCTATGCGACGCGATCTCTTCCGTTGAATAACGGGCGTCTATTTTCGGTTTGAAGACCTGGACGCGCTGCCGTGCGATGCGAGCTCGGTTAAGCCGCCGGATCAATTCCTCTGATTTACCTGAGAACATCGAGCCGACGATCACCTCGACCCAGCCGGTACCATTTTGTCTGACCTTACGGCGTTCTTCCGTATTGTCGAAAACTAATTCTTCAACCATCTATGAATCTAACCTTGCTCCGGATTAATTTTGAAGGAAGGAAAGATTAACACGAAACGGCCGGATTTGTCAGGTTGCCGCATTGCGTTCAGACAAGCAGCGAATTGCCGGTCATCGCACCGGGCTTTCTGATGCCCATCATATCCAGCATCGTTGGTGCGATGTCTGCCAGCGTTCCTTCGGCGGCAAGTTTCGGCAGAGTTTTTGCACCTATCATATAGAGCGGTACCGTCCCCTCGGCATTTCCGGCAAAAGAGGAAGTGACAAGCACGGTTCCGCCGAGATCCAATATCGCCTCGACCATACCGCCAAGACAGGTATCGACATATTCGGCAGCTTCCCTTTCTCGTCCCGTGCCGGCGGATAAGGCTATAGCCGGCAAATTGGCAATAAAGACACCCGACGTGTCATAACCCGCCGCCTCCATTAATCGGTCGGCAATTTTGAAGCTGAGCGATTCGGGTTCGGCCTCTGCCGTTAGAGGCCCCGGATCCGTTACGAAAAGAAGAGTTTCAAGATCGCTTTGCTCTCGGGCCGCGGCATCAAAAAGCGTCGTTAGATGCGGTATTCGTTCTGTTTGCGTCACACGATAGTTAGATACCCTCTGTTCCGCAAACACCTCGGAAAGCGAATCGCCGGACGATCGCCCGTCAAACGCGGCCGGCAATCCAAAACCTGGTTCGTATTCCACCAAGCAAACGGTTTCGACCACCGGTTTCGATGACTTTCCATCCGGCACCGAAACTGCCTGCACCAATTGACGCAGCCCGTCGCCGCGGTGATTGAAAAATATCACCAGATCGGCGTCAGTCAAAACACCGGCCGGCTTTTCGTCCGAGCCGATAACCACCGGAGCAACAAATTCGTCCGAAATGCCACGCAGGAACGATGCTCTGATCGCCTCCGCGGGGTCGGCAGCCCGTTCACCTTCGGCATGGGTCAACATCGTGAAAGCTCGGGCCGTGCGTTCCCACCCAAGCGAAGAATCCATCGCGTAATACCTGCCGCAGACAGAAGCGATCGTGCCGAGGCCAATGTCGGCCATCTTTATCTCGAGAGCCTCTACATAAATGTCTGCGGTTCGCTGCGGCACATCGCGTCCATCAAGGATCGCATGAACGAAACCATTTTTTATGCCGTTCTGTTTTGCCATTCGCAGCAGGGCGTATAGATGCTCCGAATTCGAATGTACACCGCCGTCGCTAAGCAGTCCGATAAAATGCACGGCCGCACCTCTCGCCGCCGCGGTTTCGAAGGCCTCTTTCAGTACCTGGTTTTCAAAGAATTCGCCGGTTTCGATCATCCGGTCGATCTCGGCGGCATCTGTTCTGACCGCCCTTCCCGCACCGATCGTCATATGTCCGATCTCGGCATTTCCCGGTTTACCGGCCGTAAACCCAAGACTTTCGCCTTCTGCTTTAAGCACCGCCCGCGGGTACCGGTCGGAAATACCCTCATAATAGGGCATGTTTGCCTTCTCGGCGATCCTCTCGCCATTTGCATCGGCCATTTCGAGCCCGTCAACGATTATTAGGGCCAGCGGTAATTTCTTGTCTGAGGACATATTGGATACTTCTCTACGTTCGAAAGCTCGGATGGATGCGCCACGGGCCGCCCTTAGATTATACGAAAACCGCCGGCCCTTGTGCCAACATTTTTTAACATGATCAATAGGCGTCGGGAGCCGGCCTTTCCATCCACCGTTCCGGAAACTGCAGGCCGCGAAATCCGAACTGCTCGTAAAGCCCGTGTGCGTCGGCAGTTGCCAATATCCACCGCCGCAAACCCTGCAGCTCCGGATGTCCGATCATTGCTTCCATCATCCACTTGCTGATCCCTCGGCCCCTATATTCCGCTAATACAAAGACATCGCCGATATAAGCAAAGGTCGCTTTATCTGAAACTACTCGGGCAAACGCAACCTGCCTTTCGCCATCAAACACTGCGAAACAGATCGAATTTTCGATCGCGACGACCGTTTGGTCAAAACTTCGATTCTTTGCCCAATATGATTCCTGGCTCAGGAAACGGTGAACGGCTTCGATATTGATTCGGTCCTTCTCTGTCGAAAGCAAAAGACCGTCGCGTTTTTGATCCATATCTTATGCAAATAATTTGAACACAGGCGTCCATTATTCTAGGTTTTAAATTTTCTCACGATCTTACATAAACAAGGGAGATTTTTATGCGTATATTTGCAATTTTAGCTATTTTAGCGGCGATGAGCGTTGCCGTTTTTGCCGACCAGGCGGCGTATGTTACCCGTGCCGAGGCCGAAAGGGCGTTGTCGAAAATGAAAGACGTCAAACAGATCAAGCATTATTGTGCTCCGTGCGATGACAAAAGCGTTCGCACCGAAGATGTAAATACGATCGAGATCGCTCCGACCGAAGACGGAAAATATTGGGAGGTCAAGGTCAACGGCGAAGGCATCGATCTGGCGTATGTCTATTACCAAGCAAAAAAGGGTAAATGGAAAAATGCCGCTAAAGAGGCAAAGATCGAGGTCAGCGATGTTCCTGACGAACTGCCGAACGACCTCGCCGAGGGAAATTGATCGCGTTATCGGGCTGTCATTCAATGGCAGCCTTTTTTATTTGAACCGCGATAGCGGAATAATTTGCCTGGCTCGTGATCGAAAGGCCGGCGATGGGTCATCGGCGAACATTTCCACGACGGATCGGAGTTCGCCCATCAGTTCCGGATGATCTTTGGCGATCTTTGCCGCCACGGTGATGGAAAAAGCACGCACGGCAACCGGTTCCGCGATGTCCGCCACCAATTCCAAACAGGTCGAATATACCTCAGCCCGAAGCCGCCGCGGCACATCGACAAATTGGAGCAGCCGCACCATGTTCCGCTTGGCTCCGCCGTGTATATCCTTGCGTCCCAATTGGCCGACGAATTTTCGTATATGAGGGCCCGCAAGCTTCGGATGGTGTTCGACGCAGAGCGATATCGCCCACGCCGCCCGCATTGCCATTACCTTATCAGATCGGTCTTCTGCCTCATAAAGCGAAACAAGGCCCGCGAAACGCTGCGGATCAGTTCCGACATATCCAACAACTGCGCCGATATTACGTTTCGATGGGCCTTCTAGAAGTATTCTGCGAATGTCCGCCACCGCGTATTATCTCAATTGATAGAACGCCTTGCGGCCCGGATATTTTGCCGAATCGCCAAGGTCCTGCTCAATGCGCAGCAGTTGATTATATTTCGCGATGCGATCTGAACGGCACAGACTGCCGGTTTTGATCTGGCCTGCATTCACGCCGACAGCGAGATCGGCGATGAAAGAATCCTCCGTTTCACCGGACCGATGTGAAATGACGGCGGCCATATTGTTCGTTCGGGCCATTTCGATAGCATCGAGCGTTTCCGTCAATGTGCCGATCTGGTTTACCTTTATCAAGATCGCATTGGCCGCATGTTCCTCGATGCCTTTTTCCAGAAACTTGACGTTGGTCACAAACAGATCGTCACCGACAAGCTGCACCCGTTTTCCCAATATCTCCGTCAACCGTTTCCAGCCGTCCCAGTCATTTTCCGCCAAGCCGTCCTCGATCGAAATTATCGGATATTTGTCGCACCAATCAGTCCAGTAGGCAGCCATTTCTTCCGATGACAATTCGCGTTTATCCGATTTCTTGAACACGTATTTGCCGTCGATGTAAAATTCGCTTGCCGCCGGGTCAAGTGCGATCATCACATCGTCGCCGGCACTATATCCGGCTTTTTCGATCGCTTCGAGGATCGTTTCGACCGCTTCTTCATTCGATTTCAAGTTAGGGGCAAATCCGCCCTCATCGCCGACGGATGTCGAATAGCCGCGGGCTTTCAAAACCGCTTTCAGATTATGAAAGATCTCCGCACCGGTCCGAAGTGCTTCGGAAAAGTTCGGAGCGCCGACCGGCATTACCATGAACTCCTGAAAATCGACATTGTTATCGGCATGCGCTCCGCCATTCAGGATGTTCATCATCGGCACCGGCAACGTTTTTGCATTGGGCCCGCCGATGTAACGGTAAAGTGGTATTTCGAGCACGGCTGCGGCCGCCCGGGCGTTTGCCAGCGAAACGGCCAAGATCGCATTCGCACCAAGTTTCGCCTTGTTTTCAGTGCCGTCTAAGGCGATCAGAGTTTCATCGATCAGAGTTTGGTCAAGACAGTCAAGGCCCTCGACCTCGCGGCTGATCTTGTCATTGACGTTGCTGACCGCTTTCAGCACACCTTTGCCGAAATAGCGGCCGGCGTCGCCATCGCGAAGTTCGACGGCTTCGTGTTCGCCGGTCGATGCACCGCTCGGAACAGCGGCCCGTCCGGTCGTTCCGTCTTCTAGAATGACCTCTGCTTCAATGGTCGGATTGCCGCGAGAATCCATGATCTCCCGCGCCCAAACTTGTTCGATTACGCTCATTGGTTAAATTATGACTCCCTAAAAATAAAACTTGAAATATTCTATTCTGCGGCTTCTGCATCGGCCTGTGTCTCGGTTTCGGCAGATTCCGTCTTTATCATTCGCACCTGCACAACCCGGCGTTTATGGACCTTTTCGATCATAAAGATATGGCCGTTAAAAGGCACCGTGTCGCCTTCCTCCAACACTCTTCCGGCCAACGACATCAAAAATCCGGCGATTGTGGTATAGCCTTCTGAAACCGGCAGGCTCACTTCCATTCGCTTGTTCAGGTCGCGGACCGCAAGGCCGCCATCGAGCAGGTACGTTCCATCCGGCTGAACATCGATCTGTTCATTTACTTCCTCGTCGTGCTCATCGGATATTTCGCCGACGATCTCTTCCAACAGGTCTTCGAGCGTTATGATGCCTTCAACGCCGCCATGTTCGTCAACCACAAATCCGAAATGAAATTTTTCACGCTGCATTTGCCGCAGAACGTCTTCCAACCGGGCGGTATCCACGACATACATCGGCCTTTTCAAAACACGCTCAAGCTTAAAACTCTTTGGCCGCAGCATATAGCTCATCACATCCTTGCTGTGTATGAACCCGACCATGTCATCCAACGAATCTCGAAATACCGGTATTCGCGAATAGCCATTCTGGCGAAAAACACGAGCGATGTCTTCAAGCGTGCTGGTTTCCGGGATCGCGACGATCTCCGTCCGCGGGATCATCGCTTCCTTGACCGTAGTGTCTGAAAATTCGAAGACCTTGTCGATCAATTCGCTTTCTTCTTTGTTCAAATGGCCGCTTTGTTCCGAAACGCGGATCAAATGGCGTATCTCGTCTTCCGTGTAGATCGAACCGTGTTCTCCGGAAGGGTGCAGGCCGAAAAGCCGCACTGTCCGGGTTCCTGCCCAATCCAGCAGCCTGATCGGATAACTGAAGATCTTATAGAACCATTCCAGCGGAAAGGCAATGATCAGCGAAACCTTTTCCGAAAGTTCAAGGGCTGCTGTTTTTGGCGCCAGCTCGCCAAAAACGATATGCAGAAAGGTTATCGAAGAGAAGGCAATGGCAAACGATATTGTATGCAGCACCGCTCCCGATGCCAAAAATGTTGCACCGGTCAATTCGCCGAAATAAAGCAGCAGCGGTTCAAGCAACGCGGCGATCGCCGGTTCGCCGATCCAACCGAGGCCTAGCGAGGCGAGCGTAATGCCGAGCTGTGTCGCAGAAATATACGCATTAAGATTATTCAGCAGCCGCAGAACTCTTTCCGCTTGCTTGCTGCCTTCGGCCACCATTGCCTCGATCCGCGATTTTCTAATGGCCACCAATGCAAATTCACTGGCGACGAAAAACCCGTTCGCAAAAACGAGAAAGATTACCAAGAGGATCTTGAGTGTGCTTGACAGCGGATCGGGCGTTTCAATAGCTGTCGAAGCGTCCGCAAAGAAAAGGAATATACTCGCAGGGTCGTCCATTCGGATTGATGTTGCAGATCGGGGTCTGAGATATAAACTTTCTCAGCAAAGTCTCCTGTATCAGAAAAATTATTCTGTAATATAACACAGATTCTCAGATTTCGTCACAATCAGCAATATCCAGCATCTCCGCGATCAACGGCTGGCACGAACCGCAGCCGCCGCCCGCCCGGCAATGGTCGATGACCTCATCTACGGTCGCTGCCCGATGCCGCCGGATGCAGGCTTCTAAAACATCTTCGGCGATGCCGAAACACGAACAGATGAGCGCCGTTTCACCGCGAAATTCCGCTGCCCTGATCTCGCGATACTTCCGCAATGATGCAGCGGCCGCCTCGGCAACCGCCTGCGAACAATGTTCGCGTCCATGTTCGGCAATAGGGCCATATCCCGCGGCGTTCCCGTGCAGTTCGCTCAACAGTTTGCCCGAAAGCCATTCGCAGGCCCGATCGGCCTCCGCGACCATCACCCCGCAGCCGTTGCTTTCAAACCGCGCCTGCTCGATGCGCTTGGCCGCATCATCCATCTTTAGCTCCAGCCGGACGAAGCAGCCGCATTCGAACGCCGCCGAGTGGCCTTCCGCATCTGCCTCCGGGCACCGCCCCGCAAAGCGAACGGCTTCTAGCCTTTCCAGAATGTGCGGCGGATATATAGACATCTGGCTCAATGCTAAAGCTTTTTCCGCCATTTAGTAAAACCCTCTGCCGTTTACAATTGTGCGACTTGGCTTTAACATAAATATCAATGCGGCTTTACGGTATTATTTTGATCGCGGCTGTTTTGAGCTTCAGCTCTGCGTGTTCATCGGCTCGCCCGGTTTCCGTCGGCAACAAACCGGTTTCGGTGAATGATGTACCGCAAGACGGGCAAACAGGCAACGCCATCAAACCGCTCGCCGAAATGAGCTGGACCGATTTTGACGGCAACGTCCACAAACTCAAAGATCTAAAGGGCAAGGTCGTAATTTTAGACTTTTGGGCAACCTATTGTGAACCCTGCATTCGCGAGATACCGCACCTTATCGAACTGCAAAATAAATACGGAGCTGATCGTCTGGTCGTCGTCGGCCTGCACGTCGGCGGTGAAGAAGATCAGCCGAAGATCCCCGAATTTGTTCAAAAGCTGAACATCACGTATGGCCTTGCTTATCCGGAAGATGCGTTGACCTCATACGTGTTCGCTCGTCAATCTGCAATACCGCAGACCGCCGTCTTTGACCGCGATGGCCGCTTGGTCAAAAAGATCACCGGGTTCAGCGACGCGATCAAATTAGAGCTTGACGACGTGGTCGAAAAAACTGTTAACGGAACAAATGAATAAATACGACATTTCGTCGGATGTGCCGACAATGGATCAATTCTCTGCCGGCGGTGTTGCCTTTCGCCGGGTGAATGATCGCATTAGCATTACGATCGTTCATATGCTGCCCGACCTTCGCTGGCAGCTTCCAAAAGGGATCATTGACCCGGGTGAGACCGCAGAGGTCGCGGCCCAACGTGAGGTTCGCGAAGAAGCCGGCATCGAAACCGAATTGCTCGGCACGCTCGGCCAGACCCAATATTGGTTCCATGCCGACCGAGACGGCGTGCGGACCAGGTTTCACAAATTCGTTAGTTGGTACCTTATGCGTTATAGCGGCGGCGACGTTGCCGACCATGATCACGAGGTGGCCGAATCCCGTTGGGTTTCTATCGAAGAAGCGTTGGCAATGCTGGTCTTCAAGAATGAGCGAGAAATGGTGGAAAAAGCCGAATTGATGATCGGCGAACTCGGCGAATAAGTTTTTTATGCGTGATCTTCCCGTCGGAAACGGCCGGCTGCTTGTAAATTTCGACAGCAAATATCAGATCCGCGATGTGTATTTTCCGCACGTCGGGCAAGAGAACCACACCGAAGGCTTCGCTTTTCGCTTCGGAGTTTGGGTCGATGATGCGTTTTCCTGGATCGACGACGATGAATGGCAGCGGGACCTGCGCTATTTGCCGGAAACGCTGGTCACAGACGTTACACTGTCCAATGAGCGTCTCGGCATTGAACTTAATATCAACGACACCATCGCCAGCCATAGCGACATTTTTCTGCGGCGTGTAGCCGTCAAGAGCCTAACCGAAAAGAAACGTCAAGTGCGTGTTTTTCTGCATCAGGATTTCCGCATCTACGAGAACAATGTCGGCGACACAGCCTACTTCGACCCGGAGATACGGGCTCTGATCCATTACAAAAAGCATCGCTATTTTCTGATCAACACGCTGCCGCATTTCACGGACTTTTCGACCGGCAGAAAAGCATTTCGCGACCAGGAAGGCACATGGCGTGATGCCGAAGACGGGCGGCTCGAAGGCGGTGTCATCACAGAAGGTTCCGTCGATTCGACCGTCGCTATCCATCTGGACATTGAAAAAGATTCGACGGCCGTCTTTCATTACTGGATCGCCGCCGGCACTTCTCGCGATGAGGTCGCCGCTTTGAACGCCGATGCTCTTCGCCGCGGGCCGCAGAGATATCTTGATTACACCTCAAATTATTGGAAGGCTTGGGTAAACAAGAACGACACGGATCTTTCGGGCATCTCGGACCGCATCGCCGAATTTTACAAACGATCTCTTCTTATCGTCAAAACTCAGATCGACCGTGATGGAGCGATCCTCGCCGCCAACGATTCCGATGTGGCCGAACGTGCGACCGACCATTACAGCTACCTCTGGACGCGAGACGGAGCTTTGGTCGCCAACGCTCTTGACCTCGCGGGTTTTGAACACCTTTCACGGCGTTTTTTCGACCTCTGCACCCAGATCGTTCATCCGCACGGCTATTTTCTGCAAAAGTATAATCCGGACGGAACGGTAGCGTCGGGCTGGCATGCATCTTGGGATAAATATACAATGCAGCCGCTGGCTCCGATCCAAGAAGACGAAACAGCTCTCGTCCTCTGGGCTCTTTGGCAGCATTACGACATTCATCGCGACATAGATCTTGCCCATCGAGCTTATAAGCAAATGGTGCAGCCTTGTGCAAATTTTATGGCCGGTTTTCGGCACACAGAGCTCGGACTGCCCAGCCCCAGCTGGAATTTGTGGGAAGATCGCCGCGGCATCCACACTTTTACCTGCTCGGCGGTCGTCGGCGGCTTACGGGCGGCCGCGAAATTTTCGAGACTTTTTGCTGAAACTGAAAACGCCGTCCGGTACGAACTGGCCGCCGATGAGATCGTCGAGGCCATGCAGCGTCATCTCTACCGACCGGATCTCGGCCGATTTCTGCGCTCGCTCCAGTTTCATGGCGATCATCATTTCGAACCGGATCCGACCATTGACGCCTCGATGTTCGGCATATTCTATTTCGACTGTTTCCCGCCAAACGATGAGATGGTTGCCGGCACGATGAATGCGATCGCCGAACACCTGGCTGCTGCCGGCGGCATCGCCCGGTTTCAGAATGACGGTTATATGCGTTCCAGCGGCGATGTGACCGGAAACGCATGGTTTATCTGTACGCTATGGCTCGCGGATCATTATATCGCCTCAGCAAAGGACCTGACCGAACTTGACCGGGCATTGCCGATAATGGAATGGACGATCAATAATGCCCTTCCGTCCGGTGTGCTCGCCGAACAGCTAGATGCCGTCACCGGACTTCCGGCCTCTGTTTCACCGCTGACCTGGTCACATTCGACCTTTGTCGCCACTACCGTTAAATACCTAAAACGAAAGCGGGAGATGTTAGCGGCGGGCAAATAGGTTATAATTGCTTTTTTATTCTGATCGTTCTAATAGATCCGTCTTTCTGTAAATGAGAAAAGCAAAGATTTTGGCCACGCTCGGCCCATCTTCCAACACTCCGGAGATCCTCGAAAAGCTGATCGAGGCCGGTGTCAATGCCGTCCGCATCAACATGTCGCACGGAACGCAGGAAGAGCATGCTCAGACACTGGTATTTGCCCGCGCCGCCGCTGCCAAGCTCAACCGCCCGCTCGCCGTGCTGGTCGATCTTTCCGGCCCGAAGATACGCACGCGGACCTTGGTCGAGGGCCGTCCCGTGGAACTTAAGCCCGGCGAATTGTTCACCATTACATCGCGCGACATCGTTGGCACCGCCGCGGAGGTTAGCACTAATTTCACTCAATTGCCGGAACTCGTTCAGCCCGATACCATCATTTTGCTTGATGACGGGGCACTTGAGCTGCGCGTCGAGGCGATAAACGGGACCGACATCATCTGCCGCATCATCGTCGGCGGATGGCTGAAGGAACGAAAAGGCATTAATTTGCCAAACACGACCCTGCCGATACCTTCTTTGACCGCAAAAGACCGCGTTGACCTGGTCTGGGCAATGGAACAAAATGCTGATTTCATTGCCCTTTCTTTCGTCCGCACCGCCCAAGATTGCCGCGAGGTCAAGGATCTCATCAAAGATCTGAACACGCGGTCGATGGGGCGTGCTTTGCTCGTTGCAAAGATAGAAAAGGCCGAAGCGATCGAAAATTTGGATGAGATCATCGAGGCAACTGATGGGGTGATGGTCGCCCGCGGCGATCTGGGAGTCGAAACTAGCGTCGAACTGGTTCCGGTATATCAAAAACGCATTATCGAACGGGCGATCGCCAATGATAAATTCGTCATTACCGCAACTCAGATGCTGCAATCGATGATCGACAGTCCCTATCCGACACGTGCCGAAGCCTCAGACGTAGCCAATGCCGTTTGGGATGGCAGCGATGCGGTGATGCTTTCTGCGGAAACGGCGAGCGGATCCTTTCCGGTCGAAACGATACGCACCATGGCGCGGATCATCGATTCCGCCGAAACGGTCAATCCAATGCAGTTGCGAAGACCCGTAAAGTTCTCTCAACCGCCTTCCGGCCGCACCAGCCAGGCTCTATGCAAAGCGGCTGCTTATGCGGCCAAAGAGACGATGACGGAAAAGGTCGCCGTCTTCACGGAATCAGGACTTATGGCCCGTCGCCTGTCCAGTGTGCGGTCCGGCCTGCAGACCTTTGGTTTGACGGTGTCGAAAGATGCTTATAGCCAGCTTGCTCTTATTTGGGGTGTCGAACCTTATGTACATGAACCGCGTTCTTCTACTAAAATGATGCTCCGCATCGGCGAACGCACGCTTCTGCAGGCTGGTGTTGTTGAAAATGGAGAAACGCTGGTTATGATGGCCGGACGTCTTTCCGGCCTCGGCCTTTCCAGTTCGGTCGTCGTTTGGACCATCGGCGAAGATGTTCCGCGGCGTTGATCTTGATCTATTTTGTTTTTTTGCTCGGCCTTTTGCAGGTCTGTGAGCGTCTTAGGAATGAGTATGCTTAAACGATCCCGGTTTTTCGTACCAGTTCTTCTGTTTATATTGTGTCAGTCGTCGCTGGCCCTCGTTGATGACAGGAGCATCACGATCGCCTCGATGCGCGACGTGACGTCCGTGCGCGAATCTTTGATCGCCTATATTTGGGGGAACAAAGGCTTTCCGGCGACAAAACTGCCTGAACTTCCGGTCATTCGCAACGATAAAAGCCCAATATCAGGGCTTGCCGACCTTGAACGCGTCGATACGCTAACGGTCAATGTCGATCGCGGAATGCTCACCTACGCCCATCATTTTATCCCGAAGATCAAAAATGGCAGGGTCGTCATCCTTCATCAGGGCCATTTCACCACTTTCGAAGACAGCCCGCTGCCGGCGGATATCTCATTCGGACTTCGGAGAACGATCGAAGGCTTGCTGGGAGATGGATATTCCGTTCTGGCCGTCTATATGCCGAAATTCGCATCGTTTCAGACAACTATCGATGTCGAAGAAGATCCGTTCGAGCTGATCCACAATCAATTTTTCACGCACGAAAAATATCTGCCGACGTACGGAAGCCCGTTTCGTTATTTTGTCGAACCGGTCGCCGCCTTTGTTAACTATCTCGAGACCCGTTCGGATGTTGACGGCTTTCCGCATTATTCGGGTATCGATATGGTCGGTTTTTCGGGCGGCGGCTGGACAACGACGCTCTATGCCGCGCTCGACCCGCGGATCGAAATGAGCATATCTGTTGCCGGCACACAGCCGCTCTACCTACGGCCCGAAGACGCCGCCGGCGACACAGAACAGATATTCGACGATTTCTACAGCTTGGCCGGCTATCCGGACCTATACGTCCTTGGGGCGAGCGGTTCCGGCCGCCGCCAGGTGCAGGTGTTGAACCGTAACGATTGGTGCTGTTTCGGCGAAAAGCAACATGACCCCAAGCGGGACGAAGGTTTTGATTGGACGAATTCTATCCGAAGGTATGAATCTCGCGTTCGCGAAGCTCTTTTGTCCATCGGCGATTCCGATCTTTTTTCGGTCGAAATAGACGAAGCGTCCACGGGCCATATGATCACCTGGGATACGATCTATGACACCATTTTGCCGGAATTGAACCGCGGAAAACGACAGATCGGCAGTTCGACGGGCTCAGACGCCGCGGCTAAAGGTGTAAGCGGCACACCGATGTTTCTTTTGAACGATTCGTGGCGGCCGGCACGGTTGCCGAGCATCTACGGCACACCAGCGATCTTGACCGGAGCGGTGAATATTCACGATATGTTCTATCGCAATGCCAACAGCGAACTCATATACGTTTCGCGCCCGCCGGCCATTTGGTCACGCGCACAGGTGTTGGATACTCATATGATCTCCGACCCGGCCGCGATCTCAGGTTCTGCCGGCACTTTGGATGTCGTCGCTTTTCGAAATGATTATTTTCCGTATCACTATCATTGGGACGGATCACATTGGGCAACAAGTCAGATCAACGATTATATAAAGGGCGTGGGTGCCCCGATCCTTTTATCTTCGGCTCCGGGCCAACTCGACCTTTTTTACCGCAGCTGGAATCGGAGGCTTTACCATGCCGTGAAATTCCCGGACAGCGGCTGGCTTTTTTCAGATCTCGGCGGACGCATGCAGGATCTTCCGACGGCGGTCGTAATGCCGGACGGCTCCATACGAGCCTATATCCGCGGCGTTGACAGCCGTCTATACGAGATAGTCCGCTCACCGGGAAAATTCGGTAAGTGGAGTGCCTGGGATCCGATCGTGACCGGCGACGAGATGCCTCTTTTAGGCGGCAGTCCGTCGGCCACGGTCGTTGATGGTAAGGTCGCCGTTTTCATTCGTTCGTCAAATGGCCATCTTTTGAAATTTCGTTATGATAGCGAAGCCGGATGGCAAATGACCGATGCCGGCGGTTTCGTTATCGGCTCGCCGACCGCAACGCCGCGTGGTGCCTATTCTCGAGGCATCGAAGGTAATCTGCAGCTTCTGCGGGATGGCAAGTGGCTTGATTTCGGCGGCCGTCTTGATTGACCCTGGCTAAAAAATTCAAGGTGAATGGCGGCTTATCGTCCGTGCCCACCATTCACCTCTATATTTAAATGGGCGGCCCTTAGCCCAGTTTTAGATATTCGTCCACATCGACCCAACCGGCAAGAACGCGATAGCCTCCGCCTTGATTCGTTTCGCCGTAAAGCTCGCCGGTATCAGCTTTGTAATGTCGCTGCTGGTCCTTTTTGCCGTCAAATCCCGACCCTTGCCCAAGATCCATCGTCATCCACTGGTCGCCGCTGCAGTCCTGTATTACGCCGACATGCGAAATACCGGACAAAGCCTTATCTGTTTCTCCGCGATTCAGAAGAGCATAGATGTCTCCTTTCTGCGGGCGTTTCTGCAGGTCATTTTCCGTCCAACAGTTAAATCGCTTGCCCTTTATACGAACGATGTTTGTGCCGTTGAGCGAGTATGTGTTGATATAGTCGCTTAGCGGTTTTCCCTTGAGCCCCTTGAATCGGCCCATTTCGGCGACAACGAAACCCGGCATCGAGCCGCACGAAGTGTAAACGCCGGTAGCACCTTTCACACCGGGGTCATCACGCCGAAGCGATCCGGTCAATTCGTCGTATTGTTTGGACAGGTACGGGGCCGGCAGCAGCGAATTGAGCCGCCGCAGCAGATGCTCCCGAAACGGCGTCAAGGTCGCCGGGAAAAGGGCGTCTATGACGTCCACTTGCCATTCCACCCGCAGGCCGACCAGCGTGCCATCGATCGCGCCGGTTATCGCCCCGCCCGCCTTCGGTTTGAACGCGTCAAATCGTCCATTTGGAGCATTCAATAATTCGAGGAGCTGTGTGTTTCCGTCGAACAAGCCAAGCTTTCCGTCCTGCAAGACCTGAAAACGGCCGGCAGCATTCGCCGCCAGCACCATCCAAAAACCGGGTGCAGATTCCGTGACCTTCCACGTCATATCGTCCCAATTCAGCCGAACCGCCGCATTGCCGCGGGGTTTTTGATCACTTCCGAAAACCGAAAATCTTATAAGCATAATTTTTTTGTTTTGTTCCTTTAGACCCCTTGGCAAAATAACGACGGTCGATCTTTGCGGTTTTTGCATTGAATGCGTACATCAGATGCACTATGATCGTCACGAATGAACGGAATTGGTGTGATAGGTTGGCCGGCGTTGCTTTTTCGCCGATCAGATACAAGAGATCCGGAACGGATCTCGGAGCTGTCAAACAGTCACCGCACAAGCCGTGTGCGATGTCCGCATTGTGCTTGGGAACCGGTCGGTTCAAGCCGCTGGACATGTTGGGATTGCGGCTAACCCGAACACTTCGCCGGCGGGTGCGGAACCGAATGGAATACCTTTTCGACCCGCGGCCGGTGCCCCGGTTGTCGCTATCAATGGAAATGGACCATGTGCCTTGTATGCAGCACATGGTCCATCCACGAACACTGGTATGAAAAATAGGCCTTATTCAGCCAGAACCTGAGCAACAGTTTCCTTTTTCAAACCCTTGCCGTTGCGTTTATTGTAATCGCCCAAAGATATCTGCGGGTCTCGCCATGCGTCCAGATGTCCCACCTGGTGCACACACTGGATCGTACATGTCGGCGCACACCATTTTTCGGTTATGTACTCGCGTTCCATGTCTTGATGGGTATATTCCAAAAGCGGAATGCCGGGCGTACCACGCTGCTGCGAACACCAGCTAACGATGCCGCCTTCATCGACATAAAGATAGCGGGCACCGGCTCGGCACCGCCACTCATACTCTTTCCCCTCGACCAGCTGATCTTGAAACCAGTTCCACCGGGCGTACGACCGCGTTCCCTTTGATTTGATCTCTTTATAGACCTCTTTTTCACGGTCCGTAAGGCCTTTGTTCAACCCCTCACCATCGTGGATCACCCCGACGGTCGAAGAAAACCCAAGTTCCCGTGCGCGGTTGGCAATTATCAAAGCTTCGTCCGGATTGGCGACCCCGCCGCCGACGACCGAATTGATGTTGACCTTAAATTTGGCGTGATCGCGCAGATTGATCAATTTCCCGTCAAGCACCTTTAAGCTTTTCTTTGAAACATCGTCCGGCGTCACATTATCGATAGATATCTGCAGATAATCCAAACCGGCCTCGTTTAGCTTTTTGACCTTTTCCGGCTGAAAATAATATCCGTTCGAGATCAGGCCGGCGATCATACCATGGTGGCGTATGCGGGCGATTATCTCATATATTTGCGGGTGCATCATCGGTTCGCCGCCCGAAATGGTGATTACCGAAGATCCAAATTCCGCCAGCTTGTCGATTCGTTTGATCATCTCATCGATCGGCACCGGATCACTCGTCTTGTCATATTCGTTGCAGTACGTGCACGCTAAATTACACCGCCGCATAGGCACGATATGTACCAGCACCGGATGCTTGGTCGAAGCAAAAGCCCGCACCGTGTGCCGGACCCCGCGTGTAAATCTGCTGAAACTGCTTGCCTTTGGCATAATCTTATTCTGAACAAACTTAGATTATAAGTTTTGCTCAGCTTCTTTTCAATCCAAGAGAAAAGGGCCGGCCAAAATTACGGCCAAAGCCCCCTTTTCCCTTTTTAATAGATCTAATTCTTGATCACCTTGACGGTCTTCGGTATCTGGATCTTGAACTCGTTTGCGTCTATCTTTCCATTTTTCTGCAGTTTGGTCAGCAAAACGGTAGTCGCATCATTGTTCGCTTCAACGATCTTTGATTGCCGCGGCATTCCGTCCGAATCCACCCACAACTCTGCGAATTGATAGCTCGTTTTGGCTTTCGGCGTCAATTTGATGTGCACCGTTACCGTACCGTCCGAAAGCTTCTCTTCTTGGCCAAGCAGCGTGACATCATAATTCTGCCGCAATTGCGCCCGCGACATGCTCATGAATGACAAGGCTCCCGCCGCTTTTGAATTTCCTTTTTGGCTGGCCGTCGAGCCGGTATATGCCTGTTGCAGCCGCGGTCGATAGATGTAATAGGTCTTATCGATCACAGCCAATGATTCTTCCGGGCTTTTCCAATCGATGCGGACCAGAGCGTCTTTGCCCTTTCGAGGGGCGTAGATCGCCGTTCCGGAAACGGTTTCAGTATCTTTCAATTGCGAATTGAATTTGGACATCGCCACGTCTGCCCGCAGCGAACTCAAGGCCTTGTAATGAGCGTCCATTCGCTTCATCATCTCGTTCAGCGTCGGCCCCTGAGCCCTCGCCTGTCCGACCAAACCAAAAGCGGCAGCCATTATAAATGCGGCAAAGATCGCCGTTTTCTTTGAAGATTGCATATAAATATTGATTCTCCTTTGAGAAAAAGGCCGCGGCATTTCGGCGACGGCTCTGATCATTTGATATCTATTTCATAAAAGACTATGCCGCCGGCGTCCTTTTTGTACTGCATCGAAACTATCTCTGCATTAGCGTCGCCGCTAAGATCGCGTACGCGCTGGCGGATGGCTTCCTCACCGGTCGGCATTTCCGCAACTTGGACGATTATTTTGGACGTTTTGGTTGCAAGCTGTTCTCGCTTTTCGAACCAACGGTTAGGCGTCAAAAAGATAAATGCCACGATCAACAGGCAAAAGATCAGATACGGCGAAGTTTCGCGGTTGTATTTCCACAAAATTAGATCTTTTATTTTGCTCACCGTTACCTATTGCGCATGGTCCACGATCAATCCATCGCGCATTCTGACCGTCCGCGAACACACAGCCGCGGCTTCAGGATTGTGCGTGATCATGATGATCGTCTGCTCGTATTTTTGATTCAGTTCGCGAAACATATCGAGCACGACCTGGGAATTTTCCGTGTCCAGATTCCCTGTCGGCTCATCAGCCAGAATTATCGCCGGCTTGTTGATTATTGCTCGTGCCAAAGCCACTCGCTGTTGTTCGCCGCCCGAAAGTTCCAGCGGCTTGTGGTTCATCTTACCGTCAAGCTTCAACAGCCGCAAGACTTCGCGGCGATTTTCGGCGTTGCCGTTGCTGCCGCCCGAATGTATCTTTTCGGCCAATTTCAGGTTACCCTCCGCCGTCAAGGTCGGAAACAGGTTGAAACGTTGAAACACAAAACCGATCTTTCGCCGCCGAATATCTGTCCTTACCGCGTCTGACACCTTGGAAATGTCTTCGCCATCGATCGAAATACTGCCCTCGGTCGGGCTCAACAGGCCGCCCATCAAATGGAGCAGAGTTGATTTGCCGCAACCCGACGGCCCCATTATAGCGACGAATTCGCCTTCTTTGATTTCCATGGAAACGCCGCGAAGAGCGGGCACATCCACTTTGCCGATCTTATAGGACTTTTTAAGATCGATGGTTTGTAAGATCGTTTTCATTGCCAAAAATTTCTGTTGCGCATCTACTGTGCTTTGTTCGGTGTCGCCGGAACAGACGCCGGTTTAGCTCCCGGTGCCGGAGCCGCGATCTGCTGCAGCCGCTTATCAAGATCGACCTCTTCGAGCTGCCATGAGTTTTCCAAGACGAATGCCGCCGGCGGATAACTTTTGCCGATCGTCACATTTTCCGCTGATTGATAGGTTACACTCATCGTATATTTTTCTTTCAGCCTCGTCACCTGGATCCGCAGCGGCAGGTTATTGTATTCGCCGGAACCGGTCAAATTGCCTTCGCGGCCATAAACTATGTCGGATTCGATCTCGCCCGCCCCGTCAAAAAGCTGCTGGCGAGCCAAACGGATACCACCGACGCGGTCAAACCAGAAACGTCTTGAAATGACCAAAGCCCCCTGAGCGTCTTTGGCGAATTCATCCAAAAGGTAATATCCCCGCGCCACTCGCCGCAAAGGTGATTTTTTCGGCTGCGTCACATCTTCTTCGATCTGAAAGATGGTGCTTTGCGTATAGGTGTGCTCGACATCGGTCGGGCGAACGAGCATCGCGTCGGTAAAATGCTGGGGACGCAGATTAGCAAAAGCATTTACGCTTTGCGTCGTCTTTTCACTACCGCCCTGCTCGCTGCGGTCAAGATCCTGCTGCAGTTTTGAATAGTCCGCATTGTTGGAACCGATAACGAATTTTTTATATTTGCCGCTCGAGCCGTCCTGTAGTATCGCAACGCGAAACTTTGTCCCGTCCGATGTCATTTGCGCCACGTCCGTTTTCAGCACAGGCACCTGAACCTTCAGTAAAATGCTCGACGGACGTTGGACAACTATCTCGCCGTCCGCTGAACGGTAAACTTCCTTACTTCCAAATTGTGCAAAGGAATTATCTTCGAATTTCAGATCGACCTTGGCCCGCATCGATGTTACTCGGGCAAATCTGTTGACCTCGTCCATCAATGTTTTCTGTCCTGCGTTCTCAACCTTTAGCAACGTCGGCGTTTTGTCTTCAGTTTTAACGATGTTGCAACCCGAAAATGTTCCGATGATCGTTAGAAATAATAATACGTATAATTGCAAACCGGTATTTCTATTAAACATCTCCATTTCTGATGTACGATCCAAGCGGCATGTTGTCCCTCAAAGATCAATTTTATGTATAAAAACAATGCACCAAACCGAAAATCATACCACGCAGCCGACGTACATCCTAATCAATAAAAGACGCGGCGGCGACAGCAACTTTGCCGTTCACCCCCGCGTCTTGTTTTTATTTGGTCCTATTTTACGAACCAAAGACCCCGACGCTGCGTGTGAAATAGTCCTGCATAGTAAAGGCAAACATTATCAGCAGCCAAAAAAAGCTCGCCGCGACCGACAGCCATATTAGCTTCGGGCTCCAATAGACGTGCATAAAAAAAAGCATCACGAACGTCATTTTGGTAAATGCGATAAGCAATGCGACCAGCGTGTTCGCACCCGAGAAGAACCGGTCAAGATCGACCGTAGCAACCACATAGGTCAGCACCGTGCCCACGATCAAAAGAGCAAATACCCCAAAATACCCCGGTAGCCCGATGTGTTCCTTATCGTGATGTTCGTCGTTGTGTTCGTTATGTTTATCCGACATCTTAACCTCTTAATGAACAAAGTGCCTGCCAAGCAAATAAAGCAGCGGGAAAAGAAATATCCAGACAATATCAACAAAGTGCCAATATAACCCCGCCATCTCGACCGGTGCGTAATATTCCGGCCCGTAGGTGTCTTTCCACGCTTTCCAAAGCAGCCACAGCATCAGCCCAAGGCCGATGATCATGTGCAGAGCATGAAGCCCCGTCATGACAAAATAGATCCAATAGAATATCTGTACTCGGTCTCGAAACTTATCAATATCGATCTGGCCGTCCGAAAAATAGCCGGCCTTTTCGGCATCGGTCAAATAGTTATGGTCCTGCGCCAGCTTCGCCAGCGAACAGTCGCTCCATTGAAATACGCCCTTGGGATTGACATAGGGGTGCGGATTGTCGTGGTCCACCTCCCAACAGGGTTTCGCCGGGGCATGATGTGCATTCGGATCAGCTTTGACCTTTTTGTTCAATCCCGCGACGGGCACCAGCCCATGATTGTATTTGTCCGTGTATTCGACCGCCTTAACACCGAGAAAGACCGTTCCGAAGAACATCGTTAAGATGATCAGCACTACTTGCTTCATACGGTCGCCCTTTTGGGCGTAATAGACCGTTAAAGCCATGGTCAAACTGCTGACGATCAGAACGATCGTATTCAGGCCGCCCCAGAATGCGTCCAAATGGTTACTGCCGGCAGCAAAGGCCATCGGGTAACGCGAACGAAAAACCAGATACGCCGTGAACAGCCCGCCAAAGAACATGATCTCTTGGACGAGGAACATCCACATGCCGATCGAAACAGATTCTTCCTGCTGCTTCATGTCTTCAAACTGATGTTGAAGCCCCGGCGGATGGTAATGATGATCGTGTGTGTCTGAATGTGACGACATTTGTTTTCTGATTTATTTCCTGGCGGGAAAGCACTGTGCCGCCCGCCGCTAATTTAGATCTTTACAGTTTCGCGTTTTCTGGCGGCTTCCAGGTCAAGGCCGCTTTCTTCACCAAATTCGTAAGCTTCCCAGGTCACAATAGGTGTGCTTTCAAAATTCTCTGTTGGAGGCGGCGATGGAATTCTCCATTCCAACCCCGGCAGCAGCCACGGGTTCGCCTCGGCCTTTTTGCCAAAGAATAGTGAATGTACCAAGTAAAAGACCGGCATCGAAAACCCTACGCCGAGTACCGAAGCACCGGCGGTCGAAAAGATATTCAAAACCTGAAGTTCCTCGGAATATGAAGCATAGCGCCGCGGCATACCTTGATAACCTAGTATGAATTGCGGGAAAAATGTCAGGTTAAATCCGATGAACACCAACATGGCAGAGATCTTGCCCCAAAATTCGGAATACATCCGGCCGGTCATTTTCGGCCACCAATAATGTATCGCTCCCATATAGGCGATAACGCCGCCGCCGACCATCACGTAATGGAAATGGGCAACAACGAAATATGTGTCCGTTAAATGAACGGTCAACCCGATCGAACCGAGAAACAGTCCGGTTAGGCCGCCGATCAAGAAAAGTCCCATAAACCCGAGGGCATACAGCATCGGCGTATCAAACAATAAGGAACCTTTATAGAGGGTCGCGGTCCAATTGAACATCTTGATCGCGGACGGCACGGCAACCACCATTGTCAGGAATGAAAACACCAACCCGGCATAAACCGATTGTCCGCTGACGAACATATGGTGCCCCCAGACCAGAAAGCCGAAAACAGCGATCGCGATGCTCGAGAATGCGATGAATTCATATCCGAACACCTTCTTTCGTGAAAAGTTCGAGATCAATTCGCTGATAACGCCCATTCCCGGCAGCACCATGATATACACGGCCGGATGGGAATAGAACCAGAAAAGATGCTGAAACAGGATCGGGTCGCCGCCGATGGCCGGGTCAAAGATGCCGACGCGTGTCGCACGTTCGATCGCCAGCAAAAGAACCGTGATGGCAACCACCGGCGTACCGAGGATCATTACCAAACTCGTCGCATAATTCGCCCAAACGAAAAGCGGTAAGCGGAACCACGTCATCCCGGGAGCCCTCATCGTGTGGATGGTAACGATAAAGTTAAGACCCGTCAGGATCGACGAAAATCCCGTGATAAAGATGCCGAGCCCGACAGCCATAACGAACGAATTTGAGAACGTAGTGCTGTAGGGCGTGTAAAAGGTCCATCCTGTATCAACTCCGCCCTGCATCAAACAGAACAGCGTCAACAGGCCGCCGACCCAAAACACATAGAGACTGAGCAGATTGACACGCGGCAACGCAAGATCTTTTGCCCCGATCATGATCGGCAAAAAGAAATTGCCGAACACCGCCGGAATCGACGGTACGAGAAAAAAGAAGATCATCAATATACCGTGCTGCGTGAACGCTTTGTTGTACGTCCCCGATTCCATCAGGTCACTCGCCGGAGTGAGCAATTCCAGACGGATGGCGGCGGCATAAAGTCCTCCCATCATAAAGAACACCGAGATCGAGATGAGATACATCATCGCGATCCGCTTATGATCCTTGGTCAAAAGCCAGGATTTAAGCGTAGAACCATTGGTCAGATAATTGACCGGTTCGCGTTCGGTAAAGTCTGCCGATATTGCTTCTGCGTTTTGCATATTCCTTTCTGCCGCCTATCTATTGCTTGGCGGCTGCCTTGTTCTTTTCCTGTCCTGATGCCGTATTTGCCGCGGCCGGAGTAGATGTCGCCGCCGGGGCCGCAGGTTTAGCACCGGTTGCCGACGTGTCACCGCTGAGCGACTTGATATACGCCACCAAACTAACGAGCTGTTCTTCAGTGACCTGCCCCTTAAACGACGGCATTATCGGCTGATAGCCTTCGACGACCTGCGAACCCGGGTTCAAGATCGAATTACGTATGTAGGCCTCATCCGCAACGACCGTTTGTCCGCCGACAAGTTTTACGTCGTGATTAAATATACCTTCCAGCTTGGCTCCGCGTTGGTTGTCGCCGCCCGTGTGGCACGAGGCGCAACCGAGTTTATTCTCAAAAAGGTCGCGGCCGGCTTCGACCGGCGTTTGTCCGGCTTCGGTACCGCTCAACCAATTCGCGAAATCATTCTGCTCCATTACATAAACGTAACCGACCATGCCGGAGTGGTTCAAGCCGCAGTATTCCGCACAATACAAGTGATATTTGCCCGGCTTCGTCGCCTCAAACCAAAGATAAGTGTATCGGCCCGGTACGACGTCCGCCTTCGTCCGAAATGCGGGAATAAAGAAATCGTGCAGTACGTCTTCTGTCGTCATGGTCAATTTGACCTTTGTGCCGACCGGAACGTGAAGCTCGTTTATCTCGCGATGTCCTGTTTGGTGCTGAACCTTCCACATCCATTGTTTGCCGACAACGAATATCTCCATCGCGTCCGCCGGCGGGCGGTATTGATTGAAATACACGATGGCTCCGCCCAAGAAAATGGTCATTGAGATGATAAAAGGAATAACGGACCAAACGGTTTCCAGCACGATCGAGCCGTGTATCTCTTCCGGCGTGGCAAACTTTTCCCTTTCTCGATATCTGACCGAGAAAAAGAAGATCGCGGCTACGATCGGGATGGTGAACGCAACGCTCACGATGATCAGGTAAAAATACAGAGCATCAACTTGCCATCCAAATGTTGATGCCTGATCAGGAAATATTGGTACCCACGAATTCGTTTGCATAGTCAAAAAATTTGCTCAGGCGCTCTCTCCGTCCAAAGTTTGCTTCGCTTTGTTCCGACGCCAGAACACAAAACCCATTATGCCCATTCCCAAAAGTGTAGCTATTGCCCCAAGGCGCATCACACGCAGAACCTGGAGCCCGTATTTTCCGGTCGCGGGGTCATAGTGATAACAATAGAGCATTAATTGTTCCGCCGCTGTCCCAACCTTATTCTCGGCAGTTTCCATAACCCCGAATTGAATATCTTTCGGAGCATAATCAATGCCGTAAAAATATCGCGAAAGCTTACCGGAAGGCGTTGCCATCATGATCCCGGCTGCATGGGCGAACTGTTCGCTCTTGTCGTCCCATTTGTAGCCAAAACCGGCAGCCCCGGTCACAGCCTTTATCGAATCTTCCGTACCCGTGAGGAAATGCCAGCCTTGATCTGACCCCGGCCGCCCGTACCTTTCCATATAGGCTGCCTTTTTATTCTTCGCGAGTTCCGGTTTATCGTTTTCGCGTGCGTCAAAACTAATAGCCACTACATCGAAATCCTTCCCGGCCGTCAGCGAGATCGCCTTCAGCGTTCCGGTTAAACCATTCAGGACCTCGTTGCACAACATCGGGCATTCATAATATACAAATGCCAAGATCACCGGCCGGCCGCTTTTAAAGTAATCGCCCAATTTGACCGTATTGCCGTTCTCATCCTTAAATTCCGTTTCCAGCGGAAGTTGTTCGCCCAACCGCTGGGTGATTCCGGTCTCATTGAGCACAGCAGGCAGACCGTTGCTGGTCGTCCCGGCCGTCGGGTCGTACACCTTCGGCGAATAGAGCGGCGAATTATAATGCTCATTCTTTTGCGCCGAGGCAACAAGCCCGAACGATCCGATAAGAACGAACACACCGAGGCTCAGCGTTACTGCTTTTATATGTGCCGAAACCCGTTTCATAATCAAAAACTACCTTCTTTTCTCTGACGCGACCCGCCCCGAGCTCGAATCCGAAATTATCATTCTCGAAGCTGCGGCACTTTTTTCCGCATCCTCGCCGGATCTTGCTTTCGCATTGCTGGCGAGGAAAAGCTCCTTCGCTTTATCGATCGGTATCGTTACGATCGTCCCCGTCGCCGGGTCTGTCTGTCCATTTTCCCAAACATCGATCCATTGTTTGTGCAGTTCGCGGTATTCCGCCTGCGGCTCACGCAGTTCGAGATTGACCCAGCCATTTTTAGACTGAACGCCGAAACCCGGCGCAGACTGCAGTCGCGGCTCGGCCGGCAGCCGGTCCCTTTCTTTGGGCTGCATCGGCCCGGCTTCGGTAATGGATTTCGGCAATGCACCTTCCATCACATTCATCAGCATCGCCATCAACCCGAAAGTGATCACGATCAGCAGGAATATTCCTACGCCGAAATAGACCACGCCCTTGAGCCCGATGACGTTCTGCTCATATGGTTTGTCGTAATCGACAAAAGATTTTTCGTGTTTCGTTGATCCCATAATCCGTGTCCCCTTGACGAATTTAACGGCCTATCAATGCCCTTTTCCGTGCTCGATCGCCTTTTCAAGAAAAGGATCCATCACCGGAACCAGCGGCCGCTTCATCAGCTGTCCAAAGAAATACCACAACCAAACGCCGCCAATCGCGATCGGTGCCACAAGATCCATCCAGCTTAGGATAAATGCCCCATTTTCGAGCCCTTGCGAATCGATCCGCGGATTGGGCCCGATCAGATAGAACATATCCAAAAGCCGCATTAAAAGAACGAATATGGCAAGCGTTGACAGCCACCGGACATTGAATTTAGTTTCCCTTCTAAGCAGCAGTAGGAAAGGAAATGCAAAATGCAGCACGATCAAGATAACACCGATCCAGCCCCACGCACCGGCCATTCGGGTTATATACCACGTCGTTTCTTCCGGAATGTTGCCCGACCAAATGATCAGGAATTGTGAAAAGTTGAAATACGCCCAGACCATGACCAAAGCCAGCATAAGCTTGCCGATATCATGAAAATGCCGGCGGCCGAGAACGCGATTCATTGGCGCTCTTTCGGACAGATAAGCAAGGATTGTCACGGCAAAGCAGAAACAGCTCAAGGCCCATCCGGCTACAAAAAGCAGCCCCCACAATGTCGAGAACCAATGCGGATCGAGCATCATGACCCAATCGACCACCGCAAACGTTACGATCAATGCATAGATAACCATTATCGGACCGCAAAAGGCCGTTGCCTTACCTAGCCAGGTCGCAGCTTCTTCAAAATCCGCCGAATGATCTTGCCGGGCACTCCACATGTTCAACAGATATGTGATCAGCGATAACAGGGCGAAATATATGAAAGATCGAAGCCACCACGACTCCGGGGTCATGAACCAGCCCCGATGTTCGATAACGTAATCCGTCGGCGGCAGGTGCGTCCATTCGTAAAGATGCGTGACGCCAAGAGCCAGCGGAATGAAAAGGATTATCACCAACGGCAAAGTGCGCGAAGCAGCCTCGACAACACGGCGGATAACGACGCCCCAGGCACCGCCCGTCAGATACTGAAGGATGGTTACGCCGAGACCGCCAATGGTAATACCGCCCCAGAATATGAAACCGAGGAGCCATGAGCGGAGAGCCTGTTCCGGGTGAAAATACAGCCCGATCAGCCATGCGATCATGCCGATACCGCCAATGCCCAGTGCAATTGTGCGAAAACGGTTAAGATCAGCCGGGGCTTGATATGTTCCGAGATCAGCCATTTTAGTGTGCACCTCCGTGGTCAGCGGCAGCCGGTGTCGCCGAAGCGGTCGGTGCGGTCTTGCGTTCTGCGTTCATTTTTAGTGTCTGTGCCGGATCCTGGCTGGCCTGCAAAGCCCGCACGTACGCTACCACGGCCCAGCGGTCCGCCGCCGAAAGCTGTGAAGAATACGAGCTCATCTTGCCCCATCCATTGCTGATAACGTCGAAGAAATGTCCGACCGGAGCATTTCGCAAGCGATCATCGTGATAGGTCGGCGGTGTTGAAAGACCGCGTCTCGGCAGCATTCCGTCGCCGTTTCCGGTCGGTCCGTGACAGACGATACAATAGATGTTGTATCGGTCTTGACCGCGGTCGATCAATTCCTTGGTAACCGGCAGCGGAAATTCGTCGATATCGTTCGGAAAGCTGCTGACGATGGTATTTCCGGCAGCGTTCGTCGTTGTTTCAACCTGGACACTGGCATTTGGATTGTCGATCTTGCCGGTGTATAAAGCCTTGTTATCTTTCAAAAGGCCGCGCGGAACCGACCCTTCGGGCAGCGGCCGCGAAGAAAGATGGTCAGGAAAAAAATCGCTTTTCTTATAGACCTTGTACCGAGGCTGGTCCTGCATATCAGACCGAATGCCGCAGCCGGCCGCCAATACCGAAACAGCGACCGCCAGCACGCCCAATAGCCGTATTGTTGAATAAGACATTTTCATTTTCGAGTTTGCCGGAGCAGTGATGCTAATCTTCGACATCAAAGACCTCCTGCGGTTTCAAACTCTCCATAAAGTTTCGCACTTCTGTATGTTCAAACTTCGGATCGGCAGTTTCGATCAGCAAAAAGAACTTTTCACGCGTTGCCAAAGCAAACCGCGGCACGTTGAATACCGGGTGGTACGGCTGCGGCAATCCGTTCAGGAACAGCATACCCAAAACAGCGGTAAAACCGGCTAGCAAGATCGTCAATTCGTATGCGACCGGAATGAACGACGGAATACTGATATAAGGGCGGCCGCCAATATTGAGCGGATATTCGAACCAGTGAACAAAGATCTGCAGACCGAGTCCGAGACAGAGCCCCGCTATTCCGCCGCCAAAAACAAGGACCGGCAAAATGCTGCGTTTTATGCCCAACGCCTCGTCCATTTCATGGATCGGGAACGGCGAGAACGCATCCGTTTTGGTATAGCCGGCCTCGCGTACGCTGTTTGCCGCCTCAACCAATTCGGTGGGCGTGTCAAATTCCGCCAAAACTCCGTAAAGATTCTTTTCCATAGCCATAAAAAGCTGTAAGCGGCCTATTCCTTAGCCGGATCCTCAAATTCCTTCGGCTCCGTGCTTTGTGCTTCAAGCACGGTCGTTTCAAACTCATCGTGATGCCCGTGTACGTTTGCATCGGGCAACAGCGTCCGCACCTCAAAGATCGAAATGATCGGCAGAAAGCGGATAAAAAGAAAGATCAATGTAAAGAAGAATCCGATAGTACCGATGAACATCGTCCAATCGATGATCGTCGGTGAATACATTGCCCAAGATGAGGGCAGAAAATCTCGGTTCAAACTGGTGACGATGATAACGAAACGTTCCAGCCACATACCGATGCTGACGACGATCGAGATCACGAACAGCCAAAATGGGCTTTCACGGAACCGTTTGAACCATAAAAGCTGTATCGACAAACCGTTACAGATGATCAGCAACCAATAGGACCACCAGTACGGACCTTCCCAAATACGGTTCTTGACCATGAAGACCTCATATTGGCTGGCACTATACCAGCCGAAGAATGCTTCCATGGCGTAACCGTAAACCACGATCAACCCGGTTGCCAGCATCACTTTTCCCATATAGATCAAATGGGTGTCGGTGATGAAATCTTTCATGTTGTACCAGACGCGCAGCGGGATGCAAAGGATCAGCACCATCGCAAATCCGGCAAAGATCGCTCCGGCCACAAAATATGGCGGAAAGATCGTCGCGTGCCAACCCGGCACCTGCGAGACCGAAAAGTCGAACGACACGATCGAGTGCACCGAAAGCACAAGCGGCGTCGAAATACCCGCTAAAAGCAGATATGCGATCTCATAGCGGTGCCAATGGCGTGCGGAACCGCGCCAGCCCATCGAAAGAATTCCGTAAACGAATTTGAAATATTTGTTCTTCGCTCGGTCGCGGAGCGTAGCAATATCCGGGATCAGTCCGATATACCAGAACAAAAGAGATACCGTAGCGTAAGTTGAAACCGCAAAAACGTCCCACAAAAGCGGCGAACGAAAGTTCGGCCAGATGCCCATGGTATTCGGATATGGAAGCAGCCAATATGCGGCCAGCCACGGACGACCGGTATGCAGCAGCGGAAACATCGCAGCACAGGCAACCGCGAACAGCGTCATTGCCTCAGCAAAACGGTTGATAGATGTTCGCCATTTCTGGTTTAGCAGCAACAGAACCGCCGAGATCAGCGTTCCCGCGTGGCCGATGCCGATCCACCAAACAAAATTGATGATATCGAACGCCCAGCCGACCGGTTGGTTGTTGCCCCACACACCGATACCGCGTGCGAGCAGGATCGTCACCGCAAAAAGCAATAGCTGAGCCACCACGAAAGACAGCCCGAAGCCGATGAACCAGAAAAAAGGCGTACGCTTTTTAAGCGTCAGGTCGGATATCTTGTCTGATACCGTCCCAAATGTATGATCGCCCTCCACCATTGGCGGATAGATCTTTTCCTGTATGTCTTTTAGATCCTGCATAATCTTGCAAACTTAAAAGAAAGTTTATTCAAGGGCCGCATTTTCGCGGAAACCCTTAGTGACCGGCATCTCCTCCGGTCTTTGTTTCCCCGTGGCCATCATCCTTGCTGCCATGTCCGTCCGCTTTTGGCATGTGCGATTTCGGCACCTTCAGCGGTTTGTAATCCGGCATTTCCGTATTCTGATTCTTCAATCCGGCCAAATAGGTCGTTCGCGGCTGTGTGTTCAGTTCGTTCAACAGCATATAATCGCGACGGTCTTGTTTCGTTTTGGCGATCTTCGAAAGCGGGTCGTTCATATCGCCGAACACGATGGCGTTGGCCGCACATGCCGATTGACAAGCGGTCATGATCTCGCCATCGCGAACCTTGCGCCCATCTTTTTCGGCCTCGATACGGGCGGCGGAAATACGCTGAGTGCAATAGGTGCATTTTTCCATGACACCGCGGCTGCGAACCGAAACATCAGGATTGCGCATCAATTTATACTGCGGCGTATCCCAATCCTGGTAAAGCAGAAAGTTGAACCGGCGCACTTTGTACGGACAGTTATTTGAGCAATAACGCGTTCCGACACAGCGGTTATAGACCATGTCGTTTAGGCCTTCCGGTGTGTGAACCGTGGCTGTCACCGGACAAACGACCTCGCAGGGTGCCTGTTCGCATTGCTGACACGGGATCGGTTGAAAATGGACCCCGCCGGGATTGTTGATATCATCGCCCGTGTAATAGGCGTCAACCCGCAGCCAGTGCATTTCGCGGCTGCGCTCAACCTGCTCTTTTCCGACGACCGGGATATTATTCTCGGCCTGACATGCGATAACACAGGCATTGCAGCCCGAGCACGCATTCAGGTCAATGGTCATGCCCCATTTATAATTTTCGGAATACTGCTTTTGGTAATATTCTGTCGGATAGATCGATTTCGGATATTCGTCCGGCTGCTCACCGAGATGCTCGTCAGCCTTGAAAACATCGACATCAAAAACGCGCAGAATATCGCGGCCTTCCATATTGAAATGGATCTGTGTGGTCGCGATCTGCACAGTTTCGTTGGTCTTTTCGATCGAGCCCGTACCAAACGCCATCGCGTCCGAACGCTGAACGTCAAAGACGTTGTAACCGATACCGGTTCCCACACGTCCCGCCTTGGTACGGCCGTAGCCCATGAAGAGGGTCATTACACCATCCGGCTGGCCCGGAGTGATCCAAACCGGAACCGGCTTGCTGATCTTTCCGCCCTGATAGGTGACCGTTACGGTGTCGGCGCCCATATTGGACCCTTTCGTATTGACAAATGCCGTTCCGCGTTCGCCGCCGGATATCTCGCGATTGTCATTAGAACGATTCAATTTCAGTTCGGCCGCCGTATTCGGGCTGACCAGCATCACATTTTCCCACGTGACCTTGTTTAGCGGCTTCGGGAGTTCCTGCAGCCATCCGTTGTTTGCAAAACGGCCGTCATAGATCGTCGGATCCGGCAGGATCGTAAATTCGATCGGGCCGGAAGCAGCCGGAACGTTTTGCGGCTGCGACAAAAATGCCGTGTTCACCGAAACGCTCTTGGCAGCTGGTGCCGAATTCGGTATCACGCCGTCATGAACCGCTTTCCGCCAATTGTCCTCGAAGGACCGGGTCGGTGCCGCATTGGCCGCCGCAGGCGTTCCCGCGGGAGCCGGCGAGGCGGCGGGAGTCGGTGAAGGTGCTGGCGCAGCGGCTTTCGCGGTAGATGCCGCTGCCGTGATCCCTTGCTGCTGCCAAAATTCCTTAACGATGTCCAGATCCTTGCGCTCGAAATTCTCCTTAAACATAAGTTGAAGGAATTCGTGAGCTCCACGGCTGCTGTAGATCGGGTCGATCAGAGGCTGAATGATGGTTGCGGTGCCGTCGTAGGCGCGCGTATCGCTCCAAGATTCGAGGAAATGTTTGCCGGCTACGTGCCAATGGCAATATTCGGCGGTCTCATCGACATACAGCCCATGATGGACGCACATTTCGATGCTGCTCATCCTTTCCTTAGAGAGCTTCAGATCAACCGGCGTTGTGTACATCGGATTTCCGCCGACGATGACCAGCATTTTAACGCGCTTTGCATCAATATCGGCGATCAATTCGCGAAGCTGCTCCGTCTGTGTCTTTTCGGAAGGTGTCAACGGATCTGTATAAGTGACCGTCTGTCCGACATTTCCCAGAGCCGCGTTCATGGCATGGGCAAGGGCATGCACGACAGGCGGCGCGGATTTGCCGGCAACGACGACCGAACGTCCCTTGTGTGCCGCAAGGTCTTTAGCCATGGTCGCGATCCAGGTAGCATTTTCCTTATAGGCCGATACCGAACCAGCAACTCCCACTCCGGCAGCGACCGCCTTCGCGACCTCCGCCAGTTGGCTCGGCTTTACCGCCAATCGATGATCCGCTTTTGCTCCCATCAACGAGATGGTCGTTTCGATCGCATAGATGCGGCTCATATCCGGTTTTTGTTCGGATATAGCGCGGCCCGCCGCCAATTCGGATGTGTAACGAACGTTGAAATCGGAGAACACGTCGGCGTCAAGAGCCAAGATGCGTTCCGCTTTCTCAAAATTATAGATGGTATTGACCGGCGTTCCGAAAGCAAGCCTTGCCCCGAGCGTCGCGTTGTCGTCATTTACCGGCTCATATTGCACCCAGCGGGCGTTCGGCAATTCGGCAGCGATCTGCTTGAATTGAGCCAGCATTGTCGGCGATGTGATCGTTTCGGTCAGAAACCTTATGCCTGCTCCGCCATCGGTCCGATTTGTGTCAACCGCACTCCGAAATGCGGTCATGAAATTCTGCCAGTTCGAGGGTGAGCCGCGATAGATTATCTGCTGTGAGCGGTCCGGATCGTACATATCCAACAACGCTCCCTGGGCAAACGAATCGGTTCCGCCAAGGCTGCCCGGATGGTCCGGATTTCCTTCGATCTTGATCGGCCGGCCCTCGTAAGACTTCGCTAGCAACCCGGTGGCAATGCCGCTGAGGGTCATTGCCGTGGCCACAAACAAAGGTTTGCCCGGCAGAACATCGTCCTGCGAACGAACACGAGGCACGATCTTTTCGGGTGCTTGATAAACACAGCCGCTGAGTCCGGCCAGCGCCAGCGAAGCTCCCATGAACTTGATGAAGTTTCGGCGGCTCAGCCCATCGTCAAGTGCTGCAAGATTATCAGGAGCCTGACGTTTAACGAATTCTTCAAATTCCGGGCCGTCGGCAAATTCCTCGACGCTTCGCCAATAGTCCTTGCCGGAACGGCCGAGGATCTTTTCGCGGATCGATGCAAAATTATTCATGCTTTCAGAACTGGGCATTTTCGTTAAGTTCCCCTTATCTATGACACGTCGAACAGCTGGTCATCATTTCCCTGCCGCGGATCTTGTAAGTTTGTTTGAGATCTTTGCGTTCTTCGGCGGTCAGATCGCTGTCTTTCCACTGCATATTATAGATCTCTGATTTCGGCCTGATGAATTTTTCAGGGTCGCGGTGGCAAGATAAACACCATTCCATCTGTAATGTGTTCTCTTGATATACCGCGGCCATGTTGTCCACCTCGCCGTGACAGGTCGAACAGCCGACACCCTTTGCCACGTGAATGCTGTGGTTGAAATAGGCGTATTCGGGCAGATCGTGCACCCGCTGCCATTCGATCGGTTTATTATCGCGAAAACTTGCCCTGATCGGTTCAAGATAAGGTGCATCCGCCCACAGCTCGCTATGACAATTCATACATGTCTGCGTGCTGGGCATACCGGCGGACGCGGTCGTTTCTACCGAAGAGTGGCAATACCGGCAATCGATGCCGTCATCGCCGACGTGGTGCCGATGGCTGAATTGGACCGGCTGCTGCCTTTCCAAATATCGACCGGTCAGATACGAGGAGCGGGCGATCTGCGTATAGGCGAAAAATGCCGCCCCCGCAAGCACCACCACAGCGACCATCGTGATCTTGGCTATGTTATTCGCACTTTTATTAAAGAATTGTGCCATGTTCGCAACTGTACGGACTAAGTGCCGATAATACCTAAACCTCGCCGAATACCGGATTTTCAGAAAGATCCAGCCGAACAAGCAAAGGTTAAAAATATTTAGAACGAGAAAACTACCGTAAAACCGATTACAATTCTACTAAATCTTTCAGGAACCGCAAATTCCCAAATTAAAGAAATTAACGCCCTGCGGATGGAATGGCAACTGCCCCTAATATTAGCCCGCCTGATAACCAATATAAACCATGGTTCTTACAGCCCGCCGGCCAGGAACGCAGCCCCGATGGCAGCGGCATTTCCGCCAAGTTCACCGGCCGTTATGGACGTTCGGTCAAACGACGGAGCAAACGAAAGTTCTTTGGCTCGGGCTATTGCCGCCGCGAGCACATGGTCGCCGACCTGCATGATATCGCCGCCGATGACGACCTTTTCGATATTTAGGAGATTTATGACGCCGGCAACGGCCGCCCCGACGTAATTGCCCGTCCGTTCCAGCATCAATTTAGCAAGATCGTCATCTTTTTCGGCCGCATCCAAGATGGCCGCAATGGTGATCTGGTCTTCTTCCAATTTGCTGAGTTCAGAGGTGCTATCCTGGCGAAAACGGTTTTGTGTCCGGCGGACAATGTTTGGTGATGACGCCATTTCCTCCAGCCGCATTCCCTCTTCGTTCACTAGCAAATAGCCGACCTCTCCGGCAAAACCATATGCACCGTGCCAGATCTTTCCGTTCAAGATCAAACCGCCGCCGACACCGCCGCCGAGTGTCAGATAAAAAAGATCGGATGCACCGCGTCCGGCACCGGCGATGAATTCCGCAAATGCCGCAGCATTGGCGTCGTTTTCGATCAAGATCGCCAACCCTGTGTCGGATTCCAGTTCGGCTTTCAAGTTTATTTGAGAGTGTTCGGGTATCCGCGCCGAGAATTCCACCCGGCCGGTCTCTTTACTGATCAGCCCCGGCACCGCCACACCTATGCTTTCAAGCGGCCCCAGATCGTCCTTTAAGGCATTGATGAAATCCGATATCTGCGCAGAAATGCCTTCAGAACTCTCCATTCGAACGTTGACCGAACGCAGAACCTCACCCTTTGCGGTCGTCAGCACCGCATTAAGGGCCTCTGCCGAAACGGATATTCCCGCGTATCCCGGCCCGTCTTCGTTCATTTCCGCCATCACTTTATCCTTTTGTTTGTAAGATTTACTGAAACTAAGCCGATTGTAGACACTGGATATTATGTTGTCAAACATTTTCCATTGTTGAGCTCAAATGCCTTTACGGTATCAGCTCGCCTTTGACTAGATGCTTTTCGAAAGTTACTCTTTTCAAAGACCGCGCGGCCACCGCATCGTTTCCGGCCATTATGGACCATCTGTCACAAATCATTGAGCAATACGGAATTTATGCCGTTTTCGCTCTCTGCACCGTCGAAGGCGACATCACTCTGCTGCTTTCCGGAGCAATGGCCCATGGCGGTTTTTTCGGTCAGTGGGGCTTTGTCAAGGTCTTTTTAGCCGGAACTTTGGGCGGAATGACAGGAGACTGCATCGGCTACGGTGTAGGCCGCGTCTTTCACGAAAAGGCAAAACATTATCGCTATTATCAAATGGCTCAGCCGCGTATTGAAAAGTTGATCGCCAAATTCGGCAGTTTCGCCATTATCATCTCAAAATACATTTACGGCATTCGCGTGGCAATGTGCGTATTCTACGGTATCGGAAAGATGCCGTTCCTGCGCTTTTTAGCTCTTGATGCTCTCAGCTGTTCGCTTTGGGTTCTGTTGCTGGCCGGCACCGGCTACTTTTTCAGCGGCGCTATAACATCGATCATCGGCGATTTCCAGCAGATGGGCGTTGCTCTTTTCTTTCTCATCCTTTTCGCGGTGATCGTCATTTATGCCATCGAACGCTTTTGGCTCTCTGAAAAGGTCGAAGAAACCGATCCGGATACCATCAACAAGATCGAAGAAAAATTCCATGCTGTTGAAGGGATAGCTCAGGAAAAACTGCATGATCTAAGCGAAAGGCTGCATTTGACCCGCGAACCGAACCGTGAAGACGGTGATGACAAGGCATCGTCGAAAAAAGAAGCCGGCAAGGCCGCCAAAAAGTGACCTGCCGCATTACGCACCATCCGCCGTTTACTGTAATATTCTATTAACTTTCTAATATTTTTTCTGAGGAATCCATAAGTGATTATTGAAACATCCGCTCCGACGCGGGTCGATCTGGCCGGCGGCACAATTGATATTCCGCCTCTTTTTTTGTTTCATGAAGGAGCCGCAACGGTAAATTTTGCGGTCACGCTGCTTGCGAAATGCCGCATCGAAACACGCGACGACGATAAGATCGTGCTCTCATCGATCGACCGCGGCCTTAATTTTGAGACAGATCTCGAGCATATCGGCGAATTGAAGAACGAACCGCGGCTGGAATTGCTTTCAAAACTGGTATATTTTTTCCGGCCCGAAACGGGCTTTAATATGATCACGGAATCCGAGGCACCGGCCGGTGCGGGCCTCGCCGGTTCGTCAACGCTCAATATCGCATGTATTGGCGCCTTGAATAAACTCGTCGGCGACCGCTACACGCCCGACCGTTTTATTCCGATCGCCGCCAATGTCGAATGTCAGGTCATCCGCGTACCGACCGGCTTTCAAGACTACTATTCAGCACAGTATGGCGGCGTCGCGAGCATCAATTTTGCTCCCGATGGCATTCGCCGCGACGCATTGTCTGTCGATGCGAAGATCCTCGAAGAACGCATCGTCGTTCTCTACACCGGCGAACCGCGCAATTCCGGCACGAACAATTGGGAGATCACAAAACGCCATATTGACGGCGACAAGGAGCTTTTCGATATCTTCGAAGGCATCCGCGATTCCTCCCTTCATCTTCGGCGGGCAATGCTCGAAGGCGATTGGGTCGAATGCGGCGAGATATTAAAGGCGGCTTATCCCCACCGCAAACGCCTTTCGCCAAACATTTCCACGCCGCATATGGATATGCTCATCGAAAAAGCTCTTGCCAACGGTGCCATTGCACCAAAGATCTGTGGGGCCGGCGGCGGCGGCTGTATCGCTTTCTTTTGTGAAGAGGGCCGTAAACAGGATGTCGAGAACGCACTCCGCGAAGAGATCGGAGCCGAAGTGCTGGATTGGAAGGTCAGCATGGACGGTTTGACGCTTTCGGTTCAGGACCAGTGATCAGCACAGATATGAGGATCGGGGCAAGGCAGGCGTTCAACTGCTCTGCCCCTTCTTTTTTAACGCTCTTTTACTACTAATCCGCCGTTAACGGTCCTTACCTTGATCGGGGCACCGCCGCCGTTCACCGCTGCGTTCACGGTCTGTCCGGTGGTGCGGCTGTTCCTAACTGCTGTCATGCCCGGCAACGTGCTTTTCAAATGTCCGTTGACGGTCTGAATTTCGAGATTCGCGGAGTAATGCTGAGACATTGTAACGCTGACGCCGCCGTTGGAAGTTTCCAGATCAACACCTTCGCCGTTCCATTGCGTTCCATTGAGCACAATGCTTACGCCGCCGTTCTCCGTCGTCCCCTTTATTTTGCCGCCGGCATCTGCAACCGCGATGCCTCCGTTTTCCGTGTTCAAGGTGATCTTTCCGCTGACGTTCCTGACTGAAAGGCCGCCGTTGCGTGCCTTTAGATCCAGATCCATATTAAGCGGCACGAAGATCTCGAACGAGACCGAGAATTTTTTATCTTCGGCCGTGCCCCGGATCACACCGTCCGTTTCTATCTTGACCCGCTTGGTCCGTTCCTGAGCTTCGGCCTCGTTCCCGCCCCAAGCCTGCACACATGCTCTGATCAGAACATCGGAACGCTCTTCTCCGATCACCTTTACACCGCCGTTCTGTCCGGCATCGACCGTCAGGGTGCCGGTCGGGTCGATGTTCATTTCGCGAAGGTCGCGGCTGTAGGCCCTCACACCGGACGACCAGTAGTCGTTGTTCGAACAGAATGAGCTCGGCCTGGACGACTCTTGGCCAAACAAAATGGCGGCACTCAGAATAATGACGGCAAGGGCGATACTCGCCAAAATTACCTGTTTGATGACGTTTGAAACAGTAGCTGACATTTATAATTCCTCCATGAATGATAATTGAATAATAGTTGCGCTTTTTGTGACCGGAAGTGGCTGCGGCTGAACGCCGCCCGCTCCCGTAAGATCGCGTTTCATAAAGAGAACACCGTCAGCATGCTTTTTGTGTCAGACTTATTCCAGGCCGGAGGTTCGAGCAGGGAGACCAAAAAGGTTCGGGCCGGTTCAATGTTGCGAAGATAGAGATCAATTCCGCCGGGTCAGAACCGCGAGCGACAGCACGAATGAGGGGAGAGGGTGCGAGGTGTCAGTGGTGAGCAGGATTGAGCTAAGCGACCTCCGGGTCAGAACCGTGAGCGATAGCACGAATGAGGGGAGAGGTGTCAGTGGTGAGCAGGATTGAGCTAAGCGACCGCCGGGTCAGAACCGTGAGCGATAGCGACCGGGTTCTTCCGCGAAGCGGATATATTTAACAGATCAGGGTAACACCCGACGGTAGCGGCAACGCACAATTTCGCCCCTGAAGAGGGACATTGATCGTTAAATAAATTGCTCCCTGACAGGGAGCGGGATTTAATGTGGATGTTTTCGTAGGGTGTTACCCTACGCTATTGAGTTTTTCCCTTTCAGGGAATTGTGTTCGCGACGATGGCGTCATTCCGCGGGTCAGAACCGTGAGCGATAGCGACCGGGTTTCTCCGGCAAATGGGTCAATATGCCGCTTCTCTCGAGCTAAGACCTCGGCCCTCGACCTTAAATCTATTCGCCATTACCTATCGCCGCGGTAAGCGAGCGAAATATATCCCGTCCATCGTTTGAACCGAGCAATTCCTCGCAGGCGCGTTCCGGGTGCGGCATCATCCCCAATACATTTCGATTCAGATTGCAGATACCGGCAATGTTCGAGCGCGCTCCATTCGGGTTTGCCTCTTCCGTTATTTCGCCGCTGTCGTTGCAATAACGAAAAACGATCTGCCCGTTCTCTTCCAGCTTGTGAAAGGTAGCGTCATCGCACACATAGTTCCCTTCGGCGTGGGCTATAGGTATGGAAAGCACCCGCCCTTCGCGGATCTCCGATGTAAATGGTGTGTTCAGATTCTCTGCCCGTATGTTCACATACTTTGATATGAAATTAAGACCCGCATTGCGCATCAAAGCTCCGGGCAACAATCCGCTTTCACACAATATTTGAAATCCGTTGCAGATGCCGAAAACATATTTGCCTTGTTCCGCAAAGTCCTTGACCGCTTTCATCACCGGCGAAAATCGTGCTAAGGCTCCCGCCCGCAAGTAATCTCCGTAAGAAAATCCGCCCGGAATGATCAATGCGTCAAAACCGCTGAGGTCCGTTTGCTTATGCCATACAAAATCCACCGGCTGCCCGACGTGCTTTGAAATAACGTGGTAGGCATCGTGGTCGCAATTCGAACCGGGAAATACAACTACTCCAAATTTCATTTTATTCGATCTCGACACGGTAATCTTCGATCACGGGATTTGCCAGTACATCGCGGGCGATCTTTTCTGCCGTTTCGCGACTTTCTTCCGCCGAAACGCTTTCTTCAAAAAAGATTTCAAAATACTTGCCTTGCCTGATATCATTGATACCGTCATAGCCAAGTGTTTCGGCCGAATGGTGGATTGCCTTGCCCTGTGGGTCAAGTACGCTGGGTTTCAATGTGACGTAAACTTTCGCTTTCATTTTATTTCAAAAAGAAATTGTAGATTGTTACGCAATTTGTTGTTTTAATCAACGTCTTATGATAACTTTCACAAGAACTTTTTTCTAAATCAACCGTTTAAATTTCTATACTATCGAAGGAGACATTGATCAATTATGCAAAACATGTCTGGCGGAAAGACCGCACTGGGATTGGATTCGAATGTAGGGGCAATGCTGTGTTATTTGCCTATCTGTCTTATTAATCTTATTTACAGCATCATTGTTGTCGTTAGTGAAAAAGACAACAAAGTTGTCCGTTTTCATGCATTTCAGTCACTTTTATTGATCGGAGCGATGATCGTCATTTCTATCGTGGTCTCGATCATTGCTGTTATTTTGGCGGCCATATCGTCAACGCTTGGTATGCTTTTCGGCATGCTTTCGTGGGTGGTCAGCCTCGTATTCATCGGTTTGGCGATCTTTATGTGCATCAAGGCCTATGGCGGCGGCACGTATAAGCTTCCGGTTATCGGCGATATGGCCGAGAAATGGGCCTAAATTTCGGCCCGGAGAAACCTTTCTCAGATATTGTTTTACATCAAAAGAAAAGACGCCTGCCCCGGGCGTCTTTTTTGTGAACACAAAACTACCTATATATAGCAGCAAAACGACCTGAACTCTGTCGCTCCGGGTTCCGACCCGGCGGTCGCTTAGCTCACCCCTCACAGGTCGCCCCTCTCCCCTCATTCGTGCTGTCGCTCACGGTTCTGACGCGGAGCTGTTAAATATATCCGCTTCGCGGAAAACCCGGTCGCTATCGCTCCCGGTTCCGACCCGGCGGTCGCTTAGCTCAATCCTGCTCACCCCTGACAACTCGCCCCTCTCCCCTCATTCGTGCTGTCGCTCCCGGTTCCGACCCGGCGGTCGCTTAGCTCACCCCTGACAGCTCGCCCCTCTACCCTCATTCGTGCTGTCGCTCCCGGTTCCGACCCGGCGGAATGACGCCGTCGTTTGCTCTCCATTCAAAACTCGCTCTTCTCACTGCTCGATCTCATTCCCGAAAACACGTTTGAAAACATGATCGACGTTTCGCATATAGTGTTTTACATCGAACACGCGTTCGATCTCTTCCGCTGAAAGTTTGGCATTGATATCCGCATCGGCAAGCACCAGATCTTTGTATTCGCCCCCTTCGTCCCAAACACGCATTGCGTTTCGCTGAGTGTAGGCATAGGCATCTTCGCGCGAGACCCCCTTTTGCGTAAGAGCCAACATTAACTGCCCGCTGAAAACCAGTCCTCGCGTTAAATTCAGATTCTTCAGCATATTTTCCGGATAAACTACCAGCGTATCGAGCAGCGATGCGGCCTTTGCCAAAATGTAATCGAGCACGGCGGAAGAATCCGGCAGCACGATCCGTTCGGCCGAACTGTGTGAAATGTCGCGTTCGTGCCAAAGAGCTACGTTTTCCATACCGACGACCGCGTTGGCTCTCACGGTCCGGGCCATTCCGCATATCCGCTCCGAAAGTATCGGATTTCGCTTGTGCGGCATTGCGGAAGAACCTTTTTGGCCGGCCTTGAATTTTTCCTGAGCTTCGCGCACCTCCGTCCGCTGCCAATGCCTGACCTGCAAAGCGATCTTTTCCAGCGTCGAAGCGACGATGCCCAATGTACAAAGATATTCGGCGTAGCGGTCTCGCTGAATGACCTGTGTCGAAACGTCGGCGGCCGCGATGCCTAGCTTTGCGCACACCCGTTCTTCGACATTCGGATCGAGGTGAGCAAAAGCTCCGACCGCTCCGCTGATCTTGCCGACAGCCACGCGTTCTTTCGCCTTTTGCAGCCGTTCCAGGTTGCGCGACATTTCCGAATACCACAACGCCCATACCAATCCGAACGAGGTCGGTTCGGCGTGAATGCCGTGCGTCCGCCCGATCTGCGGCGTTGCTTTGAATTCGAAAGCTCGTCTTTTTAAGACGGCCATCAATGCCTCGACCTTTGCCAAAAGCACGTCCGCCGCCTCTTTTAGCAAGATCGCATTTGCGGTATCGACCACGTCGGAAGACGTTAATCCATAGTGCACGAACCGGGCCGAAGGGCCGATATTCTCTGCTAAATTCGTCGTAAAAGCGATCACATCGTGATCGGTCGTCCTTTCGATCTCGTTGATGCGTTCAACCGTAAAGGCGGCTTTTGTTTTGATATTCTCAAGGTCCTCGGCGGGAATGATGCCGTCTTCGGCGTGGACCTCGCACACGGCGATCTCGACATCCAACCATTTTTGAAATTTGTTCTGTTGGGACCAAATAGCTCCCATTTCCGGCAATGTATAGCGTTCGATCATTTGATAAGGTATGATTTAATCTAATTTGCGGCGGATCTTTCGTTTCCGTCGTATGTAGAAATATTATAGATCGAAATGCAAAAATCCTCTTCCTTGAACGTCAATTTTCGGGATTTGCGCATTGCCGCCTATTCAATTGCATAAAATATGGGTAAGAACGCAAGGACAACATCGCTCGGTTCACGAAACGCGATCAGCAAATATCTTTCGCAGGAAAGAATGACCGGCACTGACCATGAACTGGGCAACACGCACGAAATAAACCGCCAGAACACGGTCAAAGAGATCCTTTTGTATGTGTTCCTGATGGCCAAATACGGCATGGTTGAACCGAATATGACGGTCGGTGCGGCCACAACCCAATATTATTCCGCCCGGGCTGACGAAAAAAAACAGGCCGCCCATTGTGCTCCCGGCCAGATAAAATTTCGGGGTGTCGATATTTATGAATATATCCCGGACGAGGATCTTTCGCTCGAGCTTGAAATGCTTTTTGGGGCGGCCGATGGCATCCCGACCATATTCAATGAGAGCGATTCCGTCGCCGAGGCAAAGGGATTGTGTGAGGCATTAGTAATGGCGTGCAACGATGCCGCGGCGAGCGGTCGTTTCGCTCGGTTCACTTTCGCCGGTGAGATAATGCCGCTACTCGAAAATTCTTTTCGGATCTATCAGGCAAAAGGCATGGATGCTTTCGCAAAAGCCGTAGATTCCCAAAAGGCTTTGATGCGTCTGCCAACTACGCTCCGTCCCGATTACCACAAAAAGAAGATCGAGATATTGACCGTTTACTATCAATGCCTTGCTTCGGCCGATGATAGTTTCGGAACCGCCATAATGCTTCATCCGCAGGATGTGGTGAAAAGTTTTCAGACATTGAACAAAAAACTTTCCGCCAACGGTTAGAGCTCCTCGTCAGCCTGGTCCGCCGCTCCGTCCGCTTCCGCCGGTCCTCCTGCTTCTACCGGGCCCTCCGTCTCGAGATTTTTGGCGGCCTCGGTGTTTGTGTCGCCCAACACATCCTGAATATAGAGCATTTGTACGATCACCATCACGACCGCCAGCAGCGGCGTTGCCAACACCAGCCCCAGCCCGCCGATCGTTACCGTCAGCACAAGCTGGAAAATGACGGTCAGTGCCGGCGGCAATTCGACGGTCTCGCGTTCAATTATCGGCGTTACAATGTTCGATTCGATTATCTGCACGCCGACGTATAAGGCCAAAACCCACACCGCCTTGATCGGGCGGTCAATAAATGCCAGTAGCAGTGCCGGAACAGCAGACAAGATCGGCCCGAAATTCGGTATGAATGATAAAAGCCCGGCGATCAGCCCCAAGGTCAATGCCAATTCAATACCCATCAAAGCCAGGCCGATCCACGTCAGCAAGGCGATGAACAGCATCGAACCCGCCTTTCCGATCAGCCACCATTGAAGCGTCTCGCCGATCGCGTCAAAAACTTCCCTGATCCGGCCGCGACGGTTCTTGGTGAACAATTTGATAAAGCCGTTGATGTAGAAATTCGGTTCGGTCGCCAAATAGATCGCCAACAAGATGCCGATAAAAAAATTGCCGATCATGCCGACGGTCGAAGAGAATACGCCGCCGACATTGGTCAGAAAACTGGATGTCGTCACCATATTGACCACATCATCGGTGGTCGGCATCTGGCTCAACATTGCTCTGCCCCAACCAAATTGCGAAATGTAGTCGGCCGCTTGGTCCGCCGATCGCGGCAGATCCGCCCGCAGTTCCTTTGCCTGCTCGGCAACGCTCGGCGAGAGCAATGCGATAGCCCCGCCCATAACGCCGATCACCAACACGGTGGATACAAGCACCGACGGCACCTCGCCGATGTTGACGAATCTTCGCAGGCCGTTGCCAAGTCCGCGAAGAAAAACGGCGAAAAGGATCGCCGCAAAGCTCAGCAGCAAAATATCCAGGGCAAAATACAATATCACTGCCAATGCCGCCGCCGCCAGAGAAACACCGACCGCGATCAGCACTTTATCGATAAATGTTCGGCGCTCTTCCGTCTCGGGCGTTTCGATTTGCATATTTTCAGATCAAGCGTTTTTCGATCAGCAATTCGGCATTCAGCACCGCGGAACCTGCTGCACCGCGAACGGTATTGTGGCTTAAGGCAACAAAGCGGTAATCGAAGACGTTGTCAGGAAAGACGCGCCCGACCGAGATCGTCATTCCATTGCCGGCGTCGCGGTCCAAACGAGGCTGCGGACGCGTCGGCTCATCAGTTACCGCAATGAATTGTTTTGGTGAAGAGTGCAGCGAAAGGCTGGGGTAACGTTCCATCGCCCGCACCACATCTTCCAGGGTGGCCGTTTTTTTTAAGTTCACTCTGACGGACGCCGTATGCCCGTCAAGCACGTTTACTCGAAAACACTGTGCCGAAACGGTAAAATCCGCATGCCGGATGGCCCCGTCAACAAAAGTGCCGAGTATCTTTTGAGCTTCCGTTTCGACCTTTGGTTCTTCTCCGGCGATATAGGGTATAACATTGTCGATCATGTCAAACGACGAAACTCCCGGATATCCGGCTCCGGAAATAGCCTGCATTGTCGTTACGATCATGGATTCGATGCCGAATTCCCGATGCAATGCCGCGAGCGGCGGTGCAAAGCTGACGACCGCACAATTCGGGTTTGTGATAATGAACCCTTTACCAAAGCCCCGTTTTTGCTGCTGAACCTCGATCAGCCCAAGATGGTCCGCGTTGATCTCCGGTATCAACAAGGGAATATCCTCATCCATGCGATAGCTTGACGAATTGCTGATGACCGGATAACCGGCTCGTGCAAAGGCCTCTTCCGTCTCGCGGGCCACCGACGAAGGCAGACTCGAAAAGACGATATCGCAATCCAGCGGCGGTTCGATCGGAGCGACAACAAGTTCCCGCACGCTCTCCGGTATCGAACCCGGCAGCTTCCACGCACAAGCCTCGGAATACGGCTTTCCGACCGACCGGTCGGATGCCGCCATCGCCGTTATCTCAAACTGCGGATGATTCTCCAGCAGTTGAGCAAATCTTTGTCCGACGGTTCCGGTCGCACCCAATATTCCAACTCTGTATCTCTTCATTTGATGTTGTAACCTTGATCGGCCACCCGCCGAAGATATGATCTCGGCGGCGTGATGTGGCCTATATCAGAACTTCCTTCATTCTGCTCACGCCTTCGGCCATCTTTTCTTCGGTATTGCAAAATGATATGCGTAAAAATCCTTTCGCCTCATTGCCGAAAGCAATACCGGGGACGGTAACTACTCTATTTTGCAGACATTTTTCGGCGATCTCGATGTCATCGCCGAGTGTTCGCACGTCGAGCATGGTATAGAAAGCACCTTCCGGCGCAGTCGCCTTCAGGCCTAATTCGCTTTGAAACAGATCGACCAAAAAATGGCCGCGTTTGGCGTAAACTTCGCGGGCGTACTGCTTTGCCGCTTCGGCCTCCGGCGTCCATGCCAACAGCGACGCCTTTTGCGTGATCGTCGAGGTACAGACCGTCGTAAACCCGTGCAGTACTTGAATGGCATTTATCATCTCGGCATCGGAACATGCGGCCCAACCTAGGCGCCAGCCCGTCATACTGAGCGATTTTGAAAGACCGCTGATGATTATTGTGCGTTCGTAGAATTCGGATGCCGAAGGCGGCCGTTGGGTGAAATAAAGATCGCTGTATATCTCGTCTGAAAGCAGCCAAATCCCCGTTCCTTCAAGGGCGGCGGCGATCTGGCGATAATCTTCGGCGGTCATTATCTTCCCTGTCGGATTCGAAGGGCTAATGACGACCGCTGCCTTCGTTTTCGGTGTTATCTTTGACCGAAATTCTTCGATATCAAAAGCAAATTCCCGATCGGCCGGCAACCTGTAATAGACCGGCGTGCCTTCGGCGATGCGTGTGCAGGCATCATAAGCCGGAAAACTCGGGTCCGGAAGCAGCACTTCATCGCCTTCGTCAATACAGCACATAAAGGCGTCTGTCATCGCCTCTTGCGATCCGCAGGTAACCACCACTCCGGTTCGCGGCAGATCGAGGTGTGGATATTGCTCGGCTATTTTGTCGCGCAATGCAGGAATGCCCGGATGCGATGTATAACCGTTCTGCTCTTCGAGCGTGACACGGGCGGCCTCTTCGCGCAGGAACTGCGGCGTCGGCAGGTCCGGTTCTCCCAGCCCGAAGTTTATGCTGTCGGGCAATGCCCGTTCGAAAAATTGGCGGATCAGCGTCGGCTGCAAGCCCCGCAGCCGCTGCGGCAATTGAAAAGACTTTCGTTCTTGTATGGCAGTCATATTATCGTTATAAACATTTAAAGTTTATTTGTAGGTCAGCGTATATTTACTTGGCCGCCTTCTCTAGGCTCTAGTATGCAAAACCGCAGCCAGATCGTTCGGGACTATCAGCGGATAAAATATACTCGCTTCAAACAAATAGTCTTCGCCATCTTCGTCGATCACCCGAAGCATATCATCTTTCTCGGCATCTTCGTCGGCCAGCACTTGGTATAATTTCCCCACTCGGATCTGTCCGTTGGAATTACGTTCGACAGTCGCTATGCCCTTTAACTTACGCCATCTTCCTTTGCCAACTTTTTATTCAGTAAAGAAAGTATCCGAATCGAACTACCGACGGCAATTACCTCGACTTCTTCGATATTACCAACTATCGTAAAGCCCTCAATCATTTGAACGGTCAGCGTTTTCCAGATCCTCTTCCACCTCTTCGCGAAGATCGCCGACCTCTGCGTTGAATTCCCCTTCGGCCTGCGTCAGCGGGTCACCGGTCAGCACACCGCCGATGGTCTCGATCTCGCCGATTATTTTTTGCCCGAGGCCGGAAATGTTCTCGGCCAATGTATTTTCTTTTTCGTTATTGTTATCGCTCATCTTTCTTTATTCTAAATATTTTTTGCAAAGTAATAAATCTTCCTCGCTCATTTTGTCAGCCAACCGCGCGGCCCTGCTGCGAACACCTTGCTCCGAACAGGGCGAAATTCGCCGGTCCTGCCGTCGTGGTCATATCTTGTAACTTCTAGTTCCGGGTGTCTGTGTTCCAGAAGATTGAACGAATTCAATTCGCCGCGAACACGTGTTGAGGCGGCTGTTCCGGCTTGAATGATAAGCGCCGAACGCCCGTTTTCCAGTACATATCGCCGCGCCGAATCGATTATTCCGCTAACGTGGATATGTCCCGAAAGAAACACGTCAGCACCCGTTGCTATGATCTGCTCCATTGCCGCTTGAGCATTGCCGACAATGTCGTCATCGTCCTGCTCTTCCGTTACGTCAAAGGGATGATGCGAAACAATGACCTTCAGTTTGATATCGGGCACGGGTGTCATTATCCGGCTGATGGCATTCATTTGTTCCGCATTGATGCGGCCGCCTTTGATCGTCATCGATCTTGATGTGTTTATTCCCAGCACCGCCATTTCATCATCCTCAAAAAAAGGCATCAGGTCATTGGTAATATACTTTTTGTATTTATCAAGCGGGTGCAAAAACCGGTCATAAACATTGTAAAGCGGAACATCGTGGTTCCCGGGAACTACGATCTGCGGCAGCCCGACCTCGTCCAGGAAAGCCCGGGCCTCGATGAACTGGGCCGAACGCGCCCGCTGTGTCAGATCCCCGGAAAGCACCAGCAGATCCGGCCGCAGATCTCGAAGCGTCTGCACCAACACCCTGACCACGGCCGCGTCAGCCCTGCCGAAATGAATATCGGAAATATGCGCAATGCGTCTCATCTATCCATTATCCTGATCGGGCACCAGTACTTTCAGCGAAGCGGGCCGCGTCTTGTACCTTAGGGGCGTGCTCATCCGCCGGACCTCACCATCAAAGGCGACGTTCAACTTTTTGCGACGAGAAAAGATCGTCAATTCCTCTACGCTCACCGCTTCGAAATCCTTCCATTGCCGCAGCTTTCCGAAAATTGTTCTCAGCAGCAGAGCGGCGACACCCGCCCGGCCGCCTTTATGCAAGAAATAGACGCTCAGTTTTCCGGCGGATATGCTGTTTCGCCGCCCGATGTTGTAAAGATCCATTTCGTAGGCATTATTGCCGACAAAAACGAAAGGCGTTTTCCGCCGGAAAATATGATCTTTCAATTCGAGATCGACCCGCAGAAACGGCGAGACCCGAAACATCCTCAGAGCCGCCCAAAACGCCGATATCCATTTGCCGCGGCCCAGCCGCTGCTGTCTTTCGCGGTGCAGAACAATATTCGGATAAAGCCCTATGCTCGAATTATTGAGAAAGATCCGCCCGTTTACCTCGGCGGTGTCGATCACCTTTACCCGGCCGTTGCCGATCACACGCACCGCTTCGGCGATCTCCTGCGGAATATTCAGATCTTTCGAAAAATTGTTCAGCGTTCCCAAAGGAAGAACGCCCAGCACTTTTCCCGCCTCGCTTACCGCAGCCGCGACATTGCTGATCGTTCCGTCACCGCCGCCGGCGGCTATCACGTCTGCTTCACCGGCAAGCGCATCTCTTATCAGCGTTTCCATTTCCGCTCCGGAATGAGCAAAATTAATGTCCGCCTCCGTTCCCGCATCGGCAAATGCTTCGGCAAGCAATTTGGCCGTCTCCGGTTCTGACACTCCGCCGGACCGGGCATTGACGATGACAAAGATCGGAGCTTTCATTTTCGTAATATCAGCGAAGGTAATCTTCGAGCCGGGTAGAAGCATCGGTGCGGTCATCACGATATTTCACGATGATCGGGCAATATATCGACAGCCCGTTCTCCCGACCGAATTCATTGGTGACCGCACGCGAACCCTGCACCACGACCGCTCCTGCCGGAATTTCTAGCGGACGACCATTTTCAGCCTTGATAACGCGTTGATTCGGCAGGTCAAATACCGGTGTCGAACGCGTTAGGATAACTCCCGTTCCGAGCACGGCTCGCTCACGAACGATCGTTCCTTCATAAACACCCGTATTTCCGCCTATCATCACATTGTCTTCAATTATGACCGGCAATGCACCGACCGGCTCCAGCACGCCGCCGATCTGTGCGGCCGCAGATATGTGTACATTCTTGCCGATCTGAGCACATGAACCGACCAGCGCGTGCGAATCGACCATCGAACCTTCATCGACGTAGGCTCCGACATTGATATACGCCGGCGGAACGACCACCACACCCGGTGCGACATAGCTGCCATCGCGTATCGCCGAACCGCCCATTACAATGCGTACACCATCGTCAAGCGACATCGGCCGCAGCGGGAACGTGTCTTTGTCAAAGAACCGAAGTGTTTCCGTCGGCTTTGACATCTCCACCATTTTTCCCATCCGGAAACCAAGCAAAATTCCCTGCTTGACCCAAGTGTTGGCATGCCAATTACCATCGGCATCTTTTTCAGCCGAACGCACTTTGCCGCTTCTAAGCGCCAGCTTGAATTCTTCGTAGATGTCTCGGTCCGCTGATGAAAACTCGGCCTTGGCGAATAGGGTTTCGATATCTTGTTTGAGTGACATTATGTTGGTACTATGCAGCAGCTAAAGTGCGGCCTTGAAACTATTGAGCCCGTGGCCTTGTTTGTGCGAAAGTCGAGATCGCAAAAGTGATGATCGCAATTGTTGAGAATATTTTCTTCATTTACTACCCAAAGCCCCCAAAAGGACCTAGCCGATCCCGGCCTCCTTCATCACTGACCTGAGTATCCCGCGAGTAGTTCCCGTCACCGGCACAAGCGGCAACCGCAGATTCTCTTCCAACAGCCCCATCTCTTTCATCACATATTTGCACGGTGCCGGCGAAGATTCGATAAAGTTCGCCTCCATCAAAGGCAAAAGATCGTAATGAAGTTTGCGGGCGGATGTGTGGGCTCCGTCCAATGCTTTCTGCACCATCTTCGATGTCTCTTTCGGCAATTCGTTCGAAATAACGGAAACCAGTCCGTCCGCTCCTAAAGCGATCAGAGCCAACGCGGAAGCGTCGTCACCGGCAAACACCTTAAAATTCTTTGGTCGGCCGGCGATGATGTGCATCACCTGAGCCAGATCACCCGAAGCCTCTTTGGTTGCAACTATATTGCCGTGATCCGCCGCCAACCGCAGTGCGGTCTCCGCCGAAATGTTTGCAACCGTCCGCGAAGGCACGTTGTACATTACGATCGGAAGGTCCTTTACGGTTTTGGCGATCTCGGCAAAATGGGCGTAGATCCCTTCTTGCGTCGGCTTATTGTAATATGGTGCCACGATCAAAGCCGCATCAGCACCGGCTTCGCGGGCCTTGCGGGTAAAATCGATCGTCGCCGCGGTGTTATTGCTTCCGGTGCCGGCGATCACTTTCGCCGAGGTTCCCTTTACCGCGGCAACCGTTGCCTTGATCACAACCAACCGCTCTTCTTCGCTCATCGTCGCTGCTTCGCCGGTAGTGCCGCAAGGTACCATCAGTTGAACGCCGTTCGCGGTCTGGCGCTTCACCAGTTTCGTAAAGCGATCGATATCGATACTTCCGTCCCGATGGAACGGTGTGACCAATGCGGTCGCACATCCCGTTAGCCAATCAATATTTTTGGTCATAGTTATTTATTGCCCGCGGCTCCTTTGGCCGGAGTAATTATTGCTTCGTCCTCAATCTCACCACCCGGACTTACCGGAATATCCGCCGGATCTGAAAATTTCATTCCGCGCTCTTCGCTGTCGATGTGGGCCGGCACCATGATCTGCGATGAAGAATTCGGCGGCACATAGCCCGGATAATCGACCCTTGAATGATAGATCGCCACCAGCGAACGGATCATCGCTTCGCGGATCTGCGTCAGCTCGCGCAAGGTCAGGTCGCATTCGTCCAATTGATCGTCCGAAAGTATGGCGTCAATTATCTTGGTAACGATGAACCGCACATTTTCGGGTGTCGGTTCGGCCAATGAACGTGCTCCCGCCTCACAGCTGTCGGCGATCATCATGATCGCCGCTTCTTTGAATTGCGGCTTCGGCCCGGGATAGCGAAAATCATTCTCCGCAACTTCTTCATCCGGCCTTGCCTCGCCCTGTGCTTTTTTCAAAAAGTAGTGCAGCGTTCGGGTTCCATGGTGCTGTGGAATAAAATCGATGATCCGCTGCGGCAGGCCCATTTCTTTGCCGAGCTTAATGCCGTAGGTCACATGGCTGACAATTATCTTCGCACTTTGAACCGGTTTAAGGCGGTCATGCGGATTCTTTCCCATCTGATTCTCGACGAAATGTTCCGGGGCGGCCGTTTTGCCGATGTCGTGGTACAAAGCTCCGATGCGGGCCAAAAGCCCGTTCGCCCCCACCGCCCGGCATGCTTCTTCGGCAAGCTGGCCTACCGCATGCGAATGTTGATTCGTTCCGGGAGCACGCATCGCAAGCTGGCCGAGCGCCGGCAGATCCGCATTTGAAAGTTCGAGCAATTTTACGTCCGTCAAGATCCCGAACAGCGATTCACAGACCGGCAGAAACATCGCCGTTACCGCGGCCGTGATCACCCCGCCCGCCAAACCGCACGCGATCGCCAGCAAGACTGTGTTCAATATGAACGGCTGCTGCGTATAGGCGATCAATGCAACGGCCATCAAGGCACTCGAGACACCCGTCAAAACCCCGGCAATTGTCACCGTTTGGCGGCTCCGGTAGGCTCCGATGCCATATACGGAAACAGCCGACGCGATACCCGCATAGACCGCAAATTCAAGCCCTCTCGGCGCCAAAAATCCGGCGATCAGAGCCGTAAAAAGTCCCGTGAAAAGAGCTGTCCGGCGATCCGCAAGCATATTCATCAACAGGCTGCCAAAAGCGAACGGCACCGCAAACGCCCACAATCCCGGATCGCTCATCGGGGCCCGCACGTTCTGCGACGCGGTATATTCCGCCAGTGTAAAGAAAACCGCCATCAACACGGTCTGCACCACGGCAACAAAGCCGAATAAAGCAAATGTCTCCTTTTCTGAAAGGGCCAAGCGCGGCACCACCCCTCGATGCTCGATGAATTTCCACGCCATCCAGTACAGGGCCGAGATCAATATCAAAAGCCCTATGAATCGATTTATTTTTCGATTGCCCGCAGCATAGTTGCGTATGGCATTGATCTCTGAAAGCTTTTGAGCAGTGATCAATTCACCTTCATTAACGACCTTTTGGCTCCGCTTGAGCGTTACCGTTTCCGGCACGACATCGGCGGCGATCGCCCGTCTTGCATTATCCGTTGCCACCGCATCAAATATCACACTGGGCTGGACCAGCGGCGACGTTACCGCAAAAAAAGCCGACGATTCCTTTTCGCTCAAACTGCGGATCTGAACGAGCCCGCGGCGAAGATTTTCACGTGCTTCGGAAAGCGGCACCATCGTTGCGGCCGGGCTCAGGGCTTGTCGCGAATCGGTCGGCCGCTGTCGATCGACCAGCGATATTTCGCCCTGCAGATGATCTGTATCCTGATCGCCGTAGATGTCGCCCGCAGCGTTTTCGCGGAGCACCCGCGTCACCGCTTCTATCTCGTTCGAAGTGAACCGCCGCGAGGTAAACACCTTGACCGCTTCTTCACCATCCGGCCCGGGCCATGCATTGTCAGCCCGCCCGTTCGAATTGCTTTTATTCGCAGCCGCATTTTCGGCCCGCCGCTGCATTCCATCCCACGCCAGTCGAAAATTCTGTACCGCTTCGTCGGCTCGCTTCGGTTCAAAGGAAAATATCGGCTTTATCGAATCGCGCGCCGCCTGTCGCAGCATTTCCGTTTGCTGTTCATCGACAAAATGTATATCGGCCGGCGAGATCATGCTTTCGCGGGCGATGTCGCCTATCTTATATGCCGGTTCACTCAACGTACGCCACAGCGGATTTTGGATCAGCAGCGTAGTAACGATGCACAGCAAACCGAATCCGAACCAGAACCTCTTCGCCGGCGACAATGCATGATAGGGCCGCGAAACGAAGTTCCACACCTTGTCGCGCCATTGTTTTAGACGCATGTCTTTTTTTTGCGGCCTGCTGGTCATATCCGTTCGGAAGCTGCGATCATTTTACCGCGGCGGCAAATTTGCCGATCGTTCGTGAAATATGTTCTGCCAATGGTGCCAGCGTTCGGCGCTCCGGTGCTGAAATGCGTATTGTTTCCAAGTCATGATCGACCGCTATCTGCCGCGTCAAAATGTCGAGCTCTTCCGCCGACGCCAGATCGGCCTTGTTCAATACTACGATCTGCGGTATCTCGTTCAGCTTCAGATCGACCAGTATCTTATCAACACTGGCTATCTGCTGCAGCGCTCGCGGATTCGAAGCATCCACGACGTGCACCAGCAGGTCGCTATCGGATATTTCCTCAAGTGTCGCTCGAAAAGCCGCCACCAGGGCTTCGGGAAGATCTCGAATAAATCCGACCGTGTCGTTGATTATCACTTCTTGGTCATAGGGCAGACGCAACCGCCGCGATGTCGGGTCGAGCGTTGCGAACATCTTTTTTTCCGCATAGACCTCGCTTTGGGTAAGAGAATTGAGCAGCGTCGATTTACCCGCATTCGTATAGCCGACAAGCGATATCACCGGCAGGTTCTTTTGCGAACGGTTCTTGCGGCGTTCCTGCCGCTGCCGTCCCAGCGAATCGACCTGCTTATCAAGCAGCGTAATGCGATCGCGAACACGCCGGCGGTCCGTTTCGAGCTTTGTTTCTCCCGGGCCGCGTCCGCCGATGCCTCCGGCCAAACGCGAAAATGCAGAATTCTGCCCTAACACCAGTCGCGGCAGAATGTATTTTAACTGTGCCAATTCGACCTGCAGCTTGCCCTCACGCGATTGGGCCCGCTGGGCAAAGATGTCCATGATCAGCTGCGGTCGATCGATCACCTTTAGATCGGTCGCTTCGGAAAGCGAACGCACCTGTGCCGGTGAAAGTTCGGCATCGAAAACTATCAGGTCGGCCCCCAACCGCATTGATTGGATCAGCAGATCGTCGAGCTTTCCGCGCCCGATCACCGTTTTCGGATCGATCTTCTGCCGACGCTGAATGATCTTGTCCACCACCGCCACATCCGCAGATGCCGCAAGCTCTTCCAGCTCGTTCAAAGATTCGGCTGCTTCTTCGGCATCGCTCGTCGTCACACCGACCAAGATCGCCCGTTCGCCGTCGCCGACATCTTTTCGTGAAGCCAGCCGGACACGTGCCAGTTCGTCTTCGAGCGATGTGATCAGCGAAGCGAAATCTACATCAAGCTGCGAAGGGATCGCCGGTTCCAGAAATTCGTATTCAGCGTTGTGTTTCGACGCAGAAGCACTTGCGGCCGGAAGAAGATGAGCCGAATAGACCAACCCCGGAAGCCCGCTTTCGCGATCGACCTGAATGATCGACATTAGATCAAGCCGCAGCAATGCGAGATCTGTCAGATCGTCATTCGTCAGCCGTTCGCCCTGCAGATCCGTGTGTACGCAGCGGAGCCCGCGAAAACGATCAGCCGATACGCGGGCACGCCCGAAATCCGGCATCTCGATCTGTTTGGCCGTGCCGACCATTACATATTCGACCTGGCCCTTGCGGTTGATGAGTACGCCGATCTGCCGCCCCGTTTCGTGCGAAAGCTCCGAAAGCTGGCGTGCAAGTTCCGGTGAAATTATCTGGTCCGGCGAAACGCGGCGTGTCCCGAGCCTTTCGATCCTTTTTAACTGGCTATGTTTCAGGCCCTGTGTAAAGCCCGTTACGGTATTGATATCAATTCTCCTTATCGAGCTCAATTATATCAGATATGCCAAATGCGTTCGCAAAGACAGACGCATTCCGCCGTTCCCGGCCGCACTTTTTTCATGATTTGCCCTTGTCGCGATTTTTCGTCATACTTTTCGTTTCGCCTTTAGGCATCAAAGTTTCGTATGACCAACACACCAACACCGAACGCCAGCTATAGTCTTACGCTGCGTGTAAAGATACAAAATCGACCGGGGAAATTAGGCCAGATAACGACCGCCATCGGCCATGCCGGCGGCGACATCGAGGGCATCGATATTGTCAGCGTCGGGAAAGATTTCCTGGTCCGCGACATAACCGTCAATGCCGCTAGTGAAACACACGACCGCGAGATCATTGACGCCGTCAGCCTCATCGACGGCGTCGAGGTCGTCAATGTCTCGGACCGCACCTTTTTGATGCATCTCGGCGGAAAGATCGAGATAAATTCGAAAATGCCGCTGAAAACCCGGAGCGATCTTTCGATGGCCTACACACCGGGCGTCGCCCGCGTTTGCCAGGCTATCGCTGCCGATCCGGAAAAAGCCTATAATTTGACCATCAAAAAGAATACGGTCGCCGTGGTTTCCGATGGAACGGCCGTTCTCGGGCTGGGTGATATCGGCCCGCTTGCCGCCATGCCGGTGATGGAAGGAAAGGCCCAGCTTTTTAAGGAATTCGGCGGTGTTGATGCTTTTCCCATTTGTTTGGATACCAAAGACCCGGACGAAATAGTGCGGACTATCAAAAACATTGCTCCGACATTTGGCGGAATAAATCTCGAAGATATCTCGGCACCGCGCTGTTTTGAGATCGAAGACCGCCTCAAAGCCGAACTCGACATTCCCGTCTTTCATGACGACCAGCATGGAACTGCTGTTGTGGTATTGGCGGCTTTGATCAACGCTTTGAAGATAGTCGGCAAAGATATGGCCGATATCAAGGTAGTGGTCAACGGCGTTGGGGCGGCGGGCGTTGCTTGTTCGAAGATCGTGATGGCCGCCGGTGTGCGAAATATCGTCGGGTGTGATCAGACCGGTGCGCTTTATGCCGGGCGGACCGAAAATATGAATTGGGTAAAAGATTGGTACGCGCGCAATACCAACCCAAATAAAGAAGAAGGCACGGTCCACGATGTTATCAAAGGGGCAGATGTTTTCTTTGGGCTGTCGGCCCCGGGTGTGATCGATGAAAATGACCTGCGAAATATGGCTAAAGATCCGATCGTTTTCGCCATGGCCAATCCCATTCCGGAGATAATGCCCGAAGACGCCGAAGGGCTGGTCGCGGTCATGGCAACCGGACGTTCGGACTACCCGAATCAGATCAACAATGTTCTTTGTTTCCCGGGCATTTTCCGCGGAGCACTTAATTGCCGCGCATCTCAAATAAACGAAGAAATGAAGATCGCCGCCGCAAATGCGATCGCCGGCATCATCGCCGATGATGAACTGCACCCGGACTACATCATTCCTTCAGTTTTCGACCGTCGCGTCGGAGAGGCCGTCGCGGAAAAGGTCGAAGACGCCGCCTATGAAACCGGCGTAGCCCGCCGCGAACGGGCCACTCATGACAGCGAATTCTAACCGTGCGGCATTTACCGGCTGTCGGAAACATATCGGCAGCCGCGTCCCTTTTTAACTTTCACTTTCCTAAAAACCTTGTAATTTATAACGGTTTCGGCTTATTATTTTTCAAAAATCTCGCAAGCGGCTTGTTTGTTAGGCATTTTCTTCAAAACAGCGAACCTTGCTGAAAGGTCAATGTTGCTCGACCGGCTCCAGTCTTCCGGTCAATCTGGCACCTAACAGCCCAACCGCTTCGAATCCGTCCGGCAACTTCCACTGCATTTTTCTTAAAACTAAAGGTTTAGAGGGGGAACAGAATGTCAAAGATCTACCGCATCGCTTTTCTTTTATTTTTCAATGCCGCCTTTGCTGCTGCAGGACTTGCCGCAGATCTGATCGTAACAAAGACCGCTGATACCAGCGACGGCTCCTGCGATGCCGACTGCTCGCTTCGCGAGGCCATCGCAGCAGCGAACGCCAGCGCCGAAGCAGATGTCATACGCTTTGACCCGGAGGTCTTTGCAACACCGCAGACCATCACTTTAGGCGGGTCCGAACTCGTCATCCAAAACAGTTCACCGGTCACCATCATCGGTTCCGGAGCTAAATTCCTGACCATTAGCGGCAACAATGCCAGCCGCATCTTAATGGTCGGACGCAGCTCATCGGCGAGCATTTACGGCATTACCTTCACCGGCGGCAATGGCATCGGGCCACAAGATTCCGGCCGCGGCGGGGCTCTCTATAATTACGGCGGCAACATGCTCGTCTCAGATTGTGTCATTTCCGGTAACACCGCGAATACCGGCGGCGGCCTGAACAGTGCGCAATCGAGTTCGCCGACGCCGGCTGTTACGCCAGTGACGACTATTCGCAACACGGTCGTAGCGAACAATACTTCGGTCAGCTCCGGCGGCGGGATGCAAAATTTTTCGACCAGCACGCTTTTTATCGAAAATTGCCTTTTCACCAATAACCAAAGCGGCGGTTCAACCGGCGGCGGCGGCATGCAAGCCAACGGTATCGTCCGTATCAGCAATTCGACCTTTTCCGGAAATCGGTCTCCGGGCGGCACAGGCGGCGGCCTGCAGTCGAACGGCGGCGACCAGATCCTGACCAATGTTACGGTCACCGGCAATACTGCCACGAACAATGGCGGCGGTATTCACCGCGCTTCTTCGGTTGCCGGGCTTTTTCTGCGTAATACGATCATCGCCGGAAATACGGGCGTTTCCACCTCGCCGGATGTCACAAATATTACTAACGGCACCTTTGTTTCTCAGGGCAACAATATTATCGGCAATGTCGGCACCAGCACGGGTTGGACGGCGGCCGATCTGACCAATACGGATCCGCTCCTTACCCCGCTCGGAAGTTACGGCGGACCGGTAATGTCCCACGCACTGTTGGACAATTCTCCGGCCATCGATGCCGGCAGCGGCTGCGTTTTGGACATCTCCTGCACTGCGGCAAATCCTCCGTTCGTTATCCGCACCGATTCCCGCGGAGCTGCACGTTTTGGCGGTGTTGATATCGGAGCTTACGAAGCCGCCGCAGATTACCTGGCAACTCTTCCAAGTGCTTCTGTCGGAACGGCTTACGCTTTCCGGCTGATACCGAATACGGGAACCTTCACATTTTCGGTTGTCGATGGCAGCTTCGCTCCATTTACACTTGCGGCGGACACGACCCTTTCCGGCAGTTCCGCTGCGGCAGGAGCCTTTTATGCTGTCGTTGAGGCGGCGGGCGGCACCGGCACGGCGAGAAACAATTACGTGTTGAACGTGTTGGCAGACCCGGATCTAGTTCCGGTTTCCGGTCGCGTAGTATCGACAAGCGGCACGCCTGTGCGCAATGCTCGTGTTGTGCTTAGCAGTTCGACTGAAAAACGCGTTGCTTTGACCAACGGTTTTGGCTATTTCAGTTTTCAGGGTGTTCCGCGCGGCGACCTTTACGAACTCTCGGCATCGTCTCGCGAATATCCAAATTTCATTCCGCGGGAAATTTATGTGGCGGATGCGGACAGCGGCCTGCTGTTGTCGCCGGCCGCGATCTCGGCAAAATGACTCGGGCGGGCGGGATCTTCGGTTCCGCCTTTCTCTTCACGGCCCCGCTTCAAATTATCAGTTTATAGCCAAAACCATGAACGGTCTGAATATACTGAGGGTGGCGGGGATTGCTTTCCAGTTTTTGCCGCAGCCACGCTATGTGAACATCGACGGTTCGGGTCGATGGCATTGCATCATAACCCCAAACAGCATCGAGCAATTCATCCCTTGAATGTACCCGGCCCGGATTTTCGATCAGAAATTGCAGCAGTTTGAATTCCATTGCCGACATTTCGACCGGCCGCCCGCTTTTTGCCACCGTCGCTTGTTTCAGGTCTATCGAAACATCGCCAAAAGCTAAAGACCCCGTTTCGCGGTTACTCGAGTTCGAATTTCGCCGCCGCAAAAGAGCTTCGACACGGGCCGCCAATTCGATCATTTCGAACGGTTTGGTCAAATAGTCATCTGCTCCGAGCTTAAGCCCAAGCACTTTATCAATGGTCTCGCCCTTTGCCGTGAGCATCAATATCGGCACCTGCAACCCGCTTTGACGCACGTCGCGGCAGATGTCGTAACCGTTTTTTCCGGGCAGCATCAGGTCAAGTATCAGCAGATCGAATCCGCCGCCAAGTGCCGTTTCGAGGCCGCTGGTGCCGTCTGCACGGCTGACCACCTCAAAGCCTTCGCTTTTCAACCGATCGGTAAGTGTCAATATCAATCCGGGCTCATCTTCTATCAAAAGGATCTTCATACGGCGATCGGGATCTTTATAGAGAATTCGCTTCCGGCACCGGGCCGGCTTTGTGCATCGACGGAGCCGCCATGAGCTTCGGCGATCTGTTTCACGAGGCTTAGCCCCAGTCCGCTGCCGTGGATCTGGGCATCAACGACCTGCCGCGACCGAAAAAACGGTTCGAACACCTGTTTCAGATCCGCCGGCGAAATACCGACGCCGCGGCGTTCAGCTTCCTTATAAATGGACAACCGTTTCGGGTGGTGTCGAACGCGAAGTGTTCAATGTTGATTCTTATGAACTTAACCCGGCCGACATCGCCGGCAGATCTACCGAACGAAGATTTGAACTGAAAAGAGAACAATAGGTCGATCTCGATAAAAAGGCGGCTGCGATCTATTTTGCGGCTGCCTTATTTAATTTTGCCGCAAGCAGCGGAATGAACTTTTTCGGGGCTTCGATGGCGCCTATTATATGCCGGTGATTTGTGAAATGCCCGACAACATAAACTCCCGCGACATTCGTTTCAAACGTCTCTTGGTTATAAATTGGAACTTCTCCGTATTTGTTCCGCTCGGTCTCGACCCCTAGATCTTTGAGCATTGAAAGTTCCGCGTCCGAACCGATCAGCACAAAAACAGCGTCGTTCGGCAAAACTGCCCGCACGCCGTTCTCGTCTTCAAGCTCGACCTCTTTTTCGCGTATCTCGACAACCTTTCCGAGAAAGAAGAGTTCCAGACAATGTTTTTGCAGTTCGGCTTCGAGCGGCTGTTTGACCCAGTATTTGATACAACCCTGTTTCGGGTCGTTATTTTCCCAATCTTTGCGAAATATCGCCAGCGTTGCGTTTGCTCCCTCTTCCGCGAGAAAAAGTGCAGCCTCGCCCGCCGAATTCCCGCCGCCGACGACCAGCACATCCTTTCGCACCCACGGATATGTTTCGTGAAACATATTGTGCACCTTGGGCAATGTTTCGCCCGGCACGTTCAAACTCCGCGGATGATCCATTGCTCCGATCGCGAACAGCACCGCTTTTGCAGAATAGCCGCCTTTATCGGTCGTGACCTGAAAAATGTCGTCATTTTTCTCGACGCTTTGCACGGTTTCTTCCGTCCTCACATTCAATTCATTTTCCAACACAAACCGCACGTAATATGAAAGAAGTTCTTCGCGGGTCGGTTTTTCGCGGACAGGCTGCAGTTCGCCGGGGTTGAATTCGAGTTCGTTGGTGGTGGAAAAAACGGTCAGTCCGACCGGATATTGATAGATGGTGTTGCCGATCAGCCCTTTTTCGATGACCAGATAGTCAAGTCCGGCCTTTTTCGCTTCGTATGCCGCCGAAATGCCCGCCGGGCCGGCACCGATTATTATCAGATCGAACATCTTCGATTCGCACTCAGCCGTCATTCTCCGCCGTTCTCCATCTGCCGCAAGTGGTCTTTGAACATTTCGATCTGTTCTTTGGTCGTTTCCAGCTCGCGTTTTGATTCCATATACTTTTGCCATTCGCCGGTCATCGTCAAAGCTTTGGTCACGTCCTCGTCAAGGGCATGTGCCATAACGACCAACAGATCGCTAAGAGATTCATTGGCACCGAGCAGCGATTGAATGATCGTATACGCCAGTTTGGCTTTCGGCAGATCAATATCAGTTTCCGGCATGTTTAATTTTCGGTATCTTCCTCGTCTTGATCTACCGGACGCTCATCCGGCTTGATCGTCGGTTCGACGGTAGCTCCGGCCGGCCTGATCCAATATTCGACCGTGGAGAAATTTCTATAACCGCCATAGATCACATTCAGTGGTATATTCTGCTTGTTATGCTCTGATGCCGCTTTGTCCCACTGCATCCTGATCTCTTGTCGGACAAGGCCGATGTCATAGATCTCATCATCAGCGTAAAACACTACTACCGCAAAAGCTCCTTGTGTCTTGGCGGCCGCATCCAGAAAAGCCGTCGGAATGGTGATCGGTGACGCCGTTTCTGTCACATCGTCAGCAGGTTCGATCTCAGATGTGATTCCGTTCGTTCCGCCTTCGGCAGCTAGTTCGGCTTGCAGCGCGAGTTCTTCTTGCTCTTGCTGAGATTTATACTTAGCATTCCACAAAGTTTCTGTCGCACCAGCACCATCTTCGAGGTAACCTCGATCGTAAAAAACAGACTGCTTCGGGTCGGTCTTTGGTTCTTTGATGGCGGCACGCGACTGCGGCATTTCTGCCCCGGCAGGCACGGCAAACAGCTCGGCGACGTATTTCTCCTGCAGCGAGCCTTGCACTATCGTAATGCGGCTCTGATCGAATTTGCGGAAAAGAATATGGTTAACAAACGCCGGCTTTAAATTGAGTCGTTCGCCTGGCAACTGATCCAAGCCCGGGTAAACAATTATTACGCCTCTATGAGATGGGTTTTCCGCAAGCATCGCCAACAACCCATCGACCCGCCCGCGAAACGTACACTCGCCGACCCGCCCAAATTCATCGATTTGTTCTGCTTTTGGCGGCAAGCTTTCTTGCGTTTGGCCAAAGGCCGAAAATGCTAAGAGCACGAACAGAGATACTAGCAATGCACAGCGTTTCATAAGCACCTCGCGGCTAATAATTTATCACACGCACAACGCCGGTCGATTCCTTGCTGCCTTTCGGCACGGACATCAGCGTGAACCGGTGGTTAAAGTCGCCGACAGCAATATCGTGCCATTCGTATTTCATCACGGCGCCGTCGTCAAATTCGTAGATCCGCTCGATCCGTGCATTTTCATACACGGTCGAAGCTTCGGACGCGATCTTTTCCGTTTCGTCACGCATTATTATCTTTACGTATTCTTCCGCAGTTTTCATAGATTCAGGGCGTAATTATTATTTTTCCTTGAGCTTTATCTTCAATTACGGCATGGTGAGCCTCGGCGGCCTGTTCCAGCGAAAAGCTCCGGCTGATGAAAGGCTTTAGCGAACCGCTGCTCAGCCCATCAAAGATCGCTTCGTGTATCCGCATAACGTCCGCTGCCGGCGCATTGAAAAGCGACATCCCGTAAATAGTAGCATCTTTTGTCATTGCCAGTCGCGGCGTAAACTGCAAACTTCCGCGGTTTCCGATCACTACAATGCGGCCGAACATCGCCAGAACGTCGAAATCCTTTTCGAGATTCTCGTTCGCCAGCATTTCGATAATGATGTCAACGCCCTTGCCGCCCGTATATTCGCTGATCTCTTCCAAATAGCCGGCCTGCGAATGGTCGAACACGTGTTCGGCCCCGCTGTTGATCGCAAGTTCGCGGCCCGCATCGCTGCTCGCCGTGCCGAGCACACGCAGACCGGCCGCCTTTGCCCATTGCACCGCCGCCGTTCCAACGCCGCCCGACGCCCCATGCACCAGCACCATCTCGCCCGCTTTCGCCTGTGCTTTCTGAAACAGCCCGCGGTAGCTTGTCGCATACGGCGTCCAAATGCCTGCCCCCTCCGCGAAAGACACGTTAGCCGGCAAAGCACCGAGCTGAGCTTCTTTGCACAATGCAAATTCCGCGTAAGTTCCCGTCACAGCCCCAGCGGTATAGACACGGTCGCCGGGTTGAAAACGGACGACGGCATCTCCGCACTTTTCTACCGTTCCGGCACCGTCTTTGCCCGGCACATACGGCAGCTTCGGTGCGTGAGCATGGTTTCCCGACCGCAGATAGGTATCGACCGGGTTCACACCGGCCGCCTTGATCCGCACCAACACCTCATCCGCTCCCGGTTCCGGAACGGGCACCTCTTTGACAACCAACACTTCCGGTGGCCCGAATTCGCTAACGACAATTGCTTTCATATCAAATAAAGAGAAGACGCTGTTATTTAGGTGCTTTAAAAGAAAATAGACCGATCAGGCCGCCATAATAAAACGAATTGAAATACAAATTCGATCGTTCTTTCTTTTTGTTTTAGAGATATTTCAAGTCAATGTTTTCTCATAACTTAGATTATAAGAGATTTTACTGTCCTATTTCACTAGACCGTTTTACTTTCCTCCAAGAGTTTATATTTTGAAGACTTAATTCTTGTCAATTTCGGTGTTTTTTATGTTAGCTTGTTTCTTCCTTAAATTTTCTAATCTTGGCAGAACATCTTCATCGCTATGGTCTAATTTCATTAACTTCTCATAAGTCTCTATTGCTTCGTTAATTTTGCCTATCTTTTCATATTGAAACCCCAAAAAATACAAAGCAGATGTATCATTCTCATCTATATTGACGGCCTTTTTAAAGCTTTCCAAAGCATCTTCGTTTTGTAGCAATTCTTGTTGAAAGATTCCTAGTTTTACCCAAATGTAAGGATCCCCTAAAATGGTACCAGAAGAAAGTGGAGTTTTCGGCGGGTGGTA